>NZ_JAHXPB010000009.1 GCF_023147505.1 Brevundimonas sp. EYE_349 | reverse complement strand
TATTCAAACCAACCCAGGAAAGCAAGAAGTTTTTCAACTCTTTCTTCCCCTCAAAACCCCGGGAAACCAGTCCCCAAGGCCCCGTAGGCCGGCCCGTTTCCGAGCGAGGCAGCCCTATACGGGCACCCCTTTTGCTCAGCAAGAAGAATCTGGAAAAGCGACGAAGATTCTCACGGAATCGGGCTCGGCGAACGCCGCCCGATCCCACCACGCCCCCCGTGGGATCAGGCCCCGCCTAGCCTGGACATCAATGCAGGGTCTTTTTCAGCCAGAGCGACCTCAGCCTCGAACGCCCGCTGCGCCTCCGCTTCGTCGTCGAACAGGCTCGGCCCGTCAGTCCTCAGGCTGACGACGGCGAATCCGTCTTCGCGCTGTTCGAGGGTCACGCCGCTGCGGGCGTGAAGGATTCGCGTTTGCGTGGGGTCGGTCATCGGTCGGCTCTCCGCGTTTCGAAGACAACGCGCTTGGGAGTGGAATCGTCCCGTCAGTCACACGCCGGAAAGACGCTCTTCGATTCGGACGAGGAGTTCAGCGTCATCCAGGCCGTCCAGACCGATCATCTTGAGCCGAGACTGGCCGCCCCGCGTCAGGGCGACGGCGGATTTCGGCAGATCCAGACTGTTGGCCAGAAAACGGATCAGGGCCTCGTTGGCTGCGCCATCGACGGGTCGCGCACGAACGCGGACCTTGAGGATCCGGCGACCCGACGCATCCACGTCCCAGCCGTCGATTCTGTCCATCGCGGCGCCGGGCTGCAGCTTCACGGCCAGGGTCGCCATTCCATCGCTCCCAGATATGCAAAAGGCGCGACATCGTCTCCGACATCGCGCCCTTGGCGGAGTTATCGTCCAGGCGTCAGCCCAGGGCGGCCATCAATTCAGGCACGGCGGTCTTGTAGTCCGCGACAAGGCTGTAGTCGGCGACCTGGAAGATCGGCGCGTCGGGATCCTTGTTGATGGCGACGATGGTCTTGGAATCCTTCATGCCCGCCAGGTGCTGGATCGCGCCGGAGATGCCCACGGCGATATAGAGCTGTGGGGCGACCACCTTGCCGGTCTGGCCGACCTGATAGTCGTTGGGCGCATAGCCGGCGTCGACCGCCGCGCGCGAGGCGCCGATGGCGGCCCCCAGCTTGTCGGCCAGAGGCTCCATCACGGCGTGGAACTCGTCCGCCGAGCCCAAGGCGCGGCCGCCCGAGACGATGATCTTGGCGGCGCCCAGTTCGGGGCGGTCCGACTTGACCATTTCCTCGGAGACGAAGGCGGTCTTGGACGCCTCGGCGCCAGCCACGCTCTCCACAGGGGCCGAGCCGCCCTCTGCGGCGGCGGCGAAGGCGGTCGGGCGCACCGTGATCACCTTCTTGGCGTCCGACGACTGGATCGTCTCCAGCGCATTGCCGGCGTAGATCGGCCGGACGAAGGTATCGGGCGAAACGACTTCGACGATATCGGAGATCGGCGCCACGTCCAGCTTGGCGGCGAGGCGCGGGGCGAAGTTCTTGCCGTCCGTAGTCGCGGGGGTCAGGATGGCGTCGTAGCCGTCAGCCAGCGGAAGGACGGTCGCTTCGACCGCCTCGGCCAGCATCTTGCCCAGACCCACGCTTTCGGCCAGCAGAACCTTGCGCACGCCGGCGATCTTGGCCGCGCTGTCGGCGGCGGCCTGGGCGCCTTGTCCCAAGACCAGAACGTCCACGTCGGACGACAGACCCAGAGCGGCTGTCACGGTCTTGTTGGTGGTGTCGCGAACGGCGGAACCGTCGTGATCGGCGATGACGAGGACAGCCATATTACAGCGCTCCCGCGGACTTGAGCTTGGAAACCAGTTCGGCGGCGTCGGCGACCTTGACCCCGGCGGAACGCTTGGGCGGTTCGGTGACCTTCACGACCTTCAGACGATCGGCGACATCGACGCCATAGTCGGCGACCGCCTTCACGGCGATCTCCTTCTTCTTGGCCTTCATGATGTTGGGCAGGGACGCATAGCGCGGGGTGTTCAGACGCAGGTCCACCGTCACTACGGCAGGCAGTTCAGCCGCAACCGTTTGCAACCCGCCATCGACCTCGCGCGTCACGGTCGCCTTGCCGCCTTCGACGACCAGCTTGCCGGCGAAGGTCGCCTGGGGCCAGTCCAGCAGGGCGGCCAGCATCTGGCCCACCGCATTGTTGTCGCCGTCGATGGACTGTTTGCCCATCAGGACCAGGTCCGGCTTTTCTTCCTCGACCACCGCCTTCAGCAGTTTGGCGACGGCCAGGGGCTCCAGGTCGCTGTCCGACTGGACCAGGATTCCCCGGTCCGCGCCCATGGCCAGGGCCGTGCGGATCGTTTCCTGGGCTTGGGTCACGCCGATGGAGACGACGACGATCTCGTCCGCCGTTCCGGCCGCGTGATGCTCCTTGCCTTCCTTGAGACGAACCGCCTCTTCGACGGCGATCTCGTCGAAGGGATTCATGCTCATTTTGACGTTGGCCAGATCGACGCCCGACTGATCCGCCTTGACGCGGGCCTTGACGTTATAGTCGATCACCCGTTTGACGGGGACGAGTACCTTCATGGGTCTATCCGTGAAATCGCCTGAATGTAGAGGCAGGACATGGAGCGGTCGCGAAGGCCTGTCAACGTAACGCGGGGTCAAGCTGTAGCTGCGATCCTCACCTAACGGACCACCAGATGAAGCGTTTCCTGACCTTCCCCCGCCTGGCGATGATTTTCTTCGGCCTGTTCGGCGTCGCCATCGTGGGGATTTTCGTGCTTCAGGACTATTGGGTCGCGCCGGGCAAGCGGTGCGAGGCGGCCGGCAAATGGTACGACATGGAAAGCCGCATCTGCGCCCAGCCCATCTCCATCGCCCAGATCACCGGCCGTCCGAACGGCGTGTCGCGCGAGGAGGCCTCGGCCGAGAAGAACCGCGAGCTGGTCCGCATCGAGCATGAGCTGGCCGCCGAAAGCCGCGCCCGCGCCGCCGACGCCCAACGGCAGAAGGCGGCCCTGGCCGCAGCGCGACCGGCGGCCTGATCGTAAAAGCCCTAACGGGTCGCGCCCGGCTTCCACTTGATGTCGCCGGCGCCATTGGCGTTGGCGCGACGGGCGGCGACGAACAGATGGTCCGACAGCCGGTTCAGATAGCGTACGGCCGCGCCGTTCACCGCCTCCCCGGCCTCCACCAGACGCACAGCCTCCCGCTCCGCCCGGCGACAGACGGTGCGCGCCATGTGCAGATGCGCCGACAGCGGCGCACCGCCCGGCAGGATGAAGCTGTCCAGGGCCTTGAGGCTCTCGTTCATCCAGTCGATTTCCTGCTCCAGCCGCTCGACCTGGCTGTCGATGATCCGCAGCGCCTCCCACGCCGGGGGCGGATCGAGCGGCGTGGCCAGGTCGGCGCCCAGGTCGAACAGTTCGTTCTGGATACGGCCCAGCATGGCGTCGATCCGGTCGTTCTGACCGCTGTTCAGCCGCGCGATGCCGATCACGGCGTTCAGCTCGTCCACCGCCCCATAGGCCTCGACCCGAGCGTCGGTCTTGGACACGGGCGCGCCTGACGCCAGCCGCGTCTGACCGCCGTCGCCGGTGCGGGTGTAGATCTTGTTCAGCGTCACCATGGTCAGCCTCCCCGCGTCGCCTTCCACACCATGCCGATCACCAGCAGCACCACCGCCACGGCCTGCAGCCCGACGCGCAACCGCATCAGCCGGTTGGAATGGGTCCGCGCATAGGCCCCGCCGCGAAACAGCGAATAGAGACCCAAGCCCAGGGTGATCGTCACGGCGACGATGGCGGCGACGATCAGAAGGTCGAAAATCTGCATGGCCTTGTTCTAGACCCGGATCGCAACCGGGCGCCAGCGCAAGCCTTCGGGCCGGAAGACGATACGGCTCCGCTTGCGACGGATGGGCGCACCCCCCTTGGACGATCTTTGCGAATGCTGTTGAGAGGCGCTCGCAAGTATTTTGGGGCTGTTTCACCATGACGATTTCGACCCGCGCACGCCTGCTGGCTGGTGCTTCGCTCGCCTTCGGCCTGACCGCGAACGCCACCCTGGCGCAGACGTCCCAGCCCTCCAACGCGCAACCGTCGGAACTGGGCGAGATCGTCGTGACCGCCTCGGGCTTCGAGCAGCGGATCAATCAGGCCCCCGCCTCGATCAGCGTCATTCCCCGCGCCGAGATCGAGGAGGTGCGGGCTGTCTCCATCGCCGAAATCCTGAACAACGTCGAAGGCGTCGACACCGGCGCCGCCGTCGGCAAGTCGGGCGGCCAGACCATCAACATCCGGGGCATGGGGTCGGACTACACCCTGATCCTGATCGACGGCCGCCGCCAGAACACGGCCGGCAGCGTCACGCCCAATGGCTTCGGCGAGACCGCCACCAGCTTCCTGCCGCCTGTCTCGGCCATCGAGCGGGTCGAGGTGGTGCGCGGCCCCGTCTCCACCCTTTACGGGTCCGACGCCATGGGCGGGGTGGTCAACATCATCACCCGCAAGATCGGAGACGCCTGGCACGGATCGGCGAGCGCCCATTACACCCTGCAGGGCGACGGGGAGTTCGGGGACATTCGCGGCGGCGACGTCTATCTGGCCGGGCCGTTGGTCGCGGACCGCGTCGGCGTCTCGATCCGGGCGTCGCGCTCGGAGCGGGAGCAGTCCAGGCTGACCTATGAGACCGTCGCGGGCGTCCAGACCCCGGTGTCCGGCTTTGGCCGAAGCGCCACGGCCAACCAGATCTGGTCCGCGGGCGGCCGCGTGGCCTTCAATCTGCATCCCGACCATGACCTGTGGATCGACGGCGACGTGAGCCGCCAATGGTATGACAACTCCAAGGGCCAGATGGGCACCGCCACCACCGCTGGCGGCTATGACAAGTTCCTGGAGTTCAACCGCGATCAGATCGCCCTGGCCCACAACTGGCGCCTGCCGTTCGGCGTGCTGGAATCCAGCTATTCGGTCGCCCGGACCGAGACACGGGGTCGGATCATTCCAAACGGCGTCGCCGGCGCCGGCGGCGGCCGCACCCTGGAGAGCGAGAATCGCATCTTCGACACCAAGCTGTTTTCGCAATGGCGCAACCACACCTTCACCGTTGGCGGCCAGCATTGGGACGCCGAAATGACGGACGGCGTGGTGTCCGGCACGTTCAACCACACCCAATGGGCCGTCTTCGCCGAGGACGAATGGCGCTTCACCGACAGCTTGGCCCTGACCCTGGGCGCCCGCCATGACGACCATTCCACCTTCGGCTCGCACTTCAGTCCGCGCGCCTATCTGGTCTGGAACCCCAGCGCCGTCTGGACCGTGAAGGGCGGCGTCAGCCAGGGCTTCAAGACCCCGCGCCTGGAGCAGTTGGCCTCGGGCGTCAACGGCTTCGGCGCCCAGGGCCGCCTGCCGCTGCTGGGCAGTCCCGGCCTGATGCCGGAAACCTCGACCTCGACCGAGTTCGCGGTCCTTTACGACGATCACCAACGCCTGCGCGCCGGCGTGACCGTCTTCCACAATCAGTTCGATGACAAGATCGCCACCGGCGTTCCGATCGCCAACTGCCTGTTCCGCCTGACCCAGGCTCAGTTCGACGTTGGCGGCTACAATAGGTCTGGCTGCTATGACGTGGGTTTCTACACCGCCTACATCTCCACGGTTCCGACCTTCGGCCAGAGCGTCAACATCGACGAGGCGGTGACGAAAGGGATCGAGGCCACGGCCCGCTTCCGCTTCGACGACGCCTGGACGCTTCAGGGCAACTACACCTTCACCGATAGCGAACAGAAGTCGGGGGCGGCGGCCGGCCAGCCTCTGACCGACACGCCCGAGCATATGCTGAACGCCAATCTGCGCTGGAACGCCACGGATCGCCTGAACCTGTGGCTGCGCGGCGAATATCGCTCATCGCGTTATCGCGGCGCGGGCGACGCCCAGACGGCGCTTGGCGACTACAAGGCCTACAGCCTGTTCCACCTGGGCGGCGCCTATCGGATCGACGACAATCTGACGGTCAACGCCGTCGTCTATAATGTCTTCGACAAGGACTTCGTCAGCCTGCTGCCCTACGGAACCCCGGTGGCCTATGCGCCGGAGTTCGCCAACAACCAGGAGCCGCGCCGTCTGTGGGTCTCTGTCACCGCCGCCTTCTGATCGCGCAATCGGGGATCGCCTAAGGGGCGCCAGGGCGACCCCTGTTCTTTTTTGAAACACCCTAAGCCCTTGGTCACGATTTCGCGTCTAGCCTTGACGACATGACCGATCGCGCCGTCCGCAGTCTTGAACATCTGAAGGGCTCGGCCTCCACCGCGCGGGTGCTGAACCTGCTGCGCGTTTGGCAAGAGAACGGCGACAGCGGCCCGGACGGCGCCGTCCGCAATCCCGAATGGGCCAGCTTCCCTATCTTTCGCACCATGGCGCTGAATCGCGCCCTAATCATAAAACACCGTGTGCGGCGCAACGAGACGGACCTGTTCACCGGCCGCCGCCAGGTTGTGACCAAGGTGGTCATCCCGATCGACGATACCGACCTGAAGACCGGCGGCCGCTACGTCTTCGTCAATCAAATCGGTTTCGAGCGGATGATGATGGAGGCGTTCGGCGTTCCAGCGAACCATCCGGACATCGAGACCCTGCGTCTGATCGACAAACTGCCGTCGCTGGATCCCTTCCTGCTACGCGAACAGCTTCGGCGGGGCGGGCTGGATCCCGCCCCCTGCTATTTCTCGATCAGCGAAAGCGATCTTCAGCGGATGCTGGCCTTCGTGCGCAGCGAGATCGAACCGCTGGTCACCCTCAGCCTGGGCTCGGACACCGTGGCGGTGAACGCGGATTCGGCCGGAAGGATGGCGGCCAAGATTCTTTCAAACACGCCCGGCGATCAGCTGGACGCCCTGCGGCAGACCCTGCGCCTGGCGCCGGAGCAGTACCAGGAGGGCGTCTTCTGCTGGAAAGGCTTCCTCTATTACAAATGGACGCTGGCGGCCCTGCTGAGCGACGTGGCCAACGTCGCCGAGGCTGTCCGCACCATCCGCCCGGTCGGCAAGATCGACCGCGCCGCCAAGGAATATCTGGCTCGCAGCCGCGACGTCCTGCGCGGCCGCATCATCAAGACCTGCGACGAGGTCAGCCGCACCTTGCGCATCTATGACGACGCCTACGCCAAACTGACCCAGGAAGGCCAACCCACCGCCTTCCGCGACTTCCTGCTGGATGCGCCCTCCATGTTCGCCAAGCTGGGCGACCAGTTGGGCGCCGTGCAACACATCGTCAGCTACTGGCGCTTCCGCTTCGGTCCCGCAGCCCCGCCGGTCAACGTGGAAGAGCTGATGGACATCTTCATGGACTTCGAAATCGGCCTCCTGGGCCGCGGCGAAGTCCCAGACGACATCGGCGTCGTCGCCGCCTAATGCTCGTCAGTGGGCTTCGTCCCAGTTGGCGGCGGCGCGGGCGTCGACGACCAGGGGGACGGTCAGGGCGACGGCGGGTTCGGCGGCGTTCTCCATGATGCGGCGGATCACGGGGATGGCGCGCGCGGCCTCGGCCTCCGGCGCCTCGAACACCAGTTCGTCGTGGACCTGGAGCAGCATCCGCGTCTTCAGTCCGGCCTCGGCCAGGGCGCCCGGCATGCGGATCATGGCCCTGCGGATGATGTCGGCGGCCGCGCCCTGGATCGGGGCGTTGATGGCGGCGCGCTCGCCGAACTGACGCTCGGCCCCCGACTTGGACAGGATGGCGGGAATGTGGATGCGACGGCCGAAGACGGTCGAGACGAAGCCGGTCTGGCGCACCTCGGCCTTGGTGCGGTCCATATAGTCGCGGATGCCGGGGAAGCGTTCGAAATAGGTCTTGATATAGGCCCCGGCCTCGCCCTGATCGATGCCCAACTGGTTGGCCAGGCCGAAAGCCGAAATGCCATAGACGATGCCGAAGTTGATCGCCTTGGCGCGACGGCGCGTCTCTGACGGCATACCCTCGACCGGCACGCCGAACATTTCGCTGGCGGTCGCGGCATGGATGTCCAACCCGGCCTTGAACGCGCGTTGCAGCTCAGCGATGTCGCCAATATGGGCCAACAGACGCAGCTCGATCTGGCTGTAGTCGGCGCTGATCAGCACATGGCCGGGCGCGGCGATGAAGGCCTGGCGGATTTCGCGCCCCGTCTCGGTGCGGATCGGAATGTTCTGAAGATTCGGGTCCGACGAGGCCAGACGCCCAGTCGAGGCGGCGGCCAGTTGATAGGAGGTGTGGACCCGATCGGTCTTGGGGTCGGCGGCGGCGATCAGGGCGTCGGTGTAGGTGCCTTTCAGCTTCGACAGCTGGCGCCAGTCCAGAATGGTGCGCGGCAGGTCGTGGCTCAGCGCCAGATCTTCCAGCACGCTGGCGTCGGTCCCCCACTGGCCGCTGGCGGTCTTCTTGCCGCCCGGCAGGTTCAGTTCGCCGAACAGGATGTCGCCGATCTGACGCGGCGAGCCGATGTTGAAAGGCCGGCCGGCGATCCGCTCGGCCTCGGCCTCCAACTCTGCCATGCGCAGGCCGAACTCGCTGGACAGACGTTTCAGTCGCTCGGGATCGATGCGGACGCCCGCCGTCTCCATGTCGGCCAGCACTGTCGGCATTCCCCGCTCCAGCGTCTCATAGACGGTGGACAGGCCTTCGCGCGCAAGGCGCGGCTTCAGGATGCGCCACAGGCGCAGCGTCACGTCGGCGTCCTCGGCGGCGTATTCCGACGCGGGTCTCAGGGCGACGTGCTTGAACGACTTCTGGCTCTTGCCCGTCCCGGCCACCGACTTGAACGGAATGGGATCGTGGCCGAGATGCAGCCGCGCCAGGTCATCCATGCCGTGACCGTGCAGACCGCCCTCCAATACATAGGAGATCAGCATGGTGTCGTCATAGGGCGCGACGCGGATGCCCCGGCGCGCCATGACGGCGATGTCGTATTTGGCGTTCTGCAACACCTTCAGGACCGACGGATCTTCCAGCAGGGTCTTCAGCCTGGCCAGGGTCGTCGGCTTGTCCAGTTGATGGATCGGCTCGCGCGGCTCGGCCGCGTCGCCGAACAGACCGCCCTCGCCCGCCTGCGGCTCATGCTCATGGGTCAGGGGGATGTAGCAGGCTTCGTTCGGCCCGACCGCCAGGGACACGCCGCACAGGCCGGCGTGGGTCGCGGACAGGGCGTCGGTCTCCGTATCGAAACCAACGACGCCGACCTCGGTCGCGCGCGCGATCCAGCGGTCCAGCGCCGCCTCGGTCTGGACGCATTCGTAGGCGGCGTGATCGAAGCTCTGAACCTCGGCCGGACCTTCCACCGCCTGGCCATAGCGCGGCGTGGCCACCGGCGCCGACAGGGTGGGCGCGCGTTTCGGCGCAAAGGCCGACACGTCGCTGGGGCCGGCCTTGCCGTCGCCGACCCGGCGCTGCAAGGAGCGGAATTCCATCGCCTCCAGGAAGGCCGACAGGGTCGCCGGATCGGGATCGCGCACCGCGAAATCGTCGATGGCTTCGGGCGCCGGCGCGTCGCAGGTCAGGCGCACCAGGTCGCGCGACAGCCGGATCTGGTCGGCGAAATCGATCAGGGTCTGGCGACGCTTGGGCTGTTTGATTTCGCCCGCCCGCGCCAACAGGGTGTCCAGGTCGCCGTATTCGTCCAGCAATTGGGCCGCCGTCTTCGGCCCGATGCCCGGCGCGCCCGGCACATTATCCACGCTGTCGCCGATCAGGGCCTGAAGATCGACCATCTTCTCGGGCCCGACGCCGAACTTCTCGAACACCTCCGGCTCGGCCAGACGCCGATCCTTCATCGGGTCCCACATCACGACGCCGCCGCCGATTAGTTGCATCAGGTCCTTGTCGGACGACACGATCACCGCCTCCCCGCCCCTGTCGCGAGCCTTGCAGGCGTAGGTGGCGATCAGGTCGTCGGCCTCGTAGCCGGGCAGTTCGACGCAGTGCACCCCGAACGCCGCCGTCGCCTCGCGCACCAGCGGGAACTGCGGCACCAGATCCTCGGGCGGCGGCGGACGGTGGGCCTTGTACTGGTCGTAAAGGGTGTTGCGGAAGGTCTTTTCCGAGTGGTCGAAGATGGCGACCAGATGGGTGGGGCCATCCGCCCCCTTCATATCCTTCAACAGCTTCCACAACATGTTGCAGTAGCCCTGGACCGCGCCGACTGGCAGGCCGTCGGACTTTCGCGTCAGCGGCGGCAGGGCGTGATAGGCGCGGAAAATATAGGCCGAGGCGTCGATCATCCACAGCCGCAGCGCGGGGCCGTCCTGCGTCAGGGGGCGGTCGTGGTCGATCTCGGGAGCGGCGGCTTCAGTCATGGCCGGAACATAGGCGGCTGGAGCCTCCGCGTCAGCCGCTAGAATTCCTTCCAGCTCGATCCCGGGTCGCGCTGCCCAGGCTGGGCCTGCTGCTGGCCCCAGGACACCATCATGAAGGCCTTGTGGCTACGGATGCGATAGGCGCCGATCATCGGCGTAATCGCCCCCAGCGGAGCGCCGGTCTTGGCCTCATACAGAAAGCCCGAGAACTCGGCCACGCCCACCCGGTCGCGGTGGCTATAGACCGACAGCTCAGGCAGGGAGACGACATTGAAGGTCTCGTTGATCGGGATGCGCATCTCGGGAATGCCGAAGACGCGCCGCATCTGTTCCAGCGACAGGGCGCCGGCCCGGATCTCGAACACGGCGTTGGCCTCGTCCCTGTTCCGGGCCAGGCTGAAGCCGGCGTCGGAGATGGCGCCGCGCATGGCGCTGACGGCATAACGGGCGCCTTCGCCCTGGAAATAGGCGTCGTCCACGAACACCGAAGCGCCCAACGGCAGGGGCAGGACCAGACCCTCTATGGCCCGGTCGGACGCCCGCGCCAGCAGCAGCTGCTCGGTCGCCGTGCGGCCCGTGTTGCTCTCGGTGGTCGAGGCGCAGGCCGATAGGGCCAGCGCCGCGGCCGACAGGGCCGCGACCGGCCGCCACCGCATCACCAGACCCCGGTGTTGGGCATCGAAGCCCACGGCTCGGCCGGCGCCAGGGGTTCGCCTTCCTGAAGCAATTCGATGGAGATGCCGTCAGGCGAACGGACGAAGGCCATGTTGCCGTCGCGCGGCGGCCGGTTGATCGTCACGCCGCCGTCCATCAGCGTCTGGCAGGCGGCGTAGATGTCGTCGACCTTATAGGCCAAATGGCCGAAGTTGCGGCCGCCCTCATAGTCTTGCGGATCCCAGTTGAAGGTCAGCTCGACCTCGGGACAGCGTTCCGCCGAAGACTGAGCCAGGTTCTTGGGCGCCGCGAGGAAGATCAGGGTGAACCGGCCCGCCTCGTTCTCGGTGCGGCGCACCTCCTGAAGGCCCAGAAGGTCGCAGTAGAAACGCAGCGAGGCGTCGATGTCCTTCACCCGGACCATGGTGTGCAGATAACGCAAGGGCGGGGCTCCATCCGAACAGGGTTTCGGCGATCCCTATAGACCCGGACCGCCCGACATCCGACTGAACTGAGGTTACGACCTCTTAGTGCGCCTCGGCCGCGCGGGCCGCCGGGCTCAGGTATTCGTTCTCGTCGTGCGGATGGGCCGACAGGACGAAGCGGCGGTCGCAATAGCCGCATTCGATGAAGTCGTCCTCGCCCATGTCCATATAGACCAGCGGATGCCCCAGGGCCCCGCCGCCGCCGTCGCAGGCCACGCGCTTGGTCGAGACCACGATCTCTTCGGGCGGCGGGATGATGGCGTCGGAATGGCGGGGGGGCATGGTGCGGTCCGATGTGGCAGGCTTGCGCGCTTCCTAGGCGGACCTGCCCCCAAGGTCAAACCTCGGACGCCGCCGCCGCGCGCCGACCCAGAAGGCGGTTCAGCATCGCCTTGCGCTTCTTGAACAGCGTCAGCCCCAGGCAGGCGGCGCCGACCCACAGACCGATCTCGCCGATCAGCAGGAGGGCCGCGCCGACGATGGCCGCATGGGTCATGTCGATCTGATCGGTCTTGCCAGCCCAGAGCGCCAGACCCCCGCCCACATAGCCGATGGCGCAAACGCCCATGGCGACAAAGCCGATCAGGCGAGTGCGGGTCCACTTGGGCGGGGTCTGAATTGCGGGAACAGTCATGGTCGTCTCCATCAAGTGGGGTTGTCTTTATGACAAGCACGCTAGACACAGCACACGGCAAAGTCAAGCGACATTGACATCCGGTCGCGTACGCTTGTCATGCAGTGGTCCAGACACAGGTTGGCGAATGCGGCCCCGCCCCCTACCTATGCCGCTCGCCGTCCTGCCCGAGTGAATAGCCGACCATGTCCGAGACCTACGCCCTGCCCAACAACGCCATCGAGGTGCGGGGCCTCAAGAAGACCTATGCCGGGTCCAAGAAGGCCGCGCCCAAGACGGCGCTGCGCGGCGTCGATCTGGTCATTCCGCGCGGCTCGGTCTTCGGCCTGCTGGGACCCAATGGCGCCGGGAAATCGACCCTGATCAACATCCTGGCCGGGGTGGTGAAGAAGTCCGAAGGCGCGGTGAAGATCTGGGGCCGCGACATCGACAAGGAGCCGCGCGACGCCGCAGCCGCCCTGGGCGTGGTGCCGCAGGAGATCGTCGCCGACGTCTTCTTCACGCCGCGCGAATCGCTGGAGGTGCAGGCGGGCTTCTACGGCGTGCCGAAAAACGAGCGCCGCTCCGACGAACTGCTGGCGGCGCTGGGCCTGTCGGACAAGGCCAACGCCTATGTCCGCGCCCTGTCCGGCGGCATGAAACGCCGCCTGATGGTGGCCAAGGCGCTGGTGCATAATCCGCCCATCCTGATCCTGGACGAGCCGACGGCCGGCGTGGATGTCGAACTGCGCCGCCAGCTGTGGGCCTACGTCCGTCGCATCAACGAAGAGGGCGTCACCATCGTCCTGACCACCCACTACCTCGAAGAGGCGCAGGAGCTTTGCGACACCATCGCCATCGTCAACCGGGGCGAGGTGGTGGCCTGCGAGCCGACGCCGCAGTTGCTGCGACGCCTGGACAGCCGCAATGTCGTGGTGACGCCCGAGACGCCCCAGGCGACGCCGCCGGCGCTGGCGGGCTTCGAAGTCACGCCCCGACCGGGCGGCGCCTTCGCCGTCGCCTACAAGAAGGGTCAGTCGTCGGTCGAACAGGTCATCAACGCCGTGCGCGCCGCCGGTGTGACCATCGCCGACATCACCACCGAAGACCCGGACCTGGAGGACGTCTTCCTGGCCCTGACCTATGGCGACAAGTCCCGCGTCGATCCGACGAAGGACTGACGGCTAAAGGCCGTCCTCGCTCCTTATCCAGCCCTATGGCCTGACCCGAGGATGATGAGGATGGCGAAGTCCCTCTCACTGAACCTCAGACAGAAACGCGAAGATCGCCGCCCGGGCCTCGGGCTCGTCCAGCATGGGCGCGTGACCGACGCCGGGGACCTCGACATAGACCATGGACGGCGCGGCCTTTTTCATCCTGTCCGCGATCTCGGCGCTGAGCAGATCGGAGTTTCCGCCCCGCACCAGAAGGGTGGGCTTCTTCTTCGCCAGACGGCGGAAGTCGGGCCACAGGTTCGGAACCAGCGCCTTGGCGCCCGCCGCTCTGATCGGCACGGCGATGTCGGGATCATAGTCCAGACCGATCTCGCCGTTCGGATGCTGGCGGAAGATGCGCCGCGCGAACCCATCCCAATCGGCGTCCGAATAATGCGGGAAGGCCACGCCGTTGATCCGTTTGGCGTAGGCGGCGGCGTCGGCCCAGGTTTCGATCTCGACCGGCTGACCGCTGTAGCCGGCGATCCGCGCCAGACCTTCGGCCGCCACCTCCGGGCCGATGTCGTTGAGGATGGCGGCGACGACGGCCTTGGGCCTGGCCGCCGTCAGGGCCATGGTGATCAGCCCGCCCATCGAGGTGCCGAGGAAGACCGCCCGACCGATCCCCGTCTGATCCATCAGGGCCAGCACGTCCTGGGCATAGACATCGGGCGTATAGGTCATCGGATCTGGCGCGCGATCCGACAGGCCGCGCCCGCGCACATCGACCGCCAGCACCCGCCGCCCGCTCTGGGCCAGCAGGGGCGCTATGGCTTCGAAGTCGGCGCTGTTGCGGGTCAGGCCGTGGATGGCGATGACCGGTGGCCGGGCCACGCCCGGAGCCGGAGCATAATCGCGTGCAAACAAGCTCAGCCCATCCGGCGATGTCCAGCGACGTTCAACAAAGGCCACGGGCGTCTCCTTCAGCAACACGCACAGGCCATATATTCACGGTGCGAGGAATTGCGAAAGGCAGCTGCACTCAGCCCGCGGTCAAGCCTTGCACAAAGACGTCCAGATCACCGCCCTCGAACAGATGGCCTGAAACCCCCGCCCGCCGCGCCGCCTCAACATCGGTCGGCTGATCGCCGATCATCAGGGATCGGGCGGCATCGATCCCATGGTCGGCGATCGCGCGCAGCAACATCCCGGGATTGGGCTTCCTGTCCGGGTGGTCCGGGTGGCGATAGCGCTCAACCACCGCATCGGCGTGATAGGGCGCGGCGTAGACGGCGTCGATCACGCCTCCATCCTGCGCCAGGCGCCGCGTCAACAGGCCGTTGAAGTCATGCATCTGCTCTTCGGTGAACAGGCCGCGCGCCACGCCCGACTGGTTGGTGACGATCACCGTCAGATAGCCCAGTTCCTTCAAGCGTCGCACAGCCGCGGCCGCACCGGGGATCAGCGCCAGATGCTCCGGCTTGTGCGGATAGCCGCAGTCTTCGATCAGCACCCCGTCACGGTCGAGGAAGGCCGCAGGGACGCCGCTCATGGCTTGTGTCTCAACAGTTCGGAAAAGGCCGTCATCAGGTGATACAGGCTGGAAGCGGGGGCCGCCTGATCGGACGACCGTCCCTCCGCATCATAGCTGTCCGTCCAGAGCCCCCGGATACGGGTCGCCAGATGGGTGTCGAACACGGCGTCAACCCGCTCGCCCAGGTCAGGCTCAGCGAACGCCAGCGCCGTGCGGATCGCCTCGGTCTGGGCCCACAGACGCCGCCCGCCGTCGATCACGCCGCCGGACGGATCGATTTCGCGGACGAGGCCTAAGGGTGTCCGGCCCTGCTTCACGGCCCGGCGATGCAGGGCGTCAGCCGCTGTCCCCCCATCCAGACCGAGCGCCTTCGCCTGACGCAGAAGCCAGGCCCATTCCTCGAGGTGTCCCGGCTCTATGATATGGCCCAACTGCGGGTCGGGCGCCCAGGCCTGGGTGAAATACTCGCGGATCGCGCCGTCGATCACGAAATGATCGCGACACAGGGCCAGAGACACGCGCGCCGCCGTCTCGAACGCGGCGTCTGGCGCTGTCGCCTGCCAGGCCAGCATGGCCTCCAGCATATGCATGTGCGGATTCTGGCGCCGAGGCAGGCGCGGCGGCAGGGCGTCGTGCCATCCCCCGTGCGGCGCGCGCATCAAGGCCTGGATCGCCGCCAGGGTCTCAAGCGCCAAGGGCCGGGCGCGCGTGTCGCCCAGCACCCTGTGCGCCGCCGCCAGGGCGAACAGGACGAAGGCCAGGTCATAGAGATCAGCCGTCGCGTCAACCACCGCGCCCTCATCATCGGCGGCGCTGATCCACAGGCCGTCGTCGCGCCGACACAGGTCGATCATCCGGTCCAATCCCGTCTGAGCCACGGCGCGCCCCGCCTCCCAGCCCAGAGCCGCCGCTTCGCAGAAGACATAGACCTGGCGCGCCTGAACGCGGGTGCGTCGGCGCAGGCCCGTCACGGGACGGGCGTCGAAATCCAGTTGCTCGAAGAACCGCCCGTCGGCGCTGACGCCACGATCCGCCCAGAGCGGCAGGGCGTCCTTGAACAGCCAGTTCGAGACCCTGGATTTGGCGACGGCAAGCCTGATCATGGCGCTGGCTTAGGGCGCAACCGGTCGGGCGCCAAGGGGCGTGGACGTTGCAAAGGGCAACGCGAAGTGAGCTTGCGCCGTTTGGCGCAGGCGGCCGATCTTGCTAGGAGGACGCCCACATTCGCGGACCGCGCCAGCGGACCGCCGCCGCATCCGCGTGGAGAGCGACCCATGATCCCCTTCATCGACCTTCAGGCCCAGCGCCTTCGCCTTGGCGGCAAGATCGAGGCCGCCGTTCAGGACGCCGTCGTCGGCGGCGCCTGGGTCATGGGTCCGCAGGTCCGTCAGTTCGAGGCCGATCTGGCCGCCTTCGGTCAGGCCAAGCACGCCTTGGGTTGCGCCAACGGCACGGACGCCCTGGCCCTGCCGCTGATGGCCTGGGGCGTGGGGCGCGGCGATGCGGTCTTCGTGCCCAGCTTCACCTTCGCCGCCACCGCCGAGGTGGTGCCGTGGTTCGACGCCGAGCCGGTCTTCATCGACGTGGACGCCGACACCTACAACATGGACGCCGGTCACCTGGAGGCCGCCATCGAGGCGACCCTGAAGGAAGGCCGCCTGACCCCGCGCGTGGTCATCGCCGTGGACCTGTTCGGTCAGCCCGCCGACTATGCAGCCATCAAGGCCGTCTGCGACAAGCACGGGCTGAAGCTGATCTCGGATTCGGCGCAAGGGTTCGGCTGCACCATCCATGGCGAGCATCCGCTGAAATGGGCCGATGTCACCACCACCAGCTTCTTCCCGGCCAAGCCCCTGGGCTGCTACGGCGACGGCGGCGCAGTGCTGACCAATGACGACGAACTGGCCCAGTTGATGGATTCCATCCGCGTGCACGGCAAGGCCGTTGCGGTGGACCTGAAGGACCGCACCTTCGATCACGATCCCAAATATCTGAACATGCGGATCGGCCTGAACAGCCGTCTGGACACCATCCAGGCCGCCGTCCTGATCGAAAAACTGAAGGTCTTCAGCCAGGAGATCGAATGGCGAAACGCCGCCGCCGCCCGCTATAACGACGGCCTGCGCCCGCACGTCGCCAAGGTTCCCGACGTCCCGACCGGCAACATCTCCAACTGGGCGCAATATACGATCGAACATCCGAACCGCGACGCCCTGGCCGCGCACCTGAAAGAACAGGGCGTGCCGACGGCGGTCTATTATCCGATCCCGCTGCACCTTCAGCCCGCCTATGAACACTATCCGCGCGGTCCCGAGGGCCTGCCGGTGACCGAGCGCCTTAAGGATGTGGTCATCAGCCTGCCGATGCACGCCGATCTGGACACCGCGACCCAGGACCAGATCATCGCCGCCGTCGCCAGCTTCAAGGGTTGAGTCCATGCCGAACATCGCCCCCCTCAAGATCGGCGTCGCCGGCGCCGGCGTCATGGGCCGCAATCATGCGCGCGTCGCCGCCGAAATGCGCGAGTTCGAGCTGACCACCGTCTTCGACCCGGACGCCGTGACGGCGGAAGGCGTCGCCGCCGCCTATGGCGCATCGCCGGTCACGACGGCGCAGGCCTTTGTCGAGGCCGGTCTGGACGCCGCCGTGGTCGCCACGCCCAACCGTTTCCATGCCGAGGTCGGGGTGGCCCTGCTGGAAAAGGGCGTCCACGTCCTGGTGGAAAAGCCCATCGCCGCCAACGTCGCCGACGCCCAGCGCATGATCGACGCGGCCAAGGCCAACAATCGCGTCCTGATGGTCGGTCAGGTGGAGCGGTTCAATCCGGCGGTGGAGGCGGTCAAACGCGCCCTCGCCGACGACGAGATCATCTCCATCCAGATCACCCGCGTCGGGCCATTCCCACCGCGTATGGGCGAGGTCGGGGTTGTCATCGACCTGGCCGTGCATGACATCGACATCATCCGCCACCTGACGGGCGCCGAGATCACCGAGGTCCAGCCACAGTTGGCCCGCACCCGCGCCGACCGCGAGGACACGGCCCTGCTGCAGTTCCGCCTGGACAATGGGGTGATCGCCCACATCACCACCAACTGGGTCACCCCCTACAAGACCCGCACCCTACAGGTCGCGACCAAGACCAAGTTCATCGTCGCCGACCTGATCACCCGTCAGGTCACCGAATATTTCGGCCAGCAGCCCGACGGCTCGTATTCCACGCGGATGCTGAATAGCTGGCCCGCAGAACCTTTGAAGAAAGAGTTGGAAGCCTTCGCCCGCGCCATCACAACCGGCGAGACGGCGGCGGTGACGGGCGAGGACGGCCTGCGCAATCTCGAGGTCGCCCTACGCTGCCTGGGCGAAGCCTGATCGTCGCCAAGCCCCTTTATCGCCGCAAAACCTGAGGAAGAGGGAAGCATGCGCCGTCTGAACCCCCGATTTCTCGGCCTTTCGGTCGTCCTCGCCGCCCTTGTGCTGGCGACGTCGCCGGCCCAGGCGGACACCCGCTTTCTGTCCTACAACGCCTCGGATCGCATCACCCAGGCCCTGACCAAGGGCGTGACGCTGGAGGTGCGGCGCGGTCTGTTCGGGGCGGTTCAGGTCGAGCGTCTATTCTCCACCACCGCGCGCGGCACGGCCGGCTTTACACGCGGCGGCCCCGAGGCGGCGCGGCGCGCCCTGCCGCAAGGCGCATCGGAGAACGACATCTACGCCGTCGATCAGGACGGCGACGGTCGCGGCCTGTCGCGCGCCCTGTGCCCCGGCGCCGACGAGGTCTGGCTGATCATGAGCCGGGTTCGCGCGCCCCGCCCCCTGACCATGCAGGCGGTGGGCCGCTGGTCGGACGGCGCCTATCGCCACTGCGTCACCTTGCGCTACGACTGGCGCGGCGAATGGGCCACGGCGCCCACGCCGTCCGCGGCGCCAAACTGATCCGCCGCCGGACTGTTTCATAATAGGCACGTGCAAGCGGACTTTATGACGATTTGACTTTTATACTCGACAGTGACACTTTCGGCACAGGAACGGCGGCGGCCGTTCTACCGCCACGGAAGATATCCCCCTCCCCGGCGGCGAGAGAGACGAACCTCCCATAGCCCGGCCCGTCGTGGCCGGGCTTTTTTTACGCTCCGCGCCTGCTAGACGAAGGCATGACCCTTCGCCTCGCCACTTGGAATATCAACTCCGTCCGCCTGCGCATCGACCAGGTCGCCCGGTTCGTCGCCGAACGTGCGCCCGACGTCCTGATGCTGCAGGAGATCAAATGCACGACGGACCAGTTTCCCCGCGCCGCCTTCGAGGAGATGGGCCTGCCGTATCTGCGCGTAGCAGGTCAGAAGGGCTGGCACGGCGTGGCCATCGCCAGCCGCCTGCCGCTTGAGGACAGCGACACCTTCCAGGTCTGCAAGCTGGGCCACGCGCGCTGCGTTTCGGCCCGCGTCGCCGGGATCGACGTGCAGAACTTCTACATCCCGGCGGGTGGCGACGTTCCCGACCGGGCGCTGAACCCCAAGTTCGATCACAAGATGGACTTCTACGAACAGCTGACCGAGATCGTGGCGCGTCAGGACAAGGCGCGGCCGCTGGTCATGGCCGGCGATTTCAACATCGCGCCCGGTGAAGGCGACGTGTGGAACCACCGCTATATGTCCAAGATCGTCAGCCACACCCCGATCGAAGTCGAGACGCTGAACCGGCTTCAGGCCACGGGTGGTTTCGCGGACGTGCTGCGCGACCGCTTCCCCGAGCCCCAGAAGCTGGCCAGTTGGTGGAGCTATCGCGCCGCCGACTTCCGCAAGTCCAATCGGGGCCTGCGCCTGGACCACATCTGGACCTCGCCCGGCCTGACGTCTGCGGTGGTCAGAGACACAGCCCGCATCCACGACGACGTGCGCGAATGGGAACGCCCCAGCGACCACGCCCCCGTAACCGTCGATCTGGACCTCTGATCGTCAAAACACGGCGACTGGCCTGGTCCGCCTTGCGGAGCCGCCGCGCGTGTCCACCGCCCTCGCCGCCCGCGCCAGGCGGGCTACCGCCTCGTCCAGCGCGACCTCGGGCAAGGTGTAGGGCAGGCGCAGGCGGCGTTCGAAAGCCCCGTCGACGCCAAAGCGCGGGCCGGCGGCGAGACGCAGACCCTCCGCCTCGGCCTGGATCGTCACGGCGGTGCTGATTGGGGAAGGCAAACGCGCCCAGAAGGACAATCCCCCGGCAGGTGTCGGACAGACCCAGTCCGGCAAATGTTCCGCCAGCCGCGCCCGCAGGTGATCCCGTCTCGCGCGCAACATCGGCCGGCGCACGGCCAGGGCCGCGCCAGCGTCGTTCAGCAGCTCCACCGCCGCCAGTTGTTCCAGGATCGGCGCCCCCAGGTCGAAGCTGGCGCGGCTTTGGGCGAGCCGCTGGATCACGGCGCGATCAGCCCGGATCCAACCGATCCGCAGCCCGCCCCACACGCTCTTGGACAGGGAGCCCAGCCGCACCACCCGGGGCGCGTCGACGGCCGAGGCGGTGAGCGCGGGCGGGCCGCTCAGCGTCAGCTCGACAAGGGTTTCGTCCAGCACCAGAAGGGTCTCCGTCCCCCTCAGTCCCGCCAGCAGACGGGCACGATCCGCCGCCCGCATCATCCGCCCGGTCGGATTATTGTGGTCCAGCACCAGATAGGCCATCGCCGCATGGCTGCCGCGACAGGCCTCGACCAGGCCCTCGACATCCCAGCCCGCCTCCCCCTCCCCGTCCGGCAACGCCACCGGAACGGGGCGGGCCCCGGCCGCCAGTATGGCGTCGATGGCCTGCGGATATGTGGGATGATCGAACACCACCGACGCGCCGGGCCTCGTCGTCAGCCGCAGCATATGCACCAGGCCATTGTGGGCGCCATGAGTGATCAGGATCTGGCCCGGCGAGGTCGCAAGGCCGCGCCGCCGATAGCCAGCCGCCACCGCCTCGCGCAAGACCTCCAACCCCGTGGTCTCGTAGCCGTGACCGGGCAGGTTCGCCGGCAATCGCTCCAGCGCCCGCACATAGGCGGCATGAACATTCGGGTCGGCCGGCAGAACCGCCGAGGTCAGGTCGATCAAGCCCGTCCCGGCGTCTCTCTCCTCGATCGGCGCACGGCCCGGCCTCGCTCCGCTGGGCAGGCTGGTGCGCGCCGCCTCACCTTGGCCGCCTGTCAGAAGGCCGTCATCCCTCAATCGACCATAGGCGGCCGAGACCGTCGTCCGGCTCAGCCTCAGCGCCCGCGCCAGCTCGCGTTCGCCCGGCAGACGCGCCGCCAGCGGCAGTCGCCCATCCAGGATGAGCAGCCGAACCGCGCCAGCCAGTTGGCGATAGGCTGCGCCGCCGCCCGGCGCGCGCCATGCGCCGAGGTGGCGGGTCAGGGAGACGGGACTGATGACGCGAGCGGACATCACGCCAGAATGTCACAACTGGCCCTTTTTTCAAAAGCCAGTTCGGGCCACTGGGTTCGTCATGACCCGCCGCCTTTTCCAGCTGTTCTCCGGCCTCATTCTCTATGGCCTGTCCATCGCCCTAATCGTGCGCGCCGACCTGGGGCTGGACCCTTGGGACGTGTTGAACCAGGGCGTGTTCGAGCGGTTCGCGCGGCCGGCGGGGATCAGTTTCGGCCTGGTGGTCAATCTGATCGGTTTGGCCGTTCTGCTGCTGTGGATCCCGCTGCGTCAAAAGCCCGGCGTCGGCACAATCGCCAATGTGCTGGTCATCGGAACCGTCGCCAACGTCGGACTGGACTGGATTCCGACCGACCTGAACCTGTGGCTGCGCGCTGGCCTGTTGATCGCCGGCATCGTTCTGAATGGGGTGGCGAGCGGAGCCTATATCGGCGCGGGCCTCGGCCCTGGTCCGCGCGACGGCCTGATGACCGGCATCGTGGCGCGCACCGGCTGGCCGGTGAAATGGGTGAGGACCGCCATCGAACTGAGCGTCATCGCGGTCGGTTGGCTGCTGGGCGGCTCGGTCGGACTGGGCACGGTGCTCTACGCCGTGACCATCGGTCCACTGGTCCACGTCTTCCTGCCGCTGTTCACCATTCGCCCGAAGGCGAGCGACTGAACCTTAAGGCTGCAGCCGGTATCCGCCCGCGTCGGTCAGCAGCAGGCGGGCATGGCCCGGCTCCGGCTCGATCTTCTGGCGCAGGCGATAGATGTGGGTTTCCAGCGTGTGGGTCGTAACCCCGGCGTTGTAACCCCAGACCTCGGTCAGCAACTCTTCGCGCGACACCGGCTTGGCGCCGGCGCGATAGAGATATTTCAGGATGTTGGTTTCCTTTTCGGTCAACCGCACCTTTTTGCCCTTGGCGTCCATCAGCACCTTGGCGGCGGGCCGGAACTCGTACGGGCCGATGGTGAAGACCGCGTCCTCGGACTGTTCGTGGCTGCGCAGATGGGCGCGGATGCGCGCCAGCAGCACGGCGAAACGGAAGGGCTTGGTCACATAGTCGTTGGCGCCCGCGTCCAGCCCCAGGATGGCGTCCGCGTCCGCCGACTGGGCCGTCAACATGATCACCGGGGTCGAGACCCCGTCCTTGCGCAACAGGCGACAGGCCTCGCGCCCGTCCATGTCGGGCAGGTCGACGTCCAGCAGGATCAGGTCGGCGCGAATCTCGCGTCCCATCCGCACCCCGTCCGTGGCGGTCGCGGCCTGCTGGGTGCGAAACTCCTCGTGCAGGTTCAACTGCTCGGCCAAGGCCTCGCGCAGGTCGTCGTCGTCGTCGATGATCAGGATGGTCTTGGGCGTAGGCATGGGACAGACAATGGCGAGGCTTGGCCCCCGCGCCAAGGCTTGGGGGTGCGAATATTCACATCGGGTTACGGGCTAGAGCCCCTTTAGGGCCGATTTCGTTCCCCGAACAGCGCCGTTCCGACCCGCACATGGGTCGCGCCGCAGCGGATGGCGGCCTCGTAGTCGCCGCTCATACCCATCGAAAGAACCGACAGGCCATTGCGTTCAGCCAAGGCGCGCAGCATCGCGAAGTGCGGCTCAGCGTCCTGATCCGCCGGGGGAATGCACATCAGTCCCTCCACGGTCAGCCCATAGACGGCCCGCGCCGAGGCGATCAGGGTGTCGGCTGCCTCAGGGGAAACACCGGCCTTCTGCGGCTCGGCGCCAGTGTTGACTTGAATAAGGACGCGCGGCGATCGGCCGCGTTTGCCCGCCGCCTCGGCCAGGGCGCGAGCCAGTTTCTCGCGATCCAGGGTCTCGATCACGTCGAACAGGGCGACCGCGTCCTCGGCCTTGTTGGTCTGCAGCGGCCCGATCAGCCGCAGCTCCAGGTTCGGCGGACCGGCGATCCGGTCGGTCCAGCGGCCTTGCGCCTCCTGTACGCGGTTCTCGCCGAAGACCCGCTGGCCGGTCGCCAATATGGCGTCGATGGCCTCGGCCGTCTGCGTCTTGGATACGGCGGTCAGGACGACGCCGGCGGGGTCGCGCCCGGCTGCCCGGCAGGCGGCCTCGATCCGCGCCCGGACCTCGGCGACCCGTTCGGCGATGGACGGCGGGGCGGAAGCGGGGGAAGAAGGGGTCATGATCCTGCCGGCCGGTTACAGCGACGATGCGCGAACGCTCTGGGATGTCGCGACCGCTCTAAACCGCGCCGCCGCCGCTGTCAGCCCGCGCGCCGCCGCCCTTCCCCCCCTGCTGTTCTTCACCGATCCCGACCGCACCCCACGCCCGTGGGACACGGCGGCCCGACTGCCCGCCGGCTCGGCCGTGGTCTATCGCGCGTTCGGGGTGCCGGATGCACTCGAGACCGGCCTGAAACTTCGCGAGGCGACGACCAGGGCCGCGGTCCGGCTTCTGGTCGGACAGGACGCCAACTTGGCCGAGGCGGCGTCGGCGGACGGCCTGCATCTGCCCGAACGGGCGGCGCACCGTGCGCCGGCGATGCGCGCGGCCCATCCCGACTGGCTGCTGACCGCCGCCTGGCATGGTGGAGCCACACTGACGGAAGGGTTGGACGCCTTGGTCCTGTCGCCCGTCTTTCCGGCCGGCGGAGCGTCGGCGTCGAAGCCGGCCCTGGGCGCCGAGGCTTTCAGCGCGCGGGCGGCGCAGGCCGGCCTGCCGATCTATGCGCTGGGCGGCGTCGACGTGACCAACGCCAGCCAGATCGTCGGCGCCTGCGGCCTGGCGGGCGTCGATGCGATCCGGTCGGCCTTTGGCGCGCCGCCGCGGATCAGAACTTGAAGATGGTTTCCAGACGCACGCGCGGCTGGGCGCGGCTGTTGGTTTCGGGCGCACGGGCCGGGTCGGCCTCGGGCGTGGCCACGGCGGCGGCGGCCCCGACGCGCAGGCGGTCGTTCAGACGATAGTAGGCGCCCGCCTCGACGTCGCCCCAGTCGGTTTCGCGGCCGACGGGCTGGTTCAGGTTGAAGTCCAGGCCCCAGCGGCCACGGTCGTTCAGGCGAAGGCCGCGACGCTGCGGCGCGGGCGTATTGCGTTGGGCGGCCTGGGCTTCCGACAGCGAGACCGTGCCGGACGCGCTCTGGGCGAGCGCCGACGTCGACCCGACAACCGCCGTCGTCGCCATCATCACAGCCAGGAAACCACTGAGACGCATAACCAAACCCTTCGAACCCCGCCACACGGCGACGTTTCATCCCCGGACCGACCTTATATGGTCGTGAACGCGGCGATTAGACACCGGGCGTCAACCCGGTCAACGGAATGACCGCTCGATAACAAGGTTCCCCATCATTGTTGTCGGCTTATGTGGCTCAAGCGTCACGGGATTTGGGCCGGTTCGGGTCGAATGACGCAGCTTTGTCGCAAAAGGGGCGGGCCGCCGAAGGTCGTAGGCTGCGACTTCGCCTTGTCATCGCCCCTTTTCACCGTGTTATAGAGCCGTGCAGTCGGCGTTTCATCACGTCGTGCGCCCGTGCGAGCGAGGGCTCCCACGTCCCTGAGTTTACGGAGACTTCTCTTGATGAGCCTCAACAAGGCCCTGGTTCGCAACGTCGCGGTCGTGCTGGTGTCTGGCGTGGCCCTGGGCGCGTCGCTTTCGGCCTGCTCGAGCGTGCCCTTCGTCGGTGGCAAGAAGTCCGCGCCCAAGACGAACGCTCAGCAGGGCATCGGGGTGAACGCCTATCTGTGGCGCGCCTCGCTCGACACCCTCAGCTTCATGCCGCTGCTGACCGCCGACCCTTGGGGCGGCGTTATCAACTACGATTGGTACATCAACCCCCAGACGCCGAACGAGCGCTTCAAGGCGACCGTCTTCATCCTGGACACCCGTCTGCGCGCCGATGCGCTGAACGTGACGGTGACCAAGGAAGTGAAGGGCGCCGACGGCCAGTGGACCGCCGCCCCGGTCGCCGCCCAGACCGAGGCTGATCTGGAAAACGCCATCCTGACCAAGGCGCGCCAGCTGAACCTGTCTAATGCGGGCTGAAGGTCCCCATTAGTTTCTTTTTAGCGCTACGGCCCTTCGGACGAGTTCAGCGCGCCGCGCCCGAGCGTTCGTGGGGCGCATTACTTCTTGGGCGCTGTCGTCCTTCGGGCTAGTTCAGTCGGGAGGGCGTCAGCGCCCTTTTCGACTTTCAGGACGACCGTGGCCCGTTACGAACCCAAGACCGCCGAACCCCGCCAGCAGGCCCGCTGGGCCGAAGCGTCCGCCTTCGTCACGAAGGACACCGGCCGTCCGAAATACTATGTGCTGGAGATGTTCCCCTATCCGTCGGGGAATATCCACATGGGCCACGCCCGCAACTATGTGATGGGCGACGTGGTGGCGCGGTCCAAGCGGGCCCAGGGCTTCGATGTCCTGCACCCCATGGGCTGGGACGCCTTCGGCATGCCGGCCGAGAACGCGGCGATGGAGCGCGGCATCCATCCCAAGGGCTGGACCTATTCCAATATCGCCAACATGCGCGAGCAGCTGAAGCTGCTGGGCCTGTCGCTGGACTGGTCGCGCGAGTTCGCGACCTGCGACCCGGAATACTATGGCAAGCAACAGGCCTGGTTCCTGGAGCTGTATCGGCGCGGCCTGGTCTATCGCAAGGACGGTGTCGTCAACTGGGACCCGGTCGACAACACCGTCCTGGCCAATGAACAGGTCATCGACGGCCGCGGCTGGCGCTCGGGCGCCTTGGTCGAGAAACGCAAGCTGAACCAGTGGTTCCTGCGCATCACCGACTATGCCGACGACCTGATCGAGGGCTTGAAGACCCTGGACCGCTGGCCCGAGAAGGTCCGGTTGATGCAGGAAAACTGGATCGGAAAGTCAAGGGGCGCGACCCTGTGGTGGACCATCGCCGAGGCGCCGGACTTCCTGCCCGCCTCGCCCGAGGGTGAACCGAACCACGCCCGCGATCCGATCGAGGTCTACACCACCCGCCCCGACACCCTGTTCGGCGCCAGCTTCCTGGCCCTGGCGCCCGACCACCCGCTGACCAAGGCCATCGCCGAGCATCGGCCGGATGTGGCGGACTTCATCAAGGCCTGCGCCCAGACCGGGACCAGCGAGGCCGAGATCGAAAAGGCCGAAAAGCTCGGCGTCGATCTGGGCGTCCGCGTCCGCCACCCGTTCGCCCCGGACAAGACCCTGCCCGTCTGGTCGGCCAACTTCGTCCTGTCCACCTATGGCTCGGGCGCCATCTTCGGCTGCCCCGCCCATGACCAGCGTGACCTGGACTTCGCCCGCAAATACGATCTGCCGGTGACGCCGGTGGTCAAGCCTGACGATGTGGACGCCATCGAGATCGGAACCGAGGCCTATGTCGGACCGGGCCGGATCTTCAACTCCGGCTTCCTGGACGGGATGGATGTGGAGGCCGCCAAGGCCGCCGCCATCGCCAAGATGGAGGCTGCCGGCCAGGGCCGCGCCGAGACCATCTATCGCCTGCGCGACTGGGGCGTCTCGCGCCAGCGCTACTGGGGTTGTCCGATCCCGATCATCCACTGCCCGTCCTGCGGCCCGGTGGAGGTTCCGGCCGACCAGCTGCCGGTCGAACTGCCCGACGACGTGACGTTCGACGTGCCGGGCAATCCGCTGGATCGCCACCCCGAGTGGAAACACGTCAAATGCCCGTCATGCGGCTCGGACGCGACGCGCGAGACCGACACGCTCGACACCTTCGTCGATTCCAGCTGGTATTTCGCCCGTTTCACCGACCCGACCGCCGCGGCGCCGATCGATAAGGCCGCCGCCGACCGCTGGCTGGCGGTGGATCAGTATATCGGCGGGGTCGAACACGCGGTTCTGCACCTGCTCTATGCCCGCTTCGTGACCCGCGCCCTGTCGGACGCCGGCATGTTGTCGGTCAAGGAGCCCTTCGCCGGCCTGTTCACGCAAGGGATGGTGGTCCATGAGACCTATCGCCGGCCCGACGGCGCCTGGGTCGAGCCGACCGACGTCGAACTGACCAACGACAATGGCGTGCGCGCCGCGCGCCAGCTGTCGACCGGCGAGACCCTGGTCATCGGCGACATCGAAAAGATGTCCAAGTCCAAGAAGAACGTCGTCGCCCCGGCCGAAATCCTGGAAAGCCACGGCGTGGACGCCGGCCGCCTGTTCGTCCTGTCCGACAGCCCGCCCGAGCGCGACGTGCAATGGACCCCCGGCGGGGTGGAGGGCGCCAGCCGCTTCGTCCAGCGCGCCTGGTCGCTGTTCGACGCCTATGATCCCGCCTTCGCCGGCGAGGACAAGGCCAACGCCGACCTGCTGCGCGAGACGCACAAGGCCATCAAGGCCGTGTCCGAAGGGGTCGAGGGCTTCCGCTTCAACTCGGCCATCGCCAAGCTCTACGCCTTCGTCGCCACCATCCGCGACAGCGCCCAGGCCGGTGGCGACGCTCGGCGCCAGGCTCTGTCGGCGCTGGCCCGTCTGATCGCGCCCTTCACCCCACACCTGGCCGAGGAATGCTGGACCCGTTTGGGCGAGGACGGGATGGTTCTGGACGCGCCGTGGCCCGTGTGGGACGCTGCGCTCGCGGCCGACGACGAGGTGGTCCTGCCCATCCAGATCAACGGCAAGCGTCGCGCGGAAATCCGCGTGCCGCGCGGCATGGAGCCCGCCGAGGTCGAGCCGCTGGTCTTGGCCGACGAGACGGTGCAGGCGCGGCTGGAGGGTTTGAGCGTGAAGAAGATCGTGGTGGTCAAGGACCGCATCGTCAATCTGGTGGCCGGCTGATGCGCGGCACGGCGGGGCTAGCCGTTCTGGCTTCGGTCGCGGGGTCGCTGACCCTCTCGGCCTGCGGCTTCACGCCCCTGTACGGCGAGGCGGCCGTGGGGTCGTCGCTGCGCCGCATCGTGGTGACCACCCAGGACGACCGCCTGGGCTATCGGCTGCGCGAGCAGCTGGAGGACGCCTTGGCGTGGGATCGGGCGGCGACGCCGCTTTATCGCCTGACCACCCAGGTCGAACAGAACCGCCGCTCGCTGGGCCGACGCATCGACGACACCGCGACCCGCTACGAACTGACGGTCAAGGCGACCTGGACCCTGACGCCCGCCTCCGGCGGCGCGCCGGTCACCGGAACGGAGACGGTCACCACGACCTACGCCGCCGCCGACCAGCCCTATGCCGCCATCGCCGCCCAGCAGGACGGCGAGGAGCGCGCGGCGTCGGAACTGGCTCGCCTGATCCGGCTGGACCTCATGCAGGCCCTGTCCAACCCGTGATCCTGGCCAAACGCCCTGAGATCGAACGCTTCCTGAAGGCGCCCGATCCGGCGATCCGCGCGGCGGTCATCCACGGCAAGGACCGGTCGGGCGTCGCGGAGCGAGCGGAGACGCTGTGTCGAACGGTCACGACCGACCTGAACGACCCCTTCAATGTCACTGTCCTGACCGACAGCGACATCGACAGCGACGAGACCCGGCTGGAAGAGGCCCTGACGGCCATGTCGCTGATGGGCGGGCGCCGGCTGGTTCGCATCCGGCTGTCGGCGCTGAAGCCCGGCGTGGACAAGGCGGTCGCCGCCGCGCTGAAGATCCATGCCCAGGGCGGCTACAATCCCGACGCCATGCTGGTGGTCGAGGCCGACCAGCTAGGCCGCGAATCGGCGCTGCGGAAAGCGGCGGAAAAGGAAGACGGCGCGGTCGGCATCGTCTGTTACGAGGACGAGACCGGCGACGTGGCCCGAATGGTGCGCGAGGCCCTGGCCGGTGACAAGGTCGGTCTGACCTCCGACGCCCTGGATCGGTTTGTCGCCCGCCTGCCCCGCGAGCGCGGCCTGATGCGTCAGGAGATCGAGCGTCTGGCCTTGTTCATCGGACCCGGATCGGGCCGCACCTTGGACATGGACGCCTTGGAACAGCACCTGGGCGTTGAACCCGACGCCTCGCTGTCCGACGCCGCCCTTCAGGCCTTCGGCGCCCGCCCCGCCCCGGCCCAGTCGGGCCTGAGACGCGCCTTCGCCGAGGGGGAATCCTCGGTCATGGCCGTGCGGTTCGCAGCCATCCATCTAGGAAAGCTACGTCGAATCAACATCTTGCAGGCCAACGGCGCGAACGCCAAGGAAGCAGCCAAGGCCGCCGGCGTCTTCTGGAAACAGGAGGCGGAAATGCTGCGTCAGGCCCGCTCCTGGCGTCTTGAGGCGCTGGACGAGGTGATGGACAGCATCAACAGCGCCGACGTCGCCACCAAGACGACCGGGATGCCGGATCAGCTGATCGCCGAACGCCTACTGCTCGAAATCGCCAGCCGCGCTCGGCGACTGGGGCTTTAACCGCGCTTCGACGCGCGACGGAAGGCGGGCTTGGCCATAGCGACATTGCGCGCGGCGACGGACTTTTCCTCGGCCTTGGCGCCGATCTGGGCGTTGAAGCCATGCCTCGTCTTGGATTTCTTGGCGGCGAGCGCCTGTTTCAGCTTCTCGGCGGCCGTGGGCATATTCTGATCGGTCATCCGCCCACCCTATCACATCCGCGCCTCAACCCCGCATCAGGCGCCGGCACAGATCATCCAGCTGTTCCAGCGTGCCATAGCGGATGGTCAGCTCGCCCCTGCCGTCGCGGTCGGTCAGCTGGACATTCAGCCCCAAGGCGTCCGCCAGATCCTGCTGCAGGGCGACCACATCCGCCGATCCGCCGCCGCCGCTCGCCTTGCCGCCGCCTGACCGCGCCTTGGGCGCTTTCGGCCCCTCGACCGCGCGCCTTGCCAAGGCCTCGGTCTCGCGCACGCTCAGGCCATCGACAAAGGCGATGTCGGCCAGTTGGCCGGGATCGGGCGTGTTGATCAGCGCCCGCGCATGGCCCGCCGACAGCTTGCCCTCACGCACATAGAACAACACCCGCTCCGGCAGCTGGAGCAGGCGCATGGTATTGGCCACATGGCTACGGCTCTTGCCGACCACGCCCGCCACCGCGTCCTGGGTGCGACCGAACCGCTCCATCAGCACCCGGTAAGCTTCGGCCTCCTCCAATGGGTTAAGGTCGGCGCGCTGAACGTTCTCGACGATGGCGACCTCGAACACCTCCACGTCGTCCATCTCGTGGACCACGATCGGCACCTCGGTCAGACGCGCGGCCTGTGAAGCGCGCCAGCGACGCTCGCCGGCGATGATCTGCCACACGCCCGCCTCGCCCGGCTGTGTGCGCACCAGGATCGGCTGAAGCACGCCCTTGTCGCGGATCGAGGCCGTCAGCTCCTCCAAGTCCTCCTGGCGGAAGACCTTGCGCGGCTGGTCCGGGTTGGGTTTCAGGCTCTCGATGGGCGCGCGCCGCACACCGGCGGGCGTCGGGGCATCGGCGGCCACCGGCGCCTCCGCGTTCTCGCCCATCAACGCGGACAGGCCGCGGCCCAGACCTCTTTGTCGTTCAGCCAAGATACTGCTTCCGTTTCTTCTAGAGTTCAGGCGGCCAGCTTCAGCCGCTGCCGCTCGCGCTTCACGACCTCTCGGGCCAGGCGGAGATAGGCCTGGCTGCCGGCGCATTTCAGATCATAGATCAAAGCCGGCTTGCCGAAAGACGGCGCCTCGGCCACGCGAACGTTGCGCGGAATGACGCTCTCATAGACCTTGTCGCCGAAATGGGCGCGGACATCGTTCGCCACCTGGCCCGACAAGGCGCTTCTGCGGTCGAACATGGTCAGGACAAGGCCCTGGATTTCCAATGACGGATTGAGGCTGTGCTTGACCATGTCGATGGTCCGCATCAGCTGGCTCAAACCCTCCAGCGCGAAGAACTCGCACTGCAACGGGACCAGAACGGCATCAGCCGCCGCCATGGCGTTCAAGGTCAGCAGGTTCAGAGACGGCGGGCAGTCGATCAGCACATAGTCATACGCGGTAGGGCCGTCATCGTGCGCCCTTAGCGCGTCGCGCAGGCGGTAAGAGCGACGATCCGCCTGGCTCAGCTCGATTTCTACACCCGACATATCGGCGTCCGCTGGCACGATCCACAGCCCAGGAACCGTGGTCTGCACAGCCGCATCGTCGATGGACCGCTGGTCCACAACCACGTCATAGATTGTGACCCGCCGTGTTTCACGTGGAACACCCAAGCCTGTGGAGGCATTGCCCTGCGGGTCCATGTCGACGATCAGCACGCGCTCGCCGATCGCCGCTAACGCGGTGCCCAGATTGATTGCAGTCGTGGTTTTGCCCACGCCGCCCTTTTGATTGGATACTGCGAGAACCCGTGCGGGCTGCTTCTTACGACCGGCTGCGGGCACGTCGAACACTCCGAATTTTCACGATACGGCCGCGCGGGTCGCTCTGCGACGGGGCCAGTTCCGCATCGAAATGCCAGGATTTCCGCGCTTCGATCAACTCGGATTCGGCCTTCTCCCCCTTCAGGAACAGACCTTGTGCACCTCTTTCAAAGTACGGCTGTGCATAACCTAGCAGCCGATCCATCGGCGCAACGGCCCGAGCCGTCACGATGTCGCACCTGATCCGCTGTTCCTCCGCTCTGCCGTTGATGACCGTGGCGGGAAGCTCCAGCGCATCGACCACCTCTTGCAGGAAGCGACAGCGCTTGCCCAACGAATCGATCAGCCAGACGTGCGCGCCAGGGCGGCCCTTGGCCAGGACCGCCAACACCACCCCCGGGAAGCCCGCCCCGGCCCCAAGGTCCGCCCACGTCAAGGCCTGAGGCGCCTCTTGCAGCAACTGGGCGCTGTCCCAGGCATGACGGTTCCAGAAGTCCGGCAGGCTGTCCGGCCCGACCAGGTTCATCACGGCATTGGCGTCTGCGAGCCGGATACGAAACGCCTCCATATCCGAAAGCTGCGTTTCGGTGGCTCGGGCGCGCGCCCCAAAGGCGGTCTTTTCCGGTTCCAGCATTACGCGGCGACCGTCGCGCGAGGCCCGCGCTTTACATAGGCGAGCAGGGCCGTCAGGGCCCCAGGCGTCATGCCCTCGATCCTGCCAGCCTGGCCCAGGGTGATCGGCCGGACCCGCAACAGTTTCTCCCGCACCTCATTGGACAGTCCACCGATCGCTGCATAGTCCAGATCAAGCGGCAGGGCTAACGCCTCCTCGGTTCTCAAGGCTTCAGCGTCGAGGGACTGGCGGTCCAGATAGTTGGCGTAGCCCGCGTCGATCACAACCTGCTCGCGGACCTCGTCGGACCATCGCGCAATCTGCGGCACAGCCGGCAGGAACTGGTCCAACGCCACACCGGGGAAGGCCAGCAGTTCGCGCATTGACCTGCGCCGGCCATCAGCATTCACTGTGATCCCCAGCCCGCCCGCCTCGTTCGGCGTGAACAGTGTTTCACGTGAAACAGCGCCCGCTTCCGCAAGCGCGACCGCCTTGGTTTCAAACCGCTGGCGGCGCGCCTCTCCGACAATACCCAGCTCGATGCCTAATGGCGTCAGCCGCTGATCGGCGTTGTCCGCTCGCAGGGTCAGACGATACTCTGCGCGGCTGGTGAACATCCGATAGGGCTCTGTAACCCCGCGCGTCACCAAGTCGTCGATCATCACGCCGATATAGGCCCGGTCCCGCCCGAGGATTACAGGCGGTTGGCCGGCGGAAGCCCGCGCGGCGTTCAGCCCAGCCATCAGGCCCTGGGCCGCCGCCTCCTCATATCCGGTCGTGCCGTTGATCTGCCCCGCAAGATAAAGGCCCGGCCGCTTCTTTACTTCCAACGCCGGGGTCAGTTCTCGCGGGTCGACATAATCATACTCGATGGCGTAGCCGTAGCGAAACACCTCGACCGCCTCGAGACCGGGAATGGTCCGCAAGAAGGCGAGCTGAGTAGCCTCCGAAACGGAGGTGGAGATGCCGTTCGGATAGACCGTTGGATCGTCCAAACCTTCCGGCTCCAGGAAGATCTGATGACTGGTCTTGTCTTCGAACCGAACCACCTTGTCCTCGATGGACGGGCAGTAGCGAGGCCCCCGCCCCGACAGGCGACCGCCATAGACGGCGCTTTCGCCCAGGTTCTCGGCGATGATGCGGTGTGTCTCTTCGGTTGTGTGGGTCACGCCGCAGGCGATCTGGGGCACGGTTATGGCGTCGGTCATGAAGGAAAAGGCGGATGGCTCCTCGTCCGCCTGCTGCATTTCCAGCCGGTCCCAAGCGATCGTGCGACCATCCAGCCGCGCCGGGGTGCCCGTCTTTAATCGACCCATCAACAAATCGGCGGCATGGAGGTCTGCCGCCAGTCCGGTCGAAGGATCTTCGCCATGCCGTCCGGCAGGGATACGCTCGTCCCCCCGGTGGATGACCCCATTCAGGAATGTGCCCGTGGTCAGCACGACTGCGACAGCGCGGATCGTCTCGCCCGCCCCCGTCACCACACCAACAACCCGGTCGCCCTCAAGACGCAAGCGTTCGGCCGTTCCGGCCATCAGCGTCAGATTAGGCGTTGCGGCCAACTCAGCCTGCATAGCCTCGCGGTAAAGACGACGGTCGATCTGGCTGCGCGGACCGCGAACGGCCGCACCCTTAGACCGATTCAGCAATCGAAACTGAATCCCCGATACATCGGCGAGACGCCCCATTACCCCATCCAGGGCGTCGATCTCTCTCACCAGATGGCCCTTCCCCAGGCCGCCGATGGCCGGGTTGCAGGACATCTCGCCAATCGTCTCCAGCTTCTGCGTCAGCAGGAGAGTTCGAGCGCCCGCTCGCGCAGAGGCCGCGGCCGCTTCACAGCCCGCGTGCCCGCCACCGATAACGATGACGTCGCACACGCTTTCAATGGGATCGTTCATCCGCGCCACATAGGCCAAGTGGACGCTTTTCGCCAGCCACAGACGCACCACCGTCTAAGCTGTTTCACGTGAAACAGCGGTATGGCTAAAGGGCTATTTGCCGATGCAGAAGGTAGAGAAGACCTGACCCAGTATGTCTTCCACCCCGATGGCGCCGGTCACGCGCGCCAGGGCTTCCGCGGCGCGACGCAAATCGTCACCCGCCATTTCGGGCGCGATATCTAATGCAATACGGCCAGCCTCGACGGCGACGAGGGCTTCCATCAGACGAAGGCGGTGCCGTTCACGGGTGACGGCCGGGAAGTCTGAACCGGCCAGATCAAACGACAGCCTGGCGGCGATCCAGTCATGCAATGCGGCAAGCCCCTGCCCGGTTGTCGTGCTTATGCTCAGTACCTCCAGACTATCGCCAAGGTCCTGGCCGCATAGATCGCTCTTGGTCGCAACGATCAGATCGCCAGCACGGGCGTAGTCAGCGGCAGCCCCGGTCGCGTCGCCCGGCGCCCGCACCCAAAGGCGGAGGTCGGCCTGATCCGCCCGCGCACGGGCCCGACGAACCCCTTCGGCCTCAACGGGATCGTCGCTATCGCGCAGCCCCGCCGTATCGGACAAGGTGACGGCATAGCCGCCGATCACCAGTTCCGCGTCCAGCACATCGCGCGTCGTTCCTGCAATCGGCGTAACGATGGCGGCTTCTCGCGCGATCAAGGCGTTGAACAGCGAGGACTTACCCGCGTTCGTCTCCCCGATCAGGACGATGCGATAACCATCCCGCACCCGCTCTCCTCTCCGGCCGGTGTCGATGGCCCGGCGCAGATCGTCGATCAGCCGGTCCAGCACCGGGCCGGCGGTCTGCGCCAGATTGTCGGGAACCTCTTCGTCGGGGAAGTCGATCTCGGCTTCCACCAGCGCAAGGGCGTGAAGCAGGTCGCGACGAAAACCAGCGTAGGACTCGCTCAGTCGCCCGTCGAGCTGGCCCAGCGCCTGTTTGGCCTGAGCAGTCGTCTCGGCGTCGATCAGATCTGCGACCGCCTCGGCCTGAGCCAGATCCATGAGGCCGTTCTGGAAGGCGCGGCGGGTGAATTCGCCGGGCTCAGCCGGTCGGACGCCCAGCGCGATCAGGGCGCGGCTGGCGGCCTCCACCACGGCTCGTCCCCCGTGAAGATGAAGCTCGGCCGCGTCTTCGCCCGTATAGGAATGGGGGGCCACGAAGCGCAGCACCAGCGCCTGGTCAATGGTAGCGCCTCTATGGGTGAGGCTGCGGACCGAGGCCATGCGCGGCTTGAGCCGATGCGCGCCCAGTGAGGCCAACGTCGATTCGACGCCGGGACCCGACAATCGAACTACGGCGATGGCTCCACGACCAGGAGGCGTGGCGAGGGCGAAGATGGTGTCGGTCATCAGGTCTCCTCCCATTCGAGCGCGATCATCGGCGCGTCGCGTCCTCCCCGCTTTATGGGAGGCGATCGCCGGTCACTTCACGGCCGCTTCCATCAGGCGCCGGAAGTGATCCTGGGCCTGCAGGCCGAAGCTGGTCCAGGTCTTCATCAGCTCCTCGGGCTGCATGGCGGAGATATTGTCCTGCATCCGTTTCTGCATTTCGGCGACCATGGCGTCATTCAGCGGGGTGACGTCGGGCAGGCCAAGAAAGGCCCGCGCCTCGGCCGGCGTGCAATCGACTTCGACATTGATCTTCATCGGCCTTAACTCCGTTTCACGTGAAACAGTGCGCCCGATGGCGGGCGCCGTCTCAGGTGTTCATCGACTGGAAGAAGTCGGCGTTGTTCTTGGACTGACGCAGCTTGTCGAGCAGGAACTCGATGGCGTCCTGCGGCCCCATCGGATTCAGAATGCGGCGCAGGACATAGGTCTTGGCCAGCTGGTCCTTGGGCGTGATCAGGTCTTCCTTACGGGTGCCCGACTTCAGCACGTCGATGGCGGGGAAGATGCGCTTGTCGGCGACCTTGCGGTCAAGCACGATTTCCGAGTTGCCGGTGCCCTTGAACTCTTCAAAGATCACCTCGTCCATGCGGCTGCCGGTGTCGATCAGGGCCGTGGCGATGATGGTCAGCGAACCACCCTGTTCCACATTCCGCGCGGCGCCGAAGAAGCGCTTGGGACGCTGCAGGGCGTTGGCGTCGACACCGCCGGTCAGCACCTTGCCCGACGACGGGACGGTGGCGTTGTAGGCGCGGCCCAGACGGGTGATGGAGTCCAGAAGGATCACAACATCCTTCTTGTGCTCGACCAGACGCTTGGCCTTTTCGATCACCATTTCTGCGACGGCGACGTGGCGGGTGGCGGGCTCATCGAAGGTGGAGGCGACCACCTCCCCCTTCACGGTGCGCTGCATGTCGGTGACTTCTTCCGGGCGTTCGTCGATCAGCAGGACGATCAGGAAGACCTCCGGATGGTTCTTCTCGATCGACTTGGCGATGTTCTGCAGCATCACTGTCTTGCCCACGCGCGGCGGGGCGACGATCAGGCAGCGCTGGCCCTTGCCCAAAGGCGCGACAATGTCGATGACCCGGCCCGAACGGTCCTTCAGGGTCGGGTCCTGGATTTCCATGTGCAGCCGCTCTTCGGGATAGAGGGGCGTCAGGTTGTCGAACAGGACCTTGGTCTTGACCAGTTCCGGGTCTTCCAGGTTGATCGTGTCGACCTTGAGCAGGGCGAAGTAACGCTCACCCTCACGCGGGCCGCGCACGGCGCCGTGGACGGTGTCGCCCGAGCGCAGGCCGAAGCGGCGGATCTGCGACGGCGAGACATAGATGTCGTCCGGGCCGGGCAGATAGTTGGCGTCGGGGCTGCGCAGAAAGCCGAAACCGTCCGGCAGGATCTCCAGAACGCCGTCGGCGATGATCTCGACTTCTTCGTCGGCCAGGGCCTTGAGGATGGCGAACAGCAGGTCCTGTTTGCGCAGGTTCGAGGCGTTCTCGACCTCCAGCTGTTCGGCGAAGGCGACCAGGTCGGCCGGCGTCTTCTCGTTCAGTTCCGCCAGGGTGATACGGCCGTTCGCGACGACGGGTTCGCCGTCCTCGTCCTCGTCGGCCGTGGTGTCCACGCCGGAATCGGCGCCCGCCGCCTCGCCGGCTTCATGCTGGGCCCCGTGATGGATCGGGGCTTCGGCCTCGACGCCTTCGTTTTCGGGGGTGTCGGGATTGGTGTCGCGGACGTCGGTCATGATGCAGGCTCGCGGGCGCTCGCAGACGGTCGCTGCGGCGTCGGGTCTCTAGGATTGTCTGGCCTTTCGGCCGGAGGAGGGCGCGACGGCCTCCTGCTGGTCGAACCGGCAGGCGTCGCGAAGAAGAGAGGGACCGCCGACGCCAGGGTCGAACGGTTCGCCACCAGCCGAACCACAGCCGGCGACCCAGGTCAAGCGGAGCCGACTAGCCGAACCGCCATTCCGTCGTCACCGACAGGACCATAATGATGGCCAGGACGAACGGAACCTCATTGGTCATCCGCCAGAACTTTCCGGAATATTTCGACGTGCCGGCCGCGATCTTCTTTCGCTGCGCGGCCAGGAACCCGTGCCAACCGCTGAGCAGGAAGACCCCGACCAGCTTCGTCACCATCCACGGCTCGGCCAGGAACGCCGCGCCCCGCGCCGCGACGTCGATGTGGATCAGCCACAGGCCGAACGCCCAGGCCAGGATCATCGCCGGATTGACGATGATGCGCAGAAGCCGCGTCTGCCACAGGCGAAGCAGGCCCTGCATCTCGCCGCGCAACGGTTCGGGCTTGGCGTTCTGCTCGACGTCATAGGCGTAGAGGCGCGGCAGGAACAGCAATCCGGCCATCCAGGCGATCACGGCCAGAATGTGCAGGCCCCGCGCCAGATCATACAGGTTCATGCCGCGTGTCTCCCGTTACGATGCGGACAGGCCTTCCAGTCCGCCTTGCACCCCTGGCCGTGCGGCGCGACGCCGGTTCGGCCCAAGGCCCCCACGGTCGCCTCGGCCAGGGCGTCGATGAACAGCGGCTCGATCCCGACGGCGGGCGCCCGCAGATAGGGTTGAACGCCTTTGGCATGGGCCAGTTCGGCGTATTCGATATCCAGCTCGACCAGGGTCTCAATATGTTCGGAGACGAAGGCGATGGGGGTGACGACCACTCCGACCCCGTCGTCGGCCGCCGTCTGGATCGCCTCGGGCGTGGACGGCCCCAGCCATTTCATCGGTCCGACCCGGCTCTGATAGCAGAGGGCGTGCTCGATGGGGCCGCGCAGGGCCTCGATCTCCGCGACCACGGCGGCGACGGTCGTCTCGACCTGCTCCTGGTAGGGATCGCCCTTGCCGCTGACCAGCTTTTCGGGAATGCCGTGGGCGGAAAACAGCACCCGCACCGGGGCGTCGCCCGCCTCGTCCAGCTTCTGAACGATGGCCTGGGCCTGGGCCGCGATCCAGCCAGCCGCCTGTGGATAGCAGCAGACCGCCCGGCTGACCCCCGATCCGGCGTAGGTCGCCATCCAGAGTTGTAGCGACGACTGGGTCGTGGTCGTCGAATACTGCGGATAGAGCGGCAGCAGCACCACTTCGTCAGGCCCGAACACGGCGACGTCGGCGGCCGTTTCCTCGGTCAGCGGGTTCCAGTAGCGCATGGCGATGAACACCCTGACCTCGTCGCCCGCCATGCGGTCGGCCAGAGCGACCTGCAGCGCCTGGGCCTGGGCCGTCGTCTCGGCCAGCAGCGGCGAGCCCCCGCCCATCAGGCGATAGTTGGCCTGGGCGGCGACCTCGCGCCGGCTGGAGATCAGTCGGGCCAGCGGCGTTCTCAACAGGCCAGGCAGGCCGATGATGGCGGGGTCGTTGAACAGGTTGAACAGGAAGGGTTTGACCGAGGCCTGATCGTCCGGTCCCCCCAGATTGAACAGGACCACGGCGATCCGCCGCCCCTTGAACCCCGCCCCATGCCGCGCAGCGCTCATTGGGCGCCGATCCGCTTCAGCACCTGTTCGACATGGTCGATAGGCACGTCCGGCAGGATGCCGTGGCCCAGGTTGAAGATCCAAGGCCCCCGCCCCCAGGCCTCCATCAGCTGATCGACGCGGCGGTCCAGCATTTCGCCGCCCGCGCGCAGCAGCAACGGGTCTAGGGCGCCCTGGATAGGCTTGATCTGCTGCACCCGTTTGCCGATCTCCAAGGGACAGGCGGTGTCGAGCGCGACGCCGTCCACCTCGACCTGTTCGGCATACCGCTCTGCAAGCGTCGCAGAGCCGCGTGGGAAGCCGATCATGGGCACGGTGACCCCCAGCTCCCGCGTGCGCTTCACAAGCGCCTGGTGGGGCTTCAGGACCAGACGTTCGAACAGATCATCGGGGAGCCCTTCGGCCCAGCTCTCGAAGATCTTGAGCACCTGGGCGCCGCTGTCCGCCTGCATCTTCAGATACCGGGCCGTGGCCTCGACCAGAACCTCCAGCGTCTCGTCCACGCGCTTGGGATCGGCGTAGGCGTAGGTGCGGGCCTGGGCGCGCTCGCCCTTGCCGATGGTGCGATGCTCGCCGTCCAGCATATAGGTCGCCACCGTCCAGGGCGCGCCCGCGAACCCGATCAGGGCGCGCTCGGGCTCAAGCGCCGCACGGACGATCGACAGGGTTTCACCCACAGCCGACAAATGCTCGCCCGCCGACGGCGCCAGCTCGGCCATTCGGCCGGGAATGGGCATTTCGCCAAGCCGGGGCCCCTCGCCCGTTTCGAACCAGACGTCCTGGCCCAGGGCGCGGGGGATCAGCAGAATGTCGGCGAAGACGATGGCCGCATCGAAGCCGAACCGGCGCATGGGCTGAAGCGTCGCCTCGGCCGCCATCTCTGGATTCAGGCAAAAGGCGATGAAGTCCGGCGCCTCGGCCCTCAGCCGGCGGTACTCCGGCAGATACCGCCCGGCCTGGCGCATGAACCAGACCGGCGGACGATCCAACGTCTCTCCTCGGAGAGCCCGGATCATCAAGGGTGTCTGATCGGCGTTCTGGGTCGGATCGGTCATGCCGGACGATTAAGGTCACAGCCCCCCGCTCTCAATCCCTAATCAGAATAAGAATTAAAAGATTCGAAGTGGCAGGTAGGGCGGTGGAATGACGGGGATGACCTCGGCTCTTACAACGGAACAAAAACGGATATCCCCGGCCCGACTATCGTTAACGGGGATGATCTCGCCGACTGGAACGCCGGTGGATAATCCCTAACGAAACCTTAACGAGCAAGGCTTTGCGGGACTTTGAGCCTGTGAACGCGGTTAAGCGTCGTTAACCCTTCATTAGGATTTCCACAGCGAAGGCGAAACGGGTTTTCCGCCTTGGGATGAACCGGCCGCGTGCGGATGATGCGATCCACCCTCATCCCCGCTCGCGGCGCGAACGCTGAGCGGCTAAGACAAACGGCGCCCCGGCGATCCCCCGCCGTCCCCGAAGTTTCAACAGGGAGACCGACCGCATGAGCCCTGCCCGACCGTCCGGCGTCCGGCCGTCCAATCCGGGCCGTTTGGCCACCTATTTCCACGTCCATCTCGTGTCGGATTCCACCGGCGAGACGCTGAACGCCATGGCCAAGGCGGTCACCGCCCGCTTCGACGGCGTCATACCCATCGAGCACATCTACGCCCTGGTCCGTTCCGACAAGCAGATGGATCGGGTGTTGCAGGAGGTGGCCTCGGCCCCCGGCGTGGTTCTCCACACCCTGGTCGACCGCGATCTGCGCGAACAGCTGGAAGAGGGCTGTCGTCGCCTGGACATGCCCCAGATCGGCGCGCTCGATCCCCTGGTGGGGGCCATGTCGCGCTATCTCGGGGCGGCCCTGTCCACCCGCGTCGGCGCTCAGCACGCCCTGGACCACGACTATTTCAACCGCATCGCGGCTCTGGATTTCGCCATGGCCTATGACGACGGCCAGGGCTCGCTGGAGCAGTTGGAGGGGGCCGATGTGGTGCTGTGCGGCGTCAGCCGAACCTCCAAGACCCCGACCTGCATCTATCTGGCCCACCGGGGCATCCGCGCCGCCAATGTTCCCCTGGTGCCGGGTCAGGAGGACGGCGAGCGGCTGACAAGGTTGAAGAATCCCCTGGTCATCGGCCTGACCGTCTCGCCGGATCGGCTGGTCCAGATCCGGCGCAACCGGATCGACAATCTGAACGCCAACCCCTCTTCCGCCTACACCGACCAGGAAGCCGTGCGCGACGAGACGATCAAGGCGCGCCGGGCCTTCGAACGGCGCGGCTGGCCCACCATCGACGTCAGCCGGCGGTCGGTCGAGGAGACGGCGGCCGCCATCACCAACCTGCTCAGCGAGCATCGCAACCAGAAGATAGGAACCAGCTGGTGAGCGAGACGACACAGCCTCTGATCCTGGCGTCCAAGAGCACGGCCCGGCGGGCCATGCTGGAAAACGCCGGCGTGTCGTTCAGAGCGCGCGTCGTCGGCGTGGACGAGGATGCGATCAAGGCCGCATCCGGCGACCTGGACCCCGCCACCCTGGCCGTCCGCCTGGCCGAGGCCAAGGCCCTGGCCGTATCACGCGACGATGAGGACGCCTGGGTGTTGGGGTCGGACCAGACCCTGGCCTTCGAAGGCGGTCTGGTGTCCAAGGCTCGGTCGCTGGACGAGGCGCGCGAGCGCCTGAAGGCCATGAGCGGCCGGTCGCACCAGCTGCATTCGGGCGCCGCCCTGGCGACCAAGGGCCAGATCGTGTGGTCGGGCGTCGATACGGTTCAGATGCGGATGCGCGATTTTTCCGACGCCTTCCTAGACGCCTATCTGGCGGCCGAGGGCGAGGCCCTGCTGTCCTGCGTGGGCTCCTATCGGCTGGAAGGGCTAGGCGCGCAGTTGTTCGAAGCGGTGGACGGCGACTATTTCACCGTCCTGGGCCTGCCGCTGTGGCCCGTTCTGGCGGAACTGCGCCGGGCCGGGGTGCTGATCCGATGACCGTCCAGGCCGGGGTCGTCGGCTGGCCCATCGCCCATTCGCTCAGCCCCCTGATCCACAACACCTGGATCGCGGCGGCGGGCCTGGACGCCGCCTACGTCGCCCATGGACCGGAGACGCCGGACCAGTTCGCGGCCTTGCTGGACCAGGGGCGCGCGGGCCGGCTGCGCGGGCTGAACGTCACCGCCCCCTACAAGGAACAGGCCTTCGCCGCCGCGGATCGCGTGTCCGACGCCGCCCGCCTTGTCGGGTCGGCCAATCTGCTGGTGTTCGAGGACGGGCGCATCGCCGCCGACAGCACCGACGGTCATGGGCTGATGAACGCCCTGGCGGAGCAGGCGCCGGCTCTGCAAGTCGCCGGGCGGGCGGTGGTGATCCTGGGCGCCGGCGGGGCGGCCCGCGCGGCGGCGGGCGCCCTTGCGGCGGCCGGGGCTGGCGTCCGCATCGTCAACCGCTCGCGCGACCGGGCCGAACGCCTGGCCGCCGATCTGGGCGCGGGCGTGACGGTGGTCGAGGGGGCGGACGCCTTCGCCGACGCCGTGCTGGTGGTCAATGCGCTCAGCGTCCGGCCCGATCTCGATGTGGCGCGGCTGCAGGCGGACACGGTGGTCATGGACATGACCTATCGCCCGCTGGAGACGCCGCTGCTGGCCGCCGCCCGGGACCGCGGTCTGACGGGCGTCGATGGCCTGGCCATGCTGATCGGCCAGGCGCGCCCGTCGTTCGAGGCGATCTTCGGCCGCCCGGTTCCCCAGACCGACGTGCGCGAGCGGGTGCTGAACCATCTGGGAGAGACGGTGTGATCCTGATCGGCCTGACCGGCTCCATCGGCATGGGCAAGTCGACGACCACGGCCATGTTCGCCGACAGGGGCGCCGTGGTCTGGAACGCCGACGATGCGGTGCACCGGCTCTACGCCCCCGGCGGCGGGGCCGTGGCGGCTGTGGGCGCTGCCTTCCCCGGCGTGGTGGTGGACGGCGCGGTGGACCGCGCGCGCTTGGCCGAGGCTCTGGGACGCGACGAAACCGCCTTCAGACGGCTTGAGGCCATCGTCCATCCGCTGGTGGCGGCGGGCCGCGCCGACGATCTGGAGGCCGCGCGGGCGGTGGGCGTGGGCCTGGCCGTGCTGGACATCCCCTTGCTGTTCGAAACCGGCGGCGACGCCGGGGTGGATGCGGTGGTGGTGGTGTCTGCCGATCCCGCCATCCAGGCCGAAAGGGTTTTGGCGCGCCCCGGCATGACGCGAGAACGGTTCGAGGCGATTCTGGCGCGCCAGCTGCCCGATGCGGAAAAGCGCGCGCGCGCCGATTTCGTCATCGACACCGGCCAGGGTCTGGACGCCGCTCGCGCCCAGGTCGACGCCGTCGTCGATGCCGTGCTGGATCCGGCGTGGATATCTCCGCGTCGCGGGCGTCCCGCTCTTTCGCCGGACGCCGAACGCCCCCATTAAGGGCGCATGGCGCGCGAGATCGTTCTGGACACCGAAACCACCGGCTTCGACCCCAAGACGGGCGACCGGCTGATCGAGGTGGGCTGTATCGAGTTGCAGGATCTGCTGCCGACCGGCCGCACCTTCCACCGCTTCGTCAACCCTGAGCGGCTGATCCCCCCCGATGCGATCCGGGTGCACGGCATCACCGACGAGAAGGTCAAGGATGCGCCCAAGTTCGCCGAGATCGCCGACGATTTGATCGAGTTCATCGGCGACGCGCAGATGATCGCCCACAATGCGGCCTTCGACCGGAACTTCATCGACTTCGAATATAATCGCTGCGGCCGGCCCATCACCGGCGAGGCGCGCTGGATCGACACGCTGAAATTGGCCCAGAGCCGGTTTCCCGGCATGCCCAACTCGCTGGACGCCCTGTGCAAACGCTACAAGGTGTCGCTGATCGAGCGCACCCTGCACGGCGCCCTGATCGACGCCCGGCTGCTTGCGGAAGTCTATCTGGAACTGCGCGGCGGCAAGGAGCGGGTGCTGGACCTGTCGTCAGGGCCCGTTGGTCGCAGTCAGGGCGGTGTCGCGCAGGTGGCCGCCTATGGTCCTCGCCCTCGCCCCCTCGGCCCTCGCTCCACGCCAGAGGAACAGGCCGCCCACATCGCCTTCCTGGCCAAGGTGCTTAAGGACCGCTCGTTGTGGGACGCCTACGGCCTGCCGGTTCACGAGGACGCGGCATAGCCAAGACTATCCTGAAACCTGCCGTCATTCCGGGACTTCGCGAAGCGAGGAACCCGGAAGCCACCCCGGGAAGTCGGGCAGCCAGTAGCCATCTCCAGAGCCGGATTGCGAACCTGGGTTTCCGGGTTCGGCCTTCGGCCGCCCCGGAATTACGCAAGAAATCTGTTTTGACGTCGTGGCCGCGTCGCGAACATGGCAGGGCGGCGATCGCCCTCAGGCATCAGGCCTGTCTGAAGCCCAGCACATCCTGCATGTCGTAGAGGCCGGGGCGGCGGGTGCGGACCCAGGCGGCGGCGGCGACGGCGCCGCGAGCGAACAGCGACCGGTCGATGGCCGAATGGCTGAGGGTCAGAACCTCGTCCTCGGAGGCGAACAGCACCGTGTGTTCACCCACGATCCCGCCGGCGCGGATGGAGGAGAAGCCGATCTTGCCCGTCTCCCGCTCGCCTTGAACGCCGTCGTAGGGGGCGGTGCGAAGCTCGGCCAGATCGGCGAACCGGCCCTCGGCCGCCGCCTCGCCCAGCATCAGGGCGGTGCCGGACGGAGAATCCACCTTGCGACGGTGGTGCGCCTCGGTGATCTCGATATCCCAGTCCCGGGCGTCCAGCCGCTGGGCCGCGTGCTGGACCAGGCCGATCAGGATGTTCACACCCAGGGAGAAGTTGCCGCTCTTGACGATGGCGACCTTCTCGGCCGCCTTCAGCAGGTCGTTCTCCTGCTCGGGAGTGAAGCCGGTCGAGCCGATGACCAGGGCCGGCCCGCCGTTCTCGGCCGCCTTTTCAGCCAAGGCGACCGAGGCGTCCGGCGTTGAGAAGTCGATGATCACGTCGCACAGCGACAGGTCCGCGGTCTCGCCCCAGTCGAAACGGGCGGCGACCACTACGTCCTCGCGCGCGTCCAGCACCTGGGACACCGCGCGGCCCATCCGGCCGCGATAGCCGGAGATGCCGGCATGGAAGATTGCGCTCAAGCCGCGTTTTCTTTCGACCCGTCCGCCTCCTGGTTCCCCAGGATGTCGGCCCAGAAACGCTTCGCCTTTCCGGCGAAGCTGGAATTGCGGGGGTTCTGCCCTTCCCCGAACGACAGGGCAAGCTCTTCCAACAACTCACGCTGGCGCGCGGTCAGATCGGTGGGCGTCTCGACGAACAGCTCGACCACCAGATCCCCGCGATTGCGGCCGTTCAGATGCGGCATCCCCTTGCCCTTGATGCGAACGGTCTTGCCGGTCTGGGCGCCGGCGGGCACGGCGACCGAGGCCTTGCACTTGCCGTCGCAGGCCGTGGACACAAGGCACGGCGCGTCGATCTCGCCGCCCAGGGCCGCCACCGTCATCGGCACGGGCACGGTGACCAGAAGGTCCAGATTGTCGCGCTCGAACAGGTCGTGCGGCGTCACCGAGATGAAGACGTACAGGTCGCCGCGAGGACCGCCGCGCTGACCGGCGTCGCCCTCGCCCGACAGGCGGATGCGCGAGCCGTCGTCCACGCCGGCGGGAATTTTCAGGTTCAGGGTGCGGGTCTTCCGCACCTGGCCGTGGCCGTGGCAGGTCGGGCACGGGTCGGCGATCATCTGCCCCTGGCCGTGGCACCGAGGGCAGGTGCGCTCGACCTGGAAGAAGCCATTGGCCTGGCGCACGCGGCCGGCGCCCTGACATGTGGTGCAGGTCACTGGCTTGGTGCCCGGCTTGGCGCCTGACCCCTCGCAGGTGTCGCAGGTCAGGGTGGCGGGGATGTCCAGTTCGACGTCCTCGCCCTTGTAGGCCTGCTCCAGGGTGATCTCCAGATCGTAGCGCAGGTCCGATCCGCGACGCGGCCCGCCCTGCTGACCCCGACCCTGGCGGCCGCCGAAGGCGTCGCCGAACGCATCGCCGAAGACCTGGGAGAAGATGTCGTTGATGTCGGAAAAGCCCTGCTGGCCCTGACCGAACGGATTCCCACCGCCGCCGCCGTTCACGCCCGCATGGCCGAACCGGTCATAGGCGGCGCGCTTGTTCGGGTCCGAAAGCACCGTATAGGCCTCGGACACTTCCTTGAACTGGGCCATGGACTCTTCCGAACCGCCGTTGCGGTCGGGGTGATGGATCATGGCCAGCTTGCGGTAGGCGGCCTTCAGGCCGGGCGCGTCGATCGTGCGTTCGACGCCAAGAACCTCGTAATAGTCACGCGCCATCGGGCGTTCGTCCTCATACTTCCCCTGCCGGGCTCCGCCCCGCCTCTGCGGGCGATGACGGAACTACGGTGTCCCGGCTGACATGGGGGCCGGGACGAATGATGCAAGTTTCATGAAAAGACCCCGCCTATCGCAAGACAAGCGGGGCCATATCATTTCAGCGACCTGTGGCGGATCAGGCGCTCTTCTTGTCGTCGCCGTCCGTGTCCGAGACGTCCTCGAACTCGGCGTCGACAACGCCGTCGTCGGCCGGGGCGGCTTCTCCCTCGCCCGCGCCCTGCTGCTGGGCGTACATCGCCTCGCCCAGCTTCATCGAGGCCTGGACCAGGGTGTTGGTCTTGGCGCGGATGTCTTCGGCGTTCGTGCCTTCGCGGGCGGCCTTCAGCTCGGCCAGTCCGGTCTCGATGGCCGTTTTCTCGTCCGCGCCGACCTTGTCGCCGTGTTCGGCCAGAGCCTTTTCGGTCGAGTTGATCAGGCTGTCGGCCGCGTTCTGGGCCTCGACCAGGTCCTTGCGCACCTTGTCGGAGGCGGCGTTGGCCTCGGCTTCCTTGACCATCTTGTCGATGTCGGCGTCCGACAGGCCGCCGTTCGCCTGGATGCGGATCGACTGTTCCTTGTTGGTCGCCTTGTCCTTGGCCGAGACGTTGACGATGCCGTTGGCGTCGATGTCGAAGGCGACCTCGATCTGCGGCATGCCGCGCGGTGCGGGCGGAATGCCCATCAGGTCGAACTGGCCCAGCATCTTGTTGTCCGCCGCCATCGGACGCTCGCCCTGGAAGACCCGGATCGTCACGGCCGACTGGTTGTCGTCGGCGGTCGAGAAGGTCTGGCTCTTCTTGGTCGGGATGGTGGTGTTGCGTTCGATCAGGGGCGTGAAGACGCCGCCCAGGGTCTCGATTCCCAGGGTCAGCGGCGTCACGTCCAGCAGCAGCACGTCCTTGACGTCGCCTTGCAGCACGCCGGCCTGAACGGCGGCGCCCAGGGCCACGACTTCATCGGGGTTCACGCCCTTGTGCGGCTCCTTGCCGAAGAAAGCCTTCACCGCTTCCTGCACCTTGGGCATGCGGGTCATGCCGCCGACCAGGACGACTTCGTCGATGTCCGAAGCCTTCAGACCGGCGTCGGCCAGGGCCTTCTTGCACGGCTCGATCGTGCGCTGAACCAGATCGTCGACCAGGGATTCCAGCTTGGCGCGCGTCAGCTTGATGTTCAGGTGTAGCGGACCCGAGGCGTTCATGGTGATGAACGGCAGGTTGACCTCGTACTGGGTCGTGGTCGACAGCTCCTTCTTGGCCTTTTCGGCCTCTTCCTTCAGGCGCTGCAGGGCCAGCTTATCCTGGCGCAGATCGACCGACTGCTCCTTCTTGAACTCGTCGGCCAGATAGTCGACCAGGCGCAGGTCGAAGTCCTCGCCGCCCAGGAAGGTGTCGCCGTTGGTGGACTTCACCTCGAAGACGCCGTCGCCGATCTCCAGGATCGAAACGTCGAAGGTGCCGCCGCCCAGGTCATAGACGGCGATCTTCTGACCGTCGTTCTTCTCCAGCCCATAGGCCAGGGCCGCCGCGGTCGGTTCGTTGATGATGCGCAGCACTTCCAGGCCGGCGATCTTGCCGGCGTCCTTGGTGGCCTGGCGCTGGCTGTCGTTGAAATAGGCCGGCACGGTGATGACGGCCTGGGTCACCTTGTCGCCCAGGAAGGCTTCGGCCGATTCCTTCATCTTCTGCAGGATGAAGGCCGAAATCTGCTGCGGGGAATAGTCCTTGCCGAAGGCGCGCACCCAGGCGTCGCCGTTCGGACCCTTGACGATCTCGTAGGGCACCATGCCCTTGTCCTTGGCGACCACCGGATCGTCGAAGCTGCGGCCGATCAGGCGCTTGATCGCGAAGAAGGTGTTGGAGGGGTTGGTCACGGCCTGGCGCTTGGCGGGTTGGCCCACCAGCACTTCGGCGCCGTCCTGGATCGCCACGACCGACGGGGTCGTGCGGTTGCCTTCGGCGTTCTCGATGACCTTGGGGGTCTTGCCATCCATGGCGGCCACGCAGGAGTTGGTGGTGCCGAGGTCGATGCCGATAATCTTGGCCATGGGCGTTCTTTGTCTCTCTCGTTCAGCGGGCGATGCGGCGGCCTTCGACGAAGCGCCGCGCGTGACCGCCCCCGGTTGGGTTGGCGTTGTAGGGGCCGGATAGCCCCAGTTTTCGCGGGGTTTCTCCGAAGCTGGCCCCGATATGGGAAAATCCCCCGGCCCCGCAAGGGCGATCTGCGATTCCTTCGGTTCGAAGAACGATGAAATTCAACGATGCTCGTTGGTCGATCCTGAGGCATAAGGGCGGCGTGGCGATGGTCAGGGGAGCGTCGCCGAGGGAAGGGAAAAAACCATGACCCGAATGATGCTGAAAACCGCCGTCGCCGTGGCGATGCTTGCGGGCGCGGGAACCGCCATCGCTGCGCCGCCGTCGCAACCGACCGCCCAGCCGGCGCCGATGCAATCGCGCGACGGCTATGATCGCCATGTCACCATCCAGAACCGCACCGGCTGGACGATGCTGCGTTTCTACGCCTCGGACTCGCGCACAGACGACTGGCAAGAAGACATCCTGGGTTCCGACGTGCTGGAAGACGGCCAGAATGTCCGCATCAACATCGATGACGGCTCGGGCGCCTGCGTCTATGATTTCAAGGCCGAGTTCACCAACGGCCAGGAGCTGACGCGGTCGCGTATCAATGTCTGTGAGATCAGCGACTACACCTACACCCGCTGAGGTCGGAACCGCCGTGGAGGGCTTTCGGCTGTGGCCGGACGCCTTCGATGCGGCGGGGCAGGCGGCGCTGGTCGCGGACGTGTTCGAACGGCTCGAGCAGGCGCCGCTCTATCGGCCGATCACGCCGGGCGGACGGCCCTTCTCGGTCGAAATGAGCAATTTCGGTTCGCTGGGCTGGGTCTCGGACCGGGCCGGCTATCGGTATCAGGCGACGCACCCCGCGACGGGGCGCGCGTGGCCCGCGATCCCGACCGTGTTGCTGAACCTGTGGCGCGACACGGTGAGCTGGGCCGAGCCGCCCGACGCCTGTCTGGTCAACCTCTATCGCGAGGGGGCCAAAATGGGCCTTCATCAGGATCGCGACGAGGCCGATCTCGGGGCGCCGGTCCTGTCGGTGTCCCTGGGGGACGCCGCCCTGTTCCGCATAGGTCCGGCCGAGGGCGGGCGCACCACCAGCCTTCGGCTGAACAGCGGCGACGTCTGCGCCCTGACGGGGCCGGCCCGTCTGGCGCGGCATGGGATCGACCGCGTGCTGGCGGGGTCGTCGCGGCTGATCCCCGGCGGCGGGCGGCTGAACCTGACGCTGCGACGGGCCGGCGTCAGTCCAGGTTGATCTTTTCCCCGCCGGCGCCGCCCAGCCGCCAATAGCCGGCCGCCTTCATCGTCTTTGGCGAGAACCCACGCGCCAGGACGTGGGCGCGCAGAGTCTTGGCGACAGCGGCCTCGGCGGCGATCCAGATATAGGCGTCGGACGGATCGACCCCAGCCAGAGCCGTTTCGACCGCCGTAAGCAGGGTTTCGGTCCGGCCGCGCGGTGCGCCGTCCCGGGTCCCCCAGGTCAAGGCGACCTCGGCCTGGCTGTGCAGGTCCAGGCGCGACGCCGCATCCGCGACCTCGATAACCGCATGGGCGCGAACTCCGGCGGGCAACTCCTCCAGTCGGCGGGCGATGGCGGGCAGCGCGGTTTCGTCGCCGATCAGCACATGGTCGGCGAAGGCGGTCGGTACGACGAAGGACCCGCGCGGCCCGCCGATCCCCAGGACCGAGCCGACCTTGGCGCTCATCGCCCATTCGGTCGCGGGCCCGCCATGTCCGGTCACGAAGTCCATCGTCAGCCGGTTCGTCGCCCCATCATAGCCGCGGGGCGTATAGTCGCGCGCGACCGGGCGCGGTTCGGGAAAGATCGGTCCGTCCGGCCCCGCCGTGGGCATGACCGGGGTCTGCCCCTCGGCCGCCGGGAAGATCTTCACATGATCGTCGAACGCCGCCGAGATGAAACCCGCCAGTTCCGGCCCCTCCAGCACGATGCGGCGAAGATCGGGCGTCAGGTCATGGACCGCGGCCACGTTCAGGGTGCGAAACTTCAGGTCGTGGCGCACCCGACGGGTGATGCGAAGCGCGTCGGTCATGCCTTCTCCACCTTGTCTGCGGCCTCGGCCAATATGGTCGCGATGGCCTGGACCTGGTCCTCGGTCAGGGCGGCTTCGCCGGTCAGCCGCGCATGGATGGTGTGGCGCAGGCGCCCGATGGCGTCGTGGATGGCGGCCGGCCGCATGGCGCGGGCGGAGAACTTGTTCATGGTCGCCTCGGCGGCCTTCAGCACCTCTTCGTTTTCCGCGAGCATGGCGCGGCCGGCGTCGGTAATGGCGTACCGCTTCTTGCCGCCATGGGCCTCGGACTCCAGCGCGCCCATCTCCTCCAGCAGGGTCAGGCTGGGATAGATGACGCCAGGGCTGGGCGAATAGGCGCCGCCCAGTTTCGCCTCCACCGCCTTGATCAGCTCGTAGCCGTGGCTGGGCTTCTGGGCGATCAGCGACAGCAGCACCCAGCGCAGCGTGCCGTGGTCGAACAGACGACCGCCGCCGCGCCGGCCGTGGCCGTGACCGCGCGCTTCCCGCCCTTCCCAACCCGGTCCGAAATCGGCCCCGCGCGGCCCGCGCATTCCCCGACCGAAGCCGTGGCCGAAACCGCCGTGTCGGTCGTGGCGTCCGCCGCATCCGTCGCGTCGGCCTTTGAGGATCCCCATGGATCGCATGATCGATTCCTTTTCGATATATCTATTCACCTCGGTTCAGATATATCTGAATATCGAAATGTGCAAGGGGGCTGGCTTTCGCCTTCAAGCTGCGGCGTAAAAGAGGGATGGACGACCTGAAGCGCCGCTGGGCCCGCCTTGAACCGCACTTGACCGTCGTGGGGCCGGACGACGCCCTGCCGCGACCTGCGGTTCTGCTGTTTCATGGCTGCGGGGGGCTGCGCGATCACCTGCCGCGCTATGCCGAGGTCGCCAGGGCGGCGGGATGGCGCGCCTTCATCATCGATTCCTACGGTCCGCGCGGCTGGGGCCGGGCTTTCACCCTCACGGCGGTCTGCACCGGCTTGTCGTTCCGGGGTTACGAGCGGGCGGGCGATGTGCTGGCGACGATCCAGGGCGTGTCCGCCCGGCCCGATGTGGATAAGACGCAACTGGTTCTGGGCGGCTGGAGCCACGGCGGCTGGTCGATCATGGAGATGATGAGCGCGGACCGCACGCCCAATACGCTGGGCGTCTCCAACCCCGGCGACGTGGACCTGTCAGGGGTCAAGGCGGTCTGGCTGATGTACCCCTATATCGGGCCGTTCGCCTTCAACAGGATGAAGCCCTGGCGGCATTGCCCCAAGGTTCTGGCCGTCACCTGCAAGAGCGATCACCTGACCACGGTGCGAAACGCCGACCGGGTCAACGCCATGATCCGAAACTGCGGTTCCGAGGTCGAAAGCTGGGTCGCCGTCGGCACCCACGCCTTTGACGAGCCCACCAACAACGGCCCCATGCGCCATGATCCGCAACTGACGCTGGAGGCGCTACGTCGCTTCGGGGCCTTCCTGAAAGACGTGGCTCCGCATAACTGAATTATGGCGTTGAAGCAGAGCAAGCCCATGAAGTTCATCGTTTCAAAACAGGAACACGTGGCGTTGATCTTTGCCGGCGGCGTGCTGTCGGGCGGCCTGCTGACCGCTTTGGCGATCTGGATGAGCCTGCGGGTCTGAAAATAATCTCAGGCGTCTGACTTGACGGACGGCCCATCACGTAACAATTGAAGTTACATGAAACGCGACAGCCGTCTCTCCAACATCCTTCACGCCCTGCTGCACATGGCCGAGCATGAGACGCGGCATGGGGCGCCGATGACCTCGGACATGCTGGCGACCTGCCTTTCGACCAACCCGGTCGTGGTGCGCCGGACCATGGCGGGTCTGCGTGAACAGGGGCTGGTGGTGTCAGAGAAGGGCCACGGCGGCGGCTGGCGACTGGCCCGACCGCTGAATCAGGTGACGCTGGGACAGGTTAATCTGGCGCTGGGCGAGCCGGGTCTATTTCCCGAAACCCCGCCGGTCGAGACCGACGGCTGTCTGGTCGAGGCGGCGGTCAACGACGCCCTGGCCGAAACCTACGCCGCCGCGCGCGCCCTGCTCACGGCGCGGCTGAACGACATCACCCTGGCGGATCTGGCGGCGGACTTCTCGCGCCGGATGGCCGCCCATCCTCAAAGAGATCGCCTCCATGCCCACCACGGGAAAGCCTGAACCCATGCCGCATGACGCCGTGATCATCGGGGGCTCCTACGCCGGTCTGTCGGCGGCCATGCAGCTGGCGCGGGCGCGTCGCCGGGTGCTGATTGTCGACGACGGCAGGCCCAGAAACCGCTTCGCCGCGCGGGCTCACGGGTTCCTGAGTCAGGACGGCAAGCCAAGCGCCGAGATCGCCGCCGTCGCCCGCGCCCAGGTGTCGGCCTATCCCACCGCCGCCTTCCGCATGGCCGAGGCGGTTGAGGTCGAACGGATCGACGGCGGCTTCTCGGTCGCCTTCGCGGACGGCACGCGGACCAGCGGGCGGCGGCTGCTGCTGTCACACGGGGTCGAGGACGTGCTGGCCGATATTCCGGGGGTCAAGGAACGCTGGGGGCGCACGGCCCTGCACTGTCCCTGGTGCCACGGCTATGAGGTCGGCGGCGGCCCCATCGGCGTGCTGGGACGGGGCGAGCACGCCGTGCAGTACGCCGTCACGGTCGCCGAATGGGGGCAGGTGACCCTGTTCATGGACCTGTCCAACCCGTTGTCGCCCGAAGACGCCCGTCGGCTGGATCGACGCGGGGTGATGATGGAGCCGACGCCCATCGCCTCGCTGGAGGGCGAAGCGCCCGCCCTGACCGGCGCGCGCCTGACGGATGGGCGGGTCATACCGCTGAAAGCGATCTTTGTCGGGGCCAGTGTCCGCGTGGCCAGCCCCTTTGCGGAACGGCTGGGCTGCGAGATGATCGACACGCCCATGGGCCGTATCGTCAAGGTGGACGGGTTGCAGCAGACATCCCAACCCGGCGTTTTCGCCGCTGGCGATCTGGCGCGCGCGGCGTCGAACATCACCCTGGCGACGGCGGACGGCATGACGGCGGCCCACGCCCTCTTCCGCTCGCTGGTCGAGGAAGAGACGGCCTGACAGCAACCGACGGTCACCTCCAAAACGTTATTCCGGGGCGTCCGCAGGACGAACCCGGAACCCAGGAGGCTCGCGATTCAGAGTCGAATGCGCCCAGCAAAGGTGCTGCAGCCCTGTGTTCCGGGTTCTTCGCTTCGTTCAGCCCCAGAATGACGATCTAAGATTTTCAACCGACTGAATGTCGATTGAACCTAGCCCAGCCGGGCCTCGATGTTGATCCTGGCCCGCACCGAATGGGCCATTTCGCAGTGGTCGTGGGCCTGGTGGTGCAGGGCGTCGATCTCGGCTTGGTCCGGCTCGCGCCCGCTGAAGCTGGTGTAGGGGCGTAGAGTGACCTCCGCCAGATAGCGGCGGCCGTCGTCGTCCTTGCCCATCTTGCCCGACGCTTCGTCGGCATAGGCGTCCACCACCAGGCCGGCGTTGGCGGCGAAGGCCAGGAACCACAGCATGTGGCAGCTGGACAGGGAGGCGATCATCGCTTCCTCCGGGTCGACGGCCGAGGCGTCCGACATCGGCAGGGGCACGCTGGACGGCGCCGATGATCCCGGCACCACCGCCCCGCCGTCGAAGGTCCAAGTGTGGGCGCGGCTGTAGCGTTTGTCGAGGAAGGGCTGGTCGCCGCGCTCCCAGATGATCTTGGCCTCATAGACGCCCATGCCGTCCTCCTGTCAGTCCGCCAGAATCGTATAGGTCATCCGCGCCCGAACCTCGAAGCCCAGCGAGCGATAGAAGGCGATGGTCGCCTCATGATCGGCGAAGGCGTGCAGGAAGGCGGTCTCGCCGCTCGCCAGAATCTCGGCCACCACAGCGCGCGACAGGGCCGCGGCCAGACCCTTTCCCCGGTGGTCGGGGTGGGTGCAGATGCCGCTCAGTTCGGTGAAGCCGTCGACCCGTAGACGACGCCCGGCCATGGCGATCAGTTCACCGTCCTGCTTCACCCCGATGAAGGGGCCCAGCTTGCGGGTGGACGAGCGGAACGGGCCGGGCTTGGTCAGGGTGGCCAGCGCCAGCATGGCCGGGGCGTCGGCCTCGGTCAGGGTTTCATAGGTCACAGAGCGGCTGCTGGCGGTCAGGGCCTGGGCCGTCATCTGCACCAGAGGGATGCGGCTGGAGACAGCAACCCCGCTAGGCAGAACATCCGCGATCGCGGCGCCTTCCACCTCGATCAAAGCCGAGCCCGGATAGGCGCGCGCCAGTTCGCTCAAGGCCGCGATGCTGTCGGACGTGTCCTCGGCGCAGGCCAGAAAGACCCCGACCTCAGGGTCGATGCGCGCCGCGTGAGCGTTGGAGTCCAGCGTCGCGAAGGACGACAGCCGGGTGTTCAGGGCGTTCCAGACACCCCGGTCGAGGGGATGGCTCATGACCGATGTCTCTGCGGCGGCGCAGCTCAGGCGCGCCAGAAGCCGACGATTTTCTTGACCTCGTCGACCACGGGGTCGGCGACCTGGGCGGCGCGTTCGGCGCCCTCCTTCAGCACCCGGTCGATCTCGGTCGGATCATCCAGCAGGCGGCGCATTTCCGCCGTGACGGGCGCCAGGGACGACACGGCCAGATCGGCCAGCGCCGGTTTGAAGGCGCCGAAGCCCTGACCGCCGAACTCGGCCATCACCTGTTCGCGGGTCTGGCCCGACAGCGCCGCATAGATGGCGACCAGGTTCCTGGCCTCGGGGCGGTCGTTCAGTTCTTCCAAGGTTTCCGGCAGGGGCGCCGGATCGGTCTTGGCCTTACGTATTTTCGACGCGATGGTGTCGGCGTTGTCGGTCAGGTTGATGCGGCTGTTGTCGGACGGGTCCGACTTGGACATTTTCGCCGCCCCGTCGCGCAGGGACATGACGCGCGTCGCAGGTCCCTGGATGACGGGTTCGGGCACGGGGAAGAAGCCGGGCACGCCGAAGTCGTTGTTGAACTTCTGGGCGATGTCGCGGGTCAGTTCCAGATGCTGCTTCTGATCCTCGCCGACCGGCACTTCGGTGGCCTTGTACAGCAGGATGTCGGCCGCCTGGAGCACCGGATAGGTGTAGAGGCCGACCGAGGCGCGTTCCTTGTGCTTGCCCGACTTCTCCTTGAACTGGGTCATCCGGTCCAGCCAGCCCAGGCGGGCGACGCAGTTGAAGACCCAGGCCAGTTCGGCGTGGGCGCGCACCGACGACTGCGGAAAGATGATCGACTTGGCCGGATCAAGGCCAGAGGCCAAATAGGCGGCGGCGATCTCGCGCGTCTGGGCGGCCAGCTTCTCCGGCTCCTGCCAGACGGTGATGGCGTGCATGTCGGCGACGAAGACGAAGACCGGCGCGCCCTGGTCCTGAAGCTCGACGAACCGCTTCAGGGCGCCGAGGTAGTTGCCCAGGTGCAGGGCGCCGGAGGCCTGGATGCCGGACAGGATGCGGCGCGGGCCGGTATAGGCCGGGGCGGCGGGGGCCGGGGTCGGGTCAGTCATGGATCGAATCTCGGAAAAACAACATCAGGCGTGGCGAAGGGAACGGCGGTTCAGCCGCGCCATCGCAGGTCGAAAATGAGGCCCGAGTTCATCATGGCCTCGCGCTTATCGGTTCGGCGCCGGTCAGTCCAGACCGGAGACTGCGCCGCCGCCCGGCTCGCGGCGCAGGGTCGCCTTCAGTTCCGACAGGGTGACGGCGCGGAACAGGAACAGGCAGGCGCCGTAAAGGCCCGCGCCCACGCCGCAGACGATCAGGACCGCGATCTCCTTGGCCAGGAAGATGCGGCTGAGCTGCGGGTAGAAGACGTCGGCGGCGAACAGCAGGGCGGCCATCATGACGCTGGCGGCGACTACGCGGGCGAAACGCGACAGGAAGGCGGGCGACGGTCGCCAGCTGTTCTCGCGGATCAGCACCCCGCCCAGCAGGCCGACGTTGATCCAGGCCGAGGTGCTGGTGGCGATGGCCAGGCCCAGCACCCCGTCCCAGCCCTGGGCGCGGAACCAGAAGAAGAGGCCCGACCCCAGGATGACGGTCACGATCACGCTGGCCACGGCGAAGATCATCGGCCGGCGCGTGTCCTGGCGCGCGAAGAAGGGCGGGGTCAGGACCTTGGCCAGCACAAAGGCGGGCACGCCCCAGGCGAACTGGCGCAGCACATCGGCTGTGCGGGCGGCGTCGGCCGAGGTGAAGGCGCCGCGCGTCACCGTGGCGTCGATGATGAAGAAGGGAATGACGAACAGGGCGACCGCCGCCGGCAGGGTGAAGGCCATGGCTAGGTTGATGCCGTCGTCCAGCGTCTTCTGCCCGCCCTCGTGATCGCCGGAAACGAAGGCCTTCGTCAGACGGGGAACGAGAGCCAGCCCGATGGCCACCCCGACCAGGCCCAGCGGCAGCTGATACAGGCGGTCGGCGTTATACAGCACCGAACGGGCGCCCTCGTCCGATCCGGTCAGAAACTGCGACACCAGCGAATTGATCTGCAGCGCGCCGCCCGCCAGCGCGCCCGGCACGGCCAGCGCCAGGGTGTGGCGGACATTGGGCGTGATGCGGGGCAGGCCGATCTTCAGCTTTATACCCAGCCGCCGCACGCCCCACCACAAGAGACCGGCCTGGATCAGTCCCGACACCGTCACCGCCGCCGTCACCATCAGCAGCACGGTCTCCTGCGGAATAGGCAGGATCATCGGCGGCAACAGGGCGGCCAAAGTGCACAGGTTCAGGAAGACTGGAACGGCCGCCGACAGGGCGAACCGACCGCCGGTGTTCAGCACGCCCGACAGCAGCGACGCCACCGTCATGCAGGCCAGATAGGGCATGGCCAGCTGGGTCGCGATCACCGCCGCGCGCAGCACCTCGGGCTGACCCCGATAGGCCGACAGCATCCACGGCATGATCCATGGCATGATCACCTGCAGCAGGATGCAGAAACCTGCGACCACCGCCAGCATGAAGCTGAGCGCCTCGGACGCGGTGACGGCGGCGGCCTCTTCGCCCTCGCGCGTCCGCACGCCGCCATAGACCGGCACGAAGGCCTGGGCGAAGGCGCCCTCGGCGAACAGCCGTCGGAACATGTTGGGCAGCATCAACGCGGTGGTGAAGGCGTCCATCATCGGCCCCTGACCGAACCGCGCCGCCAGGGCCATGTCGCGCACGAAGCCCAGAATTCGGCTGCCCAGCGTCAGGCTGGACTGGACCAGGGTGTTGCGGGCGAGGCTCATGCGGACATTCGACAGGGCGCGGAAGACAAATGTCGCTTAGCGCGCTTGTTCGCCCGGCGATACGGGCTTGCGCGCCCGCCGGCCCAGTTCGGAGACGTCGCGGGCGCTGGCCCTCGCGGAACGGACCTTGCGCCCGGCCGGCGCAGGCGCGCGGCTGTCCAGAACCGCCTCCAGCGCCGTACGCAGTTCGGCGATCCGCTGTTCGGACGTCAGTTTGCGCCCCTTGCGATCCACCACATAGAAGCTGTCCACCGCCCGCTCGCCATAGCTGGCGACATGGGCCGAGCGGATGCTGAGACCCTCGTCGTTGAACACGCGCGACAGATCGGCCAGGAGGCCCGGCCGGTCGGCGCACGACACCTCGACCACGGTGGCGAGTTCGCTGGCGTGGTGGTCCACCATGACCACGGGACGAACCTCGAAGGCGGCCTTTCGGGCGTTGCCGGCCGGCTGGGGCGGCTGGCCGATCCGACCCTCCCCGCGCGCGGCCTTCTCCAGCGCCTCGACCAGGGTTTTCACCCGGCGCGGCTCGGCCTGGCCATAGGGCAGGCCCGCCCCGTCCTGAACCCGGAAGACATCCAGGACCACCCCGTCCTCGGTCGCCACGCGCGCGTCGGTGACGTCGGCGCCCAGGGCGGCCATGGTCTGGGCCAGGTCGGCGAACAGGCCGGGCCGATCGGCGGCGGCGATGGAGATTTCGGTGGCCTGGACCGGCAGTCCCTCGACCGGCGAGACCGGCGCGGCCTCGGCCGCCGCCCCGGTCCGGCGCGCGCGTTCGACCAGGGCCGGATGGACCGACAGCGGATCCTCTCGCGCCACATCCTCGCCCCGGAACAGGGCCGCGACCTGATTGTAGAGGGTGCGCATCAGCTGACCCTTCCAGCCGTTCCACACCCCCGGCCCCACCGCCCGGATGTCGGCGACGGTCAGGACCAGCAGCATCCGCAGCCGCTCGGGATCGCCGACCAGTTCGGCGAAGGCGCGGATGGTGGCGGGATCGCTGAGGTCGCGCTTCTGGGCGTAGTCGCTGAGCGCCAGATGGCTGCGCACCAGCCAGACGACCAGTTCGATCCGGCGGGGATCGACGCCCAGCCGTTCGCAGGCCCGGCGCGCGGCGATGGCGCCGTCCTCCAACTGCCCGCGCTCGCCGCCCTTGCCCACATCGTGCAGCAGCATGCCCAGCATCAGGGCTTCCATGTCCGAGATCAGATGCACGATCTCGCTGGCCATCGGGTGGTCGGTCTTCAGCTTTCCGCGCGCGATGTCGTTGATGACGCCGATGGCCTGCAGCGTGTGCTCGTCCACCGTATAGGCGTGGTACATGTTGAACTGGGTCTGGCCGACGATCCGACCCCATTCGGGCAGAAACCGGCCCAGCAGACCCGTCTCGTTCATGATGGTCAGCACACGGTAGGGCCGCTGTCCGTGCGCCAGCACCTCCAGGAAGGCCCGCGACGCCGAAGGGTCGCGCCGCAGGCGGGGCGTGATTAGCGACAGCGACCGCGTGACCGCCGAAAAGGCGTCCGGGTGCAGGTCCAGGTCCTGCCTGTCGGCGACTGCGAACAGGGTCAGCAGCTTGACCGGGTCGGCGGCGAACACCTCCGACCCCTCTACCGACAGTCGCCCCTGGTCGATCCAGAAGCCGTCGATCTCCAGCTTGCGGCGCGCCGGTCGAAAAGGGGTCATCAGGCGCGACAGCCCTTGCGCCGTCTTCTGGTGCCGCGCCTCCAGCTTGGCCGACATGGCGCGGGTCAGGGCGCCGACGTCGCGCGCCACCAGGAAATAGCGGCGCATGAACCGCTCCACCGCCGGCTCGTCGCCGCGTCCGCGCCAGCCCATGCGCCGCGCGACCTCGGGCTGCATGTCGAAGGTCAGCTTCTCTTCGGCCCGCCCCGCGATCAGATGCAGATGGATGCGCACGCGCCACAGGAAGTCGAAGGCCTCGTCCGAGGTCCGGCGTTCGCGCGGGGTGAACAGCTCGTCCATCACCGTCGCGCCCAGCCGGCTTTCGGGCGCCAGGGACCGGGCGATCCAGTACAGGGTGTTCAGATCGCGCAGCCCCCCCTTGCCGTCCTTGACGTTGGGTTCGACCTTGTAACGTGTTGAGCCCGCCTTCTCGTGCCGCACAGCCCGTTCTTCCAGCTTGGCGGCGATGAAGGGGCGCGGGTCGGACTTGGACACCATGTCGCGAAACCGGCCGATCATCAGCTCGGACAGGCGCTGATCGCCCGCCAGGTGACGCGCCTCCAGCAGGGTGGTCCGCACCGTCATGTCGGTGCGCGACAGCGACAGACATTCCTCTACCGAGCGCACGGACGGCCCGACCTTCACCCCCAGATCCCACAGGACGTAGAGGACGAATTCGATCACGCTCTCGCCCCGCGGCGTGGCCTTGGCCGGGCGCAGGAACAGCAGGTCCAGGTCCGAAAAGGGCGCCAGCACGCCCCGGCCGTACCCCCCCACCGCGACCAGCGACAGCCGTTCGCTCTCGACCGCGGAGACCGGAAACAGCACCTGGGTCGCCACCCGCCACAGGGCGATCAGCATCTCGTCGGCGGCCGAGGCGTACAGGCGGGCGACCTCGCGCCCCTTCAGTCCGGCGTCCAGCTTGCGTTCGGCGCGGGTGCGGGCGGCGTCATAGGCCTCGCGCAGAACGAAAGAGACCGCCGCGCGCGGATCCTGCGCGGCGGCGGCCTCGTCTAGTCGGTCGTCCAGGCTGGGCGAAGCGGAGGTCATGTCGCCGATATAGGCCTCAAACCCCCGCCGCGTCAGTCGGCGATTATTCCGGGCGAACGCGCTTCTTGCGGAACGACGGGTTCAGGATCTGCTTGCGCAGGCGGATCGACTTGGGCGTCACCTCGACCAGTTCGTCGTCGTCGATGTAGGCGATGGCCTGTTCCAGGGACATCTGGCGCGGCGGGGTCAGGCGAACGGCCTCGTCCTTGCCGGCGGCGCGGACGTTGGTCAGTTGCTTGCCCTTGATCGGGTTGACGTCCAGGTCGTCCCAGCGCGCGTTCTCGCCGATGATCATGCCCTGATAGGTCTTTTCACCGGCGCCGACGAACATGACGCCGCGATCTTCCAGGTTCCACAGGGCGAAGGCCGCCGTTTCACCGTCCGAGTTCGAGATCAGCACGCCCTTCAGACGGCCGGCGATGGCGCCCTTGTGCGGCTCGTAGTGGCTGAACACGCGGTTCAGCACGCCCGAACCACGCGTGTCGGTCAGGAACTCGCCCTGGTAGCCGATCAGCGAACGCGACGGCGCCTTCAGTTGGATGCGGGTCTTGCCGGCGCCCGACGGACCCATGTCGGTCATTTCCGCCTTACGGGCCGACAGCTTCTCGATGACGATGCCAGAGAATTCGTCGTCCACGTCGATCATGACGTCTTCGATCGGCTCCAGCTTCTCGCCGTTCTCGCCGGTCTGGAACACCACGCGCGGACGCGAGATCGAGACCTCGAAGCCCTCGCGACGCATGTTCTCGATCAGAACGCCCAGTTGCAGTTCGCCGCGGCCGGCGACCTCATAGGCGTCGCCGCCTTCGGTCGTGGTGACGCGGATGGCGACATTGGCCTCGGCCTCCTTCAGCAGGCGGTCGCGGATGACGCGCGACTGGACCTTGTCGCCTTCGCGGCCGGCCAGCGGGCTGTCGTTGACCGAGACGGTCATGGAGATGGTCGGCGGGTCGATGGGCTGGGCGTCCAGCGGCTCGGTCACTTCCATGGCGCACAGGGTGTCGGCGACGGTGGCCTTGGACATGCCGGCGATGGCGACGATATCGCCCGCTTCCGAACCCTCGTCCAGCGGCTGGCGCTTCAGGCCGCGGAAGGCCAGGACCTTGGTGATGCGGCCGCGCTCGATCTCCTTGCCGTCGCGATCCAGGGCGTGGATCGCCATGCCGGGAACGGCCTTGCCGCTCTCGATACGGCCGGTCAGCAGGCGGCCCAGGAAGGGATCGCTTTCGATCAGCACGTCCAGCATGCGGAACGGCTTGTCCTTGTTGGCCTGGACGGCGGGCGGCGGCACGTGGTCGACGATCAGGTCGAACAACGGGGCCAGGTTGTCGTTGGGCTGGTTCAGATCCAGCGTCGCCCAGCCGTTGCGGCCCGAGGCGTAGATGTGCGGGAAGTCCAGCTGCTCGTCCGTCGCGCCGATCGCGGCGAACAGGTCGAAGGTCTCGTTGTGGACGCGGTCCGGATCGGCGTGGGCGCGGTCGACCTTGTTGATGCACAGGATCGGACGCAGGCCCATCTTCAGGGCCTTGGTCAGCACGAACTTGGTCTGGGGCATGACGCCCTCTTCGGCGTCGACCAGGATGACGCAGCCGTCCACCATGCCCAGGATACGCTCGACCTCGCCGCCGAAGTCGGCGTGGCCGGGGGTGTCGATGATGTTGATACGGGTTTCGCCGGCCTTGCCGTTCCAGAGCACCGAGGTGCACTTGGCCAGGATGGTGATGCCGCGTTCCTTCTCCTGATCGTTGGAGTCCATGGCGCGCTCGGTCGTCGCCTCATTGGCTCGGAACACGCCGGACTGCGCGAGGAGTTGGTCAACCAGGGTCGTTTTGCCGTGGTCAACGTGGGCGATGATGGCGACGTTGCGCAGGTTCATGAAGGGCTCGGCCGGACTGTGTTCGGTCGCGGAGGATCCGCGCCGCTGCAAGGGATGCAGGCATTGGGGGGAGAAAGTTTCGCGCGCCTCTTACAGGCAAGAGCGGTGAAACGCCAGAGCGGGCGTTCGCGGCGTTGTTTCCAAGCTTACCGATATTTCATCCGCTTGGCCGCATCCGCCGCCGTCTGACGTCGCCTCCTTCCAGCAACGGACCTGAAGCCAGGTCGTGCCGATGCAGGAGATGACGACGATGACCGCGATGCTGGGACTGATGCTGGTTGGCGCCTTGCTGGGCGACCCCGCGCCGGACATGCGGGTCGAGGCGCACGGGCTGGACATGGCCCGGCCAGGCGATCCGATGATCCTGGCGGGCCGCATCCAGGCCGCCAGTCGCGACTGGTGCGCCGCGCACCGCGCCTTCCTGACGCCGGATTCCGTGGGCGACCCGCGCGTTTGCGAGCGGGAAATGCGCCGCCGGGCGTCCAACGCCATACCCCGGTCCCAACGCCTGGCCTTCGTACGCGCCGGCGGACAGACGGCGCTGAACCGGCCTTAAAGCGGCCTGAGCATATAGCGGGCGTCCGGGCCATAGCTGGCCAGCTTGGCCGCCATGGCTTCGGCGGACTGTTCGACGAACCCATGCCGGGACCAGAAGCCCACCGCGTCATTGACCGCCACCAGGGCGATCATGGGCCAGCCGTCCTCTGTCGCCTGTTCTGCCAGCCGTTCAACAATGGCGCCGGTGACGCCCCCGCCCCTCGCCTCGGGATGAAGCGCCAGGTCGTGGAGATAGATCAGGGTCGGATCGGCCGGCAGGCCCTCGATCACCGTATTCAACGGCGGGGCGCTGTCGGCCTTCCACGGATAGGCGATCAGATAGCCGCGCGCCGGCCCGTCTCCGTCCGCCAGCACGAAACATCCGCGCGGATAAAGCGCCAGACGGTTCTCGAAACAGGCCCGATCCTCGAAATGATCGGGAAACGACAGCCGCGCCACATCGACCACAGCCGGGATGTCGTCCGGCCGCATGGGCCGCCAGTTCAGCCCGCTTTCGGTGCTGGGCAGCGCGCGTTCAACTCCGACTTGTGGGAGCGCCATCGAATGATCCTTTCCTGCCCGTCCATCACGCCTTCGATACAAGCGTTCAGGGTCTCGCCGTCCCGTTCATAGACGAGGCGTTTGGGAAAGTCGTCGTCGGCGGCCTGCTCGAAAACGACGCGGCCGCGACCAGACGCGGCGGCGCCCCGACCCTGTCCGCGAAACGCCGTTGCAGCGCCTGCCGTTCGCGCGCGTCCCGAACGAGTGTTCGTCGTTCCGCCTCTCCCGCCTCGACCGCGGCGCGGACGTCGTGATCCAGGCTCCACCTCTCACGGCGCCGCCCGTCTTCCAGCCAGGGACGGAGGGCCTTGGGCGGCGCGAACTCCCTGTAGTCATCCTCCCCCAAGGGCGACTCAGTTCACCTTGGTCGGATCGGGCGGGGCTTCGGGCAGGGCCGAGACGGGGACGCCGTCGTCCTTCAGCTTCCTGACGTCGGCGGGCGTGGCCTCGCCGTAGATTTCTCGCTTTTCGGAGCGGCCTTCGTGGATGTCGCGCGCCTCGCGGGCGAAGGCGTCGCCGACATAGTCGAAGTTCGCCTCGACATGGGCGCGAACCTCGCGCGCCGCCTCCATCATCATGGTCTGCATCTTGCGCATGATTTCGGGCGCCGCCGGGTCCGGCGCGGCGTCCGCGCGCTTCGTTCCGCTGATCGAGGGCGACATGACCGCCTTCTCGACCCCGCGCGAGCCGCAGAACGGGCATTCGACCAGGCCGCGCGCCGCCTGGTCGTCATAGTCGGACGACGAGCCGAACCAGGCCTCGAACCCGTGGTCGTGGTCGCATTTCAGGGCGTATCGGATCATGGACGGATCAGGCGGGCGGCAGGAAGTCGCGGTCGTGGGTCAGGGCGGGTATGGCGGCGCGGGCGCGCGCCACGGCCTCCATGTCCAGTTTCGCCCGCACGATGCAAGGGTCGTCGTGGTCAGCCCTGGCGATCACCTCGCCCCACGGCCCGACGACGGTCGAACGGCCCCATGTCCGCCGGCCGTCCTCGTGCAGCCCGCCCTGTGCGGGCGCCAGCACATAGGCGCCGGTTTCGATGGCGCGGGCGCGCAGCAGCGTCTCCCAATGCGCCTCGCCGGTCGGGGCGGTGAAGGCGGCGGGGACCGCGATCATCGACGCGCCCGCCTTGGCCAGCTCGCGATGCAGATGGGGAAAGCGGATGTCGTAGCAGATGGTCAGCCCCAGCCGACCCCAGGGCGTATCCGCGACCGCCGCTGCATCGCCGGGCCGCACGGCCGCGCTTTCGCGATACCGTTCGCCGTTCGGCAGATCGACGTCGAAGACGTGAAGCTTGTCATAGCGCGCGGTGATCGCGCCCGAGGGGTCGACCAGCATAGAGCGATTGGCCGCCCGCGCATCCCCGACACCGCCGGACCGCACGATGGCCGATCCGATCAGCAGCCAGACGCCCAGTTCCGCCGCCAGACGGCGCAGGCCCAGAACCGCTGCGTCCCGGTCCTCATCGGTTATGGCCGCGTCGCGCCGGTCGCGACGCTGCTCCAGCAGATTGGCGCCCTCGGGCGTCAGGACGAAGCGCGCGCCACCTGACGCCGCCTCGCGGATCAGGGGTTCGACATGGGCCAGCCCCGCCGCCGCCGTCGCCGGGGTGCGGGTCTGAACCAGGGCGATGTCGATCCCCCCGCTCATGACGTCAGGCGGCCAGCAGGGCGTCCAACTTGCCGTCGCGGTCCAGCGCGTGGATGTCGTCGGACCCGCCGACGTGCCGGCCGTCGATGAAGATCTGCGGGAAGGTCATGCGACCTCCAGATTTTTCGACCATCTCGGCCTTTTTGGCAGGATCGTTGGAAGCGACGATCTCGGTATAGTCCGCGCCCTTCTTCTTCAGCAGCGACATGGCGCTGAAGCAGTAGGGGCAACCGGGCTTGGTGTAGATGACGACGTCGGCCAAAATCTAAATCTCCAGAACTGAGGGCAAGGCGAGCCTTGGGGCCTACATAACGATTTCGCGGGCGTTTCGCACCCGGGCCACGACCGCCAGGTCCACAGCGCGCGCTCCGGCGTCCAGCAGGGCGCGCGCGCAGGCCTCGGCGGTGGCGCCCGTGGTCAACACATCGTCGATCAGAAGGATGCGTCGCCCCCGGACGCGCCTCCGCCCCGCCTCGGTCACGACGAAGGCCGTCTTCACGTTCATCCGCCGCCCGCGTCGGCTCTTTCCCCCCTGGCTGGTGGTGTGGACCGTTCGAACGAGGGCGTCGGGCAAATAGTCGCGCCCTGCGCTGCGGGCGAGGGGCCGGGCGATCTCGGCCGCCTGATTGAACCGGCGCGACAGCAGCCGGAGTCGATGCAGCGGCACCGGAACGACGGCGTCCGCCGCCTCGACCAGTTCTGCCGACGCCCGGCCGATCCAGCGGGCGAACAACGGCGCGAACTGCTGCTGGTCTCCGTGCTTGTAGCGCAGGATCAGGCCGCGCGACGCCTCGTCGTACAGACACGCGGCCCGCGCCCGTTCGAAGGCATAGGGCTGGGCGATGCAGGCCGCACAACGAGACTCGGCGAAGGCGCCGCCGTCATAGTCGAACGCGGCCCCGCAGCCGTCGCACACCGGCGCCTCCAAAAACCTGATCCGGCTCCAGGCGTCGGGCGTCAGGCCGGCGGCGGCCGTCGCTTCGCGGCTGTCATGGGCCATCGGCGGCAGGATCAGATCGGCCAGCGCCCGTCCCCAACCGACACTGTTCGTCCGCAACCGTCGTCCCGCCCCTTCCCAGGCGCGCCGCCAGCCCCCATCCTGCAACGTCATGACCGTCCCCTACTCTCCTTCCGAAGCCCCCCCGCGCATCTTCGACGCCAAGCGCCGCCAGGACCGCTTGACGCGCTCGGCCGGCCGCTTCGACCAGGCCGACTTCCTGCATGTCCGCGCAGCCGAGAACGCCGCCGAGAGCCTGGAAGCAATACTGCGCGATTTTCCCGTCGCGGTCGATCTGTCCGCCCATCCCGGCGTGTTCGATCAAGCGGTGCGCGCCAGCGACGCGGCTGGAAGGGTCGGCCCCGTCATTGCGACCCTGGATCTCGCGCAGCGGGCGGCGCCCGGCGCCCAAGCCCTGCCTCTGGACGCAGACTCGACCGATCTGATCGTCTCCCTCCTCACCCTGCATTGGGCCAACGACCTGCCCGGCGCCCTGGCCCAGATCAGGCGCGCCCTGAAGCCGGACGGCCTGTTCATCGGGACGCTTTTCGGGGCGGGGACGCTGAAGGAGCTGCGGGGCGTCCTGACCGAGGCGGAACTGGCCGAGCGTGGCGGCGCCCAGGCGCGGGTCTCGCCCTTCGCCGACGGCTATGACGGGGCGGCCCTGCTGCAGCGGGCCGGTTTCGCCCTGCCCGTTTCCGACGTGGATCGGTTCACGGTCCGCTACCGCGATCTGTTCGCTCTGGTTCGCGATCTTCGCGCCATGGGCGAGACCAATGTGCTGCAGGGGATGGTGCGTCCGCTGAACCGTCGCATCGTCGCCCGCGCGGCGGCCCTCTACGCCGAACGCTACGGCCTTGAGGACGGCCGCATTCCCGCGACGTTCGAGATCATCCACCTGGCCGGCTGGAAACCGCACGAAAGCCAGCAGAAGCCCCTGCCGCGCGGCTCGGCCAAGACGCGGCTCGCCGATGCCTTGGGCGTTCGGGAAATGACGGGCGAGGAACCGAACTAACCGCCGAGCGCGGCGCTCAGCTTGGCGAAGGTCACGGCCAGAAGGCCGTCGTCGATGTTCATCATCAGTCCGATCGAACCCATCAAGGCCACGAAGATCAGCCCGCAGATCAGGCCGTATTCAATGGCGGTGGCGCCGCTGTCGTCGCGCAGAAACCGGCCGATAAGACGTCGCATGGCCAGCCTCCCTGGTCGGCGATGGTTACAACAGGTCGCGCAGCCAGGCGACCAGGGGCTCGTCCGCCGGCGGCATGGGATAGTCCGAAAGCGCATTCGGCTTCACCCAGGCCAGACCGTCGTGTTCACGCGCCGTGACCACGCCGTCCCATCGTCGGCACAGGTACAATGGCATCAACAGGTGAAACGAATCGTAAGCGTGGCTGGCGAAAACGAACGGGGACAGACAGTTTTCGCTGACCTCGATGCCCAGCTCTTCCTTCAACTCACGGATCAGCGCCTGTTCGGGCCTTTCGCCCGGCTCGACCTTGCCGCCCGGAAACTCCCAAAGGCCAGCCAGTTTCTTGCCTTCGGGCCGTTTGGCGATCAGCACCCGCCCATCGACGTCGATCAGGGCGACGGCGACGACCAGGACGATAGGAAGGGAGGTTTCGGTCACGAGCGATAATCGCCGTTGATCTCAATGTAGCCCTTGGTCAGGTCGCAGGTCCACACGGTCGCCGACGCCCGGCCCGAACCCACGTCGACGGTGATGTCGATCTCGGGGTTCTCCATATAGGCGGTCATCTTAGCCTCGTCATAGGTCGGGGACGGCGCCCCGTCGACGGCGGCTTCGTGTGGGCCGAACCAAATGGCCAGATGGTCGCGGTCGACCGGCTCTTCGGTCTTGCCCACGGCCATGACGACCCGGCCCCAGTTGGCGTCCTGACCGGCGATGGCGGTCTTGACCAGGGGGCTGTCGGCGATGGACTTGGCCAGCTTTCGTGCTGATGCCGGGCTGGCGGCGCCGTCCACCGTCACCTTGACGAACTTGGTCGCCCCCTCGCCGTCGCGCACCAGCTGGTGCGCCAGATCCAGCATCACCCTGTCCAGCGCGGCCGAGAAGCTCTTAAGGCGGCGATCCCCGACCCGCCCGATGCGCGGCGCGCCCGATGTGCCGGTGGCGAACAGCAAGGCCGTGTCATTGGTCGAAGTGTCGCCGTCCACCGTCACCGAGTTGAAGGTGGTGCGCACATGCAGGCCCAGCAGCGCCTGCAGCACATTGGGATGGATGTCGGCGTCGGTGACGATGAAGGCCAGCATGGTCGCCATGTCCGGCGCGATCATGCCCGACCCCTTGGCGATCCCGGCGATACGGACCTTGTAGCCCTCGATCTCTGCCTCGGCGTAGGAACCCTTGGGGAAGGTGTCGGTGGTCATGATGCCGCGGCCAGCCCTGGCCCAGGCGTCCGCGTCCAGCCCGTTTTCGATCTCGGGCAGTTTGGCGATGATCTTCTTTTCGTCCAACACCACGCCGATCACGCCGGTCGAGGCCAGCATGACGTCGCGCTGACGGCATCCGAAGCGTTTGGCGACCTCGGAGGCCGTGCGCCGCGCCGCATCGGCGCCCGCCTTGCCCGTGAAGGCGTTGGCGCAACCGGCGTTGACGACCAGGGCGCGCACATCCTTGCCGCCCTCGGCCGATCCCAGCTGTTTCTTGCACCAGTCGACCGGCGCCGAGCCGATCTTGTGGCGAGTGAAGACCCCGGCGCAGCTGGTTCCGCGCGCAAAGCGGAACACGACCAGATCGTCGCGCTCGTGCTTGTAGAAACCCGCGCGGGCGGTGGCGATCTCCACCCCGCCGATGGGCGGAATGGTCGGGAAGGGCACGGCCAGCGGCGAGAGCGCCAGGCCGGGCTTGCCGGCGGCGGCGGGCGCTTGCGTCGTCGGTGCAGGTTCCGATCCCGGCGCGCGCGTCGCACGCTTCAGCGCCGTGGCGAAGGGGTCCAGCGCCTTTTCCAGCGCATGCTCGATCTTCTGGCCGGTCGTGGAGGGGGGCTTGGTCATGGTCGGCAGCCGGTTCTCAAGGTTGGGCGGGCGCGGCGGAGGTGGGATGAGCGGGCGGCGTCGGCTGACCGGGCAGGCGGACATCGACCTTGGCCTTGCCGCGAAGCTGTTCCAGCAACTGGCGCACGCCCTCGTAGGTCAGATAGCGCACGATCTGCGGCCGGGCCTGCTCCAGGGTGGGCGGCGTCTCCTTGCGCCGGTCCTCGACCCGCAGCACCGCCCATCCGCCTTCGGTCTGGAACGGCCCGACCAGGGCGCCCGCCGGCTTGTCGCGCAGGGCGTCGGCATAGGCCTGGGGCATCACGTCCGGCGTCGAATAGCCCAGGTCGCCGCCCGAGAACCGCGTCGCTTCGTCGATCGAGCGTTCCATGGCCACCGCCTCGAACCCGGCGCCCTGGCCCAGGATGCCGATCACCGCGTCGGCGTCGGCCTTGGTGCGCGACAGGATCAGCCGCACGCGGATCTCCTCGGCGTTCTTGGCCAGCCGAAGCTGTTCGTTGTAGAGCGTCTGCACCGCCTGGTCGGACACGGCCTTGTCGACCACGCTCTCCACCAGCATGTCGCCGAGGATGCGTTCGCGCGTCGCCTCCAGCCGGCGCTGGGCCAGGGGCGAGGAATCCAGTCTGCGCCGCTGCGCCTCGCCGGCCAGCAGCTTCTGGTCGATCACCTCGTCCAGCACGCGGCGGAACAGGTCCGAGGTGATGTCCAGCGGCTCGCCCTCGCCGATCAACCCTTGCGCCACCGCCTCGCGCTTGACGTCCGAGGCCCAGATGGTCCGGTCCTGCACCGTCGCCACCGCCCGGTCGCCCGGCTCGGGCGGACGATCGCCCCCGCCGCGCGAACAGGCCGCCATCGCCAGACCGGCGGCCAGAAGCACCGCCAGGACCGGGATTTTTCGCAGGTGTGAGGGTCGCCGGAATGGGTTCAAGGGGGCGCTCCGTCGAAGGCGGCCTAAAGCCCCTCGCGTTGACAGGGGTTAGGCCGGTGCTTAAGTCCGCCCTGCGCCCAAGTCGAGGGGTTTTGATCGTCTGCGCGGCCCTTCGCGCGCGCCCGGTTCCGGCGCGCCGCGGCCGTCATCGGTCCGGGCCTCTCTCGCGGCGTCCCTATCGCCGCCCTCACGGGATTTCAGAGCCGCTCAGCTCGCAGACGCTCGACCGCTACCGGACCCATCATGCTCGGCTTCGCCAAGAAATTTTTCGGCTCTTCCAACGACCGCAAGGTCAAGTCCTTCCAGGACCACGCCCAGCGCATCAATGCGCTGGAGCCCAAGTTCGCGGCCCTGTCCGACGACGAACTGCGGATGATGACCGACGCCTTCAAGGATCGTCTGGCGAACGGCGAGACGCTGGAGAAGATTCTGCCTGAAGCCTTCGCCGTGGTGCGCGAGGCCTCCAAGCGTGTGCTGGGTCAGCGTCAGTACGATGTGCAGCTGGCGGGCGGCATGATCCTGAACGAAGGCGGCATCGCCGAGATGCGGACCGGCGAAGGCAAGACCCTGGTCGCCGTGGCGCCGGTCTATCTGAACGCCCTGACCGGCAAGGGCGTGCACGTCATCACAGTGAACGACTATCTGGCGCGCCGCGACGCCGAGACGATGGGCAAGGTCTATCGCTTCCTGGGGCTGGAGGTCGGGGTGATCGTCAACGGCCTGAGCCAAGGCCAGCGCCAGCAGGCCTACAACGCCGACGTCACCTACGGCACCAACAACGAATTCGGCTTCGACTATCTGCGCGACAACCTGGTCTATGACCGTCGCGAGATGGTGCAGCGTCCGCACAACTTCGCCATCGTCGACGAGGTCGACTCCATCCTGATCGACGAGGCGCGCACGCCCCTGATCATCTCGGGGCCGACCGAGGACCGCTCGGATCTCTACAAGGTGCTGGACGGCCTGATCAAAGAGCTGATCAAGGACAAGGATGCCTATGAGCTGGACGAGAAGCAGAAGCAGGTTCTGCTGACCGAACTGGGGTCCGAGCGGATGGAGGAGGCGCTGGAGCAGGGCGGCCACTTCGCCGAGGACACCACCGGCCTCTATGACGCGGCGAACATCACCCTGGTTCACCACGCCAACCAGGCCCTGCGCGCCAACACCCTGTATCAGCGCGACAAGGACTATATCATCAAGGGCGGCGAGATCGTCCTGATCGACGAATTCACCGGTCGTATGATGACCGGCCGTCGCCTGTCCGAAGGTCTGCACCAGGCCATAGAGGCCAAGGAGGACGTCAAGATCCAGCCCGAGAACCAGACCCTGGCCTCGGTGACGATCCAGAACTACTTCCGCCTGTACGAAAAGCTGTCGGGCATGACCGGCACGGCCGCGACCGAGGCCCAGGAGTTCGGCGACATCTACAAGATGGACGTGCTGGAGGTGCCGACCAACCGCCCGATCCAGCGCAAGGACTTCGACGACGAGGTCTATCGCACCCACGCCGAAAAGAACCAGGCCATCGCCCGCCAGATCGCCGAGTGCCACTTGGCCGGCCAGCCGATCCTGGTCGGCACCGTGTCCATCGAGCGTTCGGAACAGCTGTCGGAGCTGCTGAACCGCTACGAGCACAAGGTCGAAGTCTCTCGCACCTTGAAGAAGGACTACGCGGGCAAGACCAAGGAAGCCGAGAAGATCGGCGACGCCGCCTATGACATCACCTACGAGACCCGGCTGCGCGGCATTCCGCACAGCGTCCTGAACGCGCGCCAGCACGAACAGGAAGCCTATATCGTCGCCGACGCCGGTCTGCCGGGCGCGGTGACCATCGCCACCAACATGGCCGGCCGCGGCACCGACATCCAGCTCGGGGGCAACCTCGAGATGAAGATGCAGAAGTGGATGCTGGAACAGCGCAACATGGCTGTCGAAGTGACCCACGAGATGGAAGCCGCCAAGGAGGCCGAGTTCAAGGCCGAGATCGCGGTGCAGAAGGACCGCGCCCTGGCCGCCGGCGGCCTGTTCGTTCTGGGCACCGAGCGCCACGAAAGCCGCCGTATCGACAATCAGCTGCGCGGCCGCACCGGCCGTCAGGGCGACCCCGGCGTGTCGAAATTCTACCTGTCCTGCGAGGACGATCTGCTGCGCATCTTCGCCGGCGACCGTCTGGACTCGATCATGAAGACCTTCGGCGTGGCGGAGGGCGAGGCCATCACCCATCCCTGGCTGAACCGCGCCATCGAGACCGCCCAGAAGCGCGTCGAAACCCGCAACTACGACATCCGCAAGAACCTGCTGAAATACGACGACGTCGTAAACGATCAGCGCAAGGCGGTGTTCGAGCAGCGTCAGGAGTTCATGGACTCCGAGGACCTGTCGGAACTGGTCGGCGACTTCCGCCGCGACGTGGTCTCCGACCTGGTCGAACGTTACATGCCGCCCAAGGCCTATGCCGAACAGTGGGACATCGACGGCCTGGACGAGAAGGTCCGCTCGACCCTGGGTCTGGAGCTGCCGCTGCACGACTGGGCCGCCGAGGAAGGCGTTTCGAATGAGGAGATCGAGGAGCGGCTTCTGGCCGCCGCCGACGCCCGCGCCGCCGAACGTCTGGAGCAGATCGGCGCGGAACAGACGCGCGGTCTGGAAAAGCAGTTCATGCTGCAGATGATCGACATGCAATGGCGCGAGCATCTGGTCCATCTGGACCACCTGCGCGGCGTTATCGGCCTGCGTGGCTATGGCCAGCGCGACCCGCTCAACGAATACAAGACCGAAGCCTTCTCGTTGTTCGAGAACCTGCTCTATGACCTGCGCCACAACGTCACGCGCTGGCTGATGACGGTCGAGTTCCGTTTCCAGGCCCCGCCCGAACTGCCCGAGTTCCAAGAAATCCACCTGAACCCCGGCACCGGCGAGAACGAGATGGCCAATCCCTCGGCCCAGAACCCGGAAGAAAACCTGATCGGCGACGACCGGGCCAGACTGCCGGTCGAAATGCTGCCGCCAGGCTGGGAAATGACCGGCCGCAACTCGCCCTGCCCCTGCGGGTCTGGCCGCAAGTTCAAACACTGCCACGGCGCGCTGGTCTGATCGCGCGTGCCGTGGGTCACGGCTTGAGCGCTTGGTGACAGGCCGGTTTGGTCGGTAAAGAGGAGGGATGGCTTACAAATCCCTCTTCTCCCGCGCCCTGTCGGCGGCGCCGGATCGGCTGCATTTCGCGGCGCACAGCCATCATCTGTGGCCCGACGCCAGTTTCGAGGCCCAGCAGCAGGCGTGGCTCGACGCCAATCGGCACGCGGATCACAAGTGGGACCTGGTGTTCGGCCGGGTGATCCCCGAGGCCCAGGCCCACGTCGCCGCCGAGTTGAACCTGCCCTCGCCCGACAGCGTCGTCTTCTCCTCCAATACCCATGAGTTCCTGCTGCGCCTGTTTTCGGGCGTGGAGCGGGCGCCGGTGCGTATCCTGTCAACCGACGGCGAGTTCCACTCCTTCCGGCGTCAGGCGGATCGGTGGGAAGAGGTCGGAGCGGCGGTGGTGACGCGGGCGCCGCTGGCGCCCTTCGACACCTTCGCCGACCGTTTCGTCGCCGAGGCCCAGACGGGCGCCTACGACTGGATCGTAGTCAGCCAGGTCTTCTTCCGCACTGGCGGTCTGTTCGACCGGATCGGGGATCTCGCCGCCCTGGCCCGACCTGAAGGTCCGTGGGTTCTGGTCGACGGCTACCATGGTTTCATGGCGACCCCGACCGATCTTTCGGCGGTGGCGGACCAGGTCTTCTACGTCGCGGGCGGCTATAAATACGCCATGGCGGGCGAGGGCGCCTGTTTCCTGCACGCCCCGCCAGGCTTCTGCCCCCGGCCGGTCGTCACGGGCTGGTTCGCGGAGTTCGGCGATCTGAGCGGACCACCCGGCGGGGTCCAGTACCGCAGCGACGGCGGCCGGTTCTGGGGCGCGACCTTCGACTGTTCGGCGCTGTACCGCTTCAATGCGGCGCGACGGATGTTGGCCGCCGAAGGTCTGGACACCGCCGCCGTCGCCGCCCACGCCCGCGGCCTGGCCGCCCGGTTCCAGTCGGCGGTGATCGCGGGACGCGCTGGGCCGCTGTCCGAGGCTGAAATCCTCAATCCGGTCGAGGGCCTGGCGCCACGCGCCCGTTTCCTGGCATTGCGGCATTCCGACGCCCCCGCCTGGTGCACGGCCCTGAGACAGGCGGGCATCGTCACCGATGTCCGCGACGACGTCATCCGGTTCGGCTTCGGCCTTTATCAAGACGCCGATGACGTGGATCGGCTGATCGCCGCCTCGGCCGCCCTCTGATCAGTAGAAGGTGGTGTCTTCCTGCTGGGTCGGCGCCGGCGCCGCGCGCGGGGAGGGTCGTGAGGATGGGGACGATGGCCTGGTCGGCGTGTGTGTCGGGTTCTGCGCCTGGGCGGGCGGTGCGACGGGCGATCGGTTTGGCGCATCGACCGGCGGAATGGCGGGCAGGTCGGGATAGGGCATGGCCGACGTCGCGCCTTGCGGCGCGATCTGGTCTTCGTCGGGCCCTGGCGCCTCGTTGTTCGGCGCGCCCAGTCGATCCGGGGCCCCGACGTCGTCGCGGATGAAGGCCCAGGCCCGGCTGTCGGCGCAGCCGCAGGCCTTCAGAAATCCGTCCCTGTCGCGCCACAGGATCAGCGGATAGCTGAGCTTGACCCCGGACTCGCGCAGCAACCGGCCTAGCTGTTCGTCGAACCGGCGCCCGGCCTCGACCACGGCCGAGCGCGCCAGATTGCCGTCCGCCTGGGGCAGGCCGGCGGCGGTCCAACTGCTGGACGGGGTGGCCATCCAGCGTTCGTAAAGCGGCCAGTCCCGGCTCAGCCAAAGCTCGGCGACCGTGGCCCGTTCGGCGGCGGTGGACCGCGGCGTCCCCTCGGCATCGGGCCGGGCGAACAGGATGAACCGGGTCTCTACCCCCGCCGCCTTCAGCTTGGGCGCCTCGTCACGCAGATAGCGATGCCCGGACGCGCTGTCGCGATAGGTGACGATGTAGAGCGGCTGGCCCCCGCTGCCGTCCGACACCCAGGACGCCTCGTCCAGCAGCCTCTGCACCTCGCCGGGATTGCGGCTGATCGTGACGGGCTGGAACCTGGAATAGAAGTTCCAATAGGCCCAATAGCCCGCGCCCGCGAGCATCAGGCCGATCACCGCCGCGACGATGGACCCCATGATAAATCGACGCATATCGACCCGGTGCTCCAGCTTCACCTTTGAACGCGATCAACGCTTAACACTGAAATCCGTTGTCTGCGCCGTGGCGTGTTTCAGGCCGCCGCGCGGCGGGGCCAAAATGTCGCGAAAAATCGCGCGCGCGCGCCCTTGAACGGCGAAACGGCCTTCCCATCTCCCAGTTCGAAGCTGCGGGACACCCCCCCTCCGTACCGCAGCGAAGCGAGATCGGCGCCCTCCCCTCCCCTCCAGGCGCCGCTCGCGCAGGCCGCCGGACTCCCCCAGTCCGGCGGCTTTCTGCTTTGTGGCGCCGCACAATAATTCCAAGCTTATCACCGATCATTACAATGATCGGTCGCCAGGGGCTTCCCGCGCGACCGGTCCTGGCCTAGTCAGCAGTTGTGGCGCCACGTCGCGCCGCTTCTCCAGCGGCCCCGCCGCGTTGTTCGAGACTGCTCGTCCATGACCGCCCCCGATCTGCGCCAACCCGTCGTCCAGCCGATCACCGAGGCCGCGTTGGAGGCGGCCTTCGCCCGGATCGTCGGAACCGGGCCCGGCGCGACGGAGAAGGTCTATCTGGCCCAGGCGTACGAGGATTACGCCGCTGACGAGACGCCCGAACTGGGCGGCGAGGACCTGGCCGCCCTGCTGGCCGCGTCCTGGACGGCGGCCAGGGCCTATGGCGCCGAAGCGACGGCCCCGGCCATCACTGTCGGTCCGATGCATGGGGTGGACGGCAAGGCGCTGGACTATGACCTGGTCCGCATCGTCCAGGCGGACGCCCCCTTCCTGGTCGACAGCGTCATGGGCGCCCTGGCCGAGGCCGCCGTCTCGGTGCGCGCCCTGTTCCACCCGGTGGTCGATCTGGACGGTCGTCGCCTGTCGATCATCATGCTGGTCATCGACAGCGTGCCGCAGGAGCGTCGCGACGTCCTGGGCGAGGGCCTGGCCCAGAGCCTGGCCGACGTCCACGCCGCCGTCGCCGACCACGAGGCCATGACGGGCCTGATGCGCCAAGCGGTCCAGCGTCTGGAGACCACCCCGCCCTCGGCCGTCGATCAGGCGGTGCTGGACGAGAACATCGCCTTCCTGAAATGGCTGAAGAGCGACCATTTCGTCTTCCTGGGCGCGCGCGACTACGACTATCCGCGCACCGCCAACGGCGACTACGAGGCCGAGGCGCCTCTCAGCCAGTCCGGCCAGGGCCTTGGCATACTGGCGGACCCCGAGCGCACCGTGCTGCGCCGCGCGTCCGAGCCCGCGGTCCTGACGCACCAGATGCGCCGCCAGCTGGATCTGTCGGAGCCGGTCACGGTGGCCAAGGCCAACGCCCGCTCGCGCGTGCATCGCCGGGCTTACATGGACTACGTCGGGGTCAAGCGTTACGGCGCGGACGGCAAGGCGACGGGCGAAACCCGCTTCGTCGGCCTGTTCACGTCCGAGGCCTACGACCAGTTGGCGACCGAGGTGCCGCTGCTGCGCCGCAAGGTGGCCAACGCCCTGGCCCGCGCGGACAAGGCGCCGGGCAGCCACAACGAAAAACGCCTGAAGAACATTCTGGAGAACTATCCTCGCGACGAGCTTTTCCAGATCAGCGAGGACGAACTGCTGTCCATCGCCCTGGGCATACTGCATCTGTATGACCGGCCGCGCATTCGCCTGTTCTCGCGCCAGGATCCGTTCGACCGCTTCGTTTCGGTGCTGTGCTTCATCCCGCGCGAGAAGTTCGACGCGGCGGTGCGCGAGCGCATCGGCCAGATCGTCGCCCGCGCCTGGGGCGGCCGTATCTCGGCCTGGTATCCGCAACTGTCCGACGCGCCCCTGGTGCGCGTTCACTACATCATCGGCGTGACGCCCGGCGATCACCCGGTCCCCGATCCGGTCCAGCTGGAGGCCGACGTGGCCGAGGCGGGTCGCGGTTGGGTCGATCGCTTCGAGGCGGGCCTGCGCCGTTCGGGGGTGGAAGAGGTTTCGGTCGGGCCGGTCAGCGCCAAATGGGCGCGGGCCTTCGGCGCGGGCTACCGCGACCGCTACGACGCCGACGAGGCGGCGGTGGACCTGCAGTTCATGACCCGGTTGAACGACACCGGCGCGCCGGGGGAGGGGGAGCCCGTCGCCGTGCGCGCCTTCCGCAACCCGGACGACAGCCGCCTGCAGTTCCGCTTCAAACTGTATCGTCGCGGCTCGGCCGTGCCCTTGTCCGACGTTCTGCCGATCCTGGCCGACATGGGCCTGAAGACGCTGGAGGAATATGGCAACGCCATCCGTCCGCTGGGCGACACCGAGATCCACATCCATGAGTTCCTGATGGAGGATCCGCGCGGCGAGGCCCTGGTCTTCGACGATGTGAAGGGGCCGTTCGAGGACGCCTTCGCCGCCGTCTGGACCGGCCGCAACGAGAGCGACGGCTTCAATCGTCTGGTGGTCGAACTGGGCGTCGAATGGCGCGAGGCGGCCCTGATCCGCACCCTGGCCCACTATCGCCAGCAGACAGGCCTCGATCCGTCCCAGACCGTGCAGGAAGAGGCGCTGCGCGAGTATCCCGACGTGGCCCGCGCCCTGCTGTCGCTGTTCAAGGCCAAGTTCGAACCGGCCGTCGGCGGATCGGCCGACGACCGCGCTTCGGCCGTCGCCGAGCTTGAAGGCAAGATCGCCGCCCTCCTCCAGGAGGTGAAGAGCCTGGACCACGACCGCGCGCTGCGGCGCATCGCCGCCCTGATCGGCGCGATCAAGCGCACCAACTATTTCCAGTTGGACGCCGACGGTCAGCCCAAGCCGCACATCGCCATCAAGATCGCCTCGCGCGAGCTTGAGGACCTGCCCCTGCCCAAGCCGTTCCGCGAAATCTTCGTCTGGGCCCCGCATGTCGAGGGCGTTCACCTGCGCTTCGGCCCCGTTGCGCGCGGCGGCCTGCGCTGGTCCGACCGCCGCGACGACTTCCGCACAGAGGTTCTGGGGCTGGTGAAGGCGCAGCAGGTCAAGAACGCCGTCATCGTGCCGGTCGGATCCAAGGGCGGCTTCTATCCCAAGCAACTGCCCCGCACGACGGACCGCGAGGCCATCCAGGGCGAGGCCATCCGCGCCTATCGGACCTTCCTGTCCGGTCTTCTGGACATCACCGACAACATCGCCGCCGATGGTTCGGTGGTGCGTCCGGCCAATGTCGTCGCCTGGGAGCAGGACGATCCCTATCTGGTGGTCGCCGCCGACAAGGGCACGGCGACCTTCTCCGACATCGCCAACGGCGTCTCGGCCTCCTATGGCTTCTGGCTGGGCGACGCCTTCGCCTCGGGCGGGTCGGTCGGCTATGACCACAAGGGCATGGGCATCACCGCGCGCGGCGCCTGGGAGGCGGTCAAGCGCCACTTCCGCGAGATGGGCAAGGACATCCAGACCGAACCCTTCACCATGGTCGGCGTCGGCGACATGTCCGGCGACGTCTTCGGAAACGGCGCCCTGTTGTCCAAGGCCACGCGCCTGGTCGCCGCCTTCGATCACCGCGACATCTTCATTGATCCGAACCCGGATCATGTGACCGGATGGACGGAGCGCAAGCGCCTGTTCGACCTGCCGCGTTCGTCCTGGCAGGACTATGACAAGGCCCTGATCTCGGAAGGGGGCGGCGTCTTCTCGCGCTCGGCCAAGTCGATCCAGCTGACGCCCCAGATCAAGGCCGCCCTGGACATTTCAGACGATGTTCTGGACCCGATCAGCCTGATCCGCGCCATCCTGAAGGCGCCGACGGAACTGCTGTATCTCGGCGGCATCGGCACCTATGTGAAATCGCCCGCCGAGACCGACGCCCAGGTCGGCGACAAGGGCACGGACGCCCTGCGGATCAATGGTGACGAACTGCGGGTCAAGGTGGTGGGCGAGGGGGCCAACCTGGGCTTCACCCAGGCCGGCCGGATCGTGTTCGGCCTGAATGGCGGCCGCATCAACACCGACGCCATCGACAACTCTGCCGGGGTCGACACCTCCGACCACGAGGTCAACATCAAGATCCTGGTCGGCTCGGCCGTGACCAACGGCGTCCTGCCGATGGAAGAGCGCGCCCCGCTTCTGGCCTCGATGACCGACGAGGTGGGGCTGAAGGTTCTGGCGCATAACTACGACCAGACCCTGGCCCTGACCCTGCAGCAGGCGGAAGGGGCCGGAGCCCTGGACGCCCAGCAGCGGTTCATGCAGGCGCTGTCGGCGCGCGGCAAACTGGATCGCAAGGTCGAGGGCCTGCCCAACGACGTCCGCGTCAGGGAAATGATGGCTTCCGGGGTCGCCCTGACCCGCCCTGAACTGGCGGTCCTGACGGCCTACGCCAAGCTGGAGTTGTCCGACGAGATCGTGGCGTCGAGCGCGCCCGAGGATCCGTTCTTCGAACAGATTCTCGTTCGCTACTTCCCCGACGCTCTGGCCCGGTTCGAGCCGGAGATGAAGAGCCACCGGCTGCGGCGCGAAATCATCGCCACCGTCATGTCCAACGAGGTCGTCAACATGTGCGGCCCGACCTTCCCCGACCGCCTGCGCGGCTCGGCGGAATGCGACACCACGGCCCTGATCATCGCCTTCGAGGCCGCGCGCCGGGTCTTCCGCCTGGACCAGGCGTGGGACGCCGTTTCCGCCCTGGACCTGAAGATTTCGGCCGAGGCGCAGACCGCCCTCTATCGCGAAATCGCCGTGGTCTTGCGTCGCCAGACCTTCTGGATGGCCCGTCGCGCCAAGACCGGCGTCTCGGTCCAGGGGTTGATCGACCGCTATCGCCCCATCGCCGACGCCCTTCAGGCCGAGGGCGCGCCGGTGCTGTCGCGGTTCGAACAGGGGCGGCTGGATGCGCGGGTCAAGACCTTCGCCGACATGGGCGCGCCCGAGGATCTGGTGCGCAGCATCGCCATCATGCGGCCGCTGGTCGCCGCCTCCGACATCGGCGACCTGGCGCAGGAGGCCGGATGGCCGGTCGCGGCCATGGCGCGCCTGTATCACCAGGTCGGTGCGGCCTTCGATTTCGACCGTCTGCGCGCCGCCGCCGGCTCCATTCCGTCTGCGGATCATTTCGACCGTCTGGCCGTGCGTCGCCTGATCGAGGATTTGATGAACGAACAGGCCGCCTTGACCCGCGCCGTCGCCGGCGCCTCCGATCCGTCGGTCGGCGTCAGCGAGGATGCGGCCGAGGGCGCCGTGGACGCCTGGATCGGCTCCAAACAGGCGGCGGTGGAGGGCGTGCGCGCCTCGGTGGACGAGATCGAACAGTCCGGCTCGGGCTGGACGTTCGCCAAATTGACCATCGCCAACGCCACGATCCGCGACCTGGCCTCGGCTGCGACGCGGGGCTGATGCGGTTCTGAGCCAGAGGCGGCTTGACGGAATCTCCGTTCAGCTGCCTCTTCTCGTCCGACATCAGGCTGGGGAGGCCGCAATGCCGAGAAAATTCCTCGTCGTCGTCGACGACAGTCCCGAGTTCGAGGCGGCCCTGCGCTTCGCCTCGCGCCGGGCCAAGTCGACGGGCGGGCGCGTGGTCATGCTGCGCGTCCTGCCGTCCGACAGCGACGCCCACTGGTCGGGCGCGCGTGAAGAGATCGCCCGCCAGCAGCGCGAGGAGGCGGAAGGCCTGCTCAATCGCCTCGGCGAGGAGGCCATGGCCCGTTCGGGCGCCGCGCCCGTCTTCCTGATCGAGACCGGCGACGCCCAGGGCGCCATCAAAAAGGTCGTCGCCGCCGACCCCGACATCAAGATTCTGGTCCTGGCGGCCAGCGCGGGCTCGCGCGGACCCGGCCCGCTGGTCTCGGCCATCATCAAACACGGGGCCCAGATCGGCGGCCGCAAACTGCCCGTCACCATCGTCCCCGGCGAACTGACAGAGGATGAGATCGAGGACCTGGCTTAAGGTTCAGGAACGGGGAGGGGGTCAGCCCTTCGGAACCAGACGCCACATCCGCAAGGGGTGGCGCACGGTTCCGGCCTCGGCCCCCGCGGCGTCCCCACGCCCCATATAGAGGTCAGCCCGCACGGGACCGCGAATGGCCGAACCGGTGTCCAGCGCCATCGCCAGGCCGCGATAGCTGGCGCTGGCGCCGCGTAGATTGCCGCCGTCGGCCTCCAGCCAGACCAGTTCGCCATAGCGCCAATGGGCGGGATCGACCGCGATGGCCCGGCGTTCGGTCAAGGGCACGCCGGCCGCGCCGGCCGGATGGCCGTTATCGTCCGGGTCCAGACGGAAGAAGATGTAGCGCGGATTCAGCGCCATCACGGCCTGGGCCTGATAGCCCCGGTGGTCGGCCAGCCAGCCCCGGATCGCATCGCCCGAGGTGCCGTTCTGCGGCAGCAGTCCTTGCTGCGCCATCGGCCGGGCGATGCCGACGAAGGGCTTGCCGTTGTCGGCCGCGTAGGCGGCGCGGCCTCGCGTCCCGTCCTCGAACGTCAGATAGCCCGAGCCCTGGATCTGCAGGAAGAACAGGTCCTCGGCCCGCATCCAGGCCAGCGCCTGATCGGCCCGCGCGGCGGATTCGATATAGGCCCGGTCGCCCGCCGCGCGCGGATTGGCGGGCTTGGGCAGGACGGGGGCTGAAAACTCCGCGTCTGGCCGGCGGCGCGCCGGATACTCAGGCGCGAAATAGGAGGTCAGCAGGCCGGGCCGCCCGTCGGCGGTCGCCGCTGGCACGGCGCTGAAACTGGCCTCGAAGAAGGCCCGCGCGTCCGAGGGGGTGACGGTCATGGTCGTCGCCATGGCCTTGGCGCGGGCGCAGACCCTGCGCGCGGCGTCCTCACGCGCCGCGCCGCACCCGTCCACATAGGCGCGGAAGGCGGCCAGATGATCCTCGTCGTTCCATCCGGGCAGGACAGCGGGGCTCAAGGCGTTGGACGCCGCCGCCGGCGGTCCGCTCGGATTTGGCGATGGCGTATAGGGAACAGGCCCGCCGGGGATTGCGCCCGGCGTCGGCCGGTGCGGCGTCATCGGCGCCGACGAACAGGCGGCCAGCACCATCAACGCGGCCAGGCCAAGCGATCCGCCGCCCAGACCTCTCAGGCCGGGCATCAGGCGTTGGCCGGCTCGACGCGCGCCAGGACCCAGTTCGGATCGGCCGCCCCCAGGGTGCGCTCAAACGTCCAGTGTTCGGCGGTGCGGCGTTCCTCGACCAGCGGCTCGCCGGTCTCGGAATCGGCGGTCTCGCCCGAGGCCTTGGTGACCCGGCTGCGCAGTTCGGCCAGGAAGCGCACCTTGGCCACCGCCCGATCGCCCTCGGCCGTCGCCCCTTCCAGGTCGGCGCGGGGGGGGAACAGGAACTCGACCGATTCCGTCTCGCCGCGCGTCTCCCGCGCCGCGATGCCGGCTTCGAACGAGGCCATGACATTGGGCTTCAGCAGGGGCTTCAGGGCCGCCCGGTCGCCCGAGGCGTAGCCGCGCACGATGGTCTCATAGGCCTGTCGCGCCCCGTCTAGGAACCGCGCCGGGTCGAAGGCCGGATCACGCGCCTTCAGGGTGGCGACGGAGGCCAGGGTGGCGGGGTCGATGGCGGGCGCCGCCGGCGCCTCGTTCGGCGTCGGGCCGGTCACGGCCGCCTTGGCGTCCTCCTGCGGCTGACGCCCGACCCGCTTGCCCAGCACATTGTAAAGCTGGAACAGGACGATGGCCGCGATTACGGCGAAGACGACGATCTGGAATTGGACCGGCAGGTTCAAGGCGGAATTCCTGTAGCGGGCGACGGGCGCGCCGGACGGATGTCTGGCGTGATTAGGGTGTCATATAGGGCGAAGCAAGGCGAACCGCGCCCCCAATCGCGCGCGCGACATTGCGGCCAAGCGTCCCGGCATGGTAGTCGCGGCGCCTCATTGCCGCCTTATCGGCCGCCATCCGTTTCCAGAAACCGCTTCGAAGACCGCTCCATGACCGACGCCGCCCCCCCTGCTGAAGGCCAACCCCAACAAGGCGATCAGGCCCAGGCTCAGCAGGGCCAGCCCGCCGGCCCCGGCTTCCGCATCCTGGCTCAGTACGTCCGCGACTTCTCGTTCGAGAACCCGCGGGCCCCGGAATCCCTCCGCATCGACGGCAAGCCCGCCATCGACCTGGGCGTCGAAATGGCCGCCCAAGGCCGCCCTGACGGCCTGTTCGAGCTGGACCTGAAGCTGTCGATCAAGGCGACCCACGAAAACCAGCCCGTGTTCCACGTGGAACTGGTCTATGGCGGCCTGTTCCAGCTGGCCAATGTTCAGGAGCAGGATATCGAGCCGCTGCTGCTGATCGAATGCCCGCGCTACCTGTTCCCGTTCGCACGCGAGATCATCTCGGGCGCTACGGCCGACGGCGGCTTCTATCCTCCGTTCCAACTGGACCCCATCGACTTCGCCGCCATCTACATCGCGCGCCAGCAGCAGATCGCCCAGCAGCCCGTCGAAACCGGCCAGGCCTAAGCCGCTCGTGCCCGCGCCTGAACGGCCGGGACGCAAACGAACCCTAGCCGCCGGCGAGGACATCGCCGGCGGCATCGCCCTGCGGATCGGGGCGGCGGGCTGTTTCTCGGTCATGGCGGCGGTGCTGAAACTGGCGTCGCTGGACGGGGTCGTAGCGCCCGAGATGCTGTTTTACCGCGCCTTCTTCGGCCTGCCGGTCGTACTGATCTGGGTCATGACCCGCCAGGGCGGCCTCAGCGCCCTGTCTACCCGGCACCCCTGGGCCCATGTAGGCCGCAGCGCGCTGGGCATAGTGTCGATCCTGTGCGTGTTTCAGACGCTGACGCTGCTGCCTCTGGCCGACGCCACGACCCTCAGCTTCACCGCCCCCATCTTCGCCACCCTGCTGTCCTTCCTGATCCTGAAGGAGGCGGTTGGCGCGCGCCGCTGGGCCGCCGTCGCCGTGGGCTTCATCGGCGTGGTCATCGTCATGCGGCCCATTCCCGGCGTCATAGGAGCGGCGGATCACGCCGTGCCAGTCCAGGGCATCGCCTTCGGTCTTATCGCCGCCCTGCTGACGGCGGGCGTGACCATCACCCTGCGCCAGTTGCGCGACACAGAACACGTCGCCGCCATCGTCTTCTGGTTCTTCGTCGGTTCGTCGCTGGTCGGGGCGATCCTGCTGCCCATCGTCGGCCATTGGCGTTCGCCTACGACCTTCGCCCTGCTGGTCGGATCGGGCATCGCCGGCGGCCTGGCCCAGCTGTTCATGACCGCCTCGCTGCAGAAGGCGCCGGTCGCCGTGGTCGCGCCCTTCGACTATCTGCAGATCGTCGGCGCCATCGTCTTCGGCTGGTGGCTGATGTCCACGACCCCGACCCTCAGCACCCTGGCCGGCGCCGCCCTGATCGCCTCCAGCGGTCTCTACACCGCCTGGCGCGAACACCTCCGCCGCCGTCAGGCCCTGATCCAGTCGACCGCGCCGCTGGTTTAGCGCTGCTCGCGCACCTCCGTGGGTTCGAACAGCATTTCTGTGTCTTCTGGATCGAGATAGCGGCCCTTGGCGACCCGGCGCAGCGTGCGGCAGAACTCAGAACCATCCTTGCGGGAAATGCAGAGGTCTGCGCCGCACATACGATACAGGCCCTGTTCTGAGCCGCCCCACCCGCCGCGGAACCGATATCGACCGTCCGGCAAGAACGCATACACGCCCTCGTCCAGAACAAGGGATGTGACGGTCGTATTTTGAATCTCATCGATAGGAAACACTGACGCCGGGCATTTAGCCGGACCTAGACTCTGCGACTCGGACGACTGCGCCGTCGTGGGTTGAGGAGGATTCGAAGCTTCAGAACACCCAGCCAGAACAAGCGTGACAACGACGCTGAGGAGTTTCGTATCCAACCGCCCCATTGCCCTCGGCCTCGTCCTAACGCCCCGTCGAGCCGAAGCCGCCCGCGCCACGCGCGGTTTCATCCAGCGTCTCGACCTCGACCCAGTCGGCGCGTTCGTGGCGGGCGATCACCAGCTGGGCGATGCGTTCGCCGCGTCGGATGACGAAGGGCTCGGCGCCGATATTGGCCAGGATCACGCCGCACTCGCCGCGATAGTCGCTGTCGATGGTGCCGGGCGCATTGGGGCAGATGATGCCGTGTTTCAGCGCCAGACCCGAGCGGGCGCGCACCTGAGCCTCATAGCCCAGCGGCAGGGCGATCTTCAGGCCCGTGGGCACCAGAACCCGCTGGCCGGGCGCCAGGGTCATCGGCTGGTCCTCGGGCACGGCTGCGCGCAGGTCCATGCCCGCCGATCCGGCCGTCTCATAGGCAGGCAGAGGCAGGCCCTCGGAATGCGGCAGGCGCTGGATCTGGACGGCGGCGGGTTCGGTCATTCGGAGGCCTTGAAGTGATCGGCGATGCGGGCGGCGACGGCGCGGGCGATGGCGGTCTTGGACTGGCGCGGCCAGGCTTCGGTCTTGTCGGCGGTGACCAGCAGAACGGCGTTGCCGTCCGATCCGAACACATCGTCCGACACGTCATTGCCGATGATCCAGTCGCAGCCCTTGCGTGACAGCTTGGCCCGCGCATTGGCCTCCAGATCGGTCGTCTCGGCGGCGAAACCGATCACCAGACGGGGGCGGTTCGGGCCGGGCGCGGCGATCCCCGCCAGGATGTCGGGGTTCTCGATCAGGGCCAGTGTGGGCGGGCCGCCCGGCCCCTTCTTGATCTTTCCGCCCGCGATGATGTCCACGCGCCAGTCGGCGACGGCGGCGGACAGCACGGCGATATCGGCGGGCAGTTGGTCCTGCGTCGCCGCCTGCATCTCCAGCGCGCTTTCCACATACACTCGCGTCACGCCGGGCGGCGCGCCGAGCGCCGTCGGGCCGGACACCAGCGTCACTTCGGCGCCCAGTTCCGCCAGGGCGGCGGCGATGGCGTAACCCTGCTTGCCGCTGGAGCGATTGGTCAGGCCGCGCACCGGGTCGATCGGCTCGAATGTCGGCCCGGCGGTGACGACCGCCTTCCGGCCCGCCAGAGGCCGCCCGGCGGCGCCCGCCGTCAGGCCGATGATGGCGTCGAGAATGGCCGCAGGCTCGGCCATCCGGCCCGGCCCGAATTCGCCACAGGCCATCTCGCCGTCGTCCGGCCCCACGACCGCGACGCCGTGGAAACCGTCGAAAGCCTTCAGCCGCTCGACATTGGCCTGGACCGCCGGATGCAGCCACATCCGTACATTCATGGCCGGGGCCAGCAGCACCCGCTTGTCCGTGGCGATCAGGGTGGTGGAGGCCAGATCGTCGGCCAGACCGTTCGCCGCCTTGGCGATCAGGCCCGCCGTCGCCGGGGCCACGACCACCAGATCGGCCCAGCGCGACAGCTCGATATGGCCCATGGTGGTTTCTTCTTCGGGGTGGAAAAGACCCGACCGCACCGGATGGCCCGACAACGCCGCCAGCGACAGGGGGGTGACGAACTCGGCCCCGGATTCGGTCAGGATCACCCGCGTCTGGCCGCCCGCCTTGGCGATCAACCGCACCAGCTCCAGCGACTTGTAGGCGGCTATGCCGCCGCCGACGATCAGCAGGATCTTGCGATGGGAAAGGGCGCGGCTGTCCATGGATCAGGTCTAGCGATCCTCCATGACCGCGTCGAGACGGAGCGTAGGAACATTGCGCGAACAGCCAAGTTGTGCTTTCTTCGCGTCAAGCGGGTATATGAAGGGGCGCGGAGATGAAGACGACGATTAGGGGCGTGGCTGCGCTGGCGCTGGGCGGATTGCTGCTGGCCGTGGGGGCTTGCGACCGATCTTCGGCGGTGGAGACGCGTGATCGCTCGACCGAGGCCAAGCCCATGGCTCTGGCGGACACGGCTGGATCGGTCGCCGAAACGGCGTCCGCGGCCGAGCCGAAGCCCGTCCTGACCGCCAACCGTCGCGAGACGGTCGACGCCAAGATCGCTCGTCTCTACGACCGCAACGGCGCCGACTTCGGGGCCCGCTCGGCCGAGGACTATCTGGCCAAGGTGACGGCCTTCACCACCAAGCCGCCGCGTGACGTGGAGACGGTCAAACGCCCGAACGGCGACACCCTGCTCTATCAGGCATCCACCAACACCTTCGCCGTGGTGGCGCGCAACGGCACGCCGCGCACCATGTTCAAACCGACGACGGGCGCGGCCTATTGGGACGAGCAGAAGACGGCGGCCCCCACCTTCGGGCAGAGGCGCCAATCGACGGGGGCGGCGGGCTGATATAGAGGGCGGGGTTCGACTGACGCACCGGATGCCGCCTCATGGCCGACAAAGCCCCGCTGAAAACCGCTCTCATCTATGACTTCGACGGCACCCTGGCCCGGGGAAACATGCAGGAGGTGAGCTTCATCCCCTCGGTAGGCATGGACATCGGCGCCTTCTGGAGCGAGGCCGAGCGTCTGACCAAGGACGCAGACGGCGACGGCATCCTGATGTATATGCAGCTGATGCTGCACCATGCGCGCCAGAATGGCGCGCCCGTCACGCGCGAGACCCTGCGCGATCACGGCCGCGAGGTCGCCCTGTTCGAAGGGCTGAAGGATCTCAGCTGGTTCGACCGGATCAATGCGTTCGGCGCCCGCTACGGGTTGGAGATCGAACACTACATCATCTCCGCCGGGCTGGAGGAGATGATCGAGGGCACCCCGATCCGCCCGGCGCTGAAGCACGTCTTTGCCTCCCACTATGTTTATGACGACAAGGGAGAGGCCGCCTGGCCCGCAGTGGGCGTCAACTACACCACCAAGACCCAGTATCTGTTCCGCATCAACAAGGGCGTGAACAACCATTGGGAGCATGAGCGGATCAACCACTTCATTCCCGACGACGAGCGCCCTGTGCCGTTCGAACGGATGATCTTCATCGGCGACGGCGACACCGACGTGCCCACCATGAAGATGATGCACACCAAGGGCGGCTTCTCCATCGCCGTCTATGATCCGCGCTCGAACGAGAAGGACCAGAAGAAGGTCTATTCGCTAATCTCCGAGGACCGGGTGAACTTCGTCGCCGCCGCCGACTATCGCGAGGGTTCGGCCCTGGATCTGATCGTCAAGGGACTGGTCGGCCGCATCGCCATCAACGCCGGGACCATGCCCGCCGGTCTCTGATCCGCGATCAGCGCCCGCCCGCGCGCCGCCAGGCGTCGCGCGCGCCCGCCATACGCGCCGGCACCAGTCCGCGCAGCGAAACGGCGCCGGTCTGGCGCAATCCGGCCTCGTGCCGCCTCTGCCAGACCAGAACGCCGGGATAGGCGACGCCCTCCGCCACATCGATGACGGCGATCTCGGCGGGCAGGGCGGTTCCCCGGTCCAGACGCAGCCTCATGCCGCCGTCCGACAGGTCGATTATGATGCACCCCATCTCCAGACCTGGTGCAGACACCACGCCGGCGACATTGATCAATCTGCGTGGATGAAGGCGACGATCCGCGCGGCCTGCCTGGGCGCGTCCCGGCTCGCCGCGCCTGAGTTTGAAACCGAACAAGCCACATACTCTGAACGCTACAGATGACCCGCAAAGGCGACGGGATGGCGGTCTCGGTCAAGCGTGACGGTTAGATCCGCGCCGACTCCGCTGTCCAGCATGCGCCGCGTCAACCTTTCATAGAATCGGACGAAATCGGCGATGGCGGCGCGACGTTCCGGCGAAAGTTCACGCACGCCCAACAGCTCGGCCTCCTGTTCGCAGCGCCAATCCAGCACCCGCCCGAAATCGGGTGCGCGCAGAAAAATCAGGCGATCCAGACGTTCTGTCAGCGCCCCATAGTCGTGGGCCAGTCTATCATTGCTTTCACGCCGCCAACGCCCGTCGCCGTCGCTGACGCGCTCAAGATCGTTGATGGGCTCCGCCAGCTCTTTGGGCGTCTCAGGCCGGGCGCCCAGGCACCAGCCTTCCAGGATGACGGCGGCGGGACGTCCCTCGAACACCGGCCAGTGCGCCGCTGGCGCGCGATCATCAGCCCGCTTGTCAAAGCGCGGCAAGGGCGTAGCGTCGCCCGGTTCGGCGCGTCGCAACCGATCCAGCACGCGGTTCAGCAGACCCAGATCGTGGGTTCCGGGCGGACCGCGCGTGGCGAACAGCGGATGCACGCGGGCCGCCAGCGTCCGACGTTCGGCCTGGGTCAGATAGACGTCATCCAGCGACAGGGTCGCGCAGCCGAACCGTTCGGCGACGACCTGCGCCAGGGTCGACTTGCCAGAACCTTGCGAACCGGCGATGCCCAGGATGGGCGGCGGCGCATCCCCATCCGCGTGTTCGATCCAGCGACCGATGATCTCGACCAACCCGGGATCGACCCGGGCCATGTCAGTGCTGGTTTTCCGGCAGACGCACGATCAGGCCGTCCAGCGCGTCCGAGACCCGGATCTGGCAGGACAGGCGGCTGTTGGGTTCAACCTCTTCGGCGAAGTCCAGCATCGACTCCTCCATGGCGCTGGGCTTGCCCGTCGCTTCGCGCCAAGCCTCGTCGACATAGACATGACAGGTGGCGCAGGCGCAGGCCCCGCCGCAGTCCGCGTCGATGCCCGGCACATTGTTGCGGATCGCGCCTTCCATGACGCTAAGGCCGTTCTTGACCTCGACCGGGTGCTCGGTCCCGTCGTGTTCGATGTAGGTGATCTTGGCCATGCGCCGCTCTTAACCGAGGGTGGGCCGGAGGCAAGGGCCTCCGGCGTCCGATCCTCAGGCCGCCTTCTTGCGGCTGGGGGCGACCATCAGCTTCTTGGTCTCGGCGATGGCCTTGGCCGGGTTCAGCCCCTTGGGGCAGACCTGGGCGCAGTTCATGATCGTGTGGCAGCGATACAGTTTGAAGGGGTCTTCAAGGTCATCGAGGCGCTTCTGGGTCGCGTCGTCGCGGCTGTCCGAAATCCAGCGATAGGACTGCAGCAGCGCCGCCGGGCCGAGATACTCTTCCTGGTTCCACCAATAGCTGGGGCAGGAGGTCGAGCAGCAGGCGCACAGGATGCACTCGTACAGGCCGTCCAGCTTCTCGCGCTCGGCTGGGGTCTGCAGGCGTTCCTTCTCGGGGTCCGGCTCGTCCGATTGCAGATAGGGCTGGATCGAGTCGTACTGGGCGTAGAACAGGCTCAGGTCCGTCACCAGATCCTTGACCACCGGCTGGTGCGGCAGGGGGGCGATGGTGATGTTGTGCGAGGAGCATTCCTCCCAGCCCTTGGTGCAGGCCAGGGTGTTGCGCCCGTCGATGTTCATCGAGCAGGAGCCGCAGATGCCTTCGCGGCACGAACGACGGAACGACAGGGTCGGGTCGATCGTGTTCTTGATGTGGATCAGGGCGTCCAGCAGCATCGGGCCGTGATCGCTGGTCGGCACCTCATAGACGTCCCAGCGCGGATCGGCGTCGACCTCGGGGTCGTACCGATAGACCTTGTAGGTCTTGACGTCCTTTGACCCCGGCGCGGCCTTGTGAACCTTGCCCTTGGTGGGCTTGGAGCCTTTGGGGAGGGTGAGCTGAACCATCTTAGTAAACCCGTGCCTTGGGCTCGATGTACGAGACTTCGTCGGTCATGGTGTAGTTGTGGACTGGACGGTAGTCGATCTGGACGCCCTCGCCCGGACGCTTCCAGGCCAGGGTGTGCTTCATCCAGTTGACGTCGTCGCGATCGGGATAATCCTCACGGGCGTGAGCGCCGCGCGATTCCGTGCGGTTCAGGCCGCCCTCGATGGTGACCAGAGCCTGAGCGATCAGGTTGTCGTACTCCAGCGTCTCCATCAGATCCGTGTTCCAGATCAGGCCGCGATCCGTGGTCTTGATGTCGGCGCCGGCGGCGTCGATGGCGCGCAGCTTCTGGACGCCTTCTTCCAGCGTCTTGCCGGTGCGGAAGACGGCGGCGTCGGCTTGCATGGCCTGCTGCATCGACAGACGCAGTTCGGCGGTCGGGGTCGAGCCGTCCGCGTAGCGGAAGCGGTCCAGGCGGGCCATGTGGGCGTCGGTCTGGGCCTTGGAGGCCGACGGCACGGCGGACGCCTTGTCCACCACCTCGCCGCAGCGCAGGCCGACGGCTCGGCCGAACACCACCAGGTCGGTCAGGGAGTTGGAGCCCAGGCGGTTGGCGCCGTGCACCGAGACGCAGGCCGCCTCGCCCACGGCCATCAGGCCCGGAACCACGCTGTCGGGGTTGCCGTCGCGCAGCGTCAGCACCTCGCCGTGATAGTTCGTGGGGATGCCGCCCATGTTGTAGTGGACGGTCGGCAGGACCGGGATCGGCTCCTTGGTCACGTCCACGCCGGCGAAGATCTTGGCGCTTTCGGAAATGCCGGGCAGGCGCTGATGCAGGATCTTCGGATCCAGGTGATCCAGGTGCAGGAAGATGTGGTCCTTCTTGGGACCCACGCCGCGGCCTTCGCGGATTTCGATGGTCATGGAGCGCGAAACCATGTCGCGCGGGGCCAGGTCCTTCACGGTCGGCGCATAGCGCTCCATGAAGCGCTCGCCTTCCGAGTTGGTCAGGTATCCGCCCTCGCCACGCGCGCCCTCTGTGATCAGGCAGCCGGCGCCATAGATGCCGGTCGGGTGGAACTGGACGAACTCCATGTCCTGCAGCGGCAGACCGGCGCGCAGCACCATCGCATTGCCGTCGCCGGTGCAGGTGTGAGCCGAGGTGGCGGAGAAATAGGCGCGGCCGTAACCGCCCGTCGCTAGAACCACCATCTTGGCGCGGAACTGGTGAAGCTGGCCATTGTCGAGCTGAAGCGCGGTGACGCCGGTGCAGGCGCCGTCCTGCATGATCAGGTCCAGCGCGAAATATTCGACGAAGAACTTCACCTCGCGACGGACCGACTGGCCGTACAGGGTGTGCAGGATGGCGTGGCCGGTGCGGTCGGCGGCGGCGCAGGTGCGCTGCACCGGGCCTTCGCCGAAGTTGCGGGTCATGCCGCCAAAGGCGCGTTGATAGATCTTGCCTTCGTCGGTGCGACTGAAGGGCACGCCCCAGTGTTCCAGCTCATAGACCGCCTTGGGGGCGTTGCGGACCAGATATTCGATGGAGTCCTGGTCGCCCAGCCAGTCCGACCCCTTGACGGTGTCGTACATATGCCACTGCCAGCTGTCTTCGCCCATGTTGCCGAGCGAGGCGGAGATGCCGCCTTGCGCCGCCACGGTATGCGAGCGGGTCGGGAAGACCTTGGTCACGCAGGCGACCTTCAGCCCCTGCTGTGCGGCGCCCAGTGCGGCGCGCAGGCCCGAGCCGCCGGCGCCGACGACGACGACGTCGTATTCGTGATCGATAAGTTCGTAAGCAGCCATCGGTCTATTCAGGCTCCGAAGCCGGCGGGCAGCGGCGCCGAGCCCAGCGCCAGCCGCACGATGAAGAAGACGCTGGCGGCGGCCAGCACGACGAAGACGATGTTCAGCAGGGCGACCAGCAGGCCGCGTGTCCCTGCGTTCGGCACATAGTCTTCAAGGATCACCTTCCAGGCCAGGCTCAGATAGCCGAAGAAGACCACCGCCGCGATCGCCATAAGGGCCGCGTTCAGCGGATTGGCGAACCAGGCCAGAACGGCGTCATACCCGGCGCCCGCCAGGCTGAAGCCGGTCGAGGCGACCCACAGGCCCAGCGGCAGCAGGGCGATCAACAGCACCCGCTCGGTCAGCCATTCTCCGGCGCCGTGGCGCTCGGAAACCTTGACGTTGTTCTTGAACTTGACGGCGCCGCTCACAGCGAAACCCTCCCGGCGACGAACAGGACGACCCAGAACAGCACGGCCAGCGGGACGGGCGCCCAGACCGCGATGTTGGACAGCAGATTGGCCGATCCCAGGGTCAGCCCGTTGCCGGTGTCGTTATAGGTGTGACGCGCGCCGTTCAGCACGAAGGAGAACAGCACCACCGTCAGGCCGAAGCCGACGAACAGGCCCAGCGGCGATCCGGCCAGTATAAGGAAGTCCGCGTAACGTTCCGGGCCGAACGCCATCGCGCCCAGCCAGGCGACCACGAACAGCACGCCCACGGTCGCGGCGATGATGGTCGCGCGAAACAGGATGGAGGCGGCCATGGTCACGTGCCAGCGCCATACGCCCATGTGCGGCGAAAGCGGCGTGACGTGACCGTTCGGTTGGGTGACGAAACGACCCGTCCGGTCGTTTGCTGCGCCACCCGGCTTCGGGCTGGGCTTGGTCATGCGAATGGTTCTCAAAAGCGAATGAATTCAATCGCCGTGTGCGGTTGCGGAGGCTTTTGTGACCCCGGGCGGCCGGTGTCAACGCACGGCTGGCCATAAGGGACGATTGTTGCGTCTCTAACCCTTGCCGTTCGCCCGAATCACGTTTTCGCGCGAAGGCTTGCCGGCTCTAGGCGATCGGTCCCGCGATTTGGCAGGGTGGGCGCATGATCCTGTTCGCCCTCCTCGCCGCAGCAGCCTTGGCCCAGACGCCTCAAGCCGCGGGGCTTCTGGACGCCACGCCTGAAACCTATCAGGCCCCCGTGGTCCGGCCGTTCGAGCCGCCGTCCGACTTTGGTCGGGAAATCGAAGCGCAGGGCGACGCCGGCGGCGACTGGCGACGCAGCCCGTTGACCGCGGCGGTCGTCGTTGAGGCCTATGCCGGCGATTATGAAGTCAGTCCTGGCGACGGGCAGACCGCCTACGACCAGGGCGTCGCCCAGGCCGAGATCGACGCTGACCATCTCTCCGGTCCGCTGGACGGGCGCTGGCGTGTCGCGGACGCCGACGGCAAGCCGCTGTTGTCCTTCGCCCTGACCGACCGGGGCGAGGGTCGACGCATCGAAGGCGCCTGGCGCCGGCTGGACGCGCGGGCGGCGCCGACCGCTGATGGTCCGGCCGGTCCTGCCAGGTTCGACGGCGCAGCCGCCGTGGTGCCGCTGGCGGACGGCGAACTGCATCTGCGGGCCGCCGGCCGCGGCTGGAGCGGCGAACTGGTCCAGAACGGTCGCGCGCGCGCCGTGACGGTCGCTCGTCCCGGCTAGGCTGGCGGCGGCAGATTAGCCACCTTATATGTGACGAATGACACAGAACACGCCCCGTCCCGTCCTTCGCCTGCACCCCGCCGTTCGCGACGACATCGGCGACCTGACCACGCGCCGCCCCGTGCCCGGCCCCGGTGTGGACCAGATCGATCCCTTCCTGTTCCTGAACCACCACGGACCCCAGACCTATGCGCCCGGCAATGCGGGCCTGCCCTTCGGGCCCCATCCGCACCGTGGCTTCGAGACCGTCACCTTCATTCTGGACGGCGAACTGGCCCATAACGATTCCGGCGGCGGAGAGAGCATCATCTCGGCGGGCGGCATCCAGTGGATGACCGCCGGCTCGGGCCTGATCCACGCCGAACTGTCGCCAGCCGCCTTCAAGCGTGACGGCGGCCCGATGGAGATTCTTCAGCTGTGGGTGAACCTGCCGTCGCGGTTGAAGATGACCAAGCCGGCCTATGTCGGCCTGCAGAAGCCCGACATCCCGGCCTTCGTCACCGAGAATGGAGTCACGGTCGAGCCGGTCTCGGGCGAATGGCTGAGCGTCGAGGCGCCGATCCAGTCGCTGATCGACATCCATCTGGCTGTCGTTCGTCTGCCGACCGGCGCGGCGTTCGAGACCCCCGTCGCGCCCGGCCGCAACGTCTTCCTTTATGTCGTCAAGGGCGAGGTCTCCGTCGCCGGCACCGCCGTGCCGCAATGGAACCTGGCCGCCCTGGGCGACGGCGATGCGGTTCAGATCACCGCCGTATCGGACGCCGTCGTCCTCCTGGGCCACGCCGAACCCATCGGCGAGCCGGTCTTCAGCCACGGCCCCTTCGTCATGAACACCCGCGAAGAGATCATCCAGGCGGTCCAGGACTATCAGGCCGGCAAGTTCGGGCCGCCGCCGCGCGTCTGACGGCGGCCCGGAGGCGGGGATGCGTTCCCCGCCAAAACCCTATATGACGCCGGTTCCTTAGCGACCGCCGAGCCGAAGACACGTCCCTATGCCCAGCCTGAACGAGATCCGCGCCACCTACCTCGACTTCTTCGCGGCCGACGGCCACGAGAAGGTGCACTCGGCGCCGCTGGTGCCGCAGAACGATCCGTCCCTGTTGTTCGTCAATGCGGGCATGGTGCCGTTCAAGGACTATTTCACGGGCGCGGCCAAGCCGCCCTATCCGCGCGCCACCTCCTCGCAGAAATGCGTCCGCGCGGGCGGCAAGCATAACGATCTGGACAACGTCGGCTATACCGCCCGCCACCTGACCTTCTTCGAAATGCTGGGGAACTTCTCCTTCGGCGACTATTTCAAGGAACACGCGATCGACCGGGCGTGGAAGCTGGTCACGCAGGAGTTCGGCCTGGACGCCAAGCGCCTCTTGGTCACCGTCTATATCGACGATGACGAGGCCGCCGCCATCTGGAAGAAGGTCACCGGCTTCTCCGACGACAAGATCATCCGCATCGCCGGCTCTGACAACTTCTGGGCCATGGGCGACAGCGGTCCCTGCGGCCCCTGCACCGAAATCTTCTGGGACCACGGCGACAAGATCGCCGGCGGCCCTCCCGGCAGCCCGGACGAGGACGGCGACCGCTACGTCGAGATCTGGAACAACGTCTTCATGCAGTTCGAGAAGGAGAACGACCAGATCGTTCGCAACCTTCCCAAGCCCAGCGTGGACACCGGCATGGGCCTTGAGCGGATGACCACCGTCCTCCAGGGCGTCCATTCGGTGTTCGAGACCGACCTGTTCAAGACCCTGATCGCGGCCTCCGAAGACGCCACCTCGACCAAGTCCGAGGGCGAGCGCGCCGCCAGCCACCGAGTCATCGCCGACCACCTGCGCTCGTCGTCCTTCCTGATCGCGGACGGCGTCACGCCGTCCAACGAAGGTCGGGGCTATGTGCTGCGCCGCATCATGCGCCGCGCCATGCGCCACGCCCACCTGCTGGGCGCCGCCGACCCGCTGATGCACCGTCTGGTCCCGACCCTGGTGGCGCAGATGGGCGACGCCTATCCCGAACTGGCCCGCGCCCAGCCCTTCATCGAGGACACGCTGAAGCAGGAAGAGATCCGCTTCCGCACCACGCTCGGCCGCGGCATGACCCTGTTCGACACGGCGGTTCAGGGCTTCAAGCCCGGCGACATGCTGGATGGCCAGACCGCCTTCACCCTGTCCGACACCTATGGCTTCCCTCTGGATTTGACCCAGGACGAGGCCCGTCGTCGCGGCTTCTCGGTCAATGTCGACGGGTTCGAGGCCGCCATGGCCGAACAGCGCCAGCGCTCGCGAGAGAACTGGAAGGGCTCGGGTCAGACGGCCAACGCCGGCGAATGGCTGGCCGTGCGCGACCGCATGGGGCCGACCGTCTTCACCGGCTATGAAGCCGTCGAAGGGTCGGGCGAGGTCCTGGCCATCCTGAACGGCGGCGCTCCTGTCGAGGCGGCCGGGGCCGGCGACATCGTCGAGGTCCTGTTCGACACGACCCCCTTCTACGCCGAGAGCGGCGGTCAGACCGGCGACCAGGGAACCCTGGAGTGGCCGGGCGGCGCAGCGGAAGTGCTGGACGTCAAGAAACACGCCGGCGACCTTCACGTCCTGTCCGTCCAGATCACGGCTGGCACGCTTCAGATCGGCGCCCGCGTGGCGCAGAGCGTTGACGCCGACAAACGCCTGACCACGCGCGCCAACCACTCGGCCGCCCACCTGCTGCACACGGCGCTCAAGAATGTCCTCGGCCCGCAGGTGGCGCAGAAGGGCCAACTGGTCGACGCCGAGCGCGCCCGCTTCGACTTCAGCCATTCGGCCCCGGTCACCGAGGAGGAGCTGGCCGCCATCGAGGCCGAGGTCAACGCCGTGATCCGTCAGAACGTCCCGGCGGAGACCAAGCTGATGGCTCCGGCCGACGCCATTGAGGCCGGCGCCATCGCCCTGTTCGGCGAAAAATACGGCGACGAGGTTCGCGTCCTGACCCTGGGCCGTTCGCTGGTTTCGGACAACGCCCCCTATTCGGTCGAACTGTGCGGCGGCACCCACGTCGCCCGCACCGGCGACATCGGCCTGTTCAAGGTGGTTCAGGAAACCGGCGTCGCCGCCGGCGTCCGCCGCATCGAGGCCCTGACCGGCGAGGCCGCGCGCCTTTATCTGGAAGGTCAGGCCAAGGTGGCCCGCAACCTGGCTCGCGACTTCAAGATCCAGCCGTTGGACGTGCCGGCGCGCGTCGAGACCCTTCAGGGGTCGGTCAGGACGCTGGAGAAACAGGTCGCCGAGTTGAAGAAACAGTTGGCCCTGGGCGGCGGTTCGGGCGCGTCCTCCGCGCCGGAGGAGATCGGCGGCGTCAAGCTGATCGCCCGCGTCCTGGATGGGGTGGACGGCAAGGGTCTGCGCGGCGTGGCCGAGGACTTCCGCAAACAGGTCGGCACGGGGGTCGTCGCCCTGATCGGCGTGACCGAGGGCAAGGCCGCCGTCACCGTCGCCGTCACTTCGGACCTGACCGGCACGGTCAACGCCGCCGAACTGGCCCGCGCCGCCGTCCTGGCCATGGGCGGCCAGGGCGCGGGCGGCAAGCCCGACTTCGCCCAGGGCGGCGCCCCGGACGGCGCCAAGGCCGAGCACGGTCTGGCGGCGGTGCGCGCGGCGCTGGGCTGAGCCGACAAGGCCCTTCGTCCGCCGGACGACGGGCCATCGATCCTATTGGCGAGAGAAAAAGGCCGCGTTTTCAACAGCGTGTTTGGCAGCAGCGTCCATCTGCCGGCCGCCGCTCGAACTGCGCGTATAATCGCCGGTCAGAAGGGGATCGTCGCCATGCGCAGGACAAGCCAGTCGGCTTATTCGTCAGGTCGAAATTGAACTTTGCACCATTTTACGGTGTGCAGTGCAATTGGGCCGCCGCATCACATCATCGGATCGGGCGTCAGATCGACGCCGGCCAGCTTCCAGTTGAACGGCCCGCGACGCTCCAGGATCAACACCAGTTCCTCTTCCGGCTTGTCGTCGCGCGTCAGGGTCACGGCGAAGCGGTTCAGCCCGCGATAGGCCCATGACTGGCGCACCTTGTCCTTGGGCGCGGCGGGCGTGTCGTCGGCGGGCGCCGGCCGTTCCGGCGCCGGCGTCTCGCCGGACCGCACCAGGGCCGCAACCCCCTGCGGCGTGACGAAGTTGTCGACCGCCCCGTCCACCAGCGACGGCGCCACCAGCATCCCCAGGGCCGCCAGCCCCCGGTCGCCCTTGGCCCGTTCGCGGATTTCCAGTCGCGCGCGGGCGTTCAGTTCGCTCTTCAGGCTGGCGCGAAAGGCGGGGAAGTCCACCTGCCGTTCCAGCGCCCCCGCATCCCCGGCCCGCGCCGCCCGCACGATCCCCTGCGCCGCCAGGAAGGGCGAGACGAACAGGGCGACGGCCAGGGCGACGATCCCGGCGATGACGGCCCCGATGACGATCTTGCGGGTCATGATCCCTCCTTTGGGAAACGGATGATGAGGCGGCTCATGGACGACCGACCTGGGCGGGCGCGGCCAGCGGCGCTGCGCCCTCGGGCAGGCCGATATGGACCAGCTTCCATTCGAACGGCCCTCGCCGCTCGAAGGTGAACAGGGTGCGCGATCCGCCCTGATCGGCGACCGCCATCCGCACCCGGTTGACGCTCCAATAGGCGGGGCGCGGCCAGGGCTTCTTGACCTTTGCGCCCGGCGGCGTCGCAGCGTGCGTCCGCTGGTTGGCGTAGCGCCCCTCGCCCCTCAGCAGGCCCGAAAGGGCCGCCGGCGTCAGATAGGCGTTCACATCGGGCTGACGCTGCAGCGGGTTCTGCTGCTCAAACTGTCGTCGGAAGGCGCCGATGGGATCCTCCAGGAAGGACGGCGCCGGCGCCATCGCCTCGGGCCGCCCCGCCAGCTGCGGCCTCAGCGACTGACGGACTGCGCCGAAGTCGATCAGTCGCGAAAGCCCCGCCACATCGCTGGCCTCCGCCGCCGAACGTATGGCGAAGAAGCCCACCGCCGGCGCGGCGAAGAAGGCCAGCACCGCCACGGCGAGCGCCGCCAGCACCAGATTTCCGAACAGCCGCTTCACGAACGCTTCCTCATTATCGCCGATCATGCACGCCCCGGCTCCCGGCACAACGAAAAGCCCCGACGGATCGCTCCGTCGGGGCCTTCATTCTTGTCTATCCTATCGCGCATCGCGCGACTTGAGACAGTCCTCCCCGGCGAAGCTGGGGGAGAAGATCAACCTTAGCCGACGTCCGGCAGGGCGGTCTTGAGGTTTTCGGCCACCTTGTCGAGGAAGCCTTCGGTGGTCAGCCAGCCCTGTTGGTCGCCGACCAGCAGCGCCAGGTCCTTGGTCATGAAGCCAGCTTCGACGGTGTCGACGACGACCTTCTCCAAGGTGTCGGCGAACTGGTCCAGGGCCGCGTTGCCGTCCAGCTTGGCGCGGTGCTTGAAGCCGCGCGTCCAGGCGAAGATCGAGGCGATCGAGTTGGTCGAGGTGGCCTCGCCCTTCTGATGCTGGCGATAGTGGCGGGTCACGGTGCCGTGGGCGGCTTCCGTCTCCAGCACCTTGCCGTCCGGGGTCATCAGGACCGAGGTCATCAGGCCCAGCGAGCCGAAGCCCTGCGCCACCACGTCGGACTGCACGTCGCCGTCGTAGTTCTTGCACGCCCAGACGAAGCCGCCCGACCACTTCATCGCGGCCGCCACCATGTCGTCGATCAGACGGTGCTCGTAGGTCAGGCCGCGCGCCTTGAACTCGGCGGCGTAGTGTTCGTCGAACACTTCCTGGAACAGGTCCTTGAAGCGGCCGTCATAGGCTTTCAGGATCGTGTTCTTGGTCGACAGATAGACCGGATAGTTGCGCTGCAGGCCATAGGCGAACGAGGCGTGGGCGAACTCGCGGATCGAGGCGTCCTGGTTGTACATGGCCATGGCCACGCCGGCGCCGGGCGCCTTGTAGACCTCGTGTTCGATCACTTCGCCGTCCTCGCCGACGAACTTGATCGTCAGGGTGCCGGGGCCGGGCATCAGGAAGTCGGTGGCCTTGTACTGGTCGCCGAAGGCGTGACGGCCGACCACGATGGGCTGGGTCCAGCCCGGAACCAGGCGCGGCACGTTGGAGCAGATGATCGGCTCGCGGAAGACCACGCCGCCCAGGATGTTGCGGATGGTGCCGTTCGGCGACTTCCACATCTTCTTCAGGCCGAACTCGGCGACGCGCGCCTCATCGGGGGTGATGGTGGCGCACTTGACGCCCACGCCGTGCTTCTGGATCGCGTGGGCCGCATCGATGGTCACCTGGTCGTCGGTGGCGTCGCGGTGCTCCATGCCCAGGTCATAGTAGTCCAGCTCCAGATCCAGGAACGGGAAGACCAGCTTGTCCTTGATCATCTGCCAGATGATGCGGGTCATTTCGTCGCCGTCGATGTCGACGATGGGGTTTTCGACCTTGATCTTGGCCATGCGCGTGTCCGCCTGTGACTGTGGGAAGGAATATCGTGGCGGCGGTATAGCGGGGCGGGGCGTTCACGCAAAGCCCGACCCGGCGTTAACCCTGCCCGGAAAAAGCCATCCGCGGCCAAGCTGAACCAGATGCGCCCGTTCGGAGTCTTTCAGGGCCCGAAACGACGACGGACGACGGAATGACGGATGAAGAGCGCGACCTTGTCGAGCAGTGGATCATGGTCTTTTGCGAGGCGCCGCCAGTGATCGACGCGGAACTGATGCGCCGGCTGATCGCTGAGCATCAAGCGGGGCCGCAGGGAGCACAGCCATGCCGGAAAAGACGTTCAAGGCCGGTGATCGCGTAAAATGGGATCATAGCCAGGGCGCGACCACCGGCAAGGTGCTCAAGAAGGTCACCTCTGAAACCCGCATCAAGGGCCATAAGGTCGCCGCTTCTCCCGATAACCCGGAATATATCGTGGAGAGCGCCAAGACCGGCGCACGCGCGGCCCACAAACCGTCGGAGTTGAAGAAGGCATGATCGCTTCCCGAATGATGGTCGCCGTCGGGGCGTCCGCCCTCGCCCTGGCCGCCTGCGGCGACAAGGATTCAACGAAGAAGACCGGCGCCCCCGCGGCCCCCGCCGCATCCGCCCCGACGCCCGCCGCCGCGCCGGTGCTTCAGATCGCCAGCGAGACCAAATCGTTCCGCGACTGGAGCGCCACCTGCGGCAATGACGGAACCTGCTGGGCTTTCGGCTTCACCTCCGGGTTCAATGGCGGCTGGGTTCGCATCATGCTCGACCCTGGCCCGGACGCCAGGCCCCAGGTGGTGTTCGGCTACTGGCCGCACGACGATGCTAAGGGTCCGGCGCGTATCGGCCTGACCATCGACGGCCGCAACTTCGCCGCCGATCTGAACGCGGCCAGCGAGGACGACGCCCCGATCGGCCAGATCCCCGGCGACGTCCGGCCCGTCATCGACGCCTTGGCCCAGGGCAAGGTCATGACCATTCGCGGAGTCTCCAGCCAGGATATCTCCCTGCATGGCGCAGCGGCCGCCCTGTTGTGGATCGACGAGAAGCAAGGGCGCCTGGACACGCCCACGGCCCTGATGCGACGCGGCGAAAAGCCGGCCTCCACCGTGCCGGTCGCGCCTGACTTGCCCACGGTGGCGGCTGCGCCGCCCGTGAGCCAGGCGGGCTTCGGCGATCAGAACCAGACCCTGCCCGCCGCCCTTCGCGGCCTGACCGAGGTCGGAAACTGTCTTAAGGAATCGGCCATGCCGGCCGTCAGCGACATGGTCATGTCCGCCCGGCTGGATGCGCGCACCGAGCTGTGGGCCGTGCCCTGCGGCTCGGGCGCCTACAACCTGACCCACAACTGGTATCTGACCGGACCGGGCGGGCGCGATCCCCGACCGGCGGCCCTGATCGGCACGGCCGGGCCGGGCGCGGATCCGAACGCGCCCGACAACTCGACCGTCAATGGAGAATACGATCCCGGTTCGCGCACCCTGTCCAGCTTCGCCAAGGGGCGCGGCATCGGCGATTGCGGGACCTTGCAGACCTGGACCTGGACCGGCCAGCGCTTCGTTTTGACACGCGAAAGCACGATGGGCGAATGCGCGGGCGTGCCGTCCGACTTCTGGCCTGTCGCCTGGCGCACGCGGTGAACGACCCAGAGGTTCTGGTCATCGGCGCCGGCCCCGCCGGCTTGACGGCCGCGACCTACCTCGCCCGCTTTCGTCGCCAGACCTTGGTGATCGACGGCGGACGACCGCGCGCCTGCTGGATCCCGCTCAGCCACAATACCCCCGGCTTTCCCGCCGGGGTCTCCGGCCCCGACATCCTGGCCCGGATGCGCGAACAGGCCGAGGAATATGGCGCCGTCCTCTCGGCGGGCCGAGTGACGACCCTGGCCCCGGATGGCCAAGGCTTCGTCGCCGAAGTCGAGGGCCAGACCCTGCGCGCCCGCGCCGTCCTTCTGGCCACAGGCGTCGTCGATCATCACCCTGACCTACCAGACGTTGAGCGGGCGGTTCAGCGGGCGCTGGTGCGCATCTGCCCGATCTGCGACGGCTATGAGGCGACCGGCAAGGTCGTCGCCGTCATCGGGCGCAGCGACAAGGGCGCGCGCGAGGCCGCCTTCATGCGGACCTATTCCGACCGGGTCACCCTGATCCACATCGGTCCGCCGGACGCCCTGACACGGCGTGACGAGCTGGACCGGCTGGGCGTCGAACTGATCTTCGCTCCGCTGGAGGCCGTACGGCTGGAACAGGATCGGGTGACGGCCCTGACCTGGAAAGGGCCGGGCGGATCGGTCCAGACGCGGGCTTTCGACCTGGTCTATTCGGCGCTGGGAACGTCGCCGAACGCCGAACTGGCCCAAGGCCTGGGGGCGCGCCTGTCCGACGACGGCCGGCTGGAGGTCGATCTGCACCAGGCGACCAGCGTGCCCGGCCTCTACGCCGCCGGCGACGTGGTGCGCGGCCTCAACCAGATCGCCGTGGCCACCGCCGAGGCCGCCGTCGCCGCCACCGACATCCACAACCGCCTGCGCCAGATCGACGGCCTGACCGTCGCGGATTAGGCCAAACCTCTAGGCGCGGCCGCCCACGATCCGTTCCAGCACCGCCAGCGGCAGCGACCCGTTCTCCAGAACCTTGTCGTGGAAGGCGCGCAGGTCGAAGTCGGGCTTGGCTTCGGCCTCCTTGCGCAGGCGGGCGATGACCGTATGGCCGACCTTGTAGGAACAGGCCTGGCCGGGCCAGACGCAGTAGCGGTTGATCTCGCTGTTCGACGCATCCAGCGGCTTGGCGCCCGAGGCCGCCATATATTCGACCGCCCGTTCCCGGCTCCAGCGCTCGGAGTGCAGGCCCGTGTCCACCACCAGACGCACGGCCCGGAACAGATAGGACATCAAAAAACCGACCCGGCCCAGCGGATCCGTCGCATAGGCGTCCAGGTCGTCGGCCGCCACCGCCTCCGCATACAAGGCCCAGCCCTCGTTATAGGCCGAGAAGCCGCCCGCGCGGCGCCATTGCGGCAGCTCGCCGGACTCGCGCTGCAGCGCCACCTGCAGGTGATGCCCTGGCGAGGCCTCATGATAGGTCAGGGTCGGCAGGGCGAAGCGCGGCCAGTTCCCGCTGTCGCGCAGGTTGATGTAATAGGCGCCCGGTCGCGACCCATCCAACGGCGGTCCCTGGTAATAGCCGCCCGGCGCACCCGATTGGATCGACACAGGCACGCGACGGATTTCGACGTGCGACTTGGGCAGGCGGCCGAACACCTGAGGCAGTTTCGGCTCCAGATCGGCGACCAGCCGGTTCAGCCAGGCCAGCAGTTCGGCCTTGCCTGCGTCGGTGTTGGCGAACAGCTGGGCCGGCTCCTTGTTCAGGGCCTGGATGCGTTCGCCGACCGTGCCCTGGGTATAGCCCTGGGTCTTCAGGATGGCGTCGATCTCGGCGCTGATTTCGGCCACCTGTTCGCGGCCCAAGGCGTGGATTTCGCGGGCGGTCAGGGTCGTGGTCGTATTGGCCTTGAGCCCTGCCGCATAGAAGGCCTCGCCGTCCGGCAGACGCCAGACCCCCGCGTCATGGGTGGCGCGGGGACGCAAGGCTTCCAGCGCCGCGATCTGGGCGGCCAGGGCCGGTTTGACCTTCTGGTCCATGATCGCGGCGGCGCGACCGTCATAACCCGCCAGGCCCAGATCGCCCGTCTTGCGCGCCAGCGACTTCAGCATGGCCATGTCGGCGACGGGCGTGTCGCGCAGGGCCCGAATCTGCGGCAACATCCGGTCGATGATGAAGTCGGGCGGGATGGCGCCCAGACCAGCGTCTTCCTCTATCTTGGCCGTCTCGCCGTCCAGTACGCCCGAGAAGGCTTCCAGCCGCGACAGGAAGGCGTCGGCGCCGGCCGCATCCTCGACCCGGTGCTGATTGTCCAGGAAGTCCGGCGTGCTGAAATAGGCGCCCGACAACTGGGTCACGACATAGGGCGACGGTCGCCCCGGCCCCGCCCCATAGTCGAAGCGCGCCGTCTCCGCCGCCGTCTCCGCGCCGAAGGCGGCGATGGCGTAGTTCAGCGCCCCGGCCGACGACAGACCGGCCTGGTCGAAGCCTTTCAACTGGCCCCAGCGATCCAAGGCCTTCGCACGATCTTTGCGGATGGCGTCCGGCCCGGTCTCGCTGAGCCTTGACGACAGGCTGGCGCGCGCGCCCCGATCCAGACCCAGGTTGGTGGCGCGCTCCGGGCTGTCGTCGATATCGGCCTCGAACCAGCCGTCCAGCAGACCATTCAGCCGTCCATCCGCGTCGGTCTGAAGGGGCTCGGCCTGAACCAGAGTCGGCGCGACCGCCACAGCGGCGGCGGTCAGCAAAAGGCGGCGACGGTCGATCATGCGGCGAACTCTCGGTGACGGACCGCGCCCGCGCCGAGGCGGTCCCTGTTTGTCTTCGACGTCGGTCCGGCGCGACCGGGATGCGATCAGGCCTGGGCCGCGACCCAACCGTTGACGATCCGCTCCAGCACCGACAGCGGCACGCCGCCGGCGGCCAGGGCCGTGTCGTGGAAACCCTTGATGTCGAACCTGGACCCCAGGGTGGTCTTGGCCGTCTCGCGCAGCCGAACCCATTCGTTGTGCCCGACCTTGTAGGCGCAGGCCTGGCCGGGCCAGCCGCAATAGCGTTCGACCTCGGACGTCGCCGCCCCCTCCTGGTCGCCATAGGCCTCCATCATGTAGCGGATTCCCTGTTCGCGGCTCCAACCCTTGGAGTGGATGCCGGTGTCGACCACCAGGCGCGCGGCGCGGAACATCAGCGACTGAAGATAGCCGACCTGCCCGACCGGATCGTTCTCATAGGCGCCCAGTTCGTCGGCGAGCTGTTCGGCGTAAAGCCCCCAGCCCTCGACATAGCTGGAGAAGCCCAACAGGTTCATCAGAAGCGGCGCCGACGGGCTCTCTTGCTGCAGGCTGATCTGCAGATGGTGACCCGGCGTGGCCTCGTGATAGGTCAGGGTCGGCAGGGACCAGGACGGCCATTCCGCCGTGTCCTTCAGATTGATCCAATAGATGCCCGGCCGCGTCCCATCCAGGCTGGGCGCGTTGTAATAGCCCATCGGCGCGCCCGCCTCGATCTCGGGCGGCACGCGCTTGATCTCGACCTTGGCCTTGGGCAGGCGGCCGAAGGCGTTGGGCAGGCGGGCCTGCATGTCCGCCATCTGGGCGTTCAGCTTGGCGATCAGCTCGGCCTTGCCCGCATCGGTATTGGCGTAGATGTACTTGGGATCGTCCCCCAGGGCGGCGATCCGCTGGGCGACCGACCCCTGCGTCAGCCCTTGCGCCTTCAACAGGCCATCGGCGCGCGCGGTCAATTCGGCCATCTGTTCGACGCCGGTGCGGTGGATCTCGTCGGCGGTCAGTCGGGTGGTCGTGATGTAGCGCAGGCTGTTGGCGTAATACTCCTCGCCCTGCGGCAGGCGGCGCACCGACGCCTCGTGCACGGCGTTCGGCTGGGCGGCCTTCAGCACCGCGTTCTGCGCCGCCAGGGCCGGATAGACCCGTGTTTCGATCAGACGCTGGACCTGGGCGCCCCAGTCGCCGCTCAGGCCCTTGGCCTGGGTCCGGTCCACCACGGATTGGGTCAGGGGGGAGGTCGCCGCCGAAGTGCCCAGGACGCCATCCTGTTGGCGGATCGCCTTGGCCAGGATGAAGTCGGGCGGCACGACCCCCAGCGCATACTCCTCCTTCAGCCGATCCGTTTCGGCGGCCAGGACATCGGCGAAGGCGTTGACCCGCACCACATAGGCGTCGGCGTCGGCGGCGGTCTCGATGGTGTGCTGATTGGCCAGGAAGTCCGGCGTGGACTGATAGGCGCCGCCCTGCTGGCTGACCCGATACGGATTGGGCCAGCCGCCCTGGCCATAGGGGATGTCGTAGGTGGCGATGACCCCGTCCAGATTGTCCTTGATGCTGTCGTAATAGTTCAGGTCGCGGGGCGACAGTGCGCGGCGGTCGATGCGGGCCAGGTCGGCGGACTGCTGGCGGATGAAGGCGCGCTGGCCCTCCTCCTCGGCGCGGGTCGGGGCGGTCAGTTGCGACTTGGCGGCGGCGCGCCCGCCCTTGTCCAGGCCGAAGGCGGTTACGACCTCAGGCGCGCGATCCAACGTGCCCTCGAACGCCTTGTCCATGAAGATTTTGAAGGCGCCGTCCGCCGCTCCCGCCGTCCCGCCGTCCTGCGGCCGGCCGAAGGCGGTCGCGCCCCCAAGGGCCGAAAGGCCCGCGCCTAGGGCGGCGGACTGAAGAAGGCGGCGGCGATCCAGCATGACGTTCTCCCCACGGACGATGCGGCAATGGAGACCGCACGAGTGGATGCGGCAAGTGAAATCGCCGCAAGGTCAGTCCGGTTGGCGAAGAAAAAGGCCCGGCGGATTGTTCCGCCGGGCCTCGTTCAGTCTTGGTATCGAAGTCGCTTAGTCGCGACGACGACGGCCGCGATCGCCACCCCGATCACCGCCCTCGCGCTTGGGACGACCGCCGGTGTCTTCCGACAGCGGGGCCTCGCCGCGCTCGGCGCGTTCGGCGTTGATCTTGTCGGTGATGTCCTCGCCGGTTTCCTGATCCACGACCTTCATCGACAGCTTGGTCTTGCCGCGATCGTCGAAGCCCAGGAACTTGACCTTGACCTCCTGGCCTTCCGACAGGACGTCGGCCGGATTGGCGACGCGTTCCAGAGCGATCTGGGACACGTGGACCAGGCCGTCCTTGGCGCCGAAGAAGTTCACGAAGGCGCCGAAGTCGACGACCTTCACGACCTTGCCGGTGTAGATCGTGCCGACTTCCGGTTCCGAGGCGATGGACTGGATCCAGGCCTTGGCCGCGTCGATCTTCTCCTGGTCGTTGGCGGCGACCTTGATGGTGCCGTCGTCGCCGATGTCGATCTTGGCGCCGGTCTTCTCGACGATCTCGCGGATCACCTTGCCGCCCGAACCGATCACTTCACGGATCTTGTCGACCGCGATCTTGATGGTTTCGATCTTGGGCGCGTGTTCGCCCAGTTCGGTGCGCGGCGCGTCCATGGCCTTGGACATCTCGTCCAGGATGTGCAGGCGACCGGCCGAAGCCTGGGTCAGGGCCTGTTCCATGATCTCCTTGGTGATGCCGGCGACCTTGATGTCCATCTGCAGGCTGGTGATGCCCTGCGACGTGCCGGCGACCTTGAAGTCCATGTCGCCCAGGTGATCTTCGTCACCCAGGATGTCCGACAGGATGGCGAACTCGCCCGACGGCTCCAGGATCAGACCCATGGCGATGCCGGAGACCGGACGGATCAGCGGAACGCCCGCGTCCATCAGGGCCAGCGACGAACCGCAGACCGTGGCCATCGAGGACGAGCCGTTCGACTCGGTGATCTCCGACACCAGACGGATGGTGTAGGGGAAGTCTTCCTTGGTCGGCAGCATCGGGCGGATCGCGCGCCAGGCCAGTTTGCCGTGACCGATTTCGCGACGGCCGGGCGAACCCATGCGACCCGCTTCACCCACCGAATAGGGGGGGAAGTTGTAGTGCAGCAGGAAGCTTTCCTTGTAGGTGCCCTGCAGGCTGTCGATGTACTGCTCGTCCTCGCCGGTGCCCAGAGTGGCGACGACCAGGGCCTGGGTTTCGCCGCGCGTGAACAGGGCCGAACCGTGGGTGCGCGGCAGGACGCCGACTTCCGACACGATGGCGCGGACCTTGTCAAGGGCGCGGCCGTCGACGCGGTGCGCGTTTTCGATGATGTCGCGACGCAGGACTTCGGCTTCACATTCCTTGAAGGCGGCCGAGAACTTGGAGCTGTCGACGCCTTCGGGGTTCTCGTCGGTCTTCACCAGTTTGGCGGCGGCGGTCTTCTTGGCCGCATCGACGCCCGAGCGACGGTCGTACTTGCCGGGGTGGGTGTAGGCGGCCTTGATGTCCTCGCCGACCAGCGACTTGATCGAGGCGACGACGTCGGCGTGGTCTTCGGCCTGGAAGTCGAACGGCTCCTTGGCGGCGTGTTCGGCCAGGTCGATGATGGCGTCGATGACCGGCTGCATGCCCGCGTGCGCGAACATCAGGGCTTCCAGCATCTTCTCTTCCGACAGCTCCTTGGCTTCGGATTCGACCATCATCAGGGCGTCCTGCGTGCCGGCGACCACCAGGTCGAGGTCCGAGGTCGGGACCTGGTCGATGGTCGGGTTCAGGACCAGCTCACCGTCGATCAGGCCGACGCGCGCGGCGCCGATCGGGCCCATGAAGGGCACGCCCGAGATGGTCAGGGCGGCCGAGGCGGCGACCATGCCCAGGACGTCCGGGTCGTTTTCCATGTCGTGCTGCAGCACGGTCACGACGACCTGGGTCTCGTTCTTGAAGCCCTTGACGAACAGCGGGCGGATCGGACGGTCGATCAGGCGGGAAACCAGGGTTTCCTTCTCGGACGGACGGCCTTCACGCTTGAAGTAACCACCGGGGATCTTGCCGGCGGCGAAGGTCTTTTCCTGGTAGTTGACGGTCAGGGGGAAGAAGTCCAGGCCCGGCTTGGGCGCGCGGCCATAGACGACGGTGGCCAGAACCACGGTCTCGCCATAGGTGGCCAGCACGGCGCCATCGGCCTGGCGGGCGATGCGGCCCGTTTCCAGGGTCAGCGGGCGTCCGGCCCACTCGATCGTCTTGCGTTTGATGTCGAACATATTTCGTCTTTCGTATCCCGGCGGGCGTATTCCCGGCGGGGTCCCATCATGGGGCGGATGCGTCGGCGTTCAGTCCTTCGATCCAGAGGTCGCCGCGCCATCGCGAACGACCGGGAGAGGACCGTCATGGCCCTCGCAGCAGCGCCGTTAAGTCCTGCGGCGCACAGGTCGTGTCTAGTTGCACAACGAGGCGCGGACGTGACCGCCCGCGCCTCGAAAGCGTTCTTTTACACTGATCCGACGCCTTAGCGGCGAAGGCCCAGCTTGGAGATGAGCGCCTGGTAGCGGCCGGCGTCGACCTTGTTCAGGTGGTCGAGCAGGCGGCGACGTTGCGACACCATCTTCAGAAGGCCACGACGCGAGTGGTTGTCCTTCTTGTGGGTCTTGAAGTGTTCGGTCAGGTTGGCGATGCGTTCCGACAGGATCGCGACCTGAACCTCGGCCGAGCCGGTGTCGCCGGCGGAGCGGGCGTTATCGGCGATGATCTCGTGCTTGCGTTCAGCAGTAACCGACATCGTAAGAGTCCTTTCTTGGCCTATCGCGCTTCGCGCGACTTGAGGCCGTGGGGTCTCGGCCCTTGCCGGATGGCGCGGGCCTAGAGGTTGAAAACGCGGTCGGGTTCTAGCCGGCCGGCCCGCAACTGACAGAGGGCGACGAGGGTCTGGCCCTGAAAGGCTGAAACCGTGCGCGAACCGTCGGAAAGACGGCCTTTGAGGGTTTCCACCTGACGGGGGAGCAGAACGATCGGGCGTCCCTGCCGAAGCGAGAAGGCGTCCTGTTCCGTTACGGCCAGTTCCGGGATGTCGTCCAGAGCGGTCGCGACGGCAAGCAAGCCTTCCGAGGCGGCGCCCCTATGCACCATTTCCTCCAGAGAATCCAGAGTGACGGCGTTTTGCGTGCTGAACGGCCCCACCCGCTCGCGTCGCAGGGCGCTGACATGGCCCTCGGCGCCCAGAACCGCCGCCAGGTCGCGCGCCAGCGATCGCACATAGACGCCCTTGCCGGTGCGGATGGTGATTTCAACGTGGTCGGCGTCGGGCGCGCCGCTGACCTCGGCGGAATGGATGGTCACGCGCCGCGACGGCAGTTCGAACTCCACCCCGTCGCGCGCCAGGTCATAGGCGCGGGCGCCGTCCACCTTGATGGCGGAAAAGCGCGGCGGGGTCTGGTCGATCTCGCCGACGAAGGCGGGCAGGGCGGCCTTCACCTGATCCACGGTCGGGCGCACGTCCGACCGTCCGATGATCTCGCCCTCGCGGTCCACGCTGTCGGTCGAGACGCCCCAGTTGATGGTGAAGCGATAGACCTTCTGCGCCTCCATCATCATGGGCACGGTCTTGGTCGCTTCGCCCAGCGCGATGGGCAGGATGCCGCTGGCCAATGGGTCCAGCGTGCCTGCGTGACCGGCCTTCTGGGCGTCGAACAGGCGGCGGATGCGGCTGACGGCCTCGGTCGATCCCATCTCGAACGGCTTGTCCAGGCACACCCAGCCGTCGACGATCTCGCCCTTCTTCTTGCGGCCCATTACGGTTGGCCTATCGCGCTTCGCGCTACTTGAGGCCGCGTCGCTTGGCCTATCGCGCCTCGCCCTAATTGAGGCCTAAACATCAGGCGTCGCCCTCATCCTCTCCGTCGCGTCGCTCCAGGTCGGCGCGGACGCGAGGGTCGTCGAACAGGCGGTCGATGTGGCTGGCGGCGTCGAAGCTTTCGTCGTGACGGAAGCGCAGGTCGGGCGTGAACTTCATGTCCAGCCGGCGACCCAACTGACCGCGCAGGAATTTGGCGTGGGCGTTCAGCGCCTTGATGATCTCGCTTTCGTGGCCGGCGGTGGGGGCCGTCTCGACCCCGGCGCCCAGCGGCTCCACGAAACAGGTGGCGTGTTTCAGGTCGGGCGACAGGCGCACCTCGGTCACGGTGACGGACACGCCGACCAGGGCCTCGTCGTGGATATCCTCTTCGCGCAGGATGTCGACCAGGGCGTGACGGATCAGCTCGCCGGCGCGCAGTTGACGCTGGCTGGGTCCGGCGGGACCGGAGGCGTTTCGGGTATGTTGCTTGTGGGCCATCGGCCTCTCCTTCGTGTTCGGCCCGCTGGGGATCGGACCCGGCCGGATAGGCGAAAGTCGGGCGGTCTAGTCTCGCGATGGTCGCGTGTCCAGTTTTCGCTCCGGGGCCTTGGCCCTTTCCGCCGCCCGCACGGACCGCATCACCTCGGCCGAGGTGATCGACCGGACCGGCCGAATCGGCACGCCTGCGGCGTTCAGCACGCCAGAAGTCCAGTGGTTGCACAGATGGCCGATGGAGAAGGTCTCGCGACTGGCGAAAAACCGCGCGTCGTCGCCGGGGCGGGCCGCGACGACCCGGGGCGAACCTCCGTACAGCGCCAGAGATTGTTCGACGCGGGTCGCCATCCGGTCGAACTGCGCCTGCGTCAGGATCAGGCGCGCCACCTCACCGCCATGGCCTGCGCCGGGATCGACGCTGACCGGGTCCAGCATGACGACCGATGCATTGCCTGGCCGGAAAAAGGCGCGGGCGCCGTCCGGCAGGCGATCCGCGATCGGGCTCTGATCCACATAGAACCGCGCGTCGCCCCAGCCGATCAGAATCCAGTCGCCGGACGCCAGGCTCGCCGTCGCATGGGCTAGGGGGCCGCCGCGTCGTATCAAAGCGGCGCGCGGCATGGCCAGGTCGGTGTGAAAGCCGTTGTCCAGCACCTGAACGACCACCGTATCGCCTACCGCGCTGATCGCCGCCGCGCCCGGCCGGGTCCACGTCCACAGGGCGGCGGCGACGCCGATCAGGGCGGCCAGGATCAGCGCGCGGATCATCGGTTGAAGTCTCTAACGGCGCACAGCCGATCCGCGGAGGCCAGGGCGCCGGGCGGCGGACCCTGGCGCACCGGCATCAGCAGAAGGCCGTTGCGTCGCACCGCCAAGGCCAGCCAGCCCACGGCCTGACCGGCGCACAGCCGGCTGTCCTCGTCGGCGACGACCCTGCGGATTTCGATCTGGGCGGCGGCTGGCGCGCCCATGACGTCGGCGAAGGTCCGGGCGGCGTCGGCCTTCTGGCCCGCGCCCACCAACCTGTGCGGGGTGGTGGTCAGCCGACCTGCGCCCTCGATGGTCAGGGCGCCGCCTTCGGCCTGGATCGTGAGGGGCGAAAGCGCGTCTGACCCGGCGGAGACATAGCGTCCCCCGACCACCGGATCGCCGATCACCACCTGCCCCTTGGCGCCGGATCCTGCGGGCGCGGCGCCCGGCTCGATCAGGCGGTTCAGGGCCGGTTCGACCACCAGGGCGCCTAGCAGAAACAGGCCGAACGCGCCGACGCCGACCGCCGCGGTCCATTTCAGCGATGGGACGCCGGACGGCGGTACGGTCGCGCTCATGCCCGGCAGCTTAAGGGAACAGGGGTTGAGGAATGGTCACCTGACCACCCCCGCCCCCGCGCGCAATCAGTTCCGGCCGGGGCGGCGCGTCGGGTCGCTGAGCTGGAACAGGCGCGCTGACAAGTTCGACGCCGGTTGCAGCGACGTCAGTTGCGTGCGGGTGCGCGCGCCCTGCGGATCGGTGATCGTCCATTCGTGCAGCCGCACAGGGTCGCCCGCGAAGGCCAGCACCACCTGACCGTCGTTCGGCCGGCTGGCGTCGCGCGCCGTGATGGCGAAGGCGCCCGACGCCATGCGCGTCACCCGCTCGATGCGGACGCCCTGGTCCAGGCGGACGTTGCGCGCCAGGAAGGTGGACAGGGGCGTGCGGCCCAGCGGCGCCTGTTGGAAGGTGTTCAGGCGCGGGTCGTAGCGTTTGACGTTATAGCCGTCAGACACCACCAGCAGCCCGGCCGGGTCGGTGTATTCGAACCGCATCTTGCCCGGACGCTGCAGATAGAACCGGCCCTGGCGGGTCTGGCCGCTTGGGCCCGTCTCGGTGAAGGTCCCCTGGGCCGAGGTCAGGGCTTGCAGATAGCCCTGCGCTTGCTGCACCACCGCCCGGTCGTCGGCCGACAGGTTGGACTGGGCATGGGCGGCGTCGAAGGCGCCCAGGGCGATCAGGCCGGTCGTCAGGCCCGCGCCCAGCAGCAGGCTGCGGCGGTGCAGGTCGGCGGCTGGCAGGGCCAAGGTCTTGGTGCGCGAGGTCATGAAGTTCGTCTCCCGTTCGGGATGGTTGTCGATCCTGCCGTCTTGCCCGGTCGGCTTGGCGTCGGAATGACGCGAGCCTGACCATATTCCGGCGCTGCGATGAAGCCCTGTTCATCGAAATGCTGAAGCTTGGACGCGATAGCGGGTCAGACAACGGCTCCGAGCCGCAGCCGTTCCTCGATTTTCGTCACACCATCGGCGGCGGGCCGGCCAGGACGTCGCGCTTGCCGGCGTGGTTGGCGGGGCTGACCACGCCTTCCTGCTCCATCCGCTCGATCAGGGAGGCGGCGCGGTTGTAGCCGATCTGGAGACGGCGCTGGACGTAGGAGGTCGAGGCCTTGCGGTCTCGGGTGACGACGGCGACGGCGCGATCGTACAGGTCGTCGCCCGATCCGCCACCGCCGCCCTCGTCATAGCCGTTGTCGCCGTCGCCGTCCGGCTCGTCGGTGATCAGATCCAGATAGTCGGGCTCGGCCTGCGCCTTCAGGTGTTTGCAGACGTCCTCGACTTCCTTGTCGTCGACGAACGGGCCGTGCAAGCGGGTGATCCGGCCGCCGCCGGCCATATAGAGCATGTCGCCCTGGCCCAGCAGCTGCTCGCCGCCCTGTTCGCCCAGGATGGTGCGACTGTCGATCTTGGACGTGACCTGGAAGGAGATCCGGGTCGGGAAGTTGGCCTTGATGGTGCCGGTGATGACGTCCACCGACGGGCGCTGGGTGGCCATGATCAGGTGGATGCCGGCGGCGCGGGCCATCTGGGCCAGACGCTGAACCGCGCCCTCAACGTCCTTGCCGGCGACCAGCATCAGGTCGGCCATCTCGTCCATGACCACGACCAGGAAGGGCAGGGGTTCGGGGCGGATCTTCTCGGACTCATAGACCGGGCGGCCCTGGTCGTCGAAGCCGGTCTGGACCGTGCGTTCGAAATGCTCGCCCTTGGCCTGGGCCTCGCGGGCGCGCTCGTTGTAGGAGGCGATGTTGCGCACGCCCAGCTTGGACATGCGGCGATAGCGGTCCTCCATCTCGCGCACCGTCCATTTCAGAGCGACGACCGCCTTCTTCGGATCGGTCACGACGGGCGCCAGCAGGTGCGGAATGCCGTCATAGACCGACAGCTCCAGCATCTTGGGGTCGATCATGATGAAGCGGCATTCGGCCGGGCTGTGGCGATACAGGATCGACAGGATCATGGCGTTGACCCCCACCGACTTGCCTGAGCCTGTGGTGCCCGCAATCAACAGGTGGGGCATCCGCGCCAGATCGGCGACATAGGGTTCGCCGCCGATGGTCTCACCGAGCGCGAGCGGCAGCAGATGGCCCTTCTTGTCGTATTCGGCGCTGGCCAGCAGGTCGCGCAGATAGACGGTCTCCCGCTTGGCGTTGGGCAGTTCGATGCCGATGGCGTTGCGCCCCTGAACCACGCTGATGCGGCAAGCGCGGGCGGACATCGAGCGGGCGATGTCGTCGGCCAGGGCCACGACGCGGCCATGCTTCACGCCCGGCGCCGGCACCAGCTCGTACAGGGTGACCACCGGGCCGGGACGGATCTGATCGATCACGCCGCGCACGCCGAACTCCTGCAGCACGCCTTCCAGCATCTTGGCGTTTTGTTTCAGAGAATCCTCATCGACCGAGGCGGTGCGCTGGCCAGGCTTGCTCAATATGCCCAGCGGGGGAAGGTCGAAATCCCCTTCAGGCCGGGTGAAGTCGAAGGCCTGCTGATCCAGATCGTCCTTCCGAGCCTTGGGCGCCTTGACGGCCGCGACGCGCGGTTCGACGGATTGCGCGGCCGCGCGCGCCGCGCTGGGGGGCAAGGGCGCGGCCTCCTCCTCCCATGGCGGCAGGTCTTCGTAGGCGGTCTGCGGGCCGGCATCCTCTGACGGATCCGTCTCGACAGGCGAAGGCGCGTCCTGGACAGGCGCGGCGCGGGGCGCTCGCGCCTTGGGCGGGGCCTTTTCACGCGCGGGCTTGGCCGGCGCGCGCGGCGCGGGCGCCTTTAACGACCGTCCCCAATGCAGGGCGTCCAAGAAGTCCATGGCCCTCAGGCCGATGGCGAAGCCAACTAGCCACAGGCCCGCGATCAAGAAGATCAGGCCCGCGATGATCCGCGCGCCGGGAATGTGCAGGGCGCCGATGGCCTTGGCCGTCACTCCGGTCAGAGCGTCGCCCCACAGACCGCCCAATCCGGCCGCCAAGGGCCAGGCCGCGGGCGCCGCCAGCGCCGCCAGCGCCGCCGACAGGGCCAGGGTCCCGCCGGTCGCGGCCAGGGCCTTCAACGGCGTGGGCTTCAGCCGCTGCTGGATCGCGTCCCCGACCGCCCGCGCCAGACCGAAGGCGACCAGCAGCAGGGCGGCAGGCCAGGCGGCCAGGCCCAGCGACTGCATGAACAGGTCGGCGAACAGGGCGCCGTTCGCCCCCAGCCAGTTGGTGGTCGGCAGGGTGGAGGCCGCATTCAGACTGGCGTCCGCCGGATTCCAGGACAGCAGGGCGATCAGCAGCAGCGTCGCCAACAGCGCCTGCAGCACCCCCCGGAACCGCACCACGAACGGCGCGTCCCACAGGATGCGGGCGCTGATCCAGGCCTGGCGGCCGATGACGAGGGCGGTGGACATGAAGGGGCGAGCCTTCCGGGCGGCTGACATTCGACCGTCCTTTTCGCACCCACAGGGTTAAGGGGCTGTTTACCAGCTTGGCCGTGCGCGGACGTTTCGCCCTCTGGACCTTTCGGCCGCACGGGGCGACAAGCCTGTCATGTCCGAGATCGAACGCCATGACATCATCATCGCCGGTGCGGGCCTGACCGGGGCGGCCTTCGCCCTGGCCGCCGCGCAAGGCGGGCTGAAGGTGGTGATGATCGATCCCCAGCCGTTCGACGCCCAGCTGGCGCCGACCTTCGACGGCCGTTCGACCGCCATCGCCTTCTCGACCTTCCGCATGTTGGACGCCCTGGGGCTGGGCGAGGCGCTGCGGCCGCACGCCTGTCGCATGGACCATATTCTGGTGACGGACGGTCGCCGACCGGGCGCCGCCAGCCGCCCGGCCTCGCCCGCCTTCCTGCGCTTCGACGCCGAGGAGATCGGCGGCCGGACGGGCGGCGAGCCGCTGGGATACATGGTCGAAAACCGCCGCATCCGCGCCGCCCTGGCCCAGGCGGTGACGGCGGCCGGGATCGCGGTCCGGGCGCCGGCGGCCGTCGCGACCGTTGCGACCGACGCCGGCAGGGCGACGGTGACCCTGGCCGATGGCGCGGTCCTGACCGCCCCCCTGGTGGTGGGCGCCGAGGGACGCGGCTCCATCGTGCGCCGCGCGGCGGGCATCGAGACCGTCGGCTGGGCTTATGGCCAGAGCGGCGTGGTGGCCACGGTGCGGCTGGGTCGCGACCACGGCAATGTCGCCCACGAATATTTCCTGCCCGGCGGCCCCTTCGCCATCCTGCCGCTGACGGATCAGCGCGCCAGCTTGGTCTGGACCGAGACGACGAGACGTGGCGAGGCCTTGCGCGACGCCTCGGACGCCGCCTTCCACGCCCATCTGATGCGGCGGTTCGGCGAATTCCTGGACGGCGCGACGGTCGAGGGGCCGCGCTTCGTCTATCCGCTGTCGCTCAGCCTGGCCGAGACGCTGGTCGCCCCCCGCATCGCCCTGATCGGCGACGCCGCCCATGGCGTCCACCCTGTCGCGGGTCAGGGGTTGAACATGGGACTCAAGGACGCCGCCGCCCTGGCCGAGGTGCTGGCCGAGGCCGCGCGCCTGGGCGAGGACATCGGCGCCGAGACCGTGCTGGACCGCTACGCCCGCTGGCGCCGGTTCGACAATGCGGCCCTGGCGGCGGGCTTCGACGCCTTCGTACGCCTGTTCTCCAACGACATCGCGCCAATCCGTCTGGCGCGCGACCTGGGCATGGCGGCGGTCAACCGCATCGGCCCCCTGCGTCGCGCCTTCATGCAGGAGGCCGGCGGCGCGACCGGCGACCTGCCCCGGCTGCTGCGCGGCGAGGCGGTCGTCTAGTTCAGTTGCAAGCGCACGCGCTCGAACGTCGTGAAGCGCCGCGCCTCTTCGGCGCCGTCTAATCCGTGGGCGCGCGACAGGGCCTGGAGCGAGCCGGCCAGGGCGCCCTGCTTCTCGCGCGCCGAAGCGACATCGAGCCACGGCCGGTGGTCCTCCGGGTCCAGCAGGGCGCGGCGCAGGGCCGAGCGTTCCGCCGCCTCATAGTCGCGGTCACGGATGGCCCGGCTGAACAGAACGTTCTGCAGCCGGATCAACGACTGCCGGTCCGTCACCGGCGCCATCAGTATGTCCAGCCGGTCAGCCACGTGCGGCGTCAGCCCGGCGCGGAGGGCCCGGCGGGTCAGTTCGCTGGGCAGGATCAGCCGTCCCTGGCTGAAGGGGTCCAGCGCCACCGGCCCCTCCGCCGTCTCGACCCGAACCATGAAATGCCCCGGAAAATCCACGCCCGCCGCCGCTATGCCCGCATGGCGCGCCGCGTGCAGATAGAAGACGGCCAGGGCGGCGGACAGACCGCGTCGCCGCTCGGCCACCTGGATGATGTCGGTGTTGGCCGGGTGATCGTAGTGGATCAGGTCGCCGTTCAGCCGCAGGTCCGCGCATAGAGTCTCGGACAGGGCGTCGTCGGGCCCTTCGCCGCCCAACCGCTCCGTCAACCGCGCGCAGGCGTTCCGGGCCAGGGCCCGGGTCGGTTCGGGATCGCGCAGGGGATGATCGTGGATGGCGCAGGCGATCGCCGCCTCCAGCAGGGGGAAGGCCTCGTCGTCGGCCTCCCCGGCCGCCGTCAGGATACGTTCGGCCTCCTCGCGGGTCATGCCGTTCCTTCAACCGCCTCGTTCGACGCCGCGAAGATGACGCGGAAAGCGCCAGGGAGCCAGCGCCACAATATCAATTCTCAAGTCCAGCCCTTTCAGGGTCGGCCGATTGCGCCGGATCGCCTCGCCCGCCGCGACCAGCCGGTCGAACTGGGCGGGCTTCAGCGCCAGTCGCGCAGCCTGAATGGTGGCGCGTCGTTTGACCTCCACGACCGCCAGCACCCGGCCGCGGCAGGCGAGAAGATCGATCTCGCCGGCCCGGCTCTTCAGGCGAAAACCCAGGATTCGATAGCCGCGCAGCATCAGCCAGAAGGCCGCGACCCATTCCGCCGCATGGCCCGCCCGGAACGCCGTCCCGCCCTTCGCCTGACGCCACGCCGCCTTGGGGCGGCGGACGGGCGCGGGACGGGCCAGCCGCCTCACTTGGCCTTCAACGCCAGCGCGCGGCGATACAGGGTCTTGCGGTTCAGCCCCAGGGCCTTGGCGACCTCGGAAGCGGCGTCGCCGGTGGACAGGGTCTGCAAGGCGTCGATCAGGGCGGCGTCGGCGTCGGCCTCGGTCGCCTGAACCTCCTCGCCTGGGCCCACGACCACGACGATCTCGCCCTTGGGCGCATCCAGGCGCGGATCGACGGCCAACTGGTCCAGCGGACCGCGCACGCATTCCTCGTAGAGCTTGGTCAGTTCGCGGGCGACAGCGGCGGGGCGCGGCCCGAGGACGGCGGCCATGTCGGCCAGGCTGTCCTTCAGGCGCGGCCCGCTTTCGAAGAAGACCAGCGTCTGGCGCTGACCCTTCAAGGCTTCCAGCGCGGCGGTGCGGCCGGCCGTCTTGGGCGGCAGGAAACCGGCGAACAGCACCCGGTCGGCGGGTAGGCCGGCGATGCACAGGGCCGCCAGCAGGCTGGAGGCGCCGGGGATCGGATGAACCGGCAGGCCCTCGGCGATCACCGCGCGCGCGACGACGAAGCCGGGGTCGCTGACCAGGGGCGTGCCGGCGTCCGACACCAGGGCTACGACCTGACCGTCGCGCAGCCGGTCGATGGCCTGTTCGGCGGCGCGGCTCGACGCATGGTCGTCGCAGCGTTCCAGCTTCGCCTTCAGCCCATAGGCGCTCAGAAGTTTGGCGGTGACGCGGGTGTCCTCGGCCAGCACCAGATCGGCGGCGGCCAGAACGTCCAGCGCCCTCAGCGTCATGTCGCGCAGGTTCCCGATCGGGGTGGCGACCAGATACAGGCCCGGCTCCACCCGCCGGGGCGGCGGGGCGGCGGCGGGAAAGACCGAGGCTTCGCTCAAGGTTCGACCACGGCCGCCGGCGGACGCGGCGCCGAGGTCAGGCCCGATCCCTGGAAGGCGGGACCGGCGTCATAGGCGGCGAAGGTGGCTGCGGTGATGATCTCGCTGACCGAGGCGCCCAGGGACACGATCTGCACCGGCTTCTCCAGACCGACCAGCAGCGGGCCGATCACGGTCGCGCCGCCCAGGGCCTGAACTAGCTTGGTCGAGATGGCGGCCGAATGGATGGCGGGCATGACCAGAACATTGGCCGGCTTGGTCAGGCGGTTGAAGGCGTAGGCGGGATGGCCCTTGGGATCCAGCGCGACCTCAGGCGGCATTTCGCCCTCGTATTCGAAGTCGACGCCCTTCTTGTCCAGGATGCGGATCGCTTCGCGCACCTTCTCGGCGCGGTCGCCGGGCGGGTTGCCGAAGGTGGAATAGGACAGGAAGCCGACGCGCGGATTGCGGCCCAGCTTCCTGACGGTCTCGGCGGCCTTGATGGCGATGTCGGCCAGTTCCTCGGCGTTCGGCAGTTCGTGGATGGTGGTGTCCGCGACGAACAGGGTGCGGCCCTTGGCCAGCAGGATCGACAGGCCGATCAGGGTGTCGTCCACGTCCAGCACGCGCTGGACCTCCTTCAGCGCCATGTTGAAGTTGCGGGTCACGCCCGCGACCATGGCGTCGGCCCGGCCCTTGGCGACCAGGGTGGCGGCGAAATAGTTGCGGTCCTGGTTGATCATCCGCTGCACGTCGCGTCGCAGATAGCCCCGGCGTTGCAGTTTCTCGTACAGCCAGTCGGTGTCTTCGGCGTTGTTCGGCGAGACGCGGGCGTTGGTGATCTCGATGCCCAGATCATCGAAGTTCAGGCCCGCCTCGGCGGCGTTCTGACGGATCAGATCCTCGCGCCCGACCAGGATCGGCGTGCCCAGTTCCGCCTGTTTGAAGCCCCAGGCGGCGCGGATGACGGCCGGCTCCTCGCCCTCGGCGAAGACGATGCGCTTGTCCGGCCCGCCGCGCACGGCCGAGTTGATCTTCTGCATCAGGGCGGCCGACGGATCGACGCGCGAACGCAGGGCGTCGCGATAGACGTCCATGTCCTCGATCTGGACGCGGGCCACGCCGGTGTCCATCGCCGCCTGGGCGATGAAGGGCGGGATGTACCAGATCAGGCGCGGATCGAACGGGGTCGGGATGATGTAGTCGGGGCCGAACTTCAGCTTGCGCCCGCGGTAGGCGGCGGCCACCTCGTCCGGCACGTCCTCGCGCGCCAAAGCCGCCAGGGCCTGGGCGCAGGCGACCTTCATCTCGTGGTTCACCCGGCGCGCCCGCACGTCCAGGGCGCCCCGGAACAGATAGGGGAAGGCCAGGACGTTGTTGACCTGGTTCACATAGTCCGAGCGGCCCGTGGCGATGATGGCGTCCGAACGCACCGACTGGACGTCCTCGGGCGTGATCTCGGGATCAGGGTTGGCCATGGCGAAGATGATCGGATTGGGCGCCATGGACGCCACCATCTCCTTGGTGATCGCCCCCTTGGCCGACAGGCCCAGCACCACGTCGGCGCCGACCATGGCCTCGGCCAGGGTGCGGAACGGGGTGTCGGTCGCATGGGCGGCCTTCCACTGGTCCATGCCGTGTTCGCGACCCTTGTAGACCACGCCGTCCCGGTCGCAGATCACGGTGTTTTCGGCCTTCACGCCCGCCGCCTTCATCAGGGCGATGGAGGACAGACCCGCCGCCCCGGCGCCGGCCAGCACCACCTTGACCTCGTCCAGCTTCTTGCCGGCGATATGGACGGCGTTGATCAGGCCGGCGGTCGAGATGATGGCCGTGCCGTGCTGGTCGTCATGGAAGACGGGGATGTCCAGCAGGTCCTGAAGCTCGCTCTCGATGACGAAACATTCCGGAGACTTGATGTCCTCCAGGTTGATGCCGCCCCAGGTGTCGCCGATGTTCTTGACCACGGTGATGAACTCGTCCGGGTCGGTGGTCTTGACCTCGACATCGAAGCTGTCGACGTCGGCGAACCGCTTGAACAGGACCGACTTGCCCTCCATCACCGGCTTGGACGCCATGTGGCCCAGATTGCCCAGGCCCAGGATGGCGGTGCCGTTCGAGATCACGGCCACCAGATTTCCCTTGGCGGTATAGTCGTAGGCCTTGTCGGCATCCTCGGCGATGGCCAGCACAGGCACGGCCACGCCCGGCGAATAGGCCAGCGACAGGTCGCGCTGGGTCGCCATCGGCTTGGTCGGCGCCATGGAGATCTTGCCCGGCGTCGGGATGCGGTGGAAATCCAGGGCCTCCTGGTCGGAGAAGGTCTGTTTTTCGGTCTGATCGGGCATGGCTTCAGGCGTTTCCGGCGCGTCGTTCTGATTGGCTTTGTCTGTTCCTAAAGCGCGGGCGCAGGCGGGACAACCGGCCAGGCTCTATCGCCCGCCTGCCCGTCCTGGCGGGCGCAGCCGCCGCAGCCGGGGCCGCGTCACGTCCAGCGTGTGCGAAAAAGGTGATCGGCGCGCGCCTGTCCGTGCGGATTTCCGCAAGGCGGCGGGTTTCGTCAGGTCAGAACGCCAGTGCGCTCGATCTCGACCGGGCCGGTCATCAGCACGTGATCGGTCTCGGCGCTCCATTCGATGACCAGTTCGCCGCCGTCCACCACCACGGTCGCCTTGCGTTCGGTCAGCCCCCGACGCGCCGTCGCGACCAGGGCGGCGCAGGCGCCGGTGCCGCACGCCTTGGTCAGGCCCGCCCCCCGCTCCCAGACGCGCAGACGGATGTGATCCCGGTCCAGCACATTGGCGAAGCCGACATTGACCCCTTGCGGGAACAGCGGGTGATGCTCGACCAGAGAGCCTGACCCGGCGACGAAGTCGTCGTCCTGGCGGTCGGTGAAGAAGACGACGTGGGGATTGCCCATCGAGACGGCGCCCGGGGTGTGCAGGACAGGATCGTCGATGGGGCCGACCTGAAGCTCGATCCCGCGCGTGTCCATGTCTTCGGCCAGCGGCACCTGGGCCCAGTCCAGGCGAGGCTTGCCCATGTCCACCGTCACGCGGTGATCGCCCGCGCGGGTCGCGACGGTCGGGCCGCCAGCCGTGTCGATGACCACACGATCCGCGCCGTTGGCCTGCATCAATAACCAGCCGACGCAGCGCAGGGCGTTGCCGCAGGTCTCCACCATCGAACCGTCCGCGTTCCAGACCCGCATGAAGGCGTCGGCCGTGTCTGACGGCTCGATGGCGATCAACTGGTCGAAGCCCTCGCCCGTCGCGCGGTCGCCCAGCGCGCGAATCTGGTCTTCAGTGGGAGCGAACGGCTGTTCCAGCGCATTGACGACGACGAAATCATTGCCGGCGCCGTTCATCTTGACGAAAGGACGGGTCATGCAGGCCATATAGGCGCAATCCCCGCGCCCCGGAAACCAGCGTGCTGCACACCGAAACCGACCCCAAGGACGACGGCCTGCGCCTGCGTGCGCGGCTGCGATACCTTTATCACGGCAGTCGGCCGGCCGCAGTGAAGTTCCGCCTGACGGTGATCGCCGTCGATTTCGCCATCATCGCCTTCTTCCTGGCCTCGCCGATTCTTAAGAACATGGGGTGGGCCTTCTATGCGCTGGACTATCTGGTGGCGACGATCCTGGGCCTGGATCTGGCGGCGCGGGCCTATGCCTATTCCGACATCAAGGACTGGCTGAAGCGGCCCATCGTCTGGCTGGACCTGTTCATCCTGGCCACCCTGCTGTTCCCCGCCTGGCTGTTCAACCTGGGCTTCCTGCGGATGATGCGGCTATGGACGGTGCTGAACTCGGACTTCTTCTGGCGCACCGTTGGGGCGCGGTTCGACGACACGCGGGTCGAGGGGATCGTGCGGGCTCTGTCCAGCCTAGTCACCTTCGTTTTCGTCACGACCGGCTTCGTCTATGCGACCTTCCTGGGGCATGACGGGATCGCCGGCTATGTCGACGCCCTCTATTTCACCGTCGCGACCCTGACCACGACCGGCTTCGGCGACGTGACATTGCCGGGATCGATGGGCAAGCTCTTGTCCATCGCCATCATGCTGGTGGGCATCACCCTGTTCCTGCGTCTGGCCCAGGCCCTGATCAAGCCGCACAAGGTCCGCTATCCGTGCGAGGCCTGCGGTCTTCAGACCCACGATCAGGATGCGGTCCACTGCAAGGCGTGCGGCAATCTGCTGTGCATTCCCGACGAGGACTGATCGCGGTGTGACAAAAGGGTTGGGCTCCCCGACTTGCCGCCGCCTGCGCCGCCGCTAAGGTGCCGGCTTCGTTTTCGGGGACTGTCCATGATCCGCTCTTCCGCCGTCGCGCTCGCGGCGCTTCTCGCCTCCACCAGCCTGACCACGGTATCCATGGCCCAGACCCCTGCCGCTTCTCCCGCACCCGCTCCAGCCTCTGGCGGCTTCGCCTCCAGCGAGGCGACCGACCCCTATGTCTGGCTGGAGGATGTGGAGGGCGAGCGGGCCATGGCCTGGGTGCGCGAACACAACGCCCACTCGCTGGGCGTGCTTCAGGGCGATCCGCGCTACGAGACCCTGCATCAGGAAGCCCTGGCCATCGTCCAGGCCCAGGACCGCATCCCCTCGCCCGGCTTCACGCACGATGGCCATATCGACAACTTCTGGCAGGACGCCCAGCACGTGCGCGGCCTGTGGCGTCGCACCACGCTGGACAGCTATCGCACCGCGACGCCGGAATGGACGACGATCCTGGATGTCGACGCCCTGGCCGCCGCCGAGGGCCAGAACTGGGTCTACAAAGGGGCGATCTGCCTTCAACCCGAGGAACGCTACTGCCTGATCAGCCTGTCGAACGGCGGCAAGGACGCCGTGACGCTGCGCGAGTTCGACAGTGTCGAGCGCAAGTTCGTCGAGGGTGGCGTCGTCCTGCCGGAATCCAAGGGCGGTGCGTCCTGGATCGACAAGGACACCCTGCTGGTCTCGCGCGACTTCGGCCCCGGCACCCTGACCAACTCGGGCTATCCGATGGTGGTCAAGCGGATGAAGCGCGGCCAGAGCCTGGATCAGGCCGAAACCCTGTTCACCGGCCAGCCGACGGATGTGTCGGTGTCCGGCTATACGCTGCGCGACGCCGACGGGATGGTGAAGGCGGTGCTGATCAATCGTTCAGTGGACTTTTATTCGTCCGAGACCTGGCGCGTCGGCGATGACGGCGCCCTGACGCAGTTGCAGCTGCCGGCCAAGTCCGACATAAGCGGTCTGGTCGACGGCCGGCTTCTGGTGTCGCTGAAGCAGGACTGGGCCGCGCCGTCGGGTCAGGAATTCAAGACCGGCGACCTGATCGCCTGGCCGCTGCAGGCGTGGCTGGCCGACCCGGCGACCCCGGCCCAGTTGGTGGTGCGCCCGACCGAGCGTCAGGCCATCGAAGGCGTCAACGTCACGCGCAACCGCCTGGTCGTGGCCCTCTACGACAATGTGCGCGGCTCGGTGCGGGTCTATACGCCGGGCGATGGGGAATGGGCGCATACGACGCTGGACCTGCCGCAGAACGTCTCGGTCGGCGTCGGCTCCGCCTCTGAAAAGGACGACAAGGTCTTCGTCAGCGTCACCGGCTATCTGAACCCCTCCAGCCTGTGGCTGGCCGATGCGGCGACCGGCGCGGTCGATCAGGTCAAGTCCATGCCGGCCAAGTTCGACGCCGCAGGCATGACGGTGGACCAGCACGAGGCCCGCTCGGCCGACGGGACCCTGATCCCCTATTTCGTGGTGCATAAGTCGGACATGCCGCTGGATGGATCGAACCCGACCCTCCTCTACGGCTATGGCGGGTTCGAAAGCTCGCTGCTGCCCGGCTATTCGGCCACGGTCGGCAAGCTGTGGCTGGAGCGGGGCGGCGTCTATGTCATCGCCAATACGCGCGGCGGCGGCGAGTTCGGCCCCCGCTGGCACGAGGCGGCGCTGCAGCAGAACCGCCAGCGCGCGCACGAGGATTTCCAGGCTGTGGCCCTGGACCTGATCGCCCGCAACATCAGCAGCCAGCCAAAACTGGGCATCATGGGCGGCTCGCAGGGCGGGCTGTTCATGGGGGCGATGCTGACCCAGCGCCCGGACCTGATCAACGCCGCCGTCATTCAGGTGCCTCTGTTCGACATGCTGCGCTTCCACAAGCTGCTGGCGGGCGCCTCTTGGAAGGGCGAATACGGCGACCCGGACATTCCCGAGCAGCGCGCCTGGATCGAGCAATATTCGCCCTACCAGAACCTGCGCGCGGGCCAGCCCTACCCCGAGGTCTTTATCCACACCTCGACCAAGGACGACCGCGTCCATCCGGGCCACGCCCGCAAGGCGGCCGCGCGTCTGGAGGCGCTGGGCTATCCGGTCCTGTTCTACGAAAACGTCGACGGCGGCCACGCGGCGGGCGCCAACCTGCGTGAAACCGCGCGTCGTCTGGCGCTGGAATACACCTATCTGTCGCGCCGTCTGATGGACACGCCGACGCAGGAATAGTCCTTTTCCGATCCTCCCCCATGAAGCGAAGCGAAATGGGGGAGGGGGACCACGAAGTGGTGGAGGGGGCGACCCCGAGCGCCCTGTCTGGTTCCGCCCCCTCAACCGCCCGACGGCGGTCCCCCTCCCCCGATGGGGAGGATCAGATTTGCGGAGTATTCGAATGCGTCACCTGATCCTGTCCGCCGCCATTCCGGCGCTTCTGCTCGGTGCCTGTAGTTCGGTGCCTGCTCAGCAGTACGCAGAATATAACGACCCCCCAGTGATGATCCCGCGCGAAGCCCCGCCCCACTTCCCCCGTGACCTGACGCCCGCCGGCGTCGCGGCGGCGGACGATCATCTGGCGCTGGAGCAGGTGGACGGGGCCGAGGCCATGGCCTTCGTCGCGGAAGAAAACCGCAAGTCCCTCGCCGTCTTGACCGGCGACCCGCGCTACGAGACCTTCCGGGCCGAGGCCCAGGCCATCCTGACCGCGACCGACCGCATCCCCAGCCCGTCCTTCCTGGGCGACGGCGTCGGAAACTTCTGGCAGGACGCGAACAATCCCAAGGGCGTCTGGCGCCGCACGACGCTGGCCAGCTATCGCACCGCCACGCCGCAGTGGGACACCCTGCTGGACATCGACGCCCTGTCCAGGGCCGAGGGCAAGGACTGGGTGTTCAAGGGCGCCGACTGCCTGGCGCCCGACGACGCGCGCTGCCTGATCATGCTGTCGGACGGCGGCAAGGATGCGGTGGTGGTGCGCGAGTTCGACCTGCCGACCAAGCGGTTCGTCGAAGACGGCTTCCGCCTGCCCGAGGGCAAGCACCGCATCGAATGGCTGGACCGCGACACCCTGCTGGTCGCCACCGACTTCGGCGCCGGAACCATGACCGAGTCCGGCTATCCCTTCATCGTCAAGACGCTGAAGCGCGGCCAGACCCTGGCCCAGGCGACCGAAGTCTATCGCGGCAAACAGGGCGACGGCGGCTATGGCGTCAGCCCCGCCGTCTATCGCGACAAGGACGGCAAGGTCACGGCCGTCATCATCACCCGCCCGCTGGACACCTTCCGGTCCGAGACATGGCAACTGACGGGGGACGGCAAGACTCAGAAGCTGGCCCTGCCCGAGCGGGTCGGGATTTCAGGCGTAATCGACGGCCGTCTCGTGTTCTCGCCGGACCAGGCTTGGCGCTTTGACGGTCAGGACTACGCCGCCGGGTCGCTGCTCGCCTTGCCGATGGCGGTGTTGGGCGAGACGCGGATCGACATTCTGATCGACCGCGATCGCGCTGTCGTCTTCGAGCCAACGGCCCGCCAAGCGCTTCAGGGCGTCGCCGTCCTGTCCGACACCATTGTTGCGGCCATTACGGACAATGTAGCCGGACGACTGATGAAATTCCGCCCCGGTGAAACGGGTTGGACCGCTTCCTCTATCGCGGTTCCCGACAATCTGGCGGTCGGTCTGGGCGATAGCTCCAAGTCACGCGGCGAGGTCTTCGTCTCGACCCAGGGCTTCCTCGTGCCGCCGACCCTCAGTCTGGCCAATGTCGGCGCGGCGACCCTGACCACGTTGAAATCCGCCCCGGCCAAGTTCGACGCCTCGCGCGACATCACCGAACAGTATGAGGCGATCTCCACCGACGGGACCAAGATCCCCTATTTCATCACCCGGCCGCGCGACATGAAGCTGGACGGGTCGAACCCGACCATCATGCTGGGCTACGGGGGTTTCCAGGTCAGTCTGAACCCCGCCTACAAGCCCGAGATGGGCAAGCTGTGGCTGGAGCGGGGCGGCGTCTTCGTTCAGGCCAACATCCGCGGCGGCGGCGAGTTCGGTCCCGACTGGCACCAGGCGGCGCTGAAGGAAAACCGTCAGCGCGCCTTCGACGACTTCGCCGCCGTGGCCCGTGATCTTGAGCAGCGCGGCGTCACCAGCCCGCGTCGCCTGGGCATCTATGGCCGCTCCAACGGCGGTGTGCTGACCTCGGTCTCGATCACCCAACATCCCGAACTGTTCAATGCGGCGGTGATCGAAAGCCCGCTGGTGGACATGCTGCGCTATCAGGACCTGCCTGCGGGCGCCTCGTGGATCGGCGAATACGGCGACCCGCGCATCCCCGCCGACGCCGCCTTCATCGCCCGCTATTCGGCCTATCAGCAGCTTCGCCCCGGCGCCGCCTATCCGCGCGTCTATCTGACCACCAACACCCGCGACGACCGCGTCCACCCCGGCCATGCCCGCAAGTTCGCCGCGCGCCTCGGCGACCTGGGCTATGACCACCTCTATTACGAGGACACGGCGGGCGGTCACTCCAACGACGCCGATCCCGTCGCCAACGCCCGTCGCTGGGCCCGTCACTATGTCTATCTGGCTCAGCAACTGATGGATTGAGTCGGGCTCACGGACTTATGAGGCGCTCTGCTGAACGTCGAAGTTTAAGAACACGGCCATGAGAACCACGGGCTGGGTCATTGCAGGCACGGTGATGGCGGGCGCCGTTCTGTCGATGGGCGCTTCCGCCCAGCCGACGGGCGCGCGTCCCGCCGCCACGCGCCATGCCGCCAACACCCCGCCGGTGGTGATCGAGCTGTTCACCGCCCAGGGCTGCGGCAGTTGTCTGGAGGCCAATGCGGCGGTCGAACGGGCGGCGGCCGAGCCGGGCGTGATCGCCCTGACATACGGCGTCGATTATTGGGACTATCTGGGCTGGACCGACACCTTCGCCCAGCCCGAGTTTTCGGAGCGCCAGCGCGCCTATCGCGCGGCCCTGCGCCTGCGCGGGGTTTCGACCCCGGAAGTGGTCATCGACGGCCGCCGCCAGATGTCGGGCGCCCGCGCCGCCGAACTTGAGGCCGCCATCGACGAGGAGGCCAGCCGCCTGAACTGGCCGCCCCAGATCGAGTTCCGAGAGACCGGCGACCGGGTCGGCATCGGTTCAGGCCGCGCGCCCGTCGGCGGCGCCGAAGTCATCGCCGTCACCTATACGCCAGGCCCCCAGGTGGTTCAGGTCCGCAGCGGAGAGAACCGGGGCCAGTCGGTGCGCCACATGAATGTGGTGCGCGACATCAAACGCCTGGGCGACTGGCGCGGGCGTCCGGTGCTTTATGTCCTGCCGGAAGTCCGCAGCGGCGAAGCCCTGGCCATTCTTGTTCAGACCAAGACGGATAGACGCATCATCGGGGCGAAGATCAGAAGCTAGGCTTAGCTGTCCGACACGCGGATCGCGGCCGCTGGCGCCACCGTTACTATCCGCGACCCCGCGTCAAAGCCTGACAGAAGCCGATTATGGTGCGCCACGATCTGATCCGCCGTCAGGACGCCGAAATCCGAGGTGGCATGACCATCCTCGACCAAAACCACGTCAAAGCCGTTCGACACGGCGCGCCGCACGGTCGTGTCCACGCAGAACTGCGTCATGCAGCCGCCGACGATCAGGCGATCGATTCCTCGTTCCTCCAGCCGCGCCTGCAAATCGGTTTCGTGGAATGAATCGCAGCTACGCTTGTGAACGATGATCGTCTGATCGCTGGGCGCGATTTCAGGCCTGAAGCGCCAGCCCTCGGCTCCGACGGCCAATCGATGTCCGAGGTCGCCATCGTGTTGCACCAGGACAACCGGCATTCCTGCAGCTTCGGCCGAGGCTTTTAGGCAGCCGAGGCGCGATGAGACCCTGTCGAGTTCGCTATCGATTACAGCCTGTCGATCCGGCGTCGCAACGCCCTGCAGGATGGCCTGCTGGACGTCGATGATCAAAAGCGCGGTCTTCATTCGGCGTCCCTATCAGGCGCCTGCTTTCTTCGCAAAGCCCCAGGCGGCTTCGCTGAGCGGGCCGACCTGGGCGGCCATGGTCCTGGCGTGGGCGCTGGCGGCGGTGCCGTCGCGAACCCGGCCTGCGATGCCCTGACAGATGGCCGCCAGGCGGAACAGGTTGTAAGCGTAGAGCCAGTCCAGATTGGCCGGCCTCATCCCGGTCGCGGCGGCATAGCGTTCGACCGTCTCTTCGACCGAAGGAATGCCCAGCGCCTCCAGGTCCGCCCCCGCCAGACCGTTGCGCAGGTTCGCCGGAATGGCCCAGGCGATCAGCAGATAGGAGAAGTCGGCCATGGGATCGCCGAGGGTCGACAGCTCCCAGTCCAGCACGGCGCGCACTTCCGCGCGATCGGGCGCCAGGATCATATTGTCCAATCGCAAGTCGCCGTGGACGATCCGGCTTGGGCCTTCCTGCGGCAGGCTGTCGGGCAGGAAGGCGATCAGGCGGTCCATGGCCGCGACGGATTCGATCTCCGAGGCCCGGTATTGTTTGGTCCAGCGCCCGACCTGACGCGCGAAATAGTTTCCGGCCTTGCCATAGTCCGCCAGGCCGATGGCGACGGGATCGAAGCCGTGAAGCCGAGCGAGGGTGTCTGTCTGGGCCTCATAGACGGCGCGCCGTTCGGGTGGCGTCAGGCCGGGCAGTTTCAGGTCCCAGAAGATACGGCCCTCAACCTTGTCCATCACATAGAAGATCGAGCCGATTACGCCCTCGTCCAGGCATAGGGCGTGGGGCTTGGCCACGGGAAAGCCCTGGGCGGCCAGGGCGGAGATGACCTGATATTCGCGGTCCACCGCATGGGCGCTGGGCAACAGGACGCCGGGCGGCTTGCGTCGCAAGACATAGGCGGCGGTCGGGGTGATCAGCTCATAGGTCGGGTTGGACTGTCCGCCCTTGAACTGGCGCACAGTCAGCGGGCCGGCGTAGCCGGTGACGTGGTCCGCCATCCAGGCGTCCAGCGCGGCGTCGTCCAGCCGGTAGCGGGGATCGACCTCGCGCGTGCCGGAAAAGGCGGCCTGGGCGTCGATAGAAGAGGCGTCGGTCATGGGCGGCCCGGTCAGTCCTGTTCGCGTTTCCTGTCGCCGTCCGGGTCTCAGGCCCGGTTCGGCGCGGCGATGATGGCGGCCTTGACCGCGCGACGCCAGCCGGAAAGCAGCCGTTCGCGCTCGGCCTTATCCATGCGTGGAGACCAGCGCGCAGGCGCCTCGGCCGGGCGCGCCTCCAGATCGGAAACCACGCCGACGCCCAGGGCGGCCAGCCGCGCGGCGCCAAGCGCAGTCATCTCCTGGAAGGCCGGGCGTTCCACCTCGACCTGACAGATGTCGGCGACGAACTGCATGGCGAAACTGTTGGCGGTTACGCCGCCGTCCACATTCAGCGTCTTCAGCGGCGGGGCGCCATCCTCGGCCAGAGCGTCCAGCAGGTCCCGCGTCTGATAGGCCAGGGCCTCCAGCGCCGCACGAACGAAATGGGCGGGGCCGGAATCTCGCGTCAGGCCGATGATGGTCCCACGCGCTTCGGGCTCCCACCACGGCGCGCCCAGGCCGGTGAAGCCGGGGACCAGATAGACCCCGCCATTGTCGGTCAGGTCCTGAGCCATCGCTTCCGACTGGCGCGACTGCGAGATCATGCCGACCCCGTCCCTCAGCCACTGTATCGCCGACCCGGCCGAGAAGATGGAGCCTTCCAGCGCATAGGCCGTACGTCCGGGGGCCTGATATCCCAGCGTGCCCAGCAGACGCCGCGTCGAGGCGACGGGCCGGTCTCCGACATTGGCGACCAGGAAGGCGCCGGTGCCATAGGTGATCTTGGCGTCGCCGGGTTTCAGCGCGCCGTGACCGACCAGGGCCGCCTGTTGGTCGCCCGCCGATCCGGCGATGGGCAGAGGGCGGCCGAACAGGGCCGCGTCGCTTTCGCCGATAACGCCCGCGCAGGGAACGATGGCCGGCAGGGCCATGCGCGGGACGTCGAACAGGGCGCAAAGATCCTCGCGCCAAGCGACCGTCTCAAGGTCCATCAAAGCGGTGCGTGACGCATTGGTGGCGTCGGTCGCATGCACCCGACCGCCGGTCAGTTTCCAGATCAGCCAGGCGTCGATGGTCCCCAGCTTGACCTCGCCCCGCGCCGCCCGCTCGCGCCCGCCCGGAACGGCGTCCAGCAGCCATGCGAACTTGGTCGCCGAGAAATAGGGATCCAGGATCAGTCCGGTCGCCGCCTGCACCTTCGGCTCATGACCTTCGGCCGTCAGTCGCGCGGTCACGTCGGCTGTCCTGCGGTCCTGCCAGACGATGGCGCGGTGCAGCGGCTCGCCCGTCGTCGCATCCCAGATCACAGCCGTCTCGCGCTGATTGGTGATGCCGATGGCGGCGAAGCGGGCCACGCCGCCGGCCTTGCGAACGACCTCGCGGCAGGTCTGGAGCGTCGCCGTCCAGATTTCGCCGGCGTCATGCTCCACCCAGCCGGAACGCGGAAAATGCTGGGCCAGTTCGATCTGGCTGACGGCGGCGGGACGCAGGTCGCCCGCCTCGCCCGACGCCGTCTTCGCCCCGCTCTCGAAAGCGATCGCCCGCGTCGAGGTCGTGCCCTGGTCGATGGCGAGGATCAGGCTCATGGATTTTCTCCCTGCGGCGGCTTGGGCGACGCCGACGTTGCGGTCTATGGGAGCATATGACCACGCACCGGCCCAGCTATGAAGGCGTTCTGGACGCCGCCCGACAGATCCACGGCTTCGCCGTCCGCACGCCCCTGATCGAGAACCCAGCCCTGAACGCCTGCGTGGGCGGCCGGGTTCTGATGAAGGCCGAGACGCTGCAACAGTCCGGGGCCTTCAAGTTTCGCGGCGCCTACAATCGCATCAGCCGCCTGACGCCAGACGAGAAGGGGCGCGGGGTTGTGGCCTTCTCCTCCGGCAATCATGCGCAAGGGGTCGCCGCCGCCGCCGCCTTGGTTGGCGCACCGGCTCTCATAGTGATGCCGTCTGACTCGCCCCAGGTTAAGGTCGATGGGGTGATCGCCTTCGGAGGCGAGGTGCGGATGTACGATCGCTGGACCGAAAGCCGCGAAGCCATCGGCGCCGCCATCGCCATCGAGCGCGGGGCCGTTCTTGTACCGCCCTTCGACGACCCCTTCATCATCGAAGGCCAGGGTACGGTCGCCCTGGAGATTCTGGACCAGGCGGATGAACCGCTGGATCAGTTGCTGTGCGGGGCCTCGGGTGGGGGGCTGATGGCCGGGATCAACCTGGTGATGGCCGAACGCAGCCCCGCGACCTCGGTCCTGGTGGTGGAGCCGGAAGCGTTCGACGACACCGCCCGGTCACTGGCTGCGGGCGAACGAGTCGGGCGCCCGCAAGGGGCGCCGTCGATCTGTGACGCCCTGATGGCGCCGATGCCGGGCGAACTGACCTGGCCGATCAACCGGCGCCTCGCCGGCGCCGTCACCGTGTCGGACGCCGAGGTCGCCGAGGCGATGCGCTTCGCCTTCCGTCACCTGAAACTGGTGATCGAGCCGGGCGGCGCGGTGTCCCTGGCGGCGCTTCTGGCCGGCAAGGTCGAGACAAAAGGGCTCACGACCGTCATCGTCCTGTCCGGCGGGAACGTCGATCCTGGCCTTTACGCCCAGATCATCGAAGGCCGTTTCGCCAGCTGAGGGGTTTTATTCGTCTCGCCACTGGGTCACCCTCCCGCAAAATCGAAAAGGGAGCGAGGACACGATGACGCAGGCCAGTGAACTTCAAGCGCTGATCGGTCGAGAGGTAGGGCTGTCGAAATGGTTTGAGGTCGATCAGGCCCGGATCGACGCCTTCGCCGATTGCACCGAGGATCACCAGTTCATCCATGTCGATCCCGAAGCCGCCAGAGCGACGCCGTTCGGCGGAACCATCGCCCATGGGTTCCTCACGCTGAGCCTGGCCTCGGCCATGAGCTACGACGCTGTGGCGCCTCTGGACGGGGTGATGATGGGCGTCAACTACGGCTTCGACAAGCTTCGGTTCTTGGCTCCCGTGCGCGCCGGATCGCGCATTCGCGGTCGGTTCAAGCTCCTGTCCGCCGAAGACAAGGGCGGCGGCCGCTGGCTGCTCAAGCACGAGCTGACGGTCGAGATCGAGGGCGAGGACAAGCCGGCCCTGATCGCCGAATGGCTGGGCATGCAGATGGTCCGGGCCTAAAAGGCCGCCGCCAGATGTCGCCAATGCTCGCTCAAGTTGGACGTGCCGGGGGGTGAAGATTGTGACGTTGGGGGGATCATAAGTCAGCGAAACTTCGACCAAGTTCCAAATTCGTCTGTAGCATCAACGTCACGGTGGCCGCAGAAGCACCGATATCGGTCACGTTTCCGCCTCGACATTCCAAGGCAAGGCTGGTAAGACCCGCCTAGGCGGTAGACCCGCCCCCTTATAAACAGAGGCGGAGGGATACCCCCTTATGCGTATGAAGACTTTCGTGCTGGCTTCCAGCGCAGCGGCCGCCCTGGCCCTGTCGGCTGGCGCCGCATCGGCGGAACCCAATGGTTGGTACGGCGCCATCGACGCCGGTTATCACACCATGGACGACATCACGGCCGAGTCGTCCACCACCGGCGCAAGCTGGAAGTATGAAGTGAACAACGGCT
>NZ_JAHXPB010000008.1 GCF_023147505.1 Brevundimonas sp. EYE_349 | reverse complement strand
CGAACGGCTCGAAGAACGCCCATTCCTCGTCCGACATCAAACCACGAACCAACGCCACTCTCCGCAAAGAGCAGCCTTGAATCAGTCATCTGGTGATTTGGGAATCCACTTTGTCCACACTACCTAGGAATTCGGTCTTGCCCGCTCCGGGGCCCGCGACCACGCACGCCGAGCCGGCGTGGCGCAGGGCGTTCCACGCCGCCGGTTCAAGATCGTCGATGCCGCTGGGGCGCCAGTCGTCTGGCCGAATAAGGCGCATGGTCACAGGCCCGCGAGGGGCGGCGGTGGCGGCGGTGGTGGTGGCGTCAGGCGCGCGACAATCGAGGTCAGGAGCGCGCGCAACTCTTCGGGCGCGCCCGCCGCGAGCGCGACCGGGTCTTGCGAGCTCAGCACCCGGACGTGGGTGCTCGGCTTGCCGCGCCCCAGGAACAGATAGCGATACCAACGCATCAAGACGTCTTGGTCCGCACCGTAAAGGTGAGGCAGGCCGTCGTCGCCCAGAACCGATGTGCGAGGTTCCCCGGCGGGTGACGGCCCTTGGCGGCCGGGTTCGATGACCTGATAGGCGACGGGAAACGCCTTGAGCATCGAATAGTCGAGATCGAGGGGCGTGCAGAAGAAGACGTTGAACCGGCGCAGCCAATTCGCCCACTGGGTGAGATGCGCGAAATCTGTCGGCGGCAGAGCGTCAAAGGCCACCAAGTTCTCCGCTGGCCCCAGCGGGAGAAGGTGCGCTCCGAAAATGGCCTGAGGCGTGACGTTGTTCGCGAGCAGTTGCGTACAGGCTGTCTTGATACGGCCCCAACCGCCTCCGGAACGGCCCCAGTCCAGATCCAGCAAGGTGGCGTAAGGAATGTCGAGGTCGGTCAGCAGTCGCCACAGGTGGTTTACATGGCGACCGCCCAGGGGAACGACCGCGACGAAGGATCGATCGATGTCGAGCCCCATGACGTCGGCGAGACGAGGAAGAACGACTTCCTCGGACGCGCCTTCCCCCAGCACGACGAAGCGCGCGAAATAGAGTTCGGGATAGGTGCGGACGGCCTCGCGGATGAATTTCGACGCTTCTTCCTCGCCGGTGGGGAGCCTAATCGGACGGATGCGAGCCGTTCGATCCTGCGGGTCGAGGCGGAAGTGCCGGACTTGGGTAGGATCGACCCGGGCGAGGATGCTCGGGGAATGGCTGGAGACCACGGCCTGCGCCTGCGGCGACTTCGTCAGGTCTTGGATCTGCCGAATGATGCGGGAGAGATAGAAAGGCGCGAGGTTGTTCTCGGGTTCTTCGATCGCGATGAGGGTCAGCGCTGGCAGCGGAACGCCGCCAGCCTGGAAACCGGCACCTGCGGGATCGGCCACGATCCCGGCTTCGACATCCAGCGTCGCCGCGGTCATGGCCAGATGGAAGAGCGACCTCTGGCCGTCGCTGAGATCATCGAGCGCCCGCTCGCGGCCGGCTTCGTCGGGGCGAAAGACCACCTCGACCTTGCGGATGAAATGCTCGAACCTCAGATCGAGCGGACGGAAGACCGGCGTCGTGTCGGTCCCGGCTGTGTAGACTTCCTGCCATCGCCGCGTCACCGCCGCCGCGATCACGTCGACGGCCGGCTCCCCGGCGAAAGCGCCGTTCAATGTCGTCCCGGCGTTTGTGAACATGTCGCGGACGCCCTGCGACCAGTTGATGGCGCGCCACAGCCTGCCACGCAGGAAGGCCGTCACCTGGGACGCGCCGTCCCGCGTCGCCGGCACGTAGATCATTTGGATCCGCGCCCGGTCGGTTGCTTTCAGCTCGGTGCAATCGGCGTCGGCGAATGCACCGAAAGTCCTGATCGCCCAGTATTTATGTTCAATCGCGCCGTCGAGAGAACCGTCATCGGTCCAGGTCGCTTCGAGACGCAGGCGGCATTTCAGCTTGCCTGCGTCTTCAGCGGCCATTTGGTGGAAGAATTCGGGAATGGCCGCGCCGCCGGCGCCGTCGGCGTCCAGTTCCGGAAAGGCGATGATCGCCTCCAGCACGAAGGTTCGCTGAAGCGGCGCGACCAGCTCGGCGGAGGGGACATGGAAATCCTGGCGCCGTAGGCGTCGCTGATCTCCGGTCACGCCGAACAGGCGCTGGAGGGCCTGCATCAGGGCGGTCTTGCCCGCGCCGTTGACGCCGACGAAGGTCGTGAGGCCCGAGGTTAGATTGACGCTTGTCACTTCCGGCCCGAAGCAACGGAAATTCGTCAGACTGAGCCGCTCAATAAACATGTACCCGACCTCCCCTTATTGGTGGCCGATCGCGTCAAGTTTCCCTTGATTGGCAGTCGCGGCCTTCCATGATTTCGTCACTTGTACTTCATGGATCAGTACAAGGCGCGCTTGAGCTTCAAAAAAGAGCCCCGCACGCGTGCTGCTTTCGTCAGGCGTTTGGCGCGGCCGCCGATGGCTTCGAAAATAGCGCGTGACGAAGCTCGACAGACGATCCGGTCGGGCGTGTGTGTCGCGTGCGGAAGCGCTCGATCGTTTGGATCGCGGCCAGGGGCGTAGGTCCCTCAGCCAACGAGAGAGGGACATGGCCGCCGATGGCGTCGGCAATCCGCGATTGGGCGAAGGGCACGTCGCCGTCGAGCACGTAACCGAGCATGCAGCCCACAGGCAGCTGTTCGGCATACTGCTCGGTAAGAAAACGCATCATGCCCTGGGTGACGTACACGGTGGCTAGGGAACTGCGGCTCCCGCCGTTGATCACGTTGAGCCGCTTGCACTCGTAGGCCAGGTAGCGCTGCCGATCCCAGTCGAAGAGCACGGCGATGTCGATGATACCCTTGCTGAATTTCGACCCGTCGGGCGCGAGGCCGAACGGCTCGAACTGATATTCGACCCAATGGCACAACCGACGCACCACGACGTCCTTGGCCAGCCGATCGACGAGGTTGATGGTGATGTCATCCTCCCCAGGCTGATCGGGAAGAACCGCCATGCATGCGGGCCACGCTGCCGCGATCCTCTCCAGGAAGCGATCATCAAACGATACGAAATTGTCGACCCATCCCTGCACATCGCCGATCAGCATCAATCCGCGCCCCGCTGTTGGGGCAGGGCGGCGGCTTGCTGGAGGTCGAGCGCTATTCCATCGGCATCGGCGAGCGCGGTGGAGCGCAGCCAGAAGCGCATCTGCATAGGCTTGATGAGGTAGAGGCAGTCACCGACGAAAACGCGCAGGTCCGGCATGAGCTGGAAATTGCCGTCGAGAGGTCTGTGGATGTGGGCGGCAAGTTGCTCGAGCACCTCGCTGAGCTCACCGGTCGAATCTTCGGCATAGTCTTCATGGCCGCCCAGATGAAGGCGGAGGATCGCCAAGTCGGCGCCGCGCGCGACAAGGCGCGCATCGATCTTCTTGCCCTTAAACCAGTCCGCGAGGCTGGCCGATAATGTGTGCGCGTATTGAGCGCGTTGCGGCTCGTCGGGCGGGCCCCAGAGTTTCGGGAAGTGGCCTTCATGGGGTTGAAGCGCAGGAAGGATCGCTTCGACGGTATCGTCGATCAGCGCGATTTCGTCGGGTGACAGGCAGAAGTATTGGTACGCTAGCCGGTCGATTGCTCGCAGGATGTCACCCTCATCGACCTGCATCGAGAACGGCTCGTTGGAGCGTTCGCGTGCGTCGTCCACAATCGCAATCAGCTCAAGGGCGGCCTCTGCGGCTGAAGCTGGATCGGGGACATCGTCGGACGATGGAAACGGCAAATGCAGCAGGTCGGCCTGCTGGACTTCGGGGCGATCCGAGCCGAACGAAGCGGTGCCATGAAATGCGTACCAGACCGCGACGCGGCTATTGAGGATCGCCGTCAGGAGCTTGGCGCGATCGCTCTGACCGTCCGGCACCACGATCGCCTGGAAGATATGCTGAAAGGTCAGCGGTTGATCGCAATACGCGGCCCGAAGGCGGTTTTGCGAGGTCTCCACCCCGCGCGGAATAAGGATGCGCGAGCCGTCGAACCCGGCCTCGAATCCCCGGCGACGAACCGTCGACGATGCGGCCGGCAGCAGGCCATCCACGGTCTGAGCTAGGCGTGAATAGGCCGCAATGGGTAGGTCCGGCAGTCGGCCGACGTACGTGCTTTCGAGTGGAGGCGCATCGCTATTGCTGTCTTCATTGAAGGGCTGATAGCCCTGCCCGATGACCCATCGATCGCCCGGCTCTTCGCGGCGGCGGCTCAGGCCGCCGAAGTCGTTGACGAAGGCCTCTAGCTTGGGAAGCCTTGCGAGATAGCCGAAGAGCTTGGCATCCGGCTCGCGCATCCAAAGGCGCTGCTTGAAGATGAGCGGGTTATCGAGAACCGCGCCGACCCCGAGCGCGGCCTTGTCCGCACTGCTCAGCGTGATGACGCGCTTGATGCGCAGATTAAGGTCTGCCTTTGGCGCCCAGTAGTCGAAGCGATACGGGAAATTATCCGGGTTCGCGCTGCCGTAGATGATCAGAGCGGCTGGACGATGGGCTTTCTCGAAGAGCTGGAACCGCAGGTCAGCGAAGTTGATGACGCGGCGGACCTGGGATTTTCGGAAGAACGCATCACGCGCTTCGACCGTCTTTTGGGCGTGGTTGTGCAAAAACCCCATCGCCGGCAGTAGGAACGCGATCAGTCCGCCGTCAGCGAGATGCGACAAGGCCTTCCAGCTGAATGCCCAGGCGTCTTCGCCACCGGGCATGGGATGGCCCGCATTTTTGCTCCACTGTACGGACGAACGCGCCGGACCGCGGCGGCTGGTCCATGGCGGATTGCCGATGATGACCTCGTATCGAGCGCCGTCAGGGGACACTTCGAAGAAGTCGCGGCAGACGAGGGTCTTGCCCCAGAGTTCCGGGAGGAGTTTTCCCCGGGTGATGAGCTTGCGGATGTCGCGTGGCGACACCTCCTCGAGGAGGGCGACGTAAAGCGAAAACACGGCGACCCGAACGGCGCCGCCATTCAAATCCCAGCCATGAATCTGACTCAGCAACGACAGCAGCGTCTTCCAGGAAATCGTCTGCGTCTTGTGCTTGGCGCGCCAGTGTTCGCAGAGCCGCTGGAAGGAGCGGACGAGGAAAACGCCTGAACCGCAGGCGGGGTCGAGGAAGTTTCCTGTCGTCCTTGTCGCATCTGGCAACATCTCCCAAGCCTGGGAAACGACCGTGTCGGCGAGGAACATGGGCGTGTAGTAGGCGCCGTTGGCGCGCCGTTCGGCCTCGCGTTCACCCAAGAATCGGTCGTAGACGGCGCTGACGAGCTCGATCGGGATATAGCGGAAGTCATAGCCCCAGAACCGCTGCTGCCCGGAATGCGCCATTTCTTCGCGGCCTGACCGGAAACGCGCCAGGATCGTGAGATGGGCGGGCGTGATTTCCGGCGCCTCCCCCATGGGCTCGAACGAGCACGGCGCGACGAACAGGTCGCCGTTGAAATCCGCATGGAGCGTCCGGAAGAAGGACCGGAAGAGATTGACGTCGCCTGTTTCCAGCAGCGCCGAAAAGCTCTCCGCGCTCTTTTCGGAGACAGCGGCAAAGTAGGCGGGCGTTACGATCTCCCGGTCTTCAAGGTAGGCGATAAACATCGCTTGTATGAGCAGGGCCTGCGCCGCGTCGGGAGCGAGCGCGGCTTTCTGCAGGAGATCGTGGGAGGCGTTCAGATTGTCGAGGAGAACCTGATCGATGCGTTCTTTCGGCGGAAAATACTCGCCATAGTCCTTCCAGAGGCGTCCGGATTCCGCGCCGTAAATCAGATTCTGAAACCGCAGCGCTTCAGTCGTCAGACTGAGGCTATCGATGAGGCAGCGGCGCTCGAAGGCCTCGCCTGGATCGCTCAACGGGGTACGGGCGAGCGAAAACGCTCTGAGCGTATCGTCAGCGATAACCAGCAACAGGCTGGCCAGGCCCTGATTCCAGAGCGCGCCGTGAAGATCGATGATCGCGGCGCGATCGTAGTGATCAGCTTCCAGAATCGCGACGGTCGGGACGCCCTGTACGCAGAAGATCGCCGATACGCCCATTTCTGTCAGGGCAGCTCTGATAGCCGGCGCGTGCGGCACGTCGCTGACGGCCTCGGCTGACTCGTAGAGTTCAGGCGAGCGCCGATGTGTAAGCCCCAAGCGGTCTTTCCACTCCGGCGCCAATGCGGATGCCAGGGTGGTGGTCATGCACGTTTGCTGCGCCGTTCAGGCTGCGTGCCCACGGAGGTTGGGGGGAACTGCAGATGGCCTTGCACCTGATCGACTTCCGTTGCCGTGAGCGCCGCGCGCAGGCGCGCTATGATCGGAGCGCACGGGACGCAGAGGGTGGAAGCGTCCGGCGAACGGCGATGGGCAAGGCTTGCGTCAACCAGACGGAAGTTGTCGGCTTCGATCAAGGCGACGCAGTTTTCTAGTGAGAGCCAGGATTTCCCCCCGCACTCCTTGAAGAGCTGATCGAAACGATCGCCCACCGTCCCCACGCGCACGCCGAAGTCGCGGACAAGTTCGGCGACAATGGCCATGGCCACGACATCCCCCGGTGTGAAGCTGGGGGCATGCCCTTTATGCAAAGCCAGGGCGGGGATGGCATCCCGCCACGTGCGAAAAGCATCCACCGAGATGGAAAGCAGTTCGCGAATCTGGCTCTGAGTATAGCGCATTCGACTACACTAGTGCGGAACACCCCCCAGATCAACACGGGGTTCACCCCGTATTGGTTCAGCCTATGTTCTTATGCGGGTGGCCTGATCCGACTGCGTTCGCATGCGAGGTGGCCATGGGGTGGGGCTACGCTGCAATGATGACTTGTGACAAAACCTCTGATAAAGGCGCGATCTCTTAGAGGATTAGTCACATGCCTCCTTCCCCGGATTCGCAAAGGGTCCAGCTCAGAAACCTGCTCGATGGTCGTAGCATGATGCGCGCGCAAGAACTGCGTGAAGCAGGGATCAGCGCGCAAACGATCGCGCGCGCCGTCGAGACCGGGGAAATCGAACGCATTTCGCGTGGGGTTTACCAGAAGCGCGGATCTGAGATCGAGGAAAACCAGATCCTCGCCGAGGCCGCCATACGCGTCCCCAAGGGTGTGATCGCTCTGATGTCGGCGCTCGCCTTTCACGGCCTGACCGATCAGATGCCGCGGCGCATCTGGATGGCCATCGGCGCCAGCGATTGGGCGCCGGTGCAGTCCTATCCCCCGATGCGCATGGTGCGGTTCACCGAGCGCTATCTGCGCCAGGGTGTCGAGAACCATGTGATCGCTGGCCTTGAGGTCCCGATCTATTCTGTCCCCAAGACCCTCGCCGACCTCTTCCGCAACTCGAAGCTGGTGGATCGGTCGGTGGCCGTGGAAGGCCTGCGCGCCGCCATCGAACAACGCAAGGCGACCCCGAGCGAGATCGCTCAGGGCGCGAAAGCCGGCGGCGCGTGGAAGATCATGCAACCCTATCTCGAGGCTCTGACGTCCAATGGCTAAAACACCGACCAACATGGCCAAGTCCGTCAAGGATCGGCTGCTCAACATCGCCCGCCAGGAAGGCCGGGTGTTCGACGTTCTGCTGGTGCGGTTCGCGCTCGAACGTCTGCTGTACCGGCTATCGGTCTCGGAGCATCGCGAGCGTTTTGTCCTGAAGGGCGGGATGCTGGTCACGGTGTGGGTCGAGGACGACAACCGGGTGACCCGGGATGCGGACTTTCTGGGCCACGGCGATCCCGACCCCGAACGCCTGGCTGCGGACTTCCGGGAGATCATGGCCATTGAGAGCGATGATGGCCTTGTCTTCGATCTCGACGCCCTGGCTGCGACGGCCATCCGCGAGGAGATGGAATATGGCGGCACCCGCCTCAAGACCTCAGCCTACCTCGAAAAGACGCGAATCCCTGTGACGATCGATATCGGCTTTGGCGACGCCATGGCCGATGCGACCCAGCAACTCGACTATCCGACCTTGCTGGATCTGCCTGCGCCCAACGTGCGTGCCTACCCGCCCACCACGGTGATCGCCGAGAAATTCCAGGCGATGGTCGCGCTTGGTGTCCTGAACGGACGGATGAAGGACTACTACGATCTGTGGGCGATCCCGCGCGCGCTCGAGATTAGCGATGCTGATCTGGACGCGGCGATCACCGCGACCTTCGAGCGCCGCCAGACGGCGATCCCGATGGAAAGGCCCCCCGGGCTTTCGGCCGAGATGGTCAATGATGAGACCAAACAGCGCCAATGGCGCGCTTACGCGGCATCGGTCGAGCTCGAGAACGTTTCCCTGGAGTCGATCATCGACAAAGTCTGGGGACTGGTCGGTCCGTCGTGCGCGCGGATCGTAGCAGCGGGGAATGCATGATTTCCGCGAAGGGTTCGGACGAAGGCGCCGGCGTCATCGACGTCTGGAACATCGATACGTTTGACAACGAGTTGCGCGGCGATCTCGACGCTCACGCCAACCTCATCCGCAACCACATGATCACCTCCCGCCGACAATCGCGTGAGCACGAGGCCTCTGATCATCGGATGCCCTATCCCGAGAACCCCCATGCGGGCGAGTTCATGGCGTTGAACGAGCATATCACGCAGCTGATGGAGGCCCGGACGATCCGGACCTGGCACTATACCCGCATGACTGACGCGGAGATCGACACCCTTCGACTGAAGGGCATCTACCCGTCGAGCCTCGAGAACATCCGGTCGCGCTTTGACGCGCAGGTCGTCGCGGGCGCCTTTAGCCAGGAAGTCGCCGATCGCCTGTTCGCCGACAGCCCGTACCAGAGCGACCATTTAAACGCCCGCTCAGGCATGTTTTGGATGACCTCGCGTCCGGTCGACATCGAAGACGGCGGGGTGGCGGTGTTCCTGGAGAGTTGGGGCGGAGAGGCCGCCCATTTCTCCCAGGAAGATGAGGCCATTCAGGACCTGCTGAAACAGATCGGCCGTCCCCGTGTCCTAGAGATTGCTATGCCGCTCAGCCATTCCCGGCGTAGCTCCTTTGCGGCCGAGGCCGTGCTCGCCACCTATGGCCGCACGCTCGGTTGCCAGCCGGACAAGCAGGTCTTCGACCTCTACAGCCAGCAACCACTCAGCCCCGCCCATATCCTCGCCGTCCATAGCGAAGGAGAGCCCAATTTCAGCGCTATGGCGCGGGGCTATCCAGTCGGGTTCGCAGACTTGAACCTCGGTCCCGGCGGCGACGAATGAGCGAAGCGGACACTTCGCTCGACGCCGTCAGTTTCCTGCGTGGAATCGCCGGAGAACTCTCCGAGATCCATCGCGGCAGCGACTATTCGCAGTGGCGCGGCGAAGCGAAACATCGCGTAGCCCACCACCTCTCCCGCGCCGAACCCTTCACCAACTTCGCGACCGCTTGGGTCTTTATGGGCGATGGCGCCGGCGCACTGGTTGGCGGCAATTTCGGCGAATGGGCAATTGATCGCCTTGTCGAGAAGATGACGCCAGAAGACATCATTGCCCTCTTCCATGATGAAGTGGCCCGTAACACGGCGGTCTATGAAGACGTCTCGCCTGTGCTCGGTATCGAGATTACGGAGGCGTGCGACCTCGGCGCCGGCGTTCGTCTCGCGCCGGCTTCAACCGACATCTTCAGCGGCTTCGACTACCCTTGGCGATATGCGTGGCCGGACCTGCCGACTGGAACCGGGTTCCTGGTCCAATCCTATACCGTCACGCCTGCCTTCGAGCGTCTGTCACCGGGGGCGACCGGGCCGGCGGTAACCAGCGCAACACAGCCTCAATCGCCAGCGCGTGACGCCGTTCGACGACGGTTTCGGCTTGCTTCTCTGATCGGGTCCCTTGCCGCAGTCGAGCTTCCGGTGTCGGTCATCCTGGCTGACCGCCGCTCTTCGCTGGCGGTCGGCGGCACGCTGTCAGCGCGCCCGTTCGCATCGCGCCCGGTCGTGGCCTTTCCCGCTGACATTGAGGCCATCAGCCTCGCATTCGGCCAACTCGCGGCGTTCGCCGAAGGCGACAGCCTGACGCGGGCCATCGACCGGCTCGGGCGCTCACGGCTCGCGGTCCATCCTGTCGATCGCGCCCTTGATCTGGGTATGGCGGCGGAGATCGTGCTGATGCACGACAACGGCACGTCCAATACGGAAATCACTCATAAAATCAGCAGTCGCGCTGCGTGGCTGCTGGGCAGGGATGAGAGTGAGCGGGCGAAGATCTTTGATGAGATGAAGCACCTGTACAAAGCCCGCTCGGACGCGGTCCATTCAGGCGTGCTCCCATCGAAGTCCAAGGTCGACCTCGATGTCGCCGATCAACTCGTCATCCGCGTCGTTCAAGCCATCCTCGAACGCGGGAAGTTTCCGGACTGGGCAAGTCTTACGATGGGTGGACTAGGCTGACAGCGCGCGGCGAGGTCGCTGCCTGATCGACCTTGCAGGACCGTCTCGGTGCAGCGGCCGGAATTCCGCCTATTCGTCTCAGCGGCTTGGGAGGTTGGCGACGATGGTCGTCAGCATCTGTTCAATCCCGCCCGCCGGACCCGCCATGCGGCCGTCGATGAGGTGCGCGTGACCTTCACGGGTTTCGAATTGGTACGAGGTCTCGAAAGCTTCGATTGAAGCCGGATCCGGCTTTACGCCGGCGACGACCAGTTGCTCATAGGCGTGGACCATGAAGTTGAAGAGGCAGGGATTGATGTTCACGGCCTCGCCATACCAGTGGAAGCGGCTTTCGCAGGCGGCGCGTGTCTCGGCGCGCCACTTCTCGCCCACAGTCTCGATCGCCTGTTCGACCTGATCGCGTCGGACGAGACAAAGGAAGGCCAGGTCGCTGACGGCTGGCGAGGGGATCACCCGCACATTGGCGTCGATTTCGTCTTGATGGTGCGCGAAATTCCGAAGCGCCTTCAAGGCAGTGAACTCTTCCAGATGTTTGAAGTCCTGAATCTCGGCCTTCTTCAGCTTGTCGTCGAGGCTGTGCATCGCCGTGAGCGTGTGGAACAGCGTGTCAGGTCCCGGAGCAAGACTGTGCGCTTCATAGGCGCGGAACAGGCGGGCGGCTGCGTTTGCGGCCGATTGCATGGCGGGAGAGTCATCGGGGGTGGTCATGGGCGCAGCTAGACCCGACGGGCATGCCGCCTCAAGCTCTATCGGCAGTCGTCAGTTCCCACCTTCCGGCGCATGCTGCGCACGCAGCAAGTCGCCGATGGAGCGGCCGCGGACGCGGCACACAGCGATGACACGGTCGAAAACGACCACGCGGCCGCTGCGGCCGCGGCGGGCTTCGCAGGCCACGGCCTGCCCAGAAGCGACCTGTTGAAGAAGCGATTTCGAAAAGCGGCCGTTCGCTGCGTTAAGCTCTGGCGCGTCGAAGTCGGCCAGGCGCACTTCGATCCACGTCGCCGGATCATTGGAAGTGCCGACGCAAAGACTGTCCCCATCGCCAACGTAGCGCACCGTGCCGGTAAACTCCTGACCAGCTTGGCTGGGGAGGCGGCCTTCACACGGATCAGCTCGCGCGGATGTCGCCGTCCCCGCTAGCAAAAGGGCGCCCAGGGGAAAGCTCGACGCGCGGAGCAATCGCCAAACTGAAATCATGCCGCCAGCCTCATGCGCTTTTTGGCGAGCATCGCACGGACGAACTTGTCCCACTTCGCCATCCCGGCTCGCTTCTCGGCCATGTAGTTCCAGCGGTCATAGTGCTTCGAGCTCACATCCTGAAGCGCGTGGTTCTGCAGGCGATCCCGGATTTCCTTCGGGACGCCCGCCTTGCCGGCCAAGGTCTTGAATGTCCGCCGGAGATCGCGGTTCGTGGCATGCGGGATGACGCCCCGATCCCGTTGACGCCACACGAAGCTATAGAGGGTTCCGTGGCTGACAGGCCTCGAAGGATCCTTGGCCGAGGGGAAGTACCAGCCGAATTCGTTCGGTGTGATCGACTCAATCAGTTCGGCGGCAAGCGACGGCACGGGGACGGCGTGCGGCTGAAGATTCTTGGTCTTCGACCAGTCGATGATCTTTTCCTTGGCTTCCCACTGATCGACGTGAAGGCGAGCGATCTCCTCCACCCGTTGACCCGTCAGCATCAGAAGTTGGACGGCGCGAAGATAGGACGGCGTCACTGGTGTGTCCGGGCATTCCAGCCAGCGATAGAGTTGAACGAACTCATCCTCGCTGAGCCAGCGCGTGCCTTGCACCTTGGGTTCAGTGGGGATGCCGGTCGCCGGATTGAAGGGGATGCGGAACCGGCGGGGCGAGGCGTTCCGATAGTCGTTGTCGGACTTCATGCCCCAGCTGAAGGCGGCATGGATGTAGCAGCGCACGTGGTCAGCCATCGATCGCGCGCCGCGTTCGTAGATGGGGCGGATCAGTTCGACGACTTCCTCTGACTCGATCTCCCGGGCGAGGCGATTGCGTCCCAAGGTGTCGGCGATCTTGTTCAGGCCCTTTTCGGTTTCCTTCCAGGACGGTTTGCCCGCCGACTTGAGCGACGCGACGTAGCCCTCGAACAGATCGGCGACGGTGCCAGGTCGCGTGTCGGTGGCGATCTTGATGCTTCGACCCTTCTGGATCACGTCGGCATAGTCACGCTTGAAGACCTCGCGCGCCTGTCCCAGTGACATCGACGGGTAGGCGCCGAGCTTCTTCTTCGTCCGCTTCCCGTCACGCCACTGCTGCGCCATCCAGGCTGCCGTGACGCGCTTAGGCATCGGCTTCAGGACGAGCACGAGCCGGCCAGTGCCACGTCCTTCGCCGTCGGCGAGATTTTCCTGCTTCTGGCTGGTTTCGACGCGCTTCAGCGCGTGGCGAATCGCGGTGTCGGTCAAGCTGGGCATCGCATTCCTCCTCTTCCCTAACTGGGATCGGTTGAGGAGAAACGGGGATCGTTTGCTGGGAGCGGAAAGCCGTCTTCTACCCCTTCAACCGCCCCCAATATGCCGTAACCGCCCCCTGTACGCAATTACGAAATAACGGCCAATTCGTTGATGTTTCAGTGGTATTGAGCGTGATCCAACGTGATCGAAAAGGGGGTGGTGGGATGGTTATGCACCAGGATCAGCGCGCTGGCCGACAGCTCCAGCGCGCGGCGCACCACCTCGCGCGGATAGACGGGCGCATGATCTACCGTGCCCCGGTTCTGCACCTCGTCCAGGATCAACTGGTTCTTCTTGTCCAGATACAGCACCCGGAACTGCTCGCGGGGCTCATGCTGCAGGGCGACCCGCACATAGGCCAGAAGCGCCGTCCATGACGAGATGACCGCACGTTTCGCCGCCGGTTCGCGCGCGATCCTGCGCGTCACGTCAAAGATCAGCTGCAGGTCCAGCGCCACCGCCCGTGTCGCCTTGCCGGGCACATAGCCCATCGACCGCGCGACCTGATCCTCCACCGCCTCGTGGCTGGCCGCCCCGATCCCCTCCAGCCCGCCGAACCGCGCCAGCAGGTCCTTGGCCAGCGGTTTGACGTCCTTGTAGGGCACGCTTCGGAACAGCAGCAGCTCCAACAGCTCATAGTCGGGCAGGGCGCCTAATCCCCCCTTGGCCGCCCGCTCGCGCAGCCGGTCGCGATGGCCGCTGTGGCGGGGCTTGGGCTTGGCCGTGCCGGCGTCTGGCTGCGACGGCTGCAAGGCTTCGTCCGTCATCGCTGCACCGTCTGTTCTGGACCGAACTCCAGTCCGGCCGGCCACCTCGGCCACACCGGCTCAGACGAGCGTCCGTTCGGCGGTGGCGATTGGTCGTGGTGGCTCAGGAACCGCGTGCCGTCCATCCGTTCGGCCGCCAGCCCCACCCGACCCTCGGCGTCTGCGAAGATGCTGACGACCTGCCACTTCGGCTTTTGCTGTTCGAGCATATTGCCGCCGCCCGGCGCCCCGCGGTTCAGATAGGCGCCGCCACGGACTTTCAGATTACAGGCGGGCGCGTCATCGGAGTAGTTGACGCAATGGGTCAGCGGCGCGTCCGGGCCCGACCACCAACAACTGAAGGTCGCCTTGGTCTGCAGCGGAACGCAGCGCTGAACTTCGGGCGAGACGTTCGCAGAAACCGTCATCGCGGGCTTCGGCGGCGTCCGGTCGGCCACACACCCCGACATCACGGCCGAAAGGCCGACGACGACATAGGCCCCCTTCATGTCAGACTCCAGATTGCGCTTCGGCAGCCTAGCGTCGCTGTTCTGCGGTGCGCAACCTTCGCTGGATCGATCGGTCGACGTGGCTGGGTGCAGCGAGAGAACGCCAACTCTTTCGTCGCCGCACAAGCGACACTCACTAGACCCCCGTCATTCCGAGGCGTCCGAAGGACGAACCCGGAACCCAGGAGGCGTGCATCTGGCGTCGAACGCATCCGACGATGTGACTGTAGTCCTGGATTCCAGGTTCTTCGCTTCGCTCAGCCCCGGAATGACGGGTTGGCAAGAGCGGCCGAACGAACCCCGCTCGCTCGCTATCAGTTCGGCCGGAACAGGCCCTTGGGCGAGGCCGTGAAGATCTCCAGCCCGTCTTCGGTCACGCCGATGGTGTGTTCGCACTGGGCCGACAGGGACTTGTCGCGGGTCACGGCGGTCCAACCGTCGGACAGCACCTTCACCTGCGGCTTGCCCAGATTCACCATCGGCTCGACGGTGAAGAACATGCCGGCCTTCAGCACGGCGCCGTCGCCCTTGCGGCCGTAGTGCAGGACGTTGGGGCTGTCGTGGAACACCCGGCCGATGCCGTGGCCGCAGAAGTCTCGCACCACGCTCATGCGCTGGGCCTCGACGAACTTCTGGATGGCGAAGCCGATGTCGCCGAACGTATTGCCCGGCTTGACCTGCGCCAGGCCCAGCTCCAGCGATTCATAGGTGACGTCGATCAGGCGCTTGGCGCGGGCGTTGATCTCGCCCACCGCATACATCCGGCTGGAATCGCCGTGCCAGCCGTCGACGATGACGGTGTGGTCGATGTTGACGATGTCGCCGTCCTTCAGAACCTTGTCGCCGGGGATGCCGTGGCAAACGACGTGGTTGATCGAGGTGCAGACCGTCTTCTCATAGCCCTTGTATCCCAGGCAGGCGGGCAGGCCGCCGTGGTCCAGGGTGAACTCGCGCACCAGATCGTCGATCTCCCCGGTCGTGACGCCCGGCTTCACATGGGCTGAGACCATGTCCAGGGCCTCGGCGACCAGCCGGCCGGCCTTGCGCATCCCCTCGAAATCTTCAGGGCTGTGGATGCGGATGGCGCTGGAGCGGACCAGGACGTCGGTTTCCAGTTCGGGCGTTTCGTACATGGGCTTCGATCAGGCTTGATGGCGGGGCGCGCCGCAGATGGCCCTTATATCACGGATGCACAAGGCGATCTTGGGGCGACAGGGCTGGGCAAGGAAATCCGGCGGAACAGAGTTCCACGCGCCTTACCCTGCGTAAGTCGGTGATTCCACGACGGCTTCTTGCCGCAACGGAACCTCGCGCGGGTGTGATCGTGTGCAGCTTTGATGACACAGTTTCGCCCGGATCGGAGCAGAGAGCGGCCATGCGTGCAACGCTTTCTGGTCGAAAGCGCTGCGGCAACGTCTCTCCCCCGACACCCCACCGCCGCGTTTGATGGCGGGGGCTGCACTTAGGAATGGTACATGACCTCCAGGACTCTCGCCCGCGCGGGCGGCATCGCCCTGACCACCGCGCTTCTGGCCGGCGTCGCCGCGCCCGCCATGGCCGGTTCGTTCTATGTTCAGGAACAATCGACGCGGGGCCAGGGCCGCGCCAACGCCGGCGTCGGCGCCGACAAGGGCGTCCAGTCGCTGTGGTGGAACCCCGCCGCCATCGCCGGCACCCAGCGCGAAGTCTATACGGGCATGCACGGCCTGATCCTGGACTCCAGCGTCGACAACCGTGGTTCGACCCTGACCTACAATGTGCCCGTCGCCGGCGTCGGCGTGGTCAGCCGCACCTATCCGGTCAACGGCGATCCGCACGTCCATGACGTGGTCGAAAGCGGCATCGTGCCGAACTTCGCCATCTCGACCCCTATCGGTGATCGTTTCAACGTCGGTCTGGCCGTCCAGGCGCCCTACAACTTCACCACCAAATATCTGGCCGACGACTTCGCCCGCTACGACGCCCTGACCTCGGAACTGCGTTCCGCAAATGTCAGCCTGGTCGCCGCCGCCAAGGTCACCGACTGGCTGGACATCGGCGCCGGCTTCGACGCCCAATACGCCAAGGCCACCCTGTCCTCGGCTCTGCCGAACGCCCCGATCCCGGCCGTCCTGTCGCCCGCCTATGTCATTTCGCCGTCCACCGACGGTCGCAATCAGTTGGAAGGCGACGGCTGGAACTACGGCTGGAACGCCGGCGCCCAAATGCATTTCGGCAAGCTGGACCTGGGCCTGTCCTATCGTTCGGAAATCAAGCACGAGCTTGACGGCACGGTGAACATCTCGGGCCTGACCGGCGTCCTGGCCGGCGCCAACGTCTCGGCGGACGGCACGGCCAAGTTCACCACGCCGTGGTACGCCACCCTCTCGGCCCGCTACGCCGTGAACGACCGCCTGACCCTGAACGCCCAGGTCAACCAGATCGGCTGGAGCAAGTTCGACGCCATCCGCGTCAACTATGGCGCCACCGGCGCATCGACCATCGTTCAGGACTATGACGACGTCACCACCGGCGCGGTCGGTTTCGACTACAAGATCGACCCGACCATGACCTTCCGCGCGGGCGTGGGCTACGACCCGACCCCGACCCCGGACGATCACCGCACCGCCCGCATCCCGGACGGCGACCGCTGGCTCTACGCCGCCGGTCTGTCCAAGACGATGGGTTCGATGACCTTCGACGGCGCCGTGACCTACATCGACATCGACACCGCCGCGATCAACGACACGCGCGACGTCTATGGCAACGGTCTGGTCGTCTCGAACCTGCGGGGCGAGGCCAAGGGCAACGGCGTCGGCTTCTCGCTGGGCGCGACCTGGAACTTCTAAGGTCCGCATACGCCTGACATGAGAACGGCGGCTCCTGCGAAGGAGCCGCCGTTTTTTTTGCCGATCGCCGACCTGTCATCCTCGGCTCGAACCGAGGATGACGCAGGCTGGACGTCAGCCCTTGGCGGCCCCATAGCCCTTGCCGCCGTTCGACGGGCGGCGACGGGGACGACGCTTCATTTCACCCTCGGGACGCGGCTCGCTCTTGCGCGTATCGGCCGGGCGGGGTTCGCGCGGCGTGGTCTTTTCACCCGCCATCGGATTGTAGGTCTTCTCGGGACGCGCAGCCGCAGCCTCGCCGCCGCGATCGCCACGACGCTTGCGGTGGGGTTGGCCGCCGCCTTCCGGGCGCACGCCGTCGCGGTGCGGATTGCGGCGTCCGCGACCGCCACGGCCGCCTTCGTTGCGCTCGCCGCCTTCACGCTCGGGCAGGGTCGCCTTCTTGGCCACGCCGGCGGACATGATGGAGGCGTCCAGAGCCGCCAGCTGCTTGTCGTTGCGGCGGTCGGCGGCCGGGATCTTCTGGCGCGTGACCTTTTCGATGTCGCGCAGAAGCTTCATCTCGTCGCCGGCCACGAAGCTGACGGCGGTGCCGTCCTTGCCTGCCCGCGCCGTGCGGCCGATGCGGTGGACATAGGATTCCGGCACGTGCGGCAGTTCGAAGTTCACGACGTGCGAGACGCCGTCCACGTCGATGCCGCGCGCGGCGATGTCGGTGGCGACCAGAACGCGCAGCTTGCCCTTCTTGAAGGCTTCCAGCGTGCGCTCGCGCTGCGGCTGGGACTTGTTGCCGTGGATGGCCCCGGCCTCGACGCCGCCGGTCTCCAGATAGGCGGCGACCTTGTCGGCGCCGTGCTTGGTCTTGGTGAAGACCAGGCAGCGCTTGTATTCCGGGTCGCTGAACATCTCGGTCAGCAGGGCGCGCTTCTTGCCCTGTTCGATATAGACGACCGACTGGCTGATGCGCTGGACGGTGGTCGACTGCGGCGTGACCTGGACCTTGACCGGGTCTTTCAGCAGTTCGCCCGCCAGCTTGCCGATCTCCGACGGCATGGTGGCCGAGAAGAACAGGTTCTGGCGCTTGGCCGGAATGCGGCTGACGATCTGGCGGATCGGCTTGATGAAGCCCAGGTCCAGCATCTGGTCGGCCTCGTCCAGCACGAAGATTTCGGTCGAGGACAGGTCTAGGTTCTTCTGCTGGATATGGTCCAGCAGGCGGCCGGGCGCCGCGACCAGGATGTCCAGACCCTGTTGCAGGGCGCGTTCCTGGGCGCCGTATTTCACGCCGCCGAAGATCACCGCGACCCGGAAGCCCAGGTGGGCGCCGTAGGCCTTGAAGCTGTCGGCGATCTGGGTCGCCAGTTCGCGCGTGGGGCTCAGGATCAGGGCGCGCGTGGTGCGCGGCGCGGGCGGGGTGCGGTTCTCGGCCAGGCGGTGCAGGATCGGCAGGGCGAAGGCGGCGGTCTTGCCGGTGCCGGTCTGGGCGATGCCCAGCAGGTCCTTGCCGGCCATGACGTCGGGGATGGATTTCTCCTGGATCGGCGTGGGCTTGGTATAGCCGGTCGAGGCCAGAGCCTGGAGAAGGGCCTTGTTCAGGCCCATGGATTCGAAGGTGATGCTCACAGCAATGTCTTTCGCGTGCGGCAGGGCGCTTTCAGCCATGGCATGACGCCGTCGGGCCGCGCACCGCCAGTCCCGACGGAGCCTCGACATGAGGCCTGCGGGGTGGATCGGGCGCCGCCCCGCGTGTCCGGGCAGCGAATGAACTTGAGGAACCGGCGGCTGCTACAGTCAGGTCCGAAACGGACCCACACGCGCTGGAGACGCCGGAGATCGCGAGTGTGCGATGCGGCGCAAATGGGCGCTTATCGCCGATAAGTCAACCCGCCGCCCCGTTCAGGCCAGCCATCGCCGCGCCGCCTCTGGCAGGCCGTCGGGCAGGCCCAGCGCCTCGCGCCAAGCCTCGGGGTCCAGCCGCGCCATCTCCCGATCCAGCCAGGGCAGGGGTTTCAGCGTCCCGTCCGCGTCCCAGAACCGTTCGGCCCACGGCTGGTTCATCTCGATCGCCCGCGCCCGGTCCCGCGCCTCCGCCTCCGGCCCCAGGTGTTTGGCGCGCCAGTGATACAGCCACGGAATATGCCAGTCCGGCGCCGCGCTCAGCCGCTCGTCCTGCATCGCCTTCACCAGGCATTCGGCCAGCACCCGCGCCTCCTCCAGCCGCGCGTGAAAGTCGTCGCGCCGCGCCTGGATGTGGCGACACCAGCCTTCCGCCGGCTCCACCGGGGCGGCCGAGGCGGCCGGGTCGGGCCGCGTCCAGCCCTCGGCCTCGCGCCGCTTCCACAGGGCCGGCACCCCGACGTCATAGCGTTGCGCCACCGACCGGGCGGTTTCGCCGGCCTCCCACGCCTTGCGCGCCTCGGCCCAGACGGCGTCGGAGCGGATCTTGCGATGAATGCCCTGGCTCATGCCCGCCGTCGTCGCACGCCGTTGCGCCAAAGTCGGACGTAGGCGGCGCCGGCGGTGATTTAGGATGGCTGGCGCGTCTAACCTGACATCTCCACATATGGAAAATCAGGCATTTAGCCTCGAAATTCGGCAATCATCCGGCCTGAGGTAGGACTGCGCCCATACTGTCGGCATGACAAAACGCACCTACAAGATTCAACCGCCCCAGGTCTGGAACCGCATCCGCCAGGATTATCTGTCGGGTGATGACGCCCGGACTGTCGCCGATCGTCACGGCGTGACCGAGGCCGCCCTTCGCGCCCGCGCCACGCGCGAGGGCTGGTCCCGAAACCCCCGCAATGCGGCGGCGCCGCTTCTGGACGAGGGGTCTGCGGACGCCCTGCCGCTCCCGGCGATGGAGGCCCTGTCGGCGTCGGACGGCGATGTCCACGACCCCGCCGACCTGGCCCGCGCCGCCGCCCAGGCGTCCGGCCGCGCCCTGCACGCCCAGGACTTCCCCCAGGCCCGCGCCTTGGCGGCTTTAGCCGAGACCTATCGCAAGCTGGCCGACGGCGACGGGCGCGGACGCGCCGCCCGCCTGACGCTCAAGACCGCGCCCCTGCAACTGGTCTTCGACATCCTGACCAACCCGGACGAGGCCGAGCGTCGCTTCGCCATGAACACCAGCGACAAGAGCGACTGGGAACTGCGCGGCCACTACTGGCGGGAAAAGCAGAAGCTGGAGCGCGTCAACAATGAATGGGGCCACGCCCAACTGGCCCGCCGCGTCCAGCTGGAACGCCGCATCGCCGCGCTTGAGGCCCAGTTGCGCGAAGCCGGCCTCGACCCCGTCATCGAGCGCGAACGCGACCGCCGCATCTCCCAGGGCCTCGACCTCTACGTCGGCCGCCCGCGCGGGGTCATCTCGATGGAGGAATGGGACAAGACGCTGGATGAGCTGTGAAGCCCGATCCTTCTCCCCTTGCGGGAGAAGGTGGATTTCTAGGTCACTATTTCAGCTAGCGAATTTCGAGACAAGTGGAGCCGCCCAGGAGGGAACCATCGCGCCAACTGCGCGGGTATCACGTGGACGGATGAGGATAACCCCGCCATCTTTTAGGCCGGGTTCCGCTCGCGGTGCCTCGGCCCATGAGCGGCTATTCTGGATTTCTTCAAGGTGGCGATTTGCTCTTAGGCTTGGGGCCGAAAGCGGACGTGGCCCGCCAGATCGGAAAGCGTCGCCGTTGACGTGAGCCAAGGGTGGATTGCAAGCTAGTCAATGCCTAAGCTCGAGTATCAGTGATCAACCTACCAGAATGAGCATGAGCCGGAAGCTACAATCACCGAAGCTGTTCTCGGCGCATTTCGATATTGATCCAGCCGAACTCGACATGGCGGGCCTATTCGACCCGATCCTCAATTGCGACACGCCGCTTTTCGTCGACCCGCTTCTGTTGAGAACCAGTTCGAACGAAGTCGCCAGCGGCGAATGTTACGATCAACTCCGCGCGCGGTTCGCCAACGTGGTTCGTCTCCTTGATGCCTCGCAAAATCCGGGTGATCCCGCGTGGAAAGCGGCGGAGCGCCAACTCGATCTTTCCGAGCGCCCCGAAACCTGCCTCGGCTTTGGTGGCGGCTCGATTCGCGGCAGCTCTCGGCCCGAGGCGCTGCGGACGACAATCCTCAAGACCACCAAGGAAATCGTCAGGCTCGGGGAGAATGACCCGGAGATCATCTCTCTCATGGGGATGTTCGAAGATGGCGTGGGACCGGATACCATCAGCGATCTCACGACGACTGCGATTTCCAAGGGGCTCGCTAAGCTCACGAGTGAATTCGCCGTCGCCCACGGCATTACCGTCAAAAACTTCCCGCAGTTCTTCGGAATGCCGCTGCCAAGCAATCCGTACCGGCCCAACACGCCAGTACTGCTTGTCCCGAGCGATGTACTGCGTGATTTACCGCTTGCCACAGATTGGAGTGACGTTTCGGAGGTGGCATTCCAAAACCAGCTTATCCGCGACGCCTTCAACAGCTTTGTCGGTGACATCAGCAAGGCCACTGTCTCCGACAAGAAGCACGCTATCAAGCGCGCAGCGATGTTGTCATTAGAGAATTTCCGCGCCCTGCTCGAAGCCGTTCTGAGTGGCAGCACCAACTACGATCCTAATGAAGATATTCTCGGCTTTTACGCTTTCAGAAAGGTCCTCAGCGGAAACCTCGATGCCTTCCGGGGGGGAATCGCGCCGCCCCGCACAAAATCCAAAGAAGAGATTGTCCGGATTGTCGGCGAGATCATCGTCCATTTTCGCCGCTTGGTGGAGGAGAACAATAGTTGGGAGTTGCTTTGGAGCAACGGTCGGCCGCGCAAAGAGCGCGCAGCTCAGCTCCTCTTTTTCGCCGTATCCGACGCATATTGCCAAGCCAACAACGTGGACATCAGCCCGGAAATGAACCCCGGCGGTGGGCCTGTCGATTTCAAGTTTTCATCTGGCTACGCCAACCGCGTTCTAGTCGAAGTCAAACGGTCCATGGGTGCGGTTAAGCATGGGTACGAGAAGCAACTTGAAGTGTACAAAGCTGCCTCCAATACCGATGCCGCATATTTTTTGGTGATCGAGTTTGGCGACAATTGGGATGCGAAGCTCCAGGCGATCACCGACCTCCGCAACGCGGCGGTGATAGCAAACGAACCAGCTTCTCTTATCGAGATCGTGGACGCGTCCCAGCGGACTTCGGCGAGTAAGCGTTAGCTTCGGCTTCTCTGCGTCTTAAGTCAGCAATATTCACGCCTAGGTCGCAGAGTTATTGATCTGGGTGCGAATGATGGACTCAATAACCTCCCAGCGATCGTGAGTAATCTAACGCGCCTCTGAGCGCGCCTGCTGATGGTTAGCGCACATATTCGCGATCTGGGCAAAGGTCAGGTTGAACATCCGACCTCGCTCCGCTCGGCCAGCTTCTCCCCCTAGGGAAGAGAGGTTTAGAGTCGCCCCTTCCTGAACCGCTCCTGCGCTTCCGCCGCCGCCTCCTTGCGCCATTTCTTCGGGGCTGACCGGTCCACCTCTTCGCCCGCGCCGGTCAGGGCTTCGTTGGCGAACTCCAGGTCCATCAGCTTCATGCGCTTGATCTCGTCGCGCAGGCGGGCGGCTTCTTCGAACTCCAGGTTGGAGGCGGCCTCGCGCATGCGGCCTTCCAGATCGCGCAGGGCGGCCTGGAAGTTGGAGCCGACGAAGGGTTTGGAAGCCTCAGCCACGCCCGGCTTGGTCAGGCGGTCCAGGTCGCGCGACTCATAGGGGCTGTCCAGGATTTCCTTGATGTCGCGCTTGACGCTTTCGGGCGTGATGCCGTGTTCGGCGTTATAGGCCTGTTGCCGTTCCCGGCGGCGGTCGGTCTCGGCGATGGCGCGCTCCATACTGCCGGTCATGCGGTCGGCGTACAGAATGACGCGGCCGTCCACATTGCGGGCGGCGCGGCCGATGGTCTGGATCAATGAGGTCTCCGAGCGGAGGAAGCCCTCCTTGTCCGCGTCCAGAATGGCGACCAGGCCGCACTCGGGGATGTCCAGCCCCTCGCGCAGCAGGTTGATGCCGATCAGGCAGTCGAACGAGCCCAGGCGCAGGTCGCGCAGGATCTCGATCCGCTCCAGCGTGTCGACGTCGGAGTGCATGTAGCGGACGCGGATGCCCTGCTCATGCATATATTCGGTCAGGTCCTCGGCCATCTTCTTGGTCAGGGTGGTGACCAGGCTGCGATAGCCGCGCGCCGTGGTGGCCTTGACCTCGTCGATGACGTCGTCGACCTGGTTGCGGGTCTTGCCGGAGACGGGGCGGATCTCGACCGGCGGGTCGATCAGGCCGGTGGGGCGGATGACCTGTTCCACGAAGACGCCGCCCGCGCGCTCCATCTCCCACGGGCCGGGGGTGGCGCTGACGTGCACCGTCTGGGGCCGCATGGCGTCCCATTCCTCGAACTTCAGCGGGCGGTTGTCGATGCACGACGGCAGGCGGAAGCCGTATTCCGCCAGCGTCGACTTGCGGCGGTAGTCGCCCCGGAACATGCCGTTGATCTGGCCGATGGTGACGTGGCTCTCGTCCACGAACAGCAGGGCGTTGTCGGGGATGTATTCGAAGAAGGTCGGCGGCGGCTCGCCCGGCGCGCGGCCGGTCAGCCAGCGGGAATAGTTCTCGATGCCGGCGCAGGAGCCGGTGGCCTCCATCATCTCCAGGTCGAAGCGAGTGCGTTGCTCCAGGCGTTGCGCCTCCAGCAGCTTGCCGTTCTCGACCATCCAGTCCAGCGTCTCCTTCAGCTCCGCCTTGATGCCGTTGGTCGCCTGGTTCAGCGTGGGGCGCGGGGTGACATAGTGGCTGGCGGCGTAGACGGTGATCTCGGTCAGGTCGGCGGTCTTCTTGCCGGTCAGGGGATCGAACTCCTGGATCGCCTCCAGCTCGTCCCCGAACAGGCTGATGCGCCACGCCCGATCCTCCAGGTGGACGGGGAAGATCTCGATCACGTCGCCGCGTTTCCTGAACATGCCCCGATCGAAGTTCAGGTCGTTGCGCTTGTATTGCAGCGCGATCAGGTCGGCGCGCAGCTTGGCCTCGTCGATCTGATCCCCGACCTTCAGCGTGAAGGTCATGGCGGTATAGGTCTCGACCGACCCGATGCCGTAGATGCAACTGACCGACGCCACCACGATCACATCGTCCCGCTCCAGTATCGCCCGCGTCGCCGAGTGGCGCATCCGGTCGATCTGCTCGTTTATGCTTGAGTCCTTCTCAATGTACGTGTCTGTGCGCGGAACATAGGCTTCAGGCTGGTAGTAATCGTAGTAGCTTACAAAGTATTCAACGGCATTGTCGGGAAAGAAAGCCTTGAATTCGGAATAGAGTTGCGCCGCCAGCGTCTTGTTCGGGGCCAGGATCAGGGCCGGGCGCTGGGTCTGTTCAATGACCTTGGCCATGGTGAAGGTCTTGCCTGAGCCGGTGACGCCCAGCAGCACCTGATCCCGGTCGCCGGCGTCCGCCTGGGCCACCAGTTCGGCGATGGCGGCGGGCTGGTCCCCTGCAGGGGTGTATTTGGTCTCCAGCCGGAACCTGCCGCCTTTCTTGGTCCCTTCGCGCGAGGGACGGTGCGGCACCCAGTCGGCGGGGGCGGCGACCGGCTCCTCCGGCGTCAGGCGCGGGCCGGTGACCGGGGCGAACATCGGCATCTTGCCTGTATCGCGGATGAAGGCGGCCGACGCCTCCTGCACGCCAGGGTTTGGCACGTGGACGGGTTTGGCGGGCTTGGCGGCGGCGGGCTTCGGCGTCGAAGAACGGTTCATGAACAGAACTTAGTGCGTGAGGGCGTATCTCGCCATAGCGCGCCGCAGGGCGGGCGGTTTCGCCTCAAGGCCGACTTGACTCTGTCGTACAGTATGTCCCATACACTGTGTGTCACACACTATGTGACGCACGGAGGCTTGAGATTGAGCCAGAATGAAGAGGCGCTGCTATTCGAGAGCCTGCGTCTGGAACTGCGGCGGGGGTCGCTTATCCTGGCCGTGCTGGCCAGCCTGAGGCGCGAGCAATACGGCTATTCGCTGCGGGTTTCTCTCGGCGAGGCGGGGATCGAGATGGAGGAAAGCACCCTCTATCCGCTGCTGCGCCGGCTGGAGAGCCAGGGGCTGCTGGACAGCGAATGGCGAGAGGAAGAACGGCGCAAGAAGCGGTTCTATCGCCTGTCGACGCGCGGCGAGACGATGCTGAAACGACTGGCGGTGGAATGGCGGGGTCTTTCGGCCTCGCTGGAGGCGATGCTGTGAAAAACGGGACTGAAGGAGGGGCCGATATGGACCTGGTGGAACGCTATCTGAACGCCTTGGCGGCGCAACTGCCCAAGGCCGTTCGCGAGGACATCGTCGCCGAACTGCGCGACGAGATCATAGGACGGTTGGAGGCGCTAGAGGCCCGTCTGGGGCGGCCGGCGACGGACGACGAGGTCGAGGGGCTGTTGCGCGAGGTCGGTCATCCGCTGAGCGTCGCCGCGCGCTATCGTCCAGGGCCGCAGGCGCTGATCGGGCCGACACTTTATCCGTGGTGGCTGTTCGGGGCCAAGGTCGGGCTGGTGGTCATGGCGGGCTTCACCCTGGTCGGGCTGGCGGTGCGGGTGCTGGTCGGCGACATCTATGTGGGGCAGGCCGTCGGTCAGGCCTTCGCCAGCCTGTTCAGCGGTGCCGTCACCGTGGTCGGCCTTCTGACCATCGCCGGATTCATTCTGGAGCGGCAGGAGAAGAAGCCGGACTTCATCGCCCAATGGCGGGTCAAGGATTTGGGCGTGTTCGAACTGGGCGGCGACTTCGACGCCGAACGCTGGACCAGCGACCGGATCGCCAGGGGCGAGTGGTTCAGTAGGGGGCGCGAACGCCCATCGAAATCGGGCCGTGAAGTGCGCAAGGGCGCCCAGATGTCGCCGGTCGCCCGCGCGGCGGCCAGCGCCATCGGCTGGTCGGTCATGCTGTTGTGGTGGACCGGCCTGTTGCAGATCCGTCCGATCCAGCCCGAGGAATGGGCCGGCGTGGTCGACGGCGTGAACTACGGCCGTATTCTGGGTCAGATGTTCGCCGTCGCATACTGGCCGGTCATCCTGTTCGCCGTGTGCCGGATCGGGTTCGATCTGATGCGGGTGATCGCGGGCGCGAACGCGCGCCTGACAGCGGCCGGCGATATCCTGTTCGGCCTGGCCGCGGCCTGGGGCGTGCTGTGGATCTGGTTCTGGTCGGCCTTATCGCCGGTGATATGGGTTGGGACGGCGACGGCCTTCTTCGAACGAATCCGCATTCTCATCGACCGCTCCGGCGGGCAAGAGGCCAGTCTGGCGACCATATTGATGGTGGTCGTGGTCTGGGCCTTTGCGGTGGAAGTGGCCCGTATCGTGCGGGCGGGAGCGCGCCTGGCGGCCGGGGCCGACAAAAAGGCCGCTTGACGTCGTGTAACCTATAGGTGATATGTAACCTGAAGGTGACTTGAGGAGGTTGCAATGACCCACAACGAAGCGGATGCCGTGCGGCGGATGACGACGCAAAGGGGGCGATGCTGGTGGAGCGGCGTCGCCCTGGCCGTCGTCGGGGGCATGGGGCTGATCGGCGGCACGGGTTTCGCCCTGCTGAACGGAACGGGCGGCGATCAGGCGACGATCGCCGGGATCGCGGCCGGGATGGGGTTCGGACTAATCCTGGTGGGCGGGCTGGCGATGTGGTGGGGCCGCCCTGGTCGCCCGCTCAATCCCGGCGCCAGCCGCGACGGCGCCCGCCGCGAAAAGCTGCAACGCGAGCGGACGCGCCAACTGGTGCTGTTTCCCTTGGTCCTGCTGCTGTTCATGTTCCAGGCGCAGATGGGGATGCAGCGAGTATTGGGGGGCGATCACAATGCGGGCGCCTATGTGCAGATCCTGTTGCCTATTCTGTACGGCTGGTTGATCCCGGTCCTGGTGATGGGGTGGGACTTGCACGCGCGGCGCAACCGCCGCCTGCTGGAGGACGAACTGACCCAGGTCATGCGGGCGAAGTCGATGATCCTGGCTTTCGTCGTGCTGATGGGCGGCGTGACCGTGGCGCTGGGCCTGGGGCTTTGGCGGGCCGATTATGGGGTGATGGCGCTGCCCTATGTGCTGGCGCTGGGCGGCGCCTCGGCGGGGTTGCGATTCGCCTGGCTGGACCGCGAGGCCGGCCGCGATGGGTGATCCACGCCTGGGCTCCAGGCTCAAGGACGTTCGCACCGCCGCCGGCTTGACGCAGCAGGGGCTGGCCGACCTGGCCGGGGTGTCGCGCAAGACCATAAATACGGTCGAGAACGGCGTCTTCATCCCGTCCACCCTGCTGGCGCTGGACTTGGCGCGGGCGCTGGAAACCACCGTGGATGCCCTATTCTTCCTGAAGGACTGATCTGATCGATCTATGTCCGAAAACCGCGAGACATCGCGCGGCGCGGCGGGCATCCTTTAGGTCATGAATACAGGTCTGGATCAGGACGCCTGCTGGCGGGCGGTGGTGGCGAGGGACGCCCGTTTCGACGGGCGGTTCTTCACCGGCGTCGTCTCGACCGGCATCTACTGCCGTCCGGTCTGCCCGGCGCGCACGCCCAAGCGCGAGAATGTGGTCTTTCACCCGACGGCGGCGGCGGCCGAGGCGTCGGGCCTTCGGGCCTGTCTGCGCTGCCGGCCCGAGACGGCGCCGGACTTCGCCGGCTGGCGGGGCGAGACGCCGCGCGGGGGCGCCTGGCGCGGCACCGCGAATACGGTCAGCCGCGCGTTGGCCCTGATCGAGGCGGGGGCGCTGGACGCCGGCGACACGGAGGCCCTGGCCGCGCGGTTGGGGCTAGGCGAGCGGCAACTGCGACGCCTGTTCCGCCAGCACCTGGGCGCCGCGCCGGTCAGCGTGGCCCAGACCCGGCGCGTGCTTCTAGCCAAACAGCTGATCCACGAGACCGACCTGTCGATGGCCGATGTGGCCCTGGCGGCAGGTTTCGGCAGCGTGCGGCGTTTCAACGAGACGTTTCAGGCCCTGTATGGCCGGGCGCCGTCGGACCTGCGGCGACGCAAGACTGGCGGCGAAGTCGGGGGCGAGGCGGGCGGGGCGATCAGGCTCGGTCTGACCTATCGCCCGCCCTATGACTGGCCGGCCATGATGGGCGCGCTGGCGACGCGCCGGGCGGCGGACGAAACGGTGGTGAACGGCGTTTGGACGCGACGGCTGCGTGCAGCGGTGGATGGCGCGGACGGATCGGTGACGCTGCGCCCCGCCGCCAACGGTAAGGCGGAGGTCCAGGCCCGTATCGGCGCGCTGAAGGCCCTGCCGGGCGTTCTGGCCCGCGTGCGGCGCGTGTTCGACCTTGCCGCCGACCCAGAGGCGATCGCGCGTGATCTGTCGGCCGATTCCCTCCTGCAGCCTTTGCTTCAGGTGCGGCCGGGGCTTAGGCCCGCAGGAGACTGGATCGACGTGGGCGAGGATGCGCCCAGCGACCGATTGGTGACGCGCGACGGCGATCTGCTGGCGCGCGCGGAGCGGTGGCGGCCGTGGCGGGCCTACGGCGCCCTCTACTGGACCCTGAGCAAGGAGCTTCGACATGACCGGACAGGCTGAGATGGCCCACGCGCATCCGCTGATCCTGACGCTGGACCGGCTGGCGTCGCCGGTCGGCGAGGTGATGGTCGTGACCGACGCTGACGGTGCGGTTCGAGCATTGGATTTCCACGACTACGAGCCACGGCTGCGGCGATTGCTGACCCGACACTATGACGCGGTCGTGCTGAGCGAAGGTCGGGCGCCGCAGCCGGTGCGCGAGGCCGTCGACGCCTGGTTCGGCGGCGAGCTGACCGCCTTCGACGGGCTAGAGGTCCGCACCGGCGGCACCGTGTTTCAGCGCGCGGTCTGGCGGGCTCTGCGCGACATCCCCGCCGGCGAGACCCGCACCTATGGCCAACTGGCGGCCGCCATCGGCGCGCCAAAGGCCGTCCGGGCGGTGGGCCTGGCGAACGGCGCCAATCCCGTCGGCGTCATCGTGCCCTGCCACCGCGTGATCGGCGCGAACGGCGCCTTGACCGGCTATGCGGGCGGCCTCGAACGCAAACGCTGGCTGCTGGCCCACGAAGCGGGCGGTCGGTTGCTCTAGCGGGTTGGGCGCGCCGACGTCGACGACAGAGGCGCGACCACCTGGGGCGCGGCAGGCGCAGCGCCAGCTTTCAGTTGGGAGATATATTCCAACTCGCGCTTGGCGTTTGCGTCGTCGGGGTCGATCTGCAGCGCGGCCTCGTAGGCGGCCTTGGCCTCATCCAACCGGCCCAGTTCGATCAGGCTGAAGCCCCGCCGACGATGGAACGGGCCGCGATGCAGGACCATCATGACGTCGTTGTCGGCCAGGGCGGCGTCCGACAGGGCCAACGCCTCGTCCCACCGGCCCAGCCCCTGAAGGGCGGCGGCCTTTTCGACGAGCAGCAACCAGTTCTTGGGTTGCGCCTTCAGTACACGATCCAGATAGGCGACCCCTTCCTCATACCGCCGCGCTTCGACCGCGTCCGAGGCGAGCATAAGAGCTATGTCGCCATACACGTTCGGCAGGGCGGTCGCGCCCTTGGCGGCGCCATCTTTCTGCGCCGTGGCCGACAGTGCGATCATCATGACCACCACATCGCCAGGATCGGTCAGTCGGACGATATTCTGACCATCCTGCTCGGCGACCTGGCCATAGTCGGCCGGCATCCGATCCAGCGCCTGGCGCAGCGCCGGAAGATGGCGCGCAAGGCCGGGATAGCCCCGACGCTGAAACTCGCCGTTGGCCCGTATGAACAGATCGTGGTCCTGACGTTCCTGCCGCGTCATTTGCGGCGAGGCGGCCGCGACAGCTGGAGCAAGCGCCGTCGCTGGTCTGGTCGCCATGGCGACTGTCGAAAGCGCCAGCGTCGCGACGAAAATCTTCAACATGGCGATCCGTCCCTCGTTTGGTCACAGTCTAATCACAACCTCCGGTCGCTGACGAGGTCCCCTTACGTGGTTGCTACGCGGCATTCGGAAGCCGACCCCAGCGCGAATGTCTTGACGCCTTGTCGTGCGACATCGTGCGTGACACGCCAAGGCAACGGCACAGGCTCCGGTTCGTTACCTCCAGCCCGAAAGAGACTGGAGAACCGACGATGAAACTTTCCAATGGCGCGCTGGTGGCGGTGCTGGACGGCGAGAAGCTGGCTCTGTTCAAGAACACGAATGGTTCCGACATCACCCTGGTCCCGCTGGAGAACCCGCCCATCGCCGACCGGGTGTCCGGCTCGGCCGGGCGGCGCTCCAACGAAGCCAATCCCGACAACGACACCCAGGCCGAGGACGGCTTCGCCATGGGCGTGGCCGAGGTGCTGAACAAATGGTCGGTCACCAACAAGATCGATGAACTGCTGGTGATCGCCGCGCCCAAGACGCTGGGCGAACTGCGCAAGCATTGGCACAAGGATTTGCAGGGCAAGCTGGTCGGTGAGATCGCCAAGGATCTGACCGGCCATTCCAGTGACCAGATCGCGGCCGCCATCGAAAAGGCTTGATGCTTCCGATCCGATGACCATGCAGAGAGGGGGGGCGCAAGCGCCCCCTTTTTGTCGTCAGTCCTTGATTTCGGCGGTGCAGGGCCGGCCGTCTGGACCGGCGACGCCGTCGCAACGGCGGGCGGCGGGCAGTGCTTCGTCCGTTTCGACCAAACGATTGCGACCATCCGCCCCGCGCCTCAGGGAAAAGGCGTCGTAAAGATCGCCGTCGGCGGTGAAGGCCCGGAAGGCGATGTGGTCGTCGGCGACGTCGATGACCTGATAGAGTTCGGTATTCTCGGCGGCGCGAACCGGCTGCACGTCGGCGCGGTCGTTCAGCCCATACATTTTGGAGCCGACCACCGATACCAGATAGACCGGCCCCGCCGGCTGTCCCGCATCCGAGGCCGCGCGAGAGGCCGCGGCGCCGCCCTCGTTGGAAACGCGGGCGTAGCAGTGGTCGTGGCCCTGCAGGACCAAATCCACCTTGTGACGTTCGAAGATCGGCTTCCAGGCGGCCTTCAGGGCGGTGGTGTCGTTCGGCCGCGCGCAGGTGAAGATCGGCTGGTGCATCAGGACGATGGTCCAGCGCGCCATGCTTTCGGACAGCACGCGCTCCAGCCAAACGGTTTGGCTGTCAAGCGTGCCGAGGTCGAGAGCCGAGGTGCCGTCCAGCACCACGAACCGCGCGCCCTGGAAATCGAAGACGTAGGAGGTCGCCTCGGCGCCCCGCGCGCCATTGGCGGGCAGGGCGTGGTGAGGCGTCCAGCCCGGACCCAGTTCGCGGGTCTCCGAACCGTCGGCGGCGGCGGCGTCGCGGTATTCGTGGTTTCCGGCGGCCACGGCCTGAGGGATCATGGCGAAGGCGTAGCCGCCTGCTTCGGTCCATTCGCCGTATTCGTCGTCGTTCACCTTGGTCTCGCGCTGGGCCACCTGGTCGCCGGCGTGGACGGCCAGGGCGACCGGGCCGGACGACAGGAAGGCCTGACGAATGACGCGCGACCCAATCTCAAGGATGTCGTTCTGCGTGTCGCCGAAATAGAGGAAGCGGAACGGCGCCGGCTCGGCCTTGGCGGTGGTGAAGGGCAGCCATTCCGACCAGCCATCGGCGGCCTTGACCCGATAGACATAGCGGGCGCCCGGCGTCAGGTCGGTAAAGCGGACATGGTGGTGGTTGGCTGGGCCGTTCTCGGCCGTCGCGGCGATTGTTTTTCCCGCCACGGTGCGGGCCGCGTGGTCCAGCAAGGGGCCGGCGATGTCCAGAGCGATCTGGGCTTGCGCGCTGGTCTGGCGTGTGTCGGTGCGCCAGGCGACGGCCATTTCGCGCGCGGCGTCCGCGCCGGGCGACAGAACGATCCGGTCGGCCCAGCCCTTGGCGGCGTAGCGGCCGTTCGGCGCCTGGGTCGGCGGGGGCAGGGGATCGGGATCGGGCGGCGCGACCACCTGGGCCTGGGCCGCGCCCGCGCCGATGAGCGCGCACAGCGCGATGGTCGAAAACAGTCGCATGGCGGTCCCCCGGATCGATCCGGGCCAGCTAGAGGCGCTGGATGTCGGGTCGGCGACGAAGATGCGACGGTTTCGTCATCATCGCTCCTTGCCCATGCGACGCATCGTCGCCTTCCGGTCCCTCAGACGCCGTCCAGGAACAGGCGGCAGGCGGGATTGTCGGTCTCCTCGACATAGGGATAGCCCAGGTCAGCCAGGGCGGCCGCGAACCGATCCTGATCCTGCGGCGGCACGCTGATCCCGGCCAGCACCCGGCCCACGTCGTCGCCGTGGTTGCGATAGTGAAACAGGGTCAGGGCCCAGGCGGGTTGCAGGCTGTTCAGGAACCGCAGGAAGGCGCCGGGCCGTTCGGGGAACTGGAAGCGCAGGATGCGCTCGTGCGGCAGCCCCACGGTGCGACCGCCGACCATATATCGGACGTGCAGCTTGGCGGTCTCGTTGTCGCTCATGTCCTCGACGGCGTAGCCGCCCGAACGCAGGGCGGCGATCAGGTCGTCACGCTCGTGCGGGCCGTTCCTCAGCGCCACCCCGACGAAGATCTGCGCCTGGCCATCGCCGGACCAGCGATAGTTGAACTCGGTCACCGACCGGCCGTCCAGACTGTTCAGGAAGCGGCGATAGTCGTCGCGGTCGTCCCTCATCGCCACGGCCAAAAGGGCCTCGGCGCCTTCGCCGATCTCTGCCCGTTCGGCGACGTAACGCAATCGGTCGAAGTTGACGTTGGCGCCCGAGTTGATGGCGATCAGCGAGCCATCCCCCGGGTTGGCGGCCGCCCAGGCCTTCAGCCCGGCCAAGGCCACCGCGCCGGAGGGTTCGGCGATGGCGCGGCTGTCATCGAAGATGTCCTTGATCGCCGCGCAGATGGCGTCGGTGTCCACCAGTACGATCTCGTCGAGCAGGGTCTTGCACAGCGAGAAGGTCTGGTCGCCCACGCGACGCACCGCGACCCCGTCGGCGAACAGGCCGACCTCGTTCAAGGTCACGACCTGGCCCGCGTCCAGGGCGGACTTCATGGTGGGCGCATCGACCGGCTCTACCCCGATGACGCGGGTTTCGGGCCGCAGGAATTTGACGATGGCGGCGACGCCGGCCGCCAGACCGCCGCCGCCGATGGGCACGAAGACGGCCTGGATCGGATCGGCGTGCTGACGAGCGATCTCCAGTCCCACCGTGCCTTGGCCGGCGATGACGTCGGGATCGTCGAACGGATGAATGAAGACCGCGCCGGTCTGCTGCTCCAGTAGGCGCGCATGGGCGTAGGCGGCGTCGAAACTGTCGCCATGCAGCACGACCTCGCCGCCCAGCGCCCGGACGGCGGCGACCTTGATGCCGGGCGTGGTGGTCGGCATGACGATGGTCGCTTGCGTCTCGCGACGCGCCGCCGCCAGGGCCACGCCTTGCGCGTGATTGCCGGCCGAGGCGCAGATGACGCCGCGCGCCAGTTCGCTTTCGGACAGGCCGGCGATCTTGTTGTAGGCGCCGCGGATCTTGAACGAGAAGACAGGCTGCAGGTCCTCGCGCTTCAACAGGACGGGCCGCTGCATCCGCGCCGAGAGGCGACTCAAAGGGTCGAGCGGGGTCTCCTCCGCCACGTCATAGACACGGGCGGTCAGGATGCGGCGAATGGTGTCCTGCATGGAAATATCGAAAAGACGCTGAGGTCGGAAACGAAACGGGCCTTCGTCTAGGCGATAGCGGCGCTTTTGGGAAAGGTTTTTGCGCTTTGTCCCTATCGCGAAACGCGCTTCCGCCTCGCCGACGTCGGTTTCCTCTTGCGCGCGGCCCCTATCGGCCTACATTGGTTCCGCTTATGCTAACTTTGAGCATAAGGGTAGGGAGAAGGCGGTCATGGCGGACGGCGTGTTCGGTCTGACGAAGGATCTGGAACGGGAGACCGACGGGGTGTGGGCCAAGGTCAAGGACCACGTGACCCCCCTGGAGTGGCCCGAGCAGGCGCGGCTGATCAGCGAGATCAATCGGCTGAAGCGCGAGCGCGACGCCGTGATCCTGGCCCACAACTATATGACGCCGGAAATCTTTCATGGGGTCGGCGACTACGTGGGCGACAGCCTGGGCCTGGCCAAGGAGGCCGCGCGATCGGACGCCAGAGTGATCGTCCAGGCGGGCGTCCACTTCATGGCCGAGACGTCGAAGATCCTATCTCCCGAGAAGACCGTGTTGATCCCGGACCTCAAGGCCGGCTGTTCGCTGGCCTCGTCGATCACGGGGGCGGACGTGCGGCTGATCAAGCAGCGCTATCCCGACCTGCCGGTCATCACCTATGTCAATACGACGGCCGAGGTGAAGGCCGAGACCGACATCTGCTGCACCAGCGCCAACGCGGTTCAGGTGGTGGAATGGGCGGCGAAGGAATGGGGCGTGAACCGTGTCATCCTGATCCCCGACGAGTTCCTGGCCCGCAACGTGGCGGCCCAGACGACAGTCGGGATCATCGCCTGGAAGGGCCATTGCGAGGTGCACAAGCGCTTCACCGTCCAGGACATCGCGGACATGCGCGACGCCTGGCCGGACGCCGAGGTTCTGGCCCATCCTGAATGCCCGGAAGAGATTTTGGCGGCCTCGGACTTCGCCGGATCGACGGCGGCCATGACCGACTATGTCGAGCAGCGCCGGCCCAAGCGCGTGGTGTTGATCACCGAATGCTCGATGGCGTCCAACATCAAGGGCGACGTGCCCAGCGTCGAGTTCGTCGGTCCCTGCAATTTGTGCCCGCACATGAAGCGGATCACGTTGCGGAACATCCACGACTGCCTGGTGAACCTGCAATTCGAAGTGACCGTGCCCGAGGAGATGATCGAGCGCGGGCGTCTGGCCGTCCAGCGGATGATCGACCTGCCGCCGCCCGCCGTTCCAGCTCGTTACGACATCGTAAAGGCGCGTCATCACGTGGATGTGGAGCTGATCTGAGGCGCGGCGTTCGGTCCCGGCGACGGACCCGACGCGCGCGCCCATCTGGACGCCATGAGCGACATCGACACCACACCCCGCACCCGCACACCTGGCCCCTGGGACGTCCAACCGTCCCAGCACACCGAAACGCCGCGCGCTTCCGACGCTGCGGCCCCCGGCGCCGACCAGCCGGTCGAAAAGGACCAGAGTCTGGTCTGGGCCTTGGCCTCCACCGCCCTGATGGGCGGCTTCCTGTGGTGGATCACGGGCAGCGCCGTCGTCGCCGGGGCCGTGCTGATCGGCCTGTTCGTCCATGAGGCGGGCCACGCCCTGGTCATGAACCGGCTCGGCATGGGGCCGGCGCGCATCTACATCATTCCGTTCCTCGGCGGTCTGGCCAAGGCCCGACGTGAGCCCAAGAGCGAGTGGCACGGCGTTCTGGTGTCGCTGGCCGGGCCAGCGTTCGGTCTTCTGGCCATGATCCCGTTCATGGGCGTGGGCCTGGTTCTCGGTCGGCCCGAATGGCTGGCCGGCGCCTTCTTCATCGCCCTGCTGAACCTGGTGAACTTGGTTCCCGCCCCGCCGCTGGACGGATCAAAAGCGCTGGGGCCGGTGCTGACGCGGGTGCATCCCCGGTTGGAGCAGGGGGTGCTGCTGGTGATCGGCGTCGCGGTGGTCTGGTGGGGGCTGTCGACGGGCCGGTTCATCCTGGCCGCCTTCCTGGCGCTGTCGGTCTTTTCGCACATGAAGCGCGGCGTGTGGCGCACGGCCTGGGGCACGCTGCACTGGCCCGAGGCGGGCAAGAGCCTGGCCCTCTATCTTCTGACCCTGGCGGTGTGCGCGGCGGCAACGGTCGGCGCCCTGTTGCCGGTGACGGAGGGCGACGCGGCGGGCGCGATGCGTCTGGGGCTGAGCTATCTTGGGATCGGACGGTGAACCGGATGCGACATAACGGGCCGTTGATCGTCGGCGCGGGCCTGGCGGGACTGTCGGCGGCGCTGGAGGCGGCGCGGGCGGGCGTCAGGGTTCTGGTGATCACGCCAGAGCCGCTGCTGAACGGATGTTCCTCGGCTTGGGCGCAGGGCGGAATGGCCGCCGCCCTGACCGCCGTCGATTCTCCCGAACGCCACGCCCGGGACACGGAGGCGGCGGGTGCAGGCCTGGTAGAAGCGGAAGCAGCGCGCGCCCTGACCCGCGTGGGACGTCAGACGGTGGAATGGCTGGCCGCACTTGGCGCACCGTTCGACCGCGAGGCGGACGGCGGTTTCGTCGTCAGTCTGGAGGCCGCCCATTCCACCCCGCGCGTGGCGCGGGTCGGCGGCGACGGCGCTGGGCGCGCCATACTGTCGGCCGTCGTCGCGGCGGTGCGAGCGGAAAAACGGATCGAGGTCTGGGACGATGGCCGGCTTAAAGCCCTGACGCAGGACGCCGATGGGCGGGTCGTCGGCGCCGTTATCGCGCGCGGACCGAACGTTCGTCTGGTCGAGATCACCGCGACGGCGGTGGTGCTGGCCACCGGCGGGGCGGGCGGCCTGTTCGCCGCCACTACCACGCCTTCGGGCCTGAAGGGCGAGGGGATGGCCCTGGCCGCTTTGGCGGGGGCGGCGATTCTCGATCCCGAGTTCGTGCAGTTTCATCCCACCGCCATCGACGTGGGCCTGGACCCGGCGCCGCTGGCGACCGAGGCTTTGCGCGGCGAAGGCGCGCGGCTGATCGACGGCGAGGGGCGGTTCCTGCTGGGTGAGGCGGACGACGCCGACCTGAAACCGCGCGACGTTGTGGCGCGCGCGGTTCACGCGGCGCGGAGCGAGGGGCGCGGCGCCTATCTGGATGCGCGCGCCGCAATCGGGCAGGAGTTCCCTCACGCCTTTCCCGCCGTGTTCGCCGCCTGTATGCGCGCCGGTCTGGACCCGCGCCTTAGCCCCATCCCCGTGATGGCCGCCTGCCACTATCATATGGGGGGGGTCGCCGCCGACGCGGACGGGCGTACGACAACGCCCGGCCTGTTCGCCGTGGGCGAATGCGCCGCGACGGGCGTGCATGGCGGCAATCGCCTGGCGTCCAACTCCCTGCTGGAAGCCGCCGCCTTCGGGCGTCGGGCAGGTAAGGCCGCAGCCGGCGAGACGGGTGGGGGGCGGCCGCTGGCGGTTCAGATCGCGTCCGATCTGCCGGAAGACGGCTTGGCGAAACTGCGGGGCGCCATGACGGCCTATGCGGGCGTGGTGCGGACGGCCGAGGGGCTGGCGACGTTGATCGACCTGATCGACCGGCTTCGGGCCGCGCACGGTCCCGCGGCGTCCTTGCTGGCCGCGCGGCTGATCGCTCAGGCCGCGCTGGACCGGCGCGAGAGCCGAGGCGGCCATTATCGCGCCGACCATCCCGAAACGGCGGTGGAGGCCGTTCATACCCGCGTGCGGCTGGCGCACCCGGCGGCGCTGGAGGCGGCGGAATGAGACGATTGCCCGACATCCTGATCGAGCCGGTCGTGCGTCTGGCCCTGGCCGAAGACTTGGGTCGGGCAGGCGACGTCACCGCCATGTCCTGCATCCCGGAGGATGCGCGGATGACCGCGGCCTTCGTCTCGCGCAAGTCCGGCGTTCTGGCGGGGGTGGATGCGGTGCGTCTGGCTGTCCTCGCGCTCGATCCCCAGGCCCGGATCGACGTGCGCCTGACCGATGGCGACGCCCTGTCGCCGGGCGCTGTTTTGGCGGTGGTCGAAGCGAACGCGCGGGGCTTCCTGTCCGCCGAACGCACGGCGCTGAACCTGGTGGGGAGGCTGTCGGGCGTGGCCACCCTGACGCAGGCCTATGTCCAGGCGGTCAAGGGCACGGGGGCGCGCATCGCCGATACCCGCAAGACCACACCCGGCCTGCGCGCGCTGGAGAAGCACGCGGTGGCCTGCGGCGGGGGGATGAACCATCGCTTCGGTCTGGATGACGCCATCCTGATCAAGGACAACCACGTCGCCGTCTGCGGTGGCGTAGCCGAGGCGGTGCGCCGCGCGCGGGCCTTTGCGCCGCATCTGATGAAGGTCGAGGTCGAGGTCGACGGCCTGGATCAGTTGGACGATGTCCTAGACTTGATCGATGAGGGCGCCGCGCCGGACGTCGTCATGCTGGATAACTTCAGCCTGGCCAACCTTCGCACGGCGGTGAGCCGCGTCGCCGGCCGCATCGTGCTGGAGGCCTCGGGCGGCGTCGATCTGACCACGGTGCGAGCCATCGCCGAGACGGGCGTTGACGTCATCTCGGTGGGGGCTCTAACCCATTCGGCGCCGGTGCTGGATATCGGTCTGGACGCGCTGTGAGCCGCGCCGCCGCCGCCAATCAGGCGGGGCTGGCGGCCGTTTCGGCCATCTCGGCCTTGGTGGCCGTCTCGGCGGGGCGGGCAGGGCGCGCGGCTGGCGATGCGGCGCCGGTCGTGCGAGCGACGGCTTGGGCCGAAGTCTGCGTCGGGGTTTGAGCGGTCGCTGAGCGCGACTGGGGCGTGGCTCCGTGGGCCGTCGGGACGCTGAGCCCCTCCTGCGCCAGAACGAGCGAATAGGCCACGGCCTGCCCGGCCTGACGGGCCGTCTCGACGGGGTTCAGGCTGGCCTGGACCAGACGCGGACGTTCGGCCTCGGTCGACGGACGGGCGGCGTAGGTGAAGGCGTTGCCGCCGCCCGAACGCCCGCCGAAGCGATAGAACAGATGGCTCCCGACCTGGCTGACCTGCACCAGCGACGAACGCCAGCCGGGCGCGACATTGGTGGTGTGGAAATGGGTGGCGTTGCCGACGCGGGCGAAGACCGAACCGGACAGGGCGCTGGAGGCGACAGAACGCGCGCGGGTCCAGGCCGAGGCGTTGACCCGGCCGCGCATCACGCCGGAGCAGGTGAAGGAGAACTGGCATCCGCTGCTGCGCGCGGCGCCCTGGAACACCACGCCGCAAATGGTCTTGGGGAAGGCCGGATGGCGAACGCGGTTCAGAACCACCTGGGCCACGGCCTTCATGCCGTCAGACCCTTCGCCGCGCGCTTCGTAATAGACGGCTTGCGTCAGGCAATCCAGATCGCGGCTGGCGTCCAGCGCGTGGTCCATGCGGAAGGGTCGGGCGGGGTCGGGCGCCGTCAGGCTGGCGCGACGAAGACTGGAACCGTCCGAGGCGCGAAGCTGTTCAAGACGAGCGGCCAGCAATTCGGATTGGCGGTCACGCTGGGCGGACCCGGCGCTGGTATAGGGATCGTGCCGACGTGCAATGGTCAGGGCGCTGGCGTCCAGGCCGCCTGCTGCGGCGGCCAGGGCTTCTTCGGTGAAGCCGGCTGCGGTGGCGCCTTGAATCCGTTCGGCCTGGGCGCGCAGCGTCGTCGCGCGCGCAGCCGTACCGCCAAGATAGGCGCATCCGATCGCCAGACCCACCAGACCCCCGATTGCTGCGGCGGCCGTCATGGGCTTCATCCTGGCCACACGATCGGCGCGCAGAAGGGCGCGCGTCTGCGAGGAATGCGACAACGAGGTAGTCCTGTTCAGCAGGGCGAGAAACGCGGCCCCCGGGGTAGTCTTGCCGGCCAGGCGACGCTTTCGGTCGCTTTCCAGCCTGCAGAATCCGGCGCTCGGCTCACTGGCCCGGGCGTCGAGGACGGGCCTATAGCCAGTCTTTTATGGCCGCAATGTGGTCGATTCGCAATCGGGCTGTTAAGGGACAGAAGCGCCTAGGTATTTTTCAGCAGTCGCCGACGATGTGGCCAAAAACGGACGATTAGGGTGAAATCAATGTCGTCAATACTGTATTGTTTTCTGTGATAACTTTGTCATAAATGGGCGTAGTTGATGTCGATGACTAAAGGTTCGGGCTGATGCGGTTGTGAAATGTGACCGGTCAGGTAATGCGCGACTGAAGGCGAGCCGCTGGAACCGCGAAGCCGGATTCGGCGTTCAAGCGTGGCTTTTGGAGACACGCCCATGAAAATCGCCATCACCGCCGCTGCCGTCTTGGGAACCCTGGCCCTGGCCGCCTGCGGAACCACCATCGAACAGAAGGCCGCCAGCGGCGCGGTCGCGGGCGCCGTGGTCGGCGGCCCTGTCGGCGCAGCCGTCGGGGGCGCGGCCGGCACAGTGGTCGGCCAGTCGCAGAAGCCGCGCTAAGCCCTGAAAAGGCGGGTCTGCCGGGCGGCGGCGCTTGTCGTCCGGCAGAAGCTTCCTGCCTGCATGGCGGTGTTGCGGCGAGGACGCCACCGCCAATCGAATCTTGGCGGCCGTCGATTTCATCGCCGCGAACCTTGATTTTCGCCCGCATATCGGCTTTGTGCGCCCCGCTTCGGGCCGCGCGTTTTCTTCGCCGCCTGACCCCCGACGGCCGCTCCTGGCCGCTCACAAGGAACCCTGACGCTTTCGCATGAAAGATCTGAAGACCGGATTCTCCGACCGTATCTCCGCCCAGCAGGACGCCAAGAAGGCGCTGCTCGCCAAGTTCAAGCCCAAGGCCGCCGCGCCTGATCCCGAGTTCGAAAAGCTGGCCGAGAAGCGGGCCGCCGAAAAGGAAGCCCTGCGCCAGCAGCACGAACTGGCCAAGGCCGAGCTGCGTCGCGAAAAGGCCGAGAAGGAAGCCGCTCGCATCGCCGCCGAACTCGCCGCTCAGGAAGAGATCGACGCCGAGAAGCGCGCGGACCGCAAGGCCCGCAAGCAACTGACCAAGGAAGAGCAGAAGGCCAAGCGCGACGCCCGCTACGCCGCCCGAAAGGCGCGCCGCTAAAGATCGGCTTTTCGAATGATCGACGCGCCGCAGGCTCTGCGGCGCGTTTTTCTTTGCGGGTCAGCCGACAGGCGCGGCGGTCAATTGTTCCAGCAGGCCGCGAAGCTGGTCCGAGGAATAGGGTTTCCGAAGCAGCGGCCAAGGCGTGTCGGCCAGCACCTCGTCCACATCGTCGCCGACGTAACCCGACACCAGGGCGATCCGCATCTCGGGCCAGGATCGGGCTGCGACGCGCGCCAGATCGACGCCGCTCATCCCGCCGGGCATCACGACGTCCGTCAGCATCATGTCGAACGCGGCCTGATCCAGCGCGCGCAGCGCCTCTTGGCCATCTTCCGCCAGATCGACGTCCAGCCCCAGTTCCTCAAGGATTTCCAGCGCCACCGCCGCCACGCCTGGATCGTCCTCGACCAGCAGCAGTCGGCCGCCCTCGATGCGGCTGGCGTGCGTCTCGACAGGCGCGCCTTCGACGGCCAGGTCGTCGCGCGACAGCGCCGGCAGATAGAGCCGGATTTCCGCCCCCTGACCCGGCGCCGAGACGATCTGGGCCCCGCCGCCTGACTGCCGCGCGAAGCCATAGACCTGGCTTAGACCCAGGCCGGTGCCCTTGCCGACACCCTTGGTGGTGAAGAACGGTTCGAACACGCGGTCCACGATGTCAGGCGACATCCCTTCGCCGTTGTCGATCACCGCGACGCAGACATAACGGCCAGGGGCCAGTTCGGCGACTTCGCCGGCCGCGACCTGGGCCTCGCGCGTCTGCACGGTGATGTGCGCCCCGCCGCGCCCCTTGTGTCCGGTCACGTCGCCCAGGGCGTCGCGGGCGTTGACGATCAGATTCAGCAGGGCCGCCTCGAACTGGGCGGGATCGACATTGGCGAGCGCCCCGCCGCGCTTCAGCTTGACCTTGAAGTCCACCGCCTCGCCGACCGCGCGCCGCCACAACGGTTCTCCCTCGCGGATTAGGGCGTTCAGGTCGATGGGCTCGGGCCGCAGCGCCTGGCGTCGCGAGAAGGCCAGCAGTTGGTGCGTCAGGCTCTCGCCCCGGCGGGCGGCGGCCAGGGCGGCCTCGCCCAGCTTCCTGCGCTTGGCCGGATCGTCGCTGCGCAAAATGATGTCCAGTGCGCCGATCACCACGGTCAGAAGGTTGTTGAAGTCGTGCGCCACCCCGCCGGTCAGACGCCCGACCGCCTCCATCCGTTGGGCGTGCATCAGCTGGGCCTCGGCCTGGGCCTTTTCGATCAGCGCCTCGTCGACCCGTTCCTCCAGCAATTCGTTGATCCGCTTCAGGTCGTCCTCGGCCCGCTTGGCGTCGGTCACGTCCAGACAGGCCCCGACATAGCCCTGGAACAGGCCGGACGCGTCGAAGCGCGGCACCCCCTCGGTGCGCAGCCAGCGCAGGCCCAGCGACGGATGCTGCACCCGCGTCAGGGCCTCGAACCGATCCCGCGCCTCGAAGGCGCGCATGAAGGCGGCCGAGAAGACCGTCTCGTCGTCGCCATGCACCAGGCGCCGCCAGCTGTCCGGCAGATGGGTCTGGCCTTCCACGCCGAAGAAGGTGCGGTAGCGCCGATTGGCGAAGATCAGCTGGGCCGCGTCGTCGCTCATCCAGATCAGGGCAGGCGCGCTGTCCGCGACGGTGCGGAAGCGGTTTTCGGATTCCTCAAGCCTGGCCTGGGCCGCGCGGGTCTCTGTCACGTCGAAGGCCACCCCGACGAAACCGATCACTTCCGAGCCGCAGAGACGCGGGCGCGAGAACGACTTCAGCCAGCGCCATTGGCCGTCATGTCGGCGATAGCGGGCCTCCAGGGAAAAGGGCGCGCGCGACGCCTCGCCGGCGACGGACTCGGCCAAGATGCGCGCCTGATCGTCAGGGTGGATCGCCACGCGCCAGTCCAGGTCGCGCGCTGTCTCGTAGTCTGCGCCATGGAAGTCGACATAGGTCTGGTTGACGAAGGTGCGGCGCCCGTCCTGGCCCGTCACCCAGATCAGAACGGGGGCGGTGTCGGCGATAACGCGGAACCGCTGCTCGCTCTCGCGGGTCTCGTGCTCGGCGCGGGCGCGTTCGACCTCGGCCCAGGTCCGCGCGGCGACCTCCTCGACCAGGCTGACCTGCGCCTCGGTCCAGGCGCGCGGCTGTGAGGCGTGGACGTAAAGGAAGCCGCGCAGTCGCCCGTTGCGGATCAGGGGCGCGCGGATCAACGCGCGGGTCTGGATGGCGTCGAAGGCGTCGGCGGAGTCGGCGGTGCGGGGGTCCTGGCGAACATCCTCGATCTGGATGGTGCGGCCCTCGGAAAGGTCTGCGATCAATTCTGGGCCGAAGGCGTCCAGGGCGAACTGGCCTTGGGCGCTGGCGACGCCGGCGGTCCAGTCGCGGCTCATGGTTACGACGCCGGCCGCTTGATCGATCTCCCCATAGCCGACCCGCTCGGCGTCCAGCAGGCCGCCCAGGGCGTTCTCGACCTGCCCCATGATCTCTTCTGGATCGGTCTGGTCACGCAGTCGGTCGCTGAGGCCCAGCAAGAAGGCGTGGCGACGCTCGGCCCGCGCCGAGGCCTCCAGCGCCGCGTGGCTGTCGGTCACGTCGAAGGCGATCCCGGTGTGGCCGAGAAACCGATCCTGATCGTCGAAACGCGGGCGCGCGATGGCGCGCATCCAGCGCCAGTCGTCGTTCGTTCCGCGTACGCGGACCTCGAATTCGTAGGGTTGGCAAGTCTTGGCGGCCTCGGCCTCCAAGAGGTCGATCCTCTTCAAATCGTCTGGGTGTATGGCCTGCCGCCAGCCGCCTTCAGCCAGCGCCGTCTGATCCAGACCATGCAGTTTCAGGACGGCGGCGTTGGCGAATTGGAACGCGCCATCGGCGTTGCGCAGCTAGATGGGCGCGGGCGTGGTGTCCGCCAACTGTCGAAACCGGGTCTCGCTCTCGCTGATCCGCAGCAAGGCGCCGCGCAGGGCCGCGCTGACGGCGGCGATGAAGAGACCGACCATGATGAAGTTGACCGTGGCCACCAGACCGATCGCGCTCAGCACGCCGTCCTTGCCCGTGGCGGTCACGCCCAGAATGACCCAGCCTCCGCCTATACAGATCACCAGCGCGACCAAGGCTGCGGTCCAGCCGCCCGCCAGCGCCGCGAGGCTGACCGCCGGCAGCAGAATGGTGAAGCCGGTGAGTTCGCCATAGATCACCGACAGCGCCGCACGCGCGATCAGGGCCGCCGCCGCGAAACCGCCGCCGATCATCACACGCCCAGCGACGGAGGGGGTCGACAACTGGGCCAGTCCGACCAGCCACCGGTCGGCGGCCCTTATGCGCCACGACGACGCCTTGTCGTCCCTGGTTTTACGCATCCCCGGTCCCGTCTCGATCAGGCGAACTGACCACAGCTTTACACCCTGCGTCGTCACCGGCCACCCCATCTTGAACCGCGCCGGCCGATACACGACGTAACGGCGGTCGCCGTGTCGCCGGAAATTGGTCTAGGTTTGTCGTTAAAGGCGCGAACCTCTGGCGCTTGGCGACGTTGTCGAACGCCCTGTCGGACCCTGAATGACCCTGCCGCTCTGGAAGACGATGTTTAAGACGCTGCGGCGTTCGGCGGCGGCCCTGCCAGCGGCGGGCGCGGTGCTGGGCGTCGCCATGGCGGCCGGCTCCAGCGTTCGCCCCGACGCGGACCGCACGGCCGAGGCGGTGTCGCGCATCACTGGCGGCGACCTTGGGGTGGACGGGCTGGCGGCGATCAAGGCGCGGCTTACCCCCGCGCAGCTGGCCGAGGCCATGCGGCACGATCCCAATCTTCTGCAGCCGGCGCTCTACGGTCTGACGCCAGGATGGGAAAGCCTGACCCTGGCCGGCAAGCCAGGGCTGGAGCCTGGCAAGAGTGGTCTGGAGGCCCAGCGTCTCAACGCCGCCATGGCCCCGGTATCCGGCGCGTTGCGCCCGGCCCAGCCCTTCGTCTTCAAGGGCAGCGCCGAGGATCGCCGCCGGGCCCTGCGCTGCCTGACCCAGGCGGTCTATTTCGAGGCGGCGCTCGAGCCGGACAGCGGCCAGGCCGGGGTGGCCCAGGTCGTCCTGAACCGGGTGCGTGATCCCAACTACGCCAACACCGTTTGCGGCGTGGTGTTCGAGGGGGCCGAGCGGACCACGGGATGCCAGTTCAGCTTCACCTGCGACGGCTCCCTGGCTCAGGCGCCGGTCGCCTGGGCGTGGGATCGGGCGCGTCGTGTGGCGGAAAAGGCGCTGGACGGCGCTGTCGCGCAGCAGGTCGGCACCGCCACCCACTATCACGCCGACTATGTGCATCCCTGGTGGGCGCCGACGGTCGCCAAGGTCACGCAGATCGGAGCGCATATCTTCTATCGCTGGAAGGGCGTCTATGGCGAGACCGCCGCCTTCCGCAACGTCTACAAGGGACGCGAGCCGGCCATCGACGAGGCGCGCTTCTCGCGCCCGCGCACGGTCATGGCGGCCGGCGCCGCGACCGGCGGACCCGACCCCGACGCTCCGGCCTCTGCGGCCAAGGACGCGCCAATCCGGACCGTCGAGATCGACGGCCAGCAACGGGTGGTCGGCGTGGCCAGTCTGGGCGGTCGGCGCCTGCCGACCCGCGATGAGGTCGCCGCCATCAACGCCCGCCTGACCGCCTTGGAACGCCCGAAAACCACGACGCCTGCGCCCGCCGGCGTTACGACGATGGATGTGGAGGAAGTCGGACGGCCGACGAACTGAAAAGCCGGCTTGCAACGCTTTGTCGGGTCGAGGCATTGAGGCACTTACGAAAAACGCACCAGGCCCTTTCAGGCCCGGCCTGAAAGGACGCCGCGTTGAACCACCCAGAAGTCGAGTGTTCCCGGTGGGACGAGGCGGATCGCTTGGCGGCGCTGAACAGATACGGGGTGCTGGACACCACGCCTGAGGCCGCATTCGACGATCTGGCCAATCTGGCGGCGCGTCTGTGCGACGCGCCCATGGCCGCCGTCAGCCTGGTGGACGCCGAGCGGCAGTGGTTCAAGGCCGAGGTCGGCCTGGGCCTTCCGCAGACGCCGCGTCCCGTTTCCTTTTGCGCCCACGCCATGCTCGGCGATCAGCCGCTGATCGTGACCGACGCCGAACAGGACGGTCGCTTCGCCGACAATCCGCTGGTCACGGGCGCGCCCCACATCCGCTTCTACGCCGGCTATCCGCTGAAGTCGCCAGAGGGGGCGCCCCTGGGCGCGCTGTGCGTGCTGGATCACCGGCCGCGCCCAGAGGGGCTGACCGAACTTCAGGCCACGGCCATGCGGACTCTGGCGGCCCAGGTCATGACCCAGCTGGAGCTGCGCCGCGCCCTGTTGGACCGAGACCGCAGCGAGAAAACGGCTCAGCTGGCTATCGAGGCCTCGGCCTATGTCGGCTCATGGGACTGGGATATCGCTTCGAACCGTGTGGTCGCCGACGAGCGGTTCGCGCGCATGTACGGTGTCGACCCCGTCGCCGCCCGCGACGGCGCTCCGATCGAGGTGTTTCGCGGCAGCGTCCATCCCGACGATGCTGATCGGCTGGGTCAGGACATCCAGCGCGGTCTCGACGACGAAGGGATCTTCATCAGCGAATACCGGCTGGTCGTGGACGGCCAGGAACGGTGGGTGCTGGCGCGCGGTCAGGTCGAGTACGACCGCTCCGGCGCCGCCGTACGCCTGCCCGGCGTCGCCGTCGACATCACCAAGCGCAAGCAGATCGAGACCGATCTGGCCGCGACGACGCGGGCGCTAAGCGAAAGCGAAACCCGTTTCCGCATCCTGACCGACGCCATGCCGCAGATGGTCTGGTCGACCCTGCCAGACGGTTTCCACGACTACTACAACGCCCGCTGGTACGAGTTCACCGGCGTCCCGGTCGGCTCGACGGACGGCGAGGGCTGGAACGACATCTTCCATCCCGAAGACCAGCAGCGGGCCTGGACGGTCTGGCGCCATTCCTTGGCGACCGGCGATCCCTATGAGATCGAGTACAGGCTGAAACACCACAGCGGCGCCTATCGCTGGACGCTGGGCCGCGCCGTAGCCATCCACGACGACGAGGGGCGGATCACCCGCTGGTTCGGCACCTGCACCGACATCGACGAGCTGAAACGGCTGGAGCAGGGGCGCGAGCTGGTCAGCCAGGAGCTGAGCCACCGCATCAAGAACATCTTCGCCGTCGTGGCGGCTCTGGTCGCCCTGTCTGCGCGCCAGTATCCGGAGGCCAAGGCTTTTTCGGCCTCGCTGCGCACGCGCATCGCCGCCCTAGCGCGCGCGCACGAGTTTGTTCGCCCCCACACCGAAACGTCCAGGACGACGATCGGCGCCACGACCCTGCACACCTTCCTGGCGGACTTGTTCAGAGCCTATGCCGACGAGGTTGGCCTGCCGCGCGTCATCATCGACGGGGACGATGCGGTGTTCGACGACCAGGCGGCGACATCCGTCGCCCTGCTGTTCCACGAACTGGCCACCAACGCCGCAAAATACGGAGCCCTGTCCGACAAGGCCGGGACCGTGCTGCTGAACACGACCAGAGACGAGGATCGCTTCATCCTGACCTGGACCGAGCGCGATGGTCCGCGTGTCGAGGGACCGCCGACACGCTCGGGCTTCGGATCGTCGCTGGCGACACTGTCGGTGCAGGGGCAGTTGGGCGGCAAGCTGGATCGGCAATGGAACCCGGACGGGTTGAAGGTCATCGTGGATTTGCCCGCCACCGCCCTGTCGCGCCGCCGAGCCGCGATCTCGGGCGGGCTATAACTTTTCATTGAAACCCATCCTTCTAAACCGCGTTACGTACGCCAACGATCAAACCTTCCCCGCCATGACCGCTCGCATTCTCATCATCGAAGACGAAGCCCTCGTGGCCATGGAACTCCGCTTTGTGCTGGAGGACCTGGGACACGACGTGATCGGCGTGGCCGCCACCGCCAAGGCCGCGCGCGACATCGCCCGCGAGAACGATGTCGATCTGGCCCTTGTCGACATCCATCTGTCTGACGGTGCGACCGGCATCGATCTGGGCCGCGAACTGGGCCAGGACATGGGCGTCAGCGTCCTGTTCATGACGGCCAATCCGGGCATGGTGCGCAACGGCGTCGCGGGCACCATCGGCGTCCTGTCCAAACCGACCGATGAGCGCGCGGTTCAGACCGGCGTGGACTATGCTCTTCGCCGCCGTCAGGGGCAGCCGACCGATTACGCGCCGCCGGGTCTTCAACTGTTCGGCTGATAAACTCATAGGCGGTTGCGGCGGCTCCTCCGCCCCCTATGTCCAAGGCTCCCCGAAATGGAGCCTCCCATGAACAATCTCGCAAAACGTCCCTTGGGCGGCAGTGGTCTGGATGTCGCGCCTCTCGTCTTTGGCGGCAATGTCTTTGGCTGGACGGCGGACAAGGCGACATCGTTCGCCTTGCTTGATGCGTTCATGGGGGCCGGTTTCGACGCCATCGACACGGCCGACGCCTATTCGCGCTGGGTTCCCGGTCACTCGGGCGGCGAAAGCGAGACCATCATCGGGGAATGGCTGCACGCGCGCGGCAATCGCGAGGCGGTCAAGATCTTCACCAAGGTGGGCTCCGACATGGGGCAAGGCCGCAAAGACCTGTCCCCCGCCTGGATCGAGAAGGCGGTCGAGGACAGTTTGCGTCGGCTCCAGACCGACTACATCGATCTGTACCAAACCCACTGGCCCGACCCGGACACGCCACAGGAGGAAACGCTGCGTGCGCTCGACAGTCTGGTGCAGGCGGGCAAGGTGCGGGTCATCGGCACATCCAACCACACGGCCGAACAGGTCGCTGAGGCGCTGTCGATATCCGAACGCGAGGGACTGGCCGCCTACGCCTCGCTCCAGCCACACTACAACCTCTATAGCCGCAACACCTTCGAAGGGGCGCTGCAGGATCTGGCGGTTCAGAAGGGGCTTGGCGTCATCACTTACTTCAGCCTGGAAAGCGGCTTCCTGACCGGCAAATACAAGACCGTCGACCAGATCGCCGGGGCCAAGCGAGAGAGCGCGCTGCAGGACAAGTTCGACGAGCGCGGCGTGCGCATTCTGGCCGTTCTGGACGCCATCGCCCAAAAGAACGAGGCCACCCCCGCTCAGGTGGCCTTGGCCTGGCTTCTCGCGCAGCCAGGCGTCACCGCTCCGATCGTCAGCGCCACCACGCTGGAGCAACTGTCCGATACGCTAAAGGCCGCGACCCTGGCGCTGTCGGACGAGGATGTGGCGGAACTGACAGAGGCTTCGGCTTCTTAAGCCGCGCGCGCCCATTCAAATCCGTCATCCCCGAGCTATCCCGAGGATCCATACGCCCGGTGTCGGAGAGTGCGAACCGTCTTCGACGGAGGCTATGGATCCTAGGCGCAGGGCCTAGGAGGACGGATCTTTTTGGGTTGCGGCCTACCAGACGCCGATCTTCTCGGCCTCGGCGTGGCTGATGGGGTGGTTGGCCTTGGCGTGGTCTTCCTCGGCCAGGAAGCGGCTGGCCTCAAGGGCGGCCATGCACCCCATGCCGGCGGCGGTGACCGCCTGGCGATAGACGTCGTCGGTGACGTCGCCGGCGGCCCAGACGCCTTCGATAGCAGTGGAGGCTGTTCCGGGCTTGACGCGCAGATATCCGCCCGAGTTCGTCTCAAGCTGACCCTTGAACAACTCCGACGACGGGGCGTGGCCGATGGCGATGAAGACGCCGTCCGCCGGGATTTCACGGGTCGCGCCATCCTTGACGTTCTTCAGGCGCACGCCGGTGACGTTCCTGGCCATGCCGTCGACGACGCCCACGATCTCTTCGATGGCCACGTTCCAGATCACCTCGACCTTGGGGTTGGCGAACAGGCGGTCCTGCAGGATCTTCTCGGCGCGGAACTCTTCACGGCGGTGAACGACCGTGACCTTGGAGGCGAAGTTGGTCAGGAACAGCGCCTCTTCGACGGCCGTGTTGCCGCCACCGACCACGACCACTTCCTTGCCGCGATAGAAGAAGCCGTCGCAGGTGGCGCAGGCGGAAACGCCGAACCCCTGATAGGCGGCCTCGCTCTCCAGACCCAGCCATTTGGCCTGCGCCCCGGTGGAGATGATGACCGTCTCGGCCAGGATTTCCTCACCGCTGTCCAGCGTCAGGCGGAACGGACGCTGCGACAGGTCCGCAGAGGTGACGATGTCGTGGATGACCTCGGTCCCCACGTGCAGGGCCTGGGCCTGCATCTGCTCCATCAGCCACGGGCCCTGAATGGTGTCGGCGAAGCCGGGATAGTTCTCGACGTCGGTGGTGATGGTCAGCTGGCCGCCGGGCTGGATGCCGGCGATGACGACGGGGTTCAGCGACGCGCGGGCGGCGTAGATGGCGGCGGTCCAGCCGGCGGGGCCGGATCCGATGATGGCGACGCGAACGGTACGAGCTTGGGTCATGACGCCTATTTAGGCGGTGATTCCCGTTTGCGCGATGGCGGTCATGACGGATGACGACGAAGCGTCGCCTTATCGCGCCCGCATCGCCTCCAGAACCGCCCGCGCCGCGCGGTCGGTTTCGGCCAGCGCCTCATAGGTCCAGCTATCCAGCGTCCCGTCCAAGGGGCGGGTCGCGCCGCGCGATTGAAGGTCGTCATGCAGGCGGGCGAACTTGCCGCCGGACTTCAGCGGGATCATCGGCAGGATGTGGACCGGCTTGCCGGTCGAGGCGGCCTCGGCGGCCATGTTGGCGCTGTCCTCGGTGACCAGGATATGGTCGGCGAAGTGCAGGAAGCCGAACAGGGGATTGTCGCCGCTCCCGTCCCAGATCCAGCCGGGCAAATCTGACAGGCGCGCGGCCAGGGCCGCCTTGGCCGTCTCGGGCGTGCGGCGCGAGAAGGTCAGCATCAGCGAACCGCCCGACGCCCGAACGGCCGCCGCGATCCGGTCGGCCAGGTCGGCGGCGTGTTCGGCGGGCAGGTCGAACGCCTTGGACTTGCCGCCGATCAGGACCGCGACGCGCGGATGGGGCAGGGGGGCGATGCGGTCGGCGAAGGCAGGTGCGGCTTCGGCGATGCGTTCAGCCGTTATGCGGTGGGGCGAGCCGGTGATTTCGAAGACATTGTCGCCCGAGAGGCCGTCATGGGCGGGGGCGATGATCATGTCGTAGCGGTGGTTCGCCCAACGCGGATCCTGGGTCTGGACGACGAATGTCTTGCCCGCGCTCCAGGTCTTAACCCTCGTTGACAGGGGCAGGGTCGCGCGGCCCGTCGCGATCCACAGATCGGGCCAGGGCGCGGCGATCGGATCGGACGCGGGGTCCAGCATCGCCGCCGTCTTCAAGGCGGAGGGCAGGCGGTCGAAGACGGGCCGCCAGCGGATATGTTTGATGGTGATTTCGGCGGGGGTCAGCCGCTTGACGGCCTCGGCCAGACCCAGGGCCTGGTTCTCGATCCCGGCGCGGCCGTCCGAGACGACCCAGATGCTTAGAGGGCTGGGGGACGGAATGGGGGTCACGCCCCGGTCACGTCGGCCCGCACCCAGGTCATGGCCTCGATCTTGTTGCCGTCAGGATCGCGCAGGAATGCAGCGTAGTATCCAGGCGCATATTCAGGACGAAAACCGGGCGCGCCCGCATCATGGCCGCCCGCCGCCAGACCTTGGGCATGGAAGCGATCGACGGCCTGTCGGTCCGGCGCGGCGAAACAAACATGGGCGCCATTGCCGGCCGACGCGGCTCCATGATCCTGAGGGACGGACGCCCAGAACTCGGGAAAGGCGCGGCCATAGGCCACACCCATCGGGTGTTCCATCACCCGCCCAATGCTCAGCGCGTCGAAGACCGCGTCATAGAAGACGCCAGCCCTGGCCAGGTCCGTGACGCCCACCGAAACATGCGACACCAGGGGCGGGCGTGTTTCGGCGGCGTCGGTCATGGCCTTATTTCCACTCGACCTTGAGGATTTCGTAAGCCTTCACCCCGCCGGGCGTGTTGACCTCGACGACATCGCCGACCTCCTTGGAGATCATGGCGCGGGCGATGGGGGAGGCGATGGAGATGCGGCCCTGTTTCACGTCGGCCTCGTGCTCGCCGACGATCTGGTAGCGGCTCTCTTCCTCGGTGTCCTCGTCCACCACGGTGACGGTGGCGCCGAACTTGACCTGGTCGCCCGACAGTTTGGACACGTCGATGACCTGGGCGCGGCTGATCTTGTCCTCGATCTCGGCGATCTGGCCCTCAATCCAGCCCTGCCGCTCCTTGGCGGCATGGTATTCGGCGTTCTCGGACAGGTCGCCGTGTTCACGGGCCTCGGAGATGGCCGCGATCACGCTGGGCCTCTCGACCGACTTCAATTGCTTCAGTTGATCGTCGAGGACGCGATAGCCCTCGGCCGTCATCGGCACTTTTTCCATTGTGTCGTGATTTTTCTTGTTCGCCCAGAGACTGGAAAGACGCGGAAGTAGGCACATAAAAGGCCGCGGGGCGGGCGCGGCCGGGCATCAAAGCTAGGGGTAATCACGCCTAAAATCAAGTCCGCCGCCCCACACGGGCCATATTTCAGGCCCGCGCGGGTGGTTCCGACTTATGATCGCGGCGCAAAACGCCCTTGATCAAGCTGTAGGCCAGCCAGCCGATTGCGGCCAGACCGGCGAACATGAACAGGCCGGAAACCAGCGCCGCTCCGGCAGCCATGAAGGCGAGGACGAAGGCGACGGCGGCGGCGAGCCCGGCGATGATCTGAATGGTTTGAAGGCGCATGATCCGTTAACGCCTAGCGCCCTGTCGAGTTGCGATCAGCCGATCACGATCCGATCACGCATAGCTGTATTCGCCGCCTCGCTCCAAGGCGCGGCGATAGGCCGGGCGGGCATGAATGTGGTCTAGGAAGGCCTTCAGGCGCGGCTTGCTGGCGGCGTCAAAGGCGCGATCGGCCCCGGCTTCCACGGGGAAGCTCATCATGATGTCGGCGGCGGTGAACTGATCCCCGGCAAACCATTCCGAGCGTCCCAACTCACTCTCCCAGAAAGCGACATGGGTGCGAAGTTGGGGTTCGACAAAACTGGCCAGCGCCTTGTTCGCCACGCCCTTGACCAGCGGCTTCATCAGGCCCGGTGCGCGCTGGGGCAAGATTGAGAAGACCAGTTTCAGCAACAGCGGCGGCATCGCCGAGCCTTCGGCGTAGTGCAGCCAATAGGTGAAGCGACGCGCCTCGTCCGTACCCGCCGCCGGGCGAAGCCGACCCTGGCCATACGCCTCTAGCAGATATTCGACGATGGCTCCGGTCTCAGCCACCGTGATGGAGCCGTCTTCGATCACCGGCGACTTGCCCAGAGGATGGACCTTAAGCAGTTCGGGCGGCGCCAGCCTGTTGCCCGCGTTCCGCTCGTAGCGGATCACCTCATAATCCAGCCCCAACTCCTCCAGCAGCCACAGGACACGTTGCGAGCGGCTGTCGTTCAGGTGATGGACTTTGATCATCGGTCGGCTCCGGTAGGCGAATGGCGACTATTCGCGCCGCAGGATGTGAAGTCGAGGCCTAATGCGGCTTACGGCCGCTCCACCTGGCGCGCGGACGCGGCCGGGTCTGGGCCTGGTTCTGAGCGGCGGTCCCGGGTCGGGCGCTCTCGCGACGGCTGCGCCAGACCTCATAGGCCAGGGTGGCCAGAGCCAGTTTGCCGGCGTGACGCCCCGCCAGGCGGCGTCCGCCCTTGGACAGCAAGAGGCCGCCCAGCATGGGAACCAGTTTGTGCAGACGGGACATGGTCGATCTCCTTGTTCTCGTCTCCAACGCACCGGCGGAGTTCGCGTTTCGTGCTGCGACGACCTGATCTGCCAAAGACCGCCAGAAGGTTTGGCGCGCGCGCGGCGAAAAGGGGTGCTAGCTCTGGTCGATGCGCTCTTCTCGTCTCGCCGCTTTCTTCACCTCGCTCAGCTTCTTCGTCATCGCCGCCCTGGTCGCCGGGGTGGTGGTCGGGGCGATGGCCCAGGGCGCGGACGCGCCATGGCTGACGGGCGGGTTGGGCGTGGTCGAAAGCCTGGGGCAGGTCTGGCTGAACGCGCTGCGCATGACCGTCATTCCGCTGGTGTTCAGCCTGTTGGTCACCGGCATTGTGTCCATCGCCAACGCGGCCGCCACCGGGCGTATCGCGGCGCGGTCGCTGATGGTCTTCGGCGTGTTGCTGGTCGGGGCGACCATCTATGCGATCCTGGCGGGTCTGGGACTGCTGGCCCTTTGGCCCATCGACCCGGAGGCCGGTCGGGCCCTGCTGGCGGGAACCCCGGCGGATTCGGTCGCCGTGGTGGGCGAGGCGGCGCGAACGGACGGCCTTCGCGCCTTCCTGTCCAGTCTGGCGCCGGCCAATGTGGTCAAGGCGGCCGCCGACGACGGGGTGCTGGCCGTGGTCGTATTCGCGGTGGCCTTCGGCTTCGCCGCCACCCGGATCAAGACCGAACTGCGTCGGCCCCTGGCCGGTTTCTTCGAGGCGGTGGCCGAGACCATGGTGGTCATCGTCCACTGGGTGCTGCTGGCTGCGCCGTTCGGCGTCTTCGCCCTGGCGCTGGGCGTGGGGCTGCGCGCGGGCCTGGGGGTGGCGGGGACGCTGGCCCACTATGTCGCCATCGTCTGCCTCAGCCAGATCGGCCTGATCCTGATCACCTATGTCGTGGCGGTGGTCTGGGGGCGGATATCGCTGGCCCGGTTCGCACGTGCCGTCGCCCCCGCCCAGGTCGTCGCCGTCTCGACCCAGTCGTCGCTGGCCAGCCTGCCGGTTATGATCGAGCGGGCGCGCGATTGGCTGGGCGTACCGCAGACCTCGGCTGGTCTGATCCTGCCGCTGGCGGTTGCGGTGTTTCGCATCACCAGCCCGGTCGCCAACCTGGCGGTCTGTCTCTATGTGGCGCAACTGAACGGGATTGACCTAAGCCTCGGCGTTTTGATCGCGGGCGGACTGACGGCCATCGCCGTGTCCATCGCCTCGGTCGGCCTGCCGGGCCAGGTCAGCTTCTTCGCCGCTATCGGCCCCATCTGCCTGGCCATGGGGCTGCCGCTGGGTGTCCTGCCTCTGTTGCTGGCGGTGGAGGTGATTCCCGACATCTTCCGCACGGTCGGCAATGTCACGGCCGACCTTGCCGCGACCCGGATCGTGCAGGGTAGGGCTGCGAAGCTAATCGATTTCGAGCATTCCAAGACGTCATAAGAAACTGGCGCGAAACTATTCTCTCCTTTTCGGAAAGAATGGTGCAACTGGCACGTGTCCTGAAAGTTGAGAAGATTCTTTATTTCAAAAGCGCCGATTGAGACTTGCTTAATGGGCGTTCTGTAATCGCCCCGTGAACGAGGACAGGCGCGGCATCGGCACGCGCGATCCCCCTTCAAGGTGAAAGTGCGATTATGAGCATCAAAGCGCGGCTCTTGCTGTGTCTGGCCGCCCTGGCCGTCGGCATGGCGGCCATCGGTCTCAGCGGGTGGGTCTCTGCATCGGTCATGAACCAGCGCATGCAGTCGGTGCTCTCCAATCGCGTGGTCCCCATGCAGCAGTTGAAGGCGGCCGTCGACATGTATGCCGTCAACATCGTCGACACCGCCCATAAGGCGCGCGACGGCGCGATGACATCCGATCAAGCCATCCAGGCCATCACGGCCGCCAAGTCCACGATCGCCAGCAACTGGAACGCCTATCGCGTCACGAGCATGACGGCCGATGAGCACGCTTTGGTCGAAAGCACGTCTGCCGCCCTGCCCGCCGCCAATGCGGCTGTAGAAGAGCTGGAGCGTTTGCTGCGCGCGGGCGACGCTGCGGGGCTGGATCGGTTCGTCCGAACCGACCTTTATCCCGCAATCGATCCGGTCAGCGCCAACATGGCCAAGCTTGTCGATCTTCAGGTTCGCGTAGCTCGCGAAGATGGCGTGGAAGCCGCAGGAGTCTTCAAGATCGCCATGATCGTCATGGCTCTGATCGCTCTGGCGGCTGTCGGCCTGCTGGTCTTCGCCACCCATGTGATCGTCAAACGGGTCTCCACGCCTCTGCAGGCCATGACGGGCGCCATGTTGCGCCTTGCAGACGGCGACCACGGTATCGTCGTACCGGCCGTGGGGCAGCGCGATGAACTGGGACAGATGGCCGACGCCGTGGTGGTGTTCCGCGACGCCGCCATCGCCAAGATCAAGGCCGACGCGGCCATGGTCGAGGCCAAGGCCAAGGCCGACCACGATCAACGCGTCGCCAGTGAAACGGCCATCGCCGAACAGCAGGCCCTGGTCGTGCAGTCGTTCGGTGTGGCGCTTGATCGTCTGGCGCAGGGCGACCTGACCTATCACGTCAATGACAGCCTGCCGGTGGAGTACGAAAAGCTGCGTTCCGATTTCAACGCCGCCATGGCCGCGTTGAAGGATACGATGTCGGTTGTGGTGACCAATGTGTCGGCCATCCGTTCGGGTTCGGGCGAGATCAGCCACGCCGCCGACGACCTGTCGCGCCGCACCGAGCAACAGGCCGCCAGTCTGGAGGAAACCGCCGCCGCGCTGGATCAGATCACCGCCACCGTCAACCGCACCGCAGCCGGCGCGCGCCAAGCCTCCGATACGGTTCTGGCGGCCAAGAACGACGCTGAAACATCAGGCGTCATCGTTCGTGACGCCGTGCAGGCGATGGGCGATATCGAGAAATCGGCGCAGGAGATCAGCCAGATCATCGGCGTGATCGACGAGATCGCCTTCCAGACCAACCTCCTGGCCCTGAACGCCGGGGTGGAGGCCGCCCGCGCGGGCGAAGCCGGTCGGGGGTTTGCGGTCGTGGCCTCCGAGGTGCGCGCCCTGGCCCAGCGCTCGGCCGAGGCCGCAAAGGAGATCAAGACTCTTATCTCCGCGTCCACGCGCCAGGTGAACACAGGCGTCAATCTGGTGGGCCAGACGGGCGAGGCCCTGCAACGCATCGTCGGTCGCGTTGCGGAAATCGATGGCTTGGTGTCGGAAATCGCCGCCTCGGCCCAAGAGCAGGCCGTCGGCCTGGCCCAGGTCAACACCGCCGTGAACCAGATGGACCAGGTGACCCAACAGAACGCCGCCATGGTCGAGGAATCGACGGCGGCCAGCCATTCTCTGTCGCAAGAGGCCCTCGGACTGGCGGACTCCGTCGCACGGTTCAACCTCGGCGCGCCCCCTTCGGCCGCGCGTAAGGCTCCGGTGCCGCCTTCCGCCCGTCAGGCCCCGCGGCCCGTCGTTCAGATGCGCAACATCGGGTCTGGCGCCGCCGCCGTCCGGCGTCCGGCGCCGGTCGCCGAGGAAGCGGGCTGGGAAGAGTTCTGAGCCGCTAAGCCCGAAAAGCCGACGGGCGGAGGTCGAAACCTCCGCCCGTCGATCGCTCAGTATTCCTGGATCGCCTTCACATCCAGATCACCGGCCTTGATGGCGCCAATGGCCTGGGCCGCCGCCAGCGCGCCGGCGGTGGTGGTGTAGTAGGGCATCTTCATCATCAGGGCCGTGCGGCGCAGGCTGAAGCTGTCCTGCAGCGACTGCTTGCCCGAGGTGGTGTTGAAGACCAACTGGACCTCGCCGTTCTTCATGGCGTCCACGATGTGCGGACGGCCTTCCAACACCTTCTTGACCCGCTTCACCTCCAGCCCCTGTTCGACCAGATAGGCGTGGGTGCCGCCGGTGGCGATCAGGCTGAAGCCCTCGGCTAGCAGGGTCTTGGCCGCATCCACGATAAACGGCTTGTCCTCGTCCTTGACAGAGATGAAGGCGCAGCCCGAGGTCGGCAGGGTGGTCCCGCCGCCGATCTGCGACTTGGCGAAGGCGCGGGCGAAGGCCGGGGCCATATCGGCCTCGCCCTCACGCTTCCAGTCCAGACCCATGACCTCGCCGGTCGAGCGCATTTCCGGGCCCAGGATGGTGTCCACCCCCGCGAAGCGCGCGAAGGGGAAGACGGCTTCCTTGACCGCGATATGGTCGTAAGGCCTGTCCGTCAGGCCGAAGGACTTCAGCGGAACCCCGGCCATCACCTTGGCGGCGATGGAGGCGATGGGTTGGCCGATGGTCTTGGCCACGAAGGGCGCCGTGCGCGAGGCGCGCGGGTTGACCTCCAGCACGAAGATGCGCGGGTTCTCGCTGTGCGGTTCCTCGATGGCGAACTGCACGTTCATCAGGCCACGCACCTTCAGGGCCTTGGCCATTTCGGTGGTCTGGCGCTTCAACTCCGTCACCGTCTCGGCGGACAGCGAGTAGGGCGGCATGGAGCAGGCGCTGTCGCCCGAGTGGACGCCAGCTTCCTCGATGTGCTCCAGCACGCCCGCGACGAAGACCGTCTCGTCGTCGCACAGGGCGTCCACATCCACCTCGGTGGCGCGGTTCAGATAGTGGTCGATCAGGACGGGATCATCGCCCGAAACGCGCATGGCCTCATGGACGTAACGGTCCAGTTGCTCGCGGTCGTGGACGATCATCATGCCGCGTCCGCCCAGGACGTAGGAGGGGCGCAGGACGACGGGATAGCCGACCTCTTCCGCCTTCTGCGCGGCCTCTTCAGCGCTGCGGGCCAGGCCGTTGGGCGGTTGGCGCAGGCCGATGCCTTCCAGCATCTGCTGGAAGCGCTCGCGGTCCTCGGCCAGGTCGATGGAGTCGACGGATGTGCCCAACACGGGGATATTGTCGTCCTGCAGCGCGTGGGCCAGCTTCAGCGGCGTCTGGCCGCCGAACTGCACGACGCAGCCGATAAGGTCGCCCCTGGAGCGTTCGACCTCGATCAACTCCAGCACGTCCTCGGCCGTCAGCGGCTCGAAATACAGGCGGTCGGAGGTGTCGTAGTCGGTCGAGACGGTCTCGGGGTTGCAGTTGACCATGATCGACTCGACGCCGATCTGGTCGAAGGCGAAGGCCGCATGACAGCAGCAGTAGTCGAACTCGATCCCCTGGCCGATGCGGTTCGGACCGCCGCCCAGGATGATGGCCTTCTTCTTGTCCGACGGCTCGGATTCGCACTCGGGGATTTGGCCCAGCGCGCCGGTCTCATAGGTCGAATACATATAGGCGGTGGCCGAGGCGAACTCGGCGGCGCAGGTGTCGATCCGCTTGAACACCGGCCGCACGTTCAGGCCGCGACGGGCCAGACGCACGGCCTTTTCGGTCGCGCCCGTCAGTTGGGCGAGGCGAGCATCGGAGAAGCCCTTGGCCTTCAGGCGGCGGAACTCTGTCGGGTCGGTCGGCAGGCCCTTGACCCGCACATGGCCTTCCTCGCGCACGATGTCGGCGATCTGACGCAGGAACCAGGGCTCATAGGCGCAGGCCGCGTTGACCTCTTCCACCGACAGGCCATGGCGGAAGGCCTGGGCGATGACGCGGATGCGGTCCGGCGTAGGGACGCCCAGCGCCCGCACCACGGCGGCGCGCGCCGTCGCATCGTCGGCGGCCCCGGCGACGCCCTCGATCTCCACCTCGTCGAAGCCGGACAGGCCGGTCTCAAGCCCCCGCCGGGCCTTCTGCATCGATTCCTGGAAGGTGCGGCCGATGGCCATGACCTCGCCCACAGACTTCATCGAGGTGCCGAGCAGGGGCTCCGAGCCCGGATATTTCTCGAAGGCGAAGCGCGGGATCTTGGTGACCACATAGTCGATGCTCGGCTCGAAGCTGGCGGGCGTGACCTGTGTGATGTCGTTCTGCAGTTCGTCCAGCGTATAGCCGACGGCCAGACGCGCCGCGACCTTGGCGATGGGGAAGCCGGTGGCCTTGGACGCCAGGGCGGACGAACGCGACACGCGCGGGTTCATCTCGATCACGACCATTCGGCCGTCGGCGGGGTTGATGGCCCACTGGACGTTCGATCCGCCCGTCTCAACCCCGATCTCGCGCAGGACGTTGATCGAGCCGGTCCGCATCCGCTGATATTCCTTGTCGGTCAGCGTCAGGGCGGGGGCGACGGTGATGGAATCGCCCGTATGGACGCCCATCGGATCGACGTTCTCGATGGAGCAGATGATGATGCAGTTGTCCGCGGTGTCGCGGACGACCTCCATCTCATATTCCTTCCAGCCTAGCACCGACTCTTCGATCAGGACTTCGGTGGTCGGCGACAGGTCCAGTCCGCGAAGCACGATCTCCTCGAACTCCTCACGGTTGAAGGCGATGCCGCCGCCGGTGCCGGCCAGGGTGAACGACGGGCGGATCACGGCGGGCAGGCCGACGAACTCCAGTCCCTCCAACGCCTCTTCCATCGAATGTGCGGCCTTTGAGCGGGGCGATTCCAGGCCCAGCTTGTCCATGGCGTCGCGGAACTTCTGACGATCCTCGGCCTTGTCGATCACCTCGGCCTTGGCGCCGATCATCTCGACCCCGTGCTTCTCCAGCGCGCCGGATTCATGCAGGGCGAGGGCCGTGTTCAGCGCCGTCTGGCCGCCCATGGTCGGCAGCAGGGCGTCGGGCTTTTCCTTGATGATGATCTTCTCGACCATTTCGGGCGTGATCGGCTCGATATAGGTGGCGTCGGCCACCTCCGGGTCGGTCATGATGGTGGCGGGGTTCGAGTTGACCAGGATGACCCGATAGCCTTCCGCCTTCAGCGCCTTGCAGGCCTGAACGCCGGAATAGTCGAACTCGCACGCCTGGCCGATGACGATCGGGCCGGCGCCGATGATGAGGATGGACTTGATGTCTGTGCGCTTGGGCATCGCCAGCTCTTCTTCTTATAGAACGCTAATGGGTCACGACCGCGCAGTCCCAGCCGTCATAGTCCAGCTGGAAGGCCGCGGCCCAGGTCTGCATCATGGCTGAGGTCGCCGAAAACGACGCCTCGTCCACCGCCATGGTGGTCTCTAGAATGGTGGAATCGTCGGCGCCGCTGGTCAGGAAGCCCGCACGGCGCGCCACCTCGTTCAGGTCGCCGTGGTCGCCTTCGCCATAGAAGTGGAACCGCGTGTGGCGCGGGGTCACGCCGCTGTCGCCCTGTTCGGCCAGCGCCGCGCGCACCATGGCGTCGCGTTCGTCATGACTGATGTCGGTGGCGAGCAAGAGCGGCCTGTTCCTTCGGTCTCTACGCGCGCGAGAAGCCCCCGCACGGCAGGGCCATGCGACGTTCGCGTCATGTTGTCGGTTAAGCGGCCCGTTTAGAGAGGCAGGGGACGCCTGACAAGGCGGTGCGGCCTCTGAGCAAAGAAAAAGGGCGGCGTCTTGCGACGCCGCCCTCCAGTCTCAGAAGCGAACCTCCCTTAGAAGGGGCGGAAGTTCAGGCCGACGAAGAAGCGACGGCCGTAGGGATCGTAGTTGGAGTAGATGGTCGTGCCCAGGATATCGCGCTGTTCTGCGTCGAACAGGTTAACCACCCCGGCGCGCAGCGTCAGATCGTCCCGCACCTTGTAGCGAACGGTCAGATCGTGGCGGACGAACGGTCCAGTCTCCATCTGGTCGACCAAGCGGGCGTCGGCGTTGTTGATGAAGTCGCGCGCCCGAATGATGTTGGCGCTCGACTGCCAGTCGGCCGTCCAGTTGATGTTCCAGGTGTCGTTCGGACGCCATGCCAGCGACGAGCTCAGACGCACACGCGGATAGACGTTGGTGCCGCTGAGACCGATGCTTCCGGCCAGTTCATCGTAGTCGCTCGGGTCAGATTCGTTCAGATATTGCTTCTGCTCGATCAGCCATGACCCGTTCACACGCCAGTCGAAGGCGCCCCAATTCTTGCCGAAGTCAGCCGTTTCCAGCGTGTAGTTGGCGCCGAAATCGAGCCCGCGGGTCTCGAGAGCAGCGTAGTTGAACGACCGCTCGATGAAGCCGCCGATCGCATTGCCGGACGGTGCGCCGACACCGAACGGAATGTTCGGCGAGTTGCGGAAGATCGAGTTACAGGCGTCCAGGTTTAGTTCCGCGCCATTGACGCAGTTGTTCGCGATCCCTTCAGCCGAGACCGAGGCGATCACCTTGTCGATGCGGATCTCGTAATAATCCAGCGTCATGGTCAGGCCGGGGATGAAGCGCGGCTGAAGCACGGTCGAGAAGGTGAAGGATTCGGATTCTTCCGGCTCCAGGTTCGGATTGCCGCCGCTGACGCCGGCGATGCCCGAGGTGTAGTCCGGGCGGAAGTCGTCGGTGTTGGTGGCGGTCGCGCCGGCGAAGTCGAACATCAGACCCTTCTGCGCGGCCAGGGCCGTGCAGTTCTTGATGCGGTTGGCCTTGGTCTCCTGGTCGTTCACCGCGGCGATGCTAGCGGTCGCGCATGGATCAACGAAGCTGTTCGCGAAGGTTTGGCCGAACGGAGAGTAGTTCTCGCCGAGGTTCGGAACGCGAACAGAGGAGTTGAAGCTGGTCTTGAAGGTGATGTCGCGGATCGGGCGATAAACCAGGTTCACGCCGTAGACATCGACATTGCCGACCGTCGAATAGTCGGCCCAGCGGTACGAACCGCTGAGTTCGGCATATTCGCCAAGACGGGAATCGCGGAACAGCGGCACGGACAGCTCCGTGAACACTTCCTTGGATTCATAGCTGACTTCAGGGAAATCCGCTCCGGTGTTGAGGAACAGCAGGCGGTCGCCGGCCGTTGCGCTACGACCGATGGCCGATGTCGTTTCCTTGCGCCATTCACCGCCGAAGGCGAAGCCGAGGTTGCCGGCGCCCCATAGATCCCAGAGTTCGGTGGAGATCGATCCGACAGCCTGCTGCTGTTCGTTCATTTCCTTAACAACGACGGCGGCGTCCACGTACTGCAGCGCTTCAGCCGACTGATTGCCTGCGCCGAAGATGTTCAGCGGCGCACATTGCGCGATCGAGTTGCGGCCGTATTCCGTGTCCAGCAGGTTGGTGGGGTCGCCGTTTGCGTCCCTGCGGTGCTTGTCGGCGATGAAGGTCGCGCCTTGCGCCTGAAGCAATTTGGAGCGGCAGACGATGGAGCCTGCCGGGCCAGCGACACCCAGTCTGTCGATGACCGAGTCGGCGGCGAGCGCCATGCGCTGCGAATCGACAGCGCGCTCGATGTTTTCGATCTCGGCCTTGCCGTAGGTGTAGCCCAGGTCCCAGGACAGCGACTTGGCGAAGCCCATCGGCCCGTGATCGCCCTTGAAGCCAGCGACATAGCGTTGGATATCACGGGTGTTCGACTGCGTCCGGTCAGGGCCGAAGAAGCTGTGACGCGCGATCGGCAACGCCTGGCTGCGGATCAACTGGCCCGCGTTTGCTGCCGTCGGCGGCGCATACACATCGATGCGATTGGCGGCGATCGCCGTCTTCAGGTTCTGCGGCAGGAAGGCGTTGTCGTCCCAGCGCAGGTCGAAGGCCGAGGTGCCCCAGATCGAATTCGTGTCGTTCGCAGCATAGGAGCTATTGTCCAGATCGATGTCGAAGAACGTCCGCTGACCCCGCATGAAGGTGTCTTCGGTGACGTATTTCGCCTCTGCAAAGAAGCTGATGGCGTCCGTGACCTTGAAGTTGGTGCCGACCTGGTAACGCTGCGATTCCGATGCAGGCACGCGGCTGTAGCCGGCCACTTCGCCCAAAGGCATGCCGTCACCGCCGATGTTGTAGGGGCGGTTGATGCCGACGTTGCCGACGCGTTGACCGAAGTTCGCCAGACGGCCGTTCGCGCCGTCATAGACGTAGGTCTTGCCGGGCGTGATTCCGTAGCAGTTTGCGGCATAGGTGAAGCCGCTGTCGCCAAAGCAGTTTTGGTAAGGAATGTTGGGGTTAGTCAGGTCGCTGGGCTGTTGCAAGTTGGCCAGCGTGGTTTGGCCCCACGGCAGGATGTCCAGACGGTTAACGCCATAGAAGACCGTGGCGTCGAGACGGCCGTCATAAGGCGCCGTCGTGGGATCGGCGTCGATAGCCAGGCGGATCGGGGCGCGACGGATCCAGTTGATGTCCATCGAATCGACGTTGTCGATCTTTTCGTACTCGGCGTGTGCATAGACGTTCAGCCGGTCATCGAAGAAGTTCTTGCCGACCAAGCCTGAAATGCGGCGGCTAGCTTCGCCGTTACTGTTGATCTGGCCGTAGTTGGCGTCGATCTCCAGGCCTTCGAAGTCCTTCTTCAGGATGAAGTTGACAACGCCGGAAACCGCGTCGGCGCCGTACACCGAAGAGGCGCCGCCCGTGATGATTTCAACATTCTGGATAAGCAGGCGCGGAATGGTGTCCACGTCCACCGAAAGCTCGCCGCCGGAAGACCCGACATGCCGACGACCGTCGACCAGCGTCAGCGTGCGACCCGCGCCCAGCGAGCGCAGGTTGGGCAGCGAGAGGCCGCCGGTGTTCAGGGTTTGTCCGGTGGTGTCGGAGGGCACCGTCGAGTTTTGAAGCGCCGGAATGGTCGCTAGATAGTCGATGACGCTGGTCTGGCCGGTCGACAGGATTTCATCCTGCGACACCTGGATCAAAGGCGTCGGCGCATTTGCGGCGCTGCGACGGATGCGCGATCCAGTGACGATGATTTCGCCCAGTTGCGTGGCCGAAGCGTCTGAGGGGGACGTCGTCTGGGCAGGCAAATCTTGAGCGAAGGCGGTCGTGGCGATCAGGGCGCCCGCGAGCACCGTTGATGACAGTAGAATATTTCGCATATGGACTCCGTATGGCGCGGCCGATGGGGGACAAGACGCCAAAAGACGTCGTTGATCCGCCGCTTGCGGGTCACAAACCTGACACAGAAGGTGACGTCAAGGCAGGTCGCGATTATAGACCGAATAACGACGTTATACATTCTTACTGTTTTAGAATAGACACACTTACCCATCCTGATGGGAAGCTGAGCTTTTAGCCTGCTCAAGCACCGTATGACGTTATTCAAGACTTATTATGGGCCTTCCGGCTTACCGTCTTCTCGGGACCGCCAGGGCTTTCAAAGTAGGCTCTGTCTCAACAATTGATCGCCGCGATCCAGTCGGGCAGTTCGCCGATGCGGGCCAGGGAGACGTAGCGGGGCTCGTCAACAGGGGCGTCGGCCAATTCGTGGGCCCAGGTGACGTGGTAAGGGATGTGGACGCCGAAGGCGCCGGCGGCGATGGCGGGCAGGACGTCGGACTTCATGGAGTTGCCGGCCATGACGGCCTCGGCCGCGCCTGTTCCGTGACGCGCGAAGACGCGGTCGTAGGTGGCGCGGTCCTTCTCGGACACGATCTCGACCGCGCTGAACCGTTCACCCAGGCCGGACGCGGCCAGTTTGCGTTCCTGATCCAGCAGGTCGCCCTTGGTGATCAACACAAGGCGATATTTCTCTGACAGTTCGGCGATGACTTCGTCCACGCCGGGCAGGGTTTCGACCGGGTGGGCCAGCATCTCGCGGCCGGCCGCCAGTATCTCACGCACGACTTGGGGCGGGGCGGAACCGCCCGTCAGCTCCATCGCCGTCTCGATCATCGACAGGGTGAAGCCCTTCACGCCGTAGCCATAGAGACGCAGGTTGCGCTGTTCGGTCTCGGCCAAACGCGCCTCGATGGTCGCCTCGTCGCCGTGGTCGGCCAGCAGATCGACGAACCGCGCGTGGGTCAGGCGGAAGATCGTCTCGTTGTGCCAAAGGGTGTCGTCGGCGTCGAGGCCGACCGTGGTGATGCTCATTCCGCGCCCCTATCACGGCATGGGGCGAGAAGGGAGACGCGATGAACGGTTCGGCGTTGCGGCCCATCTGCGCCAATGACGCGCATTCGTGATTTGAGACGACCGGGGCGGCAAGGTCAGATGCGGCCTATGCGTCTATCTCTTTCGTCTCGCCTGTTCGGGGTCGTGTTGCTGGGGCTGCCCCTCGGGTCGGCGGCTTCGGCGGTCGCTGCGCCCCTGGCGCCGGTCAGCGCGGCAGGCGTCGCGCCAAGTCGCGCGCAGGAACGGTTGAATCAGCGTGTGTTCGACCGGGTGTGGGACGAGGTTCGGCGCGGCTATTACGACCCTTCATTGCATGGCGTGGACTGGCGCGCGGCGCGGACCCAGTTCCGACCTCAGGCCATGGCGGCGCCGGACGAGCGGGCGCTGTACCGGGTGCTGAACGCCATGCTGGACCTGCTGGATGACGGCCACGCCGCCGCCAGCCCGCCGGCCGCCGTCCGGCGTCAGGAAATGCAGTTCGCGCGTCGGGCCGTGATGGGTATGACCCTGATGCGGGGCCAGACGCCGGACGACTGGACCGTGGAGCGCATCCGACACGGTTCTCCGGCCGAGGAGGCGGGCATCCAACTGGGCTGGGCGCTGAAAACCGTTGACGGTCGGCCGTGGGGACCGGACGTGGAGGCGTTCGACGGCCGACCCGTGCATCTGGTCCTGACCGACGAGGCGGGCCAGCGGCGAGAGACGACCCTGACGCCGCGCATCATGGATGCCGTCCAGCCCTTCGTCGCCGATACGTCGCGGCCCGGCGTCCTGGTGCTGCGGGTCGAGCAGTTCGACAAGGGCCTGGGACCGTGGATGGGCAGCGCGCTGGAGGGACTGCCGCCCGATGTGGACGTGGTGCTTGATCTGCGCGGCAATCCTGGCGGGCGATTGTGGGAGGCCGAATCGGTCCTGACCTGTTTCCTTCCTCGCAATCAGGCCTGGGCGACGCGGACGGGGCGAACCGGGCGGGCGGTGGTGCTGAGGGCGGCGGGCGACTGTGGCGACCGGCGCGATCCCCTGGCCAACCCCGTCGCCGTCCTGGTCGATCAGGGCAGTCGCAGCGCGGCTGAACTGACGCCGGCGGCCCTGCAAGAGGCGCGACGCGGCATCGTGGTGGGGGAACGGACCGGCGGGTCGGTGCTGATCGCGCAGGAGACCAATCTGCCGGATGGAGGGCGGCTGACCCTAAGCCGGGCGGATTTCGTCACCGCCGGCGGGACGCGGCTGGAAAAGCGCGGGGTGACGCCAGACATCGCCGCCCCTCGCACGGTGGCCCAAAGACGCGCCGGCGACGACCCGACGCTGGAGGCCGCCATTGCGGCGCTTCGCAGCCAGGATCGGGCGGGCGCCGCTGACCGACCCGGCCCGCTCTAGCTCATTTTCTTCTATCGCCCCATCCCGGCGAAAGCCGGGACCCAGTTCTTTTGCAAGATGGGTACGTTGGATTGGCGGCTGGCGCTTTGGGTCCGGGTTGAACGTCCAAAGCGCTGGGTCCCGGCTTTCGCCGGGAGGAGCGCAAGATCAAAGAGCGATCAGCAGCATTTGAACCCGCCCGCCCCGCCGAACCGGCGTTGTTCGTGCAGGCGGAAGAAGGCGGTCTTGTCCAGCGGCGGCTGGTCGGGATGGGTCGCCGCCGCATGGTCGACATAGGCCTGATAGTCCGGCTGGCCGATCATGGCCCCGGCCGTGCGCCTGACGCCGCGACCCCACCGCAGGGCGGTTTCGCGGCACAGGCACAGCAGGTCCTCGTTCGAGGGGTCAGGCACGGGCCACGTCCGCGGCTTCGTCGGCCGGGGTCAGTTCGTGGCTTTCGGGATATTCGCGCACGGTCGGACGGTTGTTGCGATAGGCCTTGCGGCAGGCCAGGACGCCATAGACGACCATGGTGATGACCACGAACAGGAAGCCCGCCGTCAGCGCCGAGTTGACGTAGTCGTTGACCACGATCCGATGCATGTCCGCCGCCGACTTGGCCGGGGCGATCAGTTCGCCGGCGCCCAGCGCCTCCTGATACTTCCGGGCATGGGCCAGGAAGCCGATGCGGACCTCGGGGTGGAACAGCTTCTGGAAGCCCGCCGTCAGGGTGCAGATCAGCAGCCAGGTCGCTGGCACGACCATGACCCAGGCGAACTTCTCGCGCTTCATCTTGAACAGGACCACGGTCCCCAGGATCAGGGCGACGGCCGCCAGCATCTGGTTGGCGATGCCGAACAGGGGCCACAGGCTGTTGATGCCGCCCAGCGGATCGACCACGCCGGTATAGAGGAAATAGCCCCACAGACCGACCGTCAGGGCCGTGGCCACGACGTTGGCGGCCCAGGACTTGGTTTCGCGCATCTTGGGAACCGCGACGCCCAGCAGATCCTGGATCATGAAGCGGCAGACGCGGGTGCCGGCGTCCACGGTCGTCAGGATGAACAGGGCCTCGAACAGGATGGCGAAGTGATACCAGAAGGCCATCATCGCCTTGCCGCCGATCACGCTGGACAGGATGTGCGCCATGCCGACCGCCAGGGTCGGGGCGCCGCCCGCGCGCGACAGGATCGAGTGCTCGCCCACGTCGCGGGCCAGTTGCTCCAACTCTCCGGGCGTGATGTGGAAGCCCCACTGGGCCACGGCGGCGGCGGCCGAGGCCGCATCCTTGCCGATCACGGCGGCCGGGCTGTTCATGGCGAAATAGACCGCCGGGTCCAGAACCGTGGCGGCGATCAGGGCCATGACCGCGACGAAGCTTTCGCACAGCATGGCGCCATAGCCGATCATCGGGATCTGGGCTTCGTTCTCCAGCAGCTTGGGCGTGGTGCCCGAAGAGATCAGGGCGTGGAAGCCCGACACGGCGCCACAGGCGATGGTGATGAACAGGAAGGGGAACAGGGCCCCGGCGAAGACCGGGCCGGTGCCGTCGATGAAGGGGGTGATGGCCGGCATCTGCAGGTGCGGACGCACGATCAGGATGCCGACGGCCAAGGCCACGATGGCGCCGATCTTCAGGAAGGTGGACAGGTAATCGCGCGGCGCCAGCAGCAACCACACCGGAATGACCGAGGCGATGAAGCCATAGATCATCATCAGAATGGCCAGGGTCGGGCCGGTCAGGGTGAAGGCCGGGCCCCAATAGGGATCAGCCGCGACATGGCCGCCGCCGATGATGGCCAGGATCAGCAGGACGACGCCAATCACCGACACCTCGCCCACGCGGCCGGGGCGCAGGAAGCGGGTGTACAGGCCCATGAAGATGGCGATGGGGATGGTGGCGGCGACGGTGAACGTGCCCCACGGGCTTTCGGCCAGGGCCTTGACCACCACCAGGGCCAGAACGGCCAGGATGATGACCATGATCATCAGGACGCCGACCTGGGCGATGATGCCGGGGATATTCCCCATCTCGGTGCGGATCATGTCGCCCAAGGACTTGCCGTCGCGGCGCGTGGACATGAACAGGACCATCATGTCCTGCACCGCCCCCGCCAGCACGGCGCCGACCAGGATCCACAAGACGCCGGGCAGATAGCCCATCTGCGCGGCCAGCACGGGCCCGACCAGCGGCCCGGCCCCCGCGATGGCGGCGAAGTGGTGGCCGAACAGGACATTTCGGGGCGTCGGCACATAGTCCAGCCCGTCGTTGCGACGCATGGCGGGCGTCAGGCGCGCGGGGTTCAATCCCATGACCTTGTTGGCCAGATACCGGCTGTAGAACCGATAGGCGATCGCATAGGTGCAGACGGCGGCGACCACCATCCAGACCGCGCTGATGCTCTCGCCCTGATGCAGGGCGATGACGCCCAGGGACACGGCCCCCAGGATGGCGATGGCGCCGAAGATTATGGGTGTGCTCAGCTTGCCCACGACAGTTCCCTCCCAGCCGACTGATCGCGGCCCTCGCCCATGGTTTGCACCACAATGCGGGACAAGGCCAATCGACCAAAGTCGTAGAGGTGGAGGAGGGTCGGCGTCAGCCCCGAACGACCTTCACCCGCCCGGCCGCCTCGCGCGCCCGTTCGCGGGCCTGATCCACATCGGCGCCGCGCGCGGTCGCCACGCCCATGCGGCGGCGCTCGAAGGCTTCGGGCTTGCCGAACAGGCGCAGGTCGGCGGTGGGGACCGACAGGGCCTCGGCCACGCCCTCGAAGGCGACGCCCTCAGCCTCCAGGCCGCCATAGATGACCGCGCTGGCGGCGGGCTCGCGCTGGGTCACATCGACCGGCAGGCCCAGGATGGCGCGGGCGTGCAGGGCGAACTCGCTCATGGTCTGGCTGGCCAGGGTGACCAGGCCGGTGTCGTGCGGACGGGGCGAAACCTCGGAGAACCAGACCTGATCGCCCTTGACGAACAGTTCGACGCCGAAGACGCCCAGGCCGCCTAGCGCCTCCGTCACCTTGCCGGCGATGTCCTGCGAAGCGGCCAGCGCGGCGGGCGTCATGGCCTGAGGCTGCCAGCTCTCGACATAGTCGCCCTTGACCTGGCGATGGCCGATGGGGGCGCAGAAGTCGGTGACGACCACGCCATCGCGCAGCGAACGCACGGTCAGCAGGGTGATCTCGAAGTCGAAATCGATCCGGCCCTCGACGATGACGCGCGCGCCCGCGACGCGGCCGCCTTCCTGGGCATAGGTCCAGGCGTCGGCGATTTCGTCGGGGTTCTCGACGAAGGACTGCCCCTTGCCGGACGAAGACATGACCGGCTTGACGAAGTTGGGATAGCCGACGATCTCAGCGCCCGCCGCCAGTTCCTCAGGCGATCCTGCGAAGGCGTAGGGGCTGGTGGGCAGGCCGAGGGTCTCGGCGGCCAGCTTGCGGATGCCCTCGCGGTTCATGGTCAGCTGAACCGCGCGGGCGGTGGGAACGACCCGCGCCATGCCCGCCGCCTCGATATCGGCCAGAACCTCGGTGGCGATGGCCTCGATCTCGGGCACGATGATGTGCGGCGCCTCGGCCAGGATGACGCCGTTCAGCACCTGGGCGTCGGTCATGGGGATGACGTGGCTGCGGTGCGCGACCTGCATGGCCGGAGCGTTGGGATAACGGTCCACAGCGATCACCTCGGCGCCCAGCCGCTGCAGCTCGATGGCGACCTCCTTGCCCAGTTCGCCCGCGCCGAGCAGCATCACGCGCACGGCGGTGTCGGAAAGCGGGGTGCCGAGTTTCATCATCTGCTCCTGAAGTCCTCCCCCGCCAGCGGGGGAGGATCTGAGGCCTAAAGCCGGGCCTTGACCGCCGCCACTACGGCGTCCGAGGTGATGCCGAACTTCTCGTACAGGACTTCGGCCGGGGCCGAGGCGCCGAAGCTGGACATGCCGATGAAGGCGCCGTCTTCGCCGATGAACCGCTCCCAGCCCTGTTTGATGGCGGCTTCCACCGCGACGCGCACGGTGCCGCGACCAATGACGGCGGCCTGGTAGGCGGCGTCCTGTTGCTCGAACAATTCGAACGAGGGCACCGAGACGACGCGGGTGGGCGTGCCTTCGGCTTCCAGAGTTGCCGCGGCGTCCAGCGCCAGAGCCAGTTCGGTGCCGGTGCCGAACAGGGTGACCTTGGCCTCGCCATTGGCGGCCTTGATCTCATAGGCGCCCTTGGCTGACAGGTTTTCGGTCGCGGCGGCGGTGCGGACGGCAGGCGTCTTCTGGCGCGACAGGGCCAGGGCCGAGGGCGCCGTCTTGGTCTGAAGCGCGATCTGCCAGCACTCCATCGCCTCAATCGTGTCGGCGGGGCGGAAGACCAGCAGGTTCGGAATGGCGCGCAGGGCCGCCAGATGCTCGACCGGCTGGTGCGTCGGGCCGTCTTCGCCCAGACCGATGCTGTCGTGCGTCAGGACGTGGATGGCGCGCACGCCCATCAATGCTCCCAGACGAATCGCCGGACGGCTGTAGTCCGAAAACACCATGAAGGTGCCGCCGTAGGGGATGACCCCGCCGTGCAGGGCCAGGCCGTTCATGGCCGCCGCCATGCCGAATTCGCGGATGCCCCAGTTGACGTAGCGGCCTTCATAGGTCGGCGCGTCCAGGACCGGCGTGCCCTTGACGAAGGTGTTGTTCGATCCGGTCAGGTCGGCCGAGCCGCCGACCAGTTCGGGGATGGCGGCGAACAGTTCGTCCAGCGCAGCGCCTGACGACTGGCGCGTGGCCTGTGCGGGCTTAGCCTCGACCAGTTCGGCGATCTTGGCGTTCAGGGCGTCGAAGGCGGCCTCGGGCAGGTCGCCCTTCATGGCGCGGGTGAAGTCGGCGGCCTGGGACGAGGCGGCGAGGCGGGCCTCCCACTTCTTGCGGTCCTTGGCGCCGCGACGGCCGACCTTGTGCCAGGCCGACAGGATGGTCTCGGGCATTTCGAATGGGTCGTGATCCCAGGCCAGGCCCAGGCGGGTGGCGGCGATCTCGGCGGCGCCCAGGGCCGCGCCGTGGGTCTTGTGGCTGCCTTCCATGGTGGCGGCGCCCTTGCCGATCTTGGTCTTGCAGGCCAGCAGGACGGGCTTGTCCTGGCGGATGGCCCATTGCATCGCCGACTTGATCGCCTTCATGTCGTGGCCGTCGACGGCCTTGACCGCCCAGCCGGCGGCCTTGAAGCGGGCCTTCTGGTCAACGGCGTCGGACAGCGAGACCTTGCCGTCGATGGTGATCTCGTTGTCGTCCCACAGCACGGTCAGCTTGTTCAGCTTGTAGCGGCCGGCAAGCGCGATGGCTTCCTGTGACACGCCCTCCATCAGGCAGCCGTCGCCGGCGATGACCCAGGTGCGGTGATCGACCAGGTCGTCGCCGTATTTGGCGGCCAGATGACGCTCGGCCATGGCGAAACCGACCGAGGTGGCCAGACCCTGACCCAGCGGGCCAGTCGTGACCTCGACGCCGGGCATATGGCCATACTCAGGGTGGCCCGCGGTCTTGGAACCCCACTGGCGGAAGTTCGACAGTTCTTCCTTGGTCGCCGCCTTGTAGCCGGTCAGGTGCAGCAGGGCGTAGATCAGCATCGAGCCGTGGCCGGCCGACAGGATGAAGCGGTCGCGGTCGGCCCAGTCGGGGCGCGAGGCGTCAAACTTCAGGAACTTGGAAAACAGCACCGTGGCGACGTCGGCCATGCCCATCGGCATGCCGGGGTGGCCCGACTTGGCCTTCTCCACGCCGTCCATCGCGAGGACGCGGATGGCGTTGGCCATCTGTTCGGGGGTGGCCTTGGGTGCGGATTTGGCGTCGGTCACGGCGGAGACCTTTCGAACGATGCGGAATTTAAGAGGCGGCGCCGCTTTACCCCGGCGCGTCCTCGGGTTCTATACGCAATTTGCAAGGAGCGACCGATGGCAGACGCCACCACGGCCGCACGGGCGCGCATCGACCGCGCCCTGGCCGACCTCGAACGCAAGATACTGGAGCTGAAGGCGCGCCCCGCCTCGGCGCCCGCCGTTGCGGACGACGACCTGTTCGCGCCCCGCCCCGCGGATGCGCGCCTCGCCGAGTTGGAGGCCGCAGGCCGCGAGGCGTCCGAGGCCCTGGGTCGTGCGGCCGAGGCCGTGCGCGAGGTTCTGGAAGAGGCGCAGGATATGACCGAAGGCAAGGATCGCTGATGGCGACGGTGACGGTTGAGGTGAACGGCCGCCCTTATGCGGTGGGTTGCGCCGATGGTCAGGAAGAGCGGGTCCGCATCCTGGCCAAACAGTTCGACAATCAGGTTCGCGCCGTGGCCCAGGATGTCGGTCAGGTCGGCGATCTGCGCCTGTTTTTGATGTCGGCCCTGATTCTGGCCGATGAGTTGCACGAAGCCCGCCTGGGCGGAGGAAAGGCGCCGGCCGCCGCGCCCGCGCCCGCTGCGACCGACGGGGTCGCCGAGGCCCTGAACGCCGTCGCCGCGCGGATCGAGAAGATCGCTCAAAATATCTGACGTCGGGCCGCTGGCGTGTTCGCGCGCAAGGCCCTATCTTGTCTGGCGGCGGGTCATGCTGCGGCTCACGTCGAAGACAACATATCCTTCTGACCTTAATTCACTCTACGGGATCTGTCCCTGTCCGGGCTCGAGGGCCTGGGCATATGGAGCCCACCTGGCTACCCAGGTCGAGAGGATTTAAACGTTCTTCACGGTTCGCGCGGCGCCGCCACCTTTCATTCCTTCTGGCGCAAACGCTCGCCGCGCGGCGGCTCGCTGCTTGAGCGCGCGTTCGTCATTCCACTCAGCGTCGGCTGTTTGCTGTCATTGACAAGCGTCTCATGTGAGACAACATGCTGTCTATGTTGAGCGAGGTCGGTCATGTCTGACTATTCCACTGTCGCCTATGTGCTGGGGGTCAAGGACGCCGCCAGCATTTCGCCTATGGATCTGGCCCGATCGGTCAGCGCCGGTCTGCCGACACGCGCCCTGACGCTGGTGGCCGACGCCGTCAGCCCCGACGACAACGGTTTCCGCCACAAGGTCGTGCCGCGCGCCACGGCGGCCCGCAACAAGTCCGGCGTCCTGTCTCCCGCCGCCAGCGAGCGGGTCGCCCGCGTCGCGCGCGTCTGGGCCGAGGCGGTGGCGGTCTGGGGCGGCGATGTCGCGGCGCGCGGCTTCCTGTTCCGCCCCCACGCCATGCTGGAAAATCAGGCCCCGATGACGGTGGCCATCGGCAGTGAACTGGGCGCCGAATTGGTTTGCGATATTCTGGGTCGATTGCGCTACGGCTCGGCGGCTTGACGGCGCAACGGCTGGACAAGGGGCTGACCGCCTACCGGATCGGTGATCCGGAGGGGGCGGCCTATCCGATATTCGACGCCACAGGATCGACCATCAATCCAGGCCGCTGGAACGACCCGACGCATCCGTTGATCTATGCGGCGCAACACTATTCCACTAGCTTGCTGGAGAAGCTGGTCCACGGCTCCGGCGCCCTGCCGCCGAACCAGCACTATGTCGAGATCGCCATCCCCGCAGGCGTCAGCTACGAGGTGTTTCAGCCCGCAGCCCATCCGGGCTGGGATTTGGCGAATGGCGCGGTCAGCCGCGCTTTCGGTTGCGAATGGCACAGATCGGCGCGGTCGTTGATCCTGATCGTTCCCTCCGTCGTGGCGCGGCTGGACAGCAACATCCTGATCAATCCCAACCATTCCGACTTCGCGCGGATCACGACCGGGCTGAACATCCCTGTCTATTGGGACGCGAGACTGTTTCCATGAGCGACAAGTCCCAACGGCGCTCGGACATGCGCATGCTGCGCAAACGTCTGGCCGGGCTGGATCCAGAGGCGGCGGCGCGCGCCGCCGATCATGCGGACCAGTTGCCGAAGGGTGAGTTCGTGGCCCTGTACCGCGCGATGGGGTCGGAGCTGGACACGGACGCCCTGGCCCAGGCCCTGTCACGCCAGGGCCGTCGTCTCTGCCTGCCCGTGGTGATCCAGCGTGACGCCCCGATGATCTTTCGCGCCTGGTCGCCGGGCGAGCCGCTGGAGCTGGACGCCGCCGGATGCCCCGCGCCCCTGCCGTTGGCCCAGACTGTCGATCCCGATCTGATCCTGGCGCCCCTTCTGGCCTTCGACGATCAGGGCGGACGCCTGGGGCAGGGCGGCGGCTTTTACGACCGCACCTTCGCGGAACGGCCGCACGCCCTGCGCATCGGCTTCGCCTATGCGGGTCAGGTGGTCGAGCGGCTGATTTTGGATGAACACGACATTCGGCTGCATGGCGTTCTGACCGAGAACGGCTATACGGCTTCCAAATGAGACTGGCATTTTTCGGCGACGTCATCGGCAAGTCCGGCCGTGACGGCATCAGCGATCACCTTCCTGGCTTGAAGCGCGACCTGAAACTCGATTTCGTGGTGGTCAACGCCGAGAACGCGGCGGGCGGGTTCGGCATTACTGAGAACACGGCGCGAGAGCTGTTCATGGCGGGCGCCGACTGTCTGACGCTGGGCAACCATTCGTGGGACCAGCGCGAGGCCCTGACCTATATCGTGCGCGAGCCGCGCCTGATCCGTCCAGCCAACTATCCGCGTCTGATGGATGCGCCGGGCGCCGGGGCCAATCTGTTCGAGACCGATACCGGGCGAACCGTTCTGGTCATGAATGTGCTGGGGCGCGTCCATATGGACCCGATGGATGATCCGTTCGGCGCGGTGGAGCGGGAACTGGCGGCCGCCCCGCTCGGCGCCGTCGCCGACGCCGTCATCGTGGACATGCATTGCGAAGCGACCTCGGAGAAGATGGCCATGGGCCACTTCTGCGACGGACGCGCTTCGCTGGTCGTGGGCACCCACACCCACGTCCCGACCGCTGACTGCCAGATCCTGCCGGGCGGCACGGCCTATCAGACCGACGCCGGTGGCTGCTGCGACTATGACAGTGTCATCGGCAACGAAAAGGACGAGCCGCTGCGCCGTTTCACCACCAGAATTTCGGGCGGCCGCTACACCCCGGCCTCGGGTCCGGCGACTATCTGCGGCGTCTTCGTGGAGACCGACGACCGGACCGGGTTGGCGACGCGCGTCGAGCCGATCCGGGTCGGCGGTCGCCTGTCCCAGGCGATCCCGGTCGTCTAGGCTGGGTTGGACGGGCGCCTCGCCGCCCTGATCAGCGACGCCGCGCTCGCAGCCTCAGCCGCATCGGTTCGCGGCTGCGCAGGGTGATCTGGTGGACAGGGCGGGGTTCGGCGGTCGTCAAAGGCTCCACCTCCGCCACGTGGAGTATGGCGGCCAAGGCGATCATCGCCTCCTGCAGGGCGAAGGCCGCGCCGATGCAGACGCGGGGCCCGGCGCTGAAGGGGATATAGGCGTAGCGGTCGATGGCCTTGCGATGTTCGGGCAGGAACCGTTCGGGTCTGAAGGCGTCGGGATCGTCCCACCAAAGCGTGTGGCGTTGCAGAATCCACGGGGACACGATCACCGTCGCGCCGGCCCTGATCTTCTGGCCCCCGATCTCGTCGTCCGCCAGCGCCTTGCGCGCCATGGTCGGGGCGGGCGGGAACAGGCGCATCGTCTCTTCCAGCACGGCGCGGGTCCAGGGCAGGGCCTCGGCCCATTTGGGATTGGCGACGTCGAACTGGTCGGCTTCCGCCTGCACCCGGGCCAGATACTCCGGCTGACGCGACAGCAGATGCAGCACCCAGCCCAGGGCGCGCGCTGTGGTCTCATGCCCCGCCAGGATGAAGGTCAGGATGTTGGAGGCCACCTCGGCATCTGACAGACCTGGGCCGCCGTTCTCGTCCCTGGCCAGCAGAAGGGCGCTGAGCAGATCGGCCGGCGGAGCGTCGCCCGCCTGGATGTGCGCCCGCCGCGCCTCGACCAACCGCGTCACCCGCTGTTCGAAGAACCGGGCCGAGCGGAAGCTGGCCAGCCGCCCCAGACGCGGGGCCCAGTCGGGCGCGCCCAGCACATCCAGCGGGTCGATGCGCGCGCCATTGGCCAGGAACTGGTTCAGCGCCCGCTCGAACCCACGCGCTTCGCCGCCCAGCTCGTCCGAAAACATGGTGGCCGACAGGATGTCGAAGGTCAGGCCCGACATCTCGGAATCGACGTCCAGCACTCGCCCTCGCGCCGACAGCGCCCAGGCGGCGACGCGCGCATGGCAGACCTCGGCCATGCGCGCGTTCAGCGTGGCCATCTTCGCCGGGGTGAACAGGGGCGCCAGGATGCGTCGGGCGCGGCGCCATTTGTCGCCCTCGGTCAACAGCAAGCCCTCGGCCAGCATCGGACCCAGCACCCGCTTCTGCAACTCGCCCTTCTCATAGTTGGCGGCGTTCTCGGTCAGGACGTGCCGAACCCCCTCGGGATGGCTGACAACCAGAACCTCGCCAAAGGCCGAGTGGCCGTAAATCTGCGGCTCGGTGAAATGCCGCTGCGACCACATGCGGATCGGATCACGCCAACTGACCCAAAGGAACGGCAGCAGAGAAAGAGGCTTGCCCGCCCTTCGGGGCGGTATTGCGGGACGAAAGGGCGTTGCGCCGTCAGCCATTCCCGAACCCTAGGCGCGGGATGTGACGTTCGAAAGGCGGATCAGCGCGTCGTCGGCGTGGAGGGTGCCCAGGCCTTCATTTGCGTGATCTCGCGCGTCTGCGCGTCGATCACGGTCTGGGCCATGCGACGGATGGCCGGGTCGCGGCTGTCGCGCAGGGCGACCTTGGCCATGTCGACGGCGCCCTCGTGGTGGGCGATCATCTTGGCGACATAGGCCTGGTCGATCGTCTGGCCCGACGCTGCGGCCATCTTGCGGTGCATTTCGGCTTCCGACGCGGCGAAGGCCCGGTCGCCCGGCGTGACGCCCGACGCCGGGCTATGGGACGTCTCGACTTCGGCCGTGGTCCGGGCCGCCGCCGCGTGGTTGGCGGCCGAGGTGTCGCGCAGCGCCTGCTGCACCGGGTCGCCGCCGCCGTCACAGGCCCCCAGCAACAGGACCAGGGCGACGGGCGCGGCGGTGCGGATCATGCGGCGTCGCCCATCCAGCCTGGCATCCAGCCTTCGTGCCATTCGCGCAGATGGGCGACGGGGATGCTGAACAGTTCGCCCTTGTCGCCCTTGGAGGCGAAGGCGTCGCCGCCCGCATGGCCGACGACCGAGGCATGCAGACCGGCGGCCTGGGCCTTGGCGATCAGGGCGTCGGCGTCGGTCACGGCGACCAGATAACGGGCCTGGTCTTCTCCGAACAGGAAGATGTGGGCATGGGCGGCGCTGGAGGCGTCCAAGGTCACGCCGACGTCCGAGGCCAGCACCAGATCGGAGACGGCGCCGATCAGGCCGCCGTCGGACAGATCATGCACCACGGTCAGTTCGCCAGCCTCGATCAGGCCGCGCACGAAATCACCTGTTTGCTTCTCAAGCTTCAGATCGACAGGCGGCGGGGCGCCGTCCTCGCGGCCAAGAACCTCGCGCAGATAGATGGAGGCGCCCAGTTCGCCGTGCGTCTGGCCGATCAGGACCAGCGTATCGCCCTCGGCCATGCCGCCAAAGCCGGTCACCACGTCATAGTTGGGCAGCAGTCCCACGGCGCCCACGGTAGGGGTCGGCGGAATGGCGACGCCGTTGGTCTCGTTATAAAGGCTGACGTTGCCGCTCACGACCGGGAAGACCAGTTCTCGGCAGGCCTCGGCCATGCCGTCGATGGCGCGCACGATCTGGCCCATGATCTCGGGGCGCTGCGGATTGCCGAAGTTCAGATTGTCGGTGATGGCGATGGGGCGCGACCCCACGGCGGTCAGGTTGCGCCAAGCCTCGGCCACGGCCTGTTTGCCGCCCTCATAGGGGTCGTTCTGGACATAGCGCGGGGTGCAGTCCGAGGTGACGGCCAGACCCTTGTCCGTACCATGCACCCGCACCACGCCCGCGTCGGCGCCGGTGGCCGAATCCTGCAGCGTGTCGGCCATGACGTGGCGGTCGTACTGTTCCCAGATCCAGCGCTTGGAGGCCATGTCGGGGCAGGCGACGACCTTCATCACCGCATCGTCCCAGTTCTCGGGCGCGGGGATGTCGGCGTGGTTCAGTTTCGGCTGAAGCTCCGGCTGGACCCACGGACGGTCATACAGGGGCGCATCGTCGAACAGGGGCGCCAGCGGCACGTCGCACACGGTCTCGCCGTGATGCTTCAGCACCAGACGGCCGGTGTCGGTGGTCACGCCGATGACGGCGGCGTCCAGGCCCCACTTCTTGAAGATGCGGTGACCGTCTTCCTCGCGGCCGGGCTTCAGGACGGCCAGCATCCGCTCCTGACTTTCCGACAGCATCATCTCATAGGCGGTCATGCCCTCTTCGCGCTGGGGCACGGCGTCCATGTTCAACTCGATGCCGACGCCGCCCTTGCCGGCCATTTCGACCGAGGAGGAGGTCAGGCCCGCCGCGCCCATGTCCTGGATGGCGGCGACCGCGCCGGACGCCATCAGCTCCAGCGTCGCCTCGATCAGCAGTTTCTCGGCGAAGGGGTCGCCGACCTGGACGGTGGGGCGTTTGGATTCCGATTCGTCGTCGAACTCGGCCGAGGACATGGTTGCGCCGTGGATGCCGTCGCGCCCTGTCTTGGACCCGAAATAGACCACCGACAGGCCCGCCGAGGGCGCGGCCGAATAGAAGATGCTGTCGGCCTTGGCCAGGCCCACGCACATCGCGTTGACCAGGATGTTGCCGTTGTAGCCGGAGTGGAAGTTGGTCTCGCCCGCCACGGTCGGCACGCCGACGCAGTTGCCGTAGCCGCCGATGCCCGACACGACGCCCGAGACCAGACGCCTGGTCTTCTCATGGTTCACATCGCCGAAACGCAGGGCGTTCAGCAGGGCCACGGGGCGCGCACCCATGGTGAAGACGTCGCGCATGATGCCGCCCACGCCCGTCGCCGCGCCCTGATAGGGTTCGATGAAGCTGGGGTGGTTGTGGCTCTCCATCTTGAAGATGCAGGCGTCGCCGTCGTCGATGTCGATCACGCCGGCATTCTCGCCCGGACCGCAGATGACGCGCTCGCCCGTGGTCGGGAACTTGCCCAGGTGGATCTTGGAGGATTTGTAGGAGCAGTGCTCGGACCACATGACCGAGAAGACGCCCAGTTCGACGTGGTTGGGCTCGCGCCCCAGTCGGTCGAGGACGACCTGATACTCGTTCGGGGCCAGGCCGTATTCAGCGGCCAATTCGGACATCGTCTTTTCAGGAGCGCTCATGGGCGGCGCTTCTAGCCGCAGATGCGCCGATTGTCAGCCCGCGTGGCGCAAGATCGGGGAACATCGACCACGGCGAGCGGTTGATTTCGGCGACAGTTCCAAGGAGCACACCATGACCGACACCCCTATAGACCCGGCCGCCACGCCCGAGGACGACGACCGGCCCGAGATCGCCGCCGATGACGCGGGCGCGTCCGCCCTTGCCGAAGCCGCTCAGAAGAAGGCGGAAGACGACGCCGAGGAGGACGACAAGTGAGCAAGCCTCACACCGACCGCATCGTCCCCGCTTCGGGTCAGCAGATGGATCGTTCGAACGACCCCGAGACGACGGCCGAACTGGACGCCGCCGCGCCAGAGGCCGCCCTGGCCAGTCGCCAGCGCCTGACGGGTTCCGCTGCCGGTGTCGGCAGCGTTGGATTCGACCAAGACGGCGCCTTCGACGTTGGGGCCGATGATCACGAGCCCCAGGATGATGCGATCACGGCTAAGCCTGAAGCCTGATCCATGGCTTCCCGCTCATCCCGACGACAGCAGGGATGAGCGGGAAAAGCTCCCGAACTCTAGCGGGCGCGCTCGACGCCGGGGCGCAGGCGGAAGCTCAACAGCACGCCGCCCACCAAAAGCACAACCGCGCCGCCCAGGGCCGTGAAGGCCACGGCGGGCTTGTCCGCCTGCTCCGCCACGAAGGCGCCCAGCAGGCCCCAGGCCGTCGGCAGCGGATAGGCCAGCGTCCGCAGAACCGCCGTGACGCCCAGCGCGATCACCGTCACCGCCACGATGGCGACGATAGCCCAAAGCTCAGGCGACAGGGCGGTGGGCAGGGCTTCAAAAGCGGTCAAGGTGGTGATCAGGTTCAGCGGCGCGGCGACCGTCAACCAGCCTGCAAGGGCGGCCAGCGGCCAGACCAGCAACAGCCGCTCGCGGTCCAGACGCGGCAAGCTCCGCACAAGGCCGGCGACGCTGAGCAGCGGCAGGAGCAAGGCCACCAGGGATGCGAAGATCACGACCACGCTGGCCGCCTTCAGGTTCAGGGCGGCGACGATGATCCATAACCCGATGCCGAAGAAGGAGACCGCCGAGGGCAGGCCCATCCGCGTCAGCAGAGGGCTTTCTCCGGTCTGCGGCAGGACCTGGCGGATGGCATAGGCCAGCACGCCCGCATAGATCAGCCCCCAGATGGCGAAGGCGTAGCCGGCGACGCGCAGGGTGCTGTTCCCGTCTTCGGCGAACTCGGCCTGGTTCAGGCCCAGGCCGGCCAGATTCTGGACCAGAGGCACGGCGATGGCGAAAACGGCGGCGGCCAGGACAACCAGGCGGCGTGTGCGTTGACCGGGGGTAGGGCGGATGATGGAGGACATTGGCTTTCCATTGCGAAGCTTGTGCGGGTCATACGCGCAGGACGGGAAGAAGGTTCATCCACTCCTCGGAAAAGTGAAGCTTGCATTACGCGCTGCCGGCGCCCTCTGCTGTTTCGATGCAAGATTCGAAACCTCTGGTCGTGTCGATTCTGGTCCTTCTATCGGCGGTCGGCGTTTCGACCGCCACTGTCGCGCAGGTGCAGCCGTCGGTTCAGACGGCGCCCTTGCCAGCCTCGGTTCAGGACGCCTGGGTCCAGGTGCGCGCCGCCCTGACGCCCGCCCAGCAGGCCAACGCCGTACGTGGCTTCCTGTCCGCGTTGGCGGCATACGAACGGCGGCCCACCCTGCCGCCCATGGACGCGCGCGACATCGCCTCCGGGCGCGCAGTGTCCCTGGACGATCCGGCCTTGCTGCAACGGCCACAGGCGCATGAGGTCACGATCACGGTCGGAGGACAGTTTCTGGTGTTCCGCCCCCTGTCCCGCGCCAGTCTGGAGCCCTTGTTCGGTCGATAGGAACCCAAGACGCCCGAAGGTGGTTTTTCGGCTGAACCCGCATAGAGGATGACCCCATGGCCGACCCCGACAACGAAGACCTGCACCTGACCGAAGAGGTCGAGGCCAACCTGGCCATCGAACAGGGGTTGGGCGTCGGCGCGCGCGAATTGGCCGCCCAGCGCGAGGCGGGGGAAAAGGCGTTCGACGGCCAGGACGAAGACGATGCGGCCGCCGATCTTTCCGATGGGCGCGCCCAGATCAAGGATGTCTGAGCGCCTCAGGGCTCCATCTTGAAGTTGACCGAAAAGCGTACCATCCGGCCGCCCAGCGTCAGACCTGCGGCGGCCGCTTCTTCCGAAAGCTTGAGGCGCGCGCGAGGCAGAGAACGTTCGACCGAGCGCCACAGATTATAGCCCGCAGGTTGCTCGCTTTCCGTCTGACAATCGGTCATCTGCCCGGTATCGGTCAGGACGCAGGACAGCACGACATAGCCCTCCAGCGGACTTCGACCATTTACCGATTCTGGGAATGTCGGGCGCGGCACGGTCTGCCATTGCACGGTGTCAGGCAGTCCGTCCTGCCCATTGCCGTCGATTTCTCGGGCCCTCGCTTCGCGCGGATCGACCATCGGCCGGCCGCAGGCGGTCAGTGTCTGTTCGATCGCGGTGCTGGACGTATCCAGATCCATGACGTAGCGCGTCCGCCGACCGTTTGGGGGCGATGCGGGCACGATGACCTGAAGCTTGCCGCCCTTCGCCAAGTCGCGCGCGACGACCGCGGGCAATCGACTGAACGCAGTGTTCCGCTGCGTGCCTACTGTCCAGACCGAGGTGTAGGGTTCAGTCTGGTCGCCGGCCTGGATTCCAAGTTCGCGCGACAGGTCGCGACGCGGCGCGTCGGGAAGGCCGGTGATCAGGACGTCATAGACCCCATCCATACAGCGGGCGGCTATGGCAAGGCCCGATGTGAAGTCGATCGTCGCCATCACAGCCTTGCGTTCAGGCACGGACGTCAGCGTCCAGTCCTCGGCCTGAGGAGTGCTCTCTTGTGCCAGGACAGGCGAAGCTGCGGCGAGAGAAAGGAGAGCGGCGGTTAATCGAAGGCGATTGTGCATCGCCTTAATCCGCACCAACTTCTGATTGCCGTCAAGCGGCGGCGTAGATGCTCTGGAACAGCACGGCTCCGTCGGCGGAACCCAGTTCGGCTTCGAAGGCGCGGTCCGGGTGGGGCATCATGCCCAGGACGTTGCCGCGTGCGTTCTGGATGCCGGCGATGGCGTTGACCGAGCCGTTGGGATTGTCGACGTAGCGGAACACGACTTGGCCCTCGCCCTCGATGCGGGCCAGGGTTTCGGCGTCGGCGAAGAAGTTTCCGTCGCCGTTGCCCTGCGTCATCACCACCTCGCGCTGGCCCTGATAGCCGGCGGTGAAGCGGGTCTGGCCGTTGGCGACGGTCAGGGCGATGGGCTTGCAGACGTATTTCAGACCCTGATTGCGCAACAGGGCGCCTGGCAGCAGTCCGGCCTCGCACAGGATCTGGAAGCCGTTGCAGATGCCGACCACGGCGACGCCGTCTTCCGCCGCCTTCTTGACCGCCTGCATCACCGGCGACTGGGCCGCCATGGCGCCGCAGCGCAGATAGTCGCCGTAGGAAAAGCCGCCGGGAATCACGATCAGGTCCAGACCTTGAGGCAGCTCGGTCTCGGCGTGCCAGACCATCGACACCGGCTCGCCGGTGGAGCGTTCGACGGCGACCTTGCAGTCGCGATCGCAGTTGGAACCGGGGAAGACGATGACGGCGGCGCTCATGGCGCGGGCCTTTAGCAGGCTTCTTTCGGCTTGTCAGGCCGTCGCGTGCTTGCGACCGGTGACCCAGGCGATGACGAAGATGACGAAGCCGCCCAGCGACAGCCCCATGCCGACCCAGCCGGTCGAGGCCCAGCCATAGCCGGCCGCGATGGCCATGCCGCCCAACAGGGGGCCGATGGCGTTGGCGGTGTTGAAGGCCGAGTGGTTCAGCGCCGCCGCCAGGGTCTGGGCGTCGCCGGCCACATCCATCAGCCGGGTCTGAAGGATCGACCCCAGCCCCCCGCCGGCGCCGATCAGGAAGATCACGATCATCACCGCCCACAGATGCGGCGTCGCGATCGGATAGAGCGCCAGGGCCGCCGCGCTCCACAGCAACAGCAGGCCTGCGGCCTTGAACCCGATGTGGTCCGCCGCCCATGCGCCCAGGATATTGCCCATGAACATTCCCACGCCGAACACGGCGAAGATCCAGGGCATGACAGCGGCGCTCACGCCCGTCACCGCCTCAAGCGTGGAGGCCAGATAGGCATAGACCGCGAACATGCCGCCGAAGCCGACGGCGCCGACGCCCAGCGTCAGCCACACCTGACTGCGCTTCAGCGCGCCTAGTTCGCGCAAGGGGCTGGCGTCGGGATGGGCTGGATCGCGCGGCGCGAACAAGGCGACCAGCGCCATGGTCACGACGGCCAGCAGGCCCACGATGGCGAAGGTCCAGCGCCAGCCGTGGGCGTGGCTGATGATATTGACCACCGGCACGCCCAGCACGGTCCCGACCGTCAGCCCCATCAGTATGGTCGAGACGGCGCGGGTGCGGAAATGAAGCGGCACGACCGAGGCTGCGACCAGGGCCGCCACGCCGAAATAGGCTCCGTGCGGCAAACCGCTGAGAAAGCGGAACACCAGCATCCAGTGATAGGTGGGCGCGAGGGCGCTGGCGACATTGCCGATGGCGAACAAGGCCATGAAACCGATCAGCAACTGCCAGCGCGGCAGGCGCGCGCCCAGCACCGCCAGGATCGGCGCGCCGACCACGACGCCCGCGGCATAGGCGCTGATGACATGGCCCGCAGTCGGGGCATCGACACCCAGACCGGCGGCGAAGTCGGGCAGGATGCTCATGGCCGCGAACTCTGTCACGCCGATGGCGAAGCCGCCCATGGCCAGGGCGACCAGAACCAGCGCCACTGCCCCGCGAGAGAGCGTTGGCGAGTCGGGAAGAAGAGCGGCCTGGGCCATGTTGCGGCGCAACATACGCTCGCCTAATGACCCGACAAGGGCAAACCCGCGATCAACCCTGGTTTTCGTAGGTCGCCGTGATCGACGCCTTGGCCAGGGTGTGGAAATGCAGGTTGAAGCCGAACACGGCGCCGGAATTGTCGGCCGTGACGTCCAGGCTCTCCACATCCACCGCGAAGACGGTGAAGATGTAGCGGTGCGGGCCGTGGCCGGCCGGAGGTGCGGCGCCGCCGAAGCCGGCCTGGCCGAAGTCCGTGCGCCCCTGGATCGCGCTGTGAGGCAGATGTCCCCCCGCCGATCCGGCGCCGCTCGCCAGTTGGGTCACATCCGCCGGAATATTGGCCACTGTCCAGTGCCAGAAGCCCGAGCCGGTCGGCGCATCGGGATCATAGCAGGTGATCGCATAGCTCTTGGTCCCCTCCGGCGCCCCGGACCAGGCCAACTGCGGCGAGGTGTTGCCCTTGGCGTGAACCTGGGCGTCCGGCAAAACCCCGCCGTCCTGAATGTCGGTGGAGGTGAGGGTGAAGGTCATGGGCGCTCCGTCGATCAAGCCGTCTGCTAAACTGGCGCCCATGACGAAGGATGCAACCGTCTCCACCTCAATATGTCGGGGAGGAGCCGTCAGGCCGCCTCGATGCGGTAGCTTTCGATCACCGTATTGGCGAGCAGTTGCTCGCACATCTTCTTGGCTTCGCCTTGCGGGTCTTCGACCCCGGTCAGGTCGAATTCGATCAGCTTGCCGACGCGGGCGTTCGATACGCCGGGCCAGCCCAGACCCTGCAGGGCGCCTTCGACGGCCTTGCCCTGAACATCCAGAACGCCCGGTTTGAGGAAGACGTGAACCTTGACCTTAGCCATTAGTGCAGTCCCCCCTGGATGACGGTCGGCATGCCCTTCATGATGCCCAGGCGACGCGCAACCTCGGTGTAGCTTTCGATCACATTGCCGAGGTCGCGACGGAAGCGGTCCTTGTCCAGCTTCTCGCCGGTCGAGGCGTCCCACAGGCGGCAGCTGTCGGGGCTGATCTCGTCGGCCAGCAGCACGCGGCTGAAGTCGTTCTCCCACACGCGGCCGAACTCGATCTTGAAGTCAACCAAGGTGATGCCGACGGCGCTGAACAGGCCCGACAGATAGTCGTTCACCCGCACCGTCATGGCCAGCATGTCGTCCAGTTCCTGGGTCGAGGCCCAGTTGAAGGCGGTGATATGCTCTTCGGTGACCATGGGGTCGTTGAGCTCGTCCTTCTTGTAGTAGAATTCGATGATTGAACGGGGCAGGGGCGTGCCTTCCTCGATGCCCAGGCGCTGGCTCATCGAACCGGCGACGATGTTGCGGCAGACGACTTCCAGCGGAATGATCTCGACTTCGCGGATCAGCTGCTCGCGCAGGTTCAGGCGTTTGATGAAGTGGTTGGTCACGCCGATGCCGTTCAGGCGCGACATGATGAACTCGCTGATCTGATTGTTGACCACGCCCTTGCCTTCCAGCACGGCCTTCTTCTGCGCGTTGAAGGCGGTGGCGTCGTCCTTGAAATACTGGATCAGGGTGCCGGGCTCGGGTCCTTCGTAGAGGATCTTGGCCTTGCCCTCGTAGATTTTCTTGCGCTTGCTGTTCATCGTCCGGTCCCGGCTTACGGGCGCCTTCCAGAAACAAAAATCGCGCGGCCATGAATGGAAGGGCAAGACCCGGTCCTGGCGGCGCGTTTCGGAATCGTTCGGGCAGTCAATCTCGTTCGGCGTCTCCTTAGCGGAACCCGGGCTATGATACAAATGAGGATGGCGGTCGCGCCCTGTTGACCCCAGCGTGACACATGCGCCGGATGAGGACAGACGGTCCCAGACGACTGAACTCAGGTTGCGTTCATGGCCGGGCGGTCTATAGACGGCCGTTGCCCCGACGTTAGCGGGGCGTACGGAGCTATGCTGAGCGAAATGACGACCTTCGACGATCGGGAAAAGGCCTTCGAGGCCAAGTTCGCCCTCGATCAGGAGCAGGAGTTCAAGGCCATCGCCCGGCGCAACCGGATGCTGGGCCTCTGGGCCGCCGAAAAGATGGGCCTGTCGGCCGAAAGCGCCGATCAGTACGCCGCAGCCGTCGTGCGAGCCGATTTCGAGCAGCCGGGCGACGAGGACGTGTTCCGCAAGGTCGCCGGCGACTTCAAGGCTTCGGGCCTGTCCGTGTCCGAAGGCGAGATTCGCTCCAAGATCGACGAACTGGCCTCCATCGCTCGAGAGCAGATTCGCGCCGGCGAATAAGCCTTCGGTCGGGGTCGATATCGAAATTCGAAAGGGCCGCACCCGGGGGAAAGTGCGGCCCTTTCTTTTTTGCCGGGGACGTTGGGGGATGTCTCACCCGGCGTACTGTGCGTCTCGCGCCCCTAAACAACGCCGGCGCAAGATTTTGGTTTCAGCGCCGAGAGGCCGAAACCCAATTATTTTTACGGCATCAGAACCGTGTCCACGACGTGGACCATGCCGTTCGATTGCGCCACGTCCGCCTGGGTGATGGTGGACTTGCCGCCCTTGGCGTCGGTGATGACCCAGGTGTTGTTCGGGCCGGCCGAAACCTTCAGTTCTTCGCCCTGAACCGTCTTCAGCGTGGCGACGCCGCCATTGGCCCGAGCTTGGGCGGCGATGTCGGCGGCCGTCAGACGACCGGCGACGACGTGATAGGTCAGAATCTTGGTGAGATCTGCCTTCATCGCCGGCTGCATCAGGCTGGTGCGGGTGGCCTCGGGGATTTTGCCGAAAGCGGCGTTGTCAGGCGCGAAGACGGTGAAGGGACCAGCGCCCTGCAAGGTGTCAACCAGGCCGGCGGCTTTGACGGCCGAGACCAGGGTGGTCAGATTCGACGCCTTGGAGGCGTTGGCGACGATGGTCTCGTTCGGGCTCATCGCGGCGCCCCCGACCATTGGATCGGTCGCGGGGGCCATCGCCGCGCCTTCGGCTGGCGCCATGGCGGTCGTTTCCGCGGGCGCGGTCTTTGCCGGTTCGTTGTTGTTGCAGGCGCCTAGCGCCATCAGCGCGCCGCCGGATACGGCGACGAGCATAAGATTGCGAAGATTTTTCATGGTGTTTCGTTCCCTATTTCCCGCTCACGAGGCGGTAACGGGAACGTTACGTTTACGAAGGCCGAGAGGATGCATGTCGCGCGACAAGAAATCGCAGCTTCACCATTCAGTCTTCGAACACGACCGTCTTTGCACCATGCAGCAAAACGCGGTCTTCCAAATGACGACGGACAGCGCGGGCCAAAACGCGGCGCTCGATGTCGCGGCCCTTGCGGATCAGGTCTTCGGGGCGGTCGCGGTGGCTGATCCGCTCCACGTCCTGCTCGATGATCGGCCCTTCGTCCAGGTCGGGCGTGACATAGTGGGCGGTGGCGCCGATGACCTTCACCCCGCGCGCATGGGCCTGGTGATAGGGTTTGGCGCCCTTGAAGCCCGGCAGGAACGAGTGGTGGATGTTGATGCATCGCCCCGCCAGCGCGCGGCTGAGGTCGTCCGACAGGATTTGCATGTAGCGCGCCAGCACAACCAGCTCCGTGCCGGTCTCTTCGATCAGGCGCAGCAGGGTCTTCTCCTGATCCGCCTTGGCGGGGGCGTCGCCCGCCTTCAGCGGCAAGTGGTGGAACGGCAGGTCGCCCAGATCGACATGACCGATCAGCTCGCGCGGATGGTTCGACACGACGGCCGTCACCTGCATGGGCAGTTCGTCGATGCGCCAGCGGTACAGCAGGTCCGCCAGGCAGTGATCGAACCTGGACGTCAGGATCATCACCTTGCGTAGTTCTGCCCCACGCAGCGTCCAGTCCATCTCGAACCGCGCGGCCAGAGGGGCGAAGGCGTCCCTGATCACGGCCTCGACGTCACCGTCGGCGGGTTCGAACACCACCCGCATGAAGAAGGTGTCGCTGTAAGCGTCGCCGAACTGCTGGGCGTCGGAGATGTTGGCGTCGCGCGCCAGCAGAAACGAGGAAACCGCCGCGACGATGCCGTGGCGGTCAGGGCAGGAAAGGGTCAGGATCATCAGTCAGCAGGCTTATCTGGCAGAAACTTCCCCAGTATGGCCCAGGTTGTCGACTTTGCCGACAAGGATATTGCATGGGCGGGGCTGGATGACGGCAAATCCAGCAGTTCGACGCCGCCCACGCCGCTCAGGATCCGCCGCCCCAGCCGGGCCGCCAAGCCGCCATTGAAGGCGACGGCTCGCAGCGCCGGCAGGCTTTCGACCAGTCCGCGCAGATCGGCGGCCTCGGGCGAGCGGATGGCGGCGTCCAGACTGCCCGACCGTTCCGCCGAGGCGATCACGTCCCACAACCCGACCCCGCACGCCTTCAACCGTTCGAGCCGTTGCTCATAGGGCAGGGCAGGCAGGTCTTCGCCCAGCACGCCGCCGATCAGCGCCCAGAAGCCGTTGCGCGGATGCGCGTAATACTGCGCCGCCTTCAGAGACGCATCCCCCGGCAGACTGCCGAGAATGAGCAGGCGGGCGCCCGCATCGACAATGGGTTCAAAGCCGATGCGGCGCTGGTCAGACACTCAGTCTCCGAACACCCGCTTGAACACCACATCCACGTTCTTGGTGTGGTAGCCCAGGTCGAACAGGGCTTCGAGCTGGTCGTGGGGCAGGGTGACGCGATCGTCGGCCTTCAGGAAGTCGATGAAGGCGCCTTCGCCGCGCCAGACCTTCATGGCGTTCTCTTGAACGGCGGCATAGGCGTCTTCGCGCAAAACGCCCGCCTGGGTCAGGGCCAGCATGACCCGTTGCGAGTGAACCAGACCGCCCAGGCGGTCGATGTTCTTCTGCATGTTCTCAGGATAGACGTTCAGCCGCTCGACGACACTGGCCAGGCGGTGCAGGGCGAAGTCCAGGTGGATGGTCGCGTCGGGGCCGATGCCGCGCTCGACCGAAGAATGGCTGATGTCGCGCTCATGCCACAGGGCGACGTTCTCCATCGCCGGGGTCACGGCCGAACGGACCAGACGGGCCAGGCCGGTCAGGTTTTCGGTCAGGATCGGGTTGCGCTTGTGCGGCATGGCCGACGAGCCCTTCTGGCCCTTGTCGAAGAACTCTTCGGCTTCGAGAACTTCGGTGCGTTGCAGGTGGCGGATTTCGACCGCGAGGCGTTCGACCGACGACGCGACCACGCCCAGAGCGGCGAAGAAGGCGGCGTGGCGGTCGCGCGGGATGACCTGGGTCGAGACCGGCTCGACCTGAAGGCCCATCTGGTCGGCGACATACTGTTCAACGGCCGGATCGACATTGGCGAAGGTGCCGACGGCGCCCGAGATTGCGCAGGTGGCGATCTCTTCCTTGGCGGTGATCAGGCGGCGTTTGGCGCGCTGGAACTCGGCGTGATAGCCGGCCAGCTTCAGGCCGAAGGTCACCGGCTCGGCGTGGATGCCGTGCGAACGGCCCACGGTCGGGGTGTATTTATGCTCCTTGGCGCGGGTCTCCAGCGCGGCCAGCACCCGGTCCACGCCCTCGATCAGCAGGTCCGACGAGCGCGCCAGTTGGACCGCGAAACAGGTGTCCAGCACGTCCGATGAGGTCATGCCCTGGTGCAGAAAGCGGGCTTCCTCACCGACGATTTCCGCGACGTGCGTCAGGAAGGCGATGACGTCGTGTTTGGTGGTGCGTTCGATCTCGTCGATGCGATCGGCGTCGAAGGTCGCGTCCTTGCCCTTGGCCCAGATGGCCTCGGCCGATTCCTTCGGAATCACGCCCAGTTCTGCCATCTTCGTGGCGGCGTGGGCCTCGATCTCGAACCAGATCTTGTACTTGGTTTCCTGGGACCAGATGGCGGCGGCGACGGGGCGGGAATAGCGCGTGATCATGGGCGGTTCGTGTCGGTCTGACGGGCCTCGGAGTCAAGGTTCGCCGGACGCCAGCCTTGACTTTGCGCTGCCCTGTCCCAGATTAGGCGCGCTTTCAGGAGGACGACCTCCCCCACATGGGATCAACGCCGGGACGACCCGGCGCCATGCAGGGAGATACGTCATGGCCTGGGCTTTCCTTCTTTTCGCCGGCCTGCTCGAAGTGATCTGGGCCTTTCTGATGAAGGCGTCTGTCGGTTTCACACGGCCGTGGCCGACCGTGGGGATGATCGTCTTCATGATCGGGTCGTTCGGCCTGTTGTCGATGGCGATGAGAACCCTGCCGCTGGGCACGGCCTACGCTATCTGGACCGGCATCGGGGCGGTGGGCGCCTTCGCGGTCGGGGCGGTCTTTCTGGGCGAGCCGCTGACGCCTCTCAGACTCGTCGGCGTGACCCTGGTGGCGTCCGGCCTGATCGTGCTGAAACTGGCCTCCAGCCATTGACGGTCTTGCAGGTTTGAGGCGGCGGCGAAATCCTAAACGAACGCGAACCATTTCGGCAGACGCCGCGTTAAGCCGACGTCGTTACCTGAAGGACGGCGTTTCCCTTATTCGGACCTGTCAGATGCCCCGCACGGCCATGCCGACAATTCAGCCCCAAACGGACGCGGACGCGGACGCTGCGCCGCGCGCCATGCATCCGGTCGTGGGCTATGGTCTGGCGGCCCTGATCGGAACCGCCTTCTGGGCCAGCCTGCTGATGGCGATCTTCTAGGCGGCTATCGCTCGCCTCCGACCGCGCTGGCCTGGGCGATCAGGACCGGCTCGGCCTGAGGCGGCGGAGCGACATAATCCAGGGCGATCGGCGCGGCCCGGGCGCCCGATGCCAAGGCGTCCAGCGTTTTCAACGGCCCGCCGAACATTCGCTGATAGATCCAGTAGCTGGCCACGACCTTTTCGACGTAGTCGCGGGCCTGGGGTACGTCGATGGTTTCGATCAGCAGCAGGGGATCGGCGTCTGGTCCCAGCTTCCTGACCGCCGCCAGCATCGGCCCCGGCCCGGCGTTGTAGGAGGCCACCGCCCGCAGGAGGTCGCCCTGGAAGGCCGGCAGGGCCAGCATTCGACTGATATAGGCCTGACCCAGTCGCAGGTTCACCGCAGGGTTGAACAGACGGGTCGGATCGTTGACGAAGCCCCGATCCCCGCTCAGTTCCGCCGCCGTCGTCGGCATAACCTGCATCAGGCCATAGGCGCCGACGCTGGATCGCGCCGTGGCGTTGAAATCGGTCTCCTTGCGCGCCAACGCATAGACCAGGGCCTTTTCGATGACGAAGCCGCCCTCGGGCGCCAGGTCCGGCATGGGGTAGCGGGTCGCATCGATGCGACTGGCCTCAGCGGCGGTGTTCACCGGCATGATGGCGCGGGCCAGGGCGGTCCACATCTTGGCGGCGTCGCCGACGGCGGTGCGCAGGTTGGATCGCAACTCCGTCTCGGCGTCGGCCCGGCGTCCGACCTCGTAGAAGGCGACAGTGCGCTTGGCGCGCGTGTCGCTCTGGACGAAGGCCTCCAGCGCGGTCGGCTCGACGCTGGCGCTCTGGGGCACATAGGTCGCGCGGCGCAGGCGCGCCTCGGCCTCATAGGGGCGCGGCCCCATGTTCTCGATGGTCGGCTCCTCGCCCAGCTGACGCAGGGCGATCTGACCATAGAAGGTGGCGGGCCATTGTCCCGCCAGATGCAGATAGTCGTTGACCCGATCCTGGCGGCCGGACTGCGAGGCCGCGCGCGCGGTCCAATAGGCGGCGCCGGCGCGCACCCACGGATCCTCGGTCGGGTCGTTGGCGACGCGCTCGAAGGCGGCGAAGGCTTCGTGGAACTGGCCCAGCCGCCATTCCGCCAAGCCGACCGTCCACCAGTCGCCGATCTGGCGACCGATGGCCGAGGCGCCGGTCAGGTCGTCGTTGTTGTAGGCGACGCGCGCCGCCTTGGCCGGATCGTCGACCCCGCCGCCGCCGGAAACCGCCGTCACCAGGCTGTTCCAGGTCCGGCCGATCACGCCGCCGGGCCGCGTCGGCTCGGGCGCGCCGTCCGGGCGACGACGCAGCGCCAGCGTATAAACGCGGTCGGCGCAGGGCAGGTCGGAATAGGTTTCCAGCCAGGCCGTCAGTTCTTCATAGGTGGCGATGTGGTCGGGGTGGAACAGGCTCTCGAACTCGACCTGGCCCAGCAGCACCCGGTCCTGGGCCTGGCGCGCGGAGGCCCGCGCCGTCTCGATGTCGCCGCGCCGCAGGGCGTCGAAGGCGGTGGTGTAGGAAATCCGGTCGGCGGAGCTCAGGGCGACGGGGCGGCCGGAACCGGCGCTCGAATCCGCCGTTGAACCGCCGTAGGGCGTTTCGGCCCACGCCGCGCACGATACGGCGCAGACGGCGACAGCCAGCGTCGGCGCGAGGAACGCGCGGCGGAACAGGTGCATAAGCGGCGGCCCCCTCGTTGGCGACGGCTGCCTGTCAACAGGACAAAGGCGGCGCGTGTATGGCGATGGTCGTCAGCATGTCACAATGCCGCCGTTAGCCTTGTTCTTCAACCGAGTCCGTTTCAAGGCGAACCGCCAGCGAAAGCAGATCGGCCCAGACCTGGCGTTTGGCCTGGGGCTGACGTAGCAGAAACGCGGGGTGCAGCGTCGGTATGACGGGGGCGGAAACGCCGCCCTCCGCGAGCCGCCACTCCTGCCAGCGGCCGCGCAGCTTCATGATCCCGTCCTCGGCCTGAAGCACCCCGCGCGCAGAGGCGGCGCCCAGCAGCAGCACCGCGCGCGGCTTCAACAAGGCGAAGGCGCGCTCCACGAAGGGGGCGCAGACCGCCTGCTCCTGGGGCGTGGGCGTGCGATTGCCGGGGGGGCGCCAGAAGACGGTGTTGGTGATGAAGACCCGGTCGGTCAGGCCGGCCGCCGCCAGCATCCGGTCCAGCAACTGACCCGCCTTGCCGACGAAGGGCTGGCCGATCCGGTCCTCGTCCGCGCCGGGGCCTTCGCCGACGATCAGCACGGGGGCGTTGGGATTGCCGCGTCCGAACACCGACTGGGTCGCGCCCATGCCGCGCAACGGACATCCTTCGAAGGCGGCGACGGCGGCGGCGAGATCCTGCAAGGTCGCCGCGCCCGCGGCCAGACGCCGGGCCTCGGACACGGCGTCCTCGGCGGCGTGTCCGGCCAGGGCCGGGGCCACAGAGGCGGTCGCGCGCTGCACCGCCTTCACCGCCGGCGGCGGAGCGATATGGGTGTGGTCGACCGGGGCGTCGCCATAGCAGGCGTCCACCCCCGCATCCCGCCAGAAGGCGAGCAGGCTTTCGACTGCAGCGATGTCATGGGGTTGCGCGTTCATGTCTGCGGGTACCGATAGGCCTTGACCGCCCTCGCGTCACCTTCCGATAAGCGGCATAACCACACGGACAACCGGGATTCAGGGGAAATCATGGCCGAAGACGCCATCGAGGGCGGCGCCGAAAACGCCCGTCAGGAAGCCATCATCGACAATCTGCCGCCGCTGGAGGCGCTGAACGGCGTCGAGCGCGAGATCATGGAATATGATGTCGTGATCGTCGGCGGAGGCCCGGCTGGCCTGTCGGCGGCCATCCGCCTGAAGCAGCGCGCGGAGAAGGACGGCAATGAGATCACCGTTGCGGTGCTGGAAAAGGCGGCCGAGGTCGGCGGTCACATCCTGTCCGGCGCCGTGATCGATCCCAAGGCGCTGAACGAGTTGTTCCCCGACTGGAAGGAACGGGGCGCGCCGCTGGAGACGCCCGTCACCAAGGATCGCTTCCTGTTGCTGGGGCCGCAAGGGTCGGCGCCGCTGCCGATGCCGTTGTTGCCGCCCTTCATGCACAACCACGGCTGCTACATCGCCTCGCTGGGCAATGTCACACGCTGGTTGGGCGAACAGGCCGAGGCGCTGGGCGTCGAGGTCTATCCCGGCATGGCCGCCAGCCATGTCGTCTGGGAAGAAGAGACGGGCCGGGTGAAGGGCGTCGTCGCCGGCGTCTTCGGCATCGACCGCGAAGGCAAGCCGACCGACGACTTCCAGCCGGGCATCGAACTGCACGGCAAATATGTCTTCATCGCCGAGGGCGTGCGCGGCTCCCTGGCCAAGACCATCATCGCTCGTCACAAGCTTCAGGACGGCAAGTCGCCGCAGAAATACGGCATCGGCCTGAAGGAGCTGTGGCAGGTGCCCGCCGAACAGCACCAGCCCGGCCTGGCCCAGCACACGACCGGCTGGCCGCTGGACGAACACACCGGCGGGGGCAGCTTCCTGTATCATTTCGGCGACCGCTACGTGGCCGTGGGCTATGTCGTTCACCTGAACTACAAGAACCCGTTCCTGTCGCCGTTCGACGAGTTCCAACGCTTCAAGCACCACCCCGAGATCGCCAAACACCTGCAGGGCGGGACGCGCATCTCCTATGGCGCGCGGGCGATCACCGAGGGGGGGCTGCAGTCGATTCCGAAACTGTCCTTCCCCGGCGGCGCTCTGATCGGCTGTTCGGCGGGCTTCGTGAACGTGCCCCGCATCAAGGGCAGCCACAACGCCATGAAGACCGGCATGCTGGCCGCCGACGCCGCCTATGAGGCGGTTCAGGCGGGGCGGTCGGGCGACGAACTGTTTGAATACCAGACCGCCTTCGAAAAGAGCTGGGTCTATAAGGAGCTGTCGGTCGTCAGAAACGCCAAGCCGCTGCTCAGCAAGTTCGGCACGACCCTGGGCGGGGCGCTGGGCATGTTCGACATGTGGTGCCGAACGCTGCTGGGCGGCTGGTCGCCGATCCCGACGTTGAAACACGCCAAGACCGACGCCGCCTCGACCGAGTTGGCGGCCAACCACAAACCGATCAAATACCCCAAGCCGGACGGCAAGCTGTCGTTCGACAAGCTCTCGTCGGTCTTCATCTCCAACACCAACCATGCCGAGGATCAGCCCGCCCACCTGAAGCTGCTGGATCCGTCCATCCCCATCCGGGTCAATCTGCCCGAATACGGCGAGCCTGCGCGGCTGTACTGCCCGGCGGGGGTGTACGAGGTCGTCTATGGCGACGAGGCGGCCAAGGCTGACCCGCGCTTCGTCATCAACGCCCAGAACTGCGTCCACTGCAAAACCTGCGACATCAAGGACCCGTCGCAGAACATCGTCTGGACCACGCCCGAAGGCGGCGGCGGTCCCAACTATCCGAACATGTAAACACCCCTATCCGCCCATCCCGGCTTTCCTCGGGATGAGCGGAGTGGAGGAGCAATCATCCAGCCTCTTGCGGGGGAGGGGGAAAGCGTGAAGGGTCGCGGCATGATCGCCTCTCGTTCGCGCCGCTCGACTCTGATTTCCGCCTCCCTGACCGTCGTCGCCCTGGCCATGGCCGGACAGGCGGGGGCGCAGGACGCCGCGCCCGCCGCCCCAACGCCCCAGACCCATCCGCCGGCCGTGATCCTGGAGCCGGGCCAACCCATTCCCGGCCAGACGACCTCGCCGGCTCAGGGCGCCGCGTCCGATCCCCACATCGTCATCACCGAAACGCCCGCCGCCCCGGCGATACCGGCCGTCTGGGCGCCGATCCCGACAAACGCCGAGGGCCGCAGCGCCTATGGTCTGTATCTGGCCGGCAAACTGGCCCTGATGCAGGGGGAGGGCGCGCAAGGCTCCGACTATCTGGCCCGGGCCGAGCGGCTGACGCCGGAACAGCCGCGCGTGCGCGAACAGGCCTTCACCTCGGCGCTGCTGACCGGCGATCTGGACGTGGCGGCGGCATTGGCCCCGACCGACGCCACGGCGTCTCCGGCCTTCGTCGAGGGCGGGCGGCTGGTTCGATTGGTTCAGGATTACGCCCACGGCGACGCCCGCGCCGCCAACGCCGCCCTGGCGGCCAAGCCGATCGGCGCGCCCCACGCCCGCGCGGGTCTGCTGGTCGCGCCATGGATCGCGGCCGCCGCCAATGACTGGACGCGCGCGCTTCAGCCCGCTCCGACCGCCGGCGATCCGCTGACCCTGGCCTTCGCTCGCATCAACCGCGCATCCCTGCTGGAGCGCCGCCGCGACTATGCCGGGGCCGAGGTCGAGCTGAAAGCGGCGGCCGATGCGCCGACCATCGGCGCCCTGTTCAAACGCCCCTACGGCGAGTTCATGGAGCGGCGCGGTCGCCGTGATGACGCCATCACCCTCTATCGCGCGGCGACGGCGGTTCAGCCGGTCGATCCCGGCGTGACGCGCGCCCTGGAACGGGCCGAAGCCGGCGGTCGGCCTCCTGCCTTGCCTGATCTGCGCGAAGGCGCGTCCCAGGCCTTGGTCACCGCCGCGGCCCAGGCCTCGGCCGAGCGGGGCAACGAATTCGCCGCCGTCTATCTGCGCCTTGCCCAGAACCTCTATCCCGACGACGAGACCGAATATCAGCTGGCCCAGGTCCTGGCCCGCGCCGGGCTGAAAAGCTCCGCCCGCGCCGCCCTGTCGCGCATCGGGACCGAGGACGCGGCGCTCTATGCCGCCGCCCGTGCCCAGATGGCCGTCAGTCTGGAAGAAGAGGGGCGGTCGGACGACGCCCTGACCGAACTGCGCCGCGCCTTCGCCGCCAGCCCCGACAATCGCCAGATCGCCCTGGTCTTGGCGGGGCAGTTGATGCAGTTGAAACAGCATGAAGAGGCGCTGACCCTGCTGGACGGGCCGGTGCTGAACACCGCCGATCAGGGCGCCAACGTCCACTTCCTGCGCGGCGCCGCCTATGAGGCCCTGAACCGCACGACCGAGGCCGAGGCCGAGCTGTGGGCCGCGCTTCAGGCCGCGCCAAACGACGCCGACATGCTGAATTACCTGGGCTATCTTTGGGTGGACAAGGGGCTGCGCGTGCAAGAGGGCGCCGCCATGATCGCCCGCGCCCACGCGCTGGAACCCGACAACGGCAACATCCAGGACTCCCTGGGCTGGGCCCAGTTCAAACAGGGCCAGTACGACGTCGCGGTCAACACCCTGGAAGAGGCAGTGGACAAGGAGCCGGCCAACGCTGAGATCAACGACCACCTGGGCGACGCCTATTGGAAGGTCGGCCGCCAGCGCGAGGCCGTCTGGTTGTGGAACCGCGTCCTGGTGCTGAACCCCGACGACGAACGCCGCGTCGAGGTCGAACGCAAGATCGCCGATGGGTTGGACAAGCCTGCTTCGACCAGCGGCGTCTCGAACTGATCTCCGATCATTCGCGGGGATGAACGGATGAAATGCGCCCGGTCATGGGTTAGTCAGCGCCCATGACCGTCCGCACCGCCTTGGCCCCGGCCAAGATCAATCTGTTCCTGCATGTCGGGCCCCTGGACGGGGACGGCTATCATCCGCTCAGCAGTCTGGTGGCCTTCGCCGACGTGGGCGACCGGGTGTCCGTCGAACCGGCCGCGCGGCTGTCGCTTGACGTCGTCGGCCCGTTCGCCGCTGGCCTATCGGGCGCTGACGACAATCTTATTCTGCGCGCGCTGCGTCGACTGGGCGAGACGGTCGGCGCGGGCGAACCGGGGCTGAAGGTCGTTCTGGACAAGCGCCTGCCCATCGCGGCGGGCCTGGGCGGCGGATCGTCGGATGCCGGCGCGGCGCTGAAGCTGGCGCGCGACGTGCTGGCGCTCGACATCGACGATGCAGGGCTGGAGACGGTGGCGACCGTCGTCGGCGCCGACGGCCCCATGTGCGTCAGGATGCGCACCGCCTGGGCCGAAGGGCGGGGCGACGTCCTGACGGACGAACCGCGGCTGCCGCCGCTGCCGGCCGTCCTGTTCAATCCCGGCGTTACGTCGCCTACCGGCGAGGTCTATCGGGCCTATGACGCCGGGCCCGTCGCGGCGGCGGATCGCCCGGCGCCGCCTATCGACTGGAGCATCGGCGGCGTGATCGATTGGCTGTCGCGCCAGCGCAACGACCTTGAGGCGCCGGCTCTGGCCCTGACGCCCGCCATCGCCGGCGCCCTGCGCGCGGTCTCCACCACGCCAGATATCGCCCTTACGCGGATGTCCGGCTCGGGCGCGACGGTGTTTGGCCTCTATCCGAACGTCGATGCCGCCGAGGCGGCGTCGGCTTTTCTGGCCGAAGCTCATCCGACCGCCTGGGTTCAGTCGACCCGACTGGCTGTGCAGTAACGCCTCAGTCTTATGGCCGAATGCTGGCGATATGACGCATTTGGTCCAGCATTCGCCCAGGTCTCGCCGCGATGATCACAGGAGTTACGGTTTGTAACGAAATCTCGGAACCGGACCGCCGGTCTCCGACTTGGGCATGACAGTTCCGATGACTGGAACGGATCGTCTCTCTGCCGATGACGATCCTCAAACAGAAAAAGGATATCGTCATGCTTCGTGCCAAACTGCTTGCCGCGACCGCCGTGGCCACCCTGATGGCCGCCCCGGCTTTCGCCCAGGAAACCGCCCCCGTCACCCCGACGCAGGCGCCTGCGGAAACGCCGGCTCAGACGCCGGATCAAGCGCCCGCCGCTGCCGCGCCCGTGATGCAGGAGGTCGCGCCCGCCCGAACCGCCACGACCCAGGCCACGCCCGCCGCCGCCGAGACGGTGGTCGATGTGCTGAAATCCAGCGGTCAGTTCACCACCCTTCTGGCCGCCCTGGACGCCGCCCAACTGACCGATACCCTGGCTAGCCGCCCGGCCATCTCGATCTTCGCTCCGACGGACGCGGCCTTCGCCGCACTGCCCGAGGCGGATCGCACCCGCCTGATGGACCCGGCCAATGCGGCCGAGTTGCGCCAGCTGCTGCTCTATCATGTCATCGTCGCTGATGTGACGCCCGATCAGATCCAGGGCAAGAAGGGCGGCGTGCCGACCGCCGCGGACAGCCAAATCCTGCTGGACGGCACCGGCTCTGCCATCAAGGCGGATGGCGCGACCGTGGTCAGCGCCGAGCTTGACGCCTCCAACGGCGCGGTCTTCCCCATCGACAAGGTGCTGAACCCGGCCCAGTCCATGGCCGCCATGGGCGACGAAGAAGCCGCCGCCCCGGCCGACGCAGCCGCTCCGCCCGAAGCGAGCGACGGCGCTGCGGCCCCCACGGCGCCGACTGGCGAACCGGCTGCGACCACCACCACCACCGCCTCGCCCCCGGTCCAGAATCCGACGGATGGCCAGGTCGATCCGACCCCGGACGCCGGCGACCAGACCGCTCCGAACCCGAAATAGGACCGGCCGGGTTTCGCCCGCCGCCAAATGGGCGGGCGCAGCGTGTTGAAGCGAGAGGCGGCGGGCCCTATGGTCCGCCGTCTTTTTTGCAGCCCCTCCCGAGCCCGATTTGACCACCCCGACTGAGCCGCTCGCGTTTCAGGACCTGATCCTGACCCTTCACCGCTATTGGGGCGATCAGGGCTGCGCCATCTTGCAACCCTATGACATAGAGGTGGGGGCGGGCACGCTGCACCCGGCGACGGTGCTGCGCGCCCTGGGCCAGAAGCCTTGGAAGGCCGCCTACGTCCAGCCCAGCCGCCGCCCCGGCGACGGCCGCTATGGCGAGAATCCGAACCGGCTTCAGCACTATTATCAATACCAGGTCATCCTGAAGCCGAACCCGGACAACCTGCAGGAGCTGTACCTTGGGTCGCTGGCCGCCATCGGCATCGACACGAAACTGCACGACATCCGCTTTGTCGAGGATGACTGGGAAAACCCCACCGTGGGCGCCTGGGGCCTGGGCTGGGAGGTCTGGTGCGACGGGATGGAGGTGACGCAGTTCACCTATTTCCAGGGCGTCGGCGGCATCGAGGTGGACGTGGTGTCGGGCGAACTGACCTACGGGCTGGAGCGTCTGGCGATGTATGTGCAGGGCGTCGACAATGTGTACGACCTGAAGTTCACCAAGGAGGGGCTGACCTATGGCGAGGTCTTCCTGGAGAACGAGCGCCAGCAGTCGGAAGCCAACTTCCACGGCTATGACGTGGATGGTCTGAAGCGCCGGTTCGAGGACATGGTGTCGGAGGTCTCGCGGCTTCTGGCCATGACCGGACCCCAGGGCCAGCCGCTGGTCCTGCCCGCCTACGACCAGGTTCTGAAAGCCAGCCACCTGTTCAACCTGATGGATGCGCGTGGCGCCATCGCCGTGGCGGAACGCCAGAGCTACATCGGCCGCATCCGCGAACTCTGCAAAGCCTGCGCCCTCGCTTACGTCGAACAAGAGCGGAAAACCGCCTGATGCCCCAGCTTCTCCTCGAAATCTTCTCCGAAGAAATCCCCGCCCGCATGCAGCAGGGCGCCGCGCGCGATCTGGAGCGTATGGCGACCGAGCGTCTGAAGGCCGCTGGCCTGACCTGGGATGCTCTGACCACCTATGCCGGGCCGCGTCGCCTGACGCTGGTGGTGGACGGCCTGCCTGCCGCCACGCCCGACCGAGAGGACGAGGTCAAGGGGCCGAAGGCCTCGGCGCCCGAACAGGCGCTGGAAGGCTTCCTGCGCAAGACCGGCCTGACCCGCGAACAGCTGGTGGAGCGCGACGGCGTCCTGTTCGCCGTCCTGTCGTCCAAGGGCCGCGCCACCGCCGATCTGGTCGCCGAGACGGTCGATCAGATGGTGCGCGCCTTCCCCTGGCCCAAGTCGATGCGCTGGGGTGTCGGAACCCTGCGCTGGGTGCGGCCGATCAAGCGCATCCTGTGCGTCTTCGACGGGGCGGTGGTCCCGTTCGAGATCGACGGCATCGCGTCCGATGCGATCACGGAGGGCCATCGGTTCCTGGGTTCGGGCGCACCCTTGCGGGTCAGCGACTTCGCCGACTACCGCGCCCAGCTGGAGAAGAATTTCGTCCTGATCGACGTGGCCGACCGCAAGCTGCGTATCCTGGAACAGGCCAAGGCCGCCTGCGCCGCGCGCAGGCTGGTGCTGGTCGACGACGACGGCCTGCTGGACGAGGTGGCGGGTCTGGCCGAATGGCCGACGCCGATCCTTGGCGACATGGACCCGCAGTTCCTGGCTTTGCCGCCGGAAGTGATCCAACTGTCGATGAAGGTGCATCAGAAGTATTTCGCCGTCCGCGATCCGTCGAAAGATGGCCTGGCCCCCAACTTCCTGGTCGTGGCCAATGTCGAGGCGACCGACGGCGGCAAGGCCCTGGCCGCCGGCAACAGCCGCGTGCTGAGCGCCCGCCTGAACGACGCCCGCTTCTTCTGGGATGAAGACCAGAAGGTCGGCTTCGACGCCTGGAACGCCAAACTGTCCGGCGTCACCTTCCACGCCAAGCTGGGCACCCTGGCCGAGCGCGTCGAGCGTATCGCCGCCCTGGCCCGTGAGATCGCGCCGCTGGTCGGCGCCGACGCTGACGAATCCGAGATGGCGGCCCGCCTGTCCAAGGCCGACCTACTGTCGGGCATGGTCAGCGAATTCCCGGAACTGCAGGGAATCATGGGCGGCTATTACGCCCGCCTCGCCGGCCATTCTGACGCGATCGCCGACGCCGTGCGCGACCACTACAAGCCCCAAGGCCCCGCCGACACGGTCCCGACCGCGCCCGTCACGGTCGCCGTCGCCCTGGCCGACAAGCTGGACACATTGGTCGGCTTCTTCGCCATCGACGAAAAGCCCACGGGATCGAAGGACCCGTTCGCGCTGCGCCGTGCGGCGCTTGGGGTGGTTCGTCTAATTCTGAATAACAAGATCCGGCTTGCTCTAGCCGACGACGCTTTTGCTCCTGCGATTGCGCTCATTACAAGTCAGGGCAAGGTAGATCGCCAGGTCGATAAGCTGTCCCTTGGGTCAGAACTGGCGTCCTTCTTCGCCGACCGCTTGACCGTCCTCCTTCGCGATCAAGGCCAGCGCCACGATCTCGTCGCCGCCGTCTTCGCTCTGGGCGACGACGATCTGGTCCGCATCGTGCGTCGGGTGGAGGCGCTGGCCGCCTTCCTGGCCACGGACGACGGGGCCAATCTGCTGGCGGGCTACAAGCGCGCCTCCAACATCCTGCGCGCCGAGGAGAAGAAGGGACCGCTGCCGACCGGAATGGTCCAGACCGGCCTGCCGAACCAGCCCGAGGCCGAGATCACCCTGGCCTTCGCCGTCGGCGCCGCCCGCACGGCCGTCGAGGCGGCGCTGGACACCGAGGACTTCGCCGCCGCCATGACGGCGCTCGCCGCCCTTCGCGCCCCGGTGGACGCTTTCTTCGAGGCCGTCATGGTCAACTCCGACGTGGCCGAGGAACGCGACAACCGCCTGAAACTGCTGGGCCAGGTGCGCGGCGTGATGGGCCAGGTCGCCGACTTCGGTCAGATCGCGGGATAGGGGCCGCATCGTCTCCTCCCCACTTGTTGGGAGGGGGACCGCGCAGCGGTGGAGGGGCTCTTGACGTCCCACCGCTGCGATGGGGTGAAGAACCCCTCCGTCACGGCGCAAGCGCGCCGCGCCACCTCCCCATGGAATGGGGAGGAGACGGATGCGTCAGCATTGAATGCGCTCTCTCGCCTTGTCGGCGATGAAATCGAGAACGTCGCCTAAGTCCACCCGCACCTGTTCCGCCGAGACGCGGATGACCGCAATGCCCTGGGTCGCAAGCCAGCGCGTCCTTCGCGCATCGTGCTCGCCCCGGCCCTCATGGCTTTCGCCATCCACTTCGACCGCCAGCATCGCCTCCGCGCAATAGAAGTCCAGCACATAGATGCCGACCGGATGCTGGCGACGGAACTTCATGCCGGCTAGAGCGCGACGACGCAGGCGGATCCAAAGCCGCGCTTCGGGTGGCGTAAGGGCGCAACGCAGAATGCGGGCGCGCGAGACGGAGCCTTCGTGCGTCAAGAACCCCTCCGTCTCTCCGCTGCGCTCCGAGCCACCTCCCCATTTCATGGGGAGGAGACGATGACGTCAAGAAACCGCCCGACCGGTCACGCATTGTTACATCCGCCATGGCCAAGCCGGATCGCCCGCGCTAGATCATGCTGCATGTGCGAGCGGGGAGAACCCGCCGCATGATCCGACAAAGCTCAGGGACTGCAAGATGACCAAGTGGGTGTACGGCTTCGGCGGAGGCTCCGCCGACGGCGATGCGTCGATGAAGAACCTTCTGGGCGGCAAGGGCGCCAATCTGGCGGAGATGTCGTCGCTGGGCCTGCCGGTGCCGCCGGGCTTCACCGTCACGACCGAGGTCTGCACCCACTATTACGCCAATGGCGAAACCTATCCCGCCGACCTGGAGGCCCAGGTCCAGACGGCGCTGGAGAAGGTGGAAGGGATCGTCGGCAAGACGTTCGGCGATGTCGAAAATCCGCTGCTGGTCTCGGTGCGCTCGGGCGCGCGGGCGTCGATGCCGGGCATGATGGACACCGTCCTGAACCTGGGTCTGAACGACCAGACGGTCGAGGGGCTGGCCCAGCTGTCGGGCGACCGCCGCTTCGCCTTCGACTCCTATCGCCGCTTCATCACCATGTATTCCAACGTGGTGCTGGGCCTCAGCCACGACGATTTCGAAGAGGTGCTGGACCAGCACAAGGACCGTCTGGGCGTCACCGTCGACACCGACCTGAGCGCGTCCGACTGGGAAAAGGTGGTCGCCGACTACAAGGCCGTGGTCGAGCGCGAGCTGGGTCACGCCTTCCCGCAGGACCCCAAGGACCAGTTGTGGGGCGCCGTGGGCGCCGTGTTCGAAAGCTGGATGAACGATCGGGCGAAATTCTATCGCCGGATGCACGACATCCCCGAAAGCTGGGGCACCGCCGTCAATATCCAGTCGATGGTGTTCGGCAACATGGGCGAGACGTCGGCGACGGGCGTGGCCTTCACCCGCAACCCCTCGACCGGCGAGGCGCGCCTCTACGGCGAGTTCCTGATCAACGCGCAAGGCGAAGACGTGGTCGCGGGCATCCGCACGCCGCAGAGCCTGACCAAGATCGGCCGCGAGGAGATGGGCGAGACCGCCCCCTCGATGGAAGAAGCCATGCCGGAAGTGTTCGGCCAGTTCGTCGAAGTCGTCGGCAAGCTGGAAAGCCACTACCGCGACATGCAGGACATCGAGTTCACGGTCGAACAGGGCCGTCTGTGGATGCTTCAGACCCGCAACGGCAAGCGCACGGCCAAGTCGGCGCTGAAGGTGGCGGTGGATCTGGCCGCAGAGGGCGTCATTTCTCAGGAAGAGGCCATCAGCCGCGTCGAGCCTGCAGCTCTGGACCAGCTGCTGCACCCGACGCTGGACCCGGATGCGGAACGTCGCGTGGTGGCGGCGGGCCTGCCCGCCTCGCCCGGCGCGGCGACCGGCAAGATCGTCTTCGATGCGGATGAGGCCGAACGTCTGGCCGGTCTGGGCGAGGCGGTCATTCTGGTGCGCGAGGAAACCAGCCCCGAAGACATCCACGGCATGCATGCGGCGCGCGGCATCGTCACCGCGCGTGGCGGCATGACCAGCCACGCCGCCGTCGTGGCGCGCGGCATGGGGCGCGCCTGCGTCTCCGGCGCCGGCGAAATCCATATCGACGAGGCCAAGGGCGTCTTCACCGCGCGCGGCCGCACCTTCAAGGCCGGCGAGGTCATCACCATCGACGGGTCGAAGGGCGAGGTGCTGGACGGCGCCGTGGCCATGATCGAGCCGGAACTGACCGGAGACTTCCAGACCCTGATGGGCTGGGCCGACAAGGTGCGCCGCCTGAAGGTCCGCGCCAACGCCGAGACCCCGCTGGACGCCAAGACCGCGCGCGGTTTCGGCGCGGAGGGCATCGGCCTGTGCCGCACCGAACATATGTTCTTCGACGACAGCCGCATCGCCGCCGTCCGCGAGATGATCCTGGCCGACGACGAAAAGGGTCGCCGCACGGCCCTGGCCAAGATCGCGCCGTTCCAGAAGTCCGACTTCGTGGAGCTGTTCGAGATCATGGCGGGCCTGCCGGTAACGGTGCGGCTGCTGGACCCGCCGCTGCACGAGTTCATCCCGCATACGGACGAGGATATCGACGCCCTGGCCGCCTCTTCGGGCATCGACGCGGACAAGCTGAAGCGCCGCGCCAAGGAGTTGCACGAGACCAACCCCATGCTGGGCCATCGCGGCTGTCGCCTGGGCGTGGCCTATCCCGAAATCTATGAGATGCAGGTCCGGGCCGTGCTGGAGGCCGCGCTGGAGGTCAAGCAAACATCCGGTCTGGCGCCGATCCCGGAGATCATGCACCCGCTGGTCGCCCTGGGTCTGGAGATGAAATATCTGCGCGAACTGACCGACCGCACGGCCAAGGCCGTCTTCGAAGAGGCCGGCGACAGCGTGGACTATCTGGTCGGCACCATGATCGAACTGCCCCGCGCCGCCATCCGCGCCGGCGATCTGGCCGAATACGCCCAGTTCTTCAGCTTCGGCACCAACGACCTGACCCAGACGACGTTCGGCATCAGCCGCGACGACTCGGGGCGCTTCCTGCAGGCCTATCTGGACAAGGGCATCTTCGAGACCGATCCCTTCGTGCGTCTGGACCAGGACGGCGTGGGCGGCCTGATCGAGATCGCCGCCGAGCGGGGGCGCGTCGTGCGGCCCGAGGTGAAGCTGGGCATCTGCGGCGAACACGGCGGCGACCCGTCGTCGATCGCCTTCTGCGAACAGGCCGGGCTCGATTACGTCTCCTGCTCACCCTACCGCGTGCCGATCGCGCGTTTGGCGGCAGCGCAGGCGGCGCTGGACATCGAACGGGAAAAAGACCGCTGAGGCTTCACACACCCGTCATTCTCGGCTCGAGCTCGAGGATGACGGGGAAAGAAATAAAGGGCGGTCTCTGCGGAGGCCGCCCTTTTTTCTGTCACAAAACCGCCAACCTTGACGGAACGGCGTATGTGTCTTGGCATCCACAGGCGTTGGTAGTGTTTTACGGCCTCTGGAACAGATGAGTGGCTGACCTATTTAAGCACTCGCTGGATGGGGCTGATGATCGGCCTGGTCATCACATCTAGGAGTTAATAAGAAACAATGCGTAACATTATTCTCGCCGCTGTCGCCGTTTCCGCAATCGCCGCGCCGGCATTTGCTCAAACCAATCCCGAGCCGCGTGGTTACGGCTCGCTGGGCTACACTCATCTTGAAGGTGACAATGCAACGACCGGCGCCGTCACGGGTCGTCTGGGCGTGAACCTCAACCGTTACCTGGCCGTCGAGACCGAAGCTTCGGTCGGCGTCAAGCATGACGACTTCACCGTCGCTGGCGTCGATGGCGAGATCAAGCAGGAGTGGGACGCGGCCGGTTATGTGGTCGGCAAGGTGCCGGTCTCCGACAAGCTGGAACTGTTCGCGCGCGGCGGCTACGGCCACACCGAGCTGAAGCAGAAGTTCCCGGGCGCCAATACCGACGTCGGCGGCGACAGCTGGAACTATGGCGCGGGCGCCAACTATTTCGTGGACGGCGTGAACGGCGTGCGCGCCGACTGGACCCGCCGCGACTACCGCGACGACGCGGGCAAGGCCGACGCCTATTCGGTCAGCTACATCCGTCGCTTCTGATCTTTAGGGTCAGCCAAAACGACGAAGGCGCGCTCCGCAAGGAGCGCGCCTTTTGCGTTCAGGGCCGCGATGTCAGGCGAAGTCGCCGGCCAGGGCCCAGCGTTGAGAGCCTTCGCCGAACGGGCGCACGAACCAGTCGCGATATTGTTCAAAGGCTTCGATGATCTTGTTGCGCAAGTCGGGCGGATTGACCGCCTCGCCGCGCTGGCGCCGCATGGCGGCGATGCAATCGACCACCATGTTCTGATGCGCCGAACCGCCCATGCTTTTCAGCACGGCGGCGATGTCTTTGGCCAAGCTTTCCAGCACCTGCTTAGGCGTCGTGTGAGCCATCTGGGATATCCCCTGTTCTCGACAGGCGAATGGGTGACAAAAACTTGTGACAGTTTCAAGCGTCGCCGCGCGAGAATCAGCATGGATGCGAATTAACCTGACATAACGCGGGTCAGGCGATTTGGTTCTCTAAAGCGAGAATGCTCCGAAAAATTCCTTAGAGCGCATGACCGCATCCGGCGCGCCGGGGAATGCAAGTCGGCCCATCCGACCGGCCGCGCTCGGCCGGCTGACCCCAATTTCTTCGCCTCAGGCCCGTTTACGCACGAAGACGGCGCCGGCCGAATAGCCGGCGCCGAAGCTGCAGATCAGGCCCGTGTCGCCCGCTTCGAACCCGTCGTTGTGCAGGTGGAAGGCGATGATCGACCCGGCCGAAGAGGTGTTGGCGTAATCGTCCAGAATGATGACGTTCTCCTCGGCGGAGGGCTCGCGCCCCAGCACCTTCTTGCCGATCATGGTGTTCATGTTGATGTTGGCCTGGTGCAGCCACAGCCGCTTCAGGCCGTGGGGATCGACGCCCAGTTCGTCCGCATGATCGACGATCATGTCCGACACCATCGGCACCACGTCGCGGAACACCTTGCGCCCCTGCTGGATGAACAACTTGTCGTTCTGGACGCTGTCGTCGGCTACGGGGCTGTCCAGATGCGCGGTGTCGCGCGCGTTTCGGTTCAGGAAGCCGAAGTTGTTGCGGATATTGTTCGAGAAGGTCGTCTTCAGCCGCGTGCCTAGCAGGTCCCAGCCGCCCGGTCCGGCCGTCTCGGACGATTCCACGATCACCGCCGTCGCCACGTCGCCAAAGATGAAATGGCTGTCGCGGTCGGTGAAGTTCAGGTGGGCCGAACAGACCTCGGGGTTGACCATCAACACGGCCTTGACCGCCCCCCCGCCGATGAAGTCGGCCGCGGTCTTGATGCCGAAGGTCGCGGAACTGCAGGCCACATTCATGTCGAAGGCGAAACCCTCGATCCCCAGCGCCTGCTGCACCTCGATCGCGATGGCGGGATAGGCGCGCTGCATGTTCGAGGCGGCGCACAGGACCGCCCCGATCTCCGACACCGGCTTGCCCCAGGCTTCGATCGCCTGACGCGCGGCCTTCACCGCCATCTCGGCCAGGATCGACAGTTCGTCGTTGGAGCGTTCGGCCAGGTTCGGGGCCATCCGCTCGGGGTCGATGATCCCGGCCTTGTCCAGCACGAAGCGGCTCTTGATCCCGGACGCCTTCTCGATGAACTCGGGCGAGGAGTGGGCCTTGGCCTCCAGTTCGCCGGCCTCGATCTGGGCGGCGTGGCGCGCGTTCCAGCCATCGGCCCAGGCGTTGTAGCTATCGACCAGTTCGGCGTTGGAGACCGACTGTTCGGGGGTGAAAAGGCCGGTGGCGGCGATGACGGCTTTGGACACTGGAAGCGGGTTTCCTTTACGAACCCCCTTAATAGGACGGCGGCGGCCTGCGGTCGAGACTGGCGATGATCCCGGCGGCCCAGCGCTGCACCTGACCGCGCGGCGCCTTGGGCGTCGGCTGTTCGCGCGCGGCGATCAGCCGGTCCACCAGATCCTCGGCCTCGCACGGCCAGCCCTCGGGCGTGACATACAGCGGATAGGCGATCAGGGCGGCGTGGATCAGGTGATCGACGCTGGCGCGGCGGCTGCGGCGCTTGAACGTCAGCCGGTCGTCGCTCAGGCCCCAGCCAGCATAGAAGGGTCGCCCATAGACCGAAACCGCCTTGCCCCGCATCAGGGCCTCGAACCCGGTCAGGGACGTCAAGGTCGCCACTCGCCGACATGCGTTCAGACAGTCCACGATGTCCAGCCCGTCACCCACCGCATCGACCGAGGCCATGGCCCCGGCGTCCAGCCGCCCCGGCCGGTTGCCCGCCAGCACGTCGGGGTGATTGCGATAGACCAGAAAGGCGTTCGGGTGATCGCGCCGCGCCGCCTCCACCAGGGCCGAGTTGGTGTTGAGATCGGGGTGGCAGCCCAGCAGGATCGACTTGTCGTTCTCGACCTGACCGACGACCAGCAGGATATCGCGATCAACCGGCCACCCGGTCGGCGCCTGACCCTTCAGATTGTATTTCGACAGGCCCGCATCGACCACGCGCGTCCGCAGGGCGGCGGCCCGCGCCAGTTGGAGCGGCGACAGGTCCGAGGTCTCGATCAGGGTCTCCAGCCGCGAGGGCCGCGACGGGTCGTAATAGACGCCCTGATCGTCCAGGGCGACCGACAGCGCGCCGACGAAATCGGACCCGAGCCCGCGCGAGCGTATGAAGCCGTCCTCCATCCGCACCGTGGGCCCGGTGAACGCCGCCGCGGCCTGACGTGTCGCCTCGCTCTCCTTGCCCGCCCACCAGATCAGGCGGCCATCGGTCGTCTTCGCATGGGCGGCGGCGCGCGAGGGCGACATGAAATAACGCATTGACGCCTTGGGCGAGTTCAGCAGACGGCGCACTGGGGGGCGCTTGGCCGGCGCGAACCCCACCGCGGACCAGGACCCCGCCAGCCGGTCGGCCCGGTCGCGAAGGGCGATCAACCGCTCCAGCGCCTGTTCGGCCTCGCATCGCTGGCCCGTCACAGGATCCACATAGCGGCTGTAGGCGATCAGGGCGGCGGCGGCGATCTGTTCGATCGACCGCGCCACGTCGCGCCGTCCCGTCTGGACCGCATCGGTCGTCAGGCCCCACCCGGAATAGAAGGGCGCCCCGAAACACCGCACCGGCAGCCCCCGCAACAGCGCTTCGAACCCCAACGCCGAGGTGACGCAATAGACCGCATCCACCGCCGCCAGCAGGTCGGCGGGCCGCACGTCCGTATCGACCAGGGTGACGCTTGTCAGGTCTGTCACGCAGCCGCGCTTCTTGCCCGCCGCCACGGCCGGGTGGCGTTTCACGATCAACTGGGCGTCCGGCTCGTCGCGTCGGGCGGCGGCGATCATGTCGTCGAAGCTCTGCGCCGTGGCTAGCCCGTGGGCGATGGAGGCGTCCGCGAACGTCTGGTCCACGATCAGCACGCGGCGGCCGGGCTTCAGCAGGCCCGGATCCAGCGGCCCGCCCATATTGGTCTTGGACACGCCTGACGCCACGATCCGGTCGATCAGCCCGCCCGCCCGCGCGATCATCGCCGCGTCGCACCAGTCGTCGGCCGTCTGGATCAGATGCTCAAGCCGGCTGGGTCGCGTCGCATCGTAATAGACTCCCAGATCATCGACGATCAGGCTGAGGCTCGTCGCCCCCGTCTCGCCGATCCCGACCGACCTCAGGAACCCGTCCTCCAGCGCCACATAGGGCCGCCCGTTCTTCTGCGCCCACCTTCGCCCCGTCGCCGCCGTCGGCTTCATCCCCCAGCCCAGCACGGCTTTGATGTCATCACCCGGCAGTCGCCGCAGGTCGTAGTCGGCCAGGAAGACGTTTAGGAACGGAACCTTCAGCACGCCGGGCGCACAGACCCAGGCCGGGATTCTTGCAGATGTGTCAGAGGGGAGGGGCAAGGCGGGTCCGCTGAGGTTCGACGCGAGGTTTAGGGCGGTTGCCTCGCACCCGCTAGGTCCGATCCCATTGTCACCTCCCCATTTCATGGGGAGGTGGCTCGAAGCGCAGCGAAGAGACGGAGGGGGTCTCACCGCATCACGAGCGCTCAAAAGCCCCTCTACCGCGTCGCCTGTCCTCGGGCTCGCCTTTGGCTAGACCCGGGGCCGGTCCCCTTCCCCGCGAGTGGGGAGCAGACGGTGGTCAGCCTTCCGCCCGCGCCAGCAAAGCTCTGGCCTGTTCCAGATGCAGCCGCTCGACCATGGCTCCGTCCACGCGGATCGCGCCCTGACCTTCTGCCTGCGGCTCGGCGAAGGCGGCGACCACCGCGCGGGCCTGCGCGATATCGGCTTCGGACGGCGAGAAGGCGGCGTTGGCGGCCGCGATCTGCGACGGATGGATCAGGCTCTTGCCGTCGAACCCATACAGCTTGCCCTGCGCCGCTTCGGCCGCCAGGCCCTCCGTGTCGTCGATCCGGTTGAACACGCCGTCGATGGCCAGCAGTCCGTTGGCCCGCGCGGCGGCCACCAGCATCGCCAGCCAGGGTTTGAACGGCTCGCGATCCGCCGATGCCCCGGTCCCCAGCGTCTTGGCCAGATCGTTGACCCCCAGCATCAGTCCGTCCAGCGCCCCGTCCGCCGTGGCGATGTCGGCCAGGGCCATCAGGGCGCGCGGCGTTTCGATCATGGCCCACAGGGCGCAACTCTTGGCGAGGCCGGAGGACAGGGCGTGGACGGCCTCAGGCGTCTCCACCTTGGGCGCGACCACCAGCGACGCCCCCGCCGCCTTCATCGCCGCCAGGTCGTCCAAGCCCCACTCGGTGTCCAGCCCGTTGATCCGCACCCCCAGGCGCGGCCCGAACCCGCCGCCCCGAACCGCGGCGACGGCGGCGTCGCGCGCTGCGGCCTTGGCCTCGGGCGCCACCGCATCCTCCAGGTCCAGCAAGGCGACGTCGCAATCCAGTGTCCGCGCCTTCTCGATCGCCCGCGCATTGGAGGCGGGCAGATAAAGGACGCTGCGAACCCGTTCGCTTCGCATCAGACCCGGCCCGTCACGGGGATCAGGGCGCCGGTCATGGCCCGGCTCTCGGGCGAGGCCAAGAACAGGATCACCGCCGCCAGATCGGCCGGCGCGACCCAGGTCGCCGGGTCGGCGTCGGGCATGTCCTTTCGGTTGGCGGGCGTGTCGATGATGGAGGGCAGGACGGCATTGACGGTGACGGATGTGGTCTTCAGCTCTTCGGCCAGCGCCTGTGTCAGGACGTGGACCCCTGCCTTGGCCGCGCCATAGGCCCCCATGCCGGCCCCGGCCTTCAGCGCGGCGGCCGAGCCGACGTTTACGATCCGGCCCTCGGGCGAGGCCTTCAGCGCCGACAGAGCCGCCCGGCTGGCGTTCAGCGCCGTGGTCACGTTCAGGGCGTGCATACGGTCCCAAGCCGGGGCGGCGTCGTCGGTCGTCTGCCAGACGAAACCGCCAGCGATGTTCAGCAGGGCGTCCAGCCGTCCGAACCGTGCGATCACCGTATCCACGGCCCGCTGCGCCTGATCGGCGTCGGTCAGATCGATCCCGCCGACCTCCAGCACGCCGTGCGGCACAGCGTGGCCTCCAGCATGGTCGATGACGGCGACCTGCCACCCGGCGTTCAGCGCCGCTTCCAGCACCGACCGCCCCAGGACGCCGTGTCCGCCCGTAATCGCCATCGTCCGCCGGCTCATCGCATCCTCCCTGTCGCCAGGAACCATAGAGTCGCCCATCACGCGATCAACCGGTCGCGAACACCCGCGCCATCAGACGCTCCAGCGCAATCTGATCCTCGGTGTCGAAGGCGGCCGGGGTCGTCGCATCCACGTCGAACACGGCGATCAGGGCGCCCGACGCATCCCGCACCGGAACCACGATCTCGCTGGCGGAACGGCTGTCACAGGCGATGTGGCCGGGGAAGGCATGAACGTCCTCGACCAACTGCGTCTGCCCAGTCGCCGCCGCCGCCCCGCAAACCCCGCGCCCGAAGGCGATCCGCAGACAGCCCAGCGTTCCCTGATAAGGCCCGACCACCAGTTCGTCCGCCCTGTCCGGCGCCACGGCATAGAAGCCGGTCCAGAAATAGTGTTCGAACGCATCCGCCAGCATCGAGGCGACCGTCGCCATCCGCGCCGTGACATTCGGCTCCCCATCCAGCACGGCCAGGATTTCCGCCTCGACCTCATGATAGCGCGCCGCCTTGTCGGCGGGTCGGTCGGTGCGGGCGACATAGGCCATGGTGAAAACTCCGAAAGCGATTAGGCCCGCCATATAGGGGGACCGCCCTCAGAAGGGGAGGGGAGGCGCGCCGTCCATCCCCGTCCTGCGTCCCCGCGACGTTCTGTCCACGATTCGCGAGCGCCGCCGGAACTCCGTCCCGCCGCTGTCGTTCTGCAGTCAAAGGAGAACGCAATGTTGAAATGGGCTTTGATTTTCGCAGTAATCGCCGTGGTGGCGGGCCTGCTGGGCTTTGGTGGAATCGCAGGCGCCGCCGCCGGCATCGCCAAACTGTTGTTCGTCGTCGCCCTGATCGTCTTCGCGGTCTTCCTGGTGCTCGGCGTCACCGTCGCCAAGAAGGTCACCTGATCTTTCAGGATTGCTCCAAGACCGACGCGGCGGCCCTCCGGGGCCGCCGTTTTCGTTTGACAGGGAGTGTGTCGGGACCACTTAAGATTGGCTCAGGCGCTGGTTGAAAACCCGCTCAATTTTTCCGCCCGCATGTTAGCTGACCACTTAACAGTGCCTCAGTCGATTTGGATTTAGGGAGGACGTCGTCGCAGGTCAGCGCTAACACCAGATATTGCCAACTCTTAGACTTCGATGCGTCTGCGAGATGTGTTGCAACGAACTGAGATAATCGCACATCAGCTTTGTCGATGCCGGACGTCCAGCTAGGCTTGGGCCATGCTCGAACGCATTCTGACGACTATCGTTTATGTCCCGACCGTACCTGATTGGCGGCCTGAAGAGGCGACCCCTCTGGCGGGTTTCTCGCTTCAGCTGTGCGAAGCTAGTCCCTATTTGGGTGCGCTCTCCTGCCTGCCTACGACCATCCTTGACTTCATGCCGGAGCACCATGCTGGCTTTTTGTCCCGACGTCTGTGCGGTACGGCACCGCTGGAGGTCCACCCCCAGTCTCCTCGAGCGATCCGATCCCAACCGATTCCGGATGTCGCTCCATTCACCGTCCTGATCCTCAGTCAAGGCGAGAGCCCGGACGACTATCGGGACTGGATCGCCTCCTGCCCAACGCCGCCGGTCCTTGTAAGTAAGGACAGCCAAGACCTCGGCTATGGCGACCTGACCCTTGAGCGGCTGCAGCGGCGGTTTCTGAAGCTCTGCGACGACGCAGTCGGCCGGTTCGCGCCAGACGTTCTTGAAGAGGCCCGTGCGGCCATCGCCGCATGGCGGCCTCTGCCAGTTACGCCACTAGATTACGACGTCGCCGGACACGGGTCGATCAGGTCGCAAGGAGGCAGCAAGCGTCCGTTGAGCTGTAGGTTTCGCACGAACATGGGCGAGGCTTCCTCTGTTCCGAGAAAGGCCATCGGGACAATGCCGGCGTCGAGCATGCCCTTCAGCGTATCCGTCACATCGTTTTTGACCCCGTTGCGATAGTTGAGGTGCTGGAACTCATCCACGATGAGCAGCTCAGTCCCGAACCGCTCGAAGCAGGCAAAGACGCGGATTTTTAGGGCCAGCTCATTGCCATGACCGGCGTGCAGATCCCCATATGCCTGGAGTATCGACATCATGAACTTTTTGGGTGTCGATCCGCGCTCCAAATCCACCTTCAGGACAGGGACGAATGTCGCTGTTCTAGGCCGTCTCCGCTCCACAGCGGCGATATAGGCCAGAATGGCGGATGTTTTGCCGGATCCCGTAGGACCCAATACGCGCAGCCCCATCTGTGGCTGACCCACGGTCTGTCGGCCGAGCTTTTGCAGGTAGTCCAGCTCGACGTGCAGCGACATATGGATCGGGTAAGGTATGAAAACCTCTTTGAATGCCGCGATCTTGGCGGCAATCCCGTCATTGAGTTCGGCGCGCGTTTGTTCAGAGCGGACACTCATAGGGCGTCCTAGAAGCATATCTTTTGTCAAACATCTGATAGTGTCGAGTTGTCGCGGTGCGGGAGGGCCAAATCCATGTCTCGAAGTGCCTGGATGGGCGGATCGACTTTCCAGCTATCTGTAGATCAACGACGCTAACGAGCCGGCAAGTGACGAAAGCTGTTGATATGGCTCAACATCGAACTGCGTAGGTCGAGCGTGATAAGGACGTCGCTGAATCCTTGCGCCACGAAGCCACTGCACGATCGGGGGAGGGGCTGAAGTTAGCGGTAGCGTTTCACGACCGATCGACGGTCGTGCAGCGAAGTCTGCCAAGCGCCGATTTCGTTGAAAAAGGCAGCCTCCGGCAATTGGCATGAGGGCGCCGCGCTCATTCACTCTGGTCGTTGAGACCGGAGGTGCGGCGATGATGGGCGAACGGCGGGTCGATCAGTCAGCCCTGTTCTACGAGTTCTCGCTGGAGCGGCATGTGCCGGCGGATCACCTGTTGCGGGCGATTGATCGCTTCGTGGAACTGGACGGGCTGCGGGCGCATCTGGCGCCGTTCTACAGCACCATCGGTCGCCCCTCGATCGACCCAGAGTTGCTGATCCGGATGTTGTTGGTCGGCTACTGCTTCGGCATCCGCTCGGAGCGGCGGTTGTGCGAGGAAGTCCACCTGAACCTGGCTTATCGCTGGTTCTGCCGGCTGGGCCTGGACGGCGACGTGCCGAACCACTCGACCTTCTCGAAGAACCGCCATGGCCGCTTCCGCGACAGCGACTTGCTGCTGGAACTGTTCGAGACGGTGCTGCGCCGCTGCATGGCCGAGGGTCTGGTCGGCGGTGAGCGCTTCGCCGTCGATGCGAGCCTGATCAAGGCTGACGCCAACCGCCAGCGCTGCGTGCCCGGCGACGAAGGTCTGCCGCCCGAGGCCGCCAGCCGCGCGATCGACGAGTATCTGGCCGTGCTTGACGACGCAGCCTTCGGCGGCGCCACCCCGGTGACGCCCAAGTTCATCTCGCCAGCCGACCCGGCCTCGCGCTGGACCGGCGCCAACAAGGGTCTGGCCTTTTTCGCCTATGCGACGAACTATCTGATCGACCTGGACCACGCGATCATCGTCGATGTCGAGCCGTGCACGGCGGTGCGCCAGGCTGAGGTGACGGCGGCCCGCACCATGATCGAGCGTGCGCGCGAGCATCATGATCTGTGGCCTGCCCGGCTGGCGGCGGACACGGCCTATGGCTCGGCCGAGATGCTGGACTGGCTGGTCCACGATCAGGGCATCGAGCCCCACATCCCTGTCATCGACAAATCCGAGCGGGTCGACGGGACTTTCTCACGCAGCGACTTCGCCTATGACCACGCCCAGGACCTCTACCGCTGCCCGGCGGGCAAGACGCTGGTCCACGGTCGGCGCGTCTTCTCGACGCCCCGGACCCAGGCGCCGCCTGATGACACCCTGCGCTATCGCGCCAGCACGGCCGACTGCCGGGCCTGCGCCCTCAAGCCTCGCTGCTGCCCCAACACGCCGATGCGCAAGGTCACGCGCTCAATCCACGAAGGCGCCCGGGACTTCGCCCGCGACATCGCCAAGACCGACGCCTACGTCGTTTCCCGGCGCGAACGGAAGAAGGTCGAGATGCTGTTCGCCCACCTCAAGCGCATCCTGAAGCTGGACCGACTGCGCCTGAGAGGCCCCAACGGCGCCAAGGACGAGTTCCTCCTCGCCGCCACCGCCCAGAACCTGCGCAAAATGGCCAAACTGATCCCACCAACGACGCCGGCGACCGCGTGAGGCGAGAATAAACCGCAGCGTCCGTCACTGGCGGCGATCTCAGCAGCCGCCTTTTCAACGAAATCCGCCAATAGTGGACATTGATTTCCAACCGACAAGCAGACGTCATTGGCTTGGTCTGAGTCAGCGCCTCACTGACTCACACGGTCAGAGATCGTGCTCTGGCGGCAACCGTACCGCCACCGTAGCTAAACTGCCCTTGTCGCCGGCACACGCATCGGCATCAGCCTAGCCTAACCTCGGCGTAAGGGCTGCTCAGGCGGGCGCAAGCTAACATGATGCATCCGCACACCTTGGTCGATTGCACCTATTTCCTGAATAAATTAATGCGAATGCTGTCACCGAAGAAGCCTGTCTCTCTACTCCACGACGAGATGATGTTCCGCGTCTTCATGATCCCGGACCATCGGCCGGGCGACTGGATGCGTTTGAACCTGGACAGCGGCAGGCGATTGGCGTCGGCGCCGTAGAGCATCTGCTGAAGGATACTGCGCTCGATTTCCTGTCTTCCGACCGCCATACCAGTGGGTACGGCCTCGGGCATGAACGCCGCCAACGAGATCTGCAATGCCGGGCGCTTATAGCGTTTCAGGAACGATTTTACGATGCTGCTCTTGCCTGACCCGTAGGGTCCGGTAAGCGCGATGTTCATCACGCGGGGATTGTTGGTCGCCTCCGTCAACGCCGCTGAATATATGCCTGCTTCGTCCGCTTTGTCGGTTGGGGCGAGGTCGACGAATCTGGACTTGTCCTCATCAGCCGCAGGATTGGGAGCAAGCCAATCCGCGACGGATGCAACCCAGCCAGACAATTTCGCTCGAAATTCGAACAGTTTCTTCATGGCGTAAGCCCCCCGTGCGCCCAAGAGATCGACTAACATCGGTCAATCGGCCGCAAAAGCCTGCTCAAATCTGATGACGATGCGCGCGGTCCTGTGATGATGCTGCGCGCGCAGCAAACACAATCACAAATATCCACCCGACAGCGGACATTTCCGCCCGCCGCTTTGACGCAAGCGTGGACACCCTGCTGCTCACTGGAGAGATGAATCTATCCGCTAAGCCACTCTTAAGTGGTTTTGAGCCACTTCTAAGTGGTCCCGACAGAGTGGTAGGCCCGGAGGGACTCGAACCCCCAACCAGACCGTTATGAGCGGTCGGCTCTAACCATTGAGCTACAGGCCCCCAAGGCGCGCCTCGGCGGAAGGAGGTTCGCCTAGCAGGCGCGGGCGCGGCTTGCCAAGCGGCGGCGCGTCAGAAGGTCGTGTTTCGTCGAATTCATGAAGATGAACGGAAACTGCAAAGCCACGAAGGGCGTTCATTCAGGCGAGAACGGCCAAGGTCGTTGCAACGGATCGACGAGCCCGTCGCTTCTGGATCGAATACGGAGACAAACCGCATGACCCGCACCCTGACGGCCCCCGCCAAACGCCTGACCGCGCCCGCCCTGAAGACGCTGGCCCTGGGCGGCGCGGTCGCCGCCGCCGCCTTCATGGCCGCCGCCACGCCGCGCGCCATGGCCCAGACCGCCGAACCGTCCATGGGAGCCATGCATATGATGCAGCCCGCGCCGTCGCTGAACCTGTCGGCCTATGGCGAGGTCAAGGCCGCGCCGGACATGGCCACCATCACCTTCGGCGTCCAGACCGAGGCGCCGACGGCCCAGGCCGCCATGCGCGATAACGCCACCCAGATGACGCGCGTTGTCGCCGCCCTGCGTCGCGCAGGCATCGCCGAGCGCGACATCCAGACCTCGGGCCTGAACCTGTCGGCCCAGTATGACTATCAACAGAACGAGCCGCCCAAGCTGCGCGGCTATCAGGCGGTCAACCGCGTGACGGTGGTCATCAACGACCTGACCAAGGTGGGGACGACGGCCGACGCCGTGGTCGCGGCCGGCGTCAACCAGATCGACGGCATCAGCTTTGGCCTGAAGGACCCCACGGCGGCCGAGAATCAGGCGCGCCAACTGGCCGTCCGCAATCTGCAGGCCAAGGCCCAGTTGTACGCCCAGTCGCTGAACGTCCAACTGTCGGGCATCCGCAACCTGACCGAGGGCGGCGGCTATGCGCCGCAGCCGCCGATGCCGATGTTCGCCGCCCGCGCGGTGGCCATGGATCGTGCCGAAAGCACCCCAGTCTCGGCCGGCGAACTGTCGGTGCGGATCGATATCTCGGGCGTTTACGACATCGCCCGCTGATCCCATCGGCTGAAACGAAGAAAGGCCCGCCGGCGACGGCGGGCCTTTTTTGTTGGTGGGTGGGCGGCAAGGAGCGCCTCCACCGCTTTGCGGTCCTCCTCCCCATCTCATGGAGAGGAGACGGCTTCAGCCCGCGTGCTTGATCTCGTTGGCGTCGTCCAGCAGGACCACGTTCGGGTTCCACTGACGAGCCTCTTCATGGGGCATCTGGCCATAGGTGACCACGATGACCTTGTCGTTCTTCTGCACCAGGCGGGCGGCGGCGCCGTTGACGCCGATGACGCGCGAGCCGCGCGGGGCCTCGATGGCGTAGGTGGTGAAGCGCGCGCCATTGGTGATGTTCAGCACATCGACCTGCTCGTGCGGATAGATGCCCGCGGCGTCCAGCAGATCCATGTCGATGGCGATCGATCCCTCGTAGTCGAGATCGGCCTGGGTCACCGTGGCCCGGTGCAGCTTGGACTTCATCAGGGTGACCAGCATCGCCCGGTCTCCTCGTAATACACGCGCGATTTCAGGCCGCGCCGACAGGCCGCTCATATAGGGATTTTCGCCGTCTGCATCAATCGCCGCCGCTGCATTGCAACATGAGCGGCCGCAGTGGTCGCGATCTTGCGACACCTTCATTTGACGACGGCGAAGCGCCCCCTATGCTGGCCCGGCCATTTCCGGCCTGCGAGCGCGCGTTTTCCCTCCGATGAAGCAATTCTTTCTGACGGTCCTGGGTGTCTTCACCGGGTTGATCCTCTTCGTGGTCGTGATTCCCGTGGTGCTGCTGACGGTCGCCGTCGCCTCGACGTCCAAGCCGACGACCCCGGCCAATACGGTGCTTGAGCTGGACCTGCGCGGCGGGATCAGCGACCAGCCGTCGTCCAATCCGTTCGCGGCCTTCGGCGGCTCTGGCCTGGCCCTGACCCGTGTGGTCGACGGCCTGCAGCAGGCCCAGGGCGACAGCAGCGTCAAGGCCGTGCTGATCCGCCTGCCGGAAAGCGGCATGACCCCGGCCACCGCCGACGAACTGCGCCAGGCCATCCATCGCTTCCGCGCCTCGGGCAAGCCGGTCGTCGCCCACAGCCAGGGCTTCGCGCCCGCTGGGGCGGTGATGTCGACCTATATGGTCGGGGCGTCGGCGTCGGAGCTGTGGATGCAGAACACCGCCGGCTTCCAGGCCACGGGCTTCTCGGCCGACAGCCTGTTCCTGGGCCGCGCCTTCCAGAAATACGGGGTGAAGGCCGAGTTCGAGCAGCGTTACGAATACAAGAACGCCGTAAACGAATACACCCAGAGCGATTACACCGGCCCGCACCGCGAGGCCATGACCGCCTGGATGACCTCCATCTACGACAGCGCCCTGGGCCACGCCGCTCAGGATCGCAAGACGACGGCTCCGACGCTGAAGACCCTGATCGAGGCCGGCCCCTATACGGCCGAACAGGCCTTGGCCAACCGCCTGATCGATAAGGTCGGCCAGGTCGAGGAGGCCGAGATCGCCGTCAAGGCCCGCGCCGGCAAGGGCGCCGAGATCGTCGAGTTCGGCAAATATCTGAACCAGAAGGGCGAACGCGCCGGCTCGGGCCGAAACGCCATCGCCATCGTGGGCGGCGAGGGGGCCATCGTGACCGGCCGAGGCGGCGGCGGCGGCTTCGGCGGCGGATCGTCCATCTATTCCGACGACACGGCCGAGGCCATCTATGACGCCATCGAGGACAAGGACGTGAAGGCCATCGTCTTCCGCGTCTCGTCACCCGGCGGTTCGCCCGAGGCGTCCGAACAGATTCTGGCCGCCGTGCGCGCGGCGCGTGCGGCCGGCAAGCCGGTGGTGGTCTCCATGGGCGCCTATGCGGCCTCGGGCGGCTATTGGGTCAGTTCCGAAGCCGACTGGATCGTGGCCCAGCCGACCACCCTGACCGGATCCATCGGCGTGTTCGGCGGCAAGTTCGTGCTGGCGGACGCTTTGGGCCGCTTCGGCGTGGATATGCGCGGCCTGACGGTGGGCGGCGAATACGCCGACGCCTTCTCGCCCGGCCAGAGCTTCACTCCGGCCCAGCGCGCGGCCTTCTCGGGCCAGATGGACCGTATCTACGACGACTTCATCAGCCGCGTCGCCACGGGCCGCAAACTGCCTGCGGAACGGGTGCGCGAGATCGCCAAGGGGCGCGTCTGGACAGGCGCCCAGGCCCTGCCGCTGGGGCTGGTGGACCAGCTGGGCGGCCTGACCGAAGCGGTGGCCAAGGCCAGGCAGTTGGCCAAGATTCCCGCCGATCAGTCCGTCCGCTTCAAGCATTTCCCCAAGGAGAAGTCGCCGTGGCAGGCCATTTCCGAAATGTTCGGCGTCCAGACCGAAGCCGCCAAGGCCCTCGTCATGCTGGGCGGGGTGATGGCCGATCCCCAGGCCCAGGCGGTGATGCAGCGGATCGACAGCGACAGGATGCGCAGCCAGGGCGCCGTGGTCCTGGCCGAACAGCCGATGTTCTGACGGAGGCGCCGAAGCGCGGCCGTGCGCCGCAGTCCATTGACCGCAGGCCCCGATGGACCGACATTGCGGTTCAGGCGTTCCCCGGAGCGCCTGAAAGGATGATCCATGTTCCAGCCTGAACGTCTCGCCACTATCGGTTTCGCCGCCCGCCGCCGTCCCAACGGCCTGGTCGCCTCGGTGATGTGGCTCGCCGGCGTGATCGCGGCCGTCGCCGCCATGGCCGTCGGTGCGGTGCTGGCCGTCTTCACCGCCGCTGCGGTGGCGGTGATCGCCCTGTTCGCGGGGGTGCTGGTCTTCCTGGTCGGTCTGGTGATGCGGACCCGGCGCACCATGACGCCGCGCCGCCGCGCCGGCGATCCCGACCTGATCGAGGCGCACAAGGTGGACGGCGCCTGGGTCGCCTATGGGTGGGAACGCAACGGCCGCTGAGGCCACGCCTTCATGATCGCCTTCATCGACGCGCCTTCGCCCAACTTCGACGCGCGCCGTGCGCCGCCCGACATGCTGGTGCTCCACTATACGGGGATGCAAACGGGCGAGGCGGCCCTGGCGCGCCTGCGCGATCCCGAGGCCAAGGTCTCGGCTCATTATCTGGTGGAGGAGGACGGCCGCATCTTCCAACTCGCGCCAGAAGAACGCCGCGCCTGGCACGCCGGTCGCGGCGTCTGGCAGGGCCAAGACGACTGCAACGCCGCCTCCATCGGCATCGAGATCGTCAATCCCGGCCATGAGTTCGGCTATCGCGACTTCCCCGAAGATCAGGTCGCGGCCGTCATCGCCCTGATCGGCGACATCCGCAGCCGCTGGACCATCCCCGACAACCGCATCATCGGCCATTCCGATCTGGCGCCGGACCGCAAGGAAGATCCCGGAGAACGCTTCCCCTGGAAACGTCTGGCCGAGGCTGGCCACGGCCTGTGGTTCGAACCGGCCCCCGAGCGTATCCAGGCCTTGGGCGGCCTGTTGCAGAAAGGGGATCAGGGGATCGGCGTCATCGTCCTGCGCGCCGGTCTGCATCGCCTGGGCTACGGGCTGAAGCCCGGCGGCGATTATGATGCGGATGCCGAAACCGCCGTCCGCGCCTTCCAGCGTCACTGGCGCCCCAGCCGGATCGACGGCGTCGCCGACGGCGAAACCCGCGCCCGCCTTGTCGGCCTGCTTCAACTCGCCAGCGCCGAAAGCGTGACGGGCGTGCTGGATTGACCTTCGGCCCGGTTACGCGCATCTAGCGCGCGCCAGACGGCTGGGCGGTCGCGGCGGGACTTGATCCCGTCGAGGAAAGTCCGGGCTCCACGGTGAAGAGGCGGCGGATAACTTCCGCCCGGGGCGACCCGAGGGATAGCGCCACAGAAAGCAAACCTCCGGCCTTGCGAGGCCGGTAAGGGTGAAAGGGTGGGGTAAGAGCCCACCGCGTGCCTGGCAACAGGGACGGCATGGCAAGCCCCGCCTGGAGCAAGACCAAATAGGGACATCGCGCGGGCTCGCTCGCGGGGTTCACCGCCTCAGATGTCCGGGTAGGTCGCGAGAACCGATCAGCAATGGTCGGTCCAGAGGAATGATCGTCGCCGCTTTTCGGAGCGGAACAAAACCCGGCTTACAGGCCGTCTGGCATATTTTCCCTGGGCCTGTCGGCCCTCGGCCTGTCTGGGTTCGCACGCCTGTTGCTCTGCTGTGGTCCGTATTCGGATTATCCCCGCATTTCAGCGTTCTGATGGCGCATGCGCGGTCCAGCGCTCGTTAACCTGTTGTCTCTCCAACGAAGGTTAGAACGCTTCACAGGCTGTGAATACTTAAGATGTTCTATGTATGTTCCGCTTCTATGAGCGTGTTCAGGTGGCCACATGTCAAAACATGGTTAAATCTTGGTCTCGATCCCATTGAGGCCCATTTCGTCCCATGCTATCCCAATATCATGATTTGGGGCTGAAAGGCGGGCGCGGCGGGCGTTCGTCAGGCATCTAGGGACGGGCCGGAAGGGTCCGATTGGCCAGGGCGTGTTTCTCTCGACCTATGAGAAGCAGCTGGACGGCAAGCGCCGTCTCCTGATCCCCAACGATTTCCGCACGGCCGAAAACGGCGCGGCCGGCGGCGTTTTCATCTTCCCCTCTATCGAGGCCGACTGCCTGGAAGCGGGCGGCGACCGCCTGTTCGCCGTCTATGCCGAAATGATCGAGGCTCTGCCGTTCGGGTCCGAAGAGCGTTCTGCCTTGGAGTGGCAGGTCATGGGCGAGCAGGTGCGTTTGGCCTATGATTCCGGCGGTCGCATCACCCTGCCGGAAAGCCTGTGCGCCGAGGCGGGTCTGGACGACACCGTCGTCATCGTCGGCCTGAACGACCGTTTCCAGATCTGGTCGCGCGAGAAATGGGCGGCCCGCCGCGCCGAACAACGCGCCCTGGCCAAGGCCGGCATGGCCCAGATCGGCGCCCTGAAGCTGCAGGCCCAGATGAAGCTGGCGGGAGGTGGGGCGTGATTGACGCTCCGCACGCCCCCGTCCTGCTGGCCGAGGTGATCGAGGCTCTGTCGCCCGCGCCCGGCGATGTGATGATCGACGCCACCTTCGGCGCCGGCGGCTATACCCGCGCCATCCTGAAGTCCGGCGCCCAGGTGATCGGACTGGATCGCGACCCGACGGTCCAGCCGCACGCCGAGGCGGTCGCCAATGACTTCCCCGGTCGGTTCCAACTGATCCGCACCCCCTTCTCGGGTCTGGCGCAAGCCTTCGCCGACAGCGGCGAGGCCCAGCTGGACGGCGCCGTGTTCGACATCGGCGTGTCCTCCATGCAGCTGGATCAGGCCGAGCGCGGCTTCTCCTTCATGCGCGACGGTCCGTTGGACATGCGGATGTCCGACGACGGCGCAACCGCAGCCGACATCGTCAACACCTGGGATCACGGCCCCCTGGCCCACATCTTCAAACTGTATGGCGAAGAGCGTCAGTCGGGCCGGGTCGCCACCGCCATCCTGCGCCGGCGCGTCGAACAACCCTTCACCCGGACCCTGGATCTGGCCGAGGTCGTCGAAAAGGCTCTGGGCGGTCGTCGCGGCGCGCCGATTCATCCTGCGACCCGGGTGTTTCAGGCCCTGCGCATCGCGGTGAATGACGAACTGGGCGAACTGGAGCGCGGGCTGGAGGCGGCCGAGGCGACCCTGGCGCCCGGCGGCCGTCTGGCCGTCGTCACCTTCCATTCGCTGGAAGACCGCATCGTCAAGGCCTTCCTGACGGAGCGCACCGGCAATGCGCCCGCCGGTTCGCGCCACGCGCCCATGGCCGTCGATCCGCGCAAGCCCAGCTTCACGCTTCGGTTCAAGGGCGCGCGCGAGGCGGGCGACGAAGAGCGTTCGACCAATCCCCGCGCCCGCTCGGCGAAGCTGCGCGCGGCCATCCGAACCGACGCCCCGGCCTGGGGCGGGATTTCCGGGAAGGCTGCGGCATGACCACGGCGCCCTTCTTCACCTATTCCCGCTCGGCCCTTCAGCGCCTGTTCGACTGGAAGGTGCGCGGCGTGCGCTGGGTCGAGATCATCGGTGTGGCTCTGGTCGCGATCATGATCGTGTCGGTCTATGCCGCCAAGGCGGCCGCCGCGCGCGAAAGCAGCCGCATCGCCCAGCTGGAGCAGGACATCCGCGAGAACGGTCAGCGTGTCCGCCTGTTGCGGGCTGAGGTCGCCCGACTGGAGCAGCCCGCCCGGCTGGAGGCCCTGTCGCGCCAGATCGGCATGGCCCCGGTCGACGTCCACCGCCAGGCGGGGGAGGGGCAGTTGACCGCCCTGAAGCCAGCCGCCGCCGCCAAGCCGGCCGCCGCCCCTGCCGCGACGCCCGCCGCCCCCGCGATCGCCGACGACGCCGCGCCCGCGCCCGCTCATGAGACGCAGCAATGAGCGTTCAGGACCATCGCTATCACCGCCCCGCGCCGGGTGGCGACTTCCAGGAGCGGTTGCAGGGCCGTCTGTCGCCGTTCTGGCGCTGGCTGTCCGAGCTGGTCTGGAGGCTGGAGCATGGGTTCGAACGCGCCCGCGCCGACGCCCGGCCGGAAGAAGACACGCGCGTCCGCATCTTCCTGATCATGATCGTCTTTTCGTGCGTCTTCGCTGGGCTGGCGCTGGGCGCGTCCTATAAGGCGCTGCTGGCCCCCGGCGGCGGGCGCGGCGCCGGCGCCAATCCCGACGCCCTCGTGCGCGGCGATCTGACGGATCGCAACGGCGAACTGCTGGCCACCAACATCGTCCACTACGGCCTCTATATAGATCCGGCCGAGATCTGGGATCGCGACCTGGCCTATCGCCAGCTGCGCCGCGCCCTGCCGCGTATCTCCAGCGACCGGCTGAAGCGTGTCCTGGCCGGTGATCGCCGCCTGATCGCCCTGACCGGCCTGACGCCTCAGGAAAAGGCCGCCGTCCACGACCTGGCTCTGGGCGGCGTCACCTTCGAGCCCGAGGATCGCCGCGCCTATCCGCTGGGAACCTCGGCCGTCCACCTGATCGGCGACGCCGACACGGGCGGGCAGGGGGTGTCCGGCGCCGAACTGGCCTTCAACGACGAAATCCGCGCGGCGGGCCAGCGGGGCGAGACCTTCCCCCTGTCCATCGACCTGCGCGTTCAGGGCGTGCTGGAAAACGAACTGGCCGCCGCAGCGATCAAGGCCCAGGCCAAGGGCGCGGTGGGCATCGTCACCGACGTCCAGACCGGCGAGGTGCTGGGCATGGCCTCCTGGCCGACCTTCAACTCGGCCAATCGCGGCGCGGCGCCCGATGGCGCGACGCTGAACCGCGCCGTCTCGGGCCACTATGAAATGGGCTCGGTGTTCAAGACCTTCACCGTCGCCGCCGGTCTGGACACCGGCCGGGCCGACATGAACACCCTGTTCGACGCCTCCCAGGCCTTCCAGATCGGCGACCGCAAGATCAAGGACTTCCACGCCCAGAACCGGGTGATGACCCTGGAGGAAGTCTATCTGCACTCCTCCAACATCGGCACCTCGCAACTGGCGGTGCAGATGGGGCCGGACGTGATGCGCAGCTATTTCCAGCGGCTGGGCCTGCTGGACCCCGCCAGGATCGAGCTGAAGGAATCGGCCAAGCCTGTCGTGCCGCGCCGCTGGGACAATTCGACCCTGGCGTCGCTGTCGTTCGGCTATGGCATCATGATCACCCCGGCCCAGATGATACAGGCCATGGGCGCCCTGACCAACGGCGGGCGGATGATCCCGTTGAGCCTGCGCAAGGGCGGGGCGCGCGGCGTCCAGCCCCAGCAGGTCGTCACCGAAGAGACCTCGCGCACCATTCTGGACCTGATGCGCCGCAATGTGGTCAAGGGTTCGGGCGGCTTCGCCGATGCGCCCGGCCTGCGCGTGGGCGGAAAGACCGGCTCGGCCAACAAGCTGGTCGGCGGCCGCTACGACCCCAGCCACGCCCTCGGCTCCTTCGCGGCGGTCTTCCCAGTCGATGGTCCGCTGAACGGCAAACGCTACGCCATCCTGATCGTGATGGACGAGCCGGGGACCTATCCCAAGACCGGCGCCTATGTCGCCGCCCCGGCTGTGCGCAACATCGCCGACCGCATCGCCGGTTTCCTGGGCGTGGAACGGCGCGAGGACCGCTGGCGCACCGCCATGGGCGAGAAGGTTCCCGCCTATCAGGACGTGGCGGGGGACGGGCTGTGAGCGCGCTTCACCTGTCCGACCTGCTGCGCCGCGACGTAGCCTCCGATCCCGTCATCACCGGCGTCACCGCCGACAGCCGCAAGGTCGCGCCCGGCGCCCTGTTCGTCGCCCTGCCGGGATCGGCCGCCGACGGCCGCGCCTTCATACCCCAGGCCCTGGCCCAGGGCGCCGCCGCCGTCCTGGCCCCCGCCGACACCCCCGATACGGCGGCGCCGGTCCTGGTCACGTCCGGCGACGTGCGCCGCGCCTACGCCATCGCCGCGCGCGGATTCTACGGCGCCCAGCCCAAGACCTGCGTCGCCGTGACCGGCACCAACGGCAAGACCTCGGTCGCCGCCTTCTGCCGCCAGCTGTGGGCGGGCGTCGGGCACAAGTCGGCCAGCATGGGCACCCTGGGCGTCGTCGGTCAGAAGGGCGACAAGACCTACGCCCTGACCGGCCCCGGCCTGACCAGCCCCGACGCCGCCGAGGCCGCCCGCCTGATGGCCGAACTGGCCAGGAAGGACGTGACCCATGTCGCGCTGGAGGCCTCGTCCCACGGCATCGACCAGCGCCGGCTGGACGGTGTGGCGCTGAAGGCCGCCGCCTTCACCAACCTGACCCAGGATCACCTCGATTATCACGGCACGATGCAGGATTATCGCGCCGCCAAGATGCGTTTGTTCGAGACCCTGCTGCCGCGCGGCCGCACCGCCGTCCTGAATGCCGATTCCGACGCCTATTCCGCCTTCGCCTCGGCCTCCATAATGGCGGGTCTGGGCGTGATGGCGGTGGGCGAGCGGGGCCGCGACCTGACCCTGATCGGGCGCCAGGCGACGCCGGAGGGGCAGCGCCTGACCCTGGACGTGCGCGGCCAGGTCCGCGACATCCTGCTGCCTCTCGCCGGCGCCTTCCAGGCCTCCAACGCCCTGGTGGCGGCGGGGCTGTGCATCGCGGCGGGCGACGACCCCGACGCTGTTATCGGCGCGCTGGAGGGGCTGACGGGCGCGCAGGGCCGACTGCAACGCATCGGCGCCGAGACTGGGCGGGGCGAGGTCTATGTCGATTACGCGCACACGCCAGACGGGCTGGAGACGGTGCTGAACGCTCTGCGGCCCCATGCGACCGGCCGTCTGATCGCGGTATTCGGCGCGGGGGGCGACCGGGATCGCGGCAAGCGGCCCCTGATGGGCGCCATCGCCGGCCGTCTGGCGGACGTCGCCATCGTCACCGACGACAATCCCCGCTCCGAAGACCCCGCCGCCATCCGCGCCGAGGTGCGCGCCGCCTGCCCCGACGCGCTGGAGATCGGCGACCGCCGCGCCGCCATCGCCGCCGCCGTCGAAATGATGCGCGAAGGGGATGTGGTGGTCATCGCCGGAAAAGGGCATGAACAGGGGCAGATCGTCGCGGGCGTGACCCACCCCTTCGACGACGCCACCGTCGTCTCCGAGGCCCTGTCCCTTTATGCCTGACGCCATCGCCCGCCCGCTCTGGACGGCCGCCGAAGTCGCCGCCGCCACGGGCGGCGTGCTGCACGGCGACAACCGCCCGATCATGGGCGTCACCTACAACAGCCGCGAGATCGCGCGCGGCGACCTGTTCCTGGCGCTGAAGGGCGCCCGCGACGGGCATGAGTTCGCCGCTGACGCCTTCGCCGCCGGGGCAGCCGCCGCCCTGGTCCAACATCCGGTCGAGGGCGGGCCCTGCATCGTCGTCCCCGATACGCTGCACGGCCTCGAAGCGCTGGGCGTCGCCGCCCGCCAACGCGCGCCCCAGGTGAAGCGCGGCGCCGTCACCGGCAGCGTCGGCAAGACCAGCGTGACCCAGGCGATCAAGGCGGGACTTGATCTGGCGGGCCCGGCGCATGGCTCGATCAAGAGCTACAACAACCATATCGGCGTGCCGCTGACGCTGGCGCGGATGCCGGTCGAGACCCAGCGCGCCGTGTTCGAAATCGGCATGAATGCGCCGGGCGAAATCGCGCCGCTGTCCAGATTCGTGGCGCCGCACGCGGCCTGCGTCACCACCGTCGGCCCAGTCCATATCGAGGCCTTCGCCGATGGCGAAGCCGGGGTCGCGCGCGAGAAGGCGGCCATCTTCCAGGGCCTGGTGCCCGGCGGGACTGCGGTGGCCAATGGCGATGTCGCCTTCGCCGGCGTGCTGGCCGAGGCCGCCCGTGCTGTGAACGCCCGTCTCGTCGTCTTCGGAACCCAGGCTGGCTGCGACGCCCGCTTGATGGACTTCCGCCCGGACGCGGAGGGCGCGACCGTCACCGCGGAACTGTTCGGCCGGCCGCTGCAATACCGCCTGGCTCAGTCGGGCGCCCACTGGGGCCTGAACAGCCTGTGCGTCTTGGCCATGCTGGACGCGCTGGACGTGCCGCTGGAGACGGGTCTCAAGGCCCTGGCCGACTTCCAGCCGCTGGCAGGCCGGGGTCAGACACGCCAGGTCGCCCTGGTCGACGGCGCCTTCACCCTGATCGACGAAAGCTACAACGCCAATCCCCTGTCGATGACCGCAGGGTTCAAGAGCCTGGGCGCCCGCGCCGTGTCGGGCCGCCGCGTCGTGGTTCTGACCGACATGCTCGAACTGGGCGACCAGAGCCGCAGCCTGCACGAGGGCCTGGCCGGTTCCATCGACGCGGCTGGCCTTGATCTGGTCCACGCCGCCGGGCCGCAAATGCGTTGGCTCTACGACGCCCTGCCGGTGTCGCGTCGCGGCCTTTGGCGCGAGACCGCCGCCGAACTGGCCGCCGAAGCCGCCATTCTGGTCGCGCCCGGCGATGTCGTCATGGTCAAGGGATCGAACGGCTCCAAGGCTTCGCTGGTCGCCAAGGCCCTGGCGGATCTGCAAGGCCGCGACACGGCGCCCGCGACGCGATAGGGGACACCCATGTTTTACCTGCTCTACCTCTATTACGCCGACATCGCGCACCAGTATCCGCTGCTGAACCTGGTCCAGTATCAGACGGTGCGGATGGCCCTGGCCCTGGCGACGGCCATGATCGTGGCCGTCGCCATGGGCAGCCGCTTCATCAACTGGATCCGCGCCAAACAGGGCCGGGGCCAGCCGATCCGCGACGACGGCCCCGTCAGCCACCTGTCCAAGGTCGGCACCCCCACCATGGGCGGGCTGATGATCCTGGCCGGCATCGGCGTGGCCGTGCTGCTGTGGGGCGACCTGACCAACCCCTATATCTGGATCGTCAGCCTGGTCACCGCCGCCTTCGGCGTGCTGGGCTTCATCGACGACTACGCCAAGGTCACCAAACAGACCTCGGCCGGCCTGACGTCAAAGCAGAAGTTGCTGGCCCAGACCGTCGTCGCCGTGGTCGCCGGCGTCCTGACCGTTCTGTGGATGACCGTCTCGCCCACCTCGCCGGGGCTTGAGACGTCCATCGCATTCCCCTTTTTCAAGGCGGTGCTGCTGAACATCGGCTGGTTCTATGTGGCCTTCGCCGCCTTCACCATCGTGGGCTTCTCCAACGCCGTGAACCTGACGGACGGTCTGGACGGTCTGGCCACCGTGCCGGTGATGATGGCGGCGGGCGCGTTCGGGGTGATCTCGTATCTCGCCGGCAACTTCGTCTTCGCCCAGTATCTGCAGATCCACCACGTCCCCGGCGCCGGCGAACTGGCCATCTTCTGCGCCGCCATGATCGGCGGGGGCGCGGGCTTCCTGTGGTACAACGCCCCCCCGGCCAAGATCTTCATGGGCGACACCGGCTCGCTGGCCCTGGGCGGGGCGCTGGGCGCCATCGCCGTCATGACCAAGCACGAGCTGGTCCTGGGCATCGTCGGCGGCCTGTTCGTCGCCGAGGCCGCCTCGGTCATGATCCAGGTCGGCTATTACAAGCTGACCAAGAAGCGCATCTTCCTGATGGCGCCGGTCCACCACCATTTCGAGAAGATGGGCTGGCCGGAGTCCACCGTGGTCATCCGCTTCTGGATCATCGCCGGCGCCCTGGCCCTGATCGGCCTGTCGACGCTGAAACTGCGTTGATCCGATGATCGCCGTTCCCGGTTTCGAGGGCAGGCGGGTCGCGGTCTTCGGCCTGGGACGGTCGGGGATCACGGCCGCGCGCGCGCTCCAGGCGGGGGGCGCCATCCCCATCCTGTGGGACGACGGCGTTTCGGGCCGGACGCAGGCCGAGGCGGAAGGCTTCCAGGTCGAGGACCTGACCGCCGCCGACTGGTCCGGTTTCGCCGCCCTGATCCTGTCGCCTGGCGCGCCCCTGACGCACCCGAAGCCGCACTGGACCGTCGATCGCGCGCGCGAGGCCAGCGTGCCGGTGATCGGCGATATCGAACTGTTCGCCCGCGCCCTGGCCGCCCGGCCTGCAGATCAGCGCGCCCGCGTCGTCGCCATAACCGGCACCAACGGCAAGTCCACCACCACCGCCCTGATCGGCTGGGTGCTGAAGTCCGCCGGCCTGACGGTCCATGTCGGCGGCAATATCGGAATCGGCGTTCTGGCCCTGCCCGAGCCGACGCCGGACGCGGTCTATGTCATCGAGGTCTCCAGCTACCAGCTGGACCTGACCACGACCTTCGCCCCCGACGTTGCGATCCTGACCAACATCAGCCCCGACCACCTGGACCGCCACGGCGGCATGGAGGGCTATGTCGCCGCCAAGGCGCGCATCTTCGCGGCCCAAGCGCCTGACGCGGTGGCGCTGATCGGCGTGGACGAGGATTGGGGGCAGGCGATCGCGTCCGGCCTGAATTCCCGCGTCATCACGATTTCCTCCGCCGCTCATCCCCGCGAAAGCGGGGACCCAGTCCTTTCGCACGGGCAGGGCGCCGCGGATCACGAGCGGACCTCCCTAGACACGCCGGAAAGCCCACAGAACTGGGTCCCCGCTTTCGCGGGGATGAGCGGTATCGAGGCTGTGCCGGGCGCGATCCGAGCCGAGGGCCGAACCCTCGCCGACCTCGCGCCCGCCCGTTCCTTGCCCGGCCGGCACAACGCCCAGAACGCCGCCTTCGCCTATGCCGCCGGCCGGGCGCTGGGCGTCTCCCATGCCGCCGCCGTCAAGGGCCTGTTGACCTTCCCTGGCCTGGCTCACCGTATGGAGACGGTGGCTCAGGTCGGCGCCGTGCGCTTTATCAACGACTCCAAGGCCACCAACGCCGACGCCGCGCGTCAGGCCCTGGCCAGCTATCCATCCGTTTTCTGGATCGCCGGCGGCGTGCCCAAGGCCGGCGGCATCGAAGATTTGGCCGACCTCTTCCCGCGCATAACCAAAGCCTATCTGATCGGCCAGGCGGCGCCCGCCTTCGCCAAGACCCTTGGCGACACGCCTCACGTCATCACCCAGACCCTGGACGCCGCCGTCGCCGCCGCGGCCGCCGACGCTGCCGCAGCGGGGGGAGACCAGTTCGTCCTGCTGTCGCCCGCCTGCGCCAGTTTCGACCAGTTCGCCGACTTCGAGGCGCGGGGCGAGGCCTTCCGCGCCGCCGTGCTGAACCTGACCTCCGTCCCGGAGAGCGCGGCATGAGCGCCCATTACACCCCCGCCTTCTCCCGCAACGATCAGAGCCTGATCGCGCGCTGGTTCTGGACCGTGGATCGCGGGCTTCTGGGCGCGGCTTTGGCCCTGATGGCGCTGGGGGTCTCGCTTAGCTTCGCGTCCAGCCCCGCCGCCATCCTGGCCGACGAATCGATCACAGATCCGTTCCATTATTCCTGGCGGATGATGGTCTTCGCCGGCGTCGGCCTGACGGTCATGCTGACCACCTCGCTGATGTCGCCGCGCGGGGTGCGACGGATCGCGGTTCTGGCCCTGTTCGGCGCCATCGTCGTCATGGCCGCCCTGCCGTTCATCGGCGACACGGTGAAAGGCGCCGCGCGCTGGGTGAACCTGGGGCCGTTCAGCCTGCAACCGTCCGAGTTCGCCAAGCCCGGCCTGATCGTCTTCGCCGCCTGGATGTTCGCCGAGGCGCAGAAGGGACAGGGGGTGCCCGGCGTCACCATCGCCTTCGGCTTCTACGCCCTGACCGTTTGTCTCTTGCTGATCCAGCCGGATATCGGCCAGACTCTGCTGATCACCACCACCTTCATGGCGGTCTTCTTCATGGCGGGTGTGCCGTTCAAATGGATGGCGGTCCTGGCTAGCGCGGGTATGGCGGGGCTGGTCTCGCTCTATTTCGTCTTCGGCCATATGCGCGACCGCCTCAGCCGCTTCTTCTCGCCCGAGACCACCGACACCCACCAGATCGACAGCGCGTCCGAGGCCATCCGCGCCGGCGGCCTGCTGGGTCGCGGGGTGGGCGAGGGGGTGATGAAGCGTCACGTGCCCGACCTGCATACCGACTTCATCTATTCCGTCGGCGCCGAGGAATTCGGCCTGGTCCTCAGCCTGATCATGATCGGCCTTTACGCCTTCATCGTCGTGCGCGGGATGCGCCGGGCGATGAAGCTGACTGATCCGTTCGAACAGACGGCGGCGGCGGGCCTGTTCATGCTGATCGGGCTTCAGGCCTGCATCAATGTGGCGGTGAACCTGAACCTGATCCCGACCAAGGGCATGACCCTGCCGTTCATCAGCTACGGCGGCTCGTCGATGCTGGCCATGGGACTTACCATGGGCTTCGCCCTGGCCCTGACGCGCCGCCGCCCCGGCGCCTACGAGCCGGGGGCCAGCCTGACGATGGGCCGACGGTTGCTGTAGGCGCCATAAAGAGACCGTCACCCTAGGCCTTGTGCCTGGGTCCATAAACTCGGGCTTCACCTTGCACGCACGACTGCTGATGCCGGGCATATGGATCCCAAGCATAAGGCCGGGGATGACGAGAAAGAGTAAATGCGAGACAGGGTCGAAAGCGATCCCATGAATGGAGACCCCATGTCCAAGCTCTGCGTCGTCGCAGCCGGCGGAACCGGCGGCCATATGTTCCCGGCCGAGGCCCTGGCGCGCGAGATGGCGGCGCGCGGCTGGCGCGTGGTGCTGGCGACCGATCATCGCGGCGAACAATACGCCCACGCTTTTCCCGCCGAGGAACGGCTGGCGCTGGACGCGGCCACAGGCTCCGGCCCGCTGGGTCTGGTCAAGGCGGGCGTGGCCATCTTCAAGGGGGTGATTCAGGCGCGTGACGCCTTCGACCGGCTGGGCGCCGATGTGGTGGTGGGCTTCGGCGGCTATCCGTCCGCCCCCGCCCTGGTCGCCGCCGTCACCGCTCAGCGCCCGACGGTGATCCATGAGCAGAACGCCGTGCTGGGCCGCACCAACCGCATCCTGGCCCCCTATGTGAACCAGGTCGCCTCGTCCTTCCCGACGCTGGAGCGGGCGCCCCCCAAGGTGCAGGGCCGTTCGCATGTCGTCGGCTCGCCGGTGCGCGCAGAGATTCGCGCCCTTTTCGACCGTCCCTATCTGGCCCCAGCCAATGACGGCCCGATCCATGTGCTGGTGACGGGCGGCAGCCAGGGCGCGCGCATCCTCTCCGAGACCACCCCACGCGCCCTGGCGGCCCTGCCGGAAGCCCTGCGTCGTCGCCTGAAGGTGCAGCAGCAGTCGCGCCCCGAGACGCTGGAGGCCGCCCGTCAGATCTATCTGGAGGCCGGGATCGAGGCCGAGGTCGCGCCCTTCTTCCGCGACATGGCCGAACGGCTGGCCAAGGCCCATCTGGTCGTGGGCCGCTCCGGCGCCTCGACCTGCGCCGAACTGGCCGTCGCCGCCCTGCCGTCGGTCCTGATTCCGCTGAAGATCGCCACCGACGACCATCAGCGCCTGAACGCCAAGGCCCTGACTGACGCCGGCGCGGCCGAGGTCATTTTGGAAGACGACCTGACCGTCGAACGCCTGTCTTCGACCCTGGCCGCCGTGCTGTCCGATCCGCAGCGGCTGTCGGCCATGTCCGCCGCTGCCCGATCCGTCGCCATCCCCGACGCCGCCCAACGCCTGGCCGACCTGACCGAGGCGACTGCCGCCTCGCGCTAAAGGTCAACCGTTCAGCTTGTGGCGCGTTAGCTTCCCCATGCCCCCCGAGATCATCGCCCTGACCCGCCAAGTCCGCGCCCTGTGGCATCGGTTCGACTGGCTGCCCGAATGGGCGGTGACTAGCCTGGTCCTGCTGGTCTTCGTCGGCGGGGGCTGGCTGACGCACAAGATCGCCTTCGCCATCCTGCGCCGCATGGTCAGGAAGAAGGACGTCTTCTGGCGCGGCGTGGTCGAGCGGGCGCGGATCAAGCTGCGGGTCCTGATCATCATCATGGGCGTGGGGTTGGGCGTGACCGTTTCGCCGATGGACCCCGTGCCCTCGGCCGACATTCGTTCGGTGCTGCTGTTCCTGTTCATCCTGACGCTGGGCTGGCTGGCGTCGGGGGTGCTGGACATGTGGTCCGTCATGCACCTGAAGCGGTACAATATCGCCGTCGAGGACAATCTGCTGGCCCGGAAGCACCTGACCCAGACCCGCATCCTGCAGCGGGTGGCAAAGGTGATCCTGTTCATCGTCACGGTCGGCCTGGCCCTGATGACCATCGCCGGCTTCCGTCAGTGGGGCGTCAGCCTGCTGGCCTCGGCCGGGGTCGTCGGCATCATCGCCGGCCTGGCGCTCCAGCCCATCCTGACCAACATGGTCGCCGGCATCCAGATCGCCCTTACCCAGCCCATCCGCATCGACGACGCCGTCATCGTGGAGAAGGAGTGGGGCAATGTGGAGGAGATCACCGCCACCTATGTGGTGGTCAAGCTGTGGGACTGGCGCCGGATGGTGCTGCCCCTGTCCTACTTCATCACTACGCCCTTCCAGAACTGGACACGCGAGAACGCCCGCCTGATCGGCGTGGCCTTCTTCTACGTCGACTATGAAGCCCCGATCGACCGGCTGCGCACCGCCTTCGAGGGTATCGTCAAGGCGTCCCAGCACTGGGATGGCGACGTTCAGGTGATGCAGGTCACCGACATCACCGAGCGCGTGCTCCAGGTCCGTTGCCTGGCCAGCGCCCGCTCCGCCGGGGTGGCGTTCGACCTGCGCTGCGAAATCCGCGAGAAACTGATGGCCTATATGCGCGATCACTGCCGCGAGGCCCTGCCGCGCGATCGTCTCGAATGGCCACAGGGCGCCGAAAAGGGCCTTAGTCCGCCAGAGCCGCCTGGCCTCGCCTGATCGCCTCGTCCAACGTCAGGGTCTCGGCGGGCTTATTAGGCGCGCAGGCCGCGGCCAGCAGTTCGGCGGCGTCGCCGCCGGGAGCGGCGGGATAGGCGGGGGCCGGGTCAGGCGTGGCGGGGCCTTCGGTTTCGTCGGCGCGCAGCGAGGCGAAGTCCAGCCGATCCGCCGTCATCGCCCGGCAATCGAAGGCCCAGCGCGACCAGCCGCCGACATAGACGACGTCGCCGACCTTGAAGCCGGTCTCGGCGACCTGAAGTTCGCGCATACGGGCGATGTCGCCTTCGCGCTCCATGGAGGTCACATCGGCGTAGATGGCGAAACGACCGACGCCGACAGGCGCGAGAGCGGGGGCGGGATCGGCCAGCAGGGCCAGTATCAGGGCGATCATGCGACCAGGGTCTCGGCTTGATGCAGGTCCACGCTGACCAGTTGGCTCATGCCGCGTTCGGGCATGGTGACGCCGTACAGGCGGTCCATTCGGCTCATGGTGACGGGGTTGTGGGTGATGACGATGAAGCGGGTGTCGGTGCGCGACCGCATCTCGTGCAGCATCCGGCAGAAGCGGTCGACGTTGGCGTCGTCCAGCGGGGCGTCCACCTCGTCCAGCACGCAGACGGGCGCCGGGTTGGCCAGGAAGACGCCGAAGATCAGGGCCGCCGCCGTCAGGGCCTGTTCGCCGCCGCTCATCAGCGACATGACCGACAGCCGCTTGCCGGGCGGGCAGGCGTAGATCTCAAGTCCCGCCTCCAGCGGATCGTCGCTCTCGACCAGCTTCAGCTCGGCCTGACCGCCGCCGAACAGGGCCTCGAACAGGGTCTTGAAGTTGGTGTTGATGACGTCGAACGCCGCCACCAGACGCTCGCGGCCCTCGGCGTTCAGTTCGTCGATGCCGTCGCGCAGCTTGGCGATCGCCTGGGTCAGGTCGATGCGTTCGGACTTCATGCTGTTCAGCCGGTCGCCATATTCCACCGCCTCGTCTTCGGCGCGCAGGTTGACGGCGCCCAGGGCCTCGCGCTCGCGCTCCAGCCCGTACAACAGGTTCTCGGCCCCGGCCGCGTCGGGCGGACGGGCGATGGCGTCGTCGGTCAGCTTCTGGCCCAGCTCCTGCGGCGACATCTGCGCCGTTTCGCGCAGGGTGGTCTCGGCCTCGGTCAGCTTCTCGGCGGCGGCCTCGGCGCGGGCGGCCAGACCGGCGCGGGCCTCGCGGGCTTGCGCGGCGGCGGCGTCTGCGGCGCGGCTGGCGCGGTCGGCGTCGCCCGCCGCCGCATCGGCCAGAGCCATGGCGTCGGACGCCGCCTGTTTGCGCTGTTCGGCGGCGGTCAGCGCGTCCAGCAGTTTGCCCCGCTGTTCGGCGAAGCCCTGAGGCGCGATTTCGGCCTGTTTCAACAGGGCTGCGGTCTTGTCGGCGTCCTTCGTCAGGGCGGCGATACGGACGGCGCTGTCCTTTGACCGGCTCACCCAGCCGTCGCGGGCGCGGGTCAGGCCGCCCAGCCTCTGTTCGCGGCCCTGACGGTCACGGGCCTCCGCGTCGCGGTCGGAACGAGCGGTCTGGGCGGCGGTGCGGGCGGTGTCCGCGGCGGCGCGGGCGGCGGTCAGTTCGTTCCGCAGACCGGCGATCGTCTCGGACGGGGCGTCGGTGGTCTGGGCGGCGTCCAGAGCAGTTTGGGCCTCCGCGACCTCGGCGGCCAGCCGGGTCACGGTGTCGTCCAGGGCCTGCGCCCGCGCCTCGCGTCGGGCCTGATCGCGGGCCAGGGTTTCGACCCGGTCGCGGGCTCCGGTCACGGCCTTGTCGGCGGCGAAGGGTTTGAGCCGGGCGGCCTTGACCGCCTCCTCGGCGGCGCGGAAGGCGTCGGTGGCGGACTTCTGCTGGCCTTGCGCCTGTTCCAGCGCGGGCTTGCCCTTGTCGATCTCGGCCTCCAGTTCGGCCAGTCGGGTGCGCTGGGCCAGACGCACGGCGGCGGGGCGCGGCGCCTCGGCGCGGCTGACGAAGCCGTCCCAGCGGTAGAGGTCGCCCTCGGTCGTCACCAGACGCGCGCCGGGCGGCAGGGTCTCAGCCAGTTTCGCCGCATCGGCCTTGGGCGCAACGCCGCACAGGGCGAGGCGCGCGGTCAGTTGATTCGGCGCCTGCACATAGGCCGACAGGGGCGTGACGTCCGTAGGCCATGTCGGGGAGGGAGCCTCTGCGCCTCGCCAATAGACGGCGGCGCGAGCGTCCAGCGCGGCGTCCAGATCATCGCCCAGAGCGGCGGCCAGAGCGGCCTCATAGCCCTTGTCGGCGCGCACCTTGTCCAAGGCTGGCGGATGGTCGCGCTTGCCCGTCACCAGCAGTTGGGCCAGACCCCGCGCCTCGGTCTGCAGACGGCCCAGACGATCCTCCGCCGCGCGAGCGGCGGTGCGGGATTCCTGTTCGGCGCGGGCCAGTTCGCCGCGTTTGGTCTCTGCCGTTTCGACGGCTTCTCGGGCGGCGGCCAGATCGGCCTGGGCGGTCTCCAGCGCCTGACGCGCCGTATCCAGTTCAGGTGTTTCAAGCGGGCCCAGAGCCTCGCGTTCGCGCCGGGCCTGATCGTGCTGGCCGCTGACGCGCGACAGCCGGGCCTCGGCGTCGCGTTTTCTGGCCGTCTCGGCGTTGGCGCGGGCCTCGACGGCGGCAAGCGTGCCGGCCAGACGTTCGACCTCGGCGTCGGCGGCCTTGCGGGCGTCCTCCGCAGCCAGCAGCGTCTTGTCCAGTTCGGGACCGCGTTCCGGGGCGGCGGCGATCTCGGCCTTCAGCCGGGCCAGTTCGTTGTCCAGCCGGTCCAGTTCGCGTTTGGCGTCGGCGGCCATGCCCTCTTCGCGCGCGGCGTCGGCCGCGATACGGGCGGCCTCGGCCTTCAGTCGGTCGACCTCGGCGCGGGCGGCCTGTTCGGCCATGTCCAGCCGGTCGCGCTCCAGACTGGCGCGGTGCAGCAAGGCCGAGGCGACGGCGTCCTCCTCGCGCGCGGGTTTCAAGGCTTCCTGAGCGGCCAGGGCGGCGGTCTGGGCGGCGGCGGCGGCGGTCGTCGTCTCAGCCACGGTCGCATCCGCTGCGCGCAGTTCGGCGGCCGCCGCCTCGGCCGCCAGCCGGGCGTCGTTCCAGCGGACGAACAGCAGGGCAGCCTGAAGGGCGCGGATCTCGGCGCTAATCTTCTTATACTTCTCGGCCTGACGGGCCTCGCGCTTCAGGCGGTTCAGCGCGGTTTCCAGTTCGCGGCCGATGTCGTCGAGGCGTTCCAGATTGGTCTCGGCGGCCTTCAGGCGCAACTCGGCCTCATGCCGACGGGTGTGCAGACCGGCGACCCCGCCCGCCTCTTCCAGAATGCGGCGGCGGTTCTGGGGCTTGGCGGCGATCAGTTCGCTGATCTGTCCCTGGCGCACCAGGGCGGGGGAGTTGGCGCCGGTCGAGGCGTCGGCGAACAGAAGCTGCACGTCTCGCGCGCGCACCTCCTTGCCGTTGATGCGGTAGGTCGAACCCTGGCCCCGGTCGATACGGCGCGACACCTCCAGAATGGGACTGTCGGTGAAGGGCTGGGGCGCGCGGCGTTGGGCGTTGTCGATGGTCAGGCTGACTTCGGCGTGGCTGCGCGGGGGACGGCCCGCCGCGCCCGCAAAGATGACGTCATCCATGCCTTGGCCGCGCATGGCCTTGGCCGAGTTGGCGCCCATGACCCAGCGCAGGCTTTCAAGGACGTTGGACTTGCCGCAGCCGTTTGGTCCGACCACGCCGGTCAGGCCGGATTCGATCTGGACCTCCGCCGCGTCGACGAAGGACTTGAAGCCGACCAGCCGGAGCCGCTGGAACTGCATCGGCCTAGAGCGTCACCGGCGCAGCAGCGGGTCGACGGCGGCCGACAGGGCGTCCAGCGAATGGTCCGCGACCAGCGTCCCGTTGACGAACAGGGTCGGCGTACCGGTCACGCCCGCCGCCTCCGCGCCGGCGATTTGGGTCTCCAGCGCCGTGCGGGTGGCGGGGGCCTGGAGACAGGTCTCGATTTCGGCGCGGGTCCGGCCGCTGGCGGAGACGCCGGCGGCGAACCAGGGTTGAGCCCCGGTCGTGGCCAGGTTCGCCTGATCGCGCATGAAGACCGAGGCGACGTCGAAATACTTGCCCGGCGCGGCGCACAAGGCGACAGCGGCCGCTGCGGCCGCGACATTGGCCGGCTGCGTCGGCAGGTTGCGATGAACCAGCCGGACCTTGCCCGTGTCGATGTATTTGGCCTTGAAGGCCGGCAGCACCGTGTTGTGGAAGTCCGCGCAATGCGAGCAGGTGAAGGAGGCGTATTCGATCACCGTCACCGGCGCATCCGCCCGGCCCAGGACGTGATCCTGGGCCGTGACGGGAGGCGGCGCCTCAGCCGCGAACGACGCCGACGCCGCGCCCATCGACAGGGCGGCGGCGAAGGACAGGGCCAATACGGCGCGGCGGATCATCGGCGTCGCCTTACTTGGCCAAGGCGGCGTCGATGGCGGTGGACAGATCGGCCAGGCTGGCGCCCTCGCCGCCGGGGGTCAGGATCTGCTGGTCGTTGACGTAAAAGGCCGGGGTGCCGGTCACGCCCTGGGTGCGGGCGAACTGGACGCGCTTCTCCATGGCGGCGACGGCCTCCTTGTCGGTCACGCAGTCGTTGAACTGCTGCTCGGATAGACCGGCCGCCTGGGCGGTCCGCAGCAGCCAGTCGCGCGGCGAGGAGGTCAGCATTTCCTGCTGGGTCGCCATCAACTGGTGGACCACGTCGAAATACTTGTCCTTGCCGGCGCAGCGCGCGACCAGGAAGCCGGCGGTGGCGGCGTCGACCGGCGGGGTCGGCAGCTCGCGGAAGATATAGCGGACCTTGTTGGTGTCCACATATTTGGCCTTGAATGCGGGCCAGGTGTTCTTCTGCCACAGGGCGCAGTGGGGGCAGGTGACAGAGGCGTATTCGACCACCGTGACCTTGGCGCCGTCCGGCGCGCCCAGGCTCATGTCGCCCTCGGCTGCGCTCTTGGCCCCGCCGCACGCCGCCAGGGCCATGGTCGCCAGGGCGGCGCCGGTGATGGCCGCTCGGCGGCTCATGCGGGCGAAACGGGATTCAGTGTCGGCCATGGGATTTCCTCGGTCGGATCATTGGCGAATGGCGGCGCGATTCCCCGGAATGGCGCAACCCTGAACTAGTCGAGAACAGGTGCGGCGAAGTTTTGTCAATCCTGCCTGTCGGTGCGCGAGAGCGCGACGCGGCCCAGGCGGGCCAGGGCGGCGCGCAACTCTTCCGGCGCGGCGGCGATTGAGGCGGCTAAATCGGCCTCGGCCTGGGCGGGCAGGGGGGCGGGCTTGGCGTTGCGTTTCGGGCGGGCGGCGGCCTCCTTCAGCGGGGCGACCGGACCCTGGGCGATGCGAAGCCGATCCACCGATCCGGCGCCCAGGAACAGATTAACGCGGGCCAATATGTCCTGGGACTGGTGCTGCACCAACAAGGCGGCGGCGCCGGCGACGCGCAACTCCAGCACGCCGGGCGCTCCGCCCTTGCCCGTGGTCAGCTTCTGGGGGCGGGTGACGCGGGCCAGGCGGTCGCCGACGATCTCGCGCCAGCGCGGCTCCAGGGCGCCCGCGCCGCGCCCGAACTGGGCGTCCAGCTTCTTGATCAGCGGGGTCAGCGCCTTGCCCGCGCGGGGCGCGGGGCGCGGCGCCGGGCGGGTGCGGCGGCGAGAAAGGATCTCGCGAACCTCGGCGTCTGTGGGCAGGGCGCGGCGCATGGGCCTATATAGCGCGATCCCATGGCCGACGTCTCTCCCGACATCCTGTTGATCCGCGCCCGGCTCCTGGCCTGGTACGACGCAAATGCGCGCAGCCTGCCGTGGCGGGCGGCCGTGGGCGCGGCGCGGACAGCGCCTTACCGCGTCTGGCTGTCGGAGGTGATGCTGCAGCAGACGACGGTGCCGCACGCCACGCCCTATTTCCACGCCTTCACCACGCGCTGGCCCACGGTTGCGGACCTGGCGGCGGCCGACGATGCGCAGGTGATGGGGGCTTGGGCCGGGCTGGGCTACTACGCTCGTGCGCGCAACCTCTTGGCCTGCGCGCGGGCGGTGGCGGGCGAGCATGGCGGGGTCTTCCCCGACACGGAGGCTCGGCTTCTGGCCCTGCCGGGGGTGGGCGCCTATACGGCCGCCGCCGTCGCGGCCATCGCCTTCGACAGGGCGGCCAATGTGGTGGACGGCAATGTCGAGCGGGTCATGGGGCGGCTGTTCGCCGTCGAGACCCCGGTTCCGGCCGCGCGCCCTGAACTGCGGCGGCTGGCGGGGCTGTTCGTCGCCGATGAACGGCCGGGGGATTGGGCGCAAGCCTTGATGGACCTGGGGGCGACCGTCTGCCGACCCAAGTCGCCGTCGTGCGAGGTCTGCCCGGTGTCCGACCAATGCCGGGGTCGGGCGACAGGCGAGCCGACGCGGTTTCCGGTCAAGACCAAGAAGGCGGACCGCCCGCACCGCCGGGGCATGGCCTATGTCGTGTTCGACGACCAGGGCCGGGTGGCGGTGGAGACGCGCCCGGACAAGGGGCTGCTGGGCGGAATGCTGGGCCTGCCGACAAGCGGCTGGGCGGCCGACGAACCGTCCGGTCCGCCGCCTGTGCCGGCGGACTGGCGCACGGCCGGGGCGGTGGAGCACGTCTTCACCCACTTCAGCCTGACCTTGACGGTGATGACGGCGCAAGGGGCGACGCCACACGCGACGTGGCGCTGGATGTCGGTCGAGGCGGCGCGTGCAGCCTTGCCCACCGTATTCGCCAAGGCGCTGGACCGCGCCGGTGCGCCGGACCTGTTGGGCTGATCGTCTAACGCAGGGTGCGGATTGCGACCTTGCCGGTCTTGTGATGGGGGATCACGACGGCGCGGCCTTCCAGGTGCTGGATGTTCAGATCGACGACGGAGGCGCCGACTTCCAGTCCGGTGATCTTCAAACGATCCAGACCGGCGGGCAGCACCGGATCGGCCAGATCGACCGTCTCGTTCCAGGCGTCGATGGACAGGCCCAACGTCGCCTGAAGCATCAGGAAGACCGAACCAGCGGCCCAGGCCTGGGGAAGGCAGGCGACCGGATAGGCGATGGGCGGCTCGCCCGGCGTGCGCGGGAAGCCGCAGAACAGTTCCGGCAGTCGCAGGTGGAAGTGGGCGGCGGCGGCGTAGATCTCGGCCAGGATTTCGGCGACCGCGTCACGCTCGCCATAGTTGGCCATGCCGGCGGCGGCCATGGCCGTGTCATGGGGCCAGACCGAGCCGTTGTGGTAGCTCATTGGATTGAACCGGGCCTGGCCGACCTCCAGCGTGCGGATGCCCCAGCCGGTGCGGAACTCTGCCGTCAGCAGGCGTTTGCTAACGCGCCGCGCGCGTTCCAGCGACGGCAGGCCGGTGAACAGCAGATGGCCGGCGTTCGAGGCGATGGCGCGGCATTGCTCCCCGTCGCCGTCCAAAGCGACGGCGTAGAAGCCCTCGTCCTCCATCCAGTATTTGTCCTCGACCAGGGCGCGGACCTGTTCGGCGCGCATCCGCCATTCGGGCGCGCGGTCGTCGTGCAGCCGCTCGCCCAGGTCGCCCAGCGCCTTCCAGGCGGCGTAGGCGTAGCCCTGGACCTCCAGCAGCGCGATGGGGCCTTTCGGGAAGCGACCGTCGGCGTGGAAGATGGAGTCTTCCGAGTCCTTCCAGCCCTGATTGGACAGGCCGGTGTCGGCGCCGCGTTGATAGTCGATCAGGCCGTCGCCGTTGCTGTCGCCATAGTCGCGCATCCAGTTCGCGGCGGCGATCAGATTGGGCCAGAGCTTGCGGATCAGGTCCAGATCGCCGGTCCGGTTGGCGTAGGCGCCGGCCAGGGCGACGAACAGGCACGTGGTGTCGACCCCGCCGTAGTAGAGGCCGAACGGCACCTCGTGCAGGGCGCTCATCTCGCCGCCGCGCGTCTCGTGCATGATCTTGCCGGGCTGGCTGTCCTGATAGAGCGATGTCTCGGTCGCCTGCCGGCTGGCCAGATAGGTCAGCACCCCCCTGGCCAGCGACGGGTCCAGCCACAGCATCTGCCAGGCGGCGATGATGCCGTCGCGCCCGAACGGGGTCGAGAACCAAGGGGTGCCAGCGTAGGGATAGGGGCCGGTCGGCAGGTCGGTGGTCAGCAGGGCCATGTCGGCGCGCGACTGATCCAGCCAGTCGTTGAAGCGCGGGCTGCGGGGGCCGCGCACAGAGGCGCCGCGCCGACGTTTCGCGCGCATGGCCAGCCGCGCCTGGATGGCGTTCAGCCGCCAGCGCCGTTCGTCCGGGGCCTCGCAGGAATCCACGCCGCACTCGATATAGAGATCCAGGGTCCGGCCCTTGGGCAGGCTGAACATGAACTCGGCGCGCTGATGCGTGAGCCGGGCCGGCGGCTCGGAAAAGGCCAGGCAAGACAGGCGTTCGACGTCATCCAGCCCGGTATAGCGGAAGGTGACGCGCCGCCCGTCTGTGGTGGGGGTATGGATGGCGCCGCGCTTGGCTCGCGGCGTGCCGCGCACCTGGAAGATGTCGGCGAAGTCGGCGCCGAAATCGAAGGCCAGGGGCAGCAGGATGTCCTCCACCCCGTGGTTGACCATCTGCACCCGTTCGAACATCCGCCGGCCCCACAGGAAGCGGCGACGCTCGATATGCAGCACGCCGGCCGGCGCCGACCGGCCGCCCATCGGGGGCAGGGGACGGTTGGTGGTGTGGCACGAGAAGAAGACGTTGTCCTGGCTGACGCCCGACGACAGGCGCGACGGCTTCAGCAGGCCCACGGTCATGGTCCAGCGCGAAAGGACGCGCGTGTCGTTGGCGAACAGGCCGTCGGCGCCGCCCTTCATGTCGCCCCAGCCGTCGGCGACCAGGAAGGTGTCGCCGTCCTTCAGCGCCATCAGCTGTTCGAGGCCCGAGGCCTCGACGGATTCGCCAGCGGTCAGCTGGGTGGAATAGGCGTCGTCCATGCGGTCTCTTCCCCGTCGTTGTGAGGCCTTGGCCGAACGTGTCACACCCGAATACGGCGCTGAGGGGCCGCTTGGATGGTCAACTGATGAAGGCGACGCAGGGTTCACCTCCGTCGCCTCTATTTTATTGCAAGATCATGAGGCGCTCGCCCACCGTCGGGCGAAGACGATCAGACCATGGCCGCGAAGCTGCGATCTTCCGCCAGGGGACGCAAAGGCGTGACGACCGTATCGATCGGCGCCTCGGCGAAGGGGCGGCGCGCCAGCAGATCGCCATAGACGTCCAGGTAACGCCGGGCCATGGCGGTGGCCGAAAAGCGCAGGTCGAACCGGGCGCGCACGGCTTCGCGATCCATCAGATGCGCGCGACCGGCGGCGGCGATGGCCTGTTCCATGGTGTCGACAAGGAAGCCGGTGGCGCCGTCCTCGATCACCTCGGGCGTCGAGCCGCAGCGGAAGGCGACGACCGGCGTGCCGCAGGCCATGGCCTCGATCATCACCAGGCCGAAAGGCTCGGGCCAGTCGATGGGGAACAGCAGCGCCTCGGCGCCGCCCAGGAAGGCCGACTTCTGATGATCGCCGATTTCGCCGATGAACTCGATCAGGGGGTTGCCCTCGACCAGCGGCCTGATGGTCTCTTCCCAATAGCGTTTGTCGGCGGCGTCCACCTTGGCGGCCATCTTCAGGCGCTTGCCCAGTTTGGTGGCGATCTCGATGGCGCGGTCGGGCCGCTTCTCTGGCGAGATGCGGCCGAGGAAGGCCAGATAGCCCTCGGATTTCGGAGAGAAGATATATTGTTCGCCCGGCATGCCGTGATGCACGGTCGCCTTCCAATTGGCGAAATGCAGCGGCTTGCGCTGATCGTCGGAGATGGAGACTAGGCCGAACTCGCTCCAGCGCGCATAGACGCCGGGCAGATCTTTCATGTCCAGCCGGCCGTGCAGGGTGGTCAGGGTCTTGTCCGCATACTTCTGGAACAGTGGGAAGTGGATCATGTCGGTGTGGAAGTGGATCACGTCGAACTCTTCGGCGCGGTCCAGAACCTCGCCCAACATGGACATGTGGGCGGCAAGATCGGACTTAAGCGGCGCGGGGTCGAGACGAATGGCCTGATCGCGCACGGGCACCAGACGAGCCTTGGTCTGGGCGTCGGCGCTGGCGAACAGAGTGACGTCGTGGCCCAGATCGACCAAGGCGTCGGTCAGATGGGCGACCACGCGCTCTGTCCCGCCATAAAGCCTGGGCGGGACGGCTTCATACAGCGGGGTGATCTGCGCGATTTTCATGAGGATGCTCCGACACCGCAACGGCGGGCCGTGAACATCAATGTTCTCGCAACTGCGAGGTTCCGCCCTGACTGGCGAATTTTCACAACGGTTTCTGGCAGTTACGGTGAAGCTGAACTCTGATCTCTGTGCGAAATCGTACCCCGGTCCGCTAAGTGCTTGATGTGATTGTCGCGACGACGTGCCGCATCAGGGATCACATCGCCGCGCGCACCTCGGACCTCAGGGCGTCGATGGATTTCAGCCCCTGATCGGTTTTGAAGCGCCAATAGGTCCAGCCGTTGCAAGCCGGCGCATTCTCCAACAGGGCGCCCAGCTTGTGGATCGACCCGGTCAATGAGCCGTGGACCAGCGACCCGTCGGCGCGCACGCGCGCCTCACGCTCGCCCTTGGGGCAATACAGGCGGTCGCCGGGCTGCAGCAGGCCGGCCTCGACCAGGGCGCCGAACGGCACCTTCGGCTCGGCGCGCTTGGAGCCGGTGACGACCAGATCCTCGGCGCTTGCGGGAATGACGGCGGCGATGCGGGTGGCGGCGACGTCGGCATAGGTCTCGTCGCGCTCAATGCCGATATAGTGGCGGCCGAGACGTTTGGCGGCGGCGCCGGTGGTGCCTGTGCCGAAGAAGGGGTCCAGAATCACGTCGCCAGGGCGGGTGGCCGATAGCAGGACACGATGCAGCAGGGCCTCGGGCTTTTGCGTGGGATGGGCCTTCTTGCCGTCCGCGTCCTTGATCCGCTCCTCGCCCGTGCACAGGGCGAAGGTCCAGTCGGACCGCATCTGGGTGTCTTCGTTGAAGGCCTTCAGGGCGTCGTAGTTGAAGGTGTAGCGTTTCTGATCACGCGACTTGGCGGCCCAGATCAGGGTCTCGTGGGCGTTGGTGAAGCGCGTGCCTTTGAAGTTCGGCATCGGGTTGGACTTGCGCCAGATGATGTCGTTCAGCACCCAGAACCCCAGGTCCTGGATCGCCGATCCCAGGCGGAAGACATTGTGATAGCTGCCGATCACCCAGATCGAGCCTTCCGGTTTCAGAACGCGGCGGCATTCCGCCAGCCAGGCGCGGGTGAAGGCGTCGTATTCGGCGAAGCTGGCGAACTTGTCCCAGTCGTCGTCGACCGCATCGACCTTGGAATTGTCGGGACGCAGCAGGTCGCCGCCTAGCTGCAGATTATAGGGCGGGTCGGCGAAGACCATGTCGACCGAGGCGTCGGGCAGGCTCTTCAGCACCTCGATGCAGTCGCCACGGTGAATGACGTCGGTCTTCGGATCGGACATGGAAACGCGGCCCCGGAACAAACAGAGCCGTCATGGTGAATCCTTACGGTTAAGGCAGTGTTGAAATCCGCCCGCACCCGTCATCCTCGCTCTTGCGAGAGAGGATGACGGGTGCGACGGCGCTTCACGCCAGTATGCGGACCTTCGGTTCGCGATCCCATTGGCGGGTGCGGGCGGGCGCGAGGAAGCCGTCGGCGTTCTCTGACAGGTCGATCACGCCCGCGTCCGGGTCGACCCCTGCCTTGTCCAGCAGCGGCTGGGCCTCTGACGTGAATCCAACCGCCTTCAGATGGCCGAAGGCGTCCTTGACGAAATCGACCGCCCCGCCCTCCTTCATCAGCATCGCGCATCCTTCGTCGGACAACACGACCGCCACGGCGTCGAACAGGACCGACGGACTGCCGGCCAGTTGACCATCGGCGGGCAGGGTCTTTCCGCCCTTCAGCTCGGCGCCGCCGATCTTGGGCGCGACGATGAAGACCGAGCCGCCATCGCCCTCGACCGCCGCCCGCACCGCATCGACCACCGCGCCGTCAGAGCCGTCCGCGATCAGGATCGCGACCTTCCGGCCCTTCAAGGTTTCAGGATATTTGCCGACGATGCGAAGCGCGGGCGAGGCGTCCAGATCGATGGGCGCGACGCCGGGCTCGGACGCCTCTGGCAGCGGCAGGTTCAGACCGTCCGCCACACGCCGGGCCAGGGTCTGATCCACATTCTGCAGATTGGCCAGAATACGCTCGCGCACGTGGGGCAGGGAGACCTTGGACAGTTCGAACACGATGGCGCTGGCCAGGTGGGCCTGTTCGATCTCGGTTTGGGAGCGGAAGAACAGCCGCGCCTGGCTGTAGTGGTCGGCGAAGGTCTCGGCGCGCAGCCGGACCTTCTCGCCCTCGACCGGAACGCGGCCGGTGCGGAAGCCGCCTTTCGGGTCCTCGCGCGGGCCGCCGTCCTCGCCCGCCTGGGCCAGGCTGTTGGGCTCATAGTTGGCGCGGCCCTTGGGCACGGCCATCTGCATATGGCCGTCGCGCTGGAAGTTCTGGAAGGGGCAGCCCTTGGCCTGGTTGATCGGGATCTGATGGAAGTTGACCGTGCCCAGGCGCGACAGCTGGGTGTCCTGATAGGAGAACAGCCGCCCCTGCAGGAGCGGATCCTCGGAGAAGTCGATGCCCGGCACGATATTGGTCGGCAGGAAGGCCGCCTGTTCGGTCTCGGCGAAGAAGTTGTCGGGGTTGCGGTCCAGCACCATGCGGCCGATCACGCGGATCGGATGGTCTTCTTCCGGGACCAGTTTGGTGGCGTCCAGAATGTCGAAGGGCAGGGCGTCGGCCTGTTCCTGGCTGAACAACTGCACGCCGAACTCCCATTCGGGGAAGTCGCCTTGCTCGATGGCCTCATACAGGTCGCGACGGTGGTAGTCGGGGTCGGCGCCGGCGATCTTGACCGCCTCGTCCCAGCAGGTGGACTGAGTTCCCAGCTTGGGCCGCCAGTGGAATTTGACCAGCGTCGCTTCGCCCTCGGCGTTCAGCAGGCGGAAGGTGTTCACGCCGAACCCCTCCATCATCCTCAGACTGCGGGGGATGCCCCGATCCGACATGGCCCACATGACCATGTGCATGCTCTCGGGCATCAGGCCGATGAAGTCCCAGAATGTGTCGTGCGCGCTGGCTGCCTGGGGATAGCCCTTGTCCGCCTCCATCTTCACCGAATGGATCAGGTCCGGGAACTTGATCGCGTCCTGGATGAAGAAGACCGGGATGTTGTTGCCGACCAGATCCCAGTTGCCTTCGGACGTATAGAATTTGACGGCGAACCCTCGCACGTCGCGCGGCGTATCCACCGAGCCCGCACCGCCGGCGACGGTCGAGAAGCGGGTGAACAGTTCGGTCTTCTTGCCGACCTCGATCAGGATCTTGGCGGTGGTGAAGTCCGATAGGCTGTCGGTCAGTTCGAAGAAGCCGTGGGCGGCCGAGCCACGCGCATGGACGATCCGCTCGGGGATGCGCTCATGGTCGAAATGCTGGATTTTCTCGCGGAGGATGAAGTCCTCCAGCAGGGTCGAGCCGCGCGGCCCGGCCTTGAGCGAGTTCTGATTGTCGCTGATCGGCGCGCCGTGATTGGTGGTGGTGCGGGTCTCGGGCGTGGCGGCGGTCTGGTGCAACTCGCCACCAGCGCCCAGCGTGGACGTCGGCGCGCGCGCAGGGGTCTTGGCCATCTGAAAACCTTTTGGGAAGCCGGCGACCACGGGGCGTGGCGCGCATCACCCTGCTAACGCTATGGGTTTGGGATGGTTCTGTGCGAGAGCGCACAGGCCGACCGCAGAAAAGTTATCTCCGCACGCGGCGCACCCTTCGCAGGACGCAAGGCGGCGTTTATGACGCGACGATGATCGCACGCCTTCGCCCCGTTCCGTTCGACCTCGGTCCCGTCCACTTCGTCGGCATAGGCGGCATCGGCATGAGCGGCATCGCCGAGATCATGCTGAAGATCGGCTATTCGGTTCAGGGCTCGGACGCCAAGGCCAGCGCCAACACCGAACGGCTGGAACATCTGGGCGCCAGGATTTTCATCGGTCACGACGCCGCCCATGTGGGCGAGGGCGTGTCGGCAGTGGTCTATTCCACGGCGGTCAAGGCCGAGAATCCCGAGATGAAGGCGGCCCGGGAGCGTCGCATCCCCTTGGTCCGCCGCGCCGAGATGCTGGCCGAGCTGATGCGGCTGCAGTTCTCCATCGCGGTCGGCGGCACGCACGGCAAAACCACGACGACCTCGATGGTGGCGACCCTGCTGGACGCGGCGGGCCTGGACCCCACGGTGGTCAACGGCGGCATCATCAACGCCTATGGCACGAACGCCAAGGTGGGCGACGGCGACTGGATCGTGGTCGAGGCGGACGAGTCTGACGGCAGCTTCCTGCGCCTGAAGTCGACGGTGGCCATCGTAACCAACATCGACCCCGAACATCTGGATCACTACGGCGACTTCGACGCGGTGCGTAAGGCGTTCGTGGACTTCGTGGAGAACATTCCCTTCTACGGTTTCGCCGCCGTCTGCCTGGACCATCCAGAGGTCCAGAAGCTGGTCGCGTCGATCGATAACCGTCGGATCGTGACCTATGGGACCAACCCCCAGGCCATGGTGCGGGCCGACAACTGCCAGATGGGACCGGATGGCGCCCGGTTTGACGTCGTGATCCAGAATGGCGAAACGCACCGGATCGAAGGGCTGCATCTGCCCATGGCGGGCTGGCACAATGTCTCCAACGCCCTGGCCGCCATCGCCGTGGCGCGTGAGCTGGACGTCTCGGACGACGCGATCCGCACGGGCTTGGCCGGATTCGGCGGCGTCAAGCGCCGTTTCACCACCACCGGCGTCGTGAATGGGGTGCGCATCGTGGACGACTATGGCCACCACCCGGTCGAGATCGCCGCCGTGCTGAAGGCCGCGCGTCAGGTGGCCGAGGGGCGCGTGATCGCCGTGGTTCAGCCGCACCGCTACACCCGCCTGCGCGACCTGATGGACGAGTTTTCGACCAGCTTCTCGGACGCCGACAGCGTGATCGTCGCCGACGTCTATCCGGCCGGCGAACAGCCGATCGACGGGGTGGACAAGCACGCCTTGACAGACGGCGTGCGGCGCTATGGCCACCGTCAGGTCCAGGCGCTGGAGAACGCCGCCGTCCTGCCCCGCCTGATCAAGGACGAGGCGGTGGCCGGCGATGTGGTCGTCCTGCTGGGCGCGGGCGACATCACCAGTTGGGCCTACGCCCTGCCGGCGCAGTTGGAGGCCCTGGGCGGCTAAAGGAAGCTCAGGATCAGGTTTCCGGCGAAGAAGGCCAGGAAGCCCGTCATGACGTAGGCGGTCGCGAAGCTGAACAGCCACTCCTGTTTCGCCTGAAGCCTCAGCGCTTCGGTCTCATCGGCAAGGCCGGCGTTCAGTCGCCGACTGTCACGCTCCACCAAGGGGGCGAGGAGGGCGAAGCTGATGGCCATCGGCAGGAATATCACGATCAAGGTCGCCAGGCTCGTGAAAGAGGCGCGGCCTGCGCTGAACCTGTCCAGAAAGGCCGTCAGCCCTTCCTGACGCCCGATCGGCGCATAGGCGGCGATCAGCGACAGAACGCCGACGGCATAGAGCGCAACATAAAGAAGGCGCTGCTTCGTCGTCTTGGCGGCGGCCGGGGGAGGGGCGGTCGGCTCCGATCCGAAGGCGGGGATCGGCTCGCCCCTCGAATAGGCGCCCGTCTCGCGTCGGCGGCGGATATGCCAGAACCAGCGATAGACGGCCGCGTGCAGGATCGGCAGCCCGACCGTCGCCAGCAGGACGACCAAAATGAGGTTCAGCGCCGCCTCAGCCGTCATCGCGACTGGCGTATAGGTGTTGATCGCGAAGACGACACCGATCCAGCCAAACAGGATGACCGCCGTCACGCCCATGCCGAGCGCGATGATGGCGAAGGCGTTCCTGATCTTCATGACGCCACCCTAGGCGACGCGCCAGCGACGTGACCAGTTGGATTTGAAGACAGGTGTCTTCCGCATCGTCCCCGCTGGCGTTATCGGGTCGGAATGACCTTGCAACACGATCTTCCGCCGGTTCGCGGCAAGCTGCTGCCGAACGAACCGCTGGCGCCCTACACCTGGTTCCGCGTCGGCGGCGCGGCCGAGGCCTTGTTCATCCCGGCGGACGCCGACGATCTGTCGGACTTTCTGAAGGCGCTGAATCCCGCCGTTCCGGTGACGGTGCTGGGCGTCGGCTCCAACGTCATCGTGCGCGACGGCGGGGTTAAGGGGGTGGTGATCCGTCTAGCCGGCCGCGCCTGGGGCCAGGTGACGACCGACGGCCTGACGATCACGGCCGGCGCCGGGGCGCTGGACGCCATGGTGGCGCGTGCGGCGGCCAAGGCGGGGATCGCCGGGCTGGAGTTCTATGCCGGCATTCCCGGCGCGGTCGGCGGCGCCCTGACGATGAACGCGGGTTGCTACGGCGCGGAGACCAAGGACGTGCTGGTCTCGGCCTGGGGCCTGAACCGCCAGGGGCAGCGGGTCGACTACGCCCTGGCCGACTTCGGCTACACCTATCGCCATTCCCAGGCGCCGATCGACATCATCTGGGTGGAGGCGACCTATCGCGGCACCGCCGATGCCCCCGACGCCGTGGCGGCCCGGATCGCCGAAATCACCAGCCGTCGCGAAACGACCCAGCCGATCCGCGAAAAGACCGGCGGCTCCACCTTCAAGAACCCGCCAGGCCATTCGTCGTGGAAGCTGGTGGACGAGGCGGGCTGGCGCGGCAGGCTGCACGCCGTGACAGGCGGCGGCGCCAAGTTCAGCGAGTTGCACTCCAACTTCATGATCAACCCGGGCGAGGCCACCGCGGCCGACATCGAGAGTCTGGGCGAGGCCGTCCGCGCCGACGTGCTGAAAAAGACCGGCGTCCAACTGGACTGGGAGATCAAACGGATTGGGCGCGCTCTGTCGTAAATCTGAGGTTGCGCGAAAAAACGCCGCGTCCTAGAGGCGGATTCTCGGGGGAGAATCCAGATGAAGCGTATCGCAATCGCAGCCGGCCTGTTGGTTATGGCCGCAGAGCCGGTCCAGGCCCAGATCGTCACACGCGCGGCCGCGATGGGGGCTGAGCGCATCGACCTGACGCGGTCCAGCGCCGGCTACACCTATTTCAACCGCTCGGGCGCCGATCTGGCGCAGCACGACGAGGCCCTGCGCGCCTGCATGGTCGAGGCGGGAAGGATGCGCCAGCCGGACGACAACGGCGCCGCCGGTGCGGCGGCGGCCGGCGGATTGCTGGGCGCATTGGTGGTCGGCGTCATCCAGGGCGCGGTGAACGGCATGCAGGAGCGCCGGGGCGTCGCGGCCAATATGGAAAACTGCATGGTCGTGAACGGCTGGCGCGTGGTGCGGCTGGACGAGGCCGAGGGCAAGACGCTGGATGCGATGGAGCAGCCGGCCCTTCACGACGCCCTGACCGATCGCGTGGGCGCCGCTACGCCGGCAGGCCAGATCGTTCGCGTTTATGACAATGACGCCGTGCGTGGCGATACGGTGGTGATCGGTCGGGCGGGCGATCTGGACAAGGTGTCCTTGAGCCTGCAGGCCCTGCCGCCGTCCGACGCCGCGCCCGCGCCGTCGCGCCGAGGCCCCCAGGCTCCGCGCACCGCCCGTCCGCCCCGCGCCCTGAAACCGGAAGAGGTTGCGATCAAACCGGGCGACGCCCTGGTGACGGTGCGTCTGACCGGCATGGCCGAACAGGGCGGACGGACCCTGATCTTCAGCCGCCAGGGACCGGCGCCGGATATCCAGCCGTGGGAGAACGACGGCCGCCCAGCGCTGTTCGCCGTCACCCTGCCGACGCGCGGCGCGGCCCGGGGCGATCGCACCCGCGCCGTGACCCAGACCTTCGCCGTTCCGCCCGGCCGCTGGCGGCTGAGCGCTATCAATGTCGGCCAGCACATCACCCACTTCTGCCTGGGCGCGTCAGGGTTCGAGGCGCGGGAAGGGGAGGCGGTCTATGCTGGGGCGTTTGACCTGTCGGGCGAGCAGATGCGCCCCGACATGACCCTTCTCGACGACCTGTTCGCGCCCACGTCGCCCGCCGCCGTCGCCGGCCTGCGGCACCGCGCCGCCGATTGGACCTATGGCGACCGGCAGCCGTGCGAAGGCGCCTATCTCTATGCGCTGGACCTGCGCCCTGCCGCTCCGGCTGCGGAGTCGATCGAGGTGACGCCATCGCCTTCCACGCAAGCCGTCGCGGTCAAGGAGGTTGAACCGGCCCCGGAAACCGTCCCGACGTCCACACTTCAATGACCTCATGAGGGTTTGGTTGACGGGCTGTTAACGACCTGCGCGGCATCCAGACTGTTCTGGAGCCGCCCATGACCCGCCCCTTCCAATCTCTTCACGTCGCCGTCCTGATGGGCGGTCTGTCCGCCGAGCGCGAGGTGTCGCTGTCTTCGGGGGAACAGTGCGCCCAGGCGCTGGAGCGGCAGGGCGTGCGGGTCAGCCGCGTGGACGCCGGGCGCGACCTGGCCAATGTGCTGTCCGGCCTGATCAAACCCGACGTGGTGCTGAATTGCCTGCACGGCGCCTGGGGCGAGGACGGCTGCGTCCAGGGCGTGCTGGAGACGCTGAAGATTCCCTACACCCATTCCGGCGTGCTCGCCTCGGCCCTGGCGATGGACAAGGACAAGTCCAAGGCCGTGCTGCGGATGGCCGGCGTCAAGGTTCCAGGCGGCGGCCTGTATGATCGCCACGAGGTCGCCAGTCGCCACGTCATCGAGCCGCCCTATGTGGTCAAGCCGAACGCCGAGGGGTCTTCGGTCGGCGTGTTTCTGGTCCGCGAGGGGGCGAACCGCCCGGTCGCCGAGGTGGGCGAGCCGGACTGGGCCTATGGCGAGCAGGTGGTGGTCGAACCCTATATTCCGGGCAAGGAATTGTGCGTCACCGTGATCGGCGAGGCGGCCGGACCGCGCGCCCTGACCGTGACCGACATAACCCCGACCAAGGGCTTCTATGACTACGAGGCCAAATACGCGCCGGGAGGGTCGGTCCACGTCCTGCCGGCCGTCTTGCCGGCCCATGTGTTCGAGGCGGCGCTGCGTCAGGCCGAACTGGCCCATACGGCGATGGGTTGCCGAGGCGTTTCGCGGTCCGACTTCCGTTATGACGATGTTAAGGACGATCTGGTCCTGTTGGAGGTCAACACTCAGCCCGGCATGACCCCGACCTCGCTCGCGCCCGAGCAGGCCGCCTATGCCGGAATGACCTATGACGATCTGGTTCGGTGGATGGTGGAGGACGCCTCATGCCCGCGGTAGTTCGCGGCGGTCGGCGACAGGGTTCGGGCCAAGCGCCAGGACGCGGCGCGGCGCCCAGGAACGGCGGGCGCTCGCGCGGCGGCGCCCAGAACGCCTCGGCCATTCCGGGCAAGATGGCCGCCATCGGCCGTGTCGATATCTCTCCCCGCACCGCGGTCATCGCCCTGGGGGCTGGCGCCCTGTTGCTGGTCGGGGTGCTGGCGACCGGGGCGCGCGCCGAACGGATCGGCGCCTCTGTCTCGCATGGCGTCGACAGTCTGACCTCCGGCATGGGGCTGACGCTGAAGCGCGTGCATGTCACCGGCGCCTCGGCCGAAGCTGAGCCGGCCATCCGGCAGGCGCTGGGTCTGTATTCCGGCCAGCCGATCACCAGTCTGAAGCTCGAAGCCATCCGCGACCGCGTTCAGGGCGTGGGATGGGTCAAGTCGGCGCGCATCGTGCGCCTGCTGCCCGACACCCTGATCGTCGAGGTCAAGGAGCATGACCGCCTGGCCGTCTGGCAGGAAGCGGGACAGATCAAGGTCATCGACGCGCGAGGCCAGGTGATCACGGGCGCCGACGCCCGACGCTATCCCACCCTTCCGCTGGTGGTGGGCAAGGGGGCCGATGTCGCGGCGGGGGAAATTTTGCCGCTTCTGGCCCAGCGCCCGCGCCTGATGAACAAGATCGACGCCCTCGTCCGCGTGGACGAGCGCCGCTGGGACCTTCGGCTCAAGGACGGCAGCCTGATCCAGCTGCCCGCTACGGAACAGGAGGCGGCGCTGATCCGCCTCGATGCGCTGGATCAGCGCGAACGCCTGCTCGACCTGGGTTTCGCCCGGGTCGACCTCAGAACCCCGGACGAGGTCGCGGTGCGACCGACCGGCGATGCTTAAGGACCGGGACCAGATGTCGGGAAAGCCGCGCGCAGCCAATGACCAGGGTCGGGGCATGGACCCCCGCGCCGGACGCGCGCCCGTTATCGCCGCTTTGGATATCGGTCAGTCCAAGGTCTCATGCTTCATCATGAAGCCCGACGGCGTGCGTCACGCCGACCGCACCATCCGTGTCGCGGGCGCCAGCCACGTCCAGTCCAAGGGCGTCAGGGGCGGGGCCATCATCAATATGGACGAGGCCGCACAGGCCATCGGCCACGCCGTCGAACGCGCCGAACGCGCGGCCCAGAGCCCGGTCTCCGGCGTGGTCGTGACAACCGCCATCGGCCAGATGGCCAGCCACCGGGTCCAGGCCCGCGTATCCCTGGGCGCCAATCCGGTCGGGGACGCCGATCTGGCGCGCGCCATCGGCATGGCCCTGGCGCAGATTCGCCTGCCCAACCGCCGCCCGATCCATGTGCTGCCGATCGGTTGGTCGGTCGACGGCGCACGCGGGGTGCATGATCCGCGCTCGATGCGTGGGGGCTCGTTGGGACTGGACCTCCTGGTGGTGTCGATGGCCGAGAACGTCTTCACGACCCTGAGCCATTGCCTGGAATTGGCGCATCTGGACCTGCAAGGCGTCGCCGCCGCCCCCGTCGTCTCGTCCCTGGCCGCGCTGGAAGAGGACGAGATGGATCTGGGCGCCGTCTGCATCGACATGGGCGGCGGTTCCACCAGCGCCGCGGTCTGGGGCGGCCGCTCCCTGCTGCATATCGAAAGCCTCAATGTTGGCGGCGACCATGTCACCTCCGACATCGCGCGCGGCCTGTCGACGTCCAAGGCCGGCGCAGAGCGGCTGAAGACCCTGCACGGCTCGGCCATGGCCAGCGCCAACGAGGACCGCGAAATGCTGGAGGCCCCGCCGCGCGGCGAGGAAGCCTCCGCCGGCCCCGTCATCGTGCCCCGCGCCATGCTGAAGACCGTGATCGCCCCGCGCGTCGAGGAAACCCTCGAACTGCTCCGTGATCGTCTGAAAAACGCCGGCGTCGGCCTGGAGCCCGGCGCGGGCCTGGTCCTGACCGGCGGCGCCAGCCAGTTGAACGGCGTGCGCGAGCTGGCCGTCCGCGTCTTCGACCGCCCCGTCCGCCTCGGAAAACCCCAACGGGCGCCACATTTGGCCGACGCCGCCTCCGGCCCCGCCTTCTGCGCCACCGCCGGCGTCCTCCTCCGCGCCGCCTACGGTCCTCGCGAAGCGGTCTCGGCTCGCAAGCTAATGGCGCGCCAGATCACGGCGGCGGACGCCCCGAAAATCCACCGTGGCAACGTCGTCGGGCGTGTGGCTGGCTGGTTGCGGGATAATCTTTAAAAACTCAGATTTCCCGTTTGGGCACAGGCCAGCGCCTCACTTAGAGCGCTAACTCTGCTCGCCTGCAGCTTAAATAACTGTGTCCTGGCCGTAACATAAATGACTTGGGTCGGCCCGATTTGAGACACAATGGTTGCTTCAGAGCCATAATTCGCTAGACGGATGGGTTCTAAGCCGTCGAACGTTGCGACTCGGCGGGGCAAGTTTTGTATTTAGTGGGGGCTATCCATGATGAAGCTGAAGCGTAATTATCTATTCGGGTCGACGATCCTGGCGGGGGTCGTGGCCATATCGGCTCCAGCATGGGCTCAGGCTCAGAACGCCGAACAGACGAGCGCGACGCAGGTTGATGAAATCGTCGTCACGGGGTCGCGTATCCGTCGTGACCCCACGACCGCGCCGACGCCGCTGATTCAGGTCGCGCGCGAAGAGCTCCTGAGTGCAGGACAGAATACGGTCATCGACTATCTGGCGCAGATTCCCGCGCTTTCGAACTCGCAGGTTCCCTCTGATAACACGGGCACCAGCCTTAATGCAGGCGGCTTGGCGATCGCCAACTTGCGCGCCCTCGGAAACTCGCGGACCCTTACCCTGGTTGACGGTCGTCGCCATGTGGGCTCTCAGCAAGGCACGCTGAGCGTTTCAGTCAACACCATTCCCCGCCTGCTGATCCAGAACATCGAGATCATCACCGGCGGCGCCTCCTCGGTATATGGCGCCGACGCCGTCGCCGGCGTTGTTAACTTCCAGCTTCGTAAAGATTTCGAAGGACTGGAAATCGACTCCAGCTATGCGCGGATCACTGAAAAAGGCCGTAACGATCAGTATCGCATCTCGGCCTTGATCGGTCAGAACTTCTTCGACAACCGATTGAATGTGTACGGCTTCGGCGAATACGAGCGTATCCCGCAGGTCGACAGCATGGACCTCAAGTGGATCGCGCGCGGCACGGCGCTGGTGGGCGTGGACGCGGATCCGATCACTGCCTCCATCGGCCCGGCGATCGACGGCGTTTACGACAACATGCTGTTTTCCGGTCTATACCGCCTGGATCGCCCGCGGTGGGGATCGACCACGCTTGCGAACGCACAGCAGCCCAGCCCCACGAGCAACCCGAATGTGCCTCAAGCCAACTGCACCGGCGTAACGGCAGCGGCGTGCTATAGTGTCGATCCGGCAAAGACTTGGTGGTTTGACGGGACGACCGCACGTTTGGCCAACTTCGGTCAACGGATTGGCAACACCGGGTCAAACCGCCCACTCAATATCGGCGGTGATGGTGAGCCGATCGGTACGTTCAGTCAGGACGACCGTCTGCCACGTACAGACGCCTACCGTTTCCAAGTCGGTTCAAACTTCAAGGTTACCAACGAGATCTCGGCCTATGCCGAGGCCAAGTACACGCGTGAGGACACCTATGCGGTTGGACAGCCGACGTTCTTCGACTTCTATCTGAGCGACTCTATTTATGGAGCTGGCGCCGCGCCGGTCACATATCTGTCTAGCGGCGCTCCCAGCAATCAAAGCCATGGTCTACGTGTTTCCGACAACGCATTCATACCTGCTGCGCTGAAGGCGGCGATTGCGGGGAATACTGTCACAAACTACGGCGCGCCCACGCTGAACGCTCCCGGGCAAGCCCAGGCCGCCACGGCTGCGCCATGGGCTCGCCACACAATGTTTGGTCCCAATCGCGATCAAACTAACGAGCGCGAGTTGCAGCGCTATGTCATTGGCTTCAAGGGCGATCACGGCGACATCGGTTTCGTCAAGAATGTCTCGTGGGACCTCGGCTATACCTATGGTCGAATGGATAATCTGAACAATGAGCGCGGCGTAGATGTTGTCGAGACCACCTAACGCTGGCTCAGAACCAGCTTAAGTGGCGCAGAATCTGCACTTGGTATGGTTGACATACGTCGTTCGCCCGCTGCCGGGCACGATCGGCCGCTCCTGACCCATCGCGGACG
>NZ_JAHXPB010000007.1 GCF_023147505.1 Brevundimonas sp. EYE_349 | reverse complement strand
AATCATGTTTGGCCGCCTGAAAGACTGGCGACGGGTCGCCACTCGCTACGATCGCTGCCCGACCGTCTTCCTGTCCGCCATAGCCCTCGCCGCCACAGTGCTGTTCTGGCTATGAGTCCTGAGCCTATGGCCATCACTCTGATGAAGCGCACCAAGGGCCTGATGGTCGAGACGATCCAGGCGGACGAACTCTATTCGTTCGTGGGCGCCAAGCAGGTGAACGTCGACAGGATGACCGTCCCCGTCGAGGGCGCCGGAACGGTCTGGGGCTATCTGGCCGTTTGCGCCAAGTCGAAATTGATCTTCAACTACCACCTCGGCGACCGCAGCTAGGGAATGCGCACCCTCTGGAGAAGTTTCCGCGCTCGCCTGTTGCTGGGCTCCGTGATCTGGATTTTCGCCGGGGTGGCTGTGAGCGGCTTCGTCTTGTCGGAAATCTTCAGGGAGCATGTGACCGCCCAGTTCGACACGGAGCTTAAAGGCCATGCCGACGAACTGGCGGTGCTGGTTCACGTTCCGCCAGACGGCGCGCCCTATCTTCAACGTTGGTTGAGCGACCCTCGCTTCCAGCCTCCGGGATCGGGCTATTATTGGCAAATTCGACGCAAGGGCGGGGAACTGGCCCGGTCGTCGTCGCTCGGTGGGGCCGCCCTGCCCATGGTCGGACCGCCGCCGGGTCCGGGCGTATCGCGCCAGTCCTTCATATCCGGCCCAACCGGCGAGGTGCGGCTGCTGGAACGCACGGTGACGCCGACGGGAACGGGTGAAAGCCTGCGGATCGCCATCGGTGCGGACCAGAGATTACTCGACGACGTCCTGTCCCAATTCAACCGAACCCTGGCTCTGTCTCTCAGCATGATCGCCCTGGGACTGGTCGGAGCCGCCTTCCTGCAGATCTCGTTCGGACTGCGCCCGCTTGGCAAGATCCGAAGCGCCCTGGCGGCAGTCCGTTCTGGGCGCGCCGCTCGCCTGCCCGACGACAGCCCCAGCGAGGTTCGCCCCCTGGTCCAGGATCTGAATGCGCTGATCGACGCCAATGCGGAGATGATCCGGCGCGCTCGGGCGCAGGCCGGCAATCTGGCTCATGCTCTGAAGACGCCGCTGGCGATCCTGGCCGACGAAGGCGCGCGGCTGAACGCGCAGGGGCAGGCCGAGGCGGCGCACACCATCCTGACGCAATGCGAACGGATGCGTCGCCAGATCGACTATCAGATGGCGCGGGTCCTGCGCCTTTCGGACAAGCCATCCGCAGGGCAATGATGGCGCGAGGATTGCCCGCCACGCGCTTCCACCAGGAATCCTTCCAGATGCGGTGAAAGCCGCCGCCAGCCCAAGGACAGAAACATGAGCCGACGACAGCCCCAGGCCGAAACCCACTTCTCCTCGCGCGTCGGATGGCTGCGGGCGGCAGTCATGGGCGCCAACGACGGGATCGTCTCGACCGCCAGCCTGATCGTCGGCGTCGCCGCCGCATCATCAGGCAAGGACGCGATCCTGGTCGCGGGCGTGGCCGGACTGGTGTCAGGAGCCATGTCGATGGCCGCTGGCGAATATGTGTCGGTCAGCGCCCAGGCCGACACCGAGAAGGCCGACCTTGCGCGCGAAAAGCAGGAGCTGACCGAGGACTACCCGTTTGAAGTCAGGGAACTGGCCGGCATCTACGAAACGCGCGGCCTGACCCCGGACCTGGCTCGGCAGGTCGCCGAGCAATTGATGAACAAGGACGCCCTGGGCGCTCATGCGCGTGACGAACTCGGCATATCGGAAATCACAACGGCGCGCCCGCTCCAGGCCGCCTTCGCATCGGCAGTGACGTTCTCGGTCGGAGCCGCGCTACCCCTGCTCGCCGTGGTGGCCGCGCCCCTGGGTCTTGTCGTCCCCGCCGTCGTCGTCGCCACCTTGGTCTCGCTCACGTCACTGGGGATCGCGGGCGCGATGGCGGGCGGCGCCGGTATCGTCCACTCTGTGACACGAGTCGTTTTCTGGGGAAGCCTCGCGATGGCGATAACCGCCGGCGTCGGGGGATTGGTCGGCGCCGTTGTCTAGGTGTTTGGCCCCGGCGTTTGATAATAGAACAGCCGACCAGCAATGACCGGCTGCGCTAGAGGGCGGGGAACCATCGCCGGCCGAGCCAGAGGGCGACGGACACTAGCAGGATCAGCACCGGGACCTCGACCAGCGGCCCGATAACAGCGGCGAAGGCGACCGGTGAGGCCAGACCGAAGGCGGAGATGGCGACGGCGATGGCCAGTTCGAAATTGTTGGACGCGGCGGTGAAGGCCAGGGCCGTGGTGCGCGGATAGTCCGCCTCGATCCAGCGCCCCATCGCGAAGCTGACGATGAACATGACGAGGAAGTAGATCGTCAGGGGCACGGCGATCCGCAGGGCGTCGAACGGCAGGGCGACGACCTCGCCGCCCTTTAGGCTAAACATGGCGACGATGGTGAACAACAGGGCGATCAGGGTCATCGGCCCGATCCGGGGCAGGAACCGGGTCTCGAACCAGTCGGCGCCTTTCCTGGCGATGAAGATACGTCGAGTCAGGAAGCCGCCGAGGAACGGCAGACCGAGGTAGATCAGAACCGCGCCGGCGATGGTCCCGACGCTGACGTGGATCACGCTGCCTTCCAGTCCGAACAGCGGCGGCAGGACCGTCAGGAACAGCCAGGCATAGAGGCTGAAGAAGACGATCTGGAAGATCGAGTTGAAGGCCACCAGACCGGCCACATACTGACTGTCGCCCCGCGCAAGCTGGTTCCAGACCAGCACCATGGCGATGCACCTCGCCAGGCCGATCAGGATCACGCCGGTCATATATTCCGGCTGGTCGCGCAGGAAGACGACGGCCAGACCGAACATCAGCACGGGCCCGAGAACCCAGTTCTGGAACAGGGACAGAGCGAGCACGCGGCGGTCGGCGAAGACCCGATGCAGTTCCTCGTATTTCACCCGCGCCAGCGGCGGATACATCATCAGAATGAGGCCGATGGCGATCGGGATGTTGGTCGATCCGATCGACAGACTGTCCATCCAGGCCGGCAGTCCGGGAACGAGCGACCCCAGGGCGACACCCAGCGCCATGGCCGCGAAAATCCACAGCGTCAGCCAGCGATCCAGAAAGGACACCGGCGCCGACCGGAGACACGGCATCGACCCGGTATGCGGATTCCACGATCACCAGGGCATGAAGCATCTTGGGGTCGATCCCGTGGCGCTCGGCGGCGACGGCGATCGCGTCCATGAACGGCTGGGACAGGGGCGGAAGTCGGGGCGTGAGGTCGTCGACGCCCGCCACGTCCGACACAGACTGCGCGGGGGGACGGCCGAACAGATCGCCGCCGGCGTTGCGCCAGTCGACCGTTTGAGCGGATGCGTTACCCGCTGCAAGCGCCAGGGCCAGAGCGGCCAGAAAGGGTCTCACCATGTCAGGGTCTCCCGAAACACCCCCTCCAGGTCTCGGGTCCGGACGGGGCCAAAATAGCGACTGTCGAAACTTCCCGGCGTGTCGCCGAGCAGGAAGAGCTCGTCCGGCGCGAGCCGACGGCAGCCGGTCCAGCCGGGCAGAGCCGCGCCGCGCCGATCACGATCCAGAACGTGAGCCACGCGGCCGGGCATTCGAACCGCACTTCCCTGCCGGCAGACGAGATCGCCGCCGACCGCCGCGACCCGTTTGATCAGAAGCAATTCCGCCGGCATGCCGAGCGCGCCCAGGTAGTGCCGGGCGATGGAAGGCTGGGGCAAAGCGACCATCGCACCCCTCTCCGGCGCGCCTCCAGGCTGTCGCAGATAGAGGCCACGCGGCACGCTGGGGCTCTCGTTGACCAAAGCCAGGGCTGGCGTCTGCTCGGCAATCAGAGCGCCCAGGCTCAGGAAGAAGACGGTGACGCCGAGCACGGCCCAGCGGTTTCCAGTATCGAGAGGGGTCCAGGTCATGGCCGGTAAGGCTCCAGGATCAGGTCGCGGGTGATCATCACGCGGACCCGCTTCTTGCGCAGCGTCTTCAGCCACTCCCGGATCTTGGCCGCGAATGCGGTCTCCCCAAGGAACAGCCAGGCCTCGTCGAGCACCAGCAGTGTGGGTCGACCGTCGAAGCTGCGCTCCAGATGATGGAAGAGGGCCGACAGAACCGGAGCTACAGCCGAGGGCGTGGCCATCATGCTTTCGAGCTCGAAGGTGTCGAACCGGCTGGGAACCAGCGCCTCGCCCTCTCCGTCGAGCAGGGCGCCGTGCGGACCTTTGAGTGTCAGAGGCTCCAGCGCGGCGGCGACAGCCTTGTCCTGAACCAGGGCGCAGAAGACCGTCAGGGTGCGCTGCGCCACGGGGGCGTCGGCCACCCGGCGCGACCAGGGCGGCCCAAGGCAGATGGTCGGCCAGAGCCGCCGGGCGTCTGCGATGTTCTTCGAGAAAGCGCATCGGCCCCTCACGCGTCCAGATGGCCAGGCAGGGCGAGGTGGCGCCGAAGCACATCGAAGAACCGGCGGTCCGCCCTGGCCGCCCACAAGCCGATCGCGTGGGCGACGGCCCACCACAGAAGGCCGAGCCACCAGATCCGCAGGGCCAGGCCGAGCACCACCGCGATCGTCCCCATGGCGATGGCGTAGTCCCGAGGCATTCCGGCCATGAGGACCGGCTCGGTCAAAGCCTGTGCGACCGGAAGATCCCAGCCCTCCGGTCGGCCGTCTTGGAGGGAGCCGGCCATCATCCGATCTCCGCCCCGCCGGCGAAGCCGAAGAAGTCGAGGAAGAAGGTCGAGGCCGCGAAGGCGATGCAGAGGCCGAACATGATGCCCAGACCGCGCCGCATCGAGGATCCGTTCTCGCTCATCGCGATCCCGGCGCCGAAGACGACTACGGCTACGACCGCTGCGGCCTGGACCACGGGTCCTGTGATGGACTGGACCACCTGCTGGAGCGGCCCTTCCCAGGGCATCCCTGAACCTCCGGCCAGGGCCGGCCCGGCCACCATCAGGCCACACGTCATCATTGCGCCGAACAGGCGGCGCCCAAGTCTTCCACGCATGTCTTGCTTCCTGTGTTCAGCGCGTCTCAGCGCGACGCACCACATTGCAAGCAAATATATCCACAGGTTGTCAACTCTGTGGATCGATTATTTTACGCGACTTACAGACGACTGTCGTACAACTCGCCACGACTCAAAACATGACTTGCGAAGACTTGTCGTTCGAAAGTCACCCCGACTTAGATTGCGACTTTCCACGACTTGCGTTTCGTGCCCGACAGCGCTCGTTGCCAAACGACGCCGCCTCAATTTCAGGTGAAGGATTGGCCTCAAGCCAAGACGCTGATTGCGTAGCTGTCGTCGCCCAAGGGCTCGACACCGAGCACAGCCTGAACCTTCCGTTCGGTGGCGGTCCGCCAGATGTGGACATCCATCGATCCGTGGATGATCGAGCGGCGAGGTGTCCTGTAGAGAAATCTGGATGACTGCCTCCCCCATCTACCCTTTCGAGGTGAGATAGTGCGAGCTTGAGTCAAGAGCTCTGAGACGCGTCTTGGGTCTGAAATGCGCCAGAAGCGGTCATGCGGACCATGCCGCAAACACGACATTCCGTGCGTGAACCGAAGGTCCGCTTTCAGGCGCAATGCCAACTTCGCAAGCCGACACGCTTCGGACGTTGATGATCTTCATTGACGACTGACGGTAGAGACGCGGTCGATCAACCCGACTAGCTATCGACGCCGCTTCGTTGGGTCACCATCAGCTCCAACCGCTTTAGCGCCACTAAGAGTCGATTTGTCTGCATGACGGGCCACAGCGCGAGCTTGATCATAAGGGACATGACGAGCAGGACTGCGGAAGGCAGACCCCAGTGGAGGGCAGCGAGTGTGTCCTGGGCCTGGAAGAACTGCCAGCCGGCCCACAGTCCTGCAATGAACATCACCGCTTGCACCGCCAGCAGAAGTCCACTCACCCATCCGGAACGCCCTGCGAAAAGCGTCAGAGCCTGCTGGACGTGACTGGGATCCTCTCCAATGCGGCGAAGCAGGTCACGCTCTTCCGCTGCGAGTGTCTGATCGATTAGCTGATCGGGATTAGGCATCGTCTTCTCCTTCCAGCACGACGCGAAGGCGGCGGCGTGCATGCATAAGGCGGGTCTTGATCGTGCCCGCCGGGACATCGAGGGCCACCGCGATCTCGGCGATGCTTAGGTCCTCAAAATGGAACAGCGCCACCGCAGCCCGCTGCGGCGGAGGCAGACAGCGGATTGCCGCGTGAAGGCGCTGAGCCTCATCACGCTTCTCAAAGTCAGGCTCGATCGCATCTGGCTCAGGCTCTGCAGAGATGGCACGGTCCAGTTCGCGCCGGCCTTGCAGGTTCGCGATATGCCGGGCGCAGCCCCGGGACATGATCCGATAAGCCCAGGCAGGAAACGCGCGCTCGTCCTGGAGGCGGCTCAATCCTCGCGCGACCTCCAGCCATCCCGACTGGACGACATCACTTGCCGCCTCATCGTCACCCAGGAGCCGCCAAGCATGGGCAGCAAAGCGCCTATGCCAGCGTCTCACCAGCTCGGCGAAGGCCTTCTGGTCACCTGACTGTGCAGCCACGACGAGATACTCATCCAGGAGGCGGCGGGTTGTCGCATCAAGTCGGGTGTGAGGTCGCGTCATCGATCATAGGTGCTTTGGGGCGGTAAAACGGTTCAACGGACTGCCGGTTATTTGGCCGACGATCGTTTTTTTGCTCCGCCACCGATACGTCGGCCCGAGCCTAGCGCAGAAGTGGCGCCGTGGCAGGCTTGGTCCGCTAGCCCCCGGCACATGCGCCCGGCTGTGCTGGCCGAACTCTGTATCGCGCCCGACCCCATACTGTTGCGCGCGATGGCCGGTTGGCTCGTAGTGAACGTCTTGCCCTAAAAGACACCATTACCCTGCTTCAAAACGACCCGCGTGTAATGGCGGGGTCGCCACGGCCGGGCTGCTCGGGCTAAGGTACGGACGACGCCTAGCGACCGTGGGCGCTCCCGCCCCCGAACAATGCCGCTGAGAAGGTCGATCCTTGCTGCTTGTGCTTGCCCTCCTGCCCTTGATCGGCGCCCTCGCCCCAGCCTTGGCCATTCGCGCGGGTCGCAATGCCAGCGCCGTCGCGGCCGGGACCGTGACCCTGGCGGCGCTGGTGATCCTCGGCACGCTCACGCCGGCCGTGATGGCCGGCGAGACGGTCCAGGTCCGGATCGAGTGGATCCCCTTGCTGGGGCTGAACCTCAACCTCTTCCTCGACGCGCTCGGTCTGATGTTCGCCGGCATGATCATGGGCATCGGCCTGCTGATCATCGTCTATGCCCGATTCTACCTGTCCAAGGCCGACCCCATGGGTCGGTTCTTCGTCTATCTGCTGCTGTTCCAGGGGGCGATGCTAGGCATTGTCCTGTCGGACAATGTGCTGCTGCTGCTGATTTTCTGGGAGCTGACCAGCCTTTCGTCCTTCCTGTTGATCGGCTTCTGGCGACATCTGCCCGAGGGGCGCCAGGGCGCGCGAATGGCCTTGGCGGTCACAGGCGCCGGCGGGCTGTCGCTGATCGGGGGGCTGCTGATCCTGGGCCATATCGCCGGATCCTATGACCTGACGGTGATCCTGAAGAACCGCGAGGCGATCCAGGCGTCTCCTCTCTATCTGCCGGCGCTCCTGCTGATACTCGGCGGATGTTTCACCAAATCGGCCCAGTTCCCGTTCCACTTCTGGCTGCCCCACGCCATGGCCGCCCCGACGCCGGTCAGCGCCTATCTGCATTCGGCCACCATGGTGAAGGCCGGCGTCTTCATGCTGGCCCGGCTGTGGCCGGTGCTGTCGGGCACGGATGAGTGGTTCTACCTTGTGGCGACGACAGGTCTGGTGACAATGGTGTTCGCCGCGGTCGCGGCCCTGTTCAAGGACGATCTGAAGGGGCTTTTGGCCTATTCGACGATCAGCCACCTGGGCTTTCTGACCATGCTTTTCGGCTTCGGCACTCCCATGGCCGCCGTGGTCGGCGTCTTCCACATCATCAACCACGCCACCTTCAAGGCGGCGCTCTTCATGAACGCCGGCATCGTGGATCACGAGGCCGGGACGCGCGACATCAAGCGGCTGGGCGGTCTGGCGACCCTGATGCCGATCGCGGCCACCCTGGCGGTCGTCGCCGGTCTGTCGATGGCAGGCGTACCGCCGCTGAACGGCTTCATCTCCAAGGAGATGATGCTCGAAGAAGCCTGGCATGCCGTCTGGTGGAACCAGCCCTGGCTGGTCGCCGCGCTGGCGACCTTGGGGGCGACGTTCTCGGTGGCCTATTCGTTCCGCTACATCGTCCATGTCTATTTCGGCAAGAAACGCGACGATTATCCCAAGACGCCCCATGATCCGGGCATTGGCCTATGGGGGCCGCCGGCGGTGCTGGTCGCCCTGGTCGTCGCCATCGGTCTGTTCCCCGCCGTCGTCGCCGGGCCGCTGGTCGAGCAGGTGTCGCGAGCCGTCATCGGCGGAGATACACCCTATTATTCGCTGTCGCTCTGGCATGGCGTGACGCCCGCCCTGTTCATGAGCATCGCGGCCATCGGCCTGGGCTTGGTCATTCTGAGCGCCCATCGGCAGATCGCCGCTTTCTGGCATGGCCTGACTTTGCCCGACGCCAAGGTCCTGTTTGATCGGGTCGTTGTGGGGGCGACCAGGGCGGCCGTCGCGTTCACGGCCCGGCTGCAGAACGGATCGCTTGAACGCTATATTGCGATGTTCATCGGCGCCGCCGTGGTCGTCGGCTTCGCCGGCTTTCTCGGCTTCGCCTTCATCGCCGGGGACCGTCCAACGACGGCGGCGTCCCCGATGGCCATCGTCGCCTGGTTAGCCCTGATCGCGGCCACGGTTCTGGTGCTGATCAACCACCGAGCCCGATATCTGTCGCTGATCTATATCGGGATCGTCGGCCTGGTGATTTCATTAGGCTTCGTCCACATGTCCGCGCCGGACCTCGCCCTGACGCAGATTTCGGTGGAGGTGGTCACCATCCTGCTGATGCTGCTGGCGCTCAATCTGCTGCCCAAGACCAGCCCGCGCGAAAGCCGCCTGCCCCGTCGCCTGCGCGACGGCGGACTGGCCGTGCTATCGGGCCTAGGCGTCGGCGCTGCAGCCTGGGCCGTCATGACCCGCCCCCTGGACAGCATCTCCGGCTATTTCTGGGAGAACGCCTATTCGGGTGGGGGCGGCACCAATGTCGTCAATGTCATCCTGGTCGATTTCCGCGGATTCGACACCTTCGGCGAGATCATCGTCCTGGGCATCGCCGCGCTGGCGATCTTCTCCCTGCTCGAGACGGCGGGGACGGGAGCCAGCGGTCGCCGGATCCTGGCCTGGCGACCCGATACGCCGCGTTCGCCCGAGCACCACCCGATGATGCTGGTGGTCGCCACCCGCCTGTTGCTGCCCCTGGCCGTAATGGTTGGCCTCTACATCTTCCTGCGGGGACACAACCAGCCGGGAGGCGGTTTCATCGCCGGCCTGGTCATCTCCATCGCAATCCTGATGCAGTATATGGCCTCGGGCTATCAGTTCGCGGCCCAGCGGCTGCGCGCGGACCACCACACCCTGATCGGCCTGGGCGTGTTGATCGCGGCGGCGACCGGCCTCGGCTCGCTACTGTTCGGCGCCCCCTTCATGACCACGGCATTCGACTATTTCAGCCTGCCCGTGATCGGCACGTTCGAGCTCGCCACCGCAATGCTGTTCGACATCGGCGTGGCGCTGACCGTCATCGGCGCGGTGATCCTGGCCTTGGCGCAACTCTCCCAGGTCGCCCAGAGCGCCGAGAAACAGGAACCGCTCCAGGCGGATGAGCCGATGGATGTGGATCCGTCCCGCGCAACCCCGCAAGCCGCCGCCGGGGAGGTGGAACGATGATCAGCCTTGAGTTCCTGGTCGCCTCGGCCATCGCCGTCCTGACAGCCGCCGGCGTCTATCTGGTGCTGCGTCGACGGACGTTTCCGGTCGTGCTGGGACTGGCCTTTCTGTCCTACGCGATCAATGTCTTCCTGTTCGCCATGGGCCGCTTGGCGATCGACCGCACGCCTCTCTACGACAAGGCGGCGGAAGGCCACACCGACCCCCTGCCTCAGGCCCTCGTCCTGACCGCCATCGTCATCGCCTTCGGAATGACCGCCTTCGTGGTCGTGCTGGCCCTACGCAGCTATCTGGAGACCGGCGTCGACCGCGTTGATGGCGCATCGGACCAGGAGACCGAACAGTGAGTTTGATCACCTCCTATTGGGTCATCGCCAGCGTGCTCCTGCCCGCCGTCATGGGGGCGGGCATCCTGCTGTTCTTGCGCCACCACCTGACCCTGTCGCGTCTCGCTGCGGTCGGATCCTGCCTGACCCTGATCGTCGTGGCCCTCGCTCTTCTCGCCCAGGCGAACGGCGGCGACATCCAGAGTTATGCTCTGGGCAATTGGCGCGCGCCTTTCGGCATCGTGCTGGTGCTCGACCGGCTGTCGGCGATGATGGTGCTGCTGACCGCCGTCCTGGCTTTTGTCGTCCTGGTCTATGCGATCAGCACCGGGACAGATCGCAAGGGCTGGCATTTTCACCCGCTGTTCCAGTTCCAGCTACTGGGGTTGAACGGGGCCTTCCTGACCGGCGACCTGTTCAACCTGTTCGTCTTCTTCGAAGTCCTGCTGATCGCGTCCTACGGGTTGATGCTTCATGGCCAGGGCGGTCAGAGGCTGAAGGCGGGGGTCCAGTATGTGATCATCAACCTGGTCGGATCGACCCTGTTCCTGGTGGCCGTCGGCCTGCTTTACGGGGTCACCGGCACGCTCAACATAGCCGATCTGGCGGTGCGCGTGGCGGCGGCGCCGGCAGGTGATCAAGGGCTCATCGCCGCCGCCGGCCTGTTGTTGACCACGGTCTTCGCGCTGAAGGCGGCGGTCGTGCCGCTCCATTTCTGGCTGCCGGGAACCTATGCCGCGACCACCGGGACGGTCGCGGCCCTGTTCGCCATCATGACCAAGGTCGGAGCCTATTCGATCATTCGCACCAGCACCCTCATTTTCGGGGAGGACGCGGGCGGCCTGGCGTTTCTGGTCGGCCCCTGGCTGCTTCCGGCCGCGCTCGTGACCCTCATCATCGGCTTTGTGGGCATGTTTGCGGCGCGGGGACTGCGCGATCTCGCAGCCTGGGCCGTCGTCGGCTCGATGGGGACGCTGCTGTGCGCCGTGTCCGTCTTCACCGTCCAGTCGATGGGGCCGGCCCTATACTATATCCTGCACTCGACCCTGGCCGGCGCCGCCTTGTTCCTAGTCGTGGACCTGGTCGCCCAAAGACGCGCCGAACATGGCGACGCCATCACCTTGGCCCCGCGGTTTCGTCAGATCGAAATCCTGTCGGCCCTCTTCTTCCTGGCCGCCATCGCCGCAGTCGGCTTGCCGCCCCTGTCGGGTTTCGTCGGCAAGCTTCTGGTGCTGGACGGCGCACGGGCTTCGCCGCACGCCGTCTGGATCTGGGGAGCGATCCTGACGACGACCGTCCTGGGCGTGTTGGCGTTCGCACGCGCCGGCAGCATGATCTTCTGGAAGAGCGCATCGGTCGAAGGCGAAATCGTCTTGCGGTCCCTGCGCGGCAGGCGCGGAGGGGTGGGGGCGGCCGCCGCCCTGTTGCTGGCGCTGGCGGGCCTTACCGTGCTGGCGGGGCCAGTGACGGACTATACGGCGGCGGCGGCGGCTCAGTTGTTCGCGCCGGACCAGTATATTGACGCTGTCCTTGGTCCGCAGTCCGGAGGTCGCCGATGATCCGCCGCCTTCTGCCTCACCCCGGCCTGAGCGCGATGCTGGTCGTGGTCTGGATGCTGCTGGTGAACGAATTCACCTTCGGCGCCCTGTTTCTGGCGATCGTGTTCGCGGTGCTCGTTCCGCTGTTCACCAGCCGCTTCTGGCCTGATCGGCCCGCCGTGCGCTTGGGCCCCGCCCTGGTCGGCTACGTCGTAATCGTCCTGTTCGACATTCTGATCGCCAATTTTCAGGTGGCCTGGGTGATCTTAATGCGACGCAACCGCGACCTTCGCTCCCAATGGCTGGTGATCCCGCTGGAGCTTCGTTCGCCCGAGGCTATCACCACCCTGGCCGGCACCATCAGCCTGACCCCCGGCACAGTCTCGAGCGATATTTCTGGCTGCGGCCGTGCGCTGCTGGTCCATGCCCTCGACGTCGCCGATCCCGAGGCGGAGGTCGCCCGCATCAAACGTCGCTATGAGGCCCGTCTTCTGAAGGTGTTCGCATGACCGGAACCCTCCTTCCCATCGCGCTGGGCTTCGCCTTCGCCTGCGTCAGCCTTTCGATCCTGCTGAACCTGTTCCGGCTGTGGCGGGGACCTTTGTCGGCGGATCGAATCCTCGCTGTCGACACCCTGACCATCAACGCCATCGCCATGATCGTTCTGTTCGGGATCGCCTATGCGACCTCGTCCTATTTCGAGGCGGCGCTTCTTCTGGCCATGGTCGGTTTCGTCGGCACCGTGGCCTACTGCAAATTCCTCCTGCGAGGAGACATCGTCGAATGAGCCTAATTGCGGAAATCGCCATCTCGGTTCTGCTGCTCGTCGGCGGGGCCTTCATCCTGGTCGGGTCGTGGGGGCTGGCCAAACTGCCGTCGGTCATGACCCGGCTACACGGACCGACCAAGGCCACCACCCTGGGGGTCGGCGCCTGTCTGATCGCCTCGATGATCTATTTCCCCGTGTTCGGCGGGACCTATTCGGCCCACGAGCTTCTGATCACCTTGTTCCTGTTCCTGACCGCCCCGGTGTCGGCCAATATGATCGCCAAGGCGCATATTTACCGCCAGGGCCGTCGCATTGACGCCAACCCAAGCGACGACATCATCGACGGTCTGCCCTCCCCGCCGGGAACATCCGATTGGGCGACATTCGGCGGGGCGGATGAGGGCGATCCAACTCCCATCAGCGTCGGGCCAGAAGAACAACAACCGTGATCTCCACGGCGACCTGACCAAGGTCCGGCCAGGTCGCTCCGAGGCACTCGATCAATGACCCTTTCGGTTCGCCGACTTGGCGCTCTAGCGCCATGGTCATTTCGTTAGCGCCGCCGTGGCGTGATGGACGAGGTGAGCACCAGCGCCATTTCATGCGACGTCTTCGGCGGCCCCACCATGGTGGCGGTGCTCCGGCGCCAGGATCAGACCTCGGCTGCGCCGCAGGCGGTCTTCCCGCCTGCCGCCGATTGCCACAGGGGCGCAACGCCGCCGTCCGGGACGTGTTGATTCCTGGCAACATCAACGGAGAGCCATCATGGACGACGAGCAAACGGTGAAGCCCGCAGCGCAAGCGGCTCAAGCCGCCAAGGCGATGGATTTGAAGAAGGCGGCGCCCGACCCCCGCCATCCCTCGCCGGAACCGACAGCGCATGAGGGCATGAACGACACGCCGAATACGAAGATCGCGCCATCGGGCGCCTTCGACGCCGAGGGGCAACGCCCGGTGCTGGAACGGTCGCGCAAGGCGCGCTGACCGACATCACTCAACCCGGAGACACCATGGATATTCAGATCAATACCGCCAACAACCTCGAAGGCAGGCAAGCCGCCACAGAGCGACTTGAGGCTTTGGTGAGCGATCGCCTTTCGCGCTTCGAAAATCGGCTCACCCGCGTGGAGCTTCATGTCGGCGATGAGAACGGCGAACGGAGCAATGGCGCCGACATCCGTTGCCAGATCGAGGCCCGACCTGCGGGCCACGATCCTGTCTCGGTGACCGACCAGTCGGCCTCGATCGATCAAGCGGCGGCCGGCGCGCTCGGAAAACTGACGACGGCCCTGGACCGCACGTTCGGAAAAGCGACAAACCGCAAGGGCCACTGAGCCTGAGCATGTCTCGGTTCGCTGGAAGAGCCCGCCGACAGCGGGCTCTTCTACAGCTCAGGTCTATGTGTCGGCGTCGTGCTGGATGATTTCCAGGCTCTGGGGTCGCAGTTTGAGATCATAATCACGCCCGTCTGCGGTCCGGGCGTCCTCCACCTCCCAGACCCCATCATCCAGTTCGATCTCATCCCAGCGTACAAATCCCTCCGCGCGAAGCACTCGTTCGATGGCGGCGCGTTCCTGTGGCGTCGGAGGGCGGTCGTCCTGAGCCCAGGCCGGCGTCGCGAGAACGCCGACCACAGCCACGGCGGCCAAGGTTTTGAGCATGCTCATTTCTGTCTCCTCGTAGCGTCAAGGTGACGAAAACGCCGCCAACGGCCAGGGGTTCGATGACGACTTGCCGCACCACCTTGCACCCGCGTCATAGGCGGCATTGGCCTCCCTAAAGCGCTTCTTCCACCGTAAGCCGCTGTATCGCCAGATCGTCGAACAGGCCAAGGGCGCCGGCATCATGAACGCGGTCGCCCACCAGACCCATTTTGGATACAGCAACCGGGGGCGGATCCAGGACGAGGGTTACGAGCTTGGAAACCCGACCTGACGATGTGCGTGGAACTCATCTGCGACCGCGACCGACTGGAGGCTTTCTGCGCGACGCACGCGGCCGTGCTGCACGACAAGATCATCGTCTACAAACATCTTGAGCACTGGCGTTTCGGCGCCGGACGCATTGAAGCCGACGACCTAGCGCCACCATCGTAACGTCGGCCTGACACTGGGAAATGGTTGTTACCGAACTCGGCGACCGCCGCGCCTGCGGCGCTGCATACAAAAGCTTGTCGGCGTCGTGGGGAATGGCCGGCCCCTCTCCAAAGCAGACCTTCCGATCGTCCGAGATGAGTCAGAGTCCGTCGTTTCTGGTTGGACCAAGATCAGGCTAGAACGCTAATCGCGTATCCGTCGTCACCCAAGGGCTCGACCCCGAGGACTGCTTGGACCTGTCGTCCGGCGGTGGTCCGCCGGATGTGGACAATTCGATCGACCGCCTGGGCGATCGCCCGGCGCGGCGTGCGCGACGAAACCTCGGCGATCAGGTCCTCCATGCGACGCAGGACATCGTCGGCCGAGTTTGCGTGAATGGTCGACAGGCCACCGGGATGGCCCGTGTTCCAGCTCTTAAGCGTCTCGAGCGCCGCCGCTCCGTCCCGCATCTCACCGACAACGATCCGATCCCGAAGAGGTTGTGGCAAGGCGAGCACGATCTCCTGGATCTGCACGACTGCGTCCTGGGCCGGCTCACAGGTCACGGCCCCTAATGGAACGGCGCTGTCTAGAATCTGCCGCCGTCGCCGCGTCTGGCGATCCCCGCTGAGACCGATGTTGAAGGCGATCTTCAGGAGGAAGGCCCGCGGATGGCGGATATCCAGATCCGCCTCGATGGCTTCCATCCGGAGCCAGATTTCCTGGACGAGATCTTCGGTGTCCGCCCCAAACCGACGACGAAGTCTTGCCACAAGCCAAGGCGAGTAGCGGCGGTAAAACCCTTCAAGCTGAGTTCGACGACGCGAGCTCGACATAGCGGACACTGCGCCGGTCTTCACATCCGACATGGCTACCTCCGCCCAAAAGCAAATCAAATGCGGTGGCTGAATCCTAACGGATGGGCTGAATGGTTACTATAGTGACTGGTGGAGTTTGGCGATTTCCAGCCGGCTGTGGCGATGGAGTTGCGGGAGAAATTTGGGCTTAATGTCCGCCGCAGCCGGAAAGCCAAAGGCATGACTATCGAGGGCTTAGCCCACCACAGCGAGCTATCTTACAGCTATGTGGGTGAAATCGAGCGGGGACTCCGAAATCCAACTCTTGATGTCGTGGAGTCATTGGCGAAGGGCCTAGGCATAGACGTTGCACGGCTGTTCGAAAGCTAGACTTCCGGCGTAAACGCTCCATCTGCAGCATCCGCCCGCAATCAGAGGGTCGCGACCTGCTTGGTTACTATAGTAACTGGCTCTAGCGCGCTGCTTGGTTGTGTTAGCCCAAATGGGGTTAGCAGGCGTTTTCGGAACGAACGTACGGCGGCGGCGCCTCGATAGGGGAATCACCCTTGAAGCGCTCGCTCACGACGTTGGTTTATCCTACAGCTATGTCGGTGAGTTGGAACGTGGCAGGCGCAATCCAACGCTGAAGGTTATTGAACGGATCGCCCGAGCGCTCGAAGTGGATGCCTTGGTCCTTCTGCAGGAAGAAGTCAGCCAGAGTTAGTAGCCGCCAAATCTCCACAAGCCGACATGCACGGTCCGCACTGTCCCGGCCCAGCCTGTATTGGAGTTGGCGGGTCCGACCACCGGCAGGGGATCTAACTGCCGCGGCTCAGGTCCGCCCCTTTGCCGACAATAAGTTGAGCGACGCCGTTCGTCGATGGAACCAGGGTCACGCCCTGGTCTAGACGAACGCCAGCGTGCCCCGTCCGAAGGCTGGCGTAGTGTTCCACACCCGATCCATCTCGCACCACCGCCCATGGCGAAGCCCCCGCCTCATCATGAAACCCGGTCTTCACGACCACGCCCCGCACGGTGTCCTTCCCCAGAACCCGCACGTCTCTCGCACCCTCCAGCCGTCGCTGATTGAGGGTGCGGATGATGTCGCGCCGCACCTGAAGCGTGCGCAGTTTCGTCTCCATTTCGCCGTCCAGCCGATACCGTCGCCCGCTCCGCGTCGCGAGGCCCAGGCGTTCGAGATGCCTTAGCCGGCCCCGCGTCAGAGCCGCCCAAGCGTCGGTCGATCCGACCCCGTCATCGACCATCCCCATCTTGTCCGTTTCCGAGATCAGCCGCCGGTCGAACCCCGTGAAGCGGTCGGCCTCGGTCTCTTTCCAGATGCGCCGTTCGGCCTCTACCCGCGAGAGATCCCCCAGCCGTTCCTGGGCCACTTCCTGCGCCCGTGCGCGAAACCCATAGCCGATGTAGTCGCGCGGAATGACGAGGTCTCGGCCATCCTCGCGACGCCCCCGAACGAGCACATGGGCATGGGGTTGATCGGTGTCGAAATGGCAGGTCGCCACCCATCTCAGATTGGGCTCTCCGTGGTCCGCCGAGACCCGTCCCATGACCTCGCGAACATAGGATTTCATATCGAGCCGTTCCCCGTGTTCGGGCGAGATGATGAAACGGAAATGATGGCGGTCTTCGCTCCAGCCTTCCGTCTCGACGCCGGGCAGGACGCCATCAACATTTCGGTCGAAAAACTCCGGCCGCTCGCCTTCGGCGCCGGCACCCTGACGTCCGAGATAGGCCATATGTTTGGCGAGCGCGGCTGCCCGATCGGCGCCCTTGCCCATGTGTCGCGAGACCAGCGCCTTGACGATCACCTTCTGGCGAACGTCCAGCCGGAAGGCGCGACCTGACCGATTCTGGGCCGCCTTGAGCACCCCGGACCGGTTGCCCAGGGCGAAGGCTTTCGAGCTCGCTAGACGTTTGAGCATGCCGTTCTTGACGTTCATCCGCTCGGTCTTGAGGGACAGCGGCAGGCCGATCCTCACGGCGTCGGCAGCCTGACCGGAGCCGGCGGAAACCCGCCCGTCGATCTCGTTCCGGATCAGCATTCTCAGTCCTCCAGAGCAAGCGCAGAGCCCTCGAAGGACGACAACTCAAGACAAGTCGTCAATCCCGTCCCGGGCTGCCGATAACTCCCAGACAGAATAGGAGAAAACGGCACAGCCAAAAACACCCTTTTATCTTGCCCTCCGTCCCTCTTTGCAGATTGTCATCCATTGAAATCACATGCCGACATACCCTATCAACAGTCATCAGGGTTGGTGACCGGAAGCGAGATGTACACACACTGCACAGGCCGTCGATCGGATCGAGCCGCCGGATGACAAACAAAAACCCGCCCGGCCGAAGCCGAGCGGGTCGTCGATTTCAGTCCTGGTCTGTCAGGCTGCGCGTGCCTTGATCGACACATGCCGCAGCCCGGACTCCATCGCCTTCTGCCGGAGGTTGAGCGCCGGTCCGAACGGCCGCTGATCCTCCCTCATCCCCGCCACCGAATGGACCAGGGTGAGGCAGACTTCCGGCTCGAGCGCGATCAATTCATCGTTCGCCCGGAAGGGAGCGGCCTTGCCGTGGGTGTCGAAATCCGCCCGGGCGAGGATCAGCTTCACGCCCTTTTGCTGGGCCCATTTGATCGCGAGCTTCTCGGAGCCCTTCGCCCCGGTCGTCGCCAGAGCCATGTCGGGCCACTCCTGCTTCGCCCAGTTCAGAGCGTCGAATATCCGGCCCGCATCTTCCGACGTGTCCGCCGTCGGCGCGCCCCGGAAGGCGATGACAGGACCGGCCGGATCCGCCTCTCCCGACTTCCGGTTGCGGATCGCCCGTATCGCCTGTTTCGCTTCCAGCTGCGCCGCCGTCAGATGGGTGCCGCGCCGCGATCCGCGCCAGGCCGTCCAGACCTCTCCGGTCGCCACCGTCCAGGTTTCGGAGGCGGCATCCCGGATCAGTTCACAGGCCTGCGTCGCCGCATCGCCTGCTCGAGCCTTGGCAGTCGCTTCCTGGAGTTCGACGTCCGCAGCCTCCGATCCGTCGAAGTCGCGGTCGAGCGATCGCATCGTGTCGCGCGCCCGGTCCGCATCCCGTTCGATCCGCCCGGCCGCCGAATGGAAGGCGCCGATCAGGGCCTCTCCCAGGATGGTCTGGAAATCCTCCAGCGCGGTGTCGGCGATGACGTCGATCAGCTCGGTCATGAGCGCGCGCCCGAGCTGAACCAGGGCGTCTTCGGTCGGAAGCGAACCTGCATTTTCCAGGGATGCGGACAGGTCGGCCAAGGCGGAGGATGAAGTGTTGAAGTGGGTCATTGGAACATTCCTTGAGACTGCCGTGCGCCCCATGCGCAACGACCCCGGTTTTGGCCACAGCGGGGTCCCCGGCAGTCACCGGAGCGGAGGGCCGCTTGCCCTCCGTGGAGGGGATAAGGCGAAGCCGTTGACTTCCGGGGTGCTGTGACAAAATCGGAGGGCGTTGTGTGGGGGCAAGTCGTCGTCGCCCTTCGCGACGACGACACAACTCGGCGCATCGCTTGCGCCGATACGGACGACGATCCGGGTACAGGCCTGTCCAGTGCGGCCAGACTTGGCCGCGCCATTCCCTGGCGAAGACATGGTCATTTCGAGCATGATCACCATGTCAGGCGTGAAGAAAGACCGGTGCATAATTGCCGGACGGAGGACCCCCCAATGGCTGTGGCGACCGTCAATCTTTACGACCACCGCCCCTCTCCCGAAGCGCGGACGTGGGACCTCCCGCCATGGGGGCATGTGCTCTCCAAGGGCGTGCTGCCGCTATTTATCCGCATCGGCCCACGCCTCATGCCGATCGGCACCGCCTATTGGCTGGGCGGCAATGCGCCCTTCGTCATGACCGCTCTGCATTGTATCGCCGAGGCCCTGCGTCATGAGCCGCGCTACGAGCGCTTTCTGGCAGCGGGGAATTTGCCGGCGAGCCTCGATCTGACGAATTGCGCCTTCTACGTCCTGCATCAGGACGATTGCACGGCCGATGGTGGTCGGATCACCCTGATACCGCTCGAGTCCGTCGACGCCGGTCCGCCCGGCGATGTCGCCTTCGGCTTTCCCCGCTTCGAGGCCGGCAGAACGACCTGGGCGCTGCCGATCAGCTTCGATCCTCCGAGGATCGGATCGACGGTCTGGAGTCTGGGCTACACCGACTTCGAGCCCAAGGACGGCATTCTCCTGGAGGATATCCAGAACGGATCTTTCGACTGGGCGAAACACTACCGGCACCGGTTCGTCGTGACCGAAGGGACGGTCGAGGAGATTTTCACCCAGCGGTTCACCGCCGGCTTTACCAACGGTCCTTGCTTCGCCTTCGATAACGCCATCGCTCATGGCCAGAGCGGCGGCCCGATCATCACCCCCGACGGGCGCGTCGTGGGATTGAACTCGGCGACTGCGGAAAACTTCTTCAACCGACCGATGTCGCTCGGGTCGATGTTCTTTCCGCTCCTGCTCAACGGTGTGAGAGCGAGCGTTACAATGGGCGCCCCAGGCGCCAGCCTGACGATGAAGATGCGACGCCCCCTGATCGAGATGGTCTTGCAGGGCGCGATCAAATCGGACGGCAGCGAAACCCATGTCGCCATCCACGATACACCCGAGGGAAAAGCGATCGGCGCACGCATTCCGCGGGATGACCAGCCCCACGCCCACGCGGACTCTCCGCCTTTCAGACCGGCGCTCCCAAACAACTCGTCACGGAATACTGGCGTTTCGTCCCCACGAAAGCCGAGGATCAACCACCCGCCGACCCGGCGTAAAGAGTCAGCGGGCGACCCCGTGGAGTCCGTCCTGGAGCCCGGAGGTTTCCCCTTCGGTCCAGCCGTTGGGCCGCCAGCCACTGAGAAAGGCTTCCATGGCCACCTGAACCGGGCCGCTGATGTCGCGTTTGCCGGCTTCCATTTCGAGGATGCGGGCCTCAAGCTTGTCCGGCGCGCCGGCCAGCCGGAGCGCGCGCGCCATGGTCAATGGATCCCACCCCAGAATTTGACGGGCGACTTTCAGTTCAGCGGCGGAAGCAGCCATCGGGACCTCGTGCGGCCAGAGGCCGAACAGCGGGCAGCTCGACCTTGGCGACCCGGACAAAAGACGAACGGCGACCTCGCAGAGGCCGCCGTTCCGATCATATTGCCTCAAGATTGTAGCAAGGGCGTGGCAAATCTCAGTCAAGCCGCGCCAGCCGATCGAGGATGCGGGGCGTGTCCGCCGCAGGCCGATAGGCGACGGCGGCATGCACGGCACAGAAGGCTCCGCGCGTGACCGGCTGACCGCACAAACTGAAGTCAGCGGCGCCGGGCTCTCCGAAAGGCCAGCGGCACTGGCAGCGCCGAACCGAGAGAACTGTGGCCAGCCCATGCTGCTTTGCGACCTCTGGGGGAGCGTCAATCGGCCGGGCCGCCAAGGACCTGGTCGGTGCGAAGGTTGGTGGCTTTGGACCGGCGTCGGGGCGTTTGGGCGGACGGCCGGACCGGCCGGCCGACAGACCCATGCGATGGACTTTGCCGAGCACGGCGCTGCGCGTGATGCCATTGGCGAGATCGCGCGCGATCTGCGCGGCGGTCTGGCCCTCGAGCCAGAGTTTCTTCAGACGGCCGATGCGGTCATCGGTCCAGGCAGAGGCAGTCATGGGAAGCTCCGAGGCTGACGAACCCATTCGGCTCACCCCGCGCCGCCCTGCCTTCACCTCCCGCCACAAGGAAAAACGGCCCGACGCTCGCGCGCCGGGCCGCCCTCTTCCGTCCGCCGTTTAGAACGGGATGTCGTCGTTCAGGTCGTAGCCACTGGCCGGCTCCTGGACTTGGCGGTCGGTGCCGCCCTCATCGCCGGTGCCGCCTTCCGCAGCTTCGCGCCGGTTCTTCAGGCGGATATCGCCGACGATCACCCGCATGTCGTAGTGTTCGACGCCGTCTTTCCCGGTCCATGTGTCGTTCTCGACGTGGCCCTGGATGACGACCCGACTGCCTTTCCGAGCAAACGGGCCGATGTATTTCTCGGCCGTCGCCTCGTTGAAGCAGATGCAGTTGAAGCCGGTGGTCCGTTCGCCGGGCGTGCCGTCGGCTTTGCGGAAGCGGGTGGTCTCGAGCACGCGGAAGCTCGCCCGCTTCTTGCCCGTGCCTTGAGCGGCGAGAACGGACGGGTTGGCGGTCAGATAGCCTTCGATGATCACGGTTTGCATGGTCAGTCTCCTGAGAATTGAATGTTGATAGGAATCAGGCGGCGGCGCGGTCGGCGCTGCTGTCCTGGGTGCCGCGGTCCTCGGCCCAGTCGAGGACGGTGAGCCGGTTGATGACCAGTTCCTTGGCCGTCCGCTCGGTGCCGTTCTTGGCCGCGTAGGCGGTGTCGATGAAGGCGCCGATGACGACGGCCTCACACCCCTGCGCGAGGCCCCGGGCAATGACCTTTTCGTTCAGGCCCTTGGACCAGCTGACGCAGTTGACGCCGACCAGCCTATCCTTGCCGGCATTATCGACACCACGGCTCTCGAGCAGGCGAAACACGGCCTTGCCGAAATCGTCGGTGATCTGGGGGTCGGCCGCCAATCGGCCGGTGAACATCACGTTTTGCATGTCAGTCTCCTATGGAACCGAAGCGCCGAGAGAGCGGATCTCCCTCATTCCACTTCACACGAAGCCTCCCTTCCTCCGCTCCTTTGGACGGTGTTCGGTCACGCACGCGATCCTGGACCACATCGACATTGCCGAATCCCAATGCGATCCTATATTGGATTATATTAGGAGACCTGTTCGATGCCCGATCCCCAGTGGACCTTGCCCGAAGCGGCGTTCGTCCTTGATCAACCGCTCGACGCGATCAAACGCGACGTCAATCGGAGACCGCTCAAACCAGAGGCCTCGGGCCCGTCCAGACGCGCCGTGCGATGCGTCGGTCTGACCGATCTCGTCTATCTCGACATGGTGGCCACCTATCGCCACACCCTGACGCCTTCCGCGCTCGACGACCTCTACGTCGCCGTGGCCAAGGAGCCTGCGCAGTCCGCCAGCGTCTCTGTCGGGCCACTCATCGTCCACCTGAAGCGGCATCGGACCAATGTCGCGCAACGCCTGAAGGCGCTGGAGGCCGTGGATCGCGCCATAGAGATCAAGCACGGCGCTCCCGTCGTGAGAGGCACCGACATCGAGGTCCACCGGTTGGCGGCACTCTCGGCAGGCGGGGCGACGGATGAGGAGATCCTTGAGGACTATCCGTCGCTGTCGCTCGCCAAGATCAAGGCGGCGACCGCTTATGCGCGCGCCCATCCCAAATCCGGTCGTCCTTACCCGGCAACGTCGGCGAAGCGCGCGATGCAGGGGGCTGACCTTACCGGGCTCGAGCGGTTCATGCGGCCGAGGGGATGATCTATCTGCTCGATACCAACATCGTCAGTCAGAGCAGCAAGCCCAACCCGTCCGCCAACATCTTGGCATGGCTCCGGTCGGTCGATGACCACGACCTGTGCATCAGCGCCATGACCGTCCGCGAAATGCGGTACGGAGCGGCGCGGGCGACAGCCGCGGGCCATCCGACCGCACCGGCGATCACACACGGGGTGGACGCGGTCATCGCCGCCTATCAGGGCCGTATCCTGCCCATCAGCGAAACCGTAGCGGCGGCCTGGGGCCGGATGCTGGCCGAGCGAGACGGCGATGAGGAGGATACCGCCTTGGCCGCTACCGCACTGGTCCATGGTCTGACCCTCGTGACCGCCAACATCAAGGATGTGACGGGTCGGGGCGTCCCCCTTTTGAATCCATCCCGGTCTTCGCGCCTTGTACGCCATGTCCATGGCGTAAGCAGACGACAGCCCGCATCGAGCACTGCGGTCACCGCGCGGCGAGCGCTGCGTTCTCTATCCGGACGCGGTAGGCGATCAGCAAGGCATTGAGCAGGCTGAACACGAGCGCGATCCCGATCTGGCCGAACGCCAGAGGCAAGACGGCGATCTCCAGCGACGCGATCCAGTAGTTGGGGTGTCGGATGAACCTGTAGGGACCATTGCGAACGAGAGGGGCGCCGGAGAGGCTGATGATCCGCGTCGTCCAGAACGGGCCGAGCGTCGCGATGACCCAGATCCGCGCGCCCTGTAGCACCAGATAGATCAGCAGCAGACTCGCGCTCGGCGTCGTCGTCCAAGGCGTCAGACCGGCGATCGTGGCGATCCAGGCGGCGTGCAGGACGACAAACAGCGGATAATGGCCGGCGCCGTATTCGACGGCCCCCTGCGCCTTTAGCCGCCGCGTATTCCGTGCCGCAAGCCAGAGTTCGCCCAGACGCTGGGCGATCACCAGCGCCAGGACGATCGGGAGCCAGCTCACGGGCGGATCAACATCAGCGCGGTCGTGAAACCCGGACCCAGCGACGTCAGCAACAGAGGACCGGGGTCCCTGGCGTCCAGCGTCGCTTTCAACACGAACAGCACGGTCGCCGAACTCATATTGCCATGATCGCGAAGGATATCGCGCGTGTGTTGCAGACTGCCGGCCGGCTGGGAGAAGCAGGCTTCCAGCGCATCGATCACCTTGGCCCCGCCAGGGTGACAGACAAAACCTCCGATGTCGGCGGCCGAAAGGCCCTCTCTTGTCAGGAAGGCTTCAGCGATCGGTTTGAAGTCCTGCTCGACCAGGGTCGGAATGTCGCGACTGAACACGACCTTCAATCCGTCGTCGGCGACCTCCCAACCCATCACGTCCAGGCTGTCCGGCCAGGTGTGTTCGTGGGACGCACCCAAGATCGGCCCGGTCGTGTCCGCGCGGCAGGAAATCACCGCAGCGGCCGCCCCGTCTCCGAACAAGGCCGTGGCGACGAGATTGGACTTCGACCGGTCCTGATAGCGAAAGGTGAGGGCGCACAGTTCGACGACGACAAGAAGAACCCGACTTGCGGGATCCGCGCGCGCCATGTCGGCGGCGCGCGCCAGACCGAGAACCCCGCCGGCGCACCCCAGACCGAAGATCGGCAGACGGCGCACATCGGGTCGAAAGCCCATCACCTGCATCAGACGCGCCTCCAGGGAGGGGGTGGCGATACCGGTCGAACAGACTGCCACGATCGTGTCGATCTGGTCAGGCCGAAGATCCGCGGCGGCGAGCGCCGCGCTCGCCGATCGCTGCAATAGATCGATCGCGTGCTCGAGAAACAGGTCGTTGCGCTCGGCGAAACTGTGGGGCTTCAAATACCATTCGATCGGCACGCACGAATGTCGGGTCTCGATCCGGGCGTTGCGATAGATGGGCGCAAGCCGTTCGAAGCCGCCATGGGTCGTCGCGAACAGTTCCGCGCCGTTCGCCGCCACGGCGGCTTGCGACAGTTCATAAGGCGGCCAGGCCGTGGCCAGGCCGGCGAGACGCGGTTGTGGCGACGGCGCACCCACGTCCGACATCATCCGATGGCCCGGGCGTGAGGTGCGAAGACGCGCGTCTGTCCGTCCTTGAGGATGAGGAGGGTCTCAAAGGCCTCGCGTCGGCCATCGGCGCTTTCCATGCCGGGGGAACCCAGGGGCATGCCAGGAACCGCCAGGCCCATGGCCTGGGGTCGTTCCGTCAGGAGGCGACGGACGTCTTCGGCCGGCACATGTCCCTCGAGCACATAGCCGGCGATCAGGGCGGTGTGACACGACGCGAGGTTGTCGGACACGCCATGACTGGTGCGAAGGCTCCGCAGATTGGGCAATTCGGTCACCTCGGCCGTGAAGCCCGCCTGGCGCATATGATCGATCCAGGCGGTGCAACAGGCGCAGGTCGGGGTCTTGAACACGGCAAGGGCGGTGGCCGACCTTGCCGGCGCGCAAGCCGTGACGGCGAGGGCGCTAGCGCTGAATCCTGCGGCCAGCAAAGCCCGCCGAGACAGTGATGAAGTCATAGGTCAAAGTCTCTTGGACTGGGGCTAAATACGGGTTCAGGAAGCGGGCCGGACGGGCCGCGCCGAGGAATGATAGAGGGAGAAACGCCAGACGCCGTCCCGTTTGCGCAGCACGCTGGTGGCGACGCCCTGGCGTTCGACGGGCGCCCGCGCGGCGTCCTTGAACGTGATCCGGTAGCGATAGGTCTCCGTCACGAGGGCGATGTCCCCGTCGATTTCGACGTCCGCCTGGGGTTCGCTGAACGTGAAGCTCGCCAGATCGGCGAACTCCGGTTCGAGATGATGCTCCAGATAGCGCGCGAAGGTCCCTTCGGCTCCGCCGCTTTCGAAGACCTCGGAGTCCTGCCAAAACAGGTCGGGCGTTTGCGACACGTCCAGCCGGGCGACGGCATCCCGGTAGGCCGTCACGACCGTGCGGACCTGCGCCTCGTCCGACGATTGTGACGGGTCGTGGGCGTGGGCCGTGGTCGTCAGCACGATGGCGAGGACCAGACCCACGAGCGCGGGACGAACAGTCATGAGTGTCTCCAGTCTGTTTGGGTCCGTCGCCGTTACTGCGACGGACAGGGACGCCCCGGGATGGGACGCCTCGGCGGATCAGAACATCAGATGCCGCATGCCGTGGGTCAGCATTCCCCCGAGCAGGCCATTCACCAGCACGGCGGCGGCGGTGGTCGTCAGGACACCGATGTAGAGCCACTCGCGCGACCGCCCCGGGCGCCGGACCCAATGTTCCTTGGCCCACCAGCAGATCAGGCCCATCAGGGCGATCGAGGTGCCGAGCCACCTGTGGGCGGTATGGGTCGCGTCGTCCTGTCCCGGCCACCCCATGGCGAACCAACCTAAGGCGGCGGCGCCGGCAGCCGACACCGCAGCCAGAGCGATGATCACCCGGGTCCCCTGCGTCAGAACCGGACGGCGCAAGGTCAGGGCGGCGATCTCCAGCAAGGCGGCGACGATGAACAGGGCGATGGGAAAATGGACCGCGGCCGGATGCATGGCGCCGAGCCAGCGGACGACACGCTGCGGAATGGTCCTGGGCGCCGCATCCCCCATGGCCTCCGCGTGGTCCATGCCATCGGCCATGCCGGCCATGGCCGGCATGGCCGATGCGGATCCGGCGGGATGCGACGCTGCGACCGGTGCGGCTTCGTGGTCCTCATGTGCGAAGGCCGGCGCGCTTGTGAACAGGCTCAAGGCCAGGGCGAACCCGGCCAGACCGTCGCGAAATTTCATCGTCGTCTCCGCTCTCTTACTCTACCTTCCCTACGCGCCCGAACGTCTGGCCCCTCGCGTGAGGGGTTGCCGTCATTCTCGCGTAGAACAAGTCAGGGGCTACGAGGAGACTGTGGGATGACGCGTGATCTGGACGATCTTCTTGGACGCCTGGCCGCGACGCCGGATAGCTGGTCGCTCGACGGGATGGAACCGCTCGTCTGGCGGCGGGTCGAGGCGCTTCGGAGCGAGAGGCTGATGTCTCAGTTGCGCGTGGGCGCGGTCGCAGTCGCCTTGGCCACCGGACTTGCCGCGGGCGGCGTCGGGGCCGTCGCGGCGCCGCGTCCGTCCGGCGACATGGCGGTCTTCACCGTCGATGCAAATCTTTCACCCCTCGTCAGACTGGAGACCGGTCGATGATGCGTGGCTGGCGCGCCATCGCCCTGACCGCCGTGCTGGCCGCACTGGCGAGCGGAGCAGGCACCTGGATCAGCGCCAGCTGGGTTCTGAGCCGTCGCGAACCTCCATCGCTGCACGATATCGTCCACCACGACCTTAAATTGTCAGCCGACCAACTCAGCCGGATCGAAGTGATCGAGGCCCGGTTCGCGGCGCGACGCCCCGCGCTGGAGGCCGCTGTCCGTGCGGCCAACCTGGAACTGGCGCGCGCCATCGAACAGAGCGACGGCGACAGTCCCCAGGTTCAGGCGGCCGTCGATCACTTTCACATGGCGATGGGCGTCCTGCAGAAAGAGACGCTCGGCCACGTCTTTGAAATGCGGTCCGTCCTCACACCCGAGCAGGCCGATCTGTTCGACGCGCGTGTCGTCGCCGCCCTCGCGCCCGGCGAAAACTAGCGTCGGAGTGGACACCGCATCAGACCTCCCGGCGCGCGCCGCCGTTGGCGACAGGGCGGCGTTCAGCGCGCTGATGCGGGAGACGAAAGGCCCGTTGTTCCGCTTCGTGCGCCGATACGTGGGCGACGAGCAGGAAGCCTATGATCTGTTGCAAGACACCTACGCCGCCGCTTGGGTCGGCATCCGACGGTATGATCCAAGCCGGCCGTTCGAGGCATGGATTCGGACGATCGCCCTGAACAAATGCCGAGACTGGAGCCGCAGGCGTTTCGTCCGGCGCCTGATCCGGGGTGGGGTCGACCTGTCCTCGCCCGAAGCCATGGCGGTGCCGGATGGATCTGAGCCCGCGGACGAACGGATGGAGGCGGGAGCCCGGCTCGCGCGTCTCAACGCCGAGCTGGACCGCCTTCCATCCCAGCTCAAGGCGCCTCTGTTTCTCACGGCGATCGAAGGCCGCAGTCAGGGCGAGGCGGCGGAAATTCTCGGCATCTCGGTCAAGGCCGTCGAAACCAGGCTCGCTCGGGCCCGCCGTAAGCTGTCCGACGCCCTGAGCGCGGTCCCTGCCCGGATTCGATCCGACACCTGAACAGCGGCGGCGGGACGCCCTCGCTCGTGATCGCCGTCGTGCGAGGGGAAGTCGGCGTGTATGCGTATTCCAGTAGGAAGGCGTCGCCGCATGACATCGGCAGCGCCTTGCGCCAGCGATCCGCGATTCGCGCTGGCGTCCACTCTGTTCCTTCCTTCTCCGGAGTTCGTTCATGAAATTTCTGCTCCTGTCCGCCGCCGCCGCGCTCGCCCTGGGCGCATGCCAGCGCGCCGCAGAACCCCAGCCGACGCCGGCCGAGCAGCCAACGGCTCCTGTCACGGCCGCCCCCCCGGTTCCGCAAGAGATGGCCCCCGCTGCGCCGCCAGCGCCTACGCAGGCGCCCGCCAGCCGGGCCGCGACTCCGCGCCCGACCCGTCCCGCCGCAGCGCAACCGGCCCCGACGCCCCCGCCGGCCGACCCGATGGCTGGGCACGACATGTCAAACATGGACGGCATGACCATGCCGCCCAAACAGTAGTTCGCGCTTTCAAATCAGGAGTTTTTCGATGAATCGTTCTTCCCTCGCCGTCATGGCCCTCTTCGCGGCCCTCGCGCCCGCCGCCGCGCTGGCCCAGGCCGATCCCCACGCCGGAATGGCCATGCAAGATCACGCCACGATGCAGGCGGCTCCCACCCCACAAGGCGTGGTCACAAGCCCGGCGGACAACTTCATGGGCGCGGCGCCCACGGCCTTCTCCGTGACCTTCCCGCACCCCATGACGCTGACCAGCGTCAAGCTGACATCCGCTGCCGGTCAGGCGGTTGACGTCGCAGTCGCATCGGCTTCAACGCCGTCCGCGACGGTCAGCGCCCCGCTCCCCGCCCTCGCGCCCGGCTCTTATTCTGCCGCCTGGAGCGCCACTGGCGCTGACGGCCATCAGATGAACGGTGTCGTTCGCTTCATGGTGCACTGAAGGCTACGGCCCCGCGCCAGGGAGCCGGGTCCACATCCAGGAAAACGCCGCGCGGCTGTCCGCGCGGCGTTTTTAGTGCGTGACGACACCCTGCGGGACTGCCGCGTCGGCGTCGCTATTTGATCAATCGGACGGTCGCCTTTCGCAAGACGCCGGCCGATTCATACCATGGGGGGCACAGCGGACCTGTTAGAACCAGGTCCGGATGCCAACCACCAGCCGGGTCTCCTCGGCGCTGCGACCCTCGGCTTCGAGGAAGTCCCGCGTATCGCCGAAACGTCGTGTCCATTCCACGCCGATATAGGGCGCGAACTCCTTGCGGATTTCGTAGCGAACACGGACCCCCAGCTGGAGCGACGACAATCCGGAGCCGATTGAAAGCTCGGGAATATCCTCCGCCGACAGGACCACTTCGGCGCGCGGTTGCACGATCCATTTCTGGGTGATCCGCTGGTCGTATTCGGCCTCGGCCCTGGCCGTCAGTTCGCCCTTGGTCGACAGGAAGGCGGCCGCATCGACCTCGAACCAATAGGGCGCCAAACCCTGGATGCCGAGCACAAGATCGGTGCGGTCCCCCTCGGGCCGATAGGTCTGGCGAACCCCAGTCTGAACGTCGAAGAAGGGCCGGATAGCGCGGCTATAGAGCGCCTGGACCTCGGCCTCCTCGACGCCGTCGCCGAAGGCGCCTTCTCCCTCGGATTTCCACCAGAACCGGTTGATGTCGCCACCGCTCCAGCCCTGGGCGTCCCACGCATATCCGCTCTCGCCGTCAGCGAAGGTCGTTTCGAGCTGATCAATGATGACCGCGGTGGTGCGCACATCGCCATTCTCCACACGCAGTTGTTCCCGAGCCGCAGCCATCTCGGCGGGATCGAACAACAGATCGGCTGCGTGGGGCGGTCCGCTGACCGCCCCTGCTGGGGCGAACGCCTGCGCAGGTCTTCCCGGGTTGTTCGCACTGGTCGGCACGTCAGGCGGCATCGCCATGCCCGACATGTCATGGCCTGCGGGCATCGCCGACATATCGTGCCCGGCCGGCATCGAGCCCATCGCGGACATGTCGTGACCCGCAGGCATCGCTGGAGCGGGTTGAGCCTGGCCCATCGTCGACATGTCGTGTCCGGCTGGCATCGATCCCATAGCGGACATGTCATGGCTCGCCGGCATCGCCGGAGTGGGCTGGGCCTGTCCCATCGTCGACATGTCGTGACCTGCGGGCGCAGCCGAAGCGGGCTGAGCCGGGCTCATCGTAGACATGTCGTGACCGGCCGGCATCGAGCCCATGGCGGACATGTCGTGGCCTGCGGACCCAGCCGGAGCGGGCTGGGTCGAACCCATCGTTGACATGTCGTGACCGGCGGGCATCGGACCCATGGCGGACATATCATGACCGGCCGGCGCCGCCCGTGCGGGCTGAGCCTGCCTCATCGTCGACATATCGTGGCCAGCGGGCATGGAGCCCATGGCGGACATATCATGACCTGCCGGCGCAGCCGGAGCGGGCTGAGCCGGGCTCATCGTCGACATATCGTGTCCGGCGGGCATCGGACCCATGACGGACAAATCATGACCGGCCGTAGCCGCCTGTGCGGGCTGAGCCTGGCCCATCGTCGACATATCGTGGCCAGCGGGCATGGAGCCCATGGCGGACATATCATGACCTGCCAGCGCAGCCGGAGCGGGCTGAGCCGGGCTCATCGTCGACATGTCGTGACCTGCGGGCGCAGCCGCAGCGGGCTGAGCCTGGCCCATCGTCGCCATATCATGGCCTGCGTGGGGGTCGACCGCGACCGGCGGCGACTGCTCCGGCACGGAGCCGGCTGGACACACCGGCGCGCCAGGCGTCCCGATACGGGCCGCATCCGCCGTCGGCGAACCGCGGCGCACACAACCGGCAGGAAGAACGGGTGCAGCCTGCGCGGCCGCGGGCGTCGTTCCGTGGCCCGCATGACTTTGCGCGAACACAGGGCCGGCCGAGGCGGCCAGGAGCAATGGGATAAGGCTAATGGATCCGCGGATCATGACGAGGCCCCTTCCATCGGGCGGACGGTGACGACGTTGAACATGCCTGCGTGCATGTGCATCAGCATGTGACAGTGGAAGGCCCAGTCGCCGGGGTTATCCGCCGTGAGATCGAAACTGACCTTGCCTCCCGGCGGCACATTCACCGTGTGCTTCAGCGGCTGGTGACCCGCGGGACCGCCGGTCACCAGTTCGAAGAAGTGGCCGTGCAGGTGGATGGGGTGGGCCATCATACTGTCGTTCACGAGGGTGACACGCACCCTCTCGTTCAACTCGAACCGGAAAGGCTCGACGCCTTCGCTGAACTTGCGACCGTCGAAGCTCCACATGAACCGTTCCATATTGCCGGTCAGGTGGATTTCCATGGCGCGGCTCGGCGCACGCTGATCGCGGTTCGGCGACAAGGCGACCAGGTCGGTATAGACGAGCACGCGGTGATCGACGTTCTCCAGGCCCATCGGGCGCTCGCCGAGCCGGTTGGTCGGAGACATGGCGACCGCATCGACGCCGACACCCACCTCCATGTTGGGAGGCGCATTTTCCGGGTCGCGCATATTCATCCCGGCCATCGACATGCCCGCCATGGCGCCGGCGGCCGGCGCCGGGCTCGCGCCGTGGTCCATGCCCGCCATCGGCGTCTGGGGAGTCATCTCGGCCATGGAGCCGTGGTCCATACCGGCCATCGCCTGGCCGCCCATCGCCCCATGATCCATGCCGCCCATTCCCATGTCCTTCATGGTCAGATTGGGCACTTCGCGGAGCGGAGGGACCTCCGCCGTCATGCCCAGGCGGGGCGCGAGGGTCGCCACCCCCATACCCGAACGGTCGATCGCCTCGGACACGATGGTGTAGGCTCGATCTTCGGTGGGGCGGACGATGACGTCATAGGTCTCCGCCACCGAGATCTGAAACTCATCGGTCTCTACGGGACGGACGTTCTCGCCATCGGCCTGAACCACAGTCATCGCCAGGCCGGGAATGCGGATGTTGAAGATCGACATCGCCGAAGCGTTGATGATGCGAAGCCTGACACGCTCCCCCGGCCGGAACAGACCGGTCCAGTTCTCCTGCGGCCCATGGCCGTTGACCAGATAGGTGTAGGTGGAGCCGTTGACGTCGAGGATGTCGCGCGGGTCCATGCGCATCTGCCCCCACATCCGACGCTCTTCCAGGCTCATCCTGTCGCTGCCGTCCAACAGGCCCGCAAGCGTGGTGCGTTGCCGATTGAAATAGCCCGGGCTCTTCTTGAGCTTCTCGAGGATTTCGTGGGGATGAATGAAGCTCCAGTCCGAGAGGACCAGGACGTGTTCGCGATCGTAGCCGATCGGATCGACCCCCGCCGGATCGATGACGATCGGACCGTAATGGCCCATGGCCTCCTGAAGGCCGGAGTGGCTGTGATACCAGAAGGTGCCCGACTGCCGCACGGGGAACTCGTAGACGAAGGTCTCGCGCGGCCGGATGCCGGGAAAGCTGATCCCGGGCACACCGTCCATCTGGAAGGGCAGCAGGATGCCATGCCAGTGAATCGAGGTGTCCTCGTCCAGACCGTTGGTCACGGACAGCCGGACGTTCTGGCCTTCGCGCAGACGCAGCACGGGCGCCGGCAGGACGCCGTTGATCGTGGTCGCCATCGCGGTGCGGCCGTTCAGGGTGAACGGCGTCTGCCCGACGGTCAGGGCGATGTCGGGTCCGCTCAGGGTCGGAAGGTCCGAACGCAGGCCGGGTGATCCGGTCTGCGCCCAGGCAGGCATCAGCCCCTGAAGGCTCAACAGGCCGCCTCCGGCGACGGCCCCGCGCAGCAGCGCCCGGCGATCGAGTTTCATGGGATACTCCTCAAAGTCATGCGGCCGTCTCGCTCTTCAGCGAGGACCTCTAGGGGTTTACGCAGGCGGCGCTCCCCGCCCTCGCGACAGGCTGACGCAGGACCGCGGAAAACGGGTCGGAGCGCCCTACCGGGGCTTACGGTCGCGCGAGCAGCGCCTTCATCTGGGCGATCTCACGCTCTTGGCCCTGAACGATCTCGTTACACAGACCCCGAACCTCGGGATCCTTCAACGAAGCCTGCCGACACATGAGGATGGCGCCGGAATGGTGCGGGATCATCGAGCGCAGGAACTCCCTGTCCCCCACCCCGGCCTGGGTCCGCATGCCGATGAAGCTGAGCGCGAATACGAGCGCCGCGACCCCGCCGATCAGGACATTCGTGCGCTTCGAGGGATACATCGAGCGCATGAAAACCAACATGAGGATCGCCATCGGCGAAACCATCATCAGGGTCATGTAGACGTTGTTGAGGTTGAGGTAGAAATGATCGAGCGACGCGATCATCGTGTACATCACCAGATACATGATGATGAAATCGAGGGTCAGTTCGATCGCAAACGAACGGTAGCTCCCCTTCATGGGAGCCATGCCCTTCATGTCGTGAGTGTCCTGCATCGGCTGCATGTCAAAATCCTCCGCCGACGATCCATCGGCATGGTCCGGGTTTCCGGCGTGATCCGTCCGGGCCGCCGCCTGAACCTCGTAATCCTGCGTTACGGCGACGGTTCCGACCCGATTAAATAAACCCGGAACCGCGTTCGGACAGCGAGGGGGACTGCGCCAAAATGCGTAATGAAGCCGCTTGCGCGCCTCTTTCGAGGACGCGCCGGCTCGGATCAAAGCTTTATGGCCCGTAGACGGAGCGCATTGCCGATCACGCTGACCGAAGACAAGGCCATGGCCAGGGCCGCCAGCGCCGGCGACAGCAATAGACCGAAGGCGGGATAGAGCAGTCCCGCCGCGATCGGAATGCCGAGCGCATTGTACCCGAACGCGAAGAGGAGGTTCTGGCGTATGTTCCCCATCACCGCTTTCGACAGTCTTCGCGCCCGGACGATGCCCTGAAGGTCACCGCCCAAAAGCGTGACGCCGGCGCTTTCGATGGCCACGTCGGATCCCGCGCCCATGGCCACGCCAACGTCGGCGGCGGCCAGGGCCGGAGCGTCGTTGACGCCGTCCCCGGCCATAGCGACGATCCGCCCTTCGGCGCGCAGTCGCTCGACGACCGCCGCCTTGTCCTGCGGCAAGACCTCGGCCTGGACCTCGTCGATGCCCAGTTTGCGAGCCACGGCCTCGGCGGTCGTGCGGTTGTCGCCCGTCATCATGACCAGGCGCAGGCCCGCCGCTTTAAGCGCCCGGATGGCCTCGGGCGTGGTCGCCTTGATCGGGTCGGCGATGCCGAGGACGCCTGCGGCCTTGCCGTCAACGGCTGCGAAGATCGCCGTGGCGCCGTCGCGTCGCAGCGTCTCGGCTTCAGCTTCCAGCGCCGAGACCTCGACACCGATTTCGCCCAGGTAACGGGCGTTGCCGAGGGCCACGCGCCGCCCGTCGACGACCCCTGAAACCCCGCGTCCGACCGGGCTGTCGAACTCGCTGGCTTCGGAGAGGACAAGTTTGCGTTCAGTCGCGGCCCGGACGATGGCGTCGGCCAGGGGATGTTCGCTGCCGCGTTCAAGGCTGGCCGACAACCGCAGCAGTTCGACCTCGTCGAACCCGGTCGCGAGCCGGACAGCGGTCACGGAGGGACGCCCCTCAGTCAGGGTGCCTGTCTTGTCCAGGACCAGGGTATCGACCTTTTCGAAACGCTCGAGCGCCTCGGCGTTCTTGATCAGGACGCCGGCGTGGGCGCCGCGACCGACGCCCACCATGATGGAAATCGGGGTGGCCAACCCCAGTGCACAGGGACAGGCGATGATCAAAACCGAAACCGCCGCGACGAGGGCATAGGACAGCCGGGGCTCCGGACCGATCAATCCCCAGATCAAGGCCGCGAGGAGGGCGATCGCGATCACGGCGGGAACAAACCAGCCCGACACCGTATCGGCCAGCCGCTGGATCGGCGCGCGGCTGCGCTGGGCCTGGGCCACCATCTGGACGATTCGCGACAGGAGCGTGTCCGCGCCGACCTTGTCGGCCCGCATCACGAAAGACCCGGTCTTGTTGAGCGAGCCGCCGACGACGTTCGATCCGATCTCCTTCGTCACCGGCATGGACTCGCCGGTCACCATCGACTCGTCGATGGACACCCGCCCGTCCAGCACCTCCCCGTCGACGGGCACCTGTTCGCCCGGCCTGACGCGCAACCGGTCGCCGACGATGACCAGATCGAGCGTGATATCCTCGTCGGTTCCATCGTCCCGCACCCGCCTGGCCGTCTTGGGTGTCAGATCCAGCAAGGCGCGGATGGCGCCGGACGTCTGTTCTCGCGCGCGCAACTCCAGAATCTGGCCGACCAGGACGAGGACGGTGATGACCGCCGCCGCCTCGAAATAGACCGGCGCGCTTCCATCCATGCGCAGGAAGGCGGGCGGGAAAAGAGCGGGGAGGAAGACTGCGACCACGCTGTAGACCCAGGCCACGCCGACGCCCATGGCGATCAGGGTGAACATGTTCAGACGGCGCGTGCGCAGCGAGGTCCAGCCGCGCTGGAAGAACGGCCAGCCCGCCCACAGAACGACGGGCGTGGCCAGGGCGAACTGGATCCAGTTCGACGTCTGGCCCGGAATACGCATCGCCAGGCCGGTCAGATGCCCGCCCATCTCCAGCGCGAATACCGGCACGGTCAGCACGAGACCGATCCAGAAGCGGCGCGTGAAATCGATCAGCTCATGGTTTGGGGGTGCGACGGCGGTGACGGTTTCGGGCTCCAGCGCCATGCCGCAGATGGGACAGGACCCGGGGCCCGGCTGCCGGATCTCCGGATGCATCGGGCAGGTGTAGATCGCGCCGGGGATTTCCGCCGGGGGCGTCCGCTTCTCATCAAGATATCGACCGGGTTCAGCGACGAACTTGGTGAGGCATCCCGCAGAACAGAAGGAATAATCGGCCCCGTCGTGATGGGCATGATGCGCCGTCGTCGCCGGATCGACGGACATGCCGCAGACCGGGTCGATCACGGTTCCTGCGTCATCGGGCGCTTTCGCCGTCGAACAGCGACTGTGATCGTGCGGATGAGAAGGCGAGGACATGACAGGCTCCTTGAAGGGCTGAATGCTAGTTATACCCTATGGGGGTATGCGACAAGGTCCGGGTCACGCTATATCCAGCCTATTGGATCGGAGGCCCGGATGCAGGCAGAGACAAAGCCCAAGGTGTTGAACCGCCTGAACCGCATCGAAGGGCAGGTGCGCGGCATCGTGCGGATGGTCGAGGACGAGCGCTATTGCGTCGATGTGCTCACCCAGCTCCAAGCTGTGCGGGCCGCTCTGTTGCGTGTCGAGAGCGAGGTGCTGAAAGATCACCTTGACCACTGTGTGATGGGAGCCATGACCGGCGACGATCCTGCGGATCGGAAGGCCAAGGCGACAGAGTTGATCGCGCTTCTCGGCCGGGCGTCCCGATAGGATCGCTCGCCCTTGCGCCGATCCGCCAAGGGCTCCCACGTCAGAACGGCGCCTTCCCCGATCGGCGTGAGGGATGTCCGTTCCGCGCGCGTAGTCCATTGGACAGGCAGAGAGTCCTGTACGGGGCGGGGCTCGCAAATGACATCCGTATCGCCGACCCGCGAGGGCTATCCCGCCGATCTTCGCGCGCTGACCAGCCTGAGGGCTTTTCTGGCTCTGGGCGTGGTCCTGTTCCATTACCAACTCCAGTGGGACCCCGCCCTGGGCTTCAGTCCGATCATTGAACGCAGCCGTCTCGCCGTCGACGCCTTCTTCATGCTGTCGGGCTTCATCCTGGCCCATGTCTACGGTCCGTCCTTCGCGGCAGGGACCTTCAGCTACAGGCGCTTCATCTTCGCGCGCCTGGCGCGGCTCTATCCGCTTCATTTGACCGTCTTGCTGGGTGTGCTGGTCATGGTGCTGGGCGCGTTGGCGTTCGGCGTCCGCTATGACCCGTCGACCTTCACCGTCAGGGGCTTCTTCGAGACCCTGTTTCTGGTTCAGGCATGGTTTCCCAGCGCGGTGGGCCAAAACTGGAGCGGCCCGGCCTGGTCGCTCTCCGCCGAGTGGTTCGCCTATCTGCTTTTCCCGGCATTCGCCTTCCTGGCCGTGAAGTTCGGGCGCAGACCATGGGCATTGGTGATCGTCAGCCTGATCGCCTACGTCCTTATCGACGCCGTTTACCGGACGTTTTTCGGAAAGGTCCTGCCGCGCGCGGAGGACGACATGGGCATCCTGCGGATCGTTCCCGCCTTCCTGCTCGGCATGGCGCTTCACGGACTGGGGCGCGGCCTGACCTGGTCCCGCGCCACGGTCGTCTGCCTGGCTCTCGGGTCGACGATCCTGCTCCTGACCGCCATGCAGATGTCGCTGGACGACCGGATCATCGTCGCCCTGGCCGCGCCGGTCGTCTTCAGTTGGTCCATGCTGGGCAAGAGCCATTGCGAGGGCGTCCTGGCGTCACCGCCCCTGGTGTTCGCGGGCGAAGTGTCCTTCGCCCTGTACCTGGTTCACATGCCGGTCATCGTGGCCTGGAAAGGCGTGATCGCCGAAATGCGCGGCATCGACAGCGCGTTCAGGATCACACCCCTGGAACTGGTCGGCCTGTTCGTGGCGACGTGCGCGCTCGCCATCGCTCTCCACCTTCTGGTCGAAAAGCCGGGCCGGCTGTGGATTCGCGAGCGCAGCGCACGCTGGTCATAAGGCGAACGGATAGCCCGATCACCAAGGAAACCCCGGACGGGACGCAGCGTCGCACCGCTGGGCTTTGGGTCGCCAAGCCGTTGAGTCTCATCCATCGTCTCGTCGCCCCGTGACGAACTGGAGAACACGCCGATGAGAATCCGAACCTCCCGACGATCCCTGATGCTGGGTCTTTCCGTGGTCGTCCTTAACGGCGGGGCCGCCCAAGCCGCACCGGCCAAGCGCCTGACAGCCTACAAGACCCCATGGTGTGGCTGCTGCGGCGGATGGGTCACTCACATGCGGCAGGCGGGGTGGACGGTCGAGGTCGTCGAGCTTGAAGATCTGGCGCCCATCAGACGTCGTCACGGTATCCCGGACACCATGGCGTCCTGCCATACCGCCGTGGTGGGCTCATACGCGATCGAAGGTCACGTCCCGTCGGCGATGTCGATCGTCTGCTGCGCGAACGCCCGGCCGCCCGCGCGCTCAGCGCACCCGGGATGCCGGCCGGTTCGCCGGGCATGGAAGCCGCCGGGCGCGAGCCCTATACGACCCTGCTCGTCCTGCACGACGGTTCGACGCGCCCCTTCGGCCGTCACAACGGCGCCTGAGGCGAAGCGGCTTATAGATCGCGGGCTCCGGCCCTTACGCCTTTTCCCCTCTCGGGGCGAAACGGGCGACGAGATCGTAGGCTTCCCCGGGGAAGGTCAGTCGAACGTGGGTAATGGGGTCGTCTCCCCGCCATGTCCGCCTTTCGAGCGACAGGCAGGCGACCGAAGGTTCGATCAGGAGCAGTTTGGCCGATGCCTTGGACGTATTGATCGCGCTGATCTTGTGCTCGGCTTCGGTCCAGGGAACGAACCCCAGAAGCCACGTTCCCGGCGGGGTCCGGGTGAAATCGACCGCTTCTGCGGCCGGTACGGCGCTCAGACTGATCAACCGTTCCTCGATCGCGAAGGGACGCCCGCTCGCCCGGTGAAGACACTGCAAGGTGAGGATTCGGCCTGAGACGGCAAGCTCCAGGCTCTTGTTGTCTCGCCGGCTCGCCGTGCGGATCTTGCGAGACAGAAGTTCGTATCCGTAGGGCTCGCCTCGCCCCGTGATCTCCGCCTGGATGTCGGGGATATCCAGCACCGCCGAATGGATGCGCGGACGGGCGACGAACGACCCCGCCCGTCGTCGACGAACGATCAGGCCGTTGTCGGCCAGAGGCGTCAGCGCCTTGTTCACCGTCATCCTGGAACAGCCATATTGGGCCATCAGTTCGTGTTCGAATGGAATGCGGTGACCCGGCGCCCAATCCCCTGACAGAATCCGTTCCGCGATCTCGGAGCGGATGCGTTTGTGCAGGGTGGTGTCAGCGCCGCCGGTCATGCGTTCCCAAGGTCCAGAATCCTCGACAGCACGCGAGCATACCGCCGGGTTGTTTCGGCTTGCGCCACATGACGGCCATTCCTCACGACTTGTCCACCCCGCCGCCAGACGGCGTCCACCCGGCGGTCACGCGAGGCGAAGATCCATTGATCGAGGCGGACGTCTCCGAACACCCTTTCGTCCGCGCCTGACTCGTTGGCCAAGGCGACGAGATCGGCGACCTGGTCGACCGCCAGCCCGTGACTGATCGAATCCCCGGCCGCCTGCGCGCCGCCGGCGAGCGCCGCACGGAACATCGCGCCGCCCGTCGAACCGCCCGCTTCATCAGCCATTACGTTGCGCGATCGTTCGCCCAATCTTTGGGAATATTCGAGCATCCGCAGTTCCTGCGCCGCGTCGATCAGGACGTTGGAATCCGACCCTACGCCCCAGAGGCCCCCCGCCGCCAAATAAGCCGCAGCCGGGAATATTCCATCGCCCAGATTGGCCTCCGTGATCGGGCAAAGACCGGCGACCGCGCCGCTGTTGGCCAGTCGCCGGGTCTCCGAGGCGGACATGTGGGTGGCGTGAACCAGACACCACCGGCGATCGACCTCGACCGTGTCGAACAACAGATCGACCGGCCGGGCGCCCGACCAGACCAGGCAGTCGTCCACCTCGCGGACCTGTTCGGCGATGTGGATATGCACGGGGCCGCGCGTCATGCCGCAGACAACGCCGAGTTCCTCGCGGGTCACCGCCCTTAGACTGTGGGGCGCGACGCCGATGACACTGTCAGGCAGGATCGAGATCGCCCTTTCACTGGCTTGCATCAGACGGTGGAAGCCATTCAGATCATTGACGAACCGCCGCTGCGGCTCTGCAGGCGCCGCGCCACCGAACCCCGAATGGGCGTAGAAGACCGGCAGCAACGTCAGGGCGATGCCGGTCTCCGCCGCCGCCGCCGCGATCGCCTCAGCCATCTCCCCGACATTGTCATACGGCCGACCGTCGAGGTCGTGATGCAGATAGTGGAACTCGGCGACGCGCGTGAAGCCCCCTTCAAGCATTTCGGCGAAGGCCATGGCGGCGATAGCGGCCAGCTCGTCGGGACGCAGCCGATCGACGAAGCGGTACATGGTCTCACGCCAGGTCCAGAAGCTGTCGCGCGATGGTCCCCGCGCTTCGGCCAGCCCCGCCATACCGCGCTGGAACGCATGGCTATGTAGATTGGACAGTCCGGGAACGCCGGTCACATGGATGTGGTCGCCGGGTTCGGCCACGACCCCGGTCAGAATCACATCGATCAAGCCATTGCGAAGTCCGATACGGACGGACTGCGCCCATCCCGTGTCGAGTAGGGCGTGCTCGAACCAAAGCCAGGTCTCTGGCGATGCGGCGTTCTGGGCGTCGACTGTCACTGGACAATCCTCATCGGTCTGCAATATGTCTATACAATACCGGGGCGGTCGGCTAGCGATTCCTGTGAGATGTTGGATGGCGGACCATGGAATGTGATCGCGTCTGGACCAATGCACGGCTGGCGACGGTCGCGCCCGACGCTTCTGGTCTCGGGATCGTCGAGAATGGGGTCATCGCCGCCCGTGACGGGTTCATCGTCCACGTCGGCGCTGCCTCCGAAGCACCTTCGTTTGATCCCGCCGAGATCATCGACTGCGGGGGCCGGTGGATCACCCCCGGCCTGATCGATCCGCACACCCATCTGGTTTACGGCGGCGACCGCGCCCACGAGTTCGAAGTCAGGCTGGCCGGCGCCACCTATGAGGAGATCGCGCGCGCGGGCGGCGGCATCGCCTCGACGGTCGCGGCGACACGCGCGCTCGACGAGGCCGGTCTGATCGCCACGGCCTTGCCCAGGCTCGACGCCCTGATCGCCGAGGGCGCGACCACCGTCGAGATCAAGTCCGGCTATGGCCTGTCGCTTCAACACGAGCGGCTGTCGCTTCAAGCGGCGCGGCGGCTGGGCGAACTTCGCCCCGTGTCGATCCGCACGACCTTCCTCGGCGCTCACGCCCTGCCCCCCGAGTTCGCGGGCCAGGCCGACGCCTATATCGACCTCATCTGCCGCGAGATGATCCCTGCGCTCGCCGCCGAAGGCCTGATCGATGCGGTTGATGCGTTCTGCGAAGGTATCGGCTTCACCCCCGCCCAGACGCGCCGGGTGTTCGAAACGGCCAAGGCGCACGGCCTGCCCGTCAAACTCCATGCCGAGCAGTTGTCGAACCAGCACGGCGCGGCGCTCGCCGCCGAATTCGGCGCCCTGTCGGCCGACCATCTCGAATATCTGGATGACGCCGGGATCGCCGCTATGGCCCAGGCGGCCGTCGTCGCCACCCTGCTGCCCGGCGCCTATTATTTCATGCGCGAGACCCGCCTGCCGCCGATCGAGGCCTTGAGGACGGCAGGCGTTCCGATGGCTCTGGCCACCGATTGTAATCCCGGCACCTCGCCGCTGACCTCCCTGTTGCTGACGATGAACATGGCCGCGATCCTGTTTCGGATGACGGTCGACGAATGTCTGGCCGGCGTCACCCGCGAGGCCGCCCGCGCCTTGGGCCAACTCGACGAGATCGGCACGCTTGAGGTCGGCAAACGCTGCGACCTCGCCGTCTGGGACATCGAGCGGCCCGCCGACCTTGTCTACCGCATGGGGTTCAATCCGCTCCATGTCCGTGTCTGGAGAGGTCAATGACCGAAACGATTACTCTGAAGCCGGGCGAGGTCAGCCTGTCCGAGTGGCGCGCTGTCTATCTGGGCGCGGGGGCCGTCCTGCACGCGAGCGCCGCCGAGCCGATCCGGGCCAGCGCCGCAGCGGTCGAGCGCATCCTGGCGCGCGGCGAGCCAGTCTACGGGATCAACACCGGTTTCGGAAAACTGGCCTGCGTCCGCATCGAGGCGGGCGACCTGGCCACGCTTCAGCGCAACATCGTCCTGTCCCATGCGGCCGGCATAGGAGACCCGTCGCCAACGCCGGTGATCCGCCTGATGATGGCCCTGAAACTGGCCAGCCTCGCCCAAGGCGCGTCCGGCGTGCAGCCAGAGACGGTCGCTTTGCTGGAGGCGCTGATCGTCCGCAACCTGACGCCGATCATTCCGTGCCAGGGATCGGTTGGCGCATCCGGCGACCTGGCGCCTCTGGCCCATATGGCCGCCGCCATGATCGGGGTGGGCCAGATCGAGGCTGGGGGCGTCCGTCGTCCTGCCGCCGAGGCGCTCGCCGAGGCGGGGCTGGAGCCCCTGACGTTGGGGCCGAAAGAGGGCCTGGCCTTGCTTAACGGCACCCAGTTCTCGACCGCGAATGCGCTCGCCGCCGTGTTCGGTGCCGAGACCTTGTTCCAGAGCGCGCTCGTCTCCGGCGCCCTGTCCACGGAAGCGGCCAAGGGATCGGACACCCCGTTCGATCCGCGCATCCACGTCCTGCGCCGTCACGCCGGTCAGATCGAGACGGCGGCGGCGCTGCGATCCCTCATGGGCGGCTCGGACATCCGGGCGTCCCACGCCGTCGACGACGAACGAGTCCAGGATCCCTATTGCCTGCGTTGCCAGCCCCAGGTGATGGGCGCGGTGCTCGACGTGCTGCGACAAGCCGCCACCACCCTGTCGATCGAGGCCAACTGCGTCAGCGACAATCCGCTGATCTTCTGGGACACGGACGAAGCCCTGTCCGGCGGCAATTTCCACGCCGAACCCGTCGCGTTCGCCGCCGACATGATCGCGCTCACCATCTGCGAGATCGGCTCCCTGTCGGAGCGGCGGATCGCGATGCTGGTGGACCCGGCATTGTCCGGCCTGCCCGCATTCCTGACCGCGCGGCCGGGGCTGAACTCGGGTTTCATGATCCCCCAGGTGACCGCCGCTGCGCTCGTCTCGGAGAACAAGCAGAAGGCCTATCCGGCCAGCGTCGATTCCATCCCGACCTCCGCCAATCAGGAGGACCATGTCTCAATGGCCGCCCACGGCGCGAGGCGGCTTCTGGCGATGGTCGAATCGGCCAACGCCGTCGTCGGCATTGAACTTCTGGCTGCGGCCCAAGGCTGCGACTTCCATCGCCCACTGGGGTCGAGCACCGCGTTGGAAGCTGTCCGCAGCCTGATCCGCGAGGGCGTCCCGCATCTCGACGAAGACCGCCATTTCCATCCCGACATCGAGGCCGCCCTCTCCTTGGTACGGTCCGGCGCGGCGGTCGAGGCGGCCGGCGTCGCGCTTCCCGGGATCTGCTGATGGACTGGCTTGAAATCCATCGTGGAACCGCACCCCTGATCATCAGCCTCCCGCACACCGGCTCGGATATTCCGGACGAACTCGTGGGCGAATTTGTCTCGCCCTGGCTGGCGACGAAGGACGCTGACTGGTGGGTCGATAAGCTTTACGCCTTCGCGACCGATCTCGGCGCGACCACGGTGCGAACCCGGCTGAGTCGGAGCGTCATCGACGTGAACCGCGACCCTTCGGGCGCCTCTCTGTATCCCGGTCAGTTTACCACGGGCCTGTGCCCACGGGAGACATTCGACGGGGAGCCGCTGTACAAGATCGCAGGTCCGGATGCGCATGAGATCGAGCGGCGCCGCCAATCCTATTTCGAGCCCTACCATGTCGCTCTGCGCGATGAGATCGCCCGCATCTGCCGCCAGCATGATCGCATCGTCGTCTACGACGCCCACGCTATCCGATCGATGGTTCCCAACCTGTTCAACGGCGAACTGCCCAATCTAAACATCGGCACCAACGATGACCTCTCGTGCGATCCGGCCCTGACCCGCGCGGTCGAAGCCGCCTGCGACGCCGGGGCGTTCACCCGCGTCACCAACGGCCGATTCCGGGGCGGCTGGATTACGCGACACTATGGCAGGCCCGAGATCGGGATTCACGCCGTCCAGATGGAGCTGGCCTGTCGCGGCTATATGGACGACCCGGCCAAAGCGCCGGACCCCACGACATGGCCCTCAGCCTATGACCCTCAACAGGCTGAGCCCCTACGCGCCACCTTGCAGGCCGTCCTGACGGCCTGCCTGACCTTTGCTGAAACTCCGAGCCCGTCATGAACCGCAACGACCCCACCCGCGTCATCCGCAGCCCCCGCGGCCCCGAGCGCACCTGCAAGAGCTGGCTGACCGAGGCGGCGCTGCGGATGCTGATGAACAACCTCGATCCGGATGTCGCCGAACGGCCCGAGGAACTGGTCGTCTATGGCGGTATCGGTCGCGCCGCCCGCGACTGGAAGAGTTTCGACACCATCGTCGAGACCCTGCGCAGGCTCGAGGACGACGAGACCCTGCTGATCCAGTCGGGCAAGCCGGTCGGGGTGTTCCGCACCCACGCCGACGCCCCGCGCGTCCTGCTGGCCAACTCCAACCTCGTGCCCCACTGGGCGACCTGGGAGCATTTCAACGAACTCGATCGCAAGGGCCTGGCCATGTACGGCCAGATGACGGCCGGGTCGTGGATCTACATCGGGGCGCAGGGCATCGTTCAGGGCACCTATGAGACCTTCGTCGAGATGGGTCGCCAGCACTACGACGGCGACCTGTCGGGCCGCTGGCTGCTGACGGCGGGTCTTGGCGGCATGGGCGGAGCCCAGCCCCTGGCGGCGGTGATGGCGGGGGCGTCGTGCCTCGCCATCGAGTGTGACCCGAGCCGGATCGCCATGCGTCTGCGGACCGGCTATCTCGATCAATCGACCGAGGACCTCGACGAGGCGCTGGCGCTGATCAAGGCAGCCTGCGAAGCGAAGACTCCGATCTCGGTTGGATTGCTTGGCAACGCGGCCGAGCTTCTGCCCGAACTGTTCCGGCGCGGCGTCCGGCCTGACCTGCTGACCGACCAGACGTCCGCGCATGACCCGATCAACGGCTATCTGCCCAAGGGCTGGACCGTGGATCGCTGGAACGCCATGCGCGCCCAGGCGCCCGATCAGGTCGAACAGGCGGCGCGCGCCTCCATGGCTGAACACGTCCAATCGATGCTCGATTTTCAGGCGGCTGGGGTGCCCACCGTCGACTACGGCAACAACATCCGCCAGATGGCCAAGGAGGCCGGCGTCGCGAACGCCTTCGACTTCCCCGGCTTCGTCCCCGCTTATATCCGCCCGCTGTTCTGCCGGGGCATCGGCCCGTTTCGCTGGGTGGCCCTGTCCGGCGATCCCGAGGACATCGCCAGGACCGACGCCAAGGTGAAGGAACTGATCCCCGACAATCCTCACCTGCACAACTGGCTCGACATGGCGGCCGAGAAGATCAAGTTCCAGGGACTTCCCGCCCGCATCTGCTGGGTCGGACTGGGCGACCGTGACCGGCTCGGTCTCGCCTTCAACGAAATGGTGGCCTCGGGCGAGCTGAAGGGCCCGATCGTCATCGGTCGCGACCATCTTGATTCCGGCTCAGTCGCTTCGCCCAACCGCGAGACCGAGGCCATGCGCGACGGCTCGGACGCGGTGTCGGACTGGCCGCTATTGAACGCCTTGCTCAGCACGGCATCAGGCGCGACCTGGGTGTCGCTGCACCATGGCGGCGGGGTCGGGATGGGCTTTTCCCAGCACGCCGGAATGGTGATCGTCGCCGACGGGACCGAGGCGGCGGCCAGGCGGATCGCGCGCGTGCTGTGGAACGACCCGGCGACCGGAGTCATGCGCCATGCCGACGCCGGCTACGACATCGCCCTGAACACCGCCCGCGAGAAAGGGCTCGACCTGCCCGGCGTTCTCGGATGATCACCACGGTCCTTCCCGCATCGGAACGGACCGCCACACCTTGGAAGAACGGGGGCGGCGTCACCCGCGAGGTCGCGGTGTGGCCCCCGGGCGCCGGCCTCGACGATTTCGACTGGCGCGTCAGCATGGCGGAGGTCAGGGAGCCGGGCGCCTTCTCCCTCTTCCCCGGCGTCGAACGCTGCCTGACGGTGATCGAGGGCGGACTGCGCCTTACCTTCGGCGGAGGGCACGCCGTGTCGATAAACGCACGCTCCGAGCCGTCAATCTTTCCGGGCGATCGGGCCTGTCACGGCCTGCCTGTCGGGGGGCCGGTGGTGGACCTCAATGTGATGGTTCGTCGAGGCCGTTTTCGCTCGCAGGTCGAGCGGCTGTCAAACGCCCGATGGCGCCCCATTGGTGACGTCGCACTCCTGATTGCGCTCGAACCCCTCAGTGTCATCGAGGAGACCAGGTCAGACCAAAGGACCACCTTGGGGGCCCTCGACGGACTGATCTGCGGCTTCGCCCCTGCGGCTCCAACGCTTCAGGTCGGCGGCCGCGCTCTCGGCGTGTCGATATCGGCCCTGTGATACTTGGCGAATCCTCGCTTACCGACGACGGGAGGCGATGGCGGTGCGCGCCCGGGCGACAGGCTCCGTGACATAGCTGAAATCGGAGGGACGGAAGGCGCGGAACAGCAGGATCAGCCCGCTGATCGCCAGCCAGAGGATTCCCGTGGCGACGGTGATGATCAGAGGGTGGTTGAAGCTTTCGCGCTTGGTGTAATCCATGATGTGGATCATCCAGAACACGTCCCAGAGCCTCCAGGTGTCGGTGCGTCGCTCCAATACCTCTCCGGTCGCCTCGGAAAGCAGAAGGGTTGTCTTCTCAGGATCGGCGAACTCCACCCGCCACAAGGGCAGCGGCAGTTTGCGCGTTTCGACGTCGCCTTCGGTGACCCTTCGCACGGAGGCGACAGCCTGGGCGCCGCTGAAGGCGGCTGTCGCCAGCGCGGACGCCCGGCCGGCGTCGATGGCGAGGGGCGCGCCTGTTACGGCGTCGATCAACCGGACGCCGGTGGGCGTCGCCGCCTGGTAGACATAGGCTGAGCCCAGCGGTTTCAAGCGAAGACTGGTGATCGGCTGGCCGATCCTCTCGGCCACCTGGCCCAGCGGCAGAACGGCGCCAGGAATGACGACGGCGGCGGGTTCACGCACCGAGGTCGCGCCCGAGACCTTGTCGGTGTCAAGCAGCGCCATCATGGCCCCGCTGAAGCTCCAGAGGATGAACTGGAGGCCCAGGATGAGGCCGACCCATTTGTGGAGTGTGCGGATCAGGAACATCGGTGCGGCCTCACGCTTTGGCCGGACGCGCGCGGCGCCGACGACGGAAACTGTAGAAGAGAAGCCAGGCCCCGGTGAGAGAGGTGATGAAGGCCATCCAGGTCGCGATGCGCAACAGGATGTTGTTCACATTGTCCCGGGTCTCGTAGTCCATGATGTGCAGCATCCAGACGAAGTCGAACGTCCGCCAGAGGTCGTGGCGCTTGGCCATCAGTTCCCCGGTCTGGGGCGAGATGTAGAGGGTCGGCTTCCACGCTCCTTCGTACTGCACGCGCCACAAGGGCGCGGGCCGGCCGCGCAACTCCCCGGGCGCTTCGCTGAGGAGCTCGGCGTCTACGATTTCGCCTTGCTCGGCGAAATGCGCGTTGGCGCGCGCCCGAACGGCGGCCTCGCCCAGCGGCGATAGCTGCGTGCCGGTCTGCGCATCGACCAGTCGAGACCCGCCGGACCCGCCAATGATATAGACCGGGCGCCCCAACTGGGTTTCGAGCCTGACGGTTTCGGCGCCCGCCGCGAGCGCGCTTGGCTCGACCAGCGAAGCGAGGTTCAACGGCGTGGCCGGGATAGGCCGCACGAGACGGTCGCCGTGGATAATGTCGATATGGACGGCCGTCATGTAGAGGCCGCCCGCCGTCCAGAACACGGCCTGGATGGCGAGCAAAAGGCCGAGCCACTTGTGGGATGTTCTGGCAAGGGCCGGCAATCGCATGGGCGGTCTCTCGATAAGCTAGGTCGCAAAACGCACCCGCCGGGCGGCTGGAAGCCACCCGGCGGGCACAAGACTTAGTTGAAGCGGTAGGTCAGACGGACATAGCCGCGGCGACCCAGGAGATCATAGGTCATCGTGTCGGTGTTGCCGTCTGTCCAGCTCTTGATGAACGGAGCCTTCTTGTCGAACAGGTTATCGACGCCGAAGGCGATATCGGCGCTTTCTCCCAGGCGATAGGCGAACTGCGCATTGTGATAGAAGACATTCGGCGAGGTGTAGCCGATGTCCGTCGGTGCGGCGTTGAAGTCGGTCGCTTCCCCGATCATCTGCACCGAATAGGCGCCCGTCCAACGCGCGTCTGTCACCGAGACGCTGGCCAGCGAACGCCAGTGCGGATAGCCGCCGTTGCCACCGCCGATATGGCCGGCGAATTCGATGGGGGCCCCGCCCTGGAACGGCGTGATCGTGTACTCGTCGAGATAGGTTGTGTTCCAGTCGAGGCTGACCTGACGGTCCCAGAGGTCAAAGGCGTAGCGCAACCCGATATCGACGCCCGTCATCTGTTCCTCACCCGCGTTGGAGGGTTGAGCCGACAGATAGTTGACCTCGCCCGTTAGGGTGCTGCGAGTGAAGTTCGTCGGGCCGCAGAATGGATGGCTCAGTCCGACCGAGGCGTAGCAGACCGCCAGGCGGGTCGACCCCGGGATGGAGCGGATCGCATCGGTGATCTTTATGTCGAAATAGTCGACGGTCATCGACAGGCCTGACAGCTGCGAGGGTTGCCAGACCAGGCCGAGCGTGAGGGTTTCGGTCGATTCCGGTTGAAGAGCGGAGTTGCCTCCCACCGTCGTCAGAATAGAGTTGCCCAGTTGCACATAGTTCGCCGGCACGCCGGAAGCTCGACAGTTGGCGACCAGGGTGGCGTTGGCGCTGGTGGAATAGCGGCTGCACGGATCGGTCGTCGTCAGATTGCCCTCGGCGACACCGCCGAACAGTTCCGGAACGCTCGGGATACGGAAGCCCGTGCCGAAGGTCGCCCGCAACCGAAGGTCGTTGATGACCGTCCAGTTGAGACCCAGCTTGTAGGTCGTGTTGTCGCCGAACAGGTTGTAGTCCGAATAGCGAACGGCGGCGTCCAGATCGAGCGCTTGGATGAAGGGCAAGTCCGCTAGCAGAGGTGCGGACAGCTCCAGATAGGCTTCCTTGGCGGTGACGCTGCCCGCAATGGGCGACTGCTGGTTGGTGTTGGCGATGCCGAGCACCGTCAGCGCATCCGGATTCCGGTAGCCTTCCTCCTCACGGTAGACGAGGCCTGCGGCCATGGCGAGAGGGCCGGCGGGAAGCTGCAGCACCGTGCCGGTCACGTCGGCGGTGACGCTGCGCTGCTCGTTGCCGCCGGTGTCGCGAGAGGTGAACAGGATATAGTTGAGGACCTGGGGACTGATGTCTCCGAAGCCGAGGTAGTCGCCGCAGGGAATGGCCGCGCCGGCGGCGGAACTGCAAACCGCCGTGTTGAGCGTGTTGCGAACCCTCTCCAGGTTGGCGACGTTGGTGCTGCCGTCGACACCGGTGCTACGTCCCCAGTTGGCGGCGACTTCCCAGCTCCAGTCGCCCATGAAGTCGCCCCGCGCGCCTCCTACGAAACGATAGGTGTCCGTCTCCTGGAAGAACTGGCGCGGGCCGGGTTCCAGAAGTCGGCGCTGGATGAGCGTGATGTTCTGACCCGTCGGATTCGTCGGGTTCGTGGCGGGGATGGCCAGGTTTCGCAGCGTTCCGGGCGAGGCCACCTGATTACTCTTGCGATGGGTGAAGAAGGCTTCTCCGAACAGGGTGACGTTGTCGGTCAACCGGTAGTCGGCAAGGAAGGCCGTGCTGAACCGTTCGATCGGGGAGACCGCGTTCAGATAAGAGTTGGAGTTGAAGTTGTGCTTGGCGGCGTCATACGGCTCGTAGAAATTCCCGTTTCCGCCCGGCGTCTGGTTGAAGTTGATCTGCTGACCGTTTGGCAATACGGCCCGCCCGCCGATCGTCGAGGCGCTCGATACGCAGACCAGCTGACCGCCAACTTCGCCGAGTCCGCAAGCGGCGCGATCAGCCAGATTGACCGCTTCGGTTTGCTGATAAGACAGGCCGGCGACGACCCGACCCCGGTCGCTGTGGATTCCCCAGAGCAGGTCTAGAGTGTAGTCTTGGCCATCGCCCTCGTCTGTGATGCCGTACTTGCCGGAGAGCTTGAGGCCTTCGAAGTCGTTGGCTGTGATAATGTTGACCACGCCTGCGACCGCGTCGGCGCCGTAGATCGCCGAGGCACCGTCCTTTAGGACGTCGATACGCTGAATGATCGCGGTGGGGATCATATTCAGGTCGGGTGCGCTGTTGGCGCCGGTACCCCCATTGACCACGCGACGGCCGTTGATGAGCGTCAGAGTTCGGTTGATGCCGAGGCCGCGGAGATTAACCTGTGCGGTGCCGTAGCCGTTGCCGGTCCAATAGGCGTTGGTCTGCCCCCCGGCGTTGCCTGCAGAGGCCGGCAAGCGCTGCAGTAGGTTCTCGAGATTCGTGATCCCGGTGTTGGCGATCTGCTCTTCGGTGATCACCGTGGCGGGGCCGACGCCGCTGATGTCCGCCCGTTTAATGCGGGTCCCTGTCACGACGACTTCATCGATATTGGTGGTCGCATCCTGGGCCGAGGCGGCCGCAGCACCCAGGGTCGAGGTGATGACCGCACCTGCGAACAAAAGCCTCTTTCTCATACGGTTCATCGTGGTTCCCCTTGCCGGTTCAGCTCCCGATAGCCGTCCCTGTGCGGACAAAGCTCCGACCCTCACTACGTCGAGTCAAGACATGTATAGACATATTAAGAGGTCAGAAGTTCTCTTCGCCTTGCTAAAAGGAAGCAAATACGATAAAATAATTGCTCGGAAAGACGATAATGCGCAATAAAACTCCCGCCTTATCGGAACCAAGGGTTGGACGTGGCTTTTTCAAGGCGTGGCCAAACTTGTTCGCAAAAGCGATGGTGCAGCGCAAAAGCCACAGAGCTCAAGACGTTGGCGTTGAACATAGCTTTACGCAGGGCGACGCCCGGCCCCTCCAAAAAAGTCGGCTGTCGCGATCATTTTTATCAAGGGCAATTTTAGCGCACCGGCGAGGTTCCGGATCACTCTCACGGAAGGGCGGTTCAAATTCGCAGAACGCCTATCTTGAGGCCACCGTCTCGGGCTAAGCCTTGCTTTCTCACGTCAGAGGGCCACAGCACCCTGATGAGTGAAATCGGAGACCTGGACGAAGGCGACCGTGTCGCTAGGCTCAACAGGGATTGTTTCTGCGTCACCCTGGACCAGACCAGCTTGATGGCGGCCGTCAGCGCGGAAGCCGACAATGCGGAGCTCGTCGGTGCGCTTCTCGCTTCGACGCCCAACCTGTTCTCGGGCGGACCCGTCTTCATATCGGCGGTCGACCTCAGGGCAATGCTCGACGTCGTCGCCGCCATCGAAGCCGCAGCGACGATCCCGGCGTATCAAGACGGGGTTCTGCGCTGGGCGCCGGCGATCGCTCGCCCGGACTTCGGCCCGCGCGGAGTTTTCATGGGCTATGATTTTCACTTGGGCGGGGACGGCCCCAAACTTATCGAGGTGAATACGAACGCCGGGGGCGCATTCCTGAACGCCTTGTTCGCTCGCGCCCAGGGCGCATGCTGCCGGGAGGCCCGTGAAGCCACGGGCTCCAGCCCGTCCGTCGCGTTTGAAACCGCTGCCTGGCGAATGTTCCTGCACGAATGGTCTCTGCAGGGACGGTCCGGACAGCCGCGCACGGTCGCTATCGTTGATGACGCCCCCAAGGATCAGTTTCTGTTCCCGGAGTTTCTGCTGGCGCAGGGTGTCCTAGAGCGGCACGGTGTGAAGGCCTGGATCGTTGATCCCTCCGAACTCCGCATGCGCGAGGGTCGCTTGGAGCATGACGGCCAAGTTGTGGATCTTGTCTACAACCGCCTGGTGGATTTCGCCCTCGACGCCGCCGGGCACGAAGCCTTGCGCCAGGCCTATCTCGACGACGCCGTCGTGCTGACCCCTAACCCCCGCAATCACGCTCTGTTCGCCGACAAGCGGAATCTCAGCCTGTTGTCGGACGCGGTCATGGTCGCCGGTTGGGGGCTCGCGACCCACCACCAGCGCAGCCTTTCGGCGATCCCGCGGACACGCCTGGTGACAGCCGAAAACGCGGAGGAACTCTGGGCGGAACGCAACCGGCATTTCTTTAAGCCGGCCGGAGGTCATGGCGGGAAAGCCGTTTATCGGGGCGACAAGATCACAAGGCGGGTATGGGCGGACATCCAGCTCGGCGGCTACATCGCCCAGGAACTCGCCAAGCCCAGTGAACGTCTGGTCAAGGTCGACGGCGAAATTCAATCCCTGAAGCTGGACGTCCGGCTCTATACCTACGAGGGCGCAGCCTTGGCGAACGCGGCGCGTCTCTATCAGGGCCAGACCACAAATTTCAGAACCCCGGGCGGCGGCTTTGCTCCGCTCTTCGTCGTTTAGGCCCAAGCTCTTCGGGATCAGGGTACTTCAGTCATCGAATCTCGCGCTGGCCCAAAGTAGCGCGAGCGTCAGAGCTCAGGGCAGGGTGCCGAGAGCAGCCATTTCAACCCGAGCGCAAGGCGAAGTTGGTGACGGCCATCGGATCTGATCGCACCCCGCGACGGTCTAGGCAGGAACGCAGCAGCCCCACCAGGGAGGCAACAGTGCCGCGCCTTCACGCGAGGCGAGGCTCGAGTTCGACAAACGAGACGGCATGCTTTTTCAGGGCGCTTCACCCGATTTCACTGCAATCCACTCCGGCCCAAGCAGGCAGACACGGGAAACCAAGGGGCATTTGGTAGCGGTGTGGTAGCGGCAGGGAAAAAGGAGGGAGGCGATCCCGAAGGACCGCCTCTGCCTAACCTCTTGATAGCCTTAGCTATCTCGACTGGAGCGGGCGAAGAGATTCGAACTCTCGACCCCAACCTTGGCAAGGTTGTGCTCTACCCCTGAGCTACGCCCGCAATCCGTAAGGCGCTACGTGTGCGCCCCGTCGAGGAGGGGGCGTATAGCGGAGGGTTGATCGGTCCTGCAAGAGTGAATTTGCAAAAAACGACCAGCCCCTGCGCTCGCCCCCTGCGCCTCAGCGCGGCGCCAGTCGGATGGCCCCGTCCAGGCGGATGCATTCGCCGTTGATATAGACGTTGCGGGCCAGCTCCAGCACCAGAGACGCATAGTCGGCCGGCGTGCCCAGGCGGCTGGGGAAGGGGATGGCGGCGGCCAGGCTGTCCTGAACCTTCTGGTCCATGCCAGCCATCATCGGCGTCCACATGATGCCGGGCAGGATGGTGTTGCAGCGCACCCCTTCCTGGGCCAGGTCGCGCGCGACCGGCAGGGTCATGGCGTACACCCCGCCCTTGGACGCCGAATAGGCCGCCTGGCCGATCTGGCCGTCCTGAGCCGCCACCGAGGCGGTGTTGACGATCAGGCCGCGCTCCCCGTCCGTCATCGGCTCCAGCGTGACCATGCCCGCCGCCGACTGCGACAGGACGCGGAAGGTGCCGAACAGATTGACGCGAACCGTGCGCTCGAACGCCGCCATGTCGTGAGCGCGGATCTCGCCGGTGTCCTTCTTGCGCGACACGGTCTTCTGGCCGGTGGCGATGCCGGCGCAGTTGACGGTCAGACGCTCCTGGCCGTGGGCGGCGCGCGCCTTTTCGAAGGCGGCCGCGACCGAGGCGTCGTCGGTCACGTCCACCTTGCAGAAGACGCCGCCGATTTCCTTGGCGACCTCCTCGCCACGCTCTTCGTTCAGGTCGAACAGGGCGACCTTGGCGCCGGTGGCGGCGATGGCGCGGGCCGTGCCCTCGCCAAGTCCAGAGGCCCCGCCCGTGACCACCGCGGCGATGCTGCTGTCGAGTTTCATCCTGATCGTTCCTATATTAGGTTGAACCTGAGTTTCGTTTGAGGATTTAGCGGCCATGACCGCCAAAGCCAAACCCGCCGATCCCGCCGACGCCATCGACCCGAACAAGGCGCTGGTCCCGTCCGTCGTGAAGGTCAACGAAATGCGTGTGACGCGCGGCTTCTGGCCCAAGATCCGGCGCACGGCCGCCCGCATCCCCTTCGCGGACCAGGCCCTGGCCGCCTGGTATGCGGCGCGCGATCCCGAGACCCCCCTGCCCGCCAAGGGCATGATCTTCGCCGGCCTGGCCTATTTCGTCATGCCCATCGACGCCATTCCCGATGTCTTCGCCGGCATCGGCTATACGGACGACGCTGCGGTGATCGCCGCCATCATCGCCACCCTGGGCGCCAACATCAAACGCCGCCACCGCGACCAGGCCGAAGACGCCCTGCAGCGGTTGAAGGCGAAATAGGCGGTCTGAAACGCCGGCGGTCATCCTCGCCCTTGTGGCCAGCATCCATACCGGGATGGCGACAACGGGTGGAAGTCGCCTGTCAGCTCTCCACCGTCACCACGATCTTGCCCATGGCCTTGCGGTCGCCGAGCGCCTGGATCGCCTCGCCGGCCTTTTCCAGCGGATAGGTCTTGGACACGTGCGGCTTGATCTTGCCATCGGCGTACATCTGCATCAGTTCGGCCATGTTGGCGGCGTGGCCCTTGGGATCGCGCGCGACGGCCGCGCCCCAGAAGACCCCGATCACCGACACTGACTTCAGCAGCGTCAGGTTCAGCGGCAGGGACGGAATGCCCGCCGGGAAGCCGACCACCAGATAGCGCCCGTTCCAGTCCATGGCCCTGAGCGCCGGATCGGCGTAGTCGCCCCCCACCGCGTCATAGACCACGTCGGCCCCGTCGCGGCCGGCGGCCAGCTTGAACTCGCCCGACAACTCCTTCTGCGCCGCCTTGTCCATCGGTCCCGACGGATAGATCAGGCCGTTGTCGGCCCCCAGGTCCAGGGCGAACTGCACCTTGTCGTTGGTCGAGGCCGCCGCGACAACCCGCGCGCCCATCGCCTTGCCCAGTTCCACGGCGGCGGCGCCCACGCCCCCGGCCGCGCCCAGCACCAGAAGCGTCTCGCCGGCCTTCAGCTGCGCCCGGTCCTTCAGCGCGTAATAGCTGGTGCCATAGGTCATGATCAGGGCCGCCGCCTCTTCGAAGCTCATGGCCTCGGGGATGGGGACGACCGTCCCGGCCCGCACCGCCAGCCGTTCGACCAGGCCGCCCCAGCCCGGCACGGCGATGACGCGGTCGCCCTTGCGCACGCCCTTGACGCCCTCGCCCACCGCCTCGATCACGCCCGCCACCTCGCCGCCCGGCGAGAAGGGGCGTTCGGGCCGGAACTGGTATTTGTCCGCGATGATCAGGGTGTCCGGGAAGTTGATCCCCACCGCCTTGACCTCGATGACGACCTCGCCGGGCTTGGGCGTGGGATCCAGCACCTCCTCCACGACCAGGGTTTCGGGACCGCCAGGCGTCTTGGACAGAACAGCGCGCATCTTTCCTCCTTGGCCGACATGGCGCGGCCTTCATCGCGACGCTAAACAGCGCCACGCCCGATTGAAAGAGGCGACGAAAGCAGGATCAGAAAGCCCCCATGACCGCCCTCATCCTCCACGGCGGCGCCGGCGCCCGGCGCGAACGCAACTACGACGCCGAGGTCGTGCATATGCGCGAAGTGGTCGAGGCCATGAAGGTCCGGCTGGACGCGGGCGACAGCGCCCTGGACGTCGCCACGGCCGCCGTGGTCATGCTGGAGGATTCGGGCCTCTATGTCGCCGGCAAGGGCGCCTCGCCCAACCTGGCCGGGGCCTATGAGCTGGACGCCAGCATCATGGACGGATCGACGCGCCGCGCCGGATCGGTCGCCGCGCTTCAGGGCTTCCGCAACCCGGTCGTCGCCGCCCGCGCGGTGATGGACAAGACCCCTCACGTCATGCTGGCGGGCGAAGGGGCGGCCCTGTTCGCCCACGAGCAGGGGCTGGAGATGATCGCCGACGAGGCCGGCTGGTTCACCGGCGCCGGCAAGGGCGAGGACAATCATCCGCCCGGAACCCTCAGCCACGGCACGGTCGGCGCCTGCGTGCTGGACAGCCAGGGCCGTCTCGCCGCCGCCACCTCCACCGCTGGCGTCTTCGGGAAGATGCCGGGCCGCGTGGGCGACACGCCGATCCCCGCCGCCGGAACCTGGGCTGACGACCGGGCCGCCGCCTCCTGCACGGGCCAGGGCGAGTATTTCATCCGCGTCGCCGCCGCCGCCCAGGCGGCCTGGCGCGTCGCCGCCGGCCAGACCCTGGCCGACGCGACCCAGGCCGTGATCGACCAGATCGGCGGCATGGGCGGCGACGGCGGCATGATCGCCCTGGACGCCGCTGGAAACATCGCCGCCCCCTTCAACAGCCAGGGCATGAAGCACGCCTGGCTGACCCCCGCCGGCGAGATCGGCGTGCGGGTCTTCCCCGACTGATCGGGCAGGCTGCTTCATTACATCTCAGTAAGGTGCAAGACGGCCAATCGCTGGTAGGGTCGGCGCGCCCGGCGTTCCGGGCTTCGGAGCCCCCCATGAAATTCCGCCTGACCGCCACGCTCAAAGCCGGGGCCGCCGCCTCGGCCCTCCTTCTCGGCCTCGCAGCCCCCGCCTTGGCCGAGACCGCCCCCGCCCTCGCCCCAGCGACGATGCAGGCGCCGCAGGGCGTGACCGTGCCCCCGCTGGGCTTCACCAAGCGCGTGCTGCCCAATGGGCTAGAGGTCTATACGGCGCGCGACGCCGACACCTCCAACGTGACGGTCCAGGTCTGGTACAAGGTCGGCTCCAAGGACGATCCGGCTGGCCGTTCGGGCTTCGCTCACCTGTTCGAACACCTGATGTTCAAGTCCACCAAGAACCTGCCGCCCGAGACCTTCGACCGGCTGACCGAGGACGTGGGCGGCTCCAACAACGCCTTCACCGCCGACGACACCACCGCCTATTTCGAGACCGTGCCCGCCAACCATCTGGAGCGGATGCTATTCGCCGAGGCCGAGCGCATGGGCTCGCTGGTCGTGGACGAACCAACCTTCGTCGCCGAGCGCGACGTGGTGAAGGAGGAATATCGCCAGCGCATCCTGGCCAATCCCTATGGCCGGCTGTTCGGCCTGTTCGTGCCGGAGACCATCTATCAGGACAGCCCCTATCGCCGTCCCGGCATAGGCTCGATCGAGGAGCTGGAGGCCTCGTCGCTGGACGACGTTCGCCGCTTCCACGCCACCTATTATCGGCCGGACAACGCCTATCTGATCGTGGCGGGCAACTTCGACCAGGCCCAGCTGGACCGCTGGGTCGACCAGTATTTCACCCCGCTGAAGAACCCGACCACGCCGATCCCGGCCAACCATGTGGTCGAGCCCGAGCCAACCGCGCCGCGCAACGTGACCTATTATGCGCCGAACGTGCCGCTGCCGGCCGCCGTCATCGCCTGGCCGACCGTCAAATACGCCGACGCCGACCGCGCGGCCCTGACCGTTCTGGACGGCGTGCTCTCGACCGGCGAATCCAGCCGTCTTTATCGCTCGCTGGTCTATGACAAGCAGATCGCGGCCCAGATCGGCTCCACCCCCGACTTCGCCCAGCAAGCCGGCAATCTGTCGGCCCTGGCGATCATGGCCCAGGGCCACACGGCCGAGGAAGGCGTCGCCGCCCTGAACGAAGAAATCGCCAAGCTGCGGGACGCCCCCGTCACCGCCGAGGAGCTGGCCGAGGCCAAGAACGAGATCGTCGCCAACACCCTGCGCAGCCGCGAAACGGTGGACGACCGCGCCACAGCGCTGGGCTTCTCGCTGATCAACACCGGATCGGCCGAGGCCGCCGACCAGGAGGTGGCCCAGATCCAGGCCGTCACCGCCGCCGACATCCAGCGCGTCGCCCGCAAATATCTGACGCCGCAACGCCAGTCGACGATCACCTTCCTGGCCGCCGACGACAAGAACCCGGCCTCGGTCCAGAAGATGAACGTGGATGCGCCGGTCAAGGTCGCCGACCTGGCCCCCGCCGGCGAGCCCGCCGTCCTGCTGCCCGAGGCCGAGCGCGCCCGCCTGCCCCAGCCGGGACCCGAGGTTGCGCCCACCACCCCGGCCGTGGCCGACTTCCGCCTGTCCAACGGCCTGCGCGTCCTGGTCGCCCCGACCGACGGCCTGCCGCTGGTCTCGGCCCGCCTCGGCTTCAAGGCCGGGTCGTCCGACGACCCGGCGGGCAAGGCCGGGGTCGCCGCCCTGACCGCCTCCCTGCTGACCCAGGGCACCAAGACCAAGACGGCGCCCCAGATCGCCACCCAGATCGAACAGCTGGGCGCGGCTGTCGGCGCCTCGGCCGGCGTGGACTTCTCGAACGTCTACGCCAATGCGCCGTCGAACGCCTTCCCCGCGACCGTCGCCCTTATGGCCGACCTGGTGAAGAACCCCGCCTTCGCCGGCGAAGAGCTGGAGCGCCAGCAGGCCCAGACGCTGGACGGCCTGCGCGTCGCCCTCAGCCAGCCGGCCGCCATCGCCGGCATGACCGTGGGCCGCGTCATCTATGGCGACGCCCCCTATGGGGCGCCGGGATCGGGCACGCCCCAGACGGTGCCGACCATCACGCCCGCCGACGTCGCCGCCTTCCACGCGGCTCGCTATCGCCCGTCGGACGCGACCCTGGTCTTCTCGGGCGACATCACGCCTGACGCCGCCCGCGCCCTGGCCCAGCAGGCGTTCGGCGACTGGCGCCCCAGCGGGGCCGCCCCGGCCGCCGCCGCCGATCCGGCCGGCCAGCCGCTTGCGCCGCGCATCGTCGTGGTGGATCAGCCCGGCGCCGGCCAGGCCGCCGTGGTCGCCGCCGTTCGCGGCGTCGCCCGCACCGATGCGGACTTCTTCCCCCTGACCCTGGGCAACAGCCTGCTGGGCGGCGGCTTCTCGTCGCGGCTGAACCAGGAAATCCGCATCAAGCGCGGCCTGTCCTACGGCGCCTCCTCGTCGCTGGGCGCGCGGGCCGATGCGGGCGTCTTCACCGCCTCGACCCAGACCAAGAACGAGACCGCCGACGAGGTCGCCGACCTGATCCTGGCCGAAATCGCCAAGCTGGGAACCGAGACCCCGACCCCGGCCGACCTGGCCCCGCGCCGCGCCACCCTGATCGGCGGCTTCGGCCGCTCGCTGGAGACGGTGGACGGCCTGGGGACCCTGGTCGCCAACCTGGCCCTCTACGACCTGCCGATGAGCGATCTGGCCGACTACGCCGGCCGGGTTCGCGCCGTCACCCCGGATCAGGTCCAGGCCGCCTTCGCCGAACACCTGCCGGCCAATCGCGCCAGCCTGGTCATCGTCGGCGACGGCTCCAAATTCCTGGACGCCCTGCGGGCCAAACACCCGAACCTGGAAGTCATCGAGGCCGGCGCCCTGAACCTGAACACCGGCGCGTTGAAGTAAGGGGCGCCAGAAGCAAACAGATCTCCCTCCCCCTTTGGGGAGGGTGATCGTAAAACGAACGGGCGGGGGCGGCCCGGCAAGGCCGCACCTTCCCGGTTGCAATACAGGACGGCGAGGCGTCCACCTGCCCTCCCCACCCGACCGCGCTTCACTCGCCCCCTACCCCTGTCGGGGAGGGCGAGGCGCCGTCTATTCGCCAACCATCGCAATCCGCCCCCCGCCGCCTCGCCTTTTCAAAGGCTTGCCCGCCAGCAGCGTCATTCGACCATACCCCGTCCGAAACGGGGTTATGATGGCCCGTGGTCTTTGACATCGCGATGCGCCGACTTGGACTCGTTGGACTGTTTTTTTCCGAGACCGACTTTCCCTTTCAAACGCGACCGAATTGCACGGTGCAATTTCGACCCGGCATTTTAAGCTTTAGTCTCAACGACTAAGGCCGAATTGCACGGCGTTGCACTGTTTTCGCCGAGTGCAATTTCACCATCTATACCGCCAGGCAAACCACCTGGGCCACGCGCAGGTCGCGCCGCAGGGCGTTCGACACCTGACCATAGTCCTCGGTCGTCACCGCCGGTCCGCGCGCCGCCTCCGCCAGGGTCTGTTCGCCCCGGATGGCGCGACCGAAGGTTTCGGGCGCGGTCGTATAGATCCGGCCCCGACGCGGCGCCTCGGCGATGGTCACCCCCACGACGCGCCCTTGGGAATCCAGCGCCGGCGCCCCCGACAGGCCCGACAGCGTCCCCTCCAGTCCATCGGTGCGCCCCACCTCGGCCCAGGCCAGCACCGGCTCCTCGCGCGCGCCGCGCCCGAACACCTTCAGCGTCTCGCGGCCCAGCAGGCGCGACGTCACCTCGCCCGGCCGCCCCTGAGGAAAGCCGGGGTGGAAGGCCCTCTGACCCTTTCTCAGCGGATCGCGCACCGCCACGGGCAGGGCCGCCGGTCCCCCGTCGGTGATCAGCAACGCCACGTCCGCGCGCGGCGCCAGGCGCACATCCGCCGCCACCGCCCGCCCCGGCCCGACCACCAGCGCCGGCTTGCGACAGCCCTCGACCACATGGCGCGCGGTTATCCAGCGTCCGCGCCCGGCGATGGAGAAGGCGGTGCCGGACGACGGCTGGAACGGCGTCTCGCCCGCCTCGATGGTCACGGCCGTGTCGAACGGCGTGATCGGCCCCAGAAGCGGTCCCTCCTCGACGTCCGTCGCCGCGGGCGCGGGCGGGGCATCGGCGTTCTCGCGCCGGCCCAGCGACACGGCCAGGAAGACGGCCGCCACCGCCCCGTAGATGGCCCAGTCCGGCAGGCGCGGAAACTGCATGATCGTCGGCCGGCCGATCAGCCGGTCAGGGCGGCGGACAGGATCACCGCCGTCGCCAGCTTGGCGCCCAGCAGCACCACCGCCGCCGAAATCTCTCCGTGCCGGATCCGTTCGGGCAGGCCGGTCAGCAACAGGTCCACGACCCGGAAAGCCAGAAGCTGCAGCACCACCGTCGCCACGCCCCAGATGGCGATGTCGCGCACCGAGGTCGACACCGCCAGCGACACCGCCAGCGGCACGGCCAGGCCCACCAATATGCCCGCAAAGGCGATGGCCGCCGCCGTATTGCCCTGACGGATCAGCGCCACCTCCTTCCACGGCGTCAGCATCGCATAGACCGACGCCCCCGCCGCCAGCAGCAGCAGGGTCACGATCAGGTGCACCACCATGACCGGAAAGCCCGAGGCGAAGGCCTGCACCTCGGCGCTAGACAGGACGTTCGACAGGGACGGATCCATATCCAGACGCCTTGCCCGATTGCCGCCCCAATCCGCAAGCGCGGCCGGGACACACTGGGTGACAATATGTATCCAATGGTTGTGTCCCTCCCATTCACAGAGAGGGGCGCAAACAGAAAAGGGCGGAGCCTTGCGGCCCCGCCCTTCTGCAGTTCAGCAGTGGTCAGCTCGGACTTAGAAGTCCATGCCGCCCATGCCGCCCATGCCGCCCATGTCGGGAGCCGCAGCGCCGCCCGACTTCTTGGGGGCGTCGGCGACAGCGGCTTCCGTCGTGATCAGAATGCCGGCGACCGAAGCGGCGTCTTGCAGAGCCGTGCGGACAACCTTGGCCGGGTCGATGACGCCCATCTGCACCAGGTCGCCGTATTCTTCGGTCTGGGCGTTGAAGCCGAACGACGCCTGATCGTTCTCCAGCACCTTGCCGACGACGATCGAACCTTCGACGCCCGCGTTTTCCGAGATCTGACGGATCGGAGCCTGCAGGGCGCGACGGATGATGGCGATGCCGGCGTTCTGGTCGGCGTTGTCGCCCTTGACCTCGGCCAGGATCTTCGACGCCTTCAGCAGCGCGATGCCGCCGCCGGGAACGATGCCTTCGTCAGCCGCGGCGCGCGTGGCGTTCAGGGCGTCGTCGACGCGATCCTTCTTTTCCTTGACTTCGACTTCGGTCGAACCGCCGACGCGCAGAACCGCGACGCCGCCGGCCAGCTTGGCCAGACGTTCCTGCAGCTTTTCCTTGTCGTAGTCGGACGTGGTGTCTTCGATCTGGCGCTTGATCTGGGCCACGCGGGCTTCGATCTCTTCCTTGCCGCCAACGCCTTCGACGATGGTGGTGTCTTCCTTGGTGATCGAGACCTTCTTGGCCTTGCCGAGCATGTCGAGCGTGACGCTCTCCAGCTTGATGCCCAGGTCTTCCGAGATGACCTGGCCGCCCGTCAGGATGGCGATGTCTTCCAGCATGGCCTTGCGGCGGTCGCCGAAGCCCGGAGCCTTGACGGCGGCGACGCGCAGGCCGCCGCGCAGCTTGTTGACGACCAGGGTCGCCAGGGCTTCGCCTTCGATGTCCTCGGCGATGATCAGCAGCGGACGGCCCGACTGCACCACGGCTTCAAGGATCGGCAGCATGGCCTGCAGCGAGGTCAGCTTCTTCTCGAACAGCAGGATGAGCGGCTCTTCGAGTTGAACCTCCATCTTGTCGGCGTTGGTGATGAAGTAGGGCGACAGGTAGCCGCGGTCGAACTGCATGCCTTCGACGACGTCGACGGTGGTGTCGGCGGTCTTGGCTTCTTCGACGGTGATGACGCCTTCGTTGCCGACCTTGGCCATGGCCTGGGCGATCAGCTCGCCGATTTCGCTATCGCCGTTGGCCGAGATGGTGCCGACTTGCGCGATTTCCGAGTTGTTCGAGACCGGCTTGGACTTGTCCTTGATCTCTTGCAGGACCAGGCCGACAGCCTTGTCGATGCCGCGCTTCAGGTCCATCGGGTTCATGCCGGCGGCGACGGCCTTCAGGCCCTCTTGCACGATGGCTTGAGCCAGAACGGTTGCGGTGGTGGTGCCGTCGCCCGCCTTGTCGTTCGTCTTCGAGGCGACTTCGCGGATCATCTGGGCGCCCATGTTCTCGAAGGCGTCTTCCAGCTCGATCTCTTTGGCGACCGACACGCCGTCCTTGGTCGAGCGCGGGGCGCCGAAGGACTTCTGGATCACGACGTTGCGGCCCTTGGGACCCAGGGTCACCTTGACGGCGTTAGCCAGGACGTTGACGCCCTTGAGCATCTTGTCGCGGGCGTCGGTGTTGAACTGTACGATTTTAGCGGCCATGCGGGCTGCTCCTATCTAGATTTTATTGAAGAAGGTCGTCGACGCGGGTGCTTAGGACAGCACGCCCAGAACGTCGGATTCCTTCATGATGATCAGGTCTTCGCCGTCGATCTTCACTTCCGTGCCCGACCACTTGCCGAACAGGATGCGGTCGCCGGCCTTCAGCTCAAGAGCATTGACCACGCCCTTGTCGTCGCGGGCGCCGGGGCCGACGGAGACGACTTCGCCTTCCTGCGGCTTTTCCTTGGCGGTGTCGGGGATGATGATCCCACCCTTGGTCTTGGATTCTTCTTCAACGCGCTTGACCAGCACGCGGTCGCCGAGCGGACGGAACGCCATCGGACTTCTCCCTTAAAACCCCCGGATCGGGGCGTTCTGAAACGGTTTGCGGCGCTCTCGCCATCGCCGTTTTGGCAGCCGACCAGCGAGAGTGCTAACGCGAGCGGGAGTTAGGCAGAGGTGGTGCGACCGTCAAGCGGTGCCGCCCGTTCGTCGCGCGAATTGTCTGTGACAAATGAACCGAAAATGAATGCCGACCTACAGGGTCGTTCAATTTGGGAGCGGTACAAACCATCCAACGCTGGATGCCTTCCCGCCCCGGAACGCAGATCGGCAAGCGAAAGGAGACCAAAATGTCCAAGCTGCTGAAGATCACCGCCGTCGTCGCCGCCCCGGTCGTGGCCATGACCCTGATGGCGGCTCCCGCCTCGGCCCAGTCGCGGGATCGCGACAACACCGGCCGCAACGCCCTGATCGGCGCGGCGGTGGGCGGCCTGGCCGGCGCCATCTACGGCAACGGCGACGGCAACTATATCGCGGGCGGCGCACTGGCTGGCGCGGCGGTGGGGGCTGTGGCCTCGAACCGAGGCTCCAGCTGCGAATACTATCGCGGCGGCCAGTGCTACCGGAACCAGGGTCACTGGGAGCGTGAACACGGCATCGACCGCAACCGCTCGGGCTATGACTACCGCTACGACGGCCGCCGCTACGACTCGCGTTACGACCGTCGCGATTATCGTCGGGACGACCGCCGCGACTATCGCTACGACCGTCGCTGGTAAGCGATCGTCAAATCGAGCTGAAGGCCCGACCGCCCGGTCGGGCCTTTTTCGCATCAGCCCATCAAACGCGTCATCAAGGCCGCCGTGGACGGGTCCAGATCGGCGGACGGACCGCCCGCATCAACGTCCTTCAAGATGGCCTTGGCCAGCACCTTGCCCAGTTCGACGCCCCACTGGTCGAAGCTGTTGATGTCCCAGATCACGCCCTCGACGAAGGTCTTGTGCTCATAGAGGGCCAGCAGGGCGCCCAGCGTATCGGGCGTCAGCCGGTCCATGACGATGGCCGTCGAGGGGCGGTTTCCGGTGAAGGTGCGGTGGGGCGCCAGGCGCGCGGCCTCCTCCTCCGACAAGCCCTGGGCCAGCCCTTCGGCCCTGGCCGCCTCGGTCGTCTTGCCCAGCATCAGGGCCTGCCCTTGCGCCAGGGCGTTGGACCAGAGCGGCGATTCCGGCGCGTCCTCATGGGTGCGGGCTACGATCACGAACTCGGCCGGCACGACGTCCGGCCCCTGATGGATCTGCTGGAAGAAGGCGTGCTGACCGTTGGTGCCGGGTTCGCCGAACACCACCGGGCAGGTCTGGCGCGTGACGGGGCTTCCGTCCCGGTGCACCCGCTTGCCGTTCGATTCCATCTCCAGCTGTTGCAGGAAGGACGGCAGGCGGCGAAGCGCATGGGCATAGGGCGCGACCGTGCGCGCCGGGCGGTTCAACCCATCGACGTTGAACACCTGGGCCAGGGCCAGGAGGATCGGCGCGTTCCGCTCCGGCGGCGCCTTGACGAAATGATCGTCCATCTCGGCGGCGCCGGCCAGCATCTGTTCGAACACGTCCCAGCCCAGGGCGATGGCGCACGACAGGCTGACCGCCGACCACAGCGAATAGCGCCCTCCGACCCAGTCGCGGAAGGCGAAGGTGCGGCCGCAGCCGAAGGCCGCCGCCCGATCCGGCGCCGCCGTCACCCCGATGAAGTGTTTCGTCATGCCTTCAGAAGGCAGGGAAGCGGCCAGCCAGGTCTTGGCCGCCTCGGCGTTGGCCAGGGTCTCTTGCGTCGTGAAGGTCTTGGACACCACCACGACCAGGGTCGTCTCGGGGTCCAGGCCGGTCAGGGCCTCGGCCATGTCGCGCGGGTCGATATTGGCCACGAACCGCAGGTCGATGGCCGGGTCCAGCGGACGCAGCGCATCCCATACCACGCGCGGCCCCAGGTCCGATCCGCCGATGCCGACATGGACGATGGCCTCGAACCTTCTTCCCGTCGCGCCCCCCTCGGCGCCCGACCGCACAGCCTCGGCATAGGCCCTCATGTCCGCCCGCACCGCATCCACCTCGGCCGAGACCGGCTCGCCCAGGGCCTTGAAGCCGGCGCCGGGCGCGGCGCGCAACGCCGGGTGAAGCACGGCCCGCCCCTCGGTCAGGTTGACGGCCTCTCCGGCGAACAGGGCCGCGCGCCGCCCCTCGACGTCGCTGGCGCGCGCCAGGTCCAGACAGGCTTCGAACGCCGCGCGGGTCCAGCTCTGCTTGGACAGATCGACATAAAGCCCCGCCGCCTCGACCGACATCCGCCCCAACCGGTCGGGATCGGCGGCGAACTGATCCACGATCCGCGCAGAGGCGGCCTCGGCGGCGGCTTGGTCGAAGGCGGTCCAGGCGGCGTCGCGGGTCATCGTCGTCTCCATCGGGAATGACAGGGTAAACACTCGTTTACGGCTGGGGCGTATTCAGGTTCAACGTCCCAGCGGACGCTGAAACAGGAAGTCACCTCAATGTCCTGCGGCCTTGCTCTCACGATCGCCCTGGCGATGTCCAATCCTGCCGTCGCCCTGGCCGCCGAACAGCCGGCGGCGGTTCCCGGCGCGCCGATCTCTGTGGCGGGCGAGCCGCTGTTCGCCGACATCATCTCGCGCTCGACCAGCCTGAAGGCCGTGGTGGACGGCTGGGCCGCCGCCAAGTCCGCCGACGACGCCGCCTTCTTCACCAGCCAGGCCTTCACCGGCTTCAAAGCGCAAACGGACCAACTGGCTGCGCTGGATATGCAGGGCCACCTGATCCTCAAGGAGCGCGGCACCGACGGCGACCTGAAATGCATCCTGCGCGGCATTTCCGAGGACATGCCCCGCAAGGTTCTGGCGGTGCAGGCCGCCGCCACCCCGGCGGACCGCGCGGTCGCCCTGTCGGAACTATCCTATCTGCTGAACGACAACGTCGAAGTCATCACCGCCCCGCCGAAACCGGCCGTCTGACCCGACCACGACAGTCGTGATTCCGCCCACGGAACGACGACGAGAGACTGTCGCTACAGAGCGTTCAGCGCCTGCAGCACGCCCTTGCCGTAGCGGTCCAGTTTCGACTGGCCGACGCCGGAAATGGCGCCCAGACTGTTCAGGTCGCCCGGCTCTGCATAAGCGATCTCCAGCAGGGTCTTGTCCTGGAAGATGACATAGGGCGGGACATGCTGCTCCGAGGCGCGGTCGCGGCGCCAGGCGCGCAGGGCCTCGAACCGGGCGCGCACGTCGGCGTCCATCGTCTCCAGCGCCGCATTGCGCCCCTCGCCGGAACGGTCGCGACGGCGCGGCGCCGTATCGGCTCTCAACGGCGCGCGACGCACCTCGATCTGACGTTCGCCCCGATAGACGGCGCGCACCGCCTCGGGATCGCCCAGCCCGACCAGAGGCTTGCCATCATTGGGATCCTCGGCCAGCAGACCTTCGAACAGCAGATGGTCGACGATCTCGCGCCATGAGGTCAGGGAGATGTCGCGCCCGATGCCCCAGGTGGACAGCTGCTGCTCCCAGGGCTGCACGTCCTTGGTGCGGGCGGTCAGGTGATCGACCACCCGGTTGCGCCCGAACCGACCGCCCAGCCGCTGCACCGCCGCCAGGGCCTTCTGGGCCGGGACGGTCGCGTCATAAAGCTGGGGCGGGTCGCCGCAGATGTCGCAGACGCCGCAGGGCTGGGCGTCATGCTCGCCGAAGTATCGCCGCACGGCCTGGGCCCGACAGACGGCGCCGTCCAGCATGGCGAACAGCTGGCGGGTCTTGCGCACCTGAACCTGTTTGACCTCTTCCGCCATCGGGCGGCTGTCCAGCCGACGCAGCGACCAGGCGATGTCGGACGGGCCATACAGGGTGATGCCCTCGGCCGGTTCGCCGTCGCGCCCGCCCCGCCCGATCTCCTGCCAATAGGCCTCCAGCGAACCGGGCGGATCGGCGTGGATGACGAAGCGGACGTCGGCCTTGTCCACCCCCATGCCGAAGGCGATGGTGGCGACCATAACGGCGCCCTCCTCGGCTAAAAACCGCTCCAGCCGCCTGTCGCGTTCGCGCGTTTCCATGCCGGCGTGATAGGCGATGGCCTTGGTTCCGGCGTCACGCAGCGCCTGGGCCACGCGGTCGCAGCCGTCGCGGCTGCCGCAATAGACCACGCCCGACTTGCCGCGCCGCTCGCGTACAAGTTCGATGACCCGCGCATCGGTCTTGGCGCGCGACGCGCTCTCCTTGCGTTCGGCCGAAAGCTGCAGGTTCGGACGCGCGAAACTGTCGACGAAGACCTGCGCCTCCTCCAGCCGCAGCGAGCGAAGGATGTCGTCGCGGGTGCGGGCGTCGGCGGTCGCCGTCACCGCGATGCGGGGCGTGTTCGGGAACCGCTCGGCCAGCAGGCCCAGATTGCGATAGTCGGGGCGGAAGTCGTGGCCCCACTGAGACACGCAGTGGGCTTCGTCGATGGCGATCAGGCTCAGCGGCAGTTCGGCCAGGCGATCCATCATGGCCCCCGCCGCCAGACCTTCCGGCGAGACGTACAGCAGGTCCAGTTCACCGGACCGCGCGGCCGCCCAAATGGCCGAACGCTCGTCCAGCGACACCCCCGAATCCAGCCGGGCCGCCGCCACGCCCTGCTGTTTCAGCGCCTCGACCTGATCGGTCATCAGGGCGATCAGGGGCGAGACCACCAGCCCCAGGCCGGGCCGCAGTATGGCGGGGATCTGATAACAGACGCTCTTTCCGCCGCCGGTCGGCAGGACGGCCAGCACATCGCCGCCGGACAGGATCTGTTCGACCACCTGACCCTGCAGCCCCCGGAAATCGGCGTGACCCCAGACGCGCGACAGCAGGGCCCGCGCGTCGTTCAGGTCAGGCGTCTGCATCGGGAAGAATTGGGGCTGCGTGGCCGGCATCCTTAAGCTGTGCACTCTTTGTTCCCGCACGCGAAGTCCCGCAGGCGGCGAAACGCGGCCTGCGGCCCCATCGGATGGGGATTGATCCGCAGTCCGCTCAGTGCGCCGGGGCTTCGGCGAACTGGCCGCCGACGCGGTAGCGCCACAGATAGGAGGGGGCGATGGCCGCCATGCCGGTGGCGTGATCCACGCCCAGCGCCGCCAGCCCCAGAGCCTCGGGCGCCACGACATTGTCGCGCTCCAGCATCAGCACCTGATCGCGCGTCAGCGGCGGCGTGACGCCGACGAACCGGCTCAGCTGCAGCAGCGAACCCAGAGGTTTGGCGACCGCGAAGGGCAAAGAGACCAGCATCCGGTCACGGCCCGTCTCGCGCCGCACCAGCTCCAACACCTCGCGGAAGGTGAAGACGCTCGGCCCGCCCAGTTCATAGGTGCGGCCGGCGGCGTCCGCGCGGGTCACGCCGCGCGCGATCGCCTCGGCGACATCGCCGACATAGACCGGCTGGAACCGGGTGTCGCCGCCGCCGATCAACGGCAGGAAGGGCGACATCGTCGCCATGGACGCAAAGCGGTTCAGGAAGCCGTCGCCGGCGCCGAACACCAGCGACGGACGCAGGATCACCGCATCGGGATAAACGGCGCGCACCGCCTGCTCGGCCTGGGCCTTGGTGCGGCCATAGGCCGAGGGGCTGGCGGCGTCGGCGCCGATGGCCGACATCTGGACCAGACGCTGAACGCCCGCCGCCTTGGCCGCCTCGGCGATGGTCTTGGCCGCCTGGGTGTGGACGGCGTCGAAGCCGCGCTTGCCGCCCGCGTCATGCAGGACGCCGACCAGATTGACCACGGCGTCCGCGCCGCGCACGGCGGCGGCCACCTCCGCCGGGTTGGTGACGTCGCAGCGCATGAACTGAATCTGGCCGGGATCGCCCAGCGGCTGGATCTCGATGGCCAGGACCGGGTTGCGCACGGCGATGCGGATGCGCCAGCCGCGCCGCGCCAGGGCGCGCACCGCCTGCGACCCGATGAAGCCCGACCCTCCGAAGAGAGTCACGACGCCGGGGGCGAGGTCAGCCATGGGAAAAGCTCCTGTCGAAATCCGTGTCGGCGGGATAGACGATAGGGCGCCGCACCGCAACGCGGGCCTTCACGGCCACGCTGGCGTTCTACCGGCGGCCGCCCATCTGAGGCCGATGAAGCTTTTCACCATTGGTTACGAGGGCGCGACCCAGGCGGAGGTGATCGCGCGGCTGAAAGCGGCCGGGGTCCAGACCCTGATCGATGTCCGCGCCGTCGCCGCCTCGCGCCGCGCCGGTTTTTCCAAGACGATCCTGGGCGAAAGCCTGAAGGCCGAAGGGATCGACTACCTCCACCTGCGCGGCCTGGGCACGCCCAAGGCCGGACGAGATGCGGCGCGCAAGGGCCGTGTCGACGAGATGCGCGCCATCTTCGCCGGTCACCTCGCCGAGCCGCAGGCCCAGATCGAGTACGAGCGGCTGAAGGCGCTGGCGGCCGACAAACCCGTCGCCCTGCTGTGCTTCGAGGCCGACCACGCCGGCTGCCACCGCGCCGTCCTGGCGGAACGGCTGGCGGAGGAAACCGGCGTGGCGGTCGTGGACCTCTAGGCTTACGGACGACCGACCAGCTGGTCGACAGAGCCGCTGGTGACCGGGTGATACAGCGGACGGGCCTCGGCGTAGATGCGGCGGGCGATCGGGCGGCCCCAGTCGCCTTCGTTCCACAGGGTCTGGAACAGCGGCAGGACGAACTTGCGGCGGCCCTGGCTGGTCAGGAACGTCTCGGCCGTGGCGACCGACGGCTGATAGCGATGGGCCAGGGCGATCTGCAGCCAGGCGAAGGTCAGTTCGGCATTGCCCTCGTTCGACAGGTTCAGCGTCCGCTCAAGATCGGCCAGCTGTGCATTAGTCAGCCAGTCAGCGCCGGTTCGCAGGCCGTCGGGACGCCAGCCCAGGAAGCGCTGGCGCTGCTGGGTGTTCCAGTCCGTCCACGGAATGGCCGAGGCCGCTCCCTTGTTCTTGAAGAAGGCGACGGCGGCCGCATCCACCGGCTCGAAGGCGTGGGACACCGGCGCGACGGCGTTGGACGGCAGGCCGGGCTGATAGACCCAGGCGTCCATCTGCAGTTGGCTTTCCAGCGCAGGGTCGCCCTTGATCAGATTGTCGCGGATGTCCTGCAGGAACATGGCCGTGGTCATCGGGCGATAGGCGTTGCGGTCGAAGTAGCCGCGCAGCCAGGCGTCGAACCGATCCCGCCCGACGGTGAGCTCGATGGTCCGCAGGAACAGGGCGCCCTTCTCATAGGCGATGTCGTTCATGCCGTCGTCGGGATCGCGGCCCTTCAGGTCCAGATGCAGGCGGGTGTCCGCCGCCGGCAGCGACTTCAGCGTGTCCTGCAGGCTGTCCCAGCCCAGAACCTGCTCCTGCATGGCCCGGTCGTGACCGTAGACGGACTCCATGATCCGGTTCTCGAAATAGACGGTGAAGCCTTCGTTCAGCCAGAAGTCGTTCCAGGTCGCGTTGGTCACCAGATTGCCTGACCAGGAGTGCGCCAGTTCGTGCGCCACCAACGACACCAGCGACCGGTCGCCGGCGATGATGGTCGGGGTTGCGAAGGTCAGCTTGGGGTTCTCCATCCCGCCGAACGGGAAGGAGGGTGGCAGGACCAGCAGGTCGTAGCGGCCCCAGCGATAGGGGCCATACAGCTTCTCGGCCGCCGTCACCATCTGGGCGGTCGGCTCCAGCTCCCACTGGGCGGCGCGCAGGCGGCTGGGCTCGGTCCAGACCCCGGTGCGGCCGTCGAACGGCGCAAAGGCGATGTCGCCGACGCCCAGCGCGATCAGATAGGGCGGGATCGGATTGTCCATCCGGAAGCGCCAGGTCTTCATGCCGTTTCCGGCCGGTTCGCCATTGGGCGTCAGGTGATCCGCGCTCATGACCACGGTCAGGTCGGCGGGCGCGGTGATGCGGGCGGAATAGGTCTGGCGGATGCCGGGGCTGTCCTGGGTCGGGACCCAGGTGCGGGTCAGGATCGCCTGGCCCTGGCTGAACAAATAGGGCTTCTGGCCGCCGGCCGTCTGGGCCGGGCTGAGCCATTGCAGCGCCGCGGCGTCGGGCCGGGTCGAATAGCGGATCGTGATCTTGCGGCGTTCATTGGCGGTGAAGGCCGGGAAATAGACGGTCAGGGGCTGGCCCCTGATGGCGTCGTTCTCGCCGACCACGAAGCGCAGCGGCTGTCCCGCCGCGTCGCGCACGTCCTGGATGTCCAGGTTGCGGATATCCAGGATCACCTCGTTGGCGCCGGGGATGGCCAGGATGTCCAGGGTCGCCGTGCCCGCCAGGGTCTTGGCCTGGAAGTCGGCGGTCAGGTCCAGCGCCACATCGACGACGCGGGCGATCTCAGGCCGGGCGTAGGTGTGACTGTCGACCGCTTCCGGGCCCGGCGCCGGGGCGATGGCGGGCGGGGCCAGGGACGCGCCGCCCGACGTGGTGGAGCAGGCGCTGACCCCCAGGGCGGCGGCGAGGGCGAGGGCGGAGACGAGGCCGAGCGCTTTGCGCTTCATCGGGATTTTCCTGGGCTGACCGTAACGATTGGCCGGACAACGCGCGGAAACGCCGAAAAGATCAAGTCTGGGCCATGCCCGATCAGGCCGGCGCCGAATGGTGCGCCCGGAACAACCGCCCGCGCTCGGCGAACAGGACCCACCCCAGGGCGGCCAGGCCGAACAGGGTGAAGCCCGCCGCCATCGGAACCGTGGTGCCGTTGAACTGCTGGCCCACCGCAAAGCCCAAGAGGGAGCCGGCGATGGTGGAGACGAAGCCCTGGATCGAGGCGGCGGTGCCGGCGATATGGCCCATCGTCTCCATGGCCATGGCGCCGAAGTTGCCGGCGATCAGCCCGAAACAGAACATGGTCAGGGTCTGCAGCACCGCGAAGGTCCAGATCGATTCATGGCCGCTGATCGCCACGACGGCGTGGACGGCGGAGATGGCGGTGAAGCCGATCAGGGCGGTGTGCGAAATCCTGCGCGATCCCAGCCTGACCACCAGCCGGGCGTTGACCAGCGAGGCCACGGCGATGCCGCCCGCGATCAGGGCGAAGACGGCCGGAAAGGCCGCCTCGGCGTCGAACACGTCGGCGAAGATCTGCTGGGACGAGTTTATGAAGCCGAACAGCGCCCCGGTGATCGCCGTCATGGCCAGCGTATAGCCGACGGCCGTGCGGTCGGTGACGGCGACCTTGTAGGCCGAGGCCAGGCGACGCATCTGGATCGGCAGCCGATCCTCGGGCTTCAGCGTCTCGGGCAAACGCAAGCAGGCCCAGACGATCAGGCCCACGCCCACCAGGCCCAGCCCCGCGAAAATCCACCGCCACGGGCCGACCAGCATGATCATCTGACCGATGGACGGCGCCAGGATCGGCACGCCCAGGAAGACCAGGAAGCTGAAGGACATGACCCGCGCCATGGTGCGGCCCTCGTAGCGGTCACGCACGATGGAGACGGCCAGAACGCGGGTGCAGGCGCTGCCCAGCCCCTGGCCGATGCGCGCCAGGATCAGCATGTCGAAGGTCGGCGCCAGGGTCGCCAGAAGGCTGAACACCACATAGAGGCCTACCCCGACCAGCAACACGGGCTTGCGTCCGAACCGATCCGCCAGCGGACCATAGATCAGCTGCGCCCCGCCAAAGCCCAGCAGATAGGCCGTGACCACCCACTGGCGACTGTTGGCGTTGGCCACGCCCAGGTCGTCGCCGATATGCGGCAAGGCTGGCAACATGGAATCGATGGCCAGGGCGTTCAGCGCCATCATCAGGGCGATAAGACAGACGAACTCGACGAAGCCGAGCTCCTTCTTGGCGGGCGCTGACGCGAGGGAAGTGGACATTCGGGCCAGATGCGCCCCCACGCCGCCCTCCGCAACCGCAGCCCTGTCATAAATTGCTGCAATGCAACGAAATCGGGTTTGAACGGCGGGCGCCTCGCCAAAGCCAAGAAGCTTCGCTAGAGGAAGTCATGACAGAACAGATGACAGCACAGGCGGCGCTGGACCGCCTCGAAACCCTCTACACCCAATCCGTGACCAACCTGCGCGAGGCCGTGCGGGATTTCGTCAACACCGGCGCGCGGCCCGATCCGCTGAAACGCGCCGAAGGGGTGTTCGCCTATCCCGAACTTCGCATCCGCTGGGACGGGGATCGTCCCCAGGACCTGGAGCCGCGCGCCTACGCTCGGCTGTCGAAACAGGGCAGCTACGCCACCACCATCACGCGGCCTGACCTATTCCGGCCCTATCTGACCGAACAGCTGGGCCTGCTGGAGCAGGAGTATAACGCCACCTTCGAAGTCGGCGTGTCGCGTCAGGAAATCCCTTTTCCCTATGTAACCGACGGTCTTGAGGTCGCGCTGGACCGATCGATGACGGCCGCACTGGCGCGCTGGTTCCCCACCACGGATCTGGCCCATATCGGCGACGAGATCGCGGACGGTCTGTTCGAGATGGGCGGCGACTTTCCCCTGTCGCACTTCGACGGTCTCAGGACGGACTTCTCGCTGGCGCGGCTGAAACACTACACCGGCACGCCGGTCGACGATGTTCAGTCCTATGTCCTGTTCACCAACTACAACCGCTATGTCGACGAGTTCGTGCGCTGGGCCATCGAACAGCTGCAGACGCGGGACAGTCCCTACGAAACCCTGTCCTGCGCCGGCGGCGTCGTCATCACGCGCGACACGCCAAACCCCGAGGCCGCGATCAGCGACACGGCCTGGAAGAAGCACCAGATGCCGGCCTATCACCTGACCGCGCCGGGCCATAAGGGCGTGACCCTGGTCAACATCGGCGTCGGGCCCTCGAACGCAAAGACGATCACGGATCACCTCGCCGTCACCCGCCCGCACGTTTGGCTGATGATCGGTCACTGCGGCGGCCTGCGCGCCAGCCAGACCATCGGCGACTATGTGCTGGCCCACGCCTATCTGCGCGACGACCATGTGCTGGACGCGGTCCTGCCGCCGGACATCCCCATCCCCTCGATCGCCGAGGTCCAGCGCGCCCTGTACGACGCCACCAAGTCGGTCAGCGGCATGCCGGGCGACGAGGTCAAGCTGCGCCTGCGCACCGGCACGGTGGTCACCACCGACGATCGGAACTGGGAGCTGCGCTATTCCAAATCGGCGCTGCGCTTCAACCAGAGCCGGGCCGTCGCCATCGACATGGAAAGCGCCACCATCGCCGCCCAGGGGTACCGGTTCCGCGTGCCCTACGGGACGCTGCTGTGCGTGTCCGACAAGCCCCTGCACGGCGAGATCAAACTGCCAGGCCAGGCCAACCGCTTCTACGAAGGTTCGATCTCCGAACACCTTCAGATCGGCATCCAGGCCGTGGACCTGCTGCGGAACGAAGGCCCGCGGCTGCATTCGCGCAAGCTTCGCGCCTTCGACGAGCCGCCGTTCCGATAGGGACAAGTCTCCTCCCCACCTGTGGGGAGGGGGACCACGCGAAGCGTGGTGGAGGGGCTCGCGAAGTTCAACAGGCGCCCGCGATGCGGCAAAGCCCCCCTGCGTCGCGGCGCGAAGGCGCGCCGCGCCACCTGCCCATGAAATGGGGAGGAGACAGTCTCAAACCGCCGCCTTTTCCAGTGCGCCCGGCTCGACCGGGCTGGGTGCCGTCGCGGCCTTGCGGGTGTCCTGGCGGCGCGGCAGGCGCCAGACCTGGTGCGACCGATAGCTGGCGCCATCCCAGGCCAGGGCCGTGACCGTGATGGCCTTGGCGTCCCAGTCGATCTGGTTGAAGCCTGGCGGCGCGCCCCTTTCGCGATGCGACAGGGTTCCGCATCCCACCGCATAGGAGCAGTGATCCGCCAGCGGGATCGGCATGGCGAAGGGCACATGGACATGGCCCGTCATGATCAGATCGACCCCCGCCTCGGCGAAGATCAGGGCCGCCTCGTCGCCGCGCTTGACGTCGCCGGTCATCGGCGTGCCGACCATTTCGATCAGCGGATGGTGGCAGGCCAGGATGCGCAGCGCGCCGATGGGCGCCTGGCGCAGGGCCTCGGCCGCGCGGCGCGTCTGGTCCAGGTCGATGACGCCCTTGGACCAGTTGGGCCGCGCCTGCCAGCCGCGCGCGGTGACGACGCCCCGCACCATGACCGCATCGCTGCGGAACTGGCCGTCATGGGCGGGAAAGCCGGTCTCGGTCTCGAAGGCGCGCCACGGATGAAAGACACGCGCCACGGCGTCCCAATAGGGCACGTCGTGATTGCCCACGATGACGAAGCGCGGCTCGGGCATGGCGCGCATCCAGGCGCCGGCGGCCTTGAACTCGTCGGGATAGCCCTTCTGGGTGATGTCGCCGGTGATCAGAACCAGGTCGTTGGGCGTGGCGTGGGCGTAATCCAGGGCGGCGGCGCACGCCTTCTTGTGCTCGCAGCCGAAATGGACGTCGGAGAACTGAAGAACGCGGCCCATCAGAGGCTGTCCTCGGCCGAGGGGGGCTTGGGCGCCAGGGCCTTGAAGGCCTTGGGCACGAAGCGGACCACGGCGTCGGGTTTCAGCAGCAGGGGCTCGCCGTCGATAACCGCCGGAATCTTGGAGCGGGCCCGCACCTCGATCAGTTTCGCTGGGCGGGTCGAGACGGCTGGATCCTGGCGCCAGTCGCTGAACAGCGCCGTCGCGGCCAGGCGGAAGGCCTGGGTCGTGTCGCTGGGATCCATGGCGGCCGCCTCCAGTCCGATAGGATCCTCCATCGCCTTGGAGATCATCGGACTGATCAGGACCAGAGCCTCGGTTCGGCGCTTTTCGCCGCCATCCAGCGTGAAGCGCAGCCGCCCCGAGAAGGCGCGTTTCAGCGCGCGGCGTCCATACTGCCAGGCCAGCTTGATCTTGCCGGTCCGCATGGCCTCGCGCGCCGGCGCCCACAGGGCCGGCGAACCCAGGATGGCCGCGCAATAGAAATATTCGCCCTGCACTTCGCCCCCCGACACCGGCTGGGCCTCGCCCTCCTCCAGCGCCCGCTTCAGCGCCAGTTTCCAGTCGGCCGTGCCGTAAAGCGCCTTGGGCAGCATGTTCATGGTCCCGCCCGGCAGGGGGGCGATCATGGGGCCGTCGGGCCGGGCCTTGGACGCGACCGAGCGCGCCGTGCCGTCGCCGGCCAGGACGAAGATCACGTCAGGCTTGGCCGCGAAGGCCTCGGCGATGGCCTCGTCGAAGCCGCCGCCCTCCAGGGTGACGACCTGGGCCTCCAGTTTGTAGTCGGCCATGATCGCCTCGACCTCGCCGGCCGCGCGCGGCCCCACGCTGCCGGACAGCGGATTGACCAGGACCACCGCATGGCGAAGCGGCGCGTGCGGCGTGAGGGATCGCGCCTCGGCGTCGGGCTGCGGGGTCGAGATTTCGGTCGATGGAGCGCTCATGACGGCCGAACGCCCCGTGGCCGCGCCCGTTCCGAACAAGCGTGGCCATATTTCGCTTTCGCTGCGGAACCTATGCCGCGACATCACGTTTCGGACCTCAGGGGCAGACACCCAGGGACAAAGGATTTCACCATGAACAAGGCGATTATCGCGATTGCCGGCGCCGGCCTGCTGGCTTCGGCCTGCGCCAGCGACCCTTACGGCTATAACAGCGGCCCGAACCAGACTGTTCGCCAAGGCGCCGTCGGCGCCGGCCTCGGCGCGGTCGCCGGCGCCATCATCGGCAACAACGTCGGCGGCGGCAATGCAGCCACCGGCGCCCTGATCGGCGGCGCTCTGGGCGGCGCGGCGGGCGCCATCCGCGGCTCCAACCAGGACCGCAACAACCAGCAGCGTTATCGCGACAGCCAAGGTCGCTACTACTACTGCTACGACAACCGCCAGGACGAGTGCTACTGGGACAACGGTCAGCGTCGTTATTGATCGCTATTGAAAACTTGTCGGTCGCGGAACTCGCCGACCGGCGCTAGGTTGAAGAGGCGGCTTGTCCACGGACAGGCCGCCTCTTTTGCGTAAAGGGCCGGTTCGCCGGCGGGAGGGCTGAGATGATGCGACCTATCGGATTTGCAAAAGGACTGGCGGCTGCGGCGATCCTGGCGACGGGGATCGTGGCGGCGTGCGCGCCGACGCCGAAACGCACCGCCCTGGTGGTGGGCGAATCGCTGTGCACGCCAGGTCGGTTCGACATCTATTTCGTCGAGAATCAGGCGCGGCTGACCGAACCGGCGGCCATGGTCCTGCGCGCGGCGGCGGCCAAGGCCAAGGATTGCGACGTGCGCCGCGTGCGCGTGATGGGCCTGGCCGACGCCACGGGCGCGGCCGAGGCCAATCTGACCCTGTCGCAACGTCGCGCGCGAGCCGTTGTCGCAGCCCTGACCGAGGCGGGGCTGCCGGCGCCGATCTTTGAACTGAGCGCGGCGGGCGATGCGGGCGCCGTGACCGCCTCGGGCAAGGACGAGCCGCTGCGCCGTCGCGCCGAGGTCGTCTACGAGGCCTATCCGCGCTGATCGACGCGGAGGACGGACCAGCGATGGCCGAGCGGCGCGCAAGACGTTAGGTTGCGCGCCTTCTTCCCTGTCGGAAACTGCGCGTGCGACCCTTCGCCTTCGTCCTCGGCCTTGCTCTGCTTCTGACGGCCGTCTCGGCACAGGCCCAGCCTATGGCCGGGCCGGCGTCCGGCCAGATCGCCTTCGGCCCGCAGCGGACCGAGCGGATCGAGGCCGAACTGGTCCCGATGTCGCAATGGGTCGCGCCGGGATCGACCACCGTCGTGGCGGTGCGCCAGAAGATCGCGCCCGGCTGGCACACCTATTGGCGCAATCCCGGCGATTCCGGCGGGGCCACCAGCCTGACATGGACCCTGCCCCAGGGCGTCACGGCCGATCCCATCCTGTGGCCCCTGCCCAGCCGCCAGCGGCTGATGAGCCTGATGAACTACGGCTATTCGGGCGAGGTGCTGCTGCCCGTGCCGATCCATGCCCCGGCCTCGGCTCGGCCCGGCGAAATCCTGACCCTGACGACGGACGCGCTGTTTCTCGTGTGCAGCGACCAGATGTGCGTGCCCCAGCCCATGACCCTGTCGCTGGCCCTGCCGGTGCGCGACGGCGCGGCCCCCCTGGCCCGATCCTGGGGCCCCGAGATCGAACGGTTGGTCGAGACCGCGCCGCGCCCGGCCGGGATCAAGGCGCGTCTGACCGCCCAGGGCGACCGGCTGACCCTGACCGCCACCGGTGGACCGCTGGCGGGCGGCGATGTCGGCCGGGCCTATTTCTTTCCCTATGACGGCGACCGCATCGACCATGCGGCGGCCCAGACCGGCCATGTCGGCCCCGATGGCCTAACCCTGGGCCTTGCCCCCGGAAAGCGCGGGGCGGAGGCCGCCTTGTCGGGCGTTCTGGCGACCGACAAGGGCGCGTGGGAGATCGAGGCGCGCCCCGGCCCGCCCCTGCCCGGCGCCCAGGGTCGCGGCGGCCTGTCCCCGCTTGCGGACGCCGACGCCAGGCCGCCGGGCGGCGGCGTCTGGACCTTTGTCCGGGCCCTGGGGTTGGCCCTGCTGGGGGGGCTGGTGCTGAACCTGATGCCATGCGTCTTTCCGGTGCTGGCGATGAAGGCGGCCTCGCTGTCGGCGGCGGCGCACGATCCGCGGCGCGCGCGCCGGGACGGCCTGGCTTTCACCGCCGGGGTGGTGATCAGCTTCCTGGCGCTGGCCGGCGCGCTTCTGGCGTTGCGGGCGGCCGGCCAGGCCATCGGCTGGGGCTTCCAGTTGCAGTCGCCGGGTGTGGTGGCGGCGCTGGCCCTGGTCATGTTGCTGGTCGGACTGAACCTGTCGGGCGTCTTCCATATCGGGGCGGGGTTGCAGAGCGCTGGTTCCGGGCCTCTGTCGCGCCTGCCCGGCGCGGCCGGCGCCTTTTTCACCGGCGTTTTGGCCGTGGTGGTGGCGGCGCCCTGCACCGCCCCCTTCATGGCGGCGGCCCTGGGCGCGGCCCTGGTGCTGGCCTGGCCCCTGGCGCTGGCGGTGTTCCTGATGCTGGGGCTGGGCCTTGCCCTGCCCTATCTGGCGATCAGCCTGTCGCCCGGGCTTTTGTCGCGCCTGCCCCGGCCCGGCGCCTGGATGGAGCGACTGAAGGGCGTGCTGGCCTTTCCCATGTATGGCGCGGCCCTATGGCTGGTCTGGGTGTTCACGAAGCAGGGCGGCGTAAACGCCCTGGGCCTGTTGCTGACGGCCGCGCTGCTGCTGGCCTTCGCCGCCTGGCTGGCGGGTATAGCGCAGGACGCGCGTCAGAGCGGCCGACGGCCTGTGATGGCGGCGACCTGCGCGACCATCGCGGGGGTGCTGGCGTTGGGACTAGCCGGCGCCGCAGCCGGCGCGGCGCGGACGGCGGACATCGGACCTCGCAGGGAGGACGGTGCGCTGGACGCCCAGCCCTGGTCCGAAGCGGCGGTCGCCCAGGCGACGGCGGCAGGGCGGCCAGTGCTGGTCAATCTGACAGCCGACTGGTGCGTGACCTGCAAGATAAACGAGCGCGCCGCCCTCTCGTCGCCGCGCGTGGCCCAGGCGATGAAACAGGCGAACGCCATCTATCTGGTCGGGGACTGGACGCGCCGCGACGACGCCATCACGCGGGAGCTTCAGGCGCACGGCCGCTCGGGCGTGCCGCTCTATCTGGTCTATCGGCCGGGCCGCGCCGAACCGGACATCCTGCCGCAACTGCTGACGGAAGGCGTGGTGATCGAGGCTCTCAAGCCCTAAGATCAGGACAGGAAGCGTCGCACCGCCGACAGGAACGGTCCCGGCTGTTCGATCATGACCTGGTGCCCCGCACCCTCGATCCGCTCGAACCGGGGCGGCTGGCGCAGGCCCTGGAAACCGTAGCGATATAGGCCCTCCAGCCGGTTGCGCGGGTTCTCTGGATCGCGGGTCCAGCCATAAACCACCGTCACCGGCGCCGTGATCTGCGACAGGCGCGGCCTCAGGTCCACGGTCAGGGCTTCGTACAGACCCTGGGCCAGGACGCGGCGATCTCCGCCTTGAAGCCCCAGCCCCTGAAACACCATGTCCCCGGCCAGACCCATGTCCACGCCCAGCGTCGCCGCCTGGCTCTTCAACGCCTGGTCGCCGAACAGCAGCAGGGCCTGATAGCCCAGCCGGGCCAGCGGCTCGACCTGGGCCGAGGTGGCGCGAGAATCGACCAGGGACGGGAAGAAGGGCGAGGAATCGACCACCATCACCCGGCTGACGCCGTCGCCCATGTCGGCGGCGACGCGCAGGGCGATCTGGCCGCCCAGCGAGTGACCGATCAGGGCCGGACGCACCAGCCCCTGCTGGCGGATGTAGCGTTCGATTTCGGCGGCCGCCGGGCCGGCCAGGCCGCCCGTGGCGTTGCCCTGGATGTCCGTGCCGCCAAAGCCGCGCAGCGTGACCAGATGCACCCGGTAGCGATCGTCCAACCGATCCGCCGTCGACCGCCAGGCCGCGCCCGTCGATCCCAGCCCCGGAATGAAGACCACGTCCGGCCCCGATCCGCGCGTCTCCACGATGATCCGGTCGGAGGCGAAGGCCGGCGCGGGCGCTGTCTGCGGCTGGGCCTGGACAGCGACGGGGACGACCAGGAACAGGCAGGCGGCGAAGGCGGCGAACAGACGGCTCATCATTCCCGCCTAACGCCCGATCACGGCGATCGGTTGACGTCTAGCGCCCCTTGAACTCGGGTTTGCGCTTTTCGACGAAGGCGGACATCCCTTCCTTCTGGTCCTCAAAGGCGAACAGGGAGTGGAACAGTCGGCGTTCGAACTGGACGCCCTGGGTCAGGGTGGTCTCCAGCGCGGCGTTGACCATCTCCTTGTTGGCCATGACCGCCAGCGGGCTTTGCGAAGCGATGCGGGCGGCGATCTTGCGCGTCTCGTCCAGCAGGGTCTCGTGCGGGAAGACGCGCGAGGCCAGACCCGCGCGTTCCGCCTCGGCCGCGTCCATCATGCGGGCGGTCAGGACCATGTCCATGGCCTTGGACTTGCCCACCAGACGGGTCAGGCGCTGCGATCCGCCAATGCCGGGGGCGACGCCGAGATTGATTTCGGGCTGACCGAACTTGGCCTTGTCGCTGGCGACGATGAAGTCGCACAGCATGGCCAGTTCGCACCCGCCGCCCAGGGCGAAACCGTTCACCGCCGCGATGATCGGCTTCCTGAACCGGGTGACGCGGTCGTGGCCGAGGGCGAAATAGTTGGCCGTGTACATCTGGGCGTAGGTCTGATCCGCCATCTCCTTGATGTCGGCGCCGGCGGCGAAAGCCTTCTCGCCCGAGCCTGTCAGGATCAGGCAGCGCACGCTGTCGTCATGCTCGACGCTGTCGAGGAAGTCGGCGAGGTCCTTGAACAGGGCCGAATTCAAGGCGTTCAGCGCCTCGGGCCGGTTCAGGGTCACCACCGCATAGCCGTCTTCGTGGCGCTCGATCAGCAGGTTGGAATAGGCGTCGGACATGGTCGGTCTCCTTCTACGGCGGTCATACAGGCGCGAGGCGAGACCCGCTAGCGGCGCGGCATCAGCGCCAGGGTCAGGGCGGCGCGCGCCAGTTCGACCATGACGACCATGGCCAGCAGCAGATTGGCGGCGATCACCTGGCCGCGCGCGCCCGAAAGGTCCAGCGTCCAGCCGAAGACGGAAGACAGGGCCAGGATCAGCGCCGAGATCAGGATCAGGCCGACCAGCAGCATCAGGGCCACATGACCCGCCTTCAACGCCGCCTGGAGCGTCGGCCCGTCGTCCAGCACGCGGCAACGCCGACGCAACAGCCGCGCGATCAAGCCGGTTGCGGCGGCCTCGGCCACGGCGGCGATGGCCACGGCCGCCACGAACCACCAGATCAGGCCGCTCAGATCGCCGGCGCGCATCCCCTGAGCGAAGTGGACGAAATAGGCGCCCCAGACCAGGACGCCGACCACCAGACTGATCCAGAGATGAATCTTGCGCATGGGTCGAACCTTTCCGGCCTATTTTTTCTGGCAACTGGGGCAGTAGAAGGTGGAGCGGCCGCCCTGGACGATGCGGGCGACGACGCCGGTGCAGCCCTCGCCCCGGCACGGCTCGCCCTCGCGGCCATAGACGTCGAACCGATGCTGGAAATAGCCCTGGCCGCCCTCGGCGTTGGCGAAATCGCGCAAGGTCGAGCCGCCCGCCGCGATGGCGTCGTTCAGCACGTTGCGGACCTCGCCCGCCAGCCGTTCCAGCCGCGTCTTGGACACCGATCCGGCCTTGGCCAGGGGCGAAATACGGGCGCGGTAAAGCGCCTCGCACACATAGATGTTGCCCAGGCCCGCGACGATCCGCTGGTCCAGCAGACTGACCTTGATGGTCTGCATCTTGCCCGCGAAGGCCTCGACCAGATGGGCGCCGGAAAAACCGTTGCCCAGAGGCTCCGGCCCCAGGGCCGCGAACCAGGGGTGGGTCTCGATCTGCTCGGTCGCGATCAGGCCCATGAAGCCGAACCGGCGGGCGTCGGCGTAGCCGATGCGGGTCGCCGAGCCGTCGCGGATGGCGCAGCCGCTGAAATGCTCATGCTTGCCGGCGATGGGCGCCGCCTCCTCGAACTCGCCCAGCAACGTCCCGTCCAGGGTGAAGCGGCCGGTCATGCCCAGGTGCGTGATCCAGGTCTCGTTGGTGGACAGGGGCATCAGGAGATATTTGGCACGACGATCGATCCGCAGCACGGTCGCGCCCTCCAGCCGCTCCACGAACCGCTCGGGGAAGGGAAAGCGCAGGTCCGGGCGGTTGATCCTGACGCGCGACAGACGCGCGCCCTCCAGCACCGGCGTCAGGCCGCGTCGGACGGTTTCGACCTCGGGAAGTTCGGGCATGAAGGCGTGGTAGCTCGCTCGCGCGGCGAGGCCAAGGCGAGACAGCGGCTGCATTCCCACCCGCGAGACCTGTTGCCGCCTGCGACATAATGCGCTTACGGTCCCGCCGAACGTGGGAACCCTTCGATGACAGACGCCTCCGCCGCCCCGAAGGGCCGGCTTGAACTGACGCTCCGCGCCCTGGTGCTGGGCTGCCTGCTGGCGGTGATCTTCACCGCGGCCAACACCTATCTGGGCCTGCTGGTCGGCCTGACCTTCGCCTCGGCCATTCCGGCGGCGGTGATCTCCATGGCCGTGTTGCGGGCGTTCCGCACCTCGACCATCTGGGAGAATATGACGGTCCAGACCGTGGCCTCGGTCGGCGGGGCCATGAGTTCGATCATCTTCGTCCTGCCCGGTCTGGTGATGATCGGCTGGTGGCTGGAGTTTCCGTTCTGGCAGTCGGTCGCCATCTGCATACTGGGCGGCGTGCTGGGCGTCACCTTCTCCATCCCGCTGCGTCGGGCGCTGGTCGTCAACGGCGGCCTGCCCTACCCCGAAGGCGTCGCCGCCGCCGAGGTGCTGAAGGTCGGCTCGCGCGGGGCCGAACAGACCGAAAGCGCGGTGCGCGAGAACAAGTCGGGTCTCTGGGTCGTGGTCGCCGGGGCCGTGGTCTCGGCCGGCTACGCCCTTCTGGTGGCCGGCCGGGTGTTCGCCGGCGAGGCGGCCAAGTTCTTCAAGCTGCCGGCCGCCCTGGGCGGCGGCGCGACCGGCATGGGCTTCGGGATGCAGTTCGCGCTTCTCGGCGCCGGCCATCTGATCGGCCTGACCGTGGGCCTGGCGCAACTGTTCGGCCTGGTGCTGGCCTGGGCCATCGCCGTGCCGATCCTGACCAGCCCGGACACCATCGCCTGGCTGACGGCGCACGGCATCCCCTCCATCGCCTCGACCCTGCCCGCCGGCGTCCCGGCCGAGGAGCTGGCCACCACCGTCTGGGCGCGCGAGGTTCGCTTCATGGGCGCCGGCGTCATCGGCGTGGCGGCGATCTGGACCCTGATCAAGCTGGCCGGGCCGCTGATCGGCGGCCTGACCTCGGCGCTCGCCGCCAATGCTCGCCGCTCGCACGGCGAGGTTCTGGACCTGACCGAACAGGACCTGCCGATCAAGCTGGTCGGGGCGGTTTCGGTCGCCTGCCTGGTCGGCATCGCCGGCCTCCTGGCCTGGTTCGCCCAGAGCGCGCCGGCTCTGGCGTCCTCGACCCCGCTGCTGGTGATCGGCGGCCTGGTCTATGTGGTGCTGATCGGTTTCGCCGTGGCGGCCATCTGCGGCTATATGGCCGGTCTGATCGGTTCGTCGAACAGCCCGGTGTCGGGCGTCGGCATCCTGGCCGTGGTGATCGCCTCGCTTCTGATGCTGGGCGTCATGGCCATCGCGGGCGTGCCGGCCGACCCGTCGATCATCGCCTTCGCCCTGATCGTGACGGCGGTGGTCTTCGCCGTGGCCGTGATCGCCAACGACAATCTCCAGGACCTGAAGACCGGCCAGCTGGTCGAGGCCACGCCGTGGCGCCAGCAGGTCGCGCTGATCGTCGGCGTCGGCGCGGGCGCCCTGGTGATTCCCTTCATCCTGAACCTGCTGAACCAGGCCTTCGGCTTCGAGGGCGGCCCGCCCGCCATCGTCGAAGGCGCAAAGACCCTGGCGGCGCCCCAGGCCACCCTGATCTCGGCCCTGGCGCGCGGCGTCATCGGCGGCGACCTGCGCTGGGACCTGATCGGCCTGGGCGCGGTGATCGGCGTGATCATCATCGTGCTGGACGCCGTGGTCTCCAAGGCCACGAACGGCAAGGTCAAACTGCCGCCGCTGGCCGTCGGCATCGGCTTCTATCTGCCGGCCGCCGCGACCACCATGCTGGTGATCGGCGCGGTCTGCGGCTGGGTCTATGACAAGGCCGTCTCCAGCACCCGCTACGCCGACGTGGCGCGTCGGATGGGCGTGCTGCTGGCGTCGGGCCTGATCGTGGGCGAGAGCCTGTTCGGCGTCTTCACCGCCGGCGTCATCGTGGCCACCAGGGACGACGCGCCCTTCGCCATGCTGCCGGCCGGTTCGGCCTGGCCGGCCATGCTGGCGGGCATCGTCGGCTTCGCGGCGGCGGTGTTCGGCCTTTACGCCTGGACCCGAAGCCGGGCGCAGAAGGTCTAGGTCAAGCCCGCATCAAGCTGATCCAAAACGAAGGCGACCCGCTCGACGAGGGTCGCCTTCGGCAATTCTACGAGGTCGTATCCGTAGCTTGGATAGACGGCGACCATGGCGGCGAAGGTCCGTTCGGCCTCATCGAAATCCTGCCGTCGTTCCGCATCCTGGCCGAAGATTTCGGCCCAGGGCGGGGCGATGAAGACCTTGCGATGATAGCGCAGCGCCCGAGCGGCCCGATCCATGTCCTCCGGGATCGGCAGGCCGCACAGCGTCAGATAGCCGACCACATCCGGCACGCCGCGATCATGAAAGGTCAGCCTGGCGCTTGTTCGGCTGCGACCGTGTGCGGCGACGTCGTGGTCCAGCATTTTTCGGGCGAACAGGGCGCGATCCCGCCACGGCAGCGCGTCGCCGCCCCTGTCCCGTTCTTGGCGGATGATGGCCCGCCCGGCCTCGGGTTCGACCGCATATCCTTCCTGCGCCAAGGCCTCGAGCAAGGTGGTCTTGCCCGAGCCTGGACCGCCGGTCAGAACAACGCCGGTCATGCGCCTGTCGTCACGACCATCATATAGTTGATGCCCGCGTCGTCGGACTGGCTCCAGCGGTCGTTCAGCGGGTCGTAGTTCAACCCATAGGGGCCTTCGACCGTCACCGGCTCGGCGGCCAGCATGGCGCGGATCTCGTCGGGCTTCAGGAATTGGCGCCAGTCGTGCGTCCCGGCCGGAACCCAGCGCAGGATGTACTCCGCCGCAACCTTGCCCAGGGCCAAGGACTTCAGCGTTCGGTTCAGGGTGGCGACCATCATCACCCCGCGCCGCCGGACCAGGCGCGAACAGGCGCGCACGAAGCTTTCCGGGTCGGCGACATGTTCGATCACCTCCATGGTCAGCACGACATCGAACGGGCCGGCGCCTTCGGCCTCGATCTGTTCGACCGTGGCGGCGCGATAGGCGATATCCAGGCCGACCATGTCGGCGTGGGCGCGCGCGGTGCCGATGTTCTCACTGGAGGCGTCGATGGCCGAGACCTCGAATCCCATCCGCCGCATCGGCTCGGCGATCAGTCCCCCGCCGCAGCCGACGTCCAGCAGGGTCAGCCCCTCGAACGGTCGGATCGCGCCGGCGTCGCGGCCCAGCCTGACGCACAGTTGTTCGCGGATCAGCTTCAGCCGCGCCGGATTGAACCGATGCAACGGCGCGAACGGTCCCCTCGCATCCCACCATTCCGCCGCCTGGGCCGAGAAGCGGGCCACGTCGGCGGGGTCGATCGATGCGCCGAACGCGCCTTCCGACGAATTTTGCGAAAAACCCTGCCCCGAACGGGGTAGGCGAGGCGAGGCGGCGCCGTTAGAAGCGGTCATGACGCGAGGGATGAACCTTTGCGGCCTTTCACGCAAGCAGGGGGCGAAACGCCACGATGACGCGGCCCGACACGACACGACTGGTGATGAAGTTCGGCGGCACCTCCATGGGCGACCTCGAACGCATTCGTCGTGCGGCGCGCATCGTCGCCGCAGAGGCCGCGACCGGCAAGAAGGTGGCCGTCGTCGTTTCGGCCATGGCGGGCAAGACCAATGAACTGGTCGCCTGGACCGACGGGGCCGGCCCCGCCGGCGCGGGGCTGCCGCTGTCGGACGACGAATATGACGTGGTGGTCGCCTCGGGCGAGCAGGTGACGTCGGGTCTCCTGGCCATGACCCTGCGAAACATGGGTCTGAACGCCCGCTCCTGGATGGGCTGGCAGGTGCCGATCATCACCGACGACGCCCACGCCCGCGCCCGCATCATCGACATTCCGGGCGAGACGCTGGGCGCCGCAGTGGACGCGGGCGAGATCGCCGTCATCCCCGGCTTCCAGGGCGTGACGACCGACGGCAAGATCACCACCCTGGGCCGCGGCGGCTCCGACACGTCGGCGGTGGCGGTGGCGGCGGCGCTGGAATGCCCGTGCGACATCTATACCGACGTGGACGGCGTCTATACGACCGACCCGCGCATCGAGAGCCGCGCCCGCCGACTGAACCGCGTCTCCTTCGAGGAGATGCTGGAGATGGCCTCCCTGGGGGCCAAGGTGCTTCAAACCCGCTCGGTCGAGCTCGCCATGGCCAAACAGGTGCCGGTCCGCGTGCTGTCCAGCTTTATCGAACCTGACGAAAACGGCGCCCTGCCCCACGAGGCCGGCACCCTGATCTGCGACGAGGAGGAGATCGTGGAAAAACGCATCGTGTCCGGCGTGACCATGAGCCGCGACGAGGCCCGCATCACCCTGCTGGGACTGTCGGATCGCGTCGACGCCCCCGCCGACGTCTTCACCCGCCTGGCCGAGGCCAATGTGAACGTGGACATGATCGTCCAGAGCCAGGCGCGGACCGCAGGTACCGTCAACCTGACCTTCACCACCGGCCGCCGCGACGCCGTGCGCGCCGCCGACATCATGAAGGCGGCCCAGGGCGACCTGCCCTTCGAGGAAATCCGCGTCGACGAGGACGTGGCCAAGGTTTCGGTCGTGGGCGTGGGCATGAGAAGCCATGCGGGCGTGGCCCAGACCATGTTCAAGGCCCTGGCCGACAAGGGGGTCAAATTCCAGGCCATCTCGACCTCGGAAATCAAGATCAGCGTCCTGATCGACGCCGCCTACGCCGAACTGGCCGTGCGCGCCCTGCATTCGGCCTACGGCCTGGACGCGCTATAGGTGATCTGAAGAAAGCGCCTACATCAGACCAAAGGGCGCGGGAGACATGATGCCGGCAGGCGGCGCGATGACCAGGGGACCTCGGATCCTCCTGCGCCAGATCCGCGAGGCTCTGGGCGGGGCGGGTGCGGGCGCCACGCCGGCTCAGGACCGGCTGAACATGGTCGTTCGCATCATCGCCCGTTCGATGGTCGCCGAGGTCTGCTCCATCTATCTGCGGCGCGCCTCGGGCGAGTTGGAGCTGTTCGCCACCGAGGGTCTGAACCCCGAGGCCGTGCACACCACCCGGCTGCGGCCCGGCGAGGGCCTGGTGGGCGAGGTGGCGCGCATGGCCCAGCCGATCAGCCTGTCGGACGCGCCGTCGCACCCGGCCTTCTCCTACCGGCCGGAAACGGGCGAAGATCCCTATCACGCCTTCCTGGGCGCGCCCCTGCTGCGCGGCGGACGGGCCATCGGCGTCCTGGTCGTCCAGAACCGCACCGAGCGGCGCTATGACGAGGAGGAGGTCGAGGACATCCAGACCATCGCCATGGTCCTGTCCGAGACGGTGGCGTCCGGCGAACTGCTGGCCCAGGACGAACTGCGCGACGTCGAACTGGCGCCCCATCGGCCCGAGCGGCTGAAGGGCCAGAAGTTCGCCGACGGCCTGGCCTTCGGCCATGTGGTGTTGCACGAGGCGCCGCTGGCCCCCGAGCGCCTGCTGTCCGACGATCCTGCGATGGAGGAGGCGCGGTTGAAGCTGGCCCTGGCCACGCTGAAGACCGGGCTGGACGTCATGCTGGACAAGGGCCAGGGCCTGGCCGGTCCCTCGTTCGAGGTGCTGGAGACCTATCGGATGTTCGCCGACGACCGGGGCTGGAACCGGTCGCTGGAGGAGGCCGTCCGCAACGGCCTGACCGCAGAGGCGGCGGTGGACCGGGTCAGAAACGAACACCGCGCCCGCTTCGCCCAGGCGCGCGACCCCTATATCCGCGAGCGGCTGCACGATTTCGAGGATCTGGCCAACCGGCTGCTGCGGGTGCTGGCGGGCGACAAGCCGGGCGAGCGCGAACTGCCCGACGACGCCATTCTTGTGGCGCGCAACCTGGGCCCCGCCGACCTGCTGGAATATCCGCGCGACAAGCTGAAGGGGCTGTTGCTGGAGGAAGGTTCGGCCGCCAGCCACGCCGCCATCGTGGCCCGCGCGTTGCAGATCCCGTGCGTCGGGCGCCTGATGGGCCTGCGCGACCGGCTGTCGGAAGGCGACATGGTCATCGCCGACGGCGAGACCGGCGAGACCTATCTGCGCCCGCGCCCCGACATGCTGGAGGCGGTGCAGTCGCGGATGGCCGTGCGCGAACAGCGTCAGGCCGAGTTCGCCCAGTTGCGCGACACCCCCGCCGTCACCCTGGACGGCCAGCGCATCAGCCTGCTGACCAACGCCGGCCTGGCGGTGGACCTGGAGAACCTGAATGAGACGGGGGCCGAGGGCATCGGCCTGTTCCGCACCGAGTTCCAGTTCATGGTGTCGGACGAACTGCCCCGGCTGGACGCCCAGACGGCCCTGTACAAGCTGGTGCTGGACGCCGCCGGCGACCGCCCCGTCACCTTCCGCACCCTGGACATCGGCGGCGACAAGGTGCTGCCTTATCTGGAGGCCGAGCGCGAGGAGAACCCCGCCCTGGGGCGGCGCGCCATCCGCCTGGGCCTGGACCGGCCGTCCCTGCTGCGGATGCAGTTGCGCGCGCTTCTGGCCGCCGGGGCTGGGCGCGAGCTGCGCGTCATGTTTCCGATGATCGCCACGGTGGACGAGTTCCGGGCCGCGCGCGAACTGGTCGACATCGAATGCGCCTGGGCGCGGCGTCGCGGGCGGGCGCTGCCGGCCCTGCTGCGGGTCGGGGCCATGGTCGAATGCCCGTCGCTGCTGTGGCACCTGGACGCCCTGCTGCCGCTGACGGATTTCGTCTCTATCGGCACCAACGACCTGTTCCAGTATATGTACGCGGCCGACCGGACCAATCCGCTAGTGTCGGACCGTTACGACCCCCTGTCGCCGCCGACCCTGCGCGCGCTCCAGACCATTCAGAAGGCCTGCGCCGACACCGGCACACCCGTCTCCATCTGCGGCGAACTGGCCGGGCGGCCGCTGGAGGCCTTCGCCCTGATCACCCTGGGCTTCACCCGTCTGTCGGCGCCGGCGGGCGGAGTGGGGCCGGTCAAGCGGATGATCCTCTCGGCGGACCTGACGGCGGCGCGGCGGGGCATGACCAATCTTCTGAACCTGTCCACCGGCTCGGTCAGGAACGAGATCGAATCCCTGGCGCGCAAGCTGAACGTCTCGGTCTGACCTCGGGCTGGGCCGCATCGGCGGCGTTGCTGGCGAGGGCGCAATCGTCTATCTCGGCGGCTGTTGCACGACCGCTCGAAGGCGGTCCTTCCCGGACAGGGGTTCTGGCCTGATGGCGTCGAATGCGGGGATCGCCCCCGATGCGTTGAAGACCCATGCGGACGCGGCGGACCCGACCGCCGCCTTCGCCGACGCCGCCACCTTTGGCGAGGGTCTGCGCCACGCCCGCGAACGCTCGGGCAAGTCGATGGCGGAGCTGGCCGCCGAGACCAAGGTGCACCGTCGCTTCCTGACCGCCCTGGAGCAGGGGGACTGGTCTTCCCTGCCCTCGCGCGTGTTCGCTCTGGGCTATGTGCGGGCCTACGCCTCGGCCCTGGCGCTGGACGAACAGTTGGCGGTCGAGCGGTTCAAGCGCGAAAGCCCGGACACCTCCGTGCCGCTGAAGGCGCCCATCGGGATCGCCTTCGAGGATGTGCGCCGACATTCGCCGCGCATCGTCGCCGGCATCGCGGTGGTGGCCGTCGCCGTGATCGGCTGGAACGTGTTCCAGCGGATCAATCTGCGCCAGATCGCCCATCCGTCCGATATCGCCGTCGCCCCCAAGACCTGGGCCAGCGGAGATATGACCGATCCCCGGTTCGCGCTGAGCGCGCCGATGGCCGCCCCGCCCGATCAGACCACGCCTGCGCCCTATATCACCCGCGGCCTGGAGGCGGAGCTGACCGGCGTCGATCCGGCCGATCCCGCGGCCTTGGCCGCCGCCGCCGCCAACGCCGCGCCGGTGCAGAAGGCATTCAACCCGCGCGGGGCCGTCTATGGGGCGCCCGCCAACGCCTCCATGGTGGTGATCCAGGCCCGCACCGCCGGCGCACTGGTCGTGCGGCTGGGCGACGGACAGGCCCTGTTTGCGCGCCAGATGTCGCCGGGCGAGGCCTGGCGCGCCCCTGCTGGCGTCTCCGCCACCGTTGACGTGTCCGATCCGGCGGCCTTCGACGTCTATCTGAACGGCGAATACGGCGGGCCGCTGGCCGGTGTTCTGACGCCGCTGGCCCAGTTGAACAGCCGCGCCGACCAGGCGGCCAAGACCCTGGCGGCGGTCCAGGCGCGCGCTCAGGCCCAGGCCCAGGCGGCCCAGGCCCGCGCCCAGACCGGCGAGCGACCCGCCTCAGCCTCCCCCTCTTCGCCGCCGAACACCACATCCGCCTCCGTTTCCCCGACCATGCCGACGGCGCCGAACTGATCGGTCCGCCGTGGCGTCGCCGTCATCATCGGCCTATATGAGGACGCGATGAGCGACCATTCTCACATCCGTCCCTGGCGCCATATCGAGCGTCGCAAGAGCCGCCAGATCAGGGTGGGCTCGGTTTTGGTCGGCGGCGACGCCCCGATCAGCGTCCAGTCCATGACCAATACGCCGACGTCGGACGCCGCCGCGACGATCGACCAGATTCGCCAGTTGGAAGAGGCCGGCGCCGACATCGTGCGCGTCTCCTGCCCCGACGTGGAATCGACGGCGGCCTTCAAGACCATCGCGCGCGAGGCCAAGGTCCCCTTGGTCGCCGACATTCATTTCCACTACAAGCGCGGCATCGAGGCGGCCGAGGCCGGGGCCGCCTGCCTGCGGATCAATCCGGGCAATATCGGCAGCCCCGACCGGGTGCGCGATGTCATCCAGGCCGCCCGCGACAACGGCTGCTCCATGCGGATCGGCGTCAACGCGGGCTCGCTGGAAAAGGAACTGCTGGAGAAGTACGGCGAGCCCTGCCCCGACGCCATGGTCGAAAGCGCGCTGAACCACGCCCGCATCCTGCAGGACAACGACTTCCACGAGTTCAAGATTTCGGTGAAGGCGTCCGACCCCTTCCTGACCGTCGCCGCCTATCATCAGTTGGCCGAGGCCATCGACTGCCCCCTGCACCTGGGCGTGACCGAGGCGGGCCCCCTGCGCACCGGCACGATCAAGTCGGCCATCGGAATGGGCTCCATGCTGTGGGCGGGGATCGGCGACACCATCCGCGTGTCGCTGGCCGCCGATCCGGTCGAGGAGATCAAGGTCGGCTTCGACATCCTGAAGTCGCTGGGCCTGCGTCACCGAGGCGTCAACATCATCGCCTGCCCCTCCTGCGCCCGTCAGGGTTTCAACGTCATCGAGACGGTGGCGGTGCTGGAGGAGAAGCTGGCCCATATCTCCACGCCCATGAGCCTGTCGGTGATCGGCTGCGTCGTGAACGGACCGGGCGAGGCCCTCTATACCGACATCGGCTTCACCGGCGGCGGCAAGGGCGCGGGCATGATCTATCTGAACGGAAAGATCGCCCACAAACAGGCCAACGACGGCATGATCGACCACATCGTCGCCCTGGTCGAGGAAAAGGCGGCCGAACTGGATGCGGCCCGCTCGGCGGCCCTTCAGGCGGCGGAGTAGGACTGCGTCATCTCGCCTCACGGCGGCGCTCAACCTTCACCGTTCCGTGATTGACGCTCGATATTGAAAATGCAACCTAGGCTATAGGTCCGCCTGGGGAGATCGGACCCTGTTTCACCGAGGGGTTCCATGATTTCCAAGACTGTCGCGTGCCTTGGCGCGCGTGCGTTCACGCTGATCGGCGTGGCGCTTTTCTTGCCTGCGTGCGCCACCATGACGCGGGGATCCAGCCAGCAGTTCACCGTCGAAAGCACGCCGCCCGGCGCCCAGGTCAGCACGTCGAACGGTTTCGAATGCCAGGCTACGCCCTGCACCTTCCGCATGCCGCGCAAGGACGGCTTCAGCATCACGGTGGCCAAGGACGGCTATGTCGCCCAGACGCACGAGATCACCAGCAGCGTTTCAGGCGCAGGCGGCACGGCCATGGCGGGCAACATCCTGATCGGCGGCATCATCGGCGGAGCCATCGACGCCACCTCAGGCGCGATGAACGATCTCAAGCCCAACCCTTTGGTCGTCACCCTGCGTACCCCAGCGGAAGAGGCCGCGGCGACGCGGGCCGCTGCGACAGCGGCGCCGGCCGCCAGCAACCCCTGACGCGCCATTGACGACGGCGACGACGCGGCGGCGGACGCCAGTCCGCCGCCGTTTCTCGTTTCAGATCACCTTGAACAGGCGCAGGGCCTGATAGCCGGCCGAGAGCAGGACCACCGTGCCGACGCCGTAGGTCAGGACGCGGCGGGGGGCGATGCGGGCGATGACGCCGGCCAGGGGCGCCGCAATCAGGCCGCCGGCAACCAGACCCAGCACGGCCATGGCGTGGCTGGAGATGCCCTCGGCCTCCTGCCAATGGCCGGTCAGCAGGGCGACCAGGAAGGTGGCGGAAATGGCGGAGGTGACGAAGAACTCGGCCGTATTGGTCGTGCCGATCGATGCGCGCGGGTCCTGGCCCGTACCGACCAGGGTGGTGGTGACGGTCGGGCCCCATCCCCCGCCGCCGATCGCGTCGAAGAAGCCGCCGACCAAGCCCAGGGGACCAGCGAACTTTCTGGGAAAGATCCGTTCGCGCGTCTGGCGGGTGGCGCGCCAGATGATGACCAGGCCCATGACGGCCAGATAGGCGGTGATGAAGGGCCGCATGACGTCGCCGTCGATGCTGGTCAGGACGAAGGCCCCGATCCCGCCGCCGACCACGCCGCCCAGGGCCAGGGGCACGAACAGCTTCCAGTTCACGTTCTTGTTGACCGTGTGCGACCCGGCGGATGCGGCGGTGGTGAAGACCTCTGCGGCGTGCACGCTTGCCGAGGCGGTCGCGGGCGGCACGCCGAACGACAGCAGCACGGTCGAGGAGATCACGCCATAGGCCATGCCCAGGGCGCCATCGACGATCTGGGCCAGGAATCCGACGGCGAGGAAGAGAAGGAAATCTTGCATGGCGGCCCCAAAGACGCGCGAACGGTGCGGTCTATTTCCCTAGTGGGTCAATAGGAGAAGAAATGGCGGCCGCTTGCAGAAGCGTTCGCGCCTCGAACACCGCCGCCAGGGCGTCGCGCCCGTCGCGCAGCACGGGTTGCAGCGGGCAAGTCTCGACATCCGGGCAGGTCTCGCACGGGCCATAGGCGGTGCGCGAGGCGCAGGGCGCCAAGGCCAGCGCCCCCTCCAGAGCGCGGATCACATCGGCGAAGCTGATGCCGTCGGGCGGCGCCGCCAAGGCGTAGCCGCCCGATCGCCCGCGCCGGGACACCAGAAGGTGCTGTCGGCGCAGGTCCAGAAGAATGGCCTCCAGAAACTTGCGCGGGGCCGCCGACGCCTCTGCGATTTCGGCGATGGTCGCCGGCCCGCCCCCCGGCAGGCCGGCCAGATGGACCATGGCGCGCAGCGCATAGCGGGACCGGTTCGACAGCATGGCCTGAGATGGCGCGCCGCGCCGACGGGCGCAAGGCGGTCTTCACCCGGTCTGGCCCAGGCGAGCGACGGCCTCCAGGATTTGTGCGCCGTTGTAGGGTTTCAGCACCAGGGCCTCCGCAAGATCGGCGTGGCGGGCGGCGGCGCTGACGTCGCCGGAGATGAAGATGACCCGGACGTCCCAGCGCGAGGTCAGGACCTCGGCCAACTCCACGCCTGTCATCTCGCTGGACAGGTTGATGTCCAGCAGAGCCGCGTCGATGGCGTGGAGCGCGGCGGCGGCCTCGGCGGCGGCGGCGCTGTGGAACGGTCCGACGACGCTGTGCCCGGCCTCGGTCAGAAGCTCGGTCAGGCTGGCGGCGGCGTCGGCGTCGTCCTCGACCACCAGAAGCGTCAGCGCTTCGGCGTCAGAGCGCGGTGCGTCGCTCGAGGCGGCCGGCGCCTGGCGCGTCACCACGGCCCGCAGATCGCGCCACACCTCGGCCGACGGCCGGTCGGTGTCCAGGTCGTAGATGGCGGCCATGGCCTTCAGTTCGCGCGTATCCTCGGGCGACAGGTCGCCGCCGGTGTCGGCCAAGCGTGTGTCGTACAGCCGGCACAGACGCTCCACGCTGTCGGCGACCGGGTCGGTTTGGGTGGGCGCGTGATCGGGTTCGGTTACGGGCGGGCGATCGAACATGAAAAGTCCTCCTAACAGCCTTGCCTTCGAACCAGCTAAACGGCCAAGGCGGATTTCGTAACCGCGCCTGACGCCATCGTGACCGGGACGTTATCGCCGATCACGAACGCCTTATCGACCGGCGCTGGGCGGCGAAGCGGCTTGCAATCGACACGACCGCGCCTGGCGGCTAAGGACAGGCGCCCTGTCGCCCGCTTCCAGGATACCGTCTTTTGCGTCTGCCCCAGGCCCGTCTTGATCAGGTGCTCGACCGCTTTCACGAGGTCGAGGCCCGCATGGGCGCGGCGACCGACGGGGCCGAGATCGTGCGCCTGTCCAAGGAGCACGCCGAACTGAAGCCGGTGGCCGACGCGGTTCAGGGCCTGGCCCGCGCCCGCGCCGAAATGGCGGACCTGGAGGCCATGACCGCCGATCCGGAAATGGCCGCGATGGCCCAGGACGAGTTGCAGCTTCTGAACGACGCCCTGCCGGGGCTGGAGCGCGACGTCGCCCTGCTGCTGGCGCCGCGCGACGCCGACGAGAACGCCTCGGCCGTTCTGGAAGTCCGCGCCGGAACCGGCGGCGACGAGGCGGCCCTGTTCGCGGGCGACCTGTTTCGCATGTATTCGCGCTACGCCTCGACGCGCGGCTGGCGGATCGAACTGGATTCCGCGACCGAGGGCGACGCGGGCGGCTATAAGGAAATCATCGCCACCGTCACCGGCGAAGGCGTGTTCGGACGACTGAAGTTCGAAAGCGGCGTCCACCGTGTGCAACGCGTGCCGACGACCGAAGCGGGCGGCCGCATCCACACCTCGGCCGCGACGGTCGCCGTCCTGCCCGAGGTCGAGGACGTCGAGATCGAAATCCTGGACAAGGACATACGCATCGACACCTTCCGCGCCTCCGGCTCGGGCGGGCAACACGTCAACAAGACGGATTCGGCAGTGCGCATCACCCACCTGCCGACCGGGATCGTGGCTACCAGTTCGGAAAAGTCCCAGCACGTGAACCGCGACAAGGCGATGAGGAACCTGCGGGTGCGCCTGTACGACATGCAACGCCAGGCCAAGGATCTGGCGCGGGCGGATTCCCGCAAATCCCAGGTGGGATCTGGCGACCGATCCGAGCGCATCCGCACCTACAACTTCCCCCAGGGTCGGGTGACCGACCACCGGATCGGCCTGACCCTGCACAGCCTGCCGCAGATTCTGGAAGGCGACATCGACCCGCTGCTGAACGCCCTGATCGCAGAGGATCAGGCCGCCCGCCTGGCCGACCTGGAAGCCGAGTTCGGCTGATCAGCGCAGCAGCCCCAGCGTGGGCAGACAAAGAACCAGTGCGGTGACGGCGGTGAAACCGGCGAAGGCGTGAACGGTTTGGCGGCGACAGCGGACCACAAAGGCGCTGCGGCTCCATGCGCCCCGGCTGGCCCACAACAGATAGACGGCCTGTACAGTCCAGCCTGCGACAAAGGCCGACACCGCCCAGGTGCTGAGCAGGGCGAGAGACACACCCGACGCCAGCACCATCAGCCCGCCAAGGGCGGTCGCCAGTTCTTCGACATAGTCATCAAGGCGAATCCGCACGAAACGCGACAGCTCCGCCTGCAGGCGCCAGTTCAGCCAGGACTGGCTCAACAGCAGCAGCCCGCCCATGACATAGAACACCCCGATTGCGCGCGCAGCCCATTCCATGGCGAGAATATGGCCACCGTTTCTGCGCCCTGTAATCCAACAAAATACACAAGATGATCGATCAACGATGGATCGAAGCCTTAAAGACACAACCGACGATATGGGAGCGGGTGCACAACCCTACAACTAATCGCTGTTTATCGTTGTTGCCGTCATGATGCGCACCCCGGCGCTTTCGCATGGTGCGCTCCCTGCCCCGGCGGCATAATCTGTCACCCGCCCTCCAAGTGACACGAGCGCCCCATGGCCCTGGTCGAGATCACCCGTTTCCCGGATGTTTACGAAGCCGGTCTGGCGGCGGCGTTTCTGGCGGATCAAGGCATTCAGGTCGAAGTGACCGAACGCTTCCAGACCACCGTCGACCCTTTGATGCAGCGCGCGCTGGGACTGCGGCTCATGGCGCCGTCGGATCAGGTGGAGACGGCGCGTGATCTGCTGGCGCGTGCTGCGGGGGGTGAATTCGCCACTGAAGACGAAGATGATCTGGTCGCCCCAAGCCCGACGACCCGCAATCTTGGCCGGGGCCTGGCCCTGACGCTGGCGGTCATGGGCGCCTTCTGGGGAAACAGCCTTCCTCAGCGGCTGCGGACCATCCACTGGATCGGCGTGGCGTTGATCGCAGGCATTATCGCTCTGTCGCTGATCGTCGCCTTGAGCATCTGATCTCTGGCGAGATGTGAACTAGAGAAAAGGCGGCGAGAGCCTCGCCGCCTTTCCAGGTCTTACAGGTCCAGCAGGGCGCGCTGCGGATCTTCCAGCAGCTCCTTGATGCGGACCAGGAAGGTCACGGCTTCCTTGCCGTCCACGATGCGGTGATCGTAGCTGAGGGCCAGATACATCATCGGGCGGATCTTGACCTCGCCGTTGATGGCCATCGGGCGCTGGACGATGTTGTGCATGCCCAGAATGCCAGACTGCGGCGCGTTCAGGATCGGCGTGGACATCAGCGAGCCATAGGTGCCGCCGTTGGTGATGGTGAAGGTGCCGCCCTGCATCTGGTCCATGGTCAGGGCGCCGTCGCGGGCGGCCTTGCCCAGGGCGCCGATGCCCTTTTCGATGCCTGCCAGCGACAGGGTGTCGGCGTCACGCAGGACCGGGACCACCAGACCCTTGTCGGTGCCGACGGCGACGCCGATGTCATAGTGGTTCTTGTAGATGATGTCGGCGCCGTCGATCTCGGCGTTGACGGCCGGAATCTCGTGCAGGGCCGCGACCACCGCCTTGGTGAAGAAGGACATGAAGCCCAGCTTCACGCCGTGGCGCTTTTCGAACACTTCCTTGTACTGGGCGCGCAGGGCCATGACGTTGGTCATGTCCACCTCGTTGAAGGTGGTCAGCTGGGCGGCCGTGTTCTGGGATTCCTTCAGGCGACGGGCGATGGTCTGACGCAGGCGCGTCATCTTCACCCGCTCCTCGCGCGGCTGGTCGGCGCGCGGCGCGGCCGGCGCAGCGGCGGCAGGGGCTGGAGCCGAGGCCTGGCCGATGGCGGCGATGGCGTCGGCCTTGGTGATGTTGCCCTTCGGACCCGTGGCGGCGATGGCCTTGGGATCAAGGTTGTTTTCGCCGACGACACGCTGCACGGCGGGTGACAGGGTTTCGTTCTTGGAGCCCGAAACCTGGGCCGAGCCGGTGTTGGCCGGTGCGGCAGCGGGGGTCGGAGCGGACGCGGCCGGAGCCGAGGCGGCGCCCGAACCCGAGATGGAGCCGATCTTCTGGCCCGGCGTGACGGTCGCGCCTTCATCGGCGGCGATGGTCAGGACGCCGTCAGCGGGGGCCGACACCTCGACCGCGACCTTGTCGGTTTCGATCTCGACCAGCAGTTCGTCCTTCTTGACCGCGTCGCCGTTCTTCTTGACCCACTTGCCCATCGAGCCTTCAGCGACGCTCTCGCCCATGACCGGCACGGTGATGTCGATCGCGGCGGCAGCGGCCTGAGCGGCGGCGGCCGGCGCGGCCTTGGTGTCAGCCTTGGCAGCCTTCGCCGGCGCAGCGGCCGGAGCGGCGGCCGCGGACGCGCCTTCCGTCACCGAACCCAGGACCGCGCCGGGGACGACCGTGTCGCCCTCGGCCGCCTTGATGTCGCCCAACACGCCGTCTGCGGGCGAGACGACTTCCAGCGAGACCTTGTCGGTCTCAAGCTCGACCAGCAGTTCGTCCTTCTTGACCGCATCCCCGACCTTCTTGGTCCATTTGGCGATGGTGGCTTCGGTGACGGATTCACCGAGGGCGGGGGTCAGGATGTCGGCCATGTCAGGTCCAGCTCGTCTCTAGTTCGGTCTTTTGTACGTGTATCAGGCGAAGGCTTCAGTGGTGAAGGCTTCCAGTTCCTTAAGGTGTCGGCTCATCAGCCCGGCGGCGGTCGAGGCCGATCCGGGACGGCCGACGTAGCGGGCGCGCTTGGCCTTGATGTCCAGCTTGTCCAGGGTCAGCTCCAGCCACGGATCAACGAAGGTCCAGCCCCCCATGTTCTTCGGCTCTTCCTGGCACCAGACCAGTTCGGCGTTGGGGAAGCGGGCCAGTTCCTTGCGCAACGACTGCATCGGCCACGGATAGAACTGCTCCAGACGCAGGATGTAGACATCGTCCACCGCCTGACCGTCCTTGGACTTCTTCTCGCGCGCATCTAGCAGGTCGTAATAGACCTTGCCCGAGCACAGGATGACGCGACGGATGTCCTTGTCCGCCTTGATGGTGATCCCGGCGATCTCGGGCCGCGTCTGTGCGTCATCGTGCAGGACGCGGTGGAAGGCCGAGCCCTCCGCCAGCTCCGCCATGGACGAGACCGCCTTCTTGTGGCGCAGCAAGGACTTGGGCGTCATCAGGATCAGCGGCTTGCGGAACGGCCTGTGCAGCTGGCGACGCAGGATGTGGAAATAGTTGGCCGGGGTCGTGCAGTTGGCGACCTGCATATTGTCCTCGGCGCAAGCCTGCAGGAAGCGCTCCAGACGGGCCGAGGAGTGTTCCGGCCCCTGGCCTTCGTAGCCGTGGGGCAGCAGCATGGTCAGGCCGCTCATGCGCAGCCATTTGCGTTCGCCCGACGAGATGAACTGGTCGATCACCACCTGGGCGCCGTTTACGAAGTCGCCGAACTGGGCTTCCCACATGACCAGCGTATTCGGATCGGCCAGCGAGTAGCCGTATTCAAAGCCCAGCACCGCCTCTTCGGACAGGGCCGAGTCGATGACTTCAAAATTGGCCTGGCCTTCGCGCAGGTTGTTCAGCGGGATGTAGCGCTCTTCGGTCGTCTGATCGATGATGCCCGAGTGACGCTGCGAGAAGGTGCCGCGCACCGAATCCTGGCCCGACAGGCGGATCGGGAAGCCTTCGTCGACAAGGCTGGCGAAAGCCAGACTCTCGGCCGTGGCCCAGTCCAGGCCCTGGCCCGAGGTGATGGCTTCGCGCCGACCGTCGATGACCCGCTTCAGCGTCTTGTGCATGTCGACGCTGTTGGGAATGGTGGTCAGGCGGTGGCCCAGATCCGTCAGCTTGGCCAGCGGCACGGCGGTGTCGCCACGCAGCTCGTCCTTGGGCGTCTGGAAGCCCTGCCACTGGCCGTCCAGCCAGTCAGCCTTCTCGGCGGTCCAGGTCTTGCCGGCCTCGAACTGTTCGTCGAGGAATTTCTCGAACCGCTCGACCTCGGCGTCCACCTGCTCCTGGGTGACCACGCCCTCGGCGACCAGACGCTGCGAATAGAGTTCGCGGGTCGAGGGCTGGGCGCGGATCTTCGAATACATCAGCGGCTGGGTGAAGGTGGGATCGTCGCCTTCGTTGTGGCCGAAGCGGCGGTAGCAGAACATGTCCACCACCACGTCCTTGTGGAACTTCTGGCGGTATTCGGTGGCCACCTTGGAGGCGAAGACAACCGCTTCAGGGTCATCGCCGTTCACGTGGAAGATCGGCGCCTGGACCATCAGCGCCACGTCCGACGGATAGGGCGACGAGCGCGAGTTGCGCGGGCTGGTGGTGAAGCCGATCTGGTTGTTGATGACAAAGTGAAGCGTGCCGCCGGTACGGTAGCCCTTCAGCCCCATCAAGGCGAAACATTCGGCCACCACGCCTTGGCCGGCGAAGGCGGCGTCGCCGTGGATCAGCAGCGGCACGACCTTGGAGCGATCCAGCGCCCACTGGCCTTCCGGCACGCCCTCGTTGGCCTCGCGGATGTCGAACGCCTGTTTGGCGCGCGCCTTGCCCAGCACGACCGGGTTGACGATCTCAAGGTGCGACGGGTTGGCGGTCAGCGACAGGTGGACGTGATTGCCGTCGAACTCGCGGTTCGACGAGGCGCCCATGTGGTATTTGACGTCGCCCGAACCCTCGATGTCGCTCGGCACGGCCGAACCGCCCTGGAACTCGTGGAAGATGACCTTGTAAGGCTTGCCCATCACGGCGGCCAGCACGTTCAGGCGGCCCCGGTGGGCCATGCCCAGCACGACCTCGTCGACGCCCAGCGAACCGCCGCGCTTGATGACCTGCTCCAGCGCCGGGACCATGGCCTCGCCGCCGTCCAGGCCGAACCGCTTGGTGCCGGGGAAGCGTTTGTGCAGGAAGCGCTCGAAGCCTTCCGCCTCGACCAGCTTGGACAGGATGGCCAGCTTGCCTTCCTTGGAGAAGGCGTTCTGTTCGAACTTGTCGGCGCCCTCGAACCGCTGCTGCAGCCAGGATTTCTCCTCCGGCTCGGCGATGTGCATGAACTGGATGCCGACCGTGCCGCAATAGGTGCGCTTCAGGATGTCCAGCACTTCACGGATCGTGCCGGTCTGCAGGCCCAGCACCCCGTCCAGAAAGATCGGGCGGTCCAGATCGGCGCCCGTGAAACCGTAGAATTCAGGCGTCAGCTCGGGGTTCTCGACCGGCTGTTCGATGCCCAGCGGGTCCAGCTTGGCCTGCAGGTGGCCACGCACCCGATAGCTGCGGATCAGCATCAGGGCGCGGATGGAATCATGAGCGGCGGCGCGGATGACGTCGGCCGAAACCTCGGCCGGCGCAGCGGCGGCGGCGGCGGGCGCAGCAGCGGCGGCGGCAGGCTTCTTGGGATCGGGTTTGGGGGCCGGCCAGCGGCCGTCGAAGACGGCGGTCGCCTCGCTGGGCTCCGTGGCGGTGTCGCGGCCCCAGGCGCCGGCCTCGGCCGAGGCCTTCACGCTGGCGGCGTTGTCGCGAAGCTGGTCGAAGAAGGCCTTCCACTCCGCCGAGACCGAGCCAGGGTCGTTGGCCCATTTCTCGTGAAGCTCCTCGATATAGGCCGCATTGGACCCGTAGAGGAAGGAGGTCTCGGCAAAGACCTGGTTCAGCCGACCGGCATCGTCCGCCATCGTTTCGCAATCCCTGGGCCCGACGGACACATCTCCGTGAGGGGCGCGCCCGTCATATAGGCGTCGTTTCCTTATGGGTCATGACCGAAACGGGGCATTTTGGTAGGAATTTGGTCGCAGGCCCAAGAAAAAACGCCCCCAGCCTGAGCCGAGGGCGTCCATCGATGCGTCACACGGCATTTTTGATGCCGAAACGCCATCAGGCAGAGAGCATCAGCCCTTCAGCACGTCCACCAGGGTCTTGCCCAGGCGAGCCGGCGATTCCGACATGCGGATGCCGGCGGCTTCCATCGCCGCGATCTTGGATTCCGCATCGCCCTTGCCGCCCGAGACGACGGCGCCGGCGTGGCCCATCGTGCGGCCCTTCGGAGCGGTCCGGCCCGCGATGAAGCCGGCCATCGGCTTCTTGCGGCCCTTCTTGGCTTCGTCGATCAGGAACTGGGCGGCGTCTTCTTCGGCCCCGCCGCCGATTTCGCCGATCATGATGATCGAGGTGGTCTCTTCGTCGGCCAGGAACAGTTCCAGCACGTCGATGAACTCGGTGCCCTTGACCGGGTCGCCGCCGATGCCGACGGCCGTGGTCTGGCCCAGGCCTTCATTGGTGGTCTGGAACACGGCTTCATAGGTCAGGGTGCCCGAACGCGACACGATGCCGACCGAGCCCTTCTTGAAGATATTGCCCGGCATGATGCCGATCTTGCACTCGTCCGGCGTCAGGATGCCCGGGCAGTTCGGACCCAGGAGGCGCGACTTGGAGCCTTCCAGGCGGCGCTTCACCTTGACCATGTCCACCACCGGGATGCCTTCGGTGATGCAGGTGATGAAGGGAATCTCGGCGTCGATGGCCTCGATGATGGCGGCCGCCGCGCCCGACGGCGGGACGTAGATGACCGAGGCGTCAGCGCCCGTCGCGTCCTTGGCTTCGGCGACCGAGGCGTAGATCGGCAGGGTTTCGCCGTGCGAGCCCGTCCAGTTCGTGCCGCCCTTGGTCGGGTGCACGCCGGCGACCATCTGGGTGCCGTGATAGGCCAGGGCCTGTTCGGTGTGGAAGCCGCCGGTCTTGCCGGTCAGGCCCTGAACGATGATCTTGGTGTTCTTGTCGACGAGGATGGACATATTGGCTCGCTTCTTTGGTCAGGCGGGAAGGAAAGGGTTTTCAACGCGGACCGACCCGTAGGTCTGACCGTGATTCAAATCTTCGGAATAGAGAATTTTGGCTCCGATCTTCTCGGCGGCGGCGATGATCGCGCCATCCCAGTAGGACAGTTGGTAGCGACGCGCGTTGTCGACGCCCGCCACGACCACTTCGGGCGTGATCGGCTGGCAGGGCTTCAAGGCGATGACGCGAATCCACTCCCGCGCCTGATCCAAGGTGAGCGGCGGGGCGCCCCTGCGCGTGGCGATATTGTAGAATTCGGCCAGCACCTGGCCCGAGGTGCAATAGTCCTCAGTCAGCGCGATCTCGCGCGCCCGCTCCCAACGACGGCCCGCGTGCTGCTGCCCCAAGGCGGCGTAAAGCAGGATGTTGGTGTCGAGAAAGACCTCGGAATTAGCGATCAAACCGACGATCCCCACTGTAGATTTCGTCGCGCTTTCCGGGACGCCAATCGCCCATACGGCCCTCGGATTCGTCTATCAGCTTCAACAGCGCCTCGCGCGCCTCGTCCTTCGAGGTTTCCTGCTCGACCCACTGGGTCAGGAAACCGCGCACCGCCTCGTTGACCGTCGTCCGCTTCATGGCGGCCAGAACACGCACCTTGTCGAGCAGGGCGTCGTCGATGGCGAGGGTGATGTTTCGGGTCATGGGTTACACGGGTTATGTGGAGCACATAGGCCGTGGAGCCTGTACAGGCAAGTCAGTCGCGCACGGAACGCGGGGACGGCGGGATGTCCAGCAGCAGGCCCAGGACGCGCAGGGCCGCCTCCTGCACGCGGTTCATGCTGTAAAGCCGGGAGAACAGGGCGCACTCTCCGCCGGTCTCGCGCGCGGCGGCATAGGTCGCCTGTTGGCGACAACGGCGGCGCCCGATCTCGACCGTGTCGCCAGCGGCCAGGCGCCGATCCCACTTGGCCCGCCAGGCGTCCAGGCTGATGGCGTCGTAGTGCAGCAACCACACGGGCCGATTGGTGCGTGGGTCGCGGAGTCGCGCGGCCTTCAACGGAACCTCGTTCCGCTTGGCTTCGTGAATGCAGGGGGTGGTGCAGTCCAGACCGCGCCGCACCGCATATTTGCCCATGTGGTGGCCCAGCAGGCCGCGCACGAAGAAGGCGCCCCCGCCCGGATAGAGCAGATGGCCAAGCTCGGACCAGCACGGCCCGCTATAGGATTTGCGCGCCAGGACGGCGCCGTACTCGCGGTTCAGGTCGTCGCCGGCCCGCCACACCGCCTCGACCGTGGGAAAGACCGCCAGACCGCGCCCGGCGGGCACGGCCTGAAGCGCGGCGGCCAGGTCGACCGGCCCGAAGATCAGTTCGTCGATGTCCACGACCACCAGCCAGTCGGCCTGCAGGTCGCGATAGGCGTCGGCATAGACAATGCGTTGGCGGGCCTCGACCGAGGCGGGGCGACCGCCGCGCGCGCCCCAGAAGGCGTCGTCGCAGAGGGTCAGTTCATCGTCGGACAGGCCGACGGCGTTCGGCCGGGGGGCGGCCGAGGCGGGCCCGTCGAAATAGACCCGCACACGCTGGGCGCCCCTCGCCCGGTAATGATCGACGAAGACGCCGATGTGCCGTTCGGGGGCCAGGGCCATGGCGACGACATCGAACCGTGTCATCGTCTGGTCCCGGCCGCCGGTTATCGAAGGGTCAGCCGACCGCGGCGACGATCTTCTGGGCGGCGTCGTCCAGGTCGTCGGCGGCCTGAATGGTCAAGCCCGACTCGTTCAGGATTTTCTTGCCCAGCTCGGCGTTGGTGCCTTCCAGACGCACGACCAGCGGCACCTTGAGGCCCACTTCCTTCACGGCCGCGACCACGCCCTCGGCGATGACGTCGCACTTCATGATGCCGCCGAAGATGTTGACCAGAATGCCCTGGACGTTCGGATCGGCGGTGATGATCTTGAAGGCCGCCGCGACCTTCTCCTTGCCGGCGCCGCCGCCGACGTCGCAGAAGTTGGCCGGCTCCTTGCCGTACAGCTTGATGATGTCCATCGTAGCCATGGCCAGGCCGGCGCCGTTGACCATGCAGCCGATGTTGCCGTCCAGCGAGACGTAGGCGAGGTCCCACTTGGACGCTTCGATTTCCTTGGCGTCTTCCTCGGTCTCGTCGCGCAGGGCCTTGATGTCGTCGTGGCGGAACAGGGCGTTGCCGTCGAAGCTGACCTTGGCGTCCAGGACGCGCAGATGGCCGTCCTTCATGACGATGAGCGGGTTCACCTCCAACATGTCCATGTCCTTCTCGACGAAGGCCTTGTACAGGGCGGGGAACAGCGACTTGGCGTCTTCGGCGGCGGCGCCCGTCAGGCCGTAGGCGGCGGTGATGGCGGCGACGTCGGCGTCGGTCACACCCGCGCTCGGGTCGATCACGATGTTCTGGATCTTTTCGGGCGTGTCGTGGGCGACGGTTTCGATGTCCATGCCGCCCTCGGTCGAGACGACGAAGGCGATGCGGCCATAGGCGCGGTCGACCAGCAGCGAGCAGTACAGTTCACGATCAATGTCGGCGCCGTCCTCGATATAGAGGCGGTTGACCTGTTTGCCGGCCTCGCCCGTCTGGGCGGTGACCAGGGTGTTGCCCAGCATTTCCTTGGCGTGGGCGACAGCTTCCTCGACCGAGAAGGCCAGGCGCACGCCGCCCTTGGCGTCGGCCGGCAGTTCCTTGAACTTGCCCTTGCCGCGTCCGCCGGCGTGGATTTGCGACTTCACGACATAGAGCGGGCCGGGCAGGGACTTGGCGGCCGCCTCGACCTGATCGACCGACGTCACCGCGACGCCTTCGGCGACGGGGGCCCCGAAGCCTTTGAGGACCTGCTTGGCCTGATATTCGTGGATGTTCATGGAAACCGCCGCAATCTTCGCTGGGGAGAGTTGCGGGGCTTATAGGCCCCGCCCCTTCGCGGGTGCAACAGTATGTGAAGCGGGAATTTAGTCGACCCAGTCGCGTTTCAGCGTGCGTGAGGCCCCGATCAGCAGGATCGCCGCCAGCACATAGAAGCCCATGCCGGTGTAGATGGCCCAGCGCAGGCTCTCCTCGCCAAAGCGCGGCGCCAGAAGGTCGCTCATCCAGCCGAAATAATAGAAGCCGACCGCGATCCCCAGCAGATTGTTCAGCAAGAGGAACAGGGCCGAGGCGGTCGAGCGCATGGCCGCCGGCACCAGATGCTGGATCGCCGCCGTGATTGGACCCAGCCAAGCCAGGTTCAGCCCTGTCGGCAGCAGGAAGATGAAGAAGGCCAGCGTCAGTTGCTGCACATGGCTGCCGCCGCCGGGCAGGACCAGGCCGATCAGCCAAGGCGAGTTCATCGCCAGGATGAAACAGGGCGCGGAGATCAGGAAGGCGACGGCGGGCGTCAGCGGATAGGCGCCCTTGCCCCTTTTCGACAGTTTGTCGGCGATCATGCCGCCCAACCAGATTCCTAGGATGCCGCCGATCAGGGCGATGCCGGCGTAATAGACGCTGGTCTGTTTCAGGGTCAGGTCGAAGCTGCGCATGAAGAACAGGGGCAACCAGCCGGCGACGCCGTAGCCGCACACCGAAGACGAGGCCGCGCCGAGCGCCAAAAGCCAGAAGCTGGGCTTCCTGATCACCAGCGAGGCCGTGCGCCGCGCGATCATCAGCGAGACGCCGATCACCACGGCCAGCAGGCCGCCAAAGGCGAGCACCAGCGGATTGCCCAGCGACATTCCCATCAGCCAGTTCAGGGCGGCCAGCACCAGCAGGCCGACACCCAGGCCCAGCATGATCTGGGCGGCGATCTTGCCGGCCCGGTCCACGCCGAGGGGGGCGGCGGCCAGAGCCGCGACCTGGGCTTCGGTCTTGGCCACATCGGTCCCGCCCCGCTTGGGGTCGCGCACCGTCAGGCGCAGCAGCGGCGCAACCAGCACGCCCAGAAGGCCGACCACGATGAAGGCCGTACGCCAGCCATAGGTCGCCGCCAGCAGCCCCCCGACAAGCGTGCCCGCCGCCATGCCCAGCGGAATGCCGAAGGCGAAGGCCGCCATGGCTCGCGCCCGCTGATGCGGCGGGAAGTAGTCGGCGATCAGCGAATAGGCCGGCGCCACTCCGCCCGCCTCGCCGATACCGACGCCCATCCGGCACAGGAACAGCTGGCCGAACGACCCGGCCATGCCGCACAGGGCGGTGAAGCCCGACCATACGGCCAGGGCGCCAGTCATGATCCAGACCCGGCTGAATCGATCCGCCAGCCAGGCCAGGGGAATGGCCAATGTCGAATAGACCGAGGCGAAGGCGATGCCGCCCAACAGACCGAACTGGCTGTCCGACATGCCGAACTCGGCCTTCAGCGGCGCGGCCAGAATGCCGATGATCTGGCGATCCAGGAAATTCAGCATGTAGATCAGGATCAGGACCGCCAACACATAGTAGCGGTAGCCGGGCCGCTCCGGGCGCACCTTGTCCTCGACCGTCAGCGTATCCGTCGTCATCGGCGTTTCCCTGGGCATGTTCTTCTTGTTGAGGCGAGCCTAGCCGTAACTCGGCCTGCTGCAAAGCAAAGGGGCGGCGGCCCGGAAACCGCCGCCCCTCGTCCTCAGGCGTCTCTGATCGCGATCAGAACCGATAGGTCAGGCGCGCCGAATAGGTGGTCGGCGGGCCGTAGAAGGCGCTGATCGAGTTGTTGTAGGTCGCGCCGGGGAAGCTGTAGCCCCCGACCTTGTAGCGGACGTCGGTCAGGTTGCGACCGAACAGACCCACTTCCCAGCGCTTGCTGGGCGCGGTCCAGATCACGCTGGCGTCGGCCAGGACATAGCCCTTCTGGTCCAGGATCGGATCGGGCGCATCGAACAGATGGTAGTCCGAGCGATACGACAGCGACGGGGTGACGCGGATCTCGCCGCCCAGGACATCGCCGCGCCAGGTCATGCCGTAGTAGGCCGACCATTCCGGCGAGTTCTGGGGCTTGCGCTGGTCCGAGATATCGACCGGCGCGCCCGTGACCAGGGTGATGAACTCGTCGAACTCGTTCTTCAGATAGCCGAGTGAGAAGTTGGCGGTGATGTCGCCGGTCAGATAGGCCGAGCCTTCCAGCTCGAAGCCGTAGATGGTCGAGGCGCCGGCGTTGTCGACCACCGAGGCGATGCCGACGGCGGGCGGCGTGGCCACCTGCTGGGTCGTGATCTGCTGATCCTTGTAGTCGGAGTAGAAGATGGCCGAGGCGAAGTTCATACGCCGGTCGAAAGCCGAACCCTTCAGGCCGACTTCATAGGTCGTGACCGTCTCGGGCTGGTAGCCGTTGACCGTCTGAGGCACCAGGGCGGCGTCGCCGCGCATGTCCCAGCCGCCCGATTTGAAGCCCTGGCTGACCGAGGCGTAGCCGGTCATCTGGTCGGAGAAGTCATACGAGAGGCTGGCGCGCGGCGTGAACTTCTCGAAGGTGTCGGAGGCCGTGTAGTTGGTGCGGGTCGCAAAGACCGCGCGCGGCGCGCCGCCGGTCAGCGGGCTGCGGGTGGCGCCCAGATAGAACTGGCGCAGGACCGAGGCGTCCTTGTCGTCGCGGGTGTAGCGGCCGCCCAGCGACAGGTGCAGGCGGTCCGTCAGGTCGTAGCTGAAGTCGCCGAAGATCGAGAAGGACTTGGTGTCCACCGAACCGGCCGCCGCGATCGACAGGCCCAGATTGCCGGCGATGGTGTCGAATACGCCGGACGAGGTTCCGTCCAGATAATAGACGCCCGCCACGCCGGACCAGCGCCCGCCAGTGAACAAGGCCTGGAATTCCTGGGTGAACTGGTGGTCGGCATAGATGGCCGGCACGTCCAGGGTCGGGTTCGGCGTCTGGTCGAAGTCGATGACCGTCGCCGTGTCGCCCGAGCGATAGGCGGTGATCGACTTCAGCGTCAGCCTGTCGTTGACGCGGTATTCGCCGGTCAGGGCCACGCCCTCGGTCACGACCTTCTGCTCGCCGGTGATGCCGGCATAGGTGTCGTACTTGCCGGCGGGCGCGCGCCACAGGCCGTCGGAAGACGTGACTTCACGGTGGCCGTGGCGGGGGCTGGAGTCATCCTCGACACGATCCCATGCCAGGCGGAAGAACAGGTTGTCGTTCGGCGTCCACTCGGCGCTGGCGCGATAGGCGGTGACGTCCTTGTCGTACTGATCCTGACCGGTGTTCAGGTTCTTGCCGTAGCCGTCGTGCTGATAGGTGGCGACCGCCCCGCCGATGGCGAAGGTTTGACCGACCGGGACCGAACCCGACAGCAGGAAGTTGTGCTCGTTATAGGCGCCCACCTCGGCGCGGGCCGTCAGGCTGGGATCCTGGCCCAGACGTTTGGTGACGTATTTGATCGCGCCGCCGATGGTGTTGCGACCGTACAGCGTGCCCTGCGGACCGCGCAGCACCTCGATGCGCGAGATGTCGAAGATGTCCAGCACCGCCCCCTGCGGACGGGCCACATAGACGTCGTCGACATAGAGGCCCACGCCGGGCTCGAAGCCCCACAGCGGATCCTGCTGGCCCACGCCGCGAATGAAGCTGATCAGGGTGGAGTTGGAGCCGCGCGCGATCTGGACCGTGGCGTTGGGCGTCTGCTGCTGAAGCGCGGTGATGTTGACGGCGCCCGTCTGCTCCAGACGTTCGGCGCTGAGGGCCGAAACCGCGATCGGCACATCCTTCAGCTGTTCGTCGCGGCGGCGCGCTGTGACGACGATGTCGTCGACGGTCGCCGTGTCCTGGTTGGCGCTCGCCGCCTGGGCGCTCGTTTCGGCGTCCTGGGCGACAGAGGCCCCGGCAAGCACGCCCCACGCCGCCCCGGCCAGCAGCGCGCACTTCACATGACGGTTCATGATCTCAACCCCTTGTCGTTTTCCAGCCCGTGGACGCTTTTATTCAGCGTTCAATGATTTTCATGGAAACTGACCCGGTTTCGCCCGGCTGTCAAACGCCGTGCTGACGTGACGTCATCTGGCCGGTCGAGCGTGGCGCCGTTGCCATGGTCGTTGCGCCTTCGCGGGGGCGCGCCTAGCCTCTGCGGATGAGCAAGACCGACGCCGCCCTGCCCGCCCCTCGCCCCGTGGCCGCCGCGCGTCGAAAGGCGGCGGGCGCGGCGCCGACCAGACGCGGGCGCCCGCCCAAGGCCAAGGCCCAGGCGGCCGGGGAGACACGCGACCTGATCCTGGACGCGGCCGAGGACCTGTTCTCCAAACACGGCTTCTATGGCGTCACCATCCGCGAGGTGGCGCGCGAGGCGGGCGTGGATACCGCCCTGGTCCACTATTATTTCGGGGCCAAGCGCGCGCTGTTCGACGCGGTCTTCCTGCGCCGGGCCGAAGTGTGGAACGCAGACCGGGTCGCCGCCATCGACCGCTACGCCGAAGGCGCGGGCGAGGCGATGACGCTGGAGGGGCTGCTGGAGGCCTTCCTGCGGCCGCCGTTCGAATGGTCGCTGAAGGGCGGGCCGGGGTGGAAACACTATGCCGCCCTGGTGGCCCAGACCAACGCCAACCCCAGCTTCGGCGGCGAGACCATGGCCCGGTATTTCGACCCGGCCATCCACCGGCTGATCGAACTGATCGCGCGGGTCCTGCCGGACGCCAGCGAGGTGGATCTGTACTGGGGCTATCACAATCTGTCGGGCGCCCTGACCCTGACGCTGGGCGAGACGGGGCGGCTGGACCGGCTGTCGAACGGGCGGGCGCGCTCGGGCGATCTGGAGACGGCGGGCGACTATATGGTCCGGTTCGCGGCGGCGGGATTCCGGGCCGTGGTCGGGATGTCGCCGCGGCTGGACTGATCAGTTCGGACTGAAGAAGATCGCCCACATCAGCCGGCCAGGCAGGAAGGTGAAGGCGCCGGCGACGATCAGCCCGCCGACGAACATGCCCGTCATGGCGCGCCGATGGACGGCGACGCGGTGGCGGCGCGCGGCGTAGACCGCCATCGGCAGGGCGACCACGGTCCAGCCGCTGAGCAGATGGATCAGCGACAGGCCGCCGGGCCCGTTCGGATTGAGCTGGTGAATGAAGAACGAACTGATCGCCGTCGCGCCCATGGCCAGCACCCAGGCCCAGCCCAACGTCCGATGCAGCCGGTTCCCCTTGACCCCGACCAGCAGGACGATGCCGATCGCCAGCGCCGTCACGGCCGCCGCGACATGGATCTGGATCGTCGTCGGCGAAGCCGCAAACAGGTCCCAGCGCGGGACGCGCAGGCTGAACCCCATCCGCGCCCGCCGTCCGTTGTCGATCACCAGATAGGCGACAAGCGGGACGATCAGCAGCAACAGGGCCAGGACGGACGGCCAGAGACGGGATAGGCGAGGCATGGGGGAAATCTCCGTTTGCACCGCCCTGATCCGCCATGCCCACCGCCGCATCCTCGATTGCGCCAACGGCCATCCGGCTTGCGCCAACGCCCACCCATCTTTCGCCCGGCGAGAAATCGTGATCTCAAGGCGCGATCCTCCGATGCCGAAAGCCGCCATGACGACCCTTGCCGCCGAGCGCCGCCGAACCTTCCTGCGCGGCCTGATCGTCGCCGTTCTGGGCGGCGTCTTCCTGGCGATGACCGGGGCGTTCGGATCCGCAGGCGCCGCGTTCGGGCCACGGCTGGCCTATTGGGTCGTGGTCATGGTGCTGGGCGGGCTGTGGGGCCATCTGTGCAGCGCGCTGGTCGGCCGGTTCCTGGATACGGACGAGCGGCCGTGGCTGACTATCGCGGTCATGGTCATGGTGATCACAGGGCCGCTGTGCGTCATCGTCTGGGCGGCGACGGGGCTGTTCTTCGCCCAGCAACTGTACCCGCTGGCGGCCCTGCCGCAACTGGTCGTGCCGGTCCTGGTGGTGACGGCGGCGGTGACGACGCTGAACGTCTTCCTGGGACGCGCCCGGCCGATCCAGACCTATGCCACCCCGCCCGAGACGCCGGCCCGACCCGTGCGGTTTCTGGATCGGATGCCGATGAAGCTGAGAGGAGCGACGATCCGCGCGGTCCAGGCCGAGGACCATTATCTGCGCATCCACACCGACCGGGGGTCGGACCTGATCCTGATGCGGCTGTCGGACGCCGTGGAGGAGCTGGAGGGGTTGGAAGGCGCCCAGACGCACCGCAGCTGGTGGGTGGCCAAGGACGCCGTTCGGGGGGTCGAGCGCGGCGACGGCCGCGCCACCCTGACGCTGGACGGCGGCCTGTCGGCCCCGGTCAGCCGACGTTACGCCCGGATGCTGCGCGACGCCGACTGGTGGTGAACAGCCTAGCCAGCCGGGCGATCCACGACGGGGCCGCTTTCGCCCGCGCTCATGATGGCCGAAACGGAGGCGGCGCAACCCGTCAGGGTGTCGGCGCCGATTTCGACCCGCGCGGTCAGCGGATAGGTGCGGTCGCTCATCCCGTCTGAACATTCGGTGGCGATCAGGGTGACGTTCAGCGCCTGGTTCAGATCCGTCGAACTGGCGAAGGTCGCCACCGTCCCCTGGACCGTCGCGCCGCGATTGGGGGCGCGCTGGGTCGGTTGATCGACGCGGGTGTAGATCAGGGCGTCGGGGGTGATCTCGACGCTCCAGAAGGGTTCCGTGCCCAGGGCGCGAACCGGCTTGCCCAGGTCCACACCCGCCAGGACCGCGGCGACCTGAGGCTCCGGCGCGGCCTTGGGCTTGGCGTCGTCACGGTCATAGCAGCCCGCCAGGGTCAGGCCGCCAAGGACGGCGGACAGGGCGAGGGCGAACGGGATGGGGCGCATGGCGGTCTCCTCGACGAACGACCAAGGATTATGAAGGCAGGCCGCAGGTGAGAAGCCGGACGGCCTCGGTCAAGGGGCGACGCCGGGTTAAGGATTATGAAGGCAGGCCGCAGGTGAGAAGCCGGACGGCCTCGGTCAAGGGGCGACGCCGGGTTATGGTGCGGCCATGTCGATTCGCCCGACCGCATATGAGTTCTTCGCCGGCGGCGGCCTGGCCGGTCTTGGCATGGCCGGGATCGATACGATCTTCGCCAACGACATGGATCAGGCCAAGGCGAGGGCCTTCACGGCCAATCACCCCGAGACGCCGTTTCGGCAGGGCGACGTCTGGGGCCTGACGGTCGATGACCTGCCCGGACGACCGGACCTGGCCTGGGCCTCTTCGCCCTGTCAGGACGTCAGCCTGGCGGGCGCGCGCGGCGGGCTAGAGGCTGGGCGGTCGGGCGCCTTCTGGGGGTTCTGGCGGCTGATGCAGGGGCTGTCGGCCGAGGGGCGCGGGCCGCGCCTCGTGGTGCTGGAGAATGTGATCGGCCTGTTGACCTCTGGCCAGGGTCGGGACTTCGCGGCCGTCTGCGCCGCCATGGTCGAGGCGGGCTATACGGTCGGGGCGCTGGAGATGGATGCCGCCCACTGGCTGCCCCAGTCGCGGCCACGCCTGTTCGTGGTGGCCGTCAAGGGCGAGGCGCCGCGCGCGTCCGGGCCTGCCGCCCCCTTCCATTCGGCCCGTCTGGTCGCCGCCCACGCCCGCCTGCCCGAGATGGTCAAGGCGGCCTGGGCCTGGTGGTCCCTGCCCCGCCCGCCCCGGCGCAACCTTGATCTGGCCGCCGTGCTGGAGCTGGACGCGGCGGTCGCCTGGCTGGACGATCCCGAGGCGATCCTGGCGCTGGCCGCGCCCCTGCATAAGGCGCGGATCGCGGCGGCCCTGGCGTCGGGCCAGCGCACAGTCGGCGCCGCCTATCGCCGGGTTCGCATGGAGGACGGCCGCAAGGTGCAGCGGCTGGAGATCCGCTTCGACGGCCTGGCCGGATGCCTGAGAACGCCGGCGGGCGGATCGTCGCGACAATATGTGGTGGTGTGCGACCAGGGCCGGGTCAGGGTGCGACGCCTGACCGGGCGCGAGGCGGCGCGTCTGATGGGGGTTTCGGACGCCTATCGCCTGCCCGCCAGCGAAAGCGCGGCGCTGAAGCTGATGGGCGATGCGGTGGCCGTGCCGGTGGTGCGCGCTCTGACCGAGGGCCTGCTGGCGCCCGCGCTGACCGGACATCCGGCGGCGGCCTGAACCGCTGACGGCGGTGAAATTGCACCCTTGAGAAAAAACAGTGCAATGCGTGCAATCTTACGACAGCGCATTGTTTTTTATCGGATATTTCATGGGCCTGAATTGCACGAGTGCAAGATGGCGCAGTTTCACGCGGAAGTTGGACTCCAAAAAAACAGTCCAACGAGTCCAAGTGTCCCAGTCGTGCAGATGGCGATGTCAAAGACCGGGCGAGATTATAACCCGGTTTGAAGGTGTGGCGGGAAAGATGACGATCCGGCGGCTCAACTGTCTGAAAAGGCGGCTGTCTCTTTCGTCAAATAGGATGGCTGGAGCTTTGGCGACCATGTGCGCCCACCCACTCGCGCTTTTCCGGCCCATCCCGGCGAAGGCCGGAATCTCATCGTCTGGCCGAAAGACGCCTGAGATCACGGCGGTCATCCGACGCCGAGCGATGCGAAAGCACGGAGTCCCGGCGGTCGCCGGGATGAGCGGACCCGCGGGATAGCTGAACCGGCCGTGGCCCCTCGGGACGAGCCCGAGGGTGACGGGTTTCTGGTTTTAGCGCTGGACCCACTGGCCCTGGGCGTTGCGGTACCATTGGCCGGACGAGATGCGCGGCAGCAGCTGGGCCTCGAACATCCGGGCGCCGGCCACGTCCGCCGAAGTGCCGGCATCGGTCGCGCTGCGAGCATAGGCGGCGCGGCGGCCGGCGTTGGTGGCGTCCACGGCGGCGCGCAGGCCGGCGTCCGAGGTCGAGGTGCGGAAGCCCAAATAGCCGTCCGCCTGTTCGCCCACGACGCCGGCGGCCTTGGCCTGGTCGATCTGGGCCTTCTGGGCGCTGGTCTGGGCGATGGCGGCGCCGGCGAAACCGAGGGCGGCCAGGGCGGCGCCGACGACGAAGATTTTGCGTAAGGTCATGTCAGCCTGTCCTTTCAAGAAAAAACGGCGATCAGAAGAGATTGGGGTTCTGCTGCAGCAGCTGCTGCAGCTCCTGGTCCAGGCGGACGCGCACGTCGGCGTCCAGCTTGGCGTAGATCTGGATCGGCGCGACCTCCAGACGAATGGTGGGGGCGCAGGCCGACACGGCGACGACGACAGCCCCAAAGCCAAGGCCCGCCAACTGGCGCTTGTTGATCATGACATAGGCTCCGGTTCGGCCAAGGTTGATGAAGCTCAATAGCACGCCAAGGGGTGAACGCGCGCTGAATGACCGCGATGCCGCACGGCGATCACGGCCGACCCGCCGGGACAGGCGCGGGCGCGTCGGGCTGGGCCTGCTGCTGGGCCTCCTGCTGGCCTTGGCGGGCGCGATTGACGGCCATCAGGTCCGAGATCAGCTGGTTGGCGTTCAGGGTCGTGTCCAGCGTCAGGTCGATCTGGGTATTGGACGGCAGGGGCAGTTTGCGGTTCAGGAAGCTGCGGCTGACCAGTTCGGACAGGGTCAGGCGCAGTTCCTGGCGCTGGGGCGGATCATGTCGGCCGCGAATATGGAACAGGACCGCGATCCGGCCGCCGTCCAAACTGTTCACATCGGCGCTGAGTTGATCGAAGGACAGGTTCTCCATGGCCTGATAGGCCAGGTCCTCGACCATGTTCTCCGACACCTCCTCGCCGCCGCCGCTGGCCGCGACATCGGTCAGGACCTCGCGCTTGATCGACAGACGACCGGGCTGGACCGCCTCCAGCTTGCCGGCGGTGATCTTCAGGCCGCGCTTGGGGTCCATGATGAAGGGCAGCCGGCCCGAGACCACCGCGTCCAGCAGCACCTTGTCGTCGAAGCCGGTGTCGGCGATCAGGTCGCCCAGCTGCACCCGATCCAGCACGATCACGCCGCTGTAGGCCTGGGTCGCGTCCAGCGGGATGGTCAGGGGCTCGATGGAGATGGACCCGCCCCCGGCGACGATCTGGGCGCCGTCGATGACGATGCCCGCCTGGTCGATGGAGAAGGTCAGGTCCAGGGCCGTGACTTCCGCGCCGACCGACAGGCTGTCGGCCGTCAAATGCTGGTTCGGGGCCGTGATCAGGGGCGTCAGGCTGGTGAAGGCGACATCGCCCTTCAGCCCCTTCACCGCGCCGGCCGGGCTGACGAAATCCAGGCCGGGCGTGGTCAGGCGGCCGCTGGAGGTCGGTTCGGCGTCCTTGGTCCAGTCGAAGCGGCCTTCGAACCCGACCGAGCCCTCGACCGGCGACTGGATGAAGTCGGCGACCAGGGGGCTGAGCATGGCGGGCTGCAGGCCGTGTTCGGCGAAGACCACGTTCGGGGCGGAAATCACGATGCCGCCCGCGCCGATGCGTCCGTCATGGGCCAGGGTCAGCCGCCCCAGCGTATAGGCGGCCGCCTTGCCCGTTCCCTTCAGGTCGAAGGCGCCGCTCCAGCGTTCATTGGCCAGGGCCACCTCGCCGTTGGCGGCCAGCGGTTCGAACCGTTCGGGGGTCTCGGCGTCGATCACCCGCCCGTCCGCCACGCTGGCGCGCAGGCCGACGCCCGACTTGGCCCCGTCCACGGTCAGACGGCCGGCGGCGTCGGCGAACCGCATCCCCAGGAAGGGCGCCTGGGCCGACAGCCGGTCGAAACCGCCGGAGACGCGCCATACCCCGTCCCTGGACGTCAGCAACGGCCCCGCGTCGGGGCACAGCCGGCCCGCGACCTGGTGCACGTCGTTCTCGTCCATCTCCAGCCGTTCGACGGTCAGGTCCACGCAGTCCCTGGCGAAATAGGTCAGGCGGCCGTCGTTCAGGGCCAGGACGCCGCGCGTGCGGGCGTCGACGCCGCGCGCCAGGTCGAAGTCCAGCCGCGCCCGGCCGTCCAGCGTCGCCTCGAACCCACCCTCGGTCAGGCGCCAGTCCGGCACGGCGACGGCCAGTTCCGGCAGCCCCTTGCCGCGCGTCGCCGTCAACGTCAGGGCGCCGCCGCCCAGCCGGCCCGGCTCGGCCTGATAGACGCCCTGCCCCGCCTGGGCGATGGTCAGCACCCCGCCGTTGGCGGGCGCCAGCGTCACGGGACGCGGCAACTGCACCGACGTTCCGCCAGAGCCGGTCGAGAGCCGGATGGACGGGGCGTTCAGAGCGAAGGCGGACAGGGCGCGCTTCATCTCGCCCAGCTCCACGATGTCGTCGCGGGCGGCCGGGCCGAACAGGGGCCAGGCGCCGTCGGCGGCGCGCAGCGATCCTTGCGCGTCGATATGCACGGCGCCGTCGCTGACGACATCCAGGTCCAGATCGACGCGACCGCGTTTCAGGGCCAGATCGCCGAAGCCGAAACGGTCGAAGGCGGCGGCGAGGGGGCCCGTGGCCTCGAAGGCCGCATCCTTTCCGCCCAGGGTCAGGCCGCCGGACGACAGGACCAGATTCTGCACCTGGGTCTGGCCCGAGCGGGCCGAGCCGGCGGTCAGGGACAGCGGCGCCCGAACGCTCCAGCGCAGGGCGTCGTCGCGGGAAATCTCGACGCGCGCCTGGGACACCGCCGCCGAAACGGCGCCGGCGCCGAGGTCCGCCCCCTCGACCGCGCGGGCGTTCAGGCGGGCGTCGGCCGCGCCCTCCACGCGGAAGGTCTCTATCCAGCCGGACACCGCGCCCGCGAACCGCGCGGTCAGTTCGGCGTCGCGCGCCCGGGCGGACGGCGCGCCCAGGACATCGCCGGTCAGACGCGCGTCCAGCACCGCGCGCCCGTCGCCGCGTCGGATCTTCAGATCGGGATAGGGCAGGTCGCCGGTCAAGGTCAGGGCGGCCGTCTGGCCGTCGGCGGCAGGGGTGCGGAACCGGTCGGCGGTCGCGTTCAGCCGCACAGCGACGCGGTCGCCCGTGGTGGTCAGATCCAGGGCGGCGGCCAGGCCGGACGCCTCCACCTGCCCGCTCTTCAGGGCGCTGGTCGGCAAGCGCGCGGCCAGGCGCATCAGCTTGCCGTTGTCGACCCGCGCGTCGGCCAGCAGATCCACTGTCCCGTATTCGGTCGACAGCCGCCCGCGCCCACCCTCCACGATGACCAGGGGGCTGCGCGAATCCGGGCGGGGCGGACCGCCGGTGAACTCTTTCACCAAGGGGTCCAGCGACCCGAGAGACAGCTTTCCGCCCTTCCAGCTGGCGCGGACCACCGGACGGACCAGGCGGATGCGGCTGGGGGTGACGCCCAGGCCGGTCTTGGACCATGGCAGGGCGACGGCGTAATCGACCTCGGCCCGCTCCACCGTGACGTCGGGATTGTCGGGATCGCCGATACGGATGCGGCCCACGAAGCCGTCAAGCTCGATCCGCTCGACCTCGACGTCGGCGGGAATGCCGCGCTGGTCCAGCCAGCCGACCAGCACGTCGCGCGCCACCGCCCGGCGGTTAAGATACAGCAGGGCCGCCGCCACGCCGATCAGCAGGATCAGGATCAGCCCCACGGTCGCGGCGACGCGAGCGGCCCGGCGCGGGCGACGCGGCCCGGAACCGCGCTTGGGGGCGGGCGGGAACGATGGATCGGCGGAGGATGTCGGGGCGTCGGTCAAACGGGTCGATCGGCAGCTTTTTATAACGGCGTTGCGACCACCATCGCCATCCTGACCCCAAGCACAAGATCAAAGCGCGCCCCTTGGTCGAAAGCGGGCGAGTGAATGGCCGCCAAGCTGGGCGAGAAAGGGGCGTGGTCCGGCACGGCCGTCGCCAGAGGCGCGATCATGGTAAGCGCCGCGTTAACGCTTTGTAACAGTCTGCTTCCCAAAATGAGTCGAGCACGCTATACGACCGCCTTTCGCGCCACGGGCGATAGGCGCGGACTTCGAGAACGAGTAAAGCTTTGGCGCCGCTGGGCGTCGCAATACGACGGGGACCGATGGCTCAGTTCGACCCACGCCGCCAGCCTATGCGCCTGGCGCCGCATGCACTTACCGCCGTCGCCGCGATCTCGGTCGCGATGATCGCCGGCAGAGCCTATCAACCCGCGCAGGCCGAAGAAGTTCCCGCCATGAGTTCGGCCCAGATGGCCGCCATGGAGGCCAGGGCCTTCGCCGCCGCCAACGCCCCCGCCGGCCTGACCGCGCCGGAAGCCGTTCCCGTCCAGATCCGCCGTGGCGAGACCTTCGAACAGGCCGTGCGCCGCACCGGCGTCGCCCCCGCCGAAGCCAGCGCCGTCGCCGCCACCGTCGCCAACGCCTTCGATCTCGCCGACCTGCGCGCCGGGCTGAAGTTCGAGACCGCCATCGCCCGTCCCCGCGACGGCCGGGGCGACGCCCGCCTGATCGGCCTGACCATGCGCACCGGCCCGGCGTCCCAGCTGACCGTGTCGCGCAGCTTCGACGGCGCGCTTCGCCTGCGCTCGCTGGAGGAAAAGGTCACCCACGAGACCGTCGTGGTGAAAGGCGACGTGGAACGCAGCCTGTCGGCCAGCGCGCGCGAACTGGGCGCCACCGCCTCCATCGTGCGTTCGGCCAGCCGCCTGTTCGCCACCAAGTTCGACATGCAGCGCGACATCCGCGCGACCGACGAGTTCACCATGGTCTTCGACCGCGAGGTGACCGAGGCCGGGCGCACGGTGAACGTGGGCGACCTGATGTACGCCGAACTGCGCGGCGTGACCTTCTATCGGTTCAAGCCGGCGGGCGCCAAGGAGCCCCAGTTCTTCGACGCCAACGGCAAGAACCTGCGCTCGGCCATGATGCGCACCCCGCTGCAAAGCTTCCGCCGGGTCAGCTCCAACTTCGGTTTCCGCACCCATCCGATCTCGGGCTACAAGAAGATGCACCAGGGCATCGACTTCGCGGCCGGCACCGGCACCCCGGTCGTGGCCCCCGCCGACGGCGTTGTGGTCGAGGCGCGACGCTGGGGCGGCTATGGCAACTGGCTGCGCATCCGCCACAACAACGGGCTGGAAAGCGGCTACGGCCACCTGTCGCGCTACGGCTCGGGCATCCGCGCCGGCCAGCGGGTCAGCCAGGGCCAGATCGTGGCCTATGTCGGCTCCACCGGCGCCTCGACCGGTCCGCACCTGCACTATGAACTGTGGCGCAACGGCCAGCGGATCAATCCCGCCGGCGTCCGCACCCAGGAAGGCACCGAACTGGCCGGCGCCGACCTGGCCGCCTTCCGGGCCGAAAAGAGCCGCATCGACCGCATCATCGCCTCGGGCGGCCAGAAGCGTCCCGCGCTGCAGCAGGCCTCGGCCGAGGGTCTGCGTCCCGCACGCGGCTAAACCCGCACTTCAGCCGACCAGACGCGGCGTGGATCTCTGTTGATCCGGGCAGGAGAGGCCGTGGACGGTGACGTCGGCCTCGCCCAGCTTCAGGCCCAGCAGATCCAGGACCGGGTTCAGCACCCCGTCCAGAACCGGGCCCAATGGCGTCAGCAACAGCCCCAGGGCCTTGGTCAGGTCGCCCAAACCCAGGCCTAGGCCAGCCAGATTCACCGTCACCTCCAGCCGCTGCAAAAGGCTGGACACCAGGCCGGTCGCCAGACCGCGCGAAGTCATGGTCTTGGTCCGCTGGGCCTGGATGTCGGCCGCATCGAACCTCAAGGGGCGGAACCCGACATCGGCGATTTCGATATCCGCCTTGGCGGTGATCGACACCAGTCCCAGCACGGAAAGCAGGGTCGCCGGACGCGGTGTCAGAGCGGTCTTGAAGTCCGAGACCCGCGCTTCGTCCACCACCCCGACCGAAGCGCGCGCCAGCCCGGGCCGCACATCGACATCGACGCGCCGCGCCGGATCGCACGCCAGGGACTTCAGCCGCGCCTCGGACGGCGCCAACTGCACCAATATCGGCAGTTCGACCCGGGCCAGGCCCGATAGAGCCTGAGCCGTCCGCGCACGGACATAGAGCCGCGTCTGGGCGGTTCGAATGACCGGCTGACCATCGGACGTGACCGTCAGCCACGGGGACCGATTGGGCCGCTCGCCGATCGCCAGGGTCGTCTTCAGGTCGGCCAGACCGGCCGGCACATCCAGATTCAGCGCGACCTGGCGCTCTCCCCCGCCGATCTCCAACATCGCGAAAATCAGGTCCATGGCCGAAACGGAGGCGTCCAGCCCCTGGCGGATGCCGTCCGGCGCCTGGGCGTCGACCCCGATCAGATCGCCCAGTTCGACCTTCACCCCCGCCGAAACCGAGGCCAGACGGCCCAGCACCCCGCCATCGGATCCGCCGGCCAGCCCCTCCAGCACCTTCAGCACGCGGCCCGCATCAACCTGGGTCGCCAGCAATCGGTCGTAGTCGCCGACCTTGACCCCCAGATCGGTCGCCAGGGCGTCGGTGAATCCCAGCAGATTGACGTCCAGATCCACCAGCCGGCGATAGTCCATGACGCTGAGCGACACCTTCGATCCGGTCAGGCCGCTCAACAGCTGGTTGGCCACGCCGCCGTCCAACCGCGCCAGGCGAGACCCGATCGAGAACATGGCCTTGGGCGGAGCCCCGCCCATGCGCGCAGCGACGGCGCGGCGCTTGACCACGACCTTGTCCCGACCCAGCAGCAGAGAGGCGAAGAACATCGGCGCGGGGCTGGTCGCCTCCACCTGCGCGGCGTTCGCCGCGCCGCCGGGCCGAAAGCGCTGGGCGCGGTCGATCTTTGGATCGGGAGTATAGACGCCCAACGTGGTTGAGACGGACACCACCGCCTCGGGCGCGACATTGGCCTGGACCGTCCGGTCCGCCGCATCCCGCACCGCGCCCTCGCCACGATCCAGCACACGCACGGCCGACAAGGCCGCCAGGTCCGCAGCGCCCTGCACCCTGCGGATGTGCAGCACCAGAACGCCCAGATCGATGACCGCAGCAGTCAACAGACACAAAAGCCCGCCCGCAACCGCCGCTATCACCGCGACCGCGCCGCGCCGATCCTGGGCGAAACGGGCGGAGAAACGGATCACGACGGATCGCCGACCTGGATCACGGCGACGCGGCGGATGACCGCCGGCGGCCGGGGCAGCATGCCGCCCATCAGCATCAGGGGACTGTCGCTGGCGTCATAGACCACGACGACACGCAGCCGCCCGGCCTCCTCCGCCACCTGTACGGTCGTGCGTTCAGGCTTCAGCGCCACGCCATGCACGGCGCCTGCCACCTCGCCACGCACCAGTCCCTCGCGCTCGGCCGCATTCAGCCCCCCGATCGCCGCCCGCGCCCCCTCCGACGCCACCGCCTGAACCGTCTGCGCCGTCAGAAACCAACCGCCATAAACGACGATCCCAATCAGCAGCAGGATCAGGACCGGCCCCACCAGGGCGAACTCCACCGCCGCCGCGCCTTGACGCCCCTGGAACCGTCTTTCGTGAAGACTGAAGCGATACATACGCATCCCAACCTCAAGATCACCCTCAGGTTGTAAAGCGCTCACGGTTAAGAGTTCGTGTGGCCGTTGGGTTTACAGGCCGAGACATGACCTGACTTAAGGCGATGCGCTGTTTCGAATGCCCGAAACCTGCGGTCGCCAGTGCGCTACGGCCTCCTCGATCGGCCGCAAATACGCGGCAGGAAGCTGCAAACAGCATTAAGTTCAAAGGTATGGCGTCGTCTTAAGGCTTCACCCAAGCATGCTGGAAAACCCTCTCGCGAAACGACCGCGCTTGAAGACAAAGCGGCTTCGTACACCGTCTTGGGCCAATATGAGCGCGCCCAGCACGCCGTAGCGGGCGCCGAGGTGGGGCGGCTGAGACCGCCGCAAAGACGCCCCGCCCCAATACCATTGGTGGAATGCTGTCCAGCTACAACCAGTCCGCCGAGTTCCGGATGAAGGCCTCGTCCACTCGACGCGCCTATCAGGACTACATCGACGAGATGATCACAGACCTTGGTGAGGTCATGCTCTTTGAGGTGTCGCAGGCATGGTTGCGAAGCCTCAGAGACGCCTGGGCGCCGCGTGGCCACCGGGCCGCAAATCTCAGAATGCAGGTGCTGAAGAACGCCCTGGCTCCGGCGATCGACGATCAGACCGACGACCGCATCTCCGGCGACCCCTTTCTGAAGCTGGCGAAGGTCAAACGCCCTCACGTCCTCGGCGAGCCGCATCCGACCTGGATGGACGACGAAGTGTCCGCAGTGCTCGAGGAGTGCCTCAGGCGGGGCCTTCCCGGGCTAGCGAGGGCGGTCGCTCTTGGCCGGTACGCCGGATTCAGACGCCAGACGATCTGCGCCCTCCCCCTCTCCGCTCGAGTGCCTACACGCGCTGCGGACGGCTCTGAGCACATCCGCCTTCTATGGCTCACAGAGAAGCGGAAGGTGGCCTGCGACAAGCGGGAGGATCCGCGCCTTACAGCCTTGATCGACAGCACGCCGAATCGCGGCCCTACAGTCGCCTACAACGATCGGGGACAGCCTTTCCGCGAACGCGGGCTGAACCAGTCGCTCGATCGAGTTCTGCTGAGTTTAGCAAAAGCAGGGAAGGTCCGAGCCGGCTTCAACGCTAAAGGCGAGACCACTTGCCCGCTCGACATTCACGGCCTGCGACATGCGCGCGGCAACGAGATCGCCGAGTCGGGCGGCTCCGACGCCGAAATCATGAGCCATCTTGAACACGCGACCGATAGGGCGGCGCGGATTTATCGTCGCCAAGCGAGCCGCCGCCGCCTCGCGGACGCGGCTCAGGACCGGATCGATCAGTCTGTGCGCGCGATGTCGAAAAAAGACGCCTGAGCGCATCGGAAATCGGCGCGACGATAGCCCTGTAAAAAAGACTGTAAAACCACTGTAAAAACGGCCGGGCGCTTCGGAATTTCAGGGAGCTCGCTTCAGAGCTAAGAAGTTGCTTTCAAAAGAGAAAGCAAGTGGCGCACCCGGAGCGATTCGAACGCCCGACCCTCAGATTCGTAGTCTGATGCTCTATCCAGCTGAGCTACGGGTGCGGCTGCCTTGCGGCGAGGGCGGGTCTTTAGCGGGTGGATCGGCCGGACGCAAGCGGGGGAATGCAGTTTCTGTACATCGAACGGTTGGCGCGGGGCGGCGGACCGCTTAGGCGTTAGGGCGATGGCCGGCCGCCCGGTCTTTTTCGCCTTGTCCTGGAATATCCCATGCGCCCTCTTCGTCGCCGACTGGCCGCCCTGCTCGTTCCCGTGATCCTGGCGGGATGCCAGACGGGCGCGGCGCCGAACGCGGGCGCGGTCGCGACCGTTCCGACGTCCGCCCAGGTCAGAAGCGATACGGCGCGTGGACCCTTCGTGGCGGCGGCCAATCCGGTGGCGGCGGAGGCGGGGATGGCGGTGCTGCGGCGCGGCGGGTCGGCGGTGGATGCGGCGGTGGCCATCCAGGCGGTGCTGGGGCTGGTGGAGCCGCAGTCGTCGGGACTGGGGGGCGGCGCCTTCCTGATGGCCTATGACGCCGGGACCGGCGCGGTGACGGCCTATGACGGGCGCGAGACGGCGCCGGCGTCGGCGACGCCGGAGCTGTTCTATGAGAACGGCAAACCCCTGCCCTTCATCGACGCGGTGCTGTCGGGGCGTTCGACCGGCGCGCCGGGGGCGGTGGCCATGCTGGCCATGGCCCAGAAGGATCACGGCAAACTGGCCTGGCGCGATCTTTTCGGGGACGCCGAACGGCTGGCGCGCGACGGCTTCACGGTCAGCCCGCGTTTGGCCGGCATGATCAACGGCGACGCGCCCCAGGCGAAGACCCGATGGGCGACGACCTATTTCACCCGGCCGGACGGACGACGCTATCAGGCGGGAGACACGCTTAGGAACCCCGCCTACGCCGAGACGGTGGCGCGGTTGGCGGCCCAGGGACCGGGGGTTCTGTATGGCGGACCGATCGGGGGGCGGATCGCGGCCACGGTGCAGGAGGGGCCGCGTCCCGGCGGCCTGACCGAGGCGGACATCGCCGCCTATCGCCCCTTGCGTCGCGACGCCCTGTGCCGGCCCTATCAGGCCTATGTGGTCTGCGTGCCGCCGCCGCCGTCCAGCGGCGTGGCCCTGCTGCAATTCCTGGGCATGGCGGAGGATACGCCCGATCTGGACAAGGGCGCGCAGAGCCCCGAGGCCTGGGTGGCGTTCGGGCGTCTGCAGCGGCTGATGTATGCGGATCGCGACCGCTATATCGGCGACAACGATTTCGTCGGCGTGCCCATAGCGGGCCTGCTGGATCCCGACTATGTGGCGCGGCGCGCGGCGCTGGCGCCCCAGGTGAACGGTCCGGTCGAGGCCGGAGCGCCCACCGGATCGCCGCCGCGCGGCGCCGACCGGACCGCCGAGCCGGGCGGCACCTCGCACTTCGTGGTCGTCGACGCCTGGGGCGATGCGGTCAGCATGACCACCACGGTCGAGAGCCTGTTCGGCAATGGACGGATGGTCGACGGCTTCTTCCTAAACAACCAGTTGACGGATTTCTCCTTCACCCCGACCGAGGACGGGCATCCGGCGGCCAATGCGGTGGCGGCGGGCAAGCGGCCCCGGTCATCGATGACGCCGGTTCTGATTCTGGATGGGCAGGGGCGGCTGATCGGGGCCATCGGCTCGCCCGGCGGGTCCAGCATCCTGGCCTATGTGGCCAAGGCCCTGGTCGGGACGCTGGAGTGGAAACTGTCGATGCAGGACGCCATCGCCCTGCCCAATCTGGTGGTGCGGGGCGATATGGTGGGCGCCGACACCCAGATGATGTCGCCGGACGTCCGTGACGCCCTGGACGCGGCGGGCATGTCGTTGCGGCCGAACGCAACCGAGACGTCGGGCCTTCACGGGGCGATCTGGCGCAATGGACGGTGGGATGCGGGGGCGGATCCGCGTCGCGAAGGCGTGGCGGTGGCGGAGGCGGAGGCGCGCTGAAGCCTTAGCGACTGGGGCGGATCGACAGTTGGAAGGCCAGCAGGCCCTCGCTGACGTCGGTGTCCAGTCCGTTCATGCCGCGCAGGCCCTTGCCGGCGTCGATCTCGCGATAGACGACGCCGATGGAGGTCTGCATGTCGCCCTTGCGATAGGCCACGCCGACCGAGGCGTCGCCCAGAAAGCTGCCCTTGTCCTGGGTGTAGCCGGAGCGAGCGTAGTCGCCGTCGCGCGTGCGGGCGAAGTTGTAGCCCACGGCTCGGCCTGAACCGGCGGCGTAGACATACCAGCGGGGACGTTCCCCGAAGCGTTCGGCGCCGCTGGGGGCCAGACGCTCCAATCCTTCGCCGATCTTGAGGGTTACGCCCGCCTCGGCCGACCGCCCCTCGCTGCCGACGCCGAGGCCGGCGTGGGGGGTCAGGCTGACTTCCAGGCCCGAGGCGGTATGGCCGTGGGCGCCGCGGAAGCCGCGCACATAGCGCAGGTCGTAGGCGTCGGGGGACAGTTCGGCCCGGTCGATGGGCGTGACCGGCAGGGGCGAGCCGTCGGCGCGGCGAAGACGGCCGGCGGTTTCAAGCGTGACCCGGTCGGTGAAAGCGGCGCGGTCGATCCAGACGTCGCGGCGGCTGGCCGCCTCCAGCCCCGAGCGATCATCATGCTGGAAGACGGGCGGCAGTTCGATGTCGCCGCCGAAGCGGGCGTCGGGCGCGACGCGGAAACGGATCTGGTCGGTCAGGCGGGCGACGGCGTTGTCGGCGGGCGTGTCGAAGGCGTTGGGCGCCCAGGTCTGGGCGTAGGCGACATCCGCGCCCATCCCGACCGAAGCCAGGACGCCGCAGGCCCCCATCATCAACACCTTGGAACGCATTCGGTCTCCCCACCGATCCGCTGGCGATCACCCTGCAACCAAGAGACGCAGGAGTCCAACGGAGTTTTCGACACGGTTTCGTCGCTTTTCAACGGCGATCCCGAGCGGAGGGTTCCAGAACGAAAAAGGCCCTGCGGTCGCAGGGCCTTTCCAAGGGCGTTGGTGCGCCAGCCTTACTGGCAGGCCAGGCACTCGTCGTAGTCGGTCTTGGGCATGGAGAAGAGGTCGGGCTGGTTCGGATCGACCACCTCTTCGGCCTTGTCCTCGGCGCCGGCGAAGGCGGCGCGCTGAACCGACTTGGAGCGCAGATAGTAGAGCGACTTCACGCCGCGTTCCCACGCGGACCAGTGCAGCATGTGCAGGTCCCACTTGTTGACGTCGCCGGGAATGAACAGGTTCAGCGATTGGGCCTGGCAGATTTCCGGCGCGCGGTCGGCGGCCAGTTCGACCACCCAGCGCTGGTCCAGTTCGAAGGCGGTCTTGAACACACCCTTCTCGTCCTCGTTCAGGTCGTCGATGTGCTGGACCGAACCTTCATGCTCCAGGATCGAGTTCCAGACGGCCTCGGTATTGATGCCCTTCTCGTCCAGCAGACGCTCCAGATAGGGGTTCTTGACCGCGAACGAGCCGGACAGGGTCTTGTGCGTATAGATGTTGGCGGGGATCGGCTCGATGCCCGCCGACGTGCCGCCGCAGATGATCGAGATCGAGGCGGTCGGGGCGATGGCCAGCTTGTGGCTGAACCGCTCCATGACGCCACGGTCCTGAGCATCCAGGCAGGGGCCTTTCTCTTCGGCCAGGGTGCGGCTGGCCTTGTCGGCCTCGCGGCGCAGATGCTTGAACAGGCGCATGTTCCACGACTTGGCCATGGCGCTTTCGAAGGCGACGCCCTGACCTTGCAGGAAGGAGTGGAAGCCCATCAGACCCAGACCCACCGAACGCTCGCGCTTGGCCGAATAGACGGCGGCGGCCATGGCGGGCGGGGCGCGGCGGATGAAGTCCTCAAGCACATTGTCCAGGAACCGCATCAGGTCCTCGATGAAGCGGGGCTCCTCGCGCCACTCCAGGAAGGTCTCGGCGTTGACCGACGACAGGCAGCAGACGGCGGTGCGGTCCACGCCCAGATGATCCTTGCCGGTGTGCAACATGATTTCGGCGCACAGGTTCGACTGTTTGACCTTCAGGCCCAGGTCGCGCTGGTGCGGCGCCATCTGGCGGTTCACGGTGTCGGAGAAGATCAGATAGGGCTCGCCGGTCTGCATGCGGATGTCGAGCAGCTTGGTCCACAGCGAGCGGGCGTCTACGGTCTTCAGAACCGCGCCGTCCTTGGGCGATTTCAGATCGAAGGTTCCGCCGACCTTGACCGCCTCCATGAACTCATCGGTGACGTTGATGCCGTGGTGCAGGTTCAGGGACTTGCGGTTGAAGTCGCCCGAGGGTTTGCGGATTTCCAGGAACTCTTCGATCTCAGGGTGGTGGATGTCGAGGTACACAGCGGCCGAACCACGGCGCAGCGAGCCTTGCGAAATCGCCAGGGTCAGCGAGTCCATCACGCGGATGAAGGGGATGATGCCCGAGGTCTTGCCCGCACCCTTGACCTTCTCGCCGATGGAACGGACGCCGCCCCAGTAGGTGCCGATGCCGCCGCCGTTCGAGGCCAGGGCCACGTTCTCGTTCCAGACGTTCTGGATGCCGTCCAGACTGTCCCCCACCGCGTTCAGGAAGCAGGAGATGGGCAGGCCGCGATCCGCGCCGCCGTTCGACAGGACGGGTGTGGCGGGCATGAACCACAGGCGGCTCATATAGTCATACAGCCGCTGGGCGTGTTCGGCGTCGTCCGAAAAGGCGGTCGAGACGCGGGCGAACATGTCCTGATAGCTTTCGCCCGCCAGAAGGTAGCGGTCTTCCAGCGTCTTCTTGCCGAAGTCGGTCAGCAGGGCGTCGCGCGAACGGTCCACCTGCACCGATTTCACGACGGTCAGATGGGGGCGTTCAGGCGTCGGCGTCGCCGCAACGCCTTGGAATTCCGTCGTCTTCAATGCCTCGCCGCCAGCCATGATCATCCGCGTCCTGAACAGAAATCGCCTAGAGCCACCTGCGCCATAACCACATCATCTTGTGGGTTCGGCGCTCCCTGAGCCCACATATAGGGCGCATATGCCTAATGACCCGTCAACGGGCTTGACGGTCGGTTTATGAGCGAATCGGTCGAACAAGTCGCGCAGGCATGTGGAAAAGCCAGCAAGCAAGCCAGCACGCCCCTTTTGCATCCTCGCGACAGCGAGATCACGACCGCGTGATCGGAACATCCCGCCAGCTTGGCCGTTCGCCTGCCCATGACACTCGCAGACGTTCGCGCCGTTTTGAGACGTATCCTGACAGTCGCTCGCACCGAGGTCGCGGCCCTGACCGCCCTTTTGGTCATGGCGGGCGGGGTGTGGAGTTTCGTCGAGATCGCCGACGACATGAGTGAGACGGACGGCCAGGCCTTCGACCAGCACGTCCTGGCGCTGATGCGACCCTATGCCGACGATCCCGGCCGGCCGTGGGGTCCGTGGTGGCTGAAGGAGGCGGCGGCCGACATCACCTCCCTGGGCGGCATATCGGTGCTGGGTCTGTTCGCCCTGATCGTGATCGTCTTTCTGCTGAGCCAGAGGAAATGGCTGTCGTCGCTTCTACTGGTGTTGGGGCTCGCCGGCGGGGTAGGGCTGAGCGAAGGCTTGAAGGCGGTGTTCGAGCGCGAACGGCCGCCCGCGGCCATGCAGGCGGTGGAGACGATCAACGCCAGCTTCCCCTCGGGCCATGCCCTGCTTTCCACCGTGTTTTATCTGTCGGTTGCGGTCATGCTGACCCGCGCCTTTCCCAAGCGGCGGTTCAAGGCCTTCGTCCTGGGCGTGGGCATACTGATGGCCCTGCTGGTCGGGCTGACCCGCATCTATCTGGGGGCGCACTGGGCGTCGGACGTGCTAGCCGGATGGGCTGTGGGCGCGGCCTGGGCCATGGCGCTGTGGCTGATCGCTTATGGCGTGGCCCGGCTGCAGCGGGGGCGTCACGCCGCGCTGCAGGACCACGAGATGCTGGACCGAACCGAGGCCCCGACCAAAGTCTAAGGCCCCTCTCCCTCCACGACAGAGGATATTGGGCCTGGACGCCCCCGCAAGGGTCACGAGAGGGGCGCAGACGGAGACACGCCATGGACGACGCCGCCCGCCTCTACGCCGAACGGTTGAAAACCCCCGATCAGGCCGCCGCCCTGATCGCTTCGGGGGCCAAGGTGGCCATGGGCCTGGGCGTGTCCCAGCCGCCGGCCTTGCTCCAGGCCCTGGCCGACCGGGCCGAGCGCGGCGAGGTCGAGGACGTCAACCTCTACTATCTGCTCAGCACCGCCATCGCCGGCCAGACGGTGCTGCGCGACGAACTGATGGGCCGCATCCGTCCCTGGAGCCTGTTCCACACTGCCATCGAGCGCGGGCTGGAGCAGCGGGCGCGCGACGCGGGCAGACCCAATCCGGTCCAGTTCATCCCCACAGGGTTTCAGCAGTCGCCGCGCCTGCTGTGTCATGAGGTGGGGGTGGATACGCTGATCTGCGCCGTGTCGCCGATGGACGAGGACGGCTTCTTCTCGTTCGGCACGAACACCGACTATTCCAAGCCGGTGTCAGAGACGGCCCGGACGGTGATCGTCGAGGTCAATCCGCACATGCCGCGCGTGTTCGGCGACTGCACCGTCCATGTGTCGAAGGTCGCGGGCATTGTCGAACACGCCGCTCCGCTGCTGGTCGTGCCCAAGGCCCAGCCCTTGCCCGCCGACCGCATCATCGGCCGGATCATCGCCGATCTGGTCGAGGATGGCTCCACGCTGCAGATGGGCATCGGCGCCCTGCCCAACGCCGTCTGCGACGCCCTGAAGGACCACCGTGACCTGGGCGTCCATACCGAAATGCTGACGCCCGGCCTGGTCGAGCTGATGCAGGCGGGAGCGGCCAATCACGGCCGAAAGACCCTGCACCCCGGCGTCGGCGTCTTCGCCTTCTCGATGGGCGACCAGAACACCTACGACTTCCTGGACGGCAATCGCGAGATGGAGGCCCATCCGGTCTCCTATGTGAACGATCCGGCGGTGATCGCCCGAAACGCCAGGATGATTTCGGTCAACGCCACGCTTCAGATCGACCTGTCCGGCGCCTGCTGTTCGGAGTTCCTGAACGGTCGCCAGTTCACGGCGGCGGGCGGCCAGCTGGACTTCGTGCGCGGCGCCTATGGGTCGGAGCGCGGCAAGTCGATCATCGCTTGCCATTCCACGGCGGCGAAGGGCGCGGCGTCGCGCATCGTGGCGCGTCTGGACGGGCCGGTGACGACGCCGCGCAACGACACACACATCGTCGTCACCGAACACGGCTGGACCAATCTGAAGGGCAGGTCGACCAGCGAACGGGCGCGCGCCCTCATCGCCCTGGCGGCGCCCGAGTTCCGCGAGGGCCTGGCGCGCGAGGCCCAGGCTCAGGGCCTGATCTGAGCTCGCGCCCTTGGGTTCCACTTCTTGCCGACGACGGCTAGGCTTTCGGCCATGACCCAACCGCTTCTGTCGATGGACCACGTCAGCGTCGCACGCGGAGACCGCACACTGCTGAACGGCGTCAGCCTGATCCTCCCCGAAGGCCGCCACACCGCCATCCTGGGCCGCAATGGGTCGGGCAAGTCGACCCTGGTCAAACTGATCACCCGACAGCTCTATCCCACCGCCGGCGTGGGCGGCGACGGCGGTCTGGGCGAGGTCCGCATTCTGGGCCGCGCCCATTGGGACGTCTTCGAGCTGCGCAGCCTGCTGGGCGTCGTGTCGCCCGCCGTCCAGTCCGACTTCACCAGCGACGAGGGGCTGGAGGTGTTCGATGCGGTGGTGTCCGGCTTCTTCGCCGCACGGGGGGTGTGGAAGCACAAGGTGACGGAGCCGATGCGTCGGGCCAGCCGCGAGGCGCTGGAGCGGATGGGCGCTGGCCACCTGACCGGGCGGACGATGGCCACCCTGTCGACCGGCGAGGCGCGCCGCGTGCTGATCGCCCGCGCCCTGGTCCACCAGCCCCGCGCCCTGCTGCTGGACGAACCCTGCAGCGGGCTGGACCCGGCGACGCGGCGACAGTTTCTGGAGGCTCTGCGCGACGTGGGGCGGTCGGGCGTGACCCTGGTGCTGGTCACCCACCACATCGAAGAAATCCTGCCCGAGATCGACCATCTCGTCCTGCTGCGCGATGGCCAGGTGCTGGCGGACGGCGCCAAGGACGACCTGCTGACCCGTCCGGTCCTCAGCGACCTCTTCGGCCTGCCGACCACGGTCGAACGACGCGGCGACTGGTTCTGGGCGCATCTGGATTGAAGCGGAGCGTCCTGCGGCGGCTTGCCGGAGGAGGACGAAAGGGAGAAGCTGGAAACTTCATGCTGCGCCCCTTCCTTCTGATCCTGGCTCTGATCGCCACGCCAGTCGGCGCGGGCGCGGCCCAGAGAGCCTATGCGACGCAAGGCGACTGCGCCGGGCGGCCGATGACCACGGTGCGGATGGCGCCGGGCTATTGCCTGGGCCTGGTGTGGCAGGGCGACGGGGCGGACGGGCCGCGAATGCCGCGCGGGCTGCTGGCCCTGTCCGGCGGCGACTGGCTGGTCACCGACCTGGGCGGTTGGCAGGCCGGGCGGGGCTCCGTCTGGCGCCTGGCGTTCACACCGGACGGATCGCCGCGTTGGCGCAGATTGGCCCAGGGTCTGTCCATGCCCCACACCGTGGCGCGCGGGCCGGACGGCCGCATCTATGTGTCCGAAATGAACCGCATCCTGACGCTGGACCCGGAGGCGGCCGATCCGGCGGCGACGGTGCGGACCGTGATCGGCGGCCTGCCGGACAACCGGCTGCACGACAACCGCCACCCGCTGTCCAGCTTCGTTTTCGATGGCGACGGGGCGCTGCTGGTCAATGTCGGCGCGCCCAGCGATAGGTGCTTGGACGACAGGGGCCGGCCGCGCACGACGACCTCGGGCGCCTGCGCCGACAGCGCCGAGACGGCCCAGGTTCGGCGTCACGCCTATCTGGGGAACGGCCGGTGGGACGAGGCCGGCGCGGTCTTCGCCTCGGGCCTGAGGAACTCCATCGCCCTGGTCCGGCATTCGTCGGGCACGATCCTGCAGGGCGAGAATTCGGTCGACCTGACCACGCCGGATCATCCCTATGACGAGATCAATGTGCTGCGCCCAGGCGGCCATTACGGCTGGCCCTACTGCATGGACCTGGCGACGCCCCTGCCGGGATGGAGCGCGGCGCAGGCGCGGTGCGGCCAGAGGGATCGGCCGTTGGCCCTGCTGCCGCCGCACGCCGCGCCGCTGGACCTGATCTATTACGACGGGGCGATGTTCCCTGAACTGCGCGGCCGGCTGTTGATGAGCTGGCATGGCTATCGCCGCACGGGCGGACGGATCGTGGCGGCCGAGACGGACGGCGAGGGGCGGCCCCTGACCGACATCGGCGGCCGCTACGCCATCTATCCGCGCGGCGCCCTGTCCTATCCGGCCGGCGCGCCCAGCATACGCGGCAAGGTGCTGACGCCGGGCTGGGACGCGGTCGCGGGCCGTCAGCCGCGCGGCTCGCCTGTCGCCCTAGCGGTCGCGGCCGACGGGTCGATCTGCATCGCCGACGACCGCAGCCGGGCGATCCTCAGGATCGCCCGGGCCGATTGAGACCCTAGCCCTCGCGCGCCTCGCGCTTGGCCAGGACACGAAGACGCAGCGCATTCAGCTTGATGAAGCCCGCCGCGTCCTTGTGGTCATAGGCCTGGACGCCTTCCTCGAAGGTCACCAGATCCTGGTCGTAAAGGCTGTTGGGGCTTTCGCGGCCGATGACCGAGACATTGCCCTTGTACAGCTTGACCTTGACCGAGCCGGAGACCTTTTCCTGGCTCTTGTCGATGGCGGCCTGCAGCATCTCGCGCTCAGGCGAGAACCAGAAGCCGTTGTAGATCAGCTCGGCGTATTTCGGCATCAGCTGATCCTTCAGGTGCATGGAGCCGCCGTCCAGGGTGATGCTTTCGATGCCGCGGTGCGCCGCGATCAGTATGGTCCCGCCGGGGGTCTCATAGACGCCGCGCGACTTCATGCCGACGAAACGGTTCTCGACCAGGTCCAGACGGCCGACGCCGTTGTCGTGACCGTACTGGTTCAGCGCGGTCAGGATCGTCGCGGGCGACATGGCCTCGCCATTGATCGAGACGGGATCGCCCTTTTCGAAGCCGATCTCGATGACGGTCGCCACGTCCGGCGCGTCTTCAGGGCTTATGGTGCGCTGGTGGACGAACTCGGGGGCCTCGACCGCCGGGTCTTCCAGCACCTTGCCCTCGGACGAGGAGTGCAGAAGGTTGGCGTCGACGCTGAAGGGCGCCTCGCCGCGCTTGTCCTTGGAAATCGGAATCTGGTTCTTTTCTGCGAAGTCCAGCAGAGCCTCGCGGCTGCGGAACTCCCACTCGCGCCATGGGGCGATGACGCGGATGTCGGGCTCCAGCGCATAGTAGCCCAGCTCGAACCGGACCTGGTCGTTGCCCTTCCCGGTCGCGCCGTGACAGACGGCGTCGGCCCCGACCTGACGCGCGATCTCGATCTGGCGCTTGGAGATCAGCGGGCGGGCGATGGAGGTGCCCAGCAGATAGTCGCCTTCGTACTGCGCATTGGCGCGGAACATGGGGAAGACGAAGTCGCGCACGAACTCTTCACGCAGGTCGTCGATGAAGATGTTCTCGGGCTTGATGCCCAGCTTCAGCGCCTTCTCTCGCGCCGGGCCCAGTTCCTCGCCTTGGCCCAGGTCGGCGGTGAAGGTCACGACCTCGGCGTTATATTCGGTCTGCAGCCACTTCAGGATGATCGAGGTGTCCAGACCGCCCGAATAGGCGAGGACGACTTTCTTGACGGGCTTGTCGGCGGGTGCGGACATGGCGGCTCTTTCAGCAAGGGGCGGTCAGTCGGGGAGTTGACGCGCGCATAAGACCGGGGGTCCGGCGATGCAACCTTTTCCAAGCAAGGTCGGACGTCGAACATGAAGCTTTGGTCATGTTTCATTCCGTCGCGTTGCCAGCCGATCGACCCGCGTTATGGTCCGTTCACCTGAAATCCGAGGATGATCTATGCGCCGCACCGGCTCTCTCGTCGCCGCCGCCGCCCTTCTGGCGGTGTCCACCCCCGTCTGGGCCTCCGTCGCGCCCGCGCCCGCCGTCCAGGCCGCCGCGCCCGCCCCGCGCGCCGCGCCGGTCGCCGACCTGGTCGCCGCCGTGGACATTCCCTACACCAGGTTCACGCTGGACAACGGCCTGACCGTCTTGGTTCACGAGGACCACAAGGCGCCCGTCGTCGCCGTGTCCGTCTGGTACAATGTCGGCTCCAAGGACGAACCGGCGGGCAAGACCGGCTTCGCCCACCTGTTCGAACACCTGATGTTCGGCGGGTCGGAGAATGCCCCGGGCAGCTATTTCACGCCGATGCGCAACATGGGCGCGACCGACATGAACGGGACCACCTATTTCGACCGCACCAACTATTTCGAGACGGTCCCGACCCCGGCGCTGGAACAGGCCCTGTTCATGGAAAGCGACCGCATGGGCTATATGCTGGGCGCCATCAGCCAGGAGACGCTGGATCTGCAGCGCGGCGTCGTCCAGAACGAAAAGCGTCAGGGCGACAACCAGCCCTATGGCCTGAGCCAATACAAGCGGCTGGAGGCCCTGTTCCCCGAAGGCCACCCGTATCGACACACCACCATCGGGTCGATGGCCGACCTGGACGCCGCCTCGATGCAGACGGTCCGCGACTGGTTCACCTCCAACTACGGCCCGAACAATGCGGTCCTGGTGCTCGCCGGCGACATCACGCCCGCCAAGGCGCGCGAACTGACCGAGAAATATTTCGGCCCTATCGCGCGCGGCCCGGTCAACAATCCGGCTCAAGCATCGGTGCCGACCCTGGCGGCGCCGATCAACGAGACCTCTCACGATCGCGTCTCCAACGCCCGTGTCTGGGTGAACTGGGCGGTGCCGGGCATGCTGGACCCCGACTCCGTGCCTCTGAGCGTCGGCGCCGAAGTGCTGGGCGGCCTGGCCTCCTCGCGCCTTGATAACGAACTGGTGCGCGGCGAACAGACCGCCGTCTCGGTCAGCGCCAACAACAGCGACTTCCACCGGGTCGGCATCTTCGAGATGAGCGCCATGGTGAAGCCCGGCGAAGATCCCGCGGCTGTCGAGGCGCGCATGCGCGAGATCCTGAACGGGCTGATCGCCAACGGTCCGACCCAGGACGAGATCAACCGCGTTGTCACCCAATACGCCTCGCGCCGCATCCAGGGCCTGGAACAGGTGGGCGGCTTTGGCGGCAAGGCCACGGCGCTCGCCGAGGGCCAGCTCTATGCCGGCGATCCCGAGTTCTACAAGAAGCAGCTGGCCGCCTACGCCGCCGTCACGCCGGCCCAGGTTCAAGCCGCCATGCAGAAGTGGCTGACCCGTCCGGCCTATACGCTGACCACCCTGCCCGGCCAGCGCGAAGCCTATCAGGAGGCGGCCGCCTCGCCGTCCGGTGCCAACCATATCCCGGCGCCGGAAATCCAGCGCAAGGCGCGCATGGCCAAGCCCGAGATCGGCCAAGTCGCCAACGTCGACTTCCCGGCGGTCGAGCGCACCCGTCTGTCGAACGGCATGGAGGTGATCTACGCCCATCGCGACGCCACCCCGACCACCAAGATCGCCATCGACTTCGACGCGGGCCTGGCCGCCGACGACCGGGCCAAACTGGGTCTGCAGACCCTGATGCTGGACCTGATGGACGAGGGCACCCAGACGCTGAACGCCACCCAGCTGGCCGAGGCGCAGGAGGCCCTGGGCGCCACCATCACCACCGGCGCGACCATGGACAGCTCGCTGATCCAGTTGTCGGCCCTGACGCCCAACCTTCAGCCGTCGGTGGCCCTGATGGCCGACGTCGTGCGCCGCCCCGCCTTCGCCCCGGCCGAGCTGGAGCGGCTGCGCGCCACCCGCCTGTCGCGCATCGCCGCAGAGCGCACCCAGCCGGCGGCGCTGGCCAGCCGCGCCCTGCCCGAACTGATCTATGGCGCCGACAGCCCCTACGGCCGTCCGTTCAGCGGCGCGGGCGACGAAACCAGCGTCAAGGCGATCACCGAGGCGGACATCCGCACCGACTACGCCAGGTGGATCCGGCCGGACAACGCCAAGATCTTCATCGTCTCGGACAAGCCGCTGTCCGAAGTGACCCCGATCCTGGACGCCGCCTTCGGCCAGTGGGTGCCGCCGGCGTCCGCCAAGCCGGTCAAGGATTTCTCGGCCCCCATCCCGGCCGCGACACCCAAGATCGTGCTGATCGACCGTCCACAGTCGCCCCAGTCCTACATCATGGGCGGCGAGGTTCTGGGCGTCTCGGGCAAGGATGATCTTCTGGTGCTGAACGCGGCCAACAATGTGTTGGGCAACGATTTCCTGTCGCGCATCAACACCGACCTGCGCGAGACCAAGAGCTGGTCCTACGGCGTCAACGCCTCGGTCAATCCGTTCGCCGGGCGCGTGCCCTATCTGGTGACCGCCCCGGTCCAGGCCGACAAGACCGGCCCCGCCATCGAAGCCTTGAACCAGCAGTTCAAAGACTTCCTGTCGGGCGGCAAGGGTGTGACGGCCGAAGAGCTGCAACGCACCATCAACGGCAACACCCGCCGTCTGGCCGGCAGCTACGAGACGTCGTCGGCGGTGCTGGCGGCCATGCGTCAGAACGATCTGCTGGGTCGGCCCGACAACTATCCCGAGACGGTCGCGGCGCGCACCAACGCCCTGACGGCGGCCCAGCTGGACGCCGCCGCCAAGGCCGCAATCGACCCGTCCAAGTTCGTCTGGATCGTGGTCGGCGACGCCTCGGTGGTCAAGCCGCAGCTGGATGCCCTGGGCATTCCGGTCGAAGTCCGCTCGGCGGCGCCCGCCGCCCAGTAAAGACGACGGCAGACCGAAACGGCGAAGGCCCGGAGAGCGATCTCCGGGCCTTTTTTCCATGCTTCCCTCTGTTCCCGTCATCCTCGGGCTAGACCCGAGGGTGACGGGGGCGTTCAATCCAGCGTCGCGCCGGTCGTGCGCATGATCTCGGCGCGCAGTTCGGGCAGGCCCAGGCCCTTCTCGGACGAGGTCAGGGCCACGACCGGGAAGGCGGCGGGGCGTTTGGAGATGGCCTTCAGCGTGGCCTCCTGAACCTTCTCGCCTTCGCCCTTCTTCAGCTTGTCGGCCTTGGTCAGGACGATCTGATAGCTGACCGCGGCCAGGTCCAGGGCGTCCAGCGCCTCCGTGTCCACGCTCTTCAGCCCGTGGCGGCTGTCGATCAGAAGATAGACCCGCTTCAGCGTCACCCGGCCGCGCAGATAGTCGCGACCCAGATCCTGGAACTTCTTGACCGTGGTCTTGGACGCCTTGGCCCAGCCATAGCCCGGCAGGTCGACCAGACGCAGCTTGCCGTCCAGATCGAAGAAATTGACCTCGCGCGTGCGGCCCGGCTCGTTGGAGGCGCGGGCCAGCTTGTGCATGCCGACTAGGCCGTTGATCAGGCTGGACTTGCCGACATTGGATCGGCCGGCGAAGGCGATTTCGGGCAGGTCGGGATCGGGCAGTTGCTCGATCTTGGCTGCGCCCATGACGAAGGTCGCGGGCCGCGCAAACAGGATGCGCGCGACCTCGATCTCCTCAGGGGTGAACTCGGTCTCGTCGATCACGCCGGCGATTTCTTGAAGCGGGCGAGGAAGGCGTCGATGGGGTTCTCGGCCTTGTAGCGATGCATGATGACGTACTGCTGCAGGATGGTCAGGACGTTGGACCAGGCCCAGTAGATCAACAGGCCCGCCGCGAACGGCGCCATGATGAAGGTGAAGATCAGCGGCATGAACTGGAAGATCTGACGCTGGACCGGATCGGCCGCCGGCGGATTCATCGCCGTCTGCAGCCACATGGTCAGGCCATAGGCGATGGCCAACAGGCCCAGGTGCAGCGGCCCGGCCAAGAGGCCGCCGATCAGCGGCGCCATCGAAGGATCCCACGGAATCAGGCCGAACAGGTTCCAGATCGACGACGGATCGCGCGCCGACAGGTCGTGAATGAAGCCCAGGAACGGTTGGTGGCGCATCTCGATGGTGACGGTCAGCACCTTGTACAGGGCGTAGAAGACCGGAATCTGGAGCACCAGCGGAAGACAGCCGGCGACCGGATTGATCTTCTCGCGCTGATACAGCGCCATGGTTTCCTGCTGCTGCTTCTGCGGGTCGTCTTTGAACTTCTTCTTGATCTCCTCCATCTTGGGCTGGAGGTTCCGCATCTTGGACATCGAGGCGTAGGCGTTGTTGGCCAGCGGGAACATGACCAGTTTGACGATGACGGTCAGGGCAAGAATGGCGACGCCGAAGCTGCCGACCAGGCCATAGACGTTCTCCAGGATCCAGAAGATCGGGCGCGTCAGGAACCAGAACATGCCCCAGTCGATCGCATAGACGAAGCGCGGCAGGTTCAGGCTCTGCTCATAGGATTTCAGCACCTCGGCGCGCTTGACCCCGGCGAACAGGCGCTGGGTCTCGGTCGCGGTGGAGCCGGGCTGGACGGTGCGGGTCGTGCCCAGCAGATTGGCTTCCAGCTGCTGGCCGGCGCCTTCGCCGCGCACGCGGAACTCGGTTTCAACCGCCTCGTTCTGCTGGGGCAGCAGGGCCGCCAGCCAGTATTTGTCGGTGATGCCCAGCCAGCCGCCGGTCGAGGCGTTCTCGATCCGGGGCTCCTTCAGCCAGTCCTTGTACTTCTTCTGCTCGGTCCGATAGTCGCCGGGCTTGCCGAAGGTGCCGATGGCGCCCTCGTGGACGATATGGGAGGAGCCGGCTGCCGGCGGCACGCCCTGGCGCTGGACGCTGCCGTAGGGGGCGATGGTTATGGCCTGGGTTCCCAGGTTCTGGACCGTGTCCTGGATCGAGAAGACGTATCTGTCGTCCACCGACATGACGCGGGTGAAGCGCAGGCCCTGGCCGTTGTCCCAGGTCAGGGTGATCGGCGTGGTCGGCGTCAGGGTCGAGCCGTTGGTCAGGCGCCAGACCGTGTTCGGCCCCGGCACGCCGCCGGCCACGTTCGGGCCGGTCCAGCCGAACTGGGCGAAATAGGCGTTCTGCATTCCCTGCGGGCGGAACAGCTCCACCGGCTGTGGCTTGTCCTGGACCTCGCGGTAGTCGGTCAGGAAAAGGTCGTCGATCCGCCCGCCCTGCAGCGACAGCGAGCCCTTCAGCGTGCCCGACTGGATCGGCACCCGCGCGGCGCTGCTCAGCGCCTGGCTGCGGTCGGTGACGAAGGTGGGGCCTTGCGGGCTCAGCGCCGTGCGCGCGGCGTTCTCGGCCGTCTGCGACTGTTCGGCGTGCGCCTGCTGCTGCACCGCCCGACGCTCGGCCTGCGGACGCAGGACGGCGAAATAATAGATCCCCATGATCAGGGCCGAGCACACGATGAAGGTGATCGTGTTGCGCGTGTTCTCGTTTTTCATGGAATCTGGCGGTCCTGGCCGGAAGGGGCGCGGGCGGGCGAAGGCTTGTCAGCCTTGGGTGTCGCCAGCCTTGTAAGGGTGGATTTCACGTCGTCAAGCAAACGGTCCCACGCGCGCTCCGTCGTGCCCATGCGGGCGATGAAGACATAATCGCTGCCGGGCACGCCGTGACGGGCCAGCATGGCCCGCGCGGCCTCGCGCAGACGGCGTTTGGCGCGGTTGCGAACAACCGCCCCGCCGATCTTCTTGGTGGCGGTGAAGCCCAGGCCGATGTGCGGCGAACCGTCGCCGCGATCCAGCCTCTGGATCACCACGGCGCCGCGCGCCTCGGAAACGCCTTTGGCGGCCGCCAGGAACTGGGGCCGCCGCAACAGACGCTTGATCTGTAAAGGGTCGCTCATGCGTCCAGAGACCGGGACGCGATAAGCCGCTTACGCCGTCAGGCGCTTGCGGCCCTTGGCGCGACGGCGCGCAACGATCTTCTGGCCGTTCTTGGTGGCCATCCGGCTGCGGAAGCCGTGACGGCGCTTGCGCACGAGTCGCGACGGCTGATAGGTCCGCTTCACGGTCGGCTCCTGACGTTAAAAGGTTGGGCGACGGGGCAAGAGGCGTCCGCCGCAGGAAGGGCGGGCGTATAAGTCGCATGATCGCGCGAGTCAACGCTCGGTCGGCAATTCGGGAATGACGGACCTATGGCGAAACGAACGGCGAAGGAGTGGGCCCTGCGGCTGGCGCCGCTCATGGCCATCGCCGGCCTTGTGGTCGCCTTCTTCGTCCTGGGCTGGAACCGCTATCTGTCGATGGATCTGATCCGCGAACACGGATTGAACCTTCAGGCCTATGCTCGGGATCACTTGTGGATCGCGCTGGCGGCCTTCGTCGCCGTCTACGCCCTGGCGACCGCCTCGACCATTCCGGGGCCGGTCTTCCTGACCCTGCTGGGCGGGATGATGTTCGGCCCCTATGTCGGCGCCCTGGCCCAGTCGACGGGGGCGACGATCGGCTCGGTCGTCATCTATTATGTCTATCGCACCTCGATCGGAACCTGGCTGCGCGCCAAGTTCGAGGCGGACGCCGGCTTCATGGATCGGCTGGCCAAGGGGATCGACAGCAACGCCTTCACCACCCTGTTCACCCTGCGGGTGATCCCCAGCGTGCCCTTCGTCCTGGTCAACGCCACGGCGGGAATGATGGCCGTGCCCTTGCGGCCCTATGTGATCGCCACCTTCATCGGCCTGTTGCCATCGACCTTCATCTACACCTGGATCGGATCGCAGCTGGGCGATCTGTTGCGCGCGGGCGTGCGGCCGGACCTGCCGCTGCTGCTGCACCAGTTCTTCTGGCCGTTGATGGGGGTGGTCTTCCTGTCGCTGCTGCTGCCCATCGGCATCAAGCTTTTCCAGATGATCCGTGCACGGCGGATCGCGGAGACGCCGGCATGAGCGCCCTGTTCGACCGGATCGCCGCGCGGCTGAACCTGTCGCCCGAACAGGCGGCGACCTGGCGCGAGCGCCTTACACCGCGCGCGCCCGACGGCCTGTCGGCGCGGCTGCTGCTGCTGACGGTCGCCTTCACCCTGGCGGTGGAGGCGCTGATCATGGGGCCGAACCTGGCGGCCTTCCACGAACGCTGGCTGCGCGACCGCTTGCAGGCCGCCGAACTGGCCTCGGTCGGGGTCGAGGCCCTGCCCTATAGCGCGGTGGAGGACGACACGGCGGCCGAGTTGATGCGGATCGGCGGGGTCCAGGCCGTGGCCCTGACTGAACAGGGGGTGCGGCGCCTGCTGCTGCAGGCCCCCAACCTGCCCCGCGCGCCCGAACTGATCGACCTGCGTCAGCAGGACAGCTGGGCGCGGCTGACCGACCCCTGGCGCACCCTGTTCGGTCATCCCGACCGTTCGCTGCGGGTCCAGGCCAAGCCGCGCTATCGCTCGGGCGACTTCATCGAGATCGTCACCCCGGCCCAGCCGCTGAAGCTGGAGCTGAAGGCCTTTCTGCTGAACAGCCTTCTGGTGTCGCTGCTGATCTCGGCGACGGCGGGGGCGCTTCTCTATGGTGGTCTGGCGCTTCTGGTGCTGCGCCCCCTGCGGCGCGTGACCCGGTCGATGGAGCGGTTCGCCGCCGATCCCGAAAGCGAGGCCGAAACCCCTTCCGACCGGCACGACGAGATCGGCCGGGTCGAGCGCGAACTGAGCCGGATGCAGGAGGAGGTGCGCCATTCCCTGCGCTCACGCGCGCGTCTGGTGGCTCTGGGCGAGGCGGTGGCCAAGATCAACCACGACCTGCGCAACATGTTGACCTCGGCCCAGATGGCGTCGGACCGGCTGGCGTCGTCCGCCGATCCCCAGGTCGCCAAGGCCCTGCCCCGACTGGAGCGGGCCCTCAGTCGCGCCGCCAGCCTGTCGCGCAACGTGCTGGAATACGGCAAGAGCGAAGAGCCGGCGCCGCAGAAGACCCGCGTCGTCCTGACCAAGGCCCTGACCCTGGCGGCCGAGGACGCAGGGCTGGACCCCGACGGCGTGCGTCTGGTCAAACAACTGCCGGCGCGGTTCGCGGTGGAGGCCGACCCTGACCAGCTGTATCGCATCCTGGTCAATCTGATGCGCAACGCCCGTCAGGCCATCGAGGCCGATCCCGCCCGCCCGCCCGAGCGACGTGGCCGGGGCGCCATCACAGTCAGCGCCTTCGGCGACGACGGCTTCTGCGTGGTCCGCATAGCCGACGACGGGCCGGGCATTCCGCCGCGTTTGGCCGAACGCCTGTTCGAGCCGTTCGTCAGCTCCAAGACCTCGGACGGCACGGGCCTAGGCCTGACCATCTCTCGCGAGCTGGCGGCCCTGCACGGCGGGGATTTGAGGCTGGTCGAGGCGGACGGGGCAGGCGCGGTCTTCGAACTGCGCCTGCCGTCCTGAGCGCCGGTTGCGCCTATTCCAGTCCGTCGTCGGACACGACGAAGGCGCGGTTCTCGGCCTTGGCCTGGGCGGCCAGCTCCTCCTGCACCAGATGCCAGCGCCGCAGCCGCTCATAGTCGATGGCGTGTTCGGGCGAGGCGTCCAGCCAGTGGCGGAAATCCTCGATCTGCAGTCGGGCGTCGGCCGCCGACGAATCCGGCAGGGCCGGCACATTGGGCAGCTGGCGCGCGACTTCGGCGGGAATGGGGAAGTCGCCGGACGAGGTGCTCAGGATCATGCGTCGTCTCTGATCGGATGTCGGAAGGGCTCTGGACCGACCATGCCGCGAAGCGGCGCGGCGCGCCACCTTTTCGTGCGTGCGGCGTTGTCCCACCAGACAGGATATGGCCAAGCTGTATGCCGCAGCGGCCTTCCATCAAGGAGTAGATCGATGACCCTTCGCCCCCCGCTTCTGGTTCTGGCCCTGGCGGTCGCAGCGTCGCCGACCTTGGCCCAAACCGCGTCACAGCCCCGCCCCTATGCCGGAGCGGACGCCTATCGCGACCAGCGCGCCCTGCCCGATCCGGCGGATCGCGACGCCCTGTTGAAGGCGCGCGGCGAGGCCTATCACCGCGCGGGCGACGACAAGCAGACCGAAGAGGAACTGCGCGCCACCCGCGCCCTGAACGACGAGATCGCCGCCCGGAACGCCCTGGCCGACAAGGCCGACGCCGACGCCCGCCTGGACTACGACGCCGCCCTGGCGCGTCACGAGATCGCGGTGCGCCAGGGCGAGGAGCAGGCTCGCGCCGCCGCCGAGGCGACCCGCGCCGCCCAGGACCAGTACGACCGCGACTACGCCGCCTGGCGCGAACGGGTCCGCCTGTGCCAGTCCGGCGTCCGCGCGGCCTGCTGCACGCCGGTCGGACCGGCGCGCTAGGGTCGACGCATCGTTCATGGCGCAGGCTCCCTTTTCAGGACAGCCTACGCCCGAAAGACGACGGGTGTCAGCCCGCGACCAGGCTCATGTCGCGCCGGGCCATCATGCGGTCGAACTCGGTCCAGACGCCGTCGGCGCCGTGCCAGTTTCCCTGCGTCGCCGCCTTGGAATATTCGGTGGCGCGGGCCTCGAAGAAGTTGGCGTGCTCAACCCCCGACAGCAGGGACTGCAGCCACGGCAGCGGATTTTCCGTCACCCCATAGACTTCCGGCAGCTTCAACTGGCGCAGGCGCCAGTCGGCGATGAAGCGGATGTATTGCTTGATGTCGTCGGGCGTCATGCCCTGGACCGAACCCATTTCGAAGGCCAGGTCGATGAACTTGTCCTCCATGTTCACCACCGTCTTGCAGCAGTCGACGATGTCGTCGGCGACGGTCTTGGTGACGGCGCCCGTCTCCTTGTTGAAGGCGTGATAGAGCTTGATGATGCCCTCGCAGTGCAGGCTCTCGTCGCGCACCGACCAGGACACGATCTGGCCCATGCCCTTCATCTTGTTCTGGCGCGGGAAGTTCATCAGCATGGCGAACGACGCGAACAGCTGAACCCCTTCCGAGAAGCCGCCGAACATGGCCAGGGTGCGGCAGATGTCGGCGTCGGAATCGACTCCGAACTGGCCCATATAGTCGTGCTTGTCCCGCATGGCCTCGTATTCCATGAAGGCGCCGAACTCGCTCTCGGGCATGCCGATGGTTTCGAGCAGCAGGGCGTAGGCCGCGATATGGATGGTCTCCATATTGGCGAAGGCGGCCAGCATCATCTTCACCTCGGTGGGTTTGAACACCCGGCCGTAGCGCTCCATGTAGTTGTCCTGAACCTCGATGTCCGCCTGGGTGAAGAAGCGGAAGATCTGGGTCAGCAGATTGCGTTCATTGTCGTTCAGGGTCGAGGCCCAGTCCTTGACGTCCTCGCCCAGAGGCACCTCTTCGGGCATCCAGTGGACCTGCTGCTGCTTCTTCCACATGTCGAACGCCCAAGGATAGCGGAACGGCTTGTAGGCGGCGGATGGGGTCAGAAGACCGGCGCGGTCGGGATGGATGATCGGGGTGATGGCGTTCATCGAACTGGACCTGAGAGCGATTCTGAAGACGCATTCACCATGCGACTCCCACGCTTCGGCGCCAAGCCGAAATTGGTCTATGTTGCGATCACATTTCGTTCGACCCGCTACATATAGTAGATTGGCCACAGCAAACTGGGGAGAGGTCTGGGGATGAAATATCGCATCTACGGCGCGGCCGGTTCCGGTTCTGTCCCGGTGGAAGCGGCGCTGACCCTGATCGGCGCGCCCTATGACGTGGTCGTGGACGCCCCCACTTGGGAAGGGGATCATCAGCGCGACCGCGTGGCGCCCGTCAATCCGATGCGACAGTTGCCGGCCGTTATCGCGCCGGACGGCGAAGTCATGACAGAGAGCGCGGCCATCCTGATCTGGCTGGCCGAACGGCATCCGCAGGCGGGGCTGGCGCCGGCGGCGGGCGATCCTGAGCGCGGCCAGTTCCTGCGCTGGATGACCTTCATCCCGGCCTCGATCTATTCGATGTACTGGGTGCGCGACATTCCCGCGCGGCTGGCCGGCGACGACCCTGACGATCAGTCGCGCATCCTCGAGCGGACGGCGGATCGGATCGCCGAATGCTGGCGCACGATGGAGGACCAGTTGTCGCCCGGCCGTTTTCTGCTGGGCGAGCGGATGACGATGCTGGACCTCTATGTGACCGTGGTCAGCCGCTGGCGGCCGATGCGGCGGCGCTTCTACGCCGAAGCGCCGCGAATGTCCGAGGTGGTCCGGCGGATCGACGCCCTGCCCGAACTGGCCGACTTCTGGGCCGCGCGCTTTCCATTCGAGGACGGTTGGGAAGGCTGAGGCGTCAAGCCGCCCGCGCCGCATCCGCCCGCTTGGAGACTGTGTCGAACACCGCCTCGATGGCGGCGTAGAGCTTGGCCTGGGTGACGGGCTTGGCCAGATGGCCGTCCATGCCGGCGGCAAGGCATCGGGCCGCATCCTCGGGCATGGCCTCGGCGGTCACCGCCAGAACGGGCACATCGCAGGTCGGAGCGTCCATAGCGCGCAGGGCGCGGGTGGCGGTCAGACCGTCCATCACCGGCATCCGCACGTCCATCAGCACAAGGTCGAAAGCCTGGTCCTGGAGCGCCTCCAGGGCCTGCTCGCCGTCGCTGGCCTCGGCCGTTTCGCAGTCCGCCGCCTGAAGCATGATCCACAGCAGATCGCGATTGGCGGGATGGTCGTCGACGATCAGAACCCGCGTACGCCGGCTGTGGAGCGGCTCCATCGCCTCATCCTCCTCGGTGGCGACGCTCGGCGCCGGCACGGTCAGGGTGATGGTCGAACCTTGCCAGAGGACGCTTTCAACCGTCACGGTCCCGCCTAGACAGTCGATATGGGTCTTGGCGAGGGCCAGCCCCACCCCTGCGCCTTCATGGGCGCGACTGGTCGTGGCGTCGGCCTGTTCGAACAGACGGAACACGCCCGCGCGCGTCTCCTCGTCCATGCCGCAGCCTGTGTCGGACACGTCCAGGATCAGCCGGTCTTCGGTCCGGCGCACCGTCAGGCCCACCCGACCGCGCGCCGTGAACTTGACCGCGTTCTGCGCCAGATGGTGCAGGGTCTGACGCAACCGCCGAGCGTCGATCAGGATGCGCCCCTCGGCTTCCGGCGCGATGCGGACGTCGAACTCCAACCCCTTGACCCTGGCCCATTCGCGGGCGGGTCCGACGGCCTCCTCGATGACCTCTCGCAGGTCATTGACCCTGGGCGCCACCTCGACCCCGCCGCGCGACACCTCAAGCAGATCCTCGACCAGACGCAGCATCGCCTCGCCGCAATGGCGAACGGCGTCGACCTGACGGACGCCCTCGGCATCCAGGCTGGCGTTGCGCGACAGCAGGTCGGCATAACCCGTGACGCCGGTCAGGGGCGTACGCATTTCGTGGCTCATCATCGCCAGGAACCGGCTTTTGGCGGCCCGATCCGCTTCGGCGCGCTTTCGCGCAGCCAGTGCGACCTCGGTGCGCGTCTTCAGGCGCTCGACCAAACGCCGCCGTTCACTGGACAAGGTGGTGATGGGCAAGGCCGTGCCCAGCAGCGCCAACAGAAACAGATGGAAAACGCCCATCTGCCGCATCGCGATGGGAACGCCCTGCATCTCGGGCGTGGGCGCCAGTCTTGTCAGGGTGATCGGCCCATGCCCTGTCAGGGTCGCAGCGGCCGCCCAGACGGAGATCAGAATCACCGCGGTCGCCGTCCAGGGCGGCGACAGGCGGAAGGCCAGCAGAATGAGCGGCGGGAAGACCAGGAACAGCACAGGCGCCTGGCTCTGGCTGAATACAGCCGCCGTCAAGCCGACGACCAGACCAGCCAGCAGCGCAATCTCGGGCAGACGCGCCACGCCGTCGGCGCGGAACCTGTGCTGTCGCGCCATCAGCAACAGAGAGGGGGCCACGATCAGCATGGCCAAGGCCTCCATCTCGAACAGATAACGCAGCCGATAGGCCAGTCCGCCAAAGGGCGTGTGCCCCATGACCAGGATCAGAAGGCCCGAAAGCGCCGTGCTGAGGGCGACGGCGGGAATCAGGGCTAAGGCGAACCGCAGCAGCCGGCGCGGGCGGCGCATGTCCAGCGCCGCGCCGCCGAATCGACGCGCCAGCAGGGTCGTGACTACAACCTGGATAAGGTTGAACAGGGCGTTGGCCCACAGAAACACGCCTGGGTCGCCTCGCACCAGGTTGCCCAGAAGATTCACGGCGACCGCCGCCCCCATCACCTGAACCGCCTGCTTGCGGGGCAACTGCAGCAAGGCCGCCACCAGCACGGCATTGGCCGGCCATAGGATGGTCACGGAAAAGGTCTGCGCCATCCAGAAACCGGCCAACTGGCAAACGCCGAACAGGGCCAGATAGGCCCAGGCGGGCGGGCCAGCGACACGGCCGGCTTCATGGCGAAACAGGCGCCACGGGACGGGTTTCATGAAGCGCGTCGTGCTGGTCATGCAATGAACATCGCACGCAGGTCTTAATGATCCCGGCGCCGCCGACTTAGGTATTTTCCCGGAACCGGGGCGGGGCGTCGTCGTTCCCTTGCCCTCGCCAGGGAGGGCGCAGCCGATGTCCGACGTGATCGCCGAACCGACGTTCGAACCGCCAGCCGACGCCCTGGCCTTCTACGCGGAAAGCCTGGGCCTGCTGAAGGAAAGCGGCATCCCCTTCCTGCTGTCCGGCACCTATGCGGTGACGGCCTATACGGGCATCCGTCGTCCAACCAAGGATCTGGATGTCTTCTGCAAGCCCGGCGACTATCCCCGCATCCTGGCCTTCTTCCAGAAGCACGGCTATCGCACCGACGTCGAGGACGAGCGCTGGATCGCCAAGGTCTGGAAGGACGAGAAACATTTCTTCGATGTCATATTCGCCATGTCGAACGGCACCATCGCCGTGTCCGACAGCTGGTTCAGCGAAGATAGGATCACCGTCTATGGCCATCAGGTCCAGATCACCCCGCCCACGGCCCTGATCCTGTCCAAGGTCTTCATCCAGGACCGCTATCGCTATGACGGGGCGGACGTGAACCACGTCATCCTGAAACAGTCCGACGCCATCGACTGGAAGAGCCTGCTGGATCAGATGGACCTCTATTGGGAGGTTCTGGCGGCCCATCTGCTGAACTTCCGCTTCGCCTATCCGACCGAGCGCGACCGCATTCCGCGCTGGTTGATGGAGGAGTTGGTCGAGCGGCTGACGGCTCAGATCGACCTGCCGGCGCCGCGCGTGAAGGTGTGTCGCGGCCGGCTTTTCAGTCCGCGCGACTATGTCGCCGACGTCGCCGAATGGGGCTTTGGCGACGTGGTCGGCAAGGGGCTGGAGGAACGCCACGACCCGGTCAATCTGGGCCACTGAAAGAGAGAGAGCCGCCATGACCGACGCGACCGTCGATCCGCAGACGCCCCAGCCGGGCCTGGAACCCGGCCCGGCCAAGAAGATGCGCGTCGCGGCCGTCGGCGACCTGCACGTCGGGGAGACCAGCGAACGCCCTTATCGCGACCTGTTCCAGCGGGTCGCGGACGACGCCGACGTCCTGTGCCTGTGCGGCGACCTGACCAACTACGGCAAGACGCCCGAGGTGGAGCGGCTGCTGGAGGATCTGAAGCTCTGCACCATCCCCATGGTCGGCGTCATGGGCAATCACGAGCACGAATGCGGCCAGCCGGAAGAGGTCGAACGGATGCTGACAGACGCCGGGGTCAGGATGCTGAACGGCGAGGCGTATGAGATCGACGGCGTGGGATTTGCCGGCGGCAAGGGGTTCGTCGGCGGCTTCGGCCGCTATATGCTGTCCTCTTTCGGCGAGGCTTCGATCAAGCGGTTCGTGCAGGAGGCGGTCGAGGACGCCAATCTGCTGGAAAACTCGATCCGCAAGCTGCGCACCGAGCGTTCGGTCGTCCTGCTGCACTATGCGCCCGTGGTCGAGACGGTAATGGGCGAACCGCCAGAAATCCATGCCTTCTTGGGGTCTTCGCGCCTGGCCGAAACCATCGACCGTTATGACAACGTCAGCCTGGTGGTCCACGGCCACGCCCATCGCGGCGGGCCGGAGGGGCGGACCAACCGGGGCGTTCCGGTCTACAACGTCGCCCTGCCGGTGCTGAAAACCCTGGGCGACACGCCCTATCGGGTCTTTGAAATCTGACACTTGTGGTCCACGGTAAGCGCTCTTGGGCCTGACCACAGGCCCCTTGCGGCCGCTTTCGGCCTCGCCCCGGAGTTCTTCCATGCGTCTTCTGTCCTGCACCGCCGCCGTCGCGGCCCTGGTCCTGAGCGGCCCGACCCTGGCCCTCGCCCAGACGGCGACCGCCCCGGCCCCCGCCGCCCAGCCCGCCGCTCCCGCCCCGGCCGAGGCCGCCGAAAGCCCGGAAGCCGCCGCCTTCGAAGCCAAAGGCGAGGCTTTCGAAACCAGCATGGAAACCATGGCGACGGAAATGCAGGCGGCCGCGGCCCAGGCCGACAAGGCCAAGGCCAAGACCGATCTGGACGCCCTGCAGGCGCGCTATCAGAGCCAGGCCGACACCTTCGCCAATGAACTGCAGACCTATGCGGTCGCGCAGGGCGCCCCGGCCGATCAGATGGCCATGGCCGCCACCCAGATCAAATCCATCCCCGCCATGGTCCGCGCCAAGGCGGAGGAAGCGGCGGCCGCTCCGGCCCAACCGCAGTAAGGCCGCCTTACCGCGATTTCACTTGAGACAGGGCCGCCGAGAGCGGAGTTTGCGCGGGTCATGTTTGGGGGAGCTGTCCCATGATCCGTCTTCTCGGCCTCGGCGCCGCCCTGCCTCTGGTGCTGATAAGCCTCGCCTCGCCCGCCGCAGCCCGCGTTCAGGACACGCCGCCTTCGGCGGCCGAAGCCCGTCTGGAGGCCGCCTCCAGCGCCTTCGAGGCGCGGATGGAGGAGTTCGGCAAACGAGCCGAGGCGCTTTCCGAAGACCCCAGTCTCAGCGAGACGCAGCGGGGCAGCCGCATCGCCGCACTGTGGAGCGAATACGCGCCGGACGTCGCCGCCTTCACCACTGAGACAGCCAAACACGCCGGCGAAATGGCGGCCGAAGCGCTCAAGAACATCGACGTCGACACCCTGGTCGCCGACGCCCTGAACGACCCGGAGGTCAAACAAGCGATCGAGGATGGCGCACGCTATGGCTCGGTTGTCGGAACCGGCATCGCGCAGAACGGAACCTGGGCCAATCCCGACCCCGAACAGATGGTCACCTATGGACTGATCGCCCAGTATGCGCTGGACCAGGCCGCCGACGCCGTCGGCCCTGAAGCGGTCGAAGCGCCCGAGGCGGTTGAGGCCCCCGCGCCGCCAGAACCGCCCGCACCGCCCCAAACGCCCCGTCGTCCGCGCGCCTGATTTCCGGGGGCGGCTGACGCGCACGGCTTGACCGCGCACGGCGGACCAGCGACATCGCGCCACATGTCCGCCCTGCCCGTCGATCCGCACCTGTATTCGACCTTCTTGGGCGTCATGGCGGTGATGGCCGTCACGCCGGGTCCGGCCAATCTGTTCGCGGTGGCGACGGGGGTGGAGAAGGGCCGCGCCTCCGCCCTGGTCGGGGTGCTGGGCATGAATGCGGCGACCCTGGTCTGGTTCGGCGCGGCGGCGCTGGGCCTGGGAGCCCTGGTCAAGGCTTTTCCGGCGGCGTTCAAGGTCATCGCCGTGTTGGGCGCCCTCTATGTCGCCTGGCTGGGGATCAAGGCGTTGCGCGGCGCCTTCGCCACCGCCGCCCAGCCCGACCATGTCGTGGTTCGCCGGGGGCGCAGCGCCCTGGTCGACGGTTTCGCGGTCCAGATCGCCAACCCCAAGGCCATCCTGTTCTTCACCGCCGTCCTGCCGCCCTTCGTGGACGTCAGCCGGCCGGTCGCGCCCCAGATGGCGCTGTTCGCCGTCGCCGCCATCGGGATGGATATGATGTCGATGAGCGCCTATGCCCTGTCCGGCGCGGCCCTCTCGCGGCGGATGCAGCAGCCCCGCTTTCGCAAGGGGTTCGGCGTCTTCGTCGGCGTGCTGTTGATGACCGCGGCGGTGCTGATCGTCGCAAGGCTCTAGAAATGGCGACGCTTCGGCCTAGATTGGATCGGGAACGCCGCCGTTCATGCTCCGTTCAGCCGTCAGCGCGCCCGAATGGGCGATCAAGGAGTTTGATTTCATGAAAGCCCTACCCTTAAAGACCCTGGCGATGACGGTGGCTGCAGGGCTGGCCCTCGCCGCCTGCGCCACCGCCACGCCGTATCAACCCGCCGGCCTGAACGGCCAGCGCGGCGGCTATGCCGAACAGCGGCTGGAGAACAACCGCTTCCGCGTCAGCTTCTCTGGCAATTCCGTCACCTCGCGAGATCAGGTCGAGATGGGCCTGCTGCTTCGCTCGGCCGAACTGACGGCCGAAAGCGGTTATGACTGGTTCGCCACCGTCAACCGCGCCACCGACCGCGACACCCGCTTCGTCGGCACGCCCGATCCCTTTTACTCGCGCTACAACAGCTTCTACGGCCCCTATTGGGGTCCATCGTGGCGCTACTATCGCGGCGGCTTCTGGAGCCCGTGGGATCGTTGGGGCTGGGGCGCCAGCGACTTCGACGTTCGCCAGGTCGACCGTTTCGAGGCCAACGCCGAGATCGTCATGGGTCGGGGCGCCAAGCCCGCCAACGACCCCAACGCCTTCAACGCGCGCGAGGTGATCCAGAACCTGGGTCCGCAGGTCACGCGCCCGACCTCGTAAGCCACGGCTTTCGCGGCCGTATGATCAAGCCCTCTCCTCGACGGGAGAGGGCTTTTGTCTATCCGACACGCGGCGACTTGAGCCGACGCTTGTTGGAGTGGGTGGCCGGGGCGGCGCCCAGGTTCTCCGGCACCTCGCCCTTGAAGTAATAGCGCTGCCACGCCTCCTTGGCCGCGTCGGGATCGCCGCCAGCCAGCCGCTGGTTGAAGTCCGTCCGTGCGCGGTTCCAGGCCTCGAACTGCCCCTTCATCACCGGGTTGGATTCCAGGGTGCGGATGATGGGCTGGAACTGCTCGACCTTCTTGTGCTCGATCAGATTGATGAAGCAGAAGGGCTCGGCCTTCTCGAAGGTGATCCGGCCCGGCCGGGTGAAAATCCAGTTCATCGTGAAGGGGAAGGGCAGCCAGTCGGTCTCGATCAGGCCGACCAGAGGCTGGATGCCGTCCTTCACATGGTTCGGCGATCCCGAACACATCATCCCCCAGCCCGGCGGCGTGCGGAACAGATATTGGGGATGCATGGTCATGACCCCGCGCGAGAAGTGCGAGGTGACGAAATGGTCCAGGTCGTGCTGGGGCCGGTCCGGCGTGATGACGATGTCTTCCTGGCGCGGGCCGCCATTCCACTCGGCCGAGAAGCCGAACGGGCACAGGATCTCCCACCCCGTGGTGTTGGCCATGTTCAGCGGCAGGCAGCGATAGGGGTGGCGGCTGATGAAGGCGTCCATCCAGTTGCGCGACTGGCGGCCGGGCACAAGGTCCGGCGGCCGGGCCGACATCGGATAGCATTCCAGTTCCAGCGGGCGCGTATTGACGGTATCGACCATGGACATTTCCTAACGTCCGAAATCCAATGGCTCAACCATGACTGACGCACCCGCGCCCACGCCGGCTTTCGACCGCGACCGACTGACCGCCTGGCTGGCCGACACCGGCGTGGACCATGTGACCCACGACCACCCGGCCGTCTTCCGCGTCGAGGAGGGGATGGACCTCAAGGCTAACCTGCCCGGCGCCCACACCAAGAACCTGTTCCTGAAGGACCACAAGGGCCGGCTGTGGCTGATCTCCGCGCGCCAGGACACGGTGATCGACCTGAAGCGCGCGGCGGGCGCCATGGGGTCGGGACGGCTGTCGTTCGGAAACGAGACCCTGCTGTGGGAGACACTGGGCGTCCGCCCCGGCTCGGTCACGGCGCTGGGCCTGATCAACGACGCAGACCGCCGAGTGACCTTTGTGCTGGACCAGCGCCTGTGGGACGCCGCTGTCGTGACGTGCCTCGCCTAATACACTATTGGGCGGATATGACCGTCCTAGCCTACAGCTACGCCCGTTTCAGCAGCGCCCCCCAGGCGCGCGGCGACTCCCTACGGCGTCAGGTCGAGAATGCGGAAGCCTACGCCGCCGCCCACGGCCTGACCCTCGACACCCAGCTTCGTGACGAAGGGATTTCGGCCTACGTCGGCACCCATCGCCGCAAGGGCGCCCTGGCGGGCTTCGTCCAGAAAGCGAAAGCTGGCCTGATCCCAGAGGGTAGCCGACTCCTTATCGATTCCTTCGACAGATTCAGCCGGGAGGAGCCGACAGAGGCGGTTGGGCTTCTGTTAGACCTGACCCGGCTTGGGGTTGTTGTCATCTTCGTAAGTAGCGGAAAGGTCTTCGGAAAACAATCCTCTGAGACTGATCTCATATGGGCTGTGTTCGAGTCTGGACGGTCGAGACGCGAGTCGGAGGAGAAGGGCCGCAAGGTCGCAGATGCACGCCGCACGGGGCGCACACTGGCACGCGAAACACTACGCCCGACGACTAAAACCGGCCCCCATTGGCTGACCCTGGGCGCAGATCAGAAGTGGAAGATCATTGAGAAAAGGGCGGCAACGGTGGTCGAGGTTTTTGAGATGAAGGCCGCCGGACTCGGCAACGCCACCATCGCCCGACGCATGAACGCGGCCGGGCGCGAGAAGCCACGTTCGGCCATCTGGAGCGAAACGACGGTCAAGGAGATCATTGCCAACCGGGCCGTGCTGGGCGAGTTCCAGCCGCACACGCGTATCCGGCGCACCGCGTCCGGCGAGATCATCCCGCCGCCCCAAGGCGAACGCTGGCCCAGCGTTCCCGATGGTCCGCCAATCCCAGGCTACTTTCCTGAGATCGTGGAGCCGGGCCTTTTTGAACGCGCCCAGGCGGTGGTCCGGTCACGCCAGAATCCCAACGCCCAGCCGCGTTCGCGCCACTTCCGAAACCTGCTGATAGGTCAGGTCGTTTGCGGCGCCTGCGGCGGGACGGTGGGCTATCATCAGTCGTTCACGCCGCCGCCGGGCCAGGAACACCGCACCACCGGCGCCCTACGGTGTAACAACATCAACCGTGGGGCCTGCGATAACCGCCACCGCCTGCGAAACCGCGACGTAGAGCGCGACCTTATGCCGTTCCTTGCCGCCCTGTCGGCGGCCCAGGCGGCAATCCCGGCCCAGGCGGTGGCGGTGCAGGCTCTCGCGCGGGCGCGGCTGGAGCGCGCAGCCCTACAGACGCGGATTGACGCCCTCCTAGACGCCCTGGAGGAGGGGCGCGGGGTCAGTGGTCGACTCACTGAGCGCGAGGCCGAAGCCGACGCCCTGGATCGTGAAATCGCACGCCTGGAGCGCGAAGCGGCAATAGAGCGCGCCCAAGCCGCCGCCCCCGACTGGCGCGACCGCCTGGCGGAAATCAAGGTCCAGATGGAAACCGCCCAGGGCGACGCCCTCTATGAGGCGCGGGCCGCTATGTCCGCCCTTATCGCGGTCGCGGTTCCCCTCGGATTCGAGTTCCGGGACGGCCTCTTATTCGCGAATTTCAACGAGTCTTCCCCCACCGACCGCCCTCGCCTGTATTACGGTGGCGACGGGTCTGTAATCCGCTGGGAATTCGCCGCTGGTGGTCCGACATTCGATCAAGTGAAGGCCGCCGTTTAGGTGACTCTTTCCGACTGTTGTTCCCTTATCGACTCTGTAGGATTTTGTTTATATTGAATAAAATCTTGACTTTTCAGGCATTTTCGTTTAGGGTCTGAGCGTCGGTTGGGGGGCCTGACCGATGCGGCCGGGGGCGATGACGCCCCCTCGACTTTGTCGAGTCATCGCCCCCGGTTTTCTTCATCTACTAGGCTTCGCCTGCGGGCCGCGACGCCTTCTGAGTCCACCCTTTAAATGACCATCACCACCCAGGCCGCCGTATTGCGCGCGGCCGTAAGTGCGGCCGTGGCCCGCGCCTGTCCGGCGGCCTCGGACAGCCAAATCAGCGACATCGCGCGACGGATTATCGCTCAGGACGACGCGCCTGAGATCATCGAATCCGGCGCCAGCGTCGGGGGGCTTCGTTGGGCGTCGGGCTCCGACCTCAACACGCTGCTGGACTCCTTGCGGGGTCAGGCGCCCCACCTGTTCGACGCGCCCGAGCCGAGCGCCCAGGAAGCCGCCGCCGCGACTCGGGCCAAGCTGGCGGCGCTTCCGGCGGCGGTGCGGCTGGAGGCCGCGAACAACGCCGAAGCGGGCGTGACGGCGGGTTGGGTTCGCGATTTTCGGAAGGGGGCCGCGAAGTGAGTGAGTCCTTGAACTTGATCGCCTCGCGCGAGTTGGCGCGGCGCCTCAAGCCTCTGGGTCTGACGCCGCAGGCGTTCGGCCGCCTGGACGACGCTCCCAAGCCGATCCTTCGAATTGGTCAGCGCGGCCTCCGCTGGTCCGCCGATCAGGTGAATTTCTGGATCGGTCAGCGCTGGGAAGAGGCGCGGCGCGAGGTGGCTAAGCAGGCCGTGTCGGAGTCCATGTCGTGACTGCCCCCATCGAGGCCCTAGCGGCCTACTTGGAGGATGCGGTGGTGGCCCTCCACGGCCGTTTCGTCTTCGGCTACGGTGCCCTCCAGGGCCGCCAAAATGGCCCGGCTCCCCGAAGCTTCGAGAGCCGCCTGCGCCTGCTGGTCGAACTTCATGCTGCTGACGCCCTGAGGATCGGCGGACACAACGCCGACGTATGGTTGGACTACCCCGCCGACGACGACGCCGACTTGGACACCCTGCGCCCGTCCGCTTTGATCGTGGCGAGGCAGGGCCGCGAGCCGGTCACGATTGGCCTGGGCTGGCCCGCGCGCGGGTTGAAGACTCTCCGACTGCATCCCCCGGCGTCGCTGGGTATCCGGCCGATGACGATCCTGCTGGGCGCGTCCGACGCGGGCGAGGCGTTGACCGCCGCCATGAGCCAGATGATCGCGGTGGCGGTGGTGTCGCTGGACGGCGGTGCCGCGATGGAGGCCGCCTAATGTGTGAGCGCGCGCCCACCCCGACCGGCCGGAAGCGGCGGTTCCCGCGCCGCCGCTTCCCTGGCGCTGGCTTGACCATCCCGACGCCGCGCCCGCTGTCGATACCTACGCCGCACCGGCCGCCGCCGGTGCCGCTGATTGAAACCTTCGACGGCGAGCCCGCCGCGCCCTGGGGCACCCCCGCCCAGCCCGCTCCCTGACACGGGGGCCAGCCGCCGACATCAACCCCCAGGGGATTCTTTCAGGCAGTTCTTGCAGGCTTCCCGATCTGTGAGAGGATTACCCCAAGGGCGCCCACGACGCCCCCAGCGGCGGTTACGACGGTCGCCAGTTAGAAGACGCGGTGTATCTTTTTAGCCGCGCGTTAGATGACGCCCCAACGTCGAGATGACGCCGGGCGTCCAATTAGCATTAGCCCTTTAATCCCAAAACAAGAACGCCCGCCGCCGGAGGAAACGGCGACGGGCGAAGGCTAACGTATGTCAAAGAATACTAACACGAACGTCCAAAAGGACAAGAACAAGCCGACCGAACGCGAAATTATTCAGTCGCAGAAGGATAACCTCAACTTCTTCAACACCATCTCGGGTCAGGTCAGCGTCGGCAATGATCTTCGCTACGCCGATATGCTCCAGCGGCCGGAGATGGCGTTTCGAACGCGCGCCAACTTCATCGCAGATCACGCGGGGCGCTACGTCCTGAACAATTGTGGCAAGTGGGAGGACGCTGCAAAGTGGTGGCTGCGGCACCCGGACCGCCGTCGCTACGACGAATTGATCTTCGATCCGGCGCTGTTCTACGCGAACAAGTGCGACCCGCGCCACGAATATCAACGCGGTGACGAAACGCGCTGGCGCCTGAATCTGTTCGGCGGCTTCGCCGTGAAGGTGAACCCGCTGGGGAGTTGCTCCATGTTCTATGAGCACCTCGAACAGAACTACTGCAACGGTGACGCCACGACCTTCAAGACTGTGCAAGATTGGATGGCCCACGTGATCCAGTTTCCGGGCAAGCCCATTGGTTGGGCGCTGGCGGTCGTCGGTGACATGGGAAGCGGCAAGAGTGTCGTTTCGGACGTGTTGGCCGAAATCATTGGGAAGCGTTATTCGCCTGCGTTCACGACGCCGGAATCGCTGCTCGGAAAGTTCAACGCACCTCTGGGAAAGTGCATCCTGGGGCGGGTTGAAGAAGCCTTCAATCCCCGCGATCCGCGTCACGTCGCGACGCTCAAGAACCTCTTGAGCGGTGGTGACGTGTTGCTGGAAAACAAGGGCGTTGATCCGATCCTTGTGCCGAACCGAGCGAACTTTGTCTTCACCAGCAACAACGACCACTTTCTGACTGCTGGAACCCAGGGCGAACGCCGCTATTTCGCGTTCCGCTGCGGCAATGGGCGCCAGCAGGATGGTACTTTCTTCAAGGCTATGAAGCGCCAGATGGAGGCGGGCGGATACGGGCGGCTCCTCCACGACCTGAAGACTCGCGACATCTCCGGCGTGGACTTCACGTCGCCGCCGCGCACGGCGGTCCTGTCCACGCAAATCCGGGCGTCCATGACCGGCCTGGACCGTTGGTGGGCCGACGTGCTGGAGGCGGGCGAACTCGTTTTTGCTCAGGCGCCGGAAGGGTCGGAGCCGGTCGGCTGGGACGATTGGGACGAAGCGGAAGCCGACGCCGTGAAGGCTCAGGCCAAGGTGGGCGTCAGCTACACGGCGCGGCCGTTCCAGCCGCTCAAGTCGGTGGTCATGGCGTCGGCGGCCTCCTACGCCCGCGACTATAGCGGCCGCCCGCCCAGCCCTGCCGTCGTCGGCAAGTTCTTGGCCGAACAAGGCGCTCTTGGCATCCGGACGAAGGAAGGCGGCGAGCGCGTCCAGCGCTTCCGCTTCCCTGCCCTGGAGGCCTGCCGCGCCACGTTTGCCCAGGCCCGGACGGGATTGCGGCTGGAGGACATCGGCGGCGTCACCGCGCCGGATGATGTCGCGGCCCTGACCACCGCCCAGGCCGCCTAACGGGTCAGGATAAGACCACCGCCTCCCTGACCCAATCCCCCGCTACCCTGGCCCCGTTAGCCCCCGGAATCCTTAGCCGGGTCAGGGAGACCAGGGGGACCAGGGTAGATTCAGTAAAAAATGAAATCAGGGCAAAAAGGGCCTGAATCCGGGTGAATCTCCAGACCGGCCATTTTGACCCTGGTCCCCCTGGTCCCCTGACCCGGCGCCCCCGGCGGTGGTCGTGTACGCGCCGATGCGGGGCCGGGCCGCCTTGACGCCTGCCGACTTGACCGAACCCGCCTTCAACGGCAACGGTCGATCCATGACCACCGCCGCCGACTTTGACGTTCAGCTAGGCGCCGCCGTGCGCGCCGCTCGCGAGGGCCGGAGGATCACGCAAGCCCAGCTTGGCAAGGCCGTGGGCGTGACGTTCCAACAGATTCAAAAATACGAGAACGGCAAGAACCGCATCGCCGCCTCGACGCTGGCAAGGATCGCTGAAGCCCTGGACACCACCGCCAGCGAATTGCTGGGCGAGCCCGCCATGGATGCCGACCTGCCCGGCGCCCGCGCCCTGCTGATCGAGTGGTTGACCCTGACGCCAGCCCAGCGCGAGGCTTTCCTCACGCTGGCGCGCGGCCTCAACCGGCGCTGAATCCGATCATCGCCAAGACCTGAAACAACGTCCCCGCCGCCATCCCCAGGGCGCCAAACCGGCCCCAGCGGGCGAGACGATGGACGCGGGCCGCCGGTTCCTCCCCGCCGGGGAGCGGCGCCACGGCCATTAGCCAACACGCGGCTGCGCCGCCGTAGCAGACGACCGCTAGAGCCCAGATCATGACCACAACCCCGAATTGGCTTCTGTCTCTCCGGTAGATGTAGAACCGTGGCGGTATCGGATCAACGGTTAACCACCTTCTCCGGTTGCCACACCTCCATACGTTGGTATGGTGTTGTTGCAGACAGCGAACGGAGGTTCCGGCATGGGCGAAGTGGTCGCATATCTCAGAGTTTCGACGGCCTCCCAGGGGCGTTCCGGCCTGGGCCTGGACGCCCAGCGGGAAGCCGTCACCGCCTTCGCCGCGCGCGAGTGCCTGACAATCATAGGCGAGTTCATTGAGGTCGAGACCGGCAAAGGTGCCGACGCCCTGGACCGCCGCCCCATGTTGCGCGACGCGCTGGCGATGGCGCGGAAGGCCAAGGCTTCCGTCTGCGTCGCTAAGCTGGACCGCCTGAGCCGTGACGTGGCTTTCATCGCTGGCCTGATGGCCCAACGCGTTCCCTTCATCGTCGCCGAACTTGGTGCCGACGCCGACCCGTTCATGTTGCACGTCTACGCCGCCCTTGCTGAAAAGGAACGCCACCTGATCGGCGCCCGCACCCGCGCGGCCCTCGCCGCCAAGAGAGCGCGGGGCGAACCGCTGGGGAACCGAACCAACTTGGGCGAAGCGTCCGCCAAAGGCGCGGCGGTCCAGCGCGAGGCCGCCGACGCCTTCGCCCTGCGGCTGGCGCCGATCATCGCGGCGCTTCAAGCCCAGGGCGTCACCACCACTCGCGCCATCGCCCAGGCGCTCAACGCGCGAGGCGAGCGGACGGCGCGGGGCGGGGAATGGCAATCGGCGACGGTCGCGCGAATTCTGAACCGGCTTCCGACCGAGGCGGCGGCGTGATCCGCTTCCTTCAACTCCTTCTCGCCGTCGCGGTGCTCGCCCTACTGTTCTGACCGGCGCCCCCCAGGGCGGGGGGCGAAAATTTATCCGATCGGAGGGACCCTTGACGGGGGTGCCCTTCGCAATTTTCGACCCGGCGCCAAGCGGGTCCGGATCGAATTACTGTTACATTGTATCATTACGTTGGAGCGCTGGGCGGGGAGGACTCGCACATCCTGCCGCGCTCTGACCTAGGCGCCCTCGGACTGTGGCCTAAGGCCTTCAATGGATTCGAGTCATGTAATAACCGAAGAACACCGTCAACTTCCACCCATTGGCGAACACGGCCACGACCGCGCTGGAGCAAGGCGCGTTTCGCCGTCTGCTGGCCCTGCTGGGGCGCGAGCCGCTGGTGGCGGACTTTAGCGCATTGAACTGTTCATGACTCCTGTGACGGACCCCGCTGCCACGCCCGCCGAATGTCGGCTTCGGGACTGCATGCCTACTGCCTCGTTCGACCCGTTGCGGACTTTCAGAGCCAGCCCTATCGTCGAAGGATGCGGCCACCGGAAACGTTAGAGACCGAGCGATTGCGACTTCGCCCCGTGCGGCGATCGGATGCCGGGGATATTTTCGGCTACGCCAGCGCCGTCCCATCGACGCGCTTCATGCCTTTCCCACGCCACTGCAATGTCGCCGCCAGCCTTGCCTTCGCGGAGCGGTGCGAAAGCCAGTGGGCTTCGGGGGCGTCCTTCCCTTGGGCGGTCATTGAGAAAGCCTCTGGTCGGTTCCTTGGGGTGATCGAACTGAGGCTATCGCCTCCTAAGGCCGATTTCGGCTACATCTTCGGTGAAGCCTCTTGGGGACGCGGCTTCGCGACCGAAGCCGCGTGCACAGTGGTCGCATGGGCGATAGCCCAGCCTCCGATCTTTCGCGTATGGGCCACATGCCATCCTGACAACGCCGCGTCAGCGGCGGTCCTGCGAAAGGCCGGCCTCAGCCACGAGGCGACCTTGGAGAACTGGGAAGCACGGCCTCAACTAGGCGAACTCGCCGGACCAAGCCACTTCTACGCGCGAACCAGGTCCCCCAACGGCTAAGTCAGCAATCCACCCCGTGTCGGAACTCCCAATGGTCGCTCATCGGCATGTTGGTCCGTGTTTTAGCCGCAGAACATCGTCAACTTCCACCCTTTGACCAATACGGCGACCACCGCCTTGGATCAGACGGCGTTCCGGCGAGTGCTGGCGCTGCTGGAGAGGGAGCCGGTGGTGGTGGACTTTGGGGCGTTTAATTTTTCATGATTCCTATGACGAAATCGGCTGCCCCGTCCGCCCATTTTCGGCTTCGGAACTTCATCTGCAACTTTAGCTACTCTGTTCTCTACGTAACGGTCCGGCCTGCTTCGAGCGGATACGGATTATAGGTTATCGTCACGCCGAAGGACCGTCTTGAACGGCGTTGACTAGCCGACGCGCTTCCCTCCCTACTGCACCTTCGCAGGTTGAGGTGAGGTCCATGTTTTCGAGACTGCAGGCCCGGACTTGGGCGCCAGCTACGCTAAGCTTGATCGTTCTGGTCATGACCGTCGGAATGGCGGAGCCTCAGCAGAGTTCGGAGAGACCTGCTGTTCGTAATGAGACCGACACCGACGACGCTATGGTCTCCCTGCCTGATGGTCGCAGACTTCACCTGAAATGCACCGGGGCAGGCGAACCTACAGTCATCTTGGATGCGGGACTTGGCTTGGATTCTTCCATTTGGGCGCGGGTTCAGCCAAGTCTCGCTAAGATAACCCGGGCCAGCGCCTATGACCGCGCCGGCTATGGCCGAAGCGATCCCGGCCCGCTGCCACGCGACTTCGCCCGGCGCACCAGCGACTTACTCGAACTGCTAGACGCCACTATGGAGACAGGGCCGTTCGTCTTGGTGGCGCATTCGGCCGCCGAAGTTTCTGCGCGCCTCGCCATAGCGCAACGATCGGAAATCTTCGCTGGGTTGGTCCTCGTTGATCCGGGCGCCAATTTGGAGACTTTAACAGGCATCGGACCAGTATGGGCCAGCGCGCATCAGGCGGGGCAGGCTGCGGCGCTGAAATGCATCCGCGCCACAGCGGCCGGTGAAATGAGGCCCGGAAGCGCCATCTACATCGAGTGCGGCTCTCCGCCGACAGATGGGCCGTTGGGGAGCCGGCAAATGGCGGCAGCAGTTCTTTCGGAAAACGAGCCTGATCCGACTGGCGTAAGCAAAGTGGAGACTGCGGCAGGCTCGTTAGGCGATATGCCGCTGATCGTCCTGACGGCGGGGAATAAGTTCGGAGTAAATGAGGGTGCGGCGCCGGCTGAGATCATTGGTTTGCGTCGCGCATGGTCAGAGGCCGGCGCGCGAATAGCGGCCTCATCGACCCGGGGCGAACAGCGGATGGTTCAGAACGCCTCCCACGTGATCCAGTATGAAGAACCGGAAGCTGTAATCGATGCCGTCAGAGACATTCTGAAGATGAGACGCCCTGAGAGCGCCAGCGCGGCCCCAAACTCTTGAAATGGACCGGCGTGATCGTGCTGGCGAGTTTGGCGGCCTGCTCATCTCAGGGAGCCGCGCCATTGGGTCCGAACATCTGCTGGCGAATGCTGAAAGGCGCTGACGAGAAGCCACGATTCGACATTGTTGGACGCGATGTTCCAAATCTCGAGAGCTGCGCTGTTCGGCTTGAAGGCGCCAGGTTGATGGAAGGAGGGCCGATATCTGGCGCCTACAATGGGCACTTCATCTTCGCCACGGCGGAACAAATTACCGCGGCCAGGAGAATGGACGGCGTGCGAGTTCGCGTTTTTGAGGCTGAGGACCGGCGAGAGATCCAAGCGGGTCTTCGGATGCTTATCGAGCGCCAAGCAGCGGTGATCTCGCCCGAGTCGCCCTCCTCAACCGAATAAAGTCTTCCATCGTTTGAAGTCAGTCATTGTCGTCTCGAAATAGGGTCGGATCATCACTCCTTGCAGAACTCTGGATAGTCGCCTCACCGGAATGGTTGTTTGGGCGTCTGAAATCCCGGCGCGACCAAATCGCCGCTTGATGCCGACGCATCCCGACGCCATCTGAACCGTTGATACTGACCGATCTTTGCGCGGACCTCGCCCATGACCCTGCTCGACCCGACCCTGACCCCTGACGCCGCCGGCGACCTGATCAAGGAAGGCGCCGACGCCTCCTTCATGACCGACGTCATCGAGGCGTCCAAGCATCAGCCGGTCATCGTCGATTTCTGGGCGACCTGGTGCGGGCCGTGCCGGACGCTGGGTCCAGCCCTGGAAAAGGCCGTGCGCGCCGCCAAGGGGGCGGTGAAGATGGTCAAGATCGATGTCGACGCCAACCCGGCCTATGCGGGTCAACTGCGGGTGCAATCGATCCCCACCGTCTATGCCTTCGTCAACGGCCAGCCGGTCGACGGCTTCCAGGGCGCCATCCCCGACAGCCAGATCAAGGCCTTCATCGACAAGCTGACCGGCGGTCAGGGCGGCTCGACCGAGACGGCGCAGTTGCTGGAGCTGGGCGAAGAATCCCTGGGCCTGAACGATCTGGGCGGCGCCGCACAGGCCTTCGCCCATGTGCTGCAGATCGAGCCCGAGAACGAAAAAGCCATCGCCGGCATGGCGCGTGTCTATCTGGCCGACGGCGACCGCGAACAGGCGCTCCAGACCATCGCCATGGCCCCGCAGGAGTCCAAGGAGCCCACGGTCCAGAGCGTGCGCGCGCAGCTGGCCCTGGCGGCGAGAGCCCCGTCCGGCGCCGCCGCCGAACTGGAGGCCCGGGTCGCCGCTGACCCGAACGACCATCAGGCCCGCTTCGATCTGGCCGAGGCCCAGAGCGCGGCGGGCGACTTCAAGGGCGCGGTCGACAATCTGCTTCACATCGTCAAGGCCGACCGCGAGTGGAACGACCAGGCGGCGCGCAAGCAGTTGCTGGTCATCTTCGAGGCGGCCGGCCTGACCTCCGACGTCGCCAAGGACGGGCGACGCCGACTGTCGTCCATCCTGTTTTCGTAAGCGCATCGAGGGCTTCATGCCGCAGGGCTATGTCAGGGCGCTCGATCTGCCGCAGGTGATCCCGGTCTTTCCGCTGGGGGGGACCATCCTGCTGCCGCGCGGCCAGTTGCCGCTGAACATCTTCGAGCCGCGCTATCTGAACATGGTGGACGACGCCATGGCGGGGGATCGGATGATCGGCCTGATCCAGCCCAACGGCGGCACGGCGGTCCATCCGACCTTGTCGTCTGTCGGCTGCGCCGGACGGATCACCAGCTTCGCCGAGACGTCCGACGGCCGGTATCTGATCACCCTGACGGGGGTTTCGCGGTTCCGTATCGCCGCCGAACTGCCGTCCAAGGCCCCCTATCGCCAGGTGCGCGCGGCGTTCGACGCCTATGAGGCCGATCTGACGGCGCCGGCCGACGAGCCGGATTTCGACCGCCACGCCTTCCTGGACGCCCTGCGCGCCTACATGGCCCACCGCCTGCTCGATATCGACTGGGAGACGGCCGAGACCGCGCCGATGGAGGCCCTGGTCAACAGTCTGTCGATGGCCCTGCCGTTCGAACCCGCCGAAAAACAGGCGTTGCTGGAGGCCATGGGCCTGATGCCCCGCGCCGAGGCCCTGACCGCGCTTCTCCGCATCGACGCCGCCGATGGCGGTGACGACGCCGCGCCGTCCATTCAGTAGCGCGATGCGACAAGGCCCCCTACAACGGCCTAAAGTAGCGCTAAGCGCGTTAGGTCCAGAAAAATGAGTGACGCCTTCAACACCCCCGTGTCCGTCGACCCCCGCCTGCTCGAGGTGCTGGTCTGCCCCGTCACGCGCGGCAAGCTGACCTATGACCGCAGCGCCAATGAGCTGATTTCGGCGGGCGCCAAACTGGCCTATCCGATCCGCGAAGGCGTGCCGATCATGCTGGCCGAAGAAGCGCGTCAGATCGACTGATTTCACACTCCGCTCATCCCCGAGAAAGCGGGGACCCAGCACTTTGGGCGATAAAGCGTTTTCGATGGACGCGCTTGGCCAATCCAACGCACTGCCGAGCGAAAGAACTGGGTCCCCGCTTTCTCGGGGATGAGCGGAGGGGTTTGAAGCAGAGCTTCGCCACTCCATTTCCCTAGCGCCTGCCCACGTAGAGAAAGCCTCGCCGATGCTCAGAATCGCCATCCAGATGGACCCGATCGAGGCCGTCGACATCACCTCGGACACCAGCTTCCTGATGGCCGAGACCGCCCAGGCGCGCGGTCACAAACAGTGGGTCTATGACTTCCGCACCCTGGCGCTGGAGGAGGGCCGTCTCTACTGCCGCGCCCGCCCGATCACCGTGCGGCGCGAAGCCGGGAACCACGTCGATTTCGGCGACTGGGAAAAGCTGGACCTGGCCGAAGACGTTGACGTCATCCTGATGCGTCAGGACCCGCCGTTCGACATGGCCTATGTCACCGCCACCTATCTGCTCGAGACGGTCCATCCCAGGACGCTGGTGGTCAACGACCCGGCCGAGGTCCGTTCGGCGCCTGAGAAGCTGATGGTCACCGCCTTCCCCGGCCTGCAGCCGCCGACGCTGATCTCCGCCGATCCCGTCGCCTTGACGGCCTTCCACAAGAAGCATGGCGAGGTGGTGCTGAAGCCTCTGCACGGCAATGGCGGCTCGGGCGTGGTCAAGCTGCGCGCCGACGATCCGAACCTGGACGCCCTGATCGAGATCCACGCGGCGGGCAGCCGCGACCCGCTGGTGATCCAGAAATTCATCCCCGCCGTGTCCAAGGGCGACAAGCGCATCATCCTGATCGACGGCGAACCGGTCGGCGCCATCAACCGCGTTCCGGCGGCGGGCGCCGTGCGCTCCAACCTGCACGTCGGGGGCACGGCCATGCCGGTCGAACTGACGCCGCGCGATCTGGAAATCTGCGCCGCCATCGGCCCGACGCTGAGGGCGCGCGGCCTGATCTTCGTCGGCATCGATGTGATCGGCGACTATCTGACCGAAATCAATGTCACCTCGCCCACTGGCGCCCAGCAGCTGAAAGCCTTCACCGGCATAGACGCCACCGCCCTGATGTGGGACGTCATCGAGAAGAAGCGGGCCGCACAGGTTGCGTGAGCGCCACTTGAATTAGATTTCAGTTCATGGTTCGTTCTTCCTTTAAGCGGGGGAGCGAACATGGTCGCGCGGGTCGTTACAGTCGCCTTCGATGGGGTGGAGGCCCGGCGCGTGGACGTCGAGGTCCAGCTGATCGGCAACGACGGACCGACCATTTTCAATATCGTGGGCCTGCCTGACAAGGCGGTGGCCGAAAGCAAGGAGCGGGTGCGCGGGGCCTTCGCCGGCATCGGTCTGGCCCTGCCCGCCAAGCGGATCATCGCCAATCTGGCGCCCGCCGACCTGCCCAAGGAAGGCAGCCATTTCGACCTGCCCATCGCCCTGGCCCTGATGGCGGCCATGGGGGTGATCGCGCCCGATGCCCTGGACGGCTGGGCGGCGATCGGCGAGCTGGGGCTGGACGGCCAGATCGCGCGCGTCGGCGGGGCCCTGCCCGCCGCCGTGGCCGCCGACGCCATGGGGCTGGGCCTGATCTGTCCCGAGGCGACGGGGCCGGAAGCCGCCTGGGCCGGCGGAGCGCGCATCTTGGCGCCGCGCTCTCTGATCGGGCTGGTCAACCATTTCAAGGGAACCCAAGTGCTGCGTGCGCCCGAACCCGGCCCTCTGGCGGCCGGCCGGGCCGTTGCCGACCTGCGCGAGGTCAAGGGCCAGGAAAGCGCCAAGCGCGCGCTGGAGATCGCGGCGGCGGGCGGGCACAACCTGCTCGAACCATGGTCGATTGTCATGGTCGGAGCATGGTCTCCCAGACGATCCAGCCAACGATTCCAGCGACCGTCTATGGATGGTGTCGTTCATGGCGTCGCCTGATGTCAGAGGGGCGACGCCTTTAGCTGGGCGAGCGGATGTCGTCCAAGGGCATGACGAACATCTGGCTGTAGCCTCGGTGGCCATCGCTGGTCGTGAAGACGACGAACTCCTCGCCCGCCTGTTCTGCCGCCTCGCGCACGATGTCGCTGAACTCGTCGATGTGGTCAGGCTTGCCGATCAGCGTGAAGCCGTCCCGCTCGACCTTTACGTCGTAGGCGGGGGCGCCGCGCTTCAGCTTGTCGAGCAGCCGTCCCATCGACCGTTAGAAAAACATTGGTCACCATGACGGTCAAGCCGAGCGTGCCTGTGGTTTTCAGAGGTATCTTTCAGCACGCCTGAAACGGGTTCTGGGAGGCTCGGATTTGCTGGGTTCTGAAGGGCCGGATTCAGAAGGTTTTTGTCACGCCCCTCCAACCCGTTCGCGGCGTGCTTGATCGGCCTTCGGCCTCGTCACCAGAATTGTTCGGCGCCGACGAGATGGAGGTCTTCTACATCGGCGGATCAATGAAACGGCCCGACGTCAGTCGGGGCGTTCATGGTCTGGCCGAACGACGTCGTGGCCGGAGCAAGGCGACGGACGCGGCTCGTCCGACCGGGCTATGGTTGTCCTATCGCCGGGACGGCCAACCGCTCACGCGGTCGTCCGCTCCTGACGATGATATCCCGCAGATCGCCTCGGCCTTCGGCCTCCTCGATCCACGGCCGATCATTCATCAGTCGTTGGCGGATTGATCTGGTCCGATTCCTTCACCTCGGCTCCTCGACAAGAACCCGGACCCGGCAACCCATTCGCACCTTTCTCTATAAGCACGCTGCGAATGGGTTGCCCCTGAACCCTTCCTTCACTCCGTCCGGGGAAGAAGGTTGGGACGGGTAACCTTGAGCGTGGGGGAATACGGGCGTGGCGAAGATGAAGGTGACCGTGCTCACCGGGCCGCAGGGCAGCGGCAAGAGCACGGTGATGCGGCAGGAGGCCATCGCCCAGCCCGGCCTCTACCTGTTCGCCGCCCCGACCCACGAACTGATCGACGAGCAGACTGCCGCCTTCAAGGCGGAAAAGCGCGGCCTGAAGCTGTGGCCCGTCCATTCGAAAACAGGCGGCAAGGGCAAGGTCGAGGAGCGGCTTGAACACGCGCGCTCGGAAATCGTGCGCGAAGGCCACCGTCACGCCGTGATCCTGACGACGCACGACGCGATGATGGGCAGCGACGCGCCTCGGCGGCCGACCGACCTTCGTGGCGGAAGTCGCCGGAGAAATCGCGGGCTTCAGCGATCTGGAGCCAGATGGCCACATCGACATGATGTTCGTCCATGCAGACCACCAAGGCCGAGGCGTCGCGCGTGCCCTGCTGGATCACATCCACGACCATGCGAACCGACACGGCATCGACCGGCTGTTCACCGAGGCCAGCATCACCGCCCGCCCGTTCTTCGAACGCAACGGCTTCGAGGTGATCGAGGCGCAGGACGTCGAACTCCGGGGCGAAACCTTCCGCAACTACCGCATGGCCAAGGCCCTCTCCGCGCCGATCTGATTGACGCCCCGCCGATCCGTGAGACCTTCTGGTGGATGAAGCGATGCGGTCTCTACGTTCGTTGCTCGACCGACCAGCAGACGGTCGAGAACCAAATTCGCATCCTCACCGATGTCGCCGAGAAAGCCGGATGGACCATCGTCAGGGTGTTCGAGGATGCCGGGATCAGCGGCGCCAAGGGGCGGGATCAACGGCCGGGCTACGACGCCCTCCTGAAGGCCGTCCATCGCCGAGAGGTGGACATCGTGGCCGCATACGCCGTTGACCGTCTGGGACGCTCTCTGACCGATCTGGTGGCCTTCCTCGGCGACATCCAAGCTCGGGGCTGCGACCTCTATCTGCACCAGCAGTCCGTCGATACGAGCACGCCTTCCGGCAGGATGCTCTTCCAGATGTTGGCCGTGTTCTCGGAATTTGAGCGTGAATTAATCAGGGGCAGGGTTCGGGCGGGCTTGGCGCGCGCTCGTGCGAAAGGCGTCCAGTTCGGTCGGCCCACCCTGTCGCCCGACCGTGTGGAGAGGGTCGAGAAGGCCCTGAAGGACGGTCAGAGCATCCGGGCGGTAGCCCGAGCGACCGGCACCTCCACGGCCTCTGTCCAGCGCATCAAACGCTCGATGCTCACGGTCGAGGAAGACCGTCTGGAGAGCGTGGCGCACGTCTGACCCGACGTAGCAATCGACTACGGCTTGTTGTTCGTCGGCCCGCCGGGATCGGGCAAGTCGATGATGGCGCAACGCTTGCCAGGCCTTCTACCGCCGCTGACCTCGCAGGAGTTGCTGGAGACTTCAATGATCTGGTCGGTCGCCGGTCTGATCGAGCGCGGCGCCCTGACACGCGACCGGCCGTTCCGCAGTCCGCACCACTCCGCCTCCATGGCCGCCCTGACCGGCGGGGGCCTGCGCGCAAAGCCGGGCGAGGCGTCGTTGGCCCACAACGGCGTCCTGTTCCTTGATGAGCTGCCTGAGTATTCCGCCCAGGCCCTGGATTCGCTGCGACAGCCGCTGGAGACGGGCGAGATCGTGGTGGCCCGCGCCAACGCCCATATCCGATATCCGGCGCGGTTCCAGCTGGTGGCGGCCATGAACCCGTGCCGCTGCGGCATGGGCGGGGCCGGGCGCGGCGCCTGCGGCAAGGCCCCGCGCTGCCAGCGCGATTACCAGAACCGGATTTCCGGCCCGATGTTCGACCGGATCGACCTGACGGTGGAGACGCCGCCCGTCACCGCCGCCGACATGGCCCTGCCTCCGCCTGCCGAAGGCACGGCCGAGGCCAAGGCCCGCGTCGCCGCCGCCCGCGCCATGCAGGAGGACCGGGTTCGCACCGCTGGACTTGATCCCTCGCAAGGATTGAACGCCCGCGCCTCCGGCGATGCGCTGGATCGATTCGCCACGCCGGACGAAGCCGGCCGACTGCTGCTGATGCGTGCAGGCGAAGCGGGCGGGCTGACGGCGCGCGGGTGGACCCGCACCCTGCGTCTGGCGCGCACCATCGCCGATCTGGATGGGGCGAACGGGGTGCTGCGTCGCCATATCGCGGAGGCGCTGATCTATCGCCGCAACACTGTCGGCGCCGAGGCCGATTTCGACCGCCGCCTCGCCCATCGCGGTGATGCGCCGTTCGGCCTGCGCGAGAGCGACGTCCAACAGGCGGCCTTCACCCACGACTGAACCAGAGGCGGGACGGATCCTTAACCCCAGGCGCTTACCGTCGTCGGTCATGGAGACGGCGATGGCGCGACGCGGGACGACCGAGAAGACCAAGGAGGCGACGGCGCCGAACGCGCCGGCGCAGCAGTTCCTGCGGTTGATGAGCCATGAGATGCGCACGCCGCTGAACGGCGTGCTGGGCATGATCGGCCTGTTGGAACGCACGACCCTGGACGGCGCCCAGCGCGCCTATGCCGAAAACGCTCGCCAGTCGGCCGAACATCTCTTGGGCCTGGTCAACGACCTTCTGGATTACGCCCGGCTGGAGGCCGGGGCGCTGGAGTTCGATCCGGCCCCCGTCGATCTGGAGGGCCTGGTCCGGGGCGTCGCCGAACTGCTCAGCCCGCGCGCCCATGACAAGGGGTTGGAGATCGTCTGGTCCGTCACCGCCGACGCGCCCGACATCCGCGCCGACGAGGGGCGGCTGCGCCAAGTGCTGTTCAACCTGGCGGGCAATGCGGTGAAGTTCACCGAGGCCGGCGGCGTCCGCATCACGGTCGAACGGGTCGGCGGCGACGATGCTCGGCCGCGGCTGGCCTTTCTGGTGGACGACACCGGCCCAGGCGTGCCGTCGACCGCCCGCGCCCGCATCTTCGAGGAGTTCGGTCACGCCGACGCCTCCGACGCCGTGCGCCACGACGGCGCCGGCCTGGGGCTGGCCGTCGTGCGCAAACTGGCCCTGGCCATGGGCGGAACGGTCGCCGTCGAAGATCGCCCGGACTCCGCGACCGGCGGAGCCCGTTTCCGTTTCGAAGCCGTCTTCGACGCCGTGAAGACCGCGCGCAAACAGCATCTGCAGGCGCGCGCGGTCGCCGTCCGCTCTCGCGATCCCTTCGTGCTTTCTGCGGCGCGCGCCCAGATCGAGGCGTCCGGCGGGTCGGTCCGCGACGATGCGTCTGTGATCCTGCTCGACCATGTTCCGGCGAAACCCGGCGAGACCATGCCTCTGCCGCAAGGCGGCAGGGTCATCGTCATGCTGAAACCCGGTGAACGCGACCTGATCGCCGCCTATCGGGCGGCCGGGGCCCACGCCTATCTGATCAAGCCGCTGCGCCGAACCTCTCTCGTCGAGCAGGTGCGGGCCGCCGCCGGCGATGCGCCCAATGACACCGGCGCATCGAAACCTGACGAGGACGACCGCGTCGCCCCGGCCCGATTCGCCGGGGTGCGCGTGCTGCTGGCCGAGGACAATCCGGTCGGCGCACTCCTGGCCCGCACCCTTTTGCGCCGCGAAGGCTGCGTGGTGGAGACCGCCGCGACGGGCGAGGAGGCCGTGGCCGCCGTGCACCGCGCCCGCTACGACCTGGTGTTCATGGACATGCGGATGCCGGGAATGGACGGCCCCGCGGCCGCTCGGGCCATTCGCGCGACCGGAGACCGGACGCCCATCCTGGCCCTCACCGCCAACGCCTTCGCCGAGGACCGCCGCCTGTGTCTGGAAGCCGGCATGGACGACCATATCGTCAAGCCGCTGGACGCCGAGGCCCTGCGCGCAGCCCTCGCCCGCTGGACGAAACGCGACATCCGCGCCAAGGTCGGCCGAGTTTAAGGCGTCCGCGTTCCGGCCGCTGCCGGAGCCGCCCATGACCGACCAGTCCACCCGCGCCGTGAACGGCAAGCCCGCCGGGCGTTTCGGCGGCCTGGCCGTCTACGGCGAACGTCGCGTCTTCATCATGCTGTTGCTGGGCTTTTCGGCGGGCCTGCCCAATCTGCTGATCTTCGACACCCTTTCGGCCTGGCTGCGTGAGAGCGGCCAGACGCTGGAGGTGATCGGCTTCTTCGCCCTGGCCACACTGTCCTATTCGCTGAAGTTCGTCTGGGCGCCGCTGATCGACCGGACGTCCGTGCCCGGACTGACGCGGCTGCTGGGCCACCGACGGGCCTGGATGCTGGTGACCCAGGCCGTGATCGTGTTCGGCCTGTGGTCGATCTCGACCCTGAACCCCGCCAACGCCCTGATCGCGGTGGCCGGCTTCGCCGCCCTGGTCGGCTTCTTCGGGGCGACGCAGGACATCGTCATCGACGCCTGGCGGATCGAGGCCGCCGACGACAGCCGACACGGCGCCATGGCCGCCGCCTATCAGATGGGCTACCGCGTCGCCATGATCGTGGCGGGCGCCGTGCCGCTGGTTCTGGCCGACCTCTATAACTGGAACCTGTCCTACGCCGTCATGGCCGCCCTGATGGGCTTCGGCATCGCCGGCGTCCTGTTCGCGCCGCGGGAAAAGGCCCATTCCATCCGCGCCATCCCGGTCGGCGGCGTGCCGTCCCGCCCGGGATTTGAAGTGATCGAATGGATCGTGCGTTTGGCCGTCATCGGCGTGGCGGCGACGGTGCTGGGATCGGGCCTGACCGGCCAGTCGGCCCCGCTGAACGCCCTGTTCGGCCTGTTCGGCCTGGGTGCGGACGGCAAGGCGGCCGTGGCGGCGGCCCTGTCAGCCAAGCCCGAGGGCGTCTATCTGCAGTTCGGCCTTGTGGTGTTGGGGCTGGCGGTCCTGGTCGTCGCCTGCTGGCCCGTTCCCGGCGTCAGAACGAGACCAGGCGCCTATCTAGCCGGGTCCTTCGGCGAGCCGCTCGTGGATTTCTACAGGCGGTTCTCCGGCGTCGCGACACTGATCCTGGCGCTGATCTGCGTCTATCGCCTGTCCGACTTCGTCCTGAACATCATGCCGCCCTTCTATATCGACCTGGGCTTTTCCAAGACCGAACTGGCCGAGGTGCGCAAGGTCTTCGGCGTGGTCATGACGACCCTGGGCGTTTTCCTCGGCGGTTGGTCGGTCGCCAAGCTGGGGCTGATCCGCACCATGGTCATCGGCGCCTTCATGAGCCCGGTGTCCAACCTGATCTTCGCCTGGCTGGCCACTCAGGGACACAGTCTGCCGGCGCTGACGGTCGCTATCGGCGTCGACAACGTGTCCGGCGGCTACGCGGGCACGGCTTTGATCGCCTATATGTCCAGCCTGACGTCGATCGGCTTCACCGCGACGCAATATGCGCTGTTCACCTCGCTGTACGCCCTGCCCGGCAAGCTGATCGCCTCCCAGTCGGGACGGATTGTGGAGGCGTCGGCGCGCGCGGCCGAAGGCGACGGTCCCTTCGCCGCGCTCAGAAGCCTGTTCGCCGATATGCCCCAGGGGGTGCTGGCCACGGGCGCCGCGACAAGCGGCGTCAGTCCGGCCGCGCTCGGCGCCGGCTATATCGCCTTCTTCCTCTATTCCTTCGTCATCGGCCTGTTCGGAATCGTCCTGGCCTTCGTCGTGGCCGGCAAACAGACGGCGCTGGAGGCGCGGCGCAAGACAGAGGCCGAAGCCGAAGATAAGGTCGCGACGACCGAGGGCCAGCCGTCCTGAAGCCTCAGCGCTTCAGGAAGCCGCCGATCATGTCGCCCAGGCCGCCCGGCAGTTTGGCCAGAAGGTCGTCGGCGCCGTCGATCTGACCGCCGGGGGTCAGGCGGTCGATGGCCTCGGGCAACAGGCCCGCCAGGGTCTCGCCGGCCTGCTGGGGCGAGACGCCCATCTTGGCGGCGATGTCGGCGATGGGGCCGTGGCCGATGACGGCGGTGATCTGTTCGGCGGTGACGCCGGCGTTCGCGCCCGAACCGACCCACGAGCCGATGACGTCGCCCAGGCCCGCCTGACCGAACTTCTCGGCCAGGCCGCCGACGCCGCCCTGGCTCTTCAACAGGTCGCCGAGGCCGCCCGCAGCGTCCTGGCCCAATCCGTTCACCACATTGTCGAGAAAGCCCATCGTTCGGTCTCCTGTCTGATGGCGTACCCTAACATCGTCATGCGACGGATACGAGAAAGGCCCGTCGGATCTCCGACGGGCCTTTCCAGATCGAGCGTTCGCCGAAGCTTAGCGCTTGGCGTCGTTGGCGCCCTGGGTCACGGCCGAACCGGCGGCCGAGACGTCGCGACCGGCGCCGGCGATGGTGTTGCAGGCCGAAACGGCCAGGGCGGCGGCGACGATGGACAGGGTGATGATCTTGCGCATTTGGGGAACCCCTTTGTTGGTATGGTCAAGCTCCGTCCAAACGCCGATCCGGGCTTCGGGTTGCATTCCTCGAAACGAGATATGCGCCGCCAGGATTTCAGGGCGCGCCCGCGCGGCGCAATGCCGCCACGCCTGAGGCGCCTGACGCTTGTGTCGGCCCGACGATGGCCCGAAGGTGCCCCCCTGTTTTTGGAGGGGTTGTTCATGCGTCGTCTTTTGATCTCGTCCGCCGCCATGATGGCGGTGCTGGCCGCCACGCCCGTCATGGCGCAAGCGCCGGCGACACCGCCCGCCGAACAGGCCCTCAGCGAGGACGCGCGGCTGAACGCCTTCTTCGAACAGGCCTTCCAGGCGCGGATCGCGCTGAGCCCGCAGCAGATGACGTCGCTGGGGATCAAGACAGACTACGACAAGCTGGACGATGTGTCGGACGCCGCCGCAGACCGCGCCCTGGCTCTGCAGGAAGCCCAGTTGGCGCAGATGAAGGCCCAGTTCGATCCGCAGAAGCTGGGGCCGCAGGCGCGGCTGTCCTGGCGAATGTTCGAATACGGCGTCGATCAGGCGCGGCTGTCGAACCAGTGGCGCGACTGGGGCTTTCAGTTCGCGGCCAACGGCAATCCGACCACCAGCCTGCCGGTCTTTCTGATCAACAACCACCGCGTCGCCAGCGTCGCGGACGCCGAAGCCTATGTCGCGCGCATCCGGGCCGCCGAGGTGCAGATGGATCAGGTCGCCGAGGAACTGCGTCAGCGCGCGGCGGCGGGCGTCGTCTCGCCCCGGTTCGTCTTCGCCCCGTCCATCGCCAACACCCGCAACGTCATCTCCGGCTCCCCGTTCGACGAAGGCGCCGACAATCCGGTCTGGGCCGACTTCAACAAGAAGGTCGCGGCGCTGGAGACGGATCAGGCGACGAAGGACCGGCTGCTGCCGGAAGGCCGCGCCGCCTTGACCGGCCCCTACAAGGCCGGGTTCGAGACCGTTCTGACAGCCCTGGCGGAGGTTCAGCCCCAGGCCGACAGCGACGCGGGCGTGTGGCGCCTGCCGCAGGGCGAAGACTATTACAACGCCCGGCTCAAGCTTTCGACCACCACCGACCTGACCGCCGACCAGATCCACCAGATCGGCCTGGCCGAGGTGGCCCGCGTCCAGGCCGAGATGGAGACGATCAAGACCCAGGTGGGCTTCACTGGCTCGCTGCAGGATTTCTTCGTCTTCCTGAAGACCGATCCGCGCTTCCAGTATCCGAACACGCCCGAAGGCAAGGAACAGTATCTGACCGACGCGCGCGGCTTCATCGCCCAGGTTATGGCGGCGGCGCCGCAATGGTTCTCGACCCTGCCCAAGGCGGCGCTGGAGGTGCGGGCGGTCGAGCCGTTCCGCGAGGCGACGGCATCGATCGCCTTCTACAACTCGCCCGCGCCGGACGGGTCGCGGCCGGGCATCTACTACGTCAATCTGTCGGACATGACCCAGGTGCTGAAGCCTCAGATCGAAGGCATCAGCTATCACGAAGGCGCGCCCGGCCACCATTTCCAGATCGCCTATGCCCAGGAGATCGAGGGGCTGCCGCGCTTCCGCCGGTTCGGCGGCTATGGCGCCTATGCCGAAGGCTGGGGCCTGTACGCCGAACGTTTGGGCAAGGAGATGGGCTTCTATCAGGACCCCTATTCCGACTTCGGCCGCCTCTCGACCGAGTTGTGGCGCGCGGTGCGGCTGGTGACGGACACCGGCCTGCACGCCAAGCGCTGGAGCCGGGAACAGGCGATGGACTATTTCCGCCAGAACTCCCTGCTGTCGGAACGCGACATCGAGAAGGAGGTCGAGCGCTACATCACCAACCCTGGTCAGGCGACCAGCTACAAGATCGGCGAGCTGAAGATCGAGGAACTGCGCGATCGGGCCAGGACGGCGCTGGGCGACCGTTTCGACATCAAGGACTTCCACGCGGTCGTGCTGGGCTCCGGCTCGGTTCCACTGGACGTGCTGGAGGATCAGGTCAACGCCTGGATCGCGGCGGGCGGCGGGGCGCCGACGACCTGACCCGGCTCGCCTTTCCGGTCACGGAGCGGTAAAGGGCGCGCGACATGCCCTTCACCGCAACCGTCCTGACCATGTTTCCCGACGCCTTTCCCGGCCCGCTCGGCGTGTCGCTGATCGGCACGGCCTGGCGCGAGAAGGGCTTGTGGAGCCTGGAAACGGTTGACATTCGCGCCTTTTCCACAGATACGCGCGGCTTCCTGGACGACACCCCTGCGGGTGGCGGGCCGGGTGCTGTGCTTAAGGCGGACGTTGTGGCTCGGGCGGTCGATAGCCTGCCGGGACCCAAACGGCCGCTTTTGTACATGAGCGCCAGGGGCAGGCCCCTGACCCAGGCGCGCGTCAAGGCATGGGCCAAGGCCGACGGGATCGTCGTGCTGTGCGGCCGTTTCGAGGGGGTGGATCAGCGGGTGCTCGACGCACGCGGGTTCGAGGAGGTCTCGGTCGGAGACGCGGTTCTCGCCGGCGGCGAGGCGGCGGCGATGGTCGCGATCGAGGCGTGCGTAAGACTGATCCCCGGCGTGCTCGGTTCAGGCGACAGCCTGTCGTCCGAAAGCTTCGAGGACGGGCTTCTGGAACACCCGCAGTACACGCGACCGCGGACGTTCGAGGGGCTTGAGATACCCGAGGTGCTGCTGTCGGGCGATCACAAGAAGATCGCGGGATGGCGCGAGGCGCAGCGGGAGACGACTACGCGGGAGCGGCGGCCGGACCTCTGGCAGGCGCATCTCGCCAACTCACAGCTAAAGGGCGCAAAGCCCGAGGAGAAATGAAATGAACATCGTTCAACAGCTGGACGCCGAAGAAAAAGCCCGCGTCCTGGGCGAACGCAAAATCCCGGAATTCCAGCCCGGCGACACCCTGCGCGTCAATGTGAAGATCAAGGAAGGCGAGCGCGAGCGCGTTCAGGCCTTCGAAGGCGTCTGCATCGCCCGCGACGGCGGCGGCATCAGCGAAACCTTCACGGTCCGCAAAATCTCGTTCGGCGAAGGCGTCGAGCGCCGCTTCCCCATCCTGTCGCCGAACATCGAGTCGATCGAAGTGAAGCGCCGCGGCGTCGTGCGTCGCGCCAAGCTCTATTATCTGCGCGATCGTCGCGGCAAGTCGGCGCGTATCGCCGAACGCCAGACGGTCCGCCCGGCCAAGGGCGCCGTGGTCCCGGAAACGGGTTCGGCCGACAAGGCCGGCGAAGAAGCCTAAGTCGCGGCTTCCGACCCAAGACGACAAAGGCCCCGGCGAACGCCGGGGCCTTTTTTCGTTTCACACTGATGTCAGGCGCTATTGCGGGAACAGGGGATTGTCGGCGTCCCGCTGACCCTGAAGACTGTGTTTCAGCGCCTCCATCTGGTCATGCTCGATCTTGACGGCGGCATAGGCGCGACGGACCGTTTCACGCGTGGTGGCGGAAATGCCGGTGTCCTCCAGCGCCTTTTCGTATTTGCCGGCGATGAAACCTTCGCCCGAGTTGATCGAGCCGACGACGGAATCGTCGTTACGCAGCAAGGCGTGCTTCACATCAAGAAAGGCGCGGTGCGCCTTGGCCAGGATGGAGCCGTGCGGTTCGGGATCGCCGCCCAGGCCGCGCACGGCGGCGGACAGGTCTTCGACCACCTGCTGGCGCTCGCCGGCCCGGCGCTCGAACAGGGTGCGATAGTGAGGATCCTGGGTCTGTTCGGCGGCCTCGCGATAGCCGTCTGCGCTGTCCAGGGTGGTGTCGATCAGGCCGTTCAGGACCTTGATGTCATGGGCGTTGGGATTGGTCATCTCGGTCTTCCTTCCGCTGTTGCGGTCGAACGGCGAAATGGCCGGGCGAGACGAAGGTTTCGCCCTGCGACATCAAAGTTTGGTGCGAAGGGACCACAGCTCCGGGAAACAGCGCTTGGTCAGGGTCGAGGCCAGATAGGCCGCGCCCTCGGTGCCGCCCGTGCCGCGACGCCGACCGATGATCCGCTCGACCGTGACGACGTGCTTGTGCCGCCAGGTCAAAAGGGCGTCGTCCAGATCGACCAGCTTCTCGGCCAGCTGATACAGCGCCCAGTAGGTTTCGGTGTCGCGATAGACCTCGAGCCAGGCCGCCTCGACGGCGTCCGATGGGTCATAGGGCCGGGTCACGTCGCGGTTCAGAACCTCGCTCGGCACCGGCAGCCCGGCCTTCGCCAGCTGGGCCAGGGCGTCGTCGTACAGGCTGGGGGCCGCGATGGCCGCCTCCAGCGCGGCAAGGGCCTCGGGCCGGTCGACGTGGAAATTCAGGAAGCTGGCGTCCTTCAAACCCAGCATGGCCTCCAGCCGACGGAACTGATCGCTCTGGAAGCCCGAGGAGGAGCCGAGCGATCCGCGGAACCGCAGATAGTCGGCGGGGGTCATGGTCGACAGGATATCCCAGCTCTGGGTCATCACCGCCTGGATGCGCGACACCCGCGCCAGACTCTTGTAGGCCGGCACCAGATCGCCGCCCCGCACCATGGACTGGGCCAGCGCCACCTCGTGCAGGATCTGCTTGAGCCACAGTTCCTTGGTCTGGTGGATGACGACGAACAGCATCTCGTCGTGCTGGTCCGACAGCGGATGCTGCGTCGAAAGCAGGTCGTCCAACGCCAGATAGCCGGCGTAGGTGATGTCGCTGGATTGGGTCATGCCCGCCTATCGCCCGCAGCGACGGACGGCGCAAGCCGGAGGGTTCTTAATGCTGGCTCTGGATCGAGACGTTGGCGGCCATCTGCCGGCCGGCGTCGAAGGCGTCGCGGGCGCCTTTGTAGATGAAGCCGTAGGTCGGATAGACCGTGGCGCCCAGATCATTGATCGGATTGTACCAGACCTTGACCTGCGACCAGTCGTTCGAGGGCGAGACGTCGACGACGGTGACGTTCTCCTCGACCTTGCCGCGGCTGCCGCCCCAGTTGGCGTGGGTCACGCGGACCACGCGGTCGGTCAGGATGTCGGAGACGACGGCGACGTGGCCCCGGCTCATGCGGCCCTCGGGGCGGAAGACCAGGACCGAGCCGGTCTCAGGCGCCTTGCCGGTGCGGAAGTTGGCGGTGGCTTGGCGCCACCAGGTCCAGGCGTCGCCGAAGATGTTGATGCCCGAGAACATGCGGGCGAAGGTTACGCACTGCCAATACGGCTCATCGGCCTTTGCGGTGGACGGGACGGCCCCCAGCGCGAAAAAACCGAGGGTCGCCGCAACCGCGGCGGCTTTGAGCCGTTTCGTCATGCCTAGGGTATCCCGACCCGTCTATGAGGCGCCCTTTAGGCCATGGGATCACGGCCCGTAGCAAGTTGTTTCGGCATATCGCCGTGCGGCAGTCTGTGGATTGCGCTGTGGGCTTTCTTTTCGGCCAATCCGCGCAAAGCCTTGCGCGCCGGGCGTTCGACCAGATGGTAGGATACCGCCGCAGCGACCGGCAGCAGCGCCACGACGCCCAACCACACGAAAATTTGAAACTGCTTGTCCGGCGCATCGAACAGCTTGGCGGCCAGCCCGACCGAAAGCAGCTTCCAAGGCACGCAGACCATATAGACTGAATAGCTGATCTCACCCAGATAGACGGCGGGCCTGGACGCCAGCCACCCGGCCCGTTCGTTCGGCAGAGAGGCCAGCGATAGGATCAAGGCGCCGGACAACAGCACGGTTACGCCGTCCCATAGACCCAGTGCCGCGCTGAGGATCATCAGACCGAAGGATACGGCCGAACACAGCCACGGCGCCTTCAGCGGGGCGCGACGATAGACCAGATACAGGGCGCAGCCGAGGGCGAAGCACGGCACGATCCGCAACGCGCCCCACTGGATGGTCGCCTCGGTCAGGGAAAAGCCCGCGACCTGGTGGAACCCGAAATACAAGATGACCATGAAGGCGGCGGCGCCCAGGGCCGCCGCGACCGGCCGCGCCCGCAGCCGCCAGAACACGAAGGCGAAGAGCGGGAAGCACAGATAGGCGAACCACTCCGCCGAGATGGACCAGGACGGATGGTTCCACCCCGCCACAGGCGCCAGTCCCCAGGCATGGAGCATCAGCAGGTTGGCCGGCAGAGCCGCCCAGTTCCGCACGTTCGGGTCCACGCCCATGCCCGCAGCCATGGCCACGGTCGCCAAAACACCCACCCCGATCAGGGTGAACAGGTGCAAGGGATAGACTCGCGCCACCCGCGCCCACAGGAAGCCCCGATAGGAAAACCGCTTCTCGCCCGCCGCCTGGAGATAGACGTGTGACAGGATGAAGCCGGACAGGACAAAGAACAGCTCCACCCCCAGATAGCCCTTGCCGACCAGGTTCGACGGGCCCGCCCCGGCCAGGTTTTCCCAGAAGGTGTAGATGGCCACCCAGATGGCGGCGCCGAACCGCAGGGCGGTGATCGGTCGGAGATCTGCGGGCGTCTGAACGGGGGTCATGGCGTCACCTTGGCACATCAGCCTTTTCGAACCGTGAAGGCGCGCAAGGGTTGTGCCGCGCCGCCTTCACCCGGCCCAGACGCCATGGAAGCCCGCCGGCAGGACCGCGTCCGCCTGCCAGGTCGCCACCGGCCCATCCTCGATTCGCGCTAAGTCGAAGACGTGCAGTTCGGTGCGGCCGTCGCGAAGATTGACCGACGGCCCGACCAGCCAGGCGTCACGTTCGGCGCTCGCCCCCGGCTTGGGCACGAAGACCGCCTCCTCAACCACCTGATCAAGGCCGAACTCGAAGGCGTGCGAGCGTCCGCTGTCCCAGTCATGGACAGCCAGGCCGGTCGGCAGGGGCCGGCCCCGCGTCTCGCCCGACGTATGGGCGGTAAGGCTGCGCCGCAAACCCGCGCGACGGGGATCGGCCTTGGGGAATTCGCCGACGACGGCGCTGTCGTTCATGTCGGCCCGACCGTCTGGATAAAGGGTGATCAGCGCCAGCTTGGCCGGATCTCCCGGCACGACGCCGCGCCCCTCGACCAGCACCCGCGCCCCGTCCACGGCGAAACGCGGATCGCGGCTGGCCGCCACGTCGAAGCGGATCGTTCCGTCCCGCTCGGCCCAGGCGTCGCCCAGATGGAAGTGGAAGAAGCCGGGCAGATCATAGATGCGGCGGCTGGACAGGTCGTCCTTGTCCAGCACCATCACCTGCGTCCCCATCTCGGGCCGCCACGCCAGCCCCGAGATCACCGGCATCGCGTGGGTTTCGAACACCCAAGGCTGAAGCACCAAGATGATGTGGCGATCGGTGGCGGTGAAGTCGTGCATATAGCTGGCGCGCGGCAAGGCGATGACCTGGGCGTCGTTCAGGCTGCGGTCTGGGTTCAGCCGCCAGATCACGGCCCGGTCGCCTGCCAGCCCCACGTTCCAGATCGAACCGTCCCGGCCATAGCGCGGATGGGCCTGGAACGGCATGCCCTTCAGATCGTCGCGCAAGGTGACGAACCCTTGCGTCGACAGGTCCGAGGCGCTCATGGCCAGGGGCGAGCCCGCCTCCCACAACGCCCAGATGCGGTCGCCGGCGACCATGACGGCGGTGTTGGCCGCATTGGCGTCGTCGTTGGAGCCGATGCGCGCGCGCGCATCGCCCCTGGTGCCGAAGCCGGGCGTGACCACGGAGTCAAGGTCGGTCTCGGTGCGACGCTTGGGCGTATCGGCGAACCGGGCCTCCAGCGTCGCCTGGCCGTCCTGGATGCGGAAGGCGCGCATCATGCCGTCACCGTCGAACCAATGGGTGGCCGAGCCGCCCGGCCGCCGGAATTTGGCGGGCCCATTGCGATAGAGGGCGCCCGCCAGGCCCGCCGGCGCGCGGCCGTGGATCAGGCGCATCGCCTGGCGCGGCAAGTCCGCGGCGACGTCGGCGGTGGCCACGGCCCAGTCGGCGCCGGCGGCGGCGTCGAGGGCGGCGGCGGCCCGAACAACCTCGGGCGTGGCCACGGCGGCGGACAGGGCGGCGGCGCCCATCAGGAAGGAACGGCGGGAGGGGGTCATGGTCGGCTTTCCGGCTTCGGCGATGTCTGCGGGCGCTTATTTGAGATCGATGGACTGGACGGCCTCATCGGTCAGGGCGAAGCGGGCGCGGTCCCAGCCGGCCGGCCCCATGTTGCCCACCGCATTGTTGGAGAAGGCGAAGGGCTCGGTCGGCATGCCGAAGGGATTGGTGTTCATCTTGCCGTCGCCGTTCAGGTCGTGAAAGGCGCGCACGGCGTAGTCGCCGTCGGGCAGGCTGTCGAAGGTGACACTGGTCTGACCAGCCGCCGCATCCACCATGGCCGCCTTGGCCGGCGCGCCTTGCCCGCCATAGCCGGCCGCGCTGTCATACAGGGCGACCATGATCTTTCCCTGATGGGCGGCGGCGGGAAACTGGATCGTCAGATCGGCGGCCGGGGCCGGCGAGGCGACGGCGGCGACCAGCAGGGCCAGGGTCGGGGTGATGGCGGCGAGGGTTTTCATATGCGGCGTCCTGATCGGGTGAGAACCGACGGCCGGCTCTCGATGACCAAACCCTGCCGACGCCCCCGCCGCGCCGCCACTTGACTTGCGGCGATGAACGCCCCGCCTTCGCCAACGACCGGCCCCGTCCACTGACGAAGCGCGAACGAACGCCCTATTTCATCGCCGCCAACACATGGTCGGTGATCAGCGTATCGGCCAGACCGTGCGGATTGCGGACGTTGAAGTTCTCGGTCGTCACAACCACCACCGCGTCCAGATCGGGAATGATCGCGACCTTGTTTCCACCCATGCCCGACATAGTCCAGGCGGGATGCGGCGCGCCCGCGACCGAATGGGTCGGCAACCAGATCAGATAGCCATAGTCGCCCTTTTGCGGATCGACGTTGGCGTGGGGCGTGGTCATGGCCCGGGTCCAGACCTCAGGCAGGACCTGACGACCTTCCCACCGCCCCTGGTTCAACAGAAGCTGGCCGAGGGTCAACAGATCGCGGCTGCGCAGTCCCAGGCCGCCACCGCCCTGAGCCAGGCCGGTCGGCGATATCTGCCAGCGCTCACCCTCGATCCCCAGGGGTCCGAACAGAGCGTCGCGGGCGAAATCCTGCAATGGCCTGCCGGTCGCCGACTGGACCACGGCGCCCAGGGTCGTCACCCCCGCGGTGCAGTAGGAGAAGGCCCGGCCATAGGGCTGGTTTTCGGGACGCGGGATCCAGTCGGGAAAGCCGCGCACCGGCAGGTCCATGGCGAACTTCACCCAATCCTCGATCAGATACATCCGCTCCTCGTTGCCGCGCGAGAATGAGTTGTCGTCGTCGCATTCCAGCAGTGAGCTCATGGTCAACAGGTCTTCGATGGTCATCGCCGCCTTGCGCGGATCGGGATTGTCGAACGGCCCGTGGTCCGCGACAAAGGGCAGGACGGGAGCGTCGATCCCGGCGATGTCGCCCCGCGCAATGGCGGCGCCGACCAGCATGGCGGTCACCGTCTTGGTCACGGATCGAGTGTTGCGCCGTCCTTCGCGTCCCGCCGCGTCGAAATAGACCTCGTGCACCAGACGTCCGTGGCGTGCGATCAGGATGCTGGTGATCTTCTGGAAGCTTCCGGCGCGGACGGCCGCATCCATCGTCGCCAGACCTTCGGCCGACACCTGCTGGGTTTCCGGTTGGGCGACGGGCCAGTTCGGTTCCGCAAGGGCGGGAGCAGCGGCGAACACGAACCCGAGGGTCGCGAGAAACAGGTTACGCATGACGATCCTTTAGGGAGTGAAGCGGCCCGCAATCTCATCTGACGATGGCGGTCGTCTTGAACAGATGAAACCGATTCCGCTCTAGGCGAACAACGCGCGATAGCGCGCTGGCGTCAGCCCGTAGATCATACCGAACTCGCGGGTCAGATGGCTCTGATCGGCATAACCTGCGCCCACGGCCAACTCGGCCAGGTTCCGGCCGCGCGCGATCTGCCCAGCCGCCCGATCTGCGCGCGCCCGGCGGATGGCCGCAGCGGGGGAGCAGCCGAAGTGACGGCGGTAGCGGCGCGCCAGGGAAACAGGATGGACCCCGACGATGCGGGCCACTGTCGCCACCTCCAGTCCAGGTCTGTCGGCCAGATCGTGCAGGACCTCGTGGGCGCGCCACAGCCATTCGGGCGCGGGATCCTCGGCCAGTTCGGCGGGCGACAGAACCGCGCTCGCCAGGTCCAGGGCCAGGCTCTCGATGACCACCGCATCCCCTGCCGCAAAGCGAGCTGCGACCCCGACCAGCCGCCGCGCCGCCCCCTGGGCGCCCGCACCGCGCAAACGCATAGGACGGCCCCGATGCGCCCCCTTCGGCGGATCGAAACTGACCGACAGGAACCGTCCGCCGGCCACGTCGAAGCAGTCGTTGTGTTCGACCCCGGCAGGGTTCCAGACCAGAGCCCCGGGATCGAAGGCGGCGTCCCCTGGCGTCAGCGGATCGTGGGCCAGGCTGCGATAGCCGCCGTCCAGCGCCAGGATGAAATGGGCGTCGTCATGGACGTGGCCCTCGACGGCCTCGGGCGGCCGACTGGCGATCCACAGCCCGACACGAAAGCCGCCGGACTCGATCGTGCGCGCGGCGGCGCCGAAGAAATCGCCCGACGGCAGATGTGGTCTGGCCATGAGCATCCCCCGAGCGACGACGCGCATCTTGCGCAGGATTCAGCAAAAGAAAAGGCCCGGAACCTGGGTTCCGGGCCTGCCTCTCTCGATGCCGCGAACCCGGACCTAGTCCAGGGTGCGCTTGATCTCTTCGACCGTGAAGCACTCGATGTAGTCGCCTTCCTTGATGTCCTGGAAGCCCTGGAACTGCATGCCGCACTCCTGGCCCGAGGGCACCTCGTTGACCTCGTCCTTGAAGCGTTTGAGCGTGTTGAGCACGCCCAGCTCCAGCACCACCACATCCTCGCGGATGATGCGGACGCGGGCGCCCTTGCGCACGACGCCTTCGGTGACGCGGCAACCGGCGATCTTGCCGATCTTGGAGATGTCGAACACCTGCAGGACGGCGGCGTTGCCCAGGAAGGTTTCCCGCTGCAGCGGCGCCAGCATACCCGACAGCACGCCCTTCATGTCGTCCAGAAGGTCGTAGATGATCGAATAGTAACGGATCTCCACGCCTTCGCGCTCGGCCAGGTCGCGCGCCTGTTTCGAGGCGCGGACGTTGAAGCCCAGGATCGGCGCACCGGCCGACTTGGCCAGGTTGACGTCGCTCTCGGTGATGCCGCCGGCGCCGGAATAGACGATGCGGGCGCGGACTTCGTCGTTGCCCATCTTCTCCAGCGAGGCCGCGATGGCTTCGCCCGAACCCTGGACGTCGGACTTGATGACGACCGGCAGTTCGCTGATCTTCTTGGAGCCCAGCTTGGCCATCATATCGACCAGCGAAACCGAGCCGCCCGAAACCTGAGCCTTCTCACGCTTCACGCGCTGACGATATTCGGTCAGTTCGCGGGCGCGGGCCTCGGAATCCACCACGGCGAAGACGTCGCCGGGAGACGGAGCCTCGTCCAGACCCAGGATCTCGACCGGGACCGAAGGACCGGCTTCGGTCAACTGCTCGTTGCGCTCGTTCAACAGGGCGCGAACCTTGCCCCACGAACCGCCGGCGACGACGATGTCGCCGCGCTTCAGCGTGCCGCGCTTGACCAGGACGGTGCCGACAGGGCCGCGACCCTTGTCCAGCTTGGCCTCGATGACCACGCCTTCGGCCGAACGATCGGCGTTGGCGCGCAGGTCCATGACCTCGGCCTGAACCAGGATGGCTTCGAGCAGGCCGTCGAGATTCATCCGCTCCTTGGCCGACACCTCGATGATCTGGGTGTCGCCGCCCAGGCTCTCGGCGATGACCTCGTACTGCAGCAGTTCGTTCACGACCTTCTGCGAGGTGGCGCCGGGCTTGTCCATCTTGTTTACGGCGACGATCAGCGGGGCTTCGGCGGCCTTGGCATGCTGAATGGCCTCGATGGTCTGGGGCATGACGCCGTCGTCGGCGGCGACCACAAGCACCACGATGTCAGTCACATTGGCGCCACGCGCCCGCATGGCCGAGAAGGCGGCGTGGCCAGGCGTGTCCAGGAAGGTGACCTTCTGGCCGTCTTCCAGACGCACCTGATAGGCGCCGATGTGCTGGGTGATGCCGCCGGCTTCGCCGCCCGCGACGTCGGTCGTGCGCAGGGCGTCCAGCAGCGAGGTCTTGCCGTGATCGACGTGGCCCATGATCGCCACGACGGGCGCGCGCGTCTCGGTGGCGCCCTCGTCGTCGGCCTCGGCCAGGAAGCCGGTTTCAACGTCGGATTCGGACACGCGCTTGACCGCCATGCCGAACTCCTCGGCCACCAGTTCGGCGGTGTCGGAATCGATCACGTCGTTGATCTTCATCATCATGCCCTGGCGCATCAGGAATTTGATGATGTCGACGCCGCGCACGGCCATCCGGTTGGACAGCTCCTGCACGGTGATGACGTCGGGAATGACCACTTCGCGCGGACGGTTCGGCGCGTCGGTCGATCCGCCCTTGCGCTTTTCCTTCTCGCGTTCACGGGCGCGGCGCACCGAGGCCAGCGAGCGCATCCGCTCGGCGGCGTCGCCGTCGCCGACCACCGACTGGATGGTCATGCGGCCTTCACGGCGCTTGGGCTCGCCGCGCGTGCGGCTGACAGCCTTGCCGGCGTCGGAGAAACGCTTGTCGCGATCGTCGTCGCGGCCGACCGGACGACCGAAGCCGGCGCCGGGCGCGCGGCTCGGACGGGCCACTTCCGGCGTCGCGGGCGGCGCGTTGGGCGCGGCGCGGCCGCCGGGGCCGGTGCGCGGGCCGCCTGGACGGGCGGCGCCGGGGGCGGGACGGGGGTTCAGGGCCGAATAGCGGACAGGCTCGGCCGGCTTGGCGCCCTGCGGACGTTGGCCGCCGGGCCGGGCGCCTTGCGGGCGATCGCCCTGGGGACGCTCGTTCGACTGCGGACGATCCGAATAGGACCGTTCGCCGCCGCCCATCGCCTGCTCACGGGCCGAGCGTCCGCCGAAGGCGGGGCGTTCGGCGGGGGCGCGTTGCGGATTGCCGGGCTTGGGCACACGCTGACCGAAGTTGACGGTCGGGCGCGCAGGGGCGGCCGGACGGGCCGGAGCGGCGGGCGCCGGGGTCGCGGCCGTCGTCGGCGCGGGCGCAGCCGGCGCCGGAGCCGGAGCCGGAGCAGCAGGCTTGGGGGCGGGCTTGGCGGGCTGAGGCGCGGCGGCGGCCAGTTTGGCGGCCTCGGCGCGGGCGGCCTCGGCGGCGGCCTTGGCGGCGGCGGCTTCGTCGCGCGCGGCCTGGGCGGCGCGTTCGGTGGCGGCGGCCTGCTCGCGCGCAGCGGCGTCAGCGGCGGCCTTGGCGGCGGCGTCGGCCGCAGCCTTGGCGGCGTTGGCCTGGGTGGCCAGGGCGATGGCGCGGCGGCGCGCTTCCTGCTCTTCGGCCGACAAAGCCCCTCCGGCGGGTTGCGACGGACGCTGACCCTGCGGACGCGGCGCCTGGGCGCTCTGTTGCGGACGCGCGACGTCGAAGCCCTGCGGCCGTTGCGGACCGCCGGCGCCGGCGCGACGCTTGGTCTCGACCACCACCGTCTTGGAGCGCCCGTGACTGAAGCTCTGTTTCACCGTGCCCGTCGAAACCGAGCCTGCGGCGCGCGGCTTCAGGCTCAGCGGGGCGCGCGGCCCCGACTGGGAGGGCGTGCCCCCCGCATTGCCTTGTCCCGCGCCTTGGCCCTGGTTGGTCTTGTCGTTTTCGTCGCTCATCCGGTCGCTTTACTAGGGGCGGAAAAGCCCGCCGTCGTCTCAATACCCATGAACGACCGTGAGCCCGTCTCCGCCCTTGGAGACAGGCCCTCGGCCGTCAAAATCCTCAGCTCGCCCCTATCGGGGTTGCTCCCGCCGATCCGTCCTCGCCACCGGGAATATCCCAGTGAGGGGGGCGAAGCGGCCGAAATCCGGCCAGTCGTTCGACCTCAATGGTCCACCGATCGGCCCTTCCGCCCGCAAGCAGGACGGCGTGTATCGCATTTTCCAGCCCAAGGGCCAAACTCAAATCGTCCGCCGTGAATGCGCCGCAGATCTTGCAGGTCTGATGGCGGGCCAATGCGAGGATTTTGCCACGCCCGTCAGCCGAACCGTCAGCGGCTTCCAGCACCCAGGCGGCCTTGCCCGAACGGATGCTGGCGGCGGACTTTTCAAAGCCGGATATAAGCACGCCTTCGCGCCGGGCAAGACCCAGCAGGTCGAGACAGCGCCTAACCAGCAGCCGTTCGACGATATCGGCCAGGTCGGCCGGGGCGGTCAGTTTTGTCTTGGCGGCGCGGGTGAAGCCGTTCTTCTTGACCGCCGCCTCGACGGAGGCGCGGCTGGCTTCGACCCACAGGCCGCGACCGGGCAGCTTCCTGCCCAGGTCGGGAACCACCTGGCCGTCAGGCCCGGCGACGAAACGGATCAGACGAGATTCATCCATGACCTGGTGCGAAACCAGGTCCCGGCGTTCCCTATCGATCGTCGCGTCGCGCAAGCTCATGTACGGCCAGGTCCTTCATCAGGCGTCGCGCGACTGGTCGGCGTCGGACGACGCATCGTCCTCGGCGGCCGTGTCGGCGTCGGCTTCCGGCGCATCGCCGAAGACCTGGTCGGGATCGTATTCGCCCTCGGCGTAGTCGCCGTCTTCCTCGTACTCTTCCGGCTCGGGCTGCGGCAATTCCGAGGCGTCGATCCAGCCGGCGGCGACGCGGGCCTGCAGGATCAGCAGTTCGGCGTCTTCCTGGGCCAGGTTGAAGCTTTCCAGCACGCCCGGGACCTTGACCCGTTCGCCGTTCTTGACCTCATAGCCGCCGCGAATTTCGTCGGTGGCCAGATCGGCCAGATCCTCGACCGTCTTGACGCCGCCTTCGCCCAGGGCGACGGCCATGGCCAGGGTCACGCCCGGCACGTCGAGAACCGCGTCCTCGACGCCCAGTTCGACGCGCTTGGCGTCCAGCTCGGCTGCCTTCTTGTCCAGGAATTCGCGGGCGCGGGTCTGCAACTCCTCCGCGGTCTCCTCGTCGAAGCCTTCGATCTCGGAGACTTCATAGGCGTCGACATAGGCCAGGTCTTCGACCGTGGCGAAGCCTTCGGTGACCAGCAGCTGGGCGATGACCTCGTCCACGTCCAGAGCTTCCTGGAACAGGGCGGTGCGCTCGGCGAACTCACGCTGGCGACGCTCGGAATCCTGGCTTTCGGTGATGATGTCGATCTGCCAGCCGGTCAGCTGCGAGGCCAGACGGACGTTCTGGCCGCGACGACCGATGGCCAGCGACAGCTGCTCATCCGGCACGACCACTTCCACGCGGCCGGCTTCTTCGTCCAGCACGACCTTGGAGACTTCGGCCGGGGCCAGGGCGTTGACGATGAAGGTCGGCTCGTCCGGGTTCCACTGGATGATGTCGATCTTCTCGCCCTGCAGTTCGGCGACCACCGCCTGAACGCGCGAGCCGCGCATGCCGACGCAGGCGCCGACCGGGTCGATGGAGCTGTCGTTGGACAGGACGGCCATCTTGGCGCGCGAGCCGCTGTCACGTGCGGCGGCGCGGATCTCGATCACGCCGTCGTAAACCTCCGGCACTTCCTGGGCGAACAGCTTGGCCATGAAGCCCGGATGGGCGCGCGACAGCATCACCTGCGGACCCTTGGCCTCAGGCCGGACGTCGTAGATGTAGGTGCGGATGCGGTCGCCGATGTTGAACACTTCGCGCGGAATGGACTGGTCGCGGCGCATGACGCCCTCGCCCCGGCCCAGGTCGACGATGGTGTTGCCGTATTCGACGCGCTTGACCGTGCCGTTGACGATTTCGCCGACGCGGTCCTTGAACTCTTCGTACTGGTTGGCGCGCTCGGCCTCGCGGACCTTTCCGGTCACGACCTGGCGGGCCATCTGGGTCTGGACGCGGCCGAACTCGAACGGCGGCAGGTGTTCGACGTATTCCTTGCCGACCTCGGCTTCGGGGTCGCGCTTCTGGGCGTCGCGCAGACGCACCATGGCGCTGTCGTTGAACTCTTCCAGTTCGTCTTCCGGCATCCAGTCGTCGGCGACGATGGTGACGTGGCGCGTCAGCGACAGTTCGCCGGTCTTGTGGTCGATCTTGGCGCGGATGTCGTGGTGGGCGCCGTAACGCGACTTGGCGCCCTTCTGGATCGCCTCCTCGATCGCCTCGATGACGATTTCACGGTCGATGTTCTTCTCGCGCGCGACCGCATCCGCGATCTGCAGCAGTTCGAGGCGGTTGGCGGAAATACCGGTGACGGCCATCAGGCGTTGTCCTCAGAAGGGGTCGTGGTGTCGGTTGTTGCTTCGACGGCGTCGCCCAGAGACGCATCTTGGGGCAGGCCGTCGTCTTCAGGTTCGCCGCGTGCGGCGCGAATGGCGGCGCCCCGTTTCATCAGGGCGTCGGTCAGAACCAGTTTGGCGTCGCTGACCCAGTCGAACGGGATCAGGGCGGTGTCTTCCTCGCCGTCCAAGTCGATCAGGACGTTGCCGTCCTCAAACCCGGCCAGCACGCCCTTGAACCGCTTGCGGCCCTCGATCATGCGGTCGGTCTCCAGACGCGCCTCCTCGCCTTCGAACAGTTCGAAGTCGACGGGACGGGTCAGCGGGCGGTCGATGCCGGGCGACGACACCTCCAGCAGATATTCGCCGGGGATGGGATCAGAGGCGTCGAACACCTCCGACACAGCGCGGCTCAGCTTGGCGCATTGTTCGACGGAAATGTCGTGATCCGTCGGACGCTCGGCCATGATCTGCAGGCGCTGGCGCTTGGCGCCGGACATCAGGCGGATGCGCACGACGTCAAGGCCAAGCGACTCCGCGATGGGGTCGATCAGCTCAAGCAGTTGGCGGTCCTGGGCGGTTTTTGCGCGCAAGCGTCGAATATCCAAAACAAAAGCGGCGGTCCGTCCGGGCCGCCGCTTGGAACGACGCCGTTGGACGCCGGTCTAACGATGTGAGGGGGCATATAGGGGTTTCAAGCGCGCTTGTCAGCCCTCTTTGACGGGCGCCCTCCGTGCCTGAGGCGAAAATAGAGGGATCCCGCGAGGAAACCCGCCGCCAGAATAGCCGCCACGACGCCGCCCAGTGTCGGATCCCAAGGCCAGCCGGGGGCCTCGTCATACGCCCGCCCCTGCTCCATCAGAAACAGCCAGGGTGAAAACAGGAAGCTGAAAACGCCAGACAGACGACTGCAGACGACGGCCGTCACCACATAGGCGCCTGCCGTGAGCAGACCGGCCAGACCCCACATCCACCATCCGCCCGACCGCAGCGTGCGCTCGGCCAGCCAGCATCCCATCGCACCGAACAGGCACGATGGGATCAGACCCCATAGGGTCACCATGGCGATCAGCGCCGCCAGGGCCACCAGGGTCTGGATTGCAAACCCCAATGACGCCGTGATTTCATTCGCAGGCGACGCAGTATCGAAAAGCGCGCCCGCCAGCGCCCAGACCAGAACAAGGATCAGGGACAGACCCGGGGCGCACAAAGCGCTGAGACAAAGGCCGGACAGACGGATCCCACCGCCAGACCACTTCATGTCGGCCCTCCTGAACGCCCTGATCGGTTCAACCGGCGATACTTGTCCGCCCTGACGGCCGTCCGTCAATCGTGACGGAGATCACACGCGCCGATACTCAAGGAAGACCGGCGTGGTGTCGCCCAACCTCTTTTCTTCATAGCGGGTCACGACGTGATCCGTGGGCGGGACGAACCAGTCCTGGTCGGCCGGGCCGATCCGATCCAGGCCGGGCGTGCGTTCCAACCGCTCAAGCGCCCATTCGGCGTAATCCAGCCAGTCGGTGACGAAACGCACAGTTCCGCCGGGCTTCAGGATGCGGGCGAAGGCCTGGGCGGTCTCATCCTGCAACAGACGGCGCTTGTTGTGGCGCGCCTTGTGCCAGGGGTCGGGGAACAGGATCAGCACCCGATCCACCGAGGCGTCCGGCAGGGCGTCCACCACGTCGCGCGCATCGTCGGCGTGGATGCGGACATTCTTCAGTCCGCCTTCCTCGACGTGCCGCAGAGCCGAGGCCACGCCGTTCAGGAAGGGTTCGCAGCCGATGACCAGGGCGTCGGGCCGCGTCGCTGCCTGGGCGGCCATATGCTCGCCGCCGCCGAAGCCGATCTCCAGCCAGACCTCGGTCGCCTCGGGCATCATCGTCTTGGGGTCCAGCGGCCCAGCCTTGGGATCGGGTACGGCGATCGCGGGCAGCAGGGTCTCCATCAGCGCCGCCTGACGCGGCTTGATCGGGCGGGCCTTGATGCGGCCGAACGACCGCAGCGGGCGGTCCAGATGCGGATTGTCGTCTTCGGGGGGCAGGTCGGCGCTCATGCGCCTGCCGTTAGCCGTCGCGGCGTCAAGCGTCTAGGCGAGCCGTCCGGCGAAGGCGGAAAACCTTTTGACGGTGCGGGCCGAACACCCTTCTATGACGGCCGCAAGACGCGTCGGGCTGTCGCGTCATCGGGAAAAGGGGAAACGATGATCGGACATCATCTGCGGGGCGCCAGCCTCGCGGCCATAACGTGCGCGGTGCTGGGCCTGTCGGCCTGCGCGACCACGGGCCGGCCCTCGGACCAGAACGCGGCCGCCAAGCCCGCGCGGGATCGCACCCTGGATGCGGGTCTGGACCCCGCGACGACGTTGGATCCCTACCCCTCGACCTATCGGCCCCTGCCGCGCGAAAACTTCGCCGTGGTCGGCGCCACCGTCCTGACCGGCACGGACCGCAAGATCGACAACGGCGTGGTCGTGGTCACGGACGGCAGGATCGCCGCCGTCGGCGACGCCTCTACCCCCATCCCTGCGGGATACAAGGTCGTGGACGCGCGCGGCCGATACGTCACCCCCGGCGTCATCGACGTGCACAGCCACCTGGGGGTCTACCCCTCGCCCGGCGTTCAGGGCATGAGCGACGGCAACGAGGCGACCAGTCCGAACACCGCCCAGGTCTGGGCTGAGCACTCCCTCTGGCCCCAGGATCCCGGCTTCAACACCGCCCGCGCCGGGGGCGTGACGACGATGCACATCCTGCCCGGCTCGGCCAATCTGTTCGGCGGGCGCGGCGTGACCATCCGCAACGTGCCCTCAGTCACCATGCAGGGCATGAAGTTCCCGGCCGCCCCCTATACGGTCAAGATGGCCTGCGGCGAGAACCCGTCGCGCGTCTATGGCGGCAGGAACCAGAGCCCCGCGACCGGCATGGGCAATATGGCCGGCTATCGCGCCGCCTTCATCGCGGCGCGCGAATACAAGGCCAAGTGGGACAAGTGGCATGAGACCGGCGAGGGAACGGCCCCGACCCGCAATCTGCAGAACGAGACCCTGGCGGGCGTTCTGGACGGCTCGGTCCTGATCCAGAACCACTGTTACCGCGCCGACGAGATGGCGCTGATGATGGATATGGCCAAGGAGTTCGGCTACCGCATCGCCACCTTCCACCACGCCACCGAGGCCTACAAACTGGCGCCGCAACTGGCCCAGAACGGCATATGCGCAGCCATGTGGACCGGCTGGTGGGGCTTCAAGATGGAGGCGCTGGACGCCATCGAGGAGAACGCCGCCCTGGTCGACGCTCAACCCGGATCGTGCGCCGTCATCCACTCCGACGACGCCCTGCTGACCCAGCGCCTGAACCAGGAGGCCGCCGCCGCCCTTTCGGCAGGCCGCCGCGCCGGGCTGAACATTTCTGAAGAACACGCCATCGGCTGGTTCACCTCCAACGCCGCCAAGGCCATTGGCATCGCCGATCAGACCGGGTCGCTGACGCCGGGCCTGCGCGCCGATGTGGTGATCTGGAGCGCAGATCCCTTCTCCATCTACGCCCGCGCCGATCAGGTCTTCATCGACGGCGCCCTGACCTTCGACCGTTCCAACCCCGCCTATCAGCCGACCAGCGACTTCGAACTGGGCCAGCCCGGCTACGGTCTGACCGCCGCCAACGTCAGGGAAGGAGCCCGCTGATGCGTCTCTCGTCCATTCTCGCCGGCGCCGCAGCGGCCCTGGCGCTCGCCGCGCCCGCCTTCGCCCAGGAAACCGTGGCCATCGTCGGCGGCCGCATCCTGACCGGGACCTCGGTGATCGAAAGCGGCACGGTCGTCCTGCGCGACGGCAAGATCGTCTCGGTCGGCACCGGCGCCGCCCCATCGGGCGCCCGCGTCATCGACGCGGCCGGCAAGACCGTGGCGCCCGGATTCGTGGCCGTGGATTCGGGCCTTGCGGGCACAGAGGTCGGATCGGTGCGCGGCACCAACGAACTGAGAAACAGCGCCAATACGCTCAGCGCCGCCTTCGACATCTCCTATGGGCTGGACCCCTGGTCCTTCACCCTGCCGGTCGCGCGGTTGGGCGGCATCACCCGCGCCGTCGTCGTGCCCCAGCATCCCGGCTCTTCGGGTGGTCATGTGCATGAGGACGAGACGGCCGGCGCCGGCGACGGCGGCTATCAGACGCCTGGCCTGTTCGCCGGCCAGGCCGCCATCATCAACCTGGGCCCCAATCTGGCCGGCGGCGGGGCCGACATCCTAGTCAAGCCGCGCGTGGCCATGGTCGCCCCGTTCGGCGAAGCGGGGGCGGCGGTCGCCGGCGGCGCGCGCGGCGCCCAGTTCGTCCTGTTCAAGGAGACGATGGCCGAGGTGCGCCTCTACGCCCGCAACAAGTCCGCCTACGACCGGGCGGCCCTGCGCAATCTCAGCCTGTCGCGCGCGGACCTGGAGGCCCTGATCCCGGTGGCCAACGGGACCCTGCCGCTGATCGTCACCGTGCACCGCGCATCCGACATCCAGCAGGTGTTGCGGCTGGCGCGAGAAGAGGGGATCAGGCTGATCCTGGACGGCGCCGAGGAAGGCTGGCTGGTGGCGGGCGACATCGCCTCGGCCGGCGTGCCGGTGCTGCTGAACCCCATCGACAACCTGCCCTCCGATTTCGAGATGCGGGCCGCGCGGATGGAGAATGCAGCGGCCCTGAACGCGGCCGGCGTGCTGATCGCCATCAAGGGTAACGAAGGCTCGACCCACCGCGCCCGCGACGCCCGCTACAACGCCGGCAATGCGGTGTCGCACGGACTGCCCTATCAGGCCGCCATCGCCGCCCTGACGGTCAATCCCGCCAGGATCTTCGGCATGGCGGGACAGTTCGGCCAGATCGCGCCAGGCGCCGCCGGCGACGTGGTGGTCTGGTCCGGCGATCCGCTGGAGCCGCTGAGCCAGCCCTCGGCCATCTTCGTCAACGGCGTCGAACAACCGCTGACCAGCCGCCCGCTGTTGCTGCGCGACCGCTATCGCCAACAGACGCCGATGCCGCCGGCCTATCGGAACTAAGGGCGTCCTTGGTCGAAACCAAAAGGCGGGACTTCGGTCCCGCCCTTTATGTATTCCCGTCCCGTCATCCCAAGGCTTGTCCCAGGGATGACGGCGTGGGAGTGGGCTTGGGAAGATGCGCCGGACAGGTGACGCCCATCCCAGTCCGCGCTAGGTCGTTCGACATGCCCACGACGCTCTACATCGACGCCGACGCCTGTCCCGTGAAGGAGGAAGTCTATCGCGTCGCCCGCCGCTATGGGCTGAAGACCTATGTCGTCTCCAACACCTGGATGCAGGTCCCGCGCGAGGCGCTGATCGAACAGGTGGTGGTGGACGCCGGCCCGGACATCGCCGACGACTGGATCGCCGAACGGGCGACCGTGGGCGATGTGGTGATCACCGCCGATATCCCTCTGGCCGACCGCTGCCTGAAGTCAGGCACCCAGGCGCTGAAATCCAACGGCCAGCCCTTCACCCCCGATTCGATCGGCTCGGCCCTGGCTGGGCGGATGGTGGGCGAGCATCTGCGGTCGATGGGGGTGGCGACGTCCGGCCCGCCGCCCTTCTCGGCCGCCGACCGTTCGCGTTTCCTTCAGGCGCTGGATCAGGCCGTGGTCAAGGCGCGCAAGGCCGCCCCATGACCACCGTCATCCCCGAGGACGAGCTGGAGTTTCACTTCTACCGCGCCGGGGGTCCGGGGGGGCAGAACGTCAACAAGGTGGCCACCGCCGTCCAGATGCGGTTCGACGTCAGAAACTCGCCCTCCCTGACCGAGCCGGTCAAGACGCGTCTGATGAAGCTGGCGGGCAGTCGCCTGACGCAGGAGGGCGTGATCCTGATCAACGCCGTGCGGTTCCGCACCCAGGAGCGCAACCGCGCCGACGCCATGGCCCGGCTTCAGGAGATGGTGGACGCCGCCTCGGTCCGTCCGGTCTTTCGCGTGCCGACCCGCCCCACCAAGGCGTCCAAGGAGCGACGGTTGAAGGCCAAGACCAGCCGCGGCGCCATCAAGTCCGGCCGGGGAAGGCCCAGCCACGACGACTGACGCGCGCGGAACATCTTCGGTGCGTTATCGTTCACCCCTTACGGCAACGGTTGGAAGAGGCGCGGATGCAGCGATTTCGGGCGATGACGATGGGGCTGGCGGTTGCCGGGACGCTCGGCGCCTGCGGCCAGTACGAAATCCGCAAGAAGGACGACGCCGAGCCCGCCCCGGCGGCTCCGGCGCCTGCGCCGGCCCAGTCCGAACAGGACAAGGCCGTCATCGCCGCCACGCCCCAGGTCTCGCTTTCAGAAAAGGATCGGCGGCAGATCGAGGAAGTGGCCGGCAACTATCTGGATGACGCCGCCAAGGAACTGGCCAAGGGGTTTTCGCCCATGCCGGGCGTGCAGGACATCGTGGTCGCCCTCCAGCCCACCCAGGTTCACCCCTGGGCCGTGCCCCTCAAACGCGGCGAGACCTATCGCATCATCGCCGAATGCGATTCCGAATGCTCGGACCTGGACATGGAACTGGTCGATCCGGCCGGCAAGATAGTCGAACGCGACACCCTGCCGGACTCGGCGCCCGTCATAAACATCCGACCGGCCGCCGACGGAACCTACACCGCGCGCGTGATCATGAAGACCTGCACAGTGGCGCCCTGCTACGCGGCGGCGCGCCTGTACCACCAGACCGGCCCCATCCCGGACGACGACGCGCCGCCCGCGACGGAGGCCTGAGGGATCAGCTTTCGGCCGGGCGGAACAGCAGGGCGGCGATCTTGTCGTCGGCATCGAAGCCGATCACCCATTCGGTCGCCTGATTGTCGAAGGTGACCTTGAACTTCTGGGCCTCGCCTTCCTGACGTTCGTATTCGACCGTCTTCACCGCGCCGAAGCTCTTGATCAGCGAGCTTACCTGTTCGGCCTGCTGGCGGATTTGGGCCGCCAGATTGGGCGTGAAGTCGGAATAGTCGAAACCGGCGCCCTGGACGTCGGCGATCACGCCGCGAAGCGCCTCTTCGGCCCGGGCGATGTCCGGCGCGGCGGCCGATGTCGCCGAAGTCGCCGGCGGCGCAGCCTGCGCCGGGCGCGCGGGGGCGACCTGCGGCTGGGATTGGGTTTGGGCGGGGCGGTCGAAGGCGTTCGGCACCGAGGCCGCGGCCGCCTGGGCCAGGGCCGGCGCGGGCGTCAGGATCAGGGCGGCGCCCAGCAGGGTCTTGGTCAGGATCGTCGTCATGATAAGGGCTCCGGTCAGGTCAGATAGGGCCAGAGCGAAAGGCCCAAAGCCGTCAGGGCCGCGATGACCGCGACGGTGACGGAAGCCGTCAGCCAAGCCGGAGTTCCCGACTTTTCCATGACCACCGTGGTCGGACGCGGCGGCTCCTGCACCAGGCGCGAGATGGCGCGCGCCGCCGCGATCATGTCGTCCAGGGCGTCGCGAGCCTGAGCTTGGGGGCCCAGTTCGCGTCGGATCCAGCGCTCGACCACCGGCTGGGCCGCCTTCCACAGGTCGTGGTCGGGTTGCAGGCGGCGCGCCACCCCTTCGACCGAGACCATGGTCTTCTGCAGCAGGATCAGTTCAGGCCGCAGGCTCATGTCAAACAGGGCGGTGATCTCGAACAACTGGCCCAGCAGGCGACCCATCGACACCTGGCTGGCGGCGCGGCCGATCACCGGCTCGCCCACCGCGCGCAGGGCCTGGGCGAAGGTCTCGACCGAATGATGGGCGGGAACGTATCCGGCCTCGAAATGGACGCGGGCGATGCGGTCGTAGTCGCGGCTGATGAAGCCCCACAGGATTTCCGCCAGATAGCGTCGCTCCGCCGGTCCCAACCGCCCGACAATGCCGAAGTCGATGGCCGTCAGGTGGGCCGGCGCGCTGGCGAACAGATTGCCCTCGTGCAGGTCGGCGTGGAAGGCGCCGTGGTCCAAGGCTTGGACCAGGAAGGCGCGCACCACATTGTCGGCCAACTGATCTTTGTCGATGCCGGGCAGGTCCATCAGGGCAGGGTCGGTCATGGGCACGCCTTGCGCCCATTCCAGCGTCAGCACCCGCTTGCCCACCCCGTCCCAGATCACGGCGGGGGCCGACATATACCCGTCCTTGGCCATGACCTCGGCCATCTCGCTGGCGGCGGCGGCCTCCAGCCGCATGTCCAGCTCCAGGTCCAGCGAGTTGGCGATGGTCTCGACAAAGGCGGACGGCTCCAGCCGGCGCGCCATCGGAACCAGCCGCCAGACCAGCCGCGCGGCCAGCCGCATGGAATCCAGCCCATTGGCGACGCGGCGCTCCACCCCCGGCCGCAGCACCTTGACCGCGACGGCTCGCCCGTCGGCCAGGGTGGCGCGGTGCGCCTGGGCCAGGGAGGCGGCGGCGACCGCCGGCCCCAGGTCGGTGAACAGGCTTTCGACCGGCCGACCTAGCGACTTCTCGATCTCGCGGCGGGCTTCGGCTTCCGGGAAGGGGGGCAGGGCGTCCTTCAGACGCCCCAGGTCGCGCGCGAACTCCAGCCCGAAGATGTCCGCGCGCGTGGCCAGAACCTGACCCAGTTTGATCGCCACCGGTCCCAGATGCTCGAACGCCTTGCCCAGCCTCTGGCCCGGCCGCCCCTGACGTCCGGCGCGGCCGGAAAACATCTGCAAGAACCGCGCGAACGGCCGCGTCCAGGCGGGCAGCAAGGGCGTGACTTCGCGCGGGACCAGGGCGTCGTGGCGCGCCAGCACCCACAGCCACCCCATCAGCCGCAGGAAGGCGGCGACCGGGTTCTGCACCGCCACGGTCGCGGGCGGCGGCGGGGCCGTGCGATAGATGCGGCCGGTCAGATCGCCCACCCGTGGTGGATGGCGGCGATTCCGCCCGACAGATTGGTCACGGACACGCGGCGGAAGCCCGCGTCCTCGATCAGGCCCTTGAACGCCTGCTGGTCGGGGAAGCGGCGGATGCTCTCGACCAGATACTGATAGCTGTCACGATCCTTGGCCACCCAGCCGCCGATGCGCGGAATGGCGTGGAAGGACCAGGCGTCATAGACCTTGCGGATCGGCGTGGTCGTGGGGCGCGAAAACTCAAGGCACAGGAACCGCCCCCCCGGCCTCAACACGCGCCGCGCCTCGGCCAGAGCCTTGTCGATATGGGCCACGTTGCGGATGCCGAAGCTGATCGAATAGGCGTCCACCGAAGCGTCCGGCAGCGGCAGGTTCATCGCGTCCCCGACCGACCAGCTCATCTCCGGCTCGCCGCCCTTGTGGACCCCGGCCAGGATCATCTCGGCGTTGTAGTCCAGCACGATGACATTGGCGTCCTCGCCGCCGCGCCGCTCCTGGGCCGCGCGGGCCATCTTCGAGTAGCGACGGGCCATGTCGCCGGTGCCGCCCGCCACGTCCAGAATGGTCTCGCCGGGACGGGGGTTCAGCTTGGCGGCGGCGATGTCCTTCCAGATGCGGTGGACGCCCACGCTCATCAGGTCGTTCATCACATCGTAGTTTGAGGCGACGGAATCGAAGACCCCGCGCACCATCTTCACCTTTTCGCGCGCATCCACGTCGCGAAAGCCGAAGGAGGAACGATCACCCTGCGAATGCGGGCCGTGGGAGGAGGCGTCGGTCATGCGCATCGTCTAGCGCGTCGCCGCGCCGCCGTCACCCGATCAGACGGGCGATCAGGCGGCTTCCGGCTGAGGCAGCTCCAGATCCTTCATCACGTCGCGCATCAGGCCGTAGCAACCGCACGAGGCGGCCTCCAACCCATCGCGATCCAGAACCTTGACCCAGCCCCGTCCGCGCTGGATCAGCGACTTGGCCTCCAGCACCGAACCGACCTCGGACACGGTGGCGCGCCGCACGCCCAGCATTCCGGCGATATCGGCCTGGGTCAGGTCGAAACGGTCGTCCTCGGCCCGGTCGTGCAGCGTCAGCAGCCAGCGCGCCAGCCGCTCGTCCAGCCGGTGCTGGGCGTTGCAGGCCGCCGCCTGCTGGACCTGGGCCATCAGCCCCTCGGTGAACCGCGACAGGGCCAGACGCAGGCTTTCGCTCTTGTCCAGCGCCTCGCCGAACACCTCGGACGAACAATAGGCGGCCAGGCCGTCGCGCTGGGAGATGGCGCGGCTGGCGGCGCGGGCGTTGAAGGGGCCGCATGTCACGCCGACCAGACCTTCACGGCCGATGGCGGCCGTCTCCACCATCTTGTCGTCGGGCAGAACGGTCATCAGCGACACCACGCCCTTGATCGGGAACCACACCCGGTCGACGGCCTCGCCGGCGTCATACAGCATCTGGCCGCGCGTGATCTCGCCCTGCTTCAGATGGGGTTCGATCCGCTTGCGGTCGGCCGCGTTCAGGGCGGCGATCCACAGATTGTCCATCGTCGTCTCCCTGTCGCCTGAACCGGGAACCTAACGCCCAAGCTTGACCAGATGTTCCCGGCGCTTGCCGCCCGGCCGCGGGCGCCTTACGCCAAAGAAAAAGAGGAAACGCGATGACCGACACCCGCCTTGACGTTGGGGAAATCCTGCCTGGTCTGCCCGCCTGGCGCGCGGCGGACGGGGATCGCCAGGCCATTCGGCGCAGCCTCGCCTTCGACGATTTCAACGCCGCATTCGGCTTCATGGCGCGCGTGGCGTTGATGGCGGACAGGATGGACCATCACCCCGAATGGTCCAATGTCTACAATCGCGTCGACATCCTGCTGACCACCCACGACGCAGACGGCGTCACCGACCGCGACGTGACCTTGGCCCGCTTCATCGACGCCGCAGCCGCCGGCATGGGGGTGCGGTCGTGAGCGCGCATCGCCCCGGCCGCGTCGCCGGCAAGACCGTCCTGATCACCGGCGCCGCCGGCGGTCTGGGCGAGGCCATGGCCCTGATGATGGCCCGAGAGGGCGCGCGCGTCGCCGTGACCGACATCGACGGCCCCCGCGCCGAGGCCCTGGCCGCGCGGATCAATGCAGAAATCGCCGGAGCGGCCTTCGCCTATGCTCACGATGTGGCCAGCGAGGCCGAGTGGGAACGGGTCATCACCGCCGCCGTCGCCGACCTCGGCGGCTTGTCGGTCCTGGTCAACAACGCCGGCGTCGGCGGCCCGCTGGCCTTCGTCGAACAGGACACGGTCGAGAACTGGCGACGTCAGTACGAGATCAATCTGCGCTCGATCATGCTGGGCGCCAAACACGCCATGCCGCATCTGCGCGCCTCCGCCCCCGCTTCCATCATCAACATCTCCTCCATCGCCGGCCTGGCCGCCGCCCCCGGCATGGGCGCCTACAACGCCACCAAGGCCGCTGTCTGGATGTACACCAAGACCCTGGCGCTGGAGGCGGCCAAGGCCGACTGGAACGTGCGCTGCAACTCGGTCCACCCGGTCTTCATCAAGACCCCGATCCTGGACCCCTTCATCGCCATGGCCGGCGGCGATCAGGACAAGGCCCACGAACGGCTGGCGCGCGGCATTCCACTGAAACGGATCGGCGAACCCGACGACGTCGCCTACTGCGTCCTCTACTTGGCGTCGGACGAATCCAAGTTCGTCACCGGCTCCGAGTTCAAGATCGACGGCGGCATGACGGCGCAATAAGCCCGCCGGACGCGTATTCAGGATTGAGGCCGCCCGCGCCATGCTGTAAGCGGCCCTTTCCGGCGTCACGCCGCGCACGCACCCGTAGCTCAGCTGGATAGAGTGCTGCCCTCCGAAGGCAGAGGTCACAGGTTCGAATCCTGTCGGGTGCGCCACTTCCGTTCAAAACCGAGAACTCCGCCAGCGGCGGCGTAATTCCCACCATCACTGGACGCCAGCGCCCGCAAAAGCTCCGTTCGTGAGCCGATAATGCGCGCCTCGGTCTTGCTGATGACCTCCACTCGTTGCGTCAGGGCGCGCAGGTGATCCCGCCGATAGCCGCTGCTGCGGTCCCGCAGCTTGCGCCGAGCGGCGGTGGCGAACCGCGCCAAGGCTTCTGACGTAATCGTCGGCGCTAAGCGATCCACCGATGCACTGATCCGCTCGGCGTCCGCCCTGGCCTGATCGCGGGTGCCGGAAAGTTCTGCGACCCGATCCTTCAGCGACGCGTCGTCCGGCGCCAGCAGGCCGTTCTCGATGGCTTCATAGAGCCGGTTCAGCTTGGCCTCGGCCTCCGTGGCGCGTTTGCGCATCTCGGCGATGTGGCCGCGCCTTTGGTCGGCCCATTCCTCCCGACGATCCAGAAGCTGCTCCATCAGGGCTGCTAGGCGGTCCGGATCGAGCAACCGGGTTTCGAGATGGTCGATGATCGCGTCGTCGAGCTTGTGCATGGGGACGGCCAGGCCAGTGCAGCCGGTCTCGCCCATGCGAGCCTTGGTCGAACAGGCGTAGTAGCGATACTGGCCGCCAGCGCTCCCCCTCCCGGTTCTGAGCGTCATGGCGCCGCCGCAGACGCCGCAGAAGCAGATGCCCGTCAGCAGGTTCGGTCCGGTTGAGACACGCGGCGGGGTCCACTTGGGGTTTCTCGACTTCAAGCGCGCCCGAACGGCCTCGTAGTCCGCCTTCGAAACAATGGGCGGCACGGCCATGACCGCGTGCTCGGACTCAGGCTTCGGCGTCTTGGTTTTGTGGTCGCGGGTGTTGAACCGATGCTCGCCCATGTAGGTCGAGCGTGTCAGAACCTGATGCACCGTGCCGATCCCCCACCGCCCGCCGTCTCGGGTGCGGATGTTCCGGTCGTTCAGCCGCGTGGCGATGGTCTTCAGCCCCATCGGCCCTTGCGCGCCGTCGCCGGTCAGCGCCCAGCGATAGATGGTGCGGACCGTCTCGGCCTGGAGCGGGTCGATCTCAAGCGTCTTCTTTATCTTGGCTCCCCGCTGTTCGGCCGCGACGATGCGGTAGCCGATGGGCGGCCGGGCGCCGTTCCAGAAGCCCTGACGGGCATTCTCCTTCATGGCCCTGAGAGTGTGCTTGGCGTTCTCGCGAGATTGATACTCGTCGAAGAGCGTCATGATCTGACGCATCATCACGCTCATAGGGTCGTCACCCAGCTCCTGCGTGATGGAGACCAGACGTACGCCGTTCTTCGCCAGCTTCCGCACATAGAACTCGAACTGGAACTGGTCGCGGAAGAACCGTGAGAAGCTGTGCACCACGATCACGTCGAAGGCGGGCGGCTTGGTCAGCGCCGCTTCGATCATTGACTGGAAAGAGGGGCGCCGGTCGTCGGTGGCGGTGTTGCCCGGCTCGACATACTCCGCCGTGGCCTCCCAGCCTTTCGTCCCGCAGTAGGCTTCAAGCTGGCGGCGCTGGTCCGGGATAGAGAGGTCGTTGACGGCCTGCCGTCCGGTCGAGACGCGAAGGTACAGGGCCGCTCGGGTCTGAACGCCTGGGGTGATGGTCTTACCGCTCATGTCCGGCTCCTTTCAGAGGCGCGGACCCAGAACCTCGTCGAGCACCTCGCCAAGCCACGCCTCCACCGCCAGAAGCTCGGCCGGAGTGATTGGGAGATCATCGGGCCAGGTGTCGGTGACGCGGACGACAGACTGTACCCCGACTCTCCGCGCTGGCGGAGTCCGGCGCCGCCGCGCCTGCGGCTCTGATGACGGCTGGACGTACATGCCCGCCAAGCTGATCGCTCTATAACCGCGCGCATACTCGTAACCTCTCCCTCGCAAATTTCCGGTCGCCGCTTTCTCGCAAAGCGGATCGATCCATCGATCCACGCCAAGCCTCAGCGGCGACGGCCGACCGGGTCAACGCCTGCGGCGCAAGCCGCAGCCCTCAGGGCGCGAAGCGGGGTTGAAGCGGGCGGACGGCGCTGCTCACCACTCCGGAAATGAGGGTCGATAAGGTCAAGCTTGTCAGACAATGCTGGCGCAAAGCCTATCCTGCCCTAGACCCTCACGAGCCTTCAGAAGCCTCTCCGCCGCCCTCCTCATCGACGGCGCGGCTCAAACGAACGAGCGCCTCCGCCAAACGCGCCTCGGCCGCCTGCTGATCGATGCCCAGACGCTCGGCGATCTGCTCCAGGGACATTCCGGCGAAGCGATGGAGAACGAAAACGTCGCGACAGTCGCGTGATAGTCGGCGGATCGCTCGGACGAGAATCCGCTGGCGTTCTTCGGCTGATCGACGAGGACTCCGTCGGAGCAGCGAGGGCCAGCGCCTCATGGGTTCGCCTCACATTCCACCCCGATGGCGGCCTCCACTGCGCTGAGGAGATCGCGGATGGCTTGATCGATAGCGTCGGGAGGAAGTGGCAGTTCAGGATTGTTCATACCGGAGCGCAGGGCGCCGGAGGCGTAGAGGGGTCCAAGCACGTCAGCGAGTTCAGCGATGCCGTCTGGGATGCCTTGAAATCCCAGCATCCGGACGTACCGGAGCGCCTTGGTCAGGTCGTGACGGAGGTGCGTGCGGTTCCAATCATCGGAGAGCCCGCGATGGAGCAGGTAGGCTTTGAGGCCGAGTTCGAGGGCGATGGCCGAATGGTAGGCCGATTGGACGCTGACGCGGTCATCATCGGTCCAGGCCATCGCGTGGAAGGCGCGCGCGTTGTGGGCGAACGCCCGCGCAAGGTGGAGGTCGGGATCGCGTCGGCGGGACCTCATGACAACGCACTCGCTGAGCCCGGTGTCGCTTCCCCACGCGGAGGAATCGCCCGTCTCTCGGTCTCTTGGTGGTCAGGCATGCGTGACCTCCCGCGCAGCCGCCCGGTCGCTCAGATCATGCTGAACGGTGGAGTTTCGGAGTATTCCGGTTAGAGTTCAGCGGAATTCGCCGACTAAGTCAACGGAATTCCGCAACTAGTCGGAGTTTTTCTCTAAAAATGATCAGTCCCGCTCAAATTCGTATGGCGCGCGCAGGCCTCGGCATCAGCGTTCGCGTGCTGGCTGAACGATCCAGTGTGGCTGAATCAACCATCCACCGATTTGAGGCTGGGCGAGGTGGAATGCAGACAGGAACCCTCGAACGCCTACAATCCATTTTGGAAGACGGCGGCGCCGTTTTCATCGCTGCCGACGCCGCCGGTGGGGCTGGCGTGCGATTGAAAACTTGAGCGTTGCTCGGTCCAACGGCGTTCCTTGGGACCTAACCAACGAAAAGTCACTTAATGGGGTTGCAAATCCCCAAGCTCGGGTCGGAGGACGTCAAACTTTCGGTTACGTTGTCCGGTGCACGCTACCGAATCGGGCCGCATGCATTGCCAACGCGCGCATGTTCCTGTAATGTTCTCGGCCGCCACGTGGTGCGTCTAGGGGGATTTATGGCCGATAAACAGAAGAATACGACCGCAGCCCCTACGGTCCTAGACCTCTTTTCCGGCGCGGGCGGAATCGCCCATGGGTTTGCTCAAGCTGGTTATCGCGTCATCGGCGGCCTGGACCATTTCCAAGCCGCACTGAACTCGTTCGAGACAAACATAGCGGGCTCGCGCGGCATGATGCGCGACTTGAGAGACCCCGATCTGACCGACGTTCGGGAGTTCGTCGGCAACAGCGGCGTCGACGTCATCGTCGGCGGCCCTAGCTGCCAAGGATTCTCTACGTCTGGTGGCCTGAGCCGTTCGTCTGGCCGCGATGAGGATGACCCTCGGAACCGTCTGTTCCTGAACTATCTCAGCATGGTTGAGGAACTGCGCCCGAGTTGGATTGTGTTCGAGAACGTGCCCGGCCTCCTGCTTTACAATCAGGGCCGGGTCGCCATCGACATCGTTCGGGCGTTCCGAGAGATCGGCTATAACGTAGCCCCTATGATCCTGCTGGCGGCGGATTTCGGTGTTCCGCAGCTGCGGCGCCGCCTTGTGTTCGTGGGCAACCGAACGGGCTCTGATATTGCTTTCCCGGCCGCTACACACGGAAACGCCGACCTGTGGCGAAACTTCGCACTGCCCTTCGCCCACCTTTCACGGATCGGCCACGGCGGCGGCGGCGAAGTTCTGCCGCACGTATCTTTCGCCGACGCCTGTTCCGACCTCCCGCCGGTGGCGGAAGGCCACGAGATCGACGGCGTCAAATATCCGGGTCGGGCTCGTACTTCCTATCAGCGCACTATGCGGGACGGCTCCAAACTTGTTCGTCAACATGCCGCTGCCGATCTGGCGGCCTTGGACCGATTGGCCGCAATCCGGCTCAAACCCGGTCAGAACTGGCGGGACATCCCGTTGGAGCACCTGCCCGAACGCTTCAAGAAAATCCGACGCTACGATGCCACGACTATTTTGAAGAGGCTTCAGAACGACGCGCCTGCCTATACGATCACGACCAAGTTCAACGAGGGCACGACAGGCGCCTTCATCCATCCAGATCAGAACCGCACGTTGACGCTTCGTGAGGCGGCTCGACTCCAATCGTTCCCGGACACCTTCATATTCGACGGCAGCGCCGCCCAAATCCGCCAGCAGATCGGCAACGCGGTGCCTCCGCTTCTCGCGCGTGCACTGGCGGAGGCCATCCTTCCGATGGTGAGCCGGGATGTGCACGGCAAGGCGGTCGAGGCTGTCCGCGATGTCGTCTTGGTCGAAAATCGGCTTGGCGATGCGGACATTTTGAAGTTGCGCGCACCGCGCCGGGTCCGCGAAGACGACTACGCTTTCGACGACGCGGCGTAAGGGGCTTCGTAGGTGCCTTACCTCACTACCGATCACGTCGCCGCCGCTCTCGATTACTTCGCCGAGAACACTCACCCGGCTCTGCTGAGTGTGCTGGCGATGCTCCGTCACGGAGTGCCGTCGAGCGCCGATCCTGAGGAATCGGTGAGGTTCGGGAGCACTGTCGAACTCCAGCTTCTCAGCGACTATTTTCGGCCGACTGGCTTCCCCGCCTGGACGGTTCCCGCAACCGATCAATGGACCACCTTTGAGACGATTGGCGGCTACTTTCCCGCACCATCTGCCGATGGCTCGGGAGACCGACTAGATTTCCTTCCCGGTGCCGTCGTCGACTCGATTGAGAAAGCCCATTGCCTCATCATTGATGAGATCAACCGTGCTGATATCGACAAGGCCTTCGGGGAGCTATTCACGCTTCTCAGCGGTAACAGTGTGACGCTGCCGTATAGGCGTCGGTCCGATGAAGGTGAGTTCCGTCGAGTTCGGCTGCAAGTCGGTTCGGCAATCATCGAGGACCAAAACGCCGACGTGGTCATGGTGCCGGAGTGGTGGCGCCTGATCGGATCGATGAATGACGCTGACAAGGCCAGCCTGAAACGACTCTCGATGGCCTTTGTTCGTCGCTTCGCCTTCATCCCGATTGATCTGCCTTCTGCGGACATCTACGAGGCGATGATCCGGGAAGCAGGGGCGCAGGTAGGTTTCGACATCAGCCCGCTGGTCGAGGTGCTTGTCGGCCTCTTTGCAAAAGAAGGTGAGGGGTTGTCCGGGATCGGTCTTCCCCTTGGTCCTGCATTCCCACTTTCAATCATCAAACACGCTGAGAGCGAAGTCCGTCTCGATCCTCATAGAACGCTTGAAGCGATCGTGTCGTCCGCTCTTGAGCTATACGTCGTTCCCCAGTTTCAAGGGCGGCATGATCTCCATGAGGCCGCAACCGATCTCTTCTCCGCACTAGTGCCGTCGCGTGCGGAAGCTATGGCCCGTCATCTGGCGGTCTGGACCGGCTATGTAGTAGAATGAGCCGCGAGGCCTGGCGGGACTTCGTGTGTGCGCCGGAACGGGCAGGACGCCACCTATCCGCAATTGGACGAGGGGTCGTCGGCGCAAAATCCGACGCAATTGACCTCGCTGTGCTGCAGGCATTCTTGGATCGTCTGCACGGGGCTTCGGACGATGTCGAGTTGCTTGGCTCTGTCATCGACTTGGTTGCTGGGGGCTACGCTGATTTTTCCGAAAAGACGCTGTCGACGATTCTCGACGCGCTTTCGAACGAAGTCCTGTCGCTGGAACAGATCGTAGGGCCTGCCCTGCGAGGAAACCCCAGATGGGACCGAACAATTATTGGTCGCCTCTCGGGCGCCCTTTCCCCAGTCCAGTATGTAAGCAGAACCTCACACCGATCTTTCGAACTGCCCGAAAACCAACTTCTAGCTTGGCTCGTCCATGACCTGCGAGAAGCGGTGACAGAGATCGAACGTCGCGTGGGTACGACGGGTCTGCATCCTGATTTGGTCCGAATACGAGACGGGTGCGACGCCGCTCGTCGCCACCACTGGTTCGGCGATCTGACCGTCCCATTGAGAGTATCGGAAACGATGATCGCCGCCGCACTTCGTCATCGCCGGCCAGAGTATCGCATCGCCGCAAAGCTCGTTCGTAGGCGCCTTGAGATTGAGACCCATGACGACCAGGCGCGCTGGTACAGCATTCTGGCCCTCTTGGCAGTGAACTGGTTGGAGCCGATCAGCGATGACGATCTTTTTGAGTTGTATGTCTTGGTGCTGACGCTTGACGTTCTGACCGAAGAGCTTGGGTTCGGAGAACCTGTCGAGTATGGGCTCGTGACCAGGGGGCGAGGCCATGTTGCGATGTTCAAAGATGAACGTAGGAAAGTTCAGGTGTTCTTCGATCAGACGCCTGCGGCCGTACTAAACCTCAAAACGCGATACGCCTCAGTCGTCGGCGCCCATCGGGGCCTGTCAGGAGGACAACGGCGTCCCGACATCATGCTGGTCGCCGATATCGACGGCAGGCAACTGATCACGCTAGTGGAAATGAAGAAATCCGACCACGGCCGCTATCTCAGCGACAGTATATACAAGGTTTTCGGCTATCTCTTCGACTTCGGCGATTCATTGGCTGAGAGGCTCCGCGCAATCCTAGTCGTGCCAACAGGGATTTCGGTCACGGCGACGGTGCCTGATCCCCCGATAACTGTAGCTTCGGGGGACAACCGCGCTGCAGTCGCTCAAGCAATCCGGGAAGCATTGACCGTTTAGGCAAAACATATCCGCGGGCTGCGCCTCTCACTGAGTCCGCCAGTCAACGTTTGGGTCACCTCCCAGAAACGTTGCCATGCGATCAAGCAATTTTCGTCAGCGGGTCAATTCAATCTCTGACCGGCAATAATCCGTGTTCCATCGGAGGCAGTAGCTCGATCAATCAGCGGGTTCCGCATTAGCGAGCACTTCTCTGGTCGCTGAGAGTTACTCTGATCACAGTCCGCCTACCTGATCGCCGCTTCGACAAATTTGATCGTTTCTGGAGAGAAGTTCCGTGACATTGTGGTGAGATAAGATGCGCCTGCCTTCTCGGCCAAGGGCCCAGGATGCAGCGTGTACATCTCGCCATCGGTCGAAACGATGCCTTGGGCAAGCATGTGATCCAGAATAGAACGACCAACTCCCTTGGTCATTCGGGCATGCTCGATTTTCCCGGCAAACCGCTTCAGCGCGCCCTTTGAGTGAGACCGGAATGCGATCACGAATTTCCTGAACCGGCGAAGCCCCTCATTCAGGCGAGGGTCTTGGGCTGCTGCTGGCTGGGTCGCAAAGCTTGTCCAAGGATGGGCTTGGGCGTTTGGCCATGCCACCGAGAGCGTCACATCCCCGTGAACCGTGGGCACACCGGCAAGCGTCTCGCTCGAAGCGTTGTCAGCCTCTAGATAGACTGCAGCGCCTGGCCGCTCTGGTACTGTCTCGACGACGAGCCGTTCGGTCGCGAACTTCAATTCCGCGCATTGAATGCTGATCGGAGCGACCAGCACGGTTTCGATGCCAAACCCCATGTCGACGGCGGCGAGCGGGGCGTTCACCTCAACATCTTCGAGCAGATTTCCGAAGCGTAAGACTCCCGTTTGGTCGCTCTCAAACCGGAGAGTTGTTGTCTTGCTGGTCCCGGCGCGCGAGACCGTAATCTCGACATCGGACTTAAGCGCCTCCTCTTCTTCGGCGCCGTCGTCGGCACCTTCAACAAGGAGGCTTGCGGTATCGCCGAGTGACAATCGGGCTCTCAATGAGGCGTAGATCACTCCGACGTGTTCAGGGGGCAGGGCAAGCTCTTTCCCATCTTCAAGGTAGAACTCTGAGAGGAACGGATTTGAAGCCGCGCCTCGTGCTAGCTCGCTCTTCAATGCGGCGTTTGCTGTCGCCGCGCCTTTAAGCGCCTGCGCCGTTATCAGCCCTTCGAACACCGCCGATGATGTCCCTTTCCCGCCGTCCAAGAAGGGGTGCTCCGGCACCCAAGTTTCAAGCGCGTCGGCGTAGGCCTTTGCATCTTTCGGGCTCATTGCAGGCGCGTTCGGCGGCGGCTGACGGAAGATCCTGGCCGCTAGGTGCGCCAGCTGTTCTTCTTGATCGTAAAGAGTGGATCGAAGGGCCTCATCTTCAAGCGCAATGCCCGCGAGTTTCTGTTGTTCGCGTAGCAATATCGCACTGACCACCGTGCGAAGGGTGACCGGCTGTTCTCCCTTCTCGATAAGAGCGACCAGAGCACTCGGGTTCGCGTCTTGGGCCACCCGGTCTGCAACGGCCTGTAGAACCGGAGCATAGCCTGCAAATCGGTCCCCATCGCCGTCAGTGTCCCTCCTTAGCCCTTCGAGCAAGAGCTCCAATGCTCGCCGAGCGACCGCATGGTGGGGACTGTCCGGCACCGCATCGGCTACACAGCCAACGGCAAAATCAAGCGCGTCTTCACGGCCGTAATAACCGATCTCCAATACCGAGACCGGGACATGGTCGACAAGAACGAGCCACGCATCTTGGATCGCGCCAGTGCGACCGAACAGGACCGTTGGCACACCGCGACCAGCGGACATCTCCGCCACGTCCCGCAGGAATGCCTCGAACGCCTCCTGCGTTACACGAAGGCGCGCTTCGTCGAGGCCGTCGAGTAGAACTGACGCCTGCCCGTTGCGCCAAGCATCGAAAAGCCCGGCTTTAACCAGCCCACCGGAGAGCGTATTGCCGCCGACTGGCTCGGACTCCGACAGGTCGACGTAGGTCGCGCCCGTCATCGACGCGATCTGTCTGGCTAAGGTGGACTTACCGACCGCGCCTGGCGCTGATACCAAGATGACCGGCGTCCGCTCCGGATCAGCTATGTCGCCGAAACTAGAGCTAGACGTTAGTGGTGCCTCTTTGAATGTGCTTAACTGCGCAGTCCGCTGGGACCATCCTTTTGGTGGCGTATCGGGAGACGTTTGACCCGTACCCAGCCGCGATTTCCAAAAATCGTTGATTGTATACACGCTCATTAAGGCTCAAGTCGGAAGGAGTGTCACACGACACGATCAGGCAAGCTTAGGTGGCAAGAGACGAACGGTCGAGTCCTGATCGAGCGTCACTTGCGTGACCGCCCTGGACGACGAAGCCCGAGAGAGCGAGTCCGCATGCGCATGAGGATCATAGAATGTTATTTCAGCATTTGCCGCCTGCCCTGGTTGAAGGCAGTTGGCGCACGGGCACCAGCCTCTAATGCCGAACTGGCGTCAGCGCCGGATGCGGCTCCACTCTACGCGATCCATTGAACTGTAGAAGCGTAGTTCTCGGCTTCATCCATCGCGGCGCGCCACCTTCCTTGTCTCAAACGCATGCAGGCCATGACCTGCGCTCTCCATGTTTTTTCATCGCACGGGATTGGGGAAAATCATGACCGGCTTGACCGGATGTGACGTTATCTCATAACAAACTCCCTTCCTCCCTTGAAGGTCCCCGTCATGCGTTCCTCCCCCGCCTTGCGCTCGCTGCTTCTGGCTGCGGTCGGCTCCACCGTGCTGGCCGGCGCCGCCGCCGCGCAATCGACCGCCAATACGCCGACCACGGTCGACGACGTCAGGTTTTTTGTTTCGAAAGCAGATTCGAAAGCAGAGACGTCTTGTGCGCCTCTCGCTCTCTTGGGCCTCTAGCAGCAGTCGAACTTGCGATGGAAATGGCCGCTACCGTTATCCGCACCAAGATCGAGCAGCGCATGCTTGACGGGCTCCGCGGCAAGCGGATGGCGCCAGGGGCGGCCGCAGAAGCCGTCCGCGCGTTCGGCGCAGAGACCGCCCGACTTGATCACGATCACCTCGCCACCAGCGCCGCCGATAAGGCGAGCCCGGCGAAGGTCGCGCGGGTGATCCGACGGCTTTCCCGAAGTCATCTGGGACTGAATGCGGACACCGGCGCCTCCATGACTTCCACGACCGCGGCGCCATCTTGCGGGCCCAGCAGGCTCACACGACCACTTCGCGCGTAGACTGCACGCCAATGTAACCGAGACCCATCCCAAGAAGGTCACGCGTCCGGCCGAAACCTTGACTTCAGCCTCGAAGCGCGATGACGCCGCCACGGCTCTTCGACCCTTGATCGAAAAGGCAGTGCTGAAGCTCGGCGATCAGCATGGCGAGAGCCTCCCCTGCACGACGTGCTCGTCGCAACCATGGCTTGGCTGCACGACAAGCCTCGGCCCCTAAACCACAACACCCCCGGCGCTTACGCGACGAGGGTGTCGTTATCTTTGGGTGCGGGAGTAGGATTTGAACCTACGACCTTCAGGTTATGAGCCTGACGAGCTACCGGGCTGCTCCATCCCGCGTCAAACGGGTTTTCGGTAAGGAAGAGTGTGTTCGAGAAGGGCCGTTTGG
>NZ_JAHXPB010000006.1 GCF_023147505.1 Brevundimonas sp. EYE_349 | reverse complement strand
GCCGGCTCGGAAGGTGACCCGTTCCATCCACGAAGACGCCAGGGACGTCGCCCGCGACATCGCCAGGGCCGACGCCTACGTCACCTCCCGACGCGAACGGAAGAAGGTCGAGATGCTGTTCGCACACTTCAAGCGCATCCTCAGGCTGGATCGGCTGCGCCTTCGCGGTCCCTGCGGCGCCCGAGACGAGTTCCTCCTCGCCGCCACCGCCCAGAACCTGCGAAAAATGGCCCGCTTGATCCCACTGCAGATCGCCCCAGCGCCCGCCTGAAGGCCTGAAGCGTCACGAACACCGTCACAGCCCGACCACGCAGCCGTGTTGTCCCGTCAGCCAGCCGACTTTTTCAACTGTATCCGCCAGAAGCGGTCATTACTTGAGCGTCCGAGACACCACCTTTAGCCATCCTGTCTAAGCCAGTGAACGTCCGCTTTTCGGGCTGATGCCGATGACCGTCTCGCGCCTCCCGTTGAAGCGGTAGTCGTACTGTGAACGCGATGCCTCCTGACGGTGTCACGAGCACGTAGAGACCGTCTCTGTCGGTCTTTTTATACGCTTTTGATTTTCCTCGTGTATTCCTCAGTTCTGCGTCGGTAAGCATGCCATTTCCCCTGCAAAAGACCGTCAGGCGTTTTCGCGGTCTTTCGCGGTCATTTTCCGCAAACAATTCAAAAGCTTGTTTCAAAAAAGACCGTCAGGACACCCTAGAAGCGGTGACGGTATGGAGGAGCCGGCGGAGGCAACGGACGCGAGACCGTCAGGAAAGCCGTCATCACAAAAAAGAAACCCTCCGAAAGGCTTCGAAGGGTCTCGTCAGAATTCACTTTAACGTCAGTGACTTATCGGCGCTTTCGGAAGTGATTTCGAAAGGCTCAGAAAGGCCTGAATCATTCCACTCATTATTGATTGAAAGCATAAAGCCTTGAAATATAGCAGTTAAAAATATTTCTTGCGGCGGTATACCGTCATACATCCTGGAAAATGGGCCGGCTTTTGAGTTTATTGCATTTTTCCGAGATGCCCCGAAAAACCGTGCCTTCGGGATCTATCGTCAAGTGAGAAACACAGGAAACAATCCGATCCGATCCATGCATTCCGCCGATTTCACGACGTAGCTCTATCATCAATGCGGCCAACTCTCACGCGGGTCACGTCAGTGCCTTCGAGAGAGAATATCGCCATCTGACGCTACAGCATTTCAAGTGGACGACGGTTGCCTGGCCTGGGAAATGCCGCGTCGAGCGTCGCAAGTTGGGCATCGGAAAGAACGATATCGGCGGCCGCGCGGTTCTCCCGCACATGTGCGACTGAACTCGCTTTCGGGATGGCGATGAGGCCATCGTGCCGCAACGTCCAGGAAAGTGCGACCTGCACAGGGGTTGCACCAACCTCGGCTGCAATTTTGTCGAGAGCGGGGTGCGTAGAAAGTCGTCCCTGCTCGACCGGACTATACGCCATAACCGCCACTTTGTGCTCGGAGAGCCAAGGCAAAAGTTCCAATTCGGGGCCCCGACGGACCAGATTGTAAAGGATCTGATCGGTCACGCAGCCACCCCCGCCGACAGCGACAAGCTCGTCCATATCATCGGTATCGAGGTTGCTGACACCCCAGTGCCGAATTTTTCCCGCCGATTTCAGCGCCTCCAATGCCTCCACTGTTTCAGTGAGCGGCACCGATCCCCGCCAGTGGAGAAGGTAGAGGTCGAGCCGATCGGTGCCGAGCCGCTTCAGGCTCGCCTCGCACGCACCGGCAAGGCGGGAGCGCGATGCATTCTGCGGATATGCCTTGCTGACGAGGAACAACTGGTCGCGAAAGCTGCCCAGCGCCTCGCATATCAGCGTTTCCGCCGCACCGTCGCCGTACATTTCGGCGGTGTCGATGAGCGTCAAGCCCAACTCGACACCAGCGCGAAGCGCGGCGATCTCATCGGATCGCCGCTCGGCACGTTCGCCCATCTTCCAGGTGCCTTGACCCATTGAAGGAACGACTTCCCCGCCTGGCAGCGTCACGCGTTTCATGTGCTTTCACCCTATCAGATGTGTTCGGATATTCGTTCGAGCGAGGCGGATAGGTAGATCCCCGGCACGCACAAATAAATATCGATACTTGGTGTCACAACTTTCCGCGGCTGTTCAAAAATCCTGTCGAACGCTGCGGTCTCCCGGAATGGGATGATGATTTGGGCATGCGGACTTCGGTCGGAGTGGGCATTGCTGCAGATCGACAGAGGCTTATTGCAAGAACACCGAGGACGAGCTCGCTTCGACCATCACACCGCAGCCGGCCATCGATCGAGTGCCATTTTGGCGATGGAGAGCAGTTCGTTGATCGTAGCGCCGTCGCGCGCCTGAACGGACATGCCTTCCATGACCGTATTGAAGAATTTGCCTAGGACGGCCGGATCGGCATCGGCCGCAAGCTCGCCGTGCGCGGCGCCACGATGCAGACGCTCGACTAGGAGGGCCTCCGCCGCGATACGCTTGTCGCGCAGCAGGCATTCGATGGCGGCGGACGCCGGCGACACGGCTGCCGCTGCCGAATACATGAAGCAGCCGGCCGGCGTTCCAGGTTCGGAGAACGTTGACGCCGCTCGTTCCAGCAGGCCCGTGACAGCCTCGAAGGTGGACAACGCCGGATCGTTGATGGGTGCATAGAGGTGGACGCTGAACGTGGCGGAATAGCGCTCGATCACCGCCGCGAACAGCCCCGCCTTGTTGTCAAACGCCGCATAGAGACTGGCGGCGGCGACGCCAGTCTCCGCCACCAGATCGGCCATCGACGTCGCCTCGTAGCCGCGCTGCCAGAAAAGCCGTACCGCCTTGTCGAGCGCAGCGTCAGTGTTGAACTCTCGAGGGCGGCCTGCGCCACGACGGGCTTTCGTGTCTGTCATGTCTCGCGCCCGATATGGAATGATCGATAAATAATAGCTTGAACCTTGTCGCTGACATCGATACAGAACGATCGTTCAATAATCAAGGAGTGTCCCATGAGCCGCATCGTCCGTATCCACGAATATGGCGACGCCAGCGTCCTCAGGATTGAAGATGTGGCAGTGCCCGCGCCCGCGGCCGACGAAGTGCAGATCGCGGTGAAGGCGATAGGCATAAACCGCGCCGAGGTGATGTTCCGCAACCATGCCTACCTTCAGGAAGCCGAGTTCCCTAGCCGACTCGGCTACGAGGCTGCCGGCACTGTCGTTACGGTCGGGGCGGACGTGACCGGGTTTGCGGAAGGCGAAGCCGTCAACGTCATCCCCCCGCTCGATATCGCGCGCTGGGGCACCTATGGCGAGGTCGCCAACGTGCCCGCCCGCCTCGTCGTCAAGCATCCGGCGGCGCTGTCGTTCGAGGAAGCGGCGGCCGTGTGGATGCAGTATGTCACCGCTTGGGGCGCGCTGGTGGAGCAGGCGAAGCTCGGCAAGGTCGATTTCGTCATCATCACCGCTGCTTCCAGCAGCGTCGGGCTTGCTGCCTTCCAGATTGCGCGGATGGTCGGCGCGACGGTGATCGCGACGACGCGTACCGGCGCCAAGCGCCAGGCCCTGCTTGATGCCGGTGCACATCATGTCGTCGCGACCGGGGAAGAGGATCTGGTAGCAAAGGTGATGGAGATAACCGATGGTGCAGGTGCGCGCGTGGTGCTCGATCCGGTCGGAGGCCCGTCGTTCGAGCAGCTGACCGCGAGCATGGCGCGCGGCGGCATCCTGCTCGAATATGGCGCGCTCAGCGGCGAGCCAACGCCGTTCCCGTTGTTCTCCGTGCTGGGCAAGAGCCTCACGCTCAAGGGTTATCTCTACAGCGAGATCGTCTCGGACGACGCCGCCCTTGATCGCGCCAAGGCGTTCATCGTGGCGGGTCTGGAATCGGGCGCGCTCAAGCCGCGGATCGCGCGCACTTTCCCGCTCGACGCCATCCAGGACGCGCACCGCTTCCTCGAATCGAACGACCAGATCGGCAAGGTCGTCGTTACGGTCTGACCGGCAAACCCGGGGGAGCGAGCGATGGCTCCCCCCTCCCAGACACAGGATCGGACCCTAAGCGCGCATGCCGTCGTTGCTTGTGGCGCAGGCTTGAGAGCATGATGCTCCTCGTCCGCGTGCCAGACCTGTCTCAGGGCAACATGGCGGCTATGCCTGCCCGATCTGGGGGCGAATTTGGAGATTGGCCAGGGAACCTCGCCTGATTACAGAAGCGCCAGTCTCTGGACAGGATTGAAACTCCCCCCCTGTATAGTATGCTGAAGCGATTTCTCGGGAAAACGCGATGCCACATTCATCAGAGGACAAAAAGCGAGCCATCACACGCTTGCGGCGTATCAAGGGCCAGGCGGACGCTCTGGAACGCGCGATCGAAGCCGGGGCCGATTGCACTCCCCTGCTGCAGCAAATTGTCGCCATGCGTGGTGCGACAAACGGGCTGATGGCAGAAGTGATGGAGAGTCATCTCAGGGAAACATTCGGTGCGGGCGCGGATCGGGCCGTCGGAGGCGCAGGTGGCGAGCACGATGACGGCGTGGAGGGCGTAATGAAGATTCTGCGTACTTATCTCAAATGACGATTTCAGGCTCATTTTCTTGCCCGTGTTCTCCCGCACCTAGAAGCCAGCCCCTGCTGCCTTCTCTGGTTTGAGATCCTCGTCAGGACACCTCTTGTATACTGCTGGGGAGTATGATAAACATACTCCCTGCCAGTATGAGAATGTCGACGATTTTGCGCTGACGCAACGGCCTCGCGCCAGCAATCAGTTTAGTCCAACGAGGGTATCCCAACATGAAATCTCGCGCCGCTGTAGCCTTCGAGGCGGGCAAGCCACTCGAAATCGTCGAGATCGATGTCGCCCCACCCCGGAAAGGCGAAGTCCTCATACGGGTGACGCACACCGGTGTGTGCCACACCGACGCGTACACGCTGGCGGGGAGTGATCCGGAGGGTGTTTTCCCGGTGGTTCTGGGCCACGAGGGCGCGGGCATCGTTGTCGAGGTCGGTGAAGGCGTCACCAGCGTCGGGCCGGGCGATCACGTGATTCCGCTCTACACCGCCGAGTGCCGCAAGTGCGACTTCTGCCTGTCGGGCAAGACCAACCTGTGCGTCGCTGTCCGCGAAACGCAGGGCAAGGGCTTGATGCCCGATGGGACCACCCGCTTTTCGTACAATGGTCAGCCGCTCTATCATTACATGGGTTGTTCAACCTTCAGTGAATATACTGTCGTCGCCGAGGTCTCGCTCGCCAAGATCAATCCCGAGGCAAACCCCGAACATGTCTGCCTGCTCGGCTGCGGCGTCACGACCGGCATCGGCGCAGTCCACAATACCGCCAAGGTCCAGCCCGGAGACTCGGTCGCCGTGTTCGGCCTCGGCGGCATCGGCCTCGCGGCGATTCAGGGTGCGCGCCAGGCCAAGGCGGGTCGCATCATCGCCATCGACACCAATCCGTCCAAGTTCGAGCTGGCACGCCAGTTCGGTGCGACCGAGTGCATTAACCCCAAGGACCATGACAAGCCCATCCAGCAAGTGCTGATCGAGATGACGGGCTGGGGCATCGATCATACCTTCGAGTGCATCGGCAACGTCCACGTCATGCGCGCCGCGCTTGAAGCAGCGCACCGTGGCTGGGGTCAGTCGATCGTGATTGGCGTTGCCGGCGCGGGCGAGGAAATCTCCACCCGCCCGTTCCAGCTCGTCACGGGTCGCGTCTGGAAGGGGTCTGCTTTCGGCGGCGTCAAGGGACGTACACAGCTCCCCGGCATGGTCGAGGACGCCATGAGAGGTGATATCGATCTGGCCCCGTTCGTTACCCACACCATGGGTTTGGAGGAGATCAACGAGGCCTTCGAACTGATGCACGAAGGCAAGTCGATCCGCACGGTCATTCACTACTGACCCGTCGATCAGAAGCGGCGCGAGGCGCTCGGATCGACAACTCGGCCGTCATCATGGCTCGACCCCGGCCATGATGACGCGCGCTCTGGCAAATGGGCAACGCGTCGCGATGCGGTAACAAGCGCCGAAGTGCGGTCGTTACATGCCGATAGCGGCACGGACCAGGGCCGCTTGGCCCAGGCGCTTACCGCCGGAGTGTGTGTGGCCTCGTCGCGCGACCCAACGGGACAATGGTTTTGTCGCAACCTTTGTCTAGTGCTGGAAAAATATTTCAAAGGTGCCGAACATCGGGCCAGCCTGGCCGTTGGATGTATTGAGTCGGAAATGCATTCACCTGTACCCGACTGTGATGAACCACGGGCCGCACAGGCGTATAGGGCAGGAAGACTGAATTGAAGAGCAAGGATATTCACGCGACGACGCCGGCCACCGATCATGGGCATACGGGGCCGCCCGCTTGCGTGCAGGTTCGCGGCGCGCGCCAGAATAACCTCAAAAATATTGACGTCGATGTACCGCGCGACGCCTTCGTGGTGTTCACCGGCATATCGGGCTCGGGCAAGTCATCGCTCGCGTTCGGCACCCTTTATGCCGAAGCCCAGCGGCGTTATCTGGAATCGGTTGCGCCCTATGCCCGTCGCCTGATCGACCAGGCCGGCGTGCCGGAGGTCGACGCGATCGACGGTTTGCCGCCTGCGGTGGCGTTGCAGCAGCAGCGCGGCTCGGCCAACGCGCGATCCTCGGTCGGCAGCGTGACGACGCTCTCCAGCCTGGTGCGGATGCTCTATTCGCGCGTCGGCGAATATCCGCGCCATCAGCCGATGCTCTATGCGGAGGATTTCTCCCCCAACACGGTCGCGGGGGCCTGCCCGACCTGTCACGGCATCGGGCGCGTCTATGACGCGACCGAAGAAACGATGGTGCCCGACGACACGCTGACGATCCGGGAACGCGCAGTCGCCGCCTGGCCGGCGGCATGGCATGGCCAGAACCTGCGCGATATCCTCGTGTCACTCGGCTATGACGTCGATACGCCGTGGCGCGACCTGCCGAAAAAGGATCGCGACTGGATCCTCTTCACTGAAGAGGCGCCGACGGTGCCGGTCTATGCGGGTCTGACGCCCGAACAGACCCGCGTGGCGCTGAAGCGCCGCATGGAACCGAGCTACCAGGGCACCTTCACCGGCGCGCGCCGCTATGTGCTGGAAACCTTCGCCAACACGAAAAGCGCGCTGATGAAGAAGCGCGTCTCGCAATATATCATCGGCCGCGATTGCCCGACCTGCGACGGCAAGCGCCTGAAGCGCGAAGCCCTGTCGGTCAAATTCGCCGGCCTCGACATTGCCGAGTTCGGCGACCTGACGGTGCTCAAGCTGAAGGACTTGCTGATGCCCGTCGCGCATGGCGCGTATGGGGCGGTCTCAGCCCCCTCAAAGGGCCATGTTCTGGAAAAAGCGGCCCGCGATGCAGCGGTCAAACAACGGGTTGCGGCGGGCGGCTCTGCGCACAAGAGCGCGCCCGACGTGCGCCGCACGTCCAATCTCTCCGACGAGAAGCGGATCGCCGCCCAACGCCTTGCCTGCGAATTGATCGAGCGGCTCGAGGCGCTGATCGATCTTGGCCTTGGCTACATTTCGCTCGACCGCAGCACGCCGACGCTCTCCTCCGGAGAGTTGCAGCGCTTGCGGCTTGCCACGCAATTGTCGTCACAGCTTTTCGGCGTGGTCTATGTGCTTGACGAGCCTTCGGCAGGGTTGCACCCGGCAGATGGCGAAGCCTTGCTCACCATCCTCGAGCGTCTCAAGGCGGCGGGCAACTCTTTGTTCGTCGTCGAACATGATCTCGACGTGATCCGCCGCGCGGAATGGCTCGTCGATGTCGGGCCAGGAGCCGGGGAAAAGGGCGGTGAAGTCCTCTACAGCGGGCCGATAGAGGGGCTTGCCGACGTCGAGAATTCGATCACCCGCCGCTACCTGTTCGCAGAGCCGTTCCGCAGTGAGCGCACACCGCGCGATCCCAAGGCATGGCTACGCCTGGAAGGGATCAGGCGGAACAATCTCCATGGTCTCGACGTCGAGTTTCCCATCGGCTGCTTCACCGCTGTCACCGGCGTTTCGGGATCGGGTAAATCCAGTCTTGTCAGTCAGGCGCTGCCCGAGCTCGTCACGGAACACCTCGGCGGCTCCCCCGTGGCCGAGGAGGAGGATATCGATCCGCTGCTCGATGTTGCGCAGAACGACACTGAAGGACGCATTGTCGCAGGCATGGAGCATGTTCGCAGGCTGGTGCGGGTCGATCAGAAACCGATCGGCCGCACGCCGCGCTCGAACCTATCCACCTACAGCGGCATGTTCGACCATGTGCGACGGATCTTCGCTGATACGCCGCTCGCCCGCCGGCGGCACTACAGCCCGGGAAGGTTCTCGTTCAACGTCGCGCAAGGCCGCTGCCCTGTGTGCGAGGGCGAGGGATACGTCATGGTGGAGCTGCTGTTCCTGCCGAGCGTTTTTGCCCCGTGCTCGACCTGTCGTGGCTCTCGCTACAACCCGCAAACGCTCGAAGTCGAATGGAACGGGCGCAATATCGCCCAGGTGCTCGAACTGACGGTCGACGACGCGTGCGATTTCTTCGCTGGCGAGGCATCTGTGATGCGCTCCCTCGACGTGTTGCGGGAGATCGGTCTTGGCTATCTGAGGCTCGGACAGCCTGCGACCGAGCTGTCTGGCGGGGAGGCGCAGCGCATCAAGCTGGCGGCTGAACTGCAACGCGCCCAGCGCGGCAACACGATCTACATCCTCGACGAGCCCACTTCGGGGCTTCACCCCTCCGATGCCGACCGGCTGATGCAACACCTGCAGGGCCTCGTTGACGCTGGCAATACCGTCGTCGTCGTCGAACATGACATGCGCGCCATCACGCAGGTGGACTGGGTCATCGATCTGGGACCGGGGGCTGGGGAAGATGGCGGCCGTATCGTTGCCAGCGGCGTCCCTGGCGTCGTTGCGGAAGCAGAAGGCAGTCTCACCGCCCCCTATCTCAAAGCGGCGCTGTAGGTAGTAAACCTGGCCGGACGCACGTTCGATCAGGCGTATCTCCAACGTACGCACGCTGAAATGGTCGAATCTGAAAACGGGAGCCGGCGAGGTGTCACCGCGGGTCACGCGGCTTGGGGATTGAGTGCTCGGAAGTGCGCCGTTTTCGTCTGATACTAGGCGTGGCGGACAGTCAATCGTCGGCCATCCGCTACGCCTGTTTGTGAGGACCTTCACTAGGGAGCGCGCCCTCACATGGTTCGTCGAAACCGTCCCGTATTAATTCGAGGCCGCAGGCCCAGCGCCCGCACCTTCCGCGATTTTCTCAACGAGCTTGCCACAGAAGGCGGGTAAATCATCGGGGTCGCGGCTGGTCACAAGGCCGTTGGCGACCACGACTTCCTCATCGGCCCATGTAGCGCCGGCGTTCTCGATATCGACCTTCAGCGTCGGGTAGGACGTCAAGGTGCAACCTTCAAGAACGCCCGCCTCGATCAATGTCCAAGGTGCATGGCATATCGCGGCAACCGGTTTTTTCTGATCGAAAAAAGCCCGGATGAAGTCAATTACCTCGGCGCTGCCGCGCAGCTTGTCGGCACCGACAGTCCCTCCGGGCACAACTAGTCCGTCGAAATCGTCGGCTCTGACATCGGAAAATGCTCTGTCGATAGTATAGCTGCCGCCCTCGTCGAGATCGTTATTGACCGTGTGAGCCTCGCCCGGTCAAAACTGACCACGGTCACTTTGCCGCCAGCCTCCTCGACAGCTTGCTTGGGCTTCGAGAACTCTGGTTCTTCCGTCCCGCGGGTGCGATCAGAATGGCAACTGATTTGCCCTCTAACGTCATCACTTATTCCCTATTTCGGAGAAGACTAAGGTCAGGCGGTCGGCTTAAGCACGACCTTTGTCCATCCATCATCGCGCGCATCGAAATGCTTGTAGGCGTCTGGCGCCTGATCGAGCGGCAGTCGGTGCGAGATGATTTGGGCAGGATTAGCCCGGTTTTGCTCGATCAGCTTCATCAGTCGCCGGTTGTAGTGCTTTACATTGCACTGGCCGGTACCGATCTTCTGGCCCTTGAACCAGAAATTGCCGAAGTCGAACGCCATCTTGCCTTCCTTCTGGAGATCGTCAGGCGCATTCGGGTCTTCCGGGATGAACACGCCGACGACGCCGATGCCGCCGGTGGCCTTCGTGCTTTTTACGAGGCAGTTCATCGTGTAATTGCTGCGCTCCTTGCCGTGGCGATCGCAACACTGGTATCCGACCGCCTCGACCCCCCGGTCGGTCCCTAGGCCGCCGGTCGCGTCAAGGATTTGCTGAGCGGGATCGCCCTTGCGCATGTCGATCGGGATCGCGCCCATTGCCTCGGCCAGCTGCAGGCGATCATCATGGGAATCGACCACGAAGATCTGAGAGGCACCGCGGATTTCGGCTGAGTGCGCGGCCATCAAACCGACTGGACCGGCGCCGTAGATCGCGATGCTTTCACCAGGCAGGAAACCCGACAGTTCGACGCCATGCCAACCTGTGGGGAAGATGTCGGAGAGCATAACATAGTCGTCCTCCTTCTCTTCGGCGTCCTGGGGCAACTTAAGGCAATTGAAGTCCGCATAAGGAACGCGCATCAACTCGGCCTGACCGCCTTGCCACGGACCCATTTCGGCAAAGCCATACGCTGCTCCGGCGGTTCCAGGGTTGGTCGTGAGGCAAAAACCAGTCAAACCGCGTTCGCAATTTTCGCAGAACCCGCAACCGACGTTGAACGGCATGCAGACGCGATCGCCCTTCTTGATATGATCCACGGCGGCGCCGACTTCGATGACCTCGCCAAGGTTTTCGTGGCCAAAGACCCTGCCCTTCTCAAAGCTGGTACGGCCCTCATACATGTGAAGGTCGGACCCGCAGATGTTGGTGGTGGTCAGCCGAATGATGACATCGGTGGGCTTTTCGATCTTGGGATCATCGATGGTATCGACGGAAACGTCTTTGGGCCCGTTGTACACGACAGCTTTCACGGATTTTCTCCTTTTTGTAGCTCTGCTCTGGCGTCATCAAATCGAGAGCTTGCTCATGATCTGAACCAGCGCAAAGGCGCATAGCATCGCATCTTCCGAACCGATGTCTGTCTCCTAAACCGCCTGGCGCCTGAGCGGTTCCTTCCCGTTCGGCAGTTCTCGGATCGATTTACGGCGGCTTTTCGATTGTCTGGGCCAGGACGGTCTAAAAAAGCGGCAGATTGATGTGCTCAAGAAGTCCTGCGAAACCAACGGTGCCATGATGACGCAACACATCAACGCCGACCTATCAGCAGCAGCATCGAAAGGTGGGATAAGCGCAAAAGACAAGGCCATCCACTATCGCGGATGGCCTGTCGTATTCTTCTATTTAGTTCCAGAGCCGGCCGGGCCGTCCATTCCGGAGGGCAGGCGACCCTAACCTTGCAGTCGTACGGCAGCTTGGGGTGCCGACCGCTCCGCTATTTCGCTGCCAGCAGGGTGAACTTGTGAATCTGCGGCGGTTCCGAGAACAGTTCTTCCGCCTTGTCCATCAGCGCGGCGGCAACCTTGCCGTCAAGATGGGCCTGCCGATCCTCCTCTGTGTCGAACGTATCGAAGATCGCGTACGCACCGGGACCTTCCTCGATCGCATACCAGGTCAGAGTGCCCGACTCGGCTTGAACGAGCGGCAATGCCGAGGTCAGGAAATTGGCGACATCGCGCTCTTTTCCGGGCTTGGCCTTCAGTGGCACATACAGCGCAAGTTTGGGCATCATCGACTCCTCAAGTTAACGGACAGATATCATTTGGCAAAGTAACGGTCAAACGGGCCGGAACGTTCCTAGGAGGCGGAGCACACGCGGCCCTGCCTCCTCGTCGAAATCAGAACTGCTGTGCGGTCGGCCGGATGACGATCGCGTTGACGTCGACGTCATCAGGTTGTTCTACAGCGAACGCGATAGCACGCGCCACCGATGCCGCCGGGATGGCCTGCTTGTAGAAGTCGAGCACCGTCTCGGCAGCCGTGCCAGACGTCGTGAACTTCAAATCGCTTTCGACAGCTCCAGGCTCGATTGACGTGACACGGACCTTTTCACCCACCTCGTGGCGCAAGCCCTCGCTGATCGCGCTGACGGCGAACTTGGTGCCGGAGTAGACCGTGCCGCCCGGTGGGAAGACCTTGATGCCCGCAACCGAGCTCAAGTTGATGATGTGACCGCTGCCCTGCTCAAGAAAGCCGGGATCAGCCCGGCGTTGTTGATCAGCACGTCGAGGCGGCCGAAGTCGGCGATGATTGCGGCGACGACGGACTGGACCGCCGACTTGTCGGTGACGTCGAGCGCGTAGCTGCGTGCCGTGCCGCCGTTTGCGGCGATGGGCGAGGCTCAATCCGCCGCGCCCGTACCGCCCCAGGGTCAGCGTCTCGCGTCGTCCGTTGAAGCGATAGTCGTAGCGAAACGAGATCGCTCCGCCGGGCGAGACATAGACATACAAGCCGTCCCTGTCGGCCTCTTGTAAGGCTTTGATTGCGGACGCAAATTCTTCAGTGCAACGTCAGTAAGCACGGTAAAAACACCTCGATCCAAGCAAGTGCGGATTTGCCCGATGCACGACCGGTATTTTCCTTCAAGATCAATATGTTGATCCAAAATAATACCGTCACCGCCTTGCGATGAGGCTGACGGTACGAGGGAGATTCCGGCATCGCAACAGGAGGCGACACCGTCGCCAGTGACGGTAAAACGAAAAAAGACCCTCCGAAAGATATCGAAGGGTCTCGTCAGAATTCACAATGTTGTCAGGCGCTTGTCGAGGTTTTCGGAAGCGATACCGAAAGGTAGCGAGAGCCCCGAATTATTCCAAGTCCATGGTCAAGCAACTCGCCTCCAAAGGCATCCGTGTGAATGCCGTGGCGCCAAGCCCCTCCTGGACCCCGCTGCAGGTCAGCGGCGGGGCCACGACCGAGAAGCTCCAGAGCTTTGGGTCACAGAGCCCGCTGGGTCGCCCCTGCCAGCCCGCCGAGATCGCAGGCCTCGATGTCGCCGCGGCCAATGCCGCGCTCAGCTATTCCACCGGCCAGATCTTCGCAGCAACCGGCCGAGGCGGGCAGCCCGCGTAATCGGCTGACGCGCCACAACCGACGCTCAGAGAGGGATCATGTGATCGCCGACCTGGATCTGTGGGTCTTAGCTATTGGCTCGGGAGTTCGAACCGCCTTTGCGCCCCCTTGGGGGCCAGTTTCCCGACCGGCGACGATGCTCGGGACACAATTTTCCGAGGAACGACGAACGTCCGGCGCCGCAGGAAAAGCATAGCGAGGGATGGCCTGTACCGCGTCAAATCAGGCCCCTTCGCCGGCTTACCCAAGAGTTTGATCGTAAGGTCTCGCATCGGCGGCTGGCTCGCAATCTTGATAGCCCCGTGCGACAAACAAATACCAGTACGGGTGTGCGGGTTCATCAGCCGAGGCCCGACCTTTGGAATGCTTTGGCCCATGGCCCGCCCGGCGCCTAGACACCGAGATGTTCCGGCAAGGCCCGGTCCAACATCGGGGCAAGGTCAAATCACCAAAGGACTCTCGTTATGGGTGGATGAGAAACGGGGGTCATCCTTTAAGTCAAAGTAACGTCAGGACAACGCATGCGAGGATGGCGCGTGCGGGGAATGCACGTGTGGCCGCTAGGTTGCCGGCGCCTCTGGGCGGCTGATGCGGCCGAGGAAGAGAATGGCGCTGGTCTCCTTGTCGCGGATCAGAAAGAGGAAGGGGTGGTCGGCGCGGAAGGTCGGCGGGGGCGTCACAGGCGCGCTCGTCTGTTCGACAGCGATCCCGGTGGCCGCCGCGGCTTCCGTCCCCTTCTCATCAATCCGCAAGAAGGGTTTGTGCACCACCTGGCCGATCGCCAGAGGGGCGTCGGCGATGCCGCGGAAGTCGGCGCCATCGGTGAAGGCGATCCCCATGCCCAGCATGGTCAGTTGCGGGATGAGATCGTAGCTGAGCGCCGTCTCGGTCTTTGGAAGATAAAGCAGGACCCGCCGAGGCTCCTCCTCATCAAGTGCAGTGAGCCAGCCCGCAAGATTGGCGCTGAGTTGAGCCTCCACGTCCGACAGGCCGCCGCGCGTGCGCGGCAGGATCACAGTCATCGACAGCCGATCGCCCCTGTAAGGAAGATCGATGGCCTGCAAGGCGCCGGTTTCCAGCAGACGCAGGTACCCGCGCTGATACATCATCGGCGTCGACAGGCGCGATCCGTCCGTAAGGTAGAATGTTTGGTCGCTTGTGTTGGAGGCGTTGAACGGCTGGGCCCAATCACCCAGGAAATAGACCGCGTTGGTGACGATCAGGCGCGTGGCGACGTTGATGCTGGAAGGGCTGAGCAACTCCGGGATGCGCCTGCGCGTCTGTCCCGAGACCCAGGCGTTGATGCGCCCGGCCGCCTCATCAGGCGCGTCCCGAAAATCCACGGGCCGGGCCAGGGCGCCGTAATCCCGCTGGACGCTCTCAACGAAATCGGGTTTGAGGCCAAAGCCGTCCTGCACCCACACCGCGTTGGCGACGCTGAGCGTGGTCTGTCCGTCCTCGCGCTCGAGCGAACGCAACAGTGCGCCCAGGTCTGCGTCGAGCGAGGGGCTGTCGGGGAGACTGAGGCTGCTCAGGAGGGCTGTGCGCGTCTGGCCCCGGGCTCCCGCCGAGACCACCCCGAAGGCCCCCATCAGGCTGACCGGAGAGATGACGACATTGTCGTCTCCAGCGCGCAACTGGTCGTAGAGCCTCACGCCGAGCGTTTGCCCGCTGAGATCGGCCGGCGCGTTGACCGCAGGCGCATCGGTCGAAACAGGGTCATCGGGAAGAGAGGCCGGAGCCGTCGTGCAGGCGGACGCCGCCAGGGCGAAGGCGGCCAGGGCTGCAGAGGCCCCTAACCGCGCAACGTCGCCCTGTCGCCGCCGGACCATCAGTCCCTCAGGCTTGCCGGGACCTGCCCGCCGTTCTCGGCCAACTTGGCCCAGACCGCACCGGAGAGGGCGATGTTCTGCTCTGCGGATCCGTGAGGACCGGCATGCACGCCGAGTTCCTCCGCAAGGTCCTTGCGAGCGTCGAGACTGGAGTCGAGATCCAGCAGCTTCAGGAGGTCGACGATGGAGGTGCGCCAGTTGCCGCCGCCGCCCTTCATCTCCGCCATCTGGGACAGGACCTGCTCGACATCGACCGGTTGGGAAGCGACAGGGGCCGCCGTCGGCTGCACAGGAGGGGCTTGAGGTGTGGGCGCCTGGGGCGCCGCCGGCGTCTCAGGCTTCTTGTGCCCTGTGATCTTGTCCCAGATTTTTCCGAAAATACTCATGATCGACCTCGATGTGCGTGTGTTGGGATCCCGGGCGCGCATCGCGCCCGGGGTCATAGGGATCAGCGTTGGACGACAACCAGTTCGGTGCGGCGATTCTCCGCCAGCCCGCCGGCCGTGGCGTTGCTGTCGACCGGGTTGGTCTCGCCACCCGAAAGCGACTCGATACGTCGTCCATCCACGCCTGAAGCGATCAGAGCCGACCGCACCACATCCGCCCGAGCCTGGGCCAGCGTGCGATTGGCGGCATCGGACCCGCGTGCATCGGCGTAGCCGTAAAGCCGGACGTGCGCGTTCGGATAGCGGCTGAGGACGGCGGCCACGGCCTGGATTTCGGGCCGATCCTGAGGACGGATCGTGGATGCACCCGTATCGAAGTTGACGCGCTCGAAGGCGAAGGTCCGCGGCGCGGCCTCAGATCCGGCGAGATAGGCGTCCAGGCCTGAGACGCCGGCGGGGCTGGCGGGGCTGGCGGGACCCGCGGTCGGCGGCAGAACGGGACCGGTTTCGACGGGGAACGCAGCGGCGTCCGTCACTGCCGGATCGACCGCCGCACGATCATCACCGCAGCGCGTGAGCAGGAGAAGCAGAAGCAGAAGGACCACGGCTCCGATGATCCACGGAAGGTATTTGCGCCAAGAGGGCGCCACAGGATCCAGGCGGGGATCGCGATCTCGGTTGTCGGTCATGTCGGGCTCCTTGTTGGAAGCGAAGTCAAAAGACCGGGCCGCGAAATGCGGCCCGGTCCGGGAGGGTTATTGCGGCGGGATCTTCGTGACCTTGTCGGCCCACATCTGAGCCACTTTGCCCGCCGCGTCGCGTCCGCCGAGACCAAAGGCCAAGGCCGCGGCGACCGCCGCGGCTCCCAGGATCAAGCCGAAGGCGAGAAGAACGATGTCGTCGGCGATGCCCATGAAGCGCAGGCCCATGGCCGTCGCCAGCGCGATCGTGGCCCAGCGGACCAAGGTCGACGCGAAACCGTCGGCGCCGCCAGTCCCCTTGTTGATCAGGTTGGCCAGAACGCCGCCGATCAGGACGCCGGCGGTGATGATGATCCCGCCGACGATGACATGACCCGCCAGCGCCAGGATCTCCTGGAGGGTGACGGCGATCGTGCCGAACTGCAGCAGCTTGGCGGCCTCGACCGCGGTGAAGGCCACGATGGCGGCCATGGCGATCTTGCCGACGATGGACGACGGCGTCAGGGCTTTCGGCGCCTCCCCCCCGAGCGCCCGCGCCGTAGCCGGCGTGACGTCCCCGGCATAGGGCGCGACGGCAGGCGTCGGTTGGGCCGGCTTCTCGGGCGTGGCCGTGAGGCTGGTCAGGCTGGAGATGCTGCGATCGAAGCCGGTGGCCGGCAGGATGCGTTCGATCAGGTGGGCGACCCAGCGACCGATGAACCAGCCTACAGCGAGGACGATGGCGGCGGCGAGGACGTGGGGAATCGCCGCCAGGACGGTCGAGAGGACGGCCACGGCGGGAACCGTGAGGGATTCGATGCCGAGCTGTTCCAGGGCGGCGATGGTGATCGGGATGAGGATCAGGACGAACACCAGGGTACCGATGGCCGTGCTGACACCGGTCGATCCGGTCGCCTTTGTCAGACCGGCCTTCTCAAGCCAGCGATCGGCGTTGGCGGCCTGCAGGGCGGCCTCGACGACCCGCCTGGCCAGGGTGGCGACGACGAAACCGATGAAGAAGATCAGGACGGCGCCCAGCACGCTCGGGACGAAGGCGGCGACCTGGGTCAGAAGGGTGTTGAGGGGGGTGACGACCTGGCCGAGGTTGAGGACGCCGAGCGCCGCGACGACGCCGAAAAGCAGGATCAGCCAGAAGGCGACGTCGCCCAGGCTCGCGCCGATAGAATGTTTGGGATTATCGCTGGCGGTCGCTTTCGAGGCGCCCGGAATGCGGTTGATGCCCTTGGCCAGCGCCCATTTGACGGCCTTGCCGATAAACCAGGCCGCGACCAGGATGACCAGGGCTCCGAGCGCCTTGGGGCCCCATTCGTAAATGAGCGCGTTCCAGCCGATGAACTCGTAGTTTGCCGTTTGCATTCAACCCTCCACGACGCTCCCTCGCAAGCGTCGCCGAACTAACGGTGCAAAGCTGAGGGGGTTCCGCCTGGCGATGGCTTTCACGCGGGGAACCGCCCATAAGCAGTCGGGTTGGTCGATCGCTACTCGTCGCTCACAGTTCTGGATTATGATGTTCATTCGCGTCATCCCGCTTTCACTGTTGGTAGGGCTGGCCGCCTGCGGCGCGCCGTCTCCTGACCAAGCGGCTCGGCCGGAACCTGCGCCCGTCGCTGTCGCTGCGCCAGAGCGCCCGATGGCCGCGGGCCTGTCGCGGCAGGCGATCGAGGCCGCGACATTCGAGCCGCCGGCGAAGCTGTCGCCTTCTAACGCGCCCGCGGCGACGCCAGGGTCGACGCCGCCTTTTGCAAGCACGCCGACGCAGGTCCCAGCGGGTGAGGACGTCGTTCCCACGACACCAGCACCGACCGCAGCCCTGATCCGGGCGCAGATTCTCCTGGATCGCTCGCCCTTTTCGCCCGGAGCCATCGATGGTCTGGACGGGGAAAACATGCGGCAGGCGATCGCGGCCTTTGAGACCGCCAATGGTCTGACCGTCGATGGGCAGCTCGACGCCGAAGTGTTCAGCCGCCTGGCGGCGGACAGCCGGCCCGTACTGAGCGACTACGTCATCACCGCCCAGGACCTTGCAGGTCCCTACATTGGGGCCCTGCCGGACGACCTTGAGGGCAAGGCGCGGCTGACTGCGCTCGGATACGCCACGCTGAAGGAAGCGCTGGCGGAGCGGTTCCATATGACCGAGGCCCTATTCGACGCCCTCAATCCCGGCGTCGATCTCAGCCGGGCCGGGCAGACCATCGTGGTGCCGGCGGTGGCGACGCCGTCGCTGGCCGAAGTCGTGAGGATCGAGGTCGACAAGACTTCCAGCCGGGTCACCGCCTTCGATCGCTCGGGCGGCGTCCTCGCCGTCTATCGCGCCACCATCGGCAGCAGCGAGCGGCCGGCGCCGACGGGGAACCTGAAGGTGGTCGGCGTGGCCAAAGCGCCCGACTACACCTACGACCCGTCGCGCCTGAGCTATGGCGATGGGAAACAGAAACTGGTGGTCGCCGCCGGGCCCAACAATCCGGTCGGCGTGGTCTGGATCGACCTGTCACGCGACACCTACGGCATCCACGGTACGCCGGATCCCGAACTGATCGGCAAAACCGCGTCCAATGGCTGCGTGCGCCTGACCAACTGGGACGCACAGCAGCTGGCGGCGGCGGTGAATCCCGGCATGGATGTGATCTTCCGCAACTGATCCGCCGCCCCGCACGCCACAGCTAAGGTCTTGATTTCCTGACACCAACCTTACGCTGATGCGTTGGAGCGCTGAGTAGGGAGATTTCGACCTTGACCGCGACATCCAAACTTCGACTGTCCTGGGACGCCTTTCGGACGAGAACCCTGGCGCGCGCGGGGGTTCGGGCCGGGGAATGGCGCGACTGGGTCAAGGCCAACGATCCCGTCTACAACAGCTTTCGTCATCCCGGGCGGACGGAGAAGATCGCAGCTTCGATTGTGATGCTGCTGATCGCCGCGATCGTGATCTTCTTCCTCCTGTTCGACTGGAACTGGCTGCGCGGGCCGATCGGCCGGTGGGCCTCCGCCAAATATGATCGCGAGATCGCTTTGCGCGGCGACCTGGACGTCAAGTTGTTCACCTGGACGCCTACGGTGATCGTCAACGATCTGAAGTTCGGCGGCCCGCAGTGGGCCAAGTCGCGCGACACCGCCACAGTCTCGCGCATCGAGGCCTCGGTCCGACTGCGCAAACTGTTCGCGGGCCAGATCGAGATGCATCTGCTCTCCTTCACCCAGCCCGAAGTCTATCTCCTCGCCACGAAAGACGGTCGCCAGAGCTGGGAACTTGAGCCGAACAAGCCCGACACCGGCGAAGGCATGAAGCTGCCGGTCATCCAGCAACTCATTATCCAGAACGGCCATATCGTCATAGACGAACAGAAACGGGCCTGACCCTCGACGCCTCTGTCGACGCCCGCGAGACCGCCAACGACGACGACGCCGGCTTTGTTCTGGCCGGCGAGGGCTCGGTTAATCGCTCGCCCCTGACGCTGCGGATCGAGGGCGGACCCTTCATCAACATTCGCCGTGACCGCCCGTATCACTTCAACGCCCTGATCGAGGGCGCGCGGTCGAAGTTGACCGCCGACGGCGCGGTCACCCGACCCTTCCACCTGGGCCAGTTCACCTCAACCCTGACCCTCCAGGGGCAAGACCTCAGCGACCTGTACCTGCTGACCGGCGTGACCCTTCCCAATACCCCGCCCTACCGGCTGGCGGGGGCGTTGAAGCGCGACGACAGCACCTGGACCTTCAACGACTTCACCGGCCGGGTCGGGTCGTCCGACCTGTCCGGAGACGTCAAGGCCGAGACGGGCGGCCGCCTGCGATTGGAGGCGCAACTCGCCTCGCAGAGGCTGGATATCGACGACCTCATGGCCATCTTCGGGGCCCGGACCCAGACGAATGCGGCCGGCACCAACACCACCACGGTCAGTTCGGGCGCGCCGGGCAAGCTGTTGCCTGACGCCACCTTGAACGTCGATCGCTTGCGGACGATGGACGGGAGCCTGACCTACCGGGCGGCTTCGGTGAAGGCCAACGAGATGGACATTCGTGCAGTGCGTCTGGGCGCAGAACTTGAAGCCGGGGTCCTTAACCTCAATCCGGTCGCCTTTACCTTCAATCGAGGAAGCCTGACCGGAACGGCGCGGATCAACGCCGCGCGGGACATGCCCTACAGCGCTATGGACTTTCGGCTTACCGGCTATCCGCTGGAATCCATCGTGCCTGCGAAGAATGGCACGGCGCCGATCACAGGCCAGGCCACCGGGCGGATGCTCCTTGAGGGACCGGGAAACTCGATCCATCGGTTCGCCGCCGCGTCGAAGGGTTCGGTCAGCCTGGTGGTGCCGAACGGAGAGATGCGCTCAGCCTTCGCCGAACTCCTCGGCATCAACGCCAGCGCGGGACTGCTCAAGCTACTGCGCGGCGACCAGTCCAAGGCCGACATCCGCTGCGCTGTCGCCGACTTCAACGTCTCCAACGGCGTCGCCCGGGCCCAGACCCGCGCTGCATCAGATAGGCGGTCAAGACGACATAGGTCCTCATCTGCAGAAATTCGCTCTCCCAGTTCTCGAACAGGGAGGACAGAAAGGCGCCGCCTGGTCGAGCGGTTGACACGGAGATCGCCGCCCCGCGGGTCCTGGCTTTCCTGGCGATTTGAGCTGACCCGGCGAGAGGCCTAGCCTTGGCCTTGCTCGTCGTCGGACCGTACAGCGTGCGACTCGATCCATGACAGCATTTCCAGCGCCGCCATTCGTTCTTCGCCGGAGTAATCGTACTCGATCCGTGGCCTCAATCCTTCGACGAGCGCCCGGTGCATGAAAGCCTCGGGCCGCTCGGGGTCCATGAGCACTTCCAGCGCGACGAGCGTGACATGCAAGCCTTCGGAAAGGACCCCGACACAACCGTGCAGCCGGGCGACTTCTTTCTCCAGATCAAGCAAGCGACCTGCGTCGTCGGCCTCCGCCATTCAGATAATCTCCAGCCGCACCGACATAATGAGCCCCCGAACTAGGGGTCTCGCCCGTCGTTGTCCCGCGTCAGGATCAGGACCTCTTCCCCATCACGGTGGACAGAAACCCGCAATAACCCGCCGGTCAAGAGAAGACGCAGTTCCGCCAGATCTCGCGCCTCTTCGTCGTCCTGGGCATTGGCCAACTCGGTGACCGGCTCCCCGTCGGGCGTTGTGTAAAGCTTGAAAAGGTAGGAGGTCATCGGCCATCGCGAGCTAATGGCCACGCTTAGCACCTTGGTGTCGTAGAGGAAATGCAGCTTTTCGAAAGTCCGCTGACGGACGCTCGAAGCGCGCAACCCCTGGATGTCGGCTATCGACGAACCGGAGCGCCGACACCGCCTCGGCATGTCAAAACGTCTTAGGGCTCTATACCCGCGCCGGCGGCGGAAAAGCTTCGCGCGGCACTATCTCTCCTGCCGTCAGATACCCAAGTCGAACGTCTTGGTCATGACGGGGCGACCGAACAGATAGCCCTGCGCTTCCGGACACCCGTTCTCGGCGAGGAAGGCCAGCTGTTCTTCGCTCTCCACACCTTCGGCGATCACATCCAGGCTAAAGTTCCGGCCGAGATAGATCACGGCGCGGACGATCGCCGCGTCTTCCCGGTTCGTTGTGACGTTCCTGACGAAAGACTGGTCGATTTTCAGCCGGGTGCCGATGTCAACCGCAGCATGAGAAACCCGCGCACCGTCTCGGCCGCCGCGCGCGGATGGCGACGGGCATCCGGCATGTACCGCAGCACCTCCTCGGCGATCTTGAGATATTCGCCCACTGGGCTCGCGGCCTCGAGAATGGGAAGCAGCGGCTCGAATGGATCGCGGTGGACGCGCGCGACCCGCTGCACCTCTCGCGCCCGCGACAGGGCGTGCCGGTTCATCCGCTCGCAGGCCATGTCCCAGTCAGCCTGGACGGTCTCGATGTCCGCCTGCGTCAGGACGCCGGGGATCGGCCGGAGCCGTTCGGCCAGCCACGGACATTGGCGCAGCCAACCGAACTCCACCCGGGTCAGGGCCGCCGCCAGCAGGAGCATCTCCGACTCCCAACCGGTGAAGAAGCCTCGCCTCTGCTCACGCCACTGGATGTACCAGTCCCAGACTGGCGGGCAGACCAACAGGGCAAGCGAGAGATCTTCAGGCACGGCCCCTGCCCCTTTCACCTCGCCGTCCGAACGGGCGGCCAGGGCTCCGAACAGCGGGGCAAGATGCTCGCCGCGCTGGGCGGCCGTCTCCGGCCCCCAGACACCCGATCGCTGAAAGCCCAGGTCTGTGAGGGTCGCGGATTTGAACTGGATGAGCGACCGCATCTCGGCCTGTAACTGTGGCGGTGCGGGTCTCGGCGAGCCGGTCCAGGTTCTGCAACAGATCGACGAGAAGGACCTCCTCGGTCAGCTTGGCCGGGACCGAGGGCTTTTTGCGGAAGTCATAGACGCGGCCGCCGAGGTCGAACCGGCCATGGCGTTTGAGATTGTAGACAACGGGTTCGTTGTACAGCTGGGTCGTCCCTACCCCCAGGCCGTTGTAGGCGTTCGGCGAGACCAGCAGGAAGCGGTCGTCCTTGAGGAAGCTCTCCACCAGTTTCTCCGGCCGGGCGGGAGCCTTGCCGTAGCGCGTCTGGCGCGGCGCCAGATAGAGGCCGCCGGAGACCTTCTCCAGTCGCCCTTCCTCCACGAGCTGGCGCAGATGCCGATCCACGGCATTGGACCACTTCTCGAAATCCTGACGACGATAGACCTGACCAGGCCGCAGTCGTTTCCTCACATCGTTGAGCGCCGACATTGGGAAAATCCTTCGCCACCTACGTAGGAAGCGTCCGACGCTTATGCAAAGATTTTGATTTAAATTCCATGCATACTTTGCGCAGCCGCGTCTGTTGGGGGTCACGAACTTTCGTGCCGCGCCGACACGCCGACCGGCCGGCTTCGACGAACACACCCTCTTTCCTTGAACTCGGTGCCGATCCGTCCATAGAGAACCCATGACTGACGCTGAACGCATCGAAGCCTTGCTGGACCTCGTGGATCCGGCGCGCGCCGGCAACGAGAACCGCGGACGCGAACTGACGGTGCTGGGACTTGCCGAGGCCGTCGCAAAAGGCGGTTACCGCCCGACCAACGCCGGCTGGGTGATGATCGGCAACCGGGGCAGAGCTTTCCAGCCCCGCTGAGGGTCGGCAATCCGCAACGACACGGTGGCGACTTCACCCAAGGAGACCTGCGGATGGCTCCGTCGTCGCCTTTCGGATTCCCTTGAGTCGTATTCAAAGGAGAGCCCGATGGCACAAGCCGCCGCACCGCCGCTCAAGCGAACCATCAAGAAGCCTGAGCTTCGTCAGATGGTGCCGCTGGCCGACAGCACCATCTGGGAGATGGAGCAGAAGGGTCAGTTTCCCAAGCGTTTCCTGCTCACGCCGCGCTGCGTCGTGTGGGACCTCGCCGAGGTCGAGGCCTGGCTGAAACTTCGCCGGGATCGGCCAATTCCGAGGGCGGCCGGCCCGGACGTCCGCCTGCGGCGCTCGCGCCCTGTCAGACGCGCGGATCAAAACGCGGAGCCGAGGTCTCCTGCACCGTGACCACGGGTGTGAAGGGCCTGCCAGGCGTAAATCTGTTTGACGATGTCGCGGACGTGGATGGCGGTCGCCGGGAGCTTCCTGCATCGCAACAGGAGGCGACACCGTCGCCAGTGACGGTAAAACGAAAAAAGACCCTCCGAATGATATCGAAGGGTCTCGTCAGAATTCACAATGTTGTCAGGCGCTTATCGAGGTTTTCGGAAGCGATACGGAAAGGTAGCGAGAGCCCCGAGTTATTCCCACTCGATTACACGAACGCTGGTAATGATTTGATCCATATGGTCTTTATGCCAATGGGCGTCAACAGCGCCGTGTCGCAGTCCGAATAGATCGAGGAATGTTGAAAACAATGAAGAAATAGTCTGATGTAAAAAGCGCGTGATCACGACATCTTTCGAGATGTATTGACAATGCCGAAAGCTTGGTTTGCGAGAGAAGCGAGCCGATATACCTCGCTGACACGGGATACCACAACCGAACGATCTGACGAACAGGCTGGATCTACAACCCGCTCCGGAGGCGGTCGCAGCGGCTGGCGTGACCCGTCGGCTCAAGGAAGCCTGACGGCCTTCAAACCCGTGCGACGATCGAGTCGTTGCGCGAGTCCGGGTCACCCAGTATGGGTCGAAGGTCAGGAAACCTGTATTGACGCGACTGCTCCGCCAATTCTGCGCCGGCCTCGCCGTGACCATCGTGGTCGCGCTGCAGTTCCAAGACGCGGCCCCTACCGGTTCACTCGTCACCCAAAATATGTGATCGCGTCCCTCGAAATCCTCGTCCTGCCGCTCGCGTTCGGCCAAATCTGGATCGCCCTCGCATGGACCATCGCTAACGCCATGCTTCTGGCGTGGCGTATTCGGGTGGAGGATGGGGCGCTTGCCGACCGCAGATAGGCCCTCAGGAGCATGACCGGACAGCGTGATCCCAGCCTAGCTGTGCGTCCGGGGAGGCACGCTGTTCACGTTTCACGGCGCACGCGATCACCGGGGAACGGCGGCCGTTCCGGCGGGTTGACCGAGTCCGCCATCGGAGAATCCCATGCATATCCAGTCCATGATCAGCGCCCATCCTCACGTCAAAGGCTCGACCAACGACGCGCTGATCCGCGCCGTCGAGGCGGCCTACGCGTGCGCCGCGACCTGCCGCATCTGCGCCGACGCCTGTCTCGGCGAAGCCATGGTCGCCGATCTCGTACAATGCATTCGGCTCAACCTCGACTGCGCCGACGTCTGCGCGGCCGCCGGCGCGGTCGGCGCGCGCCGCACGGGGAGCAACGAGGCGGTCATCAAGGGCCAGCTCGAGGTTTGCGCCGACATCTGCGCGGCCTGCGCCGCGGAGTGCGACAAGCACGCGGACATGCATGAACATTGCCGCATCTGCGCCGAGGCCTGCCGCCGCTGCGAAGAGGCGTGCCGGGAGGCGGCTGGCACGATCACTCCGTCGAGCCGTTGATGGAGCACCGCCTTCACCGTGCGTGCGCTGACAACGCCCCGCACGAACGGTGAAGGCGAGTCCGGCTATTCCGGGCGAATGGCGGTGACTTCACCCGCGTTGCCCTGAACGGTCAGGTCGAACTCGACGCGATCCCCGACAGCGGCTTGCTGTACCACGGCGGGGTCTGCCGTGAAGCTCATCGTCATCGCTGGCCAGCCGACCGCCGGAATAGCCTCGTGATTGATCGTCACGGTGCCGGCCGCCGCATCCACGGCGGTGACCACGCCCGCGCCGCTGCCGGATCTGGAGCCCGCAGCAGGGGATGTCGCCGTGTCCGTCGCGCCGGCCGCGGAAGCCGTGTCGACGGGAGCGGCAGCGTCCGGTTCGGCGGCCGGGTCTGCGGGTTGGCCGCAGGCCGATAGCATCATGACCGCGCCGGCGAGTGCGATAAAGGTTCGAGTCATGGAGTCGCTCCTTGGGTTGAGAGGGTCGAACGGGCCTTGCGGCGCCTGAGGAGAAGATAGCCCGCCGGGATAACGAGCATCGAGAGCAAAGGCGCGGTGATCATGCCTCCGATCACCGGCGCGGCGATCCGGCTCATTACTTCCGAGCCCGCGCCGTGGCCGATCAGAATCGGAAACAGGCCCGCGAGGACAACGGCGACCGTCATGGCCTTGGGCCGGACCCGCAGCAGGGCGCCTTCGCGAACGGCGTCTTCGACCTGTCCGCGATCGGGGTCGGCTCCGCGATCCTTCAATGCGTGCTTCAGATAGATCAGCATCACCACGCCGAACTCGGCCGAGAGGCCGGCCAGGGCGATGAAGCCGACGCCGGTGGCGACGGACTGGTGAAAGCCGAGTAGATAGAGCAGCCAGATCCCCCCGGTCAGGGCGAACGGCAGGGTGGCCATGATCAGCAGGGCTTCGTCGAAGCGCCCGAAGGTCAGGTAGAGCAGGATGAAGATGATCGCCAGCGTGGCCGGGACAACGATCCTGAGCCGCGCGGTCGCCCGTTCGAGATATTCGAACTGGCCCGAGTAGGCGATGCTCACGCCAGGCGTGAGCGTGACATCGCTGGCCACCGCTCGACGCAGATCCGCGACGACCGAGGCCAGGTCGCGTCCCCGCACGTCGACATAGACCCAGGTGGTCGGCCGGCCGTTCTCGGACTTCAGCATCGGCGGCCCGTCGGCGACCCGCAGATCGGCGACGGCGCCCAGGGTGATCTGCTGGCCTGAAGGCGTCAGGATCGGCAGGGCTCGCAGCTGCTCCACGCTGTCCCTCAACTCGCGCGGATAGCGCACGCTGATGGGATAGCGCGCCACGCCCTCCACGGTCTGGCCGATGGTCTCGCCGCCGATCGCGCCGGAGACGATCGACTGCACATCGGCGATGTTGAGCCCGTACCGGCCCGCCGCGTCGCGGTCGATGTCGATATCGATGTAACGGCCGCCCGTCAGCCGCTCGGCCAGCGCCGAGCTCACGCCTGGCACGGATCGGGCGATCTCTTCGACCTCGGCGGCGATGCGGTCGATCTGACCGAGGTCAGCGCCGGACACCTTGACGCCGACCGGGCTCTTGATGCCCGTCGCCAGCATGTCGATGCGATTGCGGATGGGCGGAACCCAGACGTTGGACAATCCCGGCACCTGAACCGCGCGGTCGAGCTCCTCGACCAGCTTCTCCGGAGTCATGCCGTGGCGCCATTCATCGCGCGGTTTGAACTGAATGGTGGTCTCAAACATTTCCAGCGGAGCCGGATCCGTCGCGGTTTCCGCCCGGCCCGCCTTGCCGAACACGGTCGCCACTTCCGGCACCGTGCGGATCATGCGGTCCGTCTGCTGCAGCAGTTCCGCGGCCTCGGCGGCGGACAGGCCGGGCTGTGCGGACGGCATGTAGAGCAGGTCGCCTTCATCCATCGCCGGCATGAACTCGCCGCCCAGCTGACTCAACGGCCAGGCCGTGGTCGTGAAGGCCGCGAGGGCGATCAGCAGGGTCCGCTTCGGATATCTGAGCACCCAGTCCAAAGGTCCGCAATAGGCATGTGTCAGCCAGCGATTGATCGGATTGCTCCGCTCCGCCGGTATCCGCCCGCGGATCAGATAGCCCATCAGCACGGGGACGAGGGTGATCGACAGGATCGCGGCCGCCGCCATCGCATAGCTCTTGGTGAAGGCCAGAGGCGCGAACAACCGGCCTTCCTGCGCCTGCAGGCTGAACACGGGGATGAACGACAGGGTGATGATCACCAGGCTGAGGAACAGCGCAGGCCCGACCTCGACGGCGGCCTCGGTGATCACGGCCCAGCGGGTTTCGCCGTCCAGCCTGTCGTCAGGATGATCGTGCTCCCATCGCTCGATGTGCTTATGGGCGTTCTCGATCATGACCACCGCCGCATCGACCATGGCCCCGATGGCGATGGCGATCCCGCCCAGCGACATGATGTTGGCGTTCACCCCCTGCACATTCATGACCAGGAAGGCCGCCAGCACGCCGAGCGGCAGTGTCAGGATGGCGACAAGCGCGGATCGCGCGTGCCAGAGGAACAGGCCGCAGACCAGGGCGACGATGAGGAATTCCTCGATCAGCTTGCCGCTCAGGTTCTCGATCGCCCGATCGATGAGCCGGGACCTGTCGTAGGTGGTCACGACCTCGACGCCCGGGGGCAGTCCGGCCTTGAGCGTCTCGAGCTTCTCGGCGACGGCGGCGATCGTTGACCGCGCGTTCCCGCCGGACCGGAGGATGACGACGCCGCCGGCGACCTCGCCCTGCCCGTTCAATTCGGCGATCCCGCGCCGCATCTCCGGACCGATCTGAACCGTGGCGACATCGCCGAGCCGGATCGGAACCCCGCCGGCCGCGGTGCGGAGCGGTATGGCCCGGAAGTCCTCCAGCTCGGTCAGATAGCCGTTGGCGCGCACCATATACTCGGCCTCGGCAAGCTCCAGCACGGACCCGCCCGTTTCGCCGTTGGCGCGCTGGATGGCCTCCACCGCGGCCTGATGGGTCACGCCGTACGCGGCGAGCCGGACGGGGTCGAGCACCACCTGATACTGCCGCACCATGCCGCCCAGGCTGGCGACCTCCGCCACGCCCGGCACGGTCTTCAGCTCGTAGCGGAGAAACCAGTCCTGCAGGCTGCGCAACTGCGCCAGATCGTGGCGGCCGGTCCGATCGACCAGGGCGTACTCATAGACCCATCCCACGCCGGTGGCGTCGGGACCCAGCGCCGGTTGGACCGTGGCCGGAAGCCGCGCTTGAACCTGGTTCAGATATTCAAGCACCCGGGACCGGGCCCAGTAGAGATCGGTCCCGTCCTCGAAAAGCACATAGACGAAGCTGTCCCCGAAAAAGGAGTAGCCCCGCACCGTCCGCGCGCCGGGCACCGACAGCATGGTCGTCGCCAGCGGATAGGTGACCTGGTTCTCGACGATCTGGGGCGCCTGGCCCGGGTAGTTGGTGCGGATGATGACCTGCACATCCGACAGGTCCGGCAGGGCGTCGACCGGCGTGCTTCGCACCGCCCACAGGCCGGCCGCGAGCAGGGCGAAGGCGGCCATCAGGACGAGGAAACGCCCCTTGACCGAGGCGCGAATGACGGCAGTGATCATTGCGCGGGCCTCGCGCGCGCAGCGGACGCCGCCGGCCCGCCGGCGACCGACCGGCCTTCGGCCAACGGCGCGGCGGCGGCCCGTTCGACCTCCCCGATCGGCCGGGCCGCGACCCCCGACATATTGGCTTCGGAGTCGATCAGGAACTGGCCCGACGCGACGATCCGTTCGCCCTCCCTGAGGCCGGCGAGAACCTCGGTCCGGCCGCCGGCTTCCCGTCCGATGCGGACCTCCGCCGCCTGAAAGCGGCCTTCCGGGAGGGCGAGCATGACGAGGTCACGCTCGCCGGTCCGGATCACCGCCTCGGTCGGCACGAGCAGAGCCGAGGTCGAACCGCCGCCGAAGGTGATGCGGCCGAACATGCCGGGCCTGAGACGCCCTCCCCGACTGTCCATTTCTATTCGCGCGGTGACCGTACGGCTATCGCCGACGAGCTCCGGCAACAGGGCGGTCAGGCGGCCGGTGAAGCGCTCGCCCGGGAATGCGGCCAGGGTGACCGCGACGGATTGCCCGACCCGCAGCTGGCCCGCCAACGCCTCCGGAATGGCGGCGTTGAGCCAGACGGTCGTCAGGCCGTTGATTTCGGCCAAGGTCGCGCCCTGAGCCACGCTCATGCCCGAACGCACGCCCAAGGTCTTGACCACGCCGCCGGCGGGCGCCGTGATCGTGATGGTGTTTCGCGCCCGCCCGCTGCGCTCGATCGCGGCGATCAACGCCTCGGACATGCCCAACAGGACCAGTCGCTGCCGCGCCGCGCGGATCAGGGACGTATCGCCGGTGCGTCGCACCGCCAGATATTCGGCCTGGGCGCCGCCCCAGGACGGGATGAGCAGGTCCACCAGGGGCGCGCCGGCGGCGATCACATCGCCCGGCGCGCGATCGTAGACCCTTCGCACGAATCCGTCCGCGCGCGCCTGGACCACGGCGATGTCGCGCTGGTTGAAGTCGATGACGGCGGTGGCCTCGGCATCGGCCTCCAGCACGCCGCGACGCACGAAGGCGAACCGGGCGCCCAGGTTCTGGGTCAGCGACGGATCGATGCGGACGCCAGCCCCCGAACCCACCTCGTCCGCGTATTTCGGGATGGTGTCCATGTTCATGGACGACTTGCCTGGCCCCGGATACCGTTCGTTCGGGACCATTGGATCGTACCAGTAGAGCACCTTCCGCTCCGTAGCGGCGTCATTCGCCCCGCTTCGCGTCCGCTGGGAGATCAGGACGCCCGCGCCGGCCCCGATGGCGACCAGCAGGAGCGCCGCGGCCGCCATCGCCAGACGCTTGTCGCCAAATCCGGTCATCTGTCACCCCCATAGGTCAGGCTGATCTCGACGGCGCCCCGAACCGCCGCCGCTTCCTTGTCAAGCACGTCGAGCCGGGCCTCCGCCACGGCGGTGAAAGCACGGATGATGTCGCCGATCCCGATGCGGCCGGCGGCATAGGCCGCCGTCTCCAGGTCTGATTGCTGCACCACAGCGGGCAGCACCACGTCCCGCGCCCGGATCCACAGGTCCTGATCGGTCGCCTGCCGGGCCAGGGCGCGCCGCAGATCGGCTTCCAGGCGTCGCCGCGTCGCATCGCGCTCCGAGCTCACTCTCAGCGCGTCGGCCGCCCGGGCGGCGATCAAGGATTCCTGACGTTCTCTCTGAAAAAGCGGCAGACTGACGCTGGCGCCCACGGACACCATGTCTCCGAACCGGGGATCGCGACGTTGATAGCTAGCCTCCACCGACCAGTCCGGCCGGCGGCCGGCGCGCGCCAGATCCAGTTCGGCGTCGGCGCGACGTCGCTCGGCGGCGTAGGCCCGGAGCGCCGGCAAATCCTCGAGTCCCGCTCGCAGACGCGTGGGATCGAGTCCCGCCCGGGGCGGCTCTCCCTGCGTGCTCGCCGCCGGATCGCCGGTCCAGCGGGTCAGCTCGGCCCGGGCCGCGTCCCGATCCGCGAGGAGCCGGCTCCGGCGGTCGTCCAGGGCCGCCTTCAGCTGGATCGGGATCAGGGCGGCGGCCGGCCGTTCGGAGCCCGAGGCCACGCCGGACGGGGCCGCCTCCCAGAGGGGTTGCAGGGTCGCCAGAATCTGATCGACGACCGCCAGCTTGCGGTCCGCGTAGTAGAGGTCGATCCAGGCCACGCCGGCCGCGATCCGAACCTCCCGCAGGGCGGTGGCCTCATCCGCCACGGCGACGCCGACGGCGGCCTCGGCCAGGTCCCGCTCCGCCCGGCGGCGCGCCCGGCTCGGCAGATCCTGCTCGACCCCGATCCGCAGGGCGGTGAAATCGTCCTCGCCGAACTGGCCCGCCAACGGCCCAGTCACCGGAAAACCGTCGAGGCCGAATTTGAGACGCGGATCCGGCAGACGCCCGGCGGCGGGCGCGGCGGCCCGAGCCGCGTCGACGCCCAGAGCGCTGGCTCTCAGGCGCGGCGCATCGCTGGCGGCGCGGGCCAGAGCCTCGTCGAAGGTCTGAGGATCGGCGCGGGCCGGCGCGGTCCAGAGTGCCACCACGAGGACTGCCGACAGTGGCCACGGCCGGTGAACGGCGCCCAACCAGCAAGGCCGCCGCACGCGTCGCGGCAAGGGAACGGCCGAAAGACGGCGCACGACAGAGGCCGCCGTGCCGAAGCGAATGATCATGAGAATTCTCGATAACCGCCGCGTCCACCTCGCGGCGTGACGCAGGCGCAGACCTCAGTCGATCGGCGGACGCCGCGAAGCGGTGCGCGGCTTTCCGATCAGCGAAAGCAGTCTACGACAGCGGTTTGGGCGGACTCTTCAGTGGAAGCGGACCCGCGCCTTCCAGCGCGACATCGACCTCGGCGAACGATTTCGCCCCCGACCCGAGCGGATGCTCGATCGCCGGCGCGGGCGGCATCGGCGAGGCGACGGCGGCGCAGCCCATCTTGGCGATGCAATCCGGCGTCATCTTGCTGCACGGGCCTTCGGCGTCGTCGACGGCTTCGTCCGCCATGTCCATCATCTCGGCGCAGTCCGCCTCCGGCATTGCCGCCGTCGCCTCGAACACCTGAACCGGAGTGGCGTGCGCCGACGACTGGCCGATGAACCCGGCCACCGCGAGGGCGAACAGAAGGACGCGGACAATATTCCACATGGCGGCCGAGATAGGCGCTTCGAGGCCCTTCGAGTCAAGACGCGACCGCGCCGGACGGCGCGCGCCGTCCGCTTCAGTCGCGACCATGACGAACGCCCTTCATCGCCGTCCGTCGGGAGCATGATCGACCGCAGAAGAGCCGCTCCAGTGGCGCTTCAGCGCAGACCCGCTTACGCTGGGAGGGAAGATTCAGGATCTGAGAGGATGGCGTGCCGGACAGACTTCGAGACCTCATCGCGCAATGGCGTAACGATCCCTCGGCGACCTACCAGACCTGGTTCCTGTGGGATGAACGGCTGAAGAATTTCCGGTCGATCCGCCGGGGCATCGGCCAGGTAGTCGAGGAGATCGAGACGGGCCGCTTCGGTGTCGCCTATCGCGGCTCGTCCCTGGAGACCATCGTCCATTCCGTCGCCGAGCAGCGACAGATCTTCAAGGGCGCCGACCACGCCTTTCTGTGGAAGCCCAAGTTGAGGATCCCCGACATCTACGAGAACCCGGCGAACCAGCGCGCCTTCGGCCGCCTGCTGCATCATTGCAGCGGCTGTTCCACAGCCGACGAGATTCTCTCCGGCATCCGCACGATCGATCAACTCAAGATCAAGGGCCTCGGGCCGGCCGTCGCCAACCTGATCTATTTCCTGCACCCCACGCATGCGCCCCCGTTCAACACCGCCATCGTCAACGGTTACAACGCGATCACCGGCTCGAAGGTGAAGCTCGGCAGCTGGGAACATTATCTGGCCATGCGGGAGGGCCTCCTGGCGCTGAACGCCCGATATCGTGACCTTCTGTCGAACGATCTGGGCGCCCTCGCGGGATTCCTGTTCGATGTCGGGTCAGGGCGGTATCCGGCGCCGCCCCCCGCCGGTGACGCGCTCTCGCGCCAGGGGTGGGAAGAACGGCTCGCCCAAGCCCGCGCGGAAGCCCTGAAGTTCGAGAAGGCGACGGCGCAGCAACGCGAGACGGATCGCACGCACACGGAAATCCAGGCCTGGCTTCGTGATCTGGGACGCGCGCTCGGCTATCGGGTCTGGATCGCCGCCAACGACCAGAGCCGGCTCCATGACGGCGCGCGTCTCGGCGAGGGCTGTCTCGATCAACTTCCGACGGCGCTGGCGAACGGCGCTGGCGCCGAGTCGATCCGTCTGATCGACGTCCTCTGGCTCGATGCCTCGCCGGATCGCGTAGCGGCGGCCTTCGAAGTCGAGCACTCCACCACCATCTATTCCGGCGTGGTGCGCATGCTGGATCTGGCGCTCTCGGGTGAACTCCACACGTCCGCCGGTCTCTTTCTGGTGGCGCCGGACAGCCGGGAAGGCGATGTCCGGGCCCAGCTCCAGCGGCCGGCTTTCAGCCGGATCTCGGACCTGGACGTCCGATATCTGCCCTATGGGGAGTTGGACCGGCACCGGGGATCGATCGCGCGCTTCGGCTCCGACCTGCGAGGCCTGACCGAAATCTCTCACCGCCTGACCTGACCACCCGCCCGCGCCCGGGCGCAACCCGCATCAACTCGAACCGCCCGTCCGCCGAGACGCCCGGAAAGCCTTCAGATCACGCGCTAGGCGGATCCATAGCAGGATGATCCCGGTGATCACGATGCTCAGGGTGAGGAAGGTCGTGATGATGATCAGCGGATGGTTGAAGTTCTCGCCGGTCTTCCAGTCCATGATGTGGAGCCGCCAGAAGAAGTCATAGAACCGCCAGACGCCCGAGCGGCGCGTCACGACCTCTCCGGTGGCCGGCGACAGATAGAAGGTCGTCCGTTCGCGGTCGGCGAAATCGACCCTCCAGAGCGGTCCTGTCCGGCCGGTTTCCTGAGGCGCCGTGGCCAGCAGCACGGCGTCGGACACCTTCGCCTCGCCCTTGTAGCCCGTCCGGGCGAACGCCGAGGCCTCGCCAGCGGACATCGGCCCGAACGGAAGGCCCGTGACGGCGGACACGACGACGGGCTCTCCGTCCGCCGGTTTCAAAGTCCAGGCGGGTCCGCGCGGCGTCGTGCGCAGCTCCGCCTCGACAGGGGCCACGCCCGCGCGACGGGCCACGACGGCGAGGGTCGGAAGAGCTCCAACCTCAAGCAGAGCCGGCTTGAGTTCGGCCGCGCGATGTTCGCTACGCACCGTCTCGATCGGAATGACGGTCATGACCAGACCGCCGCCGACCCAGAACAGAACCTGCAGCCCCACCACGAGGGCGACCCATTTGTGAAGCTGGGTCGACAGCCTGAGAACCTTCATGGAACGAACCCGACTAGCTGTGACGCGCGAAGACGCGTGTGCCGCCGCCCTCGAGGATCAGCAGGGTCTCATAGGGCTCGCGCTGGCCGTCCGGCGTCTCCATGCCCGGCGACCCCAGGGGCATCGCCGGAACCGCCAGGCCCACGGCCTTGGGACGCTCGGCCAGAAGCCGTCTCACGTCCTCGGCCGGCACATGGCCCTCCAGAACATAGCCCCCGATCAGGGCGGTGTGACAGGACGCGAGGGCTTCGGGCACGCCTTGGGTGCTGCGGATCGAGCGGAGACTGGGAAGCTCGCTGATCCGCGCCTCGAAGCCCGCGGCGCGCATGTGATCCACCCAGGCCGTGCAACAGGCGCAGGTCGGCGTCTTGTAGACGGCGAGCTCGTTCGACGCGCGACCGACCGGGGCGCAGGCCGCGACCGCCAGGGCGCCCGTTCCCATGGCGATGAGACTGCGGCGTGAGAGTGGAATGGACTGGGACCCCATGAGACCTCAAGAAAACGATGTGCAAACGGCGCTGACCGTCGCGGTCGCGCTCAGGCCGCCGGACGGAAAGGCCGCGCCGAGGAATGATAGATGTCGAACCTCCACTCGTCACCTCGCTTGCGCAGGACGCTGGTCGCGGCGCCGCGGCGTTCTATGGGAGCTCGCGCGCCGTCCTTGAAGGTGATGTGGTAGGTGTAGGTCTCGCTTACGAAGGCCGTATCGCCATCGACCTCGATCTTCATGTCGTGGTCGCGGAAGTCGAACCCAGCGAGATCGGCGAACTCAGGACCCAGATGGTGCTCCAGATAGTAGGCGAACGATCCCTCCACGCCGCCGTTCTCGAAGATTTCGGAGTCGGACCAGAACAGGGCCGGCGTCTGCGACACATCCATCCGCTCGATGGCGGTCTTGTAGGCGGTGACCACGGCGCGGACCTGTTGTTCGTCCGCGGTCTGGGCCTGCGAGGCGGTGGCGAGGAGAGCGGCGACCGCCAGTCCGGCGAAGGTTGAACGAAACATCGTGGGCGAGGCTCCTGTTTGCCGGCCGCGAAAGGTGTGTCGGACGGGCGTGGGTGAAAAAACGAGAAGGTTGAACGACGGCGCGGCCTTCAGAACATCAGATGTCTCACGCCGTGGGTCAGCATGCCGCCCAAGAGGCCGTTGATCACGACGGCGACGGCGGTGAGCGTCAACAGGCCGATGTAGACTCTCTCGCGCCCGGGCCCCGGCCGGCGGACCCAGTGCTCCTTCGCCCACCAGCTGAGGAGGCCCAGCGCGGCGATCGAAGTGCCGAGCCATCTGTGAGAGGCGTGGGTCGCGTCGTCCCGTCCCGGCATCCCCATGGCGAACCAGCCCAATGCCACTGCGCCGACCGCGGAGATGGCCGCCAAGGCGATGATGACGCGCGCGCCCTGGGTCAGGACCGGACGCCGGAGGGTCAGGGCGGCGATCTCGAGGAGGGCGGCGACGAGGAACAGGGCGATCGGAAAATGCACCGCGGCCGGGTGCATGGCGCCGAGCCAGCGGTACAGGCGCTGCGGCATGGGTTTCGGACCCTCGTCCGCCATCATGGCCCCGTGGTCCATGTCGGCCGCCATGCCGGGCATGGCCGTCATGTCCGATTGCGGCCCCTCGGCGGTCGATGCGGCGCTCTGGCCGCGAACCGCCGGGGCGTCATGATCCTCGTGCGCGATCGCGGGCGCGCTCACCGACAAGGCGAGCGCGAGTCCCAATGCCGGGAAAAATCCGCGTGATGTCATAAACCCTCTCCACTCCTGTCCCTTCTGCTATCTACGCAGCGCGAGGTCCGCCCCCTCGCCCGAGGGATGTCACGGTCTTGGCCGTAGTAGGATGTAGGGGCGCAAGGAGAGTGTTCGATGTCGCTTAAACTGGATGACATTCTGGCCGAGTCCGCGATGACGCCCATCGGCCGGTCGCTCGACGGGCTCGAACCGCTGGTCTGGAGCCGGGTCGAGACGCTTCGCGGCGAAAGACTGGCCACGCAGGTCCGTCTCGGCGCGGTCGCCGTGGCCCTCGCCACCGGTCTGACGGCGGGCGGCGTCGGCGCGGCCGCCGCGCCGAGCCCGCCGGGAGAGATGGCCATCTTCACGGTCGATGCGGGCCTGTCGCCTCTGGTGAGACTGGAAACCGGGCGGTGATGCGCGGCTGGCGCGCGATCGTCCTGACGGCCGTGCTGGCGGCCGTCGCCAGCGGCGCGGGCACCTGGATCAGCGCCAGCTGGGTGCTGAGCCGGCGCGAGCCGCCGTCCCTGCACGACATCGTGCACCACGATCTCAAGCTGTCGCCTGACCAGTTGACGCGCATCGAGGCGGTCGAGGCCCGGTTCGCAGCGCGTCGGCCCGCGCTCGAAGCCGATGTCCGCGCGGCCAACCTCGAGCTGGCGCGCGCGATCGAACAGAGCGACGGCGACGGTCCCCCGGTTCAGGCCGCGGTTGACCATTTCCACGTCGCCATGGGCGCCCTTCAGAAGGAGACGATAGCCCACGTCTTCGAGATGCGGTCGGTGCTGACCCCTGCCCAGGCCGAGGTCTTCGACGACCGCATCGTGGCGGCTCTCGCGCCCGACGAAGGCTAGCGTTCCGGGTGGAGAGTCCAGCGAACCTGTCAGCGCGCGCCGCCGGCGGCGATCGGGCGGCCTTCGGCGCGCTGATGCAGCAGACCAAGACGGCCCTGTTCCGCTTCGTCCGGCGCTATGTCGGCGACGAACAGGATGCGTGGGATCTGTTGCAGGAGACCTATGCGGCGGCGTGGATCAACATCCGCCGCTATGACCCGACCCGGCCCTTCGAAGCTTGGATCCGGACCATAGCGCTCAACAAATGCCGGGACTGGAGCCGCCGCCGGTTCGTCCGACGCCTGATCCGGGGCGACGTCGATCTGGCATCGCCGGAAGCCTTGGCCGTGGCGAACGGCGACGAGCCGGCGGATGAACGGATGGAGGCCGGCGACCGACTCGCCCGTCTGAACGAGGCGATCAGCCTTTTGCCGCCGCATCTCAAGGCCCCGCTGCTGCTCACCGCGATCGAGGGGCGCAGCCAGGCGGAAGCGGCCGAAATTCTCGGCGTGACCGTCAAGACGGTGGAGACGCGCGTCGCGCGCGCCCGTCGCAAGCTGTTCGATGTCCTGGGCGGCGCGGGCGACGTCCCGCCGGCTCCGAAATGACGCGGATGAAGGCCGGACGGCGAGGGCTGCGGCGCTCGCCCGCGTAAACCAGTATGAAGGCGTCGATGGAAATACCTGACCGTCGCCCTCTTATCAGGAGCTTGCCACATGAGATTGCCGATCCTCGCCGCGGCCGCGGCGGTCACCCTGGGCGCCTGCCAGCCCGCCGCCGAGCCTCAACCGGTGGACGCCGAGCCGACGCCGGACGCTTCAGCGATGGCTCCGATGGAAGCCGTGCCGGCCGCAACCCCCGAGTCGACGCCGCCGCAGGCCGCCACGCCCGCCCCTGCCGCATCAACCCCGGCCGCGCCTCCCAAGGCATCGGCGCCCCGCCCGGCCCCCCGGCCCGCGCCCGCGCCAGAGCCGACACCGCCGCCTGCCGATCCGATGGCCGGCCATGACATGTCGAAGATGGACGGCATGACCATGCCGCCCAAACAGTAGTTCGCTTGAAGTCCAGGAGTTTTCGATGAACCGTTCAATACGCGCCACTCTCGCCGCCCTCGCGGCCTTCGCTCCTCTGTCGGCCGCCCAGGCCCAGAGCCAGTCGCATGCCGGCATGTCGGCGCAGGACCACGCCGCCATGCAGGCGCCGGCCAATGGCGTGGCGACCACTCCGGCGGACAACGCCATGCTGTCCTCCGCCCCGACCACCTTCTCGGCGACTTTCCCGCACGCCATGGTCCTGACGTCCCTTCGCCTGACCGGCGGACCGTCGAACCAGGCGGTCGATGTGGCCCTGTCAGCGGAGGCTGCACCCGCGGTCACGGTCAGCGCCCCGCTTCCGGCCCTCGCGCCCGGCACCTACGCCGCCGCCTGGACCGCGAAGGGCGCCGACGGCCATCAGATGAACGGCGTCGTCCGTTTCATGGTTCACTGAGGAGGCGGCCTCCCGCCTCCTGAGGGGCCGAAACCGAAGTGGGGAACGCCGCGCGGCGAGCCGCGCGGCGTTTTTCTTGCGCGATCGGATCGTCGATCTGGCGCACCTCGATCGCGGGCGGCTTAAAAGCGACGCGGCGGTATCCCGCACGCCGAACCCTTCATTCACGCTGAGTGTGAAGCGCAGGCAGACAACGCGCCAGGCCCGTCAAGGTCCTGACCACCACGTCGGCGTCGCTGCGACGGAGTTCGGCCTCAAGGGCCCGTTCCGGATCATACAGCACGGTCCGACAGCCCAGAGCCTTGGCCGGACGGATGTCCCATTCGAGGCTGTCGCCGATCACGCAGACCTCGGGGGCCTCGACGGCCAGGGCGGCGAACGCACGCCTGAACGCGTCGGGAAAGGGCTTTCCCACGCCGACTTCGCCCTCGATCTGAATGTGATCGAAATACGGTTCGAGACCGAACCGTTCGATCTTGGCGCGCTGCAACGGTCCGGCGCCGTTGGTGAGAAGCGCGAGGCGATAGCCCGCGTCGCGCAAGTCGAGCAGCAGGGCCTCAGCCCCCGCCTCGAGCCGCATCTCTTCGTCCCGCCGCCGGCTGAAGGCGTCGGCGAGGCTCGAGACCGTTTCGCAAGCCGGTGCGGGATGGCCTTCCCGAAGCAGGGTCTCGAAGGCCGCTGTCGCGATGAGGCGCCGCGCGTGTCGTGGGTCGGCGCGACCCAACTCATGACACCGCGGGTCGCGCCAGAACGCCTGCCCGGCCCGCGTGAGCGCCTGCGCCGCGATATCCGGGGCGAGGCCGCCCAGCTCGGCTTGCATCATCAAGCAGACGCTCCGCCAGGCCAGATCCGGCCGGCGGTAGGCCGAGAGCAGGGTGTCGTCGAGGTCGATGACCACGGCCGAGAGGGGCCGCGGCCTCACCGAGACCTCCCCGTCCTTTCCAGCCGCCGAGACCGGGGACGCCGCGCCTCGGCGACGATCCGCGACCGCCTATCGGGGCCAAGGATCAGACGAGGCCCGCCGCCGCCGACCTTCGCTAGAACCACGTCCGGATGCCGACGACGAGGCGCGTGTCTTCCGAGCTTCGCCCATCGGCTTCGAGGAAGTCCGCCGTATTCCCGAAGCTCTTGGTCCATTCCAGGCCGACATAGGGGGCGAACTCCTTGTGGAATTCGTACCGCAGCCGAGCCCCGATCTGGAGCGACGTCAGGCCGGATCCAATCCGGAGCTCGGGGATGTCCTCGGCCGACAGCACGACTTCAGCGCGAGGCTGCACGATCCAGCGGTTGGTGATCCGCTGATCGTATTCGGCCTCCGCCCTCGCCGTGAGTTCACCCTTGTTGGAGAGGAAGGCCGCCGCATCGACCTCGAACCAGTAAGGCGCGAGGCCCTGAACGCCCACGACCAGATCGGTTCGATCGCCCTCCGGACGGTAGGTCTGTCGCAGACCCGTCTGGAAGTCGAAGAAGGGCCGGAACGCCCGGCTGTAAAGGGCCTGGATCTCGGCTTCCTCGACCTCGCCGTCGAAGTCGCCCTCGACTTCCGACTTCCACCAGAAGCGGTTGATGTCGCCGCCGGTCCAGCCCTGCGCGTCCAGCGCGTAGCCTTCTTCGCCGTCTCCGAAACTCGCTTCGAGCTGGTCGATGATCACCGCGGTGGTCCGCACGTCGCCATTCTCGACGCGAAGCTGTTCGCGGGCCGCCGCCATCTCCGCGGGATCGAACAGGGTATCGGCGGCGTGAGCGGGGCCGCTGGTCGCCCCGGGCGGAACGGGCATTTCCGGAGGGCGTCCCGGGTTGTCCGCGCTGGTCGGCACGTCGGGCGGCATCGCCATGGCCGACATGTCATGACCCGGGGGCATCTGCCCCATGGTCGACATGTCATGTCCCGCCGGCATGGCCGACGCGGGCGCGGTCTGCCGCATCGTTGACATGTCGTGCCCGGCGTGGGGATCCGGCTGACCGGCGGCGGCCGGCTGTTGGCCGGCCTGCATGGTCAACATGTCATGTCCCGCCGGCATGGTCGGCGCGGGCGCGGTCTGCCGCATCGTCGACATGTCGTGCCCGGCGTGGGGATTCGGCTGACCGGCGCCGGCCGGCTGTTGGCCGCTCTGCATGGTCGACATGTCATGTCCCGCCGGCATGGCCGGCGCGGGCGCGGTCTGCCGCATCGTCGACATGTCGTGCCCGGCGTGAGGATTCGGCTGACCGGCGCCGGCCGGCTGTTGGCCGCTCTGCATGGTCGACATGTCATGTCCCGCCGGCATGGTCGGCGCGGGCGCGGTCTGGCCCATCGTCGACATGTCGTGCCCGGCGTGGGGGTCCGCCGACGCCGGCGCGCGCTCGGGCACGGCGCCGGTTGGGCAGGCCGGCGCCCCGAGCGTTCCGACGCGGGAGGGATCCGCCGTCGGCGCGCCGCGCCGGACGCAACCGGCGGGCAGCTGGACGGCGGGCTGGACGGCGTTAGCCGCCGCGCCGTGCCCGGCGTGGCTCTGGGCGAACACCGGGCCGGCCGAGGCCGCGAGGAGCAGAGGGACGAGACCCACAGACCGACGGATCATGACGAAGCTCCTGCCATCGGGCGGACGGTGACGACGTTGAACATGCCCGCGTGCATGTGCATCAGCATGTGACAGTGGAAGGCCCAGTCCCCGGGATTGTCGGCGGTCAGGTCAAAGGTGACCTTGCCGCCGGGGAGAACGTTGACCGTATGCTTCAGCGGTTGGTGGCCCGCCGGTCCGCCGGTCACCAGTTCGAAGAAGTGGCCGTGCAGGTGGATGGGGTGGGCCATCATGGTGTCGTTGACCAGGGTCACCCTCACCCGCTCGTTCCGCTCAAAGCGGATCGGCTCGACCAGTTCGCTGAACTTTCTTCCGTCGAAGCCCCACATGAACCGCTCCATGTTGCCGGTCAGGTGGATCTCCATGGTCCGCGATGGGGGACGCTGGTCCTTGTTGGGCGTCAGCGAGACCAGGTCGGTGTAGACCAGCACGCGGTGGGGTACGTCGGCCAGTCCCGTCGGGCGCTCGCCCATGCGGTTGGCCGGCGCCATGGCGATGGCGTCCACGCCGACCCCCACCGCCATGTCCGGCGGCGCGTTGGCGGGATCGCGCATGCTCATGCCGGCCATGGAGCCGTGGTCCATCCCGGTCATCGCACCCGTGGACTGGGTCGCCATGGCGCCGTGATCCATCCCGGCCATGGCGCCGCCGGAGGCGCCGGTCATGGCGCCATGATCCATCCCCGCCATGGCGCCGCCCGGCTGGCCTCCCATCGAGCCGTGGTCCATGCCGCCCATCCCGCCCATGTCCCCCATGCCCATGTCCTTCATGGTCAGGTTTGGAACCTCGCGGAGCGGCGGAACCTCGGCGGTCATCCCCAGGCGCGGAGCAAGGGTCGCCCGCCCCATGCCGGAACGGTCGATGGCCTCGGATACGATGGTGTAGGCCCGGTCTTCGGTCGGTCGGACGATGACGTCATAGGTCTCGGCGACGGAGATCTGGAACTCGTCGGTCTCGACCGGACGCACGTTCTCGCCGTCGGCCTGGACCACCGTCATCGGCAGGCCGGGGATGCGGACGTTGAAGATCGACATGGCCGAGGCGTTGATGATGCGCAGCCGCACCCGTTCGCCGGGTCGGAACAGGCCGGTCCAGTTCTCCTGCGGGCCGTGTCCATTGATCAGATAGGTGTAGGTCGTCCCATTCACGTCGAGGATGTCGCGCGGGTCCATCCGCATCTGGCCCCACATGCGCCGTTCCTCCAGGCTCATGCGGTCCTCGCCGGAGAAGAGGCCCGCCAGGGTCGTGCGCTGCCGGTTGAAGTAGCCGGGGCTCTTCTTCAGCTTGTCGAGGATTTCGTGCGGATGCATGAAACTCCAGTCCGACAGGACCAGCACATGCTCGCGGTCGTAGGCGACCGGATCGGCACCGGCCGGATCGATGACGATCGGCCCGTAATGGCCGAGCGCCTCCTGCAGGCCGGAGTGGCTGTGGTACCAGAAGGTGCCGGACTGCCTGATCGGAAACTCATAGACGAAGGTCTCGCGCGGCTTAATGCCTGGGAAGCTGATCCCGGGCACCCCGTCCATCTGGAAGGGCAGGAGAATCCCATGCCAGTGGATCGAGGTGTCTTCGTCCAGGGTGTTCGTCACCGCCAGACGGGCGTTCTGGCCTTCACGCAGCCGCAACACCGGCGCCGGCAGCACGCCGTTGATGGTCGTGGCGGTCGCGGTGCGCCCGTTCACGGTGAAGGGTGTCTGACCGATGGTCAGATCGATATTCGGCCCAGTCAGGGTAGGCAGGTCCGACCGCAGCCCCGGCGAGCCCGTCTGCGCCCAGGCGGGCATCAGGCCCTGCAAGGCGGCGAGACCGCCGCCCGCGACGGCGCCGCGCAGCAGCAGTCGACGATCTAGCTTCATAAGATACTCCTGAAAGTCAGAACCGCGCCTCGGCGAGGCGACGATCTATAGGGTTTTACGCAGGCGACCCGGTCGGCCCTCGCGACACGCTGCCGCAGAGCCGACCGGGCCGGAAACTCCCGTCGCCTGGCGCTGGATCAGCGCCGCGCCAGGATGGCTTTCATCTGGGCGATCTCCCTCTCCTGGGAGCTGACGATCTCCTCGCACAGACCGAGCACTTCCGGATCCTCCAGCGACGCCTGCTGACACATCAGGATCGCGCCGGAATGGTGGGGAATCATCGAGCGCAGGAACTCGGTGTCGCCCACCGCCGCCTGGGTCCGCATGCCGTAGAAGCTCACCGCGAACACCAGGGCCGCGGCTCCGCCGATCAGCAGGTTGGTCCGTTTCGACGGATACATCGATCGCATGAAGATCAGCATGAGGATCGCCATCGGCGAAACCATCATCAGCGTCATGTAGACGTTGTTGAGGTTGAAGTAGAAGTGATTGAGGGACGCGATCATCGTGTACATCACCAGGTACATGATGATGAAATCCAGAACGAGTTCGAAGCCGAACGAACGGTAGCTCCCCTTCATCGAATCCATCGTCTTCATCTTTTCCATCGATCGCTCCTTTCGCGACAACGCTCTTCAATCACATTCCGATCGCCAATCAGGCGGCGCCGGCCGGATGGGAGTCCAGCCAGGCGCGCAACTCGGCGATGTCGGCGGTCTGCATCTCGATCGTTTTCTGCGACATGCGCCGGATGTCGGCGTCCTGACTTTCGCGCAACACCACCTGGGCCATGTCGAGGGCGCCCTGGTGATGCGCAATCATCTTGCGAGCCCAGGTCTGGTCCGTGTCGGCCCCGGTCGCGGCCATCATGGCGTCCTTCATCTTGGCCTCGGCCGTCGCGTATGGATTTTCCGCGCTTCCGCCCGGAGCCGCCGCGCCGGCGGCGGCGCCCACGTTCGTTTCAAGCCAGCGCCGCAGCTCGGCGATATCGCCGGTCTGCATCTCGATGGTCTTCTGGGCCATGCGACGGATATCCGCGTCCTGTGTGTCCCTCAGCACGATCTCGGACATGTCCAGCGCGCCCTGGTGGTGAGAGATCATCTTGCGGGCCCATGTCTCGCCCGCATCCGCGCCCATGGCGGACATCATGGCCTCGTGCATCTTGGCCTCGGCGGCGGAGAACGGAGGCTGCGCCATGGCCATCGGCTCCTGCGTCTGAGCCGAGGCTTCGGCCTCCGTGTTCGGCGGCGGTTCCGCCGCCGGGCTGCAGGCCGCCAGAACGAGAGCGGAACAGCCGGCGACCAAGAGAGACGTGCGGGTGAAAGTCGGGGTGAGCATAGGGAGTCTCCGCTTGAGGGGGTCGCCGGCGGATCGCCGGACGGCCAGACGATCGATGCGTCCGACAACGTTGCGGCGGGTGCGAGTTTGGTCCCTTGCCCCGACTGCCCACGCCGGACATCGTCCAGCGTAATCCGGCCCCGGAGCCACGGTTCCGCCGTGATTAAATATTCCCGAACGCCGTTGGATCAGGCGAGGGATCGGTCGCCGGAATGCGTATTGGCGCCCGCCGCGGCTCTCGTCTGCGACGGCCTTCTGGCCATGGGACGTCCATCAGAGTCGGACGGCCCGGAGCCGCAGCGCGTTGGCGATCACACTGACGGAGGACAGGGCCATCGCCAACGCCGCCAGGGCCGGCGACAATAGGAGGCCGGAGACCGGGTAGAGCAGTCCCGCCGCGATCGGAATGCCGAGGGTGTTGTAACCGAAGGCGAAGACCAGGTTCTGGCGGATGTTGCTCATCACCGCACGGGACAGTTTGCGCGCCCGGACGAGGCCCTGGAGATCGCCGCCGAGAAGGGTGACCCCGGCGCTCTCGATCGCGACGTCCGAGCCGGCGCCCATGGCCACCCCCACGTCGGCGGCGGCCAGGGCCGGGGCGTCGTTCACACCGTCTCCGGCCATGGCGACGATCCGACCCTCCGCTCTCAGCCGCTCGACGACCGCCGCCTTGTCCTGGGGCAGAACCTCGGCCTGAACGTCGTCTATGCCGAGCCGGCGCGCCACCGCCTCGGCCGTTGTGCGGTTGTCGCCGGTCATCATCACCAGACGCAGCCCCGACGCCTTCAGATCGCGGATGGCCTCGGCGGTCGTCGCCTTGACCGGATCGGCGATGCCCAGCACGCCGGCCGCAGCCCCGTCCACGGCGACGAAGATGGCGGTCGCGCCGTCTTGGCGAAGCGTATCGGCCCCGGCTTCCAGAGGCCCGACGTCGACGCCGATCTCGGCCAGATAGCGGCTGTTGCCGAGCGCCACGCGGCGGCCGTCGACGACCCCGGTGACGCCGCGCCCGACGGGGCTGTCGAAGTCCGACGCCTCGGACAGAACCAGATTCTGGTCGCTCGCCGCCCGAACGACGGCGTCCGCCAGCGGATGCTCGCTGCTCCGCTCAAGACTGGCGGAAAGTCTCAGAAGCTCGGCCTCGTCGAACCCGTCGGCTGGCCGGACGGCCGTCACCGAGGGGCGCCCCTCCGTCAGGGTGCCGGTTTTGTCGAGCACCAGGGTGTCCACCTTCTCGAAGCGCTCCAGCGCCTCGGCGTTCTTGATGAGCACCCCGGCGTGAGCGCCGCGCCCCACCCCGACCATGATGGAGATCGGCGTGGCCAAGCCCAGGGCGCACGGACAGGCGATGATCAGCACGGAGACCGCGGCGACGAGGGCGTAGGACAGCCGCGGTTCGGGGCCGGCCAGGCCCCAGACGATCGCGGCGAGAACGGCGATCCCGATCACGGCCGGAACGAACCAGCCCGACACCTTGTCGGCCAGCCGCTGGATCGGCGCGCGGCTGCGTTGGGCCTGCGCCACCATCTGGACGATCTGCGCCAGGAGGGTGTCGGCGCCCACCTTGTCGGCTCGCATGACGAACGAGCCGGTCTTGTTGAGCGACCCGGCGACGACCTTGTCGCCGACGTCCTTGGTCACCGGCATGGATTCACCCGTGACGAGGGACTCGTCGAGGGTGACCCGGCCGTCCAGGATCTCTCCGTCGACCGCCACCTTCTCGCCGGGACGGACGCGCAGCCGGTCTCCCACAGCGACCAGATCGAGGGTGACGTCCTCGTCGCCGCCGTCGTCGCGGACGCGCCGCGCGGTCTTCGGGGCGAGGTCCAGCAGGGCCCTGATGGCCCCCGACGTCTGTTCGCGCGCCCGAAGCTCCAGGATCTGGCCGACCAGCACCAGGACGGTGATGATGGCCGCCGCCTCGAAATAGACCGGCGCGCTGCCGTCCATCCGCCGGACCGCCGCCGGGAACAGATGCGGCGCCAGAACCGCGACCACGCTGTAGATCCAGGCCGCACCGACGCCGATGGCGATCAGGGTGAACATGTTGAGGCTGCGATTGCGGATGGACGCCCAGCCCCTCTGGAAGAACGGCCAGCCGGACCACAGCACGACCGGCGTCGCCAGGGCGAACTGGATCCAGTTGGAGGTCTGGCCCGGAATCCGCATCGCCAGCCCGGTCAGATGGCCGCCCATTTCAAGCGCGAAGACCGGCAGCGTCAGAACCGCGCCGATCCACAGGCGACGGGTGAAGTCGATCAGTTCGTGATTGACCGGAGCCTCGGCGGTGACGGTCTCCGGCTCCAGCGCCATGCCGCAGATCGGACAGGAGCCAGGTCCCTCCTGGCGCACCTCGGGATGCATCGGGCAGGTGTAGATCACACCGGGCGTGACGGAAGCCGGTTCGGGCCGCTCGCCGAGATAGCGAGCCGGATCGTCCACGAATTTGGTCCGGCAGCCCGCCGAACAGAAGACATACGCCTGGCCCTCGTGGGTGGCCCGATGCGCCGTGGTCGCCGGATCGACGGTCATGCCGCAGACCGGATCGACCGCCTGGGCGCCGGCTTGAGGCGTCTTGTTCGAACAGCAGCCGTGACCGGCGGGATGGGAATGGGATGACGTAGCCATGACGGCTCCTCGGACGACCTCACAGCCAAATATACCCCACAGGGGTATCGCGCAAGGTGTGACGGTGAGGTAGGATCGAACGGTCGGAACGAGGAACAGGATGCAGACCGAGATCAAGCCGAAGGTGTTGAACCGCCTGAGCCGCTTAGAGGGGCAGGTGCGTGGCCTTTCCAGAATGGTCGAGGAGGACCGCTACTGCATCGACGTCCTAACCCAGCTCCAGGCCGTTCGGGCGGCGCTGTCGCGCGTTGAGAGCGAGGTCTTGAAGGACCACATGGATCACTGCGTCATGGGCGCGATCGCGGGTGACGATCTCGCCGACCGCAAGGCCAAGGCGACCGAACTGATCGAACTTCTCGGCCGCGCTTCCCGCTAGCCGGGGACCGACTCCCGGCGTTCGGTCGCCAGGCCCGGCGGTCGGCGTGGACATCCTCTCGTCCGGCTGAGGGACATGACATGTCTTGGGGGCGGCCTCACCCAGAGCCGCAGCGGTCCAGGCTGGCAAACCGGCCGAGGGCATTCCGAGCCCCGAGCCAGACTTGGACGTCCCGTATGATCGGCCGGCCCCGTCTGGCGTCGCGCATGAGGGATGTTCCCGCCCGATGCGTATCTCAATATGGCGGCGGTGCTGATCCGCCGCCCTTGGGGGGCCATCGCGAATGACATCCGTACCGCCGACCCGAGACGGCTATCCCGCCGATCTCAGGGCCCTGACCAGTCTGCGCGCCTTCCTCGCCTTGGGGGTGGTGCTGTTCCATTATCAACTCCAATGGGATCCGGCCCTGGGCTTCAGCCCGATCATCGAGCGAAGCCGGCTGGCGGTGGACGCCTTCTTCATGCTGTCGGGCTTCATTCTGGCGCACGTCTACGGTCCGGCCTTCGCGAGCGGCGGTTTCAGTTACCGGCGTTTCATCGTCGCCCGGCTCGCGCGGCTTTATCCCCTGCACGTCGCGGTTCTGACGGGCGCCTTGATCATGGTGCTGGGCGCGACCGCCGCCGGCGTCCGCTTCGACGCCGAGGGCTACGGGCCGCTGGCCTTCTTCCAGACGCTGTTTCTCATCCAGGCCTGGTTTCCGACCGATGCGGAGTTGAACTGGAGCGGCCCTAGCTGGTCCCTGTCGGCGGAATGGTTCGCCTATCTGCTGTTCCCCGCCTACGCCTGGCTGGCCCTCCGTCTGCGAGCGCGGCCGTGGGTGCTGCTGGGGATCGGGGCCGCGGCGTTCGTCGCCCTCGACGCCTTCTACGTCCAGGCGTTCGGCAAGGTCCTTCCGCGAGCTGAGGACTCCCTCGGCATTCTCCGGATCGCCCCCGAATTCCTGATCGGCATGGCGCTGTACGGGCTGGGTCATCGGTGGCGCTGGAGCCGGCCCGTGGCCGCCACGGCCGCCCTGTTCACGACCGTCCTGCTGCTGGGCGCGATGCAGCTGTCGCTGGACGACCGCATCATCGTCGCCCTCGCCGCCCCCGTGATTCTGACCTGGTCCCTGCTCGCGCGGGCGGATTGCGAGGGACCCCTCGCCTCCCCGGGCCTTGTCTTCGCCGGAGAAGCGTCCTTCGCCCTGTATCTGGTGCACATGCCGGTGATCGTGGCCTGGAAGGGCGTCGTGGCCGAACTGCGCGGCGTCGACAGCACCTTCCGCATCACGCCGGTCGAACTGATCGGATTGTTCATCGCCACGGCCCTGATCGCGGCGGCGCTGCATCTGCTCGTCGAAAAGCCCGGCCGAACCTGGATAAGGCGCCGGTTCGACAGGCGTCGCGACGAGCTCGCCCCGGCCGCGCTCAGCCCGCCGGCGCTCCGTGAGCCTGACGACCGCTGAGCCGACCGGTCTCTTCGCCCTTCGCGACGGCCGTCCGCTCGTTGGCGATGACACCGCCGTCGTCGAGAACCGGCCGATCCCGACCTCCGATCGACCGGTCGCGCGGACCTCCGTCGCGGATAAACCGCACCGTCTCCGTTCGGAGATGCGGCTCGGCCACGAAGCCGGCGTCCGCCAGGGCGAGATGCTGTGGCGTCGCGGGCGCGCCGCGCTCAGGTTTCCACCAGCCCTCCGTCGCCGCAGCCTTCGGAAGAAGGCCGCTGATGATGCGTTCGATATCGCGGAACGTTAGCACCACTTCGGTCCGCCTTTGACGCCGCAGATAGGTTGCGAGGGGCGCGTATTTGGCCATGAACCTCTTTTCCTCTCGCCGCCCCGCAGGTCAAGCGCTGCTCGGCCCCTGCGATAGCCACGAAGAAGCCAACACCAGGCTGGCTAGATGCGAGTGCGATTGACTCGCAACAAGGCCTGTGGTCAGACGCCCTCCCTGTCGTTCCCCTGAAGAGCTCCATGTCCCCTCGTCTCCTCGCCACCGTCGCCCTCCTGCCGCTGCTGCTGGCCGCGCTTCCCGCGGCGGCCCAGGAGGGGCCCACCCCGGACGCGACGCTTTTGGACGAGGTGGTGGTCACCGCCTCCCGGATCGAGACCCCGCGCTCCGCGATCGCCGCCACGGTCGAGCTCATCGACGCCGAGGCCATCGTCCAGCAGACGGCGCTGGCCGCCTCGGCCGTCGATACGGTGGCGGCCCTGGTGCCCTCCTTCTCGCCGACGCGGCAGAAGCTGTCGGGCTTCGGCGAGACCCTGCGCGGACGCTCGCCGCTCTATCTCGTCGACGGCGTGCCGCAGTCGACGCCGCTGCGCGACGACAGCCGCGACGGCTACACCATCGATCCCTTCTTCATCGACCGGGTCGAGGTCATCTTCGGCTCCAACGCCATCCAGGGCATCGGGGCCACCGGCGGGGTGGTCAACTACGTCACCGCCCGCAAGCCGTCCGAGGCGGAGGGCCTGACCGGGCGGATGATGGCCCAGGTCACCACCGACGACGAGCTGCAGGGCGACGGCGTCGGCGCCAAGATCGCCGCCATCGGCGGCCGTGACTTCGGCGCCTTTGACCTGACCGTGGGCGCGGCCTTCGAGACCCGCGGCGCCTACTATGACGCTGACGGCAGCCGCGTCGGCTTCGACGGCGCCCAGGGCGAGGTCCAGGACTCGCAAGCCGTCTCGCTGCTTGCGCGCGGTGGCTGGGACCTGGGCGGCGATCGCCGGCTGGAGGGCTGGGTCAACCGCTTCGATCTGGAAGGCGACGGCGACTATGTGACCGTGGCGGGCGACCGGGCGACGGGCGTCCCGACCACCGCCGTGCGCGGCGCGGCGCCGGGCGAGCAGCCCTCGAACGCGGTGACCTCTGCGGCCCTGACTTACACCGATCGCGACCTGTTCGGCGGCGTCCTGCGGGCCCAGGTCTTCGCCCACGATTACCAGGGCGTATTCGGCGGCGGCAGCTTCCCGGACTTCCAGGACCCCCGCATCGCCCCGGTCGGGACCCTGTTCGACCAGTCGGCCAACAACTCGGAAAAGCTGGGCTTCAAGATCGACTGGCAGGGCCAGGTTCCCGGTCTGGCGGGCCTCAAGGCCCTGGTCGGCCTCGACGGCCTGCGCGACCGGACCTATCAGGAACTGATCCTGACCGGGCGCAACTGGGTGCCCGAGACCGCCTACGAGAGCCTGTCGCCCTTCCTGCAGCTGAACCAGTCGGTCCTGGCGGGCCGCCTCAGCCTGTCGGCGGGCGTGCGGCGTGAATCGGCGAAGCTTAAGGTCGACGACTTCCAGACCCTATACGCCTACGGCCCTCAGACGGTGGCGGGCGGCGAGCCGGGCTTCGAGGAGACGCTGTTCAATATCGGCGCCGCCTTCGAGGTGACTCCGGCTCTCCTCGTCTACGGCTCCTTCGCCCAGGGCTTCACCATGCCGGACGTCGGTCGGGTGCTGCGCGGCATCAACCGCCCCAATCAGGACGTCGACACCTTCCTCAACGTCGAGCCGGTGGTGTCGGACAACACCGAGGTCGGGGTCGAATACCGCGGCGCGCGCGTCGAGCTGTCCGCCGCCGTGTTCCGGTCCGAGGCCGAACGCGGCTCGCTGCTGAACCGCCTGCCCTCGGGCATCTTCGAGGTGCAGCGCCAGGCCACGCGGATCGATGGACTGGAGCTGAAGGGACTATGGCGCGCCACGGACGCCCTGACCCTTGGCGGCAGCTACGCCGCGCTGGACGGCCAGAGCGACAGCGACGGCGACGGCGATCTGGACCGCGACCTGAACGGAGCGAACATCTCGCCCGACCGCCTGCTGCTGTGGGGCGAGTACGAGACAGGCCCGATCGCCCTGCGCCTTCAGGCCCAGACCTATCTCGCACGCGACTTCGACGGCGAGCCCGCGGCCAACGGCTTCGAGGGCTATACGGTGCTCGACGCCGTGGCCGCTATGAGGCGGGCTTCGGCACGGTGTCGCTGGGGGTGCAGAACCTGCTGGACGAGCAGTACATTTCCTATTTCTCGGACACACAGGGGCCGACCGACAATCTGCGCTTTTTCGCCGGTCGCGGGCGCACGGCCACCGTGACCCTGACGCGGAGCTTCTGAGCCGGTGATGGGCGCGATCCGCACGCTCCACGCCTGGGCCGGGACCGCCCTCTCGATCCTGGCCGTGGTGTTGGGCCTGACGGGATCGTTGCTGGTGTTCGAGGACGACTGGATCCGCGCCACCGTCCCCGCCGCGCGCGCCGAGATCGATCTCGATGCCGCCCGTCTGGGTGCGGCGCTGGACCGGCTCGAGGCAGCCGAGCCCCGCCTCACCTCGGTGGTCCTGCCGGGCGGGGCGGTCGGCGTTCACCGGCTCTACCTGGCCGAGGACGGTTTCGGCTACGCCGACCCCGACGGCAAGGTGGTGGACCGCTGGTGGGGCCCGGCGCGAGCCGAGACATGGATCTTCGACCTTCACCACGAGCTGCTGGCCGGTCACACCGGCAAGCTGGTTGCCGGCGGCGCCGGCCTGACCCTGGCGGTGATGATCCTGACCGGCCTGATCGTCTGGATTCCCGCCTGGCGCGCCACCGGCTGGCGGGTCTGGCCCCGCTCGGGGGCCCGGCGCGAACTGATCGGCAGCCATCGCAATCTCGGCCTGATCTTCGCCATCCCGCTGGTCGTCTTCAGCATCACCGGTGCGGCGATCGTCTTTCACGGCACGACCCAGGCCCTGCTGGGGGCTGTCCCGACGCCGCCGGCGCCGGTGGTCGGGACCGGGGACGTCGACTGGGCCCACGCCCTGACAGAGGCCCAGGCCCGCTTCCCCGAAGCGATCCCGCGCATGGTTGTCCGCCCCGCCGCACCGGGCAAGCCCGCCACGATCCGTCTGAAGCAGCCCGGCGAGTGGCATCCCAACGGCCGCACCACCGTGACCATCGATCCGGCCACCAGCCGGGCGGTCGCGACCTCCGACGCCAACGCCCTGCCGACCGGCGTCCGGGCCTACAACGCCTTCTACCCCCTGCACGCCAGTTCGGTCGGCGGCTGGCTCTATAGCGCGGTGACGGCGCTCAGCGGCGTCGCCATGGCGGCCCTGGGGGTGGTCGGCGCCTGGGCCTTCCTCGGAAAGCCCCGACGCCGCTCGCCTCGATCGAAACCGACCCGCTGAGGACAAGCGGGCGAGGGAGCGGAAGGGTTTGCCGGATTCCCGGGTCTTGCCCTCCGCTGGTCGCCACTCGAGGCCTGATGCACTCACACCGCCCCGCGCGAACCCCTACGCGCGACCACCGGCGGCAAGGCCTCGTTCACCGTGTCGGGCAAGCCTTCCTTGGCGCCTGTGGGGGGATGATGGCTGGATGACGGAAGATCCAGCACCCCCGGAGCGCCGACGCCCGCCGCCGATCGCGCGCGGCGGCTGGCTCGACCTTCTGCGTTTCGTCGTGGGGGCGATGATCGTCCTCTATCACTTCCGCGAGGCCGCTCCGATCCCCTTGCCGCTCTTCCATCCGGTCTTCGACCGCGGCTATCTGCTGACCGACTTCTTCATCATCGACTCCGGCTACGTTCTCGCCCGCGTCTACGGCGAGCGGCTCGCGAACCGGCGAATTCCGCTTTCCGTCTTCTACCGTCAGCGATTTCTCAGGGTGGTTCCGGCCCACATGACCGTCAGCCTCGCCCTGGCGGGGCTGGTGCTGACGGCGGCGATCCTGGGCCAAACACCCAGCCACCCGGAATGGTTCGACTGGTCCCGGTTTCCCGCCCAGTTCTTTCTGGTGCAGGCCTATGGGGTGCCGGGCGGAGAGGGATGGAACGCGCCGACCTGGACGCTCTCGGCGCTCCTGGGCTGTTACGTCAGCCTGCCCTTCCTCGCTCGCGCGGCGCGCGGCCTGTCCCCATGGCTGATCCTCGCTCTTGGGGTGGGCGGGCTGCTCGCCGCCAACCTGTCCGCCCACGCCGCCTTCGGGTTGCCGATCTACGAGATGCCGTTGCGCCTCGGCTTCCTGCGGGCCTTTCCGCTGTTCGCCCTCGGCGTCGCCGTGGCTCTGTTCGCCCGGCAGGTCTATTGCCCGCCCCGTCTGGCCGCCGGTCTGGGCGGTTCCGCCGTGGTCGCTGTGGCGGGTCTGCAGGCTCTGGGACCCCATAATCTGGCGACCCTCCGCCTCCTGACCGTCATCATCTTCGCCACCGGGGCCTTGCCGATTCGGAGCCCGTCCAGGCTGGTCGAGCACCTCGCTTTGATGGCGTTCGCGATCTTCCTGACCAACGAAGTGATCCGGATCGTGTGGTTCGGCGTGCTCGACGCCGTCGATTGGCGGAGTTGGAGTCCGTCAGTGCAATGGACCGCCTGGGCGGTCGGCCTGGCCGCGGCTTTCGGCGGCGCCGCCGTCTTCCGCTACGCCTTCGACCGACCGACCCAGGCCTGGTTCAATCGTCCGCAGTCGGGGTCGCGATCGACCTCCCCCGCGGCCAAGTCTCCCGTTCCCGCGCTGTAGGCCGATCCTTCACAAAAGCTCGGCGAGGTTCACATCATGGCGGCGGGGGGCGCCTGGGTGCCCATGATCGCCACGATCAGAAGCAGCAGGGCCGCCAGCACGGTCTCCAGCGCCAGGCTGCGCCGCAGGCGGCGCAAGGCGAGCGGACGGGCGTGATCGTCTTCGAGCGCCGATCCGAGATGCGGGGTCAGGACAAAGCGGTTCGAGGCCGCTAGGGCCAGCATGCCGGCGAACAGGACGAGTTTCAGGATCAGAAGAACGCCGTAGGGCGTCGTCAACAGGCTCCCGAGCCGGCTGAACCCGATCAGATAGGCGCTGTTCACCAGACCCGTGATCGTCAGCAGGACGACGGCGAGCGTTCCCAGACCGGCGAACCCCTCCAGGGCGGCGTGAGTCACCGGCGCGCCCGCCGCGTGCCCGTGGCGGGTCCGCAGCATCAGGAACAACGCGACCAGACTGCCGAGCCAGAGTCCGGCGGCGAGCGCGTGAACGACATCGGCGATCAGATGCGGCCAGCGGCCCGCGCCTTCCGTCGCCGCGCCGTGACCGGTCCAGGCCAGGCTGGCGCTGACCACAACGCCGACGACGGTCAGCACGATCCAGCCGCCGCGTCCCGGTTTCAGACTGATCAGCAGAACGGCGGCCAAAAGGGCCATCGCCGCGCGAACCAGGAAGCCGACGCCCAGGCCCGTGCCGAATGCCACGTAGGACAGCGACTCCGGCTTCAGCGCCTCGGTCAGCGATCCCGCCATCACGGCGGTTTGGACCACGAGGTTGGCGAGAGCAGCCAGGACGGTCGCCACGGCGGCGACCAGCAGCGTCGTTCGCGGCCACCTTTCGGCGGCCGCGTCCGACATGGGCATCCTGAACGCGAAGAACAGGGGGACGCCAAACAGCAGGACGGCGCCGATGTACTGCCCCAGCCTCAGCAGGACGACCGTTGTCTCCATCTGATCAGCGGACCGAGAAGTTGGTGGACCCCGTCATCCGGTGCCCGTCCGGAGACGCCACCCGCCAGTTGACCACGTAGGCCCCGGCCGCCAACGGCCTCGCCGGAGCGCCCGAGATCGTCTTGCCGTCCTCGGACACCCGTGTCTGGACACGGATGGTCGCGCCCGCCGCATTGACGAGATCGAAACCGGAGAAGGCCGGCGCCACGCGCTCGCTGAAGGTGAGGCTGATGGTGCGCGGCGCCGCGACCGCAGCGCCGGCGGCCGGCGTGGCGCTCACGAGACGCGCGTGTGCATCCGCCTGACCGGCGACCAGGGAAAGCGCCGCGACGGTCGCGGCGAGCGATGCGATTTTGAAACGGGTCAACTCAAACTCCTAGGAAGGGACGCCCCTACTGTCTCTTACGCGGCACGCGCCCCCGCCCCTCACGAAATGAAACTGAAGCCGGCCGGCCCCCGACAAAAACACTCGACGGCGGGTTCATCCACAAACTCGGCTTCAGGGATTTAAACCGGATCAGTTGGTGGCGGCCGGCAAGCAGAGACACATCTACCAAGGGAAGGCCGGACAAAGTGAGTCACGGTCCAGTCGCGCTTCGGCACAGCGGGTCCGCTCAACCGCTGTCACCGGCAGGGCGCCGGTCTGGACGACAACGCCTTGTAGAGGCGCCGCCGCGTCGCAGACCGCAGGTCGCTAAGCGCCGCCTCGCCGATCGCCTAGACGCGGAACTCGAGCATCACGCGAGAATTCGCCGATTACTGCTCGTCGGCGCATAGTCGAAAGTTCATGCGCTTCGGGGCCCACCAGCGCCTGCGTAAACGCTAGCAGTCGGTTCAACCGGTCACTGGATATCCCGCGAGCCTTACCCATCAGTTCGCAACGCGCCATAACGACAGGCACCACAGGCCCGCCGCAGACTGTGAACCCGATCCTCAAGAATCGAAGGAACAGGGCGCCTGAGAACCACGCGGGGTAGAGGCTGGTGCGCCACGGCGCCTGCGCTATCCGACCTGCCGGTCTGCACACATTGGTTTGGGCTCTCTTCCGACGAAGCGCAATCGCGGCGCTCGTAGGGATCGTGCCGCCAATGCCGGTGCATCCGCTCCGCCACCAAAGACGTGCCCAGGATTCACCGCTTCCGCGTCGTCGCAGCTGACGCGCGGCATGGCGACGGGCGCGGCCACGCCTGGCATGAATCTGAGGTGTCTCCTGCTATGAAGGGAACCTGAAGCAACTCCAGCTTCGTTCCCCTTCCGAGCGTTCCGTTCGAGGGACAGTCGCGGTGTCGTAAGCCAGCCGGATGAGGCGGCCGGAGCGTGCTCATCGGGAGTCAGAACAATGCGCAACTCCATCAAAATCGCTGGCTGCGGAGACAGCCCTCGGCGTCATCGCCGGTCTCGTGGCCACGAGGGTAACCGAGAGGGCGCAGACGGCGCTCTACCAGATCAAGCCGCCGAAAGTACGGGAAGAGGAAGTGCTGGAGCGACCATGCTCTTGATGATCGACGAAGGTCTGACGCCTGTGTTCGGCTACAGTGCTCCCAATCGAGACAACCCCCTGCTCACCCAGGCTAGAGGGGTCGCCGGGCACCTTCTCTTTGGCGCCGTCAACGCGGTGGTGACCGAGGCACTGTACCGCCTCGTCCGTCCCAAGGTAGCCGCTACAGAGCGAGCGCGGAGCATACATCGATGACCAAACATTATGATCTTGTGGTGATCGGGACCGGGACCGCCGCCATGGTCGGAGCCATGCGGGTTCGCGCTGCTGGTCGCAGCGTCGCGGTTGTCGATTTTCGTCCCTTTGGAGGCACGTGCGCGCTCCGGGGCTGCGATCCAAAAAAAATGCTGATCAGCGGGGCCAACGCCGTCGATCATACATGGCGGATGCGAGGCAGGGGTGTCGCCGGCGACGCCCGAATTGCTTGGGCCGACCTCATGGCCTTCAAGCGGGGTTTCACCGATCCCGTTCCCCAAAAGCACCAAGAGCGGTACTCTGAAAGAGGCATCGACACTTTTCATGGACGGGCGCGCCTCACCGGCCGCAACAGCCTTGAGGTGGGCGAGGAAACGCTGGAGTTTTCGAACCTGCTCATCGCCGCCGGAGCCGAACCCAGGAAACTCGGCATCCCGGGGGAAGAGCATCTGGTCACCAACGAGGGCTTCCTCGAGCTGGGTGACATGCCAAAGCGCATTGTGCTGGTCGGCGGAGGCTATATCGCGGCCGAGTTCTCCCACATCGCCGCGCGGGCTGGCGCCGAAGTCGTAATCCTCCAGCGTGGCGAGCGATTGCTTCCCCAGTTCGACCCGGACGTGGTCGGTTGGCTCATGGAAAGCTTTCGCCAACTCGGCGTTGACGTGCGCCTCGAAACGACAGTCCAGGCGGTCGAGCAGACGCGCGCAGGCTTTCGGGTTCACGCCCAGACGAAGGGGAAAGCCGTCGATGTCCATGCTGATCTGGTCATTCACGCCGCCGGACGAGGACCTGCGATCGACGATCTCGGCCTTGACGCCGCCGGGGTCGAGCATGAAGGAGGCCGCCTGAAGCTCAACGAATTTCTGCAGAGCGTTTCCAATCCAGCCGTCTATGCCGCGGGCGACGCAGCCCAGGTCGGTCCGCCGCTGACCCCCGTGTCCAGCCACGACGCCAAGGTCGTGGCGGCCAACATTTTGAACGGTAACTCCGAAAGGCCGAACTATCGCGGCGTCCCGAGCGTGGCCTTCACAATCCCGCCTATCGCGGCGGTCGGGCTGACGGAGAGGGACGCTAAGGATCAGGGTCTGCTCTACCGAGTCAAAAATCAGAAGGCCTCCGACTGGTTCACAGCACGCGCAGCGGCCGAACCCACCTTCGGCTTCAAGGTCTTGGTCGAGGAAGGGACGGAACGGGTGTTGGGCGCCCACCTCGTGGGCCCGAACGTGGACGAGGTCATCAATATTTTCGCTTTGGCGATCCGCCATGGACTGACTGCGGATGACCTCAAGACCACGATGTTCGCCTATCCGACGGGCGCATCGGATGTGGGCTACATGCTATGACGCTCAAGCGGTGTCGCGGTAGGTTCATGGCGCCATCCGCATCGCGGATTGGAGCGAAGGAGGGATCCCTTGGAGAGGCAGTCCGACACCATCCAGTTCACGGTGATCCGGGGCGACGGCGACTGGCGGGTGCTTCGCGATGGCCGACCCTCAGGGCATTTCGACTTCAGCGTCGACGCCATAGAGTCCGCGCTCGTGAAGGCGACGACGCTGATCGACAAGGGCGAGCAAGTGGAAGTCTTTGTCCAGGACGCGGCCGGCCAGTTGCGTCAGGTCGATCCGGTCGGCGGGGAAGTGCTCCACTAAGAGGACGGCGATTCCGACCTCGTCGCCTTTTAACCCGTCCACTCGAGTTCGAAATCCGGAGTGAGCGCGATCAAGCCTGTTTCGATCTGGTTCCAGGTCAGGCGGAGCGCCTTCAGATCTTCGGGCGTGAACAGGTGCGCATGGTGCGACGCCGCGCGCAGCTTCCCGGCCTGCTTCAGAAGATCGAACACCGCCTCTGGGTCGTCGAAACCAGCCTCGAAGATCGCCTGGAAATGCTCCGGATGGCTCATGATCCGCGCGTAGTGGGTGTAGTCGGCATGGTCGAAAACCTCGCCTCCCCGCTTCTTCCACTTCCCCAGCAAATCCTTGCAGTCGCACAGCGGCAGGCGCTCGTCCGCCCAGTCCTCACCGTAGGTCTCGGCCATCACGGCATCTAGAATTTCCCTCAAGGTCAGTTCGTAGCGGTGAACCAGAGTCTTGGCGCGCTTCACATGCGGCGGGGCCGAGTTGGCCTGAAGGCGGGCCTTCAGGCGACGGCGCTTCTCCGCCATCGTCAGGAGACGCCGTCTCGGCCAGTGCGCAAGCCGCAGTCCCGCCGCGTCGAGGAAACTGCGATAACCGGCCAGATTGGCGAACTGCGGCATCTCCGTGATGGAGAAGGCGCCGACCGCCTCTCGCACTCCCCGCGTCAGCCGGTCGCTCTCGGCGAACATGTCGGCCATCGCCGAGGCCCGCGCGAAGGCCTCGATCTGGGCGGGTCGCCCGATCGCCAGGGCGCTCGCGCCAAGACCACTGTCCGACAGTCGGAGGATGCGATCGACGAAACTGTCCGTCGGCGTCCTGAAGCGCTCGAGACCATCCGGCAAGGCGAAGCCGGCGGACAGTTGCGCGATCCGCTCGGCCTGCTCGATCAGGCCATTCGGAAACGCGGCGCGATAGACGCGGTCCGCGTCGGTCTGAGCCCTCATCAGGGCGCCGACGCCCTGCATCCGGTCCATGAACGGGTTACGACCCATCGCGGCCAAGGCCAGCGGGGTCTCCAGCTTCATGCGCTCGGCGATGCCGAGCACGCCGCTGGCCCGCAGCATATCGTGCTGTCGGCGGACGTCCTCAAAGGGATCGGCCATCCGTCTTGCGGCGTCCAGCGTCGCGCGCATGCTGGGCGGGATCAAATCACGCGGAAGGGTCATCGCTCGCCGCTTCGCGCAGATGGGCCAGCCGTTCCTCGCACACAGTCGTCGCCAGCGCGCGCAGCACCTCAACCCGCTGGGTCAACCAGGTCAGTTCCTCGACGCTGATCTTGTAGTGCTTGGAGTAACGAGCCTTCACATAGGCCTCGCGCAGCAGCTCGAAGCAGCGGCGCTCGAACTTGGTCTCGCGCGGCCAGGCCTCGGCCAGGCGGGCGTCGATCGCCTCGCACTTCTTGCGCAGGAAGGCGAGGTTGTGCGCCTTGCCGCTGTAGAGCGTCACAACCAGCAAAACGCAGTGGTAGAGGTGTTCAGCCGATTGATGAAGGTTGAACGCGGCGAGCTTAGGATCAGCGCCCTCGCCCATATAGAATTTCGCGCCACGAGCAAAGCTGGCCGAACTCTGCGTCCAATCTCCGAAGAACTCCTCCGCTTCCTTAAGGGCAACCTGAGCTTTCAGGTCAGCCGGCTTGCGCAGCTTGGCGCCGGGCGTGTCGAAGAGAACGATGCCCTCACGCACGATGTCGGCCCAGAAGTATCGCCCGCGGTCCAACTGCTCGTTCACGTCTTCCAGACTGTGCACGATAAGGCTCACCGGCGTGCGGATCAGGGTCTCGCCCGGCATCAGCTTGTTCTCGGCGTCATGCCAGAACTCGCCGTCGGTCAGATCCTCATGATCGACAACGATCAACAGATCGAAATCCGAGAAGTAGCGTCCGACCGGATCATGGACCCAATCGCCGCGCGCATACGATCCGTAGAGGATGATCTTGAGGATCTTGCCGTTCTTCAGCCGCTCGGCCCGACGGGTCGAGACGGTTTCGGCGAACGACTCGCGGATCACCTCGACCACCCGGCGCAGTTCCACCTGCTTGCGCGGCGGCAGATGATCGATCGAAGTCTTCATGACGCGAGTCTCGCGCAACGCGTGCATCGGGGCAAGGCGCGAAGCCTCAGTTCTGGATCAGGCGGATCAGGGTTCCGTCCGGGTCGATGAGCGCGCCGATCCGCATGCCCGACTCCTCGATCTTGGGCGCGTGCAATCGGGGTTGGCCCCAGCACGTCTCCGGCAGTCCGGTGCCAAGGCACACGGCGTAGAACGCGTCGAGATCGTCAAGCCGCAGGCAACAGCTGAAGTTGCTGGTCAGCGGATCAAGTTCCGGGTGCGGGAAGAACTCAAGCGTCAGCCCGCCCCGTTTCAGGATCATCCACCCTTCGTCGCGCCAGCCCTGCTGGAAGCCCAGTCGAGTGTAGAACTGGGACGTAGCTTCGAAATCCCGCGACGGCAGGTTGGGCGTGGCGTGATCGGTCACGGCGAACTCCGGAATGCAGCAGTGCCGCCTAAGCCTAGCCGCAACAGCCCTTTCCATCCACCTGGATCGGCGGACACGGCACGTCGGCATAGGAGCAGAACACGCAGCAATCGCCGGGTTGAGGCTTCAGCTTCACGCCGCAACCGAGGCAATCGTAAAACCAGATGCAGGCGTCGGTGGGCATGGTCTCGGTCGCGACGTGACCGCAGTGCGGGCAGGTCAGCGTCGATTCCAGAACGATGGCGGGGCTCATCGCATGGCCGCCAGTCGCGGCATGGCCCATGGTTCGATGTAGGGCTGCCAGGCCAGGGACAGGACGATCAGCAGGCTGGCGATCACCAGCAGCCAGAACGCCAGACGCGAGGGCCGGCGGCAGGATGCGTCCTTCCGACACATCCGCAGGCGACGCCAATGCAGCAGCCAGCCGGCGGCCAAGATGACGGCGGCCAGAAGCGTCAGCCAGGTTCGCGCGCCCGCGATGACCGCGGCGCCGGCGAAGGACACGCCCGCCACCGAGAGAGCCAGAGGCAGTACACAGCACGCGGCCCAGGCGAACACCGAGGCCACACCGCCGATGGCGGCCGAGGCGCTGACGGCGACCTCAGGAATGTTGGGCCGGTCTTGATCGATGGCCATGGGGCCTCCCGTTCGATTTCTGCTACAGGCTACAACCCGTAGCCGCTACGGGATCAAGAGCCATGTCCGCACGAAGTTTGACGATCGGGCGCCTCGCAGAGAGCGCCGGGGTGAACTTGGAAACGGTGCGCTACTACGAGCGGATCGGCCTGATGCCCGCCCCGGCCCGCACCGAGGGCGGACACAGGAGCTATGAGCCGGAACACGCCCAACGCCTGCGCTTCATCCGCCGGTCCCGCGAACTGGGATTCGGCATCGACGCCATTCGGCGGCTGATCGCGTTGAGTGAGCCGGGCGTCCAGGCCTGCTGCGAAGTCCGCGACATGGCCCAGGACCACATCGCCAGCGTGGACGCCAAAATCGCGGATCTGGAGCGGCTCCGGACGGTGCTTAAGCAGGCCGTCGCGGACTGCAGCGAAGGCGGGCGGGTTCGGTGTCCGGTGATCGCAGAACTCGGATCGATCGCATAGGTGATGACCTGCGCACCCTGTCGAGCCGGTAGGGTCCTGGCAATCACGCGCCGATGACGCCGAGGTGCTCAAGCAGGATCATCAGACCGAGCGCGACAAGCGCGAGCCCTCCCAGAAGCTCGGCGATCTTGCCAAAACGCTGGCCGACGGCCCGGCCAATCAGCATGCCGATCGTGGTCAGCAGGAAGGTCGTGACGCCGATTGAGGCCGCGATAACCCAGATATTGGCTCCGATGAAGGCCAGGCCGACGCCAACAGCCGCCGCGTCGATGCTGGTCCCGACCGCCATGGCGATCAGCGCCCAAGGTCCGGACCGGCGTGGGGCATCCTCAGCCAGGGGACGGGTCGCTTCCCAGATCATCTTGCCGCCAACAGCGGCGAGGAGGCCGAAGGCGATCCAATGATCCACGCGTTCGACGAGGCCTGCAGCGACCATGCCGAGCCCCCAGCCAATCACCGGGGTGATGGCCTCGATACACCCGAATACCAGGCCTGCCTTCACGGCGCCGGCCAGGTTCGGTCGATGCAAAGCACCACGCCCAACGGCGGCGGCGAAGGCGTCGGTAGACATGCTGAGAGACAGAACGGCGATGGCGACAGGAGTCATGACGAGCATCCACCCGGCAACGAACAGCGCTTCCCTCCCCGGCCGGTGCGGCGGTGGGACGCGCTGGTCTCGCTAGGCGGCGGTTCCGCTGGTCGGACCGCGCGCCGAAACGCGAGTGTGTTGATCCGACCCCGGCGATCAGACGCCGGAAGCTACTCCCCAACAGGAAGCGGCCTCATAGGAGGTGTCGCGCGCCGGTGCAAGATACTATAGGGGAGTATCCATGGCGCATACCTCCACGAACAAGAAGAAGCTCGTCGCGCGGGTCCGGAGGATCTCGGGTCAGCTCAGCGCAATAGAGCGCGCCATCGAGTCTGAAGCCGGGTGTTCGCAAATCCTGCAGCAGGTCGCGGCCGCGCGGGGCGCCATGGGCGGGCTTCTGGAAGAGTTGATTGAAGACCATCTGCGCCACCACGTCGCTCATCCCGATCTGAGCGAGGACGCCCGGCAGGGCGGCGCCGACGAGTTGATCGCCATCATTCGCCGCTATTCAAAGTAAGGCCCGCGCCATGTCCGCGTCCGAGACCGACTATCTGACCCACGACCACTATTTCCTCAGCCGTTCGCACGACGACAGCGCACGGCGAACGCTGTGGGTGGTCGGCCTGACGGCCGTCATGATGGTCGGGGAGATCATCGCCGGCCTGGTCTACGGCTCGATGGCCCTGCTGGCCGACGGCTTTCACATGGCGACCCACGCCGGCGCCCTGGCCGTTGCGGCCGGCGCCTACGCCTACGCCAAGCGGCATGCCGCCAACCGGCGCTTCAGCTTCGGGACCGGCAAGGTCGGGGACCTGGCGGGGTTCGCCTCGGCGCTGGTTCTGGGCATCGTGGCGCTCGGGATCGCGGGAGAGTCCATCGGCCGCCTGATCGATCCGCGCTCGGTCGCCTTCGGCCAGGCGACGCTGGTCGCCATCCTGGGTCTCGTGGTCAATCTGGTCAGCGCCGTCCTTCTGTCCGGCGGGGGGCACCACCACGGTCGTCATGGCCACGGGCATGGCCATCACCACGACCACGATCATCACGACGACCATGATCACCAGCACGGTCATGGCGGCCATCGCGACAACAACCTGCGCGCCGCCTACATCCATGTGCTGGCCGACGCCCTGACCTCGGTGCTGGCGATCATCGCCCTGCTTGCGGGCCGCTATGGGATGGGTCTGGCTAGACCCGCTGATGGGCATCGTCGGCGCGATCGTCATCGCCCGGTGGTCGTGGTCCCTGATGCGCGACACCGCCGCGGTGCTGCTCGACACAACGGACACCGCCATCGAGGCCGAGGTCCGCGAATTCGTCGAGGGGCCGGGCGACGGGCAAGGGTTGCAGGCACGCGAACTGCGCGCCTGAAACCCTGCCCGTCGGCGAGACCGGGGTAGCAAGGGCCAGGGCGGACCGGCCGGAGGGGGATCGCCCGGCCTGCACAAGCCGACGACGATGATGAAAATGAACAGCATGACCGCGCGGAAGGTCGGGGAGACCGGCCGGTCCGGCGGCGCAGCCGCTTCACCCTGACCCGCGCGAGGGCGGAGCCCTTAGCCTTCTGGGCGGCGTCCCGGCGTGCGCCTGTGGATGACGACGGCGGGCGCGCGAAGCCGGCTTGACCCCGCTTCGTGTTCTGCTTTTGTTCTTGCCATGCCCCTCCGCAAGACCGTCACCATCGAATGGCAGGACGCCGGCTCCAGCCGCGCCTATTTCGTGCGCCCGGGCAGCCGGTCGCGCGCGTGGATCTGGTTCCTGGACGGCGACGTGCCGGCCTTCGAGGAAACGTCCGCCCGCTTCGTGGTCGAGAAGCGCGGCGGACGCTGGGTCGCGGTCGAACGGGTGGACACCTGACCGCAGGGGTCGCCCATTGACGGCGGACGCCCGCGGGCCGATCAAGGCGGCTCGATTTCAAGGAGACCCGCGATGACCCTCAAGATCGCCGCCGCGGCGGCCGCCTTCCTCGCCCTCAGCGCCGGCGCGGTGCTCGCGGCGGAGGCCTGCGCCTGCTGCAAGGACATGGCCCCCGGCGCCGCCATGGAGTGCTGCGACGAGATGAACGCTCCGGCCCCGGCTCCGGACGCACCCGCCCCGGCTCCGGCGCCCGCTCCCGAAACGCCGCAGAGCGGCGGGCACGCAGGTCACACGCCCGGCTAAGCCGCGGCGTCATCGTCACCCAGGACCGCCATGAACCGTTCTCCGACCATCCTTGACCGCCGGTCCATCCTGAGCGGCCTGTCCCTCGCCGCCTTAGCCGCCCCGGCCCTCGCCGCGCCGCCGAAGCGGATGACCGCCTACAAGACGCCCTGGTGCGGCTGCTGCGGCGGCTGGATCGCCCACATGCGCCAGGCCGGCTGGACCGTCGAGGTCGTCGAGCGCGAAGATCTCGCGCCGACCCGGGCGCAACATGGCGTTCCGGACCGGCTGGCCTCCTGCCACACGGCGGTCGTCGGCCCCTATGCGATCGAGGGCCATGTTCCGGCCGGCGACGTCGACCGGCTGCTCAGCGAACGCCCCGCCGCCCGGGCGCTGAGCGCCCCCGGCATGCCGGCTGGCTCGCCGGGCATGGAAGCCGCCGGGCGCGAACCCTATACGACCGTCCTGATCCTCAACGATGGTTCAACCCGCGTGTTCGGCCGCCACAACGGCGCCTGACGCCCGAGGCGTCGCGGGTGCGTTCCTGTCCGCAGCCGCCAGCCTGACGCGCGACGGGTTGAGCCAGCTCTGCACCGGCCGGTCGAAGCCATAGCGGAACACCGCCGCGGCCGCGAAGGCGCCGATGAAACCGATCGACCACAGCGCCCAGCGAACCCCCGACGACAGGGCGTCCTGGCCCAGGGCGTCGAGCAGGCCGAACCAAACGATACGGGTGACCTCATTGGTCAGGAACATCGAGAACGACATCAGGGCCAGATGTTCGATCAGGCGTGACGGCCTGCGCACCGATACGGCCCCGGCGGCCCAGATGATCACGGTCATCAGGCCCAGCGACAACAGGCTGAAGGCGCCGAAGGCCTGAAGGATGACAAGCGCGATGGCGGCGCCGACCCCGATCGCGCCGGCCAGACGGGATGCGACATAGACGCGTGAACCGTAGAAGGCCGCCGCGACCCCGAGCAGGAACAGCGGCAAGGCGCGCAGGACGCCGTAGCGCATCGGCAGGCGGTAGATCGGATCGCCGAGCCACAGCGAGGCCGCGAGGTCGGCGCCGACGACCAGCAGCGTCGCGCCGATCACCACGGCGATCGGCGGCCAGCGCCACAGGGCCCGGCAGATCCAGGGCAGCAGGAGGTAGCAGGCAATCAGGGCCGAGAGCGTCCAGGTCGGGGCGTTCCACCCCTGCCCGCCCGGCACGCCCCAGGCCTGGAGCAGCAGCACCTGGGCCGGCAGCTGCGACCAGTCGAACCAGCGCGGGTTGCTGGGCGCGATCCCCGCCAGAGCCGCGCCGCCGACGAGGACGACGAGGATAAGGCTGACGACGAGGTGGGCCGGAATGACCCGCAGCAGCCGCTGGCGCGCATAGGCGCGCAGCGACGCCTGACCGGCGGCGAGCCGGTCGCCGTAGATGCGCGCCAGGACGTAACCGGAGTCGATGATGAAGAAGTCGGTGAGCAGATAGCCGCGGTCGAACACCGGATGCAGCTGGGGCAGCGGGACCGGCGAGGCCTCGCGGAAATGGTAGAGGATGATCAGCGCCCCGACGATGAAGCGGAGCGCGTCGAGCCAGCCGCCGCGGGCGATGCGCGGTGGGCGGGACTTCATCGGCGCGGCGTCGCTGCGGACCATGGGCGCAGCCTAGTCCGCAACGGGGCAAGGAATGGTTATCAGCGCGGGCCGCTCACTTCGCCACCGACCCGGGCTTTGGCCCCGGCCGTGTGATCATGGGCGTAGCCGCCGTCGTCACTCAGGCTTCTTCCCCCGCTCTCGTTTCGGCCCGGGAGTCGCGGAGGATGTCGACGCCGCCCTTCACGGCGATGCCGGCCACGATTAGGCCCACGACCAGATCCGGCCAGGACTGATCCAGCCACAGGACCAGGCCACCCGCGATCAGGATGCCGCCGTTGGAGGCGAAATCGTTGAAGCTGAAGGTCTCGGCGGCCTTCATGTTCACATCCTCGCTGCGTTGGCGCCGGATCAGTTCCAGGCACACCAGGTTCACGATGGCGGCGACCACCGCCATGCCCATCATCGTCCAGCCTATGGGCTCCGTCCCCATCAGCGTTCGTCTCAGCACGTCCAGCAGGACGCCCGCAGCGAAGATCAGCAGCAGGATTCCGGAGGCCCGGGCGGCGCGGGTCTTCCAGATCAGGGCGCGGCCCACCGCCAGAAAGCTGATGAGGTAGACGGCGGAGTCAGACGCATTGTCCAGGGCATTGGCCAGCAGAGCGCTGGAATCGGCGAGCAAGCCGCCGATCCCGAGCCCTACAAACAGGGCGGCGTTGAGGATCAACACCACCAGCAGGGTGCGGCGCTGGACGCCTTCCGTCTCGTCTCGTTCGCTCATCAATCCTCGATCCCTTCCGCCTTGCGATGCTTCACCGCCTTGGCGGCGAAGGTGGGCAACACCAGCAGTGTCAACGCAGTCGCCGTCAAAAGGCCCCCGATGACCACTGTGGCCAATGGTTTCTGGACCTCGGCCCCGGCCCCGTGGGCGATGGCCATGGGAATAAAGCCCACGATGGCCACCAGGGCGGTGGTCAGAACCGCCCGCAGGCGGCTGGACGCCCCTTCGATCGCGGCCTCACGCGGCGCCAGGCCCGCCGTCAGCCGCTCGCGGATGGCCTGCATCAGCACCAGGCCATTCAGGGTCGCCACCCCCGAGACGGCGATGAAGCCGACCGCCGCCGAGACGGAGAAGGGCATGCCGCGCAAGAGCAGCGCCAGGGCCCCGCCGACCAAGGCGAGCGGGACGCAGGCGAACACCAGACCGGCTTCAGCGAATGAGCCGAGGGCCATGAAAAGCAGGACCCCGATGAGGATGAATACGATCGGAACCACGAGGCCCAGACGCTGTTCGGCGCGCTTGAGATTCTCGAACTGACCGCCCCAATCGAGCCGGACGCCCGGCGGAAGATCGATCCGCTCCACCCGCGTCTGCGCATCCGTGACGAAACCGCCGAGATCCCGGCCGCGGACGTTGGCCTGCACCACCATGCGCCGACTGCCGTTGTCGCGGCTGATCTGGTTGGGCCCCTCGGCGGTCTGGATGCGCGCCACCGAGGACAGGGGCACCACCACGCCGGTCGAGGAGACGATCGGCAGGGCGGCCAGGCTGGTTGGATCGTTGCGGGTCGCCTCGGGCAGACGGACGACAACGTCGAAGCGCCGATCCCCTTCGAAGATGCGTCCAGCCTCTGTTCCGCCGATGGCGGTGGAGACCGCCTCCGAGACGTCCGCCGCCGACAGGCCGTAGTTGGCCGCCGCGAAGCGGTCGACGCTGACCGTCAGCGTCGGCAACCCCGACGCCTGTTCCACTCGAACGTCGGCGGAACCCGGTGTTTCCTCCAATGCGCGAGCCACCTGCTCGCCGACCCTCTGCAGGGTGTCGAAGTCGTCGCCGTAGACCAGCACCGCCAAATCGGTCCGGACGCCGGAGATCAGTTCGTTGAAGCGCAGTTCGATCGGCTGGCTGAACTCGAAATTATTGCCGATCTGCTGACTAACCGCCTCCTCAATGCGCTCGATGAGCGCCTCCTTTTCGAGGCCCGGGTCTGGCCAGTCGCCTCGGTCCTTGAGGATGATCACGCTGTCGGAGATGTTACGCGGCATGGGATCGACGGCGGCCTCCGCCGTGCCGGTGCGCGAGAACACCGTCTCCACCTCGGGCTGGGCCTTGACGACCCGCTCGAGGGCCATCTGCATAGCCAAGGACTGGTCCAGCGAAGCGGACGGCACCCGCAGGGCCTGCATGGCGATATCGCCCTCATCGAGGGTGGGAATGAACTCCCGGCCGAGGGTGGCGAAGGCCAGACTGCCGACGACCAAGGCGCCCAGGGCCGAGGCGAGCACGACACGGGGCTTGTCTACGGCGGCGCTGATCGCGGGTTGGATCCAGCGGCGGGCGAAGCGCAGGACGCGGGTTTCGTGCTCCTGCACGCGGTCGTTGGCGTCGAGGTGGGCGCTTTTCGGGTCGCGTACCAGCAGCGCAGTCATGGCCGGGACGAAGGTGAAGGAGAAGATGAAGGCGCCGACCAGGGCGAGCATGACGGTCGCCCCCATGGGAATGAAGGTCTTACCCTCCACGCCCTCGAGCATCAGCAGGGGGGTGAAGACCAGCAGAATGATCAGCTGGCCGAAGGCGGCCGGCTTCACCATCTGCCGGGCCGCGGCCATGGCGACGTCCAGTCGTTCGTGACGGCTGAGCATGCGGCCCAATTCCGCGCGCCGCCGGGTCATCATCAGCAGGGTATTCTCCACCACCACCACCGCCCCGTCGACCATCAGGCCGAAGTCGAGGGCGCCGAGGCTCATCAGGTTTCCGCTGATGCCGAAGCGGTTCATGCCGATGACGGCGAACAGGAAGCTGATCGGGATCATCAGGGCGGTGATGCTCGCCGCCCGCAGGTTCCCCAGCAGCAGGAACAGCACGACGATGACGAGCAGGGCGCCTTCGGTCAGATTGCGCGCCACCGTGCCGATGGTGGAGTTCACCAGGGCGCTTCGGTCGAGCACGGTCACCGCCTCGATCCCGGGGGGCAGGGTCTCGCGCACCTCCTCGAGGCGCTCTCCGGCGGCCTGGGCCACGGTGCGGCTGTTGCCGCCGGCGATCATCAAGGCCGTGCCGAGCACCGACTCGTGGCCATCGCGGCTCGCGCCGCCCAGCCGCGGAGCTTGCCCGACCTCGACCGACGCCACATCGGCGACGCGCACCACCAGGCCGCCCCGGTTGACGACCGGGGCCTGGGCAAGATCCTCGACGGTGGAGGCCAGGGCGTCGGTCCGGACGGTCAGCGCCTCGCCGCCGCGCTGGACGTAGCCGGCTCCGGCCTGGGTGTTGGCCCGCTCCAGGGCCGTGACGAGGTCGCCCAGCCCCAGCCCATACGCTGACAGGCGGGCGGCGTCGGGGCGGACGGCGTATTCCTTCACATAGCCGCCGATGGTGTCGACGCCGGCGAGCCCGGGCGTCGTCCGCATCTGCGGCGCGACGATCCAGTCCTGAACAGTGCGCAGGTAGGTGGCGCGCGCCTCGGGCGTGGTCAACCGCTCCCCCTCGGGGGTCAGGTAGACGCCGCCTGGCTGCCAGCCGGGTTGTCCCGGCCGGGCGAGGTTGCGGCTGTTGAACGGCAGATAGTCCACGGTCCACATCAGGACCTCGCCGAGGCCGGTGGTGATCGGCGCCAATGCCGGCTCCACGCCCTCGGGCATGCTTTCGCGCGCCTGGGCGAGGCGTTCGGCCACCTGCTGGCGCGCGAAATAGATGTCCGTCTGGTCGGTGAAGATGACCGTGATCTGGCTGAAGCCGTTGCGGCTCAACGAGCGAGTGCTGGTCAGTCCGGGAATGCCGGCCATGGCCGTCTCGAGCGGATAGGTGACCTGCCGCTCGATCTGTTCCGGCGCGAGCGCCGGGGCGACGGTGGTGATCTGGACCTGCCGGTTGGTGATGTCCGGAACGGCGTCGATCGGCAGCTTGGTCAGTTCGAACAGACCGAGCGCGGCGACCAGCGCGGTCGCCAACACAACGAACCAGCGGAAGCGCACCGAGGCTTCAATGATGGATTTGAACATGCCGCGCCTCAGTCGTCATCGCCGGCCTCGCCCTTGGCGAGTTCGGCTTTCAAGAGAAAGGCGTTGGCGGCGGCGATGCGTTCACCCTCGTCGAGGCCGCGCAGGATCTCCGTGCGCCCTCCCGCCTGACGACCGGCCAGCACCGGGACGGCCCGGAAGCCGCCCTGGACCTGAACGAACACGACCGTCGCGCCTTCGATGGTCTGCACGGCTTCGCTGGGGACCGTCAGGCCGCCGGGGACGGCATCGCCCGTAACGATGGCGCCGGTGACGGCGGATCCCGTCGGCGGCAGCGACACGCCCGACGGCCGGGCGCGAATGATCGTCGCGCCGCTCTCGGCGCCGGCGCCGGGCGCCACGCCGGTGACGACGGCTTCGAATTCCCCGTTGGGCCCGGTCGCCCTCAGGCGCGATCCGGCGCGGACCTGGGCGGCCAGAGCCGGCGGCGCGTTGAAGACCAGTTCAATCCGCGCGGGGTTGGTGACCTCGGCGACGACGCCGCCCTGGGGGACAAAGCCTCCGGGGCCGACCTGCACCGAGGTGACGACGCCCGAAATCGGGCTGGTCACGCTCAGCCGTCCCGAAGCGTTTGGCGATCCGGCCGCCGAAGCCCTGGCGCGGGCGGCGCGCGCCGACGCCTCGGCGCTGAGCGACTGGGCTCGGGAGGTCTCCACCTCCTGCCGGGCCACCACGCCCTGGTCGGCCAGGTTGCGATCGCGGTGATAGGCCTGGCGCGCGGCTTCGGCCTGCGCCACCGCCGCGTCGGCGTCGGCGCGGAAGGTCGCGGCGTCGCCGCTGACCAATGTGGCGAGGGCCTGACCGGCGCGCACGGACTGCCCCGGCGCGACGAGCACGCGCTCGACCCGGCCGCCGACCGAGGCGGCCACGGCGGCGCGCGCATCGACCATGGGCTCGACGCGTCCCGCCAGCCGGGTCTCTGACCCGCCGCCGGCGCCGACGGCGACCACGGCGATGCCGGCGGCGCGGATCTGTTCGGCCGTGAGCGCCACGACGCCTTCGGGGGCCTCGGCGCCCTCGCCTTCCGCGTGCCCCTCCTCTTCCGCGTGACCGGCCTCGCCCTCGGCGGCCGGCCGCGCGTCGCGATTGAGAGCCAGGAACAGCCCGCCGCCTCCGAGCAGGACGACGGCGGCGACGCCGCCAATGAGCAGCGTTCTGTTGGATTGCGGCTTGCGCATTATTGGCCCCCTCCGAAGGGTGCGCGCGCTTGCAGGCGCGCGAGATCGATTTCGGCGCGGACGCGCGCCAGGCGGGCGTCGACGGCGGCGTTGCGGGCGGTGATGAGGGCGGCGCGGGTTCCGCGCAGCTCCAGTTGCGAGATGCGGCCGGCCTCGAAGCCGATCCGGGACAGGCGATAGGCTTCCTCGGATGAGGTCACGCCGGCGTCGGCGGCCGCGACGCGGCTCACCGAGGCGTTCAGCCGGGCGACCGCGGCCTGACCGTCGGCCTCGGCCTCCTGGCGCGCGCCGGCCAGGCGGGCGTCCGCGGCGCGGAACTCGGCCTGGGCCGCGTCGATATTGCCGCGGTTCCGGTCGAACAGGGGCAGCGGCATGCTGATGCCGAAGGTCAGCGCTGTCGCATCCTCGGCTTCGTAACGCCGAACGCCGACGCTGGCGCTGACGTCGGGCCGCGCGCGCACTCGCTCGACGGCGATCCGCCGTTCGGCCGCTTCGCGTTCGGCCTCGGCGACGCGAACGGCCGGCGCCCCGGGAGCGGCTTCGATGGCCGTCCGGGTCGGCGCGTCGTCCAGCAGGCTGTCGACGATCGAGGTGACCGGCGCGGGCAGCATCGCGACAGCCGTCAGGCGGGCGAACGCCGCGTCCCGCTCGGCCTGCGCCTCGTCACGGGTCGCGCGGGCCGCCGCCGCCTCGCTCTCGGCCTGGATGCCGCGCAGCATGGGCTCGCGTCCCTCCTCCACGAGCACCAGGGCGGCGCGGGCGTCCGCGATGGTCAGGCTGAGCGCCTCCTCGGCCAGGGCGAAGCGCCGCTCGGCGGCTTCCGCTTCGGCGTAGGCGAGTGCGAGCCGTCCGGCGGCGTCGACGACCGCCTGATCGCGACGCAGCGAAGCCGTTCCGGCCTCCGCCCGCGCCACCTCGACCCGGGCGCCGCGCCGGCCCCACAGTTCGAGGTCCTGGGTGAGCGAGAGCGTGGTCTCGGCGTTGTCGTAGCCGGAAAAGGGACCGCTGCCGAAGGCGTTCTCCGCCTCGAGGGCGGCGGTCGGGTTGGGCCGCACGCGCGCCTGGCGCACCCGGGCCTCGGCCGCTTCGAGCAAGGCGTCGGCCTCGGCCGCGGAGGGGCTGGCCCCTATGCGCTCAAGCAGGGTCCGGAAGGATGGCGCGGGATCGGCCCAGGCCGGGCCGGTCAAGGCGGTCGTCAGGGCGACCACAGCGCAGCCGACCGCGAAAGGCGGCAAGCGGCGAATAGGGGATGGCATGTCTCATGTCCCGGAAGGTTGACGTGAAGGGCGCGCGCGAACGCGAGGTCACGTCAGGTTCTGGGCGGGCGCATGGGACCGGCGGGCATCCGGGAGGCCGGCGCCTGATCGAGCGATGGCGCCAAGGGCGCGCGATCGAGGGCCATCGACCTCATGTCGTCAATCGCCGGCGGCGCGGTAATGCCGCAATGGTGGCAATGGCCGTGGGCGCAGGCGACCTGACCTGCTGCGTCCTTGCGTTCGCCGTGACCTGTATCGGACACAGCGACGACGTCCGACGCGGCCAGGCCTTGCAAGCTTCCGGTCTCGGGTGCGCAGGCGAAGGCGTCGGCTGCGGAAACCAGGACGAACAGGGCCAGGAACGACGCGAGCAGCGCCGCCATCCACCCATGCCTAGTCGAGGGAAACCCCATGCCGTCCCATAACACGGTGCGCCGCGACATCAATCGCCTCATCGTCGCACCGCCCGATACAGAGAGATGGATCCGGTGGCGGTCGGGATGACATCGAGCACTTGAACCTGTGTGAAGCCGGCCTCGGCCATCAGCGTAGGCAGAACGCCGTCGGCGTTCGGTTGGGTGTTTTCGTAGCCGTCCAGAGACTGCACCAGGCGGAAGAGCACGCGCATCGCACCCGACTGGCGGCCGTAGTCCGCGACATGCAGCGTTCCGCCCGGCTTGAGCGCCCGCAGGCTCGCGGCGAGGCCCGCTCGCTTCTCGGCCATGGGCAGCTGATGGAAGACCAAGCTGGAGACCACCTTGTCGGCGGCGTCCTCGCCCAGGAGCGCCGCCACATCGCGCGAAAACCCCTGGATGAAACGGACGGCCTGACCTGCAGCGGCCGTCTTCGTCTCGGCCCGCCTGAGGATGTCGCCGTCGGGATCGAGGCCGAAGATGCGCGCGTCCGGCGCCCGGTTCGCCATGGCGATCGCGAATGAGCCGGTTCCACATCCAAGATCGATGATCGTCTCGCCAGGGGACGGAGCCACCTGTTCGAGAAGGCGGCTCCGCCACAGCGGTTCCCGGGTCAAAAGCGCGATGGCCGGATCATACAGCCCGCTCAGGGCTGTATGGCCGAGCGCGGGGGTGAAGTTCGCGGTCACGCGGCGGCCTTCAGTTCTTCGCGGGACTGACGAATGATCGACCAGCCGGATTGCAGGAAGACCACCGCCAGGATCGCGCCGGCGATCAGGTCGGGCCAGCGAGAGGCGGTCAACCAGACGGCCACGCCCGTGGCCGCGACCACCAGGCTCTGGATCAGGTCGTTGCGCGTGCACAGCCAGACCGAACGGACATTGGCGTCGCCTTCGCGATGGCGGACCAGCAGCAGCGCGGCCAGGGCGTTGGCGAAAAAGCCCAGGGCGCCCAGGCCGGTGATGACGACGCCTTCCGGGGGCGCCCCCGAGGTCGCCCGCCAGATCGCGTAGCCAAGGATGAACAGCGCCAGCGCCGCGAGGCTGGCGCCCTTGATGATGGCGGCCCCGGATCTCACGGCGACCGAGCGCCCGATCACGGCCAGGCTGATGCCGTAGGTGGCGGCGTCGGCCAGGAAGTCGAGGGCGTTGGCACCCAGCGAGGCCGAGCCCTGCAGGGCCGCGCCGCCGGCGATGGCCAGGAAGGCGGCGCCGTTGATAGCGATCACCGCCATCAGGATGCGGCGATAGGCCGGCGTGGCGCCGTCGAACTTGACGGCCGCGCCGCAGCCGCAGCCGGCGGCCGCCGGTTCGGGGGACGAGAGGGAGTCAGTCATCGAAGTCCGCCTTTCACCACGAGAATGCATCCTCCAGTCGCTCGAGGATCAAGAACAAAAATGGATGCCTCGCCCAAAAAGACGCGGTTTGGCGGAACCGACTTGATCCTCTAGTAGCTAGAGGACGCACAATCGGACGAAATCCACAGGAGGCCTCATGATCACGATGCACCCGTCGCGACGCGGTCCCAGCCGCATGCGGGCGATCGCCTTCTCGTTCTTCATGCTGATCGCCGCTCTGGATCAGGCCGCCAAGGCCGCGGCTCGCGCCCGACTCGAGAGCCCGGTGGACCTCACGCCGTTCCTCGCGCTGCGTTTGGGATTCAATCCCGGCGTCACCTTTGGCCTGTTCGCAGACTCGGGCGCGGTGGGACGATGGGCCCTGAGCGCCGTGGCATTCCTGATCATCGGCGTCCTGCTGACCTGGATCTGGCGTACGCGAAGCGCCGTCACGGCGGTCGCGGCGAGCCTCATCCCCGGTGGAGCGCTCGGGAACCTGCTCGATCGTCTGCGCTCCGGCGCGGTGACGGATTTCATCGATCTTCATTGGGGCGACGCGCACTGGCCGACCTTCAACCTCGCCGATGCGGCCATTGTTTGCGGCGTGGCGCTGCTCCTCCTGACCGTCCGGGGCTCGGACGGCCGCCCGGCGACGTCGACCCTGGGACGGGCGGCGCGATGACCTTTTCCGCCGAACAGAAGGCGCTCGCCGTCCGTTCGGGGTTGGCGATTCTCATCACCGCTGCGGCGGTGGCGTCAGCTTGGCTATGGCTTTCGCCACGTCTCCTGGGCGCCGCGCCGGACATGGCGACAGCTGATCGGCTGGCCTACGCCCTGAAGGCGGACCTCCTCGTTTTCCTGTGGCTCGCCGGTTGTTTGAGGGCCGTGGCGAGCATCCGGTTCCGGTCCGACGCCGACCGGCCGGGTTCCGCCTATGCGGCGCCCAGCTCGAGGCTCGCCGTGCCTGCCGCCGTGCTTCAGAACACCCTGGAGCAGACGGTCCTGGCGGTGGGCGCCCACCTGGTGCTCGCCACCGTGCTGCGCGGCGAGGAGATGGTCGTGCTGCCGGTGCTGGTCGCCCTCTATCTGATCGGCCGCGTGTTGTTCGCCCACGGTTATGCCCGGGGCGCGGCGGCCAGGGCCTTCGGCATGGCCCTTACCGGCGCTTCCACGATCGCCGCCTTCGGCGCCGCCATCGTCCTCATGGGGCTGGGCCGATGATCCTTTTCCGTCCTGCGCCTGCCGCCCTTCAGCCCGCTGCTGCGAGATGATGCGATGACCCTGCCCTCCCCGGCCTCGTCCGGCCTGCGCCCTATCGGCAAGCTCGCCGCGGCCACCGGCGTCAAGGTCCCGACCATCCGCTTCTACGAGGAGATCGGCCTGCTTCCCGCCGCCCCGCGCACCGCCAGCGACCGGCGGATGTATGACGACGCGGCGGAACGCCGCCTGTCGTTCATTCGGCATGCACGGCAATTGGGCTTCGATCTGGACTCGATCCGCTCCCTGCTGGATCTGTCCGATCACCCTGATCGGCCCTGCGCCGAAGCCAGCATCCTCGCCGAACGTCATCTGGCGGAGGTGACGCATAAGATCGCCCGACTCCGGGCCCTGCAACGCGAGCTTTCGCGGATGACGGCGGAATGTGCCGGCGGCCGCGTGTCCGCCTGCAAGGTGATCGAAGCCCTGCACGATCCCTCGGCGCCGGTTTGAAGACGAACCCGACCCGGGTTTGCACCGCTCCTCGGCCTCGCCGTGCAGGTCGGCGCTGAAGGTCAGAACGGGCCCGGGATGATGCAGGAGCCATTGGGTCACCGCGACGTTTTGAGTAATCCCGCGGCCCTCGTCGCGCTCCCTTCGTCCATGGAGGACTTCGATGGCGCATCGATCGACACAGCGACACGCCGATCAGACGTTCGCCCTTTTGACGGACCCGTACAGGCGCATCTCCCGCCTGTTCGAGCAGGCCGGCGCGGACGCAATCGAGACCCGTCTGGCGCTGAAGGAGACGGCCTGTCTGAGAGGGCGTGAAGCGGCCCAGGTCTTCTACGACGAGACCCGCATCTCGCGCGCGGGCGCCATGCCGGCGCCTGTCCGACGCACACTGCTCGGCGAAGGCGGCGTCCAGGGCCTGGATGGCGAAGCGCACCGCGCCCGCAAACGCGTGTTCATCGCTCTTATGTCGCCGGAACGGATCGCGCGGCTGGGCGACCTGTTCGAGGCGGAATGGCGACGCGCGGCCGTTGAATGGGCTGGCCAGGAAGAGATCGTGCTGTACGACGCCCTGCAGCCGGTGCTCACCCGCGCCGTCTGCCGCTGGGCGGGGGTGCCGCTGAATCCCGACGACGAAGCGAAACGGGTCAGTCACCTCAGGGCGCTGTTTGACGCGGCAGGATCGCGGGGGCCTCGCCACCTGTGGTCGAGGTACGCGCGGCGACGCGTCGACGCCTGGCTGGCCTCGATCATCGAGGGCATTCGCGCCGGACGACTGGCGCCGGATCCAGACACCGCCGCCTACGCCTGGGCCTGGGCGAGCGCGGATGATGGCGAACCGTTGGCGGCCCGGACGGCGGCGGTCGAACTGGCCAATGTGCTGAGGCCGACCGTGGCGACCTCGGTCTATATCGTGTTTGTGGCGCACGCGATGCAGGCGCACCCCGCGGCGGCCCGTCTGGCCACCGCGGACGCCGGCCGCCGCCGCGCCTTCGTTCAGGAGGTGCGACGCCTTTATCCGTTTTTCCCGGCGGTGATCGGGCGTGTGCGCGCGCCGTTTCGCTGGCGCAACCTTGACTTCCCGGTGGGTCGGCAGGTGATCCTCGATCTCTATGGCTCCAATCACGATCCTGCCGTCTGGACCGATCCCGACGAATTCCGGCCAGAGCGTTTCATCGACGGCTCCGGGGACGCGTTCGGCCTGATTCCCCAAGGCGGCGGGAACGCCCTGACCGGTCACCGTTGTCCCGGCGAAAGCATCGTCGTCGAATTGATGGAGCGGGCCCTCGGCATGCTCGCCGGCCTGAACTACCGGCTGCCGGCTCAGGATCTGGAGATCGACTTCCGCCGCCTTCCGGCCCTCCCCAGGAGCGGGTTCCGAATGATGACGCGTCGGACTTCCCCGCGTAAGGGCGGCGCCTGATGTTTGCTCATGCGGGTGGCCGGCGCCTTCGTCCCTCTTTCACTTACAGCGAAGGCTGACGCGATGGCTTCGATGACATCCTATGACCTGGTGATAATCGGCGGCGGGCCGGGCGGGTACCCCTGCGCCATCCGGGCGAGCCAGCTCGGCATGTCGGTGGCGGTTATCGACGACCGGGAACTCCTCGGTGGAACCTGCCTGAACATCGGGTGCATTCCGTCAAAGGCGCTGCTGCAGGCCACAGAGCGGCTGGAGATGGCCCGCAATCTCGAGGCTTTCGGCGTCCTGGTCGACAATGTGCGGGCCGACCTTGCAGGCGTCATGCGGCACAAGGCCAGGGTCGTGACGGAGCTTGGTGAAGGGGTCGCCTAGCTCCTGCGCAAGAACAAGGTCACCCGCCTGCAGGGCCGCGGCCGGCTGCTGTCGCGCGACCGTGTGGAAGTGAGCGCCCCGGACGGCAGCTTCGAGGTGCAGGTCCGCAAGGCGATCGTGCTCGCCAGCGGATCGAAAGCGGCGACGTTGCCGGACCTGCCCATCGACGAGCAGCGGATCGTCACCTCGGCGGGCGCCCTCAGCCTGACGGCGGCGCCGCGCCATCTGGCGGTGATCGGCGGCGGCTATGTCGGACTGGAGCTGGGCTCCGTCTGGCGCCGTCTCGGCAGCGAGGTCACCGTCGTCGAGGTGCTCGACCGGATCGCGTCCGGCGTTGATTCAGAGATGTCGACGGCGCTGCACAAGGTGCTCGAGGCCCAGGGCTTCCAATTCTGCCTGGCGCACAAGGTGGTCGGATCGCGAATGGAGGCGGACGACGTCGTCCTTGAGGTCGAGCCCATGGGAGACGGCGCGCGAGGAACCATCAAGGCCGATGTCGTGCTCGTGTCCATTGGCCGACGTCCCGCCACCGACGGACTCGATCTGGAGACGGTCGGCATCAAGCCGGACCCAAGGGGCTATATTCCGGTCGACGACGGCTTTCGAACCAGCGCCGAAGGGGTCTACGCCATCGGCGATGTCATCGGCGGCGCCATGCTGGCCCACAAGGCGGAGGAAGAAGGGATCGCCCTTGCCGAGCGCCTTGCCGGCGCCGCGGGCCATGTCGACTACGGAACAATCCCGGCCGTCGTCTACACCTGGCCGGAACTGGCCTCAGTCGGGCGCACCGAGGACGACCTCAAGGCGGCCGGCGTGGCCTATCGCGTCGGGCGCTTTCCGTTCTCGGCAAACGCCATGGCCAAGGCGCGGTTGGAGAAGAACGGGCTGGTCAAGGTGTTGGCGGACGCCGGCACGGACAGGATTCTCGGCGTGCACATCCTGGGGCCGGACGCGGGCAGCCTGATCCATGAAGCGGTCGCCGTCATGCAATTCGGCGCGGCGGCCGAAGACGTGGCGCGGACGAGCCATGCGCATCCGACGCTTCCGGAAGCCTTGCGCGAGGCATGCCTGGCTGTGGCCGACCGCACGATCCACCTGTAACGACCGCCCGTCGCGTGGCTGCCCGGGCTGGCCGCGCGGCGCCGAGGCGTCCCGGCGGGCGTAGAGGACCCGTAGCCGCCTACGAGCCCGGCCGCGTCGCGAATAAAGCGCGACAGCGTCGCCGCCTGAATGCTAATGCGAGCCGTTCACATCTGGATTGACCATGCGTCCTCTGCTCCGTCTGCTTGCCCTGCTGTTCGCCCTGGGGCTGGCCGCGCCCGCCCTGGCCCAGACGCCGTCCGCCTCCGAGGCCCAGGTCGCCTGGCGGCTGCTCGACTATGTAGCGGTCGACTACGCCGGCGCGGTGGCCGACGGTCAGGTGACCAATCCGGCCGAATACGGGGAGATGATCGAGTTCGGCGGCCAGATCCGGACCCGCCTGGACGCCCTGCCGCCGAATCCGGCCAAGGCCGGTCTGGTCCGCGACGCCGAGGCCCTGCAGGCGGCCATCAGGGACAAGGCGGATCCGCGCGTCGTTGGCGACCGGGCCAAGGCGCTCGCCGGCGCGGTGCTGACGGCCTATCCGAGCCCGCTGGCGCCTTCGTTCCCGCCTGATCTGGCCCGCGGCGCGACGCTCTATGCCGAGCAATGCTCGGTCTGCCATGGCGTGACCGGACGCGCCGACGGCCCGGGCGCCGAGGGGCTTGATCCGCCCGCGATCGCCTTCGCGGATGTGGAGCGCGCCCGTCAGCGCAGCGTGTTCGGCCTCTACCAGGTCATCGATCAGGGGCTGGAGGGCACGGCGATGGCCAGCTTCGCCCATCTGCCGGCCGAGGACCGCTGGGCCCTGGCCTTCTACGTGGGCCGGTTCGCCTTCACCGACGCCGAAGCCGCCGAAGGTCGACGCCTCTGGGAGAGCGACCCGGCGATCCGCGCCGTCTTCCCGGACCTGGCCGCCCTCACCCAGGCGACGCCGGCCGAGCTGGCGACAAGGATCGGCGAGACGAAGGCACGGGCGGTCACGGCCTACCTGCGCCGCCACCCGGAGGCGACGGTCCGCGCCGAGGGATCGACCCTGTCCCTGGCCCGGACGCGACTGGCCGAAAGCGAGGCCGCCTATCGCCGGGGCGATCGCAGGGCCGCGACCGACCTGGCCCTGTCGGCCTATCTCGACGGCGTCGAACCGATGGAGCCGGCGCTGGGCGCCCGCGACGGCGCCTTGCTGCGGCGGGTCGAGACGGCCATGACCGACCTGCGCGTCTCGATCAGCAGGGGCGCGCCGGCCCAGGAGGTCGCGGACCGGGTCGCCCGCGCGAACGCCCTGCTGGACACGGCCGAACGCGCACTCGCGCCCCAGGAGGCGGACAATCTCGCCAGCTTCCTCGGCGCCTTCACCATCCTGCTGCGCGAAGGTCTGGAAGCCATCCTCATCGTGGTGGCGATGATCGCCTTCCTCAGGAAGGCCGAACGTCCCGAGGTGCTGCGCTACGTCCACGGCGGCTGGGTGGCCGCGCTGGTCGCCGGCGGCGCCACCTGGGCGGCCGCGACCTTCTTCATCTCCATCAGCGGCGCCAGCCGGGAGCTGACCGAAGGGTTCGGCTCGCTTCTGGCGGCCGTCGTGCTCGTCTCGGTCGGCATCTGGATGCACGGCAAGTCGCACGCCGACGCCTGGCAGACCTATATCCGCGACAAGCTCTCTCACGCCCTGTCGAAACGGTCGGCCTGGTTCCTGTTCCTGCTGGCCTTCGTGGTGGTCTACCGCGAGGTGTTCGAGACCATCCTGTTCTATGCGGCGATCTGGAGCCAGGGCGGCCATCTCGGCATGCTGGCCGGCGCCCTTACGGCGGTGGCGATCCTGGCCGTGGTGGCCTGGGCCTTGCTGGCCTACAGCAAGCGCCTCCCGATCGGCCGGTTCTTCTCCCTGAGCTCGATCCTGATGGCCATCCTGTCGGTCGTCCTCGTCGGCAAGGGGGTGGCGGCGCTGCAGGAGGCGGGCTGGCTCGATGTCCATCCGCTGGCGTGGATCCCCCGCATCGAGATCCTCGGTCTTTATCCGACGGTCGAAGGCGTCGCCGTTCAGCTTCTGACGATCGCTATCCTCGTGGTCGGCTTCTCCCGGCATGCGGCGCCGAAAGGCGCGCGCCCAGCCTCTTGAGCGGGCGTCTGAGGCCCTCAACTGCGACCCGTTGGCAGGGTTTCGGAGCTGCTTGGGCGCCGATAGCCGCGCAGTCCGCGGATACCCAAGGTGCGGGGCCGCAGCCGATAGCGTGCGGAGACCACCCTTGGTGCGGAGATTAGGCGCCCTATTCTCCGCACTTCGCGCGGAGAATAACCTTGCTCTTGCGGCGAATGGCGCCCATATTCTCCGCAAGGAGTGCGGGGAATGGCGCAATACATCCATGAGATCGAAGGCTGGCCGCGTCTGGACTGGCGCGCTGACGCGCTTGCCGATCGCCTCGCAGCCGTCCGTCATCGCCAGGGCCTTCTGCTTGGCCGGATGCACACGCTCGGCTTCGACCTCCGCGCTGAAGCCGTCCTCGAGACCCTTACCGAAGATGTCCTGAAATCCAGCGAAATCGAAGGCGAGCTGCTCGACAAGGATCAGGTGCGATCCTCCATCGCCCGCCGCCTCGGCATGGATATCGGGGCCCTCGCCGCCGCGGATCGCAACGTCGAAGGCGTCGTCGAAATGATGCTCGACGCGACCCAGAACTTTGCGTCTCCGCTCACCGAGGAACGGCTGTTCGCCTGGCACGCCGCCCTGTTTCCGACCGGGCGCAGCGGCATGACGAGGATCGTCGTCGGCGCCTGGCGCAACGAGAGCTCCGGCCCGATGCAGGTCGTCTCGGGCCCCTTCGGACGAGAGCGCGTGCACTATGAAGCGCCCCTTGCCGACCGTCTGCAGGACGAGATGCGGGCGTTCCTCGACTGGTTCAATGACGAGCCGCGGACGGATCCGGTCCTCAAGGCCGCGATCGCCCACCTGTGGTTCGTGACCATCCACCCGTTCGACGACGGGAACGGCCGGATCGCGCGGGCGATCGCCGACATGGCGCTCGCCCGCTCCGAGAAAAGCGCTCAACGCTTCTACAGCATGTCCGCCCAGATCAGGCTGGAGCGCAAGGACTACTACGCCACCCTGGAGGCGACCCAGAAAGGCGCGCTGGACGTGTCCCTCTGGCTGGACTGGTTCCCCCGCCCGCCGCCTCATAGGCCTCCACGCCGACGAAACGGGCGCGCCGGTCGCTCACCGCCACCTTGGACTCGGTCATGGCCCGGCGAATGGCGTGGACGGGGCGATATTCGCCCAACTGCTCGAACACCTGCCGCTGCCGGTCCTGATCCGCACTGACGCAGAAGGCCATCAGCTGGTCCAAGGCCAGCGCCCCGGCCCGATAGGCCGCCATCAGTTCGGGCGCCGCCGCGCCCAGCCGCAGTCGCTGGCGCACGACATGGGCCGACACGCCGAACCGGGCGCCGATCTCCTCGGGACCGTAGCCCTTCTCCGTCGCCAGCCGCTGGAAGGCCTCGAATTGGTCGGCGGGATGCATGGCCTCGCGGGTCATGTTCTCGTCGAGACTGATTTCGTGGGCGTCATTCTCGGCGTCCACGATGCAGCGCACGGGATGTGTGCGCTTGATCGCCTTGCGCTTGGCCAGCAGCCGGAGCCCCTGACGGCGACCTTCGCCGATGGTCACGAAGTAGTTCCCGGTCGGAACGCCCTCCCCGTCCCGCTCGACCTCGACCACGGGCGGCTGCAACACCCCCTTGGCCTTGATGGAGGCCGCGAAGGCCTCGATGGTCGCCGGGCTGTGCGGGGTCTTCCGGGCGTTCCTCGGCGAGGCCTTGAGCCGGTTCAGCGGCACGATCACCTCCGCGCCGTGCTGCGGCGCGGTCGCTTCGGTCTGGGCGGTTTGGGTGGATTGAGCAGTCATGTCTGCCTCCTTTGGGCAAGGGTTGCAGGCACGCGAACTGCGCGCCTGAAACCCTGCCCGTCGGCGAGACCGGGGTAGCAAGGGCCAGGGCGGACCGGCCGGAGGGGGATCGCCCGACCTGCACAAGCCTGACCCTGATGATTGTCATGACGCCGATCGCCGGCGCGGAAGGTCGGGGAGACCGGCCGGTCCGGCGGCGCAGCCGCTTCACCCTGGCCCGCGCGAGGGCGGAGCCCTTAGCCCTTCTGCGACGTCCGCAACGTGTCCTTCTGGCGCGGCGTCGCAGGCTCCAGCTTGAGGAAAACGAACTGACCGGGCCTCGCGTGTGAGGTCGTCGCAACGGGGCTTTTGACCCACGGTCGCGTCAGGCCACCGGCCGATCCGCACTGACCCCCGGCGCAGGCGTCGCAGGCCTCGGCGGGTTCAACCGGGCCTGGACCGGCCGATCGAACCCATACCGGAACGCCGCCGCCCCCATGAACGCCGCCGCCAGACCGGCGGCCCAGACGCCCCAGCGCATCCCGATGGACCAGTCCGACTGTCCGACGGCGTCGAAGACGCCGAACCAGACGATGCGGGCGACTTCATTGGTGAGAAACATCGCGAACGACATCAAGCCGAGGTGTTCGATCAGGCGCGACGAGCGCACCACGGGCAAGGCTCCAGCCGCCCAGATGATGATCGTCATCAGCAGCAGGGAGGCCAGGCCGAAGGGGCCAACGGCCTGACCGAGCGCGAGCGCACCGAAAGCGCCGAGTCCCAAGGCGCCCGCCACGGACGGACGCACGTAGACGCGCACACCGACCACGGCGGCGGCCACGCCCAGCAGGAAGAGCGGAAGGGCGCGGAGGAATCCGAACCGCAGGGGCAGGCGATAGACCGGATCGCCCAGCCAGACGCGGCTGGCGACGTCGGCGGCGAGAAGCAGGGTGATCGCGATCGCGGCCGTGGCCCGGGGTCGGCTCCAGAGCGCCCGGCAGATCCAGGGCAGGAGCAGATAGCAGCCGATCAGAGCCGACAGCGTCCAGGTCGGCGCGTTCCAGCCGACGCCGCCCGGCACGCCATAGGCCTGCACGAGCAAGACCTGGGCGGGCAGCTGGCTCCAGTCGAACCATTGGGGATTGCTCGGTCGGACCCCGGCCAGAGCGGCGGCCGCGACCAAGGCCGCGAGACCGGCGATCACGGCCAGATGGGCCGGGAACACGCGCAGCAGCCGCTGGCGCGCGTAGGCCCCGACGTCGATCCCGCCCGAGGCCAGGCGCTCGCCGTAGATCCGGGCCAGCACATAGCCGGAGTCGATGATGAAGAAATTGGTCAGCAGGAACCCCCGGTCGAACACCGGATGGATCTGTCCGAGCGGCAGCGGGGCCGCTTCCCGGAAGTGGTAGAGGATGATCAGTGATCCCGCGGCGAACCGCAGCACGTCCAGCCACCCTCCGCGGGCGATGCGCGCGGGGCGGCGGGCCTGACCTTCCCCGTCGGAGCTTCTCGTCATTCGCGCTTCCCTGTGGCGGCGGGGCGTTCGTTGGCGTGAGGATGGTCGTGCACGTCCGCCCGCACCCCGTACAGGATGAGCGTTCCGGCGACGCAAAGCACGCCGAGCCCGCCGGCGATCATCAATCCGGCTCGGTCGCGGGGACCGAACACCAGACAGCCGCCCGTCACCAGGCTCATCATCACGCCGTAGCCGATGTAGAGCGGCGTTCCGTAGGCGCCGAGCAGGGAGAAGGCCATGCACAGGACGAAGAAGGCCGCGATCAGGCTGGCGCCGACGGCGATTACGACATCAAGTACTGGCCGGGGCTTCGGCGGCCGGCGCGGGCTCGAGCCGCGGCGGCCCTTGTAGCGCCCTTGGCGCCAGCGGATGCTGCGGCTGCGGACCGTGAAGCGCTTGCCGGCCATCGGGTCAGGGCCGTTCTGAGACTGCCGGCGCGTCCTCGTGCCGCGCCAGCATGATCCGCATCCGCAGGATTTCGGCTTCCTGGGCGCGGATGATCTCCTGCGCGAGACCGCGCACGTCATCCCCCTCGCCCTCCTCCACCGCGATCCTGGCCATGGCGATCGCGCCCTCGTGGTGGGCGATCATGCCGCGCAGAAAGTCGATGTCAGCGTCGCCGGAGTAATCGATGTTCATCGCCTGGTGCATGCGGTCAGCGGCCTCCCGATAGGCCCGCGTCGACGGCGTATCCGAGGGGTCGCCCGCGTGACCGGCGTGGGCGTCGATCGCTCGCGCCTCGACCGGCGGCGGGGCCGAGGCGTCGGGCGCGCCGCGACGGGACAGAATGCCGAAGGCGAAGGCGGCGACGGCGAGGAAGACCGCGATCACCGAGATCCAGCCGGTGCGTCTCATGGCTTTGTCTCCGAGATTTGGACAAGGGGCGGGATCGTGGCGCCGGACCTGGCGGGCTCGTCATTTCGGGTCATGCGTGCAGACCTCCCGCATCCCCGCACGGCTCAAGCTCGGTCTGGACGGTCGTGTGATGCAGGTCGAACCGCTCTTCGAGCATGTCGCCGACGGCCTGTCGGACTGCGTCGGCGTCGGCACCCTCGACCAGCACGACGTGAACCGTGCAGCTCGCCTGATCCGCCCCCGAGACCCAGACGTGGAGGTCGTGAAGGCTGGCGACCCCGGCGGTGGCGAGGATGGCGGCCCGGACGTCCGACAGGGCCACGCCGCGCGGGGCGCCCTCCAGCAGGATGTGGGTGGTGTCGCGCAGCAGGATCCAAGTCCGGGGCAGGACCCAGAGGCCGATGGCGATCGCGACGATCGGATCGACCCAGCGCCAGTCCGTCACGGTGATGACGACGGCGGCGACGAGGACGCCGAGCGATCCGAGCATGTCCGCCCAGACCTCGAGATAGGCGCCCTTGACGTTGAGGCTGCGATCCTTGCCGCTCGACAGGATGCGCATGGAGATCAGATTGATCACCAGGCCGGCGGCGGCGACGATCAGCATCCCGATCGAGCCGACGGGCTCGGGATCGAGGATGCGCTTGATCCCCTCATACAGGACGTAGCCGGCGACGACGAAGAGCAGCACGGCGTTGAACGCCGCCGCCAGGATCTCGAACCGGCGATAGCCGAAGGTGCGCTTCTCGTCCGCCGGCCGCTGGCCGATCTTGATCGCCAGCAAGGCGATGGCCAGGGCCGCCGCGTCGGTGAACATATGCGCCGCGTCCGACAGCAGGGCGAGGCTGTTGAACACCAGGCCGCCGATGACCTCGACGATCAGGAAGGTTCCGGTCAGCGCCAGCGCGATCGTGAGCTGCCGGGCGTTCGCGCCGGCGGTGTGGTCGTGGGCGTGGCCGTTCGAGTGGTCGTGACTGGTCATGAAGCGCGTTCCTCTGGCTGTTCGGAGGCGGCGTTGGCGTCGCGGAGAATCTCGACGCCGCCCTTGATCGCGATCGCCGCGACGAGGACCCCGACGACGAGGTCGGGCCAGGCCTGGTCGAGCCAGAGGACCAGACCGCCGGCGACGAGGATGCCGCCGTTGGACGCGAAATCGTTGAAGCTGAAGGTCTCGGCCGCCTTCATGTTGACGTCGCCGCTGTGCTGGCGGCGGATGAGCTGCAGGCAGATCAGATTGACCACGGCGGCGACCAGGGCGAGCGCCATCATGGTCGGACCGATCGGCTCGGTCCCGGTGATCACGCGGCGCACGGCATCGACGAGGACGCCGGCGGCGAAGACCAGCAGCATGACCCCCGACACCCTCGCGGCGCCCCGCTTCCAGCCTCCTGTCCGCCCGATGGCCAGAAAGCTGATCAGATAGACCGCCGCGTCCGAGGCGTTATCCAGCGCATTGGCCAGCAAGGCGCTGGAATCGGCCGACACGCCGCCGATTCCGAGCGCCGCCGCCAGGCCGGCGTTGAGGCCGAGAACCGTCAGCAGCGTCCGGCGCTGCCGACGGTCATCCTGGGTCCGGGCCATCAGTCCTCGATCCCTTCGTCCTTGCGGTGACGCACCGCCCTCGCCGCGAAGGTCGGCAGGACCAGCAGGGTCAGGGCGGTGGCGGTGATCAGGCCGCCGATGACCACGGTCGCCAGCGGCTTCTGGACCTCGGCCCCGGCGCCGTGGGCGATGGCCATCGGAATGAATCCGACGATCGCCACCATCGCGGTGGTGAGCACCGCGCGCAGGCGGCTGGACGCGCCCTCGATGGCGGCGTCGCGGGGGGGCAGGCCCGCCTGGAGCCGCTCGCGGATAGCCTGCATCAGAACCAGGCCGTTGAGCGTCGCCACGCCGGAGACGGCGATGAAGCCGACCGCCGCCGAGACGGAGAACGGCATGCCGCGCAGGAGCAGCGCCAGCGCCCCGCCCACCAGGGCGAGCGGCACGCAGGCGAACACCAGACCGGCCTCGGCGAAGGAGCCCAGCGCCATGAACAGCAACACGCCGATCAGGACGAAGACGATCGGGATGACCAGGCCCAGCCGCTGTTCGGCGCGCTTGAGGTTTTCGAACTGGCCGCCCCAGTCCAGGCGGACGCCCGGGGGGAGCTGAACCTGATCGACCGACCTCTGGGCGTCGGTGACGAAGCCGCCCAGATCACGACCTCGCACATTGGCCTGGACCACCATGCGTCGGCTGCCGTCGTTGCGGCTGATCTGGTTCGGTCCCTCGGCGCTCTGGATGCGCGCGACCGAGGACAGGGGCACGGTCACGCCGGTCGAGGACACGATCGGCAAGGCCGCGAGCGCCGCCGGATCATTGCGCGCGGCGTCCGGCAGACGGACCACGACGTCGAAGCGCCGGTCGCCCTCGAAGATGCGGCCCGCCTCGGCGCCGCCGATGGCGGCGGACACGGCTTCGGAGACGTCGGCCGCCGACAGGCCGTAACTGGCCGCGGCGAAGCGATCCACGCTGATCGTCAGGGTCGGCAGGCCGGACGCCTGTTCCACCCGCACGTCGGCCGCCCCGTTCGTCTGGCGCAGGGCGTTGGCCACCTGGTCGGCGACCCGCTGCATGGTGGCGAAGTCGTCGCCATATACCATGACCGCCAGATCGGTCCGCACCCCGGAGATCAGCTCGTTGAACCGCAATTCGATCGGCTGGCTGAATTCGAAGTTGTTGCCGATCTGCCGCGACGCGACGTCCTCGAAGCGAGCGATCAGCTCTTCCTTCTCCAGACCCGGGTTGGGCCAGTCCTTGCGGTCCTTCAGGACGATGACGCTGTCGGAGATGTTGGGCGGCATGGGATCCACCGCCGCTTCGGCGGTGCCGGTCCGCGAGAACATGGTCTCCACTTCCGGCTGGGCCTTGATCGCCCGCTCGATCGCCATCTGCATGGCGAGCGACTGCTCGAGCGACGCCGACGGAACCCGCAGCGCCTGCATGGCGATGTCGCCCTCGTCCAGGGTCGGGATGAACTCCCGGCCGAGGGTGGTGAAGGTGACGCCGCCGACGACGAGGGCGCCGAGCGCGGAGAGCAGGACGATCTTCGGACGATCGACGGCCGTGCGGATGGCCGGAGCGATCCAGCGGCGCGCGTGGCGCAGCAGGAAGGTCTCGTGCTCGTGGGCGCGGCCGTGGTCGTCGACCTCGACCGTCTTGGGATCCCGCACCAGGAGCGCCGTCATCGCCGGCACGAAGGTGAAGGAGAAGATGAAGGCGCCGACCAGGGCGAGCATGACCGTCGCGCCCATCGGGATGAAGGTCTTGCCCTCGACGCCTTCCAGCATCAGCAGGGGGGTGAAGACCAGCAGGATGATCAGCTGACCGAAGGCGGCCGGCTTGACCATCTGGCGCGCCGCCGCTGCGGCGACGCCCAGACGCTCGTGCCGGGTCAGCATGCGCCCGGCCTCCGCCCGCTTCTGGCTGAGCATCAGCAGGGTGTTCTCGACCACAACCACGGCGCCGTCGACGAGCAGACCGAAGTCCAGCGCGCCGAGGCTCATCAGATTGCCGCTGATGCCGAACCGGTTCATCCCGATGACGGCGAACAGGAAGCTGATCGGGATCATCAACGCCGTGATGCTCGCCGCCCGGATGTTGCCGAGCAGCAGGAAGAGCACGACGATGACCAGCAGCGCGCCTTCGGTCAGATTGCGCGCCACCGTGGCGATGGTGGAGTTCACCAGGGCGCTCCGGTCCAGCACCGTCACCGCCTCGATGCCGGGGGGCAGGGTCTTCTGCACCTCCTCGAGCCGGTCTCCGGCGGCCTGGGCCACGGTGCGGCTGTTGCCGCCCGCGATCATCAGGGCGGTCCCCAAGACCGCTTCGTGTCCGTCGCGGCTGGCGCCGCCCAGACGCGGCGCCTGGCCGACCTCGACGGTGGCGACGTCGGCGACGCGGACCACGAGGCCGTTTCGATTGACAACAGGCGCCTGGGCGAGGTCCTCGACGGTTGACGCCAGGGCGTCCGTGCGAACGGTCAGGGCCTCGCCCGCACGCTGCACATAGCCGGCCCCGGCCTGGGTGTTGGCCCGGTCGAGCGCCTGGATGAGGTCGCCCATCCCGAGACCGTAGGCCGACAGACGCGCCGTGTCCGGACGAACCGCGTATTCCTTCACATAGCCGCCGACGGTGTCGACGCCGGCCAGGCCGGGCGCCGTCCGCATCTGCGGAGCGATGATCCAGTCCTGTATGGTGCGCAGATAGGTGGCGCGCTGTTGCGGGGTGGCGAGGAGATCGCCTTCCGGCGTCAGATAGACGCCGCCGGCCTGCCAGCCGGTCTGACCCGGCTTGGCCAGATTGGCGCTGTTGAACGGCTTGTAATCGACCGTCCACATCAGCACCTCGCCAAGGCCGGTGGTGATGGGCGCCAGCGCCGGTTCGACGCCTTCGGGCATCGTCTCGCGCGCCTGCGCCAGTCGTTCGGCGACCTGCTGACGGGCGAAATAGATGTCTGTCTGGTCGGTGAAGATGACGGTCACCTGGCTGAAGCCGTTGCGGCTCAGCGACCGGGTCGAGGTCAGGCCGGGGATGCCGGCCATGGCGGTCTCGATCGGATAGGTGACCTGACGTTCGATCTGTTCGGGGGCCAGGGCCGGGGCGACGGTGGTCACCTGCACCTGACGGTTGGTGATGTCCGGCACGGCGTCGATCGGCAACCGTGTCAGTTCGAGGAGGCCGTAGGCCGCGACGAGCGCCGTGGCCAGGACGATGAACCATCGGAATTTGACCGACAGTTCGATGATGAATTTGAACATGCGCGCGTCCCCTAGTGGCCGTGCTCGGCCTCGCCCTTGGCGAGTTCGGCTTTGAGGAGGAAGGCGTTGGTTCCGGCGACCCGTTCGGACCCGTCGAGCCCACGCAGGATCTCCGTCCGCCCCCCGGCCTGGCGGCCGACGAGCACGGGGCGGGCCTGGAACCCGTTCGGAACCTGGACGAAGACGACGCTGGCGCCGTCGACGGTCTGGATGGCTTCCGTCGGCACGGTCATCCCGCCGACGGCTTCGCCGGTCACGACAGCGCCGGTGACGGCGGAACCGGCGGGGGGAAGGGTCGCCCCGGTCGGCCTCGCCCGGATCACGGTGGCGCCGCTTTCTGCGCCCGCCCCGGCGGCGACGCCGGTGACGACCGCGTCAAAATCGCCTGCCGGGCTGGAGACCCGGAGGGTCGACCCCGCGCGTACGAGGGCCGCAAGGTGCGGCGGCGCGTTGAACACGAGCTCGACCCGCGCGGGATTGGTCACTTCGGCGATCACGCCGCCCTGCGGGACGAAGCCTCCCGGGCCGACCTGGACGCTGGTGACCACGCCGGCGATCGGGCTGTTCACGCTCAGCCGTCCGGCGGCGTTGGGCGAACCGGCCGCGCTCGACCGGGCGCGCGCTGCACGGGCCGCCGCCTCGGCGCTCAGCAGCTGCGCACGGGACGCCTCGACCTCTTGCCGGGCGACGACGCCCTGGTCGGCGAGGTTGCTGTTGCGTTGGTAGGCCTGACGGGCGGCTTCAGACTGGGCCGCGGCCGCGTCCGCATCGGCGCGGAAGGTGGCGGCGTCGCCGCTCACGAGGCTGGCGAGGGGCTGGCCGATCCGCACGGACTGACCGGGCGCGACCAGCACCCGCTCCACCCGCCCGCCGACGGAGGCGGCGACGGCGGCGCGGGCGTCGATCATCGGCTCGACACGGCCGGAGAGACGGGTTTCGGCCCCGCCGCCCCGGCCGACGCCGACCACAAGGAGATTGGCGGCCTGGGCCTGCTCCGCGCTGAGGGCGACGAAGCCCTCCGGCGCCTCGGCCTCGCCTTCGGCATGGCCGCCCTCCTCTTCGGCGTGCCCGGCTTCGCCTTCGGCGGCTGCGCCCTCGGCGGCGGGCGGCTCCGATCGGCCCATGGCCAGGTAGAGACCGCCGCCGCCGAGGATGACGAGGGCGGCGACCCCGCCGATCAGCAGGGTCTTGTTGGACGTGCGCTTACGCATCATTGGGCTCCTTGGAAGGGGGCGCGGCCGTCCTGGCGCGCGAGATCGATTTCCGCGCGGACCCGGGCGAGGCGGGCGTCCACGGCGGCGGTTCTGGCGTTGACCAGGGCGGTGCGGGTTGCGCGAAGCTCGAGTTGCGAGATCCGGCCCGCCTCAAAGCCGATCCGCGAGAGGCGGTAGGCTTCTTCGGCGGAGGTCACCCCGGCGTCGGCGGCGTTGACGCGGCTGACTGAGGCGCGGAGGCGGGCTTGTGCTGCGGCCCGGTCCGCCTGGGCTTCCTGGCGGGCGGTCATCAGCCGGGCGTCGGCCGCCCTGAAGTCCGCCTGGGCGGCTTCGATGTTGCCGCGGTTCCGATCGAACAACGGCAGGGGCAGGCTGAGGCCGAACGTCAGCGCCGTCGCGTCTTCTGCCTCGTAGCGGCGAAGGCCGACGCTGGCGCTGACGTCCGGTCGCGACCGGGTGCGTTCGACCGCGATGCGGCTTTCGGCGGCTGAGCGCTCCGCCTCGGCAACGCGCACCGTCGGCGTCTGGTCCGTCGGCGCAAGCGCGGCCGCCGGCGCCAGGTCCAACAGGCTGGCCTCGATGGTCGTCACCGGCTCGATGAGCATGGCTACGGCCGTGAGTCGCGCGAAGGCGGCGTCCCGTTCGGCGATGGCTTCATCGAGACCAGCGCGCGCGGCGGCCGCTTCGCTCTCGCCCTGGATGCCGCGCAGAAGCGGCTCGCGCCCCTCCTCCACCAGCACGAGGGCGGCGCGGGCGTCGGCCAAGGTAAGGCTCAGAGTCTCTTCCGCCAGCATCGCGCGACGTTCGGCCGCTTCGGCGTCGGCGTAGACCAGCGCCAACCGTCCAGCGGCGTCGACTACGGCGAGGTCCCGCCGCAGCGACGCGGTTCCCGCATCCGCGCGAGCTGCATTGATCCGAGCCGTACGCCGGCCCCAGAGCTCAAGATCCTGGGTGACCGAGAGCGTGGTCTCGGCGTTGTCATAACCCGAGAAGGGACCGCTTCCGAACGCATTCTCGGCGTCCAGGGCGAGGGTCGGGTTGGGGCGGACACGCGCCTGCCGAGCCCGCGCTTCCGCGGCGTCCACGAGCGCCCCAGCTTCCAGTGTGGCAGGGGTCTGATCCAGTCGGGCGAGGAGCTCGGCGAACGAAGGGGCGGGGTCAGCCCAGGCGGGGCTGGCCAGCACAGCCGCGAAGGCGGCGAGCGCGCAGCCGAGCGCGAAGCGTGGCGGCCGGCGATATGAGGGAGGCATGATTCATCTTCCAGAGGGAGTGACACGAGAGAGCCCGCGCGGACGCGCGGTCGCCGTGTCAGGCTCTGGGCGGTCGAATCAGGCCATCGGGGGCGATGGAGGCCCGCACCTCGCTGACGGGGAAGGCATGCACGGGTCGCGAATAGACCTGCAGGGGAAGATCGTCCCCCGCCTCGGCCCGCGCGGAGGCGGTGTGATGGCAATGGCCGTGCGCGCAGATGCCGTTTTCGGCGGAGCCGGTGTGATCGCCCTGGCTTGGATCATGATCCACGGAAGCGTGCGCCGCCGGGAGTTCCGGCATGCAGGTCGCGGCGTCGGCGACCGGCACGACGAAGAAGGCTGCGACCACCAAGGTCGCCGCCAACACCAGTTTCGCCCATGTCGTCATCGACCAGGTCATCGCGAGCTGCATACTTTTGTTCGTTCCGGGGAGCAATGCGTTACACAGTACAGGGCCCCATCTGGTCCGGCCCTGTTCACCTGACCGGGCCCGGGCCAAGTCTGTCTGCGACGACCGGTCACGGCCGCACCGCCCGGTAGAGGGAGATGGATCCGGTCGGGGTTGGAAAAACCGTCGTCTCCTCGATTTCTGCGAACCCGACCTCGGCGAGCAGGACAGGGATCACGCCGTCGGCGTTGGGCTGGGTGTCCGCGTGGCCGTCCAGCGCCTGGATGATGCGGAACGCCGTGCGCATCGCGGCTGTCCGTTGCAGGCCGTAGTCGGCGATGTGAAGACGACCGCCCGGCTTGAGCGCACGCAGGCAGGCGGCCAGACCGGCGCGCTTCTCCGGCAGGGGCAGTTGGTGGAACACCAGGCTCGAGACGATTTTGTCGGCGCCCGCCTCACCCACGATCCGGCCCACATCCCGCGCGAAGCCTTCGACGAACTCGACCTCGACCCCGAGCGACCGCGTCTTGACGCGCGCCCGGTCGAGGATATCGCCGTCAGGATCGATCCCGATCACCTGGCTCCCCGGCGCTTGCTTCTTGATCAGGGCGGCCAGGCTGCCGGTGCCGCAGCCGATGTCGACGATGCGGTCGCGGGCGCGCGGATCCAGCGCGGTCAACAGGGCCTCGCGCCAGATCCGCTCCCGCGTCAGCAGGGCGATCGCGGGATCATAGAGGCCGCTGAGCCAGCTGTGGCCGAGCGCCGGCGTGAAGGTCGCCGTCATCCCGCCGCCCTCAGCTCGGCCTGCGACTGACGGATGATCGACCAGGCCGACTGCAGGAAGACGACCGCCAGGATGGCGCCGGCGATCAGGTCGGGCCAGCGGGAGGCCGTCAGCCAGACGAGTCCGCCCGCCGCGGCGACGACCAGGCTCTCGATCAGGTCATTACGGGTGCAGAGCCAGACGGACCGGACGTTGGCGTCGCCGTCGCGATGGCGCACCAGCAGAAGGGCCGCGATGGCATTGGCGACGAAGCCGAAGAGACCGAGCCCGGTGATGACCGTCCCTTCCGGCGGCGCGCCGGACACTGCGCGCCAGACGGCGAAGCCGAGGATGAACACCGCCAGAAGCGCCAGGCTGGCGCCCTTCACGAGCGCCGCGCCCGAGCGCACGCGGACTGATTTGCCGATGGCCCAAAGGCTGATGGCGTAGGTCGCGCTGTCGGCCAGGAAGTCGAGCGCATTGGCGCCCAGCGAGGCCGAACCCTGCACCAGAGCCCCGCCCGCGACCGCCACGAAGGCGACCGCATTGATGGCGATGACCGCCAGCAGGATGCGGCGATAGGCGGGGGAGGCGCCGTCGAACTTCACCGGCGCGCCGCATCCGCAGCCCGAGGCGGCGGGAACATCCGGGGTCAGGGGCTCGGTCATGAGGGCTCCGTGGTTTTCGGGAGCCTTTGTGCATCCTCTAGCCGCTAGAGGATCAAGCGACTATTTTCAGGTCATGCCCTCCCCGTCCGCGCCCCCCTCCCTTCGCACCATCGGCAAGCTGGCCGCCGCCACCGGCGTGAAGGTCCCGACCATCCGCTTCTATGAGCAGATCGGCCTGTTGCCGGCGGCGCCGCGCACCGCCAGCGACCGACGCCTGTATGACGATGTCGCCCTGCGCCGGCTCTCGTTCATCCGTCACGCGCGCCAGCTCGGGTTCGACATCGACTCGATCCGATCCCTGCTCGACCTGTCGGATCATCCCGACCGGGCTTGCGGCGAGGCCAATGCGATCGCCGAGCGGCATCTGAGCGAGGTCACCGAGAAGATCGCCCAGCTTCAAGCGCTCAAGACGGAGCTGTCGCGCATGACGGCCGAATGCGCCGGCGGCCGGGTCTCCGCCTGCAAGGTCATCGAGGTGCTGCATGACCACGCGTTCTGTAGTCACGGACATGACGCCGTGGGGCGAGCTTCACTTTCGAGCGCGACACCCTGACGCACCAGTGATAATGCGAGCCGTTCACAGTTAGGCTCGCCATGCGTCATTTCCTTCGGTTGCTGCTTTTGGTCCTGGCCCTCGGGGCCGCGGCTCCCGTTCAGGCCCAGGCGCCCGCCGCCTCGGAGGCCCAGGTCGCCTGGCGGCTGCTGGACTATGTGTCGGTCGACTACGCCGGCGCCGTCGCGAACGGCCAGATCGTCAACCCGGCCGAATACGGCGAGATGACCGAGTTCGCGGGCCAGATCCGCACCCGCATCGACGCCCTGCCCGCGACCGCCGGCAAGGCCGCGCTCGTCCGCGACGCCGCCGCCCTGGAGACCCGCATCCGCGACAAGGCCGCGCCGGAAGCGGTCGCCGCCCAGGCCAAGGCCCTGGCCGCCGCCCTGCTCGCCGTCTATCCGAGCCCGCTCGCGCCGGCCTTCCCGCCTGACCTGGCGCGGGGGCGGACTCTCTACCAGGAGCAATGCGCCGTCTGCCACGGCGTCACAGGCCGCGCCGACGGCGAAGGCGCTCAAGGGCTGGACCCGGCGCCGATTGCTTTCGCCGACGTCGAGCGCGCCCGCCAGCGCAGCGTGTTCGGCCTCTATCAGGTGATCGACCAGGGCCTGGACGGCACCGCCATGGCCAGTTTCGCGCATCTGCCGGCGGAGGATCGCTGGGCCCTGGCCTTCTACGTCGGGCGGTTCGCCTTCACCGACGCCGAGGCCGCCGAAGGCCAGCGTCTGTGGGAGAGCGACCCGGCGATCCGGGCCGCCTTCCCCACCCTGGCCGCGGTCACCCAGACCACGCCCGCCGACCTGGCGTCGCGCATCGGCGAGACCAAGGCCCGGGCGGTCACCGCCTACATCCGCCGTCATCCCGAGGCCGCCTCGCCGGCGTCGGGCGGCGCCCTCGCGCTGGCGCGAACCCGCCTCGCGGAAAGCCAGACGGCCTACCGTCGAGGCGACCGTAAACAGGCTGGCGACCTGGCGCTCTCGGCCTATCTCGACGGCTTCGAACCGGTCGAACCGGCGCTCGGCGCCCGCGACGGGGCCCTGCTGCGGCGTGTCGAAGCCGCGATGACCGGGGTTCGCGTCGCCATCGGTCAAGGCGCGCCGGTGGACGACGTCGACGCCCAGATCGCACGGCTCAACGCCCTGCTGGACACCGCCGAACGGGCGCTGGCGCCGCAGGAGGCGGACAACGTCGCCAGTTTCGCGGGCGCCTTCACCATCCTCCTGCGCGAAGGCCTGGAGGCCCTGCTGATCGTGGTCGCCATGATCGCCTTCCTGCGCAAGGCGGAGCGCCCCGAGGCGCTGCGTTATGTCCACGGCGGCTGGGTCGCGGCCCTGCTCGCCGGCGGGGCCACCTGGGCGGCGGCGACCTTCCTGATCTCGATCAGCGGGGCGAGCCGGGAACTGACGGAGGGCTTCGGTTCTCTGCTGGCCGGCGCGGTCCTGGTCTCGGTGGGCATCTGGATGCATGGCAAGTCTCACGCAGACGCCTGGCAGATCTATATCCGCGAGAAGCTGTCGAGGGCCCTGTCGGGGCGGTCGGCCTGGCTGCTGTTCCTGCTCGCCTTCGTGGTGGTCTACCGCGAGGTGTTCGAGACCATCCTGTTCTACGCCGCGATCTGGAGCCAGGGCGGCCACCTGGGTATGCTGGCCGGCGCCCTGACCGCCGTGGCCGTCCTGGCCGTGGTCGCCTGGGCCCTGCTGACCTACAGCAAGCGCCTGCCCATCGGCCGCTTCTTCTCTCTCAGCTCCATCCTGATGGCCGTGTTGTCGGTCGTCCTGGTCGGCAAGGGCGTGGCCGCGCTGCAGGAGGCGGGATGGGTCGACGTCCACCCGGTCGCCTGGATTCCCCGGATTGAAATCCTCGGCCTCTATCCGACGCTGGAAGGCGTCATCGTTCAGCTGCTCACCGTGCTCGTCCTCGTGATCGGATTCCTCCGGGCGTCCGGTCCGGGCGCGAAGGCGGCGCCCGCCGGCTGAAGCGACCGCAGCCTTGCGGTCGTAAGCTTGGGGGTCGCAGGGACGGCGGCCGATCGTTAGGCTACCGGAAATCGTCACTTATGGCGACTTAAGCGCCATTCCCGCCTATAGTTCGCCAGAAATGGCGAGTTATTTCACATAGACACAAGTCGCCATTATTGACGACTTAACCCCTTATCTCCTATATAAGTCGCCGAAAGTGGCGAATTATGAAAATCACCAATCTCACCACCGATGACGCAGCCCTGGCCGAGTTCGGCCGTCGCATGGCGGAGGCGCGGCTGGCGCGGGGGATGACCCAGGCGCAGTTCGCCCAGGCCGCCGGCGTCTCCAAACGGACGATCGAACGGCTCGAGGACGGCGGATCGATCCAGGTCGCCAATCTGATCCGCTGCCTGCGCGCCCTGGACAGGCTGGAGGGGCTCGAACGCCTCCTGCCCGAGACGCCGCCCAATCCGATCGACCTGCTGGAGCGCCATGGCAAGACCCGGCAGCGCGCCCGGCTGGACGCCGACGACGGCCGCGACGCCGCCGCCGCCGCGCCCTGGGCCTGGGGCGACGACCGATGACCACCGTCGCGGAGGTCCGCCTGTGGGGACGCCGGATCGGCGCCGTCTCGCTGGAGGACGGCGCCGACGTCGCCGCCTTCGCCTACGACCCGGCCTTCGCCGCCAGCGGCATTCAGGTGGCGCCGCTGGCCATGCCCCCGGGGACGCAGGTGTTCAGCTTTCCCGGGCTCAACCGGGAGAGCTTCCACGGCCTGCCCGGGCTGTTGGCGGACGCCCTCCCCGACAAATACGGCAACACCCTGATCGACGCCTGGCTCGCGACCCAGGGGCGGACGCCGGAGAGTTTCAACGCCGTGGAGCGCCTCTGCTACACGGGGGCCCGCGGCATGGGCGCGCTGGAGTTCGCCCCCGCGGTCGGCCCCCGGCCCCGCAAGGCCTCCCGCATACAGATCGACGCCCTGGTCGAACTGGCCTCCGAGGTCCTCAGCCACCGCAACGATCTGCAGGCCTCCTTCGCCGACAGCAAGAAGGCCGACGCCCTGCGCGAGATCCTGCGGGTCGGCACCTCGGCGGGCGGCGCGCGCGCCAAGGCGGTGATCGCCTGGAACGCGGCCACCAACGAGGTCCGCTCGGGCCAGGTCGAGGCCGGCGACGGCTTCGACTACTGGCTGCTGAAATTCGACGGGGTGAAGAACAACAAGGACCGCGAACTGGCCGATCCCGAGGGCTATGGCGCGGTCGAGTACGCCTACGCCCGGATGGCCGTGGCGGCCGGCGTCCAGGTGGCTGAATGCCGTCTGCTCGAGGAAGGCGGCCGACGACATTTTATGACCAAGCGGTTCGACCGCCTGCCGGGCGGCGGCAAGCTGCACATGCAGTCGCTGGCGGCCCTGGCCCATTACGACTTCTGCGATCCGAACGCCTACGCCTACGAACAGGCCTTCCTGGTCATTCGTCAGCTGGGTCTGCCGATGGCGGCGATCGAGGAACAGTACCGGCGCATGGCCTTCAACATCATCGCCCGCAACCAGGACGACCACGTCAAGAACATCGCCTTCCTGATGGACCGGTCCGGCGCCTGGTCGCTGTCGCCGGCCTATGACATCACCTGGAGCTACAACTCGACCGGCCTGTGGACGGCGCGTCATCAGATGTCGATGAACGGCAAGCGCGACGGCTTCACCCTCGAAGACTTCGACGCCAGCGCCCGCACCGCATCGATCAACGCGCGCCGGGCCCGAGCGATCGTCCAGGAGGTCCGCGACGCGGTCCAGCGGTGGCCTGAGTTCGCGGACGCCGCCAGCGTCGGAGAAGACTGGCGAAAATCCATCGACCCTTCACTCAGGACCACGCTCTAGCGTCGTCGCTCACTGTGCCGCGATGGCGATGGAGGACAGGTCGGTCGCGGCGTCGAGCGGGATTCCGGCCGCCTTGCGCTCGGAATAGCGGTCGACGAGCCGGGCGGCGTGCGGGCGGGTGAGGATAGTGAAGCGCACCAGTTCCTCCATCACGTCGACGATCCGTTCATAGTAGGCGGACGGCCTCATCCGCCCGGCGTCGTCGAACTCCTGGAAGGCCTTGGCCACGCTGGATTGGTTGGGGATGGTGATCATCCGCATCCAGCGGCCGAGCAGCCGCAGGGTGTTGACGGCATTGAAGCTCTGCGACCCGCCGGAGACCTGCATGACGGCCAGGGTCCGGCCCTGGGTCGGGCGTACGCCGCCCAGGCTCAGAGGAAGATGGTCGATCTGGAGCTTCATCAGGCCCGAGACCTGGCCGTGCCGTTCGGGGCTGCACCAGACCATGCCCTCGGACCACAGGGCGTGCTCACGCAGTTCGCGCACAGCCGGGTGGTCGTCGTCGCCGGGCGACCCCGGCAGAGGCAGGTCCGACGGATCGAAGATGCGGGTTTCGCATCCCATCCATTGCAGCAGGCGGGCCGCCTCCTCGACGCAGAAGCGCGAATAGGACCGTTCGCGCAGCGATCCGTAGAGGAGCAGGATCCGGGGCGGAGGGTCGTGCGGCCCCAGACCGCTGGCCGGATCGGCCGACAGATAGGCCTTGTCCAGGGCCGGCAGATAATCCGGATCGGGCAGCGATCTCAGGCGGGCGAAGGTCATCAGAGGTCCTTGATCAGATAGGCCGCCGATGCCGGGCAGAGCCCCGCGAACTCGCGGGTCCGCCGCATCGCCTCCGGCGCCGTCTGGCGGTTCGCCGTCCGGTAGCCGTTCCGGGCGAAGAAGGGTTCGGCCGTGGTGGTGAGCAGGTGCAGCCGTGCAGCGCCCATGTTACCGGCGACGATCTCGGCGGCGGCCAGCACCCGGGCTCCCAGGCCGCGCGCCTTGCGGTCGGCGAGGACGACCAAGGAGCGCAGCAGCAGATCGCGCCCCTCCCCTTCCAGCCCGACGTAGCCGACGACCGCGCCGGAGTGATCGGCGCTGAAGTAGCGGCCGGCGTCCGGCGCGGGCAGGCCTTCGGCCCGCAGCGCGGCGATGAGGCCGGCGTCGGTCGCTTCGATCAGATACAGGACCACCATCACGGGGCGTCCGCCGGCGGGACCGTGTCGGGGAACCAGCGCCGGCCCATCCAGAGGGCGACCGAGACCAGCAGGATCAGCACAGGCACCTCCACCAGCGGACCGATGACGGCCGCGAAGGCGACCGGCGAGGCCAGTCCGAACGCCGCGATGGCGACCGCGATGGCCAGCTCGAAATTGTTGGAGGCCGCGGTGAAGGCCAGGGCCGTGGTGCGCGGGTAGTCCGCCTCGATCAGCTTGCCCATCAGGAAGCTGACGACGAACATGACGAGGAAGTAGATCGTCAGCGGAATGGCGATGCGCAGGGCGTCCAGCGGCAGGGCCACGACCTCTCCGCCCTTGAGGCTGAACATGGCCACGATGGTGAAGAGCAGCGCGATCAGGGTGATCGGCCCGATGCGCGGCAGGAAGCGGCGCTCGTACCAGTCGGCCCCCTTGCGGGCGATCAGGCTGCGACGGGTCAGGAATCCGGCCAGGAACGGAACGCCGAGGTAGACGAGCACGGCTCCGGCGATGGTCCAGACGCTGACGTCCACCACGCTGCCCTGCAGGCCGAACAGCGGCGGCAGAACGGTGAGGAAGAGCCAGGCGTAGAGGCTGAAGAACAGGATCTGGAAGATCGAGTTGAAGGCCACGAGACCGGCCACATACTGGTTGTCGCCGCGCGCCAGCTGGTTCCAGACCAGCACCATGGCGATGCAGCGCGCCAGGCCGATCAGGATCACGCCGGTCATGTACTCCGGCTGATCGCGCAGGAAGATCACCGCCAGGGCGAACATCAACACCGGACCGAGCACCCAGTTCTGGATCAGGGACAGGGCCAGAACCCGTTTGTCGGCGAACACGCGCGGCAGGGCTTCGTAGCGGACCTTGGCCAGCGGCGGGTACATCATCAGGATCAGGCCGATGGCGATCGGGATGTTGGTGGTCCCGACCGAAAGGCTGTCGACCCAGGCGGGCAGGCCCGGCACCACGGTTCCGAGCAGGACGCCCACGGCCATGGCGGCGAAGATCCACACCGTCAGCCACCGGTCGAGGAACGACAGGCGGCGCGGCGCAGCGGCGGGCGCGTCGGTCATCGTCCCACCCGCCGGCCGTCGGCGTCGATGACGACCTCCCCGTCTTCCTTGGTGAAGGGCTTCAGATCGTCGGCCGGCAGCAGGTCCAGTACGGCCTCCGACGGGCGGCACAGGCCCACGCCCAGAGGACTGACGACGATCGGTCGGTTGAGCAGGATCGGATGGGCCTCGATCGCATCAAGCAACTGGTCATCCGTCAGGCCGGGGGCGTCGAGACCCAGTTCGGCGAAGGGCGTGCCCTTCTCCCGCAGCAGGTCGCGCAGCGGGGCGCCGGTCCGCTCCGCCAACCAGGCGACCATGGCGCGCGACGGCGGGGTCTTCAGATACTCGACCACATGCGGCTCGATCCCGACGTGGCGGATCAGCTCCAGGGCGTTGCGAGACGTCCCGCAGGCGGGGTTGTGATAGATGACGACGTCCATTTCAGCCTCAGTCGCAGCAGGCCAGCTCGGCCAGAAGCGGCGCGCACAGTTCCGAACGTCCCTGGCAGCAGTCCTTGAGCAGGAACATCACCAGGCCGCGCACCCGCTCCAGATCGGCGCGGTAGACGATCGACCGGCTGTGGCGCTCGAAGCTGACGAGCTTGGCGCGCGACAAGACGCCCAGATGCGACGACATGGTGTTGGCGGGCACGGCGAGCGCCTGGGCGATCTCGCCGGCGGGCAAGCCGTCAGGCTCATGGCGGACGAGCAGCCGGAACACCTCCAGCCGGGTCGATTGGGCGAGGGCGGCGAGCGCCAGGATTGCGTCTTCGGATTCCATATTTCCAAACTAATGGAATTGTGAGTCCGGACAAGCCCCTTTTTCCGGCGACCCGGTCCGGGCCGCCGGATCAGGAGGTCAGTTCCGGATACGGACGTCGAACGCGCCCGACTGGCCGGCGGCGATCACCGTGCCGCAGGTTCCGGGCGGCGAGGTGAACGGGCACTGGAACCGGGTATCGTCGAACTCCAGCGTCAGCGGCCCGGTCGTCGAGGCGCGAAACTCGCAGCGCCCGCCGATGATGCTTCGGCCGGCGATGACCTGCTGCGCGTCGCGCGGTCCCGTCATTTCGCGCTGCAGGGTGCGGCCGCCGACGCGCTGAAGGGTGCAGGTCGCCTCCCAGCCGCGCTCGCCCTCGCCCCGGAAGGCGAAGAAGCCGGCTGTCTGGTTCTGAGCGGCGGCCTGGGTCGCCAGCACGGCCATCGCAAGTCCGATCATGATCGTTCGCATGAAGATTCTCCCCCGCCTCTATGGGCGACATACCCATAATTCTGGAACGGTGGAATCATGATTAGTCACGGGATGTGACAAGTCGCGGATGGTTGCGTGACAGCGGTCCGCCACTGCCCGCGCTGCGCGGTCGGGTCGCAGCCTCGCCGTCGCCGAGCTGACACGAAACGCGGCGTATCGAGCGGGCGCGATCGACGGGGGCGGCGCCGCGAACGGCCTCTTGCGACGTCTTTTTTCAGGATCGAGGCCGACCCATCATGAGAACGCTCCGCCGTCTGACCGCCGCCGCCGTCTCCGCCTGCCTCATCCTCTCCTCGGTCCCGGCGACGGCGCAGGACGGCGCCGCGCCCGCCGCAGCGGCCCAGACCGGCGCGACGGGCCGGCCCGCGCCCGGACGGGCGCGCAACGTCATCCTCTTCCTCGCCGACGCCGGCGGCGTGCCGACGCTCTCGGCGGCCAGCCTGCTGGGCTATGGCGAGCCGCTGCGGCTGCACGTTCAGGGCTGGCCGCATCTCGGCCTGAGCGAGACCTCGCCGGTGGACGACTTCGTCTCCGATTCCGCCAACGGCATGTCCGCCATCGTCACCGGCGTGAAGACCCGCAACGGCGTGATCAGCCAGGGCCCCGACGCCGTGCGGGGCCAGACTGACGGCGCGCCGACCAAGACCCTGCTCGAATACGCGGAGGAGCGCGGCTTGCTGACCGGCGTGATCACGACGCAGGCGATTACCGACGCCACCCCGGCCGCCAACTACGCCCATGCGAACGATCGCGCGAAATGGGGCGAGATCTTCCCCCAGGCCTTTACGCCCCGGTTCGGGGACGGCGTGGACGTGCTGTTCGGCGCCGGCCGCGAGGAGATCGCCGAGCAGCTCGCGGCGCGCGGCTCGGGCTTCGACGCGCTCAGCGCGGCCCACGGCCGTCCGATCTACGCGACGCTCGCCGATGCGCCGGCCGACAATCTCCGACCGGTCGTCGTCGCCGACGCGATGGACGTTCGCGCGGCGACGCTTCGGGCGCTCGAGATCCTGGAACGGTCGGACACGGGCTACTTCCTCGTGGTGGAATGGGACGCGCACACGGACGATCCGCGCCAAGGCCTGCAGAACGTCGTGGATTTCGACAGGCTGATCGCCGAAGTGCAGAGCCGCGTTGATCTCGACGACACCCTGCTGCTGTTCACGGCGGACCATTCCTTCGGTCTGCAGGTCGACGGCGGCCGCCGCGGCGAGCCGCTTCTGGAGGGCTATGACGCCTGGAAGACCTCGGGGCGCGAAGAGGGCCTCGTTCGGCTGGAGAACGTCCTGGTCAACGACAGCCACACCGCCGAAGAGGTGCCCGTGCTGGCGATCGGCGTCGGAGCCGAGCGCGTCCGCGGCTATTTCCCGAACACCTACCTCTTCAAGGTGATGATGGACGCCTGGAGTTGGAGCGCTGATCCGACCGCGGTCGACCAGACCGCCACCCGCAGCGATGGGCCTCGCCCGTAGACGAGCGGGCGTAAGCTTGCGGCCTTCACCTCTCGCGGCCTTTCGCGTTCGAATCCTCCCGAACAGAACGGGATTTCGACATGGCCCAGGCCGACCCGCCGCTCAGGCGCACGATCAAGAAGACGCAGTTGCGCCAGATGGTGCCGCTGGCCGACAGCACCATCTGGGAGATGGAGCAGCGTGGCCAGTTTCCGAGGCGGTTCCTGCTAACGCCGAGATGCGTCGTCTGGGACCTAGCCGAGATCGAGGCCTGGCTGGCGCTTCGCCGCGCTAAGCCGATCCGCCGGGCGCCGCCGCCGGACGTGCGCAAACGGATCACCCGCCCCGTCAGAGCCGGGGATCGAAGCGAGGACCGGCCGTCTCCGGGATGACGAGCACGGGCGTGAACGCCCGTCCGGCCTCCCAGGCGTCCACGGCGTTCGACCACTCCTGCGCCATGTGACGGCGCTGGGCCTCGAACTCGGCCTTGTTGTAGACCCCGCGCGATGACCGCTCCTCGTGCGCGAGTCCCTTCTCGATCCAGTCCGAATTGAACCCCATCTCGTGCAGAAGGGTCGAGGCGGTCCGACGCAGGTCGTGGACCGTGAACGGCTCCAGAGGCAGGCCGCGCTCCCCTGCCCGTTCGGCGATGGCGCTGGTCACGCGATTGAAGGTGGCCCGCGACATCGGCGCGTCCGCGTCGTAGCGGGACGGCAGGATGTATCTCGAGTTCCCCGCACAGGTCTTCAGCGCGATGAGGATGTCGAGCATCTGGGTCGAGAGGTAGACGTTGTGCGGCCGGGACCGCTTCATCCGCTCCTTCGGGATCGACCAGACCGCGTTGGCGAAATCGACCTCGTCCCAAACTCCGTCCTGAAGCTCGCTCTTGCGGACCATGCTGAGCAGGATGAACTTCAGTCCCAACCGGATCGTCGGCAGGGTCGCCACCTCGCCGAGCAGTCCGAGCATGATCCGGATTTCGGTCGGCGACAGCGCCCGGTCCCGGGGCCGGAAGGTCGCGATGGAGGCGGGACCGACCCCGTCGGCGGGGTTGTCGATCTTCTCCCCGTGCAGGATGGCGAAGGCGTAGATCTGTTTGACGATGTCGCGGACATGGATCGCCGTCGCCGGCGCGCCGCGTTCGACGATCGTCTGGCAATGCGCCCGCAGGTCGCCGGGCGTGATCTCGTTCAGCAGCCTGTTGTCCCACTGGGGCAGAACTTCGCGATTGAAGATGGACCGCCGCATGTTGCGGGTGCTGTCCGCCATGGGCGCGTGATCCATCCAGCGGCGGGCGACATGGCCGAAGCTCCGGGCCTCCTTCAGGCGCCGCTTGGCGCGCTGCTTTTCCAGGGCGGGCGAGACGCCTTCAGCGATCAGACGCTTGGCATCGATCACCTTCTCGCGCGCTTTGGCGAGGGACAGGCCCGCCGGGCCGTAGGACCCCAGCGTCACCGATTCACGCCGGCCGTTGAAGCGGTAGTCGTACTTGAAGGCGATCCCGCCGGCGGGAGACACCAGAATGTAGAGACCGTCCCTGTCGGTCATTTTGTAGGATTTTGATTTCCCACGGATATTTCGCAATGCGGCGTCCGTAAGCATGCCGTTTGACTCCAAAAGACCGTCACCTGCTTTCGGGGTCTTTCGGAGACATTTTCCTCAACCAAGTCAGTTGCTTGGTTCGAAAAAAGACCGTCAGGCCGCCTTCAGCCCCCTGACGGTATGGAGCGGATTCCCGCCAGGCAATGGCGGCGGGGACCGTCGGAGGGACCGACACAGCGGTTCGCAGCCCCTCGAAAGGTATCGAGAGACTGCGACAGCATTTTTCTTGTAAGTCAGTATTTTAGCGAGGAAATCGAAAGCGTTCTGGAAAGTTTCAGAAGGCCCCGAATTATTCCCACTCGATCGTCCCCGGCGGCTTGGACGTCACATCGTACACGACGCGGTTCACGCCGCGGACTTCGTTGATGATGCGGGTGGCGGTCTTGGCCAGGACGTCCCAGGGGAATTGGTAGAAGTCGGCGGTCATGCCGTCGGTGGAGGTGACGGCGCGCAGGGCCAGGACTTTTTCGTAGGTGCGGGCGTCGCCCATGACGCCGACGGTCTTGACCGGCAGAAGCACCGCGAACGCCTGCCAGATGTCGTCGTACAGGCCGGCCTTGCGGATTTCGTCCAGATAGATGGCGTCGGCGTCCTGAAGCGTCGCCACGGCGTCCGGCGTGATCTCGCCGGGGATTCGGATGGCCAGGCCCGGTCCGGGGAACGGGTGGCGCCCGACAAAGGCGTCGGTCAGGCCCAGTTCGCGGCCAAGGGCGCGAACCTCGTCCTTGAAAAGTTCGCGCAAGGGCTCGACCAGTTTCAGCTTCATATAGTCGGGCAGGCCGCCGACATTGTGGTGGCTTTTGATCACATGGGCCTTGCCGCTGGACGAAGAGACGCTCTCGATCACGTCCGGATAGAGGGTGCCCTGGGCCAGGAATTCGGCGCCTTCGATCTTGGCGGACTCGCGGTCGAACACCTCGATGAACAAGCGGCCGATGGCCTTGCGCTTGGTCTCCGGGTCGGAAATCCCGGCCAGCTCGCCCAGGAATTCCGTCGATGCATCAACATGCACCAGCGGGATGTTGTAGTGTTCGCGGAACAGGGTGGTGACCTGGGTGGCCTCGTCCTTGCGTAGCAGGCCGGTGTCCACGAACACGCAGGTCAGCTGGTCGCCGATGGCCTCGTGGATCAGAACGGCGGCGACCGAGGAGTCCACGCCCCCCGACAGGCCGCAGATCACCTTGGCGTCGCCGACCTGTTCGCGAATCTGGGCGATCTTTTCGTCGCGATAGGCGGCCATGGTCCAGTCGCCCTTCAGACCCGCGATGCCGTGCGTGAAATTCTTCAGCATCTGATGGCCGCGCGGGGTGTGCATCACCTCGGGGTGGAACTGCACGCCATAGAAGCGGCGGGCCTCGTCGGCGATCACCGCATAGGGCGAACCGTCCGAGGAGGCGACGACGTCGAAACCTTCGGGGATCGCGACGATCTTGTCGCCGTGGCTCATCCAGACCTCTTCGTTCTCGCCGACGGGGGCCAGGTCCGCCAGCAGGGGCGAGGCCTTTTCGACCGTGATCTCGGCGCGGCCGAACTCGCGGGTGTGGCCGCCCTCGACCTTGCCGCCCAGTTGCTCGCACATGGTCATCTCGCCGTAGCAGATGCCCAGCACCGGCACGCCGGCCTCGAACACGCCTTGCGGCGCGCGGGGGCTGCCTTCCTCGTGGACGCTTTCGGGGCCGCCCGACAGGATGACCGCGGCTGGGTTCATGGCGGCCAGGGCGGCCTCGGCCTTCTGGAACGGATGGATTTCGCAATAGACGCTGGCCTCGCGCAGGCGGCGCGCGATCAGTTGCGTCACCTGGCTGCCGAAATCGACGATGAGGACCTTTTGGTGGTCTTGCGGCGTGGTCATGGCGTGATCGAATCCGGGGCGGGAAGTTGCGCGGGGTCTTGGCCGGGTAAGGCCGAAAGTTCAAGGGCGGCGAGGCCGTCGGTCTCGAGCACCGCGATCAGGCGATCCAGCGCGACGGCCAGGTTCCGATCGACGTGATGCAGGGTGGAGGTCCAGTCCTCCAGCGCCTTCAGCTCGGCGCGGCCATCCGATACGCCGCGAAGGGCGATCAGCGGCACGCCGAACGTCTGGGCGGCTCGGACCAGGGCCCAGGTCTCCATGTCCACCATTTCGGCGTCGATGGCGTCATAGGCGGCGCCGGACACGACATCGCCGCCGGTCGACAGGCGCGCGACCGGCACGCCGGGGATGGGGCACGGCAGGGGCAGGACCGCAGGCTGATCCAGCAGCGGCGTCACGCCCTTGGGGAAGCCCAGCGGGCTGGCGTCCATGTCGCGATAGGCGACGGACGAGGTCTGATAGACGACGGCGTGCTCCAGCACCCGTGATCCGCATGACCCCAGCGATACGATCAGGTCCGGCAGGTCGCCCGCCGCCTCCAGCCGCGCCAGAGCCGTACTCAGCACCACCGCCGCCTCGACGGGGCCGACGCCGGTCATCAGGGGCTGGATGCGGGCGCGCAGGTCTTCGCCGTACTCGGCCGGGGCCGCCATGACGCACAGGACCGAGACGTCGCCGTATCGCTCCTGGCGTCCCGTCCTCACGCCGTGCGCTCGTAAACGGCGGCGAAGAAGCCGTCGGTGTCGGCGGACAGGGGCGACAGCCTCAGACGCGCGCCGGACGTCAGTTCGGCGAACTTCGCGCGCGCTGCGTCGGTCAGTTGACCTGCCGACAGAAGCTCAGGCGCGGCGACCGGACTGAACTCGCTGTTGGCGGCCTCGAACGCATCCACGCTGGCCTCGTTCTCACGCGCCAGCATCGAGCAGGTGACATAGATCAGACGGCCGCCCGGCTTCACCAGCTTGGCCGCCTGCCCCAGGATGCGGACCTGCAGGCCGTGCAGTTTTTCGACCTCTTCCGCCGTCAGACGCCAGGCGTCCTCGGGGCGACGACGCCAGGTGCCGGAGCCCGAACAGGGCGCATCGACGAACACCAGATCCGCCTGACCGTTCAGGGCCTCCAGACCGCCGCCGTTCTGACCGATCAGGACCAGATCCGCCTCGACACCCGCGCGTTGCAGACGCGGACGGATGTTCTCCAGACGCTTGTTCACGACATCGGAGGCGACCAGTTTCCCCTGCCCGCCCATGGCCTGGGCCAGACCCAGGGTCTTGCCGCCGCCGCCCGCGCAGTAATCCACAACCGTCGTGCCGGGTTCGGCGCCCGCCAGCCAGCAGACGACCTGGCTGCCTTCATCCTGGATCTCGAACTTGCCGGCCTTGAACCCTTCCAGCGCCTGAATGTTGGGGGGCGGCTCGGACGGCACGCGCAGGCCCCATTCGGACCACGGCGTGCGCGACACGTCCAGACCGGCTTCGCGCAACTCTGTCTCGACCTCTTGCACCGTGGCGACCGCCCCGTTGACGCGCAGATCGATGGGCGCGCGCGGCGCCATCAGGGCGTGGGCTTCCTCGGCCCAGCGTTCGCCGAAGACAGCCTTGAAATCCTCGACCACGAACTCGGGCAGACCGGCTGCGACCCAGCCGGGCAGTTCGCCCTGCCCGGCCGTGATGCGGCTGCGCTCCTGTTTCGACAGCGGACGCGGGCCATAGCCGTCGCCCGAATGCAGCGCCTCGATCTCTTCCAGAGGCAGGCCGTCGATGGCGTGCAGCGAGCCGATCACCAGGGCGCGCCCATCCTCGCGCCCGCCCATGATCCACGACAGGCGACCGCGCGCGCGCAGCACCTTGTAGACGCGGTCGGCGACGGCGCGACGATCCTTGGACCCGGCGTAGCGATTGGCGCCGCCCCAGGCTTTCAGGACGGCCTCGGCCGGTTGGCGACCCTGGGCGATGGAGTCCAGTATGGAGGCGGCGGCGGCGAGACGGGCGGCTGGGGTCAAGTCAGGCTTTCAGGAAAAACAGGGACGCCAGCACCATGACCAGTCCCGCAAGCGAGACCAGCCAGACCAGCGACCGAACATAGGGAACGCCAAAGGCGTAGAGCGGCACATAGACGACGCGCGCCCAGAAATAGAGCGCCGTCCCCCACAGGGTCAGGGGGCTTTCCGCACCGATAACATGGGCGATCAACACGGCGCCGATGAACAGCGGCAGGGTCTCGAACAGATTGGCCTGCGCGCGTTCCAGACGGCCGGTCAGCGGGCGCGTCGCCGCCGGCGTCGTGTCGCGAGCGCCTGCATTCCATTTCGAACCGAACTCGACCGTCCGCGCCCCCGCCGGCAGGAAGACCTGCACCAGCGCCAGGATCAGCGTCAGGGCCAGATAGGTCAGTTCGGTCGTCATGGCCTCAACCCTGTCTGTAGTTCGGCGCCTCGCGCGTGATCATCACGTCGTGGACATGGCTTTCCCGCAGGCCCGCGCCGGTGATGCGCACGAAGCGCGCGCGCTCCTGGAAGTCGGTGATCGTGCCCGCGCCGACATAGCCCATGGAGGCGCGAAGCCCGCCGACCAGCTGGTGCAGCACCGGCGCGATCGGCCCCTTGTAGGCGGTCTGGCCCTCGATGCCCTCGGGCACCAGCTTCTCGGACGAGACTTCCTTCTGGAAATAGCGGTCGGCCGAGCCGCGCGCCATCGCCCCGACCGAACCCATACCGCGGTACGACTTGTAGGACCGGCCCTGGTACAGGAAGACCTCGCCGGGGCTTTCGTCCGTGCCGGCGAACATCGAACCCATCATGGCCACATTGGCGCCGGCCGCGATGGCCTTGGCCAGATCGCCCGAATATTTGATGCCGCCGTCGGCGATGACCGAAGCGCCCGTGCCCCGGGCGGCGCGCGCCGCATCCATCACCGCCGTCAGTTGCGGCACGCCCACACCCGCCACGATGCGGGTGGTGCAGATGCTGCCTGGACCGATCCCCACCTTCACCGCATCGGCGCCGGCGTCGATCAGGGCGCGCGTCGCGTCATAGGTGGCCACGTTTCCGGCGATGACCTGCAGACGGTTCGACTCGCGCTTGATCCGCTCCACCACCTGGGCGACCGAGGCGGAATGGCCGTGGGCGGTGTCGATCACCACGACGTCCACGCCCGCCTCCGCCAGCGCCATGGCCCGCTCGTAACCGGCGTCGCCGACGGTCGAGGCGGCGCCGACCAGCAGGCGGCCCTGCTCGTCCTTGGCGGCGGTCGGGAAGGCCTGGGCCTTCTCGATGTCCTTCATGGTGATCAGGCCGACGGCGCGGTAATCCTCGTCCACCACGATGACCCGCTCGATCTTGCGGGTCCGCAGCAGTTCGCGCGCCTCTTCACGGCTGGCGCCCTCGCGCACCGTGATCAGGTCGCCCGTGGTCATCAGCGAGGCGGCCGTGACGTTCAGATCGCTCTCGAACCGCATGTCCCGGTGGGTCAGCATCCCGACCAGTTTTCCGGTCGCCGGATCGACGACGGGGAAGCCGGTGATCTTCTTGGCCTCGACGATCTGGCGCACCTCGCCCAGCGTCGTCCGGGGGCCGACCGTCACCGGATTGACCACCATTCCGCTCTCATAGCGTTTGACGGCGCGTACCTGATCGGCCTGCTCCTCGATGGTCATGTTGCGGTGCAGCACGCCCAGGCCGCCGGACTGGGCCATGGCGATGGCCAGTCGGCTTTCCGTCACCGTGTCCATGGCGGACGACAGCAGGGGGATGTTCAGTCTGATGTCGCGCGTCAGCTGGGTCGAGACATCGACCATCGCCGGCATGAACTCGGACGGGCCGGGTTCCAGCAAAACATCGTCGAAGGTCAGTCCTTCGCGTATCTCCATAGGGGAGTCTCCGTTTTGCGGGCCGCGTATAACGGGATGCGGGGGGGCGGGGCAAGGCCCGCGCTTATGACCGGGATAGATTTTATTGCTTTGCAACCGTAACGACGGCTCACCATTCTGATCGCATGGTCGGCGTGATCCTCAGCACAGCGCGAAAACTGGCGATGAAGATCGCCAGCTATGGGCTGATGCATCTGGTGGTGGCCATTCTGACCGCCTTCGTCATCACGCGCGACTGGCGCATCGCCCTGGCGGTCGGGGTTGTCGAGCCGATCTTCCAGACCCTGGCCTATTCCATCCACGACCGCGTCTGGCACCGCATCGAACGGCGTCGCCTAGCCTCGGGACTGGAAGAGGCGACCGAGGCCGTCGCCGCGCGTCTGGACGTCATGTCGCCGGACGAACAGGCGCGGGTCCACGATCACGCGGGCCACAGCCACGCCCTGCCCCGGTCGTTGCGGCAGATCGCGATGAAGACGCTGACCTACGGCGTCATGCATTTCACCGTGGCCGTGACCGTCGCCTTCGCCCTGACCCACGACATCCGCACGGCCCTGGCCATTGGCATGATCGAACCGCTGGTGCAGACGGGCTTCTTCACCTTGCACGATCGTATCTGGTCCCGGATCGAGGCCCGACGCGCCCAGGTGGCGGCCGCCTGAGGCCTCAGCGCTTATTCAGCGCCACCAGGAAGACCTCGGCGCTGTCCTTGCGGCTGGATGCGGGCTTGACGTACTTCACCGTCTCGAATTCCTCGCGCAGCCGCGCCAGAACCCCGCCGGCGTCTCCGCCCTGGAAGTTCTTGGACACGAAGTTTCCCCCCGGCCTCAGGGTGCGGATAGCGAAATCGGCGGCGATCTCGATCAGGGCGATGATCTTCAAATGGTCCGTCTGACGGTGACCCACGGTGTTGTGCGCCATGTCCGACAGCACCAGGTCCGGCCGCCCCCCGATGGCGTCGATCAATTGCTGATCCACGCCCGGATGGGTGAAGTCCGCCTGCAACAGGGTCGCGCCGGGGATCGGCTCGATCATCAGCAGATCCACGCCCGCTACCGCCCCGGCCCCGCGATCCAGCGCCACCTGGACCCACCCGCCGGGCGCGGCGCCCAGGTCGATGACCTTCGACCCCCGCTTGATCAGCCGGAAACGATCGTCGATCTCGATCAGCTTGAAGGCCGCGCGCGACCGCCAGCCCTCGGCGCGCGCCTTCTCGGACCATTTGTCCGACAGCTGGCGCTTGATCCACTGCTGGCTGGACATCGACTTGGTGTCGGCCGTCTTCATCTTCGTGCCCATGCCGCGCCCGGCTGCGGTCCCGCCCGTGGGGGGACGCACCATCCGTCGGCGCTCTTGGGGCTGTTCGTCGTCGCTCATCGTTCCCACATAGCCCCGACCGGCGTTGCGGGCTATGTCCCGCCTCAAATCAACCCCAAGAGGACGACCGAAATGGCCGACACCCTGACCTTCACCCTGGACACCGGCGACGGCGAAGCCCGCGACGTGGTCATCAAGCTGCGCCCCGACCTGGCCCCCGGCCACGTCGCCCGCATCACTGAACTGGCTTCGGAAGGCTTCTACGACGGCGTGGTCTTCCACCGCGTGATTCCGGGCTTCATGGCCCAGGGCGGCGACCCCACCGGCACCGGCACCTCGGGCTCCACCAAGCCGAACCTCAAGCAGGAGTTCTCGGCCGAGCCGCACGTGCGCGGCGTCTGCTCGATGGCCCGCACCTCGGACCCCAACAGCGCCAACTCGCAGTTCTTCATCGTCTTCGACGACGCCACCTTCCTGGATCGCCAGTACACCGTCTGGGGCCAGGTCGAATCGGGCATGGAACACGTCGACGCCCTGCCCAAGGGCGAGCCGCCGCGCGCCCCCGGCAAGATCATCAAGGCGACGGTCAACTAGGAATACAATCTTGACGTTTTCCGACGATGGCCTTCAGTTGCGAAACTGACCCATCGTCGGGGGACGGCTGGCGTGCGTATTCTTCAGGTCATCGAGCCGTCCAGCGGCGGCTCGGGACGCCATGTCATCGATCTGAGCGCCGCCCTGATCGACGCCGGCCATTCGGTCGCCCTGGCCTATTCGCCCCTGCGCGCGGAACCGCGTTTTGAGGCTGAGGTCGCGGACGTGCCTTTCACCGCCGTCGATCGACTGATCATGCGCCGCGCGGTCGGTCCTTGGGACGTTTCCGCCCTCAAGGCGCTGAACCGACTGATCGCCCGACGGGGGCCGTTCGAAATCCTGCACGGCCACAGCGCCAAGGCCGGGGCGGTTGTCCGTTTGGCCCAGGCGCCCGGCGCCGCCAGGATCTACACCCCCCATGCCCTGCCGATGATGGGCGCCGCCGGCTTGTCCAGGGTCGTGGCCGGCGCCGCGGAATGCGCCCTGGCCCACGCATCGACCGACGCCGTCGTCGCCGTCTCGACCGAGGAAGCGGCCGTGGCCCGCAAATGGGGCCTTCCGAACGACCGCCTGCACGTCGTGCCAAATGGTCTTGCCGCCCCTCCCCGGCCCGACCGCGCCGCCGCCCGCGGAACCATGGGCGCGCTGGATGACGCCCAGATCGTCGGCTTCGTCGGCCGCCTGTGTCGCCAGAAGGACCCAGTGCGCTTCGCCAGGGCCGTGCGGCTGGCCAAGCGGTGCAATCCCCGCCTGCTGGGCGTCATGATCGGGCAGGGCGATCTGGCGGCCGCCGTGGCGAGCGCGGGCGGCGCGGCCGTGCGCCTGCTGGGCGCGGCGGACGCGAACGGACTGATGGCCGGATTCGACCTGTTCGCCCTGACCAGCCGATACGAGGCCGACGCCTACGCCCTGATCGAGGCCGCCGCCCTGGGCCTGCCCATCGTCGCGACCGAGGTCGGCGGAACCAGCCGGCTGATGGCGGCCGGCGCGCGGATCGACCGCCTGCCCGTGGATGCGCCCGCCGAAGATCTGGCCCAGGCGATGCTGGCCGCCCTGGCTCGCCCGCCCAGGCTATGCGCGGCGGCGACCCTGCCCTCGGCCGCGCAGATGGCGGCGCAGACGGCGGACATCTATCGCCGAGCCTTCCAGCGGCGCCGACTGGGTGGCTGAACCCATCCTGATAAACGGGCGGTTCCTGACCCAGCCCCTCAGCGGCGTGCAGCGCTACGCTCGCGAGATCGTCCGCGCCCTGGACCGCCTGCCGCACGCCGGCCTTCGCTATCGGCTGATGGTCCCCAGCGGCGCCGATCCCCTGCCCCTGGACCGGATTCAGACATTCCGCCTGTCCGGCCCCGGCGGCCATCTGTGGGAGCAGGTCCGCCTGGCGGATGCGACGCACAGCCATCGCCTGCTGTCCCTGTGCGGCGCCGGGCCGGTTGGACATTCGCGCCAGCTGGTGGTGATCCACGACGCCGCAGTCTTTCGTCGCCCCGACCTGTTCAGACCCCGCTACGCCCTGGCGCATCGGATTCTGGATCGACGGCTGGCCAAACGAGCGCGACTGGCCACGGTCTCGCGGTTCTCCCAGGGCGAACTGGCGGCCGTGCTGAACCTGGCGCCCGACGCCATAGCCGTGGCGCCGAACAGCGCCGATCATCTGCGGAACATCCCGCCCGACACGCACATCCTGCGGGCGCTGGACCTGCTCGAACGCCGCTACTTCGTCGCCGTCGGCAATCTGACGCCCAACAAGAACCTCGCCGTCGCGGCCCGCGCCCTGATCCGTCTTCCCGATCCAGACCTGCGGCTGGTGTTCGTCGGGGCCCGCCTGACCGGCGTGGTCAGCGCCGCCCCGACGCCCGACGACCCGCGCGTAATTCTGGCCGGTCGCCGCACGGACCCGGAGGTCGCCGCCCTGCTGCGCGGCGCGGCGGGGCTGATCTTCCCCAGCCTGTACGAAGGTTTCGGCATCCCGCCGCTGGAGGCCATGGTTCAGGGCTGCCCCGTGATCGCCTCCGACATCCCGGCGACGAGAGAGGTCTGCGCCGACGCCGCTCTCTATTTCGACCCGACCGACGACGCCGCCCTGGCCGATCGGATGGGGACGCTGTTGAAAGGCCCGAACCCCGCGCGTATCGAAACGGGCCTACGCCGCGCCGACCTCTACAGCTGGTCCCGTTCGGCGGCCATCCTCGCCGCCCTTCTGGACAGCACCTGGTCATAGAGCTCCAGATGGGCCTGAACCACCGCCGCCTGGGTCCAGCGCGGCGGTCGCGACGCGGCGAACCGCCAGCGTTCGGGCTCAGACATCGCCCCCTGCATCGCTCGCGCCAGGGCCGCGACATCGCCGGCTTCGATCAGCGCCAGCGCGCCGGCGCCGTCCGTCGCCTCGGGCAGGCCGCCGATACGCGAAGCGATCACGCCCCGCCCCTGCTGCACCGCCTCCGCCGCCGCCCTCCCGAACGGTTCGGCCCACAGCGCGGGCGCGACCAGCACATCCGCCATCGGCCAGAAATCGACGGCTTCGACCTGCCCCAGCCAGACGATGCGCGGATCGGGAAACCCGGTCCGAAGCCGCGCCACATAGGCCGGATCGCCGCGCCCCGCGATCCTCAGCCGCCAGTCTCCCTTCAACTGCGTCGTCGCGCGCAGCAGGGTTTCGATCCCCTTTTCCGGCTCGACCCGCCCCAGAAAGCCAAAGGTCAATCTCGGCTCCTGCGACCAGGCCGGCCGCCGGCTGGGCGTCGTCAGGGCCGCCGCATTGCCGATGACCGAGCCGGCGCTAGGCCGAAAATAGCCGGCGCTCCGATGCGCCTCCAGAACCGGGCCGCTCAGCCCGATCACATGATCGACCCCTTGCGACCGCGCCCGCTTGCCGGCCGTCAGGACGACGCACGACGCGCACCGCCGCGTGCAGCGCCGCCCCCGTCGAAACAGCGACGCCCGCGCGCACATCATCGACCAGTCCCGCAGCGTCTGGACCAGCGGCAGGCCCCGCCGCGCCGCCGCCCGGTGAACGGACTGCGAAAACCCGGTCGTCAGATGCAGATGGATCAGATCGGGCCGAACCTGCGCCACCACCTGGTCCACCCCGTCGTCCATCAGCGGATTGGCCGCCTCCAGCCCATGCCACAGCGCCCGTTTCGCCGCCGCGCGGGGCTCGCCGTCATAGGGCCAATACAGGTTCTTCAGCCGCCGCCGATGAACGGCGACGCCCCCGATGGTCTGCTTCGCGACATCGCTGGGCGACAGCGTCAGCACCGACGTCTCGACGCCCGCGGCCGCCAGACCCTGGGCCAGTTGCGCCACGCTGCGTTCGGCCCCGCCGACGTCCTCTGGCGGATACAGGGTGTTGACGATCAACACCCTCATGGCGGCGTCGCCCCTCGCCAGGCCAGGGCCGCGACCAGGCAACACAGAAAGACGAACCCCGCCCCCTGCGTCAGGTCCTCGGCGAACATCGCCGTCAGCAGATAGGCGGACAGCGGGGTGAAGACGTCCATCCGCGCCGCCGAAACCAGATGCAGCGCGAAAAGCACGACCGCCGCCGCCATCCCTACGGTCCGCGCCATGAACAGATAACCGTTATGACTGACCGACAGCGCGCGATCGGCGCCCATTTCCCGGGCCGTCGTCCAGCCCGCACCCCAGGGTCCTACCGCCACCTGATCCAGCGTGCGCCGCCAGGTCTCGACCCGGCCCGCCAGATTGTCCGCCAGCGCCGACCGGTCGAACCGCTCGGCGAAGCGCATGTCGTCCAGATCGGCGCCGCCTTGCAGCGTCAGCACGCCCGCGGCGACGACGCACAGCGCCAGCACCGCGCCCAGGACGTTGAACCGCTCGCGCCATCGCCAGCCCACCGCGATCCGGGCCAGCCAGGCGACGCCCGCCGCCGCCAGACCGGCCCGCGACAGCGTGCCCACGAACCCCGCCAAGGCCAGACCGACCCCCACCCAAGTCGCAACGCCCCGCGTCCACCGCCCCCGCGCCAGGGCGATCCCCGCCGGAACCGCCAGACCGATCATGGCCATGGCGGCGTTCGGATGTTCGGCCAGGGTGGTGATCCGCACCTGGGCCGCGACGGTCGTGACCATGGCGCGCGGCGAGGCCAGCCCGACAGCCTGCAACGCCTCGCGCCCGATCAGCAGCGACAGCCCCGACGTCGCCACATGAACCGCCGCGCCCGCCAGGACCGCCGCGAAGAACAACGGCCTGCACGTCGCATCCCGCACCAGCAGCCCTGCCACCGGCGGCGCGACCAGACTGGCGGCGATCCAGCGAAACCAGAAGGCGGCGTCCCCCGCATCGAACCCCGCCCCGATCGCCGACTGTTGAACCAGCAGCGTGACCGTCAGAACGAAGGCGGCGATCCACCCTATCGCGCGCAGCGGCCGCGTCATCCGCCTGAACTCCACCACGGCCATCGGCAACGCCGTCAAGAGCGCCAGATCGCCCAGGCGCGGGCCGCTGAGTGGTCCTGGCGTCAGAAACAAGGGCGCCGTCGTTCCCAGGCCCAGCAGGACCAGACACGTCCGCCCATAGGCCGCCCTGACCTGCGACCACCGCAGACCGCGCGCCCGCCCGGCCGCTACAACCCCGTGCAAAACTCGACCTCGGGATCGAAGCGCGCGCCGTCCAGGACTCCGGCGACCAGAACTCCAGCCTTCCGCCATCGCCCCCTCACCGCCAGGCCGCCCGCCATCCTCAGCCGCGACGCCGCATAGCGCAGCGCCGATCCCGCTCCTTCGTGCCTTCGTTTGGCCAGGATGACGTTGCGGGTCAGATAGCGGTGCAGCCGCTCGCGCTCGGCGTCAGGCTCGGTCTCGATGCTCAATCGCCCCGGTGCGGCGCGGACGTGGACCACCCGGCTGGCGGCCACCAGATGGCCTGGCCCGTCGCGCGACAGCCGCAGCGTATATTCCGTATCGTCGCCCCAGATGAACATCGGCGCCAGCGGCAGGCCGTTCCGCAGGACCGCCGCCCGCCCCACCATCAGGGACACGAAGGTCGCCTGCCGCACTGGCATCAACCCCCGATCCAGACGCTCGCCCCAGTCCGGATAGCCCAGGGCGTTCTCCCGCCGGTCGATCTCGGGCGTGTTGGTCAGATGCCCCTCAGGCGAGCGGACGCTGGAACACAGGAAGGCCGGCGACGCGCCGTCGCCGGCCAGCGACGCTTCCGCCGCCAGCAGGGCCTCCAGTGCGTCGGGCGCGGCCATCACGTCGTCGTCCATCAGCCACAGCCGCTCGGCGCCCCCCTGCATGGCGGCGCGCACCCCGGCGTTGAATCCGCCCGCCCCGCCGGTGTTGGTCGCCATCCGCACCACCGTCGCCCGTCCTGCCCAGGCGTCGGCCAGCATCTCGGCGGTGCCGTCGTCGCTGGCGTTGTCCACCACGATCAGGCCGTCGCACGGCCGCGTCTGGGCCGCCAGATGCGCCAGACACTGTTCCAACAGGGCGCGACGGTTCCATGTCACCACCACGGCGAAGACAGCCGGCGACCTCATGCCGCCATCCCCGCCACGGCCGGCGCCAGCGTCTTGTCGACCAGGCTCAGGGCCCGCCCCACCGCCTGGTCCATGTTGTAGTAGCGGAAGTCGGCCAGCCGTCCCGCGAACCACACCTTGCCCGCCAGCGTCCGCGCCATCGCCCGATAGTCGTCCGCCAGCCGCCCCGACGCCTCGCACAGGACCGGATAATGGGGTTCGGTCACGCCGGGCGCATGGGCCGTCGGATATTCGGTGACAAGGGCGGTCGTCGGGCCCGCCTCGTCCGTCAGATGGCGGAAATCGGTGACGCGGGTGAAGTCGGGCGCCTGCGGATGGTTGACCGTCCCGACCGGCAGGCCCTCGCGAACATCCACCGCCCTATGCGCGAACCGAACGCTGCGATAGGGCAAGGCGCCCGCCGACCGCCCGAAATAGTCGTCCAGCGGCCCGCAATAGACCATCCGGTCCCACGTCGCCGGCTCGACCCCCGCCATCGCCGTGTTCAGCGACACATGAATGTTCGGGTGATCCAGCAGCCGTTCGAACAGGGCCGAATAGCCGTCGCGCGGCATTACTTGATATCGGTCGGTGAAATAGCGGTCGTCCTCTCCCACCACCACCGGCACCCGGGCCAGGATCGAGGCGTCCAGCGCCCCGACCGGCACGCCCCACTGCCTGGCCGAATACGGGGCGAAGACCCTGTCGAACACATAGTCGGCGATGCGCCGCAGATCGGGATCATCGGCCGCCGCCCTCAGGTCGTGGATGGTCGGCCGGGCGTCGCGGCCGAACGCCTGCACCAGCCGCTCGGACAATCGCGCCGCCGTCGCCTCCGGGAACAGCAGCCGCAGGGAGGTCAGATTGAAAGGCAGCGGAACCAGCCGCCCGTCGATCCATCCCCGCACCCGATGCTCATAGGGTCGCCAGGCCGTGAAGCGGCTCAGATAGTTGAAAATCCGCGCGCTGTTGGTGTGAAAGACGTGCGGGCCATAGGGGTGGATCAGCCGCCCGCCTTCGTCGCGGCGATCATGGGCGTTGCCCCCGACATGATCGCGCCGGTCGATCAGCAGCACACGCTGATCCAGGCCGCGCGCCAGTCGCTCGGCCACGACGGCCCCGGTGAAGCCCGCCCCCACGACCAGCCAGTCATACCGACGCGACATGACGGCTCCGTGCGGGAAACAGCGCGGCCCAATGGCCTTTCAGGCACCCGACGCAGATCAGGACGACCACCGCCTCGCCCATGATCCTGGCCCAGGCCATGCCGGTCGCGCCGAACGCCGGAGCCAGAGACCACGCCGCCGCCAGGGTCGCCGCGCAACCCGCCGCCGTCATCGCCGCGAACCGGCCGTCCATCCTGAGCGAGGTCATCAGATGCAGGCCCATCACCTGGCTGACCGCCACCAGCGGCAGGGTCGCGGCCAGCAGCCGCAGGCTCGCCTCCGCCTCCACGAAGGCCGCGCCGAACAGGCCGCGCACCAGGATCGGGGCCCCCGCGATCAGGCCGATGCAGACAGCTGTCGACGCCGCAAAGGCGCTGGCCAGCGTCCAGCGGGCGGTGCGAAAGGCCGCGCCCGGATCATGGGTCAGCAGGCCGGCGATCCGAGGCGCGATCAGCCCCGCCAGCGGCCGCATCAGCGACCCGGCGGCCGAAACCAGCCGATCCGCGACCCCATACAGCGCCGCCTGCGCCGGGCCGGCCAGGGCGGCGACCGCGAACACCCCCGCTCCCGTGTAGGCCGCGATCACCGCGCGACTGAGGAACAGCGGTCCGCCGTCTTGCAACGCCCGGCCCACGGACGCCCGTGACGGCCACGCGATACGCTCGCGTCGCCAGACCCGCGCGGCGCCGACCGCCGCCCCGCTCCAGACGCCAGCCGCCTGTATCGCCAGCGCCCCCGCCACGCCCAGGCCCGGCGACGCCAGGATCGACAGGGCGGCCGCCAGCATGAAGCCGACCTCCAGCATCGCCATCGGCGCCGGATCCCGGACTCCCTGAAAATACCACAGCAGGCCGGCACCCTGCCCGACGCCCAGCAGGATGGCGATGGCCGTCGCCCCCGCCGCCCCGCTCAGCGCCGGGGTCAGGCTCGCCAGACACAGACCCGCACCGATCGCGGGCAGGATCAGCACCGCCCGCAAAACCACCGCCTCACCGATGATCCGGCCCCGGTCCGCACAGCCCGCCGCGATGTCGCGCGGGCCGGACACCGACAGACCGTAATCGACGATCACCGATACGATCAGCGCCAGCGACAGACCTGCCGCATAGACGCCGAACCCCTCGACCCCCAGCCTTCGCGTCAGGACCGGATAGATCAGCAGCGGCGCGGCGTACCGCGCGATGTGGGCGACATACAGCCAACCGGCGTCGGCCACGCTCCGCGCAGACAGCCCTCGCCGTCGGTTTCGCCCCACCTGTCGCCCCCGACACTCAACCCCGGCGCGACGTTACACACGCACCGCGTAGCCCCGCAAGTGCGACCCCGGCCTTGGGTTCAGCCGAACCGGCCCTCGGCCCAGCGCGCGGCGAAATAGCCGCCGGTCGCGGATGTCGCGGTCAGCACCGTGCCCCACATCAGGTCGATCACCGTCAGCCTCGTCTGCCACGCCGCCAGCGTCGCCTGGTTCGTGAGATCATAGGTCGCATAGGCCACGAACCCCAGCACCGCCCCGTTCAACGCCGCCCGCGTCCAGTTGCCGTCCTTCAGCGCGGGCGCGACGGCCAGATAGACCGTCCCGGCGATGGAGATCAGATAGAACAGCACCGCCGCCTTCATGTCTGGCCTGTCGGCCATGATCGGCCCCAGCACGGGCCGATACAGCCGGTCGGTCATGGTGGTCAGCCAGACGAAGTCGATGGCGGCGAAGGTCAGGCCGGCCCCCAGATAGGCCGCGACATATTTGATCATGCTCGTGTCCTCAAACAGGTTTCAGTCGGTAATGGCTGACCGCCCACGTCCGCCCTTCGTCGTTGCCGAACAGGCCGGCCGTCGCCAGGTAGAACCGCCGCCAGCGACGGGTCCACAGCCTGGCGTCGTCGCCATAGGTCTGGCGCATCAACACCGCGACCCGCTTGGCGTTCCGATCCATGTTGGCCAGCCAGTCGTTGGCCGTCCGGGCGTAATGGCCGCCGTTCCATGTCCATTCCTGCTCCACCGCGAACAGGTCGGGGAATTGCCGGATCAGGCCGTGGCTGGGCATGACGCCGCCGGTGAAGAAGTGCTGGGCGATAAAGTCGTCGCTGTCGGTATGGTCGAACCGATAGGGGGCTTCGCGGTGGGTGAAGACGTGAATGAACATCCGCCCGTCCGCCTTCAGCCAGCCGCGCGCCTTGGTCAGCAGGGCGCGCCAATTGGCCATATGTTCGAACATCTCCACCGAGACGATGCGGTCGAACCGCTGGTCGGTCTCGAAGGCGTTCATGTCGCGGGTGATGACCGTCAGATTGGTCAGGCCCCGTTCCGCCGCCTGGGCCTCGATATGGCCGCGCTGGCCGTGGCTGTTCGACACCGCCGTGATCCTGGCGTTGGGATAGGTCTCGGCCATCCACAGCGACAGCGATCCCCAGCCGCAGCCCATCTCCAGGATCGTCTGACCGTCCATCAGATCGGCATGGGCGCAGGTCTCGGCCAGCGCCGCCGCCTCAGCCTGATCCAGGGTTTCCGCGCCGGTCGGATACAGGCAGCAGGAATATTTCAGCCGTTCCCCCAGGCACAGCTGAAAGAACTCGGGCGGCAGTTCGTAATGCTGCTGGTTCGCCGCTTCCGTATGCTCGGCGATGGCGCGCTGAGCCATGTCTCGGGCGAACGCCGCCTCGTCATGCGGACTGTCGCGATCCAGCCGCTTCCTGGCCTCCGTCACCAGGCTGTCGATCGCCGGACGGGTGATGAAGTCGGGAAAGGGCGCATCCTGAAGCTGGCGAATGGCGACATTGGTCAAGTTCATCGGGCGTCCTTGGCGATCAGGCGAAACTTGCAGGTCTCGGGGAATACGCCGCCTCGCCTCCGCCGGATGCATCCACCCTTGAACACGGCGCCCCCGATGCCGACATCAGGTCCGAAGCGGCGCGATTTCGGACCAAGTGCACACTTTGCACCCTGTTTTTTTGACGCCGATGCGGGGTGAATTCTGGACGAAGTGCACCAATTGCACCCTGTTTTTCACAAGGGGTGGGTCTGAAAATCGCGACACTCGATCCACGGCGCGACTTGCCCCCCGCCCGCCCCCGCGTTAGGCGTGGTCAACAGCCGATATTCACCAGGCGATGAAAAAAGGGAGAGCGATGGGAAAGATCTACGCTGACGTCACGTCCGCGCTTGAGGGGCTGACCTTCGACGGCATGACGGTCATGTCCGGCGGCTTCGGCCTGTGCGGCATCCCCGAGAACCTGATCGCCGCCCTGCGCGACAGCGGCGTGAAGGGCCTGACGGTCATCTCGAACAACGCAGGCGTGGACGGCTTCGGCCTGGGGCAGTTGCTGGGCACCCGCCAGATTGCGAAAATGATCTCGTCCTACGTCGGCGAGAACAAGGAGTTCGAGCGCCAGTATCTGGCCGGTGAGTTGGAGCTGGAGTTCAACCCTCAGGGCACCCTGGCCGAGCGCATCCGCGCAGGCGGCGCAGGCATCCCGGCCTTCTTCACCGCTACTGGCGTCGGCACTCTGGTCGCCGAAGGCAAGGAAGTGCGCGAGTTCGACGGCCGCAAATACGTCATGGAGACCGGCCTGGTCGCTGACCTGTCGATCATAAAGGCCTGGAAGGCCGACGAGCGCGGAAATCTGGTGTTCCGCAAGACCGCCCGCAACTTCAACCCGATGATGGCCACGGCTGGAAAGGTCACGGTCGTCGAGGTGGAGGAGATCGTTCCCGTCGGCTCGCTCGACCCCGACCACATCCACACGCCCGGCGTCTATGTCGACCGTCTGATCCAGACCGTGTCCGAAAAGCGCATCGAACAGCGCACAGTCCGTCAACGTGCCGCCGGCGCCGCCGCCGGATCGGAGGTCTGATCATGCCCCGCACCCGCGAACAACTCGCCGAACGCGCCGCCCGGGAACTGCAGGACGGCTTCTACGTGAACCTGGGCATCGGCATCCCGACCCTGGTGGCCAACTACATCCCCGAGGGCATGACCGTCACCCTGCAGTCCGAGAACGGCATGCTGGGCATGGGCCCCTTCCCCTATGAGGGCGAGGAAGACCCCGACCTGATCAACGCCGGGAAACAGACGATCACCGAGATCCCGGAGTCGTCCTACTTCAGCAGCGCCGACAGCTTCGCCATGATCCGCGGCGGCCACATCAACCTGTCGATCCTGGGCGCGATGGAGGTGGCCCAGAACGGCGACATCGCCAACTGGATGATCCCCGGCAAGCTGGTGAAGGGCATGGGCGGCGCCATGGACCTGGTCGCGGGCGTCAAGCGCGTGGTCGTGGTCATGGAGCACGCCAACAAGCACGGCCAGTCCAAGGTGCTGAAAGCCTGCACCCTGCCCCTGACCGGCGCCGGCGTCGTCAGCCGCATCATCACGGACCTGGCCACCTTCGACGTCAAGCCGAACGGCGCAGGTCTGGAGTTGGTCGAACTGGCCGAAGGCGTCACCCTGGACGAGGTCGCCGCCAAGACCGAGGCGGCCTATTCGGTCGCGGCCGGCCTCGCCTGATCGGACCAGCCGCCTCAGGCTGGGTCCTGGGGCGGCGTCCAGCCATCCAGCCTGCGATAGGCGGCGCCGACGAAGGCCATCGTCAGCGGCGCCTGGATTGCGGTCAGCACCACGACGAACACGACCCAGCCCGCCACGCCGGACAACAGGCCTGCGCCCCACAGCAGCACCAGGCCCATCTCGGGCGCGCCAGTCACGATCAGACCAGCCAGCAAAGACAGGAATGCCCCGCGCGCGATGGTCATGCTGTTCAGGGACACCATGTGGCCGCGCCCGACCGTCGCCGGCGCGAACAGCGACAGCCGCGCGCTGAAGGCCACAACTGCGAACAGGGCGAAGGCCGTGACGACCGCCAGCAGGGTCAGCTTCCAAGCCGGCCCGACCGCGCCCCACCGGCGCATCTCGATGGCCTGAGCGTTCAACTCGGCCATGCCGAACACCGCCAGCAGGACCAGGGCGACGACCGACAGGATCATGGCCATGAACACCGCGCACAGCAGGCCCGCGCCCAGCAGTCGCATCTCCGGCCGCCCGAACTGCAACCCCGCTGGCCCCAGACCCAGCCCGCGCGCCTGCATCAGGTCATCGGCGATCGAAATCCGCGCCAATGCGCCGACCAGCGCCAGCGTCCCGGCCAGAGCGAACGGCGCCCAGACCAGCCCCGCCATGCCCGCCGCGAGCGGCTGGACGCCCCAGACCACGGCCGCCAGCAGGATCGCGCCCCAGGCGCCCCGCCAAAGCCGAGGCAGGGCCGATCCCGCCGCCGACAGCGTCTCGCCCAGTCGCAGAATCCGACGTCCGTCCAACACCCGCCCCCGATTGCCGGCGGCGGATATAGCAGGGGACCATGACACCGCGCCAGCCAGTGGCTAGAAGGCCGCGATGACCGCTTCCTCCCCCTCCCCCTCGCTCATTCACGTCATCGGCGGCGGCCTGGCCGGCTCCGAGGCCGCCTGGCAGATCGCCCAGGCCGGCGTGCCCGTCATCCTGCACGAGATGCGCGGCGTCCCCGGCGTCAAGACCGACGCTCACCACACCGATGGCCTGGCGGAGTTGGTCTGCTCCAACTCCTTCCGATCCGACGACTGGGAGTACAACGCCGTGGGTCTGCTGCATGCCGAGATGCGGGCGCTGGATTCGATCATCATGGCCTGCGGCGACGCCCATCAGGTGCCGGCCGGCGGCGCCCTGGCCGTGGACCGCGAGGGCTTTTCCGCCGCCGTGACCTCCAGGCTGGAGGCCCATCCTCTCGTCACCATCGTCCGAGAGGAGATCGCGGGCCTGCCGCCGACGGACTGGGACAATGTCATCGTCGCGACCGGCCCCCTGACCTCGCCCGCCTTGGCCGAGGCCATCCTGAAGGCGACCGGCGAGGAGTCCTTGAGCTTCTTCGACGCCATCGCCCCCATCGTCCACGCCGACAGTATCGACTTCGACATCGCCTGGCGTCAGTCGCGTTATGACAAGGAAGGCCCCGGAGGGGACGCCGCCGCCTACGTCAACTGCCCGATGGACAAGGCCCAGTACGACGCCTTCATCGACGCCCTGCTGGACGGGCCCAAGGCGGAGTTCAAGGACTGGGAAAACGTCCCCTATTTCGACGGCTGCCTGCCCATCGAGGTCATGGCTGAGCGCGGGCGCGAGACCCTGCGCCACGGCCCGATGAAGCCTGTCGGCCTGACCAATCCGCGCGACCCGACGGTCAAGCCGCACGCCATCGTCCAGCTGCGTCAGGACAATGCCCTGGGCACCCTGTTCAACCTGGTCGGCTTCCAGACCAAGCTGAAACATGGGGCGCAGGCCGAGACCTTCCGCATGATCCCGGGGCTTCAGAACGCCCAGTTCGCGCGTCTGGGCGGCCTGCACCGCAACACCTATCTGAACAGCCCCCAACTGCTGGACAAGCAGCTGCGCCTGAAAGCCATGCCGCGCCTGCGCTTCGCCGGTCAGGTGACGGGGGTGGAGGGTTATGTCGAAAGCGCCTCCATGGGCCTGCTGACCGGCCGCCTCGCCGCCGCGCAGGCGCTGGGTCGCGACCTGTCCGCCCCGCCGCCCGAAACCGCCATCGGCGCCCTGGTCGAACACATCACCGGCGGCCATCTGGAAGGCGCAAAGTTCCAGCCGATGAACATCAACTATGGCCTGCTGCCGCCGCTGGAGGCGCCCAAGGTCGACGAGGACGGCAAGCGCATCCATCCCAAGGAACGCGGCCGCGCCAAGAAGCGGCTGATGAGCATTCGCGCGATGGAAAGCCTGAAAGCCTGGCGCGACGCAGCGGTCTCTAGTTAATGATTGAGACTAAGCCTGAAATGATCACCAACAGCAACGGCGCAATGGCGATCATTATGGCGACGCGATAACGTCGTAAAATAAAAGTCACCCACCCTGCCAGCGGACAGACCAGTAGTAGAACGTAGAAGATCACGAAAACGAGTGACGAACCGAACCTTTCGCCTTTTTCGAGATCGTCCAACGCGAAAAGCACGGCAAGCGACGCGACATATGTTCCAAACAGCCCGAACAAGGTCGCGACCGCGAGAATGACAAGCGCTGGATTTCGCCAGTAATCCCGAGAATAGGGCGCCATCGCCAAATGCTTGTCCCATCGTTTAGAGGTCTCGCACTACTATTCACGTTGTCTAAAGGCGAACAAGCCCTTCAGCGCAGCTTGGGCAGGCCCGGCCGGAAGCCCAGCGTCATCACGCCCAGCAGGACCACGCCGACGCCCATCAGCACCCAGGCCTGGGTCAGGTCGGCCATGTGATCGCGCAGCAGGCCGGCGCCCAGCGGCGACAGGCTGGCGATGATGTATCCGCCGCCCTGGACGAAGGCCAGCAGGTCGCCCGACCGCGCGGGATCTTCGATCTGATCCATCGCCAGGATCAGGCTGAGCGGGAAGATCGCCCCGATCCCCAGGCCGAGGACCAGCACCACCGGAACCGCCAGGCTGATCGGTGCGACCACCAGCCCCGCCAGACCCAGCAGGGCCAGGACCAGCGCCGTCAGGATCGGTCCGCGTCGATCCGGGAAGCGGCCGATGGTCATCGACACCAGCAGGCCCGCCGCGACCTCTGCGCCGGTCATGCCGCTGAGCAGATAGCCGGCCGTGGCCCGGGGCTCGCCCAGGTCGATGTAGAAGGGCGGCAGCCAGGCCAGCACCAGCGTATAGGCCGACGTCCCCAGCCCCATGATCAGGATCAGCCGCCACGCCCGCCCCTGACGCCAAAAAGGCAGTTCCGGGTCCGTGGCCTCGACCAGGGCCGCGCGGTTCGGCTCCTCGGCCGCCGGATCGCGCGACGCCGCCAGCCAGATGATCGCGGCGACGAAGGCTGGCACGCTCCAAAGCGCCAGCGTCCCGGCCCAGCCGACCGTTTCGGCCAAACCCGCCGCTGTGGCCGCCGCGATCGCCGCGCCGCCCATGATGCCGGTCGTGTATAGCGCCATGACCGTGCCGAACCGGGCAGGAAAGGCCCGTTTGATGACGACCGGCGCCAGGGCCTGGATCAATGCGACGCCGACGCCGACGACCGCCGCGCTGGCGATCAGCCCCGCCGTATCTTTGAGCGTAACCCGCACCAGACAGGCCCCGCCGATCAGCAGCGCGCCCAGCAGGACCCCGCGCCGCTCACCCAGCCGCCGCCGCAGGGGCCGGATCGACAGAGCGCCCAGACCGATCATCAGAACCGGCAAGGTGGTCAGCAGGCTGGCGGCGGTCGAACCCATGCCCGTCGCCCGTTCGATCAGGTCCAGCAAAGGTCCGACCGCCGCCATCGCCGGACGCAGGTTCAGCGCCAGGGCCACGATGGCCGCCAGCAACAGCAGCGACGCGCCGCGCGTCGGCGCGGCGCCGGATCGTACGCTCATGGTCAAGACTCCCACTGGAATTCGCGTTAGTCTCTCGACCTCAAGTATCTCGATGTCAAGATAACCATGCCCGACAGAGCTTCTCGCGCCGCCGCCCAATGGGCTGTGCAACGCCCCGATCTGGATATGCTGCCGATGGAGGTGCTGGGCCGGCTGAACGAGGCGTCGCACCTGGTGATCCGCGAGCGTCAGACACCGTTATTCGCGCGCCACGGCCTGCAGCATGGCGAGTTCGACGTCCTGGCCACGCTGCGTCGCTCGGGAGAGCGCGACGGCCTGACGCCGACCGCCCTGTTCGAGGCGGCGATGATGTCTTCGGGCGGCATGACCGCGCGGATCGACAGGCTGGAGAAGGCGGGCCTGGTCGAGCGTCGTCCGCATCCCAGCGACCGACGCGCCACGCTGGTCCGCCTGACGGACAAGGGCTTCGCCCTGATCGACGCCATCATGCCCAGCCATCAGGACACGGCGCAAGAGGCGCTTTCGGGTCTGTCTGTCGAGGAACAGAAGACGCTGAACGTCCTGCTGGCGCGCCTGATCGCCGGGCTGAACGGCTAGGTCAGATACGCCCCCGAAGCACAGCCCAAAGCAGGCGCAACCGCTTCAACGGCTCGGGCCGTTCGGGGTCGGCCAAGGCGGCGTGGGCCACGGCGGGGAAGCCGACGGGCGGGAGGCGCTTCAAAGCCGCATTGGCCGTGGATCGCAGGGCGGTCGCCTCTTGGCCCCGGCCCGTCTGCGTCAGGCCCCGGACACGGCCCGCATCCGCGACGGCCGCGTCATGGCCCTCGCCCGCCAGGATACGCACCCCGACCTGCATCGGCCCGACGTAGAAGGCGTCCAGGTCGTGCGGCTCTTCGCGCACGCGCCCGATATGGGCCTCGATCAGCGCGTCGAACGGCGCGCGGTCCAGGCCGTGACGCGCAACCAGATCGGTCAGGGCCTCCAGCACCGGATGGCCTTTGCGCGGCGCGCCTGCGAAGACGCCGTCCATCTGTTCCGCCCACCAGGTGTAGCGCATCTCGGCCAACAGCGGCTGGGTCACGCGGGTCGGTATGGCCATCAACTCGGCCTCGAAGGCGTAGAGCGTGATCAGGTCGGCGCGCGCGGCGGGCTGCGCGACCAGGCGGCTGGACAACCAGCGATCCTGATCGGCGGCGCGGACCTGCTGGTCCAGGGTGTCGGCGGGGGCCGGGGCGGCTTGGGTCACGGTCAGGCCGCGCGCGACACCGCGAAATCGGCCAGGTCCTCCAGCGCCGCGCGCCAGTCGCCGGCGGGCAGGACCGACAGGGCGGCCTTGGCGGCGTCGGCGTATTCGCCGGCCAGATCCAACGTCGCGCCGATGGCGCCCGAGCCCACCACCAGTTCGCGGGCGCGGGCGAAATCCTCGGGTGTGCGTTCGCCCTTGGTCACGGTGCGATCCCAGAAAGCGTCCTCGCGCCCCCTGGTGCGGGCGACCGCCAGCAGCAGCGGCAAGGTGGCCTTGCCCTCGTTGAAGTCGTCGCCGGCGTTCTTGCCCAGGGCCTCGGCCGTGGCGCCGTAATCCAGAGCGTCGTCGGCCAGCTGGAAGGCGATGCCCAACGCCATGCCGTAATCGCGCATCGCCGTGACGGCCTCGGCCGAAGCCCCGGCCCCGACCGCGCCCGCCTCGGCGGCGGCGGCGAACAGTTCGGCGGTCTTGGCCGAGATGATCTGCAGATAGGTGGCCTGGTCCAGGTTCAGGTCATGGGCGCGCGTCAACTGCAGCACCTCGCCCTCCGAAATCACGCGCGACGCCGAGGCCAGAATACCCAGCGCCCGAAGCGAATCCGTCTCGACCATCAGCTCGAAGGCGCGGGCGAACAGGAAATCGCCGACCAGGACGCTGGTGGGCGCGCCCCAGATCAGATGGGCCGCGACCTTGCCGCGACGCAGTTCCGACGCATCGACGATGTCGTCGTGCAGCAGGGTGGCGGTGTGGATGAACTCCACCGCCGCGGCCAGCTTCTTGGGCGACAGAATCTCATCGGCGGCGCCCGCCGCGCGCGCGGCGGCGACGGTCAGCAGGGGACGCAGGCGCTTGCCGCCGGCCGACACCAGATGCTCGGCCAGCTTGGGTATGATCGGCACGTCCGACTGCATCCGATCCAGGATCAGCGCGTCCACGGCGGCCATGTCGCGCTCGGCCAGCCGGACAAGAGCGTTGACGTCGCCCTTGGAGCGGGGAGCGGCGGCGAGAGCGACTTCCAAGAGATACTCTTTCACTGGCGCGGCGGACCGCGTCGAAGGATTAGGCGGCCGGTTCGACTTGCCCCGGCGCACTGCGGCGCACAATGATGTTCGCCCCCTTGAGGGTCAAGGAGATTGAGGCTTGAACGCGGTCGAAACGACGCCGCCGCAGATCGTGGAGAACGGCCTGCTGAACGGACGGGTGCGGTTGCGCCAGCCCGCGCGCGGCTATCGCGCCGGCATGGACGCGGCCCTGCTGGCGGCCGCCGTTCCGGCCCTGCCGGGGCAGACGGTGATCGAGGCCGGCTGCGGCGCGGGCGCGGTTCTGATGCAGATCGCGGCGCGACGACCGGGCGTGCGGCTTATGGGGATCGAGCGCGATCCGGCCATGGCGGCACTGGCGGTCGAGAACGCGGCCCTCAACCGCGTGGCGGCGACGACCACGATCCACCCCGGCGACGTGGCGGCGGGCTTTCGGGCGTTGAACGCGGCGCCAGGCGACTGGGCCGTGTCCAATCCGCCCTTCTTCGACGACCCCGCCGGCCTGCGCGCCCCTGCCGAGGGCAAGCGCGGCGCCTGGATGGCCGAAGACGGGCTGAAAGCCTGGACCGGCTTTCTGCTGAAGGCGGTGCGCGAGGGCGGGCGGATCGTGGTGATCCACCGCGCGGATCGGCTGGCGGACCTGTTGGCCCTGCTCGGCGACAAGGCGGGATCGTTCGCCATCCGGCCCATTCATCCGTTTGCGGACAAACCGGCGAAGCGGGTGCTGGTCCAGGCGATCAAGACCGGACGGGCGCCGCTGCGCCTGCTGCCGCCCTTGGTGCTGCACGACCGAGAGGGCGGCAAACACAGCCCCCAAGCCGAGGCGATCCTGCGCGGCGAGACGGCCCTGGATTGGTGAGCCGGGTGGTCATTCGCCGCCAGACCTCCTAAATGCGCCCTCCCCTTCAGCAGAAAGACTATCCGACGTGCCCGCCGATCATTTGCCCGACGACCTCAAGGAAGGCCTGATCGCCGTCGGAGAGGCCGCGCGCGACCTGAAGTCGCCGTGGTGGATCTTCGGCGGGGCGGCCATGGCGCTATACGGCCTGGACGAGATCCATGTGCCCGACATCGACGTGCTGTGCGCGCCGCGCGACGCCCGCGCCCTGCTGGCGTCGCTGGACGGTCATGTGGTGGCCGATCCTGGCGAGGGCCTGTTCCGATCCGCCGTGTTCGGCCGCGCGCCGGACCAGCCGATCCTGATCGAGGTGATGGCCGGACTGGAGGTGCGCGACGGCGGCGACTGGGCGCCGGCCGCCTTCGCCTCGCGCCGTCAGGTCTTTGTGGAGGACACGGCGCTGTTCGTGCCCGATGTCCGGGATCACATCGCCCTTTACCGCCTGTTCGGCCGCCCCAAGGACCTGGCGCGCGTCGAGCAGCTTGAACGACTGATCGCCTGATGCCCTTACCGTTTGAGATTTCCGCCACCGAGGGCCGCGCCCGCACCGGCGTGCTGAAGACGTCGCGCGGCAACATCCGCACCCCCGCCTTCATGCCGGTCGGCACCGCCGCGACGGTCAAGGCGATGACGGTGGATCAGGTCAAGGCGACCGGCGCCGACATCCTGCTGGGCAACACCTATCACCTGATGCTGCGTCCCGGCCCCGAGCGGATGGAGCGCTTGGGCGGCCTGCACAGGTTCATGGGCTGGGACAAGCCGATCCTGACCGACAGCGGCGGTTTCCAGGTCATGTCCCTGGCCGGGATTTCCAAGGTGAAGGAGGAGGCCGTGACCTTCTCCAGCCACATCGACGGCTCCAAACACGTCCTGACGCCGGAACGCTCCATCGAGATTCAGGCCGACCGTATCGGCGCCGACATCTCCATGCAGTTGGACCAGTGCGTCGCCTATCCGGCGGAGAAGGACGCGGCCCGAAAGGCGATGGAGCTGTCGATCCGCTGGGGCGCGCGCTCCAAGGCGCGGTTCGGTGCGCGCGAGCATCAGGCCCTGTTCGGCATCCAGCAGGGTTCGACCTTCGAAGACCTGCGTCGTCAATCGTCCGAACAGCTTCAGGAGATCGGCTTCGACGGCTACGCCATCGGCGGCCTGGCCGTGGGCGAAGGCCATCAGGCGATGTGCGAGGTGCTGGATTACGCGCCCGAGTTCCTGCCTCAGGACCGCCCCCGCTATCTGATGGGCGTGGGCAAGCCGGTCGATCTGGTCGAGGCCGTCTATCGGGGCGTCGATATGTTCGACTGCGTCCTGCCGACCCGCGCCGGGCGCCACGGTCAGGCCTGGACCTGGGACGGCCCGCTGAATCTGAAGAACGCCCGCTTCGCCGAGGATCAGGACCCGCTGGATCCGACCATCGACGGGCCGTCGTCGCAGTATTCAAAAGCCTATCTGCACCACCTGATCCGCGCCGACGAAATCCTAGGAAAGGTGCTGCTCAGCTGGCACAACATCGCCTTCTATCAGGCCCTGACGGCGGCCATGCGGGCGGCGATTGCCGAAGGCCGGTTCGAGGCCTTCCGCCGCGACTTCCATTCGCGGCATACGTCGAACGGATAGACGCCCTGTTCTAAACCGTCATCCTCAGGTCAAGCCCGAGGATGACGCAGGAAACAAGCCACTAGCGCTGCGGCCTGAACCAGCTGGGCGCGGCGGGCGGGGCGCAGTTGCGCTGCATCCCCATCCCCTTCAGGAAGGCGCGGCGCATCCGGCCGGACTGGATGGCGGACTGGACATGCTTGGAATGCTGCTCGGCGCCGCTGAGCCTGCGAATCCAGCTGCGCCCTGGAATGAAGTCGGTGGTCGTGCCGCGAATGGCCTCCAGCGTGGCCCGGGCCGCGGCATCGGCCGCCCGTTCGCTGAGATAGGCGCCGTCCTGGCGCGGCGGCTCGTCGGTGTCCGGTCCCAGAGCCTCGTCCAGCCGCGCGACCTCGGCGCCGATGGTTGAGCATTGGTTCAGGTTACGCAGATCGTAGGGATTGGCCTCGGCCTGAAGCAGCACCGTCGGGATCATCTGACGACGCAGGTTGAAGTCCTCCAGCGGCGCTGTGGCCGCCGCGGCGAACCCCGCCCCAACCTGCTCGGCTCCGCCCATGGCCGAGCGCCCGGCGTTGCAGCCCGCCAGACCGATCGACGCCACGCCGCCGACCGCCGCTATCGCAAAAACAACTGTCTTCATCCGGCCCCTTAGATCACGTCCGGCCGCTAGAGCCAAAGGTCGGGTGGTCGCGACCGCGTCGTCACAGCGGCCAGAACAGCAGGATCAGCGGCGGCGCGACAAACAGAACCAGCAGGCTCAAGAGGGCGCCAAGCTGGGGATAGTCGCCGAACCGATAGCCCCCCGGCCCCATGACCAGCGTCTTGCACCGGCGCCCGAGGGGCGTCAGGAAGTCGCAGGCCGCGCCCACCGCCACCGCCATCAGGAAGGGTCGGCGTTGCACCCCAACAGCTTGGTCAGAGTTGCGCCGAAGAAGGCGACCGCCTTCCTTAATTTTCAAGGCGATGGCGCCATTGTCGTGATGGCGCATTCAGTGGGAATGACGCCATCCATCGCCTTCGTCGGAGCCGGGCCGACGACGATCTACACCCTGGCCGCCCTGCTCGCCGAAGGTCGCGCGGATGTCGACATCACCGTCTTCGAACAGCAGCCGACGGCCGGCATGGGCGCGCCCTATCGTCCGGGCTGGAACGACCCGGCGATGCTGGCCAATATCGCCAGCATCGAAATCCCGCCCGTGCGGGAGACGCTGTTGACCTGGCTGGAACGTCAAGCTCCGGCCGATCTGGCGGCCTTGGGCGTCGCCCCGCATCAGATTGATGCGCGGGCCTTCCTGCCGCGCTTGGTTCTGGGCCGCTATTTCGCCGACCAATTCGCCGCCCTGGTGCGCGACGCCCGGGCTGCGGGCGCCAGCATCGAGGTCCGCACGGCCTGTCGCGTCATCGACGCCGCGAACGTGGCGGAGGGCATAAGACTGACGGTCGCGCCGCATCTGGGATTCGTGACGGACGAGACCTTCGACCATGTGGTGCTGGCGACCGGCCATCAATGGCCGTCGGACCCTGAGGTGCGACCCGGCTACTTCCTGTCGCCATGGCCGGCGTCGAAACTGTCGGGGCTGCCGGCCGCGCAGGTGGGGATCCGCGGATCCTCCCTGACCGCGATCGACGCGGCCGTGGCCCTGGCTCTGGCGCACGGCGATTTCGTCGAGGAAGAGGGCGGCGACCTGATCTACGTTCCCCATCGCGGCGCGGAGGCCTTCGGCCTGACCATGATGTCGCGCAAGGGCCTGCTGCCCGAGGCGGACTTCTACTTCCCCCTGCCCCACGCGCCGCTCGCCCTATGCACCGAGGCGGCCATCGCCGATCTGATCGCGCGCAGGACCGATGATTTGCTGGACGAAGCCTTCGATCTGTTCCGACAGGAACTGACGCTGGCCGACCCCGGCTACGCCCAATCCATCGGACTTGCAGATGCGACCGTGGAATCCTTTGGAGAGGCCTATTTCGCAGCGCGTGCGGCGACCGACCCGTTCGTCTGGGCGCGCCGGAACCTGCAGGAGGCCCGCCGTAACCACGAACGACGCTTCACCATTCCCTGGCGTGACGCCATCCTGCGGATGCACGAGGTGATCGGCGCGATCGTGCCCCATCTGGACGGTCGCCAGTTCGAACGGTTCGAGCGTTGGCTGAAACCGGTGTTCGTGGACGATTACGGCGCCGTGCCCCACGCCTCCATCACCCGTCTTCTGGCGCTGCACGACGCGGGCCGACTTCAGGTGCTGGCGCTGGGCGACGACTATCGCCTGGACACCCAGCCGGTGGAGGGTTGCGGCGCCGCTGTGCAGTATGACGGGATGCGGCTGCATTTCCCGGTCTTTGTGGAGGCTCTGGGCCAACGTCCGCTATCCGCCGACGCCTTCCCCTTCCCGTCCCTGATCTCGCAAGGGGTCATCCTGGATCAGATCTCGCCCGATGCGCCCAAAGCGGTGCGCGGCGTGGCGCTGGACGACGCCTTCCATCCGGTCACAGACCGACTGCCGCCCGACCGCCTGTTCTGCCTGAGCCTGCCCTTCCTGATGGGCCGCCACCCCTTCGCCCAAGGCATCACCAGTTCGCATGAAATGGGAGCGGTCGTCGGATCGGCATTGGCCCAGGCCATAGCCATCCAACCGCCCGACATCGCGCGGATGGTTACGGCCGAGGCGGCCTAATCCCAAGGGCCGCGCGTCAAATGAAAATGGTACGTCCTCTCGGGCTCGAACCGAGGACCCTCTGATTAAAAGTCAGATGCTCTAACCAACTGAGCTAAGGACGCACCGAGCGACGTCCAGGCGCCGCCCGAACCGTCGAAGGGCGCCTTCTGTTGCAATCCGGCCTTCCGGTCAAGGCCGCGTCTGCTACTCATGTCGAATGCAACCACTTCACGGCCTCCGCATCATCGAATTCGACGGCCTGGGGCCGGTGACCTTCGCCGGCATGATGCTGGCCGACATGGGCGCCGAGATCCTCAGGCTGACCCGCAGCGAATCAGCGGCGCCCGCCGTGTTCGATCAGGTGGGCGAGGCGGTGCTGCATCGCGGGCGCGCCGCCGTGCCGGTGGATCTTAAGGATCCGGCGGACCAGGCGCGCATCCTGACGCTGATCGACGGCGCAGACGCGGTGATCGAGGGGTATCGCCCCGGCGTGTTGGAACGGCTGGGGTTCGGGCCGGATGTCCTGCAGGCCCGAAATCCCGCCCTGGTGGTCGGGCGCGTCACGGGATGGGGCCAGACGGGGCCCCTGGCGCAGGCCGTGGGCCACGACCTGAACTACATCGGCCTGTCGGGCGTGCTGCACGCCATGGGCGATGCGGACCGACCGCCGACGCCGCCGCTGAACCTGGTCGGCGACTATGGCGGCGGGGCGATGATGCTGGTCGTCGGCGTGCTGGCGGCTCTGATCGAGGCCCGGAGTACGGGTCGGGGTCGGGTGGTGGATGCGGCCATGACCGATGGCGCGGCCCTGCTCGGCGGCATTTTCCAGGCGTTTCGGGGACAGGGGATGTGGAACGACCGGCGGGGCGCGAACCTGCTGGACGGCGGCGCGCCCTTTTATCGCTGCTATGCTTGTCGAGACGGCGGGTTCGTGGCCGTAGCGGCGCTGGAGCCGCGATTCTACGCCGCCTTGCTGAAGGGGCTGCAGATTCCTCCCGATGCGGCGCCTCAATACGACATGGCCGGCTGGCCCGCGATGCACGTACGATTCGCCGATCTGTTCGCCCAGCGCGACCGTGACGACTGGGCGAACCATTTCGAGGGCAGTGAGGCCTGCGTCACGCCGGTCCTGAGCCTGGCCGAGGCGCCGGACCACCCGCACAATCGCGCGAGGGGAGCGTTCGACCACGGCCTGCCCGGTCCGGCGCCGCGCTTCGACGACGAGGCATCCAAGCCCGGTCATAGTTCAGCCCTGCGTCTGGAGAAGGCTGTGGCCCTGTGGTCGGCTGAGGGGTCGACCCAGAGATCGGACCAGGCCGGATGACCCCAGAGGTTTTCGGCGCTAAGGGAACGCCAGCGCGCGACGAGCGTTGCAAGGGCGAAGACCCGGGGAATTCAATGAGACGTTCCAACACCCTACTGGCCGCCGCCGCCCTGGCTGCGCTCGCGCTGTCGGCTTGCGATGATCGCCCGTCCCGGTCGGACGACGACCGCGAACCTGTCAAGGTCGAGCAGGAAGCGCCCGCTCCGGTCGAACAACCGCCCGCCCCCGCGCCGGAAGTGCGCGACCCCACGCCGACGCCGCCGCCCAGCGACAGACTGCCGCCCGAGGAACGGTCGTCGGAACAGTCGGTCCAACCCGAAAGCGAAACCCTGTTCTACTGAGAGAACCGGGATTCGACGCGCCGCGCTTTGACGAAAGATGGAGTTTGACGTTCAGGCCTTCCCTGCTGGTCGCGGCGCTCGCGGCCTTTTCGGGCTGCGCGCACGCCGCCGCCGCCGACCCGCGCGCCCAGATTCGCGGCGATATGGACGCCGACCTGCGCCGCGCCCTGGAACGCGCCGTGGGCGAGGTCGACGGCGCGCCGGAAAGCCGGTTCGAAGCCCGCAGACGCGCCGAAAGCGCGGTGGCCTCGGCCACCGCGCTGCTGCGCTCGGAGGGTTACTACCAGCCCACGGTCGAGGATCTGGTCGAGGGCGACGACAACCCGGTGGCCATCGTGTCGGTCCAGCCGGGCCGTCGCTTCCTTCTGACCGACCCCAAAGTGGCCTGGAGCGATCCCGCGCCGGAGGCCGAGGCTCAGGCCAAAGGTCGCGACGCCATCGGGCTGAAGGCGGGGGAGCCGGGCCGTGCGGTGGACGTGATCTCGGGCGAAGGGCGGCTGGTCGCGGCCCTGGTGCGCGACGGCTACGCCGACGCCAAGGCCGATCCGCGTCGCGTGGTGGTGGATCACGCCGCCTATACCGTCGCGCCGGAATACCGGATCGCCTCGGGCGGCCTGGTGCGACTGGACGGCGTTCGCGTCCTGGGCCGTGGCCGCACAAATCCCGAATGGGTCGCCGGCCTGGCGCCGTGGAAGGAAGGCGACCGCTACGATCCCGACCAGGTGGCGGAACTGGAGCGGCGGCTGCTGGACACCGGCGTCTATGACGGCATCGGCGTGTCGCTGTCGCCCCTGGACCAGACCACGACCGAGGGTCTGAGGCCCGTGATCGTCAGCCTGCAGGACCGGCCGCGCCGCGTGCTGGAAGCCGGCGCCACCTGGTCCACCGCCGAGGGCGCGGGTGTGGACGTGATCCAGACCCGCTACAATCGCTTCGGCCGGGCCGATACGCTGCGGCTGGAAGCACGACTGGCGGATATCGACAGCCGCATCGGCGCCGATCTGTCGCTGCCCCACTGGCGTCGGCCGGGTCGGACGCTGAAGCTGGGCGCCGCCGTGGTCAATGAAGACACCGACGCCTATCTTCGGACCGCCGCGGTGCTGTACGCCGACCTGCAGCAGCGGATCGGCAAGACCTCTTATTTCAACTATGGCATCGGCCTCGACGCGGGGCGCTACAGCGAGACGCGGTACGACTACACCACCCTGCCGCCGCAGAGGGTGACGTTCGACCGAGACCTGGCGATCATCACCGCGCGCACCAGCGCCTACATCGACCATTCCAACGATCCGCTGAACCCGACCAAGGGCTGGCGCGTCAATCTGGCGGTCCAGCCGACGGCGGTGACGGGCGACAGCAACGTCCTGTTCCTGCGCACCGAGACTCAAGGCACCGCCTATGTGCCGGTCGCCGGGGACCGAACCATTCTGGCCGGCCGGGTGCGGATCGGCTCCATCGTCGGCGGCAGCGAACTGAGCGTGCCGTCAGACCGCCTGTTCTATTCCGGCGGCGGCGGGTCGGTGCGCGGCTACTCCTATCAGGGCGTCAATCCGCAACTGCCCGACGGTACGCCGCGTGGGGGCGTGTCGCTGTTCGAGACCTCGCTTGAGGCGCGCCAGTCGATCGGCCAGAGCTTCCAGGCCGTGGCCTTCGTGGACGCTGGATCCGTTGGCTTCCAGGAGACGCCGAACCTGACGAACATGCGCTATGGCGCCGGCGTCGGGGTGCGATACATGCTGCCGTTCGGCCCGATCCGCGCAGACGTCGCCATGCCGTTGAACAAGCGTGAAGGCGATTCCAACTTCCAGATCTACATCAGCATCGGGCAGGCGTTTTGATCGACATACCGCCCGAGACCGGCCCCGACGCCCAGCCCGACGCCGTGACGGAAGAAACCCCGCCGGCAAAGCCGACGCCGGCCAAACGGGCGCGCAAGCGCGGCCTGATCCGGCGCGTCGCCTTGATCGCAGGCGCAATCGTCGCCGGTCTTCTGGTGCTGGTCGCGGCGACCCTGGTGGCGGGGCGGTTCTACATCGCGTCGGATGGCGGGCGGCAGCTGGTGCTGGAGCGGATCCAAGATCTGAAGATCAGCCGCTACGGCCGGCTCAAGGTCTATGGGCTGAAGGGCGATCTGCTCCGCGATTTCACCATCGACCGCATAACCCTGGCCGACAGCCAGGGCGTCTGGCTGGAGGCGAACAACCTCAGCATGGACTGGTCCTATCTAGCCCTGCTGAACCGCAGCTTCCACGCCAACGACATCAAGGCCGAGACCATCCGCGTGCTGCGTCGCCCGGTGGTGGAGCCGCCGACCAACGAGCCGTCCGCCCCGCAGCCGATCTCGGTCCGCATCGACAAATTCGCCGCCAACGTCGAACTGATGGAAGGCTTCTCAAAGGAATACGGTCGCTGGAGCCTGTCGGGCGACGCCAGCCTGCCGCGCAACGGCGCCAAGAGCGCGACCGTGAACGCCGACAGCCTGAACCGGCCCGGCGACTTCCTGCGTCTGGCGGCCAGTTTCGGCGGCAAGCTTGAGGACACGCGCCTGAACCTGCGCGCCAACGAGGCACAGGGCGGACCGCTGGCCGGGGCGCTGGGTTACTCGCCCGACCAGCCCTTCTCCGCGACGGCCGTGCTGAACGCCGACGTGGTCAACGCGCGTGTCCAGACAGGTCGGTTCACGCCCCTGATCGTGCAGGGGCATTTCGGCGACAAGGGATCGCGCGTTTCGGGCTTCGCCGACTTCAGCGGATCGGACCTCTTGGCGCCCTTCGTGACCAAGGTCGGGCGCACCGCCCGCTTCGGCTTCGCCATGGTCCCCACGCCGGACAAGACGGGCCAGGGCGTGGCCTGGAAGCTGATTTCCGACAACGTCCAGTCCGAGGCGCGCGGCCTGATCCGCAACTCGGATCGTAGTTCGCCGGACGGCATCAAGCTGGACATCCAGACCGCATCGCTGAGCCGACTGGTTGGATCGGATGTGGCCGGGCCGGCCGCCTATACCGGCCTGTTCAAGGGCGACGCCCAGAACTGGAGCCTGAACGGCGCCGTGACCTTGTTGAACGCCAATGTGGCCAGCTATCGCGCCACCCGCATGGCCGGGCCGCTGAACCTTGTGGTCAAGAACGGCCGGATGGATCTTGACGGCGACATTCGCGCCAACGGCGGATCGGGCGAAGGGATCATCGGGGGTCTGCTTGGCGCATCGCCCCGCGTGCAGATGCAGGCGGCGCGGATGAAGGACGGCGCCATCCTGCTGAAGACGGTCGATCTGCAGGGCCAGGGGCTGACGCTGAAAGGCTCCGGCTCGCGCAATCTGCTGGGTGGAATGAGCTTCCGGGGCGAGGCGCAGCTGACGGACGCCAGGCGGGTGCTGCCGGACGCGCGCGGCGCCTTCGGGGGGCCGATCCGGGCCTCGTCGGCGCGGGCCGGCGCGCCGTGGGTCCTGAACTTCGACGGACGCGGCCGAAACCTGACCATCGGCATGGAAGAGCTGGACCGGCTGCTGGGCAAGACGCCCCGCCTGCAACTGGCCGGGCGGCTGAACGGCGGCCGGATCGAGGTCGAGCGCGGCGAACTGACCGGCGCGGCCGGACGGGCCGGCGCCAAGGGTCTGATCGAGACGGCGGGCCGTCTGCGGCTGGCGCTGGACTGGAACGCGCGCGGACCGTTCGCGGCCGGGCCGGTCGAGATCGGCGGCGACATGAACGGACGCGGCGCCCTGACCGGCACCTTGTCCCAACCGCGCGTCGATCTGACCGCCGGCTTCCAGCAGGTCACGGCCGGCGCCCTGACGCTGAACAACGCCGACATGACCCTGAGCTTCCGCAAGGGCGCCGATGCCTCGGACGGCCGGATTTCGGTGGTCAGCGGTTCGAACTATGGACCGGCCCGCGCCTCGGGCAACTTCTTCCTGGGCGGCAAGCGTATTCGCCTGAGCGATCTGGACGTCGATGCGGGCGGGGTGACGGCCAAGGGCGCCATCGCCCTGTCGAACAACATCCCGTCCAGCGCCGACCTGACCTTCACGGCGCGGGCCGGGGCCTTCCTGGCCTCGGGCGAAGCCAACGGCCGCGTGCGGCTGACGGACGGCGGCGGGTCGGACAGCGCCATCCTGGACGTCAACGGCCGCAATGTGCGGCTGGCCGGCCAGAGCTGGATCATCCGCACCCTTGACCTCAAGGGGCGCGGCACGCTGAACAATCTGCCCTTCACTCTGGCGCTGGACGTCGGCGGGCCGACGCCGGCCCAGTTCAACGGCACGGGCGTCTATTCGCGCCAGAACACGACCCACGGCCTGACGCTGCGCGGCGGCGGTCGGGTGCGCGAGGTCGCCTTCACCACCCGCAGCCCCGCCTCGATCACCCTGAACGGGGCGAACCGGACGGCGCATCTGGACCTGGGCGTCGGCGGCGGCGTGCTGCTGGCCGATCTGAGACAAGATGCGCGCACCGTGGCGGTGCAGGCCGACCTGACGCGCGTGGATTTGGGCTCCATCTCGCCTGAGCTTCGCGGCAGCGTGACCGGCCAGGTGGCCATGCGCGGCGCGGGCGGCGACCTGTCGGGCACGGCCAATGTCGATCTGCAGAACGTGCGCAGCATCGATGCGCCGCGTGGCCTGGCCGTCAATGGTCGTGTGGACGCGACCCTGGAGGGCGACCGCCTCAGCATCAAGGCGACGGCGGTGGACGAAGGCGCGGTTCAGGCCTCGGCCGATGTGGTCCTGCCGGTCGAGGCGTCGGCCGCGCCGCTGCGGCTGGCCATCGCCCGGACGCGCGAGATGTCGGGTCGGGTGTCCATCAACGGCCAGATCCAGCCGATCTGGGACCTGTTCCTGGGCGGCGAGCGCAGCCTGGCGGGCCAGGTGGCGGGTCAGGCGACCATCGGCGGCACGCTGAACGCCCCGCGCCTGAACGGCCGGTTCGACCTGAGCCAGGGCGCCTATCGCGAAAAGGCGGTGGGCCTGGTGCTGAGCGATCTGACGCTGCGGACCCGGTTCGACGACACGGCGGCCCAGATCGAGACCTTCACCGCCAACGACGGCAAGGGCGGGACCGTGTCCGGCCAAGGCCGCGTGGGTCTGCGACAGGGTTCGGGCTCCAACGCCCAACTGATGCTGAACCGCTTCCGGGTCATCGACAACGACATCGCCGAGGCGCGGGCGTCGGGTCCGATCACCATCGTTCGCGGCGCCGACGGCAACATCCAGCTGGGCGGTCAGATCGTGGTCGACGAGGCCAAGATCGAACCCGAACTGCCCGGATCGACCGGCATCGTCTCCATGGACGTGGTCGAGATCAATCGCCCCGGCGGCGATCCGGTCGAAAGCGAGCAGAAGGCGCGCGGCCCGCAGATCGGCATGGATATCAGTCTGCGATCTTCGGGCGGCAAGGTGCGGGTCAACGGACGCGGCCTGAACGTTATCCTGGACGTCAACGCCCGCGTGCGCGGCACCATCGCCGAACCCCAGCTGACCGGCTCGGCCAATGTGGTGCGCGGCGATTATGAGTTCGCGGGCAAGCGGTTCGTGTTCGACGACACTGGCCGCGTCACCCTGTCGACCGATCCCAAGCAGATCCGTCTGAACCTGTCGGCGACGCGAGAAGACGCGGCCCTGACCGCCACCATCAACGTCACCGGCACGGCGGCCGAGCCGAAGATCGCCCTGACCTCCACCCCCTCCCTGCCCCAGGACGAAATCCTGTCGCAGGTGTTGTTCGGACGGTCGGCGTCTCAGTTGTCGGCGTTCGAGGCGGCGCAGCTGGCGGCCGGTGTCGCGGCCCTGGCGGGCGGCGGCGGGTTCGACGTGATCGGCAACCTGCGCGAACTGGCGGGCCTTGACCGGCTGTCGTTCGGCGGCGACGCCTCGGCGGTCACGGTGGCCGGCGGTCGCTATATCACCGACGACGTCTATCTGGAGGTCATCGGCGGCGGTCAGAACGGCGCGGCGGTGAAGGTGGAGTGGCAGCCCCGCCGCAACGTCGCCATCGCTTCGCAATTCGGCGGCCAGGGCCAGACCAGCCTGTCGATCCGCTGGCGTCACGAAAGCCGCGAGGCCGGCGACCGTCGCCCCAACCGCGGCGGCCGTAATCGCTAGCGGGTTGCGCCCCCTCTGCCGCTCGTCCCGGCTTTCGCAGGGATAAGCGGAAAAGTGGGAGCCTGCTAGAGAACCTCGAGCACCCGCTCCAGCGGGCGACCGACGACGGCGCCCTTGTCGGTCTCGACGATGGGGCGTTCGATCAGGATCGGCTGGGCCAGGGCAGCGGCCAGCAAGGCGTCGTCATCGGCGCCCGCGTCGAGCAGGGTCTTGGCCTCGGCCTCCTTTCGGCGCATCAGCCCCGCCATGCCCACGCCGGTTCGCGACGCCAGCCGCTCCAGCGTCGCCCGATCCCAGCCGGTCTTCAGATACTCGACCACCGTCGGCTCAATCCCCCGATCCCGCAGCAGGGCCAGCGCGTTGCGCGAGGTCGAGCATTTGGGATTGTGATACAGGACCACGGTCATCAGGGCTCGCTCCGCAGACGGTGCAGCATCATCGCGCCCTGCAGCGACGCCACATAGATGACGGCCGAGATCGCCGCCGCCGGCCAGGTCGTCAGGGTGATCCACAACGGCAGGTCGGGCGTCGGCATCGTGGCCAGCAGCCGCATCCCCATATTGGCCACCAGGCTGTAGGCGATCATGGCCAGCATGACGATGGGGATGGCGCGCGTCATCGCCCGCCATTGAACCACGCCCAGCACGCCGTAGAGCAGGACGGTGAAGACGGCGCCGGGAACGATGGCGAAGGGAAAGATGGCCTTCATCATCTCGCGCTGCATCGCGACCTGATCGGCCGACAGACCCATTTTGGCGTATTCGCCGCTCATCGCCGTCTCGAACCAGCCCGAGGTGAACATCCACCAGGTCGGGATCAGGCCGACGACCAGGGCGATGGCCAGGCCGAACACCATGGACCTGGCCGACCGCTGCGCCTCGGCCATGCCGCGCGGCAGCTTCAACGGGTTCATGGCCCGCAGCCACAGGGCGATGGTCGAACGGTTCATGCCAGAAGTCTCTTGTTCGGTCGGAAACTAGCGATGATCGAGCCTCACTTACAGACCCGTCCTTCACCTTTGTCGCCGGTCCGTCTAGGGTCCGGCCGATGCGGATTCTGACCTCCGACCAGGCCGTCCTCGACCACGTCGCCGCGCGACGCGAGGCCATCATCGGGCGCACCATCGATTGGGCGAACATCAACTCCGGCAGCCGAAACGCCGCCGGATTGAACGCCGTGCTGGATGCGCTGGACGCCGCAGCGCGCGGCCTGTCCGCCGTGGTGCAGCGCATCCCGACCCAAGGCTCGACCACCGTCGCCGACGACGGCCGGGTGCGGACCGAGGCCCACGCCGACGCGCTTAAGATCACCGCCCGACCGGATGCGCCGATCCAGGTGGTGCTGACCGGCCATTACGACACCGTGTTTCCCGCCGACAGCCGGTTCCAGACCGTGACCACTCGCGCGGACGGCGCCCTGAACGGGCCGGGCGTGGCGGACATGAAGGGCGGGATCAGCGTGCTTCTGGCCGCGCTGGAGGCGTTCGAAACCCACCCCGACCGCCACGGCGTCGGCTGGACCGTGCTGCTGAGCCCGGACGAGGAGATCGGCTCGCCTGCGTCTGCGCCCCTGCTGGCCGAAATGGGCGCGCGGGGGCATGTCGGCCTGACCTATGAACCGGCCTTGGCCGACGGCACCCTGGCGGGCGCGCGAAAGGGCAGCGGCAACTATCATCTGATCGTCACCGGCCGCGCCGCCCACGCAGGCCGCGCCTTCGACGAGGGCCGCAACGCGGTCGCAGGCGCCGCCATTATCGCCGCCGCCCTGCATGGGCTGAACGGCCGGCATGACGGCGTCACCGTCAATGTCGCCAAGATTTCAGGCGGCGGCGCCTTGAACGTGGTCGCCGACAACGCCGTGGTCCGCTTCAATGTGCGGGTGCCGGACAAGGCCGCCGCCGACTGGATCGACGCCCAGGTTCGCCGCCTCGCCGCCACGCCGCCGTTCGAGGGTCTGACGCTGGACCTGCACGGCGGCTTCACCCGCCCGCCCAAGCCGATGGACGCCGCACAGACCGCCCTGTTCGAGGCCGTCAGGGAGGCCGGCGCCCTGCTGGGCCAACCCATCGCCTGGAAGCCGTCGGGCGGTGTGTGCGAGGGCAACAATCTGCACGCCGCTGGACTGCCCAACATCGACACCCTGGGCGTACGGGGCGGCGACATCCATTCGGATCAGGAGTTCGCCTGGCCCGACAGCTTCGTCGAACGCGCCCAGCTCAGCGCCCTGATCCTGTGCAAGATCGCCTCGGGCGAGATCGACGCGGCCAAACTGAAATCCCTGCGGATGGAAACTCTGTAGAATGCTTGTCGTCCGTCCCGCCGGCCCCGCCGACCTCGACCATCTGTTGGAACTGGCCATCCTGTCCGGTCCCGGCTTCACCAGCCTGCCCGAAGACCCTGACGCCCTGTCCGACCGGCTGGAGCTGAGCCAGGCCAGTTTCCGGGGCGAGATCACGCCGCAAGAGGCCTGGTACACACTGATGCTGGAAGACGGCGACACCGGCGACATCGACGGGGTCGGATCGGTCAAGGCGACGGTGGGGCTGAAACGGCCCTTCTTCTCGTTCCGCGTGGTGAACAACACTGTCCAGTCGCCATCCCTGGGGGTCAAGCTGGATCACCAGACGCTGGTGCTGGTCAACGAATGCACCGGCTGGACCGAGGTCGGATCGCTGTTCCTGAAGGCGGATCGGCGAAAGGGCGGCGCGGGCCGTCTGCTTAGCCAGTCGCGCTATATGCTGATCGGCGCCCAGCCCGAACTGTTCGCCGAAAATGTGCTGGCCGAGTTGCGCGGCGTCTTCACCCCCGATGGCGCCTGCCCCTTCTGGGACCATGTGTCGCACAAATTCTTCCCGATGGACTTCGACCACGCCGACCGGATGACCGGATCGACCGACAAACAATTCATTCTGGACCTGGCGCCGCGCCACCCGATCTATGTCGAACTGCTGCCCGAACCGGCGCGCGCTGTTATCGGCAAGGTGCATCCGCAAGGGGTGCCGGCCATGGCGCTGCTGGAAAGCGAAGGCTTCCGTCCCAACGGACTGGTGGACATCTTCGATGCCGGGCCGACCGTCTCGTGCGGGCGCGACAATATCCGCACGGTGCGCGATGCGCGGCGGCTAACGGTCGAAATCGCGGATGGGGTGGAGGCCGAACTACCGGCCCTGATCTCGACCGACAACGTCTCAGCCTTCCGCGCCGTGCGCGCCAAGGCCGACATCGACGGCGACACGGTTCGCCTGACCGCCGAAACCGCCGCCGCGCTGAAGGTGCGCGCCGGAGAGACTGTGCGAGTAAAATCATGACCCGTTTCACCTCGACCGACCCCGCCACCGAAGCGACCAACTGGGAGGGCGAGGCCGCCAGCCCCGCCCAGGTCCAGTCCGCCGTGGACGCCGCCCGCGCCGCCTTCCCCGCCTGGGCCGACGCCCCGCGCGCCGAGCGGATCGAGGCGGTCAAACGCTATCAGGCCGTGCTGAAGGACCGTGCGCCCCAGATCGCAGAGGCCATCAGCCGCGAGACCGGCAAGCCCCTGTGGGAGACCAAGACCGAGGCCGCCGCCATGATCGGCAAGGTCGACATCTCGATCCGCGCCTATGACGAACGCACCGGCGAGCGCACCAGCGACACCGCCTTCGGCCGCGCCACCCTGCGTCACCGTCCGCACGGCGTGGCGGCGGTGCTTGGCCCGTTCAACTTCCCCGGCCATCTGCCGAACGGCCATATCGTCCCGGCCCTGCTGGCGGGCGACACGGTGGTTTTCAAGCCGTCGGAAGAGACGCCCCTGGTCGGTCAGGCGATGGCCGAGGCCTTCGCCGCCGCCGACCTGCCGACAGGCGTGGTCAATGTCGTCCAGGGCGGGCGCGAGACGGGCGCGGCCCTTCTGGACGCCGGCATAGACGCCCTGATGTTCACCGGCTCTGGCGCGGCGGGCGCGCATTTCCGCAAGAAGTTCGCCGACGATCCGCACGTCATCCTGGCGCTGGAGCTGGGCGGCAACAATCCGCTGGTCGTCTGGGACGTGGCGGATGCACAGGCCGTGGCGGGCATCGCGGTCCAGTCCGCCTTCATCACCACCGGCCAGCGCTGCTCGTGTGCGCGTCGCCTGATCGTGCCGGAAGGCGCCCAGGGCGATGCGATCATCGAAGCTGTCGCCGCCTTGTCCGACCGGCTGATCTTTGGCCCATGGGATAGCGATCCCGAACCCTATGCCGGGCCGCTGATCTCGGCGCGTGCGGCCGAGGCGGCGCTGAAGGCGTTGCAGGACCGGATCGACAGCGGGGCCAAAGTCATCCGCGCCTCTGGACCGGTCGCTAATCTGCCCGGCGCCTTCGTCAGACCGGCCATCATCGATGTGACGGGCGTCGATGTGCCGGACGAGGAGATGTTCGCGCCCTTCCTGTCGGTGACGCGGGTTGCGACCTTCGACGCTGCGATCCAGGCAGCCAACGCCACCCGTTATGGCCTGTCCGCCGGTCTGGTCAGCGATGATCCGAAGAACTGGGACCATTTCATCCGCCGCATCCGCGCCGGCGTGGTCAACTTCAACCGTCCGACGACAGGCGCGGCGGGCGACATGCCGTTCGGCGGCCTGGGCGCCAGCGGCAACCATCGGCCCAGCGCCTATTACGCCGCCGACTACTGCGCCTATCCGGTCGCCAGCTTCGAGGCCGACGCGGTCGCCAATATCGAAGGCGAGATCAAGGGGCTGCGATGATCACCGCCGTCGAAGCCAATGCCGACGGTCTGATCGGTCCGACACATTCCTATGCGGGCCTCAGCCCCGGCAATCTGGCCTCCAGCCTGAACAAGGGCGAGGCGTCCAACCCGCGCGCGGCGGTGTTGCAGGGTCTGGACAAGATGAAACGGCTGGCAGATCTGGACCTGCCCCAGTTTGTCCTGCCGCCGCACGAACGGCCGAACATCTCCTTCCTGCGCGCGCTGGGCTTCACCGGCGCGGATGGACAGGTGTTGGAGCGCGCGTGGAGAACCGCACCATCCTTCGCCGCCGCGGCCTGTTCGGCCTCGCCCATGTGGGCCGCCAACGCCGCGACCGTGACCCCGTCCAGCGACGCCGCCGACAGTCGGGTGCATTTCACCCCCGCCAACCTGCACACCAATCTGCACCGCAGCCTGGAGCACCAGCAGACCAAACGCGCGCTGGACGCCCTGTTCCCGGACGCCAGCCGGTTCGCCGTCCACGACGCCCTGCCCGCTGTCGCCCATCTGGCCGACGAGGGCGCGGCCAACCACGTTCGGCTGTGCGCCGACCATGGCGGTCGCGGGGTCAATCTGCTGGTCTGGGGGCGCGAAGCGTTCGTGCCTTGGGACGGCCCCTTCCCCGCCCGCCAGACGCGCGAAGCCTCTGAGGCCATCGTCCGCCGCCATGAGGCCGGGCAGCCCGTTCTGGCGCAGCAATCCCGCGCCGCCATCGCGGGCGGCACATTCCACAACGACGTGGTCTGCGTCGGGGCGCTGGACACCCTGTTCTTCCACGAACTGGCGTTCGAGGACGCCGACGCAACCAAGGCCGCCATACGCCGCGCCGCCGACGGCCTGTTCGAACCCCAATTCATCGAGGTCTCCGACGCCGACCTGCCCCTGGCCGACGCCATATCCAGCTATCTGTTCAACTCCATGCTGATCCAGGTTCCGGGCGAGGACCGCCTGACCCTGATCTGCCCCACCGAGACGCGCGACAATCCGCGCAGCCACGCGGTCGCCGAACGGGTCGCCGCCTCCAACGGACCGATCGGGACGGTGCGCTATGTCGATGTGCGACAGTCGATGCGGAACGGCGGCGGTCCGGCCTGCCTGCGCCTGCGGGTCGTGCTGAACGAGGCGGAGCTGGCGGCGACCAATCCGGCCATGCGCCTGACCGACGCCCTGTACGCGCGCCTGTCAGACTGGGCAAACCGCTGGTATCGCGACGAACTCCGTCCCGCCGATCTGGCCGATTCGGCCCTGCTGGACGAGACGCGCGGGGCGCTGGACGAACTGACCGGCATTCTGGACCTGGGTGCCGACTTCTATCCGTTCCAGCGCGCCTGACCGTCAGGCGGCGAACCGCCCGCCCTTGTCGGCATAGGCCTGGGTGCCGTGGGTGATGACGCTGTCGGTCGGCAGGATGGTTTCGATCGCCAGATCGTCCTGCCCCTTCAGCGCCGCATAGACAGGACCGAAGTCCTTGAGCGTCATCTGCTTCAGGGCTTCAATGCTGTCGATGACGAAATAGACCTGCTGGAAATCGTCGATCCGGTAGAGGGTCCGCATCACCCGCTCCAGATCGAAGCCCAGGCGGTTGGGCGACGGGTCGTCCAGGGCGAACACGCTCTCGGTCGAGGAGGACACGATGCCCGCGCCATAGATGCGTAAGGCCCCCGCCTCCTTCATCAGGCCGAATTCCACCGTGTACCAGTACAGCCGCGCCAGATTGGGCAACATGCCCAGCGACGCCGCCCGCTGGCCGCCCTTGCCATAGGCCTCCATATAGGCGGCGAAGGCCGGATCGGTCAGCATGGGGACGTGGCCGAACACATCGTGGAAGATGTCCGGCTCCTGCAGATAGTCCAGTTGATCCGGCGTCCTGATGAACTGGCCCGAGACGAAGCGTCGGTTGGCCAGGTGATCGAAAAACACCTCGTCCGGCACCAGCCCCGGCACGCAGACCACCGTCCAGCCGGTCAGGGCCTGGAGCTTGGGATTGATCACTTCGAAGTCGGGAATGCCGCCCGCATTCAGGTCCAGCGCCTTCAGCCCGTTCAGAAAGGCGTCGCAGGCGCGGCCCGGCAGCACCTTCATCTGACGCGCGTACAGCGTGTCCCAGGTCCTATGCTCGACCTCGGTATAGGCGGCCCAGTTCTGGGGTATGGTCCAGTCCGCTCCGGCGCCTTCGGGCGGCTGTTCAAAAACATGTTCGAAGTCGGACATGGGACGCTCCTCAGATCTTTTCCTCAGTCTAACAAGGACTTTCAGCGTCTTCCACCGTCTGTTCAGCCGCAAGGGCGCGTGAAGCAGCAACTGACGTCGTCGGGCTGTGTGAACCTGGATCATGGTTCTGATACGCCACGACCTCTGACGCAGGCCCCGCCGGGCCGTTCATCTTCCTGACAGAATGGCTTGGCGCGGACGATCTTCGCGCGCTAGGCTGATGGGGACGGGCGCCGCTTTGGACCGCCCACATCGGAATGACGACCCATGCCGGAGACCCACGGCGCGCCCCGACGGCGCGACGAGCGGTCCCAGCCTTCCCGTTCGCGGGATGCGTCGGGTCGGGATGCGCCGCTCTATGGCGCGCTCGATCTGGGGACCAATAATTGTCGGCTGTTGATCGCGCGGCCGTCGCGCGACGGCTTTCGCGTAGTGGACAGTTTCAGCCGCATCGTGCGCCTGGGCGAAGGCCTGTCGCGCACCGGACGACTGGACCCTCAGGCGATGGACCGGGCCTATGACGCCTTGGCCTTGTGCGCCGAGCGGATCGTCAGGAAGGGCGTGGATTCGGCGCGTCTCAGCGCCGTGGCCACCCAGGCTTGTCGCGCGGCCGAAAACGGCGCGGACTTCATCGACCGCGTGCGCAAGGGCACGGGCCTACGCCTGCGCATCATCGACCCGGCCGAAGAGGCGCGGCTGGCGGTCGAGGGATGCCTGAACCTGATCGACCCCAGGGCCGAGGGGGTGATCATCATCGACGTGGGCGGCGGCTCCACCGAACTGTCGTGGCTGAAGCGCGAGGAGGCGGAATGGCGCACCACCAGTTGGATGTCGGCGCCGCTGGGCGTCGTCACCCTGGCCGAACGTCACCCGGAGCCGGAAAACGCGGTCGAGCCCTGGTACGAAGCCATGGTCGCCGACATGGGCGCGGCCCTGGCGGCCGGCGGCATCCAGGACGATGGAATGCTGGACCTGCTGCGGCGCGACCACGCGCACCTGATCGGCACCTCTGGCGCGATCACCAGCCTGGCGGGAATTCACCTGAAACTGCCGCGCTATAATCGCGACCGGGTCGATGGTTTGTGGATGACGCGCAGCGACTGCGAGGCGGCAGCGGATCGGCTGAAGGCCCTGGGGCCGGAAGGGCGCGCGCGCGAGGCCTGCATCGGCCCCGACCGCGCCGATCTGGTGCTGGCCGGGGCCGCCATCCTGGAGGCGATCCAGCGCGCCTGGCCGTCCGAGCGGGTTCGCGTTGCCGACCGGGGCCTGCGCGAAGGCCTGCTGCTGCAAAGGATGCGCGACGATCAGAAGCCGCCGCGCCGCCGTCGACGCCGGCGCGGTCGCGGGCGGGGATCGGTCGGCTGAGGCTTTAAGCCCCGGGCGTGACCTGCGCCGGAATGTCGATGTCGCAGACGGAGAAGTCGGCGCCCTTGGCCTGGCGCGCCTGATCCACCAAGGCGCGGAAGGCGGCGGAGGTGGTGTTCATCATCTGAACCTTCGGGCGTTCGGCCTGGGGCAGGTCGGCGGCCAGACGCACGCGGGTCATGCGATCCGGCTCGGTCACGATGCCGTCCGGGTTGGGACTGGCCTTCAGGGCGCGCACCACGTCCAGCCCCGAAACCACCCGCCCCCAGACGGTGTAGCGTTTGTCCAGCGCCGGATAGGCCTGGCGCATCAGGAAGAACTGGCTGTTGGCGGTGTCATTGCCTTCGTCGCGCGCCATGCCGGCGACGCCGGGGCAGTATAGGCCCCAGCCGTGCACCTTCTTGTCGCCGGTGCCGGCCATCAGGTCGTCGGGCTGGGTCTGGACCGGCACGGAGCGGACGAAGCCGATCAGGGCGCCGGTCGGGGCGGCGACGGGGGTGAAGGCCATGTCCGGACCGCGACGGAAGGTGAACTCGCCCTTCAGGTCGGGATACCAGCTCTGACCGTCGCCGGTGCCCAGCGGATCGCCGGTCTGGGCCATGAACCAGTCGATCACCCGGTGCCAGGCCAGATTGTCGTAAAACCCACGCGCGGCCAGCAGCTTGATCCGCTCGACATGGGCGGGCGCCAGCTCGGGGGCCAGCTCGACCAGAATGCGCCCCTTGCTCGTGTCGATGACCAGAAGATCACTGGGCGAGACCGCGCGCCAGTCGGTGGGGGCCGGCGGGGGCGGAGGCGGCGACGCTTCCTGCGCCAGAACCGGCCCTGACAGAAGGGCGGCCAGGACCGCCGCCGCCAATGCGTTTCGAACCATGTCCCCTACCCCTCCTGATGGTCGATCCGGCCTTCAGCCGCCGACGACCTCGGCGACCGGCTGGACGTCGCAGATGCTGAAACCCGATCCGCGCGCGGTGCGAGTTGCGGCGATCCGGTCGGCGAATGCCGCGCTGGAGGCGTTCAGCACGCGAACGGTCGGGCGCTGCCCCTCCGCCAGGGCCGAAGCCATGCGGACGTGGGTCATGACGTCGGGATCAGTCACCTTGCCGTCCTCGGCGTCAGAACCCTTCTTGATCTTGTCCAGCACGTCCAGGCCCGACACCACGCGGCCGAAAGCGGTATAGACGCCGTCCAGCTGATCGCGGGTGCCCATCATCAGGAAGAACTGGCTGTTGGCGCTGTCGGGCGAGCCGGATCGCGCCATACCCAGCACGCCAGGGCAGAACAGACCGTGGGCGTCCACCTTGAAGTCGGCGGTGACCATCATCTGGGCGTCAGGCTGGGTCTGGACCGGCAGATCGTTCACAAGGCCGCGCACGCCCATGCCCGAGTTGGGTACGGCGACGAAGCCGGCGTCGCGACCGCGACGGAAGTTGAACTCGGCCTTCAGGTCGGGCAGCTCGCTGCCGCCCTCGCCGGTGCCCTTGGGATCGCCGGTCTGGGCCATGAAGCCGGGAATGACGCGGTGGAACTTCAGCCCGTCGTAGAAGCCCTGATTGGCCAGGGTGCGGATGCGTTCGGCGTGATTGGGCGCCGCCACCGGAACCAGCTCCACCAGGATGCGGCCCTTGGCGGTGTCGATGACCAGCAGGTTCTCGGGCGCGATGGTGCGCCAGTCGGCGGCAGGGGCCGCGACAGGGGCGGCGGCGGGCGCCGCCGTCTGGGCCTGGACCGCGCTGGAGGCCAGAAGGGCGCCGAGTCCGGCCGCGATGATCGCCTTACGCATAGTCGTTCTCAAATCCCGTTCTTGACCTTGTCCCGCACGCGCGCGGCGATGGCGGGGCTGACGAAACTGTCGATCGCGCCGTCCAGACGGGCGATTTCCTTGACCAGCCGCGAGGCGATGGCCTGGTGGCGCGGATCGGCCATCAGGAATACCGTCTCGATGTCCTGATTGAGGCGCTGGTTCATGGCCGTCATCTGGAACTCGTATTCGAAGTCGGCGACCGCGCGCAAACCCCGGATGATGACATTGGCGTTCAGTTCCTCGGCGAAATGCATCAGCAGGTTCGAAAAGGGCTGGACCACGATGTCCCCGCCCAGGCCCGCGACCTCGTCCTGCAGCATCCGAACCCGCTCGTCGGTGGTGAACAGCGGGCCCTTCTCGTCATTGCGCGCCACGCCGATGACCACTCGGTCCACCAGCTTCAGCGCGCGTTTGATGATGTCGGTATGCCCGTTCGTCACCGGGTCGAAGGTGCCCGGATAAAGTCCGATGCGCATGGCGTGTCTCCCCAGCCTGTCGCCTGCCGTTCGGCGTCGTTTAGCAGGTGCGAAATCAGCGGCCTAGCCGGCTGACGCCTTCGTCATCGTCGCGGGCCGCGATCGCTTGCGGCGACTGCGACGCCCACGCGCGCTGCAACCGGTCCAGCATCGCCGGATCGGCGGCGAATGCCGTGTCGTCGATGGCCGTGATGGGACAGGCCGGGGTGGCGCTGTTGCACAGGAAGGCGGCGTTGAAAGCCGAGATATCGGACAATGAGACCGGACGGGTCTCTGACGTAAGACCCGCGCCAGACAGGCCGCGTTGAATCAGGGCCTGGGTCACGCCCGCGAGCATCGGCCCCTGCGGCCAGACGATCCGCTCGCCCCGAATGAAGCCGATATTCCAGAGCGCCCCCTCCAAAACCCGCCCCTCGGCGTCGGTGAACAACGCATCGTCGAAGCCATCCGCGCGGGCGGCGCGCCGCGCGCGGGTCAACCCCATGGTCGCGACGTGTTTCAGATGCGGCGCTTCCCGCTGATAGGCGATCGTCTTGACCCGGACCGAGACGGCCAACGGCGGCGGGGGCGGCGAAACCGCCGTCATGACTTTCGGCCGACCGGCGAACGACGGGGCGCGATGACCGATTTCCGGGGAAAACAGGCTGACCCGCAGCCAGCAGGCGTGGTGGCCCTCGACGGCCTGGGCCATCAGACGACGCAACTCTGCCTCGCCTGGGCTTTCACCGAACAGTTCGACCGCCGCCTGCTCCAGCCGCGCCAGATGCAGGTCGAGGCCGCGCACAGCGCCCTGCTCCACGCAGAACGATGTGTAGGCGCCGTAGTTGACCAAAGCCTGATGGGCCAAGTCATCGGCCGTGGCGGGGTGACCGTCGATCAGGATTGTCGCGTTCAACCCATCCTCCCCCATTCATGGGGGAGGGGGACCACGAAGTGGTGGAGGGGGCGGACCGAAGGCCAGTGTTTGGGGTCGCCCCCTCCACCATGCTGCGCATGGTCCCCCTCCCCCGCTGCGCGGTGGAGGATCAGCCCTCGCCCTCTTCGCCCGCGATCTCCACATCGTCCCCACCGCTTTCCGGCAGGCGTTCGACCGAGACGACCTTCTCGTCCTTGCCGGTGCGGAAGATGGTCACGCCCTGGCTGGAGCGGCCGACGATGCGGACCTGATCCATGCGGGTGCGGATCATCTGACCGCCCGAGGTGACGAGCAGCAGATCGTCCGATTCCTCGACCGGGAAGGCCGCCGCCAGGCGCGTGCCCGCGCGTCCGCCCAGGCCGTGGGCCGTCAGACCCTGACCGCCGCGACCGGTGCGGCGATACTCGTAGGCCGAGGACCGCTTGCCGAAGCCGGTCTCGGTGACCGTCAGGATGAACTGTTCGGCGGCGCCCAGTTCGGCGATCCGTTCGACCGTCAGAGCGGCGTCGGCGACCTCGTCTTCGGCCTCGGCCGGAGCCGCGACATCCTCTTCGCCGTCCGCGCCGGCCAATGCCTTGCGCATGGCGTTGGCGTGTTTGACGTAGGCGGCGCGCTCCTCGGGCGTCGCGTCGACGCGGCCCAGGATAGCCATGGAGATGACCTCGTCGCCGTCCTGCAGGCGCACGCCCCGGACGCCGGTCGAATCCCGGCCCTTGAACACGCGCACGTCGTCGGCCTTGAAGCGGATCGCCCGGCCCAGCGCCGTGGTCAGCAGCACATCGTCATCGGCGGTGCACAGGCCGACGCCGACCATCCGGTCGGTCCCTTCCAGCTTCATGGCGATCTTGCCGGCGCGGTTCACCGTGGCGAAGTCCGACAGCTTGTTGCGCCGCACGTCGCCGGTCGAGGTGGCGAACATGATGTCGTAATCGCCCCAGGTCGCCTCGTCCTCGGGCAAAGGCAGGACGTTCATGATGCTGTCGCCCGGCTCGATGGGCAGCAGGTTGACGAAGGCCTTGCCCCGCGACTGCGGATTGCCCAGCGGCAGGCGCCAGGTCTTCAGCTTGTAGGCCTTGCCATTGGTGGCGAAGAACAGGACCGGCGTGTGGGTCGAGGCGCTGAAGACGCCGGTGATGGCGTCCTCGTCCTTCATAGACATGCCGCTGCGGCCCTTGCCGCCGCGATGCTGGGTCCGATAGGCGTTCAGGGCGACGCGCTTGACATAGCCGCCGTGGGTGACGGTGACGACCATGTCCTCGCGCGGGATCAGGTCCTCGTCCTCCATCTCGCCGTCGCCCTCCCCGATCAGCGTGCGACGTGGAACGGCGAACCTGTCCTTCACCTCGATCAGGTCGTCGCGGATGATGGCCAGGACGTTCTTGCGGTCCGACAGAATGGTCAGGTGACCCTGGATCGTATCGGCCAGGCTGCGCGCCTCGCCGAAGATGTCGTCGCGGCCCAGACCGGTCAGGCGCGAGAGGGTCAGGGCCAGGATGGCGCGGGCCTGTTCATCGGTCAGGCGGATCTTGTCGCCCTCGACGATGACGCTGCGCGGGTCGGCGATCAGTTCGACCAGGGCCATCATGTCCCCGACAGGCCAGGCCTTGGCCTGCAGCCGTTCGCGCGCCTCCGTCGGATCGGCCGAGGAGCGGATGATGTGGATCACTTCGTCGATATTGGCGACGGCGACGGCCAGACCGACCAGCACATGGCCACGGTCGCGGGCCTTGGCCAGTTCGAACTTGACCCGGCGGACCACCACCTCCTCGCGGAAGTCCAGGAAGACCTCCAGCAGTTGGCGCAGGCCCATCTGCTCGGGGCGGCCGTGGTTCAGCGCCAGCATGTTGACGCCGAACGAGCTCTGCATGGCGGTGTAGCGCCACAGCTGGTTCAGGATCACATCGCCCGAGGCGTCGCGCTTGAGCTCGATGACGATCCGCATCCCCTGACGGTCGGATTCGTCGCGGACGTCGGAAATGCCTTCCAGACGCTTCTCGCGCACCATTTCGGCGATCCGCTCGATCAGCGTCTGTTTGTTGACCTGATAGGGCAGTTCGGTGACGACGATGGCTTCGCGGTCTTTTCTGATCTCCTCGACCGAGGCGCGGCCGCGCACCACGACCGAACCGCGCCCGTCGCGCAGCGCATTGCGCGGCGCCGTGCGGCCCATGATCTCGCCACCGGTCGGGAAGTCTGGACCGGGCACGATGTCCAGCAGGGCGTCGTCGGAGATGGTCGGGTCGTCCAGCAGGGCCAGGGCCGCGTCCACGACCTCGCCCAGATTGTGCGGCGGGATGTTGGTCGCCATGCCCACAGCGATGCCGCCCGCGCCATTGACCAGCAGGTTCGGGATTCGGCTGGGCAGGACGACCGGCTCCAGCTCCTTCTCGTCGTAGTTCGGCTGGAAATCGACGGTGTCCTTGTCGATGTCCGTCATCAGGGCGACGGCGGCGGGCGCCATCCGGGCCTCGGTGTAACGCATCGAGGCGGGCATATCGCCGTCGACCGAACCGAAGTTGCCTTGGCCGTCGACCAGCATCAGCCCCATCGAGAAGGGCTGCGCCATCCGCACCAGGGCCATATAGACCGAGGCGTCGCCGTGGGGGTGGAACCGGCCCAGCACGTCGCCGACCACGCGCGCGCACTTCGAATAGGCGCGCTCGGGCGTCATGTTCAGGTCGTGCATCGAATACAGGATGCGCCGATGCACCGGCTTCAGGCCGTCGCGCGCGTCAGGCAGAGCGCGCGACACGATCACGCTCATGGCGTAGTCGAGATACGAACGCTTCAGTTCGTCCTCGATCGTGATCGTGGAAATGTCGGAGCCGCCGCCTCGGCCATTGATCGGGGATGCGGCGTTTTCGTAGCTGTCGTCGGTCAAGGAAGCGTGGCTTTATGCGGCCGGAATCGGAACGTGATCCGCTGTGACGATTTCTAGCATTCCAGGGGCCCGGTGGCAAAGCGACGCCGCCGTGAAAGCCCGTCTCTGAAAGGACATTTCATATGCGCGTCCAAACGCTCGCCGCCGCCCTGATGATCGCCTCGCCGCTGGCCCTGACCACCGCCTGCGCCGCCACCGGCAACGCCCCGCAGGCCGCCGCCGAACGCGCCCCCGTGGGCGCCACCGGCCAGGCGGTTCTCGTCAACGCCGCGGGCGCCAATATCGGCCGCGTCGATCTGCGTCAGGGGCCGACCGGCCTGTTGATCAAGATCGAGGCCTCGGGCCTGACGCCCGGTTGGCACGGCATCCACATCCATGCGACCGGCGAATGCGCCGCGCCCTTCACCTCGTCCGGCGCCCACATCAACCACGGCGAGCCCAAGGCGCCGCACGGCCTGCTGAACGCGGCCGGACCGGACGACGGCGACCTGCCCAACGTCTGGGCCGGGGCGGACGGCAAGGTGAACGCCGAACTGTTCACCACCCGCGCCCGCATCTCGTCCGAAGGCCCCGGCCAGTGGCTGTGGGACGCCGACGGCTCGGCCATCATCATCCACGCCAATCCCGACGACCATACAACCCAGCCCATCGGCGGGGCCGGCGACCGTGTGGCCTGCGCGGCGCTCAGCGCCAGTTGAGGTTTCCGAAAACCGGATCGAGAGCGCCCGCTGAATCCCGGTTCAGCGGGCGTTTCTCTCTTGCAGCAGCCGCTGGATCATGTCGGTCTGCTCCTGCTGACGAGCGGTCAGATGCTCGACCTTCTCCAGAAGGGCCATGATTTCGATCTCGGCCTTCAGATTGACCTGATAGTCATTGCCCGCGTCCAGGCGATCCTTGGCCGCCTGCCGGTTCTGGCTCATCATGATGACCGGCGCCTGCACCGCCGCCAGCATCGACAGCACCAGGTTCAGGAAGATGAAGGGATAGGGATCGAACGCCTCTTTGCGCAGCAGCAGATTGATCACCGTCCACAGGGCAAGAAACACCCCGAAGGCGATGATGAACGGCCAGGAGCCGCCAAAGGCCGCCACCCGATCCGCCAGACGCTCGCCGAAGGTCTGATGGTCGTCGAAGGTCTCGTTGATGTCTTCCGAGATCGGGCGGCGGTCGGCCGCGCTGGCGACCACGCTGGCCTCCGGGTCCTGCAGTTCTCGCGCCGCCTTGCCCAGCCAGCGGCGAGAGACGTGGTCGGCGTCGAGGGGGATGTGGTTCACGGACGGCTCCTGCATCGTTTCCGATCAGATCAAGCCTTGGCGGCCCCGGCGCGCAAGCCCCGTTCGGCCAGAGCGACCAGAACCACTCCGCCCATGGCGATAGCCGAGCCGGTCAGGATCTGCGGCGTCAGCACATCGCCCATCAGGCCCCAGCCGATCGCCATCGAAACCACCGGCGTCGCCAGCAGATAAGGCGTCACACGCCCCGCCTCACGCCTCTGCACCAGCCAGAACAACAGGGTCGTGGCCAGGACCGAAGACACCACCCCGGCCCAGAGCAGCGAGACCCAGACCATCGGCGGCGCCGTGCGGATCGCCTCGATCTGACCGTGTTCGAACACAAGAGAGCCGAAGGCCAGCACCGGAAGGGTCCCGGCCGCCAGCAGACCCTGCATCTTCAGCGGCGGGATCGACGTGGTCCGCCGCGCCACCACGGTCGCCAGGGCCCAGGCGGCGCCGGCGGCGATCCCCACCAGAATGGCGCGCCAGTCCTGCAACGCATGGGTGTCCAGCGTCATCCAGGCCACGCCGACAAAGGCGACGCCCATGCCGACCAGCGCCCCCCGGCTCAACCGTTCGCCCAGAATCGCGAAGGCGAACAGGGAGGTGAAGGGAATCCACAACTGGTTGGCCACGGTCACCGGGCTGATGTCGTGCGCCAGCCAATAGGCCGTATAGACCAGGCCATACTGGATCGGCCCGCCGACCAGCACGATGATCAACAGACTTTTCCAATCGGGAAACGGCGGCCGCACGAAGGCGAACAGACAGGCGCTGGCGATGCCGAACCGGATCGCCCCGACCAGCAGCGGGCTGAGATGCTCCGTCGCCAGCTTGGCCCCGGCGTTGTTCACCCCCCACACCACGATGATCGCCAGAATGGCCGCGATCTCCAGTCCGGTCAGGGCGTGGGGCTTCACAGGGAGGGGCGCGGGTGCGGGCGCGGTATCTGGGGCGGCGTCGGTCATGGGCGGTCTATGGCACGGCGCGGGCGGTTTCGTCGCTCACATGAGGTGTCGCGGCGTTGCATTGACATGTACAGCCTCAACGACCAACCTGTACATATGACCGAAGTCACCCTGACCGCCCTGCGCAAGGATCTCTTTCGACTGGTGGACAGCGTGCTGGCCACCGGCGAGCCGCTGGTCATCCGGCGCGGCGGTCGACGACTGACGCTGATCGCCGAGGCGCCCAAGCCCGCCCTGACGCCGGAGGAACGCTATGACGCCTATATGGCGCAAGGCGTGCGCGAGGGCGCCGACGACTGGGCAGACGACATCGACACGAACAAAAGCCACTGGACCTGGGACCCCGACACCAAGTTCGATCTGGGCGACAAATGATCCATTTGGACACCCAGGTCGTGGCCTGGCTCTATCTGCGCAAGACCAAGAACCTGAGCGATGTCGCCAAACGACTGCTACGCCGTTCCGGCGCTCCCGTGATTTCGCCGCTGGTTGTTGTCGAGCTTGAAATCCTCACCGAATTGGGTCGGATAAATCCGCCGTCCGTCCCGGACATGATCGCGGCGCTGGAAGACCAGATCGGCTTGGTCCAATCCGACGCCTCGATGTCGGCCGTCGCTCAGGCGGCCTGTCGGTTCGGTTGGACGCGCGATCCGTTCGACCGGCTGATCGTGGCCAACGCCATGGCCGATGGCGCGCGGCTGATCACGGCGGATCAGATGATCCTGCGCCATTTCGATCAGGCGGTCTGGTAGGCGATCAGAACTCGGGCTTTGCGACCATCAGCCAATAGATGCCCAGGACGCCCGCAAAGGCCGGCCAGCCCAGTCCGAACCACCAGCGGAAAAGCCGGTTATAGGCAGGCGGCAATGGCGCGCCCTGCCCCGCCGCCTGTTCGGCCAGTTTCATCATCCGGTACTGTATCCACACCACCGGCAGCCAGCAGACGCCCACGAAGACATAGAGGCCATAGGCCGCCAGCAGCCACGGGCTGGTCAAGGACCAGCCCTGCAGATGGATCAGCCCCAGCCCGCTGATCGGCTGAACCACCACGGCGCTGGCGGTGAAGACGAAATCGGCCAGGACCACGATCTTGCCGACATCCGCCACCGTCTTGGCGTCCCGGGTCGCATGGGCGCGCAGCATGAAGAAGGCGATCCCCGCCCCCGTCCCGAACAGCACCGCGCCCGACAGGATGTGGATGATCTTCAGCATGACATACAGGCTCATCGGCGGGCGTCCGTGGCGGCGACGAACAGGCACAGGGCCATCATCGGCAGGACCTTCAGCCATGGCCCCAGCGGGTCGATCCAATAGTGCGGCAGGCTGATCGTCCCGGCGATCAGATAGCCGACCGTGGCCAGGCACATGAAGATCGCCACCCGCGCCGTCCACGGCCGCACGAACAGCATCAGTCCCAACACCACGTCCAGCAACGCCCCCACCAGGCGACAGGACCAGCCAGACGGCCATAACCGCCCTCATGCAGTATGGCGACGGCGCCGTTCCACCCTGGCCCGAAACTGATCAGGCCGGTGATCAGCCAGAACAGGCCCAGCGTCAGGATGGCGACCGGCCGCACGAACCACAGCCGCGCGTGCCAGACATCCTGAACCGAAGCCGGGGTCTGGGCCAGAAAGTCCGTGAAGCCGCGCGGACGAACGCCCAGCGCCTGGGCCCAACCGCTGTCACGGCCGGCGACATCGTGATCCATCTGTTTGATGGCGGTCGTACGGATCGGCGACGACCATCCCAGACGCCCCAGCAGATCGCCGACGGCCAGGGCGGGCGCGGCCAGGGCGCGCGGCACGCGAACGACCGGCGCCGGCTTCAGACCCATCCAGCCGCGATAAAGCCGCACAGTCTCGACCATGGTCACGGCCTGCGGCCCCGGCATGTCAAACGATTGGCGCGCCGGCGCACCCGGCTTCACCGCCGCGACGACGGCGGCGCACACGTCGCCCAGCGGAATCGGGCGGAAGGTCTGGTCGCCGCCCACGACCGGGCTGAACGCCGGGAAGGCCGCCAGCGCCCGGATCAACCCCGTGCCGCCGAAGGCCGCGCGATCCACCACCAGCGATGGCCGCAGGATCAGCCAGTCCAAACCGCTGGCCTCGACCAGTCGTTCGGTTTCGGCCTTTGTGCGGGCATAGGGGGTGCCGGCCGCCTCGTCCGCGCCGACGGCGGAAATATGCACCAGCCGCCGCACGCCCGCCGCCTGACACGCCGCGATCAGGGCGCGCGGTCCATCGACGTGGGCGGCGAGGGTGCTGTCGCCGCCGCCATCCTGCAATACGCCGACGCAGTTCACCACCGCATCCACGCCGTCCAATATCTGCTTCCAGGCCTCGGCCGAGATCAGTCGTGAAAAGTCGGCGGACACCCAGTCAAAACCGGGCGCGCGGCGAGCCGGCTCGGCGATGCGGCGCGCGCCGGCCAGCACGGACCAGCCGGCCGAGGCCAGAGCCGCCCCGACGTGGGAGCCGATGAAACCGTTCGCGCCCAGCACCAGGACCCGTCCGCTCATCCCACCACCCTGTCGCTCAGATCCACACCTTGCGGCGGCATGGCGCACCATGTCGCGCCGGGAAGGCGGCGACGATGGCGTGCGATGAAATCATACAGGGTGTCGCGAACCCCGCGCGGGACGATCCGCCCCAGAACCGCCAGCCGATAGGGCCACGGCAGAAGGGCGGCGATGCCCAGCGCGCCGTCCGAACGCTGGTACGCCACGCCGTCCTGGATCAGCAGCATCGTATAGGGATCGTCGGGATCGACGCCATAGTGGACCAGCAGCGCCCGCCCCAACGTCGACTGGGTGGGCGCCAGACGGATGCTGCCCGCCAGGTCGTGCTTCAGTATCTTGCGCGCCGAGCCCGAGCACAGGGCGCAATCGCCGTCGAACAGCACCAGCGGCCGGTCGTCCGGGAAGGCCGGCACGGCGGGATCCTCACGATAGCTGTAAGCCCCCCGCCCCACCGGTCAGACCTTAGAAGGGAATGTCGTCGTTCAGGTCGTAGCTTTCCTTGGGACCGCTGGGCTTGTTGGCCCCGCCGGTCGAGAAGCCGGACGAATAGTCGTCGTCGCCGCGCCCCCCGTAGTTTCCGCCGCCGCCGTAACCGCCGCCCGACGACCCGCCTTCCGAACGACCGCCCAGCATGGTCAGTTCACCCTTGAAACGGCTGACCACGATCTCGGTCGAATACTTCTCGACACCCTGCTGATCGGTCCATTTGCGGGTCTGGAGCGCGCCCTCGATATAGACGGTCGAGCCCTTCTTCACATAGTTTTCGACCACCTTGACGATGTTGTCGTTGAAGATGACGACCCGGTGCCACTCGGTCTTTTCCTTGCGCTCGCCCGAGGACTTGTCGCGCCAGGTTTCCGAAGTCGCGATCGACAGATTGGCGATCCGGTCGCCGTTGGGCATGGAGCGGATTTCCGGGTCGCGACCCAGATTGCCGACCAGAATGACCTTGTTGACGCTGCCCGCCATGAAAACTTCCTTTTCTCGAAGGGCGGCGCATCTCTGGCCCGCCCTATAATTCAGCCCGATGTCTTAGGGCCGATGCGGATCACCGCCAGCCGCATTCGACATCCGACCCGCCAAACCGGTGGATTAACGAAATGTTCCACCTTTGTTCACGGCACGCAACTTTTACTTCGCGGCAGGCTCCGACGCCACGGCGACCGGACGGCCGGTCTCGTCACGCTGAATGGCGCCGGGTATGGCCAGCCGCCCGTCGCCGGTGCGCGCCATCGAGAAGAAGCGGCTGCCGGTCAGGCTCTTGCCAATCTTGACGCCCTCTCGGTCGATGAAGATGAACCGCCCCTGATAGGCGCCCGCGATCTCCTGGTTCGACCCGCCCATGCGCAGGAAACGCAGACGCATCTCCTCAAGGCGGGCGGCGCATTGCTCCAGTTGCGGCTGGTCGTCGGCGATCTTCTGCAGCCGCGGCGGGGCATTGTCCGGCGTCGCGACGAAATAGCAGGCGCCTTCCGCAAACTCATATTTGGGCTGGTTGGAGCAGGCGCCCAGGACAGCGACCCCGGCGACGGCGGCGAGAACGGCGAGGCGCATCAGTTCATTCCCGGAAATTGGCAGTTGCGATCCTGCTCGGCCAGGGTGCGGAAACGCGCGTTGTCGTTCGACTGTTCCACCCGACGCGGCACCAGACGCAGGGTGGTGTCGCCCCAGCGCCCGTATTGAGCATCGCCCGGCCCGACGCAGGTTCCGGCATACAGCGCCTGGACGCAGGCGTTCAGGCTCATGGATCCCGACAGGGTGCGCCAGTCGGATCCGGTGTGACGCAGGCACGGGCTGCCCGAAGCGGCAGGCGTCGGGCGCGGCGCGGGGGTCTGTTCCACACTGGCGGCCGGCGGGGTCTCGGTCATCTGCACGGCGGGCAGTTGCGGCGGCGGGGCGAAGGCGGCGGTCGGCGCGGCGGCCAGGGCGCCGGTCGAATCCAGCCCGACGTCGAGCGCATCCGTCGCCAGGCCGTTGCGGCGCGCGCAGTCCGCCAACGTCGCCATGCCCACGAACTGACCATCGACGAAGCAGCGCAGTTCGCGTGTCGGCTCCAGGCTGGGCGCCTCGGCCAGATTGACCACCAGCCCGCCCTTGGACGCCGGCGGCGCCTCGGTCGGCTTGTCGCCGCCGCCGGTGAAGATCAGGGCCAGCACGACGGCGGCGACGATCACCACGCCGGCGCCGACCGCCAGGATGACGCGGTTGTCTTTCGGAAGGGCCATGAACGGGCTTTCGCTGAAGGGAAGGCCAATAAGGCCAAGCGGGAGCCGGGCGTCAACCGCCTTGGGCGCGCTTGCGCGGCGTCACGCCGTCAGACGGTTCAGGGCGGCCTGGAAGTTGGCGGCCTGGGTCTGCTGATAGGCGGTGGAGGAGCCGCCGCCCGCCTGGGTGTTGGTGGTCGGCGCCGTCTGCGGTCCCAGGGACCGATAGGCCGATCGCACCGCCGTCATGGCCTGGGCCAGGGCTTCGATCGCGGCCTTGATGCTGGCCGGATCGTTCAGGTTCAGAGTGTTGGGCAGGTTCAGCCCATAGGTCTTGGCCGACTTGTCGCCCGTCTTGCCGACGAAGCCGGGCGACAGCCCCAGCGCCGCCAAGGCGTCCTTGCCCACCGCCCCGGCCGAGATGACGGCGCCTTGCTTGTTGTCGGCGGCCACGATCTGGAGCCGCTGAACCGGCGGCGCGACGCGCGAATCGGTGATGACGGTGGCCTTCAGCTGGCGGTTGGAGGCCGTCATGATCTTCTTGGCCAGGGTGTCCAGCGTGTCCTTGGCCTCGATCGTCACGGCGAAGGCGCGTCCCCCGCCGGCCGGAGAGATGCTGAACTGATCGCCGACGCGCGCCGAGGTGGCCACGGTCAGCAGTCTGGAGTCCGCCTGCATGATCTCGCCCTGCGGCAGGCCCAGCCGGTCCAGAACGCTGGCTCCGTCAGAAACGATGCTGAGGCTGGTCGGCGTGACCTGGTCCCCCTCCCCGCGCCAGGTCTGATTGTATTCGACCGCGCCGGTGGCCAGGTCCAGCCGGGCCAGATAGGCTCTGGTCGGATCGGTCTTTGCGGCACCCGCGTCACGGTTCGTGCCGGTGATCCAGACCTTGCCGTCCTTGATCTCGACGTCGGCGGCGGTGTCATTGCCAGACCCGCCGAAATAGGTCAGCCGGTCGCTGGCGGCGGATTGCAGATCCGTCGACAGCGTGGCCACGAAGACGTCTGTCCCGCCCGCGTGGGCGTTTGTCACCGTACCGATGTCCAGGGCGGGATTGTCCGTCTGTCCCGTCAGCACGACCTGGCCGTTCTCGACCGAAATCCCGGCGATAGCGCCGCTGGCCAGCCCCAGGTCGCGCGTCGCCGCCAGGGTCGGCACGCCGGCCCCATCCAGGGTGAAGCGGCGCACGACGGCGCGTCCGTCCTCGACCCCTGCAGTGTAGATGTCGGCCCCCGACACCGTCATGGCCTGAACGGAATCGTCGCCATCGGTGCCGAACTGAAGCGTCGATATGTTCACCCCGACATCCGGGCCGTTGATCTTGACCGGCTTTTCCTGGAACGTCTGAAGATAGGAATCCCAGCCGCCAAGGGCCGCCTGGCCCGGCATGGCGGACTTGGAGCGCCCGGCGACATAGACCATGCCGTCCGCGCCGAAACCGACCTCTGTCGCCTCGTCCGCAGCCTTGGCGCCGCGCCGCTGGGTCCACAACTCCCTGCCGTCGTCGTCGAAGACCGTGACGAAACTGTCGGCGGTGTTGGCGACATCGCCGCTCTTGCCCGGCTCCAGCGCCCCGGTGACGGACCCCGCCACCGCGACCCGGCCATCGGCGTCCACCGCGATGGAGAAGCCGTTCGCGATGGACGCGGCGCCCAGCAGCTTGGTTTGGAGCAGGTTTCCGCCGGAATCGTATTTCAGAAGGGCCACGTCGCGGGCGCCCTTGATCGGCTGGTTGGCGGCGCCCTGGGTCAGGTCGGCGACCACCCAGATCGAACCGTCGGGCGCTGGCGCGCTGGCGCGGACGGCCGCGACCCCGGCGGGCAGATCGGTCTGTCCCGCCCGCCCCTCGACCCAGAAGGGATCGTCGACGCCCTGCTGGGCGCCAGGCGCCGCGCCGCCGTCCGCCTGGAACTTCAGCAGCTGCGCCGCGCCCTTGGCGCCGGAGCCTTGGGTCACATAGACCGCATCAGACGTATCGACGGCCTGGAAGCCGACGGTTTCGCCCACGGCGCCGCGCACGCGCAGCGCCCACTGGTCCGGCCCAGCCGGCAGGGTGATGGTCCTGGAGCCGCTCTTGATGACCTTGGGCTGGCTCTCGATCATCTGACGCTCGACGCGGGTGTCGACCCCGGCGGCCTCCAGCGCGCCGTTGATATGGGCGATCACATTGTCCATCGTCCGGGGCGTGGCGCCCATGTCGGACAGGTCGATCCCGATCGACTGCGTCCCGGCGTTGGTGCGGATGGTGACAGCGAACTTCACGTTGCCCTGAAACGCCTTGACGCTGTCGCTCAGCGCGCCGTCGTGAATCGGGGTCGTGGTGAAGGTGGTCTGGGCCTTTTCCAGCGCAAAACCGGTTTTGACCGTGGACTTGGACACGCCCTGCACCATCCGCACGTCTTCGAAACCGGCGGACTTCAAATAGTTGGACATCTCGACCATGCCCGCCTCGAACCGCTTGCCGACCTGGGCGGCTTCGGCGCTGCTCAAGCCCTTGGCGTTGGCGCGGTCGGCCAAGGCGCTGAGGGCGTTAAGCCCCTGATAAAGAGCGAACAACTTGCGATAGTCGGCCGAGCCGCCGGCCATGTCGAGATCGACGGCGGCCTCGTTGATCAGTCGCCGCCCGGCCAGCGCGGCGCGCACCATGTCGCTGGCCTTGGGCGCCGCTGCGGCGGCGGTGGAGGCCCACGGCGCCGTCGGCTGGGTCTTCTTGGCCTTTACAGGCGCGGCCATGCCGATAGGCGACGACGACGCCCCCGTCGACGTCCCGAACAGACCCAGCAGATAGCTGTTGTTGATCATTCAGGCGGCTCCGCGTCGATCATGCCGCCCGTCCCGATAACGAACCCTTAAATCCCGATCAGCCCTTGAACAGCGACAGGATGATCTGCGGCGACTGGTTGGCGATGGACAGGGCCTGGACGCCCAGTTGCTGCTGCACCTGCAGGGCGGTCAGGCGGGCGCTTTCCTTGGCCATGTCCGCATCCACCAGATTGCCGATCCCCGCCTCAAGCGCGTCGGACAATTTGCCGACATAGGTGGTGTGACGTTCGATCTGCTTGGACTGGGCGCCCAGTTCGGCCAGGCGCGCCGTGCTGGTGGAGATGGCGGCGTTGATCCGCGACAGGGCGTTGTCGGCATTAGCCTTGCTCAGCAGATCGGGCGCCGTCGTGGCGGGCGTCGCCGCTGCGTTGGCGGCCAGACCCAGACCCGTCAGGGTGAGGTTTTGGCGGTTCAGCGTGATGGTTTCCGCACCATCGGCGCTGGCCAGGAAGTTGATGCCGGCGGTCGCCGACCCGTCCAGAATGTTGGATCCGTCGAAGATCGCATTTTCCGCGAAAGACTGAACAGACTTCAACAGCGCCTGGAACTCGTCGTTGTAGGAGGTCCGCATCGCCAGGGTGGCGCTTTCGTCGGAGGCGGCGGTCGCCTTGCTCTTCAACTCGACCAGAAGGTCCGAAATCTGCTCGCCGGCCGCCAGCGACACATCGGCGATCGAGGTCGCGCGTTTCAGGCTGGTCGCGACGGCTTCCAGCGATCCGCGATCCGCGCGCTGGCCTTGAGCGACGGCCCAGACGGCCGCGTTGTCACGCGCGCCCTGAACCTTCAGCCCCGTGTTCACCCGGCTCTGCGTCGAGGCCAACTGATCGTTGGTTCGATTCAGGTTCTGCAGGGCGATCATCGCCGAGGTGTTGGTGTGGATGCTGGTGGTCATGGCTTCAAGCCCCGGACGTTCTGTGGCGTCCAGTGTTAACCATGAGTCGTGATCGGAGTGTTAACGGGCCGGAAACCATGATTGCGCCGTCCGGCAGGCCGGCGGCGTTCAAATCTTCAGAACCGTTTCCTGTCGTCAGACCGAGGTGTCGACCACCCTGCCGCCGCGATAGGTCGGATCGACGGCCAGCTTCTCCACGTCCTCGCGCGGCAACTGACGGATCACCTCGCCCGTCACCCGGTCCAGAACCTTGTAGACGTAGCGGTTGTTGCCGATCGCCTCGATCGTCAGGCGATACTGGCCGACGTCGCTGTTGTCGTTTCGGGCGTGGTGATGCGCGACCGAGCCGGACGCAGGCGTTGAGGCGGTCTGGGGTACGCTTGTTACTCTCGCGACATGGTTTGTCATGGCTCCCCGCGTGAATGGGTCCACGCGCCTCTAGGGGGTGACGGACGCTCGGCCGGGGCGACGGGGCCGCCCCGGCCGGTCGCCTTAGCGGAACAGGCCCAGCAGGATCGAGCTGGACGAGTTGGCGATCGACAGCGCCTGCACGCCAAGCTGTTGCTTGGTCTGCAAGGCCGTCAGCTTGGCGCTTTCCTTGGCCAGATCGGCGTCCACCAGATTGCCGACGCCGGATTCCAGCGCGTCCTGAAGCTTGCCGACGAAGTTGATCGTGCGACCGACAGACTTCGACTGAGTGCCCAGGGTCGCCATGTCGGTGGTCATAGCCTTGATGGCTGCGTCAACCTTGGTGGCGAAGGCGGCTGTGGTCGCGGCGTCCGTCGGAGCGGCGGCGGTCGCCGTGATGTCGGTGATCGCCGTGGCGGCCGCCTTGTCCGTCGTTCCGAAGCCGATCTGGTAGGTGTTGCCCGTCGACGCCGTCGAGGTCGTGACATTGGTCGCCGTGGTGGTGTTCCACAGGTTCACGCCGTCGAAGCTGGCGCCTTTCAGAGCCGAATCGACCTCCTTGCCCAGCGCGTTCCAGTCGGCCAGATAGGCCGCCTGGGCGTCGCCCGACGAAGACGCGATATTGACCGCCAGGGCCTTCATCTCTTGCAGGGCGGACACGGCTGTATCGCCCGCGGCCAGGGCGACGTCGATGACCGACTGGCCCCGTTGCAGCGAGTTCTTGACCGCATCCTGCGCGCCCATGTTGGCCCGCTGGCTCGTGGCGATGGCGAAGATGGCGCCATTGTCCTTGGCCGAAGACACCTTCTGACCGGTGTTGATCCGGTTTTGGGTCGTCTGCAGCTGAGCGTTGGTGTTGTTGAGGTTCTGCAAGGCGATTGCAGCGCCGTAGTTGGTATTGATGCTGTTAGCCATTTTGGCTGTCCTTCTTCACTTCGTGATGGCCGTCGCCTTTTTGGCGACGGGAGCGTTTTGCTCGGGGTAGTCGGCGGCCGGCCGAAGCCGGCCCCCGGTGATGAAGCCTTGGCGCGCCGTCGAAACGGATCACGCCTCCGGGCCTCAGCGGAATAGGCTCAGCAGGCTCTGGCTCGAGGAGTTGGCGATCGACAACGCCTGAACGCCGAGTTGCTGCTTGGTCTGCAGCGCCGTCAGCTTGGCGCTTTCCTTGGCCAGGTCGGCGTCCACCAGATTGCCGATGCCGGCCTCAGTCGCGTCCTGCAGCTTGCCGATGAAGGTCAGCTGACGGCCGACCGACTTGGACTGGGTGCCCAGGGTGGCCAGGCTGGTCGTCACGGTCTTGATCGCGGCGTCCACATTCGTGACGGTCGCATTGGCGGCCGTGATCGCGCCCGTGTTGACGGCTGTCAGGGTGGCGTCGGCCGACGGCGCGGCGGCGAAGCCGATCCCATAGGTGCCGCCCGACGTATTGGTCGTCAGGTTGGTGACGGCGGCCGTGGTCCACAGATTGGCGCCGTCGAAGCTGGCCCCCGAAAGCGCAGACGCGACTTCCTTGCCCAGGGCGTTGTAGTCGGCCAGATAGGCCTTCTGCGCGTCCGAGTCGGCTGCCGACGACTGGATGTTGACCGCCAGGGCCTTCATCTCCTGCAGGGCCGAGGTCGCGGTGTCGCCCGCCGCCAAGGCCACATCGACGATCGACTGACCGCGTTGCAGCGAGTTCTTGACCGCATCCATGGCGCCCATGTTGGCGCGCTGGGTCGTCGCGATGGCGAAGATCGCGCCATTGTCCTTGGCCGAGGAGACCTTCTGACCGGTGCTGATCCGGTTTTGGGTCGTCGACAGGGCGGCGTTGGTGGCGTTGAGATTCTGCAGCGCGATGGCCGCGCCGTAGTTGGTATTGATGCTGTTAGCCATTTTGGCTGTCCTTTTTCACTTCAAGTGATTTCCGGCGTCATTTTGACGCCAGGAGCTTTTTGCTCGGTGGGTAAGAAGCAATTGCCGGGCCAGGCCGGCCTAGCGGAAAATCGCATAAGTCACTGTTGTTACATGTTAACCTATGATTTACCGTCCTTCCTTCTCGGCAGAACTTGCCGAGTCGACCGCTGCACCCGGCAAGATTTGCCTAGGCACAGGCGCGCTTTAGGGGGCGGGCGCGCGACTGGCCCGCGCCCAACCGTCAGGCCGAACCGCCGCCTTAGTTGCGGAACAGGCTCAGCAGGCTCTGGCTGGAGGAGTTGGCGATCGACAACGCCTGGACGCCCAGTTGCTGCTTGGTCTGCAGCGCCGTCAGCTTGGCGCTTTCCTTGGCCAGGTCGGCGTCCACCAGATTGCCGATGCCGGCCTCGGTCGCGTCCTGCAGCTTGCCGATGAAGGTCAGCTGACGGCCGACCGACTTGGACTGGGTGCCCAGGGTGGCCAGATTGGTGGTGACTTCCTTGATCGCCGCATCGACGATGGTGGTCGTGGCGCCGGCCCGATCAACTGCGCCGCCCGAGACAGCCGTGATCGGGGCCGCCGCAGCCTTGTCCACCGCACCGAAGCCGATCTGATAGGTTCCGCCGCTGACGCTGGTGGTCAAGTTCGTCGCCGTGGTCGTGTTCCACAGGTTCACGCCGTCGAAGCTGGCGCCCTTCAGCGCCTTGTCGATCTCGCCGCCTAGAGCGTTGAAATCCTTCAGATAGGCGGCTTCGGCGTCGGAGCCGGCGACCGACGACTGGATGTTGACCGCCAGGGCCTTCATCTCTTCGAGCGCAGCGGTGACGGTGTCGCCGGCGGCCAAGGCGACGTCGACGATGGATTGGCCGCGTTGCAGCGAATTCTTGACCGCATCCATGGCGCCCATATTGGCGCGCTGGGTCGTCGCGATGGCGTAGATCGCGCCGTTATCTTTGGCGGTGGCGACTTTCAGGCCCGTGTTGACACGGTTCTGCGTGCGATCCAGCTGAGCGTTGGTCGCATTGAGGTTCTGCAGCGCGATGGCGGCGCCGTAGTTCGTATTGATGCTGTTAGCCATTTTGGCTTTTCCTGTTCACTTCGTGTGATGTCCGACGCCATTTTAGCGTCAGGAGCGTTTTGCTCGGTCACATCAGGAGCAAGGGCGGGGCCAGCTTCCAGACCGTGTTCTGACCTGACGCCGCCCTGATTTCATTGAACTTATTTGAGAGAGCGGCGAGACGACCCGGCAAGTCCGGCCATCGGGCGGCAGAAGTTGCCGAGTCGTTTCTGCAGGGCTTTCATCGCCGCGCGCCCTGCCCGGTCCGTTGCGCCGCCTGCATGGCCCATTAGACCAGCAGCGTTTCGCTCTAGGCGTCGCGCGCCGTCGGCTCAGCCGGCAGGACGGCCAGGGCGCGCGGTCGCGTCGCCGCCTCGGCCGAGGCTGAGGGGGCCCGATATTGCGCGGTCGCCAAACGCTTCTGACGAACGTCCAGAGGGTCCCAGCGAAGGCCCGAGCCGCCCAGCAGGACGACGAGGCAGGCCACGGCTGCGGCGCCCGCCGCCAGCCAGCCCAGGGGCATCAGAGCGCGCAACAAGGACGGACTCATGGAAACGCCTTTCGGTCCAGTTCGAAGTGCGGCCCGTCGCGCAGCGTCTTCCAGTCGCCGCCCCAGATCAGCGGCGTCTCATGCTCATGCGCCGCCGTCTTGAACGCCTCGGCGATCCGGCCATACAGCGGCCAATCCCAACGCACCTGCCCCTCGACCAGGGCGGCGACGTCGACGGCATGGCCGGTCAGGTGCCGCGACCGCTGGGTCCGGCTGGCCCCGGCCTTGACCAGGAGCGCCTGACGCTCGGGCGTGCGCAGCCCTTCGGTGATCATGAAGTCCACCGATGAGCGGACGATGGCCGCCTCGACCACGGCGACCAAGGCCGGATGTACGCCCTGCAGCCGCGCACGCGAGCGGACGGACAGACGAAAGCTCATGGCCGTCCTCCCGGCATCCCTAGCCGCGCATTGGCCGACAGGGCGATCAGCTGCTGGGCCGTCGGCGCCACCAGGTAGAGGACCAGGATCAGCGCCAGCAGCCCCATCAAACCGTCCGCCGTGCGCGGCAGCATCTGCGGCGGCATCCGCCCCACCACCTGCATCAGCAGAACCCACAGCCCCGCGCTGACCGCAAAGGCGTAGAGGCGCCGAAACAACCAGCGTCCCTCGGCCAGAGGTTTCTGAACTCGCCCGCTCATCGTCCGTCCTCCTCGTCATAGGGGGCCGGATCGCAGCGGCCGTCCCAGCCCGACTGCGCCCGCCATTCCGTATCGCTGAGACTGTCGGGCGCTTCCCACGCCTCGTCCTCCAGCACCTCGACCGGCTCGGCCGGATGTCTACGCCGGCTCATCCGACCACCGTCAGCCGAACCGCGCCGCCCGCGCCCGCGCCTCCCACGCCGCCCGCCGTCAGACCCGCGCCGCCTCCACCGCCCCCGGCCCCGAACCCGCCGCCGGGGCCGCCCGGCGACCCTGCGCCGCTGGCCGAGGCGTTTCCGCCCCCGCCGCCTCCGCCGACCAACGACAGCGTCGGATCGGACGCCGCGCCCGCCGCACCCGCAGCCCCGCCCGGTGCGCGCGCCGTCGACCAGCCGCCGGACCCGCCGACGCCGCCCGCTCGTGTGATATCGGCCGCGCTCAATCCGCCGCCGCCCGCGCCGCCGCCCGGACCGTCGGGGCACAGGCTCTCGCCCCCCGCGCCGCCAGACGCCGTGATCGAGGACGCCCCGCCCCCGTTCGCCGGGCGCAGACCCAGGCCGCCGGAACCGCCGGCCGCTCCCCCGACCGCGCCGGTCGATCCCGCCGACCCGCCCGAGGCGCGCAGCAGGACGACGCCATTGATCGCGACCCGGCTTTCGCCGCCCGCCCCGGTCTGCCCGCCCGCGCCGACCGTGATCGACAGGGCGCCGTCCAGATCCTCGACCGCCCAGCGAGCCCGGCTCAGACCGCCTGCGCCCCCGCCGCCCCCGCCGAAACGGGCGGTTCCCGCGGGTCCGGCCAGACCGGCGCCGCCCGCACCGCCGCCGCCGACGCAGACCGCCTCGATCCAGCGCGCCCAGGCCGGGGGCGAATAGTCTCGGTCGGCGCTCACTAGGATCGTCTCGCGCCGCACCGCGCCCTGATCGAAGGCGGCGCGGCCGGTGGCGCGATCGACACGGAAGACAGAGCGCCAGACGCCCGCCTCGTCGCAGGTCTTCAGCGCCAGATCGTCGTCGCCAATCAGGCCCAGTTCGGCGCGGGCGGCGTATCCGCTCTGGAACAGCAGCGACAGCACATCGCCGGCCGCCTGTTTGTTGAACGTCAGCCGCAAATCGCCGTCACCGCCCTCTTCGACCGTCCGTGCGGTGAACAAGGCGGCGTTCAGCTTGGCCGCCAAAGGATTGGCCGCATCCGCCGTGGTCCCCAGCCCCAGCCGGGTCAGCCCCTGCGCCTCGCGCAGCCAACACCCCAACGGCGTCCAGCCCGCATGGTCCCGCACCACCACCACCGCTTCGTCCCGCACCACGGCGATCAAGCCGGGGGGCGTCGGCACTGCGGTCCAGCCGCCTGCCTCGAACCGCATCAGGCTGCCCTCGCCTCGCCCCGCCCACGCCGCGCCCTGGGCGTCGGCCGGCAGGATGTAGAGGTCGCCATCCGCCGGATCGCCCGGCTGGGTCGCCGTCGTCCGGCTGACCGCCGCCGTCTGCAACAGGGCGTCCAGCCGCGTCAGGGCCGTGTTCAGGGTCACATGTTTCTGCATCTGCCCCGCCGCCAGATAAGGCAGGGCCAGACGCGCGCTGAAGTCGTCGCTCATCGAAATCTCCGTTGTCGTCGGAGATCAGTCTGCTTGCGTTGCGTCCTCAGGCCGGAAGATGGTCGCTGGCGCCCGCCAAGTTACTGTTTTCACGCGATTTCATTCCGGCAGATAGGATGGAGCGCGCCCCCCAGCCATCCTATTTCAGTCGTGCAGATAGACGATCCGCTTCAAGCCTTTTTCGCGCTGCACCTTGGCCTCATGAAGATCGTGGTCGCCGCTGGCGCGGGCGTTGGCCTCGCTATCCTCGACCCAGTGGGTGCTTTCGATATGTTTCTGCAGCGCCCGCGCCGCCATCAGTTGGCCCGGAAAGAAGGTGTCCACCAGATCACCGGCCAGCGGCACCGTTCCTGTCGCCGCGTCGAAGGCCATATAGGCGCCCATCCGCGCCAGGGTCGCGGGCGTCGCCTTGGCCCGCACCGCCTGCAGCATCAGCCAGCCGCCGGTGCCCACCGTATAGGCCGTGCCCACCACCGGCACCCAGGTCAGCAACGCATCCAGACCCATGCCGAACGGCCCGATGCCGATGACCCGGTCCGACAGCTTCTTGACGCCCTCGACATTGGACCAGATGTTTTCGATATCGCGGATTGACCGTGCGGCCATATCGCCCTCCAAGCGTCGCCCTAACGCGGGACGACGCGCCCTTTTTCAATCCGAAAGGTCGGTGCGCCGATGACCCTGTTCAAGCTGACGGCCAACGCACTGGCCGGCGTCGCCCTGGCGGGTCTGGCGGTGTTCGGGATCGCGGCCCTGAGCGGCGTCGGCCATCGGTGGGTCGACATCCTGGCCCAGTTCACCGCTCCGGCTCTGTTGGCGGCCATGGCGGCGACCGCCGTCTGTCTGTTGCTGCGGCTATGGCCCGCCGCCGGCGTGGGTGCGGCGGCCTGTCTGGTGCTGGCGATTGCGGTCTGGCCTCAGTGGACGCCGACGCGCGGGACGGCCGCGACGGACACGCCTATCGTGCGGCTGTATTCGGCCAACCTGTGGGTTTTCAACACCAACGTCGAGGCCATGCGCCGCTCCATCGTCGCGGCCGACGCCGACATCCTGGTGCTGGTCGAGGTGGGCGACGCCCCGGCGGCCCAACTGGACACGCTTTTGGCCGGCTATCCCCACCGCACCGCCATCAGGCGGATGCGGGGGCCTGGCGACCATGCCCAGTCCATCGTCGCCTCGCGCTATCCGATCGTCCAGCGCCTGCCCGACCGGCCGGACGGCCTCAGCGCGGCCGGCGCCGTCGTGGAGACGCCCATCGGGCCGATCAACGTCTTCGCCGTGCATCTGACCCGGCCCTGGCCCTATCAGTATCAGTGGGGCCAGATCACCCAGGTCATGGCCCTGACCCAACGGCGGCTGGCCGCGCCCGCCAATCCCGTCATCGCCGCCGGCGACTTCAACAGCGTCTCGACCGCGCGGATCGGCAAACAGATTCAGGCCGACATGAACCTGATCCCCGCGCCCGGCTGGCCCGGCACCTGGCCCAGCCAAGCCCCTGCCTTCGCCGGCATCACCATCGACCAGGTCTATCGGTCGCCTGACCTAGCCCTGATCACGCGCCGCCTGGGCCTGCCCACCGGCTCGGACCACCGGCCGGTCGTCACCGAGTTCACCCGCGCCGGCTAGAGCGTTCGGCGGTTGTTTGGGACTTGAAAGCATAAGGGTTCGCCACAACGGACATAGCCCTGTCACGGCGAACACAACGGGGACATGTTCCGGTTCGGCGAGCCTTGAAGTCCTGCGGCGGCGAAGCCGCAGGTTCATCGATGGCTTTCAGAGACTGGCAGCCGACGCGCGTTCGGTCTCGTCGTAATCTGCGTGACCCGGCTGTGTTCTTTGTGATGAACGCCCTGTCAGGCCCGCATCAACTCAAGCGTCGCTGGCTCTAGCCGCGATCAACGCCTTCAGCCGCGCCTCGTGCCCCTCGGTCGGAAAGTCGTCGGCGATCCAGCCGTCCTCGAACGCTTTCAACAGCCGCCCCGTCTCCGGTCCCGGCGTCACGCCCAGTCGCGCCAGGTCGCGACCGCTGACCGGCGGCTTCGGCGACGTCCAATCGGCCGCCAGCGCCCTCAGGGCCGAGCCGTCGCCGCCCCCCGCCGCCTCGGCCCGCGCCAGCCGATCCTCGAAGGCGCTTCGCCCCAGCCGATACAGGGCCGCCCGCGCCCGGACCGCCCCCATGTCCGGCGCGACGACGGGACCGTCCGTTACCGCCGCCGTCAACCGATCCCGCTGCGCGTTCGACAGGCGCAACGCCGCCGCCACGTCCGCCACCGCCGCCGCCTCGGCGGGCAGCAGGGCCGACAGCCGCAGGACAGGATCGGGCGTCAGATCGCAGATGGCCTGAAACAGCGTCAGCGGCTGGACCTGCGGCAGCACCTGCTCCAGCACCCCCGCCTCGGCCATCGCCTGCACCGCCGGTCGCGGATCGGGCGCGGCCAGCAGTTTCAGCAGTTCCTTGGACACCCGCTCGGCCGACAGCTGATCCATGCCGGCCTTCAGCGCCGCGCAGGCCGCCAGCCCATCAGCGTCGGGCGCGCCCCTTCCATACCAGGCGTAGAACCGGAAAAAGCGAAGGATACGCAGATAATCCTCACGGATGCGCGTCTCCGCCTCGCCGACGAAGACGATCCGCCCCGCCGTCGCATCGGCCAGGCCGCCCCCCGTCGGATCGAACACCTGGCCCGCCGCATCCGCATAGAGGGCGTTCAGGCGAAAATCGCGCCGCGCCGCATCCTCGGCCCAGTCCTGGGTGAAGGCGACCACGGCGCGCCGTCCGTCGGTCTCCACATCGCGACGCAGGGTGGTGATCTCATAGGGTCGGCGCTCGGACACCCCCGTCACCGTGCCGTGCTCCACCCCGGTCGGCACGGCCTTCAGCCCGGCGGCCTTCAGGGCGGCCATCGTCTGGGCGGGCGTCAGTAGGGTGGCGATGTCGATGTCGTCGACGGGCTGGTCCAGCAGGCTGTTCCTGACGCAGCCGCCGACGAACCGCGCGCAGCCCGGCCCGCCCGCCGTCTCCAGGGCCGTCATCACCGCGCGGGTGGCCGACGCCTCCAGCCACGGCTGACCGCGCATCGACACGCTCACGCCGCGTCCTCGTCGGCGGCGGCGGCGGGATGGGTCTCGTCGCCGTACAACCGCGCGTGCAGCCCCTTCAGAATGCCGGCCGTCACGCCCCAGATGTAACGTTCGCCCCACGGCATGGCCCAGAACCAGCGCCGCAGCCCCTCGTCCAGGTCATAGAAGTCGCGCCGATGGTTGGCCGCATCCATCAAAAAGTCCCACGGCGTCTCGAACACCTCGGCGACCTCGTCCGGCGACGGCGTGACGGTCGGCGCTGCGTCCAGCCAGCCGATCACCGGCGTCACCAGAAAGCCGGTTCCGGTCTCATAGGCGTCAGACAGGCCCAGCACCTGGACGGCGGACGGTTGGAGGGCCACCTCCTCGTCCGCCTCGCGCAGGGCCGCCTGAACCGCGTTTTCGCCGGGGTCCAGCCGCCCGCCGGGAAAGGCGATCTGGCCCGTGTGCCGCGCGAGGGTGTCCGCCCGGCGCGTCAGAAGCACCGTCGCCCCCTCGGGCCGGGCCACCACGGGGATCAACACCGCCGCAGGCCGCAGTTCCCCCGCCGCCCGCGCACTGCCGGGGTTCAGGTCATAATCGGATCGGTCGGGCTTCACCCCCGGCCGCCAGACCGGCGCCAGCTTCTGCGTCAGGCGCGCCTTTAGCGTGTCCAAGCTCACGCCACCGATCCCAGCGAAAAGGCCTGACCGGCCGACCGGACGATCAGCCGCCCGTCCACCTCCTCGGCCAGTTCCACCAGTTCGTAGAACACCGGCCGCGCGATCCGCGCCCACAGACTGCGGCGCACATGGATGCGGGGCGCCGGCTCGCCCGTCACCGGATCAGTCTCGACCTCGATGGGGTCGTCGGGACCGGCCCGCACCTCGTCGCCCACATCGGTCGTGAAAAACAGGTCTTCACCCTCGCGCCCCAGGGCCACCGCCCGAAACGGCAGGTCCTCGACCCGGATCTTCATCTTCTCGACGGGCGTGACGAGATGATAGCCGTCGTGATCCTTGCGCAGGACCGTGGAGAACAGCCGCACCAGCTCCGTGCGGCCGATAGGCGATCCCTCGTGCATCCACACGCCGTCGCGCCGAATGACGATGTCGATTTCGCCGCAATGCTCGGGGTTCCACAGATGAACCGGCGGGATGCCCCGTCCCGGCGCCTGATTCGCCGCTTGCGCCAGGGCGTTCAGCCCGGTCTTTGATGCCTCGTCCGCCATTCGCAAGACTTAGGCGCGCCGGATCGGTTCGTCACCTGTCCAGCACGCCTTCGGCCCTCGAGGTCGACGGATCAGAACTTGCGGCCGAACCCCACGGACACGACCCACGGGTCCAGGTTCACGTCGCTTTTCAACGCGCCGTCGTTGATGTCGGCGTCGGTGTTGAACCACACCTTCTTGACGTCGACATTCAGGCTCCACGGTCCCTTGACGCCGATGTCCGCGCCCGCCTGCAGGGCGTAGCCGAAGCCGTCGTCCAGCTTGACCTTGAAGTTGTTCTTATCCTTGCCGTCGAAGAAGACCATGTAGTTCACGCCAGCCCCGACATAGGGGCTGAAGCGGCCTTCGGTCAGCGGGCGGTATTGCAGGGTCACCACCGGCGGCAGGACCCAGGTTTCGTGAACCGCGACATCCGTGGCGCCGCCCTTGGCGCGGATCTCATGCTGGGTGGCGCCCAGAATGGCCTCGATGGCCAGATGGTCGGTCAGGAAATAGGTGAAGCCCAGGGTGGGCATGACGCTGTCGCCCACATCGACGTGCAGGCCGCTGTCGGCGCCGGCGGCGGTGGTGATGGCGTCGTCCGCCTGAGAGAAGACATCGGTCAGGCGACCGGTGACGATCCAGTCGCCGGCGCGCGGCGTAGTCCAGGCGTCCGCGCTCGCGCCGGCGGCGCTCTGGGCCAGGACCGGCGTGCTGACGGCGGCCGCCGCGACGGCGGCCATGATGGCGAACTTACAAGCTTTCACTTCGGTTATCCCCGACGTCCAGGCCGCCTGATGCGGCCGCTTTTCGGCGTCGGGGGCGTGATGCGCGCGGTCGGCGGGGCGCGCCTTGATCCAGCGCAAAAATCCTTATCGACCGATGGCGACCGCGCCGGATACGGTCGGGGCGCCTGTCGCCAGCCAAAGGATGCGCCGACGATCCACCGGCCCGGGCAGCACCACCTCTGGCGCGGGGACGAAGCCGAAACGCTCGAAATAGGCCCGGTCGCCCACCAGCAGCACCCCGCCGACCTGCCCGGCCAAGGTCCGTGCATGATCCAGACAGGCCGCGATCAGTTCGGCGCCCAGGCCGTCGCTGCGGCGCCCGGCGTCCACCGCGATGGGCCCCAGGAACAAGGCCGGCGTCGGCCCGACCCTGACGGGCCACAGGCGCACCGAGCCGATCACCCGACCTTCCACATGGGCCACGAAACCGGCCGATGGCGCCGACCCTTCGCGCAGGCGCTCGGCCGTCTTGGAGAACCGTCCCGGCCCGAAGGCGGCCATGACCAGCGCCTCCACGCCTTCGGCGTCAGCCGGGGTTTCGGCTCGGATACGGCTGACAGCCGGGGGCATGGCGAGGGCGTGCGACATTGGCGCGCGCACCTAGAAGCAAAGCTGCGCCAAATCAAGGCGCAGTCTTGCGACGGTCAGCCCACCTTGGAGAAGTCCGGCGCCCGCTTCTGGGTGAAGGCCATGAAGGCCTCCATCGCCTCGGGGCTCTTCATCTGCGACACGAAGGCTTCGCCCTCGCGCTGCATCAGGTCCCACAGCGCCTCGGCATCGCGCATCAACCGCTTGGTCTTGCGGATGGAGTTCGGCGCCCTTGCGGCGACCTTCGCGGCCAGGTCCGCCGCCGTCGCATCGACCTGATCGGCCGGAACCGCCCGATTGGCCATGCCCCAGGCCAGGGCCGTGCGCCCGTCCACAGCCTCGCCGAAAGCCAGCATCTCGAAGGCGCGCTGATGGCCGATCACCGCCGGCAGCAACAGGCTGGACGCCGCCTCGGGCGCGATGGCCAGATTGACGAAGGGCACGGACAACAGGGCGTCCTCGGCCAGGACCACCAGGTCGCAGTTCAGCAGCATGGTCATGCCCACGCCCACGGCGCGCCCCCTGGCGGCGGCCACGGCCGGCTTGTCCAGATCGGCCAGCGACTTCAGGAACCGGAACACCGGCAGGTCGGAAGGCGTCTGGGTTTGCGATCCTAGGCTGATGAAATCCTGAATATCGTTCCCGGCGCAGAAACTGTCGCCCTCCGCCCGGAACAGCAGCACCCGAACCGCATCGTCGGTCCGGGCCCGTTCGCTGGCCTCGGCCAGGCCCGTGTACATGGCCTGGGTCAGGGCGTTTTTCTTGTCTGGCCGGTTCAGCGTCACGGTCAGGACGCCATCGGCCAGTTCGGTGCGGATATGTTCGCTCACGTCGTTTCCTCGTCCTGTTCGACGGCGGTCCACCAGTCGACGCCGTTCTCGTCGCGCGTCCGTCGGGCGCGCCCGCGCTTTTCCAGATAGTTCAGATGCGCCTGAGCCTCGCCGGTCGCCATGCCCAGCACACCGTCTCCGACCGTCCGACCGAACACGGCCGGAAAGCCGTCGATCACCCTAGACGGTTGACGCAACGTCCGCTCAAGCCGTTTCAGCGCCGTCTCGTGCCCGCGCTTCAGCGCCTCCAGCCGCGCATGAACGCCGCAAAAGGGCTCGCCGTGCGCCGGCAGGATCAGCGCGCCCTCGGGCATTATCCCACGCAGCCGGTCCAGCGACGCCATCCAGTCGCCCAGCGGGTCCGCCATCGGCTCGGTCGGCCAGACCGAGACGTTCGACGATATGCGCGGCAGGATCTGATCCCCGGCCAAGAAAACATCGTCCGACCGCCGCCACAGGCAAACATGCTCAGGGCTGTGGCCCGAGCCGATCACCACCGTCCAGTCGTCGTCGCCGATCCGAACCGCATCGCCGTCCGACAGCCGACGATGGCTGCGCGGCATCGGCGCGACGCCCTTGGCGAACCCGCCATAGTCCCCGCGCCATTTTTCGATCTGATCTTCCGTCCAGCCGGCGGCGCGGAAGAACCGCACGCCGTCCTTGGGCGCATCGCCGGCCTCCTCGGCCATCAACATCCGGGCCGTCACATATTCCAGCCGCGACATCCACAGCGGCGCCCCCGACCGCTCGCACAGCCAGCCGGCCAGGCCGATATGGTCGGGGTGCATATGGGTGCAGATCAGCCGCGTGATCCGCCGCCCCTCCAGCGGTCCCGCCAGCGCCGTCTCCCACGCCGCCACGGTGTCTGGCGTCCGCAGCCCGGTGTCGATCACCACCCAGCCCGCGCCGTCCCGCAGCGCATAGGCGTTCACATGATCCAGTTGAAACGGCAGGGCGAACCGCAGCCACAGCACGCCGCGCGCAACCTCGACCGCCTCTCCCGGCGCCGGGACGCCGGCGAACGGATAGGTCAGCCCCCGCGCATCTCTCGTCACCGCCGCAGCGCCATCGTCCGCCAAGTCCGTCTCCTATCGCAACGCATCGCGTTGTAGTCTGGCGCTGCCGGTCGCGTCCACCCGCCTTGACCCGGACCCAATAGGCGGTCACGAAGTCTGCCAGTCTTCAGAACCCAGGTGTTTCCCAATGAAATCCCGTCTTCTCGCCGCCGTCGCGGCGCTTCTGTTCAGCGCGGCGGTCGCTGCGCCCGCCCTGGCGCAAGATGCGGAGACACACTCCGCTGACCCGCAAAACGGCGTACGGGCCACCACCCAGGCCGTGACGCCGTCACGTATTAGAGGGCGAAACAACGAACCCCGTCGCGAACGTGCGCCGGCCGCCCCCACCGCCGAGCAAATCCTGGCGGCCGCCCAGGAGCAGATGGCCCTGACCACGACGGGCTGTCAGGTCAGCGAAGCCAAGCTGCTGGGCAAGACGGCCGCCGGCACCACCGTCTATGAAGTCGCCTGCGGCGCCGCGCCGGGCTATATGGTCGAAACCAAGACGCCGCCCGAGGCGTCCAGCTGCATCATCCTGGCCCACACCGCCGAGCAGCGCCGCGCCGCCGATCCGGCGGCCGACGTCGGCCCCCAATGCACCATCGCCGCCAACACCGACACGCAGAAGTTCCTGCGCGAATACGCCAAACAGGCGGGCGTGCCCTGCACCGTCGATCAGGCCAAGATTCTGGGCCAGTCCGGAGCCGGCGCGATCGTCTATGAAATCGGCTGTTCGGACGCCGCCGGATACTGGATCAAGCAGGACGCCGGCGCCTGGACCAAGACCCCCTGCATCCAGGTTCTGGCCGAAAACGGAAAGTGCGACTTCACCACCACCGCCGAGAACGCGGGCTATGTGAAGACGCTGCTGGCCGGATCGGCCGCCGCGCCCTGCAACGTCACCGAGGCCCGCCTGATGGGTCAGAACGCCAACGGCGTCTTCTATGAAGCCAAGTGCGAGGGGGCAGACGGCGTCATCGCCCGCCTGAACGCCGAGAACGTGGTTCAGCAGATCTACCCTTGCACCACCGCCCAGCAGATCGGCGGCGGCTGCAAGCTGACGACGGCCCCGGCCGCTGCGCCTGCCCCCGCCGGCGGCCGCCCGTAGGCGACAGTCAGATATCGACAAGGAAAGGCCGCCGGGCGATCCGGCGGCCTTTTTCTTTTGAACGACGGTCTTTTCGGATCGCGAGACGCAGCCTAAGCCTTGACCCCATGCGCATCGCCACCTGGAACGTGAACTCCGTCAACGCCCGCCTGCCCACCGTGCTGGCGTGGCTGGAACAGGCCGCCCCCGACGTCGCCTGTTTTCAGGAAATCAAATGCGTGGACGAGAAGTTCCCGCGCGAGGCCTTCGAAAGCCTGGGCTACAATGTCGAGACCCACGGCCAGAAGAGCTACAACGGCGTCGCCCTGCTGTCGAAATATCCGATGTCCGACCTCCGGCGCGGCCTGCCCGGCGACGAGACCGACGAACAGGCCCGCTATATCGAGGCCCTGATCGAGGCGCCGCGCCCCATCCGCGTCGGCGCGATCTATCTGCCGAACGGCAATCCCATCGGGACCGAGAAGTTCGCCTACAAACTGGCTTGGTTCGACCGGCTGAACCGCCATGCGCAGGCCCTGCTCAGGTTCGAAGAGCCGCTGGCCCTGTGCGGCGACTACAACGTCATCCCCGAGGCCGAGGACGCCAAGACCCCCGCCGCCTGGACCGACGACGCCCTGTTCCAACCCCAGAGCCGCCAGGCTTTCCGGGCCCTGAAGAACCTTGGCTTGGCCGACGCGCACGAGATCGGCGGCGAGCCGGCGGGAACCTACACCTTCTGGGATTATCAGGCCGGCGCCTGGCAGCGCGACCACGGCATCCGTATCGACTTCGCCCTGCTGTCGCCCCAGGCCGCCGACCGCTGCCGGGGCGTCGAGACCCACCGCGACGCCCGCGACATGGAAAAGCCCAGCGACCACGTCCCCGTGGTGGTCGATCTGGACCTGGAGGCCTGACGCCGATGGCCGACGTCTTGCGGGTGGGTCTGCTGATCGCCCTGGCGGCGGCCCTGCTGACGACCCTGGCCCTGGCGCTGTCGTGGTGGATGGAGCCGCCGCGCCGACTGCGCCGCGCCATGCTCAAGGCCCTGGGCGCCGCGCCCGAGGTGGAGGCCCTGTCGCCCGGCGAAGGCCGTGCCTGCGCCCTGAACTTCGACGTCGAACAGGTAGTGGTGCTGTGGGCCAACGGCGCCCACGGCCTGGCCTACGCCTTCGACGAGGTCGAGGGCGGCGAGATCATCGTGGACGGCCATGTCGTCGCCCGCGTCCGGCGCGGCGAGGCGCGCAAGTCGCTGGACGTCCTGGCCCCCGACGCCGAACAGGTGGTTCTGCGCCTGATGTTCGCCGACGCCCGCAATCCCGAGTTCGAACTGGCGCTGTGGGACGCCGCCCTGCCCGTCCAGACCGGCTCGCCTGGCGAGGCCCTTCGCCTGGGCCGGCGCTGGCTGTCGCACATGGAGGCCCTGCTGAAGGGCTGATCCGCGACAGGGCCTTTCGGTCGCCGCGATGGGGCGTTAGAAGCCCCGCTCATTCCTACCGACGCCTTTATCAAGGAGGCCGCCTTGGCCCGCCTTTTCGACGCCTATGTCGTCGCCGACTGGACCGCCGCCGAAACCAAGAAGCTGGGCGACACCTCGCTGTGGATCGGCGTGGCCAAGCGCGACGTGCGTTTCCGACTCTATACAGAGACCCACAATGTCGCCACGCGCGCCGAGGGCGAGGCCTTGCTGGCCTCCATCCTGGCCGATCACAGGAAGCGTGGCGACCGCGTTCTGGTCGGGCTTGACTTCAACTTCGGCTATCCCGCCGGCACGGCCGCGCGGCTGAATCTGGACGGCACCTCCGGGCAGGCCCCTTGGCAGTTGATGTGGAAATTCATCGCGTCCAACATCGTGGACAAGGCCGACAACACCAACAACCGGTACCAGGTCGCGGCCAAGATGAACCGGCTGATGACCGACGAGGCCTGGCCGTTCTGGGGCGCCCCGGCCAAACAGGCGCAGCGCTGGCTGACCACGACCAAACCCCCCGCAGACGCAGGCGCCGACATCCCCGAGTTCCGCGCCACCGAGGACGCGGTTCGCAAGGGCCGGCTCCAACCCAAGAGCGTCTGGCAGATGCATGGCGCGGGCGCGGTGGGCGGCCAGACCTTGGTCGGCATTCCCGCCGTGCGCCGCCTGTTGGAAAGCCTGGGACCATCCGGCGCCGTCTGGCCGTTCGGCACGGGCTGGCGGGAACTGACGCCCGACGACGTCGAGCCGCTGTCCGCCCTGGTCGTGGAGGTCTGGCCCTCGATGTTCGCGACCACGCTGGAGCCCGGCGAGTTCAAGGACCAGGCCCAGGTGCGCACCACCGCAGAGGCCCTGGCCCGGATGGACGACGCCGGCGACCTGGCCAAGGCCTTCGCCCCGCCCAAGACCGCCACCCCCGACCTTATCGCCCAGGTCGAACACGAAGAAGGCTGGATTCTCGGCGCCTAAGGCCCGACGCCTATCCGATCAACGCCCGCGCCGCCGCGCGGGCTTCGTCGGTGATGGCGGCGCCCGACAGCATCCGGGCGATCTCTTCGCGGCGGTGATGGTCGTCCAGGGCGACGACGGTGGTGGTGGTCATCACGCCGATCTCGGAAGGCGCATCGGCCTTTTTGACTTTCCAGTGCGCATGGCCGCGCGCCGCGACCTGGGGGCTGTGGGTCACGACCAGGACCTGGGCGCCAGTCGACAGCCGTTTCAGGCGCGATCCGACGGCCTCCGCCACCGCGCCGCCCACGCCCTGATCCACCTCGTCGAAGATCATCACCGGCTGGCGCACGTCCTCGCGGCTGGCCAGAGCCGCCTTCATGGCCAGGGCGAACCGCGCCAGTTCGCCGCCCGACGCTATGGCGTCCAGCGGGCCGAAGTCAGTTCCGGCGTTGGTGGCGATCTGGAACCGTACGGTCTCCAGCCCTTCCGGCCCGCGCCGTCCGTCGATCCGCTCCAGCGCCACGCGGAACCGCGCCCGCTCCAGCTTCAGCGGTGCCAGTTCGCCCATGACGGCGGCGGTCAGCCGGTCGGCCGCCGCCTCCCGCGCCGAGGTCAGGAACTCGGCCGCCAGATCATAGGCTTCGGCCGCCTGCGCGGCCTCGCGGGCGGCATTGGTCAGCGCCTCCTCGCCGTCCTCGATCAGCCGAAGCTGCTCGCGCAACCGGATCCGCAGCGTCGGCAGGGCGTCGACCGTGGTGTTCAGCTTTCTCGCGGCCGCGCGCAGGGCGAACAGCCGTTCCTCCGCCTTGTCCAGCCGACCGGGTTCGTAGTCGAAGGCGTCGGCGGCGGCGTCCACGGCGGCGATGGCCTCGGCCGCCTCGACCATGGTGCGGTCGATGGCCTCGACGGCGGCCGACAGTTTCAGAATGACCGGATGGTCGCCCTCGGCCCCCGCCTGCCCGGCCCGCTGGCGCGCATGTTCGACGGCGCGCAGGGCCGCACCCAGCTTCTGGCTCAGCTTGTCGCCGCCCAACTGGGTTCGGGCGTCGGCTAAATCGGCGATGGCCTTTTCCGCCGCACCCAGCAGGGCGCGTTCCCCGGCCAGCTCGGTCTCTTCGTCGGCGCGCGGGTCCAGCGCATCCAGTTCGGCCAGGTTCAGGCTGATCTCTTCCAGACGCGCGGCGGCGTCGGCGGCGTCGGCCTTCAACTCGGCCAGCTTGGCTTCGGCGGCCTTCAGTCTGATCGAGGCGGCGGCCACCGCCGACAACTGCGGCTGAAGCCCGCCATAGGCGTCGAGCGCCCCGCGATGGGTGCGCCAGTCCAGCAGGCCCACGGTTTCGTGCTGACCATGCACCTCCACCAGGGCGGCGCCGATCTCGCGCAGGGCCGTCACCCCGGCCGGCTGATCGTTGACATAGGCCCGGCTTCGGCCGTCCGCGCCCAGCACGCGGCGCAGGATCAGATCCTCGCCCGGCTGAACATCGAATCCCTTGTCGGCGATCAGGGCCAGAAGGTCGGGATCGTCGGGCGCGGAAAACACCGCCGTCGCCACCGCCTGTCTGGCGCCGTGACGCACCAGTCCGGCGTCGCCCCGCCCGCCCAACGCCAGGCCTAGGGCGTCCAGAATGATCGACTTGCCCGCCCCTGTCTCGCCGGTCAGCACGGTCAAGCCGCTCTCGACCTCGAGATCGAGCACGTCCACCAGGACGACGTCGCGAATGGACAGGGCGGTCAGCATGGGCGCACGCGATTCGACATCGCCGCCATTCTAGCGCGGCCGATCAAGGAACAAATCAGGAATTACAGCCCCGATGCGCGACGAATCCTTCAGCCTGGGATGAGGCGCTTCAGCCAGCTTTCGCGCTTGGCCTCGGGGGCCTTCTCGGGCGTCTGGCCGTTTTCGGTCAGCAGGGCGTAGGCTTCCGAATACCAGGGGCTGCCGGGATAGTTGTAGCCCAGGACCGCGCCGTTGCGGGTCGCCTCTTCCTTCAGGCCCAGCTGCAGGTTCACCTCGACCAGACGATACAGGGCCTCGGGCGTGTGCGAGGTGCGCTGATAGTCGGGGTTGGCGATGACGGCCTTATAGCGGTTCAGCGCCGCCAGCGGCTGGTTGGCGCGCTGATAATAGCGGCCGATGTTCATTTCCTTGCCGGCCAGCTGGTCGTTGACCATGTCGATCTTGACCGCGGCGTCCGAGGCGTAGGGCGTGCCGGGATAGCGGCGGGCCACGTCCTTCAGGCCGGCCAGGGCGGCGGTGGCGTAGCCCTGGTCGCGGCCCACGTCGGTGATCTGTTCGAAGTTGCAGACCGCCTTCATGTAGAAGGCGTAGGCCGCCGACGGATTGCCGGGGAACAGCTGGATGAACCGGTCCGCCGCCGCGATGGCGTCGGCGTAGTTGTTGTTCTGGTAGTAGGCGTAGATCTGCATCAGGATCGAGCGACGCGCCCAGTCCGAATAGGGATGCTGGCGTTCGACTTCCTGGAAATAGTCCACCGCGTCGGACCAGCGCCGCTGCTGCAGGCGGTCATAGCCGGTGTTGTAGAGCGCCTCGACCGGACGTTCCTCATAGGCCAGCTTGGGACGCTTTGTGCCCGAGCAGCCTGAAATCGTCACGGCGGCGAGCGCCGCGGCCATCAGCACCATGCCGGAACGGAACTTAGAAGCGGACAAGGACGACCCCATGACGTGTGAAGACAACGGTCATAAGACCGCTTCCCCCGGAAACCAAGGCGGCGATCTCTAGCACCCGCGACCGAGCCGCGCCATGCCGAGGAAATCTCCGCATGTGACTTGCCCTGCCCGGCACCGCTGGTAAAGAGCGCGCCAACCGACCGCCGTTCATGGGGGGCGGATGACGGCGAAAGGATGACCGGCCGATGAAGCTGCTCTCTGGCAACTCCAACCGCGCGCTGTCGCAGGCCATCGCCGACCACCTCGACGCCCCCCTGACCAAGGCCCAGGTCAAGCGGTTCGCCGACAACGAGGTCTTCGCCGTCATCGAGGAGAATGTGCGGGGCGAGGATGTCTTCATCCTGCAATCCACCTCCTACCCGGCCAATGACAATCTGATGGAGTTGCTGATCATCACCGACGCCCTGGTGCGGGCCTCGGCGAAGCGGATCACGGCCGTCATGCCCTATTTCGGCTATGCCCGTCAGGACCGAAAGACCGGCGGCCGCACCCCGATCTCGGCCAAGCTGGTGGCCAATCTGATTACCCGCGCCGGCGCCGATCGCGTTCTGACCATGGACCTGCACGCGGGTCAGATTCAGGGCTTCTTCGACATTCCGACCGACAATCTGGTCGCCACCCCGGTCCTGGCCCAGGACATCAAGGACCACTATCCGCGCGGCGACGACCTGATGATCGTCTCGCCCGACGTGGGCGGCGTGGTGCGCGCCCGGTCGCTGGCCAGCCGTCTGAACGCCGACCTCGCCATCGTCGACAAGCGCCGGCCGAAGGCGGGCGAAAGCGAGGTCATGAACATCATCGGCGATGTCGAAGGCCGCCGATGCATTCTGTTCGACGACATCGTCGATTCGGGCGGCACCCTGGTCAACGCCGCCAAGGCCCTGATTGACCAGGGCGCGACCGAGGTCTCGGCCTATATCAGCCACGGCGTCCTGTCCGGCCCCGCCGTCCAGCGCATCACCGACGGCCCGCTGAAGGAGCTGGTGATCACCGACTCGATCGAGCAACCCCACGAAGTTTTGAACTGCTCGAAAATCCGAACGGTTTCCGTGGCTCCGCTTATCGGAGAGGCTATCCGACGGATCGCGAACGAGGAATCGGTTTCCAAACTGTTCGATTAACCGTCGGATAGCGGGGCCTGTTAATCGACGGCTCGCTGATGACCGCCCTGCCTGGGTGCCGTCCGACTTTTCGGGGTGTTTCCGACTTGGGCGCAAGTCGGACGTCCGACTTGCGTTCACGGATGTTCTAGGCGGCGGTCAGAGCGACGCCCTGGGATTTGGCCCAGGCGTGCAGCTTGGATGCGCTGTCTAGGGCGCTGGCGTCCATCAGGCTGAGATAGTGTTCGCGCAGGATGTTCTTGGCCGTATCGACGGCCCAGCCGCCCCATGAGGCGATGCGGTCCAGGGACACGTCGGCGGCCGCCAGGCGGGTGACGCAGGTGTCGCGGGTGTCCTGCAGCGTCTTGTCGAGGAAGGATGGCGGCATGGCCCCGGCGGCGACGGCGGCGCGGCGCGCCTCGCGGAAGCGAGTTCCAATGGTGTCGGACGTGTGCCGGCGGTTCATCCGGTAGTCCCAGAGATAAGGCGTGGCGTTCAGGTGACGCAGGGGCGCGGCGTCGGCCTCGGCCCGGCGACGGGCGACCCGCACCGCCAAAGGCTCCAGAATGCCCGCCAAAGCCTCCTGACCCTTGCGCTCGGTCTTTTGCGGGACATAGCGCCAGGTGGCCCCTTCCAGCTCGTGGACGGCGGCCTTGGCGACATCGACCTGGCGCGATCCGGTCCAGAGGCAGGCGGTGGCGGCGTCGGCCACATCGACGAAGCCGTTGGCGTCGCACCAGGCGACGAAGTCGCGTTCCTCCTCGACGGTCCAGAAGACGCGGCGGCCGGCGGATTTCTGGCGGCCGACGCCGACGGCCGGGCTGGCCACGATCCATTGCGGATCCTGCCACATGGCCCAGCGGAAGAAGGCGCCGGCCGCGCCGACGGCGGCGTTGGCGGTGGCGGTCGAGACCTCGGCCTGCAGATCCAGATACCAGGCGCGCATCTGCGGCAGGGTGATGGTGTCCACGCGGCGCGCGCCGAACCGCTGGATGAACTTGCGCGAGTGGACGCGATAGGCGCGCTGGCTGGCGGTCGAGATACGCTTCAGCGCCTGGGCGTCGGCGAAGAAGCCTTCGACCATGGCGGCGCCGGTGCGGGGCGCGGCCCCCTCGGGCATCAGATCCGGCTCGCGCGCCTCGATCACGGCGCGGGCGCGTTCGATCAGATCCGCGACCAGGACGCGGCGGTGACGGGCCTCGACCTCGACCGGCGCGGGCGGCAGGCGTTCGAGAGCGGCGGCTAGCATGGAGCGGGCCTTTGACCCCTCCCCATCGTCGCGCATGGCCTCGCGCACCAGGCGCGCCCACAGGGTGCGCGCGTCCGCCGCCGTCGTCGCCGCGCCGCGATCCATCCAGCCGCCGGCATGGTCGCGCAGATCCATGCCGGCGAAACCGCAGGCCCGGTTGGCGGGTGACGGCTCCCAGCGCGGGCGGCCGTCACGCCATTTCAGGCCGTTGCGGAGGTTGGAGGGGGCGGCGGGCTTGCGGGTCATGGCGAAGGGTTAACCCGCTTCCGGAGCGGCGTCACCTTGGGGCGCTCCCCCTTCCTTCGCGGCGGTCGATTTCAGGGCGGCTAGGGCTTCTTTCAGGCCAGCAATGCGGCCTCGGTCCCACGCGCCATGCGTCGGGCCGGTGAGGGGCGCATTTATCTTGGCATTGAACGCCTCCACCGCGATCTTTACCCTGTCTTCATCGGCGGCGGGCGGCGGGGATGGGTGGGCGTAGAGGGGGACAACTTTTGCGCCATCTCCCGCATGATCCGCCCAACCCTGAGCAATCCTTTCTGCGTCGAACGTGTGCCGAAGACGCTTACCCGGAAACTGCAAGCCCCACGCCATAGGCTCCCCCGCCGCCCCTTCGTCCTGCGAGACGTAACGATCTTCTGCCCCTCGGTCAGTGAAAGCCGCAGAGCGCAAATCGTCCTGTTTCGGTGACAGCGACCAATCGTGATGCCATGCAAAGGCGCAATAGGCGGCGACATCGCGCGGGTCGCCCTTCTGGATGTGACGCAATAGGTCTTCGATCAGCTTGTCGCGCCAATCATCGGCCTTCCACGCGTCGTCAAAGCCATATTTCTCGCCAGCCGCACGCAGCTTGGCTTTCAGAGCGACCGCAAACCGATCAACCAGATCATCAGTAGCCGCCCCTTCGTCCTGGGCCTCGGCTCGGGCGGGGGTGGTGGAGAGGGCGTTGATGATCGCCGCCAAATGAGCGCGGCCTGTCCCAACGTCCTTGCAGGATAGGAGCGCCCGCATCGTTTCGTCAGTCACCGATTGCGTCAGGCTGTCGGCCGTCACCCCCTGCTGGCCTCCCAAGGCGAGGGGGCGGGCGGATAGGAGGGCGAGGATGGCGGGAACGTCGTTAGCCGTTGCAGGCGTGAAGTCGTATTGCGACGTGCTGGCGGACCATCCCTCGTTTCCGACACGCGGATATTGACCCGGCGCATATGGCGTCGGCTTCCCTGCGTTCCACACAAAGACGATCTCGCCTTCGGTCGTCGCGTCCTTCCATCCATCGCCGTTGATCTTCCCGACGCCTTTTAGCACTGCCTCCTGCGTCTCTCCGCTCGGTTGGGGGCGGAGGTCTGTCGAGCCGCAATAGCAGTGCGCCATCTCATCAGAGAACGACGTCCCGCCCCAGCATTTCGGACCATGCTCCCGCTCCGACCCGCTCGCTTCGACCGGAGCGGTGGGGGCTACTGCTCTGCTCATTGCACCGGCTCCAGCGCGCGGAAATCGACCGTGATGCCGGGCGATCCGGTGATGATCATCGGCGGAACGGCGGCCTTGGCCAGGTACAGGACGGCGCGCTGGAGCTGGGGCGACAGGTCCAGCCAGGCGCGGGCGAGTTCGACGCCGGAGGGATGGGCGCACATGGCGGCGACGGGGCCGGCGGCGGCGTCGGGGGCTTCGCCCAGCAGGGCGGCGGCCGGGACATCGAGGGCGCGCGCGATCAGGGACAGGCGGGCGGCCGCGATGCGGTTCGTTCCCTTCTCGTATTTCTGAACCTGCTGGAAGGTGACGCCAATGTGGGCGGCGAGCGCGGCCTGGGTCATGCCCTGCTGCTCGCGCCGGGCGCGGACGCGGCTTCCGATGGTTGCGTCGTGTGGCGTGGCGGTGGACATGGTCAGTTCCCTTGGTGGTCAGGTTGGTGGTGGTTCAGCCGGCGGCGGCGACGAGGGCCGCGACGGTGTCGGGGGGCGGACGACGCACGGCGTCGTTCGCGGGGGCTTTGGCGGCCGACAGGGCGACGGGCGGAGCCTCGGTCGCGGCCCAGCGGCGGCCATGCATGAAGTCGATGACGGCCTGGCGCGCCCAGCGCGGGCGTTCGCCCTTCCCGCCGCCCAGATAGGGCGGCGGGAAGCCGTCGATGGTGCGCCAGGTGCGCTGCAGCTGGCTGTAGGAGACGCCCAGCAGCACAGCGACACCGTGCAGATCGAGGGCGTCGGGGGCGATCATGCGGCGGCTCGCGAAATTGGGCCGCCGTGCTGGATCCGCAGGGCCAGACATTCGCCCAGCTGCTCGCCGATCTGGCGGCTGACGCCGCGCGCGGCCTCGACCGATCGCAGGGCGTCGTAGGATCCGGCGATCTGGGTCGTGAAGTTGCGGCCGTCGATCTCGACCGTCACCGAGATCTCGACCACGGACATGCGGGCGGCGGCCATTAGCGGCGATCCACCCTGGCCTGCAGCATGTCGCCGATGATGCCGAGCGGCCAGCAGATGGCGTTCGACAGCGCAATGCAGACGTAGGCGGGGCCGAGGTCAGCCGGTTCGGCCGCCCTGATCGACGTGGCGAGGTCGATGGCGGCCGCGCAGGCATAGGCGCCGATGATCAGGGCGGCGATCATTACGCGGCCTCATCGGTCGGGGCGCGGTTCAGGGCCGAGCGGCCTTCCGAGGTGACGCGGACGCCGCCCATGTTGCCGGCGGTCGGGACATCTTCGGCCAGGCCCGCCGCGATGAAGGCGTCGACGGTGGCCTGGTCGATGTAGGGCGGGCCGTAGTTGGAGCTGTAGCCCTCGGGAGACTTGTAGAGGCGGCGGGCCGTGACGAGGATCCGCAGCTCATGCAGGCGCACGGCGACCGAAGCCGTGTCGGTCGGGATGTTGACCAGGCCGTCGTCCAGAGGGACCGTCGCCGTGGCGGGATCCGCGACGGTTTCGCCCTCTTCGGCGATGACGGCGCCCTCCCCGCCCGTCGTGGCGGCCGCGACCTGTTCGGCGTCGAAGGTGTCGGCGGCTTGATCGTTCCAAGGCTCCTCGCCCTCGTGAAGCCGGGCGACGGCTTCTTCGCCCTGCATGTCCACCGTGTAGTGAGCGGTTCCCCAGTAATCGATCGCGACCTCAGAGGCGGCCTCCATAAGGTGCGCTGGATCGATGTCGTTCTGACCTTTGGCGAAGCGGAGCGGCCCGGTGATGATCGGCTGATCGGTCGGCTTGGCGCGCGCGACGAGAATGTCGCCCAAACGCTCCTCGACGACATAGCCCTGTTCGCCCCAGGCCAGGGCGGCGCGCTTATTCAGTTCGGCTTTGACTTCGTCATCGGAAACCTCGCTGGTCCACCGGCGCGCGGCGATAGCAAAGGGCGGTTCAGCCGTCGCAGCCACAGGGTCGGCGTCGGCCATCGGCGCGGTTTGATTGCCGGGCAGAGAGCCGCCCGGATCGCCGTCGCCGTCGCGGTCGAGGGGGTGGGTGCGTTTGGACTTGGCGGTCACGTGGGATCTCCGATCAGTGACGGGTGGGTGAAAGGGTGGGCGCGCTGCACGACGCCAAGGCCAAAAGCCTCACCGATCTGGCGAAAGGCGACGTGAAGGAGCAGGCGCTGGCGCGCTGGCTGGACGCGCGCGGCTTCCGCGAGGCGGACTGGGCGATCATGCGGGCGGCGCCGGTGTTCGAACCCCGACCAGGGGCGACGTTCCTGAAGCCGGACGACATCGCCCAGCCCGAGCTGGGGCTGCGGCTGGCGGAAGCGATCGATCTGGAGACGCGGCTGGTGTCGCCGGAGACGACGCTGGAGGCGCGGTCAATGTTCATCACCCAGCGGCCCGGCACACTGTGGGGCGAGATCCAGCGTTCCGCGTCGATGTTCAAGGGGTTCACCGCCACCCTGACCACCCTCTACGCCCAGGAGATGGCGCTGCAGGCGCGCGCGCGCGGCGGGAACGCCCTGGCCAATCTGGCGGGCATGGCGGCCGAGGCGGTGATCTTGCTGACCATCGGCGGCGCGGTGACCATGCAGTTGCGCGAAATGGTCAAGGGCAACGATCCCAAGCCTATGGACGACGCCAAGTTCTGGGGCGCAGCGCTGGCGCAGGGCGGCGGCCTGGGGATCGCGGGCGACTTCTTCTATGCGGCCCAGGCGCGGAACGGGGCGACGGCGCCGGTGGCGGCCTATGGTCCAGGCGGTCAGCTGATCAGCGATATTTGGGGGCTGACGGGCGGCAATGCGCTGGAGATCGCGGCCGGTTTGGCTGATGGCGAAGACCTGGGCGAAGCGGTCGCGGGCGCCCGGCCGGGGCGGGATGCCGCCAGGTTCGTCGGAAACTACAACGCCCTGTCCAGCCTGTGGTGGAGCCGCGCCACGTTCAGCCGACTGGTGACGGACAACCTGCAGCGGGCGCTGGATCCCGAAGCCGAAGAGGCGTTCCAGCGCCGGGCGCGGCGGATGGAGAAGGAAACCGGCCAAGGCCAGTGGTGGCCGCAAGGATCGAACGCACCGGATCGCGCGCCGGATCTGGCGAACATGGGCGGTCAATCGGACTAGCGCTCCACCGCGTTGCGGCCCCTGCCCTGGCGGCAAAGTCGTGTCATGGCCGCATTGCCCGAAAACGACCGGATTGCCGGTCCCTTCATCGCCCTCGCCGGCCAGACCGACTTCCCGGCGGATTTTCCGTTGCTGAACCCAACTGCCGTTCGCGCCCGCCTTCTGCGGGCCGGGGCCGCCTTTGAGTTGACGCCTCCGCTGGTGGCGGCCGTTGAGGTGTCGTCGGAGGGGTTCACCGGTCGTCTGGACTATGACGTGCTGGCGGGCGATCTGGTCTGGATCTACAGCGAGCTTCCGGCGGCAAGGCTACGTCAGCACACCCCGAACGGCGCCGTGCGTTCGGCGACACTGGAGGCCGACGCCGAAGCGTTTCAAGCCCAGTTGCAAGAGCATCGCGCCAAACTGGGCCGCAGCATCGTTCTGCCAGTCGGGGTTGTTGGGGGCGTCGCGCCCTGGGCGCCCGGCATGGGCGAGCGGTTCCTGACCATCGGCGCCGACGGTGCGCCGCGCGTTCAGACCCGGCCGGACGATTTCGCCGCCCTGGGCAAGCTGAACCGCACCGCCGACAATCTGGACGGCGAGGACGAAGCCCAGGCGCTGCGCGAAAATATCGGCCTGAGACGCGCGACGCCGACCGAGGCGCGCGACGAGGCCGTGGACGATGTGTCGATGACGCCCAAGGCGGCGTTCGCCGCCGCGCGCGTGCTGGTCGAGTGGATCAATCCACGCGAAAAGCGTTTTGCTGGCGGGGCGCGCCTTAACGGCGTGGACGACGATGCGCCGTCGATCCGCGCCGCCATCGCCTTTGCACGCACGCAGGGAACGCGCTTCGGCGGCGGATGTCCGAAAATGAAGCTGCCGGCCGGTGTCGTTCGGCTGGCCAGCGCGCACCCTAGTCTGCCGGACCGGACGCTGGACGTGACCGCGGCGGATAATCTCGTGCTGGAAGGTGAAGGCGATGGCGCGACGACCCTGCTGAACCTGGGCGACCGCGCCGCGATCAAATCATCCGACGCCCAAGGCAATCCCTTGTTCCGCCTGGGCCTCAAGGACTTCACGGTCCAGGGGCCGGGATCGACCTATGTCAACGCCGATGGGATCGACCTGGGGCCGAACAACAACTGCCTCGTCAACAACGTGCGGATCTTTGCGGCGCGCAGGGGCCTTGCCTATGGCGACAGCTTCCATTCCCGGTTCACCGGCGTGCAGATGAATGGCCAGGGCGGTCTGGCTGTGCGAGATGGCTTCTTCGCCAAAGAGGGCACGCTGACCCAGCCGGAGAACGCGGTCGAGATCATCGGCGGACAGGTGTTTGGCGCGACGCGATATGGCTTCCGTGGCGAGTGCGTCACGGGGACGAAAGTGTTCGGCACCGAAGTGCTGGGTTGCGGGAACATCGGCGTTTACATCGGTGAAAGCCCGAACGGCAAAGACTTGAAATGGTTCACATGGGTGGGCGGCCTGATCGATACCTGTCCCGACCTTCTGGTCATCAAGCGCGGATCCGCCGCGCTGGCCCACTACATGCACCTGTCGGGGATGTGGTTGGGCTACGCCAATGAAGGCTTGCCGGGGGCGGGTGTCGGCGTCGAGCTGGACGGTTTGAAGGACTGCGCCTTCAGCGCCGATATGTTGGTCAACACCAGCTACGCGGCCTTGGTGAGCAACTGCGAGCGCATCTACTGGGGGGCGCGCACCGTCAGTCAGTATGATCGCCTGCTGCAGGGTTCGCCTGCCATTGTCGTCAACAACGTCACCCGTTCGCGGTTCGACATCGGCACGACAAATCGTGAAACCGGGGCGCCGTCGACGCAGGCCTTTATCGAACAGGGCGCGTCGAACCGAAACTACGTCACCGGCTATTTCGACGGCACGGTTACGCTGGTCGGCGCACAATCTCGTTTCGACGGCGTCACGGGCTGAATTGCTTTCGACCAGAGGCTGGGTCAGAATCCCGCCATGATCGATGCTGCTGGCCATCTGGACACCGTGCTGTTGGAGCGTCACCGCGCCCCGACCGACGGGCTATGTTCGACGCCCGGGCGCTTCACCAACTGGCTTGGCCTTCAGACCAGAGCCGATCTTTTCCCCGGCGCAGTCGGCCTAGATGGCGCGATCATGGATGCGCCCCCCGTTCCTGATGATGGCGTCTATGGCGGCGCGGCGGAATACTGCGCGCTTCTTTCCGCCATCGAAGCCGCACCCCGCGACCGCTTCACCGCCGTTGAGCTGGGCGCCGCATGGGCGCCGTGGATCTCGGCCGCCGGCGTGGTGTGCCGACGGCAGGAACGAGACGCTGTCCGCCTGGTGGGCGTAGAAGCCTGCGCCCGCAAGGCCGCTGTGGCGCGCGAACATTTGACCCACAATGGTCTGGACGCTTTCAGCCCGACGATCCTTGAGGCCGCCGCTTGGTCGGAAGACGCGCGCCTGTGGTTTCCGCGCGAAGCCGCTTTGGCCGATTACGGGGCGGCCGCGACCGCCGATGCGGCTGAAACGGACTATCGCGGCGGCGTGTTCGACGGCGCGCCAGTTCAGGGCCTGTCGGTTGAAACGATCTGCGCCGGACTGGATCAGATCGACTATATGCATTGGGACATCCAGGGGGCGGAAGAGCGGGTAGCCGAGGCGTCAATCGCCTTCCTGACCGGCCGCGTCCGGCAAATCTGCATCGGCACGCACAGCCGCCGGATCGAAGGCGTGCTGATGGAACTGTTTCATAGCCACGGCTGGACCCTGCTGTGGGAGCGCGCCTGCGGCTTCCGCTACGATCCCAACCGGCCGACGATTGAGGGCATGACGCACACGGACGGCGAACAGGTCTGGCGCAACACGCGCCTCTGAACCGCGCGTTGCAGGCTATGCCGGCGGGCCATTCTGCCCGTCATGCACTGGAAGCCCGCCCTTCTCGAAATCCTTGACGGCCTGCGCCACTGGCTGGAGCCGTTCGTGCCGGGGGCCGTGGGCGCGGCCATCGGCCAGATGTGGGAACCCGGCCTGGGTTGGCGCGACCGCTTGGCGCAATGGACCGTGGGTGTGACATTCGCCGCCTTCCTGGTTCCAGCCGCCGGCCATGTCTTCCACTGGCCCCTGCCCCTGATCAACGCCGTCGGCTTCGTCGTCGGGACGCTGGCCTTCAAGGCCTACAAGCCCCTGCGCGAGGCCTTCATCGCCGGGGCGTCCGGCGGGCTGAAGCTGTTCTTCACCAATCTCGGCAGCTGGGTTCCGCGTCGCGGCGCCGCGCCGGTTCCCCCGCCCACTGAAGGAGAAGGCTGATGGCCCCGACCCAGCGCCTGTCGGCGCATTTCTCGCTCGCCGAGATGACCCATTCCGCCACGGCGGCCCGCAAGGGCATCGCCAACGTCGCGCCGCCGCACATCGTCGATCAGCTGATCCTGACGGCCGACCGCATGGAGCATGTGCGGACCCTGCTGGGCGACCGGCCGATCAGCGTCCTGTCCGGCTATCGCAGCCCCGAGGTCAACACGGCCGTGGGCGGATCGCCGACCAGCGCACACCGCACCGGCCATGCGGTGGACTTCATCTGCCCGTCGTTCGGCACGCCCGCCCAGGTCGCCGCCTACCTCGCCAAGCACCTGAAGGACTTCGACCAGATCATCGAAGAGTTCGATCAGTGGGTTCACGTCGGCTTCGGCCCCGGCAAGCGCAAGCAGCTGCTGACCGCGCGCAAGGTGGCCGGCCGGACGAAGTATTCGCCGGGGATCGGCTAGCAGATTGTCCCGAATGGCGAAATGCGAGCCGGGCGCTCTCCCGGCAATCTGAACTGGAGACCTAAAATGGACAGTGCAGCCCTTAAGGCGACCGAAGAATATTCGGCCGCAAAAGCTACCCACCCTCGGGTGTCGCTGGACGACATGAAGTCCAAGATCATCGGCGAGCATTACTTCACGGCCGGCGCCGCCGCTGAAGCTCTGGGCCAACCTGCGCACCCATCGCTGTCACTGCTGACGATCTGCATCCTCGTCATGCAGAACGGCTTCACCGTGATCGGCAAGTCAGCGACAGCCTCGCCGGAGAACTTCGATCCTGAAAAGGGCAAGCTGTTCGCCTATGAGGACGCCATCAAACAGCTCTGGCCTCTTGAAGGCTATGCGCTGCGTGAGCGTCTATCGGCCAAGGCGGCCTGATCATGCTGACCGCCCTCGCCCTGTTCCGCGCCAACCGTCGGTTCCTGACGCTGCTGGTCCTGCTGATTGGGGCGGCGGCGGCCTACTTCTGGCTTGAGAAAGCCAAGGCTGATCGCGCCCTGTTGCTGACCCAGGCGCGCGAGATCTGCGCCACGGTCAATGTGCCATTCCAGCCCGAAGGCTCGCGCCAGAAGGACTGGGGCCGCCTGTGCAACAGGCGCGTCGCCGAGCTGGTGAACTACCAGGACAAGGTCCAGTCCGGATCGCTCGACGCCATGCTGGCCGACCTTGAGCGCCGCGAAGGCAAGCAAGCGGCGGATGCGGCCCTGGCGGCCGTCTATGCCAAACGGGCGACCGACGCCCTCACCCGAATGGAGGCGGCCGATGCGGCAGTCGAGAACGATCATGTCGGCGGCGATTGGGCTGCTGCTGTCAACGACCTTGCCGGGCTGCGCTAGCGGCCCGGCGCCCGTCGCGCCGCCCCCCGAGGTGGTGGTGCGCACGGTGCGCGAGACGCCGCCGGCCGAGCTGCTGCGCTGTCCCGCCGCCGTCCCCGGCCTGCCGACCGACGGCGGCGCCATGATCCCCGCCGACTGGCGCGCCGGCATCCGCCGCCTGGCCAAAAGCCGGGGCGACCTGTTCGACCAGGTCAGCCGCCTGATCCAGTTCCATACCGGCGAGGCGTGTCCGGCCGGTTGAGGTCGCGTTGCCGCATTCGTCGGGGCCGTAGCCTGATGATCAGATCGCCATGGTGGCGGTCGTTCTGCAGGAGAGCGCCCCATGGCCCTGAACAAGAACCAGCTGTCGAAGGTCAGCAACCTCAACTCCGTCACCGGCGCGGCCGCCAGCCGCCAGATCTGGCACTATGACGCCGGGGCCGACAGCGTCGCGACCGCCGTCGCCGCCGGCTATTTCAACGACGTGCGCGGCTATCTATTCGCCGGCGACGTGATCCACCTGGTCGCCGCCGGCGGGACCGCCTTCCGCGTCCTGACCGTCACGGCCGCGCCGAAGTCCGGCAACGTCACCGTGGCGGCCGCCGCCTTCAGCTGATCCGGTTCGCCCGGCGACGCGCGGTCTTGTTCCCGCCGCGCGCGCTGTGATGCGACGAACGCCCCGGCGAATAATGACGCCGGGGCGTTCTGCTGTCCGATGAGGCGTTCGGGCGGGGTGCGATCCGGTGCGACGGCGTCCGACTTAAGGCGACGATTAACCCGGAAGTCGGACGGTCTTTCGAAAAAAGTCATAGGAAACAACAGGCGATTTTCGCGGCCATCTTAACCGTCGGGTAACCATGAGGAACGCCTTATAAGCGCCCATAGTGTTGGCGCTTTTGCGCGCGTAATCGCCTTGAGGATGTTCCAATGAAATCGGCCCCCCTGCGCCGCGGCGTCTCCGCCGTCGCCCTCGTCGCCGCCATGATACTCGCAAGCTGCGAGAGCGGACCCTCCAAGGCCGAGCTGGAGGCTCAACGTCTTGCGGCTGAACTGGCCGCCCGCCAGCCGCCGCCCATTTCGCTGAACCAGGGCGTAGCCGAAGCCGCATCCATCTATGTCGCCTTCCTGCGCGAAGCCCGCACCATCCAGCCGGGCGGCTTCCCGGACGCGGAGTCGATCCAGGCGGCGATCCGCAAGGGCGCCTCCTATGACGCCGAACAGCTGTCGCGCGGCCTGATCGCCTATGGCGCCATCATCGCCATGCAGTCGCCCGAGTTCGTCGCGGGCGTGCGTCAATACGCCATCGATCCGACGCAGCGTCAGCAGATCGTGGCCCAGATCGTCGCCGACCCAGCCTACGCGGCCACCCTGCCCGGCGCCGACGCCGCCGCCGGCCTGATCGCCAGCACTATCGGCAAGGATTCGGTCGCCATGCGCGCCATCGCCGAGGGCATCGAACAGGACGCCTATACGATCCAGGGCCGCAGCGATCCGCGCCGACGCTGGGCCACCACCCCCATCGCCAACCGCGAGGTCCGGCTGGAGGGCGCCAAACACCTGTCCGAGGTGGATATGCTGCCGTCGGCCGAGGAATCGGCCCAGCTGTTCGCCGCTGGCAACAGCGGAACCGGCCTGCGACTTGAACCGTCGCGCAAGGGTCCGCCCTATACCCCGGCGGTCGTGCGTTCGCTGGCCATCGCGGCCCTGGGCGCCCTGGGCGCCGGCGGCGACGAGGCGCGCGCCAACACCGAGGCCCTGACGCACGAGCCGAACAGCGAGTTCTGCTTGAGCATGTCCAAATTGATGCTGTTCCAATGCTTGGCCGCCTCGCGTCCCAGCTATGAGGACATCTTCTGCCTGGGCCGTCACGTGACCCGCGATCTGGCGACCTGCACCACCGAGGCCACCCAGATCACCACCATCATCGTCGGCGATCCCCAGGAAACCGGCGCCCCGGCCCGCACGCCCGTCGCCGCTGTGGCGCCGGCCCAGACATCGGCCCCGGCCGCAACGCCGGCCGTCGCCACCACTCAATCGCTGAACACCGGCCCGACCACCCGCTAAGGTCGCCCGATCACGAACGACGAAAGGCCCGCCCCGATCGCTCGGGACGGGCCTTTTTTTCATACGCGGCGGCCTATTCGTAGCCGTGGGCCGCCTCGTTGATGACCTGCGACGGCATGGACGAGAAGTCCACGGCGACCGGCGTCGCGGTCTTGGACTGATAGGTTCGCAGCACGTGCGTCATGCGACGACGCACTTCGCGTTCGGCCTCCGTACCGCTGTCGAGCGCCAGGGGCGCCAGGCAGAAGTCGATGATGGCTTCGGTTCGGGTCAGCGGTTCCATTTGTGCGGTTCCTTTTCTGATTAAGCCGCGGTGGTGAACTGGGCGGTCTCGGTCGAGTCCTTCAGCGCCGTGGTCGACGATGTGCCGTTGGAGATGACCGTGGCGACCTGGTCGAAATAGCCGGTGCCGACTTCGCGCTGATGGCGGGTGGCGGTGTAGCCGCGCGCCTCGTTGGCGAACTCGCGCTGTTGCAGCTCCGAATAGGCCGCCATGCCGTTGTCGCGATAACCGTCCGCCAGCTCGAACATCGAGTTGTTCAGGGCGTGGAAGCCCGCCAGGGTCACGAACTGGAACTTGTAGCCCATGGCCCCCAACTCGCGCTGGAACTTGGCGATGGTGGCCTTGTCCAGCTTGGCCTCCCAGTTGAACGACGGCGAGCAGTTGTAGGCCATCAGCTTGCCCGGATGCTTCTTCTGCACGGCTTCCGCGAACTTCTTCGCGTCGTCCAGATCCGGGTGGCTGGTCTCCCACCACAGCAGGTCGGCGATATTGGCGTAGGACAGGCCGCGCGCGATGCAGTGGTCCAGGCCCGTGCCTTCCTTCAGGCGGAAGAAGCCCTCGGGCGTGCGGTTCTCGCGGTCGATGAAGGGCTGGTCGCGCTCATCGATGTCCGAGGTGATCAGCTGGGCCGATTCGGCGTCGGTGCGGGCGACCGTGATGGTCGGCGTGCCCATGACGTCGGCGGCCAGGCGCGCGGCGACCAGGTTGCGCTCATGCGCCTGGGTGGGGATCAGCACCTTGCCGCCCAGGTGTCCGCACTTCTTCTCCGACGCCAGTTGGTCCTCGAAATGGACGCCCGCGGCGCCCGCCTCGATGAAGGCCTTCATGATCTCGAAGCTGTTCAGCGGGCCGCCGAAACCGGCCTCGGCGTCCGCGACGATGGGGGCGAACCAGTCGCGCTTGGCTCCGCCCTCGGCGTGCTCGATCTGGTCAGCGCGTTGCAGGGTGCGGTTGATGCGGCGGCACAGTTCCGGCGCGGCGTTGGCCGGATACAGCGACTGGTCGGGGTACATGGCGCCCGCCGTATTGGCGTCCGCCGCGACCTGCCAGCCCGACAGATAGATCGCCTTCAGACCCGCGCGAACCATCTGCATCGCCTGATTGCCGGTGACGGCGCCCAGGGCGTTGATGAAGGGCTCGGTGTGCAGCAGCTCCCACAGGCGGTTCGCGCCCCGCTCGGCCAGCGTATGGGTGACCGGCACCGAACCGCGCAGGCGCAGGACGTCCTCTGGCGTATAGGGGCGCTCGATGCCGTCGAAGCGGCCGGCGGGCGAAGGAACCAGGTCGGCGAAGGTGGTCATGGTCGAACTCGTCTCTGGGAAAGGCGCGGCCGCAGCCGCCGTCTCGGAGACAAGAACACGGCGAAGTCACGAATGACACAGCGCGAACCACCATATATAAGTCACTTTGTCACAACACGACTTTGCACAATCAGTCATGTTGTGACATTCTGCACGTATGGACGCCTCCGCCGACCGAAAACTGTTCCTCGGCGCCCGGCTGAAGCGCCTGCGGCGCGACCTTGCCCTGACTCAAACGGCCATGGCCGCCGACCTGGGCTTTTCTCCCAGCTATCTCAATCACATAGAGCGGAACCAACGACCCGTCTCGGCCCAGCTTCTGCTGCGGCTGGCCGACACCTACGATGTCGATCTGCGCAGCCTGAACCAGGCGGGCGCGGCTGACGAGGCGCGCCTGACGGAGGTCTTGGCCGACCCCCTGTTCAAGGGTCTGTCCGCCCCCCGGCATGAGCTGGTGCGCTTGCTGGAAGAGGCGCCCGGCGTCGCCGACGCCCTGCTCCGACTCTATCAGGCGTTCGACGACGGCCGCGCCAAGGCCCGCGCCGCCGCCGAGACCGGAGAAGGCCTGATCGAATCCAGCCCCGCCGACTGGGTGCGGGAATATATCCAGTCGCGCGGCAACCACTTCCCCGACCTGGACCAGATGGGCGAGGCCCTGGCCGAGACCCTGGCGGCCGAGGCGCCGGTCCACGCCGATGGCTTTGAACCCGCCGCGCGCCAGCGTCTGGCCGCACGCCACGATCTGGGCGTCCGCACCCTGCCCGCCGAGGTCATGGTGGAATGGACGCGCCGCTACGACCTGCACCGCCGTCGCCTGCTGCTGTCGGAGACGCTGGGCCCGTCGTCACGCGCCTTCGCCATCGCCTATCAACTGGCCCTTGTCGAACAGGGTCCGGCCCTGCACCAGATGGTCGAGGCGTCCGGCGCGCCCGACGCCGCCACCCGCGCCCTGCTGAAGGTCGCCCTGACCAACACCCTGGCCGCCGCCGTCCTGATGCCCTACGCCGCCTTCCAGCGGGCGGCCGAGGACGGCGGTTACGATCTGGCCCGGCTTCAGGCACGGTTCGGCGTCAGCTACGAACAGGCGGCGCACCGACTGACCACCCTGTCGCGCCCCACCGCGCGGGGCGTGCCCTTCTTCCTGATGCGGGTGGATCAGGCGGGCAATATCTCCAAACGCTATGCGGCCGGGGCCTTTCCGTTTTCGCGTTTCGGCGGCGCCTGCCCGCGCTGGCGACTGCATTCGGCCTTCCGCACGCCGGGCCGGATTGTCACCCAGATCATCGAGACGCCGGACGGCAATCGCTGGTTCACCTTCGCCCGCACGGTCGAGCGCCAGGGTCACGACGGCTATGGCGAGAGCCACGACCTGGCCGTGGGCCTGGGTTGCGAACTGCGCCACGCCCATCGCCTGGCCTACGCGCGCGGCCTGGACCTGGACAGCCCGGACGTGACGCCCATCGGCCCGGCCTGCCGCCTGTGCCACCGCCACCCCTGCGCCGAACGCGCCGCGGCCCCCATCGACCGCCCGCTGGCCGTCGACGACTGGTCCAAGTCTGTCAGCCCCTACCCCTTCGGCGCGGCCTGACGCCTACCGCCGCTGGTCGGCCGTGCGGTCCCGGATGGCGTTGAACTCGGCCGTGGGCTTCCAGGCGGGCCAGCTTTCGCTGTCCGCCACGGTCAGGCCCAGCCGATACAGCAGGTCCAGGTTCTGCAGGGCCGCCGTGAAATCATAGTCGGCCCGCCATTCGTCGGTCAGCTTGTGGTAATAGCGCTCCATCTGCCCCTCGTAATAGGGCTTGCCCGCTTCGATCCCGCCCTCGATGAAATCGCGCCCGGTCCACGGCATCAGGGCCGGCACCCCGCCCGCCGCGAAGTTGAAGTGGTCCGAGCGGTAGTAGAAGCCTTCCTCGGGATAGCCGTCTCCTGTCACCACCCGCCCCTGCACGGCGGCGAACCGCCCCAGGATGTCCTCCAACTCCGACTTGCCGACGCCGAACACCGCCACGTCCCGCGTCGCGGGCGTGAAGGGCAGCATGTCGATGTTGATGTCCGCCGCCGTCCTGGCCAGCGGATAGACCGGATCGGCGGCATAGGCTTCGGACCCCAGCAGCCCCTGCTCCTCGGCCGTGACGTGCAGGAAGACCACGGTGCGCTTCGGGGCCGGCCCCGCCTTGAACGCCCGAGCCATCTCGATCAGGCCGGCGGTGCCTGACGCATTGTCCCAGGCGCCGTTGAAGATGTCGTCGCCCTCGGCGTTGGGCGTCTTGGCCTTGCCGACGTGATCCCAGTGGGCGGAATAGAAGACATATTCGCCCGGCCGCTCCGTGCCGGAAATCTTGGCCAGCAGGTTGTTGGAGTGGATGACTTCGGTGGTTTCGGCGATATCCACGTCCAGACGTGCGCCCAAATCCACCGCGCCGCCCAGGGCGCCGGTCTTGGCCCGCGCCAGAGCCGTCTCCAGCACCGGGCCGCCGATGGCCGTGGCCGCCGCCATGTTGATCGATCCGGTGAACCGCGCGTCCTGGGCGCCCTTGATCGTCATTTGCGGTCGGGTCGCGCCAGCCACGGCCCGGCGCCAGCGGCCGTCCTGCTCCTGCAGGGTGATGACCCCCACCGCCCCGCGCTTCAGCGCCTCCTGCATCTTGTGGGTCGTCGAGCCGTAGAAGTTGGGGTCCGCCCCCATGCTGGCCGGCTGCCCGCGCAGCACGACGACGATCTTGCCGGTCAGGTCGGCCGCGCCATAGTCGTCCCATATCGGGCCGGAAACGCCATAGCCGGCGAAGACCAGCGGCGCGCCCGCGATCCTGACCGCCGGATCGGCCGCCCCGGCGCGCAAGGTGATGTCGGCGCCCGAGGTCAGCACGTGGCGCGCACCGTCCGCCCCCGTCCAGGCCGCCGTCGGCGCCCGCTCAGGCGTGAACCGCAGCAGATCGACCGGCTGCAGCCACGATCCGTCGCGACCGCCCGGTTCCAGCCCCATCGCCTCATATTGCGCCTGCAGATAGGCCAGGGTCAGCCGTTCGCCGACCAAGCCGGGGAACCGTCCCTCCAACTCGTCCGACGCCAGGTATTTGATGTGGTCCGACAGGCGCTGCGCTGAACTGTGGCGTCGCGGCCGAGGCGGCGGCGAAGGCGTCCGCCGCTTGGCGCGGCGCAGGGACCGGCGCGGTGGCGCAGGCGGCCAGCGCCAGGGCCGCAAAGGCCACGAAGGGGGAACGACGAAGGATCATAGGCTTAACTCGATACGAAAACGGCGAACGGGACGGAGATGCCTCCCCGCCCCGCCCCAAACACTGTGCGGAAATCAGCGACGCTCTGACGCCGTGGTCGCCCGCACCGGCCCGAACTCCGATCCCGGCTTCCACTGCGGCCAGTCGCGGCTTTCAGCCAGGGCGCGGCCGACGTCGTAGAAGACCTGCAGGTCCTCGATCATGCCGCGATAGTCCCAGTCCGGCGACCACTCGTCCGCCGCCTGGTGATAACGTTTGGCCCCATACTCCGCCCTCGCCGCCTCGCGCGCGGCGATCGGCGCGTCGCGGAAGTCGCCACGGCTTCCGGCATAGGCCATCGGCACGCCGCGCTTGGCCAGGGGGAAGTGGTCCGAGCGATAATAGGTGCCGGCCGCGTTCTCGTGATCGGGAACCAGGGTCCGCCCCTGCGGCTGGATCGCCGCCGCCAGCCGCTCGTCGAAATCCGACTGGCCGTATCCGGTGACGCCCAGGCCCGTGACGCGCCCATAGACGTTCATCGAATCCATGTTGAAGCCACCGACTGTCTTGGCCAGCGGATAGACCGGGTTCACCGCATAGTATTCCGAACCCAGCAGGCCGCTTTCCTCGCCGGTGAAGCTGATCATGACGATGGAGCGTTCGGTGCGCGGCGCGCGACCGAACATTCGCGCCAGTTCCAGCAGGCCCGCCGTGCCCGAGGCGTTGTCCACCGCCCCGTTGAAGATGCGGTCGCCGGTGGCGTCCGGCTCGCCCATGCCGATGTGATCCCAGTGGGCGGTGTAGAGGACCGTCTCGTCCGGGTGGGTCGCGCCCGGCAGGCGGGCGATGACATTGTGGCTGGTGACCTGGTTGGTCGCCACGTCGAACTCGGTCGAGAAGGACGCCCCTGTCAGGGCGACGGGCTGGAAGTCGCGGCTGCGCGCCTTGACCTTCAGAGCCTCGAAATCCAGACCGGCGCGGCGGAACAGATCGACGGCCACGTCACGTTGGACCCAGCCCTCCATCGGCACGCGCTCGGCGGCGGCGTTCTGGCGCAGGATGTCGAACTGGGGCACGCCCCAGGAGTTGGCCACCGTCTGCCAGCCATAGGACGCCGGCGCCGTCTCATGGACGATCAACACGCCCGCCGCGCCCTGGCGCGCCGCCTCCTCGTATTTGTAGGTCCAGCGCCCGTAATAGGTCATGGCCTTGCCGCCGAAGGTGTTCAGCGCCGGCTCCTCGAAGTCGGCGTCATTGACCAGCACGACCAGGATCTTGCCGCGCAGGTCCTGACCCTTGAAGTCGTCCCAGTTCCGCTCGGGCGCCTTGATGCCGTAGCCGACGAAGACCAGCGGGGCATCCTTCAGGCTGACGTGCTGGGCCGGGCGGCGGGTCGAGATCGCCACCTCGCGCCCTTGGGTCATCGGCAGGGTCCAGTCGCCCAGCTTCAGCGAGGCGTGGACGTTGGACTGGACGAAACGGTTCAGGATCACGTCCTGTGTCCACTGACCATTCGGCCCGCCCGGCTGGAAGCCGGCGGCGGCGTAGCCTTCGCTCAGATAGCGGATGACCTTCTCTTCCGCCGGGGTGGCGATGCCGCGCCCCTCGAAACTGTCGTCCGACAGGGTCTTGATGTCCTGCGAGATGCGCGCCGCATCGAAGGCGGGAACGGCATGGACCGCCGCAGGATTTGGCGCGGTCGCACAGGCCGACAGGGCGGCGCCGGCCAACAGCATGGCGGCGAAGGAAGAGACGAAACGCATGAAGGGCCCCACAGCCGGAAACGATAGCGGACCCTAGGCGGCGGAACCCATCGTGTCGATTCCGTGTCGCGGGCCAATCGTCGCAAACGAAAAGCCCGCCGAAGCGAACTTCGACGGGCTCAAGGATTTCGGCCTTGCGGCCGCTTTAGTGGGCGACGCCCTTCCAGATGCGGCGATAGGCGGCGTAGGTGACGCCCGCGAAGATCAGCAGATAGATCAACACGCCGAAGCCGGCCTGTTTCCGCTCCACCATCTTGGGTTCCGAGGTCCAGGCGATGAAGGCGGCGACGTCTTTGGCGTACTGGTCCACCGTTTGGGGCGAACCGTCGTCATAGGTGACCTGGCCGTTCTGCAGCGGCGGCGGCATGGCGATGAAGCCGCCGGGCGGCACATGGCCCTTGGTCTCGTCCCAGAACGGCGTCAGGTCGCCGGCCATATAGGGGTTGTAGTGCTGACCGTCGCGGATGGTCAGGCCCGCCGGCGGGTTCCGATAACCCGACAGCAGCGAATAGATGTAGTTGGCGCCGTCGTGACGGGCCTTGGCCATCACCGACAGGTCGGGCGGGGCCGCCCCGCCGTTGCCCGCCGCCGCCGCCGTCGCGTTCGGATAAGGGGCGCGGAACTTGTCGGCGGGAGTGGCGTCGCGCTGGATCGCTTCGCCGGTCTCGCTGTCGATGTCGCCGACCTGCACTTCCTTAGCCAGGGCCTTCACGACCGGGTTGTCGTTCGGGTTCGGATACTTGGGATTCCAGAACGGCCCATGACGGTCGCCCAGGTTCCGATAGTGCATCAGGTTCATGCTGTGACAGGCGGCGCAGACCTCGTGATAGACCTTGTAGCCGCGTTGAAGCTGGCCCTGGTCATATGTGCCGAACGGCCCTTCGAAGCTGAACCCGCCCGAGCGCGGATGCGCGGCCCCGCCCGAGGCCAGGGCGGGCGCGGCGCCCGCCATCAGGCCCAGGGCGACAGCGGCCGAGGCGATGATCGTCTTGAACGACATGGTCTTGGTTCCGATCGTCATGCCCCTCACCCCTTGTGCTCGACGGCGTCCGCGCCAGTCAGCACCGGCTCGGAAATGGTCGCCGGGATCGGCAGCGGCTGCTCCTTCAGGCCGACCAAGGGCATGATCACCAGGAAGAAGACAAAATAGTAGAGGGTGAACAGGCGCGTCAGCCACAGATAGCTGTTCAGGTCGCCGTCGAAGAGGGTGAAGGTCTTGAACGACCCGATCACATGGGCGTCCGGCAGTTGCCCGCCGCACCAGCCAAGGCCCACGCCGACCACCAGGAAGATGATGAAGAACACCTTCATCGTCGGGCGATAGCGCATGGAGCGCACCTTGGACGTATCCAGCCAAGGCAGGACGAACAGCACGCCGATGGCGCTGAACATCGCCACCACGCCGCCGAACTTGTCGGGGATGGCGCGCAGGATCGCGTAGAAGGGCAGCATGTACCACTCGGGCACGATGTGCGCCGGCGTCTGCAGCGGGTTGGCCGGGATATAGTTGTCGGCGTGGCCCAGGGCGTTCGGCTGATAGAAGACGAAGATCGCGAACAGGATCAGGAACAGGATGATGGCGAACCCGTCCTTGACCGTGAAATACGGATGGAAGGGCAGCGTGTCCTTGGCCTGACGATCCTTGGGGATCAGGATGCCGACCGGATTGTTCTGACCCGCCGCGTGCAGCGCCCACAGGTGCAGGACGACGCAGCCCAGGATGGCGAACGGCAGCAGATAGTGCAGCGAGAAGAAGCGGTTCAGCGTCGCATTGTCGATCGCCGGGCCGCCGCGCAGCCAGATCAGGATCGGCTCGCCGACGCCGGGGATGGCTCCGATCAGATTGGTGATGACCTCGGCGCCCCAGAAGGACATCTGGCCCCATGGCAAGACGTAGCCCAGGAAGGCGGTGGCGATCATCAGGAAGAAGATCACGCAGCCGATGATCCAGATCATCTCACGCGGCGCCTTGTAGGAACCGTAGTACAGGCCCCGCAGCATGTGCAGATAGACCGCGATGAAGAACATCGACGCCCCGTTGGCGTGGACGTAACGGATCAGCCAGCCGCCGTTGACGTCGCGCATGATGCGCTCGACCGAGGCGAAGGCCAGGTCGACGTTGGGCGTATAGTGCATGGCCAGAACGATGCCGGTGACGATCTGGGTCACCAGGCACAGGGCCAGGATGCCGCCGAAGGTCCACCAGTAGTTCAGGTTCCTGGGCGTCGGCAGGGACATATAGTCCGCGCCAAAGCGAATGATCGGCAGACGGCTGTCCAGCCATTTCTCGACGCCCGTCTTCGGGACGTAGGTGCTCTCGTGGTCGCTCATGATCCCCCCTTGTCCTCAGCCGATCTTGACGCGGGTGTCGGACAGATAGTCGTAGTCCGGCACAACCAGGTTCAGGGGCGCAGGCCCCTTTCTGATGCGGCCGGAGGCGTCGTAGTGCGAGCCGTGGCAAGGGCAGAACCACCCGCCGAAATCGCCCGCGCCAAAGGTCGGCACGCAGCCCAGGTGGGTGCAAGAACCGATGACGACCAGGTATTTCTCGTGCCCCGGCTTGGTGCGCTCGGCGTCGGTCTGGGGCTGTTTCAGGTCGGACGCATGGTCGTCGGCGATGACGCGCTGCAGCTCGGCCGGAGTGCGATAACGCACGAACACCGGCTTGCCCTGCCATTTGATGACGACCTGCTGGCCTTCCTGCACCTTGGTCAGGTCAAACTCGATCGAGGCCAGGGCCAGGGTGTCGGCGGCCGGGTTCATCTGGTTGATCAGGGGCCAGGCGATCATGGCGCCCGCGCCGACCGCTGCGGCGCCCGCCGCGATATAGATGAAGTCACGGCGATTGGGATCGCCGCTCTCGGGATTGCCAGAGTCTTGGGTATGCACGACCGATTCGGCCAAGTTTCCACCTCCCGATCGCCGCAGGAGAAGCCCTAGGGCCTCCCCAGCCGCGGCGCCAAACCAACATACGACGCGGGATTTCCCCACGGCCCTTGACCTGCGCCCCTCTGACGCAAGCTGCTGACGTTTCTTGCGAAACGCTCGCAAATAGACCGCGACAAACCCCCTCGCCGCGCGTATCAACGGGCTTAGAATGCGTCTCGCCCTTTTTCAACCGGACATTCCTCAGAACGTCGGCGCCTGCATCCGGCTTTCGGCCTGTTTCGGCGTCGATCTGCATGTGATCGAGCCGACGGGCTTCCGTTTCGACGACCGCGCCATGAAGCGCGCCGCCTTGGATTACGGTCCCCTGTCGCATATGACCCGCCATGCGGACTGGGACGCCTTCCAGGCCGACCGCCCGGCGGGACGGCTGGTTCTGCTGACCACCAAGGGCGCCACGCCCCTGCCCGACTTCGTCTTCCGCCCCGACGACATCCTGTTGTTCGGCAAGGAAAGCGCAGGCGCGCCGGACCATGTCCACGCCGCCGCCGACGCCCGCGTCGTCGTGCCGCTACGCGCGGGCGCCCGCTCTCTGAACCTGTCGGTCACCGCCGGCATCGCCCTGTGGGAAGGCCTGCGCCAGACGGGCGGCGTCGGTCAGCCCTCAAGCTAGCTTCGACGCCTGGCCTACGGCGTCGAAACGGCGTTCGCTTCCAGCACGCGATCGCCGGCAAGAAGATAATCCCCCGCCGGGTCCAGCCGGACACGAACGACGCGGTCAGCGCCTGACAAAGGCGTTCGGGCGCCGTCGATCTCGAGGGTCCGCCACTCGACCGAGCCGTCGTCCCGCTCCAGACCACAGCTGAACCGAGGCAGCCAGTAGACCGCGCCGTTCTGCACCAGGATCAACTGATCCCCCTGCCGCTCCAGGGCGATCCTCGGCGCACCGCGACCTTCGACCCAGGGCGTCAGGAACCGTCGCGCAACGTCCGCACTAGGTCCGAACCCCTGGACGAAGCTGTCATAGTCGGTGCGGCCCAGAGGTTCGGCGACATAGGCCCGCACGCCGGTGTCGAAAGCCTGTCGTCCCAGCACCCGTTCCAGCATGGCCAGCGTCCACGCCCCCTTGGCGTAGGAGACCCCCGCGTTTGACGGATCATCGTTCAATGCGCCCGCCATCGCCGTTTCGTTGATCAGGAACAGGCGCGCCTGATCGTTCCAGAACCAGCGCCGCGCTTCCGCACCATATCGGCGCTCTATGACCAGACCCTCGGCATAGGTCGACCAGCCTTCGGCCAGGAAGTTGCGGGCCGCCCCCGATGGTCGCGTCCACAGGTGCGCCACCTCATGGTCGAAGAAGGCCCTGACCGGAAAATCATTGATGCGCGAGGGCACGCCTCCCGCCGCCCCCGTAAACAGGGCCTGGTTCGAGAAGAAGTGCCATCCCGTCCCATTGCGTCCCCTGGCCTGGATTACTGAAATGCGATCCAGCGGCGGCGCGCCGAACCGGCCCGCGAGCAAGTCCCAGGTTTCGTTCGCGGCGGCGACTAACTGATCCGTCTTGGGCGTATAGTCGGGCGTGGCGAAGACCGAGAGCGTCACCTCTCCGAACCGGGCGTCGACGGGGGCCCAGGCCTCGTCATAGGCGAAGGATACGGCGGCGATCGGCCCCGATGATCGGGCAACGACCGTCCGCTGTCCCTCCACGACCGCATCGGTCTGAGGCAGATCGACGGCCAGCTTCAAACGCTCTGGGGCGCGAATCGAAATCTGGAAGTCCGCCAGCCCCTCATCCACGCCGAAGCCGAAGAACGGATGCCACCAGTACTGATTTCGGATGTGGCCATAGGCGTCGGCGAACATTGCGGAGTTCCCGCCCGGCGTGCGCTCGACCTTGATGTGATACTGGACCGAGACGCGGTGCGATCCCTTCGGCGCATCGACCCAGGCGAACCCGTCCTGGAAAAGGAATGGAACCGAGCGGCCGTCGATCGTTACCGCATCTATGACCGCCCCCGTGTTCAGCCCGAAGAAGAAGCCCTGGTCCGTTCCGACCGTAACCTCCATCTCGTCCACGGCCGACAGGCCGACGCTGGGATCAAGCTGGACAGCGATCCGATGCGTGCGGATGCGGTTGACGCTGAACGGCGTTCGGGCCTCGATCTTCCACCCCATTTCGGTCCAGCGCGCGCTGTGAAGCCCGGAGTATCGAAGCGAAGCAGAGGTTTCATTACCGCTGTCGTCCAGCTCGGCATGACCGGAAAGCAGGATGGTCGCCGTCTTCTCGCGTGCGTTCCAGCGGATGATGTGCGGGCTGCCCGACAGACGGGGCAGGTCGGCGCGAACCAGCCGGTCTGTGGCTGGCGTGGATCCATACCGCGCGATGAAGCCGTCGGGATCGTTCACGAATGCCGTTGAGATCGCGGTCGCATAGTCCTGCAGGGACGCGCGATCTTGAGCCGCCGCTGGCGCCACGCTCAACAGCAGCGCAAGCGCGATCGACACCGAAAAACCCTTCATGACAGCGCCCCCGCCCAACGATCAAGACCAGCTTCCGAGGTAGATAAGGCTCCGCTTCCGGTCACGTTAAATGGCGGTAAGTGTTCGCCTCGGGCTCTGCCACATTGGCGGACGCGCCGCGTCGGTCTAGGACCGAACCCATGAGCGACGCCGTCTTCTCCGATCCGCTCGACCTGAAGAAGGTCGAGACCCGCGCCTGGTTCGAACATCTGCGCGATCGCATCCACACCGCCTTCGAGGCGCTGGAGGACGCGGCACCCGCCGATCTGTTCCCCGGCGCACCGGGCCGTTTCGTCCGCACGCCCTGGGAAAGGCCGGAAGGCGGCGGCGGCGTCATGGGCATGATGCACGGGCGGCTGTTCGAAAAGGTCGGGGTCCACGTTTCGACCGTCCACGGCAGCTTCCCCGCCGACTACGCGAAGTCTGTGCCCGGCGCCGACGTCGATCCGCGCTTCTTCGCCACGGGGATCAGCCTGATCTGCCACCCGGTCAGCCCGCGCGTGCCGGCGGTTCACATGAACACCCGCTTCATCGCCACGACAAAAAGCTGGTTCGGCGGCGGCGGCGATCTGACGCCGGTGCTGATGGCGGATCGGCGTCAGGACCACCCCGACACCCTGGCCTTCCACGCCGCCATGCAGGCCGCCTGCGACGCCCACGACCCGGACTGGCACGCCAATTACAAGGCTTGGTGCGACGAGTATTTCTACCTGCCGCATCGCCAGGAGCCGCGTGGCACCGGCGGCGTCTTCTACGACCATCACGACAGCGGCGACTACGACCGCGATTTCGCCTTCACCCGCGACATCGGCCTGGCCTTCCTGGACGTCTATCCCCGTATCGTCGCCGCCCGCATGGCCGAGCCTTGGACGGCGGAAGAGCGCGAGGAACAGCTGGTCCGGCGCGGCCGATATGTGGAGTTCAATCTGCTCTACGACCGGGGCACCATGTTCGGCCTGAAGACCGGCGGAAACGTGGACTCCATCCTGTCGTCCATGCCGCCCATGGTGAAATGGCCCTAGTCCGTCGTCGAGGCGGACACAGGCCGGGGCGCGTCCGACACGCCCCGGCCTGATCCATCAGATCGCGGTGACCAGATAACCGCCGTCGACCGGCAGGATCGCGCCATTGACGAAGGAGGCCGCGTCGGACGCCAGGAAGGCGATGACCTGGGCCACTTCCACCGGCTCGCCGAACCGGTTCATCGGCGTCCGGTGCAGCAGCCGCTCGGTCGAGCCGGGATAGATGGTGTCGACCTTTTCCAGCAGCGGGGTGTTGATCCATCCCGGCGCCACCGAGTTGACGCGAATGCCGTCACCGGCATAGGCGCCGGCCAGCGACTTGGTCATCTGGACGATCGCGCCCTTGGCCGACGAATAGGCCACCGAGGTTCCGCCGCCGAAGTAGGCGTACATCGAGCTGATGGTGACGATGCTGCCCTTGGTCTTGGCCAGCAGCGGGCGGGACAGTTCGATGGTCTTGAACACGCCATCGAGTTGGATATCCAGCACCTTGCGATAGGACGCCCACTCCATTTCCTTCTCGCCGAGGGCGATCCCCGCCGCAGGCACAAGGATGTCCAGCCGGTCCAATCCGTTAATCAGTGCGGCCAGCCCGTCATGGTCGGTCACGTCCAGTTCGCGCAGGTCCAGGGTCACGCCGTCCCTAACCTGGGTCTTGTCGCTGCCCAGACCGGCGGCCACGACGGTCGCGCCGAGGGACGCCAGATATTCCGCTGTCGCAAGACCGATCCCCGACGTTCCCCCTGTGACCAGCGCCACCTTGCCCTTGAAGAGATCCTTGTCGAAAACCATTGTCTTTCCTTACGATAAATGTGTCAGGCCACGACCGTCCCGAGGGAGGCATGACCCGGATCGACGCCCGAGACAGCACTTAGGGAGGCCAAGGGCGCCCTGCCAGAAAGCGGCCCGCATTTCTCCGTTCGGCAGCCGGACAGGTTTCGTCCATCATCCGCAATCGCGGTCAGAGCACGCCGACGAAGGCGTCGCCCGCCCGGCTGCGATAGCGTTCCTTGTGCCGCAACAGGCGGAACGGCCGTTGCGGCAGGGTGAAGGGCGCTGTCGCCAGCCGACCGGCCGCCACCGCCGCATAGGCCACGCTTTCGGACAGGGCCGTGGCGCCCGCCCCCGCTTCGGCCGCCGCCAGCACCGCCTCATTGGACGGCAGGGTCATGGTTACCGACAGATCGGCCGGATCGACGCCCGCGTCCCGCACCGCCGCCTCCAGCGTCGAGCGGGTGCCGGACCCGACTTCACGCAACACCCACGGCTGGTCCGTCAAATCGCGCGCCTCCAGCCGTCGCAGCCTCGCCCACGGATGGTCCGGCGTGACCAGCACCGCCAGCCGGTCCGATCCCACCTGGGTCTGGGACAGGGCCGGTTCGTCCACCGCCCCCTCGACCAGGCCGATCTCGGCCGCGCCGCTCAGCACCGCCTGCGTCGCCTCGCGCGTATTGCCGATCTCCACCGCCAGTTCGACGCCGGGATAGGCGGCATGGAAATCCACCAGCCGGCGCGGCAGCCAGTAGCTGGCGATGGTCTGGCTGGCGAACACGGCCAGCCGCCCGCGCCGCAGCGCGCTCATGTCAGCCAGCGCCGCCTCCGCCGCCTGGGCCCGCGCCAGCACCGCCCTGGCCTCGGGCAAGAAGGCGCGGCCTGTCTCGTTCAGCACGATGCCCCGCCCCACACGGTCGAACAGGCGCACATCGTGTTCGGCCTCCAGCGCCGCGATGGCGTTCGAAACGGCCGATTGCGTCAGATTCAGCGCCCTCGCCGCCGCCGTCACATGGTCGCGCTCCGCCACGGCGACGAAGATGCGAAGACGGTCCAGGGTCAAGACTGATCTCCAAATCGGATTGAAACAACCATATCTATCCGTTGGACCGGCGTCGACCCGGAGCGCATTTTTGGCCCATGAAATCCGCCGCCCTGCCCGCCCCCATCGCCGCGCCACGCCTGGCGAGCGTGAAGGCGTTCGGCGGCGCCATCCGTCCCGGCGTCATGCTGTGCCTGCTGGTGACGCTGGCCGCGATCGGCCTGACCAGCATTGAGCGCGACCTGATCGGTCACGTCTGGCTGGAGCCGCTGGTCCTGGCCATCCTGCTGGGGGCCGCCGTCCGCACTGCCTGGACCCCGGACGTGCGGTTCAAGGCGGGGATCGACTTTTCGGCCAAGACCCTGCTTGAGGTCGCGGTGGTCCTGCTGGGCGCCTCGGTCAGCGCCGCGACCCTGTCGGCCCTGGGCGCGGCCTTCGTGGTGGGCATCTTCGCGCTGGTGGCCCTGGCCATCATCGCAGGGTTCGGCGTCGGGCGGGCCCTGGGCCTGACCCCGCGCATGGCGCTGCTGGTGGCCTGCGGCAACGCCATCTGCGGCAACTCCGCCATCGCCGCCGTGGCCCCCGTGATCGATGCGGATGGCGAGGAGGTCGCCGCCTCAATCGCCTTCACCGCCGTTCTGGGCGTGATCGTGGTCCTGGCCCTGCCGCTGCTGGGCGGCCTGATCCATCTGAACGGCCTGCAATACGGCGCCCTGGCCGGCCTGACCGTCTATGCGGTGCCCCAGGTTCTGGCCGCCGCCGCCCCGTTCGGCGCCGTCGCGACCCAGACCGGCACAGTGGTCAAGCTGGTGCGGGTGCTGATGCTGGGGCCGGTGATCTTCGCCCTGTCGCTGCTTTTCCGCGACCGTGCGCCCGGCGCCGCAAAGCCCGGCCTGACCCGCCTGCTGCCCTGGTTCATCGTCGGCTTCCTGGTCATGATCGCCCTGCGTTCGCTGGACCTGATCCCGCCGCCTGCCCTGGCGCCGATGGCCGCCGCCTCCAGCCTGCTGACCGTCGTCGCCATGGCCGCCCTGGGCCTGCAGACCGACATCCGCGCCGTGGCCCGCGCCGGGGGACGGGTCGTCGCCGCCGTCGTCCTGTCGCTGGGCGCCCTGGTCCTTCTGGCGCTCGTGCTGATCCGGCTTCTGGGGCTCTAGATTCCGCTGCCCTGATCCTCCACCGGCGGCGGAGTCAGCAGCAGGAAGGCGCGGATCCAGGCGGTCAGCACAGCCCGGTCGTTGGGCCGCTTCAGACTGTCGATCGCCTCGTCCGCCAGATCATGCGGGATGCGCGCCCCCCGCCGTCCCTCGATCAGGGCCGCCGCATAGTCCGGCTGAAATTCCGGGTGGCACTGAAACGAAATGGCGTCCTCGCCCCAGGCCAGACCGGCATAGGGGGTAAAGCCGCTGGAGGCGATCACCCGCGCATCGTCCGAGATCGCGACCACCTGATCCTGATGCGACACCGGAATGGCGATGGTCCGCGCGCGCGGATGCATCCACGGCTCGTTCGCCCGCACGTCATAACGGTGCAGCCCCACGCCCCAGCCCTTGTCCGACTTCTCCACCACCCCGCCGAACGCATGGGCCAGCGCCTGATGGCCGAAGCAGATGCCGACCAGCCGTGTCCGCCCCCGCGCCGCCCTCAGCCAATCGACCAGCCGGGGTATCCACGGCAGATCTTCATAGACCCCCGCCGCCGAGCCGGTGACGATGGCCCCCTGAAACGCGGCGGGATCGTCGGGCAGATGGCCCGCCTGCACATTGAACCGCGTCGTCGGCACGCCCTCACCCAACAGCGCCCGGAACCGCGCCGGATAGTCGTCGAAGTCGTCCTTCAGATGCTCGGGCGGATGGCCGGTTTCCAGAATGGCGATGCGGGTCATGGGCGGAACCCTAGAGCCTGATCCGTTGAGATGGAATCGCTTTGCGATTTCATCGATGCGGTGAATCAGGCTCCAGATATGAGCGAGAGCCTGATCGTTTTAGCCGATTGCATCCCGGGCGCCAGCCGAAACGGGGTCCAGACATCGCAATCGACGCGCGCAATCCCTTGCCGCACAAGGGTTTGCGGCGTTCATTACCCAATCGACCTATGGCGCCCCCGACCTGGGTTATGATGACCGATCGGTCTTTGACATCGTCGTCCGCGACAAAACTTGGACTCGTTGGACTGTTTTTTCGGGGTCCAGGAATTCAGAAGGTCCAGACCTCGGCCTTGCCGCCGGCCTCGCCCAAGGCGTTCGCCACCCAGCCGCACACCTCGCGCGCCGCCGTTTCCGCACCGGCCAGCGGATTGACCACCACCATGGCGCAGCCGTTCATCTTCATCGGATTGGTCAGCGGCCTCAGCCGCGCCTCCGCGACCAGCGTCGGACCCGCCCGCCCCTGCAGCTTGCGGATGAAGGCGTCGAAGGTCTCCATATCCTTCAGCGGCGTCCAGATCGCCACGGTCGCCGACGGATCGCGCCGCACGATGGCGACCGCCGTCTCGGCCGAGCGGATATAGTCGTCGGGCTTTTCGAACGGCGGGTCGATCAGCACCAGCGGCCCGCGCGCCCTGGCCGCCTCGGCGACCGCCAGAGCATAGCCGTCGCCCTCGCGCGCCTCGGCGTTCGCCCGCCCCGCCAGCGCCTCGGCCAGCATCCGGCGCACCGGCGGGTTTAGTTCAAACCCGACATAGCGCCCGCCGGGCGCCAGGGCGTCCGCGATCAGCAGCGGCGATCCCGGATAGAACCGCACCCCGCCGTCCGGGTTGAACCCCGCCACCCGGTCGGCCAGGGCGTCCATCACGGGCGGGCGCCCTTGGGCGGTCATCAGCCGCGCCACGCCGGCCTCGGCCTCCTTCGACCGCGCGCCATCCCCCGACAGATCGTACAGCCCCGCCCCCGCATGGGTGTCCAGCACCAACGGCGGCCGGGCCTGCCTGACCAGCCACAGCACCAGGGCGTGTTTGACCAGATCGGCGAAGTTTCCGGCGTGAAAGCTGTGGCGATAGTTCATGCCGCCTCGTCCCCCGCCGCGCCTCAGGGGTCAAGCGGAACTCACGACCTCGCCCCTGCGTTCGTCGCTCGTCTTCGGCAAGCGGCTGAAAGACCAATGAAAAGGAAACGCGGCGGATGGCCGACGGATCGCAGGCTTTCGACATCGCCGCCGAGGTTCCCCAGGGCCTCAGCTATTGCAGCGACGAGTTCGCGGGCCTGACCCGCCGCCGCGCGGGCAAGGGCTGGTCCTACAAGGACGCCAAGGGCCAGACTGTCACCGACGCCAAGACCTTGGCCCGCATCCGCGCCCTGGCCATTCCGCCCGCCTGGACCGATGTCTGGATCTGCCCCAAGGCCAACGGCCATATCCAGGCCACCGGCCGCGACGTGAAGGGCCGCAAACAGTATCGCTATCACAACGACTGGAGCACGGCCCGGTCCGAGAACAAGTTCGACAAGCTGCCGGCCTTCTCGCGCGCCCTGCCCAAATTGCGTGACAAGGTCGAGCACGATCTGGGTCTGCGCGGCGTTTGTCGCGACAAGGTGCTGGCCACCGCCGTCCGTCTGCTCGAGATCACCCTGATCCGCGTCGGCAACTCCATCTACGCCAAACAGAACCGCAGCTATGGCCTGACCACGCTGCACAAGCGGCACCTGGACGTGGACGGCGCGGCCCTGACGTTCGAGTTTCGCGGCAAGAGCGGCAAGGACCACAGCGTCAGCGTCAAGGACCGCCGTCTGGCCCGCGTGGTGCGCGAGTTGGAGGGCCTGCCGGGACAGCAGCTGTTCAAATATCGCGCGGCGGACGGCACGCTATGCCCCGTCGATTCCGACGACGTGAACGCCTACATCCGCGAGGCGATGGGCGAGCAGTTCTCGGCCAAGGATTTCCGCACCTGGGCGGGCACTGTCTCGGCGGCGCGGGCGCTGCGCGACATGGAGGGGGCGACCTCGCCCACCGACGCCAAGCGAAAGATCACCGTCTGCGTCAAGGCCGTCGCGGGCCTCTTGGGCAACACCCCCACCGTCTGCCGCGCCTCCTACGTCCACCCCAAGGTGTTCGCCCTGTTTGAAAGCGGCGAGATCGCCACCACCTTGCCCGGATCGGACACCAAGGGGTTCGAAAAAGCCTTGATCAAACATCTGCTTGCCGCCTGACCTCAGCGGTTCTCACGACTGGCGTTAGAAATCCCCATTTGATCGCTAGGATTTAAGCCCCTCCTCTTCTCGCTCGGCGCGTCATGTCGCCGGAGGGGACCATGAGAACATCCGCAACCGCCCGAGGCCTGCTGTCCGCCACGGCGATCCTGGCCTGCCTGGCCGCGCCCGCCGTCGCTATCGCCGCGCCGGATGAGACCGCCGCCCCCCAGGTGAACACGCCCAGCGTCGCCAGCGTCGGCGACATCGTCGTCACCGCTCGCCGCCGGGACGAGCGGGCGCAGGACGTGCCCATCGCCCTGACCGTGGTGAACGAGGAGCTTCTGGATCGCACCGGCGCCTATAACGTCGGCCAGGTGACGCAACTGGCCCCCAGCGTCCAGATGCTGACCTCCAACCCGCGCAACACCGCCATCACCATCCGGGGCCTGGGCGCCAGCTACGGCCTGGCCAACGACGGGCTGGAACAGGGCGTCGGCATCTATGTCGATCAGGTCTATTACGGCCGTCCCGCCACCGCGACCCTGGATTTCGTGGATCTGGACCGGATCGAGATCCTGCGCGGCCCACAGGGCACCCTGTTCGGCAAGAACACCACCGCCGGCGCCCTGAACATCACCACCCAGGCTCCGTCCTTCACCCCCGAAGGCCGCGCCGAACTCAGCGTCGGCGACTACGGCTTCCTCCAGGCCAAGGCGGCCTTCTCGGGGCCCATCGTGAACGACAAGGTGGCGGCCCGCTTCTCGGTCGTCTCCACCCGGCGCGACGGGGTGCTGGACAATGCGACCACCGGCCAGAAGCAGAACGGCCAGCAGTCGATCAGCCTGCGCGGCCAGCTTCTTTTCCAACCCACCGACCAGCTCCGCGTTCGCCTGTTCGCCGACTACGCCGACCTGACGCCCGACTGCTGCACCCAGGTCTATGTCAGGGTGGGCGACACGCAAAAGCCGCTCGATCAACGTTTCGCGGCCCTGGCCGCCGGCCGCGGCTATAGGCCCGCCAGCACCAATCCGTATGATCGGATTGCGGATGTGGACGGGGCGATCCAGGCGGACCAGATCCACCGGGGCGTCTCGGCCATCGTCGATTACGACTTCGGCTGGGCCACCCTGACTTCGGTCTCGGCCTGGCGGTCCTGGGACTGGGGACCCAGGAATGACCGCGACTACACCGCCCTCGACATCACGCGCCAATCGGCCAACCCGTCCTGGCAGGACCAGTGGAGCCAGGAGCTGCGCCTGTCTTCCAACGGCGCCAACCGCATCGACTGGACAGCGGGTCTCTACGCCTTCCATCAGGCGGTTGAGACCCACGGCGTCACCGAATACGGCCGCGACGCCAGCTACTGGCTGATCCCCGCCTATCAGCGCGTCGCCGGGGCGCCCTTGGAGCGCGTGCCCGACGGCTTGCTCGACGGCTACACCGTCTTCAACGACAGCCGCATCGAGACGGATTCCTACGCCGCCTTCGCCCAGCTGACCTGGAACATCACCGACCGGCTGCACCTGACCCCCGGCCTACGCTACACCAAGGAGGAAAAGTCGGGCCGCTACGCCGCCACCACGACCGGCGGCCTGGCGACGACGGACAGCACCTATATCTCCCGGCGCAACGGCATCGCCCGCCCGCAGGCCTATGAAGCCAGTCTTTCGGACGACGACCTGTCGGGCCAGGTCTCGCTGTCCTACGATTTCAGCGACGATGTCCTGACCTACGCCAGCGTCGCGCGGGGCTATAAGTCGGGCGGCATCAACATGGCCGGCATCCCCAATCTGCCGAACGGCCAGCCGTCCCTGACCAACGCCGTGGTCAAGCCTGAGGTGGTCACCACCTACGAGCTGGGCCTGAAGACCCAGGCCTTCGACCGCCGCCTCACCGCCAATCTGGCGGCCTATCGGACGGATGTGGAGGACTATCAGGCCAATGTGGTCGACAGCGGCCCCGGCGCCCTGCGCGGCTATCTGGCCAACGCCGACAAGGTGGTGATCCAGGGCGTCGAACTGGACGCCTTCGCCAGGCCGAACCAGCACCTCGACCTTTACGCCAATGTCGCCTGGACCGATGCGAAATACGACGCCTTCGCCAACGGCCCCTGCCCGCTGGAGCGGATCGGCACGACCACCGTCGCCTGCGACCTGTCGGGCCAGTCGTTGCCCGGCGTCTCGCCTTGGGCGGCGTCGGTCGGTGGGGAACTGCACGGTCCGGGCGGCTTCCTCGGTTTGCCGGGCGAGTTCTATGGCGGCGCCGACGCCAGCTACCGCTCCGCCTACAACTCCGACGCCTCGGTCTCGCGCTACACCGAGATCGAGGACTATACGATCCTCAACCTGCGCGCCGGTTTCCGCGCCGAGAACGGCTGGGAGGCGTTCGTCTGGGTCAAGAATGCGCTGGACGAGGACTATCTTCAGTTCGTCAGCGTCCAGTCTGGCAACTCGGGTCTGGTCATCGGCAACCCCGGCGACCCACGCACGGTTGGGATCACGCTCAGGGCGCGGTACTGATCACGAAAAAGGGGCGGCCGACGGGCCGCCCCTTTAATCTTCAATGTCCTCGTTTCAGGCCGCCTTATCCCAGTCCAGCACCACCTTCCCCGACTGTCCCGACCTCATGGCCTCGAAGCCTTCGCGGTAGTCGGCGTAACCCAGCCGATGCGTGATCAGCGGACTCAGGTCCAGACCGGCCTTCAGCAGGCCCAGCATCTTGCGCCAGGTGGTGAACATCTCGCGCCCATAGACGCCCTTGATCGTAAGGGCCTTCAGGATGATCGCACCCCAGTCGGTCTCCATCGGCTTGCCGGGAATGCCCAGCATGGCCATGCCGCCGCCCATGATCAGGGTGTCGACGCACTGTTTGAAGGCCACCGGCGATCCCGACATCTCCAGCGCCACGTCGAACCCGACCTTCAGGCCCAGTTCCTTCATGACGTCGTGGATGTCTTCCTTTGTGGTGTTCACGGTGCGGACGCCCGGCGCCACCTTCTGCGCCAGGTCCAGCCGGAAGTCGTTGATGTCGGTCAGCACCACGGTGCGGGCGCCCGCGTGACGCGCCACGGCGGCGGCCATCATGCCGATGGGACCGGCGCCGGTGACCAGCACGTCCTCGCCCAGCAGATCGAACTGCTGGGCGGTGTGAACCGCATTGCCGAACGGGTCCAGGATCGAGCCGATCTCATAGGGCACCTCGTCGGGCAGTTCGATCACGTTGAAGGCCGGGGCCACCACGAACTCGGCGAAGGCGCCCTGGCGGTTCACGCCGATGCCGCGCGTCTTCGGGTCCAGATGGAAATGCCCGGCGCGGGCGGCTTCGGAGTTCAAGTCGATGACATGCCCCTCGGCCGAGACGCGCTGACCGATCTTGAGGGGACGATCCACCTCCTTGCCGATGGCGACGATCTCGCCGGCGAACTCGTGGCCGGTGATCATCGGGGTCGGGACGTTCTTCTGGGACCACTCGTCCCAGTTCCAGATGTGGATGTCGGTTCCGCAGACGGCCGTGCGGTGCACACGGATCAGCACGTCCTCCGGCCCCGCCTCGGGCACTGGCGCGTCGATCAGCTCCAGGCCGATGCCGGGCGTGGTCTTGGCCAGGGCTTTCATTGTTTCCGACATGAAGGCGTCTCCTTAAAAGTCTTTGTCAGCCGGTCCGGCCTCGCCATCGAAGGCGCGAAAGGTGAAGCGGGATCGGGGCTCGTTTTCGGCATCCCGCAGAACGCCGGTCAGAATATCGAAGTCGGCGCCCATCGCCGTCGCCGAAGCTGTCGCATAAGTCCACTCCAGCGTCGTCGGCTTGGGCCAGATCGCCACAAGAACGTCGAACAAGGCGTCCAGGTTATGACCGATCCAGTCTGGCGTCCCTTCCACCTTGTCCACGGCGGCGTAGAAGTCCGCGCGGCTCAGGATCGTGCGCCCGTCGATGCGAACGAGATGCGCCGGCGCTTCCATTCAGATCACGCCCAATTCCCGTCCCGCTGTCGTGAACGCCTCCACCGTCCGGTCGATCTGGTCAAACGTGTGCGCCGCCGACATCTGGGTGCGGATGCGGGCCTGGCCGCGCGGCACCACCGGGAAGCTGAATCCGATCACATAGACGCCCAGCTCCAGCGCGCGCGCCGCGAAGTCCTGCGCCAGTTTGGCGTCGCCCAGCATGACCGGAATGATCGGATGTTCGCCGTCCAGCAGGGTGAAGCCCGCGTCCGCCATCGCGCCGCGATAGCGATGGGCGTTGGCCGACAGGCGGGTGCGCAGGGCGTCGCCTTCCTCGCCTTGCGCGATGCGGATCGCCTCAAGGCTCGACCCGCAGACAGCCGGCGCCAGGGCGTTTGAGAACAGATAGGGCCGCGCGCGTTGTTTCAGCAGTTCGACCACCGACTTCCTGGCGCAGATGAAGCCGCCCATGGCCCCGCCCAGCGCCTTGCCAAAGGTGCCGGTCACGAAGTCCACCTCGACCCCGTGATGGGCGAACGATCCGCGTCCCTTGGGACCCAGGAAGCCGGTCGCATGGCAGTCGTCCACCATGATCAGGGCCTCGTACTTGTCGGCCAGCGCGCGGATGTCCTTCAGCTTGGCGATATAGCCGTCCATCGAGAAGGCGCCGTCGGTGGCGATGATGATGTCGCGCGCACCCGCCGCCCGTGCCACCTTCAGCCGCGCCTCCAACTCGTCCATGTCCGAGTTGGCGAACCGATACCGCTTGGCCTTGCACAGCCGAACGCCGTCGATGATGGAGGCGTGGTTCAGGCTGTCCGAGACGATGGCGTCGTTCTCGCCCAGCAGGGGTTCGAACAGGCCGCCGTTGGCGTCGAAGGCGGCGGCGAACAGGATGGCGTCCTCGAACCCGAGATAGCCCGCGATAGCGGCCTCAAGCTCCTTATGGATCTCCAGCGTGCCGCAGATGAAGCGGACCGAGGCCGTTCCCGCCCCCCACTTCTGCTGCGCCGCGATCCCCGCCTCGGCGACACGCGCGTCGCCCGCCAGGCCCAGATAGTTGTTGGCGCAGAAGTTCAGCACGTCGCGCCCCGCGACCTGGATCATCGGCCCCTGACGCGAGGCGATCACCCGTTCGGGCTTGGTCAGCCCCTGCGCCTCGATGTCTGTCAGTTCGCCGGCGACGCGGTCGTAGAAGGTCTGGGTCATGGGTCGCGACCTACGCCGATTTTCGATCTGTTTCCACCCGCCTCAGGTCGTCGGCGGCGGGTTGGCCTCGGCCCGGATCGGGCTGACGCGGATGCGTCCGCCGCACGGACTGAAGGTGAAGGGCAGGCTGACGGCGGCGGTGTCGCTGGGCGCCGTCAGCTTCAGCGTCGCCGCCTCGGGACAAGTCTTCTGCATTGTCTCGTCGGGCATGACGTTCCACGACAATTCAAACCAGGCCTTGGCCTGGGGCGCCAGTTCGACCGGCGTCGGGGCCTGGCCCTGACGGAAATAGCTGCCAGGGCTCTGTTCCGCGCGGATCGACGACAGGGTGCGTCCGCGGCCGTCCTGCAGGGTCACGGTCGGATAGCCGGTCAGGCTGCAGGCCTGGGCGCCGATATTCTGAAGGCTGAAGTTGCGCACCCGGTTGCCCATTCCCGCGTCGCCGTCGCCGGCCGCCAGCTTCAGCTGCGGCCCCTTGCAAGGCATCGCGGCCGGCAGGACGCCGCCGGGCGCCGGCGTGGGCGTCTGGGCGGGCGTCGGCATCGGTCCCGGCGTCAGGTCGGCGCCGGGGATCGGCCGCGAGCAGCGTTCCAGCACCGCCACCCCCGTCGTCCCGTCCGGCCCCAACCGGCTCAACGTGCCGCTCTCCTGGCCGTCGCGGGTCGCCGTCCACCACTCCATGCCCGCGCCGACATAGCGGGCGCCGCTGGCCGACTGCACGGAGCGCAGGGCGTAGGCCTGGTTCTGATAGGTCAGTTGCGCGCTGTCGCTGTCGGCGTATTGCACCTGCAGGGTCGCCCCGCTTTCGCAGGCGTAGCCGACCGATGGCGCGGTCGAGGTCTGGGCCGGTTGCGGCTCGGCCGGGGCGGTCGGCTGCTCGGGCGCCGGCTGCGAACAGGCGGCCGCGCCGGTCAGGGCGGCGATGGCGACGAATGCGGTCAGGCGATGCGACATCATGTCATGTCCTCTGTTTCGCCATCAACGAGCGAACCGCCTGAAAGGCTCCGCTTGGCGCGCTCAGTGATCGCCTTTCGGCGTCTCCATCAGCTCGATCAGCACCCCGCCCATGTCGCGCGGATGCAGGAACACCACCGGCGTCCCGTGCGCCCCGATGCGCGGCTCGCCCGTGCCCAGGATGGTCACGCCCTTTGCGCGCATCTCGGCGACGGCGGCGTGGATGTCGGCGACCTCGAAACAGACGTGGTGCTGGCCGCCCTTGGGGTTGTTGGCCAGGAAGCCGACTATGGGACTGGTCTCGTCATAGGGTTCGATCAACTCGATCTGGGCCGTCGGCGTATTGACGAAACAGACCTTCACCCCCTGGGCCGGCAGATCGAACGGCTCGCCGATCTTCGTCGCGCCCAGCACGTCCCGATACAGCCTGATCGAGTCCGCGATTGAGGGCGTCGCCACGCCGACGTGGTTCAGGGCGCCGATCATGGCTTGTCCTTGTTGGGCGCGGGCTGGGCGTAACCCAGGCGCTGGTTCAGTTTCTCGATCAGGTCGACCGCGGTGTCCGCAATGGCCGAGCCGGGCGGATAGACGGCCGCCGCGCCCATATCCAGCAGCGGCTGGACGTCCGAGGGCGGGATGACGCCCCCCACCACGATCATGATGTCCGGTCGCCCCAGCCGCTCCAGCTCGGCCTTCAGTTCCGGAACCAGCGTCAGATGCCCCGCCGCCAGCGACGAGGCGCCGACCGCATGGACGCCCTTCTCCACCGCATCGCGCGCGGCCTCGGCCGGGGTCTGGAACAGGCTGCCCGCCGTGACGTCGAAGCCCAGATCGCCATATCCGGTGGCGACCACCTTCTGGCCCCGGTCATGGCCGTCCTGGCCCAGCTTGGCGATCAGGATGCGCGGCGGGCCGCCGTCGTTCTCCACAAAGGTCGCCACCATGTCGCGGGCGCGGGCGAAGCGCGGGTCACGTCCCGCCTCCTTGGCGTAAACGCCCGAAACTGTCTGGACCGTCGCCACGTGACGCCCGAAGGCCGCCTCCAGCGCATCCGAAATCTCGCCCACCGTCGCCTTGGCGCGCGCGGCCTGAACCGCCAGCTCCAGCAGGTTGGCCTTCCCCCGCGCGCCATTGGTCAGGGCCTGAAGCGCCGCATCGGTCGCCGTCTGATCCCGCTCGGCCCGCAGGCGTTTCAGCTTGTCGATCTGGGCGGCCAGAACGGCGGCGTTATCGACCTTCAGCATCGGAATGTCGTCGACGACGGCGTTCAGATATTTGTTCACCCCCACCACGGTCTGCTGGCCGGTGTCGATCCGGGCCTGAGTCTTGGCGGCGGACTCCTCGATCCGCAGCTTGGGAATGCCCGCCTCGATGGCCTTGGCCATGCCGCCCAGCGCCTCGACCTCGGCCATGTGGGCGCGCGCTCGCTGCGCCAGTTCGTGCGTCAGCCGCTCGACATAATAGCTGCCGCCCCACGGGTCGATGACCCGCGTCAGCCCCGTCTCCTGCTGCAGCAGGATTTGCGTATTGCGCGCGATCCGAGCCGAGAAGTCGGTCGGCAGGGCCAGGGCCTCGTCCAACGCATTGGTGTGCAGGCTCTGCGTCTGACCGCCGGCCGCCGCCATGGCCTCGACCATGGTGCGCGGCACATTGTTGAACACGTCCTGCGCCGCCAGCGACCAGCCTGAAGTCTGACAGTGGGCCCGCAGCGACAGGCTCTTGGGGTTTTCCCCGCCTTCGCGCTTCACCGCCTCGGCCCACAGCAGGCGACCGGCCCGCATCTTGGCCACCTCCATGAAATAGTTCATGCCGATGGCCCAGAAGAAGCTGAGACGCGGCGCGAACCGGTCGATGGGCATGCCCGCCGCGACGCCGGCCCGCAGATATTCGATCCCATCCGCCAGGGTGTAGGCCAGTTCGATATCCGCCGACGCCCCCGCCTCCTGCATGTGATAGCCGGAGATGGAGATGCTGTTGAACTTGGGCGTCTCCTGCGCCGTCCAGGCGAAGATGTCGGCGATGATCCGCATCGAGGGTTCGGGGGGATAGATGTAGGTATTGCGGACCATGAACTCCTTCAGAATGTCGTTCTGAATGGTCCCGGTCAGCTTGGCGTGATCGACGCCCTGCTCCTCGGCGGCGACGACATAGAGCGCCAGGATCGGCAGCACCGCCCCGTTCATCGTCATCGACACCGACATCTGGTCCAGCGGTATCCCGTCGAACAGGGTCCGCATGTCATAGATGCTGTCGATGGCCACGCCCGCCATGCCGACGTCGCCCTTCACCCGAGGGTGGTCGCTGTCATAGCCTCTGTGCGTCGCCAGGTCGAAGGCGATGGACAGGCCCTTCTGCCCCGCGGCCAGGTTGCGGCGATAGAAGGCGTTGGATTCCTCGGCGGTCGAGAAGCCCGCATATTGCCGGATCGTCCACGGATTGCCCGCATACATGGTCGGATAGGGACCGCGCACGAAGGGGGCGAACCCCGGCAGGCCGTGAAGCTGCTCCAGCCCGTCCAGCGCCTGCGGGCCATAGGCCGTCTCGACCGTCAGCCCCTCGGGCGTCTTCCATGGATCGCGGACAGGCCCCTGCCCGGTCGCGCCGAGGTCCAGGGCGATCTTGCCGAAGTCGGGAAAGGTCATTGGCCTGCCTCCTCGAAGGATGCGGCGAAGCGGATGGGGGCCAAGGGTTCGCAGACAAGCTGGACGGATGCGGCCGCGACCTCGGCGCCTTCGACCGGAGCCGCGCGCACCTCGGCGTCGACGTACTTCGTCACGCCGACGATCTGGGCCGCGCCCTGGCTCAAGGCCGCCTCTCGCACCTGACGCGCCCGTGCGATGCGGGGTTGGATGACGCCGCCCTTCAGCGCCTCCACCAGACCGCCCTCGGCCTCGATGGCCTGGAACTCGGCCCAGCCTGCCAGGGCCAGATCGTGCGTCCGCGCGTCCAGATACCAGCTGCCCGCCGCCGGATCGTCGACCCGGCCCAGATTGGCTTCCTCCATCAGGACCAACTGCATATTGCGCGCCTGTCTGCGGGCGAAGGCGTCGGGCCGCCCTGAGGCGCGGGTGAAGCCGTCCAGCACCACAACATCCGCCCCGCCGACCGCGCCCGCGAACCCCGCCGCCGTCAGGCGCAGCAGGTTGGGCCAAGGGTCGCGCGCCGACAGCATCCGCCGCGACGACCTCGCCTCAATGACCGCAGGCGTCTGCCCCCCGAACGCGCGGGACAGATTGGCCCAGATCAGCCGCATGGCCCGCACCTTCGCCAGGCTGTCGAAATATTCCTGATCGACCGACAGGCCGACGACCACGCCCTTCAGCGCCGCCTCGACCGACAAACCCGCCGCGACCGCCGCCTTCACATAGGCGACCGCGCCGGACGCCGCGAAGGCCAGTTCCTGCGCCGCCGATCCACCTGCCTCATGCGCCACGCGCCCGCTGGCCAGGAACAGGCTGGCGTCGGGATAGACGCCCGCATGGCGCACGGCCGCATCAGCCGCCGCGCCCAGATCGTCGTCGATCCCGCGCGGCGATCCGCCCGCCTCTGCAAAGGCCGAGATCGGGTCCAGATGGAAGCGCAGCATGGCGCGGGGCGAACCCTTGGCCACGACCGCCAGCGCCTCCGCCGCCTCGACGCCCGCGAACCCGGCGTCCAGCGCCACCGGCGCCAGCTCCAGCGCAACGCCGTCCAGCGCCCGGCCCAGCGTCGCCGCATCCGCCAGCACCCCGCCGCTGATCAATACCGACGCCGCCCCTTCCTGCAGATCGGTCAGAATGGCGGCGTTCACAGCCTCGGCGTCATCGCCCTCGACCGAGGTGCGCAGATCCCACGCGCGGCCTTCGGCGTCCGATGGACGGGGTGCGAACACCGGCTGAACCCCGGTCGCCCCGGCGTACAGCGGCCGCGTCACCAGTTGGTCGGCATCCAGATGCAGCAGCGATTCCAGCGGCCGGTCCTTCAGGGCCTTCTGGGCCGCCTCACGCCATTCAAGCGGCGTGGGCGTAGCGAAGGATGACATCACCCGAACTCCACCAGCACATCATCCGCCGCCACGGGATCGCCGTCCTTGGCGCCGACGGCCTTCACCACCCCGTCCCGCTCGGCCTTCAGGATGTTCTGCATCTTCATGGCCTCGATGATGGCCACGGTCTCGCCGGTCTTGACCTCCTGGCCCACGACCACCGGGATCGACACGACAAGACCCGGCATCGGCGACAGCACCATCTTCGAGGTATCCGCCACCGCCTTCTCCGGCAGGCGAGCATACATTTCGGCGACATGGGGGCGCAGCACCCGCACCCGCGCCCTGGCCGCGCGGTGACGGATGTCGAAGCCGTCGGCGACGCGCTTGACCTCGGCGGTGAAAGCCTCGCCGTCCAGATCGGCCTTGAACTGGGCCAGGCCGGGCCGCCAGTCGATGTCCGACAGGCGGATGTCGCCGCCGCCCGTCAGGGTCAGGATCATCTCCTCGTCGTCGTCATAGGACAGGCCCACGCCGTGCGGCGTCTTGTCGATCATCACGATCCAGTCGGTGCGGTCCGAAGGGTCGCCGTCCTGCTCGGCGATCACCTCGTGCATCGCCAGGGCCGAAGCGATCAGGATGCGCTCCTGTTCGACCGTCGGCTTCAGCCCGTGGAAGCCGTCCGGGAACTCGTCCTTGATATAGCTGGTCGACAGTTGGCCCGACTTGAACCGGTCCTGATCCATCACCGCCGCCAGGAAGGGCACATTGTGGCCCAGGCCCGCCAGATGGGTGTCCTCCAGGGCGCGGGCCATGCCCTCGACCGCGTCCGCCCGCGTCTCGCCCCAGGCGCACAGTTTGGCGATCATGGGGTCGTAGAACATGCTGATCTCGTCGCCCTCGCGGACGCCGGAGTCATTGCGAACCGTATAGCCGCCCTGATCGCCTTCCTCCGGCTGCTCATAACGGACCAGCCGCCCGATCGACGGCAGGAAGCCGCGATAGGGGTCTTCGGCGTAGATGCGGCTCTCGATGGCCCAGCCGTTGATCTTCAGGTCCTTCTGCTCGAAGGCCAGCGCCTCGCCCCAGGCCGAACGGATCATCTGTTCGACCAGATCGACCCCCGTGATCAGCTCCGTCACCGGATGCTCGACCTGCAGACGGGTGTTCATCTCCAGGAAGTAAAAGCTCTTGTCCTGCCCCGCCACGAACTCGACCGTGCCGGCCGAGTCATAGTTCACGGCCTGGGCCAGGGCGACGGCCTGCGCCCCCATGGCCGCGCGGGTGGCCTCGTCCAGCAGGGGCGACGGCGCCTCCTCGATGACCTTTTGGTTGCGGCGCTGGATCGAGCATTCACGCTCGAACAGATGGACCACATGGCCGTGCTTGTCGCCCAGCACCTGAATCTCGATGTGGCGCGGATCGACGATGAACTTCTCCAGGAAGACCCGGTCGTCGCCAAAGGCGTTCAGCGCCTCGGCCTTCACCGCCGCGAAACCCTCGGCCATGTCGGCGTCCGAATGGGCCACGCGGATGCCCTTGCCGCCGCCGCCGGCCGAAGCCTTGATCATGATCGGATAGCCGATCTCGTTGGCGATCCTGACCGCCTCGTCCGGCGTTTCGATCAGGCCCATATGGCCCGGCACGGTCGAGACCCCGGCCTCAGCCGCCAGCTTCTTGGAGCTGATCTTGTCGCCCATGGCCTCGATGGCCTCGGGGTTCGGGCCGATGAAGGCGATCCCCTCGTCCCTCAGCCGCCGCGCGAACCCGGCGTTCTCGCTCAGGAAGCCAAAGCCCGGATGCACGGCCTGCGCCCCCGTCTGGCGCACCGCCTCGACGATCTTGTCGGCCAGCAGATAGGACTGCGCCGCCGGCGCCGGCCCGATCAACACCGCCTCGTCGGCCATCTCGACCGCCAACGCCCCGGCGTCGGCTTCCGAATAGACCTGCACCGTCTGGATGCCCATCTTGCGGCAGGTCTTGATGATCCGAACCGCGATCTCGCCCCGGTTGGCGATGAGGATTTTGGAGAACATGGAAAGGCTCAGTTTCGCGTTGAGTTCGGCCGTAATGCAAGCGCCTGACGCAGGCGCGCCACAAAGGCGTCTTCAGGGTCATTGATAGGGACGAGGGACTGCATATTGAGAGGAAAACGCTCCCGAGCCCGGTTCTGAGTGCGGAACTCTACGTCGATTTGAAGCGGAAACCCGCCACTGGCCGGATAGAGGCCCCCATTCGAATTCCGGAACGCCAGCAAGGTTTGGCCAACTTCAAGAATATACGGCTTGGCGCACTCTCCTCCGCCCAAACCCGCAGTGTCGGAAGCAGCGATGAAGGCAAACCCTTGATCGCCGGGGCGATCCGACAACCAATCTGGCAAGGCATTGATCGTGCTCCGATCTACCGGCAACATCTCCGATGGAAGCACCTGTGGACCGAAACCCCTAACCCGAAGATCCTCGGTCTGGAGATAGTCCGGTAAGGGCCGGCCGACCTTTAACGTTTCGACCGGTTCAAGCTTGAACACGAACTCGTCGGTGAATTCGGGATAGTCCGAAGGCACCTTCAAATCTCCATAATTGAGATACCACGAACCCTCCGAATAGGTTCGGTTGACGAGGTATTTGGCCACCACCCTCACGATTTGGATGGTTTCAGCCTTGGCAGCGATCTGGGTCGGCAGATCACTTCCGACGTAACGACCATCGTCTCCGAATTTTACCGATGAGCAGGCGCTGGCCGCCCCACTGGCCGATGCGGTAGCGACCGCACAGACCAAAGTGACCATCACTACCTTGGCTTTTAGAGACCGAGCTTTTTCCACACAGACAACCGTCATGTTCAGCGCCCTTAAAGCGGAATGTTGTCGTGCTTCTTCCAGGGGTTCTCCTGGACCTTGTTCTTCAGCGTCCGCAGCGCCTTCACCAGCCGACGCCGCGTCCCGTGCGGCATGATGACGTCGTCGATGTAGCCCAGGCCCGCCGCCACGAAGGGGTTGGCGAAGCGGTTCTTGTATTCAGCCTCGCGCGCGGCCAGGGCCGCCGGGTCGCCCGCCTCCTTGCGGAAGATGATCTCGACCGCCCCCTTGGCGCCCATGACGGCGATCTCGGCGGTGGGCCAGGCGTAGTTGACGTCGCCGCGCAGGTGTTTGGAGCTCATCACGTCATAGGCGCCGCCATAGGCCTTGCGCGTGATCAGGGTCAGTTTCGGCACGGTCGCCTCGGCATAGGCGAACAGCAGCTTGGCGCCGTGTTTGATCAGGGCGCCGTATTCCTGCTTGGTGCCCGGCATGAAGCCCGGCACGTCCACCAGCGTCACCAGCGGAATGTCGAAGGCGTCGCAGAAACGCACGAACCGCGCGGCCTTGCGGCTTGAATCGATGTCCAGCACGCCCGCCAGCACCTGGGGCTGGTTGGCGACGATCCCGACCGTCTGGCCGTCCAGCCGCCCGAAGCCGGTGATGATGTTCTTGGCGAAGTCGGCCCCGATCTCGAAGAAGTCGGCCTCGTCGACCACCTTCAGGATCAGCTCCTTCATGTCATAGGGCTGGTTCGGGTTGGCCGGGATCAGGGTGTCCAGCGACGGCTCGTCCCGCTCGGGCTCGTCATAGCTTTCGCGCACTGGCGGCTTTTCACGGTTCGACAGCGGCAGGAAGCCGATCAGGCGGCGCACCTCCGACAGGGCCTCCAGATCGTTCTCGAACGCCCCGTCCGCCACGCCCGACTTGCCGGCATGGACGCGGGCGCCGCCCAGATCCTCATGGCTGACCACCTCGTTGGTGACCGTCTTCACCACGTCGGGGCCGGTCACATACATGTAGGACGTGTCCTTAACCATGAAGATGAAGTCGGTGATGGCCGGCGAATAGACGTCGCCGCCTGCGCACGGGCCCATGATCACGCTGATCTGGGGAATGACGCCGCTGGCCAGCGTGTTCTGCAGGAAGATATCGGCGTAACCCGCCAGGCTCTCGACCCCCTCCTGGATGCGCGCGCCGCCCGCGTCGAACAGGCCGATGATCGGCGCGCCCGTGGTCAGGGCCATCTTCTGCAGCTTGACGATCTTCGCCGCATGGGCGCCCGACAGCGAGCCGCCGAAGACGGTGAAGTCCTTGGAGAAGACATAGACCAGCCGCCCGCCGATAGTCCCGCGCCCCGTCACCACCCCGTCGCCGGGGATGCGCTGATCCTGCATGCCGAAATCGTGGCTGCGGTGCTCCACGAACATGTCGGTCTCCTCGAAGGAGCCCTCGTCCAGCAGCACGTCGATGCGTTCGCGCGCCGTCAGCTTGCCCTTGGCGTGCTGGGCGGCGATACGCTTTTCCCCGCCGCCCAGTTTCGCGGCGGCGCGACGACGCTCCAGTTCTTCAAGGATGGCTTGAGTCATGATGGATTTACGCCTCTTGTTCGTGGAGGAAGGCGTGGCGCCTTCATTGCAAACATGCAAACGCAACTTTGCAAAAAGTGTGGAACTGCGCCGACTTGCAAAGGATTTTCTTATGATTTGCAAAACTGCAAATGGCTGAGAAGCTTTTTCTCGGCGCAAAACTTCGCAAGCTGCGCGAGGCGCGCGGCTGGACGCTTGAGGCGTGCGCCGAACGTCTGGGCCTGTCGCCCTCCTATTTGTCGCAGATCGAGACGAACCAGCGGCCGGCCACCGCCCGGGTGCTGATCGCCCTGACCCGCGCCTTCCATGTGGACGCCAGCCTGTTCGATCTGGAGGGCGACGCGCGACTGCTGGCCGACCTGCGCGAAGCCACGACCGACATCGCCGGGCCGACGACCGGCGGCGCCGAGCCGCCCACCGCCGCAGAGCTGAAACAGGCGGTCGCCAACCTGCCGAGACTGGCGCGCCAGTTCCTGGCGCTGCACCAGACCTTCCGCCGTCTGGACGAGCGGGTGAAGGCGCTGGACGACACCCTGGGCCGCGACGAATACGGCGCCAGCGTCGCCCTGTTGCCCTATGAGGAGGTGCGCGACTTCTTCCACTATCGCGACAACTATATCGATGCGCTGGACACGGCGGCCGAGGCGCTGGCGGCGACCCTGCCGCAGGCGGGTCAGGTCGAGCGGGCGCTGGAAACGGCCCTGGCTCAGACCCACGGCGTGCGGGTCGTCTACGCCGCCGGGCAGGAGGCGCTGCGCCGCTATGATCCGACCAGCCGTGTCCTGACGCTGGACGCCTGGCAGCCGGGGGCCAGCCGGTCGTTCCAACTGGCGCACCAGCTGTCCCTGCTGTCCTTCCGCGACCTGATCGAGGCGGAACTGGATCAGGCCGCCTTCCGCACCGACGCCGCGCGCGCGGTGGCTCGCGTCGGCCTTGCCAACTATGCGGCGGGCGCGCTGCTCTTGCCCTATCGCGCCTTCCTGGAGGCGGCGCGGGAAGAAAAGCACGACATCGACCGGCTACTGACCCGTTTCCAGGTCAGTTTCGAACAGGTCTGCCACCGGCTGTCGACCCTGCAGAAACCGGGCTGGCGCGGCGTGCCCTTCTATTTCGCCCGCGTGGACATGGCTGGAAACATCACCAAGCGCCACAGCGCGACACGGTTCCAGTTCGCCCGTTTCGGCGGCGCCTGCCCGCTGTGGAACGTGCATGAAGCCTTTGCGGCGCCTGATCGGATCGGGGTGCAGTTGGCCGAGATGCCGGACGGGTCGCGCTACATCTCCATCGCCCGCAGCGTGTCCAAACCCAGCGGCTCATACCTGGCCAACGACCGCCGCTACGCCTTGTCGCTGGGGTGCGAGGTCGAGCACGCCTCGGCCCTGGTCTATGCGGCCGGCCTGGACCTGAACGGTCCGGCCACCCGCATCGGCGTCAGTTGCCGCATCTGCGAGCGCACCGACTGCACCCAGCGCGCCTTCCCGCCCATCGACCGCGCCCTTCACGTGCCGGAGAACGAGCGCGGGGTGGTGCCCTATGTGCTGGATGGCCCGCGCCCGGACCGCTATTGATCGGGGCATGACCTTATACGATCCGATCGGCGTCGCTGTCATAGGCTACGGCCTGGCGGGCCAGACCTTCCATGCGCCCCTGATCGCGGCCACGCCAGGCCTGAACCTGCGCGCCGTCGTCTCGTCCCGGCCCGAGGCCGTGCACGCGGACCTGCCCGAGGTCGAGGTCTTGCCTAGTCTAGGCTCGGCGTTGGCGCGCGATGACATCGGCCTGATCGTCGTCGCCACGCCCGACGCCCTGCACGCCGAACAGGCCATTGCGGCGCTGGAGGCCGGCAAGTCGGTCGTGGTCGACAAGCCCTTCGCTGCGACCCTGGCCGACGCCGAATCCGTCGCCGCCGTGGCGAAGACAGCGCCGGGCGTGTTCAGCGTGTTCCAAAACCGCCGCTGGGACGCCGACTTCCTGACCCTGCGCCGCCTGATCGACGAGGGCGAGTTGGGCGAGGTCGCCGTGTTCGAAAGCCATTACGACCGTTTTCGCCCGATCGTCACCGACCGCTGGAAGGACCAGCGCGACGGCGGGGTCTGGGCCGACCTCGGCCCTCACCTGATTGACCAGGCCGTGCAGTTGTTCGGGCCGCCGCTAGGCGTCTATGCCGACCTTCAGCCCCAGCGTCGAGGCGCCACGGGCATCGACTACGCCCACGTCCTGCTGCGCTACGACCGGCTGCGAGTGATCCTGAACATGGGGCATCTCGCCGCCGAATCCGGCCTGCGCTACGTCGTGCATGGTGACGGCGGCAGCTTCGTCAAACACGGGCTGGACGCTCAGGAGGGGCAGTCCAAGGCGGGGATGCGTCCCGGCGGCGCCGACTGGGGCGTCGACCCCTCGCCGGGCGTTCTGACTCAGGTGATCGACGGTTGCCCGGTGCACTCGACCCCGAGCCCAGAGCGTGGCGACTATCCAGCCTTCTACGCCGCAATGCGGGACGCGATCAGCGGCAGGGCCTGCCGCCCGTCCCCGCCGATCAGGCCCTGACGACGATGCGGATCATCGACGCGGGCCTGCGCAGCGCGACGGAACGGCGCGAGATCGCGCTTTAGCTCCGCTTGCGGCCCTTCGACGTCGCCGCCGGCGCATGGGCCAGTCGCAGCAGATTGGCCGCGCCTGGCGCCCCGAACGGCGTTCCGGCCAGGATCAGGATGCGCTGGCCCGGATCGGCTAAACCATATCGCACGGCGCTGTTCACCGCATCGTCCGTGACCGCCTCCAGCGAATCCGGTTGCTCGCCCAGGCGCGGCTCCAGTCCCCAGACCAGGGCCAGCCGGCGCGCGGTATTCGGATTGGGCGTCAGCACCAGGATGGGCTTCAACGGCCGCTCGCGCGCCATCCGTCTGGCGGTGCCGCCCAGCGTCGTGAACACCACCAGACAGCCTGTCGAGGGCGCATTGGCGGCCATGCGCGCGGCGCCGACGAGGGCGTCCACGTCATGTTCGTCCATGCCGGCGTGTTCCGCGCCCATCAGGCTGGGCCACATCGGATCGCGTTCGACCCGTTCGATGATCCGGCTCATGATGCCCACGGATTCCAGCGGATAGTCGCCCGACGCCGTTTCGGCCGACAGCATTAGGGCGTCGGCGCCTTCATACACGGCGTTGGCCACGTCGGTGGCCTCGGCGCGGGTCGGGGCGGGCGCGCTGGTCATGGATTCCAGCATCTGGGTCGCAACGATCACCGGCACGCCGCGATTGCGGGCCGCGCGCACGATCTGTTTCTGCGCCACCGGCACGTCCTCGGGGTCCAGTTCGACCCCCAGGTCGCCGCGCGCGACCATGACCCCGTCGCAATAGTCGAGGATGGCCTCCAGATCAGCCAGAGCCGCCGGCTTCTCGATCTTGGCCAGGCACGCCGCCTGACCGTTCACGATCCGCTTCAGCTCGGCCATGTCCTCGGGTTTCTGCACGAAGCTCAGAGCCACCCAATCCACGCCCATCCGCAGCGCGAAGGCCAGGTCTTCGCGGTCCTTGGGCGTCAGAGCCGACACCGGGATCACCGCCTCCGGCACGGCCACGCCCTTGCGGTCCGACAGTTTGGAGCCGCTCTCGACCGTCACGTCGGCCCAGTCGTCGGTGCGTTCGCCGACGCGCAGGCGCACCCGGCCGTCGTCCAGCAGCAGCAGCATCCCGGGTCGCAGGGCCTTGAAGATTTCGGGATGCGGCATCTGCACCCGCGTTTCGTCGCCCGGCGTCGGGTCCAGGTCGAAACGCATCGTGTGGCCTGCCTTGACCGCGATCTCGACGTCCTTGAACCGCCCCAGCCGCAGCTTGGGCCCCTGCAGGTCGGCAAGCACGCCCAACGGACGCTGCAACGCCATCTCTGCGCCGCGCACCGCCTTGAGGGCGGCGGCGTGATCCTCGTGCGAACCGTGGCTGAAGTTCAGGCGGAACACGTCCACCCCGGCTTGGGCCAGCGCCTTGACGGTGCTGGGCGCGCGGCTCGCGGGCCCCAGGGTCGCGACGATGCGGGCGCGGCGGGCTCTGTTCATGGATGTTTCCTGTCAGCTCTCGAATGTCACCCTTGCGGACGACATGGGCGATTTCGCCCCTTTTGCCTTTGAAACTTCCTTAGAGTAAGGCCGCCAGCCCGCCGGGAAACATGAGTTTATGACCCCGAAACAGGAGTTTATCGGGCCGGGGTCGTATCCGTCGCCGGGCAGTCCGAAACGGCGAACCCGTTCAGATCCATACAACGCCCTTCGACCTTGGGCGCGGGCACGCCCATGACGTGGGCCAGGGTCGGGGCGATGTCGATGGTGCGGATCGGCACGAACCGCTCCTCGCCATGCGCGCCCGGCCACCAGAAGATGATCGGCACGCGGCGGTCATATTCCCACGGGGTGCCGTGTCCGGCCAGGGTGCCGCCGACGCGCCCCCCCAGGTTCGCCACCTGCGCGAAGGCGATCATGATGTCGGGCGAACGCTCAGCCAGGGTCGACAGGCGCATCCGTTCGCGCACCGTCATCATCTCGGGCTGGCGGCTGTCAGGCAGCGGATCGGCCAGCAGACGGTCGCGCGTCTCCACGAAGGCGACGTCCGGCACGGCGCGCAGCATCTCGACAGCGGCCTCGGCCACCCGGGTCCGCAGCGGGTCGGGCAAGGAACGCAGTTGCTTGTCCGCCACCATCAGGCCGCTGCCGCCCATCTGCAACGGATTGTCGGCCAGGTTGAAGCGCTGGCGCAGGCTGTCGTTGATCGCCGCGATCGGCGCCAGATCGACGCGGTGCGCCTGGGGATAGCCGTGCTGATGCAGGCGTTCGACAAAGTCCGACCCGCCGTGATCCGCCGTCAGGACCACCAGCGCGCCGCCCGGAACCTGAGACAGCTTGTCGAGGAAGGCGCCCAGCGCCGCATCCAGACGATACATCTGTTCGCACATCTCCGGCCCTTGGGTGCCGTACATATGGCCGATGCGGTCGGTGGCGGACAGGCTGACGCCCAGCATGTCGGTCGTGCCCCCCTGCCCCAGACGCTGGCTGTCCAGCAGATATTCAGCCGCCTTCAGCGTCTGTTCGTCCAGCAGGGGCGAGGTGTCGAACTTCAGACCCGCAGGCGGCAGGACCGAATGGAAGGTCTGGCCGCGAATGGTCCAGTCGCCCGCCAGCGCACGGCATTCTTCGCGCTGATAGTCCCAGGTCACCGGGTTCGCCGCCATCCAGGCCTTGAAGCCGGTGTTGAAGGCCGCCACCGGCGCCAGCTTCGCCTCGGCCGTCTGGCCCGGCTCGACATAGGTGGTCAGGCCAAACCCGTCGGTGAACCAGAAGGCCTGGCCCTGATGCCCCGCCAGATTGATGGCGCCGCGATCCTTGCCCGACACGGCCATGACCTTGCTGTCCGGGCTGACGGCCTTCAGCCAGTCGCCGACGGTGGTGACGCCCAGTTGGTCAGGCCCAACCGGGCCGTTGTCGGTGTCGTCACGCCCATGCGCCAGATGGTTCTGCGGCGCGGCCAGGCAATAAATTTCCTTGCCTGTCTTCGTGTCGATCCAGTCGTTGGCCGGGATGCCCGTCTCGGTCGGATGCATCCCCGTCAGAACGGTCGAGTGGCCGGGGCAGGTCTCGGTCAGGCCGTGGGTCTGATAGCCGTTGGTGGACACCAGACCCTGATCGGCCATGCGGCGCAGACCGCCCGCGTAGCGGCTGCGGTACTGGTTGAACAGATTGGCGCTGAACTGATCGACTACGATGGTCACGATCAGCTTGGGCGGCGTCAGGGCCGCCGCTGACGCCTGGGGCGCGGGGCGATTAGGCGCGGCGACCTGTGCGTTGGCGACGCCCGTCATCGACAGAGCGGCCAGCACGGCCAGGGCGGCCTTGCGCGACAGGGACCGGGCCCAGGGCTTGATCGACGACATGGCAGGACACTCCAAAGACAGGCAGGCGGCCTCTAACGGCTGCGGATTGCATCTGCATGACAGGCGCCGAGGGACAGGCTCGGCCCTAATGCGATTCCTTGCCGCGCAGGCGAGCGATCTGATGGACGATCAGCACGACCAGACCGCCGACGATCAGACCGACCACCGACGACGCGACAGCCGTCGTCAGCCACCCCGTCACCGGCCCCAGCGGTCCTGTCGCCGCCGCGACCGCGTGCGACAGATGTTCCAGCGGCGCGGCGGGCCAGTGCAGGCCCAGCGTATGGGAACCGTGGACCAGGATGCCGCCGCCGACCCAAAGCATGGCCGCCGTGCCGATCACGGACAGGGCGCTCATCACCACCGGCATCCCCTTGACCAGACCTCGGCCCAGGCCGCGCACCCCGCCGTTGTCGCGGCGCGCCAGGACCAGGCCGATGTCATCCATCTTCACGATCAGGCCGACCGCGCCATAGACGACGATGGTCATGGCCACCCCGACCACCACCAGCACGGCCGCCTGGGTCAGGATCGGCTGGGCGGCCACGTCGGCCAAGGCGATGGCCATTATCTCGGCCGACAGGATCAGATCGGTCCGCACCGCGCCCGAGACGGTGGTCTTCTCCAGCGCGGCGGCGTCGCCCGTCTGGACCGCCGCCTCGTCATGGCCGCCATGCCCCATGGCCTCCAGCAACTTCTCGGCGCCCTCGAAACACAGGTAGGTTCCGCCGCACATCAGGATGGGCGTGATGGCCCAGGGCGCGAAGGCGCTGAGCAGCAGGGCCGCCGGCAGGATGAGGATCAGCTTGTTGCGGAACGACCCCAGGGCGATCTTGCCGATGATCGGCAGTTCGCGGCTGGGCGACAGGCCGGTGACATAGCGCGGCGTCACCGCCGCATCGTCCACCACCACCCCCGCCGCCTTGGTCGAGGCCTTGCCGGCGGCCGCACCGACATCGTCCAGCGAGGCGGCGGCCAGTTTGGCGATGCCGGCGACATCGTCCAGCAGCGCGATCAGTCCTGAGGGCATGGTTGATCAGTCTTCCCGGCTGGGCGGCACATTGACGCCCTGCGATTTCAGATAGGCCTTCACGTTGCGCGCCGCCTGCCGGATGCGCTGCTCGTTCTCGACCATGGCGATGCGCACGAAGCCCTCGCCATTCTCGCCATAGCCGACGCCCGCCGCCACCGCGACCTTGGCGTGGGTCAGCAGTTGCTTGGAAAACTCCAGGCTGCCCAGATGCTTCAGCGCCGGCGGCAGCGGCGCCCAGGCGAACATGGAGGCGGCGGGCTTGGGAATGTCCCAGCCCGCACGGCCGAAACTGTCGATCAACACGTCGCGACGGCGGTGATAAAGCTGGCGGTTCTGCTCGACGATGTCCTGCGGCCCGTTCAGCGCCGCGCAGGCCGCCGCCTGGATGGGCGTGAAGGCGCCATAGTCCAGATACGACTTCACCCGCGACATGGCCGCGATCAGCTTCTTGTTGCCGACCGCGAAGCCGATGCGCCAGCCCGCCATGCTGTAGGTCTTGGACAGGGAGGTGAACTCGATCGCCACGTCCTTGGCGCCCGGGACCTGCAGGATCGAGACCGTCGGCTTGCCGTCGTAATACAGCTCCGAATAGGCCAGGTCGCTGATGATCCACAGGTCGTTGGCCTTGGCGAAGTCCACGACCCGCTCATAGAAGGCCAGATCGACCGTCTCGGCCGTCGGGTTCGACGGGTAGTTCATCACCAGGATCTTGGGCCGGGGCACGGTGAAGGCCATGGCCCGCTCCAGCGCCTCGAAATATTTCTCGTCCGGCGTCGTCGGCACGCTGCGGATCGCGGCTCCGGCGATGATGAAGCCGAAGGTGTGGATCGGATAGGACGGATTGGGCGCCAGGATCACGTCGCCCGGCTCGGTGATGGCGGTGGCCAGGCTGGCCAGACCTTCCTTGGAGCCCATGGTGACGATGACCTCGCTCTCGGGGTCGACGTCGACTCCGAAGCGGCGGCCGTAATAGTTGGCCTGGGCGCGACGCAGACCGGGAATGCCCTTGGACTGCGAATAGCCGTGGGCGTCGGGCTTCCTGGCGACTTCGATCAGCTTGTCGATGACGTGCTGAGGCGGCGGCAGATCCGGGTTGCCCATGCCCAGGTCGATCACATCCTCGCCCGCTGCGCGTGCGGCCGCTCGCATCGCATTGGTCTCGGCGATGACATAGGGCGGCAACCGCTTCATGCGGTAGAATTCTTCGGACATGACTGGCTCGTCGTTCGGGGTGTGGGCCTATGAATGGCCTGCCAAGCGATTAGCGCGCCTGCGACCACCCGGACCAGCGCGAAAGGCGGTTTTTGCCTCTGATTACGACGAAATCCCCAGCCGCGCGCACGATGCGCGCCGAAAGCGCGCCCCACCCGCTCCGATCCGAGCGTCAGACCACCCGCGCATGACGGTTGGCGATCGCGACGGCGGCCGGGTCGAAGGCGGCGCACACGGCGCGAACGAACGGACGGCCAAGCGCCGTGACACTCAATCGCTGGCCGTCGATCTCGATCAGCTCGTCCTCGGCGAACCGTTCCAGGATGGTCCAGGCGCCCGCGACGCTTGCGACGGGGCGGTCATGGCGCGCGGCGACCTCGGCTACATCGACAGCGAAGTCGCACATCAACCGCTCGATAATCGCGCCCACGAACACGTCCTGCGCGCTCAGCGCCACGCCCCGCGCCGCCGCAAGACGGCCTGCGGAGACGGCGGCCCGCCACTCCCGCTCCAGCGACAGGTTCTGGACATAGCCGTCCGGCGTGCGGCTGATCGACGAGACGCCCAGTCCGATCAGAACGGGCGCCTGGTCGGTGGTGTAGCCCTGGAAGTTGCGACGCAGCTGGCCGCTGCGTTGCGCCGCCGCCAGCCCGTCGTGCGGCAGGGCGAAATGATCCAGGCCGATCGGCGTCCAGCCCTTGCCGGCCAGATAGCGCGCGGCCGCCTGGCTCTGCAGGAAACGCAAGGGCGCGTCGGGCAGCTCGGCGTCCTTGATCAGCTTCTGATGCGGCTTCATCCACGGCACATGGGCATAGCCGAACAGGGCGATCCGCTCTGGCCGCAGGGTCGTGACCACCCCCAGGGTTGTCACGACGTGTTCCGCCGTCTGGCGCGGCAGGCCGTACATCAGGTCCAGGTTCAGCGAAACGAGGCCCTGAGCGCGCAAGGCCTGGGCCGCCCAGCGGATGGTCTCGAACCGTTCGGGCCGGTTGACCGCCGCCTGCACATCCGGCGACAGGTCCTGCACCCCCAGACTGGCGCGGGTCAGGCCGATCCGCCCCGCCGCCTCGACCCATTCCGGCGTCAGCACTTCGGGGTCCAGTTCGGCGGCGATCTCGAAACAGTCGCCCAGATCGAACCGGGCGGCCAGACCGGAGAACAGCCGCTCCAGGTCAGCGGGCGCCAGCATATTGGGCGTGCCCCCGCCGAGATGGATCGAGCCCACCCTAACGGGCCGCCCGATCCGCTCCAGCACCAGATCGGCTTCGCGCAGCAGCAGGTCGACATAGCTGGCGATGACGCTTTCGCGGTTCACCGCCCGAGTGTTGCACCCGCAATACCAGCACAGCCGCTTGCAGAACGGGATGTGCAGGTAAAGCGACACCGCTTGGTCCAGCGGCGCGCGCGTCAGCCAGCCGCCCCATTGCTCGGCCCCGACGGCGGGCGTGAACTGCGCCGCCGTCGGATAGGAGGTGTAGCGCGGCGCATTGGCGTCGTAGCGCGCGATCAGATCGGCGGTCGACGCGACCGGCGATGCGACGGCGGGACTAGAGAGGAACATCGCCCTCTTTCGATGCATCAGGCGTGGACAGACCGGCGTCGCCTTCGTCGAAAAGGTGGAACTCGTGCCACAGGCCGTTCAGCACGCCGAAGCCGACCGCCAGGCCAAGCCCCAGGATCCAGGAAAAAAACCACATGGTCGTGCGCTCCTAAGGCTCAGTACAGGTCCGGGTTGGTCTTCAGGGCGGCGGTCGAGGTCCGGCCCCACAGCACGCGATAGACCCAGGTCGTGTAGATCAGGATCAACGGCAGGAAGATCACCGTCACGATCAGCATGATGAACAGGGTCAGGTGGCTGGACGAGGCGTTCCACACCGTCAGGCTGGACTGCGGATTGACCGAACTGGGCAGGATGAACGGGAACATCGACAGGCCGACGGTGGAGATGATGCCGACCGCCGACAGTGACGATCCGCCGAACGCCATACCGGCCGATCGACGCCACATCCCGATCAGGCCCATCACGGCGCCCAGGAAGCCCAGGGCCGGCGCGATCAGCATCCACGGATAGCGGCCGTAATTGTCCAGCCATGCGCCGGGCGCGGCCTCGACGGTCGTGCGCAGCGGGTTGGAGAAGCCGTTGATGTCCAGTGCGCCAGTGATCCGGTAGCCCATACCGCCGAAGGCGACATACAAACCGCCCGCCGCGAACAACACCAGGGCCAGGATGCCGGCGACGGTTCCGAAGGTGCGGGCGCGGTCCAGCACCGGCCCCTGCTCGGCCTTGACCGACAGCCAGGCCGCGCCGTGCAGCACCAGCATGGCCGCCGACAACAGGCCGGCGATCAGGCTGAAGGGCGTGAAGAGGCCCAGCAGGCTGCCGTCGTAGAAGGACCGGAGATCGCCATCCAAGTGGAAGGGCGCGCCCAAGAGGACGTTGCCCACCGCGACCCCGAACACCAGGGCCGGAACGAAGCCGCCGATGAACAGGCACCAGTCCCAGAACGACCGCCATTGCGGCGATGTCCGCTTGGACCGGTACTTGAACGACACCGGCCGCAGGATCAGCGCGGACAGCACCAGGAACATGGCCAGGTAGAAGCCAGAGAAGCTGACCGCATAGACGAAGGGCCAGGCGGCGAAGATGGCGCCGCCGCCCAGGATGAACCACACCTGGTTGCCTTCCCAGGTGGCGCCGACGGTGTTGATCACCATGCGCCGCTCCTCGTCGGTCTTGGCGACGAAGGGCAGAAGGGCGCCGACGCCCAGGTCGAAGCCGTCGGTCAGGGCGAAGGCGATCAGAAGAACGCCCAGCAGTCCCCACCAGATCAGGCGGAGCGTGGCGAAGTCGAGGGGAAGATCCATTGTCGGATGTCCTAAGGTCTTGGGTCAGGCCACGGCGGGCGCGGGAACGCGCTCGGCCGGCGCTTCGGGGCTGGGCTCGCCGAACGTCTCCTGTTCGTGGAACGGCCCCTTCTTGATGGCGAACAGCATCAGCCGCACCTCGACCACCGCCAGCGCGCCATACAGCAGGATGAAGCCGACGATGGTGGCCCACAGCTGCGGCACGGTTAGCGACGAGGCGCCGAGGAAGGTGGGCAGCACGCCTTCCACCGCCCAGGGCTGGCGACCGAACTCGGCCAGAATCCACCCGAATTCGATGGCGATCCACGGCAGGGGAATGGCCAGGACGGCCAGGCGCAGGAACCACTTCGTGTGATGCTTGCGCAGGGTGCACAGCACGAAGGCCGTCCCGAACAAGGCGATCATGAACATTCCGACGCCGGCCATGATGCGGAAGCTCCAGAACAGGGCCGGCACGTTCGGCACCGTCTCCCACGCCGCCTGCTTGATCAGTTCGGGCGAGGCCATGCGCGGATCGGCGACATGGCGTTTCAGCAGCAGGCCGTAGCCCAGGTCGCGGCGATGGGTCTCGAACACGCCGCGCGCGACGGGATCGGCCGGGTCAGCCTTGACCTTCTCCAGCGCATCATAGGCGACGACGCCGGATTCGATGCGGTCCTCGGCCGTGGCGACCAGTTCGAAAATGCCTTCGACCGGCTTGTCGATCGTGCGGGTGGCGATCAAGCCCATGACCCACGGCACGTGGACGCCGAAGTGGGTCTCGCGGTCCTTCATCGAGGGAATGCCGATCAGGGTCAGACCCGCCGGCGCCGGCTCGGTGTGCCACATGGCCTCCAGCGCGGCCAACTTCATCTTCTGGTTATCGGTCAGGGCATAGCCGGACTGGTCGCCCAGCACGACGACCGACAGCGACGCCGCCAGACCGAAGGCCGAAGCCACCGTCATCGACCGCTTGGCGAAACCGACGTGCTTACCGCGCAACAGATAGAAGGCCGACACGCCCAGCACGAAGACCGAGGCGCAGACATAACCGGCGCTGACGGTGTGAACGAACTTGGCCTGGGCCACCGGGTTGAACAACACGGCCATGAAGTCCGTGACCTCCATCCGCATGGTGTCGGGATTGAAAGCGGCGCCGACCGGGTTCTGCATCCAGCCGTTGGCGATCAGGATCCACAGGGCCGACAGGTTGGTGCCCAGCGCGACCATGAAGGTGACGAACAGGTGCGCGTGCGGTTTCAGCTTGTCCCAGCCGAAGAACATCAATCCGACGAACGTCGCCTCCAGGAAGAAGGCCATGAGCCCTTCGATGGCCAGAGGCGCGCCGAAGATGTCGCCGACATAGTGGCTGTAATAGCTCCAGTTCATGCCGAACTGGAACTCCATGGTGATGCCGGTCGCGACGCCCAGCACGAAGTTGATGCCGAACAGCACGCCCCAAAAACGGGTGATGGTCCGCCAGATGGGCCGGCGAGTCATCACATAGATCGACTCCATGATGACCAGCATGAACGACAGCCCCAGCGTCAGGGGCACGAAAAGGAAGTGATAAAGGGCCGTCAGCGCAAACTGCAGCCGGGACAGGTCGACGACCGCGAGGTCGATCATGGCTTTGCTCCGTCACGCCAGTCCGGTCGCCGGCGTTTGGATGGCCCTAGAAGCACGCCCGGCTGGTCGCCTTGATCTCGATCAAAGCGCCCCCGCGACGGCCGACCTATTGGACGGTTCGTCCTTGGACATTCCGCCCAACGGCGTTTTGTCCAGAGGCGCCGCGCGCCGGGACGTGCTGGAGTTCGCCGATGACCACCCTGTCGCCCGACGCCGTCGCGCCTGCCGCCTGGCTGAAGGCCGCCGGTCGGCCCTGGCGCAGACTGGCGATGCTGGCCGGGGTGTTGACCGTGGCGGATGTCGCGCCCGCCGTCGGCTTCGCCGCCGGCCTGGCCCTGACTATCTCAAACTTCGAGGCCGGCCCGGCCGCCGCCGCGCCCTGGCTGGCGCTGGCCGTCCTCAGCCTGGTGGCGCGCGCCCTGATCGGCCAGGTCGCCGTCGTCGTCGGCGCGCGGCTCGGTCGGGCGGTCAAGACCCAGGTGCGCGGTCGGTTGCTGGCGGATCTGTTCGGACGAGGCGTGCGGTCCAACGACCGCCTGACGGCCTTGGTCGAGGGCGTCGGCGCGCTGGACGGCTATTTCGCCCGGTTCACGCCGTTACGCCTGGCGGCCGGCCTGTCGCCCCTGCTGTTGATCGCGGCGGCGGCCGTCGCCAGCCCCGTCGCCGCGGGCGTGCTGCTGTTCACACTGTTCCCCTTCATCGTCGGCATGGCTCTGGCTGGCACGGCGGCGGCGGGCGAAAGTCGACGCCAGTTCCAGGCGCTGGAGCGGCTGTCGGGCCTGTTCGTCGACCGCATCCGCACCCTGCCCGCCATCCTGGCCTTCGACGCCACAGCGTCGACCGTCGACCGGATCGCCCAAGCGTCGGACGAGTTGGAGCGCCGCACCGCGCGCGTCATGCGCATCGCCTTCCTGTCGTCCGGCGTGCTGGAGTTCTTTTCGGCCCTGTCTGTGGCCCTGATCGCCGTCTATTGCGGGTTCAACCTGCTGCGGCTTCTGCCCTTCCCCGTGCCGGAAGCGCTAGACCTGCCGCGCGCCTTCTTCGTGCTGGCCCTCGCGCCCGAGGTCTATCAGCCGCTGCGCCGCCTGGCCGCCGCCTATCACGACCGCCGGGCCGCCGAGGCCGCCGCTCCCTCGCTGGTCACGCCGCCGTCGGTCCAGCGTTCGCACGCCGCGCTGGGCGACCTGGCCCCGGCCATCCGGTTCCGGGACGTCGCCATCGCCTACGACGGCCGCGCGCCTGTCGTTCGCGACTTTGACCTGGACGTCGCGCCGGGCCAGATCGTGGCGCTGATGGGGGCCAGCGGTGCGGGCAAATCCAGCATCCTGCATCTGCTGCTGGGCCTGTCGCCCCTGACCAACGGGGAGGTCGAGATCGGCGCGGCCCGGCTGAGCGTGGACGGCGACGTCGCCGGCCGCATCGCCTGGGCCAGCCAGCAGCCCGTCGTCGTGCCGGGCGACCTGGCCCACAACATCGCCCTGGCCGATCCCGCCAGCTGCCCCGGCCGGGTGGCGATGGCGGCGCGCACCGCCGGCCTGTCGGGCGATCTGGCCCGCCGCATCGACGAGCGCGGCGGCGGCCTGTCGGGCGGCGAACGTCGTCGTCTGGGTCTGGCCCGCGCGCTTTTGAAACGCGCGCCCATTCTCCTGCTTGACGAGCCGACCGCCAATCTGGACCCCGCCTCCGAACAGGCCATGATCGCCGTCATCGCCAAGGCCGCGCGCGGTCGCACCACCCTGATCGCCACCCATTCGGCCGCCGTCGCGGCCCTGGCCGACCGCGTGGTGCGGCTGTGAGCCGGCGGACGCAGATCGGGCGGCTGATTGCGGCCCAGACGCAGGAACAGCGCGCACGCCTGCGGCTGGCCGCCGCCGCCGGGGCGGTGGTTACGGTCTCGGCGGTCTGCCTGTTGGGCCTGTCGGGCTGGTTCATCACCGGAGCCGCCTTCGCCGGGGCGGCGGGCGCGGCGGCGGCCCAGAGCTTCAACTATATGATGCCCAGCGCCATCATCCGCCTGTTGGCTATCCTGCGCACCGGGGGGCGATATGTCGAACGGGTGGCGGGTCACGAGGCGGCGCTGAAGGCCCTGGCCCGACTGCGGCCGCAACTGTTTCACGCCATCGCCGAGGGTCCGCCCGAAGCGGCGCTGAGCCTGTCGTCCGGCGAGATGTCTGCCCGCCTGGTTCAGGACGTGGATGCGGTGCAGACCCTGTTCGTGCGCCGCTCCGTCCCCGTCAGCCTGGGCGCCGGGGCCGCCGCCGCCATCGTTCTGGCCAGCCTGGCGACGCCCTGGGCGGGCCTGGCCCTGTTCGCAGCCATGGCCGTCGCCTGCATCGGCGGCGTCGTGATCGCGCGCCGTTTAGCCGAGCCGGCGGGGCGCGCGGTCCAGGTCGCGGTGGGCGTGCTGAAGGACCGCCTGGCCGCGCTGGAGGCCGTCACGCCCGAGTTGAAAGCCTATGGGCTGGAAGGCTGGGCCGCCGAGCAGGCGGCGACGGCGGCGGCCGATCATGACCAGGCCCAGGTCGCCTTGACCCAGGCCGCCGGCTGGATGGCGGCGTGGCAGGCCGTGACGGTCGCCCTCGCCGTCGCTCTAGTCCTGCCGGCCAGCGCGGGGGCCGCCCTGCCGCTGACGGCCCTGGCCGCGCTGGCCGCCATCATGGGGATCGAGGCTGCCGGCGGCCTGGTCGCCGCCCTGCATCAGAACGGCGCCGCCGGCCAGGCTCTGTCGCGGCTGGATGCGCTCTTGCCCGCTGAGGATCAGAGTCGGACCCGCGCGCCGCAGGGCGACGCCATCTTCCTGATGGGCGCGGGCGATCCGCTTTCGCCGCCGCAACGGCTGGGCCTGACGGGCCCGTCCGGCGTCGGCAAGACCACCCTGATCGAGCGGCTGATCGGCCTGCGCCCTGCGCTGAGCGGCGAGTTGGGTATCGGCGGCGTCGACGTCGCCGAGATCGCGCCTCGTGATCGCCGCGCCCTGTTCGCCTATGCGGCTCAGGACGTGCGGCTGTTGGACGGATCGGTGCGTGAGAACCTGACCTTGGCCGGGTCGGCCGAAGAGGCGGCGATGTGGCGAGCCCTGGACGACGCGGGCCTCGGCCAGCGCATCCGCGACGAGCCCCTGGGCCTTGACGCGCCCATCGGATCGAACGGTGAGCGACTGTCGGGCGGCGAACGTCGCCGGCTGAACCTGGCGCGCGCCTATCTGCGCGACGCCGCCTGGCTGGTGCTGGACGAACCGACAGAGGGGCTGGACGCCGCGACCGAAGCCCATGTCCTGACGGCGCTTCAGGCCCGGCTGGCCGAGCGCGGCCAGGGCCTGATCCTGATCAGCCATCGCGCCTCGCCGATGGCCCTCTGCCCTCGCACGGTCCGCATCGACGGCCTGGAGACCGATGGCCGGGTCCGACTGGCGTCAGCGAAGCGGAACGCCGCCTAGATCTCGCCGTCGGCCAGTTCCTGCAGACGATCCGGGCGTTCCACCTCGATCTCGTGCAGCGACAGGGCCTGAATGACCTGGGCGTTCTTCAGCTTGGTCAGCTCGCGGCTGACCGTCTCGATGGTCAGGCCCAGATAGTCGGCCATTTCCGCCCGCGTCATGGGCAGGCGCACCCGGTTGTCGCGCGACGGCCGCATGGGATCGCGTCCCGGCAGGTCCAGCAGGAAAGAGGCCAGACGCTCCCTGGCCGTCTTGCGCCCCAGAAGCAGCATCTGCTTCTGCGCCGCCGCCAGTTCGTTCATCGCCCGATCCAGCAGCGCCGCCTCCAGCGCGGGACGCGACCGAACCGCCGCCTGATAGTCGGTCTTTCGAAACCGACACGCGGTGGTCGGCTCGATCGCCTCGGCTGAAAACCCATACTCGTCGCCCGCCGCCAGCCCGATGAAGTCTCCGGCGAACAGGAAACCGATGATCTGACGCCGCCCATCGGCCAGCAGCTTGTACAGCCGCACCGAACCGGAGGTGATGTTGAACACGCTGTTCGCCGGATCGCCTTCGCGGACCAGCACCGCATCGGCCTGCAGAGAAAGCTGTTCGGCTATGGCGTCCAGAACCGCCATGTCCTCGGGGTTCAGGCTGGCGCAGACGCTGAACGGCCGCGCGCCGCAGGTGTCGCATACCGCGCTCTGGCGCCGTTCCAGGCACGCGTTCGACAGGGATCGGACTTCCAACATCAGGCCTCACGTTCGGTTGAAGCCTAAAACGCGCGGCCCTTCGGTGCAAATCCGGCCTGCGGACAGACCCGATCAGTAGCTCAATCGCAGACCGATGCTGGCGGTGCGCGGCGGGCCGTAAGCGGCGACGCCGTTTCCGGTCTGCGAAACCTCGACGTCCTTATCGAACAGATTGTCCGCCGCCACCCACAGGGTGGTGCGCGCATCGAACGCCCATTCCGCGCGCGCATCCAGCGTGACGGCGCCGGCCAGGGTGCGGCTGTTCAGATCGTCGTCGAAACGGCGCGATTCATAACGCGCCGCCAAAGCCAGGGTCAGGGCGCTGGACAGGCGCCAGTCCAGGCCGGCGGTCGCGCTCCAGTCCGGCGCCTGTGCGGGACGCAGGCCGGTCAACTGCGGCGCCGAGGCCCCGCCGTCCACCGTCGCATCGGTCCAGGACACCGCCCCGTTCAACGACAGGGCGGGCGTCAAATCGGCCGCCCCGGTCAGCTCCACGCCCCAGGCGTCGATGGTCCCGGCATTCTGGCGCTGGCGCAGCACCCCGCCCGCCGGCACGAAGCCCGCGCGGGGGAAGGTCGCAGGGCCGGCGCCCAGGGTGACATTGACGATGGCGTCGTCGATCTGGTTCCAGAAGACGGTCGCGCCCCAACGCACGCCGTCGCGGTTGAACGCCAGCCCGGTTTCGATCCCCTTCAGCGTTTCGGGCGCCAGGCCGGCGTTGGCCTCGGTGATGTCGTTGCCGACCCGGAACGGCCGATGCAATTCGTTCAGCGTCGCGGGCCGGAAACCGGAATAGGCCGCCGCCCGCGCGGCGTAACCGCCCCCCCGATCACGCCGCGCGGCCAGGCGAGCGCTGACCACCTCGCCGGACCGACCCGGGTCGGTTTCATCCAGCAACACCGCGCCGGTCGCCAGCGTGTATTCGTTGCGAAATCCGTTTGAATTCTCCCACCGGTCCAGACGAAGGCCGCCTGCGACCAGCCAGTCGCCGCCCGTCCAGGACCCGTCCACATAGGCGCCGCCGACCGAGGTTTCGCCGCCCGCCCGGCGCCCGCGCGCAAAGCCGGCCCCGGTCGGATTGCTGAAGAATTCGTTCGTTTGGCCTTCGTTGAAACGGGCATCGGCGCCCACCTCCCACTCCAACCGCCCCCCGGCGAAGTCCGACGCCCGCCGACGCAGGGCGGCGTTCAAACCCCATCCGGTCGCGGGGGTCTTGTATTGATCGTTGGCGGGCGTGGTCGTGGAGCGGTCTGCGGCCACCGAGGCGGAACTGTTCGCCAGGTCGCTGTCGATCCGCCATGCCTGAAGACGCCAGCCGTATCCGTCGGCGGTCGACGCCTGGGCGACGGCGGCGCTGAGGCTGTGGCCGCTGGCGTTGGCGCGCGTGCCCGCCAGACCCGATCCGCGATCCTCTTCCCAGGTGGCCGCGCGCACCGACAGATTGGTCGGCCCCACGGCGCCGTCGATCCGCACGGCGGCGGCCCGGCTGTCCAGATCCAGCGGCGTGTCCGCCGCCCCCGCCGTCGACCCCCGTACGGGGACATAGCCGTCGCTGACCTCGCGAAAGCCGCTGACCGTGACCGCCAGCGATCCCAGCCGTGTCGAGGCCGAGCCCGCCGCGCGCACCCCGCCCCTCTCGGCGGCCGAGACGTTCAGCACTCCGCCCTGGCTGCGTTCGCGCAGGGTGACGGTCCCCGTCAGGGCGCCGGCGCCGTACGGCCCCGATCCCGCGCCGCGCACCACATCCAGGCTGTCCAGCGCTTCCGGCGCGACCTGGGACCAGATCACCCAGCCCCCGAATGGATCGTTCAACGGCGCCCCATCCAGCAGCACCAGCGTCCGCCCTGCGCCCGACGGCGCGATGGCCCTCAGCGACAGACCCTGGGTCGTCGGATTGGCCGCCAGACTGGTGGTGCGGCGAAACAGCGACACCGCAGGCGCCGACCGCAGGGCCTCGTCAATCCGCGCCGAACGGGACAATACGGCCTGGTCGATTCGGACCACGGAAAAGGCCGCGTCCGCCGCGGCGGGGGGCAGACGGGCCGCGGTCACGACGATTTCGGGCAGGGCCGCGGGCGCGACGACGGGGGGAGGAGCGTCTTGCAGCATTGGCACTCGATACGGGTTGGCGGGCCGGGGTGAAAGCCCGGGCGACAAATTGCCCCCCGGCGTCTCGACGAACTTCGATTGGCAGATGCGGCGTCCGCCGGTAGAAACGTTCTGGGGAACACGGGGGATGCAATGGGCTTTATCGCGGCCTTCATGACGCTGGTGCTGGGCGAAGGCGCGGTCCACGCAAGGCGGTCCGCCAAGGCGACGCGCATCCGCGCCCTGCCCGACCGTCAGGTCATGGCCGACAGCTATGTCCCGGCGCTGGCCGCCAAGGGCGGGCGCATCCTGTGGGTCGGATGTCGCGAATATACGTTGGACGACTATGCCGCGCTTGAGGCGCTGGGCGGCGAGGTCTGGACCACAGACATCGACGCGGGCGCCGCGCGCTGGGGCCGACCGGGTCGTCACCGCACAGGCGACGTCTGCCAGGCGGATCGACTGTTTTCGGACCTGACGTTCGACGCCGTCGTCTGCAACGGCGTCCTGGGCTATGGCGTGGACACGCCCGAGCAGCAGCGGCAAGCCTTGACCGCCATGGCCGCCGTTCTACGTCCCGGCGGACGCCTGCTGCTGGGGTGGAACACCGACAAGATAGACGATCCCGTCGCGGCGGGTTTGACCACCGCCGACTTCGCACCCGCGCCTTTGGGCGATCGCCCGACACGCGTCGCCTTCGACGCCGTGACCCATGTCTATGACAGTCTGATCCGCATCTAGCTGAGCAGGCTGGTCAGCGACCAAACGCCTTGGCCTTAGGCCGCGCGGCAGGATTTACCCTGGCCATGGCGGGTCACCGACCGATCCGCCAGCGCATAACGCAGGGCGTCCAGTTCGGCCGCACGCGCCGCTGGCGAGTGCACACGCGCCACATGGGCCTGACCGGCCTGGGCCAGTTTCAACCGCTCGGCCTGGTTCTGAACCAGATGTTCCATTGCGGCGGCCAGAGGCGCGGCGTCTTCGACATCCACATAGAGGGCGTGTTCGCCGCTGGCCTCGCGCAATCCGCCCCGCCCCGAGGAGATCAGGGCCGCGCCCGCCGCATGGGCTTCCAGCGCCGAAAGGCCCAACGCCTCGCGCACCCGCGACGGGACCACCGCGATGGCGGCGCGGCGCGTGACCGCCTTCACCTCGCCCAAGGACGCGGATTTGTGGATTTCCACCCGGTCGCCGAACCGGGCCAGGGCGCGGACATGGGGTTCGGCCCAGTCCTGATGCTTGTCCCAGTCGCCCAGCATCAGGGCGCCGCGCCAGTCGGGATGCCGGTCCAGCGTCGCCGCCAAAGCCGTGCAGAACAGATCCAGCCCCTTGTCGTGCATGGCGCGGCCTGAAAACAGGATCAGCTGCTCGCGGTCCTCCGGCGCCGCCCGCCAGTCGTCCATGGCGATGGGATTGCACACCGCCGAAACCCGCCCGGCCAGACGCGGATAATCGGCCGCGAACTCCTGACCCGCCGCCTGGCTGACAAACACCAGACGGTCGAACCGCGCCAATCGACGGCCATAGCGCCAGGCTGCAATCGGACTGCGCGCGGGCTTTATGCGGGTGTGACGATAGAGGACGTTGATCGCCTTCGGAAACTGGCGCGCCAGTTCGGATGCGGACTTCAGCTGCTGGTGATATTCCACGATATCAGGCGACAGGGTCCGCAGAATATCGGCCACCGCCGCATTGCGCGCCTTGCGGCCCAGTCCCGCCGGCACGGTCAGCATACGGACATCGGACGGGGCGACGGCGCCCGCGTCGGCGATCAGGGTCACGGCCTTCTGCAGGCGGCTGTGGGCCGACAGGGTGCGGACCACCGTCTCCATCGAATTGGCCTTGTCGGGGCAGTAGGTCGAGCCACGCGGCAGAACGACGGCGATACGCATGATCTTAGCCGCCCTTGCCGACGTTGGACGTCGAGAAGAGCGTCGGATGGACCGCCAGCCCGGTCGCACCACGGCCGCGCGGCCCGTTCAGCCCCAGCAGGCGCCGCGCCTTGAACCCCGCCTTCAGCCACGGCTCGGCAGCCGATCGGCGGATGCTCTTCACGTCGATGAAGGTCACGTCGCCATGACCGGACAGGGTGTGAAACCCATCGCCGAACCCAGCCAACAGATCGCCAGGCTGGAACCGTCTGACCGGCGTCACCGAAAAGGCGCCGGGCGTCAGCGTCTCGATCCTCAGCAGATTGACCGCCGCCCCATAGGTCGCCACGCAGTCCTGAACCGGCAGATGCAGGGCGCCGTCGTGAACGAAGGCCGTGCCGCCAGGCCGCGACACGTCGAAACCGCTCATGACCGGATTGGCGGCATGGGCCGTCCACGGCCCCGTCAGGGTCTCGCTCCAGGCCAGATGCATCTCGCGCATCGCCCGGTCATCCGGCCCCGCCAGGGCGTGGAACATCCACCACAGGCCGTCGTGCCGCACGACCGTCGCATCGATGGCGGCCAAGTCGCCCAGACGCGCCGCCGGCTCCCACCGATCCGGGAAGCGCACACAGCGATAGAGGATCAGCCCACCGCTCTTGTAGCCTTCGGGCAGCATGTAAAGCTCGCCGCCGTCCTCGACCAGGGTCGGATAGGACAGGTGCCAGGGTTCGGTCAGCGCCACGCCCTGGCCGATCAGCCGGTCGTCGGCGTCGTACTGGCGGTAATGAATCTCGCCTCGCCGCACATGATAGTCGAACGCCTCGACGAAGACGGTCAGCACGCCGTCGCGCGTGACGCCGAACGGATCGGCGACATAGGCGTAGGGTCCGCAATCCGGCAGCCACGTCACCTCGTCGGCGGTCGGCGGCTGGTCCATGACGCTGGGCAGGGGGCGGCGGATGAAGCCGGAACGCCAAATATCGAACATGGCGCCGCCTAGCCGACCCGAAGGACCGGCGCCGTCGCTCTGCCGTGTGCTGGATACGCGCGCATCGAAACCCTGTTCGCCGCCGCACAGCGACGCCTTCGATCTAAAGACGCCGCCGGTCCGCCCTTGCCTCAGGAAAATCGTCGCGGCATGGAGGACCGACGTTCCATCCTGGGACGCGACAAAGGATTTCGCCTGTTTGACCGCGCCCGCCGCGCATCCTCTGGTCGCCACCTATATGGAGCAGCGACAGGATCTGGCCCGCTTCTGCCGTGCGCGGCTCAGCGGGGCCTCGGGCGATGTCGATGATCTGTTGCAGGACCTCTATCTGAAGGTTTCGGCCCTGTCGGCGGACACGCCAGTCGACAATCCACGCGCGTTTCTTTTCCGCCTGCTCTCCAACCTGATGCTGGACCGATGGCGCTCGGGCCAGCGCGCCGCCGCGCGCGACAGCGCCTGGCGCCAGATCAATCACCAGACCGGAGCGGTCGAAGATCTGGACGACGCCCCGTCCGCCGAGGCCGTGGTGACGTCGCGCGAGCGGCTGGCGCGGCTGGTCGCGGCTCTGGAAACGCTGCCGCCCAAAACCCGCACGATCTTTCGCCTGCACAAGTTCGACGGCGTCAGCTATGCCGACATCGCCAGCCAACTCGACATTTCGCGCAGTTCGGTCGAGAAACATATGATGGAGGCCCTGCGCGTCCTGGCCCGAAAGGCGCAGCCGTGAGCACCCTTTCGCCCGTCGCCGAACGAAACTGTGGAGGCGGCGCAGTCGCCGTGACGTCTGAGTATCAGGGATTGCGTTTTCCGGCGCACATCCAGGCTGGGATGGCATGAAGGCGACCACCGACATCGACGAAAAGGCGCTGCACTGGTTCGTCGCCCTGCGCGACGAGGCGGCCGGCGACGACGTCTGGTTTGGCTTCCAGTCCTGGCTGGAGGCGGCGCCCGCCCACGCCCTGGCCTATGACGCGATCGAGCGGCTATGGGTCGATCTGGACGCCGCCGATACGGCCTCGGCCGTCGAGCCCCAACCAGCCCCCGTCATTGATTTCGCCCCAGCCCGCGACCGCCGCACGCAGCGTCGTCGTCCCTGGCTAAGCGCGGGGCTCGGCATCGCCGCCAGCGTCACCTTGGCGGTCGGCCTGTGGATGTGGATGGCGCCCAACGGCCAGACCTACGCCACCACCGACGCGCCGCTTACGGTGGCGTTGGAGGACGGTTCCCACGTCTATCTGAACCGCCATTCGCGCCTGGACGTGCGGTTCGACGGCGATCGCCGCGCGGTGTCGCTGGACGAGGGCGAGGCCGCCTTCGACGTGGTCCATGACCCCGCTCACCCGTTCGTGGTCGCCGCCGGCGCGCATCAGGTCGAGGTTCTGGGCACCGCCTTCAATGTACTGAACCACGGCGATAACTTCGCCGTGGCCGTGGAACGCGGCGTCGTGGCCGTGACGCCGCAAAAGGCGCCGCGCGTTCGTTTGATCGCCGGCCAGGCATTGGCCCAAACAGCCCAGAAGACCCCGATGCTGGCCACGGTCGCGCCCGACCGCGCCTCCGCCTGGCGCCAGGGGGTGCTGGTCTATCGCGATCGCCCGCTGGGCGAAGTCGCGGACGATCTTTCGCGTTATCTCGACAAACCTGTTGTGCTATCGACATCGGCTCGGGCGCTGCGCTTCACGGGCGCCCTGCGTATTGGCGACGAGGCCGTGATGTTGCAGCAACTCCAGGACTTCCTTCCCATTCGGATCGACGCCTCGACGACCGCTGTCCGCGTCGATGCGCGTGAGGCCGGCTGAGGCCGGGCGGCCCCGAACCCCTGGCCTGTCCCGGTCACGCGCCGCCGCACTGAACGCCAGCCTCGCGCTTGTCGCGACCGCCGCCCTGGCCGCCCCGGCCTGGGCTGAACAGTCGCATGTCCTGAACCTCTATGTGCCGCGCCAGCCGGTGGACCGCGCCCTTCTGGACCTGGCGTTGCAGGCGCGGGTGTCGCTGGGGGGCGGCGTCGCAGCCTGCACTGGAACCAGCCCTGCGCTGCGCGGCCGCATGACCCTGGACGCGGCGCTGGACCGCATACTGGCCGGATCGGGCTGCCGCTATCTGGTCAGGCCGGACGGGGCGGTTATCATCAGTTCGGCGCCGCGCGTCGCCACCCCGCCGCCTTCGCCCTCTGTACGGCCCGCGCCTCGACCTGCCCCACAGACCGAGGCGGTTCAGGTCAGCGAAGTGGTCGTGACCGCCCCGCGCCGCCCGGAGTTGATCCAGCGGTCCTCCTCGGCCATGACCGCCATCACCGGCGACCGGATCGGCCGGTCCGGCGTCACGGGGATGCAGGGGCTAGACAGCCTGGTCTCGGGCATGACGGTGACGAACCTGGGCCCCGGCCGAAACAAGATCTTGCTGCGCGGCATCTCCGACGGGGTGTTCACCGGCCTGACCCAATCGACGGTCGGCCTCTATCTCGATCTGACGCCCGTCACCTACAGCGCCCCCGACCCGGACCTGAAGCTGATCGACATCGACCGGGTCGAGGTTCTTCGCGGCCCACAGGGCACGCTGTACGGCACCGGCCCAATCGGCGGCGTGGTGCGTATCGTCACCCGCCGCCCCGAGTTCGGCCGCGAGGACCTGGCCGTCGCCCTGACCCGATCCCATACCCATAGCGGCGGAACCAACACCGACTACAACCTAGTCGCCAACCTGCCCCTGGCCGGCGACCGCGCGGCCGTCCGCGCGGCCGTCTATGGCGAGACCTTCAGCGGCTACATCAACGATGTCGAACTGAACCTGCGCCGCGTCAACGACGGCACGCGGCGGGGTGGTCGCCTGTCGGGCGCCCTGGCCTTGGCGCCAGGCTGGACCGCGCGCGCGGGCGTCGTCCATCAGTCGATCATGACCGAGGACACCCACTATGTTTATCGTGGATTAGGCCCATTGCGTCGCGCCAATCTGGTGCGCGAACCGCATCAGAACCGCTTCGACCAGGCGTCGCTGTCGCTGGAAGGGCGCGGAACCTGGGGCCGACTGGACGCCTCGCTCGCGGTGGTCGAACATGGGTTTAAAAGCCGGTACGACGCCTCCAGCGCGCTCCGTCGGTTCGGCTCTCTGGCTTCGGTCGGCGCGCTGGACGAAAACAAGGACATCCATCTGGTTGTGGGCGAGACGGTGCTGACCTCGCCCGACGTCGGGCGCTGGCGCTGGCTGGTCGGCGCCCTGGCCTCCACCAGCACGACCCGCACCGATCCCGTCCTGTCGATCCTGCGTCCCGAACCGCTGGCGCTCTACGCCGAGAAGCGCCGCGACACCCTGCAGGAGGCGGCCCTCTATGGCGAAGCGGCCTGGGATCTGACGCCCAAACTGACCCTGACCGCCGGCGCCCGCTATTACACCCTGGACTACGACACCACCTCCCAGGTGCGCCAGCGAACGCGCGTGCGAAACTTCGATGGCCAAGGGGGGTCGTCCGGCCTGACGCCCAAGATCGCCCTGGCCTGGCAACCCAGCGACCGGCTGAACCTGTCGGCTCAGCTCAGCCACGGCCGGCGCGCGGGCGGTTTCAACACCGCGGGCGTCATCGGTCAGGACTTCAGCGGCCTGAGGGATTCGCCGGCGCGCCAGTATCGCCCCGACTCGCTATGGAACCTGGAGTTCAACGCCAAGGTCCGATCCGCCGATGGCCGCGCGCGGCTGCGCGCCGCCCTCTACGCCGCCCGCTGGCGCGATGTGCAGAGCGACCAGTTCCTGCCCAGCGGCCTGGCCTATGTGGTCAATGTCGGCGACGGCGCCGACGTCGGTTTCGAGGCCGAGGCCAACTGGCGGCCCACAGACGGACTTGAGGTGTTCGCCAACGCCCTGATCGCCGATCCGCGCATCACCGATCCCGCCAGCCGGTTCGCGACCCAACGGGGCGCAGGCTTGCCCGGCGTGCCAAAGGCCTCTGCCAACCTGGGCTTCACCTATCGCCGCCCAATGACGGATCGCCTGCAACTGATCGCGGACGGCGGCGTGTCCTATGTCGGCGCGTCCCGCCTGACCTTCGATGGCCGACAGCAGCACCGTATGGGCGACTACGCCACCGGCCGGTTGTCGATGGGCGTGGAGAGTGCGCCCTGGGTGGCCACCGTCTTCGTGGACAATCTGTTCGACACCCGCGCCAACACCTTCGCCTACAGCGATCCCTTCCGGCTGCCCGACGCCCAGGCCGTCACGCCTCTACGTCCCCGCACCATCGGGGTTGCGCTGAAATGGGCGCTTCAGTAGCGAGGCAAGCAACGAAAAAGCCGCCCTGCGAACAGGGCGGCTTCCGTTGGCTGTCAACTTGGTTTCGACCTCAGAACCGCTTGGTCAGTTGCACGCCATAGGTGCGCGGCTCGTTGACGAAGGCTGTCAGGTTGTTGAAGTCGATGGCGCCGATCACATTCTCCTCGTCCGTCAGGTTGCGGACGTAGGCGGCGGCTTCGATACCGCGCGACAGATCGCGCCAGCCCGCGCGCAGTCCGCCTTCGAAATGCGTATCCTGCATGAACTCGACCGATTCATAGAGGAACAGGTTGAAATTCTTCTGCATGACCCAGTCGGTCGAGGCGAACAGCTCGGTGTCGACGCCCAGCGGCCTGACGTAGTTCAGCGTCAGATTGGCGGTGTATTCCGGCGCCTGCGGGAAGGGGTTGCCGTCGATGGCGGCGCGACGGGTCGTTCCCACCATGACGATGGGATCGGTGACGGTGCAGTTGGAGCCGCAGACGGCGACCAGCAGATCCTTGTCCTTGATCTCGGTGTGGTTCCAGGCGCCGCCGGCCGCCAGGCTGAAGCCGGCACCCAGATAGACATCGCCGTCCAGTTCCAGGCCATAGCCCTCGCCCTTCTTGGCGTTGATCAGGCGGTTGGAGTTGTCCGCGCCGCCGATGGCGGTGAACTGCATGTCGCTGACTTCATAGACATAGGCGGTGGCGTTGAAGCGCGCCCGGCCGTCTATCATCCGCGCCTTCATACCCGTTTCGTACGACATGACCGTCTCGGAATTGGCCGTCGTCAGGACCGGCAGGTTGCGGCCCTGGATCGACGGGCCGCGATAGCCCTTGGCCACCCGCGCGAACAGGTTCAGGTCGTCGTTCACCTGATAGACCGCGCTGACGTCCCAGCTGACCTGCTGATCCCCGACCGACACGGCGCCCTGGCCGCCGACCGGCGTTCCGACCACGATCCGGCCGTTGTAGTGGCGATTGTCGTCCGTGTAGCGCAGACCCGCCGTCACCTTCAGCGCGTCGGTCACCTTGTAGCTGCCTTGGCCGAAGATCGACCAGGAATCGGACTTCTGAACGATATCGGTGATCTTGGTGGGGATCAGACCGCCCACGCCGTTGAACGTGCCGCTGACCAGGTTGAAGCGCTCGTCCCAATAGAAGGCGCCCACCTGCCAGCCGACCCGGCCGTCGCCGTTCGACGCCAGGCGCAGCTCATAGGTGTTCTGCAGCAGGTCGCTGGACAGGGTGCCGGTTTCTGAGTTGAACGGCGTCTTGTAGGAGGCGGTCGTCGGGGCCGACGCCACGCCGCCGTCAATGTCGCCGTCGCCCTGCGACCAGCCCTGATAGGAGCCGACGATGCCGGTCAGCGTGGCGGGGCCGAAATCGTAGGCCACCTTCAACGATTCGGACGTCGTCTTCTGCTTCTGGAAGTTGTTGCGGCCGCCGTCGTAATAGACGGTGTCGCGGTCGAAGTTGTCGTTCAGCTTGTTGGAGCCCTTGGTCAGGGCGTTGGCCCGGTTCATCGTCCCCGTGCCGTCATAGTCGCGCGCCTGCAGCGTCAGAACCGTGGATAGCCGATCGGTCGGCGTCCACGCGACATGGACGCGTGCGGCCAGATCGTCGAACCCGCCCAGGTCATCCTTGTCGGGATTGGCGAACGACGGATTGTAGGCGTTGTTCACCCAGTCGTCGCGGTGGTTCCACAGGATGGCGCCGCGCACCTGAAGCGTGTCCGACGCAGGCAGGGTGACGGCCGCCTCGGCGCGCGTCGAGCCCAGGTTGCCATAGGTCAGAGAGCCGAAGCCGGTGAACTCGTCCGAGGGCTTGACCGTATCGATCTTGACCACGCCCGCCGGGGTGTTGCGGCCGAAAAGCGTGCCCTGCGGCCCGCGCAGCACTTCCAGCTGCTGCACGTCGAACAGGGGGAAGCCCTTCAGATAGACGCTTTCCAGAACGACATCGTCCAGCACCACCGAGACCGGCTGGGAGGCGGTGAAGTCGAAGTCCACATTGCCCAGGCCGCGGATGTAGAAGCGCGGGGCGTAACGGCCGTTCGAGCTTTCGACCTGCAGGCTGGGCACGCGGCCCGACAGCGACAGGATGTCGGCGCCGCCGGCCGACACCTCCTGCAGCGTCTGCGGGCTCAGGGCGGTGACGGCGAACGGCACGTCGCGGATGTTCTCGCTGCGGCGCTGGGCCGTGACCACGATGTCGTCGACGCCCGCCGGTTCGGCGGCGGGAACGGCCTGGCTGTTCGGGGCGGTCTGGGCCGAAACGGCGCCGGCGCTCAGCAGGGCGACGCCGCTGACGGTGGCGGCCAAAAGGGCTTGGCGAAGCATGAAGAATATTCCTTGGCGACAGGGGGAGGACGTGTCGCGCGACGACCTAAAGCGTCGCCGTCTCCCCCGCCAGAGGAGACCACGCCGCGTTTCTTGAACCTTTGAAGACGCGGCCACAGCCCTGTGACAATCTGTCTTCAAACCGATGGATCATCGTAGGATCGCATTGCGCGTCATGGCTCTGGATGCGAAAGTCAGTCGGTGCGTGAGTTTTGCTCCGCGTCTTCCCGCACATCGCCTGGAGAAACCGTGGCCCTCATCGCGCCTTCCCGTCGTCGACTTCTTCAGTTCGCCGCCGGAGCGGCCTTCGCACCAGGGTTGGCGGCCTTGAAAACCCAGGCGGTCGTCGGCCGGGTTCTGGCCGTATCGGACCTTCATTCCGCCTATGAGCGCACGCCTTACCTGTTGGCGGCCTTTGAACACGAAATCCGGTCGCATCCCGTCCCCCATGTCATCGCCATCAACGGCGACATCTTCGAACATGGCAATGTCGTCGCCCAGCGTTCGGACGGCATAGTGGACTGGGCTTTTCTGGCCGCCCTGCCCGCCCTGGCGCCGACCGTAGTGAACCTGGGCAACCACGACAATGATCTGACGCCCGACCTGGCCGATATCGTTGCCCGGATGAGGGACATGGGCCTCCATGTCGTCACCACCATCACCGACACACGTACCGGCGCCGGTTACGCCCTGCCAACAGCGACGCTGCCGTTCGGCGCTCATCGGCTGCGGGTCGTCGGCATGGCGACCAATTCGATGAACACCTATCCCAAGGCGTCGCGAGACCAACTCTCGATCCCGGCCGCCGCCGACTGGGCGCGGGCGAACCTGTCCGACAGCCTTTCCGGCGCCGACAAGGTGATGGTCATGAGCCACGCGGGCGTGGTCGCGGATCGGGATATTCTGCCCCTGTTGCCTGAGGGCGCCTTGATGGTGGGGGGACACGACCACCTTCTTTTCCAGCACCAGCTGGGCGCCAGCGCCTATGTGCATACGGGTTCGTTCACCAGCGCCTACACCGCGGCGACGTTCACAGCGGACGGGTCCGTGATCGCCGCCTCCCATCCGGTTTCGACGGACAATTCCGCCTCCTCGGCCCTGGCAGGCTTGACGACCCAAACACTCGCCGACCACCTCACGCCCGAGGAACGCACGGTCCTCTGGACAGGCCGCCCCGCGATGTCCCTGGGCGACACGGGCCGCGCGATCGCCGCCGGCATGGCGCGCGAGGCGGGAGCCCACGCCGGCTTCATCGGCCACACCACCCTGGGCAACGCCGCCCCGGCCGGGCCGGTCACCCGCTACATTTTCGATTCCATCGTGCGCTTCAACGGCGCCCTGATGACGGCCGAGGCCACGCCGACGCAGTTCGGGGCCTTCATGGCCCGCGCCAATCAGGACCGCCCCCTGCCCCTCGACGCCCTGACCGGCGACTTCCTCTACGCCGCCAGCCTTACGCCCCCTTCAGGTCCGGTGCGCATCGTCACGACCGACTGGTGTGCGACCAACCAGCAGAAGTATTTTGGAACCGACGATCTGGTTTTCGAACAGGCGCCCGGCGTTACGCTTAAGTCGGTCGCGTCTTCCGCCTTGGCGCGCGCATAATTCCGGGATCATGACTGGTGGATTTGAGGCATGAAAAAACCCGCCATCCTTTTGGGATAGCGGGTTAAATCTTGGGTGCGGGAGTAGGATTTGAACCTACGACCTTCAGGTTATGAGCCTGACGAGCTACCGGGCTGCTCCATCCCGCGTCAAACGGGTTTTCGGTAAGGAAGAGTGTGTTCGAGAAGGGCCGTTTGG
>NZ_JAHXPB010000005.1 GCF_023147505.1 Brevundimonas sp. EYE_349 | reverse complement strand
GGCGCCGCATCGGCGGAACCCAATGGTTGGTACGGCGCCATCGACGCCGGTTATCACACCATGGACGACATCACGGCCGAGTCGTCCACCACCGGCGCAAGCTGGAAGTATGAAGTGAACAACGGCTGGGCCGCCTTTGCGCGCCTGGGCTATCGCTTCAACCCCAACTGGCGTGTCGAGCTCGAAGGCGGTTACCGCTCGGGCGACATCGGCAAGATCCGCGCCGTTTCCGGCACGCAAGGTCTGTGCAACCTGACCCCGGCGACGGGCGGCTGCTTCTCGCCGGAAGGCGACATCGAGTCCGCCACCCTGATGGCCAACGTCATCTATGACTTCGGCTACGAAGCCTGGGGCATCCGTCCGTTCGTGGGTCTGGGCGCCGGTGTGAACCGCGTCAACGTCGACACCATCGGCGCTCTGCGCGCCAACCGTTCGGCCGCCTTCGCCATCGACGACACCTCGACCAAGTTCGCCGCTCAGGCGATCGCCGGTCTGGCCTGGGCGATCGGCGACCGCGCCAACATCGACCTGACCTACCGCTATCTGACGGGCGACGCCTCGTGGGATTCGACCACGGCCGGCACGGGCGTGGGCGCCACGCAGTTCGGCACCTGGGACGGCGACTACGATCAGTCGCACACGGTGACCCTGGGTCTGCGCTACAGCTTCGGTGCGGAAGACGCGCCGCCGCCGCCGCCTCCCCCGCCCCCGCCGCCTCCCCCGCCGCCTCCGCCCCCGCCGCCCCCGCCGCCAGTCGCTCAGACCCCGACGCCTCGCCAGTTCGTCGTCTACTTCGACTGGGATCGTTCGGACCTGACGGCGGAAGCCCGTTCGGTGGTGACGCAGGCCGCCAACTACGCCAAGTCGGGTCGTCCGACGCGCGTTCTGGTCGTCGGCTACACCGACACCTCGGGTTCGGCCGCCTATAACCTGGGTCTGTCCAACCGTCGTTCGCGCACCGTCGCGGACGCCCTGGTGGCTCAAGGCGTCAACGGCGGCGTGATCGCCCTGGACGGCAAGGGCGAAACCAACCTGGCCAAGCCCACCGCCGACGGCGTGCGTGAACCGCTCAACCGCCGCGCGACCATCGACATCAACTTCTAAGACCCAACGGAAAGCCGGTCTGGATATCCAGACCGGCGTTCCAGTGGATCAGATGTCGAATGACTTTGACGCCGTCTCCGAAAGGAGGCGGCGTTTCTGTTTGCGTAAAAGGGTCAGTCTCTGACGTTTACGGACAGCAGCATGGTCGTCGCGCTGGCCAACTATCGGGTGAGGACAGCTTCGCCGATGGCGATCACGACGGTCGCTGTCAAAAGGGCGCAGACCACCGCGATGGCGGCCAGCTTCAGGCTTTGCCCGAAATCCCAGTCGTCCGGCGTCACGGCGTCGCTCCTGTGGACATGGCGACTGGCCTAACCGTGATGTTCGACATCGTGCAAGCGCGAGCTGAGGATATGGATGCAAAAAAGGGCGACGTCGTGCGACGTCGCCCTGCTCGTGTTGTGAAGGCGCGTGGTGATCAGCCGGTGAACGGGCGGATCAGGATCTCCACCCGGCGGTTCATCGCCTTGCCTTCCGGTGTGGCGTTGGACGCCACCGGGTTGCGCGAACTGTTGCCGGCGACATAGAGGCGTTGGGCCAGAACGCCGTTGCGCACCAGTTCCGAGGCGACGCTGCTGGCGCGACGCTCCGAGAGGGGCTGGTTGATCGCGTCGCCACCCGAGGAATCGGTGTTGCCGATCACATCGACGGTCGACTGGTCATACTGTTGCAGCACGCGGGCCACGTCCTGCAGCACTGGCAGAAAGCGCGGGTCGATGGACGACTGATTGGTGGCGAAGGTCACGTCTGACGGCATGCGCAGGACCAGGGTGTCGCCCTGACGCGCGACGCCGACGCCGGAGCCCGACAGCTGAGATTCCATGGCGCGTTGCTGGCGATCCATATACTGGCCGACGGCCGCACCGCCCAGAGCGCCGACGCCGGCGCCGATGAGGGCGTTCTTGCGGCCCTGTTCGCCGTTCGAAGTGTTGGTCAGGTAGCCGAGCAGCGCGCCGCCCAACGCGCCGGCGATGGCGCCGGTGCCGGTGTTGTTGCGCACGGGGCCGGATTGATAGGGGTCGGTCGTGGTGCAGGCGGCGGCGCCCAGCAGGGCGGCGATGGAGACGCTGGCGACGATGAATTTGGCGCGCATGGACGGGTCCTCTTCGTGTTTGCGATCTGGCGCGGAAACGTATGCTTACTGTGAAGGTTCCAACCTGTATGCCGGATGAACGGTCGTCGCTCCGCCGTTCCGCGAACTGACAATCGCCGGGATTAGGCGTAAGGGAGGCCGCACACCTCATAGACCGAAGGACGACGCCCGTGAGCGCGACCCAAGACACCCGCCCGCAGGACCGCGCCATCACGCCGGTCTCGATGAAACAGCATGACGCCGATTTCCAGGCGTTCAGCGACGCCCTGGGCGCCTCCTTCACGCGCTACGGTTTCGCCGTGATCGCCGACCACGGCCTGGACGAGGGGCGCATCGCCGCCGCCATCGACGACGCCAAGGCCTTCTTCGCCCTGCCGGAAGAGATCAAGCGCCAGTATCATCAGCCCGGCACGGGCGGGGCGCGCGGCCTGACGCCGTTCGGGGTCGAGGCGGCCAAGGACGCCAAGACGGTCGACCTCAAGGAATTCTGGCACGTCGGCCGCGAACTGCCCGAGGGACATCCCTACCGTCGCTACATGCGAGACAATGTCTGGCCGACCGAGGTCGAGGGTTTCCGCGAGCATCTGTACGGCATGTTCGAGGATCTGGATGCGCTGGGCGCCAAGATCCTGCGCGCCATCGCCCGCTATCTGAAGCTGGGCGACGACTTTTTCGCCGACAAGGTGGAAATGGGCAACAGCGTCCTGCGGATGCTGCATTACCCGCCGGTGCCCGCCGATGCGCCCGGCGTGCGGGCCGGCGCCCATGAGGACATCAATGTCATCACCCTGCTGTTGGGAGCCGAAGAAGCCGGGCTTCAGCTGAAGGACAAGGACGGAAGCTGGCTGGACATCGCCCCGCCGCCCGGCGCCCTGGTCGTCAACATCGGCGACATGCTGCAGCGGTTGACCAACCACGTCCTGCCGTCGACGACGCACCGCGTAGTCAATCCGGCGCCGGAACGCCGCGGTTTCGCGCGCTACTCGACGCCCTTCTTCCTGCACTTCAACCCGGACTTTCCGATCAAGACGCTGCCCAGCGCCATCACGCCGGACAACCCCGATCGTTATGCCGGCAAGACCATCCTGGCAGAGGACTATCTGACCGAACGGCTGCGGGAAATCCGCCTGCTCTGACGGATCATCGCGAGATCCTGAGCCGGGTGATGTCGCGGCCGATGGCCTGGAAGTTGCTGGACAGGTCCGCCCCCGACTGCGGCAGGAACGCCTTGTCCTTGTCTGTGGCGCAGGTGCTCAGGATCCGCGCCGCGTCGCTGCCCTGTGTGATGGAGAAGCCGACGGTGTAGACGATCACGCCCTTGGCCTTGATGCTGTCGCACAGTCTGGCCGCCTGGTCGAACGGATCGCCGTTGGTCGCGTCGCAGGCGATCTTGTCGTAATAGTTGCCGGAACCTGATCCGGCGTCCCGTGCGACCACGCCGCCGCAATAGGGGGTGTTGAACTCGCCGTCGGTCATCAGGATCACGGCCTTCAGCACCTTGGTCGGCGCATAGGCGGCGGCCGTGTTGGATGGCCACAGCCGATTGAACTGATCGGAAACCGCATACCAGCCCCAGGCCAGGCCGATCTGGCCCGCAGTCGATCCCGTGACCGACAGACCGTTCACCAGGTTGGTCAGGGTGTTGATGTTGGACGTCAGCGGCTGGATCGTGGCTGTCGGGCATGGGTTGCCCTGCGATTGAGGCGACGACCTCTTCATCGCCGGATAGTTGCGTCCGACATAGGTTCCGGCGCCCGGCGCTGCGTCGGAGTAGGCCGCCGAACCTGTTCGTTCACTGACGCAGGCGGTGTTGTCGAACCGGGTCAGGCGATTGTACTGCGCGTCGCGGAACACGCGGCTGGCGCAGCCGTCGCGGCCGCATTGCACCGCGCCGTCGCTCGCATAGTCGGCATAGGCCGCGCCGCCCACGGGCAGGACGAAGGTGTCGTTGGTCGGTCGCTCATACACTTCATAGAGGCCGCCGTTCGTGGTGTTCAGCGCCGTCATGCCGCGGACATCGGAGATCGCCACGCCCTCGCCCTCCGACAGACCGTGGTTGCGCGAGGTGACGGTCACGAAACAGTCGGACCGCGTGCATTTGCGGATCTGTCCGCCGTAGCTGTAGCTGCTGAAACCGTTCCCGCTGGTGGTGTTCAGCGTGTACCAGGCGCCGTTGGACTGGTATTGCAGCGACACGCGGTTGGCGTCGACGCGGACGATCCGGTAGATTCGGTCGTTGATCTGGGTCATGCCATTGACGCCGCTGATCCAGACATAGTCATTGGACGCTAGGTTATGCCCATTCGCGGTGACGACGCCGGGTGAGGCGCGGGTGATGTTGCTGATCGATTGACTTGGCGCGGCGGCCCAGGCGGCGCCCGTGATGGCGGTGTCGCTGATCTCCGCGCCGCGCGCGCCGTCAGCCCAGGAGCCCAGATTGACGCCGATCGAGTAGGGCACGATGGCCATGCGCGAATAGTAGGGCGTCTGCTTTTCGGCCGGTTGCACCACAAGTTTGATCAGCTGGTTGGCGGCGTTCTTCAGATCGCGGATGCGGCTGCCGCCCATCGAGCCGGTGATGTCCAGCACCAAGGACACCTCGATGTCCTTGGACGAGCGGTTGACCTCCGAGTGGACGCTGACCGGCAGGGTGTCGTCCATCAGCTTGCCGTAGGGCGGCAGGACGATATTGGCCACCAGGGTCTTCACCTGCACCCGCATGTCCGCCACGACCACCTGGTTCTCGGTCAGCACGATCTTGATGTCGCTGTCGGCGAAAGGTTCGACAGAGGAACCGCGCAGATTGGCCCTAAGGGCGACCAGGGCCACTTTCTGAAGGTTTTCGGAGTCCGTGTAGGACGACCGCGCGGCCGCCAGGGTCGCCGCGTCCAGGGCGTCCTGCACCCGCGCCTTGACCGTGGTGATGCGGTTCAGGTCGATCCCGCCCAGGGTGATCATGAGCAGGGCCGGCATGACCAGGGCGAAGATCATCACGACATTGCCGCCGCGATCCGAGGCCAGGCGCGACGCCAGGAAGTAAAGGCCGCGCAGCGCTCGACGGATCAGTGTGGAAGCGTTCGCCAAGATCATCCCCGTGGGCGCCTACGGCCGCATGACCGCCCGATTAGCCGGCAGTCTGGCGCCGGGCGGTTAAGGGAAGGCTCATGGGGAAGGGTTAACCTGGTCTGTACTCAGGCGGCGCTCCACCCGCATTGGTGGCCGCGGTTCTGCTGCTCAAGCCAGACGTTCAGCGGGGCGAAATAGTCGGCGATGGCCGAGGCGTCGTTGCCGTCGTCGCCGGTGAAGGCCTTCATCGCCTCCTGCCAAGGACGCGACTGTCCCATCTGCAGCATGGCGTTGAAACGCGCGCCCACCTCCTTGTTCCCATAGACCGAACAGCGGTGCAGCGGCCCGGTCCATCCGGCCTGCTTGCAGGCGGCGCGCTGGAACTGGAACTGGTAGATGGCCGCCAGGAAGTAGCGGGTATAGGGCGTATTGCCGGGCACATGATATTTGGCGCCCGGATCGAAGGCGTTGGCCGGGCGCGGGCCGGGCGGGATAAGGCCCTGATATTGCAGCATGTCGGCGGTCCAGGCGGCGTTGTAGGCGGCCGGCGCCGTCTGGCCCGAAAACACGTCCCAGCGCCAGCGATCGACCATCAGGCCGAACGGCAGGAAGGCGATCTTGTCCAGCGCCATCTTCAGCAGGAAGGGAATGTCCTCCTCGGCGCCCGGCGTGGTCTTCAAAAGGCCGATCTGGTTCAGATAGGTGGGGGTCAGGGCCGACAGGCCGACGAAGTCGCCGATGGCCTCGTGGAAGCCGTCGTTGGCGCCGTTCCTGAACAGCATCGGCTGGTTCTTGTAGGCCCGCTGGTAGTAGTTGTGACCCAGTTCGTGGTGAACGGTGTAGAAGTCGTCGCCGTTGACGTTGGTGCACATCTTGATGCGGATGTCGTCGGCGTTGTCCAGGTCCCAGGCCGAGGCGTGGCAGACGACCTCGCGGTCAAGCGGCCGCGTGATCTGGCTGCGTTCCCAGAACGTCTGGGGCAGCGGATCGAGGCCCAGCGACACGTAGAAGCCCTCACCCGTCCTGACCATCTTGGTCGCGTCGTAATCGGCCGCCTTCAGCAGTTGGGTCAGGTCGTAACTGGAGGCGCCGCCCGACGCCGGGGCGACTACATCATAGATGTTGCCCCACTGCTGGGACCACATATTTCCCAACAGGTCGGCGCGGATCGGGCCGTGATCGGGTTGGACCGCATCGCCGTATCTGGCGTTCAGCCGGGCGCGCACATAACAGTGCAGGTTCTCGTAGAACGGCTTGACCTGCGCCCACAGCCGATCGGTCTCGGCGGCGAAATCATCGGCGGGCATGTCATAGCCCGAGCGCCACAGGGCGCCGGTGTCGGCGAAGCCCAGTTCGCGCGAGCCTTCGTTGGCGATCTCGACCATCCGGGCGTAGTCGTCGCGCATGACCGGCGAAATGGTGCGCCAGCCTTCGTAAAGGGCCTTGGTCTCCTCCGGGTCGCGGCTGTCGGCCAGGATCAGCGAGGCCTCGTCCAGGGTGATCTTGCGGCCCTTGAAGTCGAACTTGCCGGTCGAATAGGTGGAGTCCAGCCGCGTGGTCAGCTGCGCCAGCTCATCGGCCGCGCCCGGCCGGTTCGGCGCCGGCAGCACCAGCCCCAGCCGCAGCAGGTCCAGCTTGCGCCGCACGACCGGATCGACCTGGACGGCGTTGAACCTGGCGGCCTGATTGGCCATCCGCACCTGAAGCTCGGTCGCCTCGGCGTTGGCCTTGGACTCCAGCCACATGGTGTCGAAGGTGATGTTGGTGGCGCGCGCCCATTGGATGCGGGCGACATATTCGCTGGTCGCGGCCCATTGGGTTTCGGCGTCGGCGACGAAGGCGGTCGCGCCCTCGGCGGTGATGGGATAGTCGGCCTTGATCCCCGTGGCGGCCGGCGCCGGCGTGGTGGTGGAGGCGGTCTGTTCGGGCCCCGAGGCGCGCGCTTTGGTTTTGGGTGTGCTGGCGCAGCCGGCGGCGAAGGCGAGGGCGCAGACCGCGACGGCGGTCATCATCTGACGCTTCATCATAGATCTCCTGAACAGCGCGTGCAGGAGAGGGGAGGCGACGGCGCCCGTCAAGCGGGACGGTTCAGCCGCCTCGGCCCACCACGCAGAGGTTCAGGCCCTGGTTCCGCACCGCCCCCATCGCCGCCTGGACGCGCGCGGCCCGCCGGCGGACATAGGGGCCGGGATCGGCCGCCTCGTAGCGGCGGGGGGCGGGCAGGATGGCGGCCAAACGCGCCGCCTCGCGCGGGCTGAGGTCCGCCGCATCCTTGCCGAACCAGTGGCGCGACGCGGCCTGGGCGCCATAGACGCCGGGCGCCCATTCCACCACGTTCAGATAGACCTCCATGATCCGGCGCTTGGACCAGACCGTCTCGATCAGCACGGTGTAGCCTGCCTCCAGACCTTTTCGGACCCAGTCCCGGCCGGGCCACAGGAAGACGTTCTTGGCGGTCTGCTGGCTGATGGTCGATCCGCCCCGGATGCGACCGCCCTCGGCGTTATGGTCCAGCGCCTTCTGGATCGCGTCCATGTCGAAGCCATGGTGGCTGCAGAAACGGGCGTCCTCGGCGGCGATGGCGGCGTTGACCAGATTGGGCGAGATGCGCTTCAGCGCCTGCCACTGATAATCCAGCCCCTCGCCCCGCACGGCCTGGCGCAGCATCAGGATGGTAGGCGGCGGCGGAACGACCGCCGTCGCCAGCACGCTGACGATCGGGAACAGCACCAGGATCGCCAGCACGATCAGCAGCACCCGACGCCCGCGCTTGCGCCCCTTGGCCATCAGAGGATGATCACGCCCGCTTGGCCGTCCTCGTCGGCCCAGGCGACCTTGTCGACGGCGGGGCTCAGCGACAGGGCCACGATGGCCGATCCCTTCTCGGCCTTGACGAAGTTCAGGCCTTGCGCCGCCGGATGGGCGACCCAGACCCGACCGTCCATCAGTCCGGCGGCCAGCAACCCCTGATCGGCGCGGGCAGAGACCAGATTGACCAGGGTCGTGTCGTCATAGCCGATCTCTGTCGCCTCGCGCCCCATCGGCCCGTTCGACCCGACGAAGGGCCACAGCACGGCCCCTTGCGCGCCCGAGGTCGCCATCAGTTGACCATCGCCCAGGAAGGCCATCGAGCGCACCTTGCCCGGATAGCCGCCCATCCGCAGGTTCTTGGCGTCCTTGATGCGCCAGCCGTGCAACTGGTTGTCCTGCATCGTCGTGACGACGAAGGCGCCGTCGGGGGAAAAGGCGACGCCGGTGTGCGACCCGGCCCAGGCCAGTTTCACGGGTTGCTGCTTTTCGATCCGCGCATACCACAGCGCCGCCCCGCCATAGGTCGAGGTGGCGATGCGGCGGCCCTTCGGTTCGAAGGCGACGCCGGAAACGGTGCGCTCGTGCTGGAAGTCGCGACGGAAACCCACCTCGTTGGGGTCGATCACCGACAGGGTGCGGCCGAAGGAAAAGGCGATCAGGCCCGAGGCGGGCGAGGCGTCGATGGCGTCGATCCACTGGTTCCTGGCCGTGGCCAGGACGATGGCGTCCTCGTCACGGCGGGTCCAGACGACCTTGCCGTCATCGCCGCCGGTGACGATCCCGTCGCCGGACGGGTGGACGCAGGCGCACAGAACGGCGCCGTCGTGCGCCTCGACCCGTGTCCGATCCTCGAACCGGACCGAACCGTCGCCGAGGGCGAAGACGGCGCCGGTGTTGTCGAACAGGGCGGCGGTGACCTGGGCGTCGAAATCGAAGTTCATGGCGCAGGCGTTAGCGGGTTGCGAAGGCGGGGGCAAATGAGGCGAAGCGTCCGCCGACATTCTTCCTGCCCGCGCAACGGACGTAGGTCCTCAGACCGGATCGGTCGGCTTGGGTTCCACCGGCGCCGGGGCGGATTGCGCCTTGGCGGGCTCGTCGGGCAGAGGAATGAACTCCAGGTCGTCGGCGTCGGGCAGTTTCATCCGCCCGGCCTGCCAGTCGGCCTTGGCCTGGTCGATGCGGGCCTGGCTGGAGGCGACGAAGTTCCACCAGATCAGCCGCTCGCCCACCGGCTCGCCGCCCAGCACCATGACGGTGGCCTGGGTCAGGGCCTTGACCGTCGGCTCGGCGCTGGACGCCAGCACCACCATTTGACCCTCGTGGAAGGTGCGGTCCCCGACCTCGATCGCGCCCTTGGCGACGTAGAGGGCGCGTTCGCTCATGCCGCCGGCGCCCTTTGCGGGGGGCGGCGCGGTGCGCACGCCGGGCTGAAGCTCCCAGTGGATATAGAACAGCGGCGAGGAGACCGGCGCCTCGGCCTTGGCGCCATAGGCTTCGCCCGCCACCAGCCGCGCGAACAGGCCGCCGTTCTCATAGGTCGGCTGGGCGTCCTCACCCAGGTGAACGAAGGACGGATCGATCTCCTCGGCCTCGGCGGGCAGGGCGACCCAGGCCTGCATGCCGTGCATCGGGCCGCCTCGGCTCTTGGTCAGGGGATCGGTGCGTTCGGAATGGACGATGCCCTTGCCGGCGGTCATCCAGTTCACCTCGCCCGGCCGGATCGCCTGATCGTAGCCGAGGTTGTCGTGGTGCATGATCTGACCCTCGAACAGATAGGTCAGGGTCGACAGGCCGATATGAGGATGAGGCCGCACGTCGATGGCGGTCGCGCCGGCTGCGAACTCGGCCGGTCCCATCTGGTCCAGGAAGATGAAAGGCCCCACCATCCGGCGCGAATGGAAGGGCAGGACGCGCCCGACCTCGAACCCGCCCAGGTCCTTGCGGCGCGCGTCGATCACCAGTTCGATCATGTCTCGGCTCCCACGACGACCCGCGCCGCCTGAGCGACGTTATCCGACGTGAGGCGTGATGATGCCAAGAGGCAGGGCGGTCACATTCTTCACGCCGCGCGTCACGATGTGGCTTTCGCAGTCCGACACGATGCCGAGCGCCAGCAGCTTCTCGCGCAGGAACAGGTCGAAGGCGTGCATGTCCGAGGTGATGATGCGCAGCACATAGTCCTCGCGCCCGGTGATGGTGGCGCACTGCACCACCTCCGGCCATTTGGCCACGGCCGCCTCGAAGACGTTCAGATTGTCCGCCGAGGGCAGCATCAGCTTGACGATGGCGTACACCTCGAAGTCAAGGCCCAGCAGCTTGGCGTTCAGCAGGGTGACCCGCTTGGTGATCAGGCCGGAATCCTCCAGCCGCTTGATCCGCCGCCAACAGGGCGAGGCCGACAATCCGACGCGATCCGCGACCTCGGCGACCGACAGCCCGGCGTCTTGTTGCAGGATATCCAGGATACGGGCGTCGATGGGATCGAGTTCATCCGCCAAGGCGTTTCTCCGATTATGATTATGGCGAAATAAAATACCCGAAATCGGGATTTAGCAAGGTCAATTTGAGCGAGCGCCTGCTTAGGGGCCGTGTTATCAAACGTCCAGAGGAAACACGGACGGACCCCCGAACGGACATGGACGCCCGCATGAACGACAAAATGAACCAAAAGAACAGCCAGCCCCTGTCGCTGCGCGTGCCGGAACCGTCCGGCCGTCCCGGCGATGCGCCCGACTTCGGCCATCTGCAGATCGACCCCGCCGGCGCGGTGGATCGACCCGACGTCGGTTCGACGCCCTATCAGATGCGCGATCTCGCCTTCCGCCTGATTCGGGTGCTGGACGACGAGGGCAATGCCGTCGGCGCCTGGAACCCGCGCCTGGACCCCGAGACGCTGCGTCGCGGCCTGAAGGCCATGATCCTGACCCGCGCCTTCGACGACCGGATGCACCGCGCCCACCGTCAGGGCAAGACCAGCTTCTATATGAAGTGCACGGGCGAAGAGGCGATCGCGGTGGCCCAGGGGATGCTGCTCAGCCGCGAGGACATGGGCTTTCCCACCTATCGCCAGCAGGGGCTTCTGATCGCGCGCGGCTATCCGCTGGTCGAGATGATGAACCAGATCTATTCGAACGCGGCGGACCCGATCAAAGGCCGCCAGCTGCCGATCATGTATTCAGCCAAGGACTACGGCTTCTTCACCATCTCGGGCAATCTGGGCACCCAGGTGCCGCAGGCGGTCGGCTGGGCCATGGCCAGCGCCTACAAGGGCGACGACAAGATCGCCATCAGCTGGATCGGCGACGGCGCCACGGCGGAAGGCGACTTCCACAACGCTCTGACCTTCGCCGCCGTCTATCGCGCGCCGGTCATCCTGAACGTGGTCAATAACCAGTGGGCCATTTCGTCCTTCATGGGCATCGCTGGCGGTCTTGAGACCACCTTCGCCTCCAAGGCCATCGGCTATGGTCTTCCGGCCCTGCGGGTGGACGGCAACGACTTCCTGGCCGTCTGGGCCGCGACCCAGTGGGCCGAGGAGCGCGCCCGCACCAACCAGGGGGCGACGGTGATCGAGCTGTTCACCTATCGCGGCGCCCCACACTCGACCTCTGACGATCCCAGCCGCTATCGCCCCGGCGACGAGCATGAGAAATGGCCGTTGGGCGATCCGCTTGAGCGTCTGCGCCAGCACCTGACCGTCATCGGCGAGTGGGACGACGCGCAACACGCCGAAGCCCTGAAAGACGCCGTCGAACAGGTCCGAGCCGCCGGCAAGGACTCCGAGGCTATCGGCACCCTGGGCCAGTCGCGTCCCAGCGTGAAGACGATGTTCGAAGAGGTCTATGCGACCGAAGACTGGCGGCTGATCGAACAGCGCCGCGAGGTGGGGGTCTGACCATGGCTGAGCAAACCACCTTCACCGAGGCCGACCGCAACGACGGCGTCGAACCCGACATGGTCGATCAGAACGCATCCCCGGCCTCGCAGGCGACAGGGTCCGGCGTCCAGCCGATGAACATGATCCAGGCCCTGAATTCGGCCATCGACGTCAAGATGGCCGAGGACGCCCATGTCCTGTCGTTCGGCGAGGACGCGGGCTATTTCGGCGGCGTCTTCCGCGTCACCGACAAGCTGCAGCAGAAGCACGGCCTGACCCGCAGCTTCGACGCCCCGATCTCGGAATGCGGCATCGTCGCCGCCGCCATCGGCATGGGCGCCTATGGGTTGCGTCCGGTCGTGGAGATCCAGTTCGCCGACTACATCTATCCGGCCTATGACCAGATCGTCTCCGAGGCGGCCAAGATGCGCTACCGCTCGGGCGGTCAGTTCACCTCGCCGATCACGATCCGCAGCCCCTATGGCGGCGGCATCTTCGGCGGCCAGACCCACAGCCAGTCGCCGGAAAGCCTGTTCACCCATATCGCGGGGCTGAAGGTCGTCATTCCGTCCAACCCCTACGACGCCAAGGGCCTGCTGACGGCGGCTATTGAGGACGACGATCCGGTCGTCTTCTTCGAGCCGAAGCGCCTCTACAACGGCCCGTTCGACGGCTGGCACGAGAAGCCGGTCTCGCCTTGGAAGACGCAAGACCTGGCCCAGGTCCCGACCGGAAAACATGTCGAGCCCATCGGCAAGGCCCGCATCATGCGCGAAGGCGCCGACGTCACCATTCTGGCCTATGGCACCATGGTCTGGGTCGCCCTGGCCGGCGCCGAACACGCGGGCGTGGACGCCGAGGTCATCGACCTGCGCACCCTGGTTCCGCTGGACATCGAGACCATCGAAGCCTCGGTGAAGAAGACTGGCCGCTGCGTCATCGTGCACGAGGCGCCCAAGACCTCGGGCTTCGGCGGCGAACTGTCGGCCCTGGTGCAGGAGCGCTGCTTCTATCACCTGGAGGCGCCGATCACGCGCGTCACCGGCTGGGACACGCCCTATCCCCACGCCTTCGAATGGGAATATTTCCCCGGCCCGCAGCGCGTGGCCGACGCCCTGAAAGCCGTCATGTCGGGAGGCCGCTGAGATGGGTCGTTTCGTCTTCAAACTGCCCGACGTGGGCGAAGGCACCGCCGAGGCCGAACTGGTCGGCTGGCACGTCAAGGTCGGCGATACGGTCGCCGAGGACCAGATCGTCGCCGACGTCATGACCGACAAGGCCACCGTCGAGATCACCGCTCCGGTCTCGGGCAAGGTCATCGCCCTGCACGGCGAGCCGGGCCAGATGATCCCCGTGCGCGGCCCTCTGGTCGAGTTCGAGGTCGAGGGGGCGGGCAATGCCGACGACGTCCCCGCCGCAGCCCCTGCGCCGAAACCCGCAGCCGAAGCTGCGCCCCAGCCTGCGCCCCAGCCTGCATCCCAGCCCGCAACCAAGACAGCGCCTGTCGCTCCGCCGCCCGTCTCGGCGGCTGGCGGCAACTACGTCTTCAAACTGCCGGACGTGGGTGAAGGCACGGCCGAGGCGGAGCTGGTCGGCTGGCACGTCAAGGTCGGCGACGCGGTCGAAGAAGACCAGATCATCGCCGACATCATGACCGACAAGGCGACGGTGGAGATCACCTCGCCCGTCGCCGGAACCGTCGCCGCCCTGCATGGCGAAGCGGGTCAGCAGGTGCCCGTCGGCGGCCCGCTGGTGTCGTTCAACGTCGAGGGCCGGGGCAATGTCGCCTCTGCTCCCGCCAGCGTCACGACCTCCCCCGCCGCACCCAAGACGGACGCGTCCGCTCCCGCACCGGTCGCCAAGGTCGCGGGCGCGGCAACAGCGTCGTCCGCCAAGCCTGTCCCGGCCCTGACCGGCCGCGCGCCCGGCGAACGCCCGTCCGCCTCGCCCGCCGTGCGCAACCGCGCGCGCGATCTGGGCGTGGACCTGACCTTCGTCCCCGGCTCCGGCCCGGCGGGACGGATCACCCACGAGGATCTGGACGGCTTCATCGCCGGGGGCGGATCGGTCCCGGCCTCAACCCCGGCCGCCAACGGCTCGACCTACGCCCGGGCCGAAGGGTCCACCGAGGTCCGCATCATCGGCCTGCGCCGCAAGATCGCGGAGAAGATGGCCGAGAGCGTGCGTCGCATTCCCCACATCACCTATGTCGAGGAAATCGACATGACGGCGGTGGAGGAGCTGCGCGTCCACCTGAACGCGACGAAGAAGAAGGACCAGCCCAAGCTGAATGTCCTGCCGTTCATCGCCCGCGCCATCGTGGTCGCCCTGCGCGACCAGCCCCAGATCAACGCCACCTATGACGACGAGGCCGGGGTCCTGACCCAGCACGCCCCGGTCCATCTGGGCATCGCCGCCCAGACGCCGAACGGCCTGATGGTGTCGGTGGTCCGTCACGCCGAGGCGCGCGACCCCTACGATACGGCGCTGGAGATCGCGCGTGTGTCGGGCGCGGCCAAGGACGGCACGGCCAAGCGCGAGGAGCTGTCGGGTTCGACCATCACCATCACCTCTCTGGGCACGTTGGGCGGGGTGGTCCACACCCCGATCATCAACCACCCCGAAGTCGCCATCGTCGGCCCCAACAAGATCGCCGAACGGGTCGTGGTCAAGGATGGTCAGATGGTCGTTCGCAAGATGATGAATCTGTCGTCGTCGTTCGATCACCGGATCGTCGATGGGCATGATGCGGCGGTCTTCGTCCAGCGGATCAAGGGGCTGCTGGAAAACCCGGCGACCTTGTGGATGGGGTGAGTCCGGTGCGTATCGTCGCTCTGGCGTTCTTAGCGGTGTTCGTCGCGGGCCCAGCCTACGCTTGCACCATTGTGGCGATGCCCAGCGGCGACATGGCGCAACTGCAGCAAGAGCGCGACAATGCGATGATCGATGATGCAAACCTGATCTACTTCGGAAGATTGTGGAGTTCTGGCGGCCTTACGAGAGACCGTTACGCGATCCGTGGAGAGCTCACAGTTCGAGGTGGTCGGGCGCCATTTTATGCAAGAACGTCTCCACGCTACGAGACAAGTTGCGGACGAGAACCGACATACTCGCTGGATGGCGCGTCGCGAATTTTGCCTGAGCAGCCCGTTATCGTTGTGGCTAGACGGCATTCTTGGTGGCGAATCGAAATTGTTGAGGTTGCGCGGAGGGACAGCATTCGCGGGCGTCAAATTTACAGTTTGGCGCGATCTCGCGCTGATCGACACTGACCGGATATCATGACCCAGACCCTGAAAACCAAAGTCCTGATCATCGGCGCGGGCACCGGCGGCTATGTCGCGGGCATCCGTTGCGGCCAGTTGGGTCTGGACACTGTCCTGGTCGACGGAGGCGATGGATTGGGTGGCACCTGCCTGAACGTCGGCTGTATTCCGTCCAAGGCCATCATCCATGCGGCGGGCAAGTTCGAGACGGTGGCCAAGGCGGCGGACGGCGGGACGCTGGGCATTACGGCGGCGGCGCCCGCCATCGACCTTAAACAGACGGTCGAGTGGAAGGACGGGATCGTCCGTAAGCTGAACGCCGGCGTCGCGGCTCTGCTGAAGAAGGCCAAGGTCAAGGTCATCAAGGGCTGGGCGAACTTCGAGGACGCCAAGACCTGCGTGGTTAAAACCGACGACGGCGATGTGAAGATCACCGCCGAACACGTCATCCTGGCCACCGGTTCAGAGCCGGTCGAACTGCCCTTCCTTCCCTTCGGCGGCGACGTCATCTCCTCGACCGAGGCGCTGAGCCTGCCCGAGGTTCCCAAGAAGCTGGTCGTGGTCGGCGGCGGCTATATCGGGCTTGAGCTGGGCATCGCCTTTAGGAAGCTGGGCGCCCAGGTGGCCATCGTCGAAATGGCCGACCGCATCCTTCCCCTCTACGACAAGGCCCTGACCGATCCCGTCTCCAAATGGCTGACTAGCCACGGCGTCGAACTCCACCTCGGCGCCCGCGCAGGCGGCTTCGGCAATGGCAGGCTGAACGTCACGACCAAGGACGGCGAACCGCTGCAAATGGACGCCGACAAGGTGCTGGTCACCGTGGGCCGCAAGCCCCGCACCCGGGGTTGGGGGCTGGAGAACATGGGCGTGGCCATGAGCGGTCCGTTCGTGAAGATCGACCAGCGCTGCGCCACCAGCATGAAGAACGTCTGGGCGGTCGGCGACCTGACCGGCGAACCCATGCTGGCGCACAAGGGCTCGGCCCAGGGGGAGGTGGTCGCCGAAATCATCGCCGGTCACGACCGCATCTTCGATCCCGTCACCATCGCCGCCGTCTGTTTCACCGAGCCGGAAATCGTCTCGGCCGGTCTGGGGCCGAACGAGGTCGCGGGCCGCGACGATGTGATCCAGTCCGTCTTCCCGTTCGCCGCCATCGGCCGCGCTCTGGCCATCGAGGCGGGCGAGGACGGCGGGTTCGTCCGGGTCATCGCCAACAAGCGCGATCATCGCATTCTGGGCATCCAGGCGGTGGGTCAGCACGTGTCGGAACTGTCCAACAGCTTCGCCCAGATGCTGGAGATGGGCGCGGTGCTGGAGGATGTGGCCGGGACGATTCACGTCCACCCGACGCTGGGCGAGGCCTTCCACGAGGCCAGCCTGCGCGCCCTCGGGCACGCCATCCACATCTGATCAGATTCGGTCCAGCCGCTTCGCGTGGTTCGCCACCATGCGGAGCGCCAGGCCATCGGGCAGGAAGCGGGCCAGTCCGGCCATGACGTTGTTCATGACGCCGGGAGTGACGCTGGGACGGTTGGCCTCGCAGGCGTCATATCCGATGCGGGCGACGCGGGCGGCGTCCATCCACATCCAGGGCGGATAGGCGGTCGAGACCTGTTCGCGCGATCCGTTGACGTCGTGGAACTCGGTCAGGGTGTAACCGGGGTTCAGCACCGTGATGTGGACGCCGGTCCCCCGCGTTTCCAGATGAAGCCCCTGAGACGCCTTGATCAGGAAGCTCTTGATCGGACCATACAGGGTGTCGCCGCCGGTCGCCGGCATCTGGCCAGCCAGGGAGGCCACGTTCAGCACCCGACCGAAGCCGCGTTGGATCATGGCGGGCAGCAGCAGGCGCGACAGTTCGACCGGCGCGCCCAGCATGACCTGGATCATGGCGCGGTGGGCGCCTAGGTCCGTGTCCATAAAGCCGGTGACGCGGCTGAAGCCCGCATTGTTGACCAGGCCGTCGACGGTGAGGCCGAGTGCGGCGATGGCCCCGACGAGGCGTTCTGGGGCTGCGGGATCGGACAGGTCTTCGGGGATCACGGTCGCGGCGACGCCGTGGGCGGTGGTCAGTTCATCCGCCAGGGCCAGCAGCGGCGCCTCGCGACGCGCGGTCAGGATCAGGTTCCAGCCTTCGGCCGCATAGACCCGCGCCAGGGCCGCGCCGATGCCGGCCGAGGCGCCGGTGATCAGAACGGCGCCGCTCACAGCACGGTCAGGCCGCGACGGGGCAGGACGTGTGGGGCGCAAACGCCGCCAGCGACGCAGGATTCTCGGCCAGCAGATCGGCGATGGTGATCTTGGACAGGGCCTCGGTCGCGGCCTCGTCGGCGGCGGTCAGGGCCTTGGCCACCTGGCGCGGGATGTGTTCGCTGATCGGGCAGCCCTTGGCCCCGGCGGGCGGCGAGCCGATGTGGGCGCAGCCGTTCACCGCCTTCAGCACCTCGTCCAGGCGGATGTCCTCGGGCTGGCGCAGCAGCCAGGAACCGCCAGTGGCGCCCGGCCGGGTGGCGATCAGCCCGGCCTTGGCCAACAGGGCGGTCACGCGGCGCACCACGACGGGATTGGTCGGAATGGACGAGGCCAGCACGCCGCTGGGGGCGGCCTGCGCAGGCCCATAGGCGCCCTTGTGGGCCATATAGGCCAAGGCGTGGGCGGCGACGGGGAAGCGCTGGCTGTCTGACATGGTTTTGTTCCTGGGGTGAAAATAGGCGCTCGCGCCTCGAATCACAAATCGGTCGCGGAACGGCGAAACCGAATCCTGCCGGGCGCGATTGAAGACCGCGCGGAATGAGCCTAAAGGCTCGCCGCTTTGAAGGGACCGACAGGGCGTCGGCGCCCCGGAGGATACCAATGGCCGGGGATACTCCCCACGACGCGAGCGCTCCCTCGCCCGCGTCGCACACGCCGGAAACGTCCACCCCCGCCACGGGCCCGGAATCCCATGTTCCGGGCGGTCAAATCGCCAAGCACGGCGGGATGTGGGCGCTGACGCTAGGCGCGATCGGCGTGGTGTTCGGCGACATCGGCACGAGCCCGCTTTACGCGCTTCGTGAAGCCATCGGCCACGCCCAGCGCGGCGTCGGCGGCGACCTGGCCATCGTCGGCGTCGTGTCGCTGGCGTTCTGGGCGCTGATGGTCGTGGTGACGTTCAAATACGTCTTCTTCCTGATGCGCGCGGACAACAAGGGCGAGGGCGGCACCCTGTCCCTGATGGCCCTGGCCCAGTTCGCGGTCGGTCGGCGCAGCGCGTGGATCTTCATCCTGGGCGTCTGCGGCGCGGCGCTGTTCTATGGCGACGGCATCATCACGCCGGCCATTTCGGTGCTGTCGGCGGTCGAGGGGCTGCAGGACGCGCCGGGCCTGTCGGGCAAGCTGGACCCCTTCATCGTGCCGATCTCGGCCGGCATCCTGATCGCCCTGTTCCTGGTCCAGTCGCGCGGCACGGCCCGACTGGCCAAATATTTCGGGCCGATCACGGCGGTCTGGTTCCTCAGCCTTGGGGCCCTGGGTCTGGTCCACATCTTCGACGACATCACCATCCTGCGCGCCCTGTCGCCCTATTACGGCGTCAGCCTGCTGCTGCATGACGGCTTCCTGGGCTTCATCATTCTGGGCAGCGTTTTTCTGGCGGTGACGGGGGCCGAGGCTCTTTATGCGGACATGGGACACTTCGGAAAGGCGCCGATCCGCATGGGCTGGCTGGCCTTTGTCCTGCCCTGCCTGACGCTGAACTATCTGGGCCAGGGGGCCCTGATTCTGGACAATCCCGCCGCCGCTCAGAATCCGTTCTGGAACATGGTGCCCCAGGTCGCCTATTGGCCCATGCTGATCCTGGCGACCGCCGCCACGGTCATCGCGTCCCAGGCCGTCATCACCGGCGCCTTCTCGGTGACGCAACAGGCGGTGCAGCTGGGTCTTCTGCCCCGCATCGACATCAAGAACACCTCCGAGACCCAGGCCGGCCAGATCTTCGTGCCGGCGGTCAACACCTTCCTGATGGTCGGGGTTCTGGTGCTGCTGGTGGTGTTCCAGAGCTCGCATAATCTGACGGCCGCCTATGGCGTCGCGGTGACCGGCACCATGCTGGTCAATACGCTGATGGCCTATTCCGTCATCCGCAAGGGCTGGAAGTGGCCGATGTGGGCGGTGGCCGGAACCCTGATCCCGTTCGCCTTCATCGACAGCGTCTTCCTGACCTCCAACCTGCTGAAGATCCCCGACGGCGCCTGGATGCCGCTGGTGCTGGGCGCCCTTCTGGTCGTGGTCATGTGGACCTGGGTCCGCGGCACCCAGATTCTGACGGCCAAGACGCGCAAGGACAGCCTGCCCCTGACCGACCTGATCGAGATGCTGCAGGCCCGCCCCCCGCATCGTGCGCCCGGCATGGCCATCTTCCTGACCTCGGACCCGGACGTCGCTCCCGTCGCGCTGATGCACAATCTCAAGCACAACAAGGTGCTGCACGAGAAGAACGTGATCCTGACGGTGCGCACCTCCGAACGACCGCGCGTCAAGGAGGCCGACCGTGTGCGGATGGAGCCGATCAACGACGACTTCAAGAAGGTCACCGTGACCTATGGCTTCATGGAGACGCCCAATGTGCCGCGCGCCCTGGGTCTGTGCCGCAAGAAGGGGCTGAAGTTCGATATCATGTCGACCAGCTTCTTCCTGGGTCGGCGCTCGCTGATCCCCTCGGCGCGTCAGGGCATGCCGTTGTGGCAGGATCGGCTGTTCATCTTCCTGATGCGCAACGCCGCCAATCCGACCGACTTCTTCCACATACCGCCCGGCCGCGTGGTCGAACTGGGCGCGCAGGTGGCGGTATGAGGCCGGGCCAGAATTCAGAAGCGCGCGGACGTCGCATGGCGACAAAGGGCAAGCCCCGCCTCGCCTCGACGGCGGACGCCGCCGCGCCGTCGCAGGACGACATCGGCGTCGAGGCCCGCGTCGTCGCCGGCATCCTGCTGAACGCGGCGCTGGAGAAACGCAACGGCCTGGACGAGGCCCTGTCCCAGCCGCCCGCCCGCGCCCTGGCGCCGGTGGACCGCGCCTTCGCCCGCGCCGTGGCCATGGCCGCCCTGCGCCGCCTGGGCGAGATCGACCAGATCCTGGATCGCCGTTTGCAGAAGTCGCCGCCCGAGGCGGTGCGCACCCTGATGCGCATCGCCCTGGCCCAGACCCTGGTGCTGGAGACCCCCGCCTTCGCCGCCGTCTCGACGGCCGTGAAACTGGCCGAACGCGATCCGAAGACTCGGCCCTACAAGAATCTGGTCAATGCGGTGCTGCGCGGCGTCGGCCGCGACGGCCCCGGCCTGACGACCGCCGAGAGCAATCTGCCCGACTGGATCGCGGCGCGCTGGAAGGCGGCCTATGGGGAGACGGCCCTGGTCGGGCTGGCGCTGGCCGCCCGCGAGGAGCCGGCGACCGACCTCAGCCTGAAACCCGGCGTCGATCCCGCCGCTGTCGCCGCCGCAGTGGACGGCGAAGCCCTGGCCGGCGGCACGGTCCGCACCGGCCGTCGCGGCGATGTGGCGACCTGGCCCGGCTTCGACGACGGCGACTGGTGGGTTCAGGACGCCGCCGCGGCGGCGCCCGCCCGCCTGCTGGACGTGAAGGCGGGCGAAACCGCGCTGGACATGTGCGCCGCGCCGGGCGGCAAGACCCTGCAACTGGCCGCCGCCGGCGCCTCGGTCGTGGCGCTTGACCGCTCGGCCGCCCGCCTGAAGCGCCTGAAGCAAAACCTGGAGCGCACCGGCCTGACCGCTGAGGTCGTCGCCGTCCCGGCCGAGGACTGGGCGGACGTCCGCACCTTCGACGCGGTTCTGCTGGATGCCCCCTGCACCGCCACCGGCACCTTCCGTCGCAACCCCGAAGTCCTGCGCGCCACCCGTCCGGCCGAGATCGCCAAACTGGCCGACGTCCAGCACCGCCTGCTCGACGCAGCCGCCGCGCGGGTCAAGCCGGGCGGTCGACTGGTCTATTGCACCTGCTCGCTGGAGCGCGAGGAGGGCGAGACCCAGATCATCGCCTTCCTGCGCCGCAACCCCGCCTTCCGCACCACACCTGCGGACCCCGCCGCCCTCGGCGCCCCGCCCGAGGCCCTGACCCCCGAAGGCTGGCTTCGCATCCTGCCTTCCATGTGGGCGGAAAAGGGCGGCCTTGACGGCTTCTTTGCGGCCAGGCTCGAGCGGGTTTCCTGAGCGGCGACGCCTTGCTCCCGCCCGCAACCCGTCCTATCCCGAGGGCCATGGCCGTTACCCCCCTGATCTGTCCGTCCATCCTCGCCAGCGACTTTTCGCGGTTGGGCGAAGAAGTCCGTGCGCTGGAGGCGGCGGGCGCCGACTGGATTCATGTGGATGTGATGGACGGGCATTTCGTGCCCAACATCACCCTGGGGCCGGACATCGTGAAGGCGATCCGGCCGCATACGAGCCTGCCGTTCGACGTGCACCTGATGGTCGCGCCGGTCGATCCATGGCTGGAGGCGTTTCGCGACGCCGGGGCCGATATCCTGACGGTTCACCCCGAAAGCGGGCCGCATCTGCACCGCACCCTGGGCCGCATCCGTCAGTTGGGGGCCAAGGCCGGGGTGGTGTTCAATCCGGCGACGCCGCTGTCGATCTTGGAAGAGGTGGTTGATCTGGTCGATCTGGTGCTGATCATGTCGGTCAATCCGGGCTTCGGCGGACAGAAATTCATCGACAGTTCGCTGCGCAAGATCGCCGGGGCGCGCGCCATTCTGGATCGGGCCGGATCGTCGGCGCATCTGCAGGTGGACGGGGGCGTCACCTCGGCCAACGCAGGGGCCTGTGTCGCCGCCGGGGCCGACGCCCTGGTCGCAGGCTCATTCGTGTTCAAGGGCGACTATGCGGCCAATATCGCCGCCCTGAAGGCCGCGCCGGAACGCGCATGAGCCCGCTCGGTCCCTTCGCCCCGCGCGGTCAGGACGCCGGTCTGGATGTGGCGTCCGGCCAGATTCCGGGTCTGCCCGGCGCGCCCGTCAGGACGCCGGTGCGCGCCGGCGACACGACGGCCGGCCCCGGCCTGTGGCCCGCCATCGCCGGGCGGTTGGCGACGCGCCAACTGTGGATCGAGCTTTACGGCCTGCCGGGCTATGGGCTGACGCTGAGGGGGCGCAAGGTCAGCGCCTTCGCCGCCACGCCGCGCGACTTCCGCCCGCACGACCCCGCGCCGGGCCGCAATGTGCTGGCCGGGCGGTTCATGCTGGCTGGCGCCGCCATGGAGGTGGAGGCGTCGGGCGATCCGTGGAATCGGCCCAGCCCGTCCCGGCCGTTCGCGGTCGAACTGCACGCCTTCGCCTGGCTGCCGGCCCTGATGGCCCAAGGGGATCGCGGCGCGCGCGAGGCCCTGCGCCTGACCCTGGCCTGGGCCAACGCTTTCGCTCGCTGGTCGCCCTTCGCCTGGGGGCCGGAAATCCTGGCGCGCCGGGTCGTCAATCTGGCCTGCGCGGCGCGGCGGATGGGGGCGGTCGCGACCGAGACGGAACGGCTGGCCCTGGCTGACAGTCTGGCGCGCCAGACCCGACAACTGCTGCGTCCGCCGGGCGGACTGGCCAGCCGGGCGGAGCGGCTGACGGCGGCGGCCATAGGCGGCTGCGTCTTGGCCGGGCCGGCGGGGCAGGGCTTGCGTCGTCGCGCCCTGGCGTCGTTGGACGGCGCGCTCAGGACCACGGTCCAGGACGACGGCGGCCATGCCTCGCGCAGCCCCGAGGCCGGGTTGGAGCTGTTGCTGGACCTGCTGACGCTGGACGACGCCCTGTCGCAGCTATCCGAGCCGACGCCCGAAGGCGTTTCCGCCGCCATCGCCCGCCTGACTAAGGGATTGCGCGTCCTGACCCTGCCCGACGGCCGGCTGGCCAGCTTCCAGGGCGGGGGCGCCTCCAACGCCGAACGGGTCGCCGCCGCTCGCGCCCATGACGAGGATGCCGAGGCCCTGTCCGTCGGAAAGGTCGCCGGCCTGACACGCATCGCCAGCCCGCTGTTGACGGTGGTCGCCGACACGGCTGCGCCGGCGCATGGCGCCTGGGGCGCAGCGGCCTGCGCCCAACCTTTGGCGCTGGAGATCGCCTGCGGCAGAGATCGGTTGTTCACCGGCTCGGGCTGGACCCCGGCCGCCACCGACCGCCAGGCCCTGCGCCTGACCCCGGCCCATTCGACCCTGACCCTGGGCGAGCGGTCGTTGAACGAGCCGCTGGGCGGATGGAAGGGCGACCTGTTGGGTCCCCGGCTTGTCGGCCCGCCGATCCACGTCACGGCCGACCGTCGCGAAGGCGACGGCGCCGTCTGGCTGGAGATGGAGCACGACGGTTGGACCGAGCTGTTCGGCCTCAATCATCAGCGTCGGCTTTATCTGGACCAGCGGCTCGACGAACTGCGCGCCGAGGAGCGGCTGTTCCCGACGCCGGGCCGCAAGGAGATGGTGCGCCAGATCGCGGCCCCCTACGCCATCCGCTTCCATCTGGAGCCGGGGGTGCAGGCCTCGCTGGCGCGCGACCGCCGCTCGATCCTGCTGCGCGGCGCCTCGGGCCGGGGCTGGTGGTTCAGGACCGACGGCCCCGACGTGGCCATCGAACCCAGCGTCCACATCGACGCCGGACTGACGCGACGCAGCCTGCAGATCGTGGTGCGTGGCTCGGCTCGCACCGACAGCGAAACCAAGATCCGCTGGAAACTGAGTCCCGCCGGCGCGAGCGGCGATCCGGCGTGACACGCGCCGGGATCAGGATCGGCGTGCTTTTGGCGGCGTCGATAATGATCTCGTCTTGCGCCACACGTGGTCAGGTTTTCGACCGCGACCGCAGCGAGAAGTTCGTCATTGGCCAGACGACGCCCGCGGAAGCCATCGCCGCCCTCGGCGAGCCGAGTTTCGACTATCTGCGGCCGGACGGTCTGAGGGTCGTTCGATGGGAGTATCAGCGGCTGCGAGGCTTGGCTATCACCCGCTATGTGATCGGAGCCAACTTCGGGGCCGACGGAAGACTGAACTATCTGCACAATCCCAAGCGGCCCGAAGTCGTCGATCCGTTCTGATGTGAGGTCCTGGATGACGCATGGGGCCAGCGGTGCTAGAGGGCGCGCCATCCTCCCCAGCCTTCCACGGACGCCGCCCCATGCCCGCCGCTCCCGACTTTCCGCCCGCGCCCGATCAGGTGAAGCCGCAACGCGCCCTGATCTCCCTGTCCGACAAGGCCGGGCTGGAGGATGCGGCCCGCGCCCTGCACGATCTGGGCGTCGAACTGGTCTCGACCGGCGGCACCAAGGCCGCCATCGAGAAGCTGGGCCTGCCGGTCAAGGACGTGGCCGATCTGACCGGCTTCCCCGAGATGATGGACGGCCGGGTCAAGACTCTGCACCCCGTCGTTCACGGCGGCCTGCTGGGCGTTAGAAACGCCCCGACCCACGCCGAGGCCATGACGACCCACGGCATCGGCGCCATCGATATCGTCTGGATCGACCTCTATCCGTTCGAGAAGACGGTGGAACAGGGCGGCGGCTTCGAGGCGGCGATCGAGAACATCGACATCGGCGGCCCGGCCATGATCCGCTCGGGCTCCAAGAACCACGGCCATGTCGCGGTGGCGGTGGACGGCGAAAGCATCGCCCTGATCCTGGAGGCGCTGAAGGTCGAGGGCTCGACCGACCTGGCCCTGCGCAAACGTCTGGCCGCGCGCGCCTTCGCCCGCACCGCCGCCTATGACGCCGCCGTCTCCGGCTGGTTCGCCGGTCAGATCGAGGACGCCGCCCCGGCCCGCAAGTCCATCGCCGGTTCGCTGGCCCAAACGCTGCGCTATGGCGAGAACCCGCACCAGACCGGCGCCTTCTATCGCACGGGCGAGCGCCGTCCGGGCGTGGCCTACGCCGAACAGGTGCAGGGCAAGGAGCTGGGCTACAACAACATCGCCGACGCCGACGCCGCCTATGAACTGGTCGCCGAGTTCGAACAGCCCGCGGTCGTTATCGTCAAACACGCCAACCCCTGCGGCGTGGCGGTCGGCAAGGACCTGTCCGAGGCCTACGCCCGTGCGCTGGAATGCGATGCGGTTTCGGCCTTTGGCGGGGTGATCGCGGTCAACCGCCCGCTGAACGGCGCAGATGCTGAGGCCATAACGAGCGTCTTCACCGAGGTCGTCATCGCCCCCGGCGCCGACGACGCGGCCAAGGCCGTCTTCGCGGCCAAGAAGAACCTGCGCCTTCTGATCACCGACGGCCTGCCCGACCCGCACGGCCCGGGCGAGGTGTTCCGCTCGGTCGCCGGGGGCTTCCTGGTCCAGTCGCGCGACCGCAGCCTGATCAAGCCGTCGGACCTGAAGATCGTCACGCGCCGCCAGCCGACGCCGACCGAGATTCAGGACATGCTGTTCGCCTTCACCGTGGCCAAACACGTCAAGTCCAACGCCATCGTCTACGCCAAGGACGGCCAGACGGCGGGCATCGGCGCCGGCCAGATGAACCGTCGCGACAGCGCGCGTATCGCCGCCATTCGCGCCAAGGAAGCGGGCGAGGCCAAGGGGCTGGCCCATTCGCTGGCCGAAGGCTCGGCCTGCGCGTCCGAAGCCTTCTTCCCGTTCGCCGACGGCCTGCTGGAAGCGGTCGCGGCGGGCGCCACGGCGGTGATCCAGCCGGGCGGCTCGATGCGTGACGCCGAGGTGATCGCCGCCGCCGACGAAAAGGGCGTTGCCATGGCCTTCACCGGCGTGCGGGTCTTCAGGCACTGACTTCTGGGCGGGAAAGGGCGCTGTCGCTCGCGGCTTGAGCGCCCTTCTTCGCACGACCGGCAGCCTCGCGTTCGTGACTGGACGCCGACGAAGGGGCGTGATGCTCTGACCGCTCCCCCTTTCCGGAGCGTGCGATGACCACCCTGATCCGTCCCGAGGGCCAGACCGTCGACGATCTGAAGCTCAGCCGACGAAGCCTTGGGGCGCTGGGGGGCTTGCTGTTCTCCGGCTACGCTGTGGCGGCCCTAGCCAGGGAGGCCAAGCCGATCACGACCGATGCGGCGGGCCTGACCACCGAAACCGTGACCTATGGCGCGCCGGACGGATTCGATCTGCCCGCCTATGTCGCGCGGCCGCAAGGCGACGGGCCGTTCCCGGTGGTCGTTGTGGTGTCGGAGATCTTCGGCGTTCACGACTACATCCGCGACATCTGCCGCCGGCTGGCCAAGCAGGGCTACGCCGCCATCGCGCCCGCCTTCTTCAACCGGGTCGAGGATCCGGCGCCGCTGTCGGACATGCAGCGGATCATGCAGATCGTGGGGGCGGCCGGTTACGAGCAGGTGATGGGCGACCTGTCGGAGACGCTGGAATGGGCCAGCCGCCAGGGCTGGGCCAGGGACGGCAAGGTGGGCGTCACCGGCTTCTGCTGGGGCGGCAAGGTGGTGTGGCAGGCGGCGGCCCGGTTCAGCGCCATCGGCGCGGGCGTGGCCTGGTACGGACGGCTGGCGCCTGCGCCGGACGCGACCCCGGCCCAGGTCTCGGCGGGCCAGCCGTGGCCGGTTGATCTGGCCGACGACCTGAAGGCGCCGGTGCTGGGCCTTTATGGCGGTCAGGATCAGGGCATCCCCTTGGACAGCGTGGAGCGGATGCGCCAAGCCCTGGCGCGCGCCGGCGAGACAGGCAGCCGGATCGTGGTCTATCCCGACGCGCCTCACGGCTTCCACGCCGACTATCGCGCCAGCTACGCCGAGGCGGACGCGCGCGACGGCTGGTCCAAACTGCTGGCGATCTTCGATAAGGCGTTAAAGAATTAGGGCGTTAGTGAACGACGGGCTGCGGAGGGCGGCCTTGGGGAGCGGCGTGCGATGGTCGGATTGCGACGCGGAGCGGCGATGATCTTGAGCGTGGGCCTGATGGTCCTGCCGCTGGCCGCCTGCGGCGGCGGCGGTGGTGGCGGCGGAGGGAGCGGAGGCGGGGGCACGATCACCCCGCCACCTCCTCCGCCACCCCCACCGCCCCCGCCTCCTCCACCGCCGCCATCGGTGTCATCCAGCGAATATCTCCGCAGCTACAGTCTGGCCAATGTCAGGGCCCAGGCGGCCTGGCAGGCCGGCGCCACGGGCGCAGGGATCACCGTCGCGGTGGTGGACACGGGCATTCAGCATGAACAGCCCGATTTGCAGGAGCGTATCTCCTCGCTGTCGGCCGACATCGTCGGCATGCGCAATACGCCGCGAGGCGAGGACCGGCACGGCACCCTGGTTGCGGGGGTGATCGCTTCGAACTTCAACGGCATGGGCACGATCGGGGTGGCCTACCAGTCGACGATCCTGTCGATCCGCGCCGATATTTCGGATTGCCAGGATTTGGACGAGGACTTCTGCTTCACCAGTTCCGATCTGGCGAAGGCGCTGGACTATGCGGTCTCCCAGCGCGTCAAGATCATCAACATGTCGTTGGGCGGCGACGGGCGGCTCGGCTCGACCTTCGAGGCGGCCCTGTTGCGGGCCGTCAACTCGGGGGCCGTGATCGTGGCCTCGTCGGGCAATGAGGCCGAATCCAACCCCGGCTGGCCGGCGCGATACGCGGTCGATCCCCGTTTCGCGGGCGCGGTCGTCGCGGTGGGTTCTCACAACGCCGCTGATGTGATGTCCAGCTTCTCCAACCGCGCCGGGGACACCGCGACCGCTTATCTTTCGGCGCCGGGCGAGGATGTCATAACGGGATGCGACGGCTCGTCGTGCTGGCGGATCAATGGGACGTCGTTTTCGGCCCCCCACGTGTCGGGCGCTCTGGCCCTGCTGATGCAGGCCTTTCCCAACCTAACGGCGCGTCAGGCGCTGGCCATCCTGTTCGATACGGCGCGGGACGCCGGCGATCCGGGAACCGACATCGTCTATGGGCGCGGCCTGCTGGATCTCGCCGGCGCCTTCCGACCGGTGGGAACGACCTCAACCCCCATGGCGAACGGCGGGGCCGTCAACACATCCACCGAACCCGGCAGCTTCATCGGCGGCGCGTTCGGCGACGCCTTCAGCCGACAAGATGCGCTGAACACCGTGGTGTTCGACGCCTATGACCGGATGTTCGCCGTCCAGCTTGGCGGGGCCTATCCCACGGCGCCCAGCCGCTCCTATCAGCCGGCGCCGTTCGAACAAAGCCAGACGGCGACCATCGGCCTGGCCTTGCCGGGCGGCGGCCGGTTGAACCTGATCGCGGCCCAGCCCGCCCCCGCGCCCGAGCTCGTCGCCCCCCGCCACGACCTCTATAACGCGCCGTGGATGGGCGACGAGGTGCGGCAGGAGGCGATGCTGAACCTGGAAACCGGGCGTCTGAACTTCTCCGCCTGGCAGGGCCGGGGCGGGGCGGTTTCGCCATTTGGCGGGACGGCGGGCGACGGCTTCGCCGCCCTGGCCCAGGCCGACCACGCCATGCGCGGGGCGATGCGGTTCGGGTCGCTGACCTTTTCCGCCGAAAGCGGAGGCGGGGATCGACGAATGCCGTTGCGCCGGGTCGAGCAGGACGCCTCGACCTATAATCGGGTCTCCGTCGGCTAGCGTGGCGCGGATGGCGGCCTGTCGTTCAGCGTCGGCGCCCTGGACGAACGGTTAGGGCCCTTGGGCGCCTTCCTGCCAGGCGGATCGGACTTCGCCCTGCCGTCGCGCACGGCCTTCTATGCGCTAGGCGGCGACTGGACCCTGACGTCGGGCCTGCGCCTGATCGGAGAGGCCGGGCTTGGCTCGACCCGGATCGAGGGGCGGTTCCTGTCGATGGACCGGGCGGCGATCAGTTCGAACTGGCGGTTGGGGCTGCTGACCGGCTGTTCGGCCCTGTGCGACCGGATCAGCTTCACCCTGGCCCAACCGCTCAGGATCGAAAACGGCCGCTTCTCGGCCTATCTCGCCGATGTGCCGGCGGATTATTTCGATCCGCTGACCTATTCGCGACGCAGCTTCTCGGCGGCGCCCAGCGGCCGCCAGATCGACTTCATCTTAGGCGGGGAACGCTATCTGTGGGGCGGCTCCAGCGTGACGCTTCAGGCTGTCGCCAGCCGCGAGCCGCGCCACGTCGCCGACGCCGCGCCGGAGTTCGCCCTGATCGGAGGATGGCGGCGCCGGTTCTGACCGACGCCGCCTGTCGCGCCTGGATCAGGCCTTGCCGTCGAAGGTCTGGCCGTCCGCCGCGTGTGCGGCGCCGTAAGGGTTGGGGCCTTGGCCGCCAGATCCCTTGGCGGCGACAATCACCATGGCGGGGCGCACGGTGCGACCGAACAGTTCGAAGCCGGACTGCATGGTCTGGATCACCGTGCCGCCGGGCACGGCGTCCGACGGCTGTTCCATCATGGCCTGGTGCAGATGCGGATTGAAGGCCTCGCCCGGTCCCGGCGCCACGCGCTTCAGGCCGTTGGCTTCGAACGCCTGCAGCAAGGCCTTCTGGGTCAGCTCCAGCCCCGTGACCAGACCGGCGGTGGCGCCTTCGGCGTCCTTGGGTGCGGCCGTCAGGGCGCGTTCCAGATTGTCGGACACGCCCAAAAGGTCCTTGGCGAAGCGCTGAATGGCGAAGGCGCGGGCGTCGTTCTGCTGCGTTTCCGCGCGACGCTTCAGATTCTCCATATCGGCGGCGACGCGCAGGGCGCGGTCTTTCCATTCGTCGCGTTCGGCGATCACGGCGTCCAGCGGGGCCAGGTCGTCCGCCGGATGGGCGTCTAGCCCGTGTTCGGCGTTGGCCTCGGCCGCCTCGGCGTCCAGAGCGTTGATGTCGTCGTTTAGGGGCTTGTCGCTCACGTCTCGTTCCCGTCCAGCATCCGGCCCAGCACCCGGGCGGTATAGTCCACCAACGGGATGACACGGGCGTAGTTCAGTCGCGCGGGGCCGATGACGCCGATGGCGCCCAGGACCCGCTGTCGGCCGCTCATATAGGGCGCCGCGATCACGGCGGAACCCGAAAGTGAAAACAAGCGTGTTTCGGCCCCGATGAAGATGCGCACGCCTTGGGCCGCATCCACCCCGTCCAGCAGGCCGATCAACTGCTCCTTCTGCTCCAGATCGTCGAACAGGACGCGCACCCGCTCCAGGTCCGCCAGCCCGTCGCGGTCTTGCAGCAGGTTGGCGCGGCCGCGCACGATCAGGGCGCGTTCGCGGTCCGGTCCCCCGGACCAGGCGGCCAGGCCGTCCTCGACCAGGCGGGCGGCGGTCTGGTCCAGTTCGCGGCGCGCGACCTGAAGCTCCTGCGTCATCTCGCGCTTGGCGTCGGCGAAGGGCCGGCCGCGCAGGCGGGCGTTCAGGAAGTTGGACGCCTCGGTCAGGGTCGACGGCGTGACGCCCGCCGACAGGGTCATGATCCGGTTCTCCACAGTGCCGTCGTCGGCGACGATGACCGCCAGCGCCTGATCGCCGCCCAGAGCCACGAACTCGACATGTTTGACCCCGGCGTCGCGCACGGGGCTGGAGACGACGCCCGCCCCGCCGGCCAGGCCGGACAACAGGTTCGACGCCTCGTCCAGGGCGGATTCGAAGTTGCGGCCGCGTCCCGCAAGCCGGCCGTCGATCTCGCGCCGCTCTTCCGCCGTCAGGTCCCCGACTTCCAAAAGGCCGTCGACGAACAGGCGCAGGCCCGCATGGGTGGGGATGCGTCCAGCCGAGGTATGAGGCGCGGCCAGCAGACCCGCCAGCGTCAGGTCCTGCATGGTGTTGCGGATCGAGGCGGGCGACAGAGCCACCCCGCCCAAGGACAGGGTCTTGGACCCGACCGGCTCGCCCGTCTCCAAATAGGATTCGACGATGCGGCGAAATATGTCGCGGGCGCGCGCATCCAACCCGGCCAGCCCGGCAAGGGACTGGCCCGCGTCGAATGGCGGGCTTTTCGGGGCATACAGGCTCACGGTTTCAGGATAAGCAGCGCCGCCACGGCTTCCAAGACCAGACTTCCCAAGGACCGCTCCCATGCGCCATTCGCAACGCACCGACGACCAACTGCGTCCCGTGACCATCGAGACCGGCGTCAACCGCTACGCCGAGGGCTCGTGCCTGATCACCTTCGGCAACACCAAGGTGCTGGTGACCGCCTCGATAGAGGACAAGGTTCCGGGCTGGATGCGCAACTCGGGCCAGGGCTGGGTGACGGCCGAATACGGCATGCTGCCACGCGCCACCCACACGCGCGGACGCCGCGAGGCCGCAGCGGGCAAGCAATCGGGCCGCACCCAGGAAATCCAGCGCCTGATCGGGCGCTCACTGCGCGCCGTGGTCGATCTGAAGGCCCTGGGCGAACGTCAGGTGCTGATCGACTGCGACGTGATCCAGGCCGACGGCGGCACCCGCACGGCGTCGATCACCGGCGCTTGGGTCGCCATGAGCCTGGCGCTCAACTATCTGCGCGACGAGGGCGTGCTGAAGGCCGATCCGATCACCGACCAGGTGGCGGCGGTGTCGTGCGGCGTTTGCGACGGCGTGCCGGTGCTGGACCTGGACTATGAAGAGGATTCGGAGGCCGAGGCGGATTCCAACTTCGTCCTGACCGGATCGGGTCAGATCGTCGAGGTTCAGGCCACCGGCGAGAAGCGCGGCTTCTCGCGCGCCGAGTTCGACCGTCTGTTCTCGCTGGCCGAGATCGGCTGCACCGAACTGTTCGCCCTGCAGAAGGCGGCGCTGGCGGCGGTGAAGCGATAGGGGCTTTCGCCGGAGAGGACGGCCGGGCATCCTCGCCCGGTCAGTCCTGACCGGAGACAAGTCGATGCGTCGATCCCAATGGCTTTCGATGGCCGCCTGCGTTGTGTTGATGGCCGGATGTCAGCGCGCTGATCCAGCCCATTCGCCCGCGCTCAGGGACACGGCGGCAAGCGGCGACGTCATCGACGCGGTTCCGCTGGCGCCTGACGCTCCGCCGCCTGCCGCGCCCTCCAAGCCGGTGGTTGCTGAGAAGGAAGCGAGCCCGCCGGCGGAAGACCCTCAGGCCAGCATCCCCGAGGGACCGGAAATAGCTCCTCAGCCCGTCCCCATGAGTGAGACGCCATGCCGTGAAGCCATCGGGGCCGCCGCTTCGGCCCGCTTGGTCGAGCGCTGCATCCAGGTCAGCCCGGCGACGCGCCCGCCCTGCAACGCCGCCAACCCTTGCGATCTGATCCAGGGCGAGATCGACCGCTCCTGCAAACTGTGGGAACGCGACGGTAATCCCCCGGCGGCCTGCAAGCCTTAGGCGGCGCGCACCGCTCCCGCCACATCGGCCACCACCCGCTTCACCAGCGTCTCGTCGTCGCCTTCGGCCATGACGCGGATCAGTTTTTCGGTGCCCGACGGCCGCACCAGCAGGCGGCCCTGACCGTTCAGGGCGGCTTCGGCCTCGGCGATGGCGGCCTTGACCCTATCGGTCTCCAGCGGCTTGTCGGCGGTGAAGCGGACGTTCTCCAGCTTTTGCGGCACGGGATCGAACTGACGGGCCAATTCGCTCATCGGCTTGCCCGCCTCGACCAGGACGGCCAACACCTGCAGCGCCGCCATCAGGCCGTCGCCGGTGGTGGCGTGGTCGTGCAGGATGATGTGGCCCGACTGCTCGCCGCCGATGTTGAAACCGCCCTCGCGCATCCGTTCCATGACATAGCGGTCGCCGACCTTGGTGCGCTCCAGCGTCAGACCTTCGGACTTCAGCTTCCGCTCCAGCCCCAGGTTGGACATGACGGTGGCGACCACGCCGCCGCCGGTCAGGAGGCCGCGCCTGGCCCAGTCCAGGCCGACCAGGGCCATGATCTGATCGCCGTCCACGACCCGACCCGTCTCGTCGCAGATGATCAGTCGGTCGGCATCGCCGTCCAAGGCGATGCCGATGTCGGCGCGGTAACGTTTGACCGCCGCCGACAGGGTCTCAGGGTGGGTCGAGCCGCATTCGGCGTTGATGTTGGTCCCGTTCGGCTCCACGCCCACGGGGAAGACCTCGGCGCCCAGTTCGAACAGGGTGGTGGGCGCGACCTTGTAGCCCGCGCCATTGGCGCAATCGACGGCGATGCGCAGCCCCTTCAGGCTGAGCCGCTTGGGGAAGGCCTGTTTGGCGATCTCGATATAACGCGCCTGAGCGTCGTCGATGCGTTTGACCCGGCCCAGCTTGTTCGACGGCGCCAGGCCCTGATCCAGGCTCTGGTCCATCATGGCCTCGATCTTCAGTTCGATCTCGTCCGACAGCTTGTAGCCGTCCGGCCCGAACAGCTTGATCCCGTTGTCGGCATAGTCGTTGTGCGAGGCCGAGATCATCACCCCCAGGTCGGCGCGCATCGACCGGGTCAGCATGGCGACCCCCGGCGTCGGCACCGGGCCGAAGGTGCGCACATCCATGCCCACAGAGGCGAAGCCGGCGACCAGGGCCGGCTCGATCGTATAGCCCGACAGGCGCGTATCCTTGCCGATCACCACCAGATGGCGGCGGTCGTCGTCGGTGCGGAACAGTTTCCCGGCGGCCAGACCCACGCGCAACGCGACCTCGGCCGTCATCGGATAGGTGTTGGCGCGCCCGCGAATGCCGTCGGTGCCGAAATATTTTCTGTCGCCCAAGGCAAGGTCCTTTGGTTCGGGTAACGTTCCGAAACCCCTTTTTTGATGCGGCCCGCCTTAAGATTGCATAGACGGCCGGTGGGGCTTGATGTGTGGCTTAGCCCCGGATCGCCGCCAGTGCAAAGCGGCGCCCTTTTCCTGACTTCTCGGAGCCTTCGCTCATGTGCGGCATCATCGGCGTCACCGGCAATGGTCCTGTCGTTCCCCGGCTGATCGACAGCCTGAAACGACTGGAGTACCGCGGCTATGATTCCGCTGGCGTCGCCGCAGTCGTGGACGGCTCGGTCGAGCGCCGCCGCGCCAAGGGCAAGATCCGCAATCTGGAGGCCGTCCTGGTTGAAGATCCGATGACGGCGACGGTCGGCATCGGCCACACCCGCTGGGCCACACACGGCGCGCCGACGACCGAGAACGCCCACCCGCACAAGGCCGGTCGTGTCACCCTGGTCCACAACGGCATCATCGAGAACTTCGCCGAGCTGAAGGCCGAGCTGGCCGCCGAGGGCCATGTCTTCGAGAGCCAGACCGACACCGAGGTCATCGCCCACCTGCTGGACGTCGAGCTGAATACGGGTCGTGCGCCGTTAGAGGCGTTCAAGGCGACGCTCGACCGCTTGACCGGCGCCTATGCGCTGGCGGTGCTGATCGACGGGACAGACGACCTGATCCTGGGCGCCCGGCGTGGCAGCCCGTTGGTGGTCGGCTGGGGCGAGGACGAGATGTATCTGGGCTCGGACGCGCTCGCGGTCGGTCCGTTCACGCAGAAGATTTCCTATCTGGAAGAGGGCGACTACGTCGCCGTGACCAAGGCCGGCGCCCAGATGTTCGACGTGGCGGGCAATCCCGTCGAGCGCGCCATCGTCCAGGTCTCGGCCTCCTCGGCCATGGTCGAGAAGGGCGAATATCGCCACTTCATGGAAAAGGAGATCCATGAACAGCCCGACAGCGTCCAGCACACCCTGTCGGAATATCTCGACCTGGTGACCGGCAAGGCCAAGACCAATCCCGTCGATTTCGCCGCCATAGACCGCATCCAGATCGTCGCCTGCGGCACCGCCTTCTACGCCGGCCAGATCGGCCGTTACGCCTTCGAGAAGCTGGCCGGCCTGCCCTGCGACGTCGAGATCGCGTCGGAGTTCCGCTATCGCTCGCCGGCTGTCTCGAAATCCACCTTGGCCGTCGCCGTCAGCCAGTCGGGCGAGACCGCCGACACCTTGGCCAGCCTGACCTGGTGCAAGGCGCAAGGGTTGCAGACCGCCGCCGTCGTCAATGTTCACTCGTCCTCCATGGCGCGCGAAGCCGCCGTCCTGTGGCCCACCCATGCCGGGCCCGAGATCGGCGTCGCCTCGACCAAGGCCTTCACCGCCCAGGTTGCGGCCCTGCTGGCCCTGGCCGTGGCGGCTGGCGTGGCGCGCGGCCGGATCGATGCTGCGACCGAGGCCGAGCTGGTCAAGGCCCTGTTCGAGAGCCCGCGCCTGATCGCCGAGGCCCTGACGATGGGCGAGAGCATCCGCGCCGTGACTCACGATCTGTCAAAGGCCGACGATGTCCTTTTCCTGGGCCGGGGCGCCATGTTCCCGCTGGCGATGGAAGGCGCGCTGAAGCTAAAGGAGATCAGCTATATCCATGCCGAGGGCTATGCCGCCGGCGAGCTGAAGCACGGCCCCATCGCCCTGATCGATGAAGAGACCCCGACCATCGCCCTGGCTCCGCTGGACGACGTGTTCGAAAAGACCGCGTCCAACCTGCAGGAGGTCGCTGCCCGGGGCGGCCCGGTCATCATGATCGCGCCGGAAAAGGCGCCCGATCCGCACGGCGCCGGCATTCGCCGCATCCATGCCCCCGACTGCCACCCGCTGATCGCGCCTCTGGTCTATGCCGTGCCGGTGCAGCTTCTGGCCTACTACACAGCCGTTCAGAAGGGCACTGACGTCGATCAGCCCCGCAACCTGGCCAAGTCCGTCACGGTCGAGTGAGGCTCGCCCGCCAAGCGGCGAAGCGCGCCCGCATCAATGATCTGGATCGCGCCGCGTCGGAGCCGCACGGCGCCGGCGGCGCACAATTCCGTGCAGGCGGTCGATATGCTGGCGCGGCGCACCGCCATCAGGTCTGACAGCTCGGTTTGGCGCAAGGCGAGAAGGTCGCCGCCATTGCGCGCCCTGACGTCCAGCATCAGCGCGGCCAATCGCTGGGCGACCTTCAGTGTGGCGTGGCGGGAAAGTTCAACCTGAAGCGCGGCGTTGCGGCGACGCAGATCTGTCAAAGCCGCCTGGACCAAGGTATCACGATCCATCTTCTGCGCCAGTTTGCGGGCGGATACGGACAGGAAACGGCCTGGCGTCAGCCAGACAGCGGTCTCCCTTTCGGCTTCGCCCATGACGGCGTCAAAGTTGATCGCATCGTCTTCTGAGGCCAGACCCCGCGAAAGCAGTCCGTCAGAACCCCGCCGCGCCGCAACGCCGGACAGGATCAAGGTGACCGCCGGCTCGCCCCCTTGCAGGGCCGAGATGTTTTCGCCCGCCGTGGCTTCATGCGCGTCCCCTTCATCTACACATTGGGCGGCGAAGGCGGACAATAAAAGCCGCGCGAGAGGAGGCTTGGACATGTATCGTCTAAACGACCCCTCGTCGTTGTGTGCGATAACATGCGTTAAGTGATCAAACGGGATCGCTTTGGAGTCTGAGATAGGTGGGGTCGAACTCGGCGATTTCCGCCAGCCGCCGCCAGTCCAGAATATCGATCCGACCGCCCGCCCAGTTGATCACGCCTTCGCTGCGCAGTTCCGAAACCAGACGACTGACATGCACCGTCGACAGCCCCAAGGCATCGCCCAGGACCGCCTGGGTCAAGGGCAGATCGAAGGTCATTTCGCCGGTCTGGCCGACGGCTTGGAGACGCAGGTAAAGCTCGCACACCAGATGCGCCAGATGGCCCAGACCGCTGCGCCGGCCCATGGCGACCAGCCATTGTCGGTGGATGGCGGCGTCGATGATGGTGTCCAGCCAGAGCAGGCGCGTCAGATGCGGATAGCGTTCGGTGATGTCGATCAATCCGCTATGCGCAGCCTCGGCGACGACGCATTCCGTCAGGGCGACGACGCCGTGATCCATCTGTTTCATCAACAGGCTGTGCAGGTCGATGAAGTCGCCGGACACATTGATTTCCGTGATCTGACGCGACCCGTCCTCCAGCGTGGAATACCGCGCGGAAAAGCCGGAGATCAGAAGGGTGCTGTGCAGCGGGCGGGTGTGCTCGCGCACGATATCGGATCCGGCGGAGACGGTTTTAGGTGCATCGAGCACAGCGCTCAACGCATCGATTTCTTCGGGATTGAGCCTGTCCCGAAGCGACAACTTGTCGACCAAGGTGGTGATTTTTGAGACGCTGCCAGCCTTGGTCATCACGCGTCCCCCGCCAATGTCCAGCCCTCGGGCGCCTGATCGGACGCGGATGCCGTGACGCTGACCACCGTTTGCCCCTCGTCATCCGTGACGATGACGCTGAAGGCGCGGGTCGTCCAGAACGATGCGCCCCGATACCGCAGGATTTCGCCCAGTACGGCGACAGCCTCCTCGCGCGCCGCGTCCACGCTTCTCAATTCCTCGCCCTGATCGTCGCGGATGCAATCGCCGTTCTGGGTATGGAAAAAGTAGCGCGGCAATCTTCCCTCCTGGCAGCAGCCGAGAGGGAAGCGGTCAGGGGCGCGATTGGTTCAGTCCTCGGTGATCTTTCAGATTTCCTGATTAAAGGCGCCGATTTCAGGATAAGCGGCGAGGCGCGGTTTGATCTCCTTGCGGAACAGGTCGCGCATGTCGTCTTCGGACCGCATGCTTTCGACCACCACGACCAGCTCCGGCTTGTTGGACGAAGCGCGGACCAGGACCCAAGAGCCGTCTTCCAAGTGCACGCGAACGCCGTTGACGGTGATCGCCTCGACGATCTTGCGACCCAGGATTTCGCCGCCGGCTGCGGCCAGATCGGAATACTCCTTCACGATCCGCTCCAGCACGCCGTACTTCAGCTCGTCGTCGCAATGCGGCGACATGGTCAGGCTGGTCCAGGCGTCCGGCAGGGCGGTCTTCAGTTCGCTGAGCTTTTTGTCTGGATTGCGGTCCAGCATGGCCAAGACGGCGCCGGCCGCGACCAGGCCGTCGTCGTAGCCGTGACCCAGGTCGCCGGCCATGAAGAAGTGGCCCGACTTCTCGAACCCGGCCAGGGCGCCCAGCTCGGCGGTCTTGCGCTTGATGTAGGAGTGGCCCGTTTTCCAGTACACGACCTCGGCGCCATTCGCCTTCAGCACCTCATCGGTCTTGTATAGGCCGGTCGATTTCACATCGACGACGAAAGTGCTGTCCGGATAGACCTTGGACAAGTCGCGGGCCAGCATCAGGCCGATCTTGTCGGCGAAGATTTCTTCGCCCGTGTCGTCCACCACGCCGCAACGGTCGCCGTCGCCGTCGAAGCCCAAGGCCAGATCGGCGCCCGTCTCGCGCACGCGCTCCGCCATCTGGACAAGCATGGCATGATCTTCGGGGTTCGGGTTGTACTTGGGGAAGGTGTAGTCGAGGTCCGTGTCCATCTCGATCACCTCGACGCCCATGCGGCGCAGGGCGTCGGGGGCGAAGGCGCCGGCCGTGCCGTTGCCGCAGGCGCAGACGACCTTTAGCGGTCTCTTGATTTGAACCTTTGAGGCCACTTCGGCGACATAGGTTTCGCGGAAGTCTTCAACCCGCACCAGCTTGCCGCCCGGCCGGGCCACGCCTTCACCATTCAGTACGATCTCTTTCAGCCGCCCCATTTCATCGGGACCGAAAGTGAGGGGCTTGTTCGCCCCCATCTTGACGCCCGTCCAGCCGTTCTCATTGTGGCTCGCGGTGACCATGGCGACGCACGGCGCATCCAGTTCGAACTGACCGAAATAGGCCATGGGCGACAAGGCCAGGCCTACGTCCAGAACCTCCATCCCGCCTTCCAGCAGCCCGAGGATCAACGCCTGTTTGACGCTGAGGCTATACCCGCGGAAGTCATGGCCGGTGACGATCTTCGGCGTCACGCCGATCTCATGGACATAGGTGGCTAGGCCAAGGCCCAGAGCCTGAATGCCGAGAAGGTTGATTTCCTTTTCCAGGATCCAGCGCGCATCATATTCGCGAAAGCCTGTCGGTTTCACGAGGGCTTGCGTCTCGTACGCTGCCGTGTTGGGCGTCATATCCTGACGAGGCTTGAGCATTGGGTGTCCTGTCGGTCGATGTTTCGGCCAAACGCGTCGCAGAACGCGTTGATTGATGGTTTAGGTTAGGCAGCGGCGCGTTTGCGAATTCGGGCGATGCGCCGAAGGCGACGCCAGAAGCGGCCGCGCTCGGGTTCGGGATAGGGTTGCAGGTTCTCGACAAACTGCTCGGCTGAGGCGCGCCAGCTGAACTTCTCAGCATAGGCGCGCACCGCCTTGCGATCGAGCTCGAGGCATTTCAGGCAGGCGGCCTTGAGATTCTTGTCGATTGCGCCTGCGTTCGATCCCGGAATGATGTCGATCGGGCCGTGGGCCGGATAGGCCGCGACCGGCGTGCCAGCTGCCATGGCCTCGAGGATAACCAGGCCGAAGGTGTCGGTCCAGCTGGGGAAGACGAAGACATCAGCGTCGCGGAAACAGCGGGCCAGATCGTCGCCGAACTTGGCGCCCAGGAACTTGGCCTCGGGATACTTCTCTTCCAAATCGGCGCGCGCCGGGCCATCGCCCACAACGATCTTGGTCCCGGGCAGGTCGAGTTGCAGGAAAGCCTCGATGTTCTTCTCGACCGCCACACGCCCGACGTTCAGGAAGAAGGGGCGCGGCCAGTCCTTGCCGCCAAGCTCGTCGTAGATGCGCTCCAAGTCGGGATTGAAAACGTCCGTGTCCACGCCCCGCGACCAGGGGGAGACGTTCTTGAATCCATGCTCGACCAGTTCGTCACGCAGGGTCGGGGTCGCCACCATCAGCCGGCCCGACGGCTTGTGGAACCATTTCATGTAGGCATAGCCGACCTGAACCGGGATCGGGAAACGCGCCGAAACATATTCGGGAAATTTGGTGTGATAGCTGGTCGTGAACGGTAGTTTCCATTCCACGCAAATCCGCCGCGTGGCGATGCCGATCGGGCCTTCGGTGGCGATGTGAACGGCCTCGGGTTCGAAGGCGCGCAGCATCTCTCGGATCTCTTCTTCCGCACCCAGCGCCAGCCGGATCTCGGGATAGGTAGGGCAGGGGATGGTCTTGAACAGACTGGGTTCGATGACCTCGACTTCATGGCCCATGCCGCGGCATTCCGCGACTGTGCGCGTCAAGGTGCGGACGACGCCATTGACCTGAGGTTCCCAGGCGTCGGTGGCCAGAACGATGCGCATTGAGGCGGGCGGACCCTGAGCCGTTGGTAAGGGGCGAACTTCTAGACGGTTCGAACGACGAAGGCGAGACGGTAGCAGTTGTTTGGTCAATACCAATAGGATAAGCGGCGATCTACCCTGGCTGGCGAGCATTGGCTCTGCAGCGGCATTAGCCGTCATAAACTCGGAAAGCGTCATGAAAAACTGGTCGAAATCGGTTTCCAAGTTTTGGAGGCCGAAAAGGAGCGCTTCGGGTAAAAATCTGCTTGCGCGACCTTATTTCTATCTAGGCGACGGCTTGGCCCTTACGAGGCTTAATAGCGGTCATTTTATCTATGTCGATCCGTTGGAGGAAAGTGTCTGCGCTCACCTAATCGCCCATGGAACTTGGGAACCTTGGATCGCTAAGGTGGTGCTGAGTCTGCTTGCGCCTGGTGACCGTGTGGTGGAAGTTGGCGGTCACGTCGGATTTTATACTATCGCAATGGCTCATAGTGTGGGGCCTCGTGGAAGTGTTCTGTCCTTTGAGGCAAATCCAAGACTTGCCGCACTTGCCGCGAAGTCAGTCCGCATAAATGGGTATGCTCCTTGGGTTCAAATAGTCCAAAAGGTTGTAAGCGACACGGTTGGCACGCTGAAATTCTCGATTTCCAGACAGTACGGCGGCGGCGGTCACGTCTACGTTGGAGATAATGCGCTAGGCGTCGACACTCAGGTGCTTGAGGTCGAAGCAATCCGCTTGGATGACCTCAACTTGCCTAAAGTAAGGTTGCTTCGGATTGATGCGGAAGGGTCCGAGCCATTGATCCTATCTGGAGCTCATGCCCTTCTGCAACAGCCTGATATAATACTGTGTATGGAGTGGGATGTAGTGCAGATGCGCTCCCGCGCAGACCCTCAAGAAGTGGCCGCTCGGCTTGGGCTGATGGGATTTAGATTCTGGCGCATCACCACCAAGGCCGAGCTGCTGCCCGTCAAGGCGGATGACCTTGGAGACCTAGCTTCGTGCGATCTAATCGTAGCTCGGTCTGATCCGTTCAGCAGAGTAGGCATGCGATAGCCTTCATTCGGGCTGCAAGCTGGTTGTCATGCTGGGCTCTGTACACAACCACCGTTCATTAAGTGATGGTGTACAGAGTCCACCGACGGATGAGAAGTCGTCGGGGCGCTTGCCGCCGCGGCGCAACACGTCAAGAAATTTCAATTCGGCCAAATATCAAATTGATGGCTTTATCGTTGAGGCAGGCCACGAGATCGTAACTGCGGGAATGCTGGGGCGTCGGGTTCAATGAGTGATGCGGTTCGCATTTTCGCCCGCTCAGCCAGCTGCATTGTTTAGAGGCGGAACCTGCGTCCGGGCGGGGTCGCTACTATAGAAACCACGTTGGTACTCGTTGTCCGTCCGCTGCGAGAGGCTCGTTGGGCGACTTGTCTAAGACTCACCCACGGCCCGCGTCCCGCTGCACCGCCTCGCCGGCGCCCGATCCGGATCACGTCCGAAACTTTGCAATCTCTTTGAGCGCTAAATGCAAACTGATTGGGTATGGAGCTAGAGCGATAAATCGGCGCTTAAGCTAGGGCTCAGATCCAAGAGTGTTTGACGCGTCTGAACATACGCGGCCATGATGTGATAGAATGAACTCGCGGGCGCAGGTTCGTCGATAAAGCTCTCGTTCTCTAACATCTTATCATGCCACAGTCCTTCTGCTGTCAAATAGCGCCAAAGCGCTCGCTGCGCACGCGCCGCCTGGTCGAGACATCGGGCGCGACGCCCATCATCATTTAGTGTTGCAAGTATGAGGGAAGCTTTGAGCCATTCGGTTTGGGGCCATAGACGAGAGCGTGCGCTACGTGGACTGCCGTCGACATCTATAGCGTCGATGGCGACGCTGCGTTTCTGGTCGATGCCTACCAAGCCTGCTTCATACAGTCTCCACGCGTCTGCGATTGCTCCCTGATCCTTTCGGCTGCGACCGTACCGCGCCATCAGCCATGCCCATTCAAACTGATGACCAGGTTCGACCAGGCGGCCGTCGTCGCCTGCGGCCGGCAGCCAATCCGAGTCAAAATGCTCGCGCAGATTGCCACTTTCGGCGTCAATAAATTGAGTGCGGGCTAGGTGAACGATTTGGTCGGAGAGCGCATTCCATTCATCGCCCCCGCCGACCTCTTCCCATGCTAAGGCCGCTTCAAGAAGGTGCATGTGGGCGTTGGATTGATAGGGATGGCTTCCAGCTTCCTTTATCCCGCCCTTCTCATCCGACCGTTGGACAAGCAGATCGCGGATCATAGCGGCTTCATCTTCAAGCGCAGAGCCCGGAATTGCGGCTGAGATGCAGGCAAGCGCAAAAATGAAGAAGGCTTGATCGTAGACCATCGCCGTCTCGTCCAGCGCAGATTTGTCTGCCGCCAGCAAGGTTCGCATCTGGCCATCCGGGCGCAGATAAGTCCATTTGAGGCAATCTAGACCGCTCTGAACAACGGCCTTCCATGGCCCGCGCCATCCTTGGCGGCCCGCCTCAGCGTAGACTTGCAGCTGACGCGCTTGGACACGCGCCCTACGCGATGAAGTGATGTGTCGCCCGTCAAGCGCCAAGACCTCTTCGAATGCGCCGGTTTCGTCTTGACCCAGGCTGGACCAGGCCGGGAGTGCGGCCTGTCTCAGCCATGTCGTCAGGCGAGTGGCTCCTGCTTCCAGAGTTTCCAGAGGCTTGGCCGACGGGAAGTCGAGATGTTGAGGGGCCAGCTTGCGCAGTCGCTCGACAACCTTCTTGACATCCTGACTCTTTTTAAGGTCGGTGACCAGCACCGCATCGCGTTCCACGATGATGCCAACATCCTTGAGACCGATGGCCGCGACCATTACGCCGTCGCACGCACGAACGAGGCAACCTTCCGACTCCTCTAGGATATGAAGACCAACATCGCCTTCGCCCGAGGCTTGCACCGCGTCCCAGGCACCGAGGTCCGACCACTCGAAGCGAACAGGGAGAACCGACGCACGCGTCGTTTTTTCCATCACAGCATAGTCGATTGAGATTTTGGGCGCTGTCTTGAAGGCTGAGCCCAAGGTTATGCACCGGTGTTCTACTTCCGCTTGGGAGAGCGCGACCTGAACCGCCGCTCCAACTGCAGGCGCTTGATCGGCGATTTCCTTTCCTAGGACATCAGCGCGAACAATAAAGTTTCCGCTGTTCCAAAGGTAGCCCTCGGAAATGTAACGATGGGCCGTTGCTTGGTCCGGCTTTTCAACGAAGGCGGCCACATCCGACAGCATCGGTCCGGACGGAGCGATGTATCCATAGGCTGATGAGGCCTCGGTGGGCACAACCCCCAACGTGACGATCCGGCCCCGTTCAGCACTCGCGACGCCTTCCATAACAGACATCCGAAATGCGTCGGCGTCAGGAATATGATGGTCCGAAGCGACGAAAAGATTGACCGCGTCCGGTGCTCGGCCTGTCGTCCAAAGAGCAGCGGCTGCCATAGCTGCGGACGAGTCTCGACCCTCGGGTTCGAGTAGTATGACAGCGGTTACGCCGATCTCATCAAGCTGTTCGATTATGGCGCGCTTGTGAGCGATGCCTCCAACAACAATTAACTCACCGTCCTCGCCCGCCAGCACGGCCACCCGGGTGGCCGTCTCTTGGAACAAAGATCGATTTCCAGCGAGAGGTATAAACTGCTTCGGCAACGAGGGCCGGGAGGCAGGCCACAAACGCGTTCCCGAACCGCCGCACATAATGACGGGATAGATAGTGGTCATATGTTAACACTGCGATCTTGAAGATTGATGTGCCCTATTAGGGGAAGCAAGCGGTGCCGTCACCATCTTTGGGATGCCAAAGCAGTTTCGATGAGACGCTGCGCCACTCAAAGTCGAGGTGATGGGGCCCATCAAAGCGGTAGCACCGTCGTCGACTTCACCTCTTCCAGCACCGCATAGGTCCGCGTTTCGCGGACGCCTGGCATGCGCACCAGGACATCGCCCAGAAAGGCCCGATAGGCGTCCATGTCGGCGACGCGGGCCTTGATCAGATAGTCGAAGCCGCCGGCGACCATGTGGCACTCCAGCACCTCGGGCTGGCTGCGCACGGCGGCGGCGAAGGCCTCGAAGACGTCGCCAGTGGTGCGGTCCAGCAGGACCTCGACGAAGATCAGCAGATCGCGACCGACCTGGGTTGGGTCGATCATGGCGGCGTAGCCGGTGATGATCTTCTTTTCGCGCAGCCGTTTGACCCGTTCGAAACAGGCGGCGGGCGACAGGTTGCACTGGCGAGCCAGCTCGGCGTTGGAAAGGCGGCCGTCCGCCTGCAAAACCCGCAGGATGCGACGGTCGACGGCGTCGATATCAATCATCGAAAATCAGGCCTCAAAGCCGAATAATCTTCGGCCTGACTTGATATCATACGAAGCACCTTCAACGAACTCCGGCCTATACGGCTGAAATCCACAGGATTTGTCGCCTATGACCACGCCCGCCTTCCTGCCTTCGAGCCTGGCCGCCTGGGACGGTCTGGATACGCACAAGTTCCGTGACGAACGTGAGGCCGTCGCCGCCAATCTGGCGCGCATGCCGCTGGATGCGGTCGAACGGGCCGATGTGGTCGCCGAGGCGACGGCCCTTGTCGAACACGCCCGCCGCAGCCAGAAGAAGCAGGGGGTCGTCGAAAGCTTCCTGAAGCAATTCTCGCTGGGGACCCGCGAGGGTCTGGCCCTGATGTGTCTGGCCGAGGCCCTGCTGCGCGTGCCGGACGAGGACACCCGCGATCGCCTGATCGCCGAGAAGATCGGCTCGGCCGACTGGGCCGCCCACTTGGGTCAGTCCGACAGCCTGTTCGTCAACGCCTCGACCTGGGGTCTGATGCTGACCGGCAAGCTGGTCGATGTGGATGACGAGGCGCGCAGCGACCTGCCCGGCTTCCTGAAGCGGATCGCCGGCCGACTGGGCGAGCCGGTCATCCGCCAGGCCGTGGCCACCGCCGTCAAGATCATGGGCGAGCAGTTCGTCGTCGGCCGCACCATCCAGAGCGCGCTGAAGCGATCGAACAAGGAAGGCTGGCTGTGCAGCTTCGACATGCTGGGCGAAGGCGCCCGGACCATGGCCGACGCCGACCGCTATGAGAAGATCTATGCCGACGCCATCGAGGCGGTGGGCAAGACATCCAAGGGCCAGGGACCGGAGCACGGCCACGGCGTGTCGGTGAAACTGTCGGCCCTGTCGCCCCGCTATGAGGCGACGCATGAGGATGACGTCTGGGCGACCCTGTATCCCCGCATCCTGCGTCTGGCCCAGATCGCGGCGAAATACGACATCAACTATACGATGGACGCCGAGGAGGCGGACCGTCTGGCCCTGTCGCTGAAACTGCTGGACCGGCTGGCGCACGAACCGTCGCTGGGCGGCTGGACGGGGCTCGGTCTTGCGGTTCAGGCCTATCAGAAGCGCGGTCGGGAGACGATCGAGCGGGTCGCCGACCTCGCCCGGCGCTCCGGCCGTCGTCTGATGGTGCGCCTGGTCAAGGGCGCCTATTGGGACACCGAGATCAAGCGCGCCCAAGTGTTCGGCCGCACCGACTATCCCGTCTATACGACCAAGGCGGCGACCGATCTGAACTACCTCGTCTGCGCCAAGGCCATGATCGAGGCCGCGCCGGCCATCTATTCCCAGTTCGCCAGTCACAACGCCCATACGCTGGCGGCCGTGCGGCGTATGGCGCGTGATCACGGCGTCACGGTCGAGCACCAGCGGCTGCACGGCATGGGCGAGGCGCTGTACGACGCCGCTCACGAAGCCTGGGCCGACGAAACCGTCATCGTCCGCGCCTATGCCCCCGTTGGCGGGCACGAAGAGTTGCTGCCCTATCTGGTGCGGCGTCTGCTTGAAAACGGCGCCAACTCCTCCTTCGTCCACGCCCTGCTGGACGAGCGCGTGCCTGCCGCGGCCGTCGCGGCCGATCCCATTTCCCTGGTCGAGCAGGCGCCCGACCGTCACCCCAAGATTCCGGTTCCGAAAGACATGTACGGCGATCGTCAGAACTCCCTCGGCCGCGATTATTCTCAGGCCGCCGACCGTGAAGCCCACGCCAAAGCGCTGGAAGGGGTCGACCGCGAGAAGTTGACCAGCGGGCCGATCATCAGCGGCAAGCTGCGCGCCGGCCTCAACGCTCAGGACGTGACCAATCCCTTCGATCGATCACAGGTGCTGGGCCATGTCTCGGAAGCCGAGGCGGCTGACATCGACGCCGCCGCCCAAGCCGCCGCCGAGGCTCAGGTCAAATGGGACCGCCAAGGCGGCGCCAAGCGCGCCATCGTCCTGCGCGCCATGGCCGATGCGCTGGAGGCCGATCTGGATCGGTTGGTCGCCCTGCTCAGCCGCGAGGCGGGCAAGACCCTGAACGATGGCGTCGCCGAGGTGCGCGAGGCCGCCGACTTCTGCCGCTATTACGCCCTACTGGCCGAGCGCGACTTCACCGCCCCGGAAACGCTGAAGGGCCCGACCGGCGAGACCAACCAGCTGTTCCTGCACGGACGGGGCGTCTTCGCCTGCATCTCGCCGTGGAACTTCCCCCTGGCCATCTTCACCGGTCAGATCGCTGCGGCTCTGGCCGCCGGCAACGCAGTTCTGGCCAAGCCTGCCGAACAGACGCCGCTGATCGCCGCCGAGGCCGTCCGCCTCTACCACAAGGCCGGCCTGAACCCTGACCTGTTGGCCCTGGTCCCTGGGCGTGGCGAGACGGTCGGCGCGGCCCTGGTCACCCATCCGGGCATCGATGGCGTCGCCTTCACCGGCGGCACCGACACGGCCGCCGCCATCAATCGCTCCATCGCCGCCCGGCCGGGCGCCATTATCCCCTTCATCGCGGAGACGGGCGGACTGAACGGCATGTTCATCGACACGACGGCGCTGAAGGAGCAGGTCATCGACGACGTGATCCAGTCGGCCTTTGGCTCCGCTGGTCAGCGCTGCTCGGCCCTACGCGTCCTCTATGTGCCCAAGGATTCGGCCGACGCCTTGATCGAGGGCCTGAAGGGCGCTCTGGCGGTCCAGACCGTCGCCGACCCCGGCGACCCCAAGACCGACATCGGCCCCGTTATCGACCCCGAATCCCGCCGGGCCCTCGAAGCCCACGTCGAGCGCCTGTCGAAGGAAGCCAAAGTCATCGCCCGCGCCGCCCTGCCGATGGGCGCCGAAAAGGGCGACCTGTTCGCCCCTACCATCGCCGAAATCCCCACGCCCGACTTCCTGGAGCGTGAGGTCTTCGGCCCCATCCTGCACATCTACCGCTACGCCCCGTCCGACCTGAAGTCGGTCGCCGGCAAGCTCGCCGCGCGCGGCTACGGCCTGACCCTGGGCGTCCACAGCCGCATCGAAGCCTTCGCCGCCGAAGTCGTCGACCTGGTTCCCGCCGGCAACGTCTACGTCAACCGCTCGATCACCGGCGCGGTCGTCGGCGTGCAGCCGTTCGGCGGCGAAGGGCTGTCAGGCACGGGCCCCAAGGCGGGGGGACCTAACAGCCTGATCCGATACGCGGCCGAAAAGGCGATCAGCGTGAACATCGCCGCGCAGGGCGGAGATCCGGCGTTGCTGAGCCTTTAGCTTTCAAAACGCGCACCTAATTTTATCATTGCTGCCACCTCAGGCGCGTACTCAGGTTCCTGATGTCCATGCTTGCTAATCGCCCACTGCGCGAGTTGGAAATCAAACTCGTCATCAATGTCCCAGGCCTCCAACCCATCCAAAGGCCAGAGCTGCATGTCCGAAGAGTAGAGACAGTAGCCCTGTCTCTCATACGCAGCTATAACTTCGGCTTTATTTAGAAAAATAAATATAAAGTTTATGAGCGCTATGGGTTCAAGTTCTTGGGTTCTTGGGCTTTTTCTATGCGAGGAAAAATTTAAAGGCGCGCCCCTGAACAGGGCATGCCTTCGAATTTGGTTAGACGAAAATAAACTCCGTCTTGTCTTTATAAAGTGCTGTGCTGCGGCGTCTATGGAAGAGCTTTTTAAAAATGGAGCTGTCGGATTTACTATCAGAATATTATCTGCCATAGAATTAATGGCATAATTATATATTATATCGTCTGTAGAGGTGTCCGAACTGGCGAGATTTGGGTCTCTTATATAGACGTTGGACTCGTAACGCGTGGCCACATCTGCTATAATGGCACTTTCTGTGTTAACGCAGAAAGACGATATGTTTTTGACCTGCTTAAGGGTTCGTATCGTATGCGCTATTAAAGGGCGATCACCTAGAATTCGGAGATTCTTTGCTGGCACTCTTAAGCTGCCTAACCTTGCCGGGATATAGCAATCGATAGAGTTTTTCATTTCAATTATGGCCCCTATCAAAAGAAATACTACGTCGCTGGAATGCGCGTGCAAATCCTTGTCGGTCGCAAGTGTCGAATGCTTCTGCCAGGGACTGTGTAATGTCGTCGATTTCGAATGCTGTCGATGCGCAATGATGCAGCGCGTTGGCCCAGATGTCATGAGCTGTCTGATGGGGATCAAATGATCCTAGCAAGGACGAGTGGGGGGCTGCCCAATACCTGTCAAACGAAACATAACTTTTTGCCTCATACGAGTCGATCATTGGCTGCGGATTGAAAAGAAAATCTTCTAGGTAGGAGAAATATTCTTCCGGAGATTGTGAATAAGTGATGGAGCCGACGTGATCAAAATAAGCTCTTCCCGCCAGAAGCATTCTCAGACCAAGTGCAGAGAACTCAAGAGCCGGGGTGCCTCTAACAGTTATTCCGAGCTTGCACTCCCTTACGATCAACTCGGCAGGAACAGGCGAGCGAACGAAAACAATATTTTTTGAATCTTGGTATTTATCTGACAATCGATCTATAGCCGCAGTGAGATCAAAGAATCCGTCTAAAGGATGAATTTTTACAAAAAGATTGTAGTCAGACCGTTTTCTTGCGTGATCGAGTGTCTGTTCGAGCCAATGCAGATGATCGACAAATGCCGACTTATCAGCACTGGGTTGGTCGGTGAATGTGTGGGTAAACAAGCACGCGGTAGGTAGGCCGTTATTAAAAGGCCATTCAAAACTGTGATGGTCGCTCGGATGTTCGACCCAGCGCCAGTTTTTTGAAACAGAGTTATTCAGGGAATGTCGTATGTCCAAACTTTTCCGAGGCAATGAAAATCTATGTCTATAATCATAGTAAGCCTTTTTATCGGCCTTTCGTAGTAATCCATTTAATGTCTCGTTTCGATCCATTTCACCCAAGACATATATAGGTGTTCTGACATCGCATCTATAGTAAATAGATTTTCCGCCCGCTGCCATACAGCGCTGCATAGCTAAGCCCCAAGGTGAATAGTCTATATGGCCCGATACGAAGGCCTCCGGCGGATTGTTTTCAAAAAGCTCTCTGAACCACGCACCTAATAATTCTACTTCCTCGAACGTCGAGTGTAAGGCTGGACATCTCAAAAGGGTGGGCAATAGATGAGAGCGCATGAAAGTATCTTGCACTATTCTTCCAAGCTGGAATCCATCATTGTCAGATATTTGCTGAATTTCTTCGATTTTATCGCTGAGCATTCTGGCGGAAAGATAGTCTGGGGCTGCATGATGATCGGCCAAGCATGCACCTTCCCTTGTGTCTACAAGATCGTAAGTAGGCGCAAAGATAACACGCGTAACACCAAAAGACGCCGCTAGTTCTATATCGAGCTCTGCCGGATCCAAATATGCTGATCGCTTTACAACGCCTGGATTACCGCCAATACCAACTAGGTCGCAGCCGGTAATGATTGCGGCTGCTCGTCCAATGTATAGAGACCTAAGAAGGTAGCCTAGGTTATTGTGCATCAAGTCAACATACACAAATCGCTTTTCCCGGCGCTCCATGTATAGGTCTGAGATTTCCTTGTTGATTGCCAAAAAGCGTTGTCTTGCTGGGCTCTCCACGGCAGTTCGAGTCCCTTTCTTGATGAGAGGGTGCGAGTGCTAGAGTTCGTCGGTCGAGGCGAATTTCTCGTACACGGCTGTGATACCCGCTTCCAAAGTTACGCTCGGAGTCCACCCGGCTTGCCTAAGCTTGTCCCCGCTCATAAGTTTTCGCATCGTACCGTCTGGCTTGGTCTTATCCGTGTGGATTTCTCCGGTGAAGCCGACGACCTTGCAGACTAACCGTGCGAGGTCGATGATCGCGATATCTTCTCCTGATCCGACGTTGACGTGCTCGAAATCCGAGTATTGCCGCATTAAAAATACGCAAGCGTCTGCGCAGTCGTCGGCGTGCAGAAACTCTCGACGCGGCGTGCCCGTACCCCATATCGTGATGTGATCCTCGCCTGCCGCCTTTGCCTCATGCGCCTTTCGAATCAGTGCCGGCAGCACATGGCTGGTGTTCAGGTCGAAGTTGTCGCCAGGCCCATACAGATTCGTGGGCATGGCGCTGATGAAGTCGCAACCATGCTGTTTGCGATAGGCTTGGGCCAGTTTGACGCCGGCGATCTTGGCAATCGCATACCATTCATTGGTCTGTTCCAACGGGCCAGTCAGCAGGGCATTTTCGGGGATCGGCTGGGGAGCCAGTTTCGGATAGATGCAGCTGGAGCCTAGGAACAGCAGCTTGCCAACGTTGTTCCGGTACGCCGCTTCGGTGACGTTCGCCGCGATCATCACGTTGTCGTAGAGGAAGTCGGCCGGATAGGTGTCGTTGGCCAGGATGCCACCGACCTTGGCCGCCGCCATGAAGATGGCGTCCGGCTTCTTGTCTGCCACGAACACATTGACCTCGGCCGGGTTCTTCAGATCCACCTCGGCGCGAGTCGCCGTGATGATCTCGCAGTTCTCGCTTGCCAGACGGCGCACGATGGCTGAGCCGACCATGCCGCGATGGCCGGCGACCCAGACCCGCTTGCCGGCGAGCGGAAAGATGATCTCACTCGCCATTGCCGCGCTGCTCCCGCGCCACGACGATCAGATCGGCGGCGACCATCTCGGCGCACAAGGCTTCCCACTCGGTTTCGTGGGTCCAGCCCAGCTTGGCCTTGGCTTTGGCAGGGTTGCCGATCAGCAGATCAACTTCAGTTGGGCGGAAGTAGCGCGGATCGATCTCGACATAGACACGGCCAGTGTTGCTACAGATACCCTTCTCGTTCACACCCTCGCCTTCCCAGCGCAACACCACATCAATCTGGCTGAATGCGTGAGTGACGAAGTCGCGGATGACCGTGGTCTCACCGGTGGCCAAGACATAGTCGTCCGGCTTGTCCTGCTGCAGCATCAACCACATGCCACGCACATACTCGCGTGCATGGCCCCAGTCGCGCTTGGCGTCGATGTTGCCGAGGTACAGGGTGTCCTGTAAGCCGTGCTTGATGGCGGCGACCGCGCGCGTGATCTTGCGCGTCACGAAGGTCTCGCCGCGAAGCGGGCTCTCGTGGTTGAATAGGATGCCGTTCGACGCGTGCATGCCATAGGCCTCTCGGTAATTCACCACGATCCAATAGGCGTACATCTTGGCCACGGCGTACGGGCTGCGAGGGTAGAAGGGCGTTGTCTCTGACTGGGGGACTTCCTGGACCAAACCATAAAGCTCTGACGTTGAGGCTTGGTAGAACTTCGTCTTTTTCTCGAGGCCGAGAATGCGGATCGCTTCTAAAATTCGCAGGGTGCCAATACCGTCAGCATTGGCGGTGTACTCGGGCGCTTCGAAAGAAACCTGGACGTGGCTCATAGCGGCGAGATTATAAATCTCGTCGGGCTGGGTTTCCTGGACAATACGAATGAGGTTGGTGGAGTCCGTCAGGTCACCGTAATGCAGGACGAAACGCGGATCCTTCTCGTGAGGATCTTGGTAGAGATGCTCGATCCGGCCTGTGTTGAATGATGACGATCGCCGCTTCAAGCCGTGGACGATATAGCCTTTTGCTAGAAGCAGCTCCGACAGGTATGCGCCGTCTTGCCCCGTAACGCCCGTGATGAGAGCGACCTTACCATTCAGTTGAACCATTTTGTTCTCGAACATGCTGTGCGCCGCAAGGGACGCGCTTACGCTGCTAGATAGCTGGCCTTCCTACTCGACGCGAGGCTGTTTTTCGCCTTGCCTGGGCAATCAGTCCAACTTCGCTCAACAAGTGTTTTATGACCGGGCATATGGTGTATGCAGGCGCATCGCAGGAAACCATCTCAAGGCAAGCTTTTGGCGCGCGTGATCATATCAATCCGCGAACTCGGCGGCAGGATCGCCGGGCAGGTGCGAATTACCAGGGCGCTCATGATGCGCGAGATGGTCACCCGGTATGGGCGAGAGGGCTTGGGTTTTCTGTGGGTCATTGGTGAACCTCTGCTTTTCTGTCTCGGTGTGATCGCCATGTGGAGTGTGCTCAAGCCGCCCTATGAGCACGGCGTAAGGGTGGGGGCTTTCGTCATGACGGGGTATATGTGCCTGCTACTTCTGCGGCATTTTATACAGCACAGCTTGGGGGCCATTCAGGCAAATGTCGGTCTTCTCCATCATCGACAGGTGAGAATCATACATGTGTATGCTGCAAGAGCTATGGTGGAATTCATGGGAACGACAGCAGCCTTCCTGGCTGTTTTCATCATTTTGTTTGCGATGGGACAGGTTTCGTTGCCTAAAATGCCTCTTCTTCTATACTGGGGATGGTTGTCGTTAGCTTGGCTTTCGTTTGGCTTAGCCATTTTGCTCAGCGCCCTTGCTGTGAGATTCGAAGTTGTCGAGCGAGTGACGCAGTTATTTACCTATATGCTCATACCGCTATCAGGAGCATTTTTTACTGTGTCGATCGTCCCGCCAGCATATCGAGAAGCGTTCTTACTTGTGCCCATGCCTAATGCGGTGGAAATGGTGCGCGCCGGATTTTTCGGAGAATTTTTTGAAGCGTACTACCATCCCTTTTACCCGGCCCTCTGCGGGACGATTCTTCTTTTCGCCGGTCTCCTCGTGCTTGCGACTGCCCTAAAGTACGTTGACGTGGAATAGGAGCGGGAAATTTATTCCCCTTGATGACAATGTCTGAAGCAAAATTAACTTTCCTGGGACCTGTTTCGGGTCAAGCGCTTGGCCAAAAGCGAAAGAGTTGGCGTGAACGCATTTCATGGCCATTCATGTTTGTCGTCGTTGTGCCTACCTTTGCGGCAGCAATTTATTATGCCTCCTTGGCGACACCACGTTACGTGTCGGAGGCTCGGTTTATTGTTCGCGCTCAAACACAGCAAACGCCGTCGCCTTTAGGTGTTGCTCTGCAGGGCGTCGGTCTTGGAACCGCCCAGACCGACGCCTTTGCTGTGCATGAGTACATTAAGTCACGCGACGCGCTGAAAGACCTTCAGCGCAGATATGATATTCGCGCCATGTTGAGCCAAACAGGAGTCGATCCGTTTTCTGGTGTTCGACGCCCATGGGAGGGAAATAGCCGTGAAGCCCTCTACAAGGGGTTTCAGCGGTTTGTTGTAGTCGGCCATGACTCGACGAATGGCATGAGCACACTGCGCGTCGAAGCGTTTAGCCCGCAAGACGCCACGACCATCGCTAACGGTTTGTTGGACGGAGGGGAAAATCTTGTAAACCGATTGAACCGACGTGCTACGGAAACGGCCGTCGTAGAGGCTGAAGCGGCCGTCAAGGACGCTCAGGAAGATGTCGTTCAAGTTCAGGCTGAGCTAACGCGCTTTCGCACTAACCAACGATTCATCGATCCAGCGAACGTCGCCACCGAGACCTCCGAGGTGCTGGGCGGGCTCCTTCTAAATCAAGCGGAGCTTTCGGCGGAAAAGCAGCAGCTCGAGTCCCAAGCCCCCCAAAGTCCGCAGCTCGCTTCGCTGAATGCCCGACTCCGGGCTATTGAAGGGCAAATCGAAGCGCAGCGCCAGCGGATCGCAGGGACCACCAATTCTTTAGCGCCCCAGGTGGGTGACTATGAGCTTCTTGTTGGTAGGCGAGAGTTGGCTGCGCGAAACCTAGCCTCCGCCACAGCCACGCTTAACAGCGCGCGACAAGATGCCCGACGGCAGCAACTTTACCTAGAGCGTGTTGTCAGTCCCAGCCTAGCCGATAAGCCTACAGAGCCGAAGCGACTGCTGGCCGTTCTGACGGTCTTTGGCACTCTGCTATTAATTTATGGGGTAGCGTGGCTTATATGGACTGGTGTTAAGGAGCATCGCCAGTAATGACAGTTGAGGCATGTCAAAAAATTGGTCTCAAAGTCGAACAACTATCAAAAGTCTATCCCAGCGGATCGAAACAGGTGTTTTCTGATCTCAGCTTTGTGTTGGCGCATGAGGAACGTATTGCTATCCTGGGGCGAAACGGACAGGGTAAGTCTACACTGATTAAGATGTTGGGCGGGATTCTGCCGCCTACATCTGGCAAATTGACTTGGTCAATGTCTAGTTCTTGGCCGATTGGGTTTGGTGGAGGCTTTCAAGGCAGTTTATCCGGCCTAGACAATATTAGATTCATTTCTCGTATATACAGGAGGAACTTTGCCAATGTTCTGGCTCGGGTCGACGACTTCGCGGAACTGGGTAGAGCGCTACGTCAACCCGTTAAACATTATTCGTCCGGTATGAGAGCGAGGCTCGCATTTGGTCTTTCACTGGCAATCGAGTTCGACTGTTATTTAATAGATGAGTTGGTAGCTGTCGGGGACGCTCGATTTCAACAGAAATGTCAGGATGAGCTATTTGTCAAGCGCGGTAAACGGGCATTCATAATGGCATCACATGATATGAATCTAATCAGCAGTCTTTGTGAAAAAGCACTCGTCATTGAAAGTGGCAAAACAAGACTGTTTGAAGACATCGATGAAGGCGTGGACGTTTATAAGTGGTTACGGGCTGAGTAGGGTTACTTGACGGTGTCTGTCAATAAAAGGCCTGTATGTGTTGTGGTTCCAGGTCTTGCCCTCGAGGGCGACGTTGGCAGGGCGGCGCTGCTTGCAATGGCGCTCGAAAACGATGTGAAACTCTGTTTCCCGGAGTACGAAGACAACCGATCAGCGGACGTAATCGTAGTGGGATCTGCTGAGGCAGGAGTGCCTAGATCGCCAGCATCCTATGTTATCGTAAATCCCTCGCTTGGCGTCTTGTGTGATTCTGATCTGAACGAGCTTTCACGTATTCTCTCCGTGGCTTGCGACGGCCTCTCGCCTACGCAAACGGATACGGTGCCCGACTGTCCGTTGGGCGTGGCGGATCTGTTACAGACAGTGCTGTCGGAGCGCCCGCGACCTGACCATCCGCTTCTCGATTTTCTCGCTAGCGGACCAGCAAAGGTGGCCGATTCAATACATCTTCCACTGGAAATGTTCGCTATAGATGCGCGCCATTCTGATCGTGAAAAATCGCTTGGACGAGTCGGCCTAGCAGGGCGCGCTAGATACTTGATTTATGGGGCCTATCACTGGCTGCCGCGAGGGACATGGACGGCAACAATTATATTCTCGGTAGATCGCGAGGCTGCCACTCAACATTTTCGTATTGAGTGGGGCTTGGTGAATGATTTTGTCAGCCACAGCTTCTGCCTTTCAGGCGAAGGAAAATACAGCATCTCGATCAATGCGACTCTAGCAGTTGCCGCGCAAATTGAGCTGAGGTTTATTCTGGCGAACAGCAGCCTCGGTGGTGAAATGGAGGTTTTTGACATCATACTCCAAAGATCGGCGTAATCGTTTGGTGAATTGAAGGTGAATCGTCAGGCTGTTAGCTCAGCGAGTTGCCGTGCAACGGACCTAATTTTTGGGTGTTGTCCTCTTGAGATTTGATCCAAGAAGTAATTCCACTCATCTGCACGGCTTGCTGGATGTAGATAGATTGCTAAGAGTTTAGATGCCTTTTCTTCTGTTTCTTGCTCGCCACAAACAGTAATCTGCTGAGAGCGCTGCCCCCTGACTATATTTACCTGCAGCCAGCTCAAGCTACCATTTCGCAAAGATCGCTCAACTAATGTGGGATTACTACCCACACGGACGAAGACTTTGTCCGTTGCACACGGTGCGACAATTAGCAACCTCGCGATGATGTCTTCTTGTCCTGAGATAATGCCTAATTTAATAGGTGTATTCGTCAGTGACAGACCGTCCTTCTTCAAAAATCCTAGGCTTCTGGGATCTATAGATATCCTGGCGTCGATGTCATGGATGAAGCGGAAATCATGTCCTTCAAATAGACATAAGCGGTGTTCGGCTGTCCCATCATGGGTTCGCACCTTCCACTTCTGCAAAATATCGATACTACCGTTGCGATTGACGATCGGTACAGAACTACGCTTAAACTTGCGACTCTCACAGAGAGCGGCAAACCTACTAAGTTGACGGGCGATTTCTGGTATGTCGTTCGTCGCCAATCGCATGTCGGCACGGAATGCTATTCCCCCTAAACCCTGTCGGGCGGACAATGCGAGTGGCAACCCTTGGCTCGCAACGAGTAAGCCACATAGCCTTGTTTCAGGATCTGATCCGGTCAGCAATACGCCAGCCACTCGAAGCTCTTCGCCTAAATCGGTGAGCGTCGTCGAGAAAGCAAATAGTGACCTCATTTCCGGGCTCAACAATGCGAGAGCCGCGTTCACGTTTGTCATCGCTTGCGAATCTGCAGGCCCGAAAACTAGTATCGGCCCATCCGAATCGACAGACCTTTGGCTAAACGGAGCCATAGGAATGGAAACGACTTGATCTGGAATTGATCGCATGGTGTCCCGAGCGTCATAATCCGCCAAACCTAGAAATGTGATCGCACCGGACGCCACTTCGTTCATAAAGTAGAAGTAGTGCGCCGATGCGTCGTCAGCCCCGGCGGATCGACTGTTCTTAGTAGCGGTATGCGGCAAATCCACTAAACCAGCGAGGATCGGAATGTCTCTCGACCTTGCTTCATGAAGCGCGGCTTCCATATGATCCGGTCGATGAAAGGACCCGGGGCCTGCTACGATTATGGCACCGTAGCTTTCCGGGAATTCAAATGCGAGACCACTAAGGTCGTACCAGAGGCCATCGCGCCAGAGAACGACATCGACGAGTTCATGTTGCGACTTTAACGAAGCCGTGATGGCCAGCGCGACTTCTTGACCGTAATCGAGAGCGCCAGTCAAATCTAGCAGAAGCTTTCCGGGCCCTATGGCTCGATCTTTATAGCGGGGCATTTTTCGCGCACGCGCAAACTCGCGTCTAGCTTGCTCCAACGCCGTGACGCTCGAACCCAAACTTACGGCTTCATCAAAGGCGTAGGAGCTGTTTGGGGAAAGGGCAGCCGAATGTTCGTAACTCTCCCGCGCCTCGTCAAATCTGCCTTGAATCTTTAGAATGTGACCCAATTGAAGCCAAGTATCAGCGTTCGAATCATCCAATAAAAGTGCCTGTCTATAAGCGCTCTCGGCTTCGATTGTTCGCAATTCGATCTTGTGAGCGTGACCCAACTGAACCCAAATCGCCGCCAAAGATGGATCAAGGGCCACGGCCGTCAGGTAGTGCTCACGCGCTCGTGCCCAGTCCCCCTGGTCACGTGCTAGATCGCCGCGACGTGCATGTTCGCGAGGCGTAACGACTGAAGGAAGAAGAGCTTTCTGAGCGCGTCGATAAAGTCTAGCAATAAGTCGTTTCATGAAAGCAAAATCTCGTCGAGCCCCAAAGAAACCAAATGGTCGTCGGCGACGCCTTGACAGACTATCGTCGCCTGAAGCCGAAGTAGGTTGGAGCCTCGTTGAACATGCAGTGGTAGGTCAAACCAGACCTCCGAAGATCCTGACGGTATATCCTTAATACCCAGGGTCCAGCCGTTCAGTGTCACGATAAGCGACTGATTATTGATTTCGGCCGGAACTACAACACCAAGCTTCAGGCTGCTGATCGAGTTCGCAAGAGGGTCCGTCCGAAACCGAAGCTCACAGCTATGCCCCGTTATCCATGCGGTTCCTCCGGCATACTCTAGTCGGCCAGTGGCCACATATGGCTTGATGCGCCCACCTGCAACCGGTACTCGCGAGGTTTCAAGCCAAGGGGCATCATGCAGCTCCTGACCTGCTATCTCGTGAGCCGTTGCGTGGCTACTTCCAAAAGGAAGGTAATCTTTTATCCTATGTCCCGACATAGTGGCGATGAGGTCGGCGTGGTTCAGCATAAACGCTGTATATGCTGTAATGCCGCTGTAATAAGATGTCGAAAGTGCGCGCGAAAAGTCAGATATACTTGGCAGATTGACTTCTTCTGGCGCTTCACAATTGTCTACAATCTCAAGGATTTCGAGAGCTTGCAGTTCCCAATTTTGCCTGCCAATCACCGCTGTCTCGTATGCTAATCGACCGAGAGATCGTGCTTCGTCGAGTGAGACGTTGACAGATTGAGAGCTATCCGGATTATAGAGAATACCATTTTGCCAATTTGCAATATACTCATTGTGCGTTGGTTCATCACACGCCACGACTAGCATCCCGCGGCTCATAGCCTCTAGCAAGGCCATACCTATGCCTTCCGCGCGACGTGGTGCGATGAAGACGTTCGCCTGCGATAAGGCAGCGTGATAATCTGCTGCCTTCGGGAACCAGCTTGTCTGGGTGACAGCACAAGACGAGTTGGAAGGCACCTTGTACGGTCTTGTATCTAGGTCAGGATCATCGGGCGCGTTATGAACATGGAGAGATTTTATCTGTCCGTCTAACAGTTTCATGACGGCAGGCGCGTTGATGCCGTGTTCAGGTCGCCGCTGCCAAAGAAATGCTTTAAGTCCGGATTCGAAAGTCGCGCGTTCGTTTTGTGCAACGACAGGTGTGAAGTAACGCGCAAGAAATGACTGATTCCCCAATCCTGCGATTCGGTGATGCAACGTGAAACTGAAGTTCACATAATGCGCCTTGGAGGACCAAATCCAATGTAGATCTGGCATTGCCGCAGATCCGTCATACATCGGAATTACTATTGTCGGAACGCCTATTGCTAAGAATACTGGCGCAATATAGTCCATCTGCCAAATCACAACGACGTCTGCGCTTCTAGCGCGTAGAATCGTTTCTTCGGCTATGTTAGATGGAGGGTTTATATGTACTATTGTTACATCAAAACGTCGCTTCAACAAATCAATAAAAAATTGACTAGATGCCGTCGAAGTATGGAACGCATGGTCCACGAACAGTAAGGTTTTCATCAAATTCTCAACCAGCTCTGAAATGCCGCGCTGTTATCCAGGTGAAATCGATGTCGAGCCTGCGCTGCGCGACCGGCAAGCACGGAACGTTTGGTGGACGCCATCTCAAATATGGCATCCACCATGGCGGGAATGTTATCCACAACAATGCCTAGGTTATAGTGACGCGCGATTCCAGCAAATGCCGTACCTTCCAAGGTGATAGCTGGTCGTCCGTGGAAAACTGATTCCATCAAGACGGCAGAGCCGCGGTAGCGGTACGTGACCGCATCATAAGGCAGCAGAACTGCATGACTGCGTTCATACGTTCGAAGCATTTCGTAAGATGAAATGGAGGATGCTTGCACTTCAACACCAGGCAAAGCGTAAAGCGATCGCGCTGCGGTCATGTGGTGCTTAAGGTCTGCCGCAGGCAAAATTTGAGTGATGAAACGGATTGTCATCTCCGGATCGCGCCGCCGGACGGCAGAGAAAATCTCTGGCAAGTGCATGAAGCCCTTGTCATGACGTGCTGAGCCGGCGCAGTAGAAGGTAAACGGGCCGTCCTCACGCATTGGGATGGGCTTTGACATTTCAGGGTAAGCTGTGACGGTTACGATTGACCCTAGCTTCTCGGCCAGTCTGTCAGCGTAGAGCGGGGTCTCGGCGCTGAAAGACATTTCAACGCCGTCGTTGATCGCAAGGCGAAGACGGCCAACCAGCTCCTCCAATGGGTCTCTGTATGAGTGAGAAGCGTTTTCCATGACGCCAATGAACCGCAATAGAAGGCGTGGACGACGCTCTTTAGGCCATGCCCTCAATGCATTCAGAAGGCCGATGCACCCGTAAAAGTCGAGATGCGGGTGGAAAATTGTATCGCGGGGCCCGATAGCGAATTCATTGAGCAAGGCGCTAGCATCGATTGTCGCTAATCTCTCTGCGTCGTCAATAAACCAACCTGCGTGAGAAGCTGGCTCGTTACTACTGTTGCGTATGCGGGGAAAATAATCTTCGTAGTAAAAATGGAAAAAAGGCGTAAACTCATTCGCCTCTGCGATTTTGCTAGGAAGCTCCCTGCAGCATAGGGCGACAACATCAGACATATCCGATCTGAAAAAATCGCGAAAATATCCCATTGCTGGCACGTTGTGGCCGAAGGGCAGTACGCACATCGGGTCGCAAACAAAGACTCTAGGACGCCGGCTTTGGGGAGGGGGGCGTTTTCTTGCCATTTTTGCCTCTAGTATCTGTAGGGGAAGAGCAGGGTGCTACTTATCGAGTTCTTTGCTTGATTGTAAACGTGAGAAGCGTCTGGCGGAAACGAGAATATATCCACGTAGTGGGTTCGCACCATGCCGACCTGATGCTGCAAGTGGATCCAAGCTTGAACGTTTTCGAGAATTTCCGGCTGCGTTTTGTCCATAAACATCATTGGTAGTCCATAGTTATCAAATACAATGGAGGACCAGTCGCGATCCTTCAGATCTTGCAATATAGACGTCCACAAGTCCGGCCTTCCTAGGGACCGGGTCAAAATATAGTCGCATTCGAAGTGAATAGCGAAATCAGGGCCGCTGTCCAAAAGATCGCGCACAATCAGCGCGTCCATCCCGTCCGTATCTGTCTTTACAAGCGCGATATCGCCATCACCTATATTCCTTGCGTAGCGCAGAAGATTTGAGGTGGTTATTGATTGAAGCTCCTGCCCATCGTCAAAAACTAAGCGTCCTGTGCCCCGGTCTTCGATAAATGACGCTGAAAGCGAAGTACTATTATTGGGGGAAACAAATCTGTCTACAATATGAATATGATCGCTATCAATAATTTTTGCGTTGTGGTGAAGATGATCTAGGAAATTTTGTCCACCTTCTACACAGACAATAGGATTTGCTGCGTGTGTCCGAATGTACGCTGCTGTGTCCCCTACGTTGGCTCCAATATCTATAATTGCTGCGTTAGGTTTCCAATCAGATAGTGATTTTATTATCCACGAATATGATCGATCGTACAGTGCATGGCTTCTGTGTATTTCAGGGAGTTTATGATCGTCAGGAAAAGATAGAAAGAAATTGCCGCAAGGGTGTAGGCGCATGGGAACATCACACATAAATGTTAAGTTGATCATATTCTGTAATTGAGGTGGTGCTAGGCCTCAATAATGTACGACAACAAGTGCTATACAGTTACAAATCCAATATTATTGTAGATTATCATATAATAGGCGAAGTCGTTCTTCGTATTCTTCAGCCGAGAATTTGCCGGCTTGAATTTTGCCCCTAGCTACCAAGCTTTCAGCTAGACCGTCGTCGATATCTAATGACTGAATACCCTTGGTTATGGCGCCCACGTCGTATGGATCGACGGTCAGCGCTGCTCCGCCGGCAATTTCAGGAAGTGACCCGGCCGTCGATGTCAGCACGGCTGTATTCAAGAGCATTGATTCAAGAACAGGTAGTCCGAATCCCTCATAAAGGGACGGAAATATAGTGGCGCGTGCTCCGCGTATCAAACTTAAAAGCATTGAGTATGACATGTATTCATAACGTCGAATACGATCAGCGCTTGGTCCACCGTCTCGTTTAACTTGTTCTAGTAGGGCGGTCTCGCCCTCCGCTAGCCAAGCGCGACCGCCAACTATAATGAGTGGCTTTTTAACACCAGAAGAAAGATAGGCTTCAATGATACGCCCGACGTTTTTCTTTGGCTCAATGGCGCCAAAATAGAGGAAATAATCTTTCCATCCAAGGCCGAATACTCCTTCAAGCTCCAGTGCTACCTCCGTTTCAGCACGACTGCGCAGCGCTAGAGGAATAGTCACTGCCTGATAGGTGTTGGTCACCCTTTCTTCTGGCACACCTAACAACCGGATGACATCTTGACGCGTAGTCTCGGAAACAACAACGATATGATCTGCCTTCTTGGCTATATAGTTGCAAAGCCTGCGGTAGACGGACTTGTTCTCGGTCGTGCTGTGGGGTAACCGTAGTGGTATCAGGTCGTGTATTGTGTAAACGTTCAGAGCATTGGTGGCGTGGAGTGGCAAGGTGGCCGTCCAATGCATGATGTCTGGTTTGGGTGCGCCGTCAAACGTGACGGGCGTTGCGGTGCCGTAGACTTGTAAACCACGCTGAGCATAATGGAACAAGTTTTGAGCCGCCCAGAAAGTTTTGGCATCTGGGCGACCGCCTGATCGGCTGGGCCAAATGACCTCTCCGCTTGGCAAGACAGGGATTGCTTTGCGTCCGAACCGCGTCGAGATCGTATCGATGTATCGGCGACTTTTGCGAACTTTCGCAGATGTATTCAACGAATCTGCAAGCACGACTTCGTTAAGCACGTTGTCTGTGCTGATGGTATTTGGCGGTCCATACAGGACTTGTCCGTTGATTCCGAGCGAACTCAATGATGTCAGGAGATTCCTGCCATATGTGGCGATACCTGTGCCATTGGGCAGGGCTAAGTTATGGCCGTCGATGCAAACTGTTCTCATGTCGAATGACCTAGCGCCTTTCGAAACCCATTAGAATGGAGTGTCACATAATTCTACAGTCGGAATTGAGGAAGCAGATGCCAAGAGAGATTGGCAATGATGGCGTGACACCGCCCCCATCCCCCGCTATCTCGCGCGCGTGATGAACGAAACAGAGCGCCAGTCGGAAGAACGCAGCTGGGAGACGGCGAAGACGCTCGCCGAGGCCTTGCCGTATATTCAGGTGTATGACCGCGAGACCGTGGTCATCAAGTATGGCGGCCACGCTATGGGCGAGAGTGCCGTGGCGCGTCAGTTCGCGGCCGACGTCGTGCTGCTGAAGCTGATGGGGGTCAACCCGGTCGTGGTCCACGGGGGCGGGCCGCAGATCAGCGCCATGCTGGACAAGGCCGGGGTGAAGTCCAGCTTCGTCGATGGGCTGCGGGTTACCGATCCGGCGACGATGGAAGTCGCCGAGATGGTGCTGTCGGGCGCAGTGAACAAGGAGATCGCGCACTGGATCACCATGGCCGGCAAGGAGGCGGACGTGCGCGGCGTCGGCTTGTCGGGCAAGGACGCCGGTTTGCTGACCGTCGAGAAGACGCGCCGCACCAAGCGCGACCCCGACAGCATGATCGAGCACGAGGTCGACCTGGGCTATGTCGGCGAGCCGACCAAGGTGGATCCCAAGCTGATCGCCGGCCTCATCGCGTCAGAGACCGAAGACTGGGTGCCGGTTATCGCCCCGATCGGCGTGGCCGAGGACGGACAAACCTACAACGTCAACGCCGACACGGTGGCGGGCGCCGTGGCGGGCTCGCTGAACGCCAAGCGGATGCTGCTGCTGACGGACGTGCCGGGGGTCAAGGGCGCGGACGGCGACATCATCCGTCAGATGACGCTGGAAGAAGCGCAAAACCTGATCGACACGGGCGTCGCCACCGGCGGCATGATCCCCAAGCTGGAGACCGCCATGGCCGCCGTTCGCGCCGGCGTCGAGGCGGTGGTCATTCTGGACGGCCGTCGCCCGCACGCCATGCTGGTGGAGTTGTTCACCGAGTTCGGCGCGGGCACCCTGGTGAAGGCGTCTTGATCGACCCCCATTCCACATCCCTTGGGCATGTGCGCGCCTGGGTGTTCGACATGGACGACACCCTGTATCCGCGCGAGCAGGGGCTGATGCGGTTGGTGCAGGCGCGGATCAACGCCTTCGTGGTCGAGGCGGTCGGGCTGGCCCCGGACGAGGCGGCGGTGATGCAGCGCCAGTTTCTGGACGAACACGGCACGACCTTGGCCGGACTGATGACCAACTATGCGGTGGATACCGACCGCTTCCTGCGCGAGGTGCATGATGTGCCGCTGGATTCGGTGGAGCCGAACCCGCGCCTGGCCGAACGGTTGCGGGCTCTGCCGGGTCAGTGTTTCGTTTTCACCAACGGCGCACGCGATTATGCGCACCGGGTGCTGGACCGGATCGGGATCTCCGACTGTTTCGCCGGCGTCTTCGCCATCGAGGACGGCGACCTGACGCCCAAGCCCAATCCCGCGACCTTCCGGCGGATGCTGGAACGGTTCAGCATCGACCCGCACCGGTCCGCCTTCTTTGAGGACACGCCAAAGAACCTGGAGCCGGCCAAGGCGATGGGCATGGCGACGGTCCTGATCGGGGACGGTCATGGCAAACCGATCGGGCCGCATATCGACCATGTGGCGCCCGACCTTCTCGACTTCTTCTCCGACCTGACTTTCAAGGACGCCGCATGACCGACCTGTCGCATCTCGAATCCGTCGTCGAGGCCGCCTGGGAACAGCGCGCCGAGGTGTCCGCCGCCACGCACGGAGAGGTGCGCGACGCGGTGGAAACCGCCCTGGCCCTGTTGGACTCCGGCCAGGCCCGCGTCGCCTCGCGCGGCGAGGACGGCGTCTGGACCACGCATCAATGGTTGAAGAAAGCGGTGCTGCTGTCCTTCCGCCTGAACGACAACCAGATCATGCGGGCGGGCGCGCCATCCGTCATGCCGCTGTCGGTGGATCATCCCGTCGCCGTCGGTCCCTTCTGGGACAAGGTGCCCAACAAGTTCGGCGACTGGACCGCATCGGATTATCAGTCGGCCGGCTTCCGCTCGGTGCCCGGCGCCATCGTCCGGCACGGGGCGCATATCGCCAGGAACGTGGTGCTGATGCCGTCGTTCGTGAACATCGGCGCCTTTGTCGACGAGGGCTCAATGGTGGATGCCTGGGCCACGGTCGGCTCCTGCGCCCAGATCGGCAAGAATGTGCACCTGTCGGGCGGCGCCGGCATCGGCGGCGTGCTTGAGCCGTTGCAGGCCAATCCGACCATCATCGAGGATGGCTGTTTCATCGGCGCCCGCGCCGAGGTCGCCGAGGGCGTGATCGTGCGCGAAGGCGCGGTCCTGGCCATGGGCGTCTATCTGTCCGGCTCGACCAAGATTGTTGACCGCGCCACGGGCGAAGTCTTCCGCGGCGAAGTGCCGGCCTATTCGGTCGTGGTGCCGGGTTCGCTGCCGGATGCGAACGGCGGCCCGTCGTTGTACTGCGCCGTCATCGTCAAGCGGGTGGACGCCCAGACGCGGGTCAAGACGGGCGTCAACGAACTGCTGCGCGACTAGGCCTTGATCGGTTGAGGAGGAAACGCTGCGCGATTCCGCTGAGGCCGTGAATCAGGCTCCAGTCAGGCTGCGACGCGCACCGCCTCAACCCGGGGCGTGTCGAAGGTCGCGTGAAGGGTGAAGGTCGATCCTTCGCCGGGGGTCGACGTCACCGTGATCTCGCCGTCCATCAGGGCGGCCAGACGCTGGCAGATGCTGAGACCCAGGCCGGTGCCGCCGAACTTGCGGGTGGACGACCCATCCACCTGAGAGAAGGGCTGGAACAGGCGCGTCAGATCGTCGGCGGCGATGCCGATGCCCGAGTCGGCCACACCAAGCCGCAAGGTCGTGCGGCCCTCGCCTGCAGGCTCGCAGTCGATCGTCAGGCGAACCTCGCCCTGCGGCGTGAACTTGATGGCGTTGGCCAGCAGATTGTGCGTCACCTGGGCCAGACGCAGGGGATCCATTCGCAGCAGCGGCGGCAGCGTACCGCGGAGTTCGGTCGTGAAGGTCAGGCCGCGCGCTTCGGCCTGGGCCTTGAACGGACCCGTCAGCCGGGCGGCGAGGGTCTCGGCTTCGACATCGATGAAGTCCAGTTCCATCTTGCCGGACTCGATCTTGGTGATGTCGAGGATGTCGTTCAGCAGCACCATAAGCCCTTCGCCGGAGTCGCGGATGACCCCGACGAATTCTTTCTGGCGGTCGCTGAGCTCGGACATCTGCAACAGTTGCGCGGCGCCCAGCACCCCGTTCATCGGCGTGCGCAGTTCATGCGAGATGACGCCCAAGAAGTTGGACTTGGCGGCGCTGGCGGCGGTCGCATTGTCGCGGGCGATTTCGAGTTCGGCGATCAACTCGGCCTGGCGCCGGTTTACGGCCTCCAGATCGCTGTCCTTCATCTGGGTGATCGCCACCTTGATCACCAAGGCCAGCGCCAGAACCGGGATCATGCTGAGCACCACCCAGAAGCCTGGCGTGCCACAAAGTCTCGCAAGCAGCAGCACCACGACCAGCGAATAAGGGGCCGATGCGATCAGGGCCTCGCGCGGCGCGGCGCGCATCTGGGTGAAGACCAGAACATAGCCCGCCATGAGAAGGGCGACGCCCAGCGGCACGCCATAGGCCCCGCCGTAGAGGAAGGCGAGCAGAGGGGCCGCCGACCAGGCGATGCAGGAAATGGTGGCAGCCGTCAGCTTGATGCGGCCATGCAGCCCCTGATCCCGCATCACCAACACCCGTTCGGTGAAGGTTCGCAGCAGGCCCGAGGCGGTCGCGATTGCAAACCACAACACTGCGGTCGCCAGGTTAGTGACGGTGAACAAGGCGATCGCCCAACTGGCGATGATCAGATACCGCATATGACCGTGTGCGATCAGATGCTGCAGCAATGAGCGGCCAGGGTGCGTCTGGTGCGTCGTCATCGTCGGATCTCGCAAGGCTAGGACGCAGCCTTGCACCGTCTCAGCTAAGATACGATGAACGTTGGATTTTCTTCATCGATGTGTTCGGTGTCGAACACAAGGTCCGTGTCCGGGGTGTTGGAGGCGGCCGTCAGCCGCCTTCAACTCATCAACCGGCGCGCTTCAGATCGGGCGGGGTCGCTTCGTCGGTCAGGATGCGAATGGCCTCTTCGACCGAGACCAGGGTCTGAGCCTGGGATCCCAGGCGGCGGATGGCGACCATGCCGTCTTCCGCCTCCTTGCGGCCGACGACGGCGATGACCGGCACCTTGCCGACCGAGTGTTCGCGGACCTTATAGCCGACCTTTTCGTTGCGCAGGTCGATCTCGGTGCGCAGGCCGGCGGCCTTGAAGCGGGCCATCACGTCGCGGGCGTAATCGTCGGCGTCCGAGGTGATGGTGGCCACCACGGCCTGCACGGGCGCGAGCCACAGCGGGAAGGCGCCGGCGTAGTTCTCGATCATGATGCCGATGAACCGCTCGAACGAGCCCAGGATCGCCCGGTGCAGCATGACTGGCCGGTGCTTCTGACCGTCCTCGGCGATGTAGGTGGCGTTCAGGCGTTCGGGCAGGACGTAGTCCAGCTGGATCGTGCCGCAGGTCCACTCGCGGCCGATGGCGTCCTTGACGATGAAGTCCAGCTTGGGCGCGTAGAAGGCGCCGTCGCCCTCGGTGACGACCGGCTCGGTGCCGGCGGCGCGGGCGGCCTCGGCCATCAGGGTCTCGGCCTTGTCCCAGAACTCGTCCGTGCCGGCGCGGTTTTCGGGGCGGGTGCCCAGGCTGATGTAGGCGGTCTCCATGCCCAGGTCGGCGTGGACGCTGCGGGCCAGCTTGATGAACTCGGCCGTCTCTTCGACGATCTGGTCCTCGCGGCAGAAGATGTGGGCGTCGTCCTGGGTGAAGCCGCGCACGCGCATCAGGCCGTGCAGCGATCCCGACGGTTCATAGCGGTGGCAGGCGCCGAACTCGGCCATGCGCAGCGGCAGTTCGCGGTAAGACCGCTGGCCCTGATCGAAGATCTGGACGTGGCCTGGGCAGTTCATCGGCTTGAGCGACAGCTCCTCGCCCTCGACCGTCTCGCAGACGAACATGTTCGGACGATACTTGTCCCAGTGGCCGCTCTGTTCCCAGAACTTGCGATCCAGCACTTGGGGCGTCTTGACCTCGACATAGCCGGCGGCGTCCAGGCGGCGGCGCATATAGGCTTCCAGCACGCGCCACAGGACCCAGCCCTTGGGGTGCCAGAAGACCATGCCTCGGCCCTCTTCCTGCATATGGAAGAGCTCCATCGCCTTGCCGACCTTGCGGTGGTCGCGCTTTTCGGCCTCTTCCAGCCGCTGCAGGTGGGCGTCCAGATCCTCCTTGGTCGCCCAGGCGGTGCCGTAGATGCGCTGAAGCTGCTCGCGCTTCGAATCGCCGCGCCAATAGGCGCCGGCCAGCTTGGTCAGCTTGAACGCCTTGCCGACGTGGCGCGTCGACGGGAAGTGCGGACCCCGGCACAGGTCGATCCAGTCGCCCTGTTTGTACAGGGTGATGGTCTCGGTTCCCGGCAGGTCGCGGATCAGCTCGGCCTTGAACTTCTCGCCGCGCGCCTCGAAGAATTTGATGGCCTCGTCGCGCTCCCAGACTTCGCGCTCGAACTGGGCGTCGCGGTCGACAATCTTCGCCATTTGCTTTTCGATGGCGGCGAAGTCGTCGGTCGAGAAGGGCTCTTCGCGGTAGAAGTCGTAGTAGAAGCCGTCCTCGATCGCCGGGCCGATCGTGACCTGAGTTCCGGGGAACAGGGTCTGGACCGCTTCGGCCAGGACGTGGGCCGCATCATGCCGGATGGTGTAAAGCGCGGCGGGGTCGTCGCGCATGATCAGGCGGAAGTCGCCGCCCGTCTCCAGCACCCGGCAGATGTCGCGCTGTTCGCCGTTTAGCTCTGCCAGCACGGCCTTCTTGGCCAGCGACGGAGAGATGGAGGTCGCGACGTCGCGCGCCGTGGAGCCGGCCGGGTATTGGCGCACCGCGCCGTCGGGGAATTTCAGGTCGATCATGTGTCAGTCTTTAACTGGCGGGACCGGGTCGTATCCCGATCCCCCGAAGGGATGGCATTTACAGAGGCGGCGCACGGTGAGCCATCCCCCCCGCACCGGTCCATGCCGGATAAGGGCGTCGCGCCCATAGTCCGAACAGGTCGGCAGAAACCGGCACTGCTGGCCGATCAGGGGGGACAGCGTCAGCTTGTAGCCCCGATGGGCCGCGCGCACGCCGCGTTCATAGAGAGACATTCGTCCCTTCGCCGGGGGCTGATGAGGGTTCACCGCGCTTATCCCCTGTCACAGAAGGGGGATCAACCGGTCGTGCCCGTCAGGCCGCGCCGGCGAGGCGAGTTCGGGCGGCCAGCGCCGCGTTCATGGCCTCCAGCGTCGCCTCCAGCGACACCAGGGTCGAGGCGTGGCGGGCGGGATAGTCGGCGACCTGTTTCAGCAGGCGCAGATCCTCGAACCGACCGACGGGGCCGTCGCCGCCAGACTTCAGCATGGCGACCATGGCGTCGCGCGCATCCCGGATGTCTTGGACGGCTGCGCCCATGACGTGCTGGCCCAGCACCCCGGCGGCGGCCTGACCCAGGGCGCAGGCCTTCACGTCCTGGGCGAAGCCGGCGACGCGGGCCTGATCGTCCAGCGTCACATCCACCGTCGCCCGCGACCCGCACAGCTTGGCTGTCCGTTCACCGGTGCCGTCCGGCTGAGGCAGCCGGCCGGCGTGCGGCAGGTTCGCCGCCAACGTCAGGATACGGGCGCTGTAGAGATCGTCGATCATGGGGCGAAGATAGGCTGTTCGCCGCCGCTGCGAAACCTCTCCCTCCCGGATGCATGGAGAGAGAATGGCCGCCTAGATTTTTACAGTCAGGGCGCCGTCCGCGCCGACCTCGAGCGTCACGTCCGCATAGTCGACCAGCTTCGGGTGATCCGTCTCCAGCGGGTGGGTCCAGGCGGCGGTGACGACGACCACGTCGGCGCCAGCCGCTTCGCCGGCCTGGACGCCCGCCTCGGCGTCCTCGAACACCAGGCAGTCGGCGATGTCGAAGCCCAGGGTGACGGCGGCCTTCAGATAGCCGGCGGGGTCGGGCTTGCCGCGTTCGACGTCCTCGGCGGTGATCAGGACGGCGGGCGGCGTGACGCCGGCGGCCTTCAGCCGGGCGCGGGCGAGCGGGACCGAGGCGGATGTCACCACGGCCCAGCGGTCGGGCGGCAGGCGTGCGATGAAATCGATGGCGCCGGGAATGGGCGCCACGCCCTCGACATCCTCGATCTCGCCGCGCTCCACCCAGGCGACCTCGGCGTTCAGGTCGATGTCGGGCAGGTTCTGGCGCCGGATGGTGTCGACGGCCCGCACGCCGTGCATGACGGACAGCAAAGCCGCCGCGTCCAGACCGTGCCGCTCCGCCCAGCGGGTCCAGACCCTTTCGGCGGCGGCGGTCGAGGTGATCAACGTGCCGTCCATGTCGAACAGGAAGGCCTGATAGGCGCGGGACGCGGGGAGGAAAGTCATGGCCTCATCCACCATGCGCGGGCGGCCGCCGCAACGGTCGGATCACCCGCCTTGCAGCGAATTCCAAGTCCGGGCCGTGTCGGTCGTCGCAGTCGGGGCGGGGGCCTGAGCCGACGCGGTGGTCGGCGTCGCGCCCGGCGCGGCGCGGGCGCGCAGCCAGCGCAGGTTCTGTTCGGCCTGTTCCGGCGGCAGTTCGCGGCGCAGGATCTGCTCCGCCTCGCCCATCTTGCCCTGCAGACCCAGCGCCAGGGCCAGGTTCTGGCGCACCTTGGCCGAGGCGGTCGGCTGGGCGGCGGCGCGACGCAGCAGGGTCTCGGCGCCCGGCGCATCCCCTTGCGTCAGGGCGGCGGTGGCGGCGTTGGCCAGGACGTCGGGGTTGTTGGGCGACAGGACCAGCGCCTGGTTCCAGGCGGCGCGCGCGTCGTCGAAGCGCCGCACCTGCTCATAGGCCACGCCCAGCAGCGAATAGGCCCGCCAGTCGCGCGGCGCCAGGTCGCGCGCCTTCTCCAGCGGGGCGACGCCGTAAAACGCCTGGCCGCGCGCAATATGGGCGCGACCCAGCTCCAGCAGGGCGTCCAGGTCGGTCGGCTTCATGTTCAGCGTGGCTTGGGCCGCCTCGGCAGCCTGGTCGTAGCGGCCCAGTTCGCGCAGGGCCTGAGCCAGTTTGACGCCCGCGACCGCATTGGTTGGATCGGCCTGCTGCTCCGAAGCCCAGAAGACCGAACGCGACAACGCATCCATCCGATCATAGGTGGCCCGCACCTCGGCCGACGAGGACGCGCGCTGCTGCTGGGCCGCGACCGGCGCGGGATCGGCGGCCATGGCGGGCGCGACGGTCAGGGTCGTCGTCAGACCCGTCAGGGCGACGGTTGCGATCAGGACAGGCATGGGCGACATGGGAAAGGTCCGAACGGTCCTTGGGTCTTTAGCGCGCTCAGGGTCGCCGCTCTGCGTCAACCAATGGTTAACCGCGTTTCGAGGCCGCCCATGTCCGCCCTGCATCCCCTTCTGGTCGCCGCCGCCGCCGCCGACGGCGCGGACGCCGTGCCGATCCGCATCGTATCGGCAGGTCAGGCCCTGGACGGCGCTGCGGGCCGCTGGGCGGCGCTGAACGGGTTCGAGGGCAAGGCGGGACAGCTGCTGGTCGTCGCCGGCGCCGACGGCGCGCCGGCCGAGGTGCTGATGGGCGCGGGCCAAGTGTTCGATCCGATGACGGCGCGGGGCCTGTCGGCGCGCCTGCCGGGCGGCCTGTATCGGCTGGAGATCGAGGCGGCGGACGCGGCCCATCAGGCAACCCTGGCCTTCCTGCTCGGGACCTATGTGTTCGACCGCTACAAGGCGCGGCCGGATCGGGCGCCGGTCAGGCTGGTCGCGCCCGAAGGGCTGGACGCGGCCGAGGCCTCGCGCATCGCCGCCGCCTGCGCCCTGGCGCGCGAGATGGTCGATACCCCCGCCGCCGACATGGGACCGCTGCAGATCGAGACCATCGCGCGTGAGATCGCAGAGAGCGCCGGGGCGAACATCGCGGTGACGAAGGGCGACGCCCTGCTGGACGAAAACTACCCGGCTATCCATGCCGTCGGCCGCGCCGCCGCCCCGCACCGCGCGCCGCGGCTGATCGAGATCGGCTGGAAGCTGGACCGGACCGACCTGCCGCTGGTGGCCCTGGTGGGCAAGGGGGTGGTGTTCGACACCGGCGGGCTGGATCTGAAGCCCGCCGCCGGCATGCGCAACATGAAGAAGGATATGGGCGGGTCAGCCCATGCCCTGGCTCTGGGGCGACTGCTGATGCAGGCGGACCTGCCGGTGCGTCTGGTGGTGATCGTGGCGGCGGTGGAGAATTCGGTGTCCGGCGACGCCTTCCGCCCCGGCGACATCCTGAACAGCCGAAAAGGGCTGACCATCGAAGTCGGCAATACGGACGCCGAGGGCCGGCTGATTCTGGCCGACGCCCTGACGCGGGCGGGCGAGCACGAGCCGGACCTGACGCTGGACTTCGCCACCCTGACCGGCGCGGCGCGGATCGCCCTGGGGCCGGAGCTGCCGCCGCTCTATACTGATGACGAGACGCTGGCCGGTCAGTTGCTGGCGGCGGCGGCCGAGGTGCGCGATCCGCTGTGGCGAATGCCCCTGTGGTCCGGCTATCGCGCGGCGCTGGACGCGGAGATCGCGGACCTCAGGAACGACCCGGCCGGCTGGGCCCAGGCCGGATCGGTCACGGCCGCCCTGTTCCTGCAGAAGTTCGCCCCGGCGACCGGCGCCTGGGCGCACATGGACATCTTCGCCTGGAACCCGCGCGCGCGGCCCGGCTGGCCCGAAGGCGGCGAGGCCCAGGCCTTGCGCGCGTGCTACGCCATGCTGAAGCAGCGCTATCCGGGGTAAGCGCTAGGCTTGATCCACATTCAGCCCCGATACTGTCATTCCGGGTTCTTCGCTTCGCTCCGCCCCGGAATGACGATCTAAGATTTCGACCGACTGAATGTCGATTGGTCCTAGGCGAAGACCAGACCCGGTTCGGCCTCATCCGATCCGGGGCGTGGCGGACGCGAGCGGCGTGGCTTGCGAGGGCGTCGGACTTGGCGAGCGCCCAGACGCTCAATCCTTTGCAGGGTTCTTCTTCGCAGGGCGGTCGCGACATGGGACAGGCCGCGCCAGCCGGCCAAGGCTTTCAGGCTGATGGCCGACATAATCAGGTCGAACAGGACCGTAACGTCGAACATCAACACCCAGCCGATCAGGTCGGGCGCCGCCATCGCCGCCAGCTTCAATCCCTCGGCCTCGAACACAAGGGTCGCGACAACTATCATTACGGCGACCAGCAAAAGGCCGATGATCTGGCCGCGCGCCACCCGCCCCAGCATACGCGCGGGCGCCTGGACCAGGGCGCGACGCAGCGCCTCGCCCGCCGCGCTGCGATCAAAGGCGGTCAGCCCGAACAGGATCGACAACAAGAGAAACACCAGCACGATACGCTCCACCCCCGCATTCGCAATGCTTTCCGACGTGGGCGCTTGCGGCGACGCTTCAAGATGGGCGGGCAGCCGAAGAACGCAGTTCTGTTGATTTCCTTCGAAAAAGCGATGCGCGTTAACGGCCCCTAAGCCATCGGGGGATAAGGCTGTGGGCTCAATCACGCGAGTTCACGTTGACCGACGTCCTCGATCTTGTTCCGCCCGGCGACCGCCTCGCCCGTCCCGACCTCGCCGAACAGGCGTTGGAGGGTCTGGTGCGCGCCGAGGCCTATCGCGCGACCGAGGCGATGCATTGCCGCGTGGCGGTGGCGGACGTGCTGTCGGACGCCGAAGTGCGGATCGATCAGCTGCTGCATGGCGAAATTTTCGACGTTCTGGAACGGTCGAACGGCCGGGCCTGGGGCCGGGCGCGGCGCGATGGCGTGGTCGGTTGGGTGGTGGCCGACAGTCTGTCGGCCGGTGCGCCTCTGGCGACGCATCGGGTGGCGGCCGTGGACGCGGCCCTGCCGCTGAACGCCTTGGTGATCGAGGGGCGCGAGGGGCTGGATGCGGGCGATCTCAGCCCTGTCGGCCTCTTCGAGACCGATCTGGTCGCGGTGGCCGAGCGACTGCTGGGGAGACCGCATGTCCTGGGCGCGCGATCCTCGATCTCCACCGACTGTTCGGGCCTGGTGCAGCAGGCGCTGCTGGCCTGCGGCCTGGCCGGCCCGCGCCGGTCGGACGCCCAGGCGCTGCTCGGACGGGCGATCGCCGCCGGCGACGCCCGGCGCAACGACATCGTCGTCTGGCGGGCGCCTAAAGGCGATCAAGACTGGACCGGTCATTCGGCCTTGATGCTGGACGGCGAGCGGATCATCCACGCCACGGGCGGCAAGGGAGTGGTCATCGAACCACTCGCCGAGGTCGAGGCGCGGCTGATCGCCGAAGGATTCGAAACCGCCCTGTTCCGCCGGCTTTAGTCCCGCATCGTCCGCATGGCGCCCAGCCGGGCGAAGGCCAGGGTCAGGGCCTTGCGGCGCGCCGGCGCCAGCGGCGTGACGCCCGCCGGGCGCACCACCGCCCCGCCGAAGCCGTCGGCGACGATCAGACCCGGTTCGCCCGGCAGGATGGTCTGCGGAAACTCGGGCGCCACGGCGAAGTAGAAGGCGTCGCAGAAGGGGCCGTACTCCTGCCATTTGCGATCGACGCGATAGTCGTCGACGCCGGACTTGACCTCGCAGATCGCGATGTCGCCCTTGCGCCCGATCCCCATAACGTCGGCCCGCCGGCCGTTGGGCAGGCACACCTCCAACAGCGGCGCATAGCCCATGTCCATCAGTAGACGCGCAGCGCCCCGCGTCACCGACAGGGTCGTCTCCGGGCGGCTGAAGACAAGTTCGAGATGGACGGCGGCGGACATGCCGCAAGCTTATGTTCCGCCTACGTTCCCATCGCAAGCGTCGCCTTTACAGACCGGTGTGGACCAGTCGCCCAGTGGGAAAGCCCAGGGCGCGGACGCGGACCAGGATGCGGTCGCGCTCGACCTGGGAAGCGTTCTGATTGCGGTGCCAGATCCACCAGTTCGACTTGTCCGGCAGGCCCATGATGGCCCAGCTGTAGTCCGGCGCATGGTCGTAGACCCAGTAGTTCTGACCCGCCAAGCCGCCGAAACTGAGCAGGCCGGTCAGGCTGAACCGGAACTTAGCGTTGGTCGTGGTGTCGGTGACGCGGGCGTTGGCGCGCAACACCTCCACCCTGCCGTCGGCGAGACGGGTGCAGGCCACTGCGATGGCGTAGCGGTCGGCGGCGCCCAGCGGGGCGAAGTCGATCTGCGCGCGGCTGCAGTCTTTCTGGATGGTGTTGTGATTGCGTTCGATCTCGAACCAGCGGCCGTCGAACCGATCCAGATCGACGCTGGACGCCTGGGCCAAGGTCGTCGCGGGCAGGAAGGCGAGGGCGGCGGAGGCGGCGATCAGGCTGGCGCGGAACACGGGCGATCCTCGTTCGGTATGAAGGGAATACGGATTGCAGCCGTGATCGGTTGTCAGCGCCCCAAAGCCTGTCGGTTGATCGCCCATTCCGCGCGCGTCTGGCCCCACAGGTCCACGACGTCGTCCTGCAGCGGCTCGGGCAGGACGCCGGGGCCGCGATTGCGCGATCCCAACCGCGCGGCGACCGCCGCCGAGGCCGCGTTGTCGGGCGCGACGCAATGGATCACATCCTCCCAGCCCAGCACGTCGAAGGCGTAGTCCAGGGTCGCGGCGGCGGCTTCGACCGCATAACCCTTGCCCGTGGCGTCGCGGTGCAGGCTCCAGCCCACCTCGCGGCCGGGCCAGCCATAGGGGTGCAGCGGGCCGATCCGGCCGATCCATCGGCCGGTCGACTTCTCCAGGATGGAGAACATCGCCTCGCCGGTCAGGGCCCACATGCCGGCGACGGTGCAAATCAGACGCCAGACCTGCGGCGCGGGCTGGACGCCGCCGATGAAGCGGGTGGTTTCGGCGTCGGCCATGAAGTCGGCCCAGCGCGGAAAGTCCTCAATCCCTGGCGGACGCAGGATCAGCCGCTCGGTTTCCAGCGTGGGGCCCAGGATCACATGGGGTGGAACGGCGTAGGCGTCGTTCACAAGGGATACTCCCGTTCCAGTTCGTAATGGCTGGCGCCTTCGGTCAGGACGCTGGAATACAGGCCGAAGCGGTCGATGCGGATCGGCGGCGAATGCAGCAGATTGTGCCCGGCCATCCAGGCGCCGATGCGGTCGGGATTGGTCTGGGGCTTCAGATAGGCCAGGGTGACATGGGGACGATAGTCGCGCGCCTCCATCGCCACGCCCGCGCGCTGGCCCGCCGCCTTGCAGCGCCCGGCTAAGACCGACAGCCGTTCATTGGGCGTCTCCACCCCGGCCCACAGGGTGTGGCTGCGGTGGTCGTCGCCAAAGGCGCCGACGCCTTTCAATGCGATCTCGAAGGGGGCGCCGGCCACGCGCGCCAGTTCCGAGGTCAGGTCGTCGGCGCGCCGTTCGTCCATCTCTCCATAGAACGCCAGGGTCACGTGCAGCGCCTCCAGCGGCCGCCACCGCGCGCCGGGCAGGCCCGACTGGCGGCGCGTCAGCGTGTCGGCGACATCGGGCGGCAGGGTCAGGGCGGCGAACAGACGAACCATGCGACGGAAGGTAGCGGCGGGAACACAAGCCTCCAAGCCTGGTTTTCCTTGCAGTGAAGGCCTCGGCTCACGATATTCGAGGCTTGTGACCGGAGACGCCTCTCCGGCCAATCGGAGAAAGTTCGTCGCCATGAGCGATTTCAACAACGGCTACGCCCGTCCCATGCCGCAAACGGCTGACATGTCGGTCGACGCCGGCCTGCGCAGCTTCATGCTGGGCGTCTATAACAAGCTGGCGCTGGGCCTGGTGGTCGCCGCGGCGCTGGCCTACACGACTGGCAACGTGCCCGCCGTTCAACAACTGCTCTACACCGTCGGCCCCGACGGGCGGATGGGCATGACGATCCTGGGCATGGCGATCCAATTCGCCCCGCTGGTGCTGATCTTCGGCTCGATGTTCTTCATGAAGAATCCGACGGCCGGCGCGACCAATGTGCTGTACTGGCTGGTCGTCGCCACCATGGGCGCTTCGCTGGGCTGGGTCTTCCTGATCTACACCGGCGCCAGCGTGGCCTCGACCTTCCTGGTCACGGCGGCGGCCTTCGGCGGTCTCAGCCTGTACGGCTACACCACCAAGCGCGATCTCTCGCCGATGGGCACCTTCCTGATCATGGGCGTGATCGGCCTGATCATCGCCTCTTTGGTCAACATGTTCTGGCCGAACGGCGTCCTCTACTGGATCATCAGCGCCGCCGGCGTGCTGCTGTTCTCGGGTCTGATCGCCTTCGACACCCAGCGCCTGAAGATGAGCTACTATGCGATCGAAGGCGACCGGAACGCCCTTGGCGTCGCCACCAGCTACGGCGCGCTGAGCCTGTTCATCAACTTCGTGAACCTGTTCCTCTTCCTGCTGCGCTTCATGGGCGGCAACCGGAACTAGGCGTCTTGGAAAGACCGATGCGGAAAGGGCCCCTCGCGGGGCCCTTTTTTTTGGCTTAGGGTTATGCGGCGCGAGGGTTGTGTGCAATTCTCGCGAAAGGATGGGAGGGGGTTGCGGAATGATGCATCGCGCATTCGGCTTGTTGTTCGCCGTGTCGGCCTTTTGCGCCGCGCCGGTTCTGGCGCAGGACCGTCCCGTACCGGTGGAAGCTTTCTCGATCTCAGAAACGGGGCGTCTTGGCACGGCCATATGGCGTCAGGACGTAGCCGCCGCCCGCGCGACGGACGCTCTTCTTGCGGCGTCGGGCGGCCAGCCGCCGCAGGGCGTGATCGGTTGGATCGTGACGCCAGACGGCAGTGGTCAGCGCGTCAGATTCCTGTCGGGCGAACCCGCAGCGCCACAGGCTTTCAAGGACGTGGTGGTCGATTCCCAGCTAAAGGCGGGTCCTGTCATCGACGCCGCAAACCCTGTGCTGTCAGCGGATGACGTCGCGCAGTTCGCGGCGCGTAATACCGCCGCCCAGGCCATCGGTCCGCTGCGCTGCTCGGCGCGCTACAATGCGGTGATGCTGAAGGATCCCGAACGGCCGGGATGGCTGGTGTGGTTGTTGGCGTCGACCACGCAGCCGAATGTCGTTCCGATGGGCGGCCACTACCGATTTCACATCAGCGCGGACGGCCAAACGGTCGAGAAGCGCGAGCAACTGTCCGGCGGCTGCCTCGACATGGATCGCAGTCAGGCTCAGCGGGGCGGGCAGACGGTGGGCCTTGTGACGAGTGTCGTGGTCGCGTCTCAGCCGCTGGAGGTCCACGTCTTCCTGTCGCTGCTTAACCAACTGCCGATCTACACCATGGCGGGTGACAAACTGTGGGAGGTGCAGGGCGCGCGGATCCGCGACGTGACGCCGCCCGCGCGACGTTGACCTAGTCCACTACCTGAAATTTACGTCCATCGAACACCCGCAGCACCTGGGCCAGGTCGCGACCGCGGCGCAGGATCTGGCCGCCTTCGCCGATGACGGCCCACTGGCCCTGGCGGGTCTGGAGGGCGGGGCGTTTCTCGATGCGGTAGGCGGGGGCGTCGCCGGTGCGGCGGAAGACGGCGAACTCGGCGAAGTCCTTGTGGCCGACCATGGCGTAGTCGCGCCATTCGCCCTGGGCGACCATCCGGCCATAGACCCGCAGGATCGGGTCCAGTTCGCGACGGTCGAAGAAGACGGGGCCGGCGGCGGGCGTCGCGTCGAGAGGGGTCATGCTCATGTCCTTCAACTTAGGCCGCGCCGTGGGCGACGCCAGAGCCTGGGAGGCCGCGGTCGGACCGCGCTCTGAAGAAAACCGGTGCAGACACGAAATGGCCCCGTTTCGGTCCTTCGCCCGCCTGTATGGCCGACGAAATATCGATCATCGGCTCGTCGGAGTTCGGAAGCGTCCCGGATCCTGAACAGCCCCCCCAGCCCCCCTGGATGTTTCCAGTTTACGGGCTCCGGCGGCCGATGCTTCCTCCAAGCGAGCGCCCGCCCTGCCTTTCCCCTCCCCCTCCCTGGCAAGGCGGGCGTTTCGCTGTCTGGAGCCCGACGGAACGTCGACCCTTACGGGTTCAGCGTTACGGTCTGGGTCTCTCCCCCTCGCGACACCGTCAAGACTGCAGCGCCGCTTGCGGACTGCAGAGCCGTGGCGACGGCGCGGGCGTCGGCGACCGGGGCGCCGTTTACGGCGGTGATGAGGTCGCCGGCCGTCAGATCGGCCTGAGCTGTCGCAGAGCCGGCCTGGACGCTGACGACCTGGGCCCCGCCGTCCTGATTTCGCAAGGTCGCCCCATAGGCCAGGACCGACCGGGCGCCGATCGTCACCGCCTGGTCGGACGGGGTCTCGACCCTGAGCGAGGTCGTGGCGTCGCGGCCGTCGCGCAGATAGGAGACGCTGAGGTCCGAGCCGGGCGCGGCGATGCCCACGGTGGCGTTGACCGATCCGGCGTTGGCGACCGGCCGGCCCTGCAGGCGGGTGATGACGTCGTTGTGGCGCAGGCCCGCGCGCTCGGCCGGGGAACCGGGGCCCACATCGGCGACGACCGCGCCGCGCACGATGCCCAGATGCAGTTCGCGCGCCCGTTCGGCGTTCAAGGAGCCGAAGATGGCGCCGGTCTGCCCGCGCTTGACCTCGCCGTTCTTCTTCAGCTGGTCGGCGACATACAGCATGATGCGCGTCGGCACGGCGAAGGCGATGCCGTCGTTGCCGCCGCCCAGGCCGCCTGACAGGATCGAGGTGTTGATGCCGATCAACCGGCCCCGGCTGTCCAGCAGCGGTCCGCCCGAATTGCCCGAGTTCACGGCCGCGTCCGTCTGGATATAGTCCTCGACCGCGTCGCCCAGGCCCGAGCGGTTCAGGCCCGAGATGACGCCCATGGTCAGGGTCTGGTCCAGACCCAACGGATAGCCGACCGCGAAGGCCAGGTCGCCGGTGCGCAGGGTGTCGGAATCCACCGTCTGGACCTGTTTCAGGTTCAGCGGACGGCCGTCGGGAGTGATGCGCAGCACGGCGATGTCGGTGGCCTTGTCCGCCCCGACCAGAACCGCGTCGAACAGGCGGCCGTCGGTCAGGTCCACGGTGAACTTTCGACCGCCCTCGACCACATGGTTGTTGGTGATGACCAGCCCCTCGGCCGCATCGACGATGACGCCCGAGCCGGAGGCGTAGGGTTTGGGGTCGGTCGAATCCGAGCTGGGGCCGCGCGACTGGCCCAGCGTGGTGACCTGCACCACCGCCGGAAGCGAGCCCTCCAGCCCCGAGGAGAAGCTGAACACCCCGCGCCGCGCGTCATAGGGCAGGCCGGCGGCGGCCGCGCGCGTGTCGGCCTGAGCCACGGGCCGCGCCAGGACGGGCGTCGCGGCGGCCGCCAGGGCCAGGGCGAGGGCGACGGAGGAGACGGCCTTGGAGCGGATCGGCATGAGCATTCCCTTGATCGAACCCCGACCCTAGACGGAGTTTTCGCCCCTGACGATGGGTTCGTTGGGGGTGGGCGGGACTTGCTTTTGCAGCCGTCCGGCGTGACCATGCGGCCGACGCCGAACCAGGAACCCCCCATGAGCCAGACGACGATGGACCGCAGCCGACCCGCCGCGACCCCGTTCGCCCGGCTGTTCCGCGACCATCCGCGCGAGGTGGGCGAAACCTATTTCGAGCATATGGCCGCCTCCGCCCGCTTCGGTTTCAAACTGATGGGCCTGGCCGGCGCCGCCTTCATCCACGCCGTGGTTCCAGGGGTGCACAAGGCCACCGTCTCGACCGCCATTCGCGGCATGGCGCGCGACATGGGCGGCCGGGCCGAAGAGGCGAAGGAGACCCGGATGCGCGACGCCGGCGTCTGGGACGTGGGCCTCTAGGGCGGCCGAATCCGCCCCGGCCATGCAATCGCCGGGATCCGTGCTATATAGGCCGGCTCAACCTCACGCAGGATCGCCGCCTTGAGCATCACGCTCGATCTTTCGCGCGTCTCTACCGCGCCCGCCGTCAAGGCGCCCGTCAACCTCAGCGGCCTGACGCGCGCGGGCCTGCGCCAGGCCCTGATCGACGCCGGCGTCTGCCCGCCCGAAAAGGCCAAGATGCGGGCCAGCCAGGTCTGGAGCTGGATACACCACTATGGCGTGATCGACTTCGCCGCCATGTCGAACGTCGCCAAGGACATGCAGGCCAAGCTGGCCGAGCATTTCACCCTGGCCCGCCCCGAGGTGGTCGAGCGCCAGGTGTCCAAGGACGGCACGCGCAAATGGCTGATCCGCACCGCTCCGGGCATCGAGATCGAGACGGTCTATATCCCCGACGTGGGCCGCGCCGGCGCCCTGTGCGTGTCCAGCCAGGTGGGCTGCACCCTGAACTGCACCTTCTGCCACACCGGCACCCAGAAGCTGGTTCGCAATCTGACCGCCGCCGAGATCGTGGCCCAGGTTCAGGTGGCGCGCGACGACCTGGGCGAATGGCCGTCGCCCAAGGAAGACCGCCGGCTGTCGAACATCGTCTTCATGGGCATGGGCGAGCCGCTCTACAATCTGGACAACGTTTCCGACGCGATCGACATCATCTCGGACAATGAGGGCATCGCCCTGTCGCGCCGCCGGATCACGGTCTCGACCTCGGGGGTGGTGCCGCAGCTGCAGGCGCTGGGCGACCGCACGGCGGCCATGCTGGCCATCAGCCTGCACGCGACCAACGACCCGTTGCGCGACGTGCTGGTGCCGCTGAACAAGAAATATCCGCTGGAACAGTTGATGGCGGCGATCCGGGCCTATCCGGGCCTGTCCAATGCGCGGCGGGTGACGTTCGAATACGTCATGCTGAAGGGCGTCAACGACAGCCCCGAGGAGGCGCGCGCCCTGTTGAAGCTGATCGAGGGCATCCCGGCCAAGATCAATCTGATCCCGTTCAACCCTTGGCCCGGCGTTGAATACGAATGCTCGGACTGGAAGACCATCGAGCGCTTCGCCGCCATCCTGAACAAGGCCGGCTACGCCAGCCCTATCCGCACCCCCCGCGGCCGCGACATCCTGGCCGCCTGCGGCCAGCTGAAGTCCGAAAGCGAAAAAGTCCGCGCCTCGGCGCTGAGGAAGGCGGAGCAGGCGGCGGGAGCCGAGGCGGCCTGACCGACCGTCTCCTCCCCGATTGCGGGGACGGGGGCCGGAGACGAGACAGACCGGCGTTTAGAACTCCGAGATCGCGCCCGGTCTCCGCGAACGCGTCTTCAACCACATGACGCCCATCAGGTCCGAGACCGACGCGCGCAGCCGGCCCCAGTTGGTGTATTTGGATCGGCCGGTCTCGCGATGGCGGTGGTCCACGTCCAGATACTGGTTCTTGAACCCCTCGCGGATCATCAGCGCCGGCAGGTAGCGGTGGATGTGATCGAAATAGGGCAGGCGCAGGAAGACGTCGCGGCGAAAGGCCTTCAGGCCGCAACCCGTGTCGTCGGCGTCGTCGCCGAGCAGTTTGCGGCGGATGCGGTTGGCCCAGATCGAGGCCTGGCGTTTGGCCTGGGTGTCCTGACGCTTGGCGCGGCGGCCGCCGACCAGGCCGACGTCGGCGGGCGCCGCGATCAGGGCGTCGACCAGGCGTGGGGCGTCGGCGGGCGGGTTCTGACCGTCGCCGTCCATGGTCACCACGACGGGACCGCGCGCCGCCAGGACGCCGGTGCGCACTGCACGGCTCTGGCCCGCATTCGTTCCATGAGACAGGACGCGCAGGGCCGGCAGTTCGGTCATGGCGGCCTTCAATTCGGCCAGGGTCGCGTCCTTGGAGGCGTCGTCCACGAAGATCATTTCATACGAACGCCCGGCGAAGGCGGCGGCGATCTCGCGCGCCAAAGGCACGGCGGCGCCGGCTTCGTCGTGAACGGGCACGACGACGGAGATGTCGGGGGCGGAGGCGGCGCGGTCGATCATTCGTGGCTCCTTAGCGCATCCGCGGGCGCGAGTGAAACGGACGGTGCGACCTTGCGTCTCATGGCGGGCGGGCGGGGCGGGGGCGCGCGGCCGCGCCGCCTCTCCGTCGTTCGGACGCCAGATGACGGGCGGTCCTGCGAGGGAGCGCTTCCGGCGAGCGTCGTGGGCGTGATACGACGCTCGGATGAACCGCCTGAACCTGGATCACCTTATCGCCGGTTGGAGGGGGCCGCTGTTCGCCGCCCTGCTGACGCTGATCGCCGGCCTGCCGGGCCTGTTGCTGATGCCGCCGCTGGATCGCGACGAGAGCCGCTTCGCCCAGGCCACGGCCCAGATGGTCGAGAGTGGAGACTATGTGGATATCCGCTTCCAGGACGAGCCGCGCTGGAAGAAGCCGGTCGGCATCTACTGGCTGCAGGCGGCGGCGGTGGCCCTGACCTCGGACGTCGAGGATCGCCAGATCGCGCCCTATCGGATTCCGTCCCTGCTGGGCGCAGTGCTGGCGGCCTGGGCGGTGGCCTGGGCCGGGTCGGCGATGCTGGGCGGTCGCGTCGGCTTCCTCGGCGGAGCGATCATGGGGGCGACCTTCCTGTTGTCCACCGAGGCGGGCATCGCCAAGACCGATGCCATGCTGTGCGGGGCGACCACCCTGGCCATGGCGGCCCTGGCGCGCATCTATATGGCGACCCGGGCCGGGGAGCGGCCGGAACGGCTGCACAAATTCCTGTTCTGGGCGGGGCTGGGCCTGTCGGTCCTGATCAAGGGGCCCATCGGATTTCTGGTCATCGCCTTGGCCGTCATCGCCGTGTCGATCTGGGACCGGAACGTCAAATGGCTCTATCGCCTCGGTTGGGGCTGGGGACTGCCGCTGGTCGCCCTGATGGTGGGGCCATGGGCCATCGCCATCACCATCGCCACCGACGGCGGCTTCTGGCGCGAGGCCATCGGGGGCGATCTCGCGCCCAAGATCGCCGGCGCCCATGAGAGCCATTCGGGCTTCCCCGGCATGTATCTGTTGCTGGCGCCCCTGCTGTTCTTCCCCTCCACCCTTCTGTTGCCCGCCGCCGTCTCGACGGGTTGGAACCGGCGGGCCGAGCCGGCGATCCGGTTCCTGGTCTGCTGGGTGCTGCCGGGCTGGCTGATGTTCGAACTCGCGCCGACCAAGCTGTGGCACTACACCCTGCCGACCTTCGGCGGGCTGGCGCTTCTGGCCGCCGCCGCCCTGGCCCGGCCCATCGGCAAGGTTTCGCGCATCACGGGCGCAATCCTGGCCGGGTTCGCGGCGATCCTGATCATCGGCATCACGGTGTATGGGCTGACGGTCTATGGCACCTCAACCGCCCAGACCTGGGCGGCGCTGACAGTGGTCATGGCTCTGGCGGCCGGGGCCATGGGAGCCTTCCTGCTTTTGAACCGGGCGCCGGTCGCGGCCCTGATCGCCTCGCTGGCCTTCGGGATCGTCGCGCACGCGGCGCTGGCCGGCACCATCCGCCAACTGCGCCCCCTGGCCATCGCGCCCCAGCTTGAGCGGACGCTGGAGGCCGCCGACCTGCATCCGCGTCAAGGCCGCACGCCGGGCCCCGTGGCCATCACCGGCTTCCATGAGCCCAGCTTCGTCTTCCTGACCGGACGCGACACCGAACTGACTGACGCGCAAGGGGCCGCCGAAGCCCTGGCCGAGGGCCGGCCCGCCATCGTCGAAGGCCGTGACGCCGACGCCTTCCGCGCCGCCGCCGCGCGCCTGGGCGTCTCGGGCCGGGCGGTCGGGGTGGTCAACGGCTACAACTATTCCGCCGGGGACGAGGTCAGTCTGACGGTCTATGCGCCGCCGCCCAGAAACGGCAACGCCGCCGCGGGAGCCGAGTAATGGGTCGCTTCATCCAGATCGTCGAAGTCGGCCCGCGCGACGGGCTGCAGAACGAAAAGGCGGTTCTCGAGCCCGCCGTGCGCGCCGATTTGGTGCGCAGGCTGGAGGCGGCGGGCGCGAAACGGATCGAGGCCGTCTCCTTCGTCCATCCCAGATATGTGCCGCAGATGGCCGGCGCCGAAGAGGTCATGGCCGCCCTGCCGCGTCAGCCGGAGCGCAGCCGCATCGGCCTGGTCCTCAACGGCAAGGGCTATGACCGGGCGCTTGCGACCGGGGTGGACGAGGTCAATGTCTCGGTCGCCGCGACGGACGGCTTCGGTCTGAAGAACCAGGGCCTGGCTGTGAAGGACCAACTGGGCATGCTGGCGGACATCGTGGCGCGGCGGCACAACGCCGAGGCGTCCGAAGGCGCGCCGTCGCTGTCGGCCATGATCTCCTGCGTCTGGGGCTGTCCGTTCGACGGCGAGGTCTCGGTCGATCAGGTCGCGGACATGGTCGGGGCCATCGCGGCGATGGGCGTCCGGGAGATCGGTCTGGCCGACACCATCGGCGCCGGCGATCCCTGGGCGGTGACGCGGAAGGTCGAGGCGGCCAGGGCCGCAGCCCCCGGCGCGACCCTGCGCCTGCATTTCCACGACACCCGCAATACCGGCCTGGCCAACGCCTATGCCGGGGTTCAGGCTGGGATCGACGTGCTGGACGCCTCAGTCGGGGGCGTCGGCGGCTGTCCGTTCGCACCCGGCGCCACGGGCAATATCGCCACCGAAGACCTGGTCTATATGCTGGAGCGCGGCGGGTTCCAGACGGGCTATGACCTGGACGCCCTGATCGAGACGGCGCGCTGGATCGGTCAGGCCATCGGCCGACCGGCGCCCTCGGCGCTCAGCCGGGCGGGCGGCTTTCCCCCGTCCTGATTGGGACGACGGGACCGCGGCGGCCCTGTGGCGGCGTGTCGCAAACGGGGCTATTCATAAGGAATGGACGCGAAGAGCCCGGGGGGCGGGTCGCGTAGAGGACCGACCATGTTGATCGCCATTCCGCTGCTGCTGATCCCGGTGGTCCTCTACAATATCGTGGTGCTGTTCGGCGGCTCTGGCGACGCGGGCGTGGCGCAGGCCGACGTGCTGCTGCGCGATCCGCTGTTCGCCGTCACCATGACGTCCGGCGCGCAATGGACCATCGGTTCGGGCGATCTGATCCTGTTCCTGGGGTTGATCCTTCTGTTCTTCGAACTGCTGAAGTCGACGTCAAGCCAGCGGGTGGCCATCATCAATCACGCCCTGTCGATGATCCTGTTCATCGGCGTGCTGATCGAGTTCCTGCTTTTGCCGGGTTTCGCCACCTCGACCTTCTTCCTGATCGTGACGATGATCCTGCTGGACGTGCTGGCCGGCTTCATCGTCACCATCATCGCCTCACGCAAAGATTTCGACTTCGGCGGGGCGTGACCTCTCCGGCACGTGGGGCCCGGCGACCTCACGAAGGCCGACGGCCGAAGGCGCGTGTGCCTAGGAAAAGGCCGAGAAGATCAGGGCCACGACGGCGACGTCGAAGAATTTTGCGGCGAGGCTGAAGGCGGCGGGCATGATCGGGTCCGACGTGAGGCGTGTGACGGCGCCTCCAGCAAACCCCGTGCCGCCTGGTCAGATGTCGGTCTTGGTCGTCCTGCCCGTGGTCGGGCGGCGCTCGGCCGCGCCGGAATATTCAGTTCCGAGATAGGCGGAGCGGGCCGCGTCCAGCACGGGCGGGCCGCCGCGCAGGCCGCGCTTCTGGCCGCTCTGGCCCATCTGCTGGGCGACGAAGGCGGCCGCGCCGGGTTCGGCGGCCGGTTGCACGGCAGCTCTTGCCGGGCGGTCCTGCGTCTTGGCCTGGAGTTCGGGCGCATCCAGGGCCACCAGATCGCGCGAGGGCGGGTTGGCGCGCCGCTCGCGCTCGCGCCGTTCGCCCTCGCGCCGCTCGATGCGCTCGGGCCCGCCGACAGCGCCGATACGGTCGGTCATTTGGGCTTGGCGCTGGCCAGCTTGTCGATCTGGCGTCGCATCTCGTCCATCTGGCGGCGCATTTCGTCCAGGGCGTCAGGCGCGCTCGCGGCCGGCTCTGGTGAAGCGGTCTGTTCAGCGCGCGTTTCGGCGGTGGGTTCGGCGCGGGCGTAGCCGAAACCGGGGAACATCTGCATGGCGCGTTCGAACATGGCGATGTTGGCGCGGGCCGCGTCCTCCATCAAGCTGGCGCCCGCGCCGGTTCCAAAGGCGCGGCTCATCTGGCTGGCGAACTGTTCCTGCTGCTTGCCGAAATTGGCCAGCGACATCTCCAGATAGGAGGGCAGAACCCCCTGCATCTGGCCGCCGTAGAAGCCGATCAGCTGACGCAGGAACTGGACCGGCAGCAGGGCCTCGCCCCGGCTTTCCTCCTCGAAGATGATCTGGGTCAGGATCTGGCGCGTCAGGTCGTCGTTGGTCTTGGCGTCGTAGACGACGAATTCGACACCCTCGCGGACCATGGTCGCCAGGTCTTCCAGCGTCACATAGGCGCTGGTTCGCGTGTTGTAGAGGCGTCGGTTCGCATACTTCTTGATCACGACCGTCTCGGTCGCATCCTTGTTTCCACCCTTGGTTTTTTCGTCAGCCACGCTTGTTCTCGCGATGTTGCAACGCATCACTATCCCCCCTTGCGCGCTCAAGCGCCAGAGGGGGCGACGATGCGCCGGATGCTGAGCGTTTTCTCAGTGCGTCAAGGCCGGGGCCAGGACGACGCCGACCAAGACGGCCGCCCAATGCACGGTGGCGCCGGTCACGACGAACCCATGCCAGATGGCGCGACGGAAACGGACCTTGGGGCTGATGAAGACGAAGACCCCGGCGGTGTAGATCAGCCCGCCGATCACAAGCAGGGCCAGGGCGATCGGATGAACCGTTTCGACCATCGGTTTCAGGGCGGCGACCGCCAGCCAGCCGAAGACGACATAGACCCCGCTCCAGAACCGATCCGAGATGCGTGGCGCAAACAGCTTCACGCCCGCGCCCATGAAGGCCAAGGTCCAGATCAGGGTGGTGAAGCCCACGGCCCACACCCCCTCGAACCGCTGGGTAGTGAAGGGGGTGTAGCTGCCGGCGATCATCAGGAAGATGGCCGCCTCGTCCAGCCGCCGCAGAACCGGCCGCGCCGCGCAGGGGTTGGTCCAGTTGTAGATGGTGGAGGCCGTCAGCATTCCCACCAGACACAGCGCATAGATGGCGGTGGCCAGCACCCCGCCGATGCCGGTGTAGACCCCCGCCAGGCCCGCCAGGATGATCCCGCCGACCGCCGCCAGCATCAGTCCGACAACATGGACCCACAGGTCCGCCAGCTTTTCCGCCCGCGTCGGATAATGGTCGATCATGTCCAGCTCGTCCGGCGTGCAGACGTGGGCGACAAGACGTTTGATCGTGCGCAGCATGGCCAATCCAATCCCAGATCGCGCTTATCGTTCCGCCACAATGCGCCGACAGGGTGACGAAGCGCTGAATCAGCCGGTGGGCGCCTCGTCGCAGGTGACGAAGCCGCCGCGATGCGGCAAAACGGCCACGCATCTTTATTCCCTAGAGAGTGAAATCCCATGACCGAGGTCGTCATCGTCTCCGCCGCCCGCACGCCGGTCGGATCGTTCATGGGGGGGCTGGCCGCCCTGCCGGCGTCCAAGCTCGGCGAGATCGCCATCAAGGCGGCGCTGGAGCGCGCCGACGTGTCCGGCGATGAGGTCGATGAGGTGATCCTGGGCCATGTGCTGCAGGCCGCCGCCGGGCAAGGCCCAGCGCGTCAGGCCGCCGTGGGCGCAGGGGTCAGGAAGGAGGCCGCAGCCTGGAGCATCAACCAGATCTGCGGCTCGGGCCTGCGCGCCGTGGCTCTCGCCGCACAGCAGATCGCGCTAGGGGATGCGAAGATCGTGGTTGCGGGCGGTCAGGAAAGCATGAGCCAGGCGCCGCACGCCCAGCAGCTTCGCAATGGTCACAAGATGGGCGATGTCGCCTTCGTCGACACCATGATCAAGGACGGGCTGTGGGACGCCTTCAACGGCTATCACATGGGCCAGACCGCCGAGAACATCGCCGAAAAGTGGGCGATCAGCCGGGAGGCCCAGGATGAGTTCGCCCTGGCCAGCCAGCACAAGGCCGAGGCTGCCCAGAAGGCCGGCAAGTTCGCCGATGAGATCACGCCCGTCGTCATCCCCGGCAAGAAGGCCGACGTCATCGTCGACCAGGACGAATACATCCGCCACGGCGCGACCATCGAGGCCATGCAGAAGCTGCGTCCGGCCTTCACCAGGGACGGCAGCGTCACCGCCGCCAACGCCTCGGGCCTGAACGACGGCGCCGCGGCTCTGGTGCTGATGAGCGCCGATGAGGCCAAGGCGCGCGGGCTGGAGCCGCTGGCCCGCATCGCCTCCTACGCCACGGCGGGCGTCGATCCGTCGATCATGGGCACGGGACCGATCCCGGCATCCAGAAAGGCGCTGGAGAAGGCGGGCTGGAGCGTCGCTGATCTCGATCTGGTCGAATCCAACGAGGCCTTCGCCGCCCAGAGCCTTTGCGTGGTCAAGGAGCTGGGCCTCGATCCGGCCAAGGTCAACGTCAACGGCGGCGCCATCGCCATCGGCCACCCCATCGGCGCCTCGGGCGCGCGCATCCTGACGACCCTGCTGTTCGAGATGAAGCGTTCGGGCGCCAGGAAGGGTTTGGCGACCCTGTGCATCGGCGGCGGCATGGGCGTGGCCCTGTGCGTCGAGCGCGCCTGAAGCCTTCTAATTGATGAGGGGCGAGGATTTCCTCGCCCCTTTTTCGTTTCAGTCCGCCCGGTATTCGAACGGGTCGCTCGGGGTCGGCTCGGTCGGCAGCGGCATCCGGGGCAGGGGGGCGTCGCGGTTGGCGGCGTTCAGCAGGAAGCTGGCCAGGATGATGGCCGCCTGACGCAGGTCCTCGGCCTTCAGGTGGTCATAGCTGTCGATGCTGGTGTGGTGCAGGCGGCTGGAATAGTCGAGCGGGTCCTGAATGAACTGATATCCCGGAATGCCGACCGTCTGCATATAGACGTGGTCGGTTCCGCCGGATGGACGCAGGGACACCGTGGTGGCGCCCATGCTGGCGAAGGGGGCCAGCCATTCCTGGAAGATCGGGGCGGCGGCGACATTGCCCTCGGCGTTGATGCCCCGGATCTTGCCCGAGCCGTTGTCGAGATTGAAATAGGCGACCAGATCGCGATAGCCCGCGCGCGGCTGGACCGGCCAGCGGCTGCGCCAGGTGCGGTTGTTCGGCAGATGGGCCAGGGCGGGATCGTTTGACGGCGCGCGCGTCGCCAGATGTTGATCGACGTAGGCCAGAGAGCCGAGGATGCCCTGCTCCTCGCCGTTCCACAGGGCGAAACGGATGGTGCGCTTGGGCTGGACGCCCAGGGTCTTCAGGATGCGCGCGGCTTCCATGACCACGGCGCTGCCCGCCGCATTGTCCACCGCGCCGTCCGAGGCGACCCAGCTGTCCAGGTGGGCGCCGGCCATGACGTATTCCGTGCCGCGCGCCGTGCCGGGGATGTCGGCCAGGATGTTGTAGGCGTTGACGTCCTCGTCATGGAAACGCACCTCGCTGTTCAGCTCCAGCGTCGGCGGCGTGTCGGTCAGGGCCAGGCGGGCCAGACGGCGATAATCCTCGGCCGCTAGCTCCATCCCCGCCAGCTTCGGCGTAGCGCCGATTTGATAGGTGTAGCCCGTGCCGTGCAGCAGGCCGCCGTCACGCTGGGAGATGCGGACCCAGGCCAGGGCGCCCTGTTCGACCAGGAAGGCGTCCAGTTTCGAGGCGAAGTCGGCGGTCTCCAGCGACTTGCGGATGGCCTCGGGCGAATACTGCGGCTGGACGTAGGTGTTGCGGTCGGCGAGGTCGGCGGCGCTGAGGCGGCGGAATGCGGGTTCAGTCGGTTCCGACCCCGTGCCGGGCAGGGAGATCATGACGATCTTGCCCGACAGCTTGCCGCGCCATTTGTCGAAATCCTCGACCTTGGACAGGGGGGCGACGATCACGCCCGCGCTGATGGTTCCGTTGGTGCTGGGCGTCCAGGCCACCGGGATGGCGCGCAGGTCCAGCGGGCGGGGCGTCGTCATCCGGGCGCTGGAGCGGACGATGGACCAGCCGCGTCCGAACTCGAAACCCTCGGCCCGGACGTTGGACAGGCCATAGTTGCGGAACTGCTGTTGCGCCCACTGCTCGGCCTCGCGCATCTGAGGCGAGTTGGTCATCCGTCCGCCGATCCGGTCGGTCAGATAGGCGGCGTTCTGCATCACCTGACTTTGGTTCAGTCCCTGGTCGATGATGCCGTTGATGGCGACCCGGTCAACGGACTGGGCCATGACAGGGGTGGCCAGGAGAGCGGCGGCGGAGACAAAGGCGAGCAGACGCGACATTCAACAAACAGCCCCATGATTCAGATGGGCGGCATCTGACGCGATGACGCCGGTTTACGCAAATCCGACAGGGTGTGGCGAACCGCCCCGGTCGGGACGCGGATCGTTTTCGTCGCCTCAGCCCCACGGACCTCTGGACGGGGGCGGCGTGGTCGGCACGCCGGTCGTGCTGGCGGTGAAACCCGCGGCAGGGCGGGGCTGGGTCGGTTCCGGCGCGGATTGTGTCGCGCGCGGCTGCATTCCCATCTTGGCGCCCAACTCCATCAGGGCGCGCACGCGGTTGCCGGTCGCCGGGTGGGTCGAGAACAGATTGTCCGCCCCGCGTCCCGCCAGCGGATTGATGATGAACAGCTGGCCCGAGGCCGGATTGCGCTCGGCCGTGGGATTATGGATGCGTTTGGCGTAGGCCTCGATCTTCTGCAGGGCGCTGGCCAGGGCCTGGGGATCGCCCGCGATCTCGGCGCCGACGCGGTCGGCCTCATATTCACGGCTGCGGCTGATGGCCATCTGGACCAGACCCGCCGCCATGGGGGCCAGCAGCATCAGGGCCAGTGCGCCGATGATCCCACCCGGACGCTCGCGGTCGTTGCCGCCGAAGAACAGGGCGAAGTTGGCCAGGGCCGCGATGGCGCCCGCGATGGTCGCCGTCACCGTCATGGTCAGGGTGTCGCGGTTCTTCACATGGGCCAGTTCGTGGGCCATCACGCCGCGAACCTCCTCGCGGGTCAGCATGTCGAGCAGGCCGGTGGTGGCGCAGACGGCGGCGTTTTCAGGGTTGCGGCCGGTGGCGAAGGCGTTCGGCTGGTCGCTGGGGATGATGGCGATCTGGGGCTGGGGCATTCCCGCGTCCCGAGCCATCTGGCGAACATCGGCGACATAGTTGCGGACGACCGCATTGGGATGCTGCTCGTCGACCGGCTGGGCCTTGTACATCTTCAGCACGATCTTGTCGGCGTTCCAGTAGCTGAACAGATTCATCCCGCCAGCGAACAGCAGGGCGACGGCCATGCCCGTCGCGCCGCCGATCAGATACCCCAGGCCCATGAACAGAGCGGTCATCGCGGCGAGCAGGGCGAAGGTCTTCAGATGGTTCATCGCGGTTCCAGGCCCGATCCGGCCTCAGCGTCTGGCGTCACGGGTTTGATCGTCTATTTGAGGAAAGGCGCACCAAGCCTCAAGGGAGCCGCCCTGTGACCGAACATCCCACCCCCGCGCCGAACGGCGACGACCAGACGCCGCCGACAGGCCCCGTCTTCAACGCCGACGTGCCCCATGCCACGTCCGAGCGGCCGTTGAGCGCGGCCGCCCGTCGCGCCTTGCAGGAGGCGGCGGATCGCCGCGCGCAGCAGCAGACAGCCCAGACGGCGGGCGTCCAGGCCGATCCCGAGCATGGCGGCCCGAGAGGGCCGGAGCCGACCCGGTTCGGCGATTGGGAGAAGAAGGGCATCGCTGTGGATTTCTGACAGGGCGATCATGGGGGCCAGGGCGGCGTTAACCTTCGCTTAAGAAACAGGCGCCGGTTTTGCCAGAATGGGGACAACTCAGAGGAGCTTGTCCCGTGACGATACAGTCGATGATCACCGCCGCGTCGGCGGCTCTGCTGCTCTCCGCAGCGCCCGCCCTAGCCGGAGGTCCCGGCGGCCACGGCGGAATGCCGGGCGGCTGCGGCGGCGGATGTGGCGGCGGCGGCCATTACGGCGGCGGCAACTACAACGCCAATCACAACGTCAATGTGAACGTGAATGGCGGGGCCAACGCCTATTCCAACGCCTACGCCAACTCCGGGGCCTATGCCGGCGCGACCGCCTATTCGGCCATCAACGCCCGCTCCTACTCCAGCTCGTCCACCTTCCAGCGCGGCTATGTCGGCGGGGGCACGACCTATGTGGGGGGCGGCGGCTATTCGGACGGCTATTACGGCGGCGGCTATGGCGGCGGTTATGTGACTTCGGCCCCGGTGCTGGTCGGTCGCCCGCCCGTCAGCGCGCCAGTCGGCTATCCGGTCTATGGCTTCGGTCGCGACTATATCGGCTGGCGCCCGTATCCAGGCCGTCCGGTCGACTGCAACTGCCGCCCGCCCGTGCGCCCGCCGGTTCGCTATGAACAGCGCTACGAGCAGCGTTACGTCGAGCAGCCGCCGGTCTATGTGCAGGCCCCGCCGGTCCAGGTCGCGCCGCAGCGTATCTATGTCGCCCCTTCCCAGGTAAACATCGCCCCCGCCCAGGTCGAGATGGGTCCGCCCACCTATATCGAACAGCCGCCCATCTATGTTCAGGCGCCTCCGGTCAATATCGGGCCCCAGCGCGTGCAGGTGGCCCCGGCCCAGGTCAACCTGGCCCCGGCCCAGGTCGAGGTCGGACCGCCCGTCTATGTGGATCAGGCGCCGATCTACGCCCAGGCCGCCCCCGTCAACATCGGTCCGCAACGGGTCCAGGTCGCTCCAGCCCAGGTCAATGTCGCCCCCGCCCAGGTGGAGGTCGGCGGTCCGGTCTATGTCGATCAGTCGCCCGTCTATGTACAGTCGGCGCCGGTCAACGTCGCCCCGGCCCAGGTCTATGTGGCGCCGCCGGAAGTGAACGCAGCGCCCCCGCCGCCACCTCCCCCGCCCAGCTATTACGGCGACCTGCCGCCGCCAGAGGCGCCGGCGCCCCACGCGCCGCCGCGTCACCGCTACGCCCAGGAGCCGGGCGAGCGGGGCTGACCGCCCGGCGACAATGAAGTGTCGTCGTCGCCCCGGTCTGTCTCAGATCGGGGCGATCTCGTTGGCGATGGCCAGGGCCGCCGCGCGCGGATCGGCGGCGGCCGTGATCGGCCGACCGATCACCAGATGGGTCGCCCCGGCTTGCAGGGCCTTGGCCGGGGTCGCCGCCCGCGCCTGATCGTCCAGCGCCGCGCCGACCGGCCGCACGCCCGGCGTCACGATCAGAAAGTCCGGTCGTCCCGCCGCGATGGCCAGGTCGCGGACGCGCGCCGCCTCGTGCGGGCTGGAGACGACGCCGTCGATCCCGGCGTCCAGCGCCTGGCGCACGCGCAACTCCACCAGGTCGCCCGGCGACAGGCTGTGGTCGTCCGCCGCCAGATCCTCGGCCGTCAGACTGGTCAGGACGGTCACGCCCAGCACCTTCAGCGTCGATCCGGCCGCGCCGCGCCGCGCCGCCGCCATCACTTGGGGCCGCGCATGGACGGTTAGAAGATCGCAGCCGGCCCCGGCCAGATTGGCCGTCGCCTTCTCCACCGTCGCGCCGATGTCGTGCAGTTTCCAGTCCAGGAACACCTGGCGTCCCTGGGCCTTCAGGTGGCGCGCCAGGTCCATGCCGCCCACCGCGAACAGCTGCAGCCCGATCTTGTAGAAGCCGACCGCATCGCCGATCCGCTCGACCAGGGCGGCGGCCTCGTCGGTGGTCGGGACGTCCAGGGCGCAGATGATCCGCGAGCCGGGGGCCGCAACTGAGGTCTGGGTCATCGACGGACTCGCGCTTAGCGGCTATGCCGGACGACCAAGGGGCGCGTCGGCAAGCGGCGTGGACGGATTGAAGGCGAGGGCAGGCGATGAACGCAGTCGATTTGGGTGTCAACCTGTTCGTGACCCTGTTCGCCCTGTTGGACCCCATCGGCAACCTGCCGATCTTCGCCGCCGCCACGGCGGGGGCCACGCTGCGTCAGCGGATTTCGGTCTCGGCCCTGATCTGCGCCTTCGCCACCGTCTTTCTGGCCTTCTTCCTGTTTACGGGTCTGGGCCTGCTGCAGTTCTTCGGCATCTCCCTGGCCGCCTTCCGCATCGCGGGGGGGATTCTGCTGCTGTTCCTGGGGCTGGACATGGCGCGCGGCGATTTCCTGGCCATGTTCGCCGACAAGGATGCGCTGAGCGACGCCAAGGACGTGCGCGGCTATGCCCGCCGCCGGTTCCAGCGCCTGGTCGTGCCCTTCGCCATTCCGCTGATGATCGGGCCGGGCGCCATTTCGGCGGTCATCATCCAGGCGGGCGAGGCGGCCAAGCTGGGCTATGCCGGGACCATGGGCTCGCTGGTCGCCATCGCGGCCGCCTGCGCCGTGTCCTTCGTTTGTTTCGCCCTGACAGGGTCGCTCAGCCGCCTGCTGGGCGAGGTGGGCATGGCCATCGTGGTCAAGGTGCTGGGCCTGATCCTGTGTGCGCTTGCGATCCAGTTCATCCTGCTGGGCCTGGGCGAGGCCATTCCCGGGATGATCTCCGGCGCGGTGACGACGCCCTATCCGGCGGACCGCTGACCCGGCCTCAGTCGGCGTCGTCCTCGATGGCGTGGATGTCGTCGTCGGTCAGGCCCAAGTGGTGGCCGATCTCGTGGATCAGGACGTGGGCGATCAGTTCGGCGATCCCCACGTCGCCGCGCTCGCACCATTCGTCCAGGATCGGACGGCGATAGAGGAAGACCCGCGACGGCTCGACCGCCGGCCCCAGGCCGTCGCGCCGGCCGATGTCCACGCCGTGATACAGGCCCGTCAGTTCGAACGGATCCTCGATCTCCATTTCCGCCAGGGTCGCCTCGTCGGCGAAGTCGTCGATGCGGATCACCACCTCGCCGGCGGCGTGACGGAAGGGGCCGGGCAGGGCGTCGAACGCCTGACGCGCCAGCCGGGCGAAGTCGTCGAGCGAAGGGGCGATGGGGTCGGTCATGACCGCGATATCGCCGCGCCGATCGCCCTTCGCAACGGGGCGCAATGACGCGATCATGAGACTGCCGCATTTTCGCGCAGTTGGCGTTATGGTTAGCGAATCGCGGCGCGCACTTTCCAAGGACACGAATGGCCGAGGCCGACATCGCCTATGTCGCCACTGCAGGCGCAGCCGGACTGGCCATGGCCGTCAGCGCCTGGGCCCTGCTGATGCGCGGCCGGCTGAACGCCGCCGCTGACGACGCCGAGCGCGAGCGCGTCGAGGCCCTGGCCAGCCTGGGCCGCCACGACGCCATGCTGCGCGCCTTCGACGACGTCAGCCTGGCCCTTACGCCCAACGGTCAGGCGGCCGGAGCGCCCATTGGATCGGCGGAGCTGGTGGCGCGGCTGGCCGAGGACAGCCAAGACGTGGGCGCCGCCGTTCTGGCCCGCCTGAGACAGACGCATGGCGCCCTGATTGACGCCCTGGTGCAATCGGGTCAGGCGTTCGAAGGCCTGGTCGCACTGGACGATGTGGAGCCCTGGCGGATCGAGGGTCGGGTCGCGGGGGGCGCGGCCTGGCTGCGTCTGTCGCCGGCCTCGCGCTTCACCTTGACCGGAGCGGATGCGACCGAGAGCGGCCTGGCCATGCTGGGCGACGCCTCGCCCACCCCGACCTGGGTGGTGGACGGCGCGGGCAAGCTAGCCTGGGCCAATCGCGCCTGGCTGAACGCGACCAACGTCGAGACCCTGGACGCCGCCATCGAAAGCGGCCTGTCGTTCGATCGCGGGGCCGACGCCCTGGTCGCCGAGGCCGCCCGGCTGGGCGTGCGTCAGGAGGGCTTTCGCTGGACGACCGGGGGCGGCGCCCGACGCGCCTGGCGCATCATCGCCGAACCGGCGGGCGGCGGCGCCGTCACCGCCTTCGCCATCGACGTCACCGAGGCGGAAGAGACCCGCGACACCCTGCGCCGCCATGTCGAGGCCCATGACGAGACGCTGAACCACCTGGCGGACGCCGTGGCCATCTTCGGCCCGCAGAAGCGGCTGGCCTTCCATAACACCGCCTTCCAGACCCTGTTTGACATCGACCCGGCGTGGCTGGACGAACGCCCGACCCACGCCGAACTTCTGGACCGGCTGCGCCAGCGCCGCAGCCTGCCCGAGGTGGTCGATTACGCCGGGTGGAAGGCGCACGAGCTGGACTTCTACGGCGCGTCCGAGGCTTCGCCCGACGACAGCTGGTCCCTGCCGGACGGGCGGACCTTGCGCGTGGTTCGCCAGCCCCACCCGTTGGGCGGCATCCTGCTGATCTTCTCGGACATCACCGACGAGCTGAAGCTGCGCAGCCGGTTCAACGCCCAGATTCAGGTTCAGCGCGCCACTCTGGACAAGCTGAACGACGCGGTCGCCGTGTTCGGGTCCGACGGCCGTCTGCGTTTGCATAACGAGGCGTTCGAGACCTTCTGGAGCCTGTCGGCCGAGCGGATCGCGACCCTGGCCGACTTCGACGCCCTGGCCGAACCTTGCAAGGCGGTCCTGCCCGATCCGGCCTTGTGGCTGGGGCTGAAGGCTCGCGTCGCCGATCCCGATCCCGAAAGCCGGGTCGCCATTTCGGGAGAGGGGCGAACGGTGGACGGCCGCGTCGCCGCCTGGCAGACCCGCCCCCTGCCGGATGGCGCGACCCTGGTCGCCTTTTCCGACGTTACGGCTCGGCGCGGGCTGGAACAGGCCTTGGTCCAGCGCGAACAGGCCCTGGCCGAAAGCCAGGCCCTGAAGCGCGAGTTCGTGGGCAGCGTCTCCTATGAACTGCGCACGCCGCTGACGACCATCGTCGGCTATTCCGAACTGCTGGAGACGATGGGCGACCTGCCCGACCGCAGCCGCCAGCACGCGGGCGCCATCCGCGTCGCGGCCAGCCAGCTGGCGCGCTCCATCGACGATGTGCTGGACATGGCCCAGATCGACGCCGGAGAGATGGAGCTGTCGTTGGGCGACCTGCGCGTCTGCGATCTGTTGGCCGAGGCGGGCGAAAAGGTCCGCGCCCGGATCGAGGGGCGCGGCGCCAGCCTGACCCTAAGCTGTCCGACCGATCTGAAGCCGATCCGCGCCGACCAGCATCGCATCGGCCAGGCGCTGGATCACCTGCTGGAGAACGCCGCGCGGGCGGTGTCGGACGGCGGGGCGGTGGTGCTGAAGGCCGAGGCCGGTCCGTCAGAGGTGCGCCTGACGGTCTCCGACACCGGGCGCGGCATCCCCTATCATCTGCAGGCCCACGTCTTCGACCGCTTCGTGCGGCGCGAGCGGGGCGGCCCTGGCGTAGGCCTGGCCCTGGTCAAGGCGCTGGTTGAACTGCACGGCGGCTGGGCCGAGGTCGAAAGCGAACCGGGCAAGGGCGCCGCCTTCATCCTGCATCTGCCGCTGGGCGCCGCGACCACCGCCGCCGCGCCCGAGCTTCAGCTGGAGCTTTAACGCCGCGCCGCTCTGGACGCATCCCGCGCCGGTCCGAACTCGGCGCCCGCATTCCATTCCGGCCATTGGTCGCTGTCGGCCAGTTCGCGCCCGACCGCATAGATCAGGGCCACGTCGGCAGCTGCGGCGTCCATCTTCCAGGTGTCATTCCATTCGTCCGTAGGCTGATGGTATCGATTCTGGACATAGTCGCGGCTGGCCGCGCTGGCGCCGGTGAAACCCGCCGCGGGGAACAGGGCCGGCACGCCGCGCAGGGCCAGGGGGAAGTGGTCGGAGCGATAGAAGGCGCCGGCCTGGGGCGCCGGATCGGCGATCAGGGTGCGGCCGGCTTGCGTCGCGTGGCGGGCCAGCACGTCGTCCAGCTGGTTCTTGCCCTTGCCGATGACCACGACGTTGGGGTCGATCTCGGTCCCGGGCAGCAGGCTGTCGACATTGATGTTGGCGACCGTGGTATCCAGCGGCCAGACCGGATTGGCGGCGTAATAGGTCGAGCCTAGCAGGCCCGCCTCCTCGCCCGACCAGGCGGCGAAGACGACCGACCGTTTCGGGCGCGGTCCCTCGGCGAAGGCGTGGGCCAGTTCCAGCAGGGCGGCGACCCCGGTCGCATTGTCCACGGCGGCGTTATAGATCTTGTCGCCCTGGGCGTTCGGCGTGCCGACGCCATAGCCGTCCCAGTGGGCGCCATACATCACGGTCTCATTCGGATGCTCCGAACCCGGAATGCGGGCTATGACGTTCCTGGTCTCCACCCGGTCGGCGATCTGGCCGAAATCGACGCTGAGGGTCAGGCCGGGCAGGACGACGGGCTTGAAGTCGGCGCGACGCGCGCTGGCCTTCAGGGCGACGAAATCCAGGCCGGCGGCGGTGAACAGCTCTTCCGCCTTGGCGCGTTGGATCCAGCCTTGGAAGGGCGCGCGCTCGGCGTCGGGGTTGGCGCGCACAATATCGAACTTGGCCGCCGCCGACGAGTTTTGCAGCGTCGACCAGGGATAGCCGGCGGCGGCCGTCTCATGCACCACCAGGACGCCGGCTGCGCCGCGACGCCCCGCCTCCAGGAATTTGTAGGTCCAGCGGCCGTAGAAGGTCATGGCCTGGCCGTCGAACTTGCCCGCCACCGGCTCGCCCTCGGCGGCCTCGAAATCGGGGTCGTTGACCAGGACGACGATGACCTTGCCCCGCACGTCCACGTCCTTGAAGTCGTCCCACTGGCGCTCGGGCGCCGTCGCGCCGTAGCCGACGAAGACCACCGGCGCGTCGGTCACGGTGATGTGGTTCACTGGTCGGTCGCTGGACACCAGCACGTCCGGCCCGCGCTGCAGGTCGAGGGTGCGGCCCCCGACATGGGCGGCCACCACGGCCGGGCCGTCCTGGCGCGTGCGCGACAGATGGGCGACCTGGACGAAGGCGCCATCCGGCCCGCCGCCCTGGGCGCCCGCCGCCCGGAACTGTTCCACCAGCCAGGCGACGGTCTTCTCCTCGCCGGGCGAGGCGGGGGCGCGGCCTTCGAACTCATCCGAGGCCAGCACCCGCACCGCCTGGTTCATCCGTTCGGCGTCGATCGCCGGCGCCTGCTGGGCCAGGGCGGGCGCACAGGCCATCATCAGGGCTAGGGCGGAAACGGCGGGGAGGGCGTGGCGCATCGAGAACTCCTTATCGAACCGGCCGACCCTGCCCGTCTCAGCCCTGGCTGTCGAGCCAGTCGATCACGCCCTGGGCCGCCACGACGCCCGAGGCGAAGCTGGCCTGCAGCAGATAGCCCCCTGTCGGCGCCTCCCAGTCCAACATTTCGCCCGCGACAAAGACGCCCGGCCGGGCATGCAGCATCAGCCTTGCGTCCACGCCGTCCAGCCGGACGCCGCCGGCCGAGGAGATGGCCCGCTCCAACCCCTGCACGCCGGCCAGGGTCAGAGGCAGGGCCTTGATGCGATTGGCCAGGGCGTGGGGTTCGGCGGGCGGCGGGCCGGCTTCATGCAGGAGGGCCACCGCCGCGGGCTCCAACCCGGTCGTCTTGCGCAGATGGTTCGACAGACTGGTCTTGCCGCGCGGCCGATCCAGCCGTTTGGTCAGGCGCTCCATGTCGATGTCGGGCTTCAGGTCGATCCGCACCTCGGCCTGACCCGCCGCCTCGATCGCATCGCGCAGAGCGGCCGAAAGGGCATAGACGGCGCCGCCCTCCAGCCCGTACCCGGCGATCATCGCCTCGCCCCTGATGGATCGGTCGCCGTGGCTGAGTGCGATCCCCTTCAGCGGCAGACCGGCGAACCGCTCGCGGAACAGCGGCGACCAGGCGACGTCGAAACCGACGTTGGCGGGCCGAAACGGCGTCGTGGGCGCCCCCAGCCAAGCGGTCCAGGCGCCGTCCGACCCCAGGCGCGGCCAGCTGGCGCCGCCTAGGGCCAGAACCACGGCGGCTGGCCGTTCCTGCCGCTGGCCTTCCGGCGTCTCGAACGCCAGCGCCCCGTCTCGCCATCCGGTCCAGCGCGAGCGGGTGCGGACCAGGACCCCCAACGTCTCCAGCCGCGCCAGCCAGGCGCGCAGCAGGGGCGAAGCCTTCATCGCCTTGGGAAAGACCCGCCCGCTGGATCCCACGAAGGTCGGCTGGCCCAGACCTTCGACCCATTGCGTCAGGTCCTCCGGCGAGAAGTCCTCGATCCAACCGCCGACAGCCGCCTGGGCGGGGCCGTAGCGGCTGACGAACCGCTCAGTCGCCTCGGAATGGGTCAGGTTCAGCCCGCCCCGTCCGGCCATCAGGAACTTGCGCGCCACCGACGGCATTCGGTCGTGGACCACGACGCCCAGCCCTGCCTGGGCCAGTCGTTCGGCCGCCATCAGGCCGGCCGGACCGGCACCGATCACATGAACCTGTCTGATGGATTCGTTCATCGCCTCGCTTTGCCCGGTCGGCTCGGCTCTGGCTATAGGCGCGGGCGTCGCTATGTTCCGTACCATGAGCGTCGCCTTCACCCGAGAAGAAGATCTAGAGGCCACCGCCGCAGACCTGGCGGATCGCCCGATTTCGCCCCATCCCAATCTGGTCACGCCGCAGGGTCTGGCCTTGATCGAGGCCGAACTGGCCTCGGCGCGCGCCGCCTATACGGCCGCCCAGGTGCAGGGTTCGATAGAGAGCGACCGCACCGCCATGGCCCGGGCGACGCGCGACCTGCGCTACTGGTCCGCGCGACGCGCCTCGGCCCAACTGGTCGAGCCGGGCGAGGACGAGGGCGTCGTGCGCTTCGGCGGCTCCGTCACCATCGAACGCGACGACGGCCGCACCCAGACCTGGCGCATCGTCGGCGAGGACGAGGCCGATCCGGCGGCCGGTTCGGTCAGCCACGTCTCGCCGCTATCGCGCGCCGTCATGGGCCGCCGCGTCGGGGAAGAAGTGCAGGTGGCCGGGCAGGCGGCCGAGATCACGGCCATCGGCTAGATTTCAGGCGTCGTCGCCCACGCCTTCGTCCAGCATTTCGCGCATGATCTGCACGACCGCCTTTTGCTTTCGTAGCGGCAGGCGGGGGGCCAGTTTGGCGATCTCCAAACTCTGTTTGGTCATCGGGAAGTCGTGGTCGAAGCCGGGCGCCGCAGCCTCGGACAGGCCGGGCTGCCGAAGCGGAACGCCGTCGAAGAAGAAGGCGATCTCCTCCTTCATGAACTGGGCGATTTCAAACAGCTTGGACGCCGAAACGCGGTTCGTGCCCTTTTCGTATTTCTGCACCTGCTGGAAGCTGACGCCGACCGCATTGGCCAGGGCGGTCTGGGTGAGACCCAGGTTCAGCCGCTTCTCCTGGACGCGACGGCCGACATGGCGATCCACGGGGTGGATGGTCTCGTCCTTGTCCTGCGCCATTGTCCTCGCCCCCGCTTCAGATCGCCGATAGCCCCGTTCTCACCTTAGATCGCAGGATCAGCGGCCACAAGGATAGAGCGAGCATAGCCATTAGGGCCAGCGCCAGCGGCCAGTCGCCAAACCGGCCGTAGAAGGTGACGTTGGTCGGGCGTGGCAGGGGCGCGTCGATCACGCCCATCACGCCCGGCTCCAGCTTCTGGCCGTCCACGATCCGGCCCCAGGGGTCGATCATCGCCGAAATGCCGGTCGGCGTGGCGCGTGCGATGGGCAGGCCCGTCTCGATGGCGCGATAGCTGGCCAGATTCAGATGCTGTCGCGGGCCGGATGTGGCGCCGAACCAGGCGTCGTTGGACGCATTGACGATCCAGTCGGGACGGCCCGCCGCGCCGGGCGTGAAACCGGGATAGAGGCTTTCGTAGCAGATCAGAATCTGGGCGCGCGGGGCGCCGGGGATCGAGATCGGCTCCGGCTTCGGTCCCGCCGAGAAATCACTGGGCATATGGACCAGGCTGCGCAGGCCGATGGAGGTCATCACCGACCCCAGCGGCAGGTATTCGCCGAACGGCACCAGACGGTGCTTGTCATAGACGGCGGCGACCCGCAGACCCGCCTGACCTTCGCCGGACAGGGCGAACAGGCTGTTGTAATAACGCGCGCCGTCGGGCGCTGTCAGATCGCCCTGTCCGCGCGCCAGACCGACCAGCAGGGTCTGGCCCGGCCGCACGGCGGCGGCGATGGCGCGGGCGTCTTCCGATGCAAAGACGTCATTGGCCGAAGCGGGCAGCGACCCTTCGGGCCAGACGATGACATTGGGCGCGCGACCATCCGGGTTGGCGGTCGGCTGGGCCGTCAGCCGCACATAGCGGTCGACGATAGAGCGATAGGTCTCGGGCGACCATTTCGTCTCCTGTTTCACATCGGCCTGAACCAGACGCACCACCGTGTCGGTGAACTGCACGTCCGACTGGGCCAGACGCACCGCGCCGAAGACGCCGACCGAAATCAGCGCGAGGGCGCCGAGGCATGCCGAGATCAGGCGGCTGCGTTTCAGACCCGGCCCGATCAGGGGCGCAAAGGCCGATGTGGCGGCGACGGTGATCAGGCTCAGGCCATAGACGCCGACGACCGAGGCGAACTGGGACATGCCGCCGCCCGCCTTCCAGGTCGCGCCCGCCGGGTTCCAGGGAAACCCGGTCAGCACATGGCCGCGCAGCCATTCGGCGGCGCAGAACAGGGCGGCGAACAACAGGACCCGCACCGACCCGATGGGCGCGAACCGCCGATAGAGGGCCGTCGCCGCGCCCCAGAACAGACCCAGGCCCGCAGGCAGCAGACTGGCCGCAAAGGGCGCCATCCACGCCTGTTCGGGATTGACGAAAAAGGCCTCGGCCACCCACCAGCAGCCGACGAAGAAATAGGCGAACCCGCCCAGCCATCCCATCCAGAAGGCGCCGGGCACCGTGTCGGACCGCTCCGACAGGATCATCAGCAGGGGATAGCCCAACAGACCGATCAACACCCCGAACGGCGGATGGGCGAAGGCCGTCCCCGCCCCCGCCAGCAGGGCCAGGACGATGCGGATCAGACGCCAGGTCAGGGCGCGTTTCCTGTCGGGCAAGGCCCTGATCGGGGCGGCGAGACGGTCCAGCAGGGCGTCGGCAAACATCGGTTAGTCCTGCTCGGCGGCATAGGGATCGGCGACACCGATCCCGGCCAGGATTTCGCGCTCCTCGGCCTCCATCTCCTCGGCCTCGGCCTCGTCCTCGTGGTCGCGGCCCAGCAGATGCAGCACGCCGTGGACCACCAGATGGCTGAGATGATCGGGCAGGGTCTTCTTCTGCGCCACAGCCTCGTCGGCGCAAACGCCGTAGGCCAGGACGATATCGCCCAGATGCGGCGCGGCGCCGAGAAGCTCGGGAAGTTCGGGCGCCGGGAAGGACAGGACATTGGTCGGCTTGTCCTTGTCACGGAACCGGGCGTTCAGGTCCCGCACCGTCTCGTTGTCGGTCAGCAGGACGACGACATCGCCCTGAACCGTTCCAAGAGCCGCCGTCGCCGCACGCTCGACCACGGCCTCGACCTCAGGCAGGGCGGCGGACCAGTCGTCCGCCTCGACTTCGATCTCGATCATGCCAGGTCTTCACGGTCCGAGGCAGGGCGTCCCCTTGCAGCATCGGCGTCATAGGCGCGCACGATCCGCTCGACCATGGCGTGGCGCACCACGTCCGAGGCGTCGAACTTCAGCACCCCCACCCCCTCGACCCCGTCCAGAATCCGCAGGGCGTGGGCAAGGCCGGAATCGCGCGGGTTCAACAGGTCGATCTGCGACGGATCGCCCGTCACGACCATCCGCGCCCCTTCGCCCAGACGGGTCAGCACCATCTTCATCTGCAGACGGCTCGTGTTCTGGGCTTCATCGACGATGACGAAGGCGTGGCTGAGGGTGCGGCCGCGCATGAAGGCGATGGGGGCGGCTTCGATCTCGCCCTTGTCGCGGCGGCGCTGCACGTCTTCGGCGCCCAGGATGTCGTTCAGCGCCTCCCAGATCGGGGCCAGATACGGGTCGACCTTCTCGTTCAAATCGCCGGGCAGAAAGCCCAGCTTCTCGCCTGCCTCGACCGCCGGGCGGGTGATGACCAGCCGGTCCACCTGTCCGCGCCGCAGCAGGGACGCGCCATAGGCCGCCGCCAGAAATGTCTTGCCGGTGCCCGCAGGTCCGACGCCGAAGGTCAGTTCGCACCGGCCCAGCATGTCCAGATAGGCGGCCTGGGCCTTGGTCTTGGGCACGATGGCGCCGCGCTTGCCGCCCGGCAGGGATACCCCGGCCGCCGCCATGCCCGGCGTGCCTTTTCCGCCGCGCGCCTGGCCCAGGGCGGCGCGCACATCGGCCTCGGTGACCTCGGCGCCCAGGGCCGCGCGCTTGGCCAGATCCTCGATCACCCGGCGGGCGTCGGATCGATCGCGCGTGCCGCCGTTGACCGAGACCCCGCCGCCCGGCGCCTCGACCAATACCTTGAAGGCGTCCTCGATCAGGGCGACGTGGCGGCTGTTCGGCCCGATGACCGCGCGCAGTTCAGCGTCATTCAGCGGTACGAACTCGGACTCTCTCGCCATCAAGCGGCCTTTTCTGATTGGGTCGGCGCAGCGTTCGGCTGCTGGGGCCCGTGGGGTGTGACAAGTCGGCCGTGCAGACTGTTCTGCTGACCCACAATGATCTCGACCGGAACGATCTGGCCGATCAGATGATCCGCATCATCGACATGGACCGACTGCAGATAGGGGGATCGGCCGATCGCCTGGCGACGGTGGGCGTGGCGGCCCTTGCGGTCGAACAGCACGTTCAGAACCTTGCCCGCCTGAGATTCATTGAAGGCGGTCTGCTGTTCGGTCAGCAGGGCGATCAGACGGTGCAGCCGCTCCCTGGCCACTTCCGGCTCGACCTGTTTGCCCATGCCTGCGGCCGGCGTGCCGGGGCGGGGCGAATACATGAAGGCGAAGGCCCCCGCGTAGTTCACCCGCCGCACCAGATCCAGCGTGTCCTCGAACTCCCTGTCGGTCTCGCCGGGGAAGCCGACGATGAAGTCCCCCGCCAGCGCCATGTCGGGCCGCGCCTGACGGATGCGGTCGATCAGGTCGAAATATTTCTGGCGCCCGTGCTTGCGGTTCATCAGCCGCAGGATGCGGTCCGACCCCGCCTGAACCGGCAGGTGCAGATAGGGCATCAGGGCGTCCAGATCGGCATGGGCGGCGATCAGGTCGTCGCTCATGTCGTTGGGGTGGCTGGTCGTATAGCGGATGCGGTCCAGGCCGGGGATTTCGGCCAGGGCGTAGGCCAGCTCGGCCAGGGTCGCCTTCTTGCCGTCGGGCCGCTCGCCGTCATAGGCGTTGACGTTCTGGCCCAGCAGCGTGACCTCGCGCACGCCCCGATCCGCCAATTGACGCGCTTCCTCCAGCACCGAGGCCAGGGGCCGCGACCATTCCGCGCCCCGCGTATAGGGCACGACGCAGAAGGTGCAGAACTTGTCGCACCCCTCCTGCACGGTCAGGAAGGCGGTCGGCCCCTTGGTTCCGCGCGCAGCGGGCAGGGCGTCGAACTTGTCGTCGGGGGCGAAGTCGGCGCCGATCCGCTCGCCCCGCGCCCGCGCCGTGCGGGTCAGAAGCTCGGGCAGCTGATGATAGGCCTGCGGGCCGACGACGATGTCGACGGCGGGCTGGCGCTTCATGATCTCCTCGCCCTCGGCCTGGGCGACGCAGCCGGCGACGGCGATGGTCATGTCCCCGCCGGTCTCGCGCTTGATGTCGCGCAGCTCGCGCATCTTGCCCAGCTCGGAATAGACCTTTTCCGCCGCCTTCTCACGGATGTGGCAGGTGTTCAGAATGACGAAGTCGGCCTCGGCCACATCCTCCGTCGTGGCATAGCCCAGCGGGCGCAGGACATCGGCCATGCGCTCGCTGTCATAGACATTCATCTGACAGCCATAGGTCTTGATGAACAGACGCTTGGTCGCATCCGTCGCCTTGGCTGGCTTGGAAACCAGGGTATCGGTCATGGGCGGCTTATGATCGCCCGGACAGGCGACGACAAGACGGGCAAGAAAACAGGCTCAGCCCGCGTCCACATCGGCCGGATCGACCCGCGCGGCGTGACGCTTGAAGATCAGGCCTTCGCGCTGCGACGGTTCGGCGCCCTCGATCGGCACGCCGTAAAGCTCCAGCTTGTGGCCGATCAGCTGGAAGCCCAGACGTTCGGCGATCTCGGTCTTCAGGCGCTCGATCTCGGCGTCGAAGAACTCGATCACCTCCCCCGACTTGGTGTCGATCAGGTGGTCGTGGTGATCGTCGCCCGCCTCTTCATAGCGGCTGCGCCCGTCGCCGAAATCATGCTTCTCGACCACGCCCGCCTCTTCGAACAGGCGCACGGTGCGATAGACGGTGGCGATGGAGATGTGCGGATCAATGGCCGAGGCGCGGCGGTACAGCTCCTCGACATCGGGGTGGTCCTCGGCGTTCGACAGCACGCGGGCGATCACCCGGCGCTGTTCGGTCATACGCATGCCGCGGTCGGCGCAAAGTTTTTCGATCCGGTCCATCCCCCTAGGATAGGGATTCGTCGCGCGTCAGGGAAGCGCCGGCGTGAGGGGATCGACAGACAGATCGCGACGCAGGGCCAGGGCGTCGATCCGGCGCCCGTCCGGGCCGGGGTAATAGGCTTTTCGACGGCCGATCTCGACGAAGCCGGCGCGGGCGTACAGGGCGCGCGCCGCCGCATTGTCCTCGGCCACTTCCAGAAAAAGGGTAGCGGCGCCGGCGGCCTTGGCGGCGACGCAGGCGCGCTCGACCAAACGCCGGCCCAGGCCCTGGCGACGTGCATCGGGTCGCACCGCCAGGGTCAGAATTTCCGCCTCGTCCAGCACCACGCGGATCAGGATGAAGCCGTCGGTATCCAGACCCAGCAGCACGCCCGGCTGGGCCAGAAGGTTGGTGAAGGCCTGGGCGTCCCACGGCGAGGCGAAAGCCTCGGCATGCAGGGCGGCTAGAACGTCCGGGGTCGTCGCGGTCATGCCGCCGGCTGGCGCGGTTGGCCCGGCAGGCGGCTGGGCGGGGTGGCGTCCGGCGCGCGCAGATAAAGCGGACGCGGCGGATGGGTCGCCGGATCGGCGGCGGCCGCCAGGCGTGCCAGGGCCTCGGGCGCCGGGGCGGCTCTCTCGTCGCTCTGCGAAATCTTCAGGTCGGGAAAGGCGGCCGACAAAACCGCCGCGCCGTTTCCGACCAGGGCGACAGCGGGGCCGAGCGAAGCGATCCGTTCAGCCGCCTGTTCCAGCGCCAGGGCCTCGGCGTCGCCCAGCGGTGCGCCATCAGCGAACAATCGGGCATAGACCTGCCCACGCCGCGCATCGATCAGGGCCGCCAGCGGCCTGTCCGGCGACCCCCGCGATGCGGCCAGGGCGTCCAGGGTCGAAATCCCCACGACCGGCCGATCCAGGGCGGCGCCCAATCCTTGGGCGAAGGCCAGGCCGACCCGCAAGCCCGTGAAGGAGCCGGGGCCCACCGTCACGCCGATCCGGTCCAGGCTCTCGAAGCCTCCGCCCGCCTCGGCCATCACGTCGCGCACCAGGCCGCCCAGCCGCTCTTGGTGCCCCTTGATCATCGGTTCGAATTGCACGGCCAGCGGACGGCCGTCCGCGAACACCGCCGCCGTGCAGGCGCCGAGCGCCGTATCGATCACCAGAAGTCTCATGGCGCCCTTTTAGGCGGGCTTGGCCAGAACCTCTACTAGCTGCGTGACGGCCTGCCTCACGGCGCGGCTCTCCATTCGGGCGAAACTGAGGGCGAGAGTGCGGCCTTCGACCGTGGCGCAAACGGCGCGCAGCAGGGCGGCGTCTGGGTCGGGCGACGGCTCGACTCTGTGAGGAAAGAAGGCCTGGATGGGCGCGCCCAGCGCCACGGCCAGTCCATGCAGGCGCGACGCCGATATGCGGTTACGCCCGCTTTCGTATTTCTGCACCTGCTGAAAGCTGACGCCCACCTGGTCCGCCAGCGCCGACTGCGACAGGCCCAACGCCATGCGTCGCGCGGCGATCTGTGCCCCGACGAAGACGTCGACCGGCTCAGCGGCCCTTGGAGAGAGGTTGTGGCGAGGATTGACCATAACGAGTGTGTTTCACGCCTGAGCGATGAAATCAACGATTTTGTTTCATTCCCGCTCTAGCCTTGCGGTTACGGCCGACAGGCGGTCGATGGCTCCGCGAGCCAGAACCTCCATCTTGTCCGAGTGGGCCGCGCCGCGAACGGTGACGGTTTCCGCGTCGCCGGTCTCATAGATGCGGACGCGGGTTTCGCCGCCGAGCTCGATCACGCAGCCTTGGCCACGCCGTGGCCAGACCCCGAGCGCATATTCCAGCACCACCCCCGAATCCGCCCAGGGCGACAAGTCGTCGTTCAGGACTTGAAGGCGGCGAATCTGGCTGGGAGCGCCGGCGAATGCGCGGCCCCGGCTTTCCACAGCCTGCGCGGACGACGCGACGGTCGGCGTCCTGCCGGTCGAAGGCGCGGTCTCTGGCCCTAGCGCTAAGGCCAACGCCTCGGGCGTGGAATCCAGCGCGCCGGTCAGGCGGCGTTGCACATCGGGACGAAACAGGCCGGAGCGTCGGCCGGCCTCATACAGGCCCCACCCTTGGCTGGTCATATCCAGCCGCGCGCCAGCCTCGGCCTGCGACAGGCCTCGCTCGCGTCGTAGGGCGGCCAGCGCCTCGCCCAGGCGCAGGGCTTCGGGATCGGGAATGAAACGCGACATAGCCCGCAGGATGGCGCACCGGCGTGTCCAAGGCGAGGACGAAAAGGTTTCAGACGTTACAGCGTCTGCTCGACCCGCGTCACTTCCGGCACATAGTGGCGCATCATCTGCTCGACGCCGGCCTTCAAGGTGGCGGACGAGGACGGGCAGCCCGAGCAGGCGCCGCGCATGCGCAGGGCCAGGACCCCGGTCGCCTCGTCGAAGGAATCGAACAGGATGTCGCCGCCGTCCTGGGCCACGGCCGGGCGGATGCGGCTGTCCAGCAGGGCCTTGATCTCGGCGACGATCTCGCTGTCGTCCTCGGCATGGCCGTCGACTTCCGCGTCCGCACCGCGCGTCAGCGGCTGGCCCGAGACGAAATGATCCATGACGACGCCCAGAATCGGCGCCTTCATTTCCGACCATTCCGGCCCCTGGGGCTGGCGGGTCACCGACACATAGTCCGCGCCGAAGAAGACGCCGTCGACGCCTTCCAGCTCGAACAGGGCCTCGGCGAGGGGCGAGGCCGTCGCCTCGTCGATGGTGCGATAGTCCAGGGCGGCGGCCGGCGACACGTCGCGGCCGGGCAGGAACTTCAGCACGTTGGGATTGGGCGTGGGTTCGGTCTGGATGAACATGGGCGGGAGATGCGCTCGCCCCCGCCCCGTTGCAAGACCTCAGGCCCGATCTAGCGTTTCTTGAGGCCGCCCAAGATGCCGCGCATCAGTTCGCGCGTCAGGGTCGACCCGGCGGTGCGAAGGACCGACTTGGTCAGGGCCTCAATCGGCGTTTCGCGCGTGGAGCGGCGAGGCGGGGCCGCCGTCGTCCGCGCCGCCCGCGCCTCGGCCTGGGCCTGCGCTTTTGCTGCAGCCTGCGCCGCTTTCTCGTCGGCCTTGGCCTTGATCTGGGCGGCCTTGTCGGCCTCGGCCTGGGCTTTCGCCTGAACCGCCGCCTGATCGGCCGCACTGTGGCGGTTGGCCAGGATTTCGGCGGCGGATTCGCGGTTCAGGACCTGATCGTACAGGCCGCGAACCGGGCTGGCGGCCATGATCGCCGCGCGCTCGGCGTCGGTCGCGGGCCCCAGGCGCGAGGCCGGGGGGCGAATCTTGGTGCGGGCCACGACGGTCGGCGCGCCCTTCTCGTCCAGCACGGAAACCAGGGCCTCGCCCACGCCCAGCGCCTGGATCGCCTCGGCTGTGTCGAATGCTGGGTTGGTGCGGAAGCTCTCGGCTGCCAAGTTCAAGCCACGCTGCTCGGCTGGCGTATAGGCACGAAGCGCATGCTGAATGCGATTGCCCAATTGGCCTAATACCGTTGGCGGAATGTCTGCTGGATTCTGTGTGACGAAATAGATACCGATGCCTTTTGAGCGTATTAGGCGCACCAGTTGTTCGATTTTCTCGAGTAAGGACTTGGGAGAGTCGCGGAAAAGAAGGTGAGCTTCGTCGAAAAAGAAAACCATTCTAGGTTTTTCAGGATCACCAATCTCTGGAAATTGTTCAAAAAGCTCAGAAAGTAACCAAAGCAAGAAGGCCCCGTACAGGCGAGGATTGTTCATTAATCTTGTGGCGTCGAGAACATTTACTTGGCCTCGGCCATCCAAGCTGGTGCGCACCATGTCATCCAGCCTCAGTGCTGGCTCACCTAGGAAACCCGCGCCGCCTTCTCTTTCTAGCTGCAGTAATGCACGCTGAATGGCGGCGATAGAGGCTGGGGCGACGGCGCCTACTTCTCTGCCGATTCTCGATGCGTTTTCGCTGACATATGCCAAGAGACTTCTTAGATCGTCGAAGTCCAGCAGCAGAAGCTTTTCGCTGTCGGCCACATGATATGCAACGGTCAGCACGCCCTCCTGAACCTCGTTCAGATCCAGCATCCGCGCCATCAGCACCGGGCCGATCTCGGAGACTGTGGTGCGGATCGGGTGGCCTTTCTGGCCGTAAAGATCCCAGAACACGACCGGCGCCGCGCGCGGCGTCAGGGTCAGGCCCATTTCGGTCGCGCGCGCGATCAGCTTGTCGCTGGGCGCGCCGACCTGCGAAATGCCCGACAGGTCGCCTTTTACGTCTGCGCAGAAGACCGGCACGCCTGCGTCGGAAAAGCCCTGCGCCATGATCTGCAACGTCACCGTCTTGCCCGTGCCGGTGGCCCCGGCGACCACGCCGTGGCGGTTGGCGCGGTTGAACAGCAGGTTTTCCGGCTGAGCTGTGTCGGACTGGCCGAGGAACAGGCCGGGCAGGGCGTCGGGCATTGGGGTCTCCGATGGCGTCTCGACGAAAGGTCTAGCGCGTTCCAAACGCCGCCGGAACAGCGATTGACGCCGCCGTCGCACGGTTCGACAAGACCAGGATGAAAAGCCCCGTCGCTGTTCCGTCCTCGACCGTGTCCCGAAACGCCGTCGCCCTGATCGCCACCGTGGCGGCGGGGGCGGCGCTGTACTGGCTGCGGGACATATTGACCCCGCTGGCCATGGCCATCTTCCTTTTGATCATGATCGACGGGGTGAAGCGGTCGGTCGAGGCGCGCACGCCGCTGAGCCATCGGTGGGCGGGGATCGCGGCTCTGACGCTGGTGGTGCTGGCCTTCTTCGCCTCCATCGCCATCATCGTGAACGGGGCGGCCGGCTTCTTCGGCGAGGCGTCGGGCGTCTCGGCCAACATCGGCCCGCGCATCGATCAGATCATTCGCGACGTCTATGGGCTGGTGCGGCTGAACAATCCGCCCACGGCCCAGGACCTGATCAACGGCGTGGATGTGCGCGGGTGGCTGACCTCCATGGCCTTCCAGGTCCAGGGGATCGTGTCCGGCGCCTTCTTCGTGATGGTCTATCTGGGCTTTCTGCTGGCCTCCCAGGCGGGGTTCCGAAAGAAGATCGTCGCCATGTTCCCGCAGAAGGCCCAGCGGGACGAGGCCGTGGCGGTGTTCCAGCGCGTGCGCGGCGGTGTCGAGGGCTATATCTGGGTCCAGTCGGTGACCGGGGTGATGATCTGCGTCGTCGCCTGGATTCTGATGCGGGCCGTGGGGCTTCAGAACCCGGAGTTCTGGACCTTCGTCATCTTCATCGTCGGCTTCATTCCCGTTCTGGGCGGGGCGATCGCGGGCTTGGCGCCGCCGATCTTCGCCCTGGCGCAGTTCGAAAGCTATTGGCCCGCCGCCATCCTTCTGGTCGGGCTGCAGGTCATACTGTTCGTGGTCGGCAACTTCATCCAGCCCCGGATGCAGGGCGACAATCAGAACATCGACCCGGTGGTGGTGCTGCTGGCCCTGGCCTTCTGCGGCAAGATGTGGGGCGTAGTCGGCATGTTCCTGTCCACGCCGCTGGCGGTGATGGCGATGGCCATCCTGGCCGAGTTCAGGGGATCGCGCTGGATGGCGGTCCTGCTGTCCGGCGACGGCGAACCCTATGCGGACGAGGGCAAGACGACCGACAAGCCCAAGCCGGTTCGCCGCAAGCCCAGACCGGAGCCTGCGGCGGAGGGCTGATCAGGGCTGCCAGCCGCTGATCTGGTCCGCCTCGCTCTCGCCGGCCAGGGCGCCGCGGGTCTTTTTCACCTCGGCCCAGGCGGCGCGCAGCAGGGCGGGCACGCCCTCGCCCGACACGCCCGACACCAGCATGGGGCGACGACCGGCGACGGCCTCCAGTTCGGCGGCCTTCTCCTCGCGCGCCTCGGGCGTCAGGGCGTCGATCTTATTCAGCGCCAGGATCTCGGCCTTGTCCGCCAGGCCCTCGCCATAGGCCTCCAGTTCGCCGCGAATGATCCGGTAGGCCTCGACCACGTCGTCCTGCGTGCCGTCGATCAGGTGGATCAGGCTGGCCGAGCGTTCGACGTGACCCAGAAAGCGGGTGCCGAGGCCCGCGCCCTCGCTGGCGCCCTCGATCAGGCCGGGGATGTCGGCGATGACGAACCGCTCGGACGGCGACAGGTCCACCATCCCCAGGTTCGGCGCCAGGGTGGTGAAGGGATAGTCCGCGATCTTGGGCTTGGCGGCGCTGGCGGCCGACAGGAAGGTCGACTTGCCCGCATTGGGCAGGCCCGCCAGACCGATGTCGGCGATCAGCTTCAGCCGCAGCCATATCCAGCGTTCCTGCCCCTCCTGGCCCGGATTGGCGTAGGTCGGCGCCTGATTGGTCGGCCCCTTGAAGCGCACATTGCCCCAGCCGCCGTTGCCGCCCTTCAGCAGCAGTTCGACCTTGCCGGCCACATCCATGTCCAAGAGGACCGTTTCCTTGTCCTCGTCCAGAACCTGCGTTCCGACGGGCACCTTCAGATGCACGTCCTCGCCCTTGCCGCCATGCATCTGGCGGCCCTGGCCGTGGTGGCCGGTCTGGGCCTTGAAATGCTGCTGATAGCGATAGTCGATCAGGGTGTTCAGCCCCTCGACCGCCTCGATCCAGACGTCGCCGCCCTTGCCGCCGTCGCCGCCGTCGGGACCGCCGTTGGGAATGAACTTCTCGCGTCGGAACGACACGGAGCCCGCGCCGCCGTTGCCGGAGCGGATATAGATCTTGGCCTGGTCGAGGAACTTCATCGCGGGCTTATGCCGCAGAAGCGCGACGAATTACAGGCGTGACCGCAAGGATCATCGTGTCGAGAAGTTCAGTCTGACTTCGCGCGGTCCGGTCTGGCCGGGCTGAGCGCGCGCCGTTCTGACGCCGCGGATGGCCTCGCGACCAAAGCCCATGCCCGCAGGCGTCTCGGAAACGACGACGCAGTTCGTGGCGGCGCCGTTCTCCATGAAGACGCATCGCAGCACGACCGATCCCGAAGCGCCGGCTTCCAGCGCCTTGGGCGGCGTTTCAACCCTCGGCGGCTCGGCCCAGACGACGGGAGGCGGCGATGGCGCCGGAGCTGTCTGGATTAGGACGGCGGCGAGAAGTGCGGTCAACATGGACGCACCTTAACCCTCGGCGGTTGCAGCGCAAGCCGCCCTTTACCCCTGCCCGTCAGCCGGGCTTCAACGCCAGGGTCACCGTCTTGATGTCTACATACTCGTCGATGCCGTGGATCGAGCCTTCGCGGCCATAGCCGGATTGTTTGACCCCGCCGAACGGGGCGACGGCGGTGGAGATCAGGCCGGTGTTGACCCCGCACATCCCGGCCTCGATCCGGCGCGAGAACCGCATGGCCCGGTCCAGATCGCGGGTGAACAGATAGGAGGCCAGGCCGTAGTCGCTGGCGTTGGCCTTCTCCAGCGCCTCCTCCTCGGTGTCGAAGACGAAGACCGGGATCATCGGGCCGAAGGTCTCTTCCTCGCGGAACAGTTCGTCGTTTCCCCCCAGGGTGACGGTGGGCTGGAAAAAGCGGCCGCCCAGCTCATGGCGCGATCCGCCGGTCAGGACGCGCCCGCCGTCCGCCTTGATCGCCGCGACGTGCTTCTCGACCTTGTCGATAGCCTTGTCCTCGATCAGCGGCCCGACCTTCACGCCGTCTTCGAAGGCGGCGCCGACCTTGATCTTCGACACCTCGGCGGCCAGTTTTTCGGCATAGGTCTCGGCGACCGATCGCTGCACATAAACGCGGTTGGGGCAGACGCAGGTCTGGCCCGAGTTCCTGAACTTGCCCTTGATGGTTTCCGCGACCGCCAGGTCCAGATCGGCGTCGGCGAAGACGATCAGCGGAGCGGCGCCGCCCAGCTCCATCGACACCCGCTTCAGCGTGGGCGCGCACTGCTCGGCCAGCTTGCGCCCCACGCCGGTCGAGCCGGTGAAGCTCAGCTTGCGGATGTCGGAACTGTCGGTCAGCGCCTTGCCGATCGTGGCCGCATCGCCGGTGACGATGGACAAAGCGCCCTTCGGCAGGCCCGCCTGATAGGCCAACTCGGCCAAGGCGATGGCGGTGAACGGCGTCTGGCTGGCCGGCTTGACCACGGCGGTGCAGCCCGCCGCAAAGGCCGGGCCAAGCTTCCTCGTCAGCATGGCGGCGGGGAAGTTCCAGGGCGTGATCAGGGCGCACGGTCCCACGGCTTCGCGATAGGTCAGGATCAGATGGCCCAGCGGGCTGTCCTGGGTCTCGCCGATCAGCCGCTCGGCCTGACCCGCGAACCATTTCAGAAAGCCGTTGGCATACACGACCTCGCCCTTGGCCTCCTCGAACGGCTTGCCGTTCTCCAGCGCCATCAACGCGCCCAGACCCTCGATATTCTCGTCGATCAGCGCGGCCCAGGCTCGCAGAAAGGTCGCGCGCTTGTGCGGATCAGATCGGGACCAGTCGATGAAGCTATCGGTCGCGGCCGCCACGGCGCGCTCGGTCTCGACGGCTCCCAGGTTCGGCACATGGCCGATAACTTCGCCGGTCGCCGGGTCGTCCACGGCGACGCCCGATCCGTTGGCCAGGATGGGCTCGCCTGCGATCAGGGCGTGCTGTTTCAGCAGGGCCAGGCCGGCGTTGCGGGCGGTGTCGTTCACGGCGATCTCCTGAAGGCGGTCCTGAAACCAACAAGGCCCCGACGAAGCGGGGCCTTGCAAGTCGGTCGATGCAGCCGGGGCTGCGTCGAAATCAGTTCTTGGCGTCTTGGGCGGCGCCGGTGACGGCCTGGCCGGCGGCCTGGGTGTCGCGGCCGACGCCTTCGACTGTGTTGCAGGCGGCGGTGGTCAGGGCGGCGGCGGCGGCGACCAGAACGAACATCTTGCGCATGAAGAGACTCCAGGGTTGGCCGAGGCGAACACCCCGGTCTTGCCTGATCAACGCGACCCCCCGGCGGCGGTTCCTTTGCCGTCCGCAGACTTGTCGAGCGGATCGACCGGCATCAGCGCCTCGGGCGTGGCGAAGGTCATGCGGGCGATGGTTCCGCCGCCCGGCGCCGCTACGAATTCGGTTTCGCCACGCAGCTGTTTGGCGAAGGCGCTCATCAGGGTGCGTCCCACCCCGACCTCCGCGCCGGCGGGCGCGTCGGGACCGTTGTCCTCGACTTCCAGAACCGAGGTGTCGCCCTGGACGCGGAACCGCACCTTCAGCTCGCCGCCGTTCAGCGCGAAGGCGTGCTTCTGGGCGTTGGTGACCGCCTCGACCAGCCACAGCGCCAGCGGCGCCAGCTTGTCCGGATCGACGTGCAGGGAATCGGCGTCCACCGAACTGATGACCACCGGGCCGCGCCCGACCTCGCTGGCGATCAGCTGGCCGACCAATTCATTCAGGAATTCGCGCGCATCCGCGTGGCGGATGTCGGCGCTTTGATAAAGGGTGCGATAGATCAGGGCGAGCGCCGAAATCCGCTGGCGCGTGTCGCCCAACGCGGCCTTGGCCGGGGCGTCGGTCAGGGCCCGCTGCTGCATCGACAGCAGGGACGAGATGATCTGCAGATTGTTCTTCACCCGGTGATGGATTTCGCGCATCAGCGCGTCCTTCTCGGCCAGGGCGTCGGTCAGTTCACGGTCGCGTGCAGTGATGGCCTCGGCCATCTCGTCCAGCGTCTTGGCCATGGTGCGGATTTCGGCGGGCGCGTTCATGGCCTGAAGCGGCCGCACGGAAAACCGCCCCCGCGCATAGATGGCCGCCACCCGCTCCAGATAGTCCAGCCAGCGAATGAAGATGCGTTCGGACAACAGCATCACCGCCGCGAACGCCGTCAGCCAGGCGCCCAGCGGCAGCAGAAGCGTGCCGATCGGATTCAGCCGCGCCCAGGACAGCAGCCCCTGAGACGGGGCGGACAGCAGGGCGTAGAGATCGCCGCCGGCCAGGGCCGCCCCGGCGTAGTCGCGCCGCTCGCCGCTAGCGTCGCGCGCCTCGAACACGGCTGACCCCTGCGCCCGCGCCCGCGAAACCCAGCCCGCCAGATCGTCGCCTCCAGACAGGCGGAAGACGCCGGCCTCGCTGGCGGTCAGTATGCGCCCGCCGCCGTCGGTCAGGGCCGCTTGAGAGCCTGAGGGCAGGGCGGGGTCGTTCAGGTCGGGTTGCAGCGCCGACAGCGGGATCACCGCCACCATGGCGCCGTCGAATCGGCCCATCGGCCGTTCGGCCCGCGTCGCCACGATCAGGGCGGCGTGATAGCCGGCGTCCTCGGGCGCGCGCATGACCACCAGGTCCTCGCCGTTGCGCAGACGTTGAAACCACGGGGCGTTCGTCGCGGGCGCCACGCCGGACCGCAGGCCGCCCTGTCGATCGGAGGCGCAGGTCGCCTCGCCGGTCGGGCTGATGCGATAAAGCCCCTCATAGCCGTCCAGCCGACCGACCAGGGCCGTGAGCCGCGCCGCGCAATAGGGCCCAGCCGCGTCGGGGCTGAGCGCGCGCAGAAGAACCTGGGCGCTGTCCAACTGCGCCTTGGCGTCCGACGCGCTGCGTTCGGCCGCCAGCTGCAGATCGACCTGACGGTCCTCGGCCTGACGTCGGAAATCGGCCTGGGTCTGGATCAGGCTGAGGACGAATATCGGCAGGAGGGCCATGGCCATGGCCATGCCCAGCCGAAAGCGGATGCCCTGGAACCGGTCCTTCGTCCATGTGCGGGCCAGGCGCGGCCGTGGGGCGTCAGACGGCGCATTCACCGCCGATCAGCTCCGTGCGCCGGCCAGCCTGTCGGCCTCGCCCAGAATGGTCCGCATGGCCTCGCCGGCCGCCTGGCCGTCACGGCTGTAACCGCCCTTTTCCAGCGTGGCCAGGAGCGCGCGTCGCGCCCGGCTGACGCGACTCTTGACGGTGCCGACCGCGCAGCCGCAGATTTCGGCCGCCTCTTCGTAGGCGAAGCCGCCGGCGCCGACCAGGATCAGCGCTTCGCGCTGTTCTTCCGGCAGGGTCTTCAGCGCCTGACGCAGTTCGTCCAGGGCGACGGGCGCCTCGGGGTCATCGACGGCGACCAGAGTGCGTTCGGCGGCTTCCTGGTCCAGCTGCGACTGGCGCCACGAGCGGCGCTTCTCCGAATAGAACTGGTTGCGCAGGATCATGAAGGTCCAGGCCTTCATGTTGGTGCCCATCTGATAGCTGGCGCGCGCGTCCCAGGCCTTCATCATGACGTCCTGCGCCAGGTCGTCGGCGGCGGTGGGATCGCCGGTCAGGGTGCGGGCGAAGGCGCGCAGATGCGGGATCAGCAGCACCAGTTCGCGCTTGAAGCCTTCGTCGTCGGCTGACGCCGGCTTCGGGGCGGCTCCCAGGCGTGAGGTGCTCATGCGGGACCGTCCGCCGCCCTGGCGTCAGCGCGTTTCAGGATTTCCAGGAACTCGTCCGGCACCGGCTCGTTGACGACTTCGTCGAACATATGGCGCAGCTTCACGCCGATGGCCTGTTGGCGAAGGCGGGCTTCTTCCAGGTCTGCCTCCCCTGTTTTGTCGGCGCCCCCCAGGCGCGAGGAGTCATTAGAATCAATCATAGACAGAACAAGGCCCACCCAACGGTCGTCGCAGAGATGCCAGCCCTTAACGTCGTCCCGCCGGGCCGGTTCCTCCATGAAACAGATTTTACGCCCAAGCTTGATCGAAACTGGGGAACCGCGACCGATATGATACGTTCAGCATCGCTGTAGCGCTTTCCCTTGCCGGGACGGCGGAGATTTGTCGGGGACTATCTGAATGAGCCTTTTGGCTAGACTCGCGCCGCACCTGCCTTACGTGCGTCGCTACGCCCGCGCCCTGACCGGCGATCAATCCACGGGCGACAACTATGTGCGCGTCGCGTTGGAGGCTTTGGCGGCCGGCGAGCAGCAGCTGTCTTCGGACATGACGCCCCGCGTGGCTCTCTATCACGTGTTTCACGCCATCTGGTCATCGACCGGCGCCCAGCTGGAAACGGGCGAGCTGGAGACCACCGGCGACGCCTCGCAGCGGCTGCTGCGCATCGCGCCGCGTTCGCGCCAGGCCTTCCTTCTGACCGCGCTGGAAGGGTTCACCCCGTCCGAGGCGGCCCAGATCCTGTCGGCGGACCCGCGCGACGTCGAGCGGCTGATCGCCGACGCCCAGGCCGATATCGACGCCGAACTGGCCACCGACGTCCTGGTGATCGAGGACGAGGCCATCATCTCGGCCGACATCCAGAGTTTGGTGCAGGAACTGGGCCACCGCGTCACCGGCACCGCCACCACGCATGACGAGGCCATCGACGCCGTCGCTCGCCACAAGCCGGGCCTGGTTTTGGCCGACATTCAGCTGGCTGACGGGTCATCCGGGATCGACGCGGTGAAGGACATCCTGAAGACGCTGGACGTGCCGGTGATCTTCATCACCGCCTTCCCGGAGCGTCTGCTGACGGGCGAACGGCCCGAGCCGACCTTCCTGATCACCAAGCCGTTCCAGCCGGAAACGGTGAAGGCGGCGATTAGTCAGGCGCTGTTCTTCCACCCCTCCCGCCAGAAACAGGCCGCCTGAGGTCTGAGCCAGGCTGGTGGCTATAAGGCCCCGATCGCCCGTGGCGACGGGGCCTTTTCCGTGGTGCAGACGGGGTTTGGACCGGCTGAAAAGAAAAGCAAGGCCGCCGGGAACCGCCACCACGCGGCGCCGTTATCGGAGTGCGGAGGCGGCGACGCCCCCCGACTTGACTGGCGACAGCCGGTCATGCCGCCTCCGCGCCTCATTCTCGATGATGCCACTTCAAAGCGGTCCGCAAGGGCCGCTTTTTTCTTGCGCCTCGTCTCGACCCGCCGTCCCGTCCGGCTCAAGATGGTGGTCAAAGAAAACCTTCAGGAGAGACGCGGATGGCTTCGAAAGGCGGCAAGACGAATCGACAATGGGTGCTGCGCCAACGGCCCAAGGGGCTGATCCAGCCCGGCGACCTTGAGCTGGTCGAGACGCCCGTCCCCAATCTGGCCGAGAGCGAGGTGCTGGTCCGCACCGTCTATCTGTCGCTGGACCCCACCAACCGCACCTGGATGAACGATACGGAAGGCTATCTGCCGCCGGTGGGAATCGGCGAGGTCATGCGCGGCCTGACCCTGGGCGTGGTCGAGGCCTCACGCTCCAGCCGGTTCAAGGCCGGCGACGTGGTCATGCCGACCTCGGGCGGTTGGGCCGACTACGCCGTCGTGTCGGAGGGCGGCTTGCGTCCGGTCCACCGCGCGCCGGGCCTGCCGCTGACGGCCAATATGTCGGTGCTGGGCATGACGGGCCTGACCGCCTATTTCGGCGTGACCGATGTGCTGAAGGCCAAGACCGGCGAGACGATCGTCATTTCTGCGGCGGCCGGGGCGGTCGGCTCCATCGCCGGCCAGATCGCCAAACAGCGCGGTTGCCGCGTCATCGGCATCGCCGGCGGGCCGCAGAAATGCGCCTGGCTGACCGACGAACTCGGCTTTGACGCGGCCATCGACTACAAGAACGAGGACGTGGGCGAGGCGCTGGACCGGCTGGCCCCGGACGGCATCGATCTGAACTTCGAGAACGTCGGCGGCGACATCATGATTGCGGTGTTCAACCGCCTGAAGGTGCATGGCCGCATGGCGGTGTGCGGCCTGGTCTCGTCCTACAATGCGACCAAGGCGCCGCCGTCGCCGAACTTCGCGCGCATCATCACCCATCGTCTGCATGTCCAGGGTTTCCTGGTCCTGGACTACGCCGCGCGCGCCAAGGAGATGGTCGCCGAGATGGGGCCTTGGCTGGCCGATGGCCGGGTGAAATGGAAGGTGCACGTCGAGGACGGCCTGGAAGGCGCGGTCGATTCGCTGAACCGCTTGTTCACGGGCGATCACGACGGCAAGTTGCTGGTCCGGGTTTCCGAGGAACCCGCCTGATACTGTCACGGAAGGCCCGCGCATGAGCGACCCGCTGCACGTCCATTTTGAAGACCTGGAAGTGGGACAGGTCGTGCCCCTGGGCGCCTGCGCGGTCGATCAGTCGGCGCTGGATGTGTTCGTCGAACGGTTCGCGCCGGGTTGGGACATGGCCTATGGCGCGCCGGACGCCATGGTCTATGTGCTGTGGAGCCGTCTGGCCGCCGACAAGTCTGGCGGTTGGGCCCAGACCAAGGTCCTGGCCGTCGACGGCCTGCGCTATATGCGCAATCCCCCGGCGGGCGAGCTGTTGCGCGGGCGGATGACGGTGATGGGCAAGGATCCGGTCGGCGACGAAAAGGGCATCGTCATCGCCTCGCACGACCTGCTGGACGAGGCGGGGCGGCTGGTCTTCTCGTGTCTGACGCGCGCGGTCTTCTCGCGGCGCTGAAAATGAAGACGCCCCGACGGCGCGAACCGTCGGGGCGTCTTTTTTGGTCTGAACGTCCGTCTTAGTTGACCGTCGTCGGCTGCGCCTGACGCAGGAAGGCCAGGGCGATCAGGCGGTCCCAGCCCAGCAGCGACACCAGGTGGGCGTAGATCTGGCCCAGGGCGCCGTTGTCGCGCAACTCGGCCAGCTTCTCGGCCGGCAGGGCGCGCAGCTTGTCTTCCGACACGGCGTAGTATTCGGCCAGCTTCTGCGGCTCGCCGGGCGTGCCGTCGGGGTTGCGCGGCGTGAACACGGCGTCGCGCGTGTCCAGCAGGTCCAGGTCCTTGATCAGCTGGACGAAGCTTTCCGTGCGTTGGCGTTCCTGTTCGAAGTTGTTGCAGAACTCCATCGCCATGTTCGTGTAGTCGCTGGGCTGGCCCTCGACGAACAGCGGGTTCTCGCCGCCCTCGGCGACGATGGCCGCGCCGCGGTCGATGCACAGGATCAGACGTTGGTTCTGCTTGTCGTCGGCGAAGACGAACGGATAGCGACGGACATAGGCGGGCACATAGGCGTCGGCGCGGAATTCGCCGTCGTCGGCGACGAACAGGTTCTCACCCTGGCGCAGCCCCATGACCACGACCGGCTGGCGGTTATCGCCGGTGAAGATGATCGGATACGACAGGGCGGCGGCGGCGAACTCGGTGACCGTCAGCGGTACGATGTTCGTCTGGGCCACGAAGGCGTAGGGCTTGTCGGTCGGATTGACGCCCAAGGTCCCATGAACGCTCTGATCCAGCGGCTCGGGGTTCACATAGAAGAGGACATTGCCTTCGAGCGGCGAGTTGTTCGTGTCGGTCATGAAGCGAGGACGCTCTGGATAATGAAGTTATGAGGCGCGCCTTCTAACCCAAGCCCGCGTCAGCGGCAAACCCGCGATGCTTCGGTTGCAGCCAGGGGCCTCAGCCATTAGCTGTGGGCCATGGGCAGCGCCTGCGATCACGATCACGACCATTCCGGCCTGAAGGGCGGCGCGCTGGATCGCGCCCTGGCCCAGGCCGAGGCGCGCGCGGTCAAGGACGGCGAGCGGATGACCGCCCAACGCCGCCGCGTGCTGGCCCTGCTGCTGGAGGCCGGAGAGCCGGTCAAGGCCTATGACCTGATCGCCCGCTTCGGCGAGGACGGCCAGGCCGCCAAGCCGCCCACCGTCTATCGCGCGCTGGAGTTTCTGGAGCGGCTGGGCATGGCCCACCGCATCGCCTCCATCAGCGCCTATGTCGCCTGCAGCAGCGAAGAGGGCGACGCCATCCACGCCGCCGCCTTCCTGATCTGCGACTGTTGCGGCGCAACGCGGGAGGTCACAGGCCCGGACCATGGCGCCATGGCCGCCGCCGCCTCGGCCGCCGGCTACGCCATCGTCCGCACCACCATCGAGGCGCACGGCCGCTGCGCCGCCTGTCGCGAGGCGGCCTGATCATGGATGCGGCGCTGATGTCCCCACCGCGCCGCCTGTCCGTGCCCATCGACAATCGCTGGGGCGCCGGCGAGATGGCGGTGCTGGACTTCGGTGATCCGAACCGGCCGGTCGATCTGATCTTCAGCCATGCCAACGGCTTCAACGCCGCCACCTATCGCAGCCTCTTGTCGCCCCTCTCGACGTCGCTGCGCATCTGGGCGCCGGACCTGCGCGGCCACGGCCGCTCGACCCTGCCGACCTTCGCCCGACCCAAGACCAGCTGGCGCGATCACCGCGACGACCTGCTGGCGCTGCTAGAGGCGGTGGACGGGCCGCCGGTGGTGATGGCCGGTCATTCAATGGGCGGGACCGCCTCCTTGCTGGCCGCGGCTGAAAGGCCCGATCGAGTCTCCAGCCTGGTGCTGTTCGATCCGGTAATCTGGAAACGCGCGGCGGTCGCAGCCTTCAACCTGCCCTTCGCCCATCGGTTCGTGGGACGCATCCCGATCGCGGCGGCTGCGCGCCGCCGTCGCAGCCGGTTCGACAGCCGCGAACAGGCCATGGCGGCCTATCGAGGGCGCGGCGCCTTCAAGGGTTGGCCAGACGCGGTTCTGGCCGACTATCTGTCCGAGGGGCTGGTCGAGACGGAAGGCCAGGACGGCTTCGATCTAGCCGCCGCCCCGGCGTGGGAGGCCGCCAACTACGCCGCCCAGGCGCACGATCCCTGGCGCGCGCTGCGCCGCTACGCTGGGCCCGTCCATATCCTGAAGGCCGAACATGGGGCGCTGACCCAACTGCCTGCGGCGCCGCGCGGCCTTCCGAACGTCAAGGTCGACGTGGTGCGGGGCGGGGGGCATCTGTTCCCCATGACCCACGCCGACATCGCGCGCGACGCCCTGTTCGAAGCCGCCGTCTGAAATGATTTCTGTAGGCTGAACAAAGTCCCGCGCTATAAGGGCGCCGCTGAGCATAACTCCCCGCCCGAGACGCCGTTTGTCCTTCTTCCACGCCGGTCCCGCGCCCAAAGGCGCCGGCCCCCGTTCCGGGGCGCTGCGCGACGGCCTGATCCTGGCGCCGGGCATGAAGGTCGGGCTGTTCGGCGGCTCGTTCAATCCGGCGCACGACGGCCACGCCCATGTGGCGGAAACCGCCATGCGCCGTCTGGGCCTGGACCGGGTGGTGTGGCTCGTCTCGCCTCAGAACCCGCTGAAGGACGCCCGCCACAGCGCCCCCCTGGGCGAGCGGATGGCCTCGGCCCGCGCCCACGCCCACGGCCCGTCCATGATCGTCTCGGATTTCGAGAGCCGGGCCGGCACCGCCTGGACGGTCGACACCCTGCGCCTTCTCGTCGCGCGGCATTCCGGCGTGCATTTCGTCTGGCTGATGGGGTCGGACAATCTGGCCAGCTTCCACCGCTGGCGCGGATGGACCGACATCATGCGTCTGATGCCGGTCGCGGTGATCGCCCGGCCGGGCTCTCTGCTGGACAGCCGCACCGCCCCGGCGGCCGCCCGCTTCGCCGGTTTCCGCATTCCCGAGCGCGAGGCGGGCCTGTTGCCGACCCTGGTCGCCCCGGCCTGGACCTATCTTACCGCGCCGCTGAATCCGCTGTCCTCGACGGCCATTCGCAGCGCCGGGGCGCGCCGCGCGGGCGCATCCTCGGGATCGCCCACAGCATCGCCCACGGGGGCGTGATTGCGGCGCCGGTTCACGTTTCGGCCCATCCGTGCTAGAGGGCGTCTTTAGTCAACGCTCCCGGAGCCCTCCGCTGACCCCCTCGCCCGCGTACGATACGCAAGACGCCGCCGTTTCGAACACGGCGCACGAGATGGACCCTATCGAACCTCTCCATTCCGAAGACGGCCCTGAATCCAACCTGGCTTTTGGCGAGTCCGCCCCCCGCCCGGTCGGCTCCACCCCGCTGGAAGAAGCCCTGCTGAGCCGCCTCGACGAAGATAAGGCCCAGGACCTGGTCCTGATCGACCTGAAGGGCAAAAGCGCCATGGCCGACACCATGATCGTGGCGTCCGGCCGATCGCACCGTCACGTCGGCGCCATCGCCGACCACCTGCTGCGCACCCTGAAGGAGCAGGGTCTGGGCAAGGCCAAGGTCGAGGGCCTGCCGCATTGCGACTGGGTGCTGATCGACGCCGGCGACGTGATCGTCCACCTGTTCCGCCCCGAGGTCCGCACCTTCTACAACATCGAGAAGATCTGGGCTGTCGATTCCGCGCACCGCACCGCGCGCGACTGACACCATGAAGCTGGGCATCGTCGCCATCGGCCGGCCGGGCCGGGGGCCTGAGGCGACGCTGGCCGACGACTACGCCCGGCGCGCCACCCTTGCGGGACGCGCGCTGGGCCTGGGGCCCCTGGAACTGATCGATCTGGAACCCCGGAAGCCGGGCAAGGCGCCAGAGGCCGAGTTGATCCTGGCCGCCAGCCAGGGCGCGCACCTGATCGCCTGCGACGAACGCGGCAAGACCTATTCCTCGCGCGCCTTCGCCGACCATATCGCCAGGCTGCGTGATCAGGGCGAACGCCGTCTGGTCTTCGCCATCGGCGGGGCGGACGGGTTGGACGACAGCGTGCGGGCTGCGGCATCCTCGACCCTGGCTTTCGGCCCTCAGACCTGGCCCCACGCCCTGGCCCGCGCCATGCTGGCCGAACAGCTCTATAGGGCCGTGACCATCCTGGCCGGATCGCCGTATCATCGCGACTGAGATGCGTCGCGCTCTGCCCCTTTCCCTCGCCCTGCTGACCGGCTTTGTCTGCGCCGCGCCCGCCGTGGGACGGCAGGCGCCGGAAAGCGAACTGTCGCGCATCCAGGCCGAATATCGCGACGAGGCGGTGCGGGCGCGCCGTCTTCGCGCCGACGCCGACGCCGCCAAGGTCGAACTGGCCCAGCTGGAGCGCCGTCTGGCCACCCTGCGCGCCGACGCCCGCAACGACGACCGCCAGATCGACGATCAGCGCGCGCGTCTTAGGCAACTCAGCGAACGCGAGGCCGAACTGGTCTCCAGCCTGGCGCGTGAGCGGGGCGCCCAGAGCCGCCTGCTCAGCGCGCTGCAGATGATGAGCCGCCGCCCTCCCCCGCCGCTTCTGGTCCCGGCGGACAAGGCCATCGCCACCGTGCGCGCCTCCATCCTGCTCAAGGCCATGACCCCTGACCTGGAGCGCCGCGCCCAGGCCCTTGCGGCGCGTCAGGCCGAGATCATGCGCATCCGGCGCCTGGCCGTCCTGTCGTCCGAACGCCTGCTGACGACCGAGAGCGCCCAGGGGGATCGTCGGGCCGAGATCGAGGGGCTGACATCGCGCAAGACCGCCCTGACCGCCGTGCTGAACGCCGAGGCGCGGGCCGCCGAACGCGCCGCCGACGTTCTGGAGCGCCGCATTCGCGATCTGGGCGGCGCCGTGCCGGAGGCCGAGGCCGTCGAGACGCGCACGGCGCGCCTGCCCGCCAACCGCGCCCGTCTCAGCCCGCCGGTCGGCGGCGCGCCGACCCAGACCTGGGGGCCGGGGACGTCCGGCTGGCGCTGGCGCGCGGACCGGACGACGATCAAGGCGCCCGCCGACGCCAAGGTCGCCTACGCCGGGCCGCTGACCGGCTGGGGGCAGGTGGTGGTGCTGGACCTCGGCCCCGGCTGGCGCGCGGTGATCGCCGGGCTGGAAAGCGTCGACGTCCACGGCGACGCGCGTGTGGCGGACGGCCAGACCCTGGGCCGAAGCGGGCCGGACGGCGATGTCTATTTCGAACTGCGCCGCGACGAACGACCCATCGATCCGGGGCCGTGGTTGCGCTGAACCTGCAATAGTCCTTTGCATTATCCTCCGACGCTGATTTTATCGGCGGGACGCCGCGTCGCCACGATTTGGTCGTGTCTGCGGGGCCTTACCCTTCCAACGGGCGCCTTGAATGATCGGCCCGACCGAAAGAGACCGAATGCGTAAACTGCTCCTCGTCGGCTGCGCCGCACTGGTGCTCGGCGGCTCCGCCGCTGCTGTCTCAAGCCAGACGCCCCGCAACGAAACCTTCCGCATGCTGGAGCTGTTCGGCGACGTGGTCGGGATCGTGGAGCAGGCCTATGTCGTCCCGGTCGACAACAAGAAGCTGATCGAGGCGGCGCTGGCGGGCATGATGACCGCGCTGGACCCCCATTCCAACTATCTGCCGCCGTCCAACTACAGCGAACTGCGCGAGCGGACCGAGGGTCAGTATTCGGGCGTCGGTCTGACCATCAGCGCCGACGGCGGCATGGTGAAGGTCATCTCGCCGATGGACGACAGCCCCGCCGCCAAGGCCGGGGTCCAGGCGGGCGACGTCATCTCCTCCATCGAGGGTCAGAACGCGGCGGGCCTGACGGTCAGTCAGGTGTCCGAGAAACTGCGCGGCGCCGTGGGCACCAGCGTCAAGGTGACCTTCCTGCGCGACGGGTCCGATCCGCTGGAGGTCGTCCTGACCCGCGAGGTCATCAAGGTCCAGTCGGTCACGGGCCGGGTCGAAGGCGACTTCGGCTATCTGCGCGTCTCGACCTTCAACGAGAACACCGGCCGCGAGTTGAACGAGGCCATCGCCAAGATCAAGGCCGAGAAGCCGGGCGTGAAGGGCTATGTCCTGGACCTGCGCAACAACGGCGGCGGCCTGCTGAACGCCGCCATCGACGTGTCCGACGCCTTCCTGGAACGCGGCGAGATCGTCAGTCAGCGCGGCAGGAAGCCCGAACAGATCCAGCGCTATTCCGCCAAGCCCGGCGACATCACCGGCGGTCTGCCGCTGGTCGTTCTGGTCAACTACGGCTCGGCCTCGGCGTCGGAAATCGTCGCCGGCGCCCTGAAGGATCATCAGCGCGCGACCATCGTCGGCCTGACCAGCTTCGGCAAAGGTTCGGTCCAGACCGTGATCCCGCTGCGCCAGGGCCAGGACGGCGCCCTGTCGATCACGACCGCGCGCTACTACACCCCCTCCGGCGCGTCGATCCAGAAGATCGGCATCGAGCCGGATCTGGAGGTCGCCCGGTCCGAGGCCGAGGCCCGCATCGTCTCACGCTCCAGCTTCATCTATTCCGAGGCCGCCTACGCCACGGCGCTGGACGCCTCCATCGGCGCCGAGCGCAAGGGTCCGCACACCCCGCGCGAAGCCCCGGGCGACAAGTTCGACAAGGAAAAGGACTATCAGCTTCAGCGGGCGCTGGACGTTCTGCGCGTCGGCGGCGACCTGTCGAAACTGCCTGCCGCGCCCGAAGGCGTCGTCGTCACCGAACCGGGCTCCACGCCCAAGCCCGACGCCGCCCCGGCGGCGGACGAACCCAAGGAAGAATAGGTCGGGAAAGGGCGGCGCCAGCCGCCCTTTTTATTGCGCCTACGACAGTCGGTCGCGGAAGGCCGAATAGTCGAAGTCGCGCACCGTCCTCAGCGCATCCGTCTGGGAGTTCCACAGCACGATGGACGGCAGCGGCACGCCGTTGAAGGTGTTGGTCTTCACCATCGAATAGTGGGCTTGGTCCAAAAACGCGATCCGTGTTCCGGGCGTCGGCCGTTCGGCGAAGACGTAGTCGCCGATGATGTCGCCGGCTAAACACGACGGCCCGCCCAGCCGCACCGTTACGCCGTGTTCGGGTTCGTTCAGCAGCGCGGGGCGATAGGGCGCCTCGATCACATCGGGCATATGGCAGGTGGCGGAGATGTCGGTGATGCCGATGGGCATGCCGTTGTCGAACACGTCCAGCACTTCCCCGATCAGGATGCCGGCGTCCAGCGCCACGGCCTCGCCCGGCTCCAGATAGACCTGAACCCCGTGCCTGGCCTGCAGATCGCGTACGAAGGCGATCAGATCGTCGGTCTGATAGTCGGCGCGGGTGATGTGGTGCCCCCCGCCAAGGTTCAGCCATTTGATCCCTCCCAGCAGAGGGGCCAGTTTCGGCTCCACCGCCGCCCAGATGCGCGACAGCGGCTGAAAGTCCTGTTCGCACAGGGCGTGGATATGCAGCCCGTCCACCCCATCCAGATGTTCGGGCTTCAGTTGCGACACCGGAAAACCCAGGCGCGAGCAGGGCTGGGCCGGGTCGTATTTGGCGACCTCGCCTTCGGAATGTTCGGGGTTCAGCCGCAGGCCGATCTCGAACACTTGCCCTTCGGCCCGCGCCCCAGCGATCAGATCGTCGAAGCGGGCGATCTGGGCCGGGTTGTTGAAGATGACGTGGTCCGACAGACGCAGGATCTCGGGCAGGTCCTGCGCCGTATAGGCCGGCGAATAGGTTGTCAGCTCGCCCTTGTAGAACTCGCGCGCCAGCCGCGCCTCCCACAGGCCCGAGGCGCAGACCCCGTCGAGGTATTCGCCAACCACATCGGCCAGCGACCACATCGAAAACGCCTTCAGCGCCAGAAGCACGCGCGCCTCCGCTCCGTCACGCACGCCCTTCAGCACGGACAGATTGCGGCGGACGGCCGCCTCGTCCACCACGAAGGCGGGCGAGGCGACGCGGTTCAGGTCGAAATGCGCAAAGGCGCCCGGATCGCCGGCCTGGGTCTGCATTCAATCGGTCCGATCAGAAGTCCAGGGGGGCGTCCAGGTCCTGCACCTTCCACGGCAGGCCGTGCTGGTTCAGCATGTCCATGAAGGGATCGGGGTCCAGCTGTTCCATGTTGAACACGCCGTCGCCCTTCCACTGGCCGGTCACCATCAGGGCCGCGCCGATCATGGCGGGGACGCCGGTGGTGTAGCTGACCGCCTGGTTGCCGGTCTCGGCATAGGCCTCTTCGTGGTCGCAGATGTTGTTGATGTAGACCGTCTTCTTGACCCCGTCCTTCAGGCCGGTGGCGATGACGCCGATGTTGGTCTTGCCCTTGGTGATCGGACCCAGCGAGGCGGGCTCGGGCAGCAGGGCCTTCAGGAACTCGATCGGAATGATCTCGCGGCCCTGGAACTGCATCGGCTCGATCGAGGTCATGCCGATGTTTTCCAGCACTTCAAGGTGTTTCAGATAGCTGTCGCCGAACGTCATCCAGAAGCGGATGCGCTTGATCTCGGGATAGAATTTCGCCAGCGATTCCAGCTCCTCATGGTACATGAGGTACATATTCTTCTCGCCCACGCCTTCGAAGTCGAAGACCTGCTTGTGGCTCAGCGCCGGGCCTTCGACCCACTGGCCGTTCTCCCAGTGACGCGAGTTCGCCGTCACTTCGCGCAGGTTGATCTCGGGGTTGAAGTTGGTCGCGAAGGGCAGGCCCGTGTCGCCGCCGTTGCAGTCCAGGATGTCCAGCATCTCGATGGAATCCAGCAGGTGCTTCTTGACGTAGGTGGTGAAGACCGAGGTCACGCCGGGGTCGAAGCCCGAACCCAGCAGCGCCATCAGGCCCGCGTCCTTGAACCGGTCCTGATAGGCCCACTGCCACTTGTATTCGAACTTGGCCTCGTCGCGCGGCTCGTAGTTGGCGGTGTCCAGATAGTTCACGCCCGCCGCCAGACAGGCGTCCATGATCGACAGGTCCTGATAGGGCAGGGCCAGGTTCACGACCAGTTCGGGCTGCACCTTCTGGATCAGGGCCGTGGTCGCCGCCACGTCGTCGGCGTCGATGGCGGCGGTGTCGATGGCCACGCCAAAGCGCGACTTCACCGATTCCGCTATGGCGTCGCACTTGGACTTGGTGCGGCTGGCCAGGGTGATATGCGAGAAGATGTTCGTATTCATCGCCATCTTGTGGACGGCCACCGAACTGACGCCGCCCGCGCCGATAACCAGCACCTTGCTCATTCGTGCTTCTCCCGAAGTCAAAAACCCTGGCGACAACGCCGCCCCTATAAAGGGCGCGGCTCTTAGCACGATGATGACAATCCGCTAAATGTCTTACTGAAGGTCAGGCTTATAGCGCGATTGACTCGCTGCGGTTGCCTTGCGGCCGGTTTTCCTTCATAAGCCGCCGCTTCCGACGCAAGTGAACCTCGCGTCTCCACCCACACGACAGCTCTCCAAGGAGAGAACGAGGTGGGCGAGAACCCTCCGCCGACGTGATCGTCGCCGGGGGCCGTTGTCGTATGGAGCCGTTTCACCCGTCGCCATGAGGTAGTGAATGTTCGAGGCTCTGAACGAGCGGCTGACAGGCGTATTCGACCGGATCACCGGGCGCGGCGCCCTGTCCGAAAAGGACGTCGCCGAGGCGATGCGCGAAGTGCGCGTGGCCCTGCTGGAGGCCGACGTCGCCCTGCCGGTCGTCAAGGAATTCATCGCCTTCGCCACCGAACGCGCGACCGGCGAAGAAGTCATCCGTTCGGTCAAGCCGGCCGATCAGGTGGTCAAGATCGTCTATGACGGCCTGATCGAGATGCTCGGCGGCGAAGAGCCGGTCCCGCTGAACACCAACGCCAACCCGCCCGCCGTCGTTCTGATGGCCGGTCTGCAGGGGTCGGGCAAGACGACGACTTCCGCCAAGCTGGCGCTGCGTCTGACCAAATTCGATCGCAAGAAGGTCATGCTGGCCTCCCTCGATACGCGCCGTCCGGCCGCGATGGAGCAGCTGGCCACCCTGGGCAAGCAGATCGAGGTCGCGACCCTGCCCATCGTGGCGGGCGAGAGCGCGGTCCAGATCACGCGCCGGGCGCTGCAATCCGCCAAGCTCCAGGGCTTCGACGTCCTCATCCTGGACACCGCCGGCCGCATCACCCTGGACGAAGGGCTGATGAACGAGGTGGCCGAGGTCGCCGACATCGCCAAACCCGTCGAGACCCTGCTGGTCGCCGACAGCCTGACGGGTCAGGACGCGGTTCGCACCGCCAAGGCCTTCCACGAGCGCCTGCCCCTGACCGGCCTGGTCCTGACCCGCGCCGACGGCGACGGTCGCGGCGGCGCCATGCTGTCGATGCGCGCCGTCACCGGCCTGCCGATCAAATATCTGGGCGCCGGCGAAAAGGTCGATGCGCTGGACGTCTTCGACGCCCGTCGCGTCGCCGGCCGCATCCTGGGCCAGGGCGACATCGTCGCCCTGGTCGAAAAGGCCAGCCAGGATCTGGACCAGGCCAAGGCCGAGAAGATGGCCCGCAAACTGGCCAAGGGTCAGTTCGATCTGGACGACCTGGCCGGCCAGCTTCAGCAGATGAAGCGGATGGGCGGGCTTCAGGGCATCATGGGCATGCTGCCCGGCGTGGCCAAGATGAAGAACCAGATGGCCGACAGCGGCATCGACGACCGCATGATCCTGCGTCAGGAAGCCATCATCTCCTCGATGACCAAGGCCGAGCGCAAGAAGCCCGACCTGCTGAATGCATCGCGCAAGAAGCGCATCGCCGCCGGCGCCGGGGTCGATGTGCAGGACGTGAACCGGGTTCTGAAACAGCACCGCCAGATGGCCGATGTGGTCAAGTCGATGGCGCGCGGCGGACCCAAGAAGATGCAGCAGATGGCCGCCATGCTGAGCGGCCTCGGCGGCGGCGGCGGACTGCCCGGCATGGGCGGCGGTCCCGACATGGCCCGCCTCAAGGCGCTGGGCGGCGGCAAGATGGCCGAACCCTCCGCCGACGATCTGAAAGCCATCCAGGACCGCCTCGCGGGTCTGGGCGGCGGACAACTTCCGGGGGGCCTGCCGGGTCTTCCGGGCTTCCCTCCCAAGAAATAACCACTTCCTAGAAAGAGACTTGAATGCTGAAGATTCGTCTGGCCCGCGGCGGCGCCAAGAAGCGCCCCTACTACCACATCGTCGTCGCCGACTCGCACTCGCCCCGTGACGGCAAGTTCATCGAGAAGGTCGGCAGCTACAACCCGATGCTGCCCAAGGACGGCGCTCAGCCGCGCGTCGCCCTGAAGGTCGAACGTATCGCCGAATGGCTCGGCAAGGGCGCCCAACCGACCGACCGGGTCGCGCGCTTCCTGTCGCAGGACGAGACTCTGGGCCAGAAGGTCAAGTGGACGCAAAGCAACAACCCGAACAAGGCCCAGCCCGGCAAGAAGGCGCAAGAGCGCGCCGCCGAACGCGCCCAGCGCGAAGCCGACCGCCTGGAAGCCGAAGCCGCCGCCAAGGTCGAGGCCGCTGAAGCCGCCGCCCGCGCCAAGGAAGAGGCCGCCGCCGCCGCCGAAGCCGCCAAGAACGCTCCGGCTGCCGAGGAAGCGCCTGCCGAAGACGCTCCGGCCGCCGAAGCGACCGAGGAAAAGGCCGAAGGCTAAGCCTTTCGGTTTGACGATGATCAGGGCGGCGTCTTCCGGCGCCGCCTTTTTCATGCGCTAAGGACGACCATGACCACGGAAAGCAGATTGATCCTCGTCGGCCAGGTCGGCGGTGGTTTCGGGGTGCGGGGCGAGGTGCGCGTGACCGCCTTCACCGCCGATCCCCTGGCCCTGACCGCCTATGGCCCGCTGCTGCGCGCGGACGGGACCGTGGCCCTGACCCTGACCTCGACCCGGCCCGACAAGAACGGCGTCGTCGGCCGCGCCAAGGAGATCGCCACCAAGGAACAGGCCGACGCCCTGCGCGGCCTGAAGCTGCACGTCCCCCGCGACCGCTTCCCCGAGCCGGACGAGGACGAATTCTATCTCGCCGACCTTCTGGGCGTGCAGGTCCGCGACGTCGCCGGCGCCGTCATGGGCGTGGTGAAGTCGGTCCAGAACTTCGGCGCCGACGACATGCTGGAGATCGCGCCCGCCGCCGGCGGCCCGACCTGGTATCTGCCGTTCACCAAGGAGGCGACGCCGGAACTGCACTTGGCCGACGGCTGGCTGATGGCGGCGCCGCCGACCGAGGTGGGCGAGCGGGAGCCCGACTAGGCGTCCTCGACCGGGGCGTCGCCGACGTGTTTCTTGATCGATTCGATGGCCCGCTTGGCCCCCGACTTGTCGGAATAACCCTCGGTCGAGAAGATGATCTCGGAATTGTATTTGAAGCGGACGCGGTATTCGCCGGCCTTGTCCTGATAGACTTCGAACTTGTGCGCCATCGGGCCTCTCCCTGGATTTGACCGACTGTCGGCCACGGCCAAGCTGGCGCCGTCTCCTGCGCGGTTCCAGACACAAGCCCGCGATCAAAACGGCGCCCATCGCAGTTGCCAAATCACGACGCCCTACCGACATGGGAGGTTCAACCGCCAGAGGTTCGTCCCATGTCCGACCTGTCCGCCTTCCCGATCAACCAGCGCTGGCCGGCCCAGCATCCCGACCGCATCCAGCTCTATTCCCTGCCCACGCCAAACGGGGTGAAGGTGTCGATCATGCTGGAGGAGGTCGGCCTGGCCTATGAACCGCACCTGATCGACATCACGGCCAACGAGACCTGGGGGCCGGAGTTTCTGTCACTGAACCCCAACGGCAAGATCCCCGCCATCATCGACCCCGACGGTCCGGGCGGCCAGCCGCTGGCTCTGTTCGAATCCGGCGCCATCCTGATCTATCTGGCGGAGAAGACCGGGCAGTTGCTCTCGGCTGATCCGGCGACCCGCTATCAGACGATCCAGTGGCTGATGTTCCAGATGGGGGCGGTCGGCCCCATGTTCGGCCAGCTGGGCTTCTTCCACCGCTTCGCCGGCAGGGACTACGAGGACAAGCGCCCGCGCGACCGTTACGTCGCCGAAAGCCGACGTCTGCTGGGCGTGCTGGAGACGCAGCTGGACGGTCGAGACTGGATTGTCGGAGACTATTCCATCGCCGACGTCGCCACCCTGGGCTGGGTCCGCAATCTGATCGGCTTCTATGAGGCCGGCGAGATCGTGGGCTTCAAGGATTTCCCGCGCGTCGCCGCCTGGCTGGAACGGGGTCTGGCGCGGCCGGCCGTGCAGCGCGGACTGGAGATTCCGGCGCGTCACTGAACCGTCGCCGCTGGCGGGCATTATCTGACGGCATCAACTGGAGCGAGACTAATGGGTATCTTCTCTTCGATCTGGAACAAGATCACGGGCCACAAGCCCAAGACGGCCCCGCAGCAGACCCCGGCGCCTTCGGCCCAACCCGCGCCCGGCGCCGCACCGGCCGCTACCCCTGCGCTTCCGCCTGTGGACGTCGAGGCGGTGCTCAGCGATCTGGCGGCGTCAAAGGGCGGCGGCGGCAACTGGCGCACCTCAATCGTGGACCTCCTGAAGCTGCTGGACCTGGATTCCAGCCTGGCGGCCCGCAAGGAGCTGGCCGAGGAGCTGAATGTCCACGCCGGCGAGCACGGCTCGGCCGAGCAGAACATCGCCCTGTCCAAGGCGGTCTGGCAGAAGCTGGCTGAAAACGGCGGCCAGGTCCCGGCCTCGCTGCGCGACTAACCGGCCTCAAGCAGCGCGACGCGCGGTAGGTCACAGAGGCGGCCTCAAGCAGCGCGAAGCGCGTTAGGCCGCAGAACGAAGCGACGCTGGGTCAGGCCCTCGGTCTGATCCAGCGCATCGCCGCCAGGGCGGCGAAACCTACGACCAGTCCCCAAAAGGCTGCGCCGATCCCGAACAAGGCCAGGCCGGAGCCGGTGGCTGCGAACGTCAGGACGGCGGCCTCCCGCTCTTCAGTCTTGGCCAGCATGGCGCTCAGCGCCCCGGTCAGGGCCGCGATCAGGGTCAGCCCCGTAATGATCGCCAGAACGGCAGGCGGCATGGCGATGAACAGCCCCGCCAGAGGCGCTGCGAACAGCGCCACGATCACATAAAACCCACCATAGATGACGCCGACCATCCACCGTTTGGCCGGATCGGGATGGGCGTCGGCGTCCGTGCAGATTGCGGCGGTGATGGCCGCCAGATTGACCCCGTGGGCGCCGAAGGGGGCGGCGATCAGGCTGGTCAAGCCGGTGGCGAAGATCAGGCGGTTGGCGGGCGGCTCGTAGCCCGCAGCCTTCAGCACCACCAGCCCCGGCAGGTTCTGCGAGGCCAGCGTGACCAGAAACAGCGGCAGACCCAGGCTGACGGCGACCTTCCAGTCAAAGGCGGGCATGACGGGCGTCAGACCGCCGAACAGGCCGGTTCCCGGCGGCAGGCCGATCTGACCTTTGAAAGCCAGAACGCCGAAGGCGACGCAAAGCACGGCGGGCAACGCCCAGGCGGGCCACATCCGCCTTGCGACGATGAAGATCGCCAGCAGCCCGACCGCCAGCCCCATCTCGTCCGGCACAACCTTGAACAGCCTCAGCACGAAGGGCAGCAGTACCCCCGCCAGCATGGCAGAGGCGACGGAGGCCGGGATTCTCTGCGCCAGCCGACCCAGCACGGGCAAAAGGCCCGTCAGCACCATCAGGACCGCCGCGAATAAGAACGCCCCGATGGCGTTGGCCCAGCCCAGACCCAGCGTCGAGGCCGCTAGCAGGGCCGCGCCCGGCGTCGACCAGGCCAGCACGACCGGCATCCTTAATCGCCAGCTCAGCAGCAGTCCCGGCAGGCCGATGCCCAGGCACAGGGCGGTGACCATCGAAACGATCTGGGGCGGGCTGGCGCCCAGCACCTGGCCCGCCTGAACGACCAGGGCGACCGTGCCGCCGAATCCGACGACGGTGGCCACGGCGGCGGCGGAGAAGCTGGCGGGGGGCGGGATATCGGAGGCGCTCATGGCCACACGGATAAGCGGGGCCGTTGCGCCCCGAAAGCAAAAAGGGCCGCCGGATCGGCCGGCGGCCCCTGATTGTTCCATGATCCGGGGGGATCAGCCCTCGAAATCCTCCGGCAGACCGACGGCGTGGAAGCCCGCGTCGACGTGGACGACTTCGCCCGTGGTCGAACGGCCCAGGTCCGAGCACAGCCACAGGGCCGCGCCCGCGACGCCCTCCATCGATGTCTCTTCCTTGATCAGCGAGAACTGCGCCGACTTGGAGTGCAGGCCGCGTCCGCCCGAGATGCCGGCCAGCGACAGGGTGCGCATGGCCCCGGCCGAGATGGCGTTGACTCGGATGTTCTTCGGTCCCAGGTCGCGCGCGATATAGCGGGTCGCCGCCTCCAGCGCGGCCTTGGCCACGCCCATGGTGTTGTAGTTCGGAATGACCCGCTCGGACCCCAGATAGGTCAGGGTGATCATTGAGCCGCCGTTGGGCATCAGCTTGGCTGAACGCTTGGCCACGTCCACGAAGCTGAAGGCCGAGATGTTCAGGGCCAGGAGGAAGCTGTCGCGCGTGGTGTTTTCGACGAACGAACCCTTCAGCTCATCCTTGTTCGCGAAGGCGACCGAGTGGACGACGAAGTCGATCGTGCCAAACTCTTTTTCCAGCTCGGCGAAGGCGGCGTCCATCGAGGCGTCGTCGGTGACGTCGGCCTGGATCAACAGCTTGGCGCCGACGCTTTCGGCCAGCGGACGCACGCGGCGCTCCAGCCCCTCGCCCAGATAGGTGAAGGCCAATTCGGCGCCCTGGGTGGCCAGTTGCGAGGCGATGCCCCAGGCGATGGAGTTGGAGTTCGCGACCCCCATGATCAGGCCCTTCTTGCCCTTCATGAGGTCTCCGGTGGGCATGTCCCAGCCTTCGCTCGTCGCCATGATACGTCTCCTGATGATTTGGCGGAGGGTTAGCAGGGGCCGGTGCGAACCGGAACCCCCGCAAGCTTCCCCAGGGTTAAAGCAGGGCCGAAACCGCCTGACGCGCGGCCTCGCCCAGGTCTGGGCGTTTCAGCGCCAGGGCGACGTTGGCGCGAAGCAGGCCGATCTTGTCGCCGCAATCGTGGGTCACGCCCGCATATTCGACGGCGGTGAAGGTCTGCGTCCGCATCAGCCGCGCCATGGCGTCGGTCAGCTGGATCTCGTTGCCGGCGCCGCGCTCCTGGGTCGCCAGCAGGTCGAAGATTTCCGGCTGCAAGATGTAGCGGCCCGCGATCGACAGATTGGACGGCGCCGTGCCCGGGGCGGGCTTTTCGACCATCCCCTTCATGGCGATGCGATTGCCCTCGCGGACGGCGGGATCGACGATGCCGTATTTGTGGGCCTGCTCGATATCGACCGATTCCACCCCGATCAGATTGCCGCCCGTCTCGGCATAGACTTCGACGAGCTGCTTCAGGGCGCCGGGCTTGCCGTCCACGATCACATCGGGCAGGACGACGGCGAACGGCTCATGGCCGATGATGTCGCGCGCGCACCAGACGGCGTGGCCCAGGCCCTTGGGTTGCATCTGGCGGGTGAAGCTCATTTCGCCGGGGCGCGCCAGTTCGGCGTTCATGGCCGCCAGGATCTCGGTCTTGCCCTTGGCCTCCAACTGGGCCTCAAGCTCGATCTGGTGGTCGAAATAGTCCTCGATGGCTTCCTTTGAGCGGCCGGTCACGAAGACGATATGCTCGATTCCCGCCTCTCGCGCCTCTTCGACGATGTAGGACAGGATGGGGCGGTCGACGACGTTCAGCAGTTCCTTCGGCGTCGTCTTGGTGCCGGGAAGAACCCGCGTGCCGAGACCGGCGACGGGGAATACGGCCTTGCGCAGGCGCGTGGGCGTGGAGGTCATAAATGAATCCTGACAGCTATGCCGCCCCTTCTAGCCGGTGCGGGCCGGCGAAAGAAGGGGCGGGACGGCGGTCGGTTCCGACCTTATTTGGCGGGACGCGCCATCGGGGACATGGCGGCGATGGTCGCACGCTGGGCCAGAAGCTGATCTTCCGGCAGGGGGATCAGGCCGCGGTCGGCCAGATAGCCGCCCTTGCCGGCCGAACCTTCCGAAAGGAATTCCTGAACGAACTGCTGCAGGCCGGGGATCACGCCGATGTGGGCCTTCTTCACATAGATGTAGAGGCTGCGCGACAGCGGATATGCGCCGCTGGCGATGGTGTCGGCGGTGGGCGAGACGCCGTCGATGGTCTCGGCCTTCACCGTATCCAGGTTCTGCTCCAGGAAGGAATAGCCGAACACGCCCAGCGAGCCCGGCGTGCGGGTCAGGGTCTGGACGATGGCGTTGTCGTTCTCGCCCGAGTCGATCCAGGCGCCGTCCTCGCGCAGAGTGTGGGCGATGGCTTCGAACCGATCCTTGTCGCCTTCGATGGCCTTGACGCCCGGGACCAGCTTGGCGCCCGGCGTCATGCCCAGCTCCAGGAAGGCGTCGCGCGTGCCCGAGGTGGGCGGCGGGCCATAGACCTGGATGCGCTGGACCGGCAGGCCCTTGTTCACGTCGTTCCAGGTCTTGGTCGGGTTGGCGATGAAGGTTCCGTTCGGACCCGGCACGTCCTTGGCCAGACCTTCGTACAGGTCGTTCAGTTCGAAGTTGAAGCCGTTGCCGTTACGGGCGGTGGCGATGACGATGCCGTCGAAGCCGATCTTGATCTCGACGATGTCCTTGACGCCGTTCTTGGCGCACAGATCGAACTCGGACTGCTTCATCTGGCGCGAGGCGTTGGCGATGTCGGGGGTATTGGGGCCGACGCCCTGGCAGAAGGCCTGAATGCCGCCGCCCGTGCCGAGGGATTCGACGCGGGGCGCAGCCCCGCCCGAGGTGCGGGCGAAGGTTTCCGCGACGCGGGTGGCGAACGGGAAGACGGTGGACGACCCTGCCGCCCAGATGCCCGACCGGGTTCCCGATGGCGAACCGCCCGCGCCGCCGTCGCCGCAGGCCGCCAGGGCCATCAGGGCGGTCGCCGCCGCGGCGTATTTCAGTGAACGGATCATCAGTCGCTCTCCCTGAGCCTCGATTTCGCGACGCTTAGACCAGAGGTTTGTGACGGTTTTTGTCGCCGGTCAGCGCCCTGTCACAGCAGGCGGCGACGCATGACCTGCGACAGGGTGTCGATCAGGGTCACGGCGACCACGACGACGATCACGATGGCCGAGACGGCGCGGAAATCGAAGGCGTTCATGCTGTCGAACAGCACCTGGCCGATGCCCCCGGCGCCGATCAGGCCCAGCACCGTCGCCGAACGGCTGTTGGACTCGAAGCGGTACAGCGCAAACGACGTCCATAGCGGCGCGACCTGCGGCAGCACGCCCCAGACGATCTCGTGCAGCTTGCCGGCGCCGGTGGCGCGTACGCCCTCGACCGGCCCCTTGTCGATGGATTCCACCGCTTCAGAGAACAGCTTGGCCAGGACGCCGGCGGTGTTCAGGGTGATAGCCAGGACGCCGGCCAGCGGCCCCAGGCCCACGGCGGTCACGAACAGCAGGCCGATCACCAGGTCCGGCACCGAACGCAGCAGGTTCATCACCCAGCGCACCGGCGTCACGATCCAGACGGGGGCGATGTTGCGCGCCGCCGCCAGACCCAGGGGAATGCCCAGCAGGACGGCCAGGAAGGTGCCCCACAGGGCGATCTGGACCGTCTCCCACATCTTGGCGACGAACATCTTCCAGTCGGCGAAGTCCGGCCGCAGCAGGTCGTGGACGAACAGTTTGGTGCTGTCGTTGCCCGCGAACAGGCGCGAGATATTGCCCAGGTCCACCGCGTCGATGCTGTAGAGCAGGACGGCCGCGACGCCGCCCCAGACCAGGATGTCGGCGACCCAGGCCAGGGTCGATTTCTTGGGCGCCGCCGGAATGGCCGGGGCGGGAGACGTCGTCGCGGTCAAGGACGGACCTCGCGCAGGCTGCGCAGGCGTTGCAGTTCACGCTCGGCGGCGGCGGCGCCGGCGGTGTCGCCCTTGGCGCGGGCCTCGCCCAGCTTCTGGTCGGCGATCATCTCGCGGATCGGGTCCAGATAGCTGTCGTCGGCGGCCGCGAAGCGCGAATATTCCAGGTCCGCCAGGATCTTGCGCTGACGCTCTGCCTCGGCGCCTTCGCCCTGGCCATAGGTCAGTAAGAAGCTGCGGATCTTTTCCTTCAACGCCGGGTCCAGGTCCTCGCGCACGACGATGCCGCTTTCGGGGATGGGGGGCGAGGTCCAGATGTCCTCGATCTGGGCGGCCAGCTGCGGGTTCTCCTTACGCATGAACAGGGTGTTGACGCTGTTGGAGGTGGCCACGTCGATCACGCCGGTCGCCACGCCGAAGGCGTTGGCCTGGTGGTTGGCCGAACGCACCGTCTTGAAGCACTGGCTGGGGACCACGCCGCGCGGATTGAACAGGAAGGTGAGGGGCGCCAGGGTGCCGGACGTCGACTGGGCGTCGCCGATGCCGAAGTTGTACTGCTTGCCGCACGCCAGGACCTTGTCCAGCGTGATGCCAGACCCCTTCTTGACGATCAGGGTCGACTGATAGCTGTCCAGACCCTCGCGGTTGACGGTGCGGGCGATGACTTCGGCCTTGGCGCGGTCGATGGCCTCCACCTCGGGCTTGGCCGAGAACCAGCCGACCTGGGTGTGGTTGCCGCGCATGGCCTCGACCAGAACCGTGTAGTTCGAGCCGAAATAGGGCTTTACCGGAACGCCGACGGCCTTGGACATGTCGTCCAGCAGCGGCTGCCACAGCGGGCCGGCCGACGCCTGGCCTTCCGCCGACAGGATCGAGAAGGTCAGCTCCGTGGGCGCGCCGCCCGCAGCCGTCTTGTCGCCGCCGCCGCACGCGGCCAGGCCCAGGATCATCACGGCGGCGCCGGCCGCCGCCATCAGGCGGCGGGTGGGGGCAATACGGGACAGGCTCATGCCTTGGTCTCCCAGAACGCGTCCTCGAATTCGGGACCGTAGATTTCGATCAGGCGCTTTTGGTCCAGCGCCGTGGAAGGGCCGTCATAGACGATCTTGCCGCCCTGTAGCGCGATGACCCGGTCGCAGTAGCGGATGGCGTAGTCGACCTGGTGCAGGGTGACGATCACGCCCAGGCCGTCGCGCTTGTTCAGCTCGACCAGCAGCTCCATCACCTTGCGCGCCGACACCGGGTCCAGAGAGGCGACGGGTTCGTCGGCCAGAATGGCCTTGGCGCCCTGGACGATGGCGCGGGCGATGGCGCCGCGCTGTTGCTGGCCCCCCGACAGGGTGTTGGCGCGCTGGGCGGCGTAGTCGCTGACGCCGACGCGGTGCAGGGCCGCCATGGCCTTGTCCTTGTCGGCTTGGGGCCACATCCCCAGAAGGCCCTGCCACGAGGGCAGGCGGCCCAGGGCGCCCAGCATGACGTTGGAGAACAGACTAAGGCGGCCGACCAGATTGAACTGCTGGAAGATCATGCCCAGCTTGCCGCGCGCCTTGCGCACCGCGCCGGTGACGCGGCCGTCCTTCTGCACCGTCTCGCCGAAGACCTGAATGGTCCCCTTGCCGGCGTCGATGGACTGAAGCCCGGTGATGGAGCGCAGCAAGGTGGACTTGCCCGACCCGGACGGCCCGATCAGGGCGACCATCTCGCCCGAGGCGACCGAGATCGAGACGCCGTCCAGCGCCTTTCGCGATCCGAAGGTCTTCGACACGTCACGCGCCTGGACTAGCCCGGGGGCGACGGCGGCTGCGGATGAACTCATGAACTCGCTGAGAGGCTGTGGCGAAGGGGCGCCGCATGACGCGACGAAGGCGTTTGGGCAAGTCCTAATCGCACGGCGCGAGGGATTTCGTCTAGCCCGCGCTTGTCCGGGCCTGGGCGCCGCAGCGCCGCAGCCGCTCGGCGTCCGCGACATTGGCGAAGTCCGCATCCTGCATCAGCCGCGCGTCCATCACTGACGCCGGTTCAGCCAGAACCGGGTGGACGGACAGGGAGGCCAGGGCCTTGCGCAGCCTGATCGCGCTGGTCAGGTCGTGGGCGCCGTGACGGACCACAGGGCCGAAGATGTCGTCCAGCAGATCGTGCGCCGACAAGGGCTCGGCCAGCACGCGGTCGCAGGGCGGCCGATCCTCCGGCGCCGCGTCGGCCCACAGATCCATAAGCCGCACCCCCGAACCGATCACCCCGACCACGGTGCCGATGTCGTTGACGGCGGCCGACAAAGCCTTGTCCGCGATTTCGCCCAGGACGATCAGCCCGTAACGCGGATCCTGATCGAACGACCGTTCCCGCCCCAGGGTGAAGGCGGTCTGCACCGCATCGGCGTCTATGGCGTCGCCGCTCAGCCGCGCCAGGGGTTCGCCCCGCATCACAAAGGCGCCGGGGCGGGCGATGACCTGGATGCGGCCGTCAGCTCGCTCGGCCGCGGCCTGAAGGCTCTGGATGTCCACGTTCAGCACATAGCCGGTCTGCGCGGCCGTCACGACCGGCCCTCGATCCAGAACGCCAGCCGACGCGCCCATGCGTGGCCGCTTCGCCTCTGCGGTCAGGGCGACCAGGGTTTCGGCCTCGACACGCTCCACCGTATGGCTGAGGCGCGCCAGCCGCGTCAGGCGACTGACCCAGGTCAGCAGACGAAAGGCGACCAGGGCCACCACCGCCAGGCTGAACAGGAAGATGATCGCCCGGCCGCCAGGTCCGTAATACTGCGCATTGATCGCCGTGACCCCGACGATGGCGTAGAGAAAGGCCCCGACGAAGGTGGCCAGGGCCTTTTGGGTGCTTTCGTCGCCCGTGATCAGGGCGGCGGCGCGGGGCGTCGCGGCGCTGGAGACGCTGGTGTAGGCGGTGACCATGGCCCCCAGCGAGAATGTCGCCACGGCGAGCAGGCTGGACGCCAGTATGGTCAGCACCGCCTCGACGGAATCCCCGCCGAACCGCTCGGCCAGCACGGGCGGGGCGAACGGCGCGCCCCAGGCGCCGGCCAGGGCCGCGACCACGCCCAACGCCGCATAAAGGCTGGCCCGCCACCACAGCTGCCGCGACATCCGTCGAAACAGGAATATCCACCGATTCATCCGCTCCTCCGCCGTCTGAACGACAGCCAAAGGCCAAGGTTGCCGTCGGCGCGGCCATTTCGGAGGTGGACGGACATTTGTGACAGTCCCGGTCCGATCAAACCCAGGCCCCGCCATGAAATTACCGCTTTACATGACAGTCCACAGCCCCCATATCGCGCTCTCCGGCGGACCCCGTAGGTCTAACCGTTACGCGCTGCTAACGCCGGTCTGGGTTAACAATTAGCAGGGGGTTACGTGAATTGCGCACGTACCAATTTCCCCTGGACCTGGTCCGTGAGCGGCCTCCTGAACGTCCCGTCGCACTCGTGCGGCCGCGTTCGGTATCCGTAGCGGCGCGCTGGTTCCAGGATAATCTGAAAGCCGACGTCTTCTATGCAGTGAAGGCCAATCCCTCGCGCTGGGTCATCGAGACCCTGATCGAGGCTGGCGTTCGCGCCTTCGACGTGGCGTCCGTGGCCGAAATCGAACTGGTCCGTTCGGTCAGCCATGACGTGCGTCTGGCCTTCATGCATCCGGTCAAGAGCCGGTCTGCGATCACCAAGGCCTATTTTGACCACGGCGTCCGCACCTTCTCGCTGGATTGCGTGGAAGAGCTGAACAAGATCCTCGACGCCACCGGCGGCGCCGACGACCTGAACCTTGTGGTTCGCATGGCCGTCTCGGCCGATGGGGCCGCCTATACCCTTTCGGGCAAGTTCGGCGTGTCGTCGGATCAGGCTCCCGCCTTGCTGCTGGCCACGCGCCAGGCGGTCAAGGAAGGCCTGATGGGCGTCAGCTTCCACGTCGGTTCGCAGTGCATGCGCCCGACCGCCTATCAGGCGGCGATGGCCCAGGTCGGACGGTCGATCAGCCGCGCGGGCGTGATCGTCGACATCGTCGATGTCGGCGGCGGCTTCCCCTCGGTCTATCCCGGCATGGTCCCGCCGGACATGAGCGAATACGCCGACGCCATCCATCGCGGCTTCAACGAGATGCCGGTGTCGGAAACGACCGAGTTGTGGTGCGAGCCCGGTCGGGCGCTGGTCGCCGAATCCTCGTCGATCCTGGCCCGCGTCGATCTGCGAAAGGGCGACGCCCTGTATCTGAACGACGGCTCCTACGGTTCGCTGTTCGACGCGACCCACTCGCGCTGGCCCTTCCCGACCAAGCTGGTCCGGGACGGCGAAGCGTCGGGCGAGTTGAAGGCCTTCCAGTTTTACGGCCCGACCTGCGACAGCATCGACCATATGCCGGGCCCGTTCTGGCTGCCGGCCGATGTGCGCGAAGGCGATTTCATCGAGATCGGCATGCTGGGGGCTTACGGCGTCGCCATGTCGACCGGCTTCAACGGCTATGGCGAACACGACATCGCCGCGGTCGGGGACGCCCCGATGGCCTCGCTGTACGGCCTGGCGCCGCGCTCCATTCCCACCGTGCGCACCACGGCGGAAGAGAACGCGCGCAAGGTCGTGCGCCTGTCACGTCCCAAGGGTAAGGCCGGTCAGCGCAAGTCGCGCCGGAAGTAGGGCGCCCGCACCTCATATCCGTCATCCTCGGGCTCGACCCCAGGATCGGCTGCTGTGCGTCTCCATTGCGGAGAGAGCACGGCGGGACCTTCGGCCCTCGGATCAAGTCCGAGGGTGACGGCTGCAGGTTGGGCGTCTATCGGTCCTGTCGGTCGCTCCGTCCCGGCACGTCTGCTTGTTCGACGGGCGCTCAAATCACAGGGAAACCGCCGAAATGAACGCTCCCGTTCAATCGAACACCAAGGCCCAGCTGCTCCAAAACGTGGTCGAACACGTCGACATCACCAGCTTCGACGCCCGACCGATCATCGACTCGATGCGCAAGATGTCCTTTTCGTCGCGCGACACCGCCCGCGCCGCCGACATCTTCTCCATGGCCATCGAGGATGCGGACTGCTCGCCCTGGCTGATCCTGGCCGGTTCGACCTCGGCGGGCGGCTGCATGGACGTGTACCGCGACATGGTGAAGTTCGGCATGGTCGACGCCGTGGTCGCCACCGGCGCCTCCATCGTGGACATGGATTTCTTCGAGGCCCTGGGCTTCAAACACTATCAGGCCGCCGGTCAGGTGGACGACAACGTCCTGCGCGACAATTACATCGACCGCATCTACGACACCTATATCGACGAGGAAGAGCTTCAGGCCTGCGACCACACCATCCTGGAGATCGCCGACCGTCTGGAGCCGCGCGGCTATTCCAGCCGCGAGTTCATTTGGGAGATGGGCAAGTGGCTGTCCGAAGGGAATGCGAAGAAGCCCGGCTCGCTGATTCAAACCGCCTATGAAGAGGGCGTGCCGATCTTCTGCCCGGCCTTTGTCGACTCCTCCGCCGGCTTCGGCCTGGTCAAGCACCAGAAGGAACGCGCGGCCGCCGGCCAGCCCTATCTGATGCTGGACGCCATCGCCGACTTCCGCGAACTGACCGACATCAAGATCGCGGCGGGCGTCACCGGCCTGTTCATGGTCGGCGGCGGCGTGCCCAAGAACTTCGCCCAGGACACGGTCGTTTGCGCCGAAATTCTGGGCGTTGAGGCCGAGATGCACCGCTATGCGGTCCAGATCACCGTCGCCGACGTCCGCGACGGCGCCTGCTCGTCGTCCACGCTGAAAGAGGCCGCCTCCTGGGGCAAGGTTCAAACGACCCACGAACAGATGGTCTTCGCCGAAGCCACCACCGTGGTTCCCCTGATCGGGTCCGACGCCTATCATCGCGGCGCCTGGAAGGCCCGCGAGAAGCGCCGCTGGAACAAGCTGTTCGGGAAGTAATTAAGGAAAAAGACCGCCGAGTGATCCGGCGGTCTTTTTTCTAGCCTTGGCCGCCGTGGGCCGCGACGACGGATGACCAGAGCTTGGCGACTTCACCCAGGCCGTCCTCGAAGGCTTTTCGTTCGGCTCTCAGTCGCGCCGCCTCGATGGCGTTCTCGCTGCCCCAGACATTGGAGCGCTGGTCTTCGGTCGCCGTCGTCTCGCCCGTTCCGTAAACAAAGCCGGTTCGCACATCGATAAGGATAAAGGCGCAGGTGGCGTTCACGACCGCCTTCTTGCTGGGAAGAAAGCCGAGGGCGATGGTCTGCAGAGGGCCAAGCGCTGCGCTCTCGGTGCGGAAGCGCGTATCGATCGTATAGACGAGGATGACATCCGCCCTCAGTTGGGCTGCGGCGGCGCGCAGGTCTCGGGTGTCTTTCAAATCTGGCGAGACCAAAAGGCGACTTACAGGGGCGACGGCGGAAATGCGCGGCATTTGCGCCAGCCTTGCGAGGCTTTCATCCGTCTCGATGTCGCGTGTCGTCACAATGCCGAACGCGCCCGTGCCCATGCTGCTGTTGGAGGCGCTTCGATAGCCTGCCGAAGCGACACGAGCGACGGCCATCCGAGCAGGAAAAACAACGGCCGGTTGGCGAGCGAATGCGGCGGCGATGTCGCCGTCGTTCTCGGTGATTGCGCCCAGTTCGACCCCAGCGCCGGGCGTCGTATAGGTCGAACAGCCGCACAGCAACGCCATGCAGGCCGTCAGAATCAATCGCTTCATGGTTTCCCTCCGCCTAACTACAGGCTGCGGAGGGAGTGCGGCGTAAAAGTGGCGGGACGCTAGGCCGCGCAGGCCTCGAAGCCTTTGCGAAGTTCGGCTTCGTCCAGATCCCGGCCAATGAAGACCGCGCGGCTCCAGCGGCGTTCGGCGACGCCCCATTCGCGTTGCAGATCGCCTTCCAGGATCATGTGGACGGCCTGGAAGACCAGGCGGCGGTTCTCGCCCTGAACGTCGATGATGCCCTTGGCGCGCAGGATGTCCTGGCCCTGCTCGCCCAGCAACCGGTCAAGCCAGGCCGTGAACTTCGCCCCATCCAGCGGACGGTCGAGCGACAGGGAGATGCCCTTGATGTCGTCCTGGTGCGCGTGCCCCCGCGCGCCATGATCGTGATCGTGGTGGTCATGCCCGTGGTCGTGGTCATGATGGTGGTGATCGTGGCCGCAGTGTTCGTCGTGCACATGGCCGTCCGCGCCATGCGGCGGGTTCACGAAGTCCGGCTTCACTTCCAGAATCCGCTCCAGATCGAAGGCGTGAAGGCCCAGCACCTGATCCAGCGGCACGTTCGATCGTTCGGCTCGCACGATGGGCGCCAGCGGATTCAACGCCCGCAGACGCGCCTCGACCGTCTCCAGTTCGTCCGCCGTCGCCAGATCGACCTTGTTCAGGATGATCCGGTCGGCGAAGGCCACCTGTTCGCGGGCCTCCCTGGAATCGTCCAGCCGCGCCATCACGTGCTTGGCGTCAACCAGGGTCGTGACGCTGTCCAGCTGGGTCTTGGCCTTGACGTCCTCGTCGACGAAGAAGGTCTGCGCCACCGGGCCGGGGTCGGCCAGGCCCGTCGTTTCCACGATGATGGCGTCGAATGCGGGCTTTCCGGGACGCTGCCGCTTCATCAGGCCCGCGACCACGCGGATCAGGTCGCCGCGCACCGTGCAGCAGACGCAGCCGTTGTTCATCTCGAACACGTCCTCGTCGGCTCCGACCACCAGGTCGTTGTCGATGCCGATCTCGCCGAACTCGTTGACGATGACGGCGTAACGCTTGCCGTGATCCTCGGTCAGGATGCGGTTCAGCAGGGTCGTCTTGCCCGCGCCGAGATAGCCGGTCAGGACGGTGACGGGAATCTTGCCAGTCGTTGCGGCGGTCGAGGTCGGGGCGGCGAGGGTGTCGATCATAGGCCGCTAGATGGCGGCTGATATCACGCTTGGGAAGAGGGGCCTTAAGCCTTCTTCACGAACTCGGTGCGCAGGACCAGGCCGCGCACCTTTTCGACATTGGCCTCGATCTCGTCGGGATCGCCGGTCAGGCGGATGTTCTTGACCAGGGTCCCGCGCTTCAGGGTCACCCCGCCCGATCCCTTGACCTTCAGATCCTTGATCAGGGTCACGCTGTCGCCATCGGCCAGGATGTTGCCGTTGGAGTCTTTGGTCACGTCATCGGTCATGGCGACGCTTCTAGCGGCCAGAGGACCAAATATCCATACAAGCCGTGCGGGAATTGCGTGGCCTGCCTTAATCCGGCACGTTTGCCTCAAGCTCATCCAGCCACACCCGGGCAGAGCCATCCGACGGCGCTCGCCAGTCGCCGCGTGGCGACAGCGACCCGCCCGTCACGACCTTTGGCCCGTTCGGCAGGGCTGATCGCTTGAACTGGGCCGTCTGGAAGAAGCGATTAAGGAACTTCCTCAGCCAGCCCTTGATCGTCGCCAGATCGTATTCGACCTTCTCGTCGTCCGGCGTATTCGCCGGCCATTCGCCCGCCCCCGCATCGCCCCAGGCCTGGTGCGCCAGGAAGGCGACCTTGGACGGCTTCATCCCGAACCGGCTGAGGTAGAACAGGAAGAAGTCGTTCAGCGCATAGGGGCCGACCGTCCCCTCCGTCGACTGGATCACCCCATCCTTGGCGGGCACCAATTCGGGCGAAATCTCGGTGTCCAGAATGGCGTGCAGCGTCTCGCGCGCCTCTCCGCCGATCAGATCGCCTGTCGCCACCCAGCGGATCAGATGCCGGATCAGCGTTTTGGCCACCCCGGCGTTGACGTTGTAGTGGCTCATATGGTCGCCGACGCCATAGGTGGCCCAGCCCAGCGCCAGTTCCGACAGGTCCCCGGTCCCCAGAACGAACGCCTTGTTCTGGTTGGCCAGCCGGAACAGATAGTCGGTCCTCAGGCCCGCCTGCACATTTTCGAAGGTGATGTCGTGGACCGGCTGACCCTCGGCATAGGGGTGGCCGATGTCCCGGAACATCTGTTCGGCGGCGGGGCGAATGTCGATTTCCGCGCCCGTGACGCCCAGCGCGGTCATCAGCGCCCAGGCGTTGGACTTGGTCCCGTCCGAGGTCGCGAACCCCGGCATCGTATAGGCCAATATGCCGGTTCTCGGCAGGTCCAGCCGGTCGAAGGCGCGACAGGCGACCAGCAGGGCCTGGGTGGAATCCAGCCCGCCGGACACGCCGATCACCAGCGAGTTGGCGCCTGTGGCCGTCATCCGGCGCATCAGCCCTTGCACTTGGATATTGAACGCCTCGTAGCAGTCCTGATCCAGCCGCCCGGCGTCGTCCGGTACGAAGGGGAACCGGTCCAGCGGCCGGATCAACTCGCTGGCTTCATGATCCTCGCGCGCCAGGAAGGGCACGACGGTCGCCGCCTCGCCCTCGTTTCTGGCGCATTCGGCGAAGGTGCCGTTCCTCAACCGATCCAGCCCGATCCGGTCCACGTCCACATCGGCGATCGTCAGATGGCTCTCAAGGGCGAACCGCTCGCCTTCGGCCAGTTTCGACCCCAGCTCATGGATCGTCGCCTGACCGTCCCAGGCCAAGTCGGTGGTGCTCTCGCCCCAGCCCGATGCGGCGAAGACATAGGCCGACAGGGTGCGCGCCGAATGGCTGGCGCTCAGCATCGCCCGCTCGTCCGCCTTGCCGATGACGATGTTGGACGCCGACAGGTTCAGCAGGATCCGCGCGCCCGCCAGCGCCGCCCGCGTGGACGGAGGCAGCGGCGCCCAATAGTCCTCGCAGATCTCGACGGCGAAGACGAAGCCCGGCCGGTTCGCCGCCTCGAAGATCAGTCCCGGCGCGAAATCCACCGTCTCGCCGTTCAGCCGGATCACGTCTTCGGTCCGCGCCGTCGCTGGCGCGAACCAGCGTTTCTCGTAATATTCGCGGTAGTTGGGCAGATAGGTCTTGGGCGCGACGCCCAGCACCTCGCCCCCGCCCATCACCACGGCGCAGTTGAACAGGGTGTCTCCGCTGCGGATCGGCGCACCGACCACGGCGATCAGATCGGCGCCGGCTGTCGCCTCGGCCAGGACCGCGATCTGCCGCTCCACCTCGTCCAGCAGGGCCGCCTGCATATGCAGGTCGTCGATCGCATAGGCCGACAGCGACAGCTCGGGAAAGACCATCAGGTCCACGCCCTGTTCGCCCGCCTGGCGGATCAGCGCCAGATGCTCGCCCGCATTCGCCTTCGGATCCCCGACGTGCGCCACGGGCGTCGCCGCCGCCACGCGCACGAACCCTTGGGTCTTGGGCGAGAAGAAGGAAGAAGCATCGGTCATCGGATCGTCCTGCACCCGGCCTGGCCGGTCTTCGACCCCATATAGGCGCGAAAGATGAGGGGACGGAATCGTCTTCGCCGAGGCGAGGCGTGCGGAGCGTAACGAACCGCAAGCCTGTCCTCAGGCATGTCGCCGCAACTTAGCGCTCCGCCTTCTCGTCCGGGCGCTGGGTCAGCACCCGCACGCCGTCCCTTGTCACCGCCACCGTGTGCTCGAATTGCGCGGACAGTTTTCCGTCCGAGGTGACCACGGTCCAGCCGTCGTCCTCGGTCAGAACCGTGTGGACGCCCTGGTTCAGCATCGGCTCGATGGTGAAGGTCATGCCTTCGCGCAGGGTGACGCCCGTCCCCGCACGGCCGAAATGCAGCACCTGCGGCTCCTCGTGCATCTCGCGGCCGATGCCGTGCCCGCAATAGTCGCGCACGACGGAATAGCCCGCCTGTTTGGCGTGACGCTCGATGGCGAAGCCGATGTCGCCCAGGCGCGCGCCGGGTCGCACGGCGCGAATGCCCTTCCACATCGCCTCGTAGGTGGTGCGGACCAGACGGCGCGCCTGCGGCCCCACCGACCCGATCAGATAGGTCTTGGAGGAATCGGCGATGAAACCGTCCTTCTCCAGGGTGATGTCCAGATTGACGATATCGCCGCTCTTCAGCACGTCGTCGGCCGAGGGCGCGCCGTGGCAGACGACCTGGTTGATCGAACTGTTCAGCACGAAGCCATAGCCGTACTGGCCCTTGCTGGCCGGTCGCGCCTTCAAGACATCGACGATGAACCGCTCGACCCGGGCGTCGATTTCCAGCGTCGTCATCCCCTCCAGCGCCATGTTGTCCAGATGGGTGAAGACCGAGGCCAGCAGCCGGCCAGAGGCGGCCATCAGTTCGATCTCCTGCGGCGTCTTGGTCACGCCGCCGCGCCCGTCGTCGCCGGCGCCGCGACGCCCGCCGCCTTCAGCTCGCGCGCCACCAGTTCCTGAAACGTCAGGCCGGGGTTCGTCTCGCCCAACATGCCGATCCTGATCCAGAAGGCCGCCTGGGCGTTGATGGAGCGATAGGAGGCCTTTGCCGCCCGACGCAGTTGCTCGTGCAGTTCGTCCTCGATGTTGACGATGCCCATGTCCGGTCCCGACTATATGAAACGTATGCTAAACGTATATTCTGTCGGCGATCCGCAGCAAGAGCCTCTTTTTGCGAATGCGGATGACGTCCGCCTTCGCCCCCGCTAAAGCCATCCCATGACCGACACGCCGAAAAAAGGCTGGTTCCAGCGCCTGTCCGCTGGGCTCTCGCGCTCCTCCAAACAGATGACCGATCAGGTCGTCGCCACCTTCGTCAAGGAGCCTCTGTCCGAGGCGTCCCTGGAGCAGTTGGAGGAGCATCTGCTGGAAAGCGACCTCGGCCCGGCCGCCTCGGCCCGGATCGTCGAACGTTTTCGTGGGCTGAAGTTCGGCAAGGACGCGCCGGAACGCGAGGTCAAGGAGGCCCTGGCCGAGGCGGTCGCCGCCGAACTGTCGCCGCGCCAGGCGACCTTCGATCCGCTGAGCGGACCCAAACCCTATGTCGTCCTGTTCGTCGGGGTGAACGGCTCGGGCAAGACCACGACCCTGGGCAAGATCGCCGCCGATCTGACGGCCAAGGGCGCCAAGGTGATGATCGTCGCCGGTGACACCTTCCGCGCCGCCGCGCGCGAACAGCTGAAGGTTTGGGCCGAACGGGCCGGGGCCGATTTCGAAAGCCGTCGCGACGGCGCCGATGCGGCGGGTCTGGCCTTCGACGCCTATCAGAAGGCGCGGTCCGAAGGTTACGACGTCGTCCTGATCGATACGGCCGGGCGGCTGCAGAACAAGTCGGCCCTGATGGACGAACTGCTGAAGATCGTCCGCGTGCTGAAAAAGGTCGATCCCGATGCGCCGCACGACACGCTTCTGGTGCTGGACGCCACCGTGGGCCGCAACGCCTTGGCCCAGGAACAGATTTTCGGCCGCACCGCCTTCGTGACCGGCGTGGTCATGACGAAGCTGGACGGCACGGCGCGCGGCGGGGTGCTGGTGCCGGTGGCCCAGGCGTCGGACGCCCCCCTGATGCTGATCGGCGTGGGCGAGGGGGTCGAGGACCTGCAATCCTTTGACGCCCGCGCCTTCTCCCGCTCGCTGGTCGGACTGGAAGACTGACATGACCGAGACGTCGAAAAAGGCTTCCAGCATTCGTCAGGCCGTCGATTTCGGCGCCCTGGTCGCCTTCATGGCCGCCTACGCCGTCAACCGTTTCGCACGGGGCCTCGACGGGCAAGAGGCTCTGGTCCAGGCGACCTGGGTTCTGGTCGGTGCGTCGTTGATCGCGCTGATCGTCGGCTATGCGGTGGAGAAGCGGCTGGCGCAGCTGCCGTTGCTGACGGGCGGTTTCGCGCTGATCTTCGGCGTGCTGACCATCCTGTTCCACGACCCGAACCTGTTGAAGATCAAGCTGTCGATCCAGAACGGGCTGCTGGCGGCGGTGTTGTTGGGCTCCCTGCCGCTTAACCGCTATCCGTTCAAATATCTGCTGGGCGAGGCGATCAAGATCACCGACCGGGGCTGGCGCGGCCTGACCCTGCGCTACGGCCTGTATTTCGCGGCCGTGTGCATCGTGAACGAGATCGTGTGGCGCACCCAGTCGGACGATACTTGGGTCGCCTTCCGCGGCGGTCTGTGGATCGCCTCGGCCGTGTTTGGCGTCTGGCAGGTCTTCTTCATCATGAAGCACATGATCAAGGACGAGGAGCCCGCTCCGGTCTCGCCCGATACGGGATTGTAGAACTGCAAGCGGAACTGTCACGGAATCGACGCGCTTTTCCCGTCAAATCGTAAAGCTGAGCTGATACGTGTTCGGACGAAACTTTAGGGGAGCGGTGCGATGGTGAAGGCCGGTAAGTCAGGGCGCAGGGTCGGGCCTCTGGGCGCCTCGCCCAGCCATCTGATGCATCGCGCGCTGCAACTCGCGCTGGACATCTACGCCGAGGAGACGGGCGCCGACGGCCTGACCCAGCGTCAGTTCGCGGTGCTGGAGGCGGTGTCGCTCAAGGCGGGCCTGACCCAGACCGAACTCGTCCGCATGACCGGCATCGATCGTTCGACCCTGGCCGATCTGGTTACGCGCATGACCGCCAAGGGCCTGCTGGAACGCGAACGCTCGACGCTGGACGCCCGCGCCAAGGCCGTGCGTCTGTCCACGGAAGGGGCCGCCCGGCTGGAGGCCGCCCGCCCGCTGGTCGACGCCGCCGACAAGCGGATCATGGCCCTGCTGCCCAAGGGACAGCGCGAGAGCTTCCTGGCGCAGCTGGCCGAACTGGCCGCCGCCGCTGACGCCGCCCCCGACGCCGCCAAGGCCGAGGCCAAGGCCGCCAAGAAGGCGCTGAAGGCGGCTGAGAAGGAAACCCGCAAGGCCGAAAAGGCGGCGCGCAAGGCCGACCGCCCGGCCAAGCCCGCCAAGGTCAAGAAGCCCAAGCTGAAGCTCGTCGAGCCGGTCTGATTCCGGCCGCCAGCCGCCTCTGACCGTCCTTCCGACGCCCCGGAATGACGACCAGACCAGGCGGGGGATATCGAAGCCGCTAAGTTTTCTTGCGCAGCCGTTTCGCATTGGCGACGGCGGTCTTGTGGATGGGGGCCATCGCCTCGGCCTGGGCCTTCAGCAATTCGCCGTTCAGGGTCATGGCCTGGGTCGCCGCCCGGCTCCACCACCCCATCGCATAGCTGAACTGCGCCTCGGCCGCCTGGGCGGGCGTGCGGGCCTGGGTCACGGCCGCCGCCGCCCGCAGGACATGGGCGCCCTCGTCCATCGCCACGCGGCCCAGACGTTGGCCGATGGCCCCTGCGCTGGCGGCGACGGCCCCGGCCGAGGCGGACAAGGCCTCGGCCTTCTCCGAACTCATCAGCGACAGCTCCTTGAAATCCTGTCCCTTGGCGCTGGTCAGGCCCTGCGCCATCCGGCCGGTGCGGGCCGCGATCACCTCGGCGGAAGCGGCCATCAACTCGGCCCCGACCATGGCGGCGTCCGCGACCGTGGGGGTCCGGCGGCTCAGGACGCGACCTCCGGCTGGACTTCGGCGGCGAAGGCCGCGACGTCGTCGAGCAGGCCGGGGATCGCCGCCTCGATGATCTGCCGCCCCTTCTCCGGGCTGGCCTGGGCGGGGTCCGATCCGATGCGGCCGTCGGGGAAGCGGGCGCGATAGTCCAGGGCGTCGCGGATCGGCCCGTTCGGCGCGATCTGCGGCGAATAGTCGGCCGTCTTGATCCGGTCGGGATAGGCGGCCTGGGTCACGGCGATCTCGGACGGGGTGGCGTGCATCCCGTGGCCGGTCGGAAACAACCGGTTGCACAGGCCGTTCACGCCCGGCAGGTCCCACCAGTTCTTCAGCTTCAGGATAAACGGCGGCCGATCCTCGACAAAGCTCCACTCGGCGTAGATTTCCGAGATGGTCGCCTCGATGGTGGCGACATTGCCGCCGTGGCCGTTCAGGAAATAGATCCGCTCGAACCCGTGGCGGCTCAGCGACGACACCCAGTCGGTGATCGCGGCCATGAAGGTCGAGGGGCGGAGGGAGATGGTGCCCGCAAAGGCCAGGTGGTGCTGGGCCATGCCGATGTTGAAGGTGGGCGCCACGATCAGGTTGGCGTCGGTCTTCTCGGCTTCGTGGGCGATGATCTCGGGGCACAGCCAGTCGGTACCCAGAAGGCCGGTCGGGCCGTGCTGCTCGTTCGATCCGATGGGCACGACCACCGTCTTGGACAGCGCCCCGCCGTCTTTCAGGCGGGCGTCGATCTCGGGCCAAGAGGACAGGTGGATCAGCATGGGCAGGCTTTCACTCTACTAGACGCGGCGACGTTAGCGCGCCCGGATCAGGAAGTCGCCTGAAGCGACGGGGCTGGAGACGATTTGGGCGCATGGGCGGCCACGAAGATGCGCGCCGCCTCCTTCGCCCGCGCCGCACGCTTCTCGGGCGCCAGTTGCGGCACATCCAGCATGGCGCGCAGATGGCTGTGGCCCAGCACCAGGCCCGCGAACATCTCGGCCGCCTGCTCGGGATCGCCGACGTGCAGCCGGCCCAGCCGCGTCTGTTCGGCCAGCCACGCCGCCATCTCGCGCAGGCTTCGGCGCGGCCCGGCCTCATAGATGGCGTGGGCGATCTCCGGCGCCTCGGTGGAGATCAGGGCGACCCCCCGCATCGAGCCGACCTTGTCGGCGCTGCACACCCGGTTCAGCAGCGTCAGGGCCAGGGTCTCCAGCACCGTCTGCGGATCGCCGGCGGTGCGCAGGGGCGCCACGATGTCCTCCACCCGTTTGGCGGCCAGGGCCTGGGCGATCTCCAGCTTGGAGGCGAAACGGTTATAGACCGTCTGTTTGGACACGCCGGCCAGTTTGGCGATCTCGTCCATCTTGGCCTGCAGGCCCTTGTCGGCGAACAGGGCGGCGGCGGCGTCCAGGATCGCCTCGCTCTTCTTCTCGTCCACCTGCCCGCGACGGCGCGCCATCAGTGGGCGTCCGACGGCGGGGCGCCGGCCTGGGCCTTCACCGGCTGGGCCAGCAGGGTGACGAAGGCCGCGCCCGCGCACATGACGCCCAACAGGGCGAAGGCGTCGCCGAACGCCATGGTGGTCGCCTGCCGTTGCAGGATCCCGTAGATGGCCTTCATCGCCGAGGCGGCCGGGTCGATGGTGCCCGCGAACCGCTGGGTCATGCCGGCCAGCATCTGGCGCACCGCCTGATCGCCCTGGCCGATGGCGCTGGTCAGTTCGGTCATATGCAGGGCGGTGTTGGACGTCAGGCTGGTGTTCAATATGGCCAGGCCGAAGGCGCCGCCGACGTTGCGCGCCAGGTTGACCAGGCCCGAGGCGTTCTTGACCATGTGCGGCGGCAGGGTGGCCATCGTCACCTGCTGTGAGGCGATCATGGCCAGCATCACCCCTATGCCCCGGAACGCCTGGACCGAGGCGAACTCCCAGAAGCCCCAGTTTTCGGTGACCAGTCGCGCCTCCCACATGCCCCAGGCGCACATCATGAAGCCGCCGAACATCAGGATGCGCGCATCCATCTTGCGCACCAGCCGCCCGGCGAAGGGCGCGGTGGCGAACATGGCCAGGCCGGAGACGACCATGGTGGTGCCCACCTCCGACGAGGAATAGTGCAGCACCCGACCCAGGAACAGCGGCAAGAGGAAGGTGCCGCCGAACAGGGCGAACCCGACGATGAAGGTCATGATGAAACCGACCAGGAAGTTGCGGTTGCCGAAGGCGCGCAGCTCAACGATCGGCTGGCGATAGGTCAGCGACCGCCACACGAAGATCGGCCCGGTCACGGCGGCCACCACCGTCAGCAATAGGATGTGGGTGTCGTCGAACCAGTCGTTCTTGGCCCCTTCCTCCAGCACGAACTGCATCGACATCAGGAAGACGGCCATCAGGCCCAGGCCCCACCAGTCGAACCCCTTGGCCAGGGACGGATCGCCCTTGTCGAAGTTGCCGTAGCGCCCGACCAGGAACAGCACGATCAGTCCCGGCCCGACGTTGATGAAGAACAGCCAGCGCCAGCTCAGCCACTCCGTCAGGTGCCCGCCCAGCGTCGGCCCAACAGTCGGGGCCAGGGTGACGATCAGACCCATGACCACGCTGGCCGTGACCCGCTTGTCCGGCGGAAAGGCGGTGAAGGCGACGGCGAAGACGGTCGGGATCATGGCCCCGCCGACAAAACCCTGAATGGCACGGAACAGGATCATCATGTCGATCGACGACGACAGGCCCGTGGCGATGCTCATCAGGACGAAGCCGGCGCAGGAGGCCAGGAACAGCCGCTGCGTGCCCCACAGGCGCGACAGGAACCCCGACAGAGGGATCATCACCACCTCGGGGATCAGATAGGCGGTCTGGATCCAGCTGATCTCGTCGGCCGAGGCGCCGACCCCGGCCTGGATCTGGGGCAGGGAGGCGGCGACGATCTGGATGTCCAGGATAGCCATGAACTGGCCCACAACCATGCCGGCGAAGCCCAGCAGCAGCATGGTCCAGTTGATCTCGGGATGGCCGGCGACGGGGCCCTTTGACGCGGCGGGGGCCCCGCCGTCAGCGGCGGGGGCGGCGGCGGTCACTGGGCTGCGGCTCCGGTCACAGTCCCGGTCGCGGCCTCGGCGAAGCTTTGGCCGCCCTGGCTCTTCAGGTCGATCTTGACGTCGACCGACAGGCCCGGACGCAGGGCCAGGTTCCGGTCCTCGCCGCTGACCACGATCCGCACCGGCACGCGCTGGGTGATCTTGGTGAAGTTGCCGGTGGCGTTCTCGACCGGGATCAGGGCGAACTCGGACCCGGTGGCGGGGGCGAAGCTGTCGACCCGGCCCTGGATCTTGCGGCCGGGAAAGGCGTCGGCGGAAATTTCGACCGCCTGACCCAGGCGCACCTTATCCAGCTGCGTCTCCTTGAAGTTGGCGACGATATAGGTGTGAGTCAGGGGTACGATGGACATCAGCTGCGTGCCGGCGTTGACGATCTGGCCGGGCCGCACGCTGCGGGCGCCCACGACGCCGGCGGCGGGTGCGCGAATGACGGTGCGCTCCAGGGCGATCCGCGCCTGATCGACCACGGCGCGAGCCTGTTCGACGGCGGCGACGCTCTGCTGGCGGGTCGAGCCCAGCACGCCGGCGGTGCGCTGTTCGGCGACCAGGGCGGCCTGGGCCTGCTGCACGCTGGCGGCGGCGGTGGCGGCCGAGGCGCGCTCGGTCTGTATGCGCTGCTGCGAGACCCAGCCCTGTTCGGCCAGCCTGCCGTAACGATCGACCTCGGCGCGGGCCAGGCCGGCCTGGGCGTGGGCCTGGCTGACGGCGGCGGCGCGGGCGGCGATGGTGGCCTGTTCCTGCTCGGCCTGGGCGTCGACATGGCCCACGGCGGCGATGGCGGCGGCCAGATTGGCCTCGGCTTGGGCCAACTGGGCCTTTTGGTCGGAATCGTCCAGCTTGACCAGGATCTGGCCGGCCTCGACCCGCTGGTTGTCGCCCACCAGAACCTCGGTCACGCGCCCCGACAACTGCGGGCTGACCAGGGTGGTGTCGGCCTGGACGAAGGCGTTGTCTGTGCTCTCCCACCGCTGGCCGTTCAGCCACCAGACCGTGCCGCCGACGATCAGGGCCACGACGACGATCCCCGCCGCGATCAACGGCAGACGTTTCTTGAGTTCAGGCGACATGGCGAAATCCGGGGGAGGGGTGCGACCGATTGAAGCGGCGCTAAAATGGACTTCACTGTCCAAAAATCAATGACCCTGGATACGAATGTTTTGCGTCCTGTCCGGGCGGGTCCGATTTCGTGTATCTGTCGCGCCCCATGACCGACTTCGCCCAGGCCTCCAATCCCCTTCCGTCCCAAGTCGACGTGGTCGTGGTGGGAGCTGGCGCGGCGGGGATCGCGGCGGCGCGGCGCCTGATGCGGCCCGGGCTTTCGCTCTTGGTTCTGGAGGCGCGTGACCGGATCGGCGGGCGCGCCTTCACCCAGCGGATCGAGGGCGAGGGCCTGGATATGGGTTGCGGCTGGCTGCATTCCGCCGACGACAATGTTCTGGCGGGCCGGGTGGAGGCCGAGGGGCTGACACTGGACCAGACCCCGCCGCCCTGGCGCAGCCAGGCTTTCGACCACGAGATGACGTCGGCGGACCAGGCCGCCTTCGGCGAAGCCTTCGCCGCCTTCGACCAGCGCGTCGCCGAGGCCGCCACGCGCGGAGAAGATCGCCCGGCGTCCGACTTCTTCGATCCCGACAGCCGCTGGAACGCCCATATGGACGCCATCTCCGGCGCCCTGAACGGCGCGCGGTTCGCCCAGGTGTCCAGCCTGGACTACGACGCCTATGGCGACACTGGCGTGAACTGGCGGGTGCGCGAGGGATACGGCCGGCTGATCGCGCGGCTGGGCCAGGCGGCGGCCCCGGTCACGGCGACGGATTGCGCCGTGCGCCGCATCGACCGCTCCGGCCCCCTGCTGCGGCTGGAGACCAGCCGGGGCGAACTGACCGCGCGGATCGTCATCCTGACCACGCCCAACAGCCTGATCGCCAACGAGACCGTCCGCATCGACCCGCCGGCGCCCGCCCTGCTGGAGGCGACGGCGGGCGTGCCGCTGGGACTGGCGTCCAAGGTGCATATGACGGTGCGCGGCGCCGCAGATTTCCAGCCCGACACCCAGCTGTGGACCCGCACCGACACGGCCCAGACCGGCGGCTATCACCTGCGGCCGTTCGGGCGGCCGATGATCGAGGCCTATTTCGGGGCCGACCTGGCCTGGGGACTGGAGGCGGAAGGGCCGGCGGCCCTGGCGGATTTCGCGGTCGCCGAACTGGTCTCGGCCCTGGGGTCGGACATGCGCCGACGGCTTCAGGCGGTCGCCGTCAGCGGCTGGGGCGTCGATCCCTGGTCGCAGGGCGCCTATTCCCACGCCCTGCCGGGCCATGCGGCGGATCGGGCGAAACTGCGTGTCTCGGTCGAGGACCGCCTCTTCCTGGCTGGAGAGGCGACGGCCCCTGTCTATTACGGCACGGCCCACGGCGCCTGGATGGAGGGCGAGCGCGCCGCCGACGCCGCCCTGTCCGCCCTTGGCGTTCGGCCCCGCCGGCGTCTGGAAGAGGCCGGGTCATGAAGCCGGTCAAACCCCGAAAACCCGCCGTCAAGCCGGCCGCCAAACGCCCCGCGGTCATGACGGGCGCCCCCATCCCCGTCCTGCGCTGGCCGCCTGACGAGGATCGGGTCGAGGAAATCTTCCAGCGTCTGTCCGGCGTCATGCCCGATCCGAAGACCGAGCTGAACTTCTCCAACCCCTATACGCTGGTGGTCGCCGTCGCCCTGTCGGCCCAGGCCACGGACGTCTCGGTCAACAAGGCGACCGACCGCCTGTTCCAGGTCGCCGACACGCCCGAAAAGATGCTGGCCCTGGGCGAAGAGGGGTTGATCCCCTACATCGCCTCCATCGGCCTTTATCGCGGCAAGGCCCGCAACGTCATCGCGCTGAGCCGCATCGTGCTGGAGCAGCACGGCGGGCAGGTTCCCCTGAACCGCGCCGAGCTTCAGTCCCTGCCCGGCGTTGGGCGAAAGACGGCCTCGGTGGTGCTGAACGAACTGGGGATCGAGGCGGCCATCGCCGTCGACACCCACGTCTTTCGCGTCTCGCACCGGCTGGGCCTGGCCAATGCGGGAACGCCCGACAAGGTGGAGGCTCAGCTGTTCAAGGTGGTGCCGGAAGACTGGCTGCCCAAGGCGCACCACTGGCTGATCCTGCACGGTCGCTACACCTGCACGGCGCGAAAGCCCAAATGCCTGTCCTGCCTGATCGCCGACCTGTGTCCGTCGCGGGCGGGGCTTATGGCGTCGGGGGAAGCCGCTGCGCCGCTCTGAAGGCGTCCGGCCCTTTGACCAGCCTGTCGGACAGGGCGTTCAGCACCCGCAACGCGGCGGCCATGTCGGCCTCGGACACGTCCTGGAACATCCGCTGACGCATCGCCGAGGCGTGGACCTCGAATTCCTTCACGGCCTGATGGCCGCCCGGCTCCATTTCGATCAACCACGAGCGTCCGTCGCCGACCATGCGGCGACGGCTGACCATGCCGTCGCGCTCCAGCCGCTGGACCAGCCGCGTCAAGGAGGCGCCCGACAGCTCCATCCGCTCGGACAGTTCCGACAGCGTCAGACCCTTGGGATGATCCGCCAGAATATAGAGCACTACGGTCGGCGCGCCCGTATGGCCATGATCGCGGAAAAGGTCGGCGACCCGCATCTTCCAGCGTTTCGCCGTGATCATGATCTGCATGGCGACTTGCCGCTGCAGCGTCTCTCGCGCGATGGCCGACAAGCCGGACCTCTTTGAAAACCGGGGAAAAAGCAGATTTGCACGGCGCGCGCGAAGCAGAAACCGTCAGGGTTGAGCCTTAGCTTGCTAACTAAGGCCGCACGGCTTCTAAACCTCCGCCGTGCGATTCCCGTTCCTGCTTTTTTGTCTTGAAAGTCCTGAACATGCGCCTGTTTCGAAACCGCGACGACGATATCGCCGTCGCCGAACTGCGCAGCATGGTCGCCGCGATCGATCGCTCGCAGGCGGTGATCCAGTTCGATCTGGACGGCACGGTCCGTGAGGCGAACGCCAACTTCCTGTCCGTCCTGGGCTATGCGCTGGACGACATCGTCGGGCGTCATCACCGGATGTTCGTCGATCCCGCGGAGGTCGACAGCCCGGCCTACGCCGACTTCTGGCGGCGGCTGAACGCGGGCGAGTTCGTCAGCGACAAGTTCGTCCGCTATGGCCAAGATGGTCGCCGCGTCGTGATCGAGGCCAGCTACAACCCCGTCTTCGACGCGACGGGACGCGTCTATAAGGTCGTCAAATTCGCCATTGACGTGACCGCCGTGGAGGAGGAACGCGAACGGCGTCTCGCGGCGGAACACCAGGCGGCGGCCATCCAGACCGCCGTGGTTCAGGGCACGGCGCGGGGCCTGTCGGCCATGGCCGCCGGCGACCTGGCCTATCGGATCGAAGACGCGTTTCCGGGCGACTACGCCGCCCTGCGCGACAACTTCAATGCGGCCATGGCGGCGCTGGACGATGCGGTCGGGGTGATCGGCGTTAACGCCGTGGCCATGCAGGCCGGCGCCCATGAGATCAGCCAGGCCGCCGACGACCTGTCGCGCCGCACCGAACGTCAGGCCGCCAGTCTGGAAGAGACGGCCGCCGCTCTGGATCAGATCACCGCCACGGTGCGCAGGACCGCCGAGAACGCCCAGGCCGCGGACAGCGTCGTCGGACAGGGCCGCAGCCAGGCCGAAGTCGGGGCCGTGGTGGTTCAGCGCGCCGTCGCCGCCATGGGCGAGATCGAACACTCCTCGGGCCAGATCAACCAGATCATCGGGGTTATCGACGAGATCGCCTTCCAGACCAATCTGCTGGCCTTGAACGCCGGGGTCGAGGCCGCGCGCGCCGGCGAGGCGGGGCGCGGCTTCGCCGTCGTGGCCTCCGAAGTCCGCGCCCTGGCCCAGCGGTCGGCCGAGGCCGCCAAGGAGATCAAGACCCTGATCTCGTCCAGCGCCGGCCAGGTGAAACAGGGCGTGGACCTGGTGCGCCAGTCGGGCGAGGTGCTGACCGGCATCGCCGACCGCATCGCCGAGATCACCACCCTGATGGGCGAAGTCCGCGCCTCCACCCAGGAACAGTCGGTCGGCCTGGCCGAGGTCAACACCGCCGTCAACGAGATGGATCAGGTCACTCAGCAGAACGCCGCCATGGTTGAACAATCGACCGCCGCCAGCCTCAATCTGACGCGAGAGGCGGCCGAACTGGCGGCCCTCGTCGGCCGGTTCACCGTCAGCGCCGTCGCCGGCGCCGCCGCGCCCCCGGCGCATGATTCCGCGGTCCATCAGGCCCAGGCGCGCATCGAAACCTTCGCGCGCGATCAAACCGCGCCGACGCGGCCCCGACTGGTGGCGGGCGGCGGGGAATGGGAGGCCTTCTGACCGGAGCGCTCGCTCAGCCGCCCAATCGTCGACTCACGGCGGCGGCGAAGCCCGCGCCGTTCGCCGGGTCGTGATCCAGATAGAAGTCCGGTTCGATCAGTTCGGCCTCCATCAGCACCCACCGTCCGGCGTCGTCGCGCGCCAGGTCGATACGGGCGTAGAGCAGCGGCTCGTCGATGGCCGCCAGCACCTGCTGCGCCAGAGCCATGGCCGCGTCATCCGGCGTCACGGTCGTGTAAAGGCCGCCGAACTGCATCTGGATGCGGAAATCGCCCGGCACGGGACGTTTGTTGACCGCATGGCTGAACCGCCCGCCGAAGAACAGCAGCGAGGTCTCCCCCTCGGTCTCAATGGATTTCAGATAGGGCTGGATCATCGACGCCCCCTCCGGCGCCTCGATCAGAGCCTCGCCGGGCGATAGCCGCAGGGTGCGAAAGGCGCCTGCCGACACCGTCGGCTTGACGATCAGGACCGGCGCGCCGGTCTCGGCGAAGACGGCGTCCACCTGATCCTGGGTAACGCCGTCGGTCCAGCGGGTCGGCGGGGTGGGCACGCCCTTGTCCGCCAGCCGCGCCAGATACGCCTTGTCGGAGTTCCAGCGCAGCACGTCGGCCGGATTGTCCATCGTCAGGCCCGCGCGGGTCCAGGTTTCGCACCCCGCCAGCCAGCGATCGTGGTCGCGGTGATAGCCCCAGGCGATGACCGGCAGTATCAGATCGTGGTCCGCCAGGCCTGCGGCGTGGTCCACATGATCGGTCCAAGGCGTGGCGACCACGCGCGCGCCAGTGGTCTCCAGCGTCGCCTTCAGCCGCGCCAGCACCTCGGGCCAGCGCCCGATGTAGGAGCGATCGGATGGATCGGGGGTCAGCACGGCGATCTGGGTCATGCGATCGTCATATCGAAGTGGGAACGGGCATATAAGGGCTTCCTTATATGATTTCGGGTGACGCGCGGTCTTCCAGACGCTAAGGCGCGATCATGACCCAGAACACCGCCCAATACGACGTCTGCGCCGTCGGCAACGCCATCGTCGACGTGCTCAGCCCCTGCGACGCCGCCTTCCTGGCCGCCCAGGATCTGGCGCCCAACTCGATGCAACTGGTCGACGCCGAACGCAGCGCCGCCTTGTACGACGCCATGGCGCCGGGCGTGGAGGCTTCGGGCGGGTCGGCCGGCAACACTGTCGCAGGCGTCGGTTCGTTCAGCGGACGGGCGGCCTATATCGGCAAGGTCGCCGACGATGTGCTGGGCCAGGTCTTCACCCACGACATCCGCGCGGCGGGCGTGCATTTCGACACCCCGGTCCTGACTGGCGGCGCCGACCAGGGCTTCGGCACCGGGCGCTGCCTGATCAACGTCCTGTCGGACGGCGCGCGCACCATGGCCACCTTCCTGGGCGCCGCGAACCAACTGTTCGCCGACGACATCGACGAGGCCCTGATCGCGGCCAGCCAGATCGTCTATCTCGAAGGCTATCTGTTCGACCCGGCCCCGGCCCGCGCCGCCTTCGAACGCGCCGCCGCCGCCGCCCATGCGGCGGGCCGCAAGGTCGCCATCACCCTGTCCGACACCTTCGTCGTCGCCCGCTGGCGCGCCGAACTGCTCGACTTCGTCGCCCAGTCCGCCGACATCGTCCTGGCCAACGAGGCCGAACTGGGCGCCCTGTTCGAGACCGAAGACTTCGACGCCGCCGCCGCGCAACTGGCCGCCATCGTCGAGATCGCCGCCGTCACGCGCGGCGAACATGGCTCGGTCGTGATCAAGGGCGACGAGCGCATCGTCGTCGCCGCCTATCCGGTCGCCAAGGTCATCGACACCACCGGCGCCGGCGATCAGTACGCCGCCGGCTTCCTGCTGGGCGTGGCGCGCGATCTGCCGCTGGAAGACGCCGCTAGGCTCGGCTCCCTCGCCGCCTCGGAAGTCATCGCCCACTGGGGCCCGCGTCCGATGGTGAAACTGTCCGATCTGGCCAAAGAGAACGGGCTGAAGATCTAGGACGCTCAGTCTCCTCCCCATTTCATGGGGAGGTGGCTCGGAGTGCAGCGGAGAGACGGAGGGGTTCTTACCGCATCGCCAGCGTCTGTGAGACTTTAAAGAGCCCCTCCACCGCTACGCGGTCCCCCTCCCCATTGCATGGGGAGGAGACGGCCTCCCTCAGCTCTTCCACCTCAGCGTCACAGGCTGGATCGGGTTCACGAAGGCTCGGTCCTCCCCCCGGCTCCTGGCCCATTCGCGCTTCAGCTGCTGATACCATTTCGCCTGTCGGTCGGCGTCGTCGATCCAGATCAGGGCGGGGTCGTAGCGCAGACCTTCGTTCTGCAGGTTCACCATCCCGCCGTCCTGTTTCAGGAAGGCGACCACGCCCATCCGCAGGAAGGGTTTGGCGATGTTGAACACCCAGTGGTCGGACCAGAACATCTGGGTGATGCGGGTCTTGGTCTCGGTGATCGGGGTCAGGCAGGTCAGGGCCAGCACCTGTTTCTCGCCCACCTGGATATGCTCCCAGCGATAGCCGGGCAGGCGGAAGGTGATCTCGGTCGCGGGCGCGCCGCCCAGAATCTTGTAGAGGCGACTGTTCGACGACGGGGTGTGGCGCACCATGGCCCAGCCATAGTCGGTCGGGGCGAAGGCCTTGGCCTTTTCGTGCATCGAATGTTCGGACCGCCACCACCATTGCTGGTGGACGTAGGGACCATGGGCGGGGTCCATCAGGCCGACAACGGCGTGGTCGATGTGGCTGTCGAAATCCATGGCCTCGACCAGCTTGGCCTCGCCCCCCACAACGCCGGGAAAGACCGGCGGCGCGTGGTCGGGGTCCATCGGGTTTCGGGCGTCCGACGCCATCCAGACGAAGACGATCCCCTGGCTTTCACGCACCGGATAGGACCGAACCCGGATGCGGTTCGCCTCGAACGCCTGGTCCTCGACCAGGGACGGGATGGCGGCGCAGACCCCGTCGGGCTGGAAGCGCCAGCCGTGGTAGGGGCATTCGACCGTCTCGCCCTCGCCGGGCTTGTCGACCAACCGGCCCGCCGACAGGGGCGCCGCCCGGTGGGGGCAGATGTCGCGCATCGCATAGACCTGGCCCGCCTTGGTGCGTCCGATCAAGACAGGCTCGCCCATGATCTCGTGACGTTTCAGGCTGCCGGGCGCGACGTCTCGACCTAGCGCCACGAAATACCAGGCGTCGGTGACGAACCCCTTGCCGAACGGCTGTGCGCCGGCCTTGGACGGGGCGGCTTCGGCGGAGGGCGACGATACAGGGGCGGCGGTCATCCGCGCTGTTTAACAGCGCAGCCGCCGTCGCCATAGAGGGCTGGGCCGGAGACGCGCGGGACGGTTTGTCCTGCCCACATCTTTCCCTCTGCGGCCGGACGCGATTAAGTCTCTGCCGAAGAACGCCGCCCACGGCGTCGAAGGGACGTTTCGCCATGCTTCGCATCCTCGCCATCGCCGCGGCCATCCTGGCCTCGCCCGTCGCGGCCGCCGCCCAGGATGGCCACGCAGCGCATCCCGGCGATGGGGCCGTGGCCTTCCAGTCGGACCGCATCCAGGTGCGCGTCGATGGCGACACGAACGGCCGCGACATCATCCTGATCCCCGGCCTCAGTTCCTCGCCCCAAATCTGGCAGGGGACGGTGGATCATCTGGCGGGGCGCAACGGTCCGGGCTGGCGCATTCATCGCATCCAGGTTGACGGTTTCGCCGGGGCGCCCGCCGCCGGCAACGCCCAGACCGGTCAGACCCTGACCTCCGTCGCAGCCCCCGTCGCCGAGGAGATCGCCCGCTACATCCGCGAACGGGGGCTGACCAAGCCGGTCGTGGTGGGGCATTCCATGGGCGGGACCATCGGTCTGATGCTGGCGGCGCGCCACCCGCATCAGGTGGGGCGGCTGATGGTGGTGGACATGATCCCCTTCATGGGCGCCATGTTCTCGGCCCCCGGCGCGACGGCCGAGACGGTCGCCCCCGTCGCCGACCAGATCTGGGCCGCCCAGGCCAACAGCCCGCGCGAGGTCTATGTCGCCCAGGCCACGGCCTCCATAACCGGCATGATCAATACCGAAAGCCGCCGCGAACTGGCGCTGCAGAACATGCGCGACAGCGACCAGAAGGTTTCGGCCGCCGCCTTCCGCGAACTGGTCGCCACCGACCTGCGCCCCGAACTGCCCCGGATCACCGCCCCGACCGAGGTGCTTTACGTCAAGTTCAACGACGCCCGCATGACCCCGGAAATCACCGACGCCATCTATCAGGCCGCCTACGCCGGCCTGCCGGGCGCGACCCTGAAGCGGATCGACGACAGCGCCCACTTCATCATGTTCGACCAACCCGAGGTCTTTTACGGCGCGCTGGACGCTTTCCTGGCGCGATAATCCATCCGAAAGCCTGTTGGGGTGCGCTTCTGGACGCCATTCTTTCGGCGAAATGGCCGCTCACGGTCGCGTGATCTGGGCGAGGGCGTTTCGGCGGCGTCGCTTAGGCGATATGAGAACGGCTTAGGCGAACCGCGTCGCTTCCGGCGCGGCATCTGAAGGATGGACATGGCGGGACCAGTGAACGCGGGCGGACCACAGGCCCAGGGCAAGCCCCGCCGGTCCGGGCTTCAACGGCTGCTGTATTGGAGCGCGGTTCTGGCGGTCTGGGGGCTGATCTTCCTGGTCGTCTTCTTCGCCGTCTTCGCGCGCGGCCTGCCCGACACTTCCAGCCTGTACAATGTCGATCGCCAGCCCTCGATCACCTATTTGGACCGCAACGGCGCCCTGATCGCGACACGGGGCACCCAGATGGCGCCGCCCGCCGATCTGGACGCCCTGCCGGACTATGTGCCGGCGGCCTTCATCGCCATCGAGGACCGGCGCTTCTATCACCACCCCGGTTTTGACCCCATCGGCATGATGCGCGCCATGGCCACCAACGTCCGCGCCGGACGGGTGGTTCAGGGCGGCTCGACCCTGACTCAGCAGCTGGCCAAGAACCTGTTCCTGACGCCCGACCAGAACCTGCGCCGCAAGGTGCAGGAGCTGATGCTGGCGGTCTGGCTGGAGATGAAATTCTCCAAGAAGGAGATCCTGGCCCTCTATCTGAACCGGGTCTATTTCGGCGCCGGCGCCTATGGGATCGAGGCGGCGTCGCAGCGCTATTTCGACAAGTCGGCCAAGGATCTGACCGTCGGAGAGGCCGCGCTTCTGGCGGGCCTGCTGAAGGCGCCTTCGCGCTATTCGCCGGTGTCCGAGAGCGAGCGCGCCGCCGCCCGCGCCACCGTCGTCCTGAACGAGATGGAGGAGGCCGGCGTGATCACCGCCGCCCAGCGCGAACAGGCCGTGACCCAGCCGGTCATCGTCTCGCGCACGCTCGCGACCCAGCACGCCCAGTATTTCATCGACTGGCTGGACAAGTCGATCCGCGGCCTGGTCGGCGAACCGACCGAGGATATGGTGGTCGAAACCACCCTGGATCTGACCCTGCAGACGGCCGCCGAACGGTCGGTGCGCCGCATCCTGGACCGCGACGGCGCGAAGGGCGTGCAGCAGGCAGCCCTTGTCGCCCTGGACGGCGATGGCCGGGTGCGGGCCATGATCGGCGGAGCCTCCTACGCCGACAGCCAGTTCAACCGCGCCGTCGATGCGCGCCGTCAGGCGGGCTCGTCATGGAAGCCCTTCGTCTATCTGGCGGCCATGGAGGCGGGCTTCACGCCCCAGACTCCGGTGGTCGATCAGCCGATCACCATCGGCAACTGGTCGCCCCGCAACTATTCCGGCGCCTTCAGCGGTCCGATGACCATCGCCCAGGCGGTGGCCCAGTCGACCAATACGGTGGCGGCCTCGGTCGCCGATCAGGTGGGGCGCGACAGCGTGGCCCGCGCCGCGCGCCGACTGGGCATCGAGAGCCGCATCGGCCTGGAGCCGGCCATGGCGCTCGGCGCCGTCGAGGTGTCGCCGCTGGAGATGGCCACCGCCTATGACGCCTTCGCCAACGGCGGTCGCCGCGTCGAGGCCTACGGCATCAGCCGCATCCGCACGCCCCAGGGCCGCGTCATCTATCAGCGCGAGAGCGGCCAGAGCGGCCAGGCGATCAACAATCCGCCGCTCTATTACATGAACCAGATGCTGCGGGGCGTGGTGACGGGCGGCTCGGGCCGGTCGGCGGCCATCGCCGGCCGCGATCTGGCGGGCAAGACCGGCACCACCTCGGACTACAAGGACGCCTGGTTCGTCGGCTACACTGGCGGCTTCGTCGCCGCCGTCTGGGTCGGCAAGGACGACAACACCGCCATGCGCGGCGTGACCGGCGGCTCCTCGCCCGCCGCCATCTGGAAGGGCTTCATGGAGGCGGCCCTGCCGCGCCTGAACGCCCCCGCCATCCCCAATGGCCCCGCCATGCCCGAGGGCTGGGTCGCGCCCGATCCGGTCGGCGACCTGATGAGCGGCCTTGATCAGGGCGGCGTCCTGGTCGATCCGGTCGATCCCAATCAGGGCGAACCCTATGCGGACCAGCCCGGCGCCGTCGTTCAGCCGATGCCGCCCAAACAGTCCGCGCCCCAGCAGCCGACCAAGCCTTCCGGCCCGCCGCCCGGCTATCGCGATCCGCCGAACCAGCAGCCCGAGGGACGGCCCCAGCCCGAACGCAAGGGCGACGCCCTGTTCTTCTGACCGGCCGATGCCGCCGCGACCACAGAAAAAGGGAGGCGACCCCGCGGTCGCCTCCCTTTGTCTTTATCCGACCCGAAACGGGTTCAGCGCGGGCAGGACAGGTCGCCCTCCTGGCATTGCGCCAGGGTCCGCAGTTGCTGTGTGCGTTCGTTGGTCAGGCGCGCCAGACAGCCCGAATGGACCATCGGATAGGCCGACCCGCCCTGCACGCCGGACGCTTCGACCCGGCATTGCTGGTCGCGGAAGCTGATCCAGCTGCGCTGGGCGTTGCGCAGCAGGGTCCGGCTCGCGGGCGACAGCCGACCCATGGTCGTGGTGTACTGGCTGTTCAGCGCCCGGTCGGCGCGCTGCAGGTCTTGGGCGGCGCTGGCGTTCATCGCCGTCTGGCTTTGCGCCGAGGCGGACGAGGCGGCGAGCGCCAGGCCGAGGGCGACGGTCAGGGGAAGGATGGCTTTCATGGTGCGTTCCTGAGGTGGAGGGCGCCTATCGAACGCGCCCCACTGCAGGAGTTTCCGCCCCTGTCGCCATCCGTCGTCTCTTTTCCTACCGGCCCACGGCGTGCAGCGCGCCGCCGTGATCCTTCAGCCACTTCCGCCAAGGCCTGTGATCTCCGACCAGCCGTTCGACCACTGACCAATAGGCCGGGCTGTGGTCGGCATGGACCAGATGGGCGACCTCGTGGGCGGCCAGATAGTCGATGACCGGCGGCGGGGCCATGATGACCCGCCAGGAATAGCGGATGGTGCGATTGTGCGGGCTGCACGAGCCCCAGCGCGACCGGGTGTCGGCGATGGACACCTTGACCGGTCCCTGGCCCAGCGTCCGCAGATGGTGGCCGGTACGTTCCACCAGCGTGTCGCGCGCCTCGCGTTTCAGCAGGTTCTCGACCCGGCGCGCATAGGCGTCGTCCTCGCCGCCTGAGCGGATGACCGTTCCTTCTTCGACCAGACGCGCCGCGACCGCGCCGGGCGCCGCCTCCAAGCGCACGGGGCGACCGCGCAGGGAAATGACCTGGCCCGGTTCCAGCGGCCGGCCCTTGGGCCGCACCGCCAGCCGTTCGCTGATCCAGACGGCCTTGGTCCGGGCGAAGGCGACGGCCTGGGTCAGGCCGCGCTCGCTGGGCGCGATCACCACCGCCTCGCCGGCCCGCGCGTCGATCCGCACCGACAGGCGCCGGGCGCGCGGATTGACCGACAGTCTCAGGACGGGACCGACGCCGGCCCCGCCTTCGTCAAGCGGCAGCCGCTGACCGTTGCGGTACGCCACCGACAGCCTCGTTCTGGGCGATGAAATCGCGGACGCGGGGATAGATTTCGTCGCGGAAGCGACGGCCGTTGAACACGCCGTAATGGCCGACGCCCGGCTGGACGTAGAGGACGCGCCGATCCTCGGGGACATTGGGGCACAGGCCGTGGGCCGCCTGGGTCTGGCCGACGCCGGAGATGTCGTCCTTCTCGCCCTCGACGGTCATCAGGCCGATGTCGGTGATCTTGGTCAGATCGACCTTGCACCCGCGATGTTCCAGCAGGCCCCGCGCCAGCAGATGCTGCTGGAAGACGATGTCGATGGTCTGCAGATAGAACTCCTCGGTCAGGTCCAGCACCGACAGGTATTCGTCGTAGAATTCCTCGTGCTTCTCCACCCCGTCGCCGTCCCCGGCGATCAGGCTGTTGAAATAGCTCCAGTGGGCGTCGCGGTGCCGATCCTCGTTCATCGACATGAAGCTGTAGAGCTGGACGAACCCCGGATAGACGCGCCGCCCGAACCCCGCATAGGGCAGGGGCACGGTGTGGATCATGTTGGACTTGAACCAGGTGAAGGGCTTTTCCTCCGCCAGCTGGTTCGTCACGGTCGGCGACAGGCGCGCATCGATGGGCGAGCCCATGAAGGTCATGGACAGGGGCCGGTTCTCGTCGCCGTCCTCGGCCATCACCGCGCCGGCGGCCAGAACCGGCGGCCCGGGCTGGCAGACGCCGACGACGTGGGCGCGTCCCCCGATCTCGGCCAGCATCAGTCGGATGTGGTCGATATAGTCGAAGAAGTCGAACCGTCCCTCCAGCATCGGCACCTGACGGGCGTTGATCCAGTCGGTGACATAGACGTCGTGGTCCTGCAGAAAGGCCTCGACCGTGCCGCGCAGCAGGGTGGCGTAGTGACCTGACAGCGGGGCCACGATCAGGACGGCCGGACCGGAGGCGGGCTTCTTGGCGCGCTTCAGGTCGCCGATGTTGCGCGCGAACCGGACCAGGCGGCACCAAGGGCTCTGCCAGATCACCTGTTCGGTGGTTCGCACGGTCTTGCCGCCGATCTCCAGCGTCTCCAGCTTCCAGGCCGGCTTGCCGTAGCGCCGGGTGACGCTCTCGAACAGTTCGGCCGAGGCGTAGGCGGTTCGGCCGACGGCGGTGTCGGCCGCCGGGTTCAGCGGCGAGGTCCAGAAGCTGCGGGCCAGCTGCGCCCCGATGCGGAAGGGCAGGGCCGACTGATAGGCGAGTTCGTGAAAGGCGTAGAGCATGACGGTCCGTGACGGCTGAGGGCCGTTTGTGCAGGGCAACATATAACGCCGCACCCTGCAAAAGGATTATGAGGCTGCGGAACAGCCCTTAGTCGAATGCGCTTCCACGACACCTGTCATCCTAGGCCTTGTGCCTAGGATTCATCGAGTCGGACGCGCCCGTTGATCGACAGGCGCCGGCCGCCAAACCTAAACACCGGGCGTATGCATCCCAAGCGCAAGGCCTAGGATGACGAGCAGAGAAGAACTCACCCCCGCGCCATCGCGTCCTCGATGATCTTGGTCGTCTTGTCCGGCCCCATGCCATAGGCGACGGCGGTGCGGAAACGGCCGTCCGGCCCCATCAGATAGACGGTCAGGGAGTGGTTCATCGTATAGGTCTCGCCCTCGCCCACCTTCTGATAGAAGGCGCGGTAAGCCTTGGCCGCCGTCGCCACCTGTTCGGGCGTGCCGGTCAGGCCGATGGTCCCCTTGGGAAAGCCGTCCGACGACAGATAGTCTTTCAGCATCTGCGGCGTGTCGCGCTGGGGGTCGATGCTGACGAAGACGATCTGCAGGTTCTGGGCCTTGTCGCCCAGCCGCTGCTGCACGGCGGCCAGTTCGGCCAGGGTCGTGGGGCAGAACTCGGGGCAATAGGTGAAGCCGAAGAAGACCAGGCTCCATTTGCCGTTCAGCATCGTCTGGTCGACCGTGCGGCCGTCCTGGTCGACCAACTGGAAGTCGCCGCCGATCAGCGGCTGGCCGGTCGAGGTCGTCTCCGCGCCGTTCGCCGGCGCGCCGCGCCCGCTGACCACGACCACGGTGATGATGGCCAGCGCCGCCGCCACGGCGATGCAGGCGCCGGCGAACAGCAGGACGGAACGACGCGGCATGACGACCTCTCACGAAATGGTTCTGGTCGGTCTATAGAAGTCGCGTGACCTCGACAGAAGCCCGCATCGCGCCGCAGGGCGCGCCATCGCCCCATGCCCTGCCGTCCGATCCCCTCGACGGCTGGCGCGACGCGCCGCGACGGGGACGGGGGTTTTCGCTCAGAACCCTGATCGTGCTGCGCTGGCTGACCATCCTGGGCCAGAGCGCGGCGATCCTGACTGCGCATCAGGTGCTGCACTTCCCCCTGCCGCTGTGGCCCTGCCTGATCGTGATCGCCATCAGCGCGGCGGTGAACCTGGGCGCCATGGCGCGGGTGCGGCGGCTGGAGGCCAGCCTGCCCGACGGCCGCCAGACGGCGATCCACCTCGGCTTCGACATCTTCCAGCTGGGCGTGCTGTTGGCCCTGACCGGCGGGCTGGAGAACCCCTTCTGCCTGTTGCTTGTCGCGCCGGTGACCATCGCGGCGGCGGCCCTGCCGGCGCGTCAGGCTCTGGTGTTGGGCGTGCTGGCCCTGGTGGCGGTCGGCATCCTGTTCTTCTGGTCCGAGCCGCTGCCGTGGCGCCCCTACGAGGATTTCCACCTGCCGCTGCTCTACCGACTGGGCATGGCCATGGCCCTGGTGACGGGGGTGGTCTTCACCGCCGGCTACGCCTGGCGGGTGGCGGCCGACGCCGAAAAGCTGGAGCTGGCCCTGGCCACGACCCAGGACGTGCTGCAACGCGAACAGCGGCTGGCGGCGCTGGGCGGTCTGGCGGCGGCGGCGGCGCATGAACTGGGCACGCCCCTGGCCACAATCCAGGTCGTCGCCAAGGAGCTGCAGCGGGCCTCGGCCCCCGACAGCGACGCGGCCGAGGACGCCGCCCTGATCCTGCAACAGGCCGAACGCTGCCGGGGCATACTGACCCAGCTGTCGCAACAGCCGGAGGGTGACGACGCCCTCTACGCCGACGTGTCGCTCAAGGCCCTGCTGGAAGAGGTGGTGGAGCCGCACCGGGGCTTCGACCTGGCGTTCGACGTCCTGGTCAAGACCCCGCCCGGCCAGCCCGCTCCGCGCGTGCGCCGCCTGCCCGAGGTGATCCACGGCCTGTCCACCCTGGTCGAGAACGCCGCCGATTTCGCCGCCGCCACCGTGCGCGTCCAGGCGGTGGTCGACGCCGGCTGGATCGAGATCGACATTCTGGACGACGGGCCGGGCTTCTCCGGCGACATCCTGCCCCGCCTGGGCGAGCCCTATGTGACCAGCCGGCCCCACGGCAAGGCGCGCCAGGCCTTGGCCGCCCAGATCGCCGCCGCCGCCCGGCCGTCTAAACGCCGAGACGCCGTCGACGCCCCTATCGCCCCCAGTCAGGGCGGCATGGGCCTGGGCTTCTTCATCGCTCGCACGCTTCTGGAACGCACCGGCGGATCGGTCAGTGTGGGCCAGGGCCTGCCCCAGCCGGACGCCGCGCCCGAGGCCAAGGCGGTCCCACGCGGCGCGCGTGTCGCCGTGCGCTGGGCCCGGCCCGCGCTGGAAGTCGCGGCGTGACCCCGCTGGGTCGAAGCGTCGCAGGCGGAACCTTGACCTTGACCCGCGCGCTACCGCTCCCGACTTGAAGGGGCAGGAGAAACCAAGACAATGTCCGAACTCGAAACCCGCATCGCCGCCCTGCCCGACAAGTCCCTGTTGCTGCTGGACGACGACCAGGCCCTGCGGACCCGCATGGGACGGGCGCTGGAGGCGCGCGGCTTTCAGGTGACGACCGCCGAATCCGTCGCCGAGGCGACCCAGGCCCTGCGCGACAAGGCCCCCGCCTTCGCCGTTCTGGACATGCGGCTGGAGGACGGCAACGGGCTGAAGATCGTCGAGGCGGTGCGCGAAAAGCGTCAGGACGCCCGCATCGTCATGTTGACGGGCTATGGCGCCATCGCCACGGCGGTCGCGGCGGTTAAGGCCGGCGCCGTCGACTATCTGTCCAAGCCCGCCGACGCCGACGACGTGGTCAAGGCCCTGCTGGCCACCGGCGAGGCGCCCGAACCGCCCGAAAACCCCATGAGCGCTGACCGCGTCCGCTGGGAGCATATCCAGCGCGTATATGAGTTGTGCGACCACAACGTCTCGGAAACCGCGCGCCGTCTGGGCATGCACCGCCGCACCCTGCAACGCATACTGGCCAAGCGCGCGCCGCGGTAGGGGCGGGTCCCCATCGGCTGATTATTCTCCCAGCGTCATTCCGGGGCTAAGCGTCGCGAAGAACCCGGAAGCCAGGGCCACACGCGGGCTGTTGGAACCCTCGACGCTCGATGAAGCCTCCTGGGTTCCGGGTTCGTCCTTCGGACGCCCCGGAATGACGACTATGGACCGGCTATCGACTTGACCGAAACGACCTCAGTCCTCGTCGTCGTCCTCGGCCGCATCGGGGATTTCCGGCGTGACGACGGTGGGGGCGATGGTGCGGATCTCGCCCAGCTTGGCGCCGGGAAAGGCCAGCAGGACGGCCTGGACGAAGGGATTGGCCTCGACCTCGGCGCGTTCGGCGATGCGGGCCTTCTTCTGTTGTTCAATTAGGGTTTCGCCGCCGCCCTGGCCGTTGGCGGCGATCAGCCAGGTGCGGCCGGTCCATTCACGCAGGCGCGCCGACAGCTTGCGCGCCAGCTCCACCGGCGCCCCCTGAACGCTTTCATAGACGATGGCGCCTGGCTTGAACGAGACCGGCTTGACGAACCGCTCCACGTCCATCTGCAGCCCGACCTCGCGCTTTTGTCCGATCAGGGCCACGACCTGTTCGAAGCTTTGCGGGTCGGGCAGGGCCGGGGCCATGACCGGCCGCGCCGCCAGCTGCGCCGAGCTTCCGCCGCCGCCGCCTCCACCGCCGCCGCGCGGGCCAGCCCCGCCGCCCATCGGTTCGCCGGACTGCAACCGCTTCAGCGCCTCTTCCGGTCCGGGCAGATCGGCGGCGTAGGCCAGGCGCACGATGGCCATTTCCACCGCATCGGCCGGATTGGGCGCGCGCCGCACTTCATCCAGCGCCTTGAGCAGCATCTGCCAGGTGCGAGACAGGGTCGCCGCCGGAATGGCCGCGCCCAGGGCCGTCAGTTTCTGCGCCTGATCATTGGGCAGGCGCGTCGCATTCGGGCCCAGCATCTTGGCGACCGAGGCCGCGTGGCAATGCTCCAAGAGGTCATTGGTCACCTGCACCGGATCGGCGCCGAATCCGTAAAGCGTACGGAAATTCTCCAGCGCCTCGGGCGTGCGGCCGGCCATGACGCTTTCGAACAGGGCGATGGTCTGGGTCCGGTCCGCCAGACCCAGCATGTCGCGCACCGTGTCGGTCTTGACCATCTGCCCGCGCTCGGCCTGAACCAGCGCCTGATCCAGCAGCGACAGGCCGTCTCGCACCGAGCCTTCCGCTGCGCGCGAGATCAGGGCCAGGGCGTCCTGTTCGATCTTCATGCCTTCGCGGTGCGCGATCCGGCCCAGATGTTCGACCAGGATTTCCGGCTCGACCCGGCGCAGGTCGAACCGCTGGCACCGGCTCAGGATCGTCACCGGCACCTTGCGGATCTCGGTGGTGGCGAAGATGAATTTGGCGTGGGGCGGCGGCTCCTCCAGCGTCTTCAGCAGGGCGTTGAACGCCTGCGTCGACAGCATATGCACCTCGTCCAGCACATAGACCTTGTAGCGCGCCTCGACCGGCGCATAGCGGACGCTTTCCAGGATGTCGCGGATGTCGTTGACGCCGGTGTGCGACGCGGCGTCCATCTCCAGCACGTCCATGTGCTGGCCGGCCATGATGGCTGCGTCGTGCCGGCCGTGGGCGGTCAGGGCCAGCGACGGCTTGTCGATGACGTCGGTTTCGTTGTTCAGGGCGCGGGCCAACAGACGCGCGGTCGTCGTCTTGCCGACCCCCCGCACCCCGGTCAGCATGAAGGCGTGCGCGATCCGCCCGGTGGCGAAGGCGTTGGTCAGCGTCCTGACCATCGCCTCCTGCCCGATCAGATCCTCGAAGGTGCGCGGCCGGTATTTGCGCGCCAGCACCTGGTAGGCGGCGCCGTCGTCGACATGGGCCTCGACCTCGGACGGAGCCGGCGTGGCCGCGACAGGCTTGGCGGCCGCAGCGACCGGCTCAGCCGCCCCGGCGGGCGCGCCGAACATGTCGTCAGTGTTCTCGTCGCGCTCCACGACCTCGTCCTCTTCCCAGGGGGGGCCGTCCATGTTGGTGTCGCTGTCCGTCATGGATGAGGTCTTACAGCGGCAAGGGGGCGGGGCGAAGCCGGCCGCTCATTAAAAAAATGAAGCCGATCTGCGTCGATCAGGCAGAACCTAGATTGGCGCGTTCCTTAATCGTATACCCTCGCATGGACAGATCCCGCATGATCATTTCAACGTCCCGATAACGCGCGACCTTGTCCGCCCGCACATAGATCGGATGTTTGACGTCAACGCCGAGGGCATAAAGGCTTCGGCCAATCTCGATCTTTGAATCGAGGCGCGCTCGCCCGCCAGACCAGGTGGAGACTTCAACCGTTCCATCGGCATGAAGTCCAATTTCGGCCGCGTCGGACGGCGAAACGCCGAAGTCGCGCCCCATCCCAGGGGGCATGCGAATCTCAGTCAGCAGCGGGCGCGGCTCGATCGGCCCTGATCCACAGGCGCACAAGGGCAGCATCAGAATGAGCCACAGCCACTTCATATAACGACCGTCTCATAGTCAGCCGTCTCCGACAATGACCGAGATGGCGGAGCAGCGAGCCGCCGCGCGGCGAGCGTTCGCGCAAAAACGCGCTCAAGCAGCGAGCGACCGCGTCGCGAGCGTTAGCGCGAAAAAGAATGAAAGGGTGGAGACCGCGACCCGAAGGGGAATTCGTTGTGGCTGCTGCCTTCCGGCCCTGACCAGATTGGCGAAGCCTTCGCCCGCGATCTCCGATTGGGGATATGACGGGTGCGACGGTTGGAATCAAGAGCTACAAGGACGCATGGCGCATCAGAACATCTTCGCCGGCAATCCGCTCGACCGGGCCGGCGATCTCAGGAACGACCCCGACTGGCTGGCCGAACAGGCGGACAAGCCCTACGCCCAGGCCCTGGTGCTGTGGGAGGGACGGCCGCTGATCGAGGAGACGGATCAGGGCCCGCGTCTGGTCTGGCTGTCGATGAAACACGCGCGGACCCTGGTGCGCGACCGCGAGGCCTTTCTGGGCCTGTGGAAGGACGAGCCGGTCTTCGCCATCGAGTTCGAGGGCTCCATCGACCCCGCCAACGGGCCGGTCGGCGGCCTAGGCGTGTTTCACGACATGCGCGCGGCCGCGGCCCTGTTGCCGACGGCGGATGCGGCCATGGCGGGAGGGGCGAAAAGCCTGTTCGACTGGCGGCGCAAACACGGTTTCTGCGCCAACTGCGGCGCCCTGTGCGAGACGGCTTCGGGCGGCTGGAAGCGGCGCTGCCCGGCCTGCGGGACCGAGCATTTCCCCCGCGTCGATCCCGTCACCATCATGCTGCCGATCTACACCGGCGGGGCCGAGCCGATCTGCCTTTTGGGGCGTCAGGCGGCATGGGCGCCGGGGCGGATGTCGGCGCTGGCCGGCTTTCTGGAGCCGGGCGAATCGATCGAGGAGGCCTGCGCCCGAGAGGTGAAGGAGGAGGCGGGACTGACCGTGGTCTCGGCGACCTACCACTCCAGCCAGCCCTGGCCATTTCCGTCCCAGCTGATGATCGGTCTGATAGCCCAAGGTGTCCGACGATCAGGCCCGGCCCGACCAGACCGAGCTGGAATCAGTGGCCTGGCTGACGCGCGCCGAGGCCCGGGCGGTGCTGGCCGGCGACCATCCGACCATCAGCGCGCCGCCCCCGTTCGCCATCGCCCACAGCCTGATCCAGGCCTGGGTCGAGGAAAAATAGGCTTCGGTCTTCTCCCCTCCCCGCAGGGGGAGGGAGAAACACTGTCACCCATCCTAATTTCGACCACGAACCCACGCCGTTTCAAAGGCATGAGTCGTCGGATCGACCCTTTGCCATACAGGGGTTCGATCCGGCCTATAACCGCCGCCGGGTCTTTGACATCGTCGTGGCGCACCAGGAGCGCCGCCTTGGGCAGTCCAAGTCGATTGGCGAAGATTCGCTAGGAATAACAATGGCCTAAAGCTGAAATTGGACTCGCTGGACTGTTTTTTCAGAGTCCAACGAGCGTGATCACGCCAACGCCCGCGCCGCCTCCAGGTCCGCCGGATTGTCGACCGACAAGGGGGCTTCGTCGATGACGGCGGCCCAGATCTGCATCCCCATCTCCAGGGCGCGCAACTGCTCCAGCTTTTCGCGCTTCTCCAGCGGCGACGGGGGCGCGGCGCAGAAGCGGTTCAGGGCCTCGCGGCGATAGCCATAGACGCCGATGTGACGCCACACCGGCGCGTCGCCATACAGGGTGGAGCGGGTGAAATACAGGGCGCGGCCTTGGCGCTCGCCCTCGCCCAGGGCCAGCACCGCCTTGACCACGTCGGGGTTGGTTCTGTCGGACGCCTCGGCTTCGGCGGCGACCAGGGTGGCGATGTCGCAGGCCGGCTCGCCGTGCAGGATGGCCGCGCAGGCCGTGGCCAGGCCGGGGCTGGCGAAGGGCATGTCGCCCTGGACGTTGATCACCGCGTCGAAATCGCCTTCGGGGTCGATGGCGTCCACCGCGGCGCGGATGCGGTCCGACCCGCTGGGCAGGGCCGGGTCCGTCAGGATGGCGCGCCCGCCCTCGGCCTCGATCGCCTCGACGATCTCGGGATCGCCGGCCGCGACCACGACCGGCAGGCCCGAGGCCTCGGCCTGGCGATAGGCGCGCACGATCATGGGGACGCCGCCGATCAGGGACAGCGGCTTGTTCGGCAACCGGGTCGCCGCCATGCGAGCGGGTATCATTATCAAAGGATTCATGGGCTTCCCTGACGCCTTGCGGGGCCGGCGCTTGCCGGGCCGGTTGCGAAGGTCGCGCTAGCGTGCCAGACAGCCCAAGGCAAGACTATGACCGGGCGGTTCAACGGCCTGGAAGCGGCAGAGGGGAGCGACGGGGCGCATGAGCGGCGATCTGAAGTGGAACAAGATTTTCGGCGCGGCCCTGGGGATGGCCTTCGTCATCCTGGTGGTCCAGCAGGCATCGGGCCTGGTCTATCATTCCGCGCCACCGGAAAAGATGGGCTATTTCGTCGATGCGCCGGAAGAGGCCGCAGGCGGTGAAGCGCCCGAGCTGGCCCCGGACTGGGGCACGGTTCTGCCGGCCGCCGATCTCGCCGCCGGCGAGGCCGCCTTCGCGCGCTGCCAGGCCTGTCACGACGCGCACCAGGGCGGCGCCGACAAGATTGGTCCCAACCTGTGGGGCGTGGTCGGCGGTCCGGTCGAGCACCGCGCGGGCTTCGCCTATTCCGACGCCATGACCAAGCACAAGGCCGAGGCGCCGACCTGGGGCTATGACCAGATCAACAGCTTCATCACCGCCCCGGCCAAATACGTGCCGGGCACCAAGATGTCCTTCGCCGGCATCCGCGACACCCAGACGCGCATCAATCTGATCGCCTGGCTGCGGACCCAAGGGTCCGGCGGCTTCGCCATTCCCGCGCCCGATCCCTCGCGTCAGCCGGGCGCCGCCGCGCCCGCCGCCGGCGCCGAAGCGCCCGTGACCGAAGGCGCCGCCGCGAGCGAGCCGACCGGCGCGACGCCGGCCGATGGCGCGCCCGCTGCGACCCAGGCCACGCCGGCCGCGCCGCCCGCCGCCACCAGCCCGGCGCCGGCCAATCATTAGGCCGCTCCGCAGCCCTGTCTTTCAGGGCGCGATCGCAAACGTCGGTTAAACGGGTTCGGCGTCTGGGGCTTACGCCGCCAGGCCCGCCGCCTGCATCAGGCCGCGAAGCGCCGCGACGCTGTCGGGCGCGGCGGACAGGGCGGTGCGGGTTTCGGGCGCGCGTAGCAGGCGGACGGCTTCGGCGCGGGCGCGTTCGGCCGACGGCCCCAGCGGTCCGGCCTCCCCGGCGGCCAGTTTCAGCAGGGCGGCCAGCTTTTTCGGCGCAGGGGCGGGTGCGCGCGCGATCTGGGCGACCAGGCCGGCGTCGGCCTCCAGACGGGCGCCGACCGCGCCGATGACGTCCGAAATCTGCTTCTCGTCGTGTTCGCCCAGGTTGGCGGCCCGCACCGCCCGTTGCAGCCGCGCCAGTATGGCCAGCTTCTGCGACGGGCTGGGCCCCCCGGGCGCGGCCTGACGCATCTCGGTCTCGAAGCGCAGCGCGCCGATGCAGGCGCCCAGCCAGCGGGCCGCCGCGCGCTTGTTGGCCCCGCCGGTCACATTCTCGCACAGGCGCGTCAGGTATGCGGCCTCGGCCAGCACGCTTTGGCAGCCGGCGACATAGGCGGCGACGAAATCGGCCGTGACCAGGCTTTTGGAGCGCTCCACGAAGGCGGTCTGCACCTCCTCCAGCGTCAGCAGCCGACCGGCCGCGGCGGTCAGGGCCATGGCCAGCAGGCGCAGGATGTCGATCTCGCCGACCGGATCGTTGGGACGCAGCCGGCGCGGGCTGGTCAGTTCGCCCGTCACCATCCGGGCCAGAGCCGCCGCCAGCAGTGGAAACTCCCCGGCGGCCAAATGGACACCCAGTCGCGCAGCGGGCCCGTCGATGGCGGGCATCATCAGGTCCAGGCGCGGGTCCAGCTTCAGCAGGCCGTCCATCTCGTCCGGCGCCACCATCCGCACGATGGCGGCTAGACTGGCGCCCTGATCCAGGGCCGGGCCCAGCACCGCGTTCAGGTTCTGGCGCAGAGCCAGCATCTCGGCGACGATCTGCTCGACCGCCACCACGATCAGGGCGCGCGGCGGGCCGTCCGTCGGGGCGGCGTCCATCAGATCCATCAGGGCCGACAGCCGCGCCCGCGCGCCGCTGTGTTCGGCCAGGGCGCCGGCGACTACTCCGCCCATGCGCAAAGCCCGGTCCGGCGCGCCGCTGAACCGATGGGCCAGGTCGGCGATGGAGGTGTCCTGAAGGGCCGGGAACAGGCCGTCGCGTCCGGCCTTGCGCAGCCGCGCGATCGTCAGTTCGGTCAGCTTCTGATAATGGCGGACGACGGTGTGGACGTCCTGGCCGGTCGACTGGCTTTCGGGGACGGCGACCTTCTGAATGGCGTGCTGAAGCTCGATCCCCGCCGCCTCCAGCCGCTCGGCCGCATCGGGGCGGTGCAGCAGTTCGAAGGCCGTCACGCCCTCGCGCCGCAACCAGTCTTCCAGCACGCGCCCGATCACGGCCCGGGCGTGGGGCGAATAGAGTTCCGCCGGGCTGGAGCAGGCCGGGCGGTGGGTCGCATTTGCCGCCTTCTTCCTGAGCGGCTCGGGCGCGCCCAGCGTCAGTATGGTGACGGAGGCGAACTCCATCGTCTCGGGGTCCAGCGTCTCCTTGGTGACGCGCGACGCGACGGCGAATCGGTCCCGCAACTGGTCCTCGGCCGCCTCGATGGCCTGTTTGCGGTTCTCGGTGGCGATCAGCAGGGTCCAGGCCGCGGGCGCGGTCTTGCGGACATAGACTTCGTAGTGGATCGGACCGGCCATGCGGCGATCCTTTGACCCGAAGACTTTAAAGCGAGGTTTTCGCCGCCGAATACCCTCCCTGCCCCGTCCGGGGCGCCGCCGCGTTGAAATCGCCAGCGGAACCAACCATCTTGGCCAGGACTTGCGCGAGGGCGTTCTGAGCGAATTCCCTTCGGGTCGGGGCGTCATAGCCCTAATGTGACCGTGATCGAACGGTTACGCTTGAAGCGCGTTCCTGCTCGCGGGACCGCAAAGTTCAGGAGAAGACACCCTTGGCGAACATCACCCTGGTCGACGACGACGAGAACATCGTGGCGTCCGTGTCGTTGGCGCTGGAAAGCCATGGCCACAAGATCACCGCCTATCATGACGGGGCCTCTGGCCTGGCCGCGCTGGAATCCACGCCGCCCGACCTGGCCATCCTCGACGTGAAGATGCCGCGCATGGACGGGATGGAGGTGCTGCGTCGCCTGCGCCAGACCTCGCAGATCCCGGTCATCATGCTGACGTCCAAGGACGAGGAGATCGACGAGATCCTGGGCTTCAACCTGGGCGCCGACGACTATATCCACAAACCCTTCAGCCAGCGTCTGCTGATCGAACGGGTCAAGGCGCTGTTGCGCCGCACCGGCGCCGACGGCGGTGAGCCGGAAGCCGTCGCAGAGATTTCGGGCCGGGCGATCAAGCGCGGCAAGCTGTCGATGGACCCGGCGCGCCACGAATCGACCTGGGACGGCAAGCCGGTCAAGCTGACCGTGACCGAGTTCCTGCTGCTGCAGGCCCTGGCCCAGCGGCCCGGCTTCGTGAAGAGCCGCGACAACCTGATGGACGCCGCCTACGACGACCAGGTCTATGTCGACGACCGCACCATCGACAGCCACGTGAAGCGGATGCGCAAGAAGTTCCGCGCCGTAGATAACGAGTTCGACGCGATCGAGACCCTGTATGGCGTCGGCTACCGCTACCGCGAGAGCTGATCGTCCCGACGGGCGAGAGCCCGACGAGGAGCGCGTGCGCCGGCCGTTGTTCCGCTTCGGCGGATCGCGGCTAGGCGGCTTCATCCTGGCGCTCAATCTGCTCAGCCTGCTGATCCTGTTCGGCGGCGCCCTGCTGCTGAACGAATGGAGCAAGGGGCTGGTCGGCGCGCGTCAGGAATCTCTGACCGTCCAGGCGGAACTGCTGGCCAATGTGCTGCGCGAGGAGGGCGTGACGCGGGGCGAGCCGACGCCCGAACTGGACCCCATCCGCGCCTCCCTGTGGCTGACTGACCGGTTCATCCCGGCGGGGCAGCGCGTGCGGCTGTACGACATCAACGGCCTGTTGCTGGTGGACAGCTATCAGGTGACCGAGGCCATCGGCGGACGCCCCCTGCCGGACGCCCATTCGGCCGGGTCGCCGACCGACGACGGGGCCGCGGCCAAGCTGGTGTCTGAGCGCCGGATCGCGCGGGCCGACGGCGAGCTGGCCGCCGAGGTCAACGCCGCGCTGGAGGGCGCGCCCCAGGCGACGCTGCGACGCAACGAATCCGGCGACCGGGTGGTGTCCGTCTCCATCCCGGTGCGGCATGTGCGTCAGGTGCTGGGGGTGCTGACGGTCGAATCCGGCGACGTGGACGAGATTCTGAGCGCCCAGCGCCGCGCCCTGGTGCCGTTCGCCCTGGTGGCGCTGGGGGTCAATCTGGTGGCCTCGCTGGTGCTGCATCTGTTCGTGGCGCGGCCCATCATGCGGCTGTCGGCGGCGGCGGATCAGGTCAAGCTGCAACGCGCGCGCGCCATCTCCCTGCCCGATCTGGAGGATCGCAAGGACGAGATCGGCGATCTGGCCCGGTCGCTGGAATCCATGACCGACACCCTGTCCACCCGCATGGACGCCATCGAACGGTTCGCCGCCGACGTCTCGCACGAGATCAAGAACCCCCTGACCTCGATCCGCTCGGCGCTGGAGACTCTGCCGCTGGTCAGGACCGACGCCCACCGCGAGAAGCTGACAGCCCTGTTGCAACAGGACGTGCGGCGCCTGGACCGGCTGATCACAGACATCTCCAACGCCTCGCGCCTGGATGCGGAACTGTCGCGCGACCGGCCCCGCCCGATCACGCTGAACCAACTGCTGACCGACATCGCGGGCGTCTATGACACCACGGCCAAGCCCGGCGACATCCCGGTGCTGTTCCAGGCGCCCGAGACGCCGCTGCGCGTCATGGGCCGCGACGGGCCGCTGGGCCAGGTGTTCCGCAACCTGATCGACAACGCCCGCTCCTTCAGCCCTTCGGGCGGGGCGGTCCGCGTCAGTCTGGAAGAGACGACCGACGACCTGCCGGTCCGCGTGCGGGTCGAGGACCAGGGGCCGGGCATCCCGCCCGAGAACCTGGAGACGGTGTTCGAACGCTTCTACACCTCGCGGCCGCAAGGGGCGAAGTTCGGCTCCAACTCGGGCCTCGGCCTGTCCATCGTGCGCCAGATCGTCGAGGCGCACGGCGGCCGCGTCCACGCCGAGAACCAGATGCAGGACGGTCAGGTTGTCGGCGCCCGGTTCGAAATCCTGTTCCCCGCGGTCGGCCGCCGGGCATGACGCCCGCCGCCCCGATCCACGCCACCACGGTCGCCGTGCGCCAGGGGGGCGGCTGGCGCGGGGTGATGATCCTGGGCGCATCGGGCGCGGGTAAAAGCGACCTGGGCCTAAGGCTGATCGGGCGCGGCGGGCGGCTGGTCAGCGACGACTACACCCATGTCTGGGCGTCGAACGGCGCGCTCTACGCCCGCGCGCCAGTCGCCATAGCGGGGCGAATCGAGGTTCGGGGCCTGGGAATCGTGACCGCCGCGACACGGCCGCTGGTCAGAGCGGCGCTGGCCGTCGTCTGCACGCACGAACCGGTCGAACGGCTGCCCGAGGCGCAATCGCGGGCGTTCTGCGGGGTGGACCTGCCCTTCCTGACGCTGGACCCGCGCCCCGCTTCGGCCGTCGATGTGGTCGCAGCGGTGTTGGAGACGCTTTGAAACGCCGAAAGACAGGTCTATGACACCCCCCTTGCGGTCCAGGAAAGGACGGCGTCCGGCCTCCTCGCCGGGCGGGGGAACGTTCGGGACGGTTCGGGGCGGGATGCGAGTGAAGTCCTCATGATCGGTCTGGTCATCGTCACCCACGGCGGGCTGGCGTCAGAATTTCTGTCGGCGATGGAGCATGTGGTCGGCCCGCAGCGCGGCGTCGCGGCCATCTGCATCGGTCCCGAAGACGACATGGAGCGTCGGCGTCGCGACATCGTCGATGCGGCGGCGGCCGTGGACGACGGCGACGGCGTCATATTGTTGACCGACATGTTCGGCGGCACGCCCTCCAATCTGGCCATCTCGGTGATGGAGCAGACCCACGCCGAGGTCATCGCCGGCCTGAACCTGCCCATGCTGATCAAGCTGGCCAGCGTGCGCGGGCGCGAGACGCTGGAAGCCTGCGTAGCCCATGCGCAGGACGCCGGGCGCAAATACATCTCGGTCGCCTCCTGGGTGCTGGCGGGCGAGAAATGACCGTCGCGGCGACCCTGAACATCTGCAATACGCGCGGCCTGCACGCCCGCGCCTCGGCCAAGTTCGTCAAACTGGCCTCCAGTTTCGAAAGCGAGATCCACGTCACCCGCGACGGGGTGACGGTCGACGCCCGCTCCATCATGGGCCTCTTGATGCTGGGCGCCGGCATCGGCTGCAGCATCGACGTCTCCGCCGAAGGCCCGGACGCCGAAGAGGCGATGGAGGCCCTGACCGATCTGGTCGCGCGCAAGTTCGACGAGGATCAGTAGGGGATCGCCAACCGCGGGCTTGACCTGAAAGACAGGCATTCAGCCGTATTGCGCCTGAATGCGGACTTTCCGACTGTTTTCTAGGCGGCGGGAGCGAACCTTTTCGCCGGCTGACATTCTGGACCGCGCCCAAAAGTGGCGAACGACAGAGTCAGTGACGAATTATCATCGCCGACCGAAGCCGCACGGTTTCGACCTGCTCGTCGCCGGTCAGGGTCACGATCCAAGATCTTGCGCCGGGTCCCGATGTGTCGAACTCGACCTCGGCGGCGTTCCAGTTCCGGGGCGCGCCCGTCTGCACGAAAAGCCTCGGTCCCGGCGGGGTCGAGGCGTTGCGCGGCGGCAAGTGACGGCTTGGCCGAACGCTCAGCAGCTTGTCCAAGGGCAACTCCGCCAAGGCTCGCCTGGGATCATTACAGGCCGTGGCCGACTCTTGCGGATCACACTCGAGGGCGAACGGCAGATCATCTGTCCCAGCCGCCAACCGCATCGCCTCGGTCAGCCGGGTGAGTGTTTTCAGCTGGCCGTCCACCTGCCCCTCGGACCCCCCGATATAGCCGGTCAACTCGGCGCACCGCGTCTCAGTCGCCGGCTCGGGATGAGACGGCCCATACTGCATCCCCGAGCCCAGATCGCTGACCGTCAACACCATCTCCGGGTCGTCTAGATTGCCGGGCGCGCTTGGATTGCCGGCCGAGACCACATGCACCCGCCGGGCGCAGATTCCGTCTCGTTCGGGCTGGGACTGTTCCCAAAAGAGCGCCCGGTAGACCTGCCCCGGCATCCAGTAGCGTCGCACCCAGCCGCCGGTGATGCGCTCCGCCGTCTCAACTGGCAGCACCTTCGGCGCCAGGACTAGAGGATCGGCTTGTTTGACCTCCGCCAAGGGCAGGGTCCGCTCGGGTTGCTGCCCTGCGAGGGCCATCGCAAGCAGTAGTTCCATCATGACGCGCACCCTCCTAGGTTTCGCGTCAGCATAGCTTCGATCGGCTTGCAGAGCGACTAAGGCTAATCGACATTCAACTTAAAATCGTCATCCCGGGGTATCCAAGGACGAACCCGGAACCCGGAGGGCGCGCATCCGGCGTCGGATGCGTTCAGCAGCGCGACCGCAGCCCTGGGTTTCGGGTTCTTCGCTTCGCTCAGCCCCGGAATGACGATCTGATAATTCGACCGACTGAATGTCGATTGAACCTAGCCAAACCGCTGAATCCCTTGCTGGGGAAACAAGCTGCGGACCCCGACACCGACTTCCGGATTCAGATCTAGAGTGTAAGGGATGCCGGTCTTGGCGAACCTCGCACGAGGATGGCGGAGGCTACAGCCCCAACGCTCGACGCACATCGCGCCAATCGACGTATTTGAAGTTCTGGGCGCCGCCGTCGTTGACGTCGTCCTGGATGACGACGACGCCATCGGGGAAGGGGCCGACTTGACCGCTGGCGGCCGCCAGGCCGTCCGTGCCGGTGACGCCGTCCACTACGCCGTTCACGATCTTGAAGCGGCCCTTGTATTGCGGCGCCGCGCCGTCGATGCGCCAGACGGGGAAGGTGGAATCGCCCTGGCTGGAAGCGATCAGATAGCGGCCCGAGGCGTCGGTTATGGCGGTCAGGCCTTCGGCGTCGGCGACCAGAATGTCCTTGGCGATGGGCCGGATCAGGGTGCGGGCCGCGCCGGACGCCGGGTCCAGGCCATAGCGCCACAGGCCGACGTTTTCCTCGTTGATATAGAGGGCGTCGCTCGCCTCGTCGGCGGCGCAGCCTTCTGAGATGGAGCCGATCTCTGCGGTGCGGACCAGGCGGGCGGTCGGGCGGCCGGCGGCGTCGGCGCCCAGGACGAACTGGCGCAGTTCACCTTCGTGCCCGACCAGAATGGCGTGAACCTCCGGGCCGCGACGGGCGAAGCAGAAGCCGTAGGGTTCGATCACGTCGGTCGCGACATGGCCCCAATAGCGCACGCCGTTCTGACGAGGGCCGGCCGGGTCGAAGACATGGAGTGAAATGCCCGTCCTGCCCGGCGTGCGGTCGCTGGCGCCCAGCACCAACTGCGGGCGGCCATCGATGGACAGGCCCTCGACCGCATCGACATTGTTCAGCAGTCCCTCGGGCAGGAACTGGAGAATGCGGCCGTCGAAGCCGTAGATATACAGGCCCGACTTCTTGTCGGCACCGGCGACGAAGCCGGGCGTGGCCTGGCCCATCACCATGACGGGCGTGGCGCTGGCCCAGACGGCCGGGTCGTCTGCGGCGTCCTGGCCGGAGGCGCCGACGGGCGGGGTCTCCAGCACGGCTTGGACCTGAGCGCAGGGGCCGACGACGCCGGCGCCTTCACCCTGGAAATCGACCTCGTGCCCGGCGCAACCGGTCAGAAGCGACAATAGGGCGCAGGCGGTCGGCAGGCGAAGACGAGGGCGGCGCATGGCGGGGTCCGGAACGGTGTGCGGGCGTCCTTTCGCCGCGGCGACGGCTTGGTCAACGGCGACGTCGTAACGGTTCGGCGTCCGTTCGATGACCGATGATCCGACAAGGGATCAACCGTCATGCCGCTGTCGGAAAACCGCGAAACGGGCGTCTCGGAAACGTCGCTTTCGCGTCGTCGCCAAAGGTTAAGCGCCGCCCTCATCGGCCAAAGCGAAACGTCGCGGGCCGAGGGGGACAAGAGATGAAACCGAACCTGCTGATGAGCGCCGCGCTCAAGCCCATGTTGATGGCGCCGATGATCCTGGCGCCGATGGCCGCCGTCGCCCATGCTGAGACCGCTGACGCCGTGGTTGCTTCCGCCGCGGCCGTCGCGGGCGACGTGATCTATGGCCGGGTCACCAACGCCTCGGGCGCGCCCCTGCCCGGCGCCGAGGTCGTGGTGCGCGGGTCGGGCCAGCGGGTCGTGACCAACACCCAGGGCGAGTTCACCCTGCCGACCGCGGCGGGCCAGATGGTTCTGGACGTGCGCTACCTCGGGCTGCCCTCGGCCAGCCAGACGGTCGTCACCACGCGCGGCGAAAACGCGAACGTGGCCATCGTCCTGGGTTCCACCTCGGCGACCGACGTGGCGGACGTGATCGTCACCGGCGTGATCACCGACGGCGTGGCCCGTTCGTTGAACCAGCAGAAGAACGCCGACGGCACCGTCAACATCCTGTCGGCCGACGCCATCGGCCGCTACCCCGACCCGAACGTGGCGGAATCCCTGCAGCGCGTTCAGGGCATCGCCATCCAGCGCGACCAGGGCGAGGGTCGCTACATCAATGTGCGCGGCGCGCCCTCGACCTTCACCGCCGTCTCGGTCGACGGGGTGGCCATTCCCGCCGTCTCGGCCTCGACCCGCGCGGTCGATCTGGACACCCTGCCTTCGGACATCGTTCGACCGTCGAGGTCTCCAAAACCCTGCGCCCCAGCCAGGACGCGGACTCCATCGCCGGGGCCGTGGACATCAAGACCCGCTCGCCCTTCGACAAGCGCCGTCTGGCCCTCAGCGGCTATGCGGGCGGCAGCTATAATGACTACGGCGGCTCCGACACCCGCGCGGGCGCCACGGCGTCCAACGTCTTCGGTACGAACGAGACCTTCGGCGCCCTGGTGTCGGTCAGCTATTCAGAGACCAACCGCCGTCCCGACAACGTCGAGAACGCCTGGACCCTGGGCGCGGACCCTGCTGTCGCGGCCACCTTCGGCCGCTACTATCTCGAAGAAACCCTGTTCAAGGACTATGAGACCAAGCGCACGCGCAAGGCGGTGACCGGCGCTCTCGAATGGCGGCCCAGCGATCAGCTGCGCGCCTGGCTGCGTGGCTCCTTCGCCGAGTTCAACGACGACGAATACCGCAATACCCTGCGCTTCACCTATTCGGACGGCAAGCCCAAGGCGGGGCTGACCGATCAGGCGGGCGAGTTCACCGGCGCGCGCCTCTATAAGGCCCTGCGTCACCGCGAGCAGAACAACCAGATCACCACCCTGAACCTGGGCGGCGAATACACCTTCGGTAATGGCGCCGTCTGGGACGCGACCCTGGCCTGGGCCAGGAGCGAGCAGACCTATCCGCACCGCGACGAGCTGGTGTATCGCTCGGGTACGCAGACGCTGACCTACGATACGACGAACCACTACGCTCCGACCTATTCGCCGTTCGCAGGGACCTATTATTCGACTCCATCCAACTTCTCATTCCGAGAGAACACCTTCCGCTCGAACACGACCGAGCAGGAAGACGTGTCCTTCAAGACGAATTACGAACTGCCGACCGTCATCGGCGGCCGTGAAGTGACGCTGAAGTTCGGCGCCAAATACAGCACGCGCGACGTCAGCGCCGACGAAGAGCGTTTCCGCGACCGCACGCAAACCGCCCCGGTGAACCCTGGCGCATTGGCGGGCTTGCTAAGCGACCGTCCGTCGCAGAACTACGACTACAATTTGGGCGTGAAGTTCGATCACGGTCTTGCAACCGACTATCTCGACGGCATCCGCGCCACGTCCACGACCGCGGCGTCACGCCGCACGCCGCAATCGATCACGGCGGACTACAGCGCCAACGAAGACATTCTCGCCGGTTACGGCCAGGCCCGGTTCGATGTGGGCGCGACCAATGTCCTTATCGGCCTGCGCGTCGAAAAGACCGACTTCGAAGGCTCCGCGACTAGCGTGAACGCAGCCAGCGTCCTGACCCCCGTCACCGTCAGCCGCGACCAGACCGACGTCTTCCCCAACCTGACGCTGCGCCACAACTTCAGCGAAAACCTGATCGGCCGTTTCGCCCTGACCCGCGCCATCTCGCGCGCGGACTACACCGACATCGTCCCGCGCCTGCTGGAGACCAGCGAGAACGTCGACGAGAACGGCGTCACCAAGGTCAAGACCACGGTCTCGCGCGGCAACCCGGACCTGAAGTCCACCCTGTCGAACAATATCGACCTGGGTCTGGAGTACTATCTGCGTCCGCTGGGCGTGATCTCGGCCAACGCCTTCTACAAGGACCTGTCCGACTACCGCTTCACCCTGGTCACCGCCGGCGTGCCCTATCAGCCCGCGCCATCGGGCTTCGCCGAGGTCACCGAGGCCCAGAACGCCGATGGTCATCTGGCCGGGATCGAACTGAACTGGCAGCAGACCTTCGGCTTCCTGCCCGGCTGGGCTTCGGGCTTTGGCGTCTTCGCCAACCTCACCCTGACCGACGCCGAGATCAAGAGCCGCGCCTCCTATGCGGGCCGCAACACCTTCGTCCTGCCGGGCCAGTCGGACACCACCTACAACGCCGCCCTCTTCTATGAGCGCGAGGGGCTGAGCGCCCGGGTCTCCTACACCCACCGCAGCGAGTTCCTGGAAGCCATCGACGCCACCCGCCCGGGCCTGGACCTGTGGGTCGAGGGACGCGGCCAGCTGGACTTCACCGCCAGCTACGACTTCGGCAACGGGATCGAGTTGTTCGGCGAAGCCAAGAACCTGACCGACAGCGCGGGCGTGCGCTACTACGGCGTCAAGGAGCGGACCTACGAGTACGAGAAGTTCGGCTACAACGTCTTCGTCGGCGTGCGCTTCAAGCTGTAAGCGCGCCGTCTGATGATGATCGAAGGCGCTGGGCGGCGACGCTTGGCCCTTTTTCGTCGGTCGACCCTCTGCAATTGGTCGAAAGGCGGCCCCATATGGCGGGCAGCGGTTGACCCGTGCGGGGTCGGCGCTAGTGTCCGCGCGCCTTTTCCCGCGCGCCAGAAGACCAGAGGATACCATGGCCGAAGCCACCGCCGCCTACGACGTCGTCATCATCGGCGGAGGCCCTGGCGGCTATAACGCCGCGATCCGCGCCGGCCAGCTGGGCCTGAAGGTGGCCTGCGTCGAGATGCGCTCGACCCTGGGCGGCACCTGCCTGAACGTCGGTTGCATGCCGTCGAAGGCCCTCCTGCACGCCTCGGAACTGTGGAACGCCGCCAATACCGAATTCGCCAAGATCGGCATCGAGGTCTCGCCCAAGCTGAACCTGGGCCAGATGCACGCCGCCAAGGACGAAAGCGTCCTGGGCCTGACCAAGGGCATCGAGTTCCTGTTCAAGAAGAACAAGGTCGAGTGGATCAAGGGCAAGGGCAAGATCGTCGGCAAGGGCAAGGTCGAGGTGACCGCCGCCGATGGCGCCGTCCAGACGCTGGACGCCAAGAACATCGTCATCGCCACCGGCTCCGAGCCGACCCCGCTGCCGGGCGTGGCGTTCGAAGACGGCAAGGTCATCGATTCCACCGGCGCCCTGTCGCTGCCGGCCGTGCCGAAAAAGCTGATCGTGGTCGGCGCGGGCATCATCGGCCTGGAGCTGGGCTCGGTCTGGCGCCGCCTGGGCGCCGAGGTCACGGTGGTCGAGTTCCTGGACCGGATCACGCCCGGCATGGACACCGAGGTCGCCACCGCCTTCCAGCGCACACTAACCAAACAGGGCATGGTCTTCAAACTGGGCGCCAAGGTCACGGCCGCCAAGGCGGGCAAGGACGGAGTTGAACTGACGGTCGAACCCTCGGCCGGCGGCGCCGCAGAAACGATCAAGGGCGATGTCGTTCTGGTCGCCATCGGCCGTCGTCCCTATACGGACGGCCTGGGTCTGGAGAGCGTGGGCGTGACGCCGGACAAGCGCGGCTTCATTGACCATGACCACTTCAAGGTGGCTGACGGCGTCTGGGTGATCGGCGACGTGACCCACGGTCCGATGCTGGCGCACAAGGCGGAAGAAGACGCCGTCGCCGTGATCGACACCATCGCCGGCAAATACGGCCACGTCGACTACGCCCTGGTGCCGAGCGTCGTCTACACCTTCCCCGAAGTGGCCTGGGTCGGTCAGACCGAGGACCAGTTGAAGGCCGCCGGCGTCGCCTACAAGAAGGGCAAGTTCCCCTTCGCCGCCAACAGCCGCGCCAAGATCAATCACGAGACCGACGGCTTCGTGAAGGTTCTGGCCGACGCCGCGACGGACAAGGTGCTGGGCGTCCACATCATGGGCCCGCAGGCCGGGGAGATGATCCACGAGGCGGCCATCACCATGAGCTTCGGCGGCGCGTCGGAAGACATCGCCCGCACCTGCCACGCCCACCCGACCCGTTCGGAAGCCGTCCGTCAGGCGGCCATGGATGTCGAAGGCTGGATGATGCAGGCCTGATCCGAAACGGATCGACACTCTAAGCAAGGCCCGGACGGCGACGTCCGGGCCTTCGTCACATCAGGCCAGACCCTTCAGCCGATAGAGCGCCTCCAGCGCCTCGCGCGGGGTCAGGTCGTCGGGATCGACGTCACGGAACGCCAGTTCCAGAGGCGAGGAGCCGCGCACCGGCTCCGGCTCGGCGACGGCGAACAGGGGCAGGTCGTCCAGACGGGCGGCGGCGGCCTTTTCGCCCTCCAGACGCTCAAGCACCGAACGGGCGCGGGTGACCACGGACGTCGGCACGCCCGCCAGCTTGGCCACCTGAACCCCGTAGGAACGGTCAGCGGCGCCGGGCGCCGCCTCGTGCAGGAAGACCAGGTCGCCATTCCACTCCTTGGCGACCATCGACAGGTTGCAGACATGGTCCAGCCGCGTCTCCAGCTGGGCCAACTCGTGATAGTGGGTGGCGAACAGGGTGCGGGCGCGGTTGGTTTCGTGCAGCGCCTCGGCGGTGGCCCAGGCGATGGCCAGACCGTCGTAGGTGGCGGTCCCGCGTCCGATCTCGTCCAGCACGACGAAGCTGCGGGGCGTGGCCTGGGTCAGGATGGCGGCGGTCTCGACCATCTCCATCATGAAGGTGGAGCGGCCGCGCGCCAGGTCATCGCCCGCGCCGACACGGCTGAACAGCCGGTCCACCACGCCTAGCCGCATCGACCGGGCCGGCACGAAGGCGCCCGCCTGGGCCAGGATCACCAGCAGCGCGTTCTGGCGCAGGAAGGTCGACTTACCGGCCATGTTCGGCCCGGTGACGATGGCCAGACGGGCGCAGTCGCCGCCTGATCCATCCAGACGGGCGTTGTTGGGGGTATAGGGATCGCCTTGCGCCTTCACCGCCGCCTCGACGACGGGGTGGCGCCCGGCCTCGACGCAGAAGATCAGGGTGTCGTCCACGACGGGGCGGGTCGCGCCCACCTCCTGCGCCCATTCGGCCAGGGCGGCGTGGGCGTCCAGTTCGGCCAGGGCCTCGGCCACCGCTTGCAACGGCTGGGCCAGACGGGCGATCTCGCGGCGCCAACTTTCGAAGATCTCGCCCTCGATGGCCAGGGCGCGGTGCCCGGCCTGACTGATCCTGGCGTCCAGTTCCGACAGTTCGACGGTGGTGAAGCGGACCTGAGCCGCCAGGGTCTGGCGGTGGATGAAGGGGCTGTCGGGACCGGCGCGCAGCAACCCTTCCGCCGCCTTGGCCGAGGTTTCCAGGAAATAGCCCAGGACGGCGTTGTGCTTGACCTTGAACGGCACGCCGGATTCGGCGACGGCGCGGGCCTCAAGGTCGGCGACCACGCGACGGCTGTCGTCTCGCAGGGTGCGGGCGGCGTCCAGCTCGGGGCGATAGTCGGGGCGGACGAAGCCGCCGTCGCGGGCCAGATGCGACGGCTCCTCCACCAGACCGTCGACCAGATCGGCCTTCAGCCGGGACAGATCCGCCGACAGGGTCAGCCGGTCCAGCGCCAGGGCGATGCGGCGCGGCTGGCCGGTCAGGGGATCGACCTGTCCGATAAACAGACCGGCGATGCCCTCCGCAATCGACAGGCCGACGCGCACGGCGGCCAGATCGCGCGGGCCGCCGCGTCCCAGCGCCAGACGCCCTACGGCGCGGGCCACGTCCGATGAGGTTTTCAGGCCGTCGCGCAGGTCGCGCCGCAGGTCGCGGCGCTCCAGCATCCATTCGACGGCGTCGAGCTGTTCGTTGATGGCCAGGGGATCGCGCAACGGCCGGGCGATCCGTTCCGCCAGCGCCCGCGCCCCGCCCGAGGTGACGGTGCGGTCAATGCAGGCCAGCAAGCTGCCTTCGCGCTCGCCGCGCTGGGTGCGGTCGATCTCCAGACTGGCCCGCGTCGCCGGGTCGATGGCCAGAAACCCGCTGTCGCCGAGACGGCGCGGCGGGGCCAGGGCGGGAACCTTGCCCGCCTGGGTCGTCTCCAGATAAGCAGCGATCAGACCCAGCGCCGAAACCTCGGCCTCCTCGAAGGCGCCGAATCCGTCCAGCGCCGCCACGCCGTACAGGCGTTCGACCCGCGCCCGGGCCGCTTGGGGTTCGGCGATGGCCGAGGCCAGGGCCTGGACCACCCCGCCCGAGCCGTTCAGGGCGTCGCACGTCGTCTCGTCGGAGTACATCCGGTCGGTGACCAGCACCTCGGACGGACGGAAGGCGGCCAGCGCCGCGCCCAGGTCCTCGATGGCGCAGGCGACGCTGTCGACCGCGCCGGACGACAGTTCGACCACGGCGACCGCAGCACGGCCTTTGCGCACCGCCACCGCCGCCAGACGGTTGGCGCCGCGCGCGTCCAACAGGCTGTCTTCGGTCAGGGTTCCCGGCGTGACCACACGGACCACGCCACGATGCACCACGGCCTTGCCGCCGCGCTTCTTGGCTTCGGCGGGGTCTTCCAGCTGTTCGCAGATGGCGACCTTGTGGCCCATGCGGATCAGTCGGGCGAGGTAGCCCTCCATGGCGTGGACCGGCACGCCCGCCATCGGAATGTCCTCGCCCTGGTGCTTGCCCCGCTTGGTCAGAGTGATGCCCAGAGCCGCCGCCGCCACCTCGGCGTCCTTGAAGAACAGCTCGTAGAAGTCGCCCATGCGGAAGAACAGGATGGCGTCCGTCTGCCCCGCCTTGGCTGTCAGATACTGGGCCATGAAGGGCGTCGCGCCCTCGATGGCGGCGGCGATTTCGGGAGGAGGCCCATTATCGGGGAATTTGGCGGGGGCGTTCATGTGGCCCTAGGGTGACGGATCGGAACCGACGCCTCAAGCCCGTTCCGCCAGCCTTGCACAGGCTTGTCCCCCCTGCGATAGGCCCCGTCAGGCGGTTTAGGGAACGTGGTCAGACGCCACGGCTGTTCCCGCAACTGTAGGCGGCGAGAGCGTCGTCCGTCCGGGGTCGGTGATCCCGGCGCCACTGGCCCCAGGGCTGGGAAGGCGAGGGCGATGTTTGATGAACCGCAAGCCAGGAGACCTGGCCGCCCAAAGTCGCTCGCCCCTGTCCGGGCACAGGCAGAGGCGCGGTCTCCATCCGTTGCAGCGACCCGATCTTGCGCCGTCCAGACCCTTCGCCGGTCTGGCGGGTCGGTTCGCTCATGACGGTCTCTCGCGCGCATTCGCGGGACCGGAAACGGGGATATCGCTCAATGAAGCGTTCCATTCTGCTCGCCTCGGCCGCGCTCTCGGTCGTCGCCATCGCCGCACCCGCCCTGGCCGACGACACGACCCAGGTCAGCGACGTCGTCGTCACCGCCACCCGCCTGCCCGCCATCGTCGCCGAGACGCCGGGCGCGCGCGTCATCGACAGCCAGACCATCCAAGAGCGCGGCGCCGTGTTCGCCACTGACATCCTGTCGGACGTGCCCGGCCTGTCGGTCTATCGCGCCAGCTTCGGCGGCGTCGCCTCGGTGCGGATGCGCGGCGCCAGCCAGGACAAGACCCTGGTGCTGGTGGATGGCGTAGCCGTCAACGACCCCTCGCAGCCGGCGGGCGGTTTCGACTTCTCGGGCTTCGACCTGGGCGACGTTTCGCGCATCGAGGTGCTCAGCGGCCCCCAGTCGTCGCTTTGGGGCTCGTCCGCGATCGGCGGCGTCATTTCCTTCACCACCAGTGAGTTGAACGGCGTGTCGGCCAATGCCGAAGCCGGTTCGTACGGCACGGCGCGCGGTCGTCTGGGCCTGGGCGTGGCCACTGAGAAGTTCGCCTATGGCGTCTCCGTCTCCAAGTTCCACAGCGACGGTTTCTCGGCGGCTGACAAGATCAACGGCAACACCGAGAAGGACGGCTTCGACAACACCACCGTCAGCGCCCGCGCCCGTTATGAGCTGAACGACCGCTTTGGCGTCGACGCCAGCTATCGTTACTCCGACACCGACGCCGATGTCGACGGTTTCGGCCCGGTCGATGCGCTGGATACGGCGGCGACCGTCAATCAGTCGGGTCTGGTTCGCCTGCGTGTCGCCGATGTCCTGGGCCTGGATCACAAGTTCACGGTCGCCGCCTCCGACATCGACCGCGTCGCCAAGAGCGCCTATCCGTCGGTCTATAGCGGCCAGCACCGCCTTTACCGCTGGCAGGCGGACAGCCGTGATCAGAACGCCCGTCTGGCCTACAGCTTCGGCGCCGAGCATGAGGAAACCCAGGCGGATCTGGACGGCAGGGTCAAGGCTGAACTGGACGTGGACTCGGTGTTCGGCGTGGCCCGTTTCAACGCCACGGATCGCCTGAGCGTCACGGCCGGCCTGCGCCACGACGAAACCGACAAGTATGGCGGCAAGACCACGGGGCGCATTTCGGCGGCCTATGATCTGGGCGCCGGCCTGACCTTCAGCGGCGCTTACGGCACCGGCTTCAAGACGCCGTCCGTCGCCCAGACGGTTTGCGATTTCTGCTTCGTCCTGCCGAGCACCAAGGTGGCCGAACTGGTTCCCGAAAAGGCGGAGAGCGGTGAATTGGCTCTGGGCTGGCGCTCGAACGACGGCCGTTTCGATGGTCGCCTGACGGCTTACCGTCTTGAGGTCGAGAACCAGATCGACGGCTACTACAATCCGGCCAGCTTTGAGTATTATTACGTCAACCTGATCCGCACCCGCACCGACGGCGTGGAGTTGGAAGGCCGGGTCGATCTGGGTCGCGGTTTCGATCTGACGGCCGCCTATGCCTGGACCGACGCCGAAAATGCGGTGACCAAGGCTCCGATCCTGCGCGTGGCGGAACACTCCGGGTCGGCGACCCTGGGCTGGACCGGACAACGCCTGTCGGGCGCGGTGACGGTGCGGGCGGAAGGCGAGATGCCGGATTCGGGCGGCATGCGTGACGGCTTCGTCATCACCAATCTGAACGGCGCCTATGCGCTGACGGACAATGTGACCCTGACGGCGCGCGTCGAGAACCTGTTCGACGAACACTATCAGCGTCTGCTGGGCTACGGCGAAGCCGGTCTGTCCGGCTATGTCGGCATCAGGCTGCGCTACTGATCCGGGCGCGGGCGTCGGCGGCGAAGGCCGCCGGCGCCGCAAGCGCCAGGGCTGACCAGTCCAGGTTGGGGCAGGGCGCGTGGGCGGCGGCCAGGATGGCGCGCAGTTCGGCGGCCGAGGCGACGCTGGCCACCACCTTGTCCACGCCTTTCAGCGACAGGGCGTAGGCCAGGGCGGCCTGCATGGGGTCGCAGCGTTGCTCGGCCAGACGTCGGCGCGTGCGCGACAGGGCCTGGGCGTGGCTGGCCAGCTCGGGCGGCAGGTCCTCGCCTCCTGCGAACAGCAGGCCGTCGGCGAAGACGGACGACAGATGCACGCTGGCGCCAGTGTCGGCGATGGCCTCCAACACGCCGTCCTGGGCCGCGCGCTGATCCAGCAGGCTGCACGGCACCTGGACGACGTCGGCCTCCAGGCGGCGCGCCAGAAGGGCGGGACCGTCCTCGATCGCGGCGCAGAAACCGATGCGGCGGAACAGGCCGCGATCCTTCAGATTGCGCGCGCGATCCCACAGGGCCCGGCCCTCGGCGCCGGCCAGATCGGCGGCGTTAAAGATCAGAAGGACGTCGCCGCGCGGCAGACCCATCCGCTCCAGCGAGCGGCGAGCGCGCGCCTCGACCCGATCGAGACCTTCGCTCAGGGCCACGGTGCGAACCGTGACCTGGAAGGGCGAGGGAAAGGGCCAGGCCTGGCCCAGCAGCCGTTCGCCGTCGCCATCGGGCCGGGTGGCGATCAGTTTGACGCCCGCATCCGCCCCGGTCTGCAGCAGGAACCGCATCGCATCCTCGCGCGCGCCGGACGGGGCGCTCATGAAAGCGCCCGGCGCGCGCTCGGGCGCGGTCACCACGGCCAAGGCCAGGCGATGGATGGGCGACGACGCCGAAGGTGTGGCGGGGGAATACGACACCCCCGCACTTTGACGCGCAATGCTTAAGGGACGCTGAGCGAGACCTTAAGCGAACCCTACTTATCCACCGCTGATATGCGTCGGCGCCGGTGTTTTCAGTCGGCGTCGGGCTGGCGATCCGGGTGGGCGGCGTGGAAGGCGGGGTGGTCCAGCGCCTGGATATCTATGGCCAGAAGACCGGGCCAGGGCGACAGGTCCATGTTGAATCGGCGGGCCGAATAGATTTGCGGGATCAGATAGCAGTCCGCCAGGGTTGGGGCGTCGCCGAAGCACCAACCCGCGCCATGGCGGGCGACCAGGGCCTGAAGCGCGTCGAAGCCAGGCGCGATCCAACCGGCGGCCCAGGCGTCGATCGCGGCCTGGTCGGCGCCGAACTCGGCCCGCAAAGCCTTCAGCACCCGCAGATTGTTCAGCGGATGGATGTCGCAGCCGATCAGGGCGCACATGGCGCGCACCACGGCGCGGTCGTCGGGGGCGGCCGGCAGCAGCGCCGGGGCGGGATGGGTCTCCTCCAGCCACTCCAGAATGGCCGGGCTCTGGATCAGGACGCGGTCGCCGTCCTGCAGAGCCGGCACCATGCCTTGGGGGTTCAGGGCCAGATAGTCCGGCGTCTTCTGTTCGCCCTTCCTCAGGTCGTGGGCCGCCAGGTTGTAGCCGACGCCCTTCAACGCCAGGGCGATCCGCACCCGGTAGCTGGCCCCAGAGCGCCAGTAGCCATGCAGGATCACGGCTGAACCTCGAAACGCAGGGTCTCCAGCCCGGCGATGGTGACGACGACCTGGTCGCCCGGCTTGACGGGGCCGACGCCGGACGGCGTGCCGGTGAAGATCAGATCGCCGGGCTGAAGCGACCACAGGGCGCCGGCCGCCTCGACGATGCGATCAGGGTTCAGGATCATGTCGTCCAGAACGCTGTCCTGTTTGACCTCGCCATTGACGGTCAGGCGTATGGCGCCCGCGGGATCCGGCAGGTCGCCAAGGGTGACGGGGCCGCACGGCGCCGACTGGTCGAACCCCTTGGCGGCGTCCCAGGGGCGGCCGGTCTTCTTGGCCTCGGCCTGCAGGTCACGGCGCGTCAGGTCGCAGCCGACCGCCCAGCCCACGACGCCAATCAGGCCGTCTTCCCTGGGGCCGATGGCGGCGACCAGTTCGGCCTCGTAATGAAGGTTTTCGGTCGCCGACGGATAGGCCGGGTCCGCACCGTCCGACACCAGGGCGTCGCCGGGCTTGGAGAAGAAGAAGGGCGTCTGCTTGTCCGGGTCCGATCCCATTTCGCGCGCATGGGCGGCGTAGTTCTGGCCGACGCACAGGATGCGGCGCACGGGAAACCGCGCGTCATGGCCGACGATGGGCAGGGACGGCGTGGGGCGGGGCGGGAACAGCCATTGGGTCATGGTCTCGTTCTTAATCCGCCGGTCGGAGGCTGACGAGAGGCTTGCGCAAGCGCCGCGCGGATCGAGCGACGGGAACCTCGTCAGGGGAGTGGCGTTGCAATACGGGGTTCTCTATTCTCTACCGTCAAGCTTTCAACGGAGCGCGCATCATGGCCAGCACCAAGGCCCGAGAAGACATCAAGGCCGACCTGAAGACCCTCAAGGAGGATCTGAAGACCGGCGCCCGCGAAGAAACCCAGCGCCTACGCGAAAAGGCCGCCGAGGCCGAGGCCAAGCTGCGCGCCAAGGGCGACGAGGTGCGCGAACAGGCGCGCGGTTATTACGACACCGCCCGCACCCGGGGCCGCGAATATTACGACGACGCCGCCGAACGTCTGGACGAGGCGCAGCGCTATGTGGTCGAGCGGGTGCAGGAGCGTCCGCTGCAATCGACCGCCGTGGCCCTGGGCGTCGGCGTCATCCTGGGGATGCTGCTGGCCGGTCGTCGCCGCTGATGTTCAAGGGTCTCGTCAAAAAGCTGGTCGCGACCGCCGTCGTCGCGGCCAGCGCCTTCCTGGCCGTCATCTTCCTGGGGCTTTCGATCTTCTATGCGCTAAGCCTCAAGCTGACGCCGCTGGGCGCCGCCGCCGTCACCTTCGGCCTGTTCGCCGTGGTCGCCCTGATCGTGATCCTGGTCTTCCTGCGCAGCGGGAACGACGAGGAGGACGATGAGGATGAAGAACCGTCCGGCCTGCTGGGTAAGGTAATCCACATCGTTCGCGAACGCCCCATCGTGGGCGCTGTGGGCGGTCTGGGCGCCGCCTTCCTGCTGCTGCGCAATCCGGCCCTCGCGGCCATCGTCGCCAGCATGGTCGCGGACCGCAAGATGGATCAGGGCGGCTATTCGCGCCGTCGCCGCCGCTGATGGGAATCTCAGCAGACGAGGGAACGGCCAAGACGCCACGACGTTGATGCAACGGACCGACGAGGGCTCTAGGGTCGCCGACGGCAACATCAACTCAGGAGAGCTAAACCCATGATGCGCTGGGCAATTATCTTCCTGGTCGTGGCCTTGGTCGCGGCCGTTCTCGGCTTCGGCGGCATTGCGAACTTCTCGTTCGAAATCGCCAAATTCGTCGCCGTCGTCGCCATCATCCTGTTCGTCATCGCCCTGGTGGCCGGCGGACTTCGCGGACGCGGCGGCACGCCCCGACTATAAGGGGCGCGACCGATCGGAAATCAGGGGACGAGGCTTCGGCTTCGTCCCCTTTTTCATGGCTCGGCCGTCAGGCTATAAAAAGAACTTTACATCACAAAGTTTATGGCTGATTTTCTCTCATCGATTTTTGGGAGGAAACCAACATGACCCGCGACACCCAGGCCATTCACGACGATATCGCCTATATGCGCAGCCTGGCGCACGAGGGGCGCCACGCGCCCCTGTTGGCGGGACCGATCCTGGTCACGGCCGCCGTCGTGTACGGATCGACCAGCCTGATCCAATGGGCCGTTCAATCGGGCTTGGTCAGGCTGAACTCATGGTCGCAGCTATGGATCTGGGTCGTCGCGGGGGCGGTGTTCGCCGTCGCCCTGACCGTTCTGATCGGCCGCATCAAGAAGAAGTCCGGCTTCAATTCCGCCGGCAACAAGGCGGTCGGATCGGCGTGGGAGGCGGTCGGTTACGGCATCTTCGTCACCTGGCTGGCCCTGGTCGCCCTGTCTGTGAAAACCGGAAACTGGTCGTGGATGGCGGTGATGCCGACGGCGGTGCTGGTCGCCTATGGCTCGGCCTGGATGATCGGCGCGGCCATGACGCGCACGCGCTGGATGTCGATGACGGCGATCTGCGCCTACGTCGGCGCCGTGGCGGTGGCCTGGTTCATCGACAGCCCGCTGATCTATCTGGTGTTCGCCGCCATTTTGATCGCTGTCGCCCTGGTTCCCGGCCTGATCCTCATGCGCCAGGAACCGGCGGAGAGCGTCTGAGCATGGCGGACGATTTCGACATCGGCCGTATCGACGAGGTCATTCATGGGCGCATCCGCCTGGGGATCATGGCCTTTCTTTCGGGGGCCGACACGGCGGATTTCGCTACGCTGAAGGCGCGACTGCAGACCACGGACGGCAATCTGTCGGTCCATCTGCGCAAGCTGGAGGAGGCGGGGTTCGTCGCCATGACCAAAAGCTTCAGGGGTCGAAAGCCCCTGACGGAGGCCAGTCTGACCGAGGAAGGCCGCGCCGCCTTCGTGGCCTATCTGGATGCGATGGCGGACCTGCTGCCCGCGCGGTGAAAACAGGGTAGAAGGCGGCGCATGAGCGACCGCCTTCACGCCTTCGAGGCCATCGACAACTTTCGCGACTATGGCGACTACGCCACGGCGGCGGGGCGCCGGCTACGGCCCGGCCATCTGTTCCGTTCCGCCCACCATGCGCGGGCGAGCGCGGCGGATCTGGAGCGGCTGGGCGCTCTGGATATCGGCGCGGTGGTCGATCTGCGTCGGCCCGGCGAGCGTCGCGACCAGCCGTCGCGCCGTCCGGACGGCTGGTCGGGCCGGGTGATCGAGGGCGGGATCGACGACGGGGTGGAGGCGCCCCACATCACCTTTCTGAAGACCCAGGACCTGACGCCGGCGTCCGGCCGGCGGTTCATGCAGGACACCTATCGCCGCCTGCCGTTCGATCCGGCGCACAGGGATGTATTCAGCCGCTATTTCCAGGCCCTGGCCGATCAGGACCGACCTGTGCTGATCCACTGTGCGGCGGGCAAGGATCGGACGGGGTTCCTGGCCGCTCTGACCCATCATCTGCTGGGCGTGTCGCGCGACGACATGGTCGAGGACTATCTGCTGACCAATGCGGCGGTGGACCTGGCCGGACGGGCGCCGTCGATCGCGCGGCAGCTGCAGAAGATGACCGGCCGCGTCGCCGCCGACGATGCGGTGGTGGCCTTCCTGGGCGTCGAGGCCGCCTATCTGGACGCGGCCCTGGCCGAGGTCGAGGCGCGACATGGCTCGGTCGAGGCTTATTTGCGTGATGCGCTGGAGGTCGACGCCGCGCGCCGCGACCGGATCGTGGAGCGGCTGTCGGCGTGAGCGATGTGCTGAGCCATCGAGTGGTGCGCGACGCCGCCTGGGTCGAGCCGGTGATGGTGGCGGCGGGACTGGCGGCGGACGGCGGCGACGGGCTGCTGGCCTTGATTTCCGGCGGGGGATCAAACGAACGCTGGTCGCACGTCGCGGTTCAGCCGGACATGGTCCAGGTTGGACCGCTTGGAGTGGCGGCCCTTTTCGATGCCTTGCGCGACCCCGCGTTCTCGGCGGGGACGGTGGGCCTGGCGGCCTATGACGCCGGCGCGCGGGCGGCGACGGGACGGCGTGAGGCCGTCTGGCCGGACCTGATGCTGGCCCGCTATCCCGCGATGCTGACCTTCGATCACCAGGCGCGCTGGGTCCAGGCGACCGGGCGAGGGGCGACGACCTTGCAGGCCGAGGCGGCGGCGGATCGCGCGCTGGCCTGGTTGGCCACAGCCCGATCCGTCGCATCGCCCGGGGCGCCTGCCGAAACCTTTTCCGCCGAGGCGCCGCCCGAAGCCTATCGCGCGGCGGTGGCGGATGTGGTGGATCGGATCGCGGCGGGCGAGCTGTTCCAGGCCAATGTGGCGCGCGCCTGGTCGGGACGGCTGAAGCCGCATGCCGATCCGTTCGAGGTCTTCATGCGGTTGCAGCAGGACCGGGCTTCGCCCTTCGGCGCCTATTGGCGGATCGGCGATCGGGCGCTGGTGTCCAACTCGCCCGAACTGTTCCTGAGCTTCGACGCGGCCAGCCGGCGGATCGAGGCCCGGCCGATCAAGGGCACCCGGCCGCGCGACCCCGATCCGGCGCGCGACGCCGCCCTGGCCGCCGACCTGCTGGCCAGTGCCAAGGACCGGGCCGAGAACCTGATGATCGTGGACCTGATGCGCAACGATCTGGCGCGGGCGTCCGAGCCGGGGTCGGTGCAGGTGGAGGCCCTGTTCGCGGTCGAGCGGCACCCGACCGTGCATCATCTGGTGTCGACCGTGACGGGAACGGCGCGTGTCGGGGCTGGCGCGGCGGAGCTGTTGGAGGCGACCTTCCCACCCGGCTCGATCACCGGCGCGCCCAAACACCAGGCGATGAAGGTGATCGCCGCCCACGAACCGCCGCGCGGACCCTGGTGCGGATCGCTGTTCCTGATCGGGGAGGGGGGATCGATGACCGCCTCGGTCCTGATCCGCACGGCCGGGTTCGTGCGGACGGACGGCGTGTGGCGCTACCGGACCCTGGCCGGCGCCGGCATCGTCGCAGACAGCGATCCGGCCGCAGAAGAGGCGGAGACCGACGTCAAGATATCCGCCATGCGCGAAGCCCTGATCGGGCGTCGAGCGTAGCGGTCAGCAGGTGCTGCATGCGATGACGTCGACCGTACGCGGGCGCAGGTAGGCCATTCGCTCGAAACGGGTGAAATAGGGCGCGACCAGATCGAACGGCGATGCATAGTCGTAATTGGCCTCCGCCACGATGACGGACTCTCCGGCCGCCAGCATGTCGGACGGGATCTTGGCGTCGGCCACAGTCAGCTTGCCGGCGACGCCTCGGCTCACGCTCCAATCGACCCTGTAGGTCGTCGTATCGACGCGGGTGACGCTGCTGACCCTTTGGGTCAGGGGCGAATTGGAGAACGGCTTGATGATCTGATCGCCGATGGCGAAGATGTCTGTGATCTGGGTCTTGGTCACCTTGTCGTTCTGCGACACCAGGTCCGCAACCATCGAGGCCACGTGGCCGGTGCGCTTCAGCGCCATATAGCCCTGACAATATTCCACCATGCCGAAGTAGAACAGGATCAGCAGGGGGGCGAGAAAGGCGAACTCCACCGCCGCCGCGCCGCGCGCATCCTTCACCAGTTGTCCAAGACAAGTCATGTTGCGGCAGACTTCGTCCAGGGCTCGTTGCGGAATGCCGTCGCCGACATCAGCAGCACCTTGCCCGCCCCGATGCGCGACGTGGCCTGATTAAGCAGCGGCGTGACCAGCGGATGGACGTACCAGACGCGCACCAGAACCAGATCGCCCGGATTGCCGCCGTCGTAGATCGCCTTGGTCGGATCGATCTGGCCATTGGTGATCGGCTCGGGCGGATCGGGCGTGGCGAACTGAGGGATGACGCGCACATCGACAGTGGCGCGGCTGGCGCAGTCGTTCTTGAACACTGTCATCCGGTCGCAAAGTTCGGTCTTGAACCGGGTAGCTGTGAACTTCTGCTGATCGGCCTGACCCGTCCGCACCAGCCGGCCGGATTGGGTCGTCGCCGTCTCCAGTAGAGAGTCGATCACGAACACCATGCCCAGTTCCAGGATGGCGAAGATCATCATCAGGAAAGGGATCGCCACCATGGCGAACTCGATCGCGGCGACGCCCTCGCGCCCCTGGCGGCGGCGTGCGCGCCGCATACAGGCCGCCAGAAGGGTGGGCGCGATCATGGGCGGCGGATCAGGGCGCGGTCGGGGCGGCGACGGGGGCGCTGCGGACGCTGGGCGAGCAGGAGGCGCCGCAGGTCATTTCCGTCGCCTGGGCGCCGCGCCAGACCCGCACCGAGCCGGTTGAACCGCCGGAGACGACGATCTCGCGCTGAAACAGGGTGCGGCCCACCCCGTCGACCGCAACCACCTCGGTCACCCCATAGCCCTTGCCGACGATGAACAGGGTGTTGGCGTCCACCATGGAGACGTCGGCGATCTGAGGATTGGCGACGATGATCGAGGCGGCGACCCCGCGTAGCTGAACGCGGGCGGAACGGTCGATCTCGACATTCAGCGCCCCGTCCTGAGCATTGGCGACGACAGGGACGGCCAACACGGCGGCGGCCAGAAGAACGGCGGGGATGCGGGACATCGGCGGCTCTGAACAACGGCGCGTGCGGACGCGGACACGCGCATGATGGCTCAGCGATCCTCAACAAACACTGAAGCACGAAGATGAGAATTTTCTTTGGTGAATCCGCGCGTAACCAAACCTCGTGACTCAGATTTAACGGGGGGGCGGCATTGTGATCCTGCGTTTGGGGGTCAAGCGGGCTACCGGCTCCCCCCGCCAAGTTGCTCGCTGGACCATTTGAAAAGGACTATCCCCATGACCAAGTTCATCTCGCGCTTCGCCAAAGACGAATCGGGCGCCACCGCCATCGAATACGGCCTGATCGCAGCCTTGATCGCCGTCGCCCTGATCACCACGCTGGGCCTGCTCAGCAAGAATCTGAACGGCACCTTCAAGAAAATTACGGACGCGCTGCCGCAGTAAGTCCTGACCCAACCGACCGTCGAGTGATCGACGTGATGGGGGCCGGAGCTGAAAAGCTCCGGCCTTTTTCGCATGGCGGAAACCCAACCTTAAGTCCTGTCCGACAGGATGGCGGTCATGGATATTCTGCTGCTCATCCTGCTGGGCGTCTTCCCGGCCCTGGTCATCGTCGGTGGTCTGCACGACCTGATCACGATGAAGATTCCCAACTGGATCTCGCTGGCCCTGATCGGCGCCTTCTTCCCGACGGCGCTTCTGGTTGGCGTGGGGCCGATGGACATCGCCATTCACCTGGGCGTCGGGGTTGGCGCGCTGATGATCGGGATGGGGATGTTCGCCCTGAACTGGATCGGCGGGGGCGACGCCAAGCTTCTGGCCGCCAGCTGCCTCTGGATGGGGCTGAGCGGCGTGGCGCCCTTCCTGTTGTGGACGGGCGTGGCGGGCGGCCTGTTCTGTCTTTTGCTGATCATGGCGCGCCAATATTTCCCTATGGTCGCGCCCTCGGTTTCCCAAGGATGGGTCATCAATCTGATGCAGCCCAAGGGCGACATCCCCTACGGCGTCGCCATCGCCATCGGCGCCCTGATGGCCCTGCCCGAGAGCGGACTGGTTCTGGCTTATGCATCAGGACGTTAAGGCCAAGCTGACCAGCGTTCGGCGCGCTTAGGAAGCGTTAACCGATAGGCGGCATGATCGTTAACGGTAGGCGTCGGGGACTGAATCCGCGACTCAGGGCGCCAGCCGGAGACCATCTGGATGAAGCCCGCCCGTATCGTCGTTCTGTGCATCGCCGCCGTATCGGCCATCGGCCTGGCCCTGGTGGTCCGGGCCATGGGATCGTCGTCCAACACCCCCGCCGCGCCCGCCGCCGCCGCGCCGGTCGAGGTTCGTCCTATGGCCAAGGTTCTGGTCGCGGCCAAGGATCTGCAGCCGGGCAAACGGATCACAGAGGCCGATCTGTCCTGGAAGGACTGGCCCGTCGACGAGGTCGCGCCGGTCTTCATCACCGATGGCGCCACGCCCGTTTCAGACCGCCCCGCCACCGACAACGCCGCCCAGAAGGCTGCGGGCGCTGTCCAACGTGTCGCAAAGGCGGCGACCGAAATCGCCGGAACCGGCGCCAAGTCCGACTATATCGGCGCGGTCGTGCGTGAACCCATTCTGGCCGGCGAGCCGATCCTGGCGCGCAAGATCGTGCGCGCCGGCGACAGCGGTTACATGGCCGCCTATCTGGAGCCTGGGATGCGGGCCATGGCCATCGCCGTGACGGTGGAATCAGCCGCTGGCGGCTTCATCCTGCCGGGCGACCGGGTGGATGTGGTCATGACCGCTGAAACCAACCGCGACGGCGTGGAGGGTGGATCCAAGTCCAAATATGTGTCCGGCGTGGTCCTTCAGAACATCAAGGTCCTGGCCATCGACCAGGCCACGCGGGTCGGCGACGACGCCCAGGCGGTGGTCGGCGCGACCGCCACGCTTGAGGTTCGTCCGCAGGACGCCGTGCTGGTGGCGCAGGCCAAGTCGGAAGGCGAACTTTCCCTGTCGCTGCGGTCCTACGCCGACACCGCCGGGCCGTCGGGCGCGACGCGCAGACCCACGCCCGCCCAGTCCCGACCTCAGGCCGTTCGCATCTATCGCGGCGGCGCGCCCGAAGTGGTGGCCGTGCCATGAAAGTCGATCCGATGCGCCGCTTCCCCCGACAGAAGACCGCCGCCATCGCCTGCGCGCTTCTGGCGGGTCTGGCCGTGGCGCCCGCAGGCGTGGCCCAGACCCGCGCCGCCGTGTCGATGGGGGCGGCCCCGCAACTGATCAACCTGCCGCGCGGCACATCCTTCGCCGTCGATCTGCCGGCGGACGCGCGCGACGTGATCGTGTCCAACCCGCAGGTGGCCGAGGCCATGCTGCATTCGCCGCGCCGCATCACCGTGATCGGCGTCGCGCCGGGCGAGACCGATGCGGTCTTCCTGGACGCCGCCGGGCGCACGATCCTGAGCCTGCGGGTGCGGGTGGACGCCGGCACCAGCGCGCTTCAGGACACGCTGAACCGGATGATCCCGGGCAGCCAGGTCAAGGCCGAGGCCGTCAACGACAGCATCATCCTGAGCGGCGTGGCGGAAAACCCGGCCGTCTCGGCCCAGGCGGCGCGCATCGCCACGGCCTTCGTCTCCGCGCCCGAAAAGGTGCTGAACCTGATCACCGTGCCGGGTTCCGATCAGGTGACGCTGAAGGTGCGCGTGGTCGAGGTGCAGCGCAACGTCATCAAACAACTGGGCTTCAACACCTCGGCCGTGGTCGGGCGGTTGGGCGACACCCAATGGCTGCTGGGCAACGCGGCCACCTGGGGCATCAACGGAACACTGCTGGGCGGGATCAGCGCCGGTCCTTCGATCGACACGACCAAGAACTATCAGATGCAGGCGCCCTGCGTCGGGCCGGGATGGCAGCCCGGCGCGCTGTGCCCCTTCACGGTGAACGGCCCGCAGGACGCGCCAAACTGGGACACCGCCCAGCCCGGCACGGGCCCTGGCTCCAATGGCCTGAACAAGGGCGAGGCCATGATCAAGGCGTTCGAGCGGGTAGGCCTGCTGCGGACCTTGGCCGAACCGAACCTGACCTCCGTCAATGGCGAAGCGGCCAGCTTCCTGGCCGGCGGCGAATTCCCGGTGCCGGCCAGCCGCGACGCTCAGGGACAGATCACCGTTCAGTACAAGCCGTATGGCGTCGGGCTTGCCTTCCGCCCGGTCGTGCTGTCGGGAGGCCGCATCAGCCTGCAGGTCAAGGTCGAGGTGTCCGAACTGTCGTCTCAGGGCGGCCTGACCATCGGCGCCGGCACGCCCTCGTCCATCACCCTGCCGGGGCTGACCGTCAGGCGCAGCGAAAACACCATCGAAATTCCCTCGGGCGGCTCGATGATGATCGCCGGCCTGCTGCAGGAAAACAGCCGTCAGGCCGTCGATTCCCTGCCCGGCGTCACCAATCTGCCGGTGCTGGGCCAACTGTTCCGGTCGCGCGACTATCTGATGGGCGAGACCGAACTGGTGGTGATCGTGGAGCCCTATATCGTCAGCCCGACTTCGCCTGATCGGATGCAGACGCCGGCGGACGGTCTGCGGATCGCCTCCGACAGCCAGACCATTCTCTTCGGCCAGTTGAACCAGGTCTATGGGCTGCCGAACGCGCCCCCTGCGGGTTCGGTCGGCTATGTGATCGAGTGAGCGCCCCATGATCCGCACCCCGATTATCGCTCTTGCGACCCTCTCCGCCCTGGCCCTGGGCGGCTGTGTCGGCGGCCCGGCCAGCCTGGGCGGCGAGCCGCCGCTGACGCCGACCTCGCGCTATGCCTTGCAGGTGGAGCCGAACCTGGACCGTATCGCCCTGGCGGTGCATGACGCCGGCCTGTCATCGACCCAGAACGCCGCGCTTCAGGGCCTGATCGGCCGCTACGCCCAGGCCGAGGGCGGGCCGCTGGTGATCGAGACCCCGGCCGGCGCCGATCCGGTCGCCTTGAACCAGGCCTACGCCGTGCAGGCCGCCCTGTCCGCCTGGGGCGTGCCGGCCGACCGCATCCGCCTGGTCAGCTATGCCGCGCCCGACCCCCGCGCGCCAGTGGTGGTGGGCTTCGAGACCCTGCGCGCCGTGGTGCCCCAGTGCGGGCGCAACTGGGGCAATCTGAGCCGCTCGGGCGACAACCAGTCCGCCTCCAACTTCGGCTGTGCGGTGACGGCCAATCTGGCCGCCCAGATCGCCGATCCGCGCGACATCCAGCGGCCGCGCGCCATGACGCCCCCAGACGCCAGCCGCCGCACCGTGGTCTTCGACCAATACCGCGCCGGCAAACAGACCTCGGCCGAGGCGGAAACCCTGGTGCGGGAGACCGCTGTCTCGCGCGCGGTGAACTGAAGCCATGAGTACAGCGCCCGCCCCCCGCCCCTTCGAAGCGTTCGACGACGACTTCGACGCGGACCTGGACTTCGACCACCTGCCCGCGGCGCCGGCGCGTGCGCCCATGCCGTTCACCGCCGGGTCCGACGCCATGCCGGCCGACGGATACAATCCGGTGGGCGAGGTGGTGGCCCAGGCCGAGGCCAGTCTGGCCGAACCCTATCCGACGACGCCGGACCTGACGCCCGCGACCCTGGCCCCGACCAGCCTGGCCCCCGCCGCCGCCATCGGCGAGGTGTCGGTGCCGCGCATCGCCATCCATGTCTTCGCCGAGCGCCAGGATACGCTGGCCGCCGCCGAGCGTGCGGCGCAGGACCGGCGCCTGTCGCGCGCCACGACCCAGATCCGCATCGGCGGCGTCGCCGCGGCGGTCGAAACCTATCAGCACGAGCCGACGCCGCCGCTGATCATCGTCGAATGCCTGAAGGACCCCCAGACCCTGCTCTGGGAGGTGGATCAGCTGGCCGAGGTCTGCGACGCCGGCACCAAGGTCATCGTGGTCGGGGCGACCAACGACATCATCCTGTTCCGCGAGCTGATGCGGCGCGGCGTCAGCGAATATCTGGTCGCGCCCTTGCAGCCGCTGCAGCTGATCGCGGCCATCGGCGGCCTGTTCAACGATCCCGCCCAGCCCTTCGTCGGACGCACCATCGCCTTCGTCGGCGCGCGGGGCGGGGCGGGGGCCTCGGCCGTGGCGCACAATACCGCCTATGCGATCTCCGAACGGATCGGCGCCAACACCGTGATCGTCGATTACGACCTGCCGTTCGGGACGGCCGGGCTGGATTTCAATCAGGATCCGCTTAACGGCGTCGCCGACGCCCTGGGCCAGCCCGACAGGCTGGACGCGACGCTTCTGGACCGGATGATGGTGCGCTGCACCGACAAGCTGAGCTTGTTCGCCGCGCCCGCCAGTCTGGACACGGATTGGGACATCTCGACCGAGGCTTTCGAAGAGGTGACAAACCAGATCCGCGCCACCGCGCCGTTCGTGGTGCTGGACCTGCCGCATCTATGGTCGCCGTGGATGCGCCGCACCCTGATCAGCGCCGACGAGGTGGTGGTGGTGGCCACGCCCGACCTGGCCAGCCTGCGCAACGCCAAGAACATGATCGACCTGATCCGTCAGGGACGGCCTAACGATGCGCCGCCGCGTCTGGTGCTGAACCAGATCGGCGTGCCGGGTCGCCCCGAAATCCCGGCCAAGGACTTTGGCGCCGCCCTGGGCGTCCACGCCAGCCTGATGATCCCGTTCGACGCCAAGACCTTCGGGGCGGCGGCGAACAATGGCCAGATGATCCTGGACGCCGGGTCCAAGACCAAGGCCGCTGAGGCCTTCCAGACCCTGGCCCAGATCGTGTCGCGTCGCGAGCTGCCGGCCGTCGCCGGCCCGAAGGGCAAGGCCGCAAAACCGGCCAAGGCCGGCAAGACGGAAAAGGCCGCCAAGCCCGCCGACGGCGCGTCCAAGTCCCTGTTCGCCGGCATGTTCAAGAAGCGCTGACAGATGTTCGGCAAGCGCACAGGTCAGCCCGGCGTCGCTCCGGCGCCCGCACGTCCCGCCCCGGCGCCTGCGCCAGTCGCGGCTGAACCTGTGTCCGTGTTCAGGGCCGACGCCGCGCCCGCCTCGCCAGCCGAAAAGCCCGCTGCGGCCTATGCTTTCGCGGGCGACGATTTCGAGCCGGCGGCCGAGGCCTTCGCTCGCGCAGACGCGCCGCCCGCTTCGGGCGCCTCGGCGTCGGCGGACCGCCTGGACGCCTTGGCGTCACGCCCGCGTCCCAAGCCCGAGGCGGCGCGCCCGGCCATGAACGGCGCGGGTCCCAAGCCCACCGCCGGACTGGAACAGCTCAAGAAGGCCCAGGCGGTCGCCGAGATCGTCCGTGAACAGAGCGACTATTATCACGCCACGAAGACGACCATCTTCAACGCGCTGATGAACACCATCGACCTGTCCCAACTGGCCCAGTTGGACCAGAAGGCGGCGTCGGAGGAAATCCGCGACATCGTCTCCGAACTGGTGGCGATCAAGAACGTCTCCATGTCGGTCGCCGAGCAGGAGCATCTGGTTCAGGACATCGTCAACGATGTGCTGGGCTACGGTCCGCTGGAGCCGCTGCTGGCCCGCGACGACATCGCCGACATCATGGTCAATGGCGCGGGGCGCGTCTTCATCGAAGTCGCCGGCAAGGTCCAACTGACCAACGTCCGCTTCCGCGACAACACCCAGCTGATGAACATCTGTCAGCGGATCGTGAGCCAGGTCGGCCGCCGCGTCGATGAATCCAGCCCCATCTGCGACGCCCGTCTTCCGGACGGGTCGCGCGTCAACGTCATCGCCCCGCCGCTGGCGATCGACGGCCCGACGCTGACGATCCGCAAGTTCAAGAAGGACAAGCTGACGATGAAGAATCTGGTGGAGTACGCCTCCATCAGTCCCGAGGGCGCGCGCGTCCTGGGCGTCATCGGCGCCTCGCGATGCAATCTGGTCATCTCGGGCGGCACCGGGTCGGGCAAGACGACGCTGCTGAACACCCTGACGGCCTTTATCGACCCGACCGAGCGTGTCATCACCTGCGAGGACGCCGCCGAACTGCAGTTGCAGCAGCCGCACGTCGTGCGCCTGGAGACCCGCCCGCCCAACCTGGAGGGGCAGGGCACGATCACCATGCGGGATCTGGTCAAGAACTGCCTGCGGATGCGCCCGGAGCGGATCATCGTCGGCGAGGTCCGCGGACCCGAGGCCTTCGACCTGTTGCAGGCCATGAACACCGGCCACGACGGCTCCATGGGTACGCTTCACGCCAACAGTCCGCGCGAGGCCATCAGCCGGATGGAGTCCATGATCACCATGGGCGGATACGGCCTGCCATCGCGCACCATCCGCGAGATGATCGTGGGATCGGTGGACGTCATCATCCAAGCCGCCCGCCTGCGCGACGGCTCGCGCCGGATCACCCACATCACCGAGGTCGTGGGTCTGGAAGGCGATGTGATCGTGACCCAGGACCTGTTCGTCTACGACATCACCGGCGAGGACGAAAACGGCAAGATCGTCGGCCGTCACCGTTCGACCGGCATCGCCCGCCCGCGCTTCTGGGACCGCGCCCGCTATTATGGGTTGGAGCGGGAACTGGCCGACGCCCTGGACGCGGCGGAGTAGATCATGCTGCCGATCCTCGCCGCCGTTCTGGCCTTTATCACCATCGGCGGCCTGGGCTGGGTCTTCGTCGGCGGCGAGGACTCCTCGTCCCAGGCGGTCAAGCGCGCCCAGGCTATCGGGGACGGCAAGAAAAACCCGGCAAACTCCCGCAAGGCCGTCGCCGCCAACACCCCGGAGGCGCGCCGCAAACAGATACTGGTCCAGCTTCAGGAGGCGGATCGGCGCGACCGCAAGGCGCGCACGACCCTGGACGCGCGCCTGAAGCAGGCCGGCCTGAGGATGGGGGCGCGGGCCTTCTACATCGTCTCGGCCGTGATCGGGGTGGTCGCCCTTCTGGTCGCCCTGGCGCTGGGTCTGCCGATCCTGGTGGTGATCGGCGTGGGGCTGATCTTCGGCCTGGGCGCGCCACGCTGGGTCATCGGCTTCCTGGCGAAGCGGCGGATGAAGAAGTTCTCGCTGGAGTTTCCCAATGCGGTGGACATCATCGTCCGAGGGATCAAATCGGGTCTGCCGGTCCATGAGTGTTTCAAGATCATCGGCCGGGAAAGCCCCCTGCCGCTGGGACCGGAGTTCCAGACCCTGGTGGAGGGCCTGGGGGTGGGCATGACGCTGGAGCAGGCGCTGGACCGGATGTATCAGCGGATGCCGACGCCTGAACTGCGTTTCTTCGCCATCGTCATCGCCATCCAGCAGAAGACCGGCGGCAATTTGGCCGAGGCGCTGAGCAATCTGTCGTCGGTTCTGCGTGCGCGCCGGATGATGGGCGAGAAGATCAAGGCCCTTTCGTCCGAGGCCCTGGCGTCCGCCGGCATCATCGCCTCCCTGCCGCCGGCGGTGATGCTGATGGTCATGCTGACGACGCCTGCCTATATGATTCAGTTGTTCACCGATATTCGCGGCAACTTCCTGCTGCTGATCGCGGCGGTGTTGATGGCCACAGGCGTCTTCGTGATGAAGCGCATGATCTCGTTCAAGTTCTGAGGCGGGCGGAATGGAAGGCTTCATCCGCTTCATCACCGATCCGCAGAACCTACTCAGCATCGGCGTGGGCGTGCTGGTCTTCGCCACCGTCCTGACCCTGCTGTCGTCGATGACCGGCGGGGTGAACCTGGACAAGCGGATGAAGGCGGTCGCCGAACGCCGCGACGATCTGAAGCGCCGTTCGCGCGCCAGCATGGCCGCCGGGCAGGGCGCGCTGCGTCACACCGACGAAGGGTTCAAGAAGCGGGTCGTGGACCGGCTGAACCTGACCAAGCTGCTGGAAGACCCCAAGGTCGCCGGACAGATGATCCAGGCCGGATTCCGCGGGCCAAAGCCCCTGACCACCTTCTATTTCTTCCGCTTCGCCTCGCCGATCCTCTTCATGATCGTCGCGGCCTTCTACATGTTCGTCATCAATGTCGTGGACTGGCCCACGATGAACAAGCTGACGCTGGTGATGGCGGCTGCGGTGGCGGGCTTCTATGCGCCGAACCTGTATCTGAAGAATCGCATCGACAAGCGCCGCACCTCGATCATGCAAGCCTTCCCCGACGCGCTCGACCTGATGCTGATCTGCGTGGAGGCCGGGATGTCGATCGAGGCGGCGATCACCAAGGTCAGTCAGGAGATGGGGCCGTCGTCCATCGATCTGGCCGAGGAGTTGTCGCTGCTGTCGGCCGAGCTATCCTACCTGCCCGACCGACGGGTGGCCTATGAAAACCTGGGCAAGCGGACCAACCATCCGGGGGTCAAGGCGGTGGCGACGGCCATGACCCAGGCCGAGACCTATGGCACGCCGCTGGCTAACGCCTTGCGCGTCATGGCCAAGGAGAACCGCGATCTGCGCCTGTCTGCGGCCGAGAAGAAGGCGGCGGCGCTTCCGGCCAAACTGACCGTGCCGATGATCCTGTTCTTCCTGCCGGTGCTGTTCATCGTCATCCTGGGACCGGCGATCCTGAACGTCATCGACATGATGAAGGCTGGAAACTAGCCTGCTTCGGCGGCGGCCTTGAGCCCCTCGGCGATGGCCTCGTGGGCCTTTCGGATCGCGGGGCGATGCTTGTCGTGGAACAGCTCGCCGCGCAGGCCGGAGAAGCGTACGCCGACCGCGACGATGCAGTTGCCGGGCGCCAGCTCCTCAATCTGGATGTAGCGCAGACTCTGGAACAGAAAGCCGCGCCGTTCCGCCCAGAGCAGCCGCCCGCGCGGCTGCCATTCGACGATCCGGGCCAGCGACTGATGCGGCGCCATCTCTGGCCAGGCTTCGGTCATGGTCAGGCGGCCGCCAAAGGCGATGACGCCCTCGACATCGGCGTCGACCGGATTCCAGGCGCTCCAGCCTGCCAGGTCCGCGACCAGATCCCAAATCCGGTCCGAGGTCGCCTGAACCCCGACGCGCTTTTCGATGCGAGTGTCATCCATGGCTTCGCTCTGACACGGCTTGCGGCCCGAAGAAAGGCGCCAGTTGGTCGCCGGGCCTGAGGCTTGATCGACATTCAGCCCCGTAATGACGATCCAAGATTTCGACCGAATGTCGATTGATCCTAGTTCTGATCGGCCGCCTTCAGCCGCCGCCCGTCGTCCAGGCCCAGCCGCGTCTTGACCTCGAACAGGTCGGCGCCGGCCGGCACGATCAACAGCTTCTTGGGTTCGGCCGTATTGACCGCCACCACCGCCCCCTTGGGGCAGATGTCGAAACAGTCGGCGCCGGTGACGACCAACTCGCCCTTGCGGCCCGACTTTCCCTTCTTCAGGCGAAGGTATTTCCGCAGCGCCTTCTTCAGCGTCAGATCGCCGTCCGGGCCGAAGCCGCCGTCCAGCTTCTTGGAGCATTTGCGGCACACCAGGACCACGTCCCGCCACTGCGTCCTCGCGCTCTTGAAGTCTTTCTCGGCCATGCGGACAGAAATCGCCGTTCGCGACGTCTTGCACAAGCGGTCGCGGCGCCGTCACCTGCGGGCGGGCTGAAAATTTCACGGGACCTTCACATGCGCCGACTGTTCGCCGTCTCCACCCTGGCGTTGCTTGTCGCGGCCGGCGCTGCAAAGGCGCAGGCCGTCGATGCCGCCAGCGTCGACGCCGCCGTGCAGCGGGTCCTGCCCGAGGTCGTGGCTTGGCGACGCGACTTTCATCAGCATCCTGAACTGGGCTTCGCCGAGACCCGCTCGGCCGGAGTCATCGCCGATCATCTGCGGTCGCTGGGGCTGGAGGTTCGCACCGGCGTCGGCAAGACGGGGGTGGTCGGCGTGCTGCGCGGCGCGCGACCGGGGCGGACGGTGGCCCTGCGCGCCGACATGGACGCCTTGCCGGTTCAGGAGGCGACGGGCCTGGACTTCGCCTCGACCGCGACCGGAACATACATGGGCAATACGGTGCCTGTGGCCCACGCCTGCGGCCACGACATGCATATGGCCATGCTGCTGGGCGCGGCCGAGGTGCTGGCGGGGATGAAGGACCGGATCGCCGGCACGGTGGTCTTTGTCTTCCAGCCGGCCGAAGAAGGCGCGCCTCCGGGCGAGCCTAAGGGTGGGGCGGCCCTGATGATCGCCGAAGGGGCCCTGAACGATCCCAAGCCCGAGGCCATCTTCGGCCTGCACGTCGTGCCTGGCCGTCCGGGCAGCGTCTTCTATCGGCCCGAGGGGTTCATGGCGGCGTCTGACCGCGTGGACATCAGCCTGAAGGGCAGGCAGACGCACGGCGCCTGGCCCTGGCGCGGGGTCGATGTGATCGCGGTGGCGGGTCAGGTGGTCGAGACGGTGAACACCCTGACGGCCCGCACGGTCGATCCGACCACGACCCCCACCGTCTTCACCATCGCCACGATCAACGCCGGCGTCCGCTACAACATCATCCCAGACAGCGCGACGCTGTCAGGTACGCTTCGCACCTTCGATACGGCCCAGCGCGACGCCCTGGTCGCCCGCGCCGAGACCGCCATCGACCACGTCGCCGAGGCCTACGGCGCCACCGCAGAGTTCGGCGTCAAACAGAACGCGGCCCTGGTGTTCAACGACCCCGGCCTGTCCGCCTGGCTGGCCCCGGTCCTGACCGAGGCGGCGGGCGAGGGGAACGTCAACCCCGCCACGCCCCCGACCACGGTGGCTGAGGACTTCAGCTATTTCCAGCAGGTCATCCCCGGCGTCTTCTACCACCTGGGCGCCAGCCCCGACGGCGTGGACCCCGCGACCTCTGCGCCCAATCACTCGCCGGAGTTCTCACCCAACGAGAAGGTCCTGCCGTTGGGGGTGAAGACGCATGTCCTGACGGCGCTGCGGTTTTTGGAGCGGAGTTAGGCGATGGCTATCGCGGCGTGAGGAGAGGTCGCAAACCGACCCGTTGCGGACATCCGACGCTGCCGTATGCTGAGGGCGGGCGCGGTAGCATAACTGGAGAGTGCATCAGGTTCGCCCTGAAGACGCCGGGTTCAAGTCTCGGCCCGCGCCTATGATGTCTGCTTTTCGCGCTTGGATCGCCTGCGGCTTTCGACCCATTGCGGACACTCGGATCGGACTGCCAGTATGAAGTCATGAGAGCATCGGTAGCGACGGGATTTTCGGCATTGCTTCTCACAGCGTGTGCGCCCCACCACCCTCTGCTGGATGTTTATCCTGAACTTCGTAGTGTGCCGCAAAGCGCGTGGTGTGAAGCAAGAGGCGGAACCCCAACAGAAGTTCTTGAGCCTGATGAGGTTGGTCGTCTGAAGGTCAAAGTTGTCGGTTGCAGCATACTTCCCCACACATCGAGCGAAAGTGAGAGGCTGAGCATCCGAGATTGGATAGCCGAACATCCCGAATACCGGCATGAGCCGCGCAAAGTCCCCTAACCACCCATTTCGGACTCATCGGCAGGTCCGGTCTGAGGTGAGCCAAGTGGGCTAGATTAAGTGTCTACGGCCGCGCTTACAACCGCTCGAACACCGTCTCGATCACCTGGCGATAGACGGCCGTCAGCGTCTCCAACTCCGCCGTCGGCACGCGTTCGTCGATCTGGTGCATGGTCTGGCCGACCAGGCCCAGTTCCAGCACCGGGCACAGGGCGCGGATGAAGCGCGCGTCGGAGGTGCCGCCGGTGGTGGAGGCCTCGGGGCGGCGGCCCGCCACGGCCTCGACCGCGTCCTGAACCGCCTCCACGAAGGCGCCCGGCTCGGTCAGGAAGGCTTCGCCCGAGCACAGATGCTCCAGGGTGATCTGAAGTCCGGTCTCGGCCTGCATGGCGCCGGCCTCGCGGTTCAGCCAGTCGATCAAGGCGTCGCCGGTATGACTGGGGTTGAATCGGATGTTCAGCCGCGCGGTCGCCTGGGCTGGAATGATGTTGGTCGCCGGATTGGCGATGTCGATGGTGGTGATCTCCAAGTTCGACGGAGGGAACCCCTCATACCCATCGTCCAGAACGTGGTCGTTCAGCCGGCTCATAAGACGCGCGATCACCGGCGCCGGATTGGCCGCCCGCTCGGGATAGGCGACGTGGCCCTGCTTGCCCTGCACCGTGATCCAGGTGTTCAGCGAGCCGCGCCGCCCAACCTTGATCATGTCGCCGAGATGTTGCGACGACGACGGTTCGCCGACCACGCAGGCGTCGATGACCTCGCCCTCGGCGGCTAGGGCTTCGACTACCCGCTTGGTGCCGTGAAGCGCCGGCCCCTCCTCGTCGCCTGTGATCAGGAAGGACAATGAGCCTTTGGGTTCGCCGTCCGCCAACACCTGCGACACGGCTGCGACCCAGGCGGCGATCCCGCCCTTCATGTCCACCGCGCCCCGGCCATAGAGGACGCCGTCGCGGACCTCGGCCTCGAACGGCTGGGCCGACCACTGGTCCGACGGGCCGGTCGGGACCACGTCCGTATGGCCGGCGAAACAGAGGTTGGGCGAGGCGGTCCCGCGCCGGGCGTACAGGTTCTCGATCCGGGCATGGACGCCTTGGCCACCCGGTCCTTCGAAGGCCAGGCGGCGGCAGGTGAAGCCCAGCGCCGTCAGATGGCGCTCCAGCACCTCCATCGCCCCCTCGTCGGCGGGCGTGACGGACGGGCGGCGGATCAGCGCCTGGGTCAGTTCGACAGGATCGATAACGGGAGTTGATGCGCGGTTCATGCGCCTATGCTTTAGGGACATCGCGGGGAGGCGAGAAGGCCCATGCCGAAGATCGATGTCGAGACCGCGCCGAGAGGCGATGGCACGAGCTATCCCGAGGAGTTCGCCGGCCCGTGCAAGCCGCGCCGCCGATGGAAACTGGGCGATGCGGCGGGCCTGAGCCAGTTCGGCGTCAACCTGTTGCGCCTGCCGGACGGCGCTTGGTCCAGCCAGCGTCACTGGCACGCCGAAGAGGACGAGTTCGTCATGGTGGTCGAGGGCGAGGTGGTGTTGATCGAGGACGACGGCGAGACGACCTTGCGCGCCGGCGACTTCGCTGGGTTCAAGGCGGGCGTGCCGAACGGCCACAAAATAGAGAACCGATCGGGCCGCGACGCGGTTCTGCTGGAAGTCGGCACGCGCAGCCCGACGGTCACCGCCTGCGATTATCCCGATATTGATATGGTCCTGCCCGACGGGGCGGATCGTTATTTCCACCGCGAGCGCCAACCCTATCCGAAATCTCCCAGACGAACGTGACCACAGAAACCATCGACACCGGCCCCGCCGCCCTGCCCGTTCCGCCTGCGCCGCCCGAGGGGCCGTCCAGCCCGTGGGGGATACGCGACTTCCGCCTGTTGTGGTTCGGGCGGGTCGTGGCGGTTCTGGCCATCCAGATCCAGTCCTCGGCCCTGTTGTGGCAGGTCTATGAGATCGCGCGGCGCGATCATCCGATCGAAGAGGCCAGCCTGTATCTGGGGCTGGTCGGCCTGTGTCAGTTCCTGCCGCTGCTGGCCTTCACCCTGCCGGCCGGGGCGATGGCGGATCGGCGCGACAGGAAGCGGACCGTGTGGATCTCCATCCTGGTCGAGGCGGCCTGCGCGGCGTCGTTCCTGGCCATGGCGCTTCACGGCGCGCCGCCGCTGTGGGGGCTGCTGGCGGTCGCGGCCCTGTTCGGCGCAGCGCGCGCCTTTCTGGCCCCGGCCAGCCAAGCCTTCCTGCCGATGGTGGTGGGTCGCAAGGCCTTGCCGCCCGCCATCGCGGCCCAGTCCATCGCCTTCCAGACCGGGGCTATCGCCGGCCCGGCCCTGGGCGGGGTGATCGTGGGCGTCAATGTGCCCCTGGCCTATGCGGTGTCGCTGGGGATGTTCCTCTTGGCCGTCGCCGCCTTCATCCTGATCCGCACCAGCGGCAAGCCCGCGCCCTAGGCCAACCCACTGTCGCCGGTGGATTCGGTCAAGGAGGGGCTCGCCTATGTGTGGAAGACCAAGATCGTGCTGGGCGCCATATCGCTGGATCTGGTGGTGGTGCTGCTGGCGGGCGTGGCCCTGCTGACGCCCATCTTCGCGCGCGACATCCTGCATGTGGGGCCGCAAGGGTTCGGTCTGCTGCGTGCGTCGTTCGGGGTGGGGGCCATGGTCATGGCCATCTATCTGAGCCGCTATCCGATCGTCCGGCACGGGGGCGTGTGGATGTTCGCGGCGGTCGCGGTGTTCGGGATCTGCACCATCACCTTCGGCCTGTCGCGCATCGTCTGGCTGTCCGGCCTGGTCCTTTTCATCGGCGGGGCGGCGGACATGATCAGCGTCAATGTGCGCCAGACCCTGATCCAGCTGGCCACGCCCGATCATATGCGCGGACGGGTGTCGTCGGTGTCCATGCTCTTCATCGGCGCCTCGAACGAACTGGGCGAGGCCTATTCTGGCGTCATGGTGCGCCTGCTGGGCGCGGTGGGCGCAGCGGTCTTCGGCGGTTTCGGCGCGCTGGCGGCCACGGGCGCCTGGTCGGCGATGTTCCCAGGGCTGCGGAAGGCGGACAAGCTGACGTGACGAGATCAAGTCTCCTCCCCATCGGAGATGGGGAGAGGGACCGCGAAGCGGTGGAGGGGCTCTTGAAGCCCCACGGGCTTCCGTTCTTCGCGCTGGAAGAACCCCTCCGTCTTTTCGCTGCGCTTCGAGCCACCTCCCCACGAAGCAGGGAGGAGACACTGGCGGTCACGTCGTCACCACACCCTGAAATGCTTCGACAGCTTCAGGCCCTGGTTCTGATAGTGGCTGCCGCTTTCGCCATACAGGCGGCTGGGGCGTTCGGTCAGGGGTTCATAGACCAGGCGGGCGACGATCTGGCCGTGTTCCAACAGGAACGGCGTGTCGTGGGTGCGGACCTCCAGCACGCCTTTCGAGCCCGCGCCATGCGCCTCGTCCGTGCCGAATCCGGGGTCGAAGAAGCCGGCGTAGTGGACGCGGAACTCGCCGACCGACGGGTCGATGGGGGTCATTTCGGCGGCCTGATCGACGGGGATCTCCACATCGTCGGAAGAGGCCAGGATGTAGAACTCGCCCGGATCCAGCAGCAGTTCACCGCGACGCAAGGACAGCGGCTCCCAGAAGTCGCGCGGATCATGCCCGTCGATATGGTCCAGATCGACCACGCCCGCATGGCGGCGGCCGCGGAAGCCGACGATGTCGCCGCCCTGCAGATCGACGCCGACCGAGCGGGTTTCCAGCTTGGGCGGATCGCCCGCCTTCAGCCGCAACTGGTTCAGGCGCGTGCCCGGCCGGACCAGGATGGAGAAGGTCTGGGGCGCGACCTCCAGATAGAGGGGGCCGTCATAGCCCTCGTCCACGTCGTCGAAGCTGGCGCCGCGATCGGTCAGCAGACGGACGAAGACGTCCACGCGGCCGGTTGAGCTTTTCGGATTGGCGCGCGCGATCAGGCCCTGCGGCAGCTTCAGTCGCTCCTGCAGGCGCACGATGTAGACACAGCCCTTTTCCAGCACGACGCCGGCGTCGGTTATCTCGATGGCGTGCATGGCCACGTCGGCGATCCGCTCCTCGACCTTGCGCTTGCCGGGCAGGAAGGAGGCGCGCACGCGCCACGCCTGGTCCGATAGGCGCAGGTCCAGGCTGGCGGGTTGGACCTGGTCGTGATCGAAAGCGGTGTCAGACGTGATGGCGCCGGTCGCGATCAGCGTCTCGATGGACTGGGCGGGAAGGATGCCGGGGCGCGGCGCCTGGAAAATGCTCATGGCGTCTGTCTCACACGGTTTTCACGACTTGTCTTCAAGTCGCGCTTGCAGCCCGCGCGCGGCGGGGCGAGCATATAGCCCATGCACGATGGTCCTGCCTATAGCGCCGAAACGAACGGCATCCTGATCCGGGTCCGGCCCAGCTATCTGGCAGGTCAGTCCGATCCCGAGGCGGGGCGCTGGGTCTGGGCCTATCATATCGAGATCGTGAACCTGTCGGGATCGACGGTTCAGCTGATGGCGCGCCGCTGGACCATCACCGACGCGCACGGCCATGTCGAAGAGGTCGCCGGGCCGGGTGTGGTCGGAGAACAGCCGGTGATCGAAGCCGGCGCCAGCTATTCCTACGCCTCGGGCTGTCCGCTGGGCGCCGACAGCGGGTCCATGGTCGGGGCCTATTCCATGACGGATGCGGAAGGCCGCAGCTTCGAGGTCGAGATTCCGGCCTTCTCGCTGGATACGCCGGATGCGCGGCGGGTGTTGAACTGAAAGCGCCAGTTGAAGGTGATATGAAACGCGTAGCGGTGTTGGCGTCTTTTGCGGCTATGTCGTCTTTCGGCTGTTCTTCCACCCACGGAATGAGCGAAAAGCAGGCCTGCGAACTGGCCATGGACCGCGTCGCGAATAGTCGTCTTTTGCTGGGGGCTTCGGCGGCGTTCTGCGACCACGTAGCGGCCGAAACCAATCCTACGGGCTATTATGTCTTGTCCCTGCATAGCGGCCGGGATTGCGACGGAATATGTAGCACAAACCTAGGATGGTTCGCCGTTCAGAAATCGACGGGCGAAGTGTTCAATTGGAACGTGGCGGAATCCAAGCTTGGATCACCGATCGCCGGCTGATGCTCGCCTGCTCTCTTACATAACGTTTTCGAAGAGGATGGAGCTGCGTCAACCCGGATGAACCGCAGCCCCCGCCCCTGAAGTCTCGCCGACTTGCTTGCGCGAGTCGGCGAGGGGGATTTGCGCAGAACGCCGCGCTCAAATCGTGAGCGACCGCGCGGCGAGCGATAGCGCGCTTAGATGTAGCGACGCAGGCTGCGGGCCAGGTCGGACGAGCCGTCCTTGCCACGCTTGATCTGGGGCTGGTAGGCGACGCGGGCGTGTTCGACGCAATAGACGCCTTCCGAGGCGCGGCGGCCGCAGAAGCTGAACTCGCGCGACGACGGGTCGCCGATCGGCCATTTGCACATATGCGCGCCCAGAGTCATGACCGTGGCGGTGCCCGGCAGGTCCGGCATCGGGGCGGGGACGGGCGCGGCCGGCTGGACCGGCTTGGGCTGGACGGCTTCCAGACGGCGCGGGGCCGAAGGCTGGGCCGGCGCCGGGACGGGTGTGGCGGGCGCGGCAGGGCGCGGGCGCGTCGTGCGGAAGGTGGCGGCGACGGTGCGCGCCGGCTGCGACGGGGCGGCCCGGCCCGACAGGCCCAGACGGTGCACCTTGCCGATCACGGCGTTGCGGGTGACCCCGCCGCCCAGTTGCTTGGCGATCTGGCTTGCGGACTGGCCTTCCAGCCAAAGCTTCTTCAGCGCGCCTACGCGGTCGTCGGTCCAGCCTGCGGTCATGCCACCCTCCAGCGAGTTGGATTCAATATCTAGGTCCAGGCTCCCCCTCCGGGGTCTTGACCTACAACTAATCGTAAACCAGCCGTTAAGAACCGCAAGATGTGCGAATCATCCTGTCCACAGAAACCAGATGTTGAATCATCGTTAAGGTTAAGGTCGGGTCGTGAGGGGTGACGCGTGAATCGTGAGTGGGGCGACTGCATCGAGACGGTCACGCTTCACTACTCGCCCCTCACGACGCCCTTGCGCGGCAGGGACGCAAAGCGCATCTGGCGGTCCATGACCGAGACGACCTCCGACCTGATCGCAACCCGTCCCTCCGGCCTGCCGCAGCCGCGTCGCTATCCGGGGATCAACTGGATCGGGGTGCAGACCCTGTATCTGCGCGAGGTGCGGCGGTTCTGGAAGGTGGGGGCCCAGACGGTGGCGGCGCCGGTGGTGACGACCCTGCTCTACATGCTGGTGTTCGTGGTGGCGTTGCAAAATGCGCGGCCGCCGCTGCACGGCACGCCCTTTGCGTTGTTCGTCGCGCCCGGCCTGATCATGATGGCGATGTTGAACAACGCCTTCGCCAACGCCTCGTCCAGCCTGATCCAGGCCAAGATCATGGGCACGGCGACCGACTTCCTGACCCCGCCGCTCAGCCCGCTGGAGCTGACCCTGGGCTTCACGCTGGGCGCCGCGACGCGCGGTCTGGCGGTCGGCCTGGTCACGGCGATCTGCGTGCTGCCGTTCGCGCCGCTGCACATCGCCAATCTGTTCGCCGTCGTCTGGTTCGCCCTGGCGGCCAGCTTCATCATGGGCATGGTCGGGGTTCTGGCCGGCTTGTGGAGCGAGAAGTTCGACCACCTGGCGGCGGTCCAGAACTTCATCGTCATGCCGATGACCTTCCTGTCTGGCACCTTCTATCTGGTCGACAATCTGCCAGAGCCGTTCCGGTCGATCAGCCACTACAACCCCTTCTTCTATCTGATCGACGGCTTCCGCTATGGCTTCATCGGCCATGCCGAGAGCAATCTGGCGGTCGGTGTCATCGGTTCGGCCGTCCTGATGGCCGCCATGGGCGCGGCCTGCTGGCTGGTGTTCCGCTCGGGCTGGCGCCTGAAGAGCTAGATCGCTACCTGTTGCGGATCGCTCCTCCCAGGAAGGTCCGCCAATGCTGTTCCGTTCGCTTGTCGCCGCCACGGCCCTGTTGGCCGCTGTCCCCGCCTTCGCCCAGGAAGCCACCCCGCAGGCTGGCGATCGGCCCGATATCGCCGCCGGCGCCGCCCAGTTCGTCAAGCCCACCAACGCCGAGCGAACCCAGGTCCTGGTCGGGTTTCTGAACACGCTGGGCTTCACGCCCGAGGTTCAGACCTTCGAGGGCGGCAATCGCACGACTGGTCCGATGCAGGGCTCAAACGTCGTCGTGACCGTGGGGCAGGGCGACAAGGATATCGTGATGACCGCCCACTACGATGCGGTCAAACTGCGCGACGGAACCCTGTCGCAGGGCATCGTCGACAATGTCGGCTCGGTCATGGCCATGATGGAGGCGGCCAAGACCCTGGACATGGCGCTGGAAGGCCAGCCGGTCGCCCACCGCTTCGTCTTCGTCTTCACCGACCAGGAGGAGCTGGGCCTCTTGGGCGCCAAGGCCTTCCTTGAGACGCACGGCAAGGACCGCATCGCCGCCGTCGTCAACGCCGACGTCGCCGCCTATGGCCAGACCATCATGTACGGCGAGAACAACGGCGAGCAGTCGCGCTTCGTGCTGGAAACGCTGCGCGGCCTGTGCGCCGAGCGCAACTTCGACTGCATGCCCTATCCTACCTATCCGCCCAGCGACGACCGCGCCTTCTCGGCCGCCGGGGTGCCGGTGGTGTCGTTGGGAACCCAGGACGCGATCGGCGCCCACCAGATGTGGCTGGCCTTCAACGGCGGCGAGAACAACGGCCTGAAGGAGGGCTTTGTCCCGCCGGTGTTCCAGCGCATCCACTCGACCGAGGACAAGCTGTCTTATCTCAAAGGCGTGGACGTCGCCCGGTTCGGCTTGTTCATCGCCGATCTGGGCCTGGCCCTGGACAAGCGGCTGGTCGAGAACCAGGCCAAGGCCGACGCCGTCGCCGCCGAAACCGCGCCTGCGACACCGCCCAGCAATCTGTGACGGCCGCTGTCGAGATACCAGGCGTTCAGCCGACCCCGCGCGAAGGCCGGTCCGCGCCCAACACCAACTTCGTCCTGCCGCTGCGCGTTCTGGACGCCGGTCAAATCCAGGCCCTGCGCGCCATCGTCGCGGATGTCCGCGTCCGCGGCCTGCTCGGCGCCGGTGTTGACTAACCCCTTCACTAATCCGACAACGCCTTTCCGTATCAATCCGGCTCCGTCGCTCGCGGCGGAGCCGTCTCGCTTTTGGAGGTCTTGGTCCCGTGTCCACTGAACATCTGATGGGTGTCTACAATCGCGCGCCGCTGGAAGTGGAACGCGGCCGAGGCGCGCGTCTGTGGGCGACCGATGGGACCGAATATCTCGATTGCGTCGCCGGCATCTCGACCAACGGCCTGGGCCACGCCCATCCCGAACTGGTCCAGGCGGTCAAGGACCAGGCGGAGAAGCTGTGGCATGTGTCCAACATCTTCCGCATTCCGGGCCAGGAAGCGCTGGCCGACGCCCTGTGCTCATCAAGCTTCGCCGACGTAGTCTTCTTCACCAATTCAGGCACGGAAGCGGTCGAATGCGCGCTGAAGACGGCGCGCAAATATCATTCGGCCAATGGCCAGCCTGAGCGGATCGACATCTACGGCTTCGACGGCTCGTTCCACGGCCGGACCTATGGCGCGATCAACGCCGCCGCGAACCCCAGCTACACCGAGGGCTTCGGCCCGCCGATGCAGGGCTTCCACCAGCTGACCTGGGGCGACAAGGACGCGCTGAAGGCCGCTTTCGAGAACCCGACCACGGCGGCCGTCATCCTGGAGCCCGTCCAGGGCGAGGGCGGGTGCCGCGAGACGCCGGTCGAGGACCTGCGCTGGATGCGCCAGATGGCCGACGACAACGGCGTGCTGCTGATCTTCGACGAGGTTCAGTGCGGCATGGGCCGGACGGGCAAGCTGTGGGCCCACGAATGGGCCGGCATGGCGCCCGACATCATGGCGGTGGCCAAGGCCCTGGGCGGCGGTTTCCCCATCGGCGCCTGCCTGGCCTCGGCCAAGGCGGCCAAGGGCATGACGGTCGGCGTCCACGGCTCGACCTTCGGCGGCAATCCTCTGGCCATGGCCGTGGGTCAGAAGGCGCTCGGCCTGATCAACAGCCCCGAGACGCTGAACAATGTCGCCGAGATCGCCGGATATCTGAAGCAGCAGCTGGCCGGTCTTCAGGCGCGCTTCCCCGACGTGATCGTGGACGTGCGCGGCAAGGGCCTGTTGATCGGGGTCAAGCTGGTCCCGAACAATCGCGAATTCATGGCCCTGGCGCGCGACACGCAACAGCTGCTGATCGCCGGCGGCGGCGACAACTGCGTTCGGATGCTGCCGCCCCTCAACCTGACGCTGGACGAGGCCCGCGAGGCCATCACCCGCTTCGAAGGCGCCTGCGAGGCGGCGCGCGAGACGCTGGCCGCCTGATTTCAAACCGCTCATCCCCGCGAAAGGGATGAAGCCCACACCGGGCGTCTGTCGCCCAAAGCACCAGGTCCCCGCTTTGGCGGGGATGAGCGGAGTTAGGCAATGGTCCGGCACTTCCTCGACATCCACCGGCTCGGCGCTGCCGATCTGCGCGCCATTCTTGACGACGCCCACGCCCGCAAGGCCGCGCGCAAGGGTTGGCCCCAGGGGCGGGCCGACGCCGATGCGCCGGGCCGGGATCGGGTTCTGGCCATGATCTTCGAAAAGAACTCGACCCGCACCCGATTCAGCTTCGATGCGGCCATCCGACAGCTGGGCGGCGCCTCGATCATCGCCACCGCTTCGGACATGCAGTTGGGGCGCGGCGAGCCGGTCGAGGACACCGCCCGCGTTCTGTCGCGCATGGTGGACGCGGTGATGATCCGCGCCAACAACCATGAGGATGTCGAACGCTTCGCCCGCGTCTCCACCGTGCCTGTCATCAACGGTCTGACCGATCGTTCGCACCCCTGCCAGATTTTGGCCGACCTGCAGACCATCGAGGAGCATTGCGGGCCAGTCGCCGGCAAGACCATCGCCTGGATCGGCGACGGCAACAACGTCTGCCACAGCTTCATGCACGCCGCGCCCAGGTTCGGCTTCCACCTGAACGTCGCCTGCCCGGCCGAATACCATCCCGACCTGCGCGATCTAGAAAAGGGGGGCGCCGCCGTCACCCTGACCAGCGATCCCAAGGACGCGGTGAAGGGCGCCGATGTCGTCGTCACCGACACCTGGGTGTCGATGGGCGATCAGGATTACGAGGCGCGCCTGGCCGCCTTCGAGCCCTATACGGTCGACGAGGCCCTGATGGAGACGGCGGCACCCGGCGCCGTCTTCCTGCACTGTCTGCCCGCCCACCGCGGCGAGGAGGTCACCGACGAAGTTATCGACGGCCCGCGCTCTCTGGTGTGGGACGAGGCCGAGAACCGCATCCACGCCCAGAAAGCCGTACTGGCCTGGTGCTTGGGCGGCTGATCGCGACCTATGGTCCGACGTTAAGGGGGGGAGACGCGGTCCACGGACCGAGCGCCAGAACGCCGTCATAGCCGCCGTCTTCCGGCGGGGTCATGATCACCCCGCGGGCATTCTCATCGTAGAGGGCATGAGACGGATTGACCCCGCACGTATCGTTTGAACAGTTCCAGGCTTCGCCGCCCTGCTGAGCGATCTTGAGACTGATCGTCTCGCGCGCAGGCAGATGGGCAGCGGCAGGCAGGCCTATATGGGGATAGCGCTCGATGGCTGTCTTTCGCGCGTGGACATTGCCCGCCAGGCCGATGACCCGGGCGTTGGGGTGCAGTTGGCGCGCGCGCCCCAACAGATATCCCATGTTCAATTCGTACCATGCCTGATCCAGGCTATCGCCTCGACCCAGGCTGGACGGTTGAAACAGATTAATGCTGATGTCACGGCCTGACGCTCTCAATTGGCGGACCCTGTTCAGCAGATCCAAGAGCGCCCGACTGGTGCGGCCGTCCTGCACCGCGCGCGTGGTCAAAGATGATCCGCGCAATGTAGCCAAGGCCGAGGCTTGGTCGGGCGAGGCCATGAAGGCGTCGATCGTTGGCTGAAGCGTCTCGCCGAGCTCAAGGGCCACTACAACCCGCCCACGTTCGGCGGCGGCGCAGGCGATTTCTCCAACGGCGCGCGGCGCCTCCGCCGTACCATGCGACTCGCCGATCATGATGACGTGTTCGGGCCGGTCAAGCAGCTCCGCGACGCCGTCCGGCGGCGCGCAGGCGATCGACATAGCGGTCAAAAATCCCAGCACGACATAATCCTTCGAGCAATCTAGATTGCAACTGATACAACCGAAGGTGACGGAATTACGGTCGAGCTGGGACTGTGTGTCGTCGTCTGAAGCCGACTTAAAGCTTCACGTCGGCCACGCCGCCGGCGTCGGGGATGGACTTGGTCATATTGGCCTTTAGAACTTCATAGCCGAAGCCGATGGCGCCCTTGTCGGACACCCAGACGCGGCCGTCGTCGGCGTCGAAACGCACCATGGTCAGGTGCGGGTCGTCCTTGCCGTCCGGGTACCAGGCGGCGACGACGGGGTTCCAGTATTTGTCGATCCTGGCGCGGTCCTGATCGATGCCCAAGGCGCCGTGGATGCAGGCCTGAACCTTCTGGTCCTTGGCCTGATAGCAGAACATGCCCTTCTGGCCGCCAGCGGCGACGTCACGGGCGAAGTCGGTGTCGTCGCGGGTGAAGAACCAGATCGTCCCGGTGTCGTCCTCGCCAAAGCCCGTCATCGGTTGGTGGTGATAGCCGGGGCGGTCGATCCCCAGCATGCCGGTGTTGGACTCCTTCAGGCTTTTCCAGAATTCCTTCTCGGCCTCGGCCGGGGTCAGTTTGTCGCTCATGTGGCGTCTCCGTTCATGGGTCGCACCATCAACCGCCCGGCCCATGTCGGGTTCCTAAGGCCAAGCTTTCCGATCTAGCGGCCGGGGATCCAGGGCGTGCGCTCAGCGCCGAACAGGGTCGCTAGATGGATCAACAGCAGCAGGGCCACGGCGGCGGCCCCGATCATGAGAAACCGCCAGGGCATCAGGCGCGGTCCCTTCATCGGATCGGGCGGCAAGGCCCCGCGCCAGCCGGTGAAGACCATGAGGGCGAGGGCCAGGCCCAGCAGGATGAGGGTGAGGGTCAGGCTCATGGTTTCGCAGGTGGCGAAAGCGGCGGGCCTTGGCAAGCGAAACCCTTGCCCGGAGGTTAATCTTCACGGCGCATTAACCGTAATGATTCAGTAATCCAGGGCCGCAGAGGCGCTGTCCACAGGATTGGCGGACCGCTGCTAGATATTGCGGTTAACCATCAGTTTACACCCTCGATATTGACGGTATAGCCTTCGTCGCATGGGCCGGGAGACGAATCAGTGAGCGCAGCGGCGCCGTGGAGCGTTAAGGGGATCGATCCGAAGGCGCGTGAAGTCGCCAAGGATCTGGCGCGTCGTTCCGGCATGACGCTGGGCGAATGGCTGAACTCCATGATCATGGAAGACGAGGAGGAGGGTTACGCCACCCTGCCGCGTCGCGGCCCGATTTCCGAAAGCTATGAGCGCCGCAACCGCAGTCGCCGGCTGGACGACGCCTACGAACTGCCCGAAAGCGACGGTCATCGGATCAGCGCCTCCATAGACGCCATCGCTGCGCGGCTGGAAGCCGCCGAGCGCCGCTCGACCGTGGCCATTCAAGGCGTGGACCAGGCGGTCGCCGGCCTCATGCGTCGGCTGGACGGCCAGGACGTCGAGACGCAGGGCCATGCCCGCCGCATCGACGACATCGCCGAGGAGCTGCGCGAGGGCCATCGCCGCCTGCGCGCCTTCGAGCGCGAAACGGGTCCGACGACGCAGGAGGGTTTCGCCAAGGTCGAAACCTCGCTGGGCGCCCTGTCGGGGCGGCTGTACGAGATCGAGGAGCGCCAGCGCCTGGGCGTCAACGACCTGCGCGAACGGATGGAGGCGGTCGAGAAGGCGGCCGGGCCGGGCGTCGGCTCCGAACTGATGGCCCAGGTCGGCGCGCGACTGGACGCGGCGCAGAACCGCACCACCGAGGCCCTCAGGACGCTGGAACGCTCGTTCGCCGAACTGGATGCGCGGATGCGCGCGGCCGAGAGCCGGGTCGAGCCGGAAGGCGCGCGCGACGCCGCCCGTTTCGAAAAGCTGGCCGAAAGCCTGTCGCGCCAGATCGAGAACAATCGCGCCGAAATGATGCAACGGCTGGACGCCGCCGAAACCGGCGCACGGATCGACCGCATCGAGCGGGCGGTCCAGGCCGTGGGCGACCAGCTGAAGGCTTCGGAACAGAAGTCGGCCGTGGGCCTGGAGGCCATGGGTCGCGAGGTCATGCGCATCGCCCGCAATCTGAGCGCCCGCGTTCAGAAGGTGGAGGGCGAGAGCGCCGGACGCGCCGACGCTATCGGCCGCGCCGTCACCGAGGCGGTCGGCCAGACCATCGAGGCCGAGGTCGCGCGCCGCGCCGCCCGCCTGGACCAGGATTTCGCCCGCCATCTGGATCGTGTCGATCAGCGCCTGACGGCCAGCGACGACCGCCACGCCCTGGCGCTGGAGAAGCTGGGCGGCGAGATCACGCGCATCTCGGACCAACTGAGCGACCGCATCGCCCAGTCCGAGCGCCGCTCGCAGCAGGCGCTGGACGACATCAGCCGTCGCCTGTCGGAAAGCTCGGACAAGATCGAGCAGCGCTACGACCGCGCCTCGGGCGAACTGGCCGAGCGGATGCGGATGAGCGAGGAGCGCACCGCGCGCCTGCTGGCCGAGGCGCGCGAGAGCATGGAGACGCGCACGCCGACGCCGATCCGCGACAAGCCTCTGGATAGCGCCTCGTCTCGCGCGGTCGCCGAACGCACGACGCCTGCGCCTATCCAGTCCGCCTCGATCGAGAGCGACTGGCGCGCCGCCGCCTTCCCCGACGAGACCTTCACGGAACAAGGCGACTGGTCCAGCGATCCGGTGACGCCGGCCGTCGCCGACGCCGCGCCCTTCCCGGCCAGCGCCTTCTTGGAGCCCCAGCCGAAGGCTGAAGCCGTCGAGGCGCCGACCGCCGAGAGCGAACCCGTCATCCAGCCGTTCAGCGGTTTTGGCGGCGCCGACGTGGACGATGCGCTGGAGGCGACCTCGCCTGGCTTCTCCGCCACGCCGTCCGCTTCGGAACCCCGTCCTTCCAACGCGCTGGACGCGGACGAGGACGATTTCGGCGGCGAGACCGAGTTTGTCGATCCGCGCCAGTTGCGCGCCAGCATGGGGGCCGCCGCCGCCGCCGGTCGCGCCTCCTCGACCCGCTCCACCATCGACGCCGCCCGCGCCGCCATCACCACGCCGCCCGAGCCTGAACCGACCTCGCGTCAAGGCTTCGGCCTGAAGCGCGGCGGCAAGTCTAAGCTGCAGGAGCGGCTGGACCGACAGGCGGCCCGCGACGGCTCCACGGTCAAGAAGACCTTTCTGGCCTCGGTCACGGCGGTCGCCCTGACCGGCGGCGTCTATGGTTATCTGTCGCTGACGGACGGCGGCGCGCCCGGTTTCGAACTGCCGAACCTTGGGGGCGGGTCTCAACCAGCCAGCGACCAGAAGACGTCGGCGACGCCTCTCGCCGCCTCGGCCGTGACGCCGACTGGACCGCGCGCCGCCTTCGACATCGCCGGCCCCGGCGCCGCCGACTACGAGGCCGCGATCGGCAAGCTGGATGGCGGCGACATGTCGGGCCTGGCGGGCATGACCCGCGCCGCCGACCTGGGCTACGCCCCGGCCCAGACCTATCTGGGACAGCTGTATCTTGACGGGGCCGCCGGCGTGCCGGCCGATCCGGCCAAGAGCCGTCAATGGGGCCGCCGCGCGGCCGAGGGCGGCGATCCGCGCGGGATGCATCTTTACGGGATGCAGCTGTACGAAGGCGACGGCGGCGCGACCAACCAGTCCGAGGCCCTGGCCTGGCTGCTGAAGGCGGCCCAAGGCGGTCTGCCCGACAGTCAGTACAACGTCGCCCGCATCTATGAGACCGGGGCCGACGGCGTGGCCAAGAACCCGACCGAGGCGTTGAAGTGGTACATGATCGCCGCGCGCGGCGGCGACACCGAGGCCCAGGCCGCCGTGACGCGGCTGCGTCCGCAGGCCAGCGCCGTGGATCAACGCGCCGCCCGAACCGCCGCCGACGCCTTCGTCGCCCAATCCCGGCCTTTGTCGCAGACAGCGTCGCAGGCTTCAGGCTAAGACACCGCCTCCGCCCCGCCTGACGGCGAACCTGTAACCGCTCCAGCCGAAGGCCCGTCCTTTGGACATCTATCTGCCGATCGCCGAGGTTTCGGTGAACTGGCCGACCCTGGTGATCCTGGGGGCGGTGGTCGGGTTCGTCTCGGGCCTGTTCGGCATCGGCGGGGGCTTCCTGATGGCCCCGATCCTGGTGTTCCTGGGCATTCCCCCGACCGTCGCCGTGGCCAGCCAGGCCAGCCACGTCGTGGCCTCCTCGACCTCGGGCGTGATCCGCTACGCCGGCCAGGGGGCGGTCGACTTCAAGATGGGGTCGGTCATGGCGACCGGCGGGGCGGTCGGCGCCCTGGCGGGGGTGGAGCTGTTTCGATACCTGCGCCTGCTCGGCCAGGCCGATCTGGTGGTGGCCCTGTCCTATCTGGTTTTCCTGGGCGCCATCGGCTGCCTGATGCTGAACGAGAGCCTGACGGAAATCCTGCGCCGCCGCCGGGGCGTGCCGGCGCCGCGCAAGGATCGTCGCCGCCCGATGTGGCTATACGGCCTGCCGCTGCGGATGAAGTTCCCCAAGTCGGGTCTGTACATCAGCGCCCTGCCGCCGTTCGGCCTGGGCGTCTTCGCCGGGGTGCTGTCGGCCATCATGGGGGTGGGCGGCGGCTTCATCCTGGTGCCGGCCATGCTTTATATCCTGCGTATGCGGGCGGGCGCGGTGGTGGGAACCAGCCTGTTCCAGATCATCATCACCACCGCCATCACCACCATCCTGCAGGCCGGACGCAACCAGACGGTCGACGTCGTTCTGTCCACCATCCTGCTGCTGGGCGGGGTGGTGGGGGCCCAGATCGGCGCCCGGTTCGCCGGCCGGTTCCGCGCCGAGGAGCTGCGCGCGGCCCTGGGGCTGATCGTGTTGCTGGTCGGGATCCAGATGGGGCTGGAGCTGTTCGTGCGGCCTGCCGACATCTTCATGCTGGCGCCGGGGATTCCGGAATGATCCAGGCCCTGCCGCCGCCCGATCCCGCACCGGCCGCCGTCGCCGCGCCTGCGTCCGACCGCTCGGAGGCGACCACCGGGACCCTGCGCGTCGCCGCCGCCCTGACGGACGCCCAGGTCCATGTCGATTCCAGTTTCCGGGGCGCGTCGATCGTCCTGTACGGGGCGGTGTTCAATCCGACGCCCGATCCGACCGACGTCGTCGTGGTGGTCCGCGGGCCGGACGCTCCGATCCGCCTGGTCAAGAAGACCCGCACCTCGGGCGTCTGGCTGAACAGCCGGCCGGTGGTGTTCGAGGGCGCGCCGGGCTTCTACATGACCGCCTCGACCCGGCCGCTCAGCGACATCGCCGACTTCGGTCAGTTGCGGCGCCTGGGCGTCGGGGTCGATCACCTTCGCATCGACGCGCCGCAGGAGAGCCGCACGGTCTCGCGTTACGGCGTGCGCGACGTCGTGGTCAGCCGTCTGGGCGACGACTATCTGGACTGGCGCCGCGCCGTGATCCGGCTGAAGGAGGCCGCCGCCCTCTACGACACTGATTCCCAAGGGGTCGAGTTCGTGGACAAAGGGCTGTTCCGCGCCGAGGTCAAGCTGCCGACCGTGGCGCCGACCGGCAAATACTACGCCGAGGTCTGGCTGTTTCAGGACGGCGAGCCGCAGTCGGTCTCCAACCTGACGTTGACGGTCGAGAAGGTGGGGCTGGAGCGCGACATCTACGAGTTCGCCCATCGCCGCCCGTGGCTGTACGGCGTGCTGTGCGTCGTGCTGGCGGCGCTGACCGGCTACGGCGCCTCGCGAATCTTCAGCCGCCGCAGCTGAACCCCAGTTCGTCGCGGAGCGCCTCGGCCGTCAGCCCGCCGGCGCGCAGCTCGGCCAGGGTGACCGACCGATCCCGCTTGGCGTAGCGCCGCCCGTCGGGTCCCGCCAGCAGCCGATGATGACGATAGGTCGGCGCCGGCCAGCCCATCAGCGTCTGGATCAACCGCTGCACAGGGGTGGCGGCGAACAGGTCCTGGCCCCGGATCACATGGGTCACGCCCTGCAGGGCGTCGTCATGGGTCACGGCCAGATGATAGGCGACCCCCGTATCCTTGCGCGCCAGCACGACGTCGCCCGCCGCCGCCGGATCGACGGGCAGGGGGCCCGTCTCTCCATCGGGACCTTCGCCCTCTTCGACGAAGGTCATGCCGTTCCAGACCGCCTCGCCCAGCGCGTCGCGCGCCCGATCCAGCGACAGCCGCCAGGCGAACGGCGCGCCCGAGGCCAGCAATCGCGCCTCCTCCTGCGCCGAATGGGGGCCCGGCCGCACCGCCTCCATGGCGCCGTGCGGCGCGTCGCCGATGGCGTTCAGGATGTCCTTGCGCGTGCGAAAACAGCGATAGAGAAGTTCGCGCGCCCTAAGGCGTTCGATAACGGCGGCGTAGTCGTCCAGATGATCGGACTGACGCCGAACCGGTGCCTCCCAATCCAGCCCCAACCAGGCCAGATCCTCCAGAATCCCGGCCACATATTCGGGCCTGCATCGTGTCGGGTCGATGTCCTCGATCCGCAGCACGAACCGCCCGCCCGCCGCCTTCGCCGCCGACCAGGCCGTCAGGGTCGAAAAGGCATGGCCCTTGTGCAGTCGGCCGGTGGGAGACGGGGCGAAGCGGGTGGCGAACACGGCTAATCTTCGTCCGTGTCCAGCAGATGCGTCCAGTCGCGGGCCGCGTGAAGGATGCGGACGACTTCTATGACAGGGCCGACGCGATAGAAGATGAGATATGCACCGTGAGCCCGTTTCCTCAGGCCAAGCGTAGAAGCCTTGGGATAGCGGTTGGGATTACGCGCCAACTCCCTACACGCGGCCAGCAGTCCTTCCACCAAACGTGCAGCAGCGGGGGGACTGTCCTGTCGGATATACTCGCCGATTTCTCGAATGTCGTCTTGGGCAGGTTCGGTGACGAGGACCTTCATTCGTCGTGAGCCGTGCCGAACCGCGCCAAAATCTCCGCGTGAACCGCTTCTAGCGGCCGAACGCGCCCTTCGTCAGCCGCCTTTATGCCTTCCTCCAGCTTGCCCAGCAGGACCGCCAGCCGCGCCTCATGCTCCTGCACCAGTCGGACGCCGGTGCGCAGCACTTCGCTCTTGGAGCCGTAACGGCCGTCGCGCACCAGCCGGTCGACGACCTGCTCCAATGCGCCCAGTTCGACGGTCATGGTCATGGCGGCCTCCTCGATGAAGAAGCCAATAATAGTTATTGGCTCGGTCTGTCGCCAGCCGAAATCCGCCATCGACCGCATTTCCTTGAGCGTCCCGGCGCGTCATAGGTAGGTCATGCCGCTTCAACCCACGCCCGATGACATCGCCGCCGCGCGCGAGGCGCTTGTCGCCGCCGATCCGGCCCTGGCGCGCGTTCACGCCCAGACGCCGCCGTTCGAATGGCGGTTGAGGATCGGCGGGTTCGAGGGGCTGTTTCGCATGATTGTGGAGCAGCAGGTGTCGGTGGCCTCGGCCGCCTCGGTCTGGGCGCGGTTGCGCGAGGGGTTGGGCGGGATCACGCCCGAGCGCCTGCTGGCGTACGATGTGGACCAGTTACGCGGCATGGGCCTGTCGCGTCAGAAGGCGACCTACGGCCAGGGCATGGCCCGCGCCCAGATGGCTGGAGAGATCGATCTGGAGCATCTGTCGAAGCTGGACGACGTGGCGGCCATCGCGGCGTTGACGGCGCTAAAGGGCGTCGGCCTGTGGACGGCCGAGGCCTATCTTCTGATGTGCGAGGGGCGGTTGGACGTGTTCCCCGGCGGGGACGTGGCCTTGCAGGAGGCGATCCGCTGGGCCGACGGCGCCGAAGTTCGGCCCGATCAGAAGGCGGCCTACGCCCGCGCCGAGGTCTGGCGACCGTATCGCGCGGTCGCGACCCATATGCTGTGGGCCTGGTACACGGGCGTCAAGCGCGGCGATATCGTGCTGGAGACGCCCGCATGACCCCGCTGGATCCCGCCCTGACCGAGCCGCTGCGCAACGCCCAGACCGTGCTTTCGGCGCTGGATTTCGCGGGCGTGGCCGTCTTCGCCGCCACCGGCGCCCTGGCCGCCGCGCGCGAAAAGCACGACGTGGTCACCTTCGCCTTCTTCGGGGCCATCACCGGGGTCGGGGGCGGGACCCTGCGCGACCTGTTGCTGGGCCTGCCGGTGTTCTGGGTTCAGGATTGGCGCTATCTGGCCGTCTGCCTGTTCGCCTCGACGGCCCTGTGGCTGGTGGGGCAGCGCGACTGGCGTTTCCGCGCTCTATTATGGCTGGATGCGATCGGCCTGGCGGCCTACGGCGTCATGGGGGCGGCCAAGGCCGAGGCGGCCGGGGCGCCCGCCCTGATCTGCATCGTCATGGGCACGCTGACCGCCTGTTTCGGCGGGGTGGTGCGCGACACCCTGGCGGGCCAGCCGTCCATCCTGCTGCGGCGAGAGATCAACGTCACGGCGGCCATCCTGGCGGCGACCGTCTATATGGCGCTGCGGGCGCCAGGCGTCGGCGTGTGGCCCGCCGCCATCGCCGCCGCCCTCTGCGGCTTCCTGTTGCGAGCGGCGGCGCTGCGGTGGGGCTGGACCCTGCCGGGCTTTCCCACTCATGCCGCGCGGAGTTGAGGCGGGGGCGTCACGAAAACGCTGCACGTCGGTCATGGCGATGAACGGGAATCGCGCGTAGGCTAGCCCCATAAGACTAGGGAAGGAGACGTGTCCTCACCTCTGTCGCCTCAAAATCCCCCCGCCAGAACGGGAGGGCCTGATGCAGGTTCTCCATAGACCGCCGTCCGGTTTCCCGGCCCTGGTGCTGAACGCCGATTTCCGGCCTCTGTCCTATTATCCGCTGTCGCTCTGGCCGTGGGAGGAGGCGGTCAAGGCGGTCTATCAGGACCGCGTCGACGTGGTGTCCCTGTATGACAAGGTGGTGCGATCCCCGTCCATGGAGATGCAGCTCCCCAGCGTGATCGCGCTGAAATCCTATGTCGACCAGGACCGCAGCCCAGCCTTCACCCGTTTCAACGTCTTTTTACGCGACGGGTTCGCCTGCCAGTATTGCGGGCGATCGACCGAGCTGACCTTCGATCACGTCATTCCCCGATCTCAGGGCGGACGCACGACCTGGGACAATATCGTCGCCGCCTGCAGCCCCTGCAACCTCGCCAAGGGCGGCCGCACCCCGCGCCAGGCCATGATGCCGATCCGCCGCGAGCCGTATCGCCCCAACGCCTGGCAACTCCAGGACGCCGGCCGCCGCTTTCCGCCCCACTATCTGCACCAGAGCTGGCTTGACTACCTCTACTGGGACATCGAACTGGAGCCCTGAGGTCCGCGCAACGAAATGACGCAGGGCGGGCCTTTGCGGGTCGGTGAACCATTTCGCGATCAGGCGGTTAGCCCATCCTGACACAGGGAGAGGGCAGGCATGAACACCCATGAGATTTCGGGGGCGGTGATCCGACCGCTGCACAGGCTGTTGCTGGCGTTTCCGGTCGCCTTGTTCACCTTCGCCCTGTTCACCGACATCGCCTATCTGCGGACAGCGGAGATGCAATGGTCGAACTTCTCGGCCTGGTCGATCGCGCTGGCCCTGGTGTTCGGCGGGATTGCGGGCGTCTTTTCCATCGTCGATCTGGTGCTGTCGTTGCGCCGGGGGCGGTCGACCTGGCGGATCGTTCATGTGGCGACGCTCGCCCTGGCCTGGCTGCTGGGCCTGGTGAACGCCTTCAAACACAGCCAGGACGCCTGGAGCTCGGTCGGCGCGTTCGGCCTTATCCTGTCGCTTCTTTGCACCCTGCTGGTCCTGGTCGCCGGCTGGACCGCCTATGCCGATCGGGAGATCGTCCGATGAACAAGAACATCCTGGCCGCCAGCGCCGCGACCCTGGCCGTGGCCCTGACGGTGGCGTCGTGCGGCTCCTCGAGCGATCCCAAGTTGAATCAGAAGGGCGCCACGCCCGACCTTCCCCGGGTCAACGAGACCCTGGTCCCAGCCATGAAGATCAGCCCGCCGGCGGCCTGGAACGGCGAGACGCCCGCCGTGCCCGAAGGCTTCACCATCAGCGCCTTCGCCACCGATCTGAAGATTCCGCGCCAGATGCTGGTGCTGCCCAACGGCGACGTTCTGGTCGCCGAAGGACGCGGCGGGGGCGCGCCGGCGGTGCGGCCCAAGGACGTCATCGCGGGCGTCATCAAGAAACAGGGCAATACCAAGATCGACGGCGGAAACCGCATCACCCTGTTGCGTGACGCCAACAACGACGGCGTGCCGGAACTGCGCACCGTTCTGGTCGAGAACCTGAACGCCCCCTACGGCCTGGCCTGGGTGGAGGGCTATCTCTACGTCGCAGAGCAGGACGCCCTGGTCCGCTTCCCGTTCCAGCCTGGTCAGACCGGCATCAGCACCCGGCCCGAGCGGGTCACAGAACTGCCGTCGCGCCTGAACCACCACTGGACCAAGGCCATGACGGTCAGCGCCGATGGGACCAAGCTGTATGTCGGCATCGGCTCCAACTCCAACATCGGCGAACGCGGGTTGGAGGTCGAGGAAGAACGCGCCGTGGTGTGGGAGATCGACCGGGCGACCGGCGCGCGACGCACCATCGCCACCGGCATCCGCAACCCCACCGCACTGGCCATCGAGCCGGGCACCAGCCTGTTATGGTCGGTGGTGAATGAGCGGGACGAACTGGGGCCGCAACTGGTGCCCGACTATCTGACCCAGGTGAAGGACGGGGCCTTCTACGGCTGGCCCTACAGCTACTGGGGTCAGAACCTGGACCCGCGCGTGATGCCGCAGAAGCCCGATCTGGTGGCGCGCGCGATCAAGCCGGACTACGCCCTGGGATCGCACGTGGCGGCGCTGGGTCTGGACTTCGCGCGCAACGGCGGCTTCGGCGGCCCGTTCGCCAACGGCGCCTTCATCGGCATGCACGGCAGCTGGAACCGCCAGGATCCGTCCGGGTACAAGGTCGTCTTCGTGCCGTTCAACAATGGCCGGCCTAGCGGCCAGCCGGTCGATTTCGCCACCGGCTTCCTGAAGGACGGCAAGGCGCGCGGTCGCCCGGTGGGGGTGTCCTTCGACCAGAACAAGCGCATCCTGCTGGTCGCCGACGATCTGTCCAACACCGTCTGGCGGATCGCGCCGCGCGGCTGAGGCGGGTCAGTCGCGAACTGTTGCTATGGGCGACGGCCGGCGCCGTTCGTTCTGTGGGCGCCGTCGACGCAGGCGGCGGTCGGCGCGAGCCATCTCGTTGAACGTGAGATCGGGCGACTGTCGGAAGGCGGCGCGCAACTGTTCGATACGGCCTGGCGCCCAGGCGGCCGCGACGCCGGCCGATCCGGCCAGGAAGTCGATGATCGAGACGGTGCGCCCCGTCAGCCCCTGCAGCAGTTCAAGCGCGAAGGCGGCGGCGACGACGAACAGGGCCAGATCGTCGCGACGCTGACGCGGGGCGATCAGGAACAGGCCGCTGGCCAAGCCATAGAAGGCGACCACATGGGCGGTCTTGTCGTTCAGGCCGAACATCTGTTCCACCCCCTGAAACGGACCCAGCATCAGCACCGCCATACTCAAGCTGGCGGCCACGAACATAAGGCGGGCGGCCATGACGATGTGGCGCGGCGTGAGCATGAGGCGGGCGTCCCTGGATCCGATGCCGTCCCACTGTGCATGGCCCGCCCCAAGACGCGGTGAAGCGACGTGCTGAACGCTTTACGAACGCCGCGCCAGCACCAAACGGATCAGCGCAGCACTGACCAAGTCAGCGCATGGACCCGGTCGCGTCCGAGGGCGGCGGCCAGCGGCGGGGTCGCGAACAGATTGGCCACCGCCGGATCGCGCACATTCAGTCCCCCGGTGAAGGCGCCGAAGGCCGGCAGCACGATCCGGCGCCCGTCCGTTACAAAACAGGGCCGCCGCACCCCGCGACCATAGGCGGCGACGCGCGCGGCTGGATGCAGGTGGCCCGCCACCTCGCCATGGCGGTCGCCTTCGGCCGACAGCGGCTCCGGCTCGTGCGTCAAACGCAGCGGGCCCAAAATCATGTCGCCGACGATCCGTCCGGGCAGGCGGCTGACGCTTTCGGCGTCACGCTTCAGCGCCTCGCGGTCGTGATTGCCCTCCAGCCACAGCCAGTCGCGCCCGCCCGCCAGCCGATCCAGTCGGGCCCGGTCCTCGACCGCCATGCGCGGAACCGCCCTGGTGTCGTGGAAACTGTCGCCCAACAGGACCACCCGTTCGGGCGCCAGCGCCTCGACCTCGGCTTCCAGCCGATCAAGGGTCGCGCGGCTGTCATAGGGGGGAAGCATCTGGCCGCGCACGGCGAAGGCCGACCCCTTCTCCAGGTGCAGATCGGCGACGATCAGGGTGTGGTGGGCCGGAACCCACATCGCCCCCGAACAGCGCAGCACGCAGACCTCGCCCGCGACCCGAACGCTGAGGGAGCCGCACGTCCGGCGCGCCGGGGCCAGGGTCTGACGCAGGGCCGCGTTCATACCGCCCCGCCCGTGACGGCGTCCGGTTCGTCGTCGTCCATCACCTCGGCGATCAGCATTTCGGCGCTCTCGTCCAGGATCATCTCGGCGGCGTCCCCGCCTACCCTCTCGCGTCCGATCTGGACCAGGACCGGCACGCAGAAGGGCGACGGGCGGGTCAGGGGCTGATGGCGGATTCGCCCCTCGATCCGTGTCAGCATCTGGCCCAGGCGCGACACGTCCAGCAGGCCGGAAGCCGCGTCGGCGCGGGCGGTCTTCAGCAGCAGATGGTCGGGTTGGTGGCGGCGCAGCACGTCGTAGATCAGGTCGGTGGAGAAGGTCACCTGCCGGCCGGTCTTTTCGGCGCCGGGCTGGCGGCGTTCGATCAAGCCCGAGATCAGGGCGCAATTGCGGAAGGACCGCTTCATCATGAAGCTTTCCTCCAGCCAGGCCTCCAGATCGTCGCCCAGCATGTCTGGCTGGAACAGGGCGTCCAGGTCGATCCTGTCCATCGGCCGGATCGACCAGATGGCCAGCGAATAGTCAGTGACGACGAACCCCAGCGGCCCGACGCCCAGCCGGTCCAGCCGCCGCGTCAGCAGCATGCACAGGGTGGTGTGGGCCAGATTGCCCTCGAACGGATAGGCGACCAGGAAGTGACGGCTGCCGCGCGGGAAGGTCTCGACCAGCATGGATTCGGCGTCGGGAATGACCGAGCGGGTTTCCTGCAACTCCAGCCATTCCTGCACGTCGGGAGGCAGGACGCGCCAGTGGTCGCGGTCGTGGACCATGTCGCGCACCCGGTCGGCCAGGGAGGTGGACAGCGGGAACTTCGATCCGCCCCAGGACGGGATTTTGGGGTCGCTGTCGTTGGCGTGCGTCACCAAGGCGTCGGCGCCCGTGATGCCCTGAAACGCCCAGATCTGGCCGGCGAATTGGAAGGTGTCGCCGGGCGTCAGCTGTTCGAAATACCATTCCTCGGCCTCGCCCACCTTGCGACCGCCGATCAGCTGGCGCGACGCCCCGCCCCGGCGGCTGGCGACGCGGACGTTCAGGGTTCCGGCAGAGACGATGGCGCCGACATTCATGCGGTGGCGCTGGGCGATCTGCTGGTTTCGCACCTTCCAGCGCCCGTCCTGCGTCCGCACGATGCGGGCGAAGCGGTCATAGGTCCGCAGGGCGTATCCGCCGGTGGCGACGAAATCGACCACCTCCTCAAACTGCTCCCACGTCAGGTCGCGATAGGGGCCGCAGCCGATGATCTCGTCATACAGGGCCTGCATGTCGAAGGGTTCGGAACAGCCCACGCCCATGACGTGCTGGGCCAGGGTGTCCAGGGTGCCAATGTGGATCGGCTCCCAGTCGAAGGCGTTGGCGGCGACGGCCTCGCGCGCGGCCTGGCACTCCAGCATCTCGAACCGGCTGGCGGGCACCATCAGGGCGCGCGACGGCTCGTCCAGCCGGTGGTTGGCCCGGCCGATCCGCTGGACCAGACGGCTGGAGCCCTTGGGCGCCGCCATCTGGATGACCAGATCGACGTCGCCCCAGTCGATGCCGAGGTCCAGGGTGGAGGTGCAGACCACGGCCCGCAGGTCGCCGCGCGCCATCGCCGCCTCGATCTTGCGGCGTTGCTCCGCCGCCAGGGAGCCGTGGTGCAGGCCGATGGGCAGGTTGTCGTCGTTGATCGCCCAAAGCTGCTGGAACACGAACTCCGACTGCCAGCGGGTGTTGACGAAGATCAGGGCCAGGGTCGAGCGCTGGATGGCGGCATAGACTTCGGGAATGGCGTGCCGCCCCGTATGGCCCGCCCACGGCACCTTGCCCTCCGAGATCAGCACGTCGATGACCGCCGGCGCGCCGGGGTCGCCCTTGACCAGGGTCACAGTATCGAGAGGGCCTCCAGCCGGCGCCAACCATCCCCGGATCAGATCGGGGTCTTCGATGGTTGCGCTCAGCCCCACCCGCCGCATCTGGGGCGCAAAGCTCTGCAACCGGCCCAAGCCCAGCGACAGCAGGTCGCCGCGCTTGCCGCTCCAGATCGCATGCACCTCGTCCAGCACGACGCATTTCAGGTCGGCGAAATAGGCTCGGGCGCCCTCCCAGGCGCAGAACAGGGCCAGCTGTTCAGGCGTGGTCAGCAGGATGTCGGGTGGGAAATCCCTCTGCCGCTGGCGCTTGGACTGTTTCGTGTCGCCGGTGCGGGTCTCGACATGGATGTTCAGCCCGATCTCGCGGATCGGGGTCATAAGGTTGCGCTCGACGTCGGTGGTCAGGGCCTTTAGCGGCGACAAATAGAGGGTGTGGACCCCCGATCCCGGCCCGATCTCAGGCCTCGGCCCCCGCTCCGCCAGATCGATCAGGCTGGGCAGAAACCCCGCCAGCGTCTTGCCGCCGCCAGTCGGCGCGACCAGCAGGGCGTGCGCCCCGGCTTGACCCGCCACGACCATCTCCAACTGATGCCGCCGAGGCGACCAGCCGCGGCTGGCGAACCAGTCGGCGAAAAGCGGGGGGAGGGACGTCACCTCAGACGAGCGCCCACGCAGGTCTGACCGTTCCATGCGTCGCCTGAATCCAGGCAGGAATCCTGGGCGATGGCGGCGCTGAGCGGCGGCCAGGCGATGAATCCGATCAGGACGACAATCGCTGCCGCCAGCAGGGTCACGGCCAGCAGGCCCTTGGGGGTCAGAAGCTTCGTCTTGGCGGCCATGAGCCAGAAATAGCGCGCCAGAGCGCCGGTCGCTAGATGTTCCCGTTCCGTTTCGCTTTGAGGCTCGCTATCTATCGGCTGTGTCAGACGAATCCGTCATTGCAGAAACGATCCAGACCGGGCGCCAACTCTGGTTCGACCTGCCGCCCGCACTGGCGACGCCGCCGGGCGCGGGGGCCGTGTGCGATGATGCGGGGGCCAGAAAGATCGGCCGTGGGGCGGCTGAGGGCTTCTTCACCACCGGGCCGGTTCTGGTGGCCCATGCGTCCCTGACGGCGCGGCGGTTGGGCCTGACGCCGCCGCCGCGATCATCTGATCTGAAGGACGTGTTGGAGCTTTACGCCTTTGTGCGACCGGCGCGGTTCTGTGCGCCGTCGCCGACGGGGCTGGCCCTGTCGCTAGGTCTGGCCGAACCGAAGTCGGCGGAGGAACAGGCGGCGGCGCTGCGCGAGGCGGCTGGTCTGCTGCTGAGCGAACTGGCGCAGCCGGCCTATCCTGAGCGGGAGGCGGCCTATGTCCTGGCCCTGACGATGCAGCGCGCAGGCTGGGCCTGGGGTGAGCGGGTGGTTCAGGCGCTAGAGGCGGGCGGGGTGCGGGCGCGCCAGCATCGCGGATCGGGTCTCGACGTCTGGTCGCGCCTGACGGAGTGGGAGGACGAGGCGCCGCGGGGCGAGGCGGGATCGGCCCCGGTCGACAGCGAGAGCGCGCGCATCCGGCTGGAGAAGCTACTTCAGGCCTCGGGCCTGGACGAGACGCGGCCCAGCCAGTCCGACTACGCCGCCGAGGCCGCCTTCGCCTTTTCGCCGCGCAACGACGAGGGACGACCCCGCGTCCTGCTGGCCGAGGCGGGGACCGGCACGGGCAAGACTCTGGGCTATCTGGCGCCCGCCTCCCTGTGGGCCGAGCGGAACCAGGGGGCGGCCTGGATTTCGACCTATACCCGCGCCCTGCAACGCCAGATCGACCGCGAGAGCCATTCGCTGTGGCCCGATCCGGCCGAGCGCAAGAAGAAGGCGGTGATCCGCAAGGGGCGCGAAAACTATCTGTGCGTCCTGAACCTGCAGGACATGGTTCAGGCGGCCCAGTTGGGGAACGGCGACCTGATCGGCTTGGCGCTGGTCGGCCGTTGGGCGCTGCATACGCGCGACGGCGACATGACGGGGGGGGACTTTCCCGGCTGGCTGCCCGGCCTGTTCGCCCAGCCGGCGGCCCATGCGGCGGGGGCGGGGAACCTGGTGGATCGGCGGGGCGAGTGCGTTCACGCCGCCTGTCCGCACTACCGCACCTGTTTCGTCGAAAAGACCATCCGCGCCAGCCGCCGCGCGGATCTGGTCATCGCCAATCATGCCCTGGTCCTGACGCAGGCGGCGTTCGACGGCGCGCGGTCGGCGCGGGGCCAGCAGCAGGACGGCGAGACGGCGGCCCTTAAGCGGATCGTCTTCGACGAGGGCCACCATCTGTTCGACGCCGCCGACAGCGCGTTTTCCGCCTGTCTGTCCGGTCAGGAGGCGGCGGAGCTGCGTCGCTGGATTCGCGGGCCGGAGGGGCGGGGGCGTCGTGGGCGCGGGCTGGAGCAGCGCCTGGGCGACATGGTCAATGACAATGAGGCGGCGCTGAAGGCGTTGCAGGACGCCATCCGCGCCGCCGCCGCCCTGCCGGGCGAGGGGGTGTCGGGTCGGGTCGCGCCCGCCTCGGGCGAGGTCAATCCCATCGGTCCGATCGAGGCCTTCCTGGCCGCCGCCCTGGACCAGTTGCGGGCGCGCACGGCCGAGACCAATACCTATGGCGGGCCAGAGTTCGGCATGGAGTGCGCGCTGAAACCCGTCACCGATCCTGTGGCGGAGACCGCGCGCGCGGCGGCCCAGGCCCTGGCGGCCATAGAGGCGCCGTTGCTGGCCCTGTCGCGGCATCTGGAGGACATTCTGGACGACGAGGCCGCCGAATTGGACGGGTCGCAGCGCTCCCGCATCGAGGGCGCCTTGCGCGGACTGGACCGGCGCGCGCGCATGACCCTGCCGGGCTGGCGGTCGATGCTGGCGGCGCTGGAGGACGGCGGCGACCAACCGGACCCGGATTTCGTCGACTGGCTGTCGGCCGAGACGGCGTTCGGCCGCATCCACGACGTGGCCCTGCGCCGCCACTGGATCGACCCGACCGTGCCGCTGGAGGCCGCCGTGATCGTGCCCTCGCATGGGGTGCTGGTGACGTCGGCGACCCTGTCCGATCCCTTGCAGGAAGACCCGTTCGATCTGGCGCGGCTGCGGACCGGATCGGCGCGGCTGATCGAGCCGCCGCGCACCCTGAAGGTCGAAAGCCCGTTCGATTACGCCGCCAACAGCCGGGTCATCGTCGTCAACGACCTGATCAAGGACGATCCCCGCCAGACGGCGGCGGCGATGCGCGAACTGTTCCTGGCCGCCGGGGGCGGGGGCCTGGGTCTGTTCACCGCCATCCGTCGTCTGAAGGCGGTCTATGAGCGGCTGGGGCCGGACCTGGCGAAGTCTGGCTTTCCGCTGTACGCCCAGCACGTCGATCCGCTGGAGGTCGGGGCGTTGGTCGACATGTTCCGGGTCGAGGAGAACGCGTGCCTCCTTGGCACCGACGCTGTGCGGGACGGGGTGGATGTGCCGGGGCGGTCCTTGCGGGTTCTGGCCTTCGACCGGGTGCCGTGGCCGCGTCCGGACCTGCTGCACAAGGCGCGGCGCGAACGTCTGGGTGGAAAAGGCTATGACGACGCCATCGCCCGCGCACGCATCGCCCAGGCTTTCGGCCGCCTGATCCGGCGTGGCGACGACAAGGGGGTGTTCCTGATGCTGGACGCCGCCACCCCCACCCGCCTGTTCGCCAGCCTGCCGCCGGGAACCGAGGTGCAACGTATGGGTCTGGCCGATGCGGTGGAGCTGACCCGCAGTTTCCTGAACCCCGAGCCGGCCTGAGCCATGTCCAAGACCACTCCCGCGACCGTCGCCCTGACCAAGGCCGGCGTCGCCTTCCTCCTGCACCCCTACGACTACGATCCCGACGCGCCGCGCACGGGATTGCAGGCGGCGGAAGCCCTGGGCTGGGCGCCGGAACAGGTGTTCAAGACCCTGATGACGCTGGTCGACGGCGCGCCCGCCTGCGTCGTCGTGCCCTCCGACTGCGAGGTCAGCATGAAGAAGCTGGCGGCTGTCTTCGCAGCCAAGTCGGCCCATATGATGAAGCCCGCCGACGCCGAGCGGCTGACCGGCTTCAAGGTCGGCGGGGTCAGCCCGTTCGGTCAGCGAAAGGTCGTCAGGACCGCCCTGGACGAGACCGCGATCCTGTTCGACCGCATCCTGATCAACGCCGGACAACGCGGCCTGCTGCTGGAGATCGCGCCCGAGGACGCCCGGCGCGCCGCCGACGCCGTAATGGCCGATCTGACCGCCTAGAAACCCGTCGCCCGACTGCGGTATAGGACGACGAACGCCGGAGCCTGCATGACCGAAACCCCGCCCGCGAGACACAGCCGTAAGGGCCTGTATGCGCCCTTCATCCTGGTGCTGATCGTCCTCGCGGGGTGGACCGGCTGGTGGTTCTATCTGACGCGCCAGATCGACACGCGGCTGGAGGCCCAGGTCCAAACCCTGCGCCAGGGCGGCTGGACTGTGCGCTACGATGACAAGACCATCACGGGCTGGCCGTTCCGCACCCATGTCGTGCTGGATCGCCTGGTGATCGGCATGCCGTCGGGCCACGCCCTGGCCGCGCCCGAGCTGACGGCCGAAGCCAACGCCTATCAGCCGACCAAATGGGTCGTGGCGGCGCCGCAGGGGCTGGTCCTGACCCGCGCCGGCAAGGGCGAGGTGGCGGTCAAGGGCGACGCCATCCGCATGAGCGCCAGCGGCATCGACCAGCGCTGGCCCAATCTGGCGCTGGAGATGGTCAATCCGATCTTCACGACCCAGACCGGCGCCGAACCCTTTCCCATCGCCCGCGCCGAACGGATCGAGCTTTACGCCCGCCCGCATCTGGAAGGCTCGACCGCGCCGGCCGACGACGTCGACGTAATGTTCCGTCTGGTCGGCGGCCAGGGCCGCGCCGACGGTCCGGTCGAGGGTTTCGCCCAGGACGGCTATCTGACGACCCAGCTGGAGGCCGTGGTCGGCCGGGCCAGCCTGTTGAAGACAGGCGGGGACGCCGCCGGGGTCTTTTCCGCCTGGACCAGGGCGGGCGGCGCCTTCCGCGACGTGCGCGGCGATCTTCAGGCGGGCGACAGCCGCGCCACATTGACCAGCGACCTGTTGAAGGCCGACACGAACGGCCGACTGACGGGCCAGGTGGAACTGCAGGCGCAAAAGCCGTTGCCGGCGCTGTCCGGCCTGATGGCGACGCGCCAGGGCGCGGTCAATCGCATCGGCGCGGCGGGGGCGGCCGCAGCGGCGGGCGCGGCCCAGGCGACGGGGCAGGAGCAACTGCCGCTGACGCTGGTGTTCCGCGACGGACGAACCTGGCTGGGGCCCTTCCCCCTGGCCCCGGCGCCCAAGTTGTTCTGATGAGCCTGCTGGACGAACCGCAAATGGACGCGGACCTGCTGGCGCTGGACCAGGCTGTGGTCCGCGCCGTGGCCGCGCGCATCGCGGCGGGACCACGCGACAGGCTTGACGCCGCCGCCATCGCTCTGCGCGGGCTGCTGGACGGCCTGTCGCCGGTCGAGGCCGCCGTTGTCAAGACGGTCTGGGGTCGGCTGGAGGCGGCGACCGGCCCGGCCCTGGTCGCCAGCGGCGGCGTGGCCCAGGCCCTGGCGACGGATCGGTTTGGCCTGGGCATCCGCCCCCTGTCGGCAGAGGACGCGCTGAAGGCGGCGGATTCGGGATCGCGCGCGGTGATCGACCTGTCGTCCGACCGCCCGTGGTGGGGGCGGCTGCTGGCGCGGCCCGACCTTCGGATCGTCGCCGCCCTGCCGGACGACCGGCGCGGCCGGCCTCAGGCGTTCGTCGTGGCCAGGGAGACGTCCGGGCCCACCGGCGCCGACCGCAGCTTCTGGGTCACCGACAGCGGCTGGTCCGAGACCAAGATCGCGGAGGCCCTGGGCGAGGCTGGGCTGGTCGCCGACCCGCTGGCGGCGGCGGGCGGGTTGAAGCTGTTCGTGCTGACAGGTTATGTGCAGGCCGATGACGGGCGGCTGACGACCGCGCCCGGCCGATTGAACGGCGTCATCGGCGCCGCCCCCCTCTATTAGTTCAAGGCTTCTCATGACCGACGCGACCGCGACCGCGACCCCAGGCCCTGCGCCCCAAGGCCCGACGCCCAAGCCCGGCATCCTCGACATCGCCCCCTATGTGGGCGGCAAGTCGTCTATCGCGGGCGTCGCCGAGCCGATGAAGCTGTCGTCGAACGAGAACATGCTGGGCGCAGGCGAAAAGGCGCGCGCCGCCTATGAAGCCGCCGTCCGGAACATCCACATCTATCCCGACGGCCGCGCCGGCAAACTGCGGGCCGCCGTGTCCGATCTGCACGGGCTGGAGCCAGAGCGGCTGATCTTCGGCAATGGCTCGGACGAGGTCTTCGCCCTGCTGAACCAGACCTATCTGACGGCGGGCGACAACATCGTCTGCGGCCAGTACGGCTTTTTGGCCTACCGCATCAGCGCCCTGGGCTGCGAGGCCCAGGTCAAGCTGGCGCCCGAGCCGAACTTCAAGGCCGAGGTCGACGCCCTCTTGGCCCAAGTCGATGACCGCACCAAGATCGTCTATGTCTCCAACCCGTCCAACCCCACCGGCAGCTACAACACTGGCGAGGAAATTCGCCGCCTGCACGCCGCCCTTCCGTCGCACGTCATTCTGGTCGTGGACGAGGCCTATGCGGAATATGTGACCGAGGCGGACTGGGAGACGTCATTCCCGCTGGCCAGGGACGCCGAGAACATCGTCGTCACCCGCACCTTCTCCAAGATCCACGGCCTGGGGGGCTTACGCATCGGCTTCGGCTATGCGCCTGTCGCGGTGGCCGAGGCCATTGACCGCATCCGCCTGCCATTCAACGTTTCGGTTCCGGGGCTGGAGGCGGCGACGGCCGCCCTGTCCGACACGGCGCACCAGGAGGCGTCGCGTGAGCTGATCACGACGTGGAAGCCGCGCCTGACCCAGGCCCTGCGCGGCTTCGGCTTCGAGGTCCTGCCCAGCGCCGGCAACTTCGTCCTGGTGCTGTTCGACGCCGCCGACCGCGCCGCCGCCGCCAACGACTATCTGAACACAAAGGGCATCATCGTCCGCCCGGTCGGCGGCTATGGCCTGCCCCAGGGCCTGCGCATCACGATCGGCACGGAAGATCAGAACCGCGCCGTGATCGACGCCATGAGCGAGTTTGCGGCGACCTGATCGGTCGCCGCCTTTTCGTCGTCAGCCGCCGAAGCGACGGGCGATGAAGACGCCGGTGCGGATGGCGTCGTCATTCCTGGACAGGGGGCTGTCGGCGACGTCGCCCAGCCGACGTTCATAGTTGAGCAGGCCGCCAGCCCCCCACTTGTCGCCGATCGGAACCAGCAGGATCAGACTGGCGCCGGCGCCCTGCAGGCCGCCGCCCGGCGAATAGGCGGCGATGCCGTTGGCCGTCGCTTCCGAGGGGCTGACGCCATAGTAGGCGTCGGCCAGTTTGGCGTCGCCGCCGCGCACATAGACCGAGGCGTTCAGAAGCCCGACCGGCGTCACCCGCTGATGGCCGACGGAGGCGTAGTATTCGGTGCCCTCGCTGACGTCGCTGATGTCGCGGCTGATGCGGCCGCCGACGACGACGTTGCCTGGCAGGCGTTTGAAGGCGTAGGCGGCCAGATCGGCGCCGAAGCCAGGCCTGTCCAGCGCCAGCCCCTCGATATCATCGGCCGAGAAGCGCGGGCGAACCTGCACCCCGGCGCGGAAATCGTCGGTCTTGACCACATTCCAGCCCAGACCGTCGATCGGCGTCAGATAGACGATGTCGCGATAGTTGGCCGAAATCCAGGGCGCGACCGTGGTCTTGGAGCCGGTGTCGCCATTGCTGTCGTTACGATACAGCACCCCCGCCCCCAGATCGACGGTCCAGCCTTCGGCGGCGGGCCGGACCTGTTCGTAGGGCTGCGACTGCGCGAAGGCGGAACCGGCTAAGGCCGTTGCGGCGATGGCGGCCGTCATGGCCAGGAAGCGCAGGGACATGGAAGTTCCTCGATTGTAGTTCAGATCACCCGATACGCTCGGGCCGGCCGTTTGGCTTCAACAACCCCAACGACGCCGTTTCGATGCGACTTTCCAGCAACGCCATCATGGCGCCGCGCTTCAGGCCGGCGGGGATGGGGTCCAGGAATTCGAACACCACCACCCCGGGATTGCGGCGAAAGCCGTGGGCCGGCCAGTGAACGCCCGAGTTGGTGGCCACGGGCCAGCAGGGGCCTTCCAGATCGCGATAGATGGCGGCGACGCCGGGCTTGTAGTCGCCCGGCACGCCGGGGTCGTTGCGCGTGCCCTCGGGGAAGATGACGATCTGGCGGCCTTCGGACAGACGGTCCTTGGCCTGGCGGGTCATGTCCTTCAGCGCCTTGGCGTGACCAGCGCGGTCCACGGCGATCATCTTGGCCTTCCAGGCGAACCAGCCGAAGAAGGGCAGGGGCATCAGCTCCTTCTTCATGACGAAGCAGGCGTCGGGCAGCACCGCCAGCAGGGCGACGATATCCAGCATCCCCTGGTGCTTGGAGGCGACCAGTGCGGCGCCCGACGGACAGTTCTCCAGCCCCCGGAACTCCACCCTAACCCCGGCGATCCAGCGCAGGCCGAACAGCACCGACTTGGCCCACATCTGGATGACGCCCATGGCGAACCCATGCGGCATCAGAAGCGCCGGCGACAGGCCGACGGCGAAGACCGGCATCGACAGATACAGCCAGACGGTGAACAGGAGGGAGCGCAGCATAGTCACCTAAGCGGGGGCCTTTTCTTCGGCGGCGGAAACGGGCGTCGCGGCGGCGGCGGGCTGCTCGCGGGTCAGGCGACGCAGGCCTTCGCGCCCCAGGACGGCCAGGTATTTCATATATTCCAGCGTCATGCGCCGCGCCGTCACCGCCGCCCGCCACCAGCGCGCGTTGTCCAGCGATGGGGTCGAGACGGCGTATGGCGTCAGCTTGACCCCCGGCAACTGGCCCCGAATCTCCACCAGCGAGCGCGGCATATGATAGTCGGACGTCACCACGATCAGGCTGCGATAGCCCTTCGACCGCGCCCAGGCGGCGATCTCCTGGGCGTTGCCGACCGTATCCTCGGCCTCGAAGCCCAGATCGACGCAGCAGTTGAACAGGCGGCTGGAGCCGGGCGTCAGTTCGCGCAGCTCGCGGCGGCGCACCTCGCGGTTGACGCCCGAGATCAGCACCCGCTCGCCCTTGCCCTGTTCCAGCAGGCGGATGGCGGCGTTGACGCGCTCGGACGACGGGCCCGTCAGCGCCACGATGGCGTCGGCGCGGGCGGGATCCTCGGCGGGCGTCAGTTCGCGCACACGGTGGGCGAAGGCGAACAGTCCGACCAGCCAGATCAGGCCGGCGATGAAGACGACGCTCAACAGTCTCATGCGTCCCCCCCGCTCGCGCCCGAAGCCAACACCCGCATGGCGGCGAATCTCGCGGCCAGAACCGCAACCGTAGCCGCCAGCAGCGGGCATGGCGAGAGCAGCAACAGGTCGCCCCACGCCACGGGCAGCGCCGCCGTCAGGCCGCCCGACCCGCCCAGCAGCCGCAGCAAAGCAACCAAGATCGCGGCCAGGCCCGCCCCTATGGCGCCGGCGGCGGCGGCCAGCAGACCGAAACGGCGCTGGAACAGGCTGGCGATCCGTCCGTCCGTCGCCCCGTTCAGGCTCAGGGTCTGGATCACGTCCCGCCCGGCGGCCAGGCCTGCGCGGGTGGCGTAGGCGATGGCGGCGGCGGCAGCCAGGGCCGTGGCCAGGAAGGCGGCCCCGGCCAGGACGGTGATCAGATTGGCCGAACGCTCCACCTCGCCGCGCCACAGGCTGTGGTCGTCGACCGTGGCGTCCAGGCCCGCCTCGGCCAAGGCGCGGCTCAGGGTGACGGCGCTGGCGGGGGCCTGGGGGTTCAGCCGCACGGTGACCAGATGCGGCAGGGGCAGGTCGGGCAGGACCGCATCCCCCAGCCAGGGACGCAGCAGATCCTCGGCCGCCTTGCGGTCCAGGGCGGCGGCCTCCTCCACCCCGGCGACGCCCGACAGGGTCTCGGCCGCGCGGGCGGCGGCGGTGTCGCCGGTCTCGCCGACGCGGGGGCGCACCTGGACGGTGGCCTCGGCGCCCAGTTGGCGCGCCCAGCCGTGGGCGGCGCGGTCTGCGGCGGAGGCGGCCACGGCGGCCAGACAGGCCAGGAAACATAGCACGGCGATCACCGTCATCAGCCACGGCTCGCCTGCGGCGGCGGGCGGCAACAGACCGGGCCGGCGGCTGGTCAGGCTGAAATCCGAAAGGCGGATCATGCGGCGGCCCGCCCCGGCTCGTGCAGCCGCCCGCCCTCCAGCCGCAGGACGCGCGCGCCCGAGCGTTCGGCCAGCCCCTGGTCGTGGCTGGCGATCAGCACCGTGGCGCCCAGTTTGTTCAGAGACTGGAACAGGCGCAGCAGCTTGTCGGCCATCACCGCATCGACGCTGCCGGTCGGTTCGTCAGCCACGATCAGGCCGGGCCGGGCGATCACCGCGCGCGCGATGGCCAGCCGCTGCTTCTCGCCGCCGGACAGGGCCGGGGGGCGGGCGTCCATGCGACGGCCCAGGCCCACCCATTTCAGCATCTCCTCCACATCGGCGGCGTAATCGGCTTCGGCGCCCCCCGCCAGCCGCAAGGGCAGGGCGGCGTTGTCGAAGGCCGACAGATGGTCCAGCAGGCGAAAATCCTGGAACACCACCCCCATGCGGCGACGAAAGGCGGGGATGTCGCGCCGATCGATATGGGTGACATCGGCCCCGAACAGGCGAAGACCGCCTCGCAGCGGACGGTCCGCCAGGGTCAGCAGGCGCAGCAGCGAGGACTTGCCCGCCCCGGACGGGCCGGTAAGAAAGTGGAAAGAGCCGCGCGGCAAAATGAGGTTAACGTCCCGCAATACGTCGGGCGCGCCCGCATAGCCGAAGCCGACGCCCGACAGGCGCACGGTCTCGGTCATGGTCTCGGTCATGAGGGCGGGTTCGGCGGACGGCATGGGATGACGGGTTTCAGGAACAGGGGCGCGACGTCGCGCCTTACGGGAGGGGGCGACAGCCTCGCAGTCAGCCACATGATACTGACCTGCCCGGCCTGCGCCACCAGCTATTTCATCAGGGACGACGCCGTGGGGCCGGAAGGCCGCAAGGTGCGCTGCCAGTCGTGCGGCGAGGTGTGGCGCGCGACGCCTGACGAACCGCTGGAACTGACGCTGACGCCCGAGGTCTCCGCCCCCCTGGCCCCTACGCCGGCGCCCGAGCCGGAGCCCGAGGCCCCCAGTCTGGCCGAGACGCCCGCGCCGGAGTTACCCCGCGCCTTTCGCGCCCGCGCCGAACGTCAGAAGAAGCTGCGGCGCGCGGCCGCCCACGGGGTGGTCTGGGCCGGGCTCGCGGCGGTCTTCATCGGCCTGATCGCGGCGGCCCTCGTGTTTCGGGTCCAGATCGTTCAGGTCTTCCCCCGCGCCGCCTCGGCCTATGCGATGGTCGGCGCCCCGGTCAATGTGGTGGGCCTGGACTTCGAGGCCCTGACCGCGAAGTCGGCGCCGAACCGGCCGGGCATGGTTCTGGTGTCCGGCGCGGTGCGCAACGTGCGCGACGCCGAGATCGTGGCGCCCCCCATTCGCGTCGCCCTGCTGGACGCCCAAGGCGCCGAGGTCGGCTCCAAGATCGTCAAGATGGAGGGACCGCCGGTCCTGCCAGGCAAGGTCCAGGGGTTCGCCGTCCTGATCCCTGATCCGGGCGGACACGGCGCAGGCATTGGCGTGGACTTCGCCCCGCCGCCCGCGCCCGCCAAGCCGTCTGGCGATCATCCGCAGTCTGCAGCGCCGCAGCCGGCCGCCAGCCCTGCGTCGCCTTCCGCCGCCCCGACGGGGCAGGGCGCCGCCTCGCATGGTCTGCGCTCGGCGACCGCGCCCGGCGCCGATACGTCGCACGCCGCCCCGGTCGAGGCGCGCCCGGCTGGCGCGGCCGTCGACACGCCGGCGGTGGACAAGTCCCATGGCCAGGCGGTATCGGCCTCGCATCATGGCTGATCCCTCCCCGACGCCGACCGTTCTCCTGCCCGAGGCCGATGTCGCCCGCATCGTCGCCGAACTGGCCCAGCGAATCGCGCCCGTGATCGACGACGAGACGGTGGCCGCCGTCCTGCTGACCGGCGGCCTGTGGTTCGCCGCCGATCTGACCCGCGCCCTGGCCCGCGTCGGCCGCAACGTCCGCTTCGACGCCCTGTGGCTGGCCTCCTATGGCGACGAACAGTCCAGCCGGGGCAAGATCGACGTCTACGCGCCGTTCCAGCGCCCCATCGCGGGCCGGCGGGTCCTTATATTGGACGACGTGTTCGACACCGGCCTGTCCCTGGCCGAGGCGGTCCGCATCGCCAGGGAGGGCGGGGCGTCCGAGGTCCTGACCTGCGTCTTCGCCCGCAAGCCCTGGCCAAAGCCGCGCGCGCCCGAACCCGACTTCGTCGGCTGGGAGGCGCCCAACCGTTTCCTGGTCGGCTACGGCCTGGACCACGCCGGCGCGCTGCGCGGCCTGCCCGACGTTTGCGCTCTGGACTGAGGGCGCCGGGACTGAGGTCATCGGGCCGCGACGACGAGGTATAATCCGGGCGGGGCTGAATTTCCGCTGGGTTCGGCGTTGACTCTCGAACACCCTTCCGTATATGTCGCCGCTCTTCGCCGCCGGGGGTATCTCCGGGGGGCGTATCTTTTTTTGCGTTTGCGCTGAGGCTTCAACATGTACGCGGTGATCAAGACCGGCGGCAAGCAGTACCGGGTCCAACCGGGCGACACCATCGTCGTCGAAAAGCTCGACGGCGACGCCGGCGCTGAGCTGAAGTTCGACAGCGTCCTGATGCTGGGCGGCGACAAGGGCGTGACCCTGGGCGCCCCGCTGATCGACGGCGCCTTCGTCGGCGCGACCCTGGTCGAGACCCGCAAGGGCGAGAAGATCAAGATCTTCAAGAAGACCCGTCGTCAGGGCTATCGCCGCACCAACGGCCATCGCCAGATGGAATCGGTCCTGCGCATCACCGGCATCGAAGGCGCCGGCGAGACCGCCAAGTGGGACGGCACGGTCGATCTGACCACCAAGGCCGAGATCAACCTGCGAGCCCGCAACCTGGCCACGCGCGGCGCGACCTCTTCGCTGGGTTCGACCGAGACGGTCGTGACCGACGTGGACGGCGCCGAGGTCAAGGGCGTCGTGGTCGAGAGCTCGGCTCCCGCCAAGAAGGCCCCGGCCAAGAAGAAGGCCGCGCCCAAGGCTGAAGCCGCCGGCGACGAAGCCTAAGACATTCACCGGCGCTTCACGGCGCCAGACCTAAGTTGCGGACGCGCTCAAGTAGGCCGAACGGCCGGTAGCGCACCAAGAAAGTACGGAGCGGCAAGATGGCTCACAAGAAATCCGGTGGTTCGTCGCGCAACGGTCGCGACTCCGAGTCGAAGCGCCTCGGCGTGAAGAAGTTCGGCGGCGAGCGCGTGCTGGCCGGCAACATCATCGTGCGTCAGCGCGGCACCACCTTCCACCCGGGTGAGAACATCGGCATGGGCCGCGACCACACCCTGTTCGCCCTGACCCCGGGCGCGGTGAAGTTCACGACCAAACGTGGCGGCCGTTGTTACGTGTCGATTCTCGCGGCGAACGACGACGCCCAAGTGGCGATGGCCGCCGAGTAACGCGAGCTGGGATTTCACCGGATCGCGTTGCTCACGACAGCAGCCGATCCGGACCAGGGAAATATTCCGCGGGGAGTCTGGATCACCAGGCTCCCCGTTTGCGTTCCCCGCCTCGAAGACCGTCCGAGCCCTTCAAGGAGATGGTCGAGAGAATGAGGCGATCGCCATGTGCGTCATTGAAACCTCCCCCGTCGTCGAGACGCGGCGCCTGGTGCTGCGTGCGCCCGCGCCCCAGGATGCGCCGCGCATCGCCGCCCTGGCCAACGATCTGGACATCGCGCGCATGACCAAGCGGATGCCGCACCCGTTCCGGGTTCGCGACGCCGACGACTTCGTGCTGCAGGTCGCATCCCAAGACCCGGCGCGGGCCAACACCTTCGTCATCGATCACGAGGACGCCGGTCCCATCGGCGTGATCGGCCTGTTCGAGGGCGAGGATCGCGTGCCGGAGACAGGCTATTGGATCGGGCGGGAGTATTGGGGTCGGGGCTTCGCCACCGAGGCGCTGGACGCCGCCCTGCTTTGGGCCAGCCGCAGGTGGAAGCGTCGTGCGTTGGTCGCTGGCCATTTCGCCGACAATCCCGCCTCGGGCCGGGTGCTGGAAAAGGCCGGCTTCCTCTACACCGGCGAGACGCGCCGCGCCTGGAGCCGCGCGCGGGCGGCCGAGGCGGACACGCGGATGATGGTCTGGCTGGCCTGACGCTTCGGTCGGGCCTTTAGCCTCAGCTCGCCAGGGCGGGGCCGTAGATGGCGGCCGCGGCGATCAGCCCGGCCGTCAGCATGGCGGCAGCTCCGGCGATGAAGGTGGCCACTGTCTTGGCGCGGCGGCGGCGCATGCCGCCAGACTTGTACTTGCGGATGATGACCGACGGCCCGCGCGTGAAGGCCTCGGAGCCGATGATGTTGTGTTGGGACAAAGAAGACGCTCCCCCGACTGGCACACAGAAGCCCTAACCCCTCCGGGTCGCTCGCGGCCAGAAGATGGCGACCCGCGTTACCGGGGTCGCCATCTTCGTGACACGCGGCGATGGAATCACAGGGTGAGGGACACCACTCGGCCGCCGCGCGTCTGGACACGGCGCATCAGGACGATGGGGTCGCCATCGGCCTTGACCGGCGCGATCACGAACCAGCCGCCGTCCGGCAGGCCGTCGAACTGGAACCGGCCGGCCCGGCACTGTGTGTCGCGGACATAGGTGACGTAGTTGGCGTTGGCGTCGGCCACGGTGCGGGCGCGGACCACGGCGGCCGGCACGGCGGCCCGCTCGGTCGAGCCGTACAGGGTGCGGAAGCGGGCGCGGGTATAGGGAGTGTCGGGCGTCAGGCCCACATTGCCGACGCAGGCGAAGGCCTTGCCGTCCTGGGCGAAGGCGATCTGGCCCTGGATCGCGTTGGGGCCGGGCGTCTGGGACCAGGCGAAGTCCGATTCGGCGAAGGCGGCGGGGCCGACGCCGGGCAAGCCGCCGCCAACGGTAGGGGCGCAGGCGGCGAGCGCGGTCAGGGCCAGGCCCGCAACGGCGGTGGCGGCGACGGTGAGACGGCGGGACATGGGCTTTTCCTCCGAAAGCGACGGGTCGCGGGGAACGACCCGCGCCACTATCGCACGACCCAAGGGGCGACATCCACGGTCAAGACGCCCCGGCTCTGGACCGGGGCCCGACAACGCGCGAAACAGGCCGCATGACCGTCACCTTCGCCGACATCCAAGCCGCCCGCGCCCGCATCGCGGGCCAGGTCGACCACACCCCGACCCGCTATTCCCGCCGGCTGTCGCAGCTGACCGGGGCCGAGGTCTGGGTCAAGTTCGACAATCTGCACTTCACCGGCAGCTTCAAGGAGCGCGGGGCGCTGAACCGCCTGCTGCTGCTGAACGCCGACGAGCGCAGGCGCGGGGTGGTGGCGGCCAGCGCCGGCAACCACGCCCAGGCCCTGGCCTATCACGGCGGCCGGCTGGGCGTGCCCGTCACCATCGTCATGCCCGAGGGCACTCCCTTCGCCAAGATCAACGGCACCCGTTCGCACGGGGCGACTGTGGTGATCCACGGGCTGGACTTCACCGGCTCGACCGAAGAGGCCAAGCGGCTGGAGGCCGAGAAAGGCTATGTCTTCGTCTCGGCCTTCGACGACGAAGGGATTGTGGCGGGCCAGGGCGTCTGCGGCATCGAGTTCCTGGAGGATGCGCCAGAGGTCGACGCCCTGATCGTGCCGATCGGGGGCGGCGGCCTGATCGCGGGCACGGCCATCGCGGCCAAGGCGATGAAGCCGGGGATCAAGGTGTTCGGGGTCGAGGCGGCCCGCTATCCGTCATTCACCGCCAAACGGGCGGGCCTGCCGCCGGTCTGCACCGGCCAGACCATCGCCGAGGGCATCGCCATCAAGGCGGTGGGAGACATCCCCTTCGGCCTGGCCAATGACCTGATCGACCAGGTCTATGTCTGCGAGGAGGCCGATTTCGAACGCGGCGTCTCCTATATGGCGACCCTGGAGAAGACGGTCTGCGAGGGCGCGGGCGCGGGCGGTCTGGCCGCCATGCTGGCCAACCCCGAGGCCTTCAAGGGCATGAAGATCGGCATCGAACTGACCGGCGGCAACATCGACGCGCGGATGCTGGCCGTGGTGCTGAACCGCGAGATGGTCCGTGAGCGGAGATTGCTGGTCTATCGCATTCTCGGCGACGACCGTCCGGGGATGTTGTCGGCCATGGCGGCGGTGATCGGGGGCCTGGGCGGCAACATCATCGACGTGGTCCATAACCGTCTGGCCCTGGACGTGCCGGCCAAGGGCGCCGAGTTCGACATCATGGTCGAAACGCGCGATAGCGCCCACGCCGACGAGATCGGCGAGGCCTTGAAGGAACGCGGCTATGAACTTCGGATGGGGTAGGGCGGCGCTGCTTGCTGCGGTGATGCTGGCGGGCTGCGGCCGGGCCGAGCCGGTCGATCCCAATGCGGGCAAGGCCGAGGCGGCCGCCTTCATGGAGAAGAACGCCAAGGCCGAAGGCGTCCAGACCCTGCCCAGCGGCCTGCAGTACAAGGTGGTCCAGTCCGGCCCGGCGGGCGGCGCCAGCCCGGACCGCAACGACCTGGTCAAGGTCGATTACGAGGGCAAGCTGGTCGACAACACCGTGTTCGACAGTTCGTTCGCGCGTGGGGCTCCGGCGGTGTTCACGCCCGAGGAGGTGGTCAAGGGCTGGACCGAGGCGCTGCAGAAGATGCGCGTGGGCGACGAATGGCTGCTCTATGTCCCGCCGGAGCTAGGCTATGGCGAGCAGGGCAATCCCAAGATTCCGGCCAACTCCGTGCTGATCTTCCGATTGAAGCTGCTGGACGTGGCCAAGGTGCCGGGCGGCGGATCGGGCGCGGGCACGGCGATGGGGTGAGGCCGATTGGCTCCTCCCAGCGAAGCGGGGGAGGTGGCGCGACGCCGCTTGGCGCCGTGACGGAGGGGCTGTGCGCCGCATCGCAGGCGCCTGTGGGACGTCAAGAGCCCCTCCACCGCTACGCGCTCCCCCTCCCCCTTTCATGGGGAGACGCAAAGTGCATTGCAGTTTTTTTGAGTGCACTTTTCTGCAGGTTTTTGCGAGTGGTTTGCAGTTCTGCGGCGAATGTCAAAGACCAGGCGGGCAGTATAGCTCAGCGTGCGAGGGCGATAGGGTAGCGGTCGCTGGTCGTCTTCAGGATGTTGAAATCGCTGCGGTTCGTCGCGGCGATTATGCGGGTTGAGGCGTTTTCGCCTGTCGCCATTCGGCCAAGACCTGGGGGTCGGTCTCTGTGGTAGTCTCGGCAAGGGTCGCGAACTGGGCGGGTAGCATCAGCCGCCACAGCGCCCAGACCGCGGCGCCGCGCACCAGGGGCGAGGGGTCGGCCAGCAGGGCCTGGGTCGGTTCGATCAGGGTCGGGTCGCCTGAGTTGCCGACGGCGTAGAGAACGTTCCTGAGGAAGCGGTCGCGGCCGATCCGCTTGACCGGACTCTTGGTGAACAGGGCGCGGAAGGCGGCGTCGTTCAGCGTCAGAAGGTCATGCAGGCGCGGGCTCTCGAAGGCCTCGCGCGGCAAAAGCCGGATCTCGCGCGCTTCTTGCGCGAACTTGTTCCAAGGACAGACGGCCAGACAGTCGTCGCAGCCATAGATGCGCGATCCGGTCAGGGTGCGGAACTCGACTGGCCAGGGCCCGGCGAACTCGATGGTCAGGTAGGACAGGCAGCGCCGGGCGTCGAGCTGGAACGGGGCGGGAAAGGCCTTGGTCGGACAGGCGTCTAGACAGGCGGTGCAGCGGCCGCAGTGTTCGGTCTCGGCGGCGTCCGGCTCGATCTCGGCGGCGGTCAGGATGGTGCCCAGGAACAGCCAGTTGCCGTGGGTGCGGCTCAGCAGATTGGTGTGTTTGCCCTGCCAGCCCAGGCCGGCGCGCTGGGCCAGCGGCTTTTCCATCAGGGGGGCGGTGTCGACGAAGACCTTGATGTCGGCCCCGTTGCGGGCCGCGATCTGACCCGCCAGCTGTTTCAGCCGGCCCTTGATGACCTCGTGATAGTCGTCGCCGCGCGCATAGACCGAGATGTATCCGGCCGAACGGTCGGCCAGCTGGTCCAGCGGGTTCTCCTCGGGGCCGTAGTTCATGCCCAGGACGATGGCGGTCCGCGCCTCGTCCCACATGGCGGTGGGATGCTGGCGGCGATCCAGCGTCGTCTCCATCCATTCCATGTCGCCGTGCCGGCCCTCGTCCACGAAGCGCCGCAGCCGCTCGCCCGCCGGCCAGGCGTCGGCGGCCGAGGCGAACCGGCAGACATCGAAGCCGAGCTCGGCCGCGCGCTGGCGGATGAAGGTTTTCAGGCGGTCGGACACGGGGCGGGGGATAGCACGAGTGCGCTGAGACGTCTTGAAGGCGCGAATGCTGGTGGAAGAGGCCGAGAACCTTATTCGATCGTAGCGGCCATCAACAGCGTCCAGATCCGGGAGCTGATTGTCGAGATTTGACGCGGCAAAGCAGCTGTTATTGCTGCCTTCCCGGCTGGTCCGTCGAGAGCCGGTCGCGCCAGAATTTTTCCCCGCGTTCATATACCGCGTCGGGTATCAGCCTGTTGAAGATGGCGAGCACACCCTTGCCGACACAGACGTTGCCGCTGGCGTCGTAATAGGCAAGGGCTTCATCGTGGAGATGGAGCAAGTGCGAAGCCGCTGCCTCCTGATACAGGAAGCGCTCTGCCTCGTAGCGTTCCAGCATCCATTGCGCAGCCTCGTCGAGCGTCATTTCTTCACAGGGGCGACGTAGGGCTGAAGTAGATGCTCCGAGTAATCGCCCCGGGCCGCTGTAGCACCCTTGAACCATTCACAGTGATAGTCGTCCCTTTTGGCGCCCTCGGGTTTGTGCTTGAACTTCGGATCTATGCCTGGAACTGCATCGACGGTCATCGCTGGCCCGCCTGACTTCAGTTGGACGATGTCGCCCTTTTTGAACATGTTGGCCATGAAGCACCTCTTAGTTTGGCAATGGTATCATCAATTATACAGCGACAAGATCAGCTAGCTTTGTCGCGATTTCGCTCATCGATCCGTCTTCGGTGTTGAGGCCGGCTCGAGAAGCCAGCATGGGACTTTCGTTGTTCAACTCGTCGAAAGAGGCCCCGTGGATGATGGGTACGATAGCGCCGCGATGGAGAAGTACGGAGAGCTCTTTGTCAGCGACTCCCTCACTCTTGATGCGTTTGAGAAAACTTGGCGTCACCAAAACGATGCCAACGCGGGACTTCGCTAGTCCCCTGTCGATCTCGCGCATGAACGGCGTTCCGAGCGGGATGTCCTTCTGGCTAAACCAGACCCTCACGCCGCGAGCCTCAAGCAGATCGTGCAACTCTTGAGCGGCTCCGTTTCTGTCGTCCCACGCGTGGCAGAGGAATACGTCGCGAAGGTCAGGAACGGTCGCTCGCTGTTCGACGTGCGCTCGTGCGGGTTCGAGCTCAAGCACCTCGGCAGGTGTGTACCAAACGGCTGAGCCAGCTCGCGCCCAGCGGGGTTTAGAGGTCTTGCTAGCCCCGCCGGTGCTTCGCCCGCTGCCTCCGCCTGACGACGAGGTGGCTGGAGGCGAGTAAGACGGCGATGAATATGACGGCGAATACCCCCAGCTAGAGCCGCGACCATACCGGCTGCTACAGGCGGGACAGCTTGCTGCGCCACCCCCAGTATGCCCTCTTATTGGTGCGGTGCATCTAGCCAACGTGTCCTCCCCAGGGTTGAATCACGATATAGTGTCGCTTGTATAGTTTCCAAGCGTTAACGCTTTTTTATTCTTTCAATCAATGCGGTAGCCAACTGCAGCTTTAGAAATCCAAATCCGCATACCACGCCGACGGCGGGACGCCGACGAAGCGGTCCACCAGCAGGGGGCGGAAGCAGGGGCGGGATTTGAGCTTGGAGTACCAGGTTTTCAGCCCGGGCCAGGTCTTCCACTGGATTTCGCCGAAATAGTCCAGCACCGACAGGTGGGCCGCGGCGATCAGGTCGGCCTGGGACAAGCGACGGCCGGCCAGCCAGTCGCGGGCGGCGATCAGGTCCTCCAGCATGGCCAGGTGGAATTTCAGGGCGTCGCGGCCGTCGCGCAGGGCGCGGGCCTCGGGCGGACCCAGCTTGAGCAGGGGCTTCTCCATCCGCTCGTGCAGCAGGACGGCGTCGACCTCGTCCATGAAGCGGCGCTCGAACCAGCCGGTCAGGCGGCGGGCCTCGGCCCGTTCGCCGGCGTCGGCGGGCAGCAGCAGCGGCCCCTTCTGCTGATCCTCGATCCAGCCCAGGACGGCGGGCAGTTCGCACAGGGTCAGCGGGCGCCCACGGTCGGTCGTCTGCACCACCGGCGGCAGACCCGACGGGTTGAAGTCGTTGACCGGGCAGTCCTCCTCCCACGGACGGACCGGCGTATCCGTCCATTCGATCCGCGCCTCGCCCAGCGCCAGACGCGCGGCGCGAGAGGCGGGCTGGAAGGCGAAGTGGAAGAGAACGCAAGGGTCGGCCATCAGGGGGTGATGCGCCCCGACCTGTTAAATCGGCGTTTACCGCCTTACGACCACGGGCCCTTGGCGACCGGGGCGGCGGGGGCCGCATTCGGGGCATCCGCCGGCGTCTCGGCAGCTGGATCGGGCGACGCGGGGAGCGTCGCCTGCGGCCGTCCGCGCGGATCGGCGTGGATCAGGATGTCGGCGCCGGGAAACCGCGCCAGCACCCGGCGTTCGGCCTCGACCACGATGGCGTGGGCGGCGTCCAGCGTCAGTGCGCCGTCCAGATCGACGTGCATCTGGATCATCATGACCGGCCCGACCATGCGGGTCCGCAACTGATGCACGCCCGTGACGCGCGGATCGGCCAGCACGGCCTGGGTGACGGCGGCGCGGTCGGCCTGGGGCGCGGCGCGGTCCAGCAGATGGTCGGCGGCGGCCCGCAACATCCCGGTCGCGCCCCAGAACAGCCAGACGGCGACGACCACGCCGGCCGCCGCATCCAGCCCCGGCGCGCCCAGGAAGGCGCCGGACGCCACCCCGATCAGCACGACGGCGTTGGCCGCCAGGTCGGCGGCGTAGTGGGCGCGGTCGCCGGCGACGGCCAGGGAGCCGGTCTTCTTCAGCGCCTGGGTCTGCATCCACACCAGCCAGCCGGTGATGGCCATGGCCGCGACCATGACCCCCACGGCCCAGGCGCCGGCGGTGACCGGGCGGGGATCGAAGATGCGCTGCAGCCCCTCCCACCCGATAAAGACGGCCGAGGCGAACACCAGCCCGGCCTGGACCAGGGCGGCCAGCGCCTCGCCCTTGCCATGGCCGTAGCGGTGATCCTCGTCCGGCGGGGCGGCGGCCCAGCGCACGGCGAAGAAGGTGGTCAGGGACGCTGCGAGGTCCAGCGCCGAATCCGCCAGGCTGGCCAGGATGGAGACCGAGCCGGAGGCGCCCAGGGCGAACGCCTTCAACGCGATCAACACCACCGCGACCCCGACCGACAGCCGGGTGATGCGCCGGGTGGCGAGATGGGCGTCTTCGAGGGGGGCGGGTGCGGGCGTCGTCATTGTCGGCTTCTTCTCGCGCAATCGTGGCCGAAAGCCAACCGCTGGCCCAAAGGGGTCGTTCCGTCCGAAACGATCATGCTCTAGGGGAAGACATCCGGGCGCGCGGCGATCCCGGCGCTTTGGTTTTCGGGGTTTTCCATGTCGGACTGGTTGGCGGCCATCATCCTGGGTCTGGTCGAGGGGCTGACCGAGTTCATTCCCGTGTCCTCCACCGGCCATATGCTGCTGCTGGGCCATTTCATGGGGTTCGAAAGCGCGGGCAAGACGTTCGAGATCGTGATCCAGCTGGGCGCCCTGCTGGCCATCGTCAGCGTCTATTTCAAACGGCTGTGGACACTGGCGACGCGCTGGCCGTTCGACCCCGAGGCGCGGCGGTTCCTGATCGGCCTGCTCGTCGCCTTCGCCCCGGCCGTGGTCATCGGTTTCCTGGCCTATGACTTCATCAAGGGGGTGCTGTTCGAAACGCCTCAGGTGATCTGCATCGCCCTGATCGTGGGCGGGCTGATCCTGCTGGCGCTGGACCGGATGGACAAGAAGCCGAAATGGCTGGACGCCGAGGCCTATCCGATGCGGATCTATTTCCTGATCGGCCTGTTCCAGTGTCTGGCCATGATCCCCGGCGTGTCGCGATCGGGGGCCACCATCGCCGGCGGCCTGCTGCTGAAGACCGACAAGCGTTCTGCGGCCGAGTTCAGCTTCTTTCTGGCGCTTCCGACCATGGGCGCGGCGGTCGCCTACGACCTGCTGAAGAACCACAAGACGCTGGATTTCAGCGATGTAGGCCTGATCGCCGTGGGCTTCGTGGTGGCCTTCATTTCGGCCCTGGCGGTGGTGCGGTTCCTGCTGGACTTCGTGTCGCGTCGCGGCTTCGGCGTGTTCGCCTGGTGGCGGATCGTGGTCGGGGTCGTGGGGCTGGCGCTGTTGCAAATGGGGTTCTGAGGCATGGCCACGCTTCTCTATGGCCGGCCGCCGGTCGTCTTCGACCCACCAGGCGGCGCCACCCAGACCTCACCCCTGATCCCGGATTCGGCCGCGCTGGAGGCTCAGACGCCCGGTTCGGCCGATACGGTGATGATCTACGCCCCGCCCGGCGTGCTGGAGCGGCGCTATGTCCTGGCCCTGGCGCTGAGAGCGCTGAATGTCGGCGGGCGGCTGGACGTCATGGCGCCCAAGGACAAGGGCGGGTCGCGCCTGGGCAAGGAGTTGAAGGCGTTCGGCCTGGAGGTCGCCGAGACGGCCAAGGCGCACCACCGCCGATGCACCGTCATCCGCCCCGAAAGGGTGGAAGGACTCGACGAGGCGATCCAGGCCGGCGGGCCGCAGATCGTGCCGGGCCTGGAAGCCTGGTCCCAGCCTGGAATCTTCGCCTGGGACCGGATCGATCCGGGTTCGGCCCTGCTGGCCCAGCATCTGCCGCCGATGAAGGGCGAGGGGGTCGATCTGGGTTGCGGCTATGGGGCGTTGGCGACGGTCGTATTGCGGTCGCCCGCCGTGACCAAGCTGAAGTTGGTCGATCTGGACCGCCGCGCCATCCGCGCCGCGCGCGAGAACATCCGGGACGAACGGGCCAAGGTCTGGTGGTCCGACGCCCGGACGCTGGAGGGCAAGGGCGACAAGGATTTCGTGGTCTCGAACCCGCCCTTCCACGACGGCGGCGCCGAGGACCGGCGGCTGGGTCAGGCCTTCATCCGCAAGGCCGCCGAGCTGTTGAAGAAGGGCGGCGTCGCCTGGATCGTGGCCAACCGGCACCTGCCTTATGAGGCGGAACTGAATGCGGCGTTCAAGCGCGTGCGGCTGGTCGCGGAGGCGGGCGGTTACAAGCTGTTCGAGGCGGTGAAGTGATCTTCGTTTCGTTATTCTCCGGCAAGCCGCTTGCGGCGCAGACCGGAGAACCCAGCGGCGCCGAAGGCGATGGCTCAGCTATACTGATGGTCGAGAAGCAACGTCGCGACAGGTTCGCGCTCGCGCGCGCCGCTGGGTCCCCCGGTCTCGCTGCGCTCGCCGGAGGATGACGAAAGATATGGCCAAGATCCCCACATCCCGCGTCGACCGCCTGCTGGGGTCGATGGGCTATGGCTCGCGGGCCGAGATGGCGCGGATGGCCAAGGCGGGCGGGATCGTGCTGGACGGGGCGGATCTGACGGATGTGTCCAAACGCATCCCGGTGACGCCCGAACTGACCCAGCGGATGGAGATCGACGGCGAGCCGCTGGACCCCGTGCCGGGCCTCGTCCTGATGCTGAACAAGCCGCTGGGCATGACCTGTTCGCACAAGGAGGAGGGCGCGCTGGTCTATGACATCCTGCCCGACCGGTGGCGTCGGCGCGATCCGGCCATCTCCACCATAGGGCGGCTGGACAAACAGACCTCGGGCCTCCTGCTGCTGACCGATGACGGGGACCTGCTGCACCGGGTGATCTCGCCCAAACGCCATGTGGCCAAGGTCTATCGCGCCGGGCTGGCGCGCCCGCTGGCCGGGACCGAGGGCGATCTGTTCGCCGCCGGCGAACTGATGCTGGAAGGCGAGGACAAGCCGTTGGCCCCGGCGTGGCTGGAGGTCGTGGCGCCGACCGAGGCCCTGCTGACGGTGACGGAGGGGCGGTATCACCAGGTGCGGCGCATGTTCGCCGCCGTCGGCAACCACGTCGAGACCCTGCATCGCGAACGGATGGGCGGACTGGTCTTGCCGCCCGACCTGGCGCCCGGCGAATGGCGACTGCTGACCGCCGAGCAGATCGCGTCGATCTTCGCGGAGCCGACGGGCGGCTGATTGAACATTATGCGGCGGATGGCTATCTTGATGGCCATGTCCAGCTATTCCGTCGCCGAAGCCAAGAACAACCTGCCCAAGCTGCTGGATCGCATGCTGGCGGGCGAGGCGGTGACCATCACGCGACGCGGCGTGCCCGTGGCGCGGCTGGAGCCGGCGCAGGAGGTCGTTCCGACGCCTCGAACCGTCGATATGGACTGGTTCAGACACGTCCGCGCCAAACCCACGGATGGACTGAACGCTGTCGATCTGGTTCGTCAGATGCGTGACGAAGACTGAATCTTGGCCCTTTATCTGGATACAAGCGTCCTCGTTTCGGCCTTCGTGCAGGACGCTCATTCGGAGTGGGCGGCGGCGCTGCTGATCCGTAGGATGGATGTCGTGATCAGCCGGTGGACCGAGACCGAGTTTAGTTCGGCCCTTGGGTTGCGCGTCAGGTCTGGCGCCATGAAGAGCGCGAAACGTGACCAAATCGAAAACACGTTTGATGACTGGCGCATAGGTCGCGGAGAATGCCGCATGGACGATCAGGATTTTTCGCGCTGTCGCTTGCTGCTGCGCGAAGGGGTTCGATTGAGGACGCCTGACGCCCTGCACTTAGCCGTGGTGTTGAGGCATGGCTACGACATGGCGACGCTAGATAAGGATCTCGCTGCGGCTGCTCTGCTAAAAAATGTTGAAGTCGTTTCCCTATGACGACCAAGATCAAGATCTGCGGCCTGACCACGCCGGACACCCTGGACGTCGCACTGGATGCGGGGGCAGATTTCGTCGGCTTCGTGATGGTGAAGGCCAGTCCTCGATACGCCGGACCAAGCTTGGCGAAGCGGCTTGTGGATCGGGCTCGCGGCCGGGCCAAGACCGTGCTGCTGTTTGCGGATATGGTCGGTCCTGAGATGGACGCCCTGGTTCATGATCTTGAGCCTGACATGATCCAGTTGCACGGTCGGGAAACGCCGCTTGAAGTTCGCAATGCGCGGGCAGATTACGAGATTCCTGTAATCAAGGCGGTAGGGGTGTCCGGCGCGGATGATCTGGTCGGGCTGGAGGTAATGGAGGCGGCGGCTGACTATCTGCTGCTGGACGCCAAGGCGCCCAAGGGCGCGACCTACAGCGGCGGACATGGGGTGGCTTTCGACTGGACCCTGCTGGCGGAACGGGCGTTCCGGCATCCGTGGTTCCTGGCGGGCGGTCTGAACCCGGACAATGTGGCCGAGGCGCTGCGGATCACCGGCGCGCCGATGGTGGACGTGTCCTCTGGCGTCGAGAGCGCGCCGGGTGTTAAGGACGCCAGCCGGATCGCAGCCTTCATCCGAAACGCGCGCCGGTCGTAATTACGACGCCTACCCGCGTGAAAGTCGAACCCGTGAACGCTCAGACGCCTCTCCAAGCCGCCGATTCCGCCCCTCTGGCGAACGCCTACGCCTGGCCCGACGCGAAGGGGCGGTTTGGTCCCTATGGCGGGCAGTTTGTCGCCGAAACCCTGATGCCGCTGATCCACGAACTGGATGCGGCCTATAAGGCGGCCAAGGCAGACCCCAGTTTTCAGGCCGAGCTGGACGGCTTTCTGACCCACTATGTCGGTCGCGAAAGCCCGCTGTATTTCGCCGAGCGGCTGACCGACCATTTCGGCGGGGCCAATATCTGGCTGAAGCGCGAAGACCTGAACCATACGGGCGCGCACAAGATCAACAACTGCATGGGCCAGATCCTGCTGGCCCGGCGCATGGGCAAGACCCGCATCATCGCCGAGACCGGCGCGGGCCAGCACGGCGTGGCTTCGGCCACCGTCGCCGCGCGCTTCGGCCTGCCCTGCACCGTCTATATGGGGGCGGTGGACGTGGAGCGACAGCAGCCCAACGTCTTCCGCATGCGCCTGCTGGGGACCGAGGTGTTTCCGGTCACCGCCGGCGCCGCGACCCTGAAGGACGCGATGAACGAGGCGATGCGTGACTGGGTGACCAATGTCTCGGACACCTATTACATCATCGGCACGGCGGCGGGGCCGCACCCCTATCCGGCCATGGTGCGCGATTTCCAGTCGGTGATCGGCAAGGAGATCAAGGCCCAGTCGCGCGTCCAGATGGGCAAGCTGCCCGAGGCCGTGGTCGCCTGCATCGGCGGCGGATCGAACGCCATCGGCGCCTTCCACCCCTTCATCGAGGATGAGGGCGTGCGGCTGATCGGGGTCGAGGCGGCGGGCCATGGGTTGGATACGCCCGATCACGCCGCGTCGCTGAAGGGCGGCCGGTCGGGCGTGCTGCACGGCAACCGGACCTATCTGCTGCAGGACGAGGACGGCAACATCGTCGAAGGACATTCGATCTCGGCCGGCCTCGACTATCCGGGCATCGGGCCGGAGCACGCCTGGCTGCACGACATCGGCCGGGCCGAATATCGTTCGGCGACGGACAATGAGGCGCTGGAGGCGTTCCAGCTGTGCTCCAAGCTGGAAGGCATCATTCCGGCGCTGGAGCCTGCCCACGCCCTGGCGCGGACGGGCGAGATCGCGAAGGAAGTCGGCAAGGGCGGCGATGTCGTCCTCTTGATGTCGGGACGCGGCGACAAGGACATCTTCCAGGTCGCCAAACATCTGGGAGTGGAGTTGTGATGCGTCTTCTGCTGGCCGCGAGCGCCGCGCTCGCCCTGTGCGCCCCCGCCGTTCAAGCTCAGACGCCGGCGCCGGCCGCGCCCCAATCGGCCCAGCAGGGCGGACCGGCCGATGTCGGCCTGCTGCCCGGCGCGGAACTGTCGGCCGACTGCGGCGGGCTGAACAATCTGGCGGGTCGCGCCTGGTGCGTGACGGCCCCGCTGGGTCAGATCGGCGCCCTGGCCGACGCCTATATCGCAGACCTGGCGTCCAAGACCTGGCTGGCGGCGGGCGGCGACGAGAACCGCGTGGTCTTCATCAAGCGCCGCGAGGCCGGCGGCTGCGACGGCATGCAGATGGTCGCCTTCTACGACACGACCAAGACCGCCGTCGCCGAACTGCCCGCCTATCTGGGCTTCGCCACCATTCCCGGCGATGTCTGCGCGGCCCAATCGGCCGCGCCCGCCGCCGCTGGAACGCCGCCGAAATGATACTGGCGTCTATTGCCGCCTTTACCTTGATGGGGTCGCAAGCGGACTGGCGCGATGAGTTTGTTTTGCCGGATATCCCGGACGCGGTTGTCGCCGGCGGGTGCCCTGCGTCAGAGGAAGGCGGCGACCGTTATTTGTGCCTGGCGTATCCTCGCGAGAAGGCGCGCGCGGTCCGTGAGCGTTTTACACATGCGCTTGAGCAACAGGGATTCATGGTGCGATCAGCTCCCGAGGTTAGCTTTGGCTTTTTGCGGCTCAGGGGAGCCGATTTAGACAATCCTGAATCCTGCGAAGGCGGATTGGTTTCGACCTTCGCGGTCGAGGGGGAGTCCGATCCTGCAAAGACGGCTGTCATGGTGATTGCCCTGGCGAGAGACACTTGCGGGGAACCCGCGACCGAGGGCAAAGATCAATGACGACCGCACGCATCGACGCACGTTTCAAGGTGCTGAAAGCCGAGGGCCGCGCCGCTTTTGTTCCCTATGTGATGGGGGGCGATCCGTCGCGCGAGGAGGCTCTGGCCATCCTGAAGGGCCTGCCCGCAGCGGGCGCCGACATCATTGAGTTGGGCTTTCCGTTCAGCGATCCGATGGCCGAGGGGCCGCCGATCCAGAAGGCGGCGATCCGGGGGCTGGCGGCCGGGTTCGGCCTGCGGTCGACCATGGATCTGGCGAAGGAATTCCGCAGAGGCGACGACGCCACGCCCATCGTGCTGATGGGCTATCTGAACCCGATCGAGAGCCTGGGCTATGACGCCTTCGCCGCCTATGCGGCCGACTGCGGCATCGACGGCCTGATCGTGGTCGACTGCCCGCCGGAAGAGGCCGCGCCTCTGATCGAGGCGCTGGATAAGGTGTCGATCTCGCTGATCCGGCTGGCCACGCCGACGTCCGATGACGACCGTCTGAAGATCGTCGTCCAGGGCACGTCGGGCTTTGTCTATTATGTCGCCGTGGCGGGCGTGACCGGGGTCAAGGAAGCCGACGCCGATGTCGTGGCGCCCGCCGTGGCGCGGGTGCGGGCCGCCTCGGGGCTGCCGGTCGCGGTCGGCTTCGGCATCAAGACGCCGGAACGGGCCGCCGCCATCGCCAGCGTAGCGGACGCCGTGGTCGTCGGCTCGGCCCTGGTCGAGGAAGTCGCCGCCGCCGTCGCCGCGAACGAACCGGCTGCGCCGCGCGTTCTGGCCAAGGTGAAGCTGCTGGGCGACGCGGTTCGATCCGTCGCCGCTAGTGCTTCCGTGGCGGAAACCGTCTAAGAGCGCGCGGATGAACGACAAGACCAAGCCTCAGGAAAAGCGCGGCGGATGGCTGAGCCGCTTTGCGCCGGGCGTGCGCAAGATCGTCTCGCGCCGCGACACCCCCGACAATCTGTGGGTCAAGGATCCCGACAGCGGCGAGATGCTGTATCGCTCGGATCTGGAGACCTCGCTGTGGGTCACGCCGTCGGGCCGTCATATGCGCATCGATGCGCCGACACGCCTGCGCGCCACCTTCGATGACGCCAAATATGAGGCGATCGACACCCCGGACGTGCCGGAAGACCCGCTGAAATTCTCGGACGGCAAGTCCTACAAGGACCGCCTGAGCGCGGCGCGCAAGGCGGCGGGTCGCAAGGACACCATGGCCATCGGCTATGGTTCGGTCGGCGGTCAGGATGCGGTCGTTATCGTTCAGGACTTCACCTTCATGGGCGGATCGCTGGGCATGGCGGCGGGCGAGGCCTTCATCAAGGCGGCGCGCGAGGCCGTGGCCCGCAAGGTTCCGCTGATCTGCTTCACCGCAGCCGGAGGCGCGCGGATGCAGGAAGGCGCCCTGTCGCTGATGCAGATGGCGCGCACCACCCTGGCCATCGAAGAGCTGAAACAGGCGAAACTGCCCTATGCGGTGGTCCTGACGGACCCGACGACGGGCGGGGTGACGGCCTCATACGCCATGCTGGGCGACGTGCATCTGGCGGAACCGGGCGCCCTGATCGGCTTCGCTGGTCCGCGCGTGATCGAGGCCACCATCCGCGAGAAACTGCCGCCGGGCTTCCAGCGCGCCGAATATCTGCAGGAAAAGGGCATGGTCGATCAGGTGGTGGCGCGCGCCGAACTGCCGCGCGTGCTGGGTCAGATTCTGTCGATGTTGATGGGCGGAACCCGTCAGGCGGCCTGACTGGCCGATGGATCCGATTTCCGAACGCCTGCGTGCGCGGCATCCGCAACGGATCGACCTGTCGCTGGATCGGATGAAGGCCCTGTGCGCGGCCCTGGGCGATCCGCAACTGCGTCTGCCGCCGGTGATCCATGTGGCCGGCACCAATGGCAAAGGTTCGACCGTGTCGATGATCCGCGCCATCGCCGAGGCGGCGGGGCTGAAGGTTCACGCCTACACCTCGCCCCATCTGGTGCGGTTCAACGAGCGTATCCGGCTGGCCGGGACGCTGATCGAAGATGATCAACTGAACGCCATCCTTGATCGGATCGAGGCCGTGTCCGGTGAGGCGACGGTGTTCGAAAGCACGACCGCCGCCGCCTTCGTCGCCATGTCCGAAACCCCCGCCGACCTGGCCATCATCGAGGTGGGGCTGGGCGGGGTGCTGGACGCGACGAACGTGATCGAACGCCCGTTGCTCAGCGTCATCGCGCCGGTCGATTACGACCATGCCGAGTTCCTGGGAACCGACCTGGCGGGCATCGCGGCGGAGAAGGCCGGGGTGTTGAAGCCGGGCGCGCCGGGCGTCATCGCCCGCCAGCAGGAGGTCGCCATGGCCGCCATCGAACGGGCGGCGCAGGTGGTTCATGCGCCCCTGACCGTCATGGGCGTGGACTTCGACGCCTGGGCCGAGCGGGGCGGACTGGCGTTTCAGGATCAGGAACGGTTTCTGGACCTGCCGGCGCCGGGTCTGGCGGGCGCACACCAGATCGACAATGCGGGCGTGGCCATCGCGGCGGCGCTGGAGCTGGACCTGCCGGAAGCCGCCATCGCCGAGGGGCTGAAAGCCGTGCGCTGGCCTGCGCGCCTGCAACGGATCTCGGCTGGCCCTTATGGCGAGGCGGCCAAGGCGGCCGACGCCGAACTGTGGCTGGACGGGGGGCACAACCCCCACGCCGCGCGGGCGCTGGCGGCGTTTCTGGCGGATCGCCAGGCGCGGGCGCCGCGCCCCTTGGCCCTGATCTGCGGCATGCTGGCCAACAAGGACGCGGGCGGCTTCTTCGCCGCGGTGAAGGACAGCCAGGCCACCGTCTTCACTGTCGGCTTCGATGGCGCGGCGGCGGACCCGGCGGCCCTGGCGGCCGTGGCGCGCGGACATGGCCTGGCCGCCACGCCCGCCGGATCGGTCGATGAGGCGTTGAAGCTGGCGCTGCGTCTGGGCGCTGGCCGGGTGGCCATCTGCGGGTCGTTGTATCTGGCCGGCGAAGTGCTGGGCGCCAGCCGCGAGACCTGGCCGGTCTAGGCGTCCGCCGTCCCTATTTGCTCATCCACGGGCGCGACTTGCCCGCGGCGATCTTGGCGTTCTGCTCGCGCTGGAACCGGCCCCCGCGCGGCGGCTTGGGCCGGGCGTCGATCCTGGCGGTCTTCAGACGCAGCGCCTTTTGCGCCGAGGTTTCGCTCGGCAGGTCGTCGGGTGCTGCTGGGGCGGTGATGTGTTCGTCGTCGCTCATGGCGGCATCCTAGCATGAAAACGCCCGCCGGTCGGAACCGGCGGGCGCGATCGTTCAGCGGGACTTAAGCGGATCAGGCGGCGTCGGTCTTGACGCCGGCCTCGGCCAGCCATTCGACGATCTTGCCCTTGGGCATGGCGCCGACCTTCATCGAGGTCATCTGGCCGTCCTTGAACAGCATCAGGGTCGGGATGCCCTTCACGCCCAGCTTGGACGGGGTCATGGGGCTGTCGTCGATGTTGATCTTGGCGACCGTGACCTGACCGCCCAGTTCGTCGGCGATCTGCTCCAGCGCCGGGCCGATCTGCTTGCAGGGCCCGCACCATTCGGCCCAGAAATCGACCAGAACGGGGGTCGAGGCTTTCAGGACGTCGGCGTCAAAGCTTTCGTCGGTGACTTTCACAGTCGCCATGAAGGGCTCCTTGGGGCGCTGTCGCTCGGCCCGCAAGGCCTGGCTGTTTGCGCGAATAGAGGTTGTCCGGAAGCGTCCGGGTTCGGTCGCAGATGTGGGAGCGAATCGCGGGCAATTCAACTCCTGCCGTCACGGCCGTTCTTCCTCCGTCATCATCGGGTCGAGCCCGAGGATGACGGAGGTCAAGGGGCGAGCGCCGCCTCCAGCATCGCCTGCGGGATCGGCATCAGTTTGGGACCGTCGGTCCAGACCAGCGCCGCCTCGACCGGACGGTCGGGATAGAGGCGTTTCAACACCGCGACATAGACCGCCGCCTGCAGCACATAGGCCGGATCGACGGCCTCGATGACGTCCGGCGCGGGGCGGTTGGTCTTGTAGTCGACGACCAGAACCCGCTCGGGCGTGACCACCAGCCGGTCGATGCGACCGTTGATCGACACGCCGGAGGGCAGGTCGGGCGCGGACCCGGTCAGGGCGACCTCGGCGCGGGAGCCGGGGCCGAAGACCGGGGCGAACCGGGCGTCGTCCAGCACCGAGAAGGCGGCGGCGATCATTTCGGCGCGCTGGGCCGCGTCCAGATCGACCTCTCGCGACAGCAGGCGGGCGGCGGCGTCGGGGCGGTCGGCGGGGGCGATGTCGGGCAGGCGTTCCAAGAGGCGGTGGATCAGGTCGCCGCGCCGGAACCGGCCCAGCGACGCGCCGCCCGCCTCGGTCTTGGCCAGCGGGGAGGGGGCGGGAATGCGGATGGCGGCGCCCTCCATCCGCGACGGCGAGGCGAAGCGGGCGGCGGCGTCGGCGGGCGGCGCTGTGGCGGCCCAGGCGGGGATGGGGACGGCGCTGGCCGCTGTCGACACAGTGCGGAGCGTGGTTTCAGGATCGGCCCCGAACCGCAGCCGTCCGCCATCCAGCAACTGAACCGCGTCAGGCCGGTCCTGCGCCAGCCGTTCGAAGGTTCCGGCGATGACGTCCCACCAACTGCCCTCCTCATAGCCCGTCTCCTTGGGGCGGCTCATTTTCCTGCCCATGACGATCAGGCGGTCGCGGGCGCGGGTGAGGGCTACATAGAGCAGGCGCAGGGATTCCGCGTCGGTGCGGTCCACGCGCGCCTGACGCACTTCGGCGGAGACGGCGCAGTCGGACTTGGCGCTGGACGGACACATCAGCCAGGCCTCGGTTCCATCACCCAGGGTGGCGGGCATCAGGGTCGGTCCCTGCGGCTTCGCCTTGCCGGTGGTGTCGGGCAGGATGACGATGGGCGCCTCCAGCCCCTTGGAGCCGTGGACGGTCATGACGCGCACCTCGTCGCGCGCCCCTTCCATCTCGCGCTTCACCTCGACATCGGCCTGTTCCAGCAGGGCCAGACAGGTTTCCAGATCGCGTCCGCCGCGTTCCTCGGCCGCCAGAACCTGAGCCAGGGTTTCGTCGATGGCCTCTTCCGCCTCGCGGCCCAGTCGATCCAGAATGCGGGCGCGGCCGGAACGACCGTCCGGCCCGACCCGGTTCAGGGCGGCGGAGAAGAAGGCGAAGGGATCGCGGTCGCGTGCGTCGATCAGGGCGGTCATCAGATCGCGCGCGGCGGTCCAGGCCGGGTGTTCATGTGCGCGGCGTTGCAGTTCGCGCCACAGGCTGCGCCCCTCTCGTCCCACCTTGTCCGCCAACGGATAAAGGGCATCGGCAGGCCCGAAATCGGCGACGTCGCACAGGGGGCTGCGCAGGATTTCCGCCAGCGACAGGTCGTCGTCGGGGAACAGGGCGAACCGGGCCAGGGCGATCAGGTCATCGAAGACGATATGGTTCGACAGCTTGAGCCGGTCGGCGCCCGCCACCGGCACGCCCTCGGTCTTCAGGGCGCGGATGATCTCCTCGAAGGTCGCATCGCGACGGCGCACCAGCACCAGGAAGTCGCCGTAGCGCACGGGCCGCAGGGCGCCGCGCTGTTTCGGGTCATAGATGGCGACGCCCGCCGCAACCTGTTCGCGGATGTGACGGGCCAGCGACTGGGCCAGCTGCTTGCGGGCGCTGCGGCTGTCTTCCTTGTCGACGGGGGCGTTCCAGGCCTCGCGCTCGGGCGCCGCCGGGTCTTCGAACAGGGACCAGAGTTCGACCGCGCCATACTGCTGCAGACGGGCCGGGCGGTGGATGGCGATTTCGCCCGTCTCTCCGACCAGGGCGCGGGTGCGGCTGGGGCTGTCGAAGGCGACGTCGACGAAATGCAGCACTTCTTCCGTCGAGCGGAAGGAGGTGTCCAGCGGTACTTCGCGGAAGTGGGCGCCCGCCTCGCGCACCAGGGCGTCATAGGTCCGCGCCTCCTGACGCAGCCGTTCGGGCCGCGCGCCCTGGAAGGAGTAGATCGACTGTTTTTCGTCCCCCACGGCGAAGACCGTGCGCGGGATGGCGGTGTCTTTACGCTCGGCGCCCGATCCGGCGAAGAAGGGTTCCGTCAGGGCGCGGACGATGTCCCACTGATCGGGCGCGGTGTCCTGCGCTTCATCGATCAGAACATGCTCGATCCCGCCGTCCAGCTTGTACAGAACCCAGGCGGCGGTGGCCCGTTTGGTCAGCAGTTCGACCGTGCGTCCGACCAGATCGGTGAAGTCCAGCGCGCCTTTCGCCCGTTTCGCGGCCTCGTAAAGGGCGGCGTGGACGCGAGCCAGGGTCAGCACCTTTTCCGTCTCGTCCGCCACGCGCGCGGCGCGCACCCGGTCCAGGGTCGAGACGTATTTCAGCGACACATCCGCCAGATAGGAGGCCGCGCCGGGCGGGGCCTTTGACGTGCCGAACCTGTCGCGCGCCACGCCCTTGGAATCGATGAAGATGGGCGTCATGGCGGCCAGGGTCGTGGCGGGCGGAACCGCATCGCGCATCTGCCCGGCCAGCTTCTTGTCGTTGGCGCCGCCCGTGGCGAACCCCTCGGCGGCGGCCAGCCAGTCGGCGGGGTTCAGCCAGTCCATGAACCCGGCCTCGATCTCGGCGGGCGTCTCGTCGCGGGTGACGCCGACCCGTTCGTGCGGACCGGGGGCGGTTCCGGCCTCGATCCGCGCCAGATAGTCCAGCAGCGGCTCGCGTTTCGCCTCGATGGCGTCCAGCAGGGAATGGAAGGCGTCCCAGGCCAGCTCGACGGCGAAATGGGCGTAGGCGCGGCCCACCGGACCGTCGCCGTCGTTCAGGGCGTAACGGGCCAGATCCTCTCGCGCCGCGTGGGACAGGGCCAGCGCCGCCTGATCCTCCAGCACCTCGAACCCCGGCGCCACCCCGGCCTCCAGCGGGAATCGGCGCAGCAGCTTTTCGCAGAAGGCGTGGATGGTCTGGATCTTCAGCCCGCCCGGCGTCTCCAGCGCGCGGGCGAACAGGACGCGGGCCTCGGACAGTTCGGCGTCGGTCAGGCTGGCGGGATCGCGCCCGTCCAGCCGCGCCAGATCGGCCGCCAGCGCCCGGTCGTCGGCGACCGCCCATTCGCCCAGCCGTTCAAACAGCCGCGCCTGCATTTCGGCGGCTGCGGCCTTGGTGTAGGTGATGCACAGGATTTCGCCTGGCCGCACCCGCTTCAACAACAGGCGAGCCACGCGGCTGACCAGGGTGGTGGTCTTGCCCGAACCGGCGTTGGCGGTGACGAAGACCGACAGGGCGGGATCGGCGGCGGTCGCCTGATGGGCGCGGGCCATGTCGACGGGGTTGGGGGGCGACAGATCGGTCATTCGGGCGCCTCGTCCTCGCCGCCGACGACGTGCCATTCCCAGACGCGCGCCAGATGGTCGTAGTTGCCGCCGAAGTTGCCCATGAACTGCGGCGCGACCCATGAGGTGTAGGGCGTCGCCGCGTCATCGAAGGCCGCGACGCCCAGCTTCAGCCGGTCCAGTTCGCGCGTCGCCATCTGGGCGGCGGTCTGGGTGTTGCCCCGGCCCTGACGCGACACGTCATCGACCGTCCCCGGATCGCGGCGGCCGGTGACCTTTACGTACAGAAGCTCGGTCGCCTCGGTGGGCGGGGCGGCGAACCCGCCCTCGGCCAGGATGGCGGCGGTCAGGGTCAGTTGCGGCGCGAACCCCTGCACCACCTGCTTCTGGCTGGGCGTCTGGCCGGTCTTGAAGTCGATGATGGCCGCGCCTGTCGCATCCAGTTCGATCCGGTCGGCGCGGGCGGTGACGGTGAAGGGACCGGCGGGGGCGTCGAAGACGACGGCACCCGATTGTTCGATCAGCAGGGTCGCGCCGCGCGCGCGCCGTTCCCGCTCGAACCTCTCCAGCCACAGGGCGGCGTTGCGGGCCAGCGGGCGTTCGCGGGCCAAAGCGGCGTCCTCGAACCCGGCCTCGGTCATGGCGTTGACGATCAGGTCGGCGATCTGGTCGGCGCAGTCGTCGGGCAGGGCGTGGGGCCAGATGCGGACCATCTGTTCGATCGCGTCGTGGATGGCGTTGCCGCGCGCCATGGCCTCGGCCGAGGCGCCGGGCCGGTCCAGCACCTTCAGCCCCAGTATCCGCTGGGCATAGACGGCGTAGGGGTCTCGCACCCAGCGCTCGATGCCCGTGACGGGCAGTTCGCGCGGGCGGCGGTCCACCGGCGGGGTCGGGGCGGGACGGCGCGCATAGTCGGGCGTGTCGCGCAAAGGCGCGTCCAGCGCGCGGGTCCAGTCGGCGACATGGACGGGGGCCGAAACAGCGACCGGCGTCTCATCCGTATTCGCCCCGCGCGTCAGCATGTCGAGGCGCCACAGCCAGCGGGACCGGACGGCGGGCTGGCCGCCGCGCCTTTCGGTATGGATCAGGATGGCCTCGTCGGCGCAGGCGGCCTGAACGAAGTCCTGCGCGCTCTGGCCGATGCGGCGCTCGGGCGGGGGCAGGCCCAGCGCCTTTCGCATGGGGCGCGACAGGAAGGGATCGACCGGCGCGCCCTGCGGCCAGACGCCTTCCTCCAGTCCGGCCAGGATCATCCGGTCGGCCCGCACCAGACGAGCCTCGATGGCCCCCAGGATGCGCAGCGACGGGTGGGTCGCCCCGCCGGTGCGGACCACGGCGTCGGCCAGCAGACCCTTGACCAGTTCGACCGTCTCCTCCGCCGAGACGGCGCCCAGCGAGGCCCCGCCCGTGATCAGGTTCGACAACAGACCGGCGGCGCATTCGCCGTCCGCGCCGGCCCAGGCGTTCTGGCCCGCCAGCGCCTCGATCAATACGGTCAGGGCGCGGGCGGCGGCGTCCAGCGGGGCGGTGGGGGCGAAGGCGGCGCGGGCGGTGGCGACCAGATGCTGCAGGTGATCGGACAGGGCGCGGGCCAGAGCGTGGCGTTTCAGGCGGCCGTCTGACGGCGGGGCGCCGTCCCGGTCGGGCCGCAATGCGCGGTCCAGCTTGCGGTTCATCCGCTCGAAACTGGCGTGGCGCGGGCCGCGCAGGGCCATGTCCTCGAAGGCGGCGATGGCGCGGGCGACGTCGATCTCGCCAAGGTCCACCCGCACCAGCGGATGTTTCAACAGACCCAGCAGCACCTGCGGATCGGTCGGGGCGGCGATCCAGCGGGCGCACAGCTCGACCAGAACGCCTGCAGGCATCCGGTTCAGCGGCTGACCGGCCGAGGCGTCCGGCACGACGCCCCAGCGTTCCAGACGCGCGGCGACGCGGCGGCCCAGCCCTTGATCGGGCGTGACCAGGGCGCAGGTCTTGCCGGGCGCCTCCAGCGTTTCGCGCATCATCAGGGCGATGGCGGCGGCGGCTTCCTCGTCATGGCGCAGGTTCAGGACCGACAGTCCCTCCAGACCCTCGGCGATGGGGTCGGCGGCGCGGCCCGCCTCGGCGGCGCGGGCGCGGATGTCGCGTATGGCCTCGCGCCAGTCTCCGGTCGCATCGGCGGGTCGCAGGGCTTCGTTCAGCAGACGCTGGCGGGCCAGACCGCGTTGCTCCGTACGGGGGGCGACCGGCGGCTGGCACCACGGGCGCACGGCGCGGCGGTCGATGTCATGGCGCTCCAGCAGGCGTTTCAGGGCGCGCTGGGGGTGTTGTTCGTTCTCTTCGTCGATCTGATCCCAGACGCGGTCGTCCAGATCGAGATCAAGACCCGGCAGGACGACGCAGCCCAGAGGCGCGCGGGCGACGGCGCCCAGAACATCGGCGGCGGCGGGCACGGTGCCGGTCGATCCGGCGGCGATGACGGGCTGGGTCGGCGGCTCGCGGTCCCAAAGGTCGGCCAGACGGCGCAGCAGGGTGGCGCGCCGCCACGCCGGATCGACCAGACCTAGTTCGGCCAGACGTTTCGGCCAGGCGACGACGCCCAGGCTCAGGAATTCGGCGGACCGTTCCCAGTGTTCGGCCATCTCGCCGTCGACCAGGGTGGCGACCCGTTCGGGGTTCTGGACCTCTTCCAATTGGCAGGAATCGAGGAAGCCGCCCAGGGCGTCGGCCAGGTCCAGCGCCCGCATCGGCGTCAGGTCGCTGTCGAACTGCTCCACGATCATCCGCGCCATCTCGAACCGGCGCGTCAGGGGGGCGATGGCCGGCGGCAGATCGAGGCCCAGGGCGCCGGGCGTGAAGGGCGGCTCATCCTCCTCCAGATCGCCCAGAGGCCGCACCTGCGGCAGCAGGACGGGCCGCCCGTCCGCCAGCTTCGACAAGGCCCCGGTGAAGGCCCGCGCCGCCCGGCGGTTGGGCAACAGTATGGTGGCGTCCGACAGGGTTTCGGGCGGCAGTTCGCCCAGCCAGTCAAGGACGCCGGCGGCCAGATCTTCGAGGAACGGCCGGTGCGCCGGAATGGCGTACCAGCGCGAGCCGGACGCCGCGAAGGGGTCGAACAGGCTCACCCCAAGCCCGCCAGGTTCGCCTCGGCGTCGTCGCGCGCCTGCGGGTCGCCGACGTGCATCCAGTCGCCGTCCAGGACGCAACCGAAAAGGCGGCCCTCTGCGGCGGACTTGCGCCACAGGGGGCTGAGCGAGAAGGGGCCGTCCGGGCCGTGGTCGGCGTATCCGGGCCGGGTGATGTGGACCCCCATATAGGCGAAGGGCGCCGAAGCCGCCTCGCCCCGGAAGGTCAGCCTGCCGTCGTCCAGAAAGAAATCCCCGTCGCCCTCAAAGCCGATGGCGCCTTCGCGACGGGCCAGCAGCAGGGCGGCGTCCATCGTCTCGGAGTTCCACAGACGGACCAGATCGGCCAGAGCGTCGCCCCGGTCGATCCAGACGCTGTCGATATTGGCCACGAAGACGGGATCGTCGCCCAGCAGGGGATGGGCCTTCTTCAGCCCGCCGCCGGTCTCCAGCAGTTCGGCGCGCTCGTCGGAGATGACGATGTCCGGTCCGCGACCACGCCCGGCCAGATGCTGCTCCAGCCGGTCGGCGAACCAGTGGACATTGACCACCGCCCTTTCGACGCCCGCATCCGCCAGCCGGTCCAGCACATGGTCGATCAAGGCGCGGCCCCGCACCTCGACCAGGGCCTTGGGCCGGTCGTCGGTCAGGGGGCGCATCCGGGTGCCGAGCCCGGCGGCCAGAACCATCGCGGTCTTCGGAGCGGCGGTCATGCGCGGACCTCGGCTGGGACATGGCGGTCGAACCAGCGGGCGACGGGCGCCAGGGCGGGCTGTTCCAGATTGGCGTTCAGATGCCGCCACATGCGCGGCAGGAACTGACGATACCGGGGCTTGCCGTCGCGGGCGATCAGGCGGGCGAAGATGCCGATGATCCGCGCCTGGTTCAGCGCAGCCAGACCGGCATAGTCGGCCATGAAGGCGGCGCGGTCCACGCCGGGACGCAGGGCGAAATAGCGGTCCAACGCCTCGGCCTCCAGCGCGGGCGACACGTCGCGGCGGGCGTCCTGCAACAGGGAGTGCAGGTCCCACGACGGGTGGGCGCGCACCGCGTCCTGAAAGTCGATCATGCCGACGCGGGCGGCGCCGTCGCGCTGGGGCAGCCAGATCAGGTTCTCGGCGTGATAGTCGCGGTGCGCCATGACCGAGGCGCCCGCCGCGCCCGAGGTTACGATCGGCGCCCAGGCCGCGCGCCAGTCGGCGATGGCGGCGTCATCGAACGACACCCGATCATCCAGCTTCGGCAGCCATTCGACGAACAGATCGGCCCCGCCCTGCAACGCCGTCTCGTCATAGGTCAGCATCGGCCAGTCGCCTGCGGGACCGTGCAGGGCCTCGGGCGGGTTTCCGGCGTCGTGCAGGACGGCCAGAGCCTCGATGGCGCCAAGATACAGCGGGGTTTCGTCGGCGCCGTCCGCGATCACCCGGACGAACAGATCGTCGCCGAAATCCTCCAGAACGGCCAGACCGTTCGGCGCATCCAGGGCCGGGATTTGGGGGGCGGACAGGCTTAAGCGTTTCAGATGGGCGGCGACGGCGGCGAAGGCCTCGATCCGACCGGCGGACAGGCGCGCGACGGCGTTCCAGCCCGCGGCGCGGCGCTGATCCGGCGTCCATGACGGATCGCATGGCGGGCTTTCGGCGGCGGGCGCCTGATCCATCAGCATCAGGGACGCGCCGTCGGCTGTGGTCAGCCGCTCATACCGCCGCGTGGAGGCGTCGCCGGGCAGGGGGGCGCGCACGGCCTCGGTCAGACCGGCGGCCTTCAGGAAGTCGAGACGGAGGGTTTCGCGGTCAGACATGCAAATCCTTCAGCCCCGTTTCCCATCGGCCTACGCCGGAAACGGTCGCAAGCCGGCCGTCGCCCTGTTCCGAGATTTCGATAATCAGCTGGTCCGCCCCCAAGAACCGTGCAGGGTCATCGCCCAGGCGTTCAGGCCATTCGATGACGGCGCAGCCTTCGTCCAGCGCCTCGTCCAGACCGATCTCGAACGCCTCTTCGGGACGGGTCAGGCGATAGAGGTCGAAATGGGCGACGGGCGGGTTGCTTTCGTAGAACTGGACCAGGGTGAAGGTGGGACTGGGCACATCCTCGTCCGGCGTGGTCAGGGCGCGGATCAGCCCGCGCGCCAGGGTCGACTTGCCCATGCCCAGCGGGCCGTACAGCAGGACGCTGTCGCCCGGCGCCAGCAGGGGGGCGATGATCTGGCCCAGGCGGGTGGTGGCCCGGGCGTCGGGCAGTTCGATTTTCATGCAAACACCGCGTCATGATCGGCGGCCAAGGTCAGTTCCGTGAACTGTTTCAGCGCCTCGGTCGCCTTGGCGGCGTCCACGTCCAGCCGGTCGGCGGGGATGGGCAGGCCGACGTCGACGCCGAAATCCTTGCCCGCCTTGTTCAACAACTCGTGGAACAGGGTCACGTCGCGCAGTTCCTGAGAGAAGCGATCAAAGGTGTGGAACAGCTTGCTGTATGGGCCGGTGACATGCATCGGGACCACGGGCGCATCGTATTTGCGCGCCATGGAGGCGGCGGTCGGCGCCCACTCGGGATCGGTCAGGACGCCGTTCACCTCGCGCGCCAGACGCCCGGCGGGGAACATGACCACGCAGCGTTCGGCCTCGAAGGCTTCCTTCGCCGCGTTCAGGGTCGAGCGGGTCTTTTCGCGGGTGCGTTTCTCATGGACCCACTCGACGGGAATGATGGTCTCGTCCAGACGCGGCGAGACGCGGATGGCGTCGGCGTTGGCGAAGAAGATCATGTCGCTGCGCCGCCGCTTGATCGCATCGAACACGGCTACCCCGTCGGCGATGCCGGTGGGATGGTTGCACACCACGATGCAGCGGCCGGAGACGGGCAGGCGGTCCAGATGGCTGGTCGCGACCTTCAGCTTCAGCAGGTCGGACACATAGTCGAAGGTCTCCACCCCCGACAGGTCCCGAATGGCGTCGGCCATCCGCACCGCCGCCCCATAGCCGAGCACCCCGTAAAGCGCCGGCCGCACCACGTGCCAGAAGGGCGAGGCGGTCAGGCGCGGCGCACGTTCGGCGATCAGCACATCGACGATGTGCGGCTGGCGTCGGGCGGGGGGCGAGGCGGTGTTCATGAAAGACCGCTTGTCGCCGGTTCGCGGGAAACGGGCAAGCCGGATGCGCGACGGCATGACGGCTTGGCGCGGACGGATCGGCCCCCTAACAAGGCGATCTTGAGTTTGGGGAGCAGAGATAGATGATCCGTTCACGCTGGATGGCCGCCACGGCCTTCGGAGCCTTGCTGCTGGCCGTCGCGCCCGCCTTGGCCCAGACGGCGCAGCCGGTGGCCGCCGCAGCGGCGCCCGCCGAAGCTCCGTCACGCGGCCTGTCCCTTCGCGACATGGCGATGATGGAGCGGGTCAGCGATCCGCGCGTCTCGCCCGATGGCCGCCAGGTCATCTATTCCGTCCGCACGACCGACTGGGACGCCAACAAGGGCGTGAACAGCCTGTGGCTGGCTGATGTCGCGGGCGGCGCGCCGAGGAAGCTGGCGATTTCCGAAGGCGGCGCCTCGGGCGCGCGCTGGGCGCCGGACGGCGGTGCGATCTACTTCCTGTCGGCGCGCGGCGGATCGAACCAGGTCTGGCGCACAGACCGCACCGGCGCGGCGGCGGCCCAGGTGACGACCCTACCATTCGATGTGTCGGGCTTCCGCATCGCCCCGGACGGCCGCTCGCTGATCCTGGCGGTTTCGGTCTTCACCGATTGCGACACCCTGGCCTGCACCAAGACGCGGCTGGATGAGCGGGCCAAATCGACCCTGCAAGCCTATGACCGCCTGCCGTTGCGCGATTTCGACCACTGGGTCGACACGCGCCGCACCCATCTGTTCCACCAGCCGCTGAACGGCTCGGGGCTGGGTGGTGGAGAACCGCGTGACCTGATGGCGGGTCTGGATGCGGATGTGTCGGCGGGCGACGCCAGCTTCGATCTTTCGCCGGACGGCAAGGTGCTGGTTTACGGCGCCCAGACGCAAGGGCGGGGCGAGCCCTTCACCAACAACAGCGACGTATTCCGCGTGGCGCCTGATGGCGGGACGCCGGTCAATCTGACGGAAGCGAACAAGGGGGCGGACGGCAATCCGGTCTTCTCGCCCAATGGTCGCCAACTGGCCTGGCTGTCGGCCCCGCGCGAGAATGTCGGCGGGGATCAGGCGGCGGTCTGGCTGGCCAACGCCGATGGTTCGGGCGCGAAGAAACTGACGGATTGGGATCGCGGGGCCAGCGGCCTGCAATGGCGGACGGACGGCCGCGCCCTGCTGGTCTCGGCGGCGGACGAAGGCCAGCAGCGCCTCTTTTCGGTCGATGCGCGCTCGGGTCAGGTCACGCCCCTGACAGGCAAGGGGACGGTCGGCGGTTATGAAGAGGTCGCGGGCGTTCTGGCCTATGCCCATGAAAGCTATGTCGCCCCGACGCAGATCTTCATCCGCACGGCGGGCGAGCCGCGCCAGATCACCCATCACAACGCCGAACTGGTCGCGCGCCTGCAACTGCCCGCCGCCGAGGCCTATAGTTTCGCGGGCTGGAACGGCGAACAGGTGCAGGGCTGGGTGTTCAAGCCGGTCGGCGCGGTCGAGGGGCGGCGCTATCCGGCGGTCTACATCATCCACGGCGGGCCGAAATCGCCCTGGACCGAGAACTGGTCGTATCGCTGGAACCCGCAGATCTACACCTCGGCCGGCTATGCGGTGGTGATGGTCAACTTCCACGGTTCGCCCGGCTATGGTCAGGCCTTCACCGACGCCATCAACGACCACTGGGGCGACCGCCCGCTGGAAGACCTGCAGAAGGGCTGGGAGGCGGCTCTGGCCGACAATCCGTGGATCGACGGCGAGCGCGCCTGCGCCACCGGCGCCTCCTACGGCGGCTATATGGTCAATATGATCGCGGGCAAGTGGAACGGGCCCTGGCGCTGCCTGGTCAACCACGCAGGCGTTTTCGACGTGCCGCAACTGATGAACGCCATGGATATCGGCAACTTCATCCACGAGTTCGGCGGACCCAGCTGGGAGCGCAAGGATGTCTATGACGCCTTCAACCCGGAAACCTATGTCGGGAACTGGAAGACGCCGATGCTGGTGCTGCATGGCTCCAAGGACTTCCGCGTGCCGATGGAGCAGGGTCTGGCCACCTTCTCGGCCCTCCAGCGTCAGGGTGTTCCCAGCCGCTTCGTCCATGTGCCGGACGAGAACCACTGGGTGCTGAAACCCCGCACCTGGGTCGATTGGCAGCAGGAGATTCTGGACTGGGTGGGGCGTTACACGGCGGCTCAATAGGTCACCAGACCCGGGCGACCCCAAAACGGTCGAACAGGCGCTCGTTGGACACGAGCGTCAGTTCGTTCAGCAGACCCTGGGCGATCAGCAACCGGTCGAAGGGGTCGCGGTGATCGCCCTCCATGCGGCCGGCAAGGCTCGCGTCGCGCCAGGTTATGGCAAGCTCTGTGAACGCTTCGTTCTGCATGACCTGAAGAAAATGCTCGGCCAGCATCTCGCCGTTCGGCAGTTTGCCGATCCGATATTTGATGGCGATCTCGATGGCCGAGACGCTGCTCACGAATATGGTTTCGGCCGATCGAATGGCTTGTCTCGCCGATCGCGTCAGGCGCTCGTCATCCCAGACCCACCACATGAGGGCGTGGGTATCGAGCAAGATGTTCAATCGCCGCGTCCTTCCCACAGCCGAAGCTCTTCCTCAGGAAGCGGATCGAAGAAGCTTTCGTCGAACTTGCCCATACCCTTCAGCTGGCCCGGCTTGCGATCAGGCCTGGCGGCGGGCTCGAACGGCACGATCCGCACGGCGGGCTTGTCGCCGCGGGCGATGACGACCTCTTCTCCGCGTTCGGCGGCGGCGATCAGCTTGGACAGGTGGGTCTTGGCGTGGTGGACGGTGACGATGGTCATGTCGCGCTCCTTGGACCAACCATCTTAGCTAAGTTGGCCGTTCGCGACAACTTTCGCCCGGCGAACGGCGGTGCTACGCCATGCCGCAGCGAGATTTCCGAGGAAGAGCCCATGCGCCACCGTTCCCTTCTGTCCGCCGCCTGCGCGGCCGTCGCCCTGATGAGCGCCGTTCCGGGCGTGGCCCTGGCCCAGGTTCCGCCGGCGCCCCAGCCGGCGGTTCCCGCGACGTCGGACGCCTTCACCTATCAGGACATGATCTCGGCCAATCGGCTGGGCGATCCGCAGGTGTCGCCGGACGGCCGCTATGTCGTCTATTCGGTCACGACCACGGATGTGGAGGCCAACCGCCGGGCCGGCAGCCTGTGGATGCTGGACCTGAACATGCCGGACGCCGCGCCGCGCCGCCTGGCCATCTCGGACCAGGGCGCCAACACCGCGCGCTGGAGCGCGGACGGCAATCTGTACTTCCTTTCGGGCAAGTCGGGGACCAGCCAGGTCTGGCGCGTGGCCTCCCCCACTTCGGCGCCGGTTCAGGTGACCAATCTGCCGCTGGACGTGAACGCTTATCGCGTCAGCCCGACCGGTGACAAGGTGGCGGCCTCGCTGGCCGTCTATCCGAACGCCCCCGACCTGAACGCCTCGGTCGAGATGGGCAAGGCCATGGCCGAGCGGAAGACGACCGGCCAGGTCTATGACCGGATGTTCGTGCGTCACTGGGATACGTGGAACGACCACACCCAAAACCACCTGTTCGTCCAGTCCATCGGCCGCGACGGCAAGGCGACGGGAACGCCGGCCTGGATCACCAAGGGCTTCGACGGCGACACGCCCTCCAAGCCGTTCGGCGACGAGAGCGATTTCGTCTTCACGCCGGCGGGCGACGCCGTGGTCTTCTCGGCGCGCCTGGCGGGCCAGACCGAGCCGTGGAGCACCAACTTCGACCTGTGGAAGACCAACGGCCTGACCGGCGACGGCACGTTCACCAACCTGACGGCGGACAACAAGGCCTGGGACGCCGGCCCGGTGTTTTCGCCCGACGGACGCACCCTGGCCTATCGCGCCATGGCGCGGCCGGGCTTCGAGGCCGACCGCTATCAGATCGTGCTGATGGACGTGGCCACGGGCCAGAAGCGCGAGATCGCCTCGAACTGGGATCGGTCGGCCGATACGCTGCAATGGTCGCGCGACGGCCACACCCTGTACACCACCGCCGGCGATGTCGGATCGACCAAGCTGTTCGCGGTGGATACGCGCAACGGGGTGGTGACGCCGATCACAGGCAGCGGCCACGTCTCGGCCTTCCAGCAGACGCCCTCGGGCTTCGTCTTCGCCCAAGACAGCCTGCGTGAGCCGGGCGACCTGTATTTCAAGACCTATCTGGGCCGCGAGATGCCGCGTCGCCTGACGCAGTCGAACCCCGCCTTCGCCGCCAAACAGTTCGGCGAGTATGAGCAGTTCAGCTTCGCCGGCTGGAACAACGAGACGGTCCACGGCTATGTCATCAAGCCGGTCGGCTACGTCGAGGGCCGCAAATATCCGGTCGCCTTCCTGATCCACGGCGGGCCGCAGGGCTCGTTCGGCGACGGCTGGTCCTATCGCTGGAACCCCGAGACCTATGCGGGCGCGGGCTATGCGGTGGTGATGATCGATTTCCACGGCTCGACCGGCTACGGCCAGGCCTTCACCGACGCGATCAGCCAGCACTGGGGCGACCGCCCTCTGGAGGATCTAAAGAAGGGCTGGGCGGCGGCCCAACAGAAATACAGCTTCCTGGACGGGTCGAACGCCTGCGCGCTCGGCGCCTCCTACGGCGGCTATATGATCAACTGGATCGCCGGCAACTGGTCGGACGGGTTCAAATGCCTGGTCAACCACGATGGCGTCTTCGACACCTTCGCCATGGGGTATTCGACGGAAGAGCTGTGGTTCACCGAGTGGGAATATGGCGGCGCGCCGTGGCGCAACCCGGAGGGGTATCAGAAGTTCAACCCGGCCAACCACGTCGACAACTGGAAGACGCCGATGCTGGTGGTTCAGGGCGACCGTGACTTCCGCATCCCGACCGCCCAGGGCCTGTCGACCTTCACCGCCCTGCAGGGCCGCAACATCGACAGCCGTTTGATCGTCTTCCCGAACGAGAACCATTGGGTGCTGAAGCCGGCCAACAGCCTGCAATGGCACAACGAGGTGTTCGGCTGGCTGAACAAATATCTGACGCCGGCGCGCTGATCCGGGCTTCGGATCAGGCACGAGAAAGGGGCGCGGTCAGCCGACCGCGCCCCTCTTTTTTGGTCTCGACGCGAAGCCCTAGAGCGAGGCGCGCTGGACCGCCGGGCCAGCGAGGCGGTTGTACTGATGGGCGGTCATGCAGCGCGGCGTCGCCCAGCGCTGGCCCGTCTGACGCGCGGCCAGGGCTTCTTGCGCGGTGACGAACGACGGCGCCGACCCATAGGTCTGCTGATAGGCGCGGCGCGCCTCGGCGTCGCCGCCGCAGACCATGACGGACTGCAGGGTCTCGGCGCGCAGGGTCTGGCGCGACACCTCGCGCGGCGAATGGGCCAGGGCCGGGGCGGCCGAGGCCATCAGGGCGGCGGCGATCAGGGCGGGCGTAGCGAAACGGATCATCGGAAACCTCCTCCATTTCCCGAATTAAGATCAGGACTCGGACGAAATATGCGCCAAATTCTTCGATTGTAAAGAATATACGACAGATAGGCGTCAAATCGACGACATCCACGGCTTTGTTGACCTTGCGGCGCCAAAGTGATCGTGGCGCGTTTGCATATCCGAGAGGGAGATGCGCGTTTGTCCAACCCACTGAATTGGCGAAGCTTCGGATCGGATTTTCGCCGTCGCGCGGTGGCGCCGACCGTGGCGCAGGCGCGCGTCTGGCGCGACTGGGTGCGCGAAAACGACCCCGTCTATGCGGCGGCCCGTCATCCCGGCGCAGCCGAGAAATGGGCGCTGGGGGTGGTTCTGGTCCTGACGCTGGCGGTGGTGCTGTTCCTGGCCCTCTTCGACTGGAACATGCTGCGTGGACCGATAGGCCGCTGGGCCTCGGCGAAATACGATCGCCAGATCGCCCTGACTGGCGATCTGGACGTCAATCTGTTCAGTTGGACGCCTTCGGCGGTGGTGCGGGGCTTGAAGATCGGCGGGCCGGACTGGGCGCGCCAGCAGGATACAGCCGATGTGGACGAGATCCACGCCTCGGTGCGGCTGCGCAAACTGTTGGCCGGCCAGATCGAGATGCCGCTGCTCAGCTTCACCCGGCCCAGGGTGGTGCTGATCGCCAGTCAGGACGGCCGCAAGAGCTGGGACCTGAACCCCAACAAGCCCGACACCGGCGAGGGAATGAAGCTGCCGGTCATCCAGCAACTGGTCATCACCGACGGTCAGCTGTCCTTCGACGAACAGCGGCGGAAGATGACGTTGCAGGCCGCCGTCAATGCGCGTGAGGCGGCCAACGGAAGCGCCGGCTTCCTGCTGGAGGGACGCGGCACGGTGAACGGATCACCCCTTACGCTGAAGATCGAGGGCGGTCCCTTCATCAACATCCGCCGCAACCGACCCTATCAGTTCGAGGCCAATGTCAGCGGGGCGGGATCGTCTTTGATCGCCAAGGGGGCGATCACCCGCCCGTTCGACCTGGGCCGGTTCGACGCCACCCTGACGATGCAGGGTCGGGACCTGTCGGACCTGTATCTGTTGACCGGCGTGACCCTGCCGAACACCCCGCCCTATCGCCTGTCGGGCGCGCTGAACCGCAACGAGCGGGTCTGGACCTTCAAGGATTTCGACGGCCGGGTCGGGGCGTCGGACCTGTCGGGCCAGGTGCGGGTGGACGCCGCCCAGCGCCTGAGGGTGGACGCCGACCTGCGGTCGCGTCGGTTGGACATCGACGACCTGGCGGCCGTTCTGGGCGCGCGGACCCGTACCAATGCGGCGGGCACCAATACCGAGGCGCCGGTGGTCGTGGGCGGCAAGCTGCTGCCTGACGCCAAGCTGCAGACCGAACGGCTGCGGACCATGGACGGCTCTCTGACCTATCGCGCCGTCGCGGTGAAGGCGAACCAGTTCGATGTGCGCGCGGTCAATCTGGGCGCCGATCTGAAGGACGGCGTCCTGAAGCTGGACCCCATCAGCTTCAACTTCAATCGCGGCGAACTGAACGGCACGGCCCGCATCAATGCGACCAGGGACACGCCCTACAACACGGTGGACCTGCGACTGTCCGGCTATCCGCTGGAATCGATCATTCCGGCGCGCAACGGCTCGGTTCCGTTGAGCGGGCGTGCACTGGGCCGGGCGCGGCTGGAGGGGCCGGGGGCCTCCATCCACGACTTCGCCGCCGCCTCCAAGGGGTCGATGAGCCTGGTGGTGCCGAACGGGCGGATGCGTGCGGCCTTCGCCGAACTGCTGGGCATCAACGCCAGCGCGGGCCTGCTGAAGCTGCTCAGCGGCGATCAGTCCGAGAGTCAGATCCGTTGCGCCGTCGCGGATTTCGGCGTCGCCAATGGCACGGCGACGGCCCGGACCTTCGTCATCGACACCGACGTCGTCCTGGCCCAGGGCAAGGGGTCGATCGACCTGGGGGCCGAGACGCTGAACCTGCGCATCGAAGGCGAATCCAAGAAGCCGCGCCTGCTGCGCCTGTGGGCGCCGATCACCGTCTCCGGGGCCTTGAGCGCGCCCAGGGTCGGGGTCGATGTCGGCAGCGTCGTGGGGCAGGGCGGGCTGGCTGGTCTGCTGGGCGCGGTGGTGGCGCCGGTCACAGCCCTGTTCGCCTTCGTCGATCCCGGCTTGGCGGAAGACGCCGACTGCGGTCGCCTGATCGCCGGGGCGCGCTAGGGCGCCGCGTCGGATGACGACCGAATCGGCGCTTGGAACGTATTGAGGCCTATGGACACTCACGCATGACCCGCCGCGGCCTGTTCGCCCCCGCCCTGGGGTTTGTCGCCGCGGCCTGTTCGCCGCTGAACCTGTTGAACACCCTGGGGCCGCGCGATCCCGGGGTGCGGCGCGTGGCCCGCGACATCGCCTATGGCGACGATCCTCGCCAGCGGCTGGACCTCTACGCGCCCTCCGCGCCGGGCCTGTATCCGACCCTGGTCTTCTTCTATGGCGGAGGCTGGGATTCAGGGTCGCGCGACCAGTATGGCTGGGCCGCCCAGGCCCTTGCGGCCAAGGGGTTCGTGGTGGCCCTGCCGGATTATCGGGTCGTGCCTCAGGTGGTCTTCCCGGCCTTCATCGAGGATGCGGGCGCCGCCACGGTCAAGGCGGCCCAGGTCGCGGGCGCCTATGGCGGCGAGCCTGAGCGTCTCGGCGTGCTGGGCCATTCCGCCGGGGCGCATCTGGCCCTGATGATCGCCCTGGATCGCCGCTATATGGCCGCCGTCGGCCAACCTGGCCTGATCAAGGCGGCGGCGGGTCTGGCCGGACCCTACGACTTCCTGCCGTTCGACGTGGCGGCGTCGAAGAACGCCTTCGGCCGCGCGCCGGACCCCACCCTGACCCAGCCGGTGACCTTCGTGCGCGCCGACGCCCCGCCGATCTGGCTGGGCCACGGCACGGCCGACACGGTGGTGCATGACGAGGACACGATCATCCTGGACGAACGGATGCGGGCCGTGGGCGGACGCTCGGAGGCCAAACTCTATCCCGGCCTGGACCACGCCGACCTGATCGCGACCTTTTCGCCCCTGTTCCGCAAGAAGGCGACGGTGCTGGCGGATGTGACGGAGTTCTTCCATCGGCAGCTGGGCTGAACCGACGAAGAGTGGTGCGGGCGGCCGGGGTCGAACCGGCACTCCTTTCGGAACTGGATTTTGAGTCCAGCGCGTCTACCAATTCCACCACGCCCGCAGCGGAAGGACCGCCTCATGCCACAGAGGGGCGAGGCGGGTCTAGTGCCAGTGATCTATCTTGGGCTGTCTTGCACGCGATATGTCATCACCGTCGCAAAGGAGCTGCCGGCCTGGATCGGCTCTCCGTTGATCTGGCGCACCTTTCCTGTTCGAACCATCTGGATGGCGTGGCGGGCGAAGCCTGAGCGCGCTGGCCTTTCCTCAAGAACCGCGCAGTCCTGCGGACGACCTTCACCATCCACCGAACACTGCACCAGAACCTCCGCATAGTCGGTTGATGGTAGAGTCGAGGGGATAGTGATCCGAGGCGTGCGTTCCCAGATTATGTGGGTTTCGCTGGGATCGTAGGCGGCGTCCGCAGGATTTTCGAACGGCACGTCGCAGCTCGCCATAATGGCATCCAGAGCCGTGTGATCGGAAGGAAGGGCGAGTTGGTAGCGTCGAGCCGGCGTTTCCCCCTGTGCGGGAATGCGGATTGTGAAGCTGTCCGTCGCGCGAAGACGTCGCGCATATACGGATGGAGCCAGCGAAACCACGACTGAACCACTGCTGTTCGGCGCAATGTTCCAGTTGGAGGATACAAGGGTGTTATCGCGCAGGCTAACATCCAGCTTTCGGTATTCGGCATTTCCTTCCACGGGAGGAAGCCCGGCGATCGCCACGACGAAACTGGAGTCTCTGCAAGCAGCGGACAGGGTGATTCCTACATCGTATTCTGCGGATGCCGCTTTGAGGGCGCCGCGTTGCACGGTTGTCCAGGCCAAGTCCGGCGAAGCTGTTTGAAGCAGCCCTAGAAACGCGCCCATGATCACGCCGCGACCTCCACATGCTCGTCCAGGCGGCCGGCCTGGACGCGGCGGGCGCGGATGTACATTTCGACGCGCTGCAGGACGATCAGGCCCATGGCGAAGACCAGGAAGGCGTCGGTGACGGCCAGGGCGTTCAGATGCCACTGGGCGGCGTGGCTTTCGATCAGGTCGCGTAGCAGAGACCGGCCGGCGAACAGCACGACCAGCAGGATCAGGCCCAACGGCGACGCCTGGGCCATCAGGTCGCCGTTCGGTTCGCGCGCGATGGTGACGGTCTTGCCGCGATACCAGCCGACGATCCCGCCCAGCACGCCGCCGACGGCCAGCACCGCCCAGGCGTCGGGGCCGAAGGGGGCGTGCGCGACATCAGGGTTCTGGGCCGAGCCCCAGATGCCCAGCCCGATCAGGGGTACGACGACGGCCGGCATGATCCACAGCAACTGGGGTTTCAGCACGCGCTTGCGCCGGTTCTTCAGCAGGACGAGCACCAGCATGATCGGAATGATCGCCAGCGGGATCAGTTATTCAGGCGTCACGTCGCGTCTCTCCCCAAAGACCTTTTGCGGCCTCTCCCCCGAGGCCGGCGCGATCACCCTAGCGCCGTCAGCCGACGCTGGGAAGCGGGGCCACGGTCTGTTCGATGGCGCCGAACAGGGTGTGGTGGCGGTCGTCCAGCATCTCGATCCGCACCGTGTCGCCGTGCTTGAGGAAGGGGGTCTCGGCGGCGCCGCGCAGGATGGTCTCGACCGTGCGGACCTCGGCGATGCAGCTGTAACCCAGACCGCCTTCGGACACCGGCTTGCCGGGGCCGCCGTCGGCGTCCTTGTTGGACACGGTGCCCGACCCGATGATCGTCCCGGCGCCCAGCGACCGGGTCTTGGCCAGGTGGGCGATCAGGGTTCCGAAGTCGAAGGTCATGTCCACCCCCGCGTCGGCGCGACCGAAGTCCTGGCCGTTCAGCTGAACCGACAGGGTTCCGTGCAGCTTGCCGTCCTTCCACCGGTCGCCCAGGGCGTCGGGCGTGACCAGCACGGGCGACAGGGCGCTGGCGGGCTTGGACTGGACGAAGCCGAAGCCCTTGGCCAGCTCGGCCGGGATCAGGTTGCGCAGCGACACGTCGTTGACCAGGCCGACCAGGCGGATGGCGGCCAGGGCCTGTTCGCGCGTCGATCCTTGCGGCACGTCGCCGACGACCACGACGATCTCGGCCTCCAGGTCGCAGCCCCAGGCTTCGTCGGCCAGGGGGATGGGATCGCGGGGGCTGAGGAAGCCGTCCGAGCCGCCCTGATACATCAGCGGGTCGGTCCAGAAGCTGTCGGGCATCTCCGCGCCGCGCGCCTTACGCACCAGCTCCACATGGTTCACATAGGCCGAGCCGTCGGCCCACTGATAGGCGCGGGGCAGGGGCGAGGCGGCGTCGCGCTCGTGGAAGCGGCCGCGCGGCACGCCCTCATGCTCCAGGCTCTCGGCCAGGGCCTGAAGGCGGGGGCCGCAGTTCTCCCAATCGTCAAGCGCCGCCTGAAGGGTGGGGGCGATCAGGAAGGCGTCGGTGAACCAGTTCAGGTCCTGGGAGACGACCACGAGGCGGCCGTCGCGGCCGTGCTTGAGCGAGGCGAGTTTCATGACGTCAGGCCTAGACCGGATTTGCGGGATTGGGAACCGGGCCGATCAATCGGCGGCCGTCAGCAGGGCGCGGGCCTCGGCTCCGGTGCGGGCGGCGCGGTCGCGCACCTCGACCTCGACGATGACGCCTCCCTTGGGCTCGACCGCCCAGAGGTAGCGCCGCTCGATCTCGACCGTGCGGCCGGAGGGGGCGAAACCCTCGTAGCTGTCGCCCCAAGGCGTGATCTTCCTGACCTCGACGAAGGGCATGGCGCAGGCGGCGTCCAGCTCCTCCTGAGCCATCACGGTCAGTTCGGCGTCGGCTGCGGGCATGGGTCAGTTCTCATCCGCATAGATGGCGACATGGGCGGGTGTGCTCGAAGAGGCGGCGCCTCGGTACATGCCGGAGGTGTTCATGGCGAAGGCGGGCGTGCCGTCCTTGCCCATGACGATGACCCCGCCGTCGCCGCCGATGGCGCCGACTTCGTTGATCTCGGCCTGGGCTGCGGTCTGGACCGATGCGCCCCCGGCGGTGCGATGGCAGATGTCGCGGGCCACGGTCGCCCGGATGAAATACTCGCCTGACCCAGTTGCGGACACCGCACAGCCGTCGGCGTTGGAGGCGTAGGTGCCTGCGCCGATCACCGGCACGTCGCCGACCCGGCCCCATTGTTTGGCGGTCATGCCGCCGGTCGATGTTCCCGCCGCCAGCCGTCCCTGGCTGTCCAGCGCCACGGCGCCGACCGTGCCGAACTTGCGTTCGTCCAGCGGGGCTTCATTGAGCGAGGCCAGCGGAACCGGCGCGCCGAGCGTCGTCGGCTCGGGCGGCGCGCCTTGCGGGCGCGCGGGCAGGGGCAGGCCCTTGTCGCGCAGGGCCTTGAGCAGGGCCTGCCAGCGGCTTTCGGTGAAGAAGAAGCCCGGTTCCACCTGCTCCAGGCCGACCGAAGCAGCGAAGTTCTCAGCGCCTTCGCCGATCAGCATGACGTGGGGCGATTTCTCCATCACCGCCCGCGCCGCAGCGATCGGGTGGCGCGTGTGTGTCAGACCCGCAACTGCGCCTGCGGTCAGGTCTGCACCGTTCATCACTGCGGCGTCCAACTCGTTTTTGCCCGCAGCGGTGAAGACCGCGCCGCGCCCGGCATTGAACAGCGGGTTGTCCTCCAGGGACTGGATGGCGGCTTGAACGGCGTCGAGCGATGATCCGCCTTGCGCCAGAACCGCTGAGCCGGCGTCCAGCGCAGCCTGCAGCCCCGCGCGATAGGCGGCGTCCTGCTCGGGCGTCAGACTGGCCCGCTCGATCACGCCCGCCCCGCCGTGGATCGCCAGGGACCAGCGCGGCGCGTCGTCCTGAGCCTGAGCCGAGGAAAAACACAGTGCAAAGAGTGCAATCAGTCCCGAACAGACGATACGCATTGTGAACCTCCTCCGCGCCGCAAAAATGGAGTGCAATCCCTACACTTTCCTGAGGAACGCCGGTTCGTCGCAGTGTAACGCGACCGCTTTGAGACTGGTAGGCTAGGTCGCAAATCTACCCTTAGAGGACTTTCGCAGTCTCAGCTGCCGGGTCGGCATAGCCGGGCCAGACCTTCACGGAACCAACAAACAGTAAGAATGCTGGCACGGCGATTAGAGCCGCGAACATCAATCCAGCGACTGCTGCCACAGCAAAACCTGCTGCCATTGAAAGCAATCCTGCGCCGCCCGCCCATAGCGTCGGTCTCGCCCGTATGGAGAGGGGGAAAATGAAGGTTGCGGCTAGGGCAAAGACGACAAATGGAAACGACGACAGACTTAGAAGCCTGACGGCCCAGAAGCCCTCGCTAGCCTCCCCGATGCTCATGGCAAACAGGCTCAGACCCAGCAACGACAGAACCCAGCTTGCAAGCAGGCGAAGGGCCAATGTCCGTCTCATACCCATGCCTAGCCATACCGGAGCCAACGTCGGATAACCACCCCTTGATGACGTTGCAGCTTATTGCCTCGCCCCTTAGCCTCATGCCCATGGATATCTACTCTCCCAGTTGGGCACATCTGAGCCATCCGTTTATTCGAACGCAGCTTATCTCAAGTCTGCAGGAACTCGCTACGCCTGACACTCGACCGCTTTGGGCTGCCCAAAGACGCGAGAGGCTGGTTGTAGGCGCAAGTCAGGTTGTCCACTTCCTGTTCGACGACAACGATTTCGGTGAAGCGTCGGTTGGCGCGATGTTGCTTAGCACCGACGAGGTGGCTTTTATCGACGCCTTGAAACGAGAACTCGACTCGGTGATCGATGGCCTTCCGCCGGACGGACCGGACGACGATTACGTCACACATCCCCGCTGGCCCTACGTAACTGCTGCTTCGCTGACCGCTCGCAAGGCAATCATCTGATCAAGCGATTTTCGCTGTCCACCTATTGCAGACTTACACTTCTTCCCAAAACGACCATACGCCATTGGATATCTCTGTAGCCGCGAAACGCGCTTGCACCGGCCAACCTACGCCGCCGATCTCGTATATTTGGAATTTCAGTTGCGCGTCCGCCGGAGCCGCCTCGGGAAGCCAAACCTCACTCGCTAGGTAGTGTGGACAAAGTGGATTCCCAAATCACCAGATGACTGATTCAAGGCTGCTCTTTGCGGAGAGTGGCGTTGGTTCGTGGTTTGATGTCGGACGAGGAATGGGCGTTCTTCGAGCCGTTCG
>NZ_JAHXPB010000004.1 GCF_023147505.1 Brevundimonas sp. EYE_349 | reverse complement strand
CTCTTGGGGAAGAAGGGCTCCAGCCGAGCCATCTGCTCGTCCGTCAGCCAATACAGGTCGCTCATATCCAGACTCCTCAGGAGCCTGAATCAGATCGCACGCCTCACTTCAATGGGTCCTGAGCCTAGCGAAGGGCGCACTTACGAGTTGCTGCGCAACTCAGGGCTTGGTATTTTGAGATCGACGGACCCAGGTTGCAACCTGGCTTTGCGTTTCCTCGGCCCGCCAGACTGGCCGCCCCCCCTGACCATCATCGGGGCGGCTGCAATCGCGGTTGCTGGGAGGTCGTCATGGCGATCTATCATCTAGCGATGAAGCCGATCAGCCGCGCGAGCGGGCGCAGCGCCGTCGCGGCGGCGGCCTATCGCGCCTCGCAGAAGCTGACGAACGAACGCGACGGCCAGACCCACGACTTCACCGCTCGTCGTGGCGTCGAGTACACCGAGATCGTTCTGCCCGAAGGCGTGGACGCCGAGTGGGCGAAAGACCGTTCGACCCTATGGAATGCGGCGGAGTTCGCCGAGGCGCGCAAGGACGCGCGTGTGGCCCGCGAGGTCGAGGTCGCGTTGCCGCATGAACTAACGCCCGAGCAGCGGCTGGCGCTGGCACGGGAGTTCGCTCAGGGGCTGGCCGATCGCTACGGGGTGGCAGTGGATTTTGCGATCCACAGTCCGCACGGCGACACCGACGTGCGCAACCACCACGCCCACATTCTGCTGACCACCCGCAAGGTCGAACGGGAGGGCCTCGGTGAGAAGTCCGAGATGGAGCTGGAGAACAAGCGGCTGATCGCGCTCGGCCTGCCGACCTCGCACGATCAGCTGCGCGATTTACGTCTGGACTGGGAGGATCGGGCCAACCGCCATCTGGCGTTGGCGGGTCACGACCTCCGCGTCGATCATCGCTCTCATCAGGCCTGTGGTCTGGAGATCGAACCGACCCAGCATATGGGCGTCCACGCCACCCAGATGGACCGGCGCGGCAAGTCCGTGGTGCGCGCCCGTCAGGACGCGGACCAGGCGCAGCGCAACGCCCGACTGATCCGCGAGAAACCCGAGCAGGCGCTGAGCCTGGTCACGAACGAGAAGAGCGTGTTCGACCGCACCGATGTGGCCAGGGTGATCCACCGCTACGTCGATGATCCCGACGCTTTCCAGCGGGCCTTCGCCAGAGCCATGGCGTCGCCCGCCCTGGTCGAACTGCGCCCCGAGCAAAGGGATGAGTTCGGCCGGACTTTGGAGCCGGTGCGCTACTCCACCACGGAGATGATCGCCGTCGAACAGTCGATGGCCGACAGCGCCGACCGGATGGCGGACAGCCGGACGTTCGGCGTCGGCCGACAGCACACCGAGCGCGCTCTCGCCGAGCGGCCCTTCCTGTCCGGGGAGCAGAGCCAGGCGGTCCGACACCTCACCGGTCCCGAACGGATCGGGGCCGTGGTCGGCATGGCGGGCGCCGGCAAGAGCACCATGCTCAGCGCCGCGCGTCAGGCGTGGGAGGCCGACGGCTACCGGGTGATGGGCGCGGCGCTGGCGGGCAAGGCGGCTGAAGGGCTGGAGGAGTCCTCGGGGATCGCCGCGCGGACGCTGGCGAGCTGGGAACGGAGCTGGGAGCACGGTCGCGACACCCTTGGCCCGGGCAGCGTGCTGGTGATCGACGAGGCCGGGATGGTCGGAAGCCGCCAGCTCTCGCGGGTATTGGCGCAGGCCGACCGGTCCGGCGCCAAGGTGGTCCTAGTGGGCGACCCGGAACAGCTCCAGCCGATCGGCCCCGGCGCGGCTTTCCGTGCGGTGGCCGAGCGTGTCGGCTTCGTCGAGCTGGGCGAAATCCGCCGACAGCGCGAAGACTGGCAGCGGGACGCGTCGGTGGACTTCGCTCGCCACCGCACCGCCGAGGGTCTGACGGCTTACGCCGAGCGCGGCACGATCCGGTTCGAGGCAGATCTCAGCGCGGCCCGCAGCGCCATCGTCGCCGACGTGATCGCCGACATGGACGCCCGGCCCGAGGGCTCGCGGCTGGTGCTGGCGCACCGCCGCGCGGACGTGGCGGAGCTGAACGACGCGGTCCGCGCCGTGCGGCAGGACCGGGGCGAGCTTGAAGGCGAGCAGGTCTATCAGACGACCGAGGGCGAACGGGCCTTCGCCGCCGGGGACCGGATCCTGTTCCGGCAGAACAACCGCGACCTCGGCGTGAAGAACGGCATGCTGGGCACTGTGGCGCGGGCCGAGCCCGGTCGGCTTGAGGTCCGCCTGGACAGCGCCAAGGGACCCGGCCAAGGCCGCGTCGTGTCGGTGTCGATGGCGGACTATGCTGCCGTGGATCACGGCTACGCCACCACTATCCATAAGGCCCAAGGCGCGACGGTGGACCGGACCCATGTGCTGGCGTCCGGCACGATGGACCGGCACCTGACCTATGTCGCCATGACCCGCCACCGGGAGGCGGCGACCCTCTATGCCGACCGGAATGAGTTCAAGGATCTGGACGCTTTGTCGGCGCGGCTTTCGCGGACGGGGCTCAAGGAAACCACGCTGGACTATGCCGCACGGCGCGGCCTCGAAGCGCCGACCCGCGCCACGGGTCACGACGCCGAATCTCGCAAACGGGGGCTGTTCGACGGGTTGACCCTAAACAAGCGCGCGGCGCCGCCGCAGTTCAGCCGCGTGGAAGGCCTGTCGTCGTCCGGGCCGAGGCGAACGGCTCTCGTTCCCGCGCAGACGTTGGAGGTTTCGGTGGAGCGCTATGCGCGGGCGATGGACGATACCGAGCGGATGCGCGCCCAGAAGCTGCCCGTGCTTGAATATCAGAAGCGCGAACTGCGCGAGGCCGGGGCGGTGCTGGATCAGACGAGGCCGGGGGCGACGCGCGACCTGCATAACGCCTTGCGTCATGAGCCCTCAACCTGGCGCGCCATGCGGGATCTTCGCGGGTCTGAACGCGGTGCCGAGCTGGCGGGTGCTATCCGCCGCGAATCGCGGGTGCGGCATGATCCGATCTTGAAGGCCGACCGGTTGGTGAAGGATTGGAAGCGGCTGGAAACGCAGCATGACCGGCTGGACGGGTGGCGGCACAGAGGCGAACGCCAACGCGTGGAGGCGCGCATGAAGGCGATGGCGGGCACGCTGAAGCGCGATCCGCAGCTGGCATCGCTGGTGCGGTCGCGGGCGCAGGACTTGGGAATGGGCCAGAGTTCGACCCTCGGTCGGGTGATCTCGGCGCGTAGCGTGCAGCAGGCGACCCAGCAGATCGGGCGGGACTTGCATCGGGGCCTGTCGTTGTAACGAAGTCAGGAGGCGAGGATGGCGGAGGATCAAGCGGGCGACCCGGCCCAGGCGTTCGAGGACCTGCGGGCCGAGGTCTCGGTGCTGCGCCGCGCTATCGAGGGCCTTCCAGCGGCGATCCGGGAGAAGCGGCCGCCTGACTACAGTCAGGATCTCGCGATACTCGGCAAGGGTCTCGACGAGATCGGTCAGTCGTTGGAGACGGTGCTGGCCTCGCCTGCGCTTAACCTCACGCCCGAGCAGCAGGGCCAAGGTATCGCGAGGGCGGGTTCGGCGCTGGTGCGGGAGGCGGCGCAGAGGCTGGACCGCGCCGCGCAGGAGGCGGAGCGCGAGCGGTCGCGGCTCTCCGGCCTCATCGGTCAGGCCTGGGCGAAGGATAGGCAGGTCCGGTTGCTGGGCTGGATCGGGGGCGTGGCGTTCGCGGTCGGGCTGTTGCTTTCGCCGATCCTCGCCGGCGTCTTGCCGTTCGGGCTGAACACGCGGGTGGCGGCTCTGGTGATGCGGGAGGATCGCTGGACGGCGGGCGGAGCGTTAATGCGGGCGGCGAATCCGATGGGCTGGGGTCGTATCGTCGCGGACGCCCGGCTTGCCGACGAGAACCGGGACGCCCTTGAGACGTGCCGGGCGGCGGCGATCGACAGCGGGAAGGTGCAGCGGTGCACGGTGACGGTGGCGCCGCCGAAGGATTCGGTAGCAGACCGCTACCAGAGTAGCAGCCTAGTGCTGCCACCCATGATCTCTTAGGGGCTTAGCAGAAGTCTGCTTCGGGCATTGATGATCATGACTGACATCGACCCATTGCGGACCTGCACGTTAGCTACACTCCCAGGCACAGGCCGTCAGCCGAAGATCAATCTCCCTGCGAGAGCGCCAGACGCAATAAGTAGCGGCGCCGCCCACTTCCCTTTCGCCAGCCACACCGCTGCCAGTGCTGTTAGGAAAATGAGGGCAGCGCCCCAAAGGATCGGCGCACGTTCAGCCGTTGACCACGTCAGCTGGAGACAGGTCGCGCCAATGATTCCAACCACGGCCGCTGCGACCCCAGCTAACACGCGGTGCAGCGCCGGGTTGTCCACCACGGCTTCCAACCGTTCGAACAGTATCAGGGAGAAGGCGAAGGCCGGCAGGAAGATGCCCGCTGTCACCGCCAAGGCTCCGGTCCAACCGCCTGCGACATAGCCGGCGAAAGTACCGAAAATCACCAGTGGCGCGGGCAACACTCCAGCCAAGGCGACACCGTCGAGAAAGGCGCCGTCGGACAGCCATCCCCGTCCCACGGTATCGGCACGAACGTAGGGAATGGCTGTGTAGGCCCCGCCAAAGGTCAGAAGCCCGCCCTTGAGACCTGCAACAAACAGATCAAGCGTTCCCGCTTCAGTGATAGGGCCGTTGACCTTGATAGCCGCAGTCATCCCGACTGAGTGCAGGATGACAGATAGCGCAACGGCGACCATACCGACGCCCAAAGCGATCCAGGGTCGTCCGCTGAACCCGTAGATCAGGCCTCCAGCGACGAGCGGTATCCAGAACGGCGCGCCGATGAGGCTGGACGCAAAGCCGAGGCCTGCCAGCAACCACAGCATTCGGTCTTCAAGGACGTGCCGCCCGATCCGCTGCACCGCCCTGATGATGAGCGCCACCACGACGATCTGAACCCCGAGCAGCGCACCGGTCCAGACAGCGCGACCGGCGACCAAGACGTCATAGGCCCATGCCGCCAGCATCATAAGGATAAAGCCCGGCAACATGAACCCGAGGCCCGCTAGAACGCCGCCTATGCGGCCACGCGCCAACATCCCCATGTGTACGCAAAGCTCATGCGCTTCTGGACCGGGAAGCGCCTGCATTACCGCCAGCAGGCGGTTAAACCGTGCACTGGAAATCCATCGCTCATGCTCAACGAGCTGGTGTCGGATCATGGCGATCTGCGCGACAGGCCCGCCGAATGCCAGGACGCCGAAGTGCAGAAATTTCAGGAACAGGGCGATGAGCGTAAGGCGAGGAGCAATCGCTTCTTCCCGTGCAGCGGCCATCACCTTGCTCCTATCTCCAAGCACGCGCGGCGCGACAGCGGGCCGCTCGCTATGTGTCAGGCAGACCTTAGAAGGAAGGCCCAAGGTCGTCGTGGGACGATTTCCGCTAACCCCCCCGTAGACGACATAACGGAGGTCTGCTTCCAGCGGCGTCTAACTAAGTCATCATCCTTCAAGTCCGCGTTTTAGGCGCACTCCCGGCCCCGACTCGCTTGTCCCTTCCAGGAAGGTGACCCCAGCGGTTTCAAGAGCCAGCTGAACAGCTTCGACATTAGCGGCAGAGCTACGCCCCGGACCGAGCTGGCTCTCCATACGCACGATGGTGGGCAGCGAGAGGCCCGACGCCTTCGCCAACGAAGGCTGGCTCCAACCGAGGAGGGCGCGCGCGGCCTTGATTTGTGGGGATGTCAGCACAGCAATGATGATTTTATTATCATGAAAGACTATTTTATATTGACACGGCACTTGCCTTCGGCGATTATAAAATAATCATAGTTGATTGGAAGGCATTAGTCATGGGCTCGCGTCGAAAGACGGGCATCGAGGACGCGCGCCTGCCTGCACTTTCCAGGCGCGCGCTCATCGCCGGCACATCGGCCGTTGCGTTTGGGGCGGCCAATCCGGCTGCCGCTTCCGCTGCCCTGCTTCCCGCCGCCGATGCCGCTTCGGACGTAGCGACGCGGCGGTGCAGAAACTGGCTGGCCGTCGATGCCCAGATAGAGCGTCTCCAGACCCGTTGGGCGAAACTGGAAGGCTGGCTGATCCGGGAGCATTCGTGGTGCAACCTCACGCCGACTGAACAGCAGGCTTTGCCATGGTCCAAAGAGCTTCGCGACATAGACGGCATCTTGACCACGCTATTCGACAAGCGTGAGCGTCTTCTAGAGGCGATCCCTGATTCAAGCGCGGCGACCTTGGAGGCGATCGTTGCGCGGCTGGCAGTCGTTGAGCGTCTGATCTGGCCCGAGGACCATCCGGAGGCCCACGCAATGATCACGAGATCGCGGATGGACCTCATCGCGATCTCCCAAGGAACTTCCATGAACTTGTTGAACGCCTAGCCGGAAGGCGATCGACGACGTGCTGCTAATGATCGAGCCATCATCGGAATCGACTGGAGGACGAGCGGATGACAACGCCAAAGTCCCGGCCAAAACGCCGACGTGCAAGAAGCTCTGCGGATGTCCTTAAGGCGGCGATCCTGCGACTGCCTACCAACCTTCGCGACGTGTTCGTTCTCCATCGTTTCGGGGGGCTCACCTACGGCGAGATCGGATCGCAACTTGGGATAGCCCCGGACGCTGCGGAGGCGGCATTTGCTACCGCACTGGCTCGCCTCGCGCGGGCGGTCAGGATTTCCGAGGAGTGATGCTCCGCCATTTTCTGGAGTTGAAGCCCACTCGGCTGATAACCAGCGGCCAGATACGCGGCGGCCATTGAGCCGTAGCGACGGTAGATCGTGTAGGTGCTGGGCGTACCGTAAGCGTCCAGTATCTCACGCGACAGGCTGCCATGCTCGGCAAAGGCCCGTTTCAGGTGCTGGTGCAAATCGTCCATCGAATATCTCGGCTTGCCTCGGCCGTGACGGTTCATGTCGCCCTTAAAAAGGTGATGGTTCGCAAACTTGGCCGGCACGGGCAGGTTCAGTAGATCGCGAATGACCGGCATAGGGCCGACTTGCCGGTAGTAAACGCCGGGGCTCCATCGGCCGAAGCGTCGAATGAGGCCCTGACTGATGTAGCCATGGTCGGCGCCAACGCGCCGCAGATCGGCGAGCGCGGCTTTAAAAGCAACAGGAGTTCGGTTGCGCTGGCGCTTTCGTTGTGCAGCCTCGAAGACATCCTTTGTCACGATTGGGGGAACGCCGTCATCCACGACGATCCAGTCGGCGCGAGGCAGGGCGCCCCCAGACTTGACGCCGACTGGTCTGGAGTAACGCCCGCCGATGAGTTTGCCGATGTAGGCCTGGTTATCGAGGATGTACCGCACTCGTCTGGCTGACCAATCACCCCACTCAGCATTCACGTCCTGATCTGCCGTCAGTTTTCGCGCGACGCTCACAGTGGTCGCCTTCGGACGAAGATAGAGCGCGAATATTCGACGCACGAACTCCACCTCGGCGTCCGGTCCCAGGATGAGCTTGGTTCGCACACCTTGCTGTTTACGGACGAACGAACCCGATGGTGCGGCGAGCATCGTGCCATCACTGCGCGTGAATATCCGCCGCAAGCCGAGCGGAGCCCGCCCTCCGGTCCAGAATCCTTGGGCCAATAGTCCACGCTGAGCGCGTGTCACCTTCTCGGAAAGGTCATGGCTGTACTGTCCCGCCATGGTCCGTTTGATATGCTTCATCAGTTGCGACATCGGACTGCCGTCGTTTTTAAAACCGTCAGCGCAATAGAGGACAGGTACGCCCGCCTGAACGCACATGAACTCGTAGTAGGCGGCCTGGTCGGAATTTTGGAACCGGCCCCATCGGCTGACGTCGTAAACAAGGACGCAGGTGAACCCGCTGTCCCCTGAAAGCACGTCGGCTAAAAGGGCTTTTAGACCGTCTCTGTTACGGAGAGAGACCCCACTCACGGCGGCGTCTTCGTAAGTCCGAACGATCTGCATCCCATGTTCGACCGCAAAGGCCTCGTTGGTCGCCTTCTGGAACGTGGGTGAGTATTCTTGTCGCTCAGTCGACATTCGCACGTACTGCGCTGCTTTAATCGGCGAGGCCTGCATGTTCATCTCCCGCAATATCTGATGGATCTGAACATCAGCACTCGGACGACTTTTGATTGTCAAAGCGAGTTAGAGTGGATGGTTGGGCTTAGGCCGCCCTGGCGATCTCATTCCATTCGGACGGTCGCCCTAGCGCAACAGGCTTGGGGCTTTGCCGTGCGCGCACCGTTCGCCCGCTTGGGTATTTCAGGCACTGAAGTTCATGGCGATCTGCGCTGGGGCGCAGGAGGGCTTTAGGCTGCGCCACGAGCTTCCGACGCTGCCAGAGATCTCGTCCCTCTCGGGTGACAATCCCTATCGCAAGAGACTTGGGGCGTCGCCCCCGGCGCACTCCGAAGAGCCTTCCGCCCAGCTTCTCTCGCGATGCTCGTTGCAGCCGGGTCCCCGTCACTCCTTTGGCTGGCGAGACTTCCGCGCGTTGGGCGCAGGAGCGGCTGCGGCGGCCTTCGCCTGGTGCCATATCGAGCCCAACCGCTGACGCTGACAGCAGCCCAAACCAGTGGACGCCGCCAGCGACTCCAGCCATCTTTTGTGGGCAACGTGCAGAATTATCTACACGAACTCTACACGGCACTTCTCTCCGATAAGATTATTCTGTTTTACAGAGAGTTAAGCGGGATCAAGGAGCCTATACTTCTCCCAATGGGAGAAGGCGGCCCCCCAAGGGGTCGGATGAGGGTCGGGTCGCGGGCCAAGTCGCACCACCCGACCCTCGCCCTTTCGCCTTGCGGATCGCCTGCGGCTCTCCGAGGCTCAAGCCCTCTCCCAAAGTGAGAGGGTTTAAGTCGCGGCCATCTGTCCCTTGACGCATCGCCCGACGCCCTCGACGGTGCGCGCCTGCCTTCATGCCTGGATGACCGAATGCCGCGTACCCGCCTGACCGCCGCCTGCCTCGCCGTCCTGATGACGACCGCCGCCGCACCTGCGATGGCTCAGACCTTCCGGTCCACCCCCGTCATCACCGACGCCGCCCAGGCGCCGCTGGCCCTGCCCCGCGCCCAGCCGGCCATCCCCACGCCGCAGGACAAGCCCTATCCCGGCGTCATCCAGTACCGCGCCGACATCACCGATCTGGACCGCCGCATCATCCGGGTGCGCCAGACCATCCCGGTCGCCGCCGCCGGTCCGCTGACCCTGCTCTATCCGAAGTTCCTGCCCGGCAACCACGCCGCCACCGGCCCCATCCAGCTGCTGTCCGGCCTGACCGTGACCGCCAATGGCCAGCGGATCGAATGGCTGCGCGACACGCTGGACCCCTACGCCTTTCACCTCGACATCCCGGCAGGCGTGACCAGCATCCACGTCGCGTTCCAGCAGTTGACCCAGCCCGACAGCTCCAACTGGCGCGTGCTGATGACCCCGGCCATGGTCAATCTGCAATGGGAGAAGGCCATCCTCTATCCGGCCGGCTATTTCAGCCGCCAGATCCAGGTCGCCCCCTCGGTCGTCCTGCCCGCCGGCTGGAAATACGGCACGGCCCTGACCACGGCGTCCCAGGACGGCGACGTGGCGACCTTCGCCCCCACCGACCTCTACACCCTGATCGACAGCCCCATCTTCGCCGGCGCCCATTATCGCCGCGTGGACATCGACCCCAGCGGCGCCCCGTCTGAATCAAGGGTCCACCTGAATATCCTGGCCGACGAGGCCAAGGGTCTGGCCGCCACGGACGACCAGTTGAAGCTGTTCGAGAACATGGTCCAGCAGGCCGACCGCCTGTTCGGCGCCCGCCACTTCGACCACTACGAGTTCCTGTTCGCCCTGACCGACCAGATGGGCGGCATCGGGCTGGAGCATCATCGCTCGTCCGAGAACACCGGCGCCCCCGACTTCTTCACCAACTGGGCCAAGAGCGCGGGCGACCGGGGCCTCCTGCCCCACGAATACGCCCACTCCTGGAACGGCAAGTTCATGCGTCCGGCGGACGAACTGACCGCCAACCACAACGTCCCGACCCAGAACACGCTCCTGTGGGTCTATGAGGGTCAGACCGAATACTGGGGCGACGTGCTGGCCGCCCGCGCCGGCCTGCATTCCAAGGGCGTCGCCCTGGCCACCCTGGCCAATGTGGCGGCCTTCTACGACCAGCAGCCGGGCCGCCAGTGGCGCGCGCTTCAGGACACCAACAACCACAACCTGCTGGGCTATCGGGTGACGGGCCAGTATCCGTCATGGATGCGCGGCACCGGCGACTATTACCGAGAGAGCCTGCTGGTCTGGCTGGACGCCGACACCCTGATCCGCGAAGGCACGAACGGTCGCAAATCCCTCGACGACTTCGCCCGCGCCTTCTTCGGCCACGACGACGGCCAATGGGCGCCGCAGGGTTATACGTTCCAGGATGTGGTCGCGGCCCTGAACGCCGTCTATCCGCACGACTGGGCCGCCTTCCTACGCAGCCGCCTCGACGCCGTCGGCCCAGACGCCCGCGCGCCGCTGGACGGCCTGGCCCGCGCCGGCTGGCGCCTGACCTACACCGACACGCCCAACGCCGACGAAAAGGCGGTTCAGAGCGGCTGGGCCAACGACTTCCAGTATTCGCTGGGCTTCACCCTGTCGGGCGACAAGCTGACCAATATCCGCTGGGGCGGCCCCGCCTTCGAACAAGGCGTCGGCGCCGGCTGGACGCTGGTCGCCGTCAACGGCAAGGCCGCCTCGGCCGAGGTCCTCCGCAACGCCGTCACAGCCGCCAAGGGAACGGACGCCCCTCTCGAACTGCTGCTGAAATCCGGCGACCGTTTCCGCACCGTCGCCTTCGCCTACCACGACGGCCTGCGCTATCCGCGCCTGGAACGGATCGAGGGAACCCCCGACCGCCTGTCCGACATCCTGGCGCCCCGGCGGCGCTGAGGCTGTCACCCGGCGCCCGATATCGGAAGGTCAGATCAGCCCCGCCAGCGGCGACGACGGGTCGGCGTACATCCGCTTGGCCATCCGACCGGCCAGATAGGCGTCGCGGCCGGCCATGACCGCGTGTTTCATGGCCCGGGCCATGCGGATGGGATCTTTGGCCCCGGCGATGGCGGTGTTCATCAGCACGGCGTCGCAGCCCAGCTCCATCGCGCGAGTCGCGTCCGAGGCCGTGCCCACGCCGGCGTCGACCAGCACCGGAACCTTGGCCTGCTCCACGATCAGGCGAACATTGACCTCGTTCTGGATGCCCAGACCCGAACCGATCGGAGCGGCGGCAGGCATGATGGCGGCGGCGCCGGCGTCCTCCAGCCGTTTGGCCATCACCACGTCGTCCGTGCAATAGACCATGACGTCGAACCCGTCCTTGATCAGCAGGTCCAGCGCCCGCAGCGTCTCGATCATGTCGGGATACAGGTGGGCGGTGTTGGACAGCACCTCCAGCTTGACCAGGCTCCATCCCCCCGCCTCGCGCGCCAGACGCAGGGTCCGCACCGCATCCTCGCCGGTGAAACAGCCGGCGGTGTTGGGCAGGAAGGTGAAGCGGTCCGGCTTCACATAGTCGACCAGCATCGGCTGGGTCGGGTCCAACAGGTTCACCCGGCGCACGGCCACGGTCACGATCTCGGCCCCCGCAGCCTCGGCGGCGGCGGCGTTCTGGGCGTAGTCGGCGTATTTGCCCGTGCCCACGATCAGGCGCGAGGTGAAGGTGCGGCCCGCGACGGACCAGGTTTCGGAGGCTGTATCGGTCATGGGGCTGACCTAAGCCTCCGATGGCCTCAGGGAAAGCCGTCGTTGCCCGATTTGATCGCGATCAGCCCCCGCCCACGAACTGGACCAGTTCGATGTGGTCGCCGGGCGCGATGGGGGTGGAGGCGTGGAGCGAGCGGGGCACGATTTCCAGATTGCGCTCGACCGCCACCTTGCGCGGGTCCAGCGCCAGTTCCTCGACCAGGGCCAGGATGGTGGCGGCCTGGACCAGGCGGGGTTCGCCGTTCAATTGGATCTGGTTCATGGCGGCTCTCCGTCTGGCGTGCTGCGCAGATAGACGGCGGCGGGCGACTTCGCCAGAGTACGGCGCCCGGCGAACCCCATCCGACACCCCTGCCTCGGCGTAAACTTCGATACGCCGACCGTTTGACCCAAGCCCAGCGTCCGCTAAAAGGCCCCTCTTGCGCCGCACTGCGCCGGATCGATTCCTGGGACCATGGCCGAAACGCCCGTCATTCATGTGCTGAACGGCCCCAACCTGAACCTGCTCGGGGTTCGGGAGCCTGACATCTATGGCCGCGACACCCTGGCGGATATCGAGCAGCGGTGCGTCAAGGCGGCGGGCGGCGCGCAGGTCGTGTTTCGCCAGACCAATCACGAGGGCGCGCTGGTCGACTGGATTCAGGAAGCGCGAGAGGGCGCCGACGCCCTGATCATCAATCCGGCGGCCTACAGCCACACTTCGGTGGCCCTGCACGATGCGTTGAAGATGCTGTCGATCCCGGTGATCGAACTGCATCTGTCCAATCCGGCGGCGCGCGAGACGTTTCGCCATCACTCCTATGTGTCGTCCGCGGCGACCGGCGTCATCGCCGGTTTCGGCGCGACCGGCTATGAACTGGCCGTCCAGGCGGCCCTGACCCTGATCCGGGAACGGCCCTGAGGGCCGCCCGTTCGCTTACACACACGAAAGACAAGGCGCATTCCAATGGCCGATGACAAGAAACACGCCGAAATCGACGCCGCTCTGGTTCGCCAGCTGGCCGAGATTCTGAACGAGACCGACCTGACCGAGGTCGAGGTCGAACGCGGCGAACTGCGCATCCGCGTCGCGCGCGAAATCACCGTCAACGCCGCCCCGGTCCAGTACGCCGCCGCACCCGCTGCGGTCGCCGCCGCGCCCGCCGCCGCCGCTGCTGCGCCTGCCGCCATGCCCAGCGATCCCGCCGCCATCGTCGCCCGCGCGGGCGAAGAGGTGAAGTCGCCGATGGTCGGCACCGCCTACCTTCAGCCCTCGCCCGAGGCGCCGGCCTTCGTCCAGCCGGGCGACAAGGTCAAGAAGGGCCAGACCCTGCTGATCGTCGAGGCGATGAAGACGATGAACCCGATCCAGGCCCCGCGCGACGGCGTGGTCGCCGACATCCTGGTCGGCGACGCCCAGCCGGTCGAGTTCGGCGAAGCCCTCGTCCTGCTCGAGGCGTAAGCCATGTTCACCAAGGTTCTGATCGCCAATCGCGGCGAGATCGCCCTGCGGGTCCACCGGGCCTGCAAGGAGATGGGCATCTCCACTGTCGCCGTCCATTCCGAGGCCGATAGGGGCGCCATGTGGGTGCGACTGGCGGATGAGAGCGTCTGCATCGGCCCGGCCTCGGCCGCCAAGTCTTATCTGAACATCCCCTCGATCATCGCGGCGGCCGAGATCACCGGCGCCCAGGCCATCCACCCCGGCTATGGCTTCCTGTCCGAGAACGCCCGCTTCGCCGAGATCGTCGAAGCGCACGGCATGACCTTCATCGGTCCCAAGCCCGATCATATCCGGGTCATGGGCGACAAGATCAGCGCCAAACAGACCGTCAAGGACGCGGGCATCCCCGTCGTCCCCGGTTCCGACGGCGAGGTCGAGACGGTCGAGGCCGCCATCGAGGCGTCCAAGTCCATCGGCTTCCCGCTGATCGTCAAGGCGGCGGCGGGCGGCGGCGGACGCGGCATGAAGGTGGCCCTGACGCCCGACGACCTGGTCGAGGCGGTCCAGACCGCCCAATCCGAGGCCAAGGCCGCCTTCGGCAACGGCGCCGTCTATATGGAGCGCTACCTCCAGAAGCCGCGCCACATCGAGATTCAGGTCATCGCCGACAGCCACGGCAATGTCGTCCACCTGGGCGAACGCGACTGCTCGCTGCAACGCCGTCACCAGAAGGTGCTGGAAGAGGCCCCCTCGCCCGCCCTGTCGGCGGAAGGTCGCAAGAAGATCGGCGAAACGGTCAACAAGGCCATCGCCGCCATCGGCTATCTTGGCGTCGGCACCATCGAATTCCTGTGGGAGGACGGCGAGTTCTTCTTCATCGAGATGAACACCCGCCTGCAGGTCGAACACCCGGTCACGGAAATGATCACCGGCGTCGATCTGGTGCGCGAACAGGTGCGGATCGCCGCCGGTCTGCCGCTGTCGTTCACCCAGGACGACATCGAGTTCAAGGGCCACGCCATCGAGGTGCGGATCAACGCCGAGAACCCCGAGACCTTCACCCCGTCGCCGGGCAAGATCACAGACTTCCACGCCCCGGGCGGCCTGGGCGTGCGTCTGGATAGCGCCATCTACGCCGGCTATTCGATCCCGCCCTATTATGACAGCCTGATCGGCAAGCTCATCGTCCACGGTCGCGACCGCGAGGAGGCCATCGCACGCCTGAAGCGGTCGCTGGGCGAGGTGGTCATCGGCGGCGTCGACACCACCATCCCTCTGTTCCAGAAGCTGCTGGCCGAGCCGGACATCCTGTCGGGCGACTACGATATCCACTGGCTGGAGAAATGGGCTGCCCGTCAGAAGGGCGACGCCTGACGGACCCCGATTTCAGCGCCAGCGGGCCTTTCGGCGGTTTCGGCCCCGAGGACCTGCTGGCCTGCTACGCCCGGGGCGTGTTTCCGATGGCCGAGGCGCGCGATGATCCGCGCGTCTTCATCATCGAGCCGAACCAGCGGGGCGTCATACCGCTGGACGCCTTCCACATCCCCGCCCGCCTGCGACGCACCGTGCGGGGCGAGCCGTTCGAGGTGCGCATCGACACCGCCTTCGAAGCCGTGCTGGACGGCTGTGCGGCGGCGCAAGGACCGGATCGCGAAGACACCTGGATCAACGCGCCGATCCGGCGGCTGTATGCGGCCCTGTTCGCCATGGGTCATGTCCACTCCATCGAATGCTGGCGCGACGAGCGGCTGGTCGGCGGACTTTACGGCGTATCCCTGGGCGGCGCCTTCTTCGGCGAGAGCATGTTCAGCCGCGAGCGCGACGCATCGAAAGTGGCGCTGGTGCATCTGGTCGCGCGGTTGAGGAAGGGCGGCTGGACCCTGTTGGACGCCCAGTTTCTGACCGATCACCTCAGCCAGTTCGGCGCGGTGGAGACGCCGCAGGCGGCCTATCTGAGGCGGTTGGCGCCCGCGCTGAAGGTCACGGCCGACCAGGCGGCGCTGCTCGCGCCGCTGACCGGCGCCGAGGCGGTTGAGGCGGCGCTCGCTCCAGGCGCATCCCCCAGCTGAAGCCGCCTGCCGGGTGCGGGGTCGTCCTGGGCCGCTACGGAATGACGAATGGTGCAGGCTATAGGGCTTGTCCGGACACGATTTCGGACCTGTCCCGACACGGATCCGCTGGCGTCGGTTCCGCGTGTCGGCCTCGATGGCGCCATGACCGACACATCGACACCCCCGCCCCGCCCGTCCGCCTTCAAAGAGGCCCGCGAAATCGTCCTGACGCTGGTCGTCGCCCTGATCGTGGCGACGCTGTTGCGCCTTCTGCTGTTTCAGCCCTTCACCATCCCGTCCTCGTCGATGGAGCCGGGACTGGTGACCGGCGACTATATCGTCGTGTCCAAGTTCGCCTATGGCTGGAGCGAAGCGTCGCTGCCGCTGGCGTCGTCGATCAGGCCGGGACGGCTGATGGGGGCCCAGGCGCGTCGCGGCGACGTGGTGGTGTTCCGCCTGCCGCGCGATCCCAGGCAGGTCTGGATCAAGCGGGTCGTGGGCCTGCCTGGCGATACGGTTCAGGTGCGGGGCGGCGTGGTCTTCGTCAATGGCGCGGCCGTGCGCCAGACGCGGCTGGATTTCGTCGCCGATCACGATGCGCCGCAGCGCCGGGTGCAGCGGGTGCGCGAGACCCTGGCCGACGGTCGCAGCTACGTCACCTATGACGGCGGGCCGGGCCTGCCCGGCGACGACACGCCGCCGCGCCGCGTGCCGCCGAGCCATTATCTGATGATGGGCGACAATCGCGACAACTCGCTGGACAGCCGCTGGCCGCCGGAGATCGGCGTGGGCCTGCTGCCGGCCGAGAACATCGTCGGCCGCGCGGCGATGGTGCTGGCGTCCTGGAAACCCGGCGCCGGCCTGTTCAAGCCGTGGACCTGGCTGAACCTGCAAGGGGACCGCTTCCTGGTTCCGGTGCGATAGACCGTCCCCCAAATGGCGACGGAGACGACGGCCTAACCCGCCCGATACTCGTCGAAGCTGACCACGCCGTCGTGGTTTCGATCCAGACGGTCGAAGGCGGCCCGGCTGGGGGCGGCCGACCGGGATTGAGCCAGGGCGGGGACCGCGACGGCGCCCAGAGCCAGGCCGGCCAAGGCGGCGGCGGCGAGCTGACGCCAGCCGGTGGGGATTGAGCGTCGAGCGGCGGTCTGGTTCAGTTCGGCGTCGATGAAGCGGCGGATCGCCTCGCTGGCCGTGCGGCCCTCGGCCTGGCAGCGGGCCATGAAGGCGGTCTTGGCGGCGTGTGACAGACGGACTTCCACCGTCTCGTCCTTCTTCAACGGTCGTTTGCGATCCATGCCGATTCTCTCGCCAGTCGATCAGTTCTTACAGCCGACCACCCATGCGTCGTAATAGGGGTTCTGCACCCCGCTGACCGCCGGTGACGAGGCGAACATCCAGCCCCGGAAGATCTGGCGCGACGTGGTCTGGCCTCGCGGCTGCAGCGAGACGTCCATATAGGCGATGGAATCTTCGGTCAGTTCGTCCGGCGTCGTCACCTCGCAGGCGCGGGCGGCGAAGACCAGGTTGCGGTTGAAGCGCACAGGCCGGCCCCCGACCTCGACCTCGAACTTCATCGTCTCGGCCGTGACCTTGTCGATGGCCTGGATGACCGCGAACTTGCGTCGCTGGCGACGGCCGGGCGTGGCGGGCTGGTCGATGGCCTTTTCAGCGACGGGGCGTTCGGCCTTGACCTCTTCCTCGGCCTTTTCCTCGACGGCGGCGTCCTCGGCGATGATGACGGCCGGGGGCGGCGTCACCGCGACGGGCGCGCGCGGGGCGGGCGCGCCGGCGGGCGGCGTCTCGGTCGGCACGTTCGACGCCGGCTGCGCCGGAGTCTTTCGCAGAATGTCGCCGATGGGATCCTGGACCGGGCGCGCATCGCGCGGCGCGTCCTGAAGCACGCTGGCCGTGACGGCCCCCGCGCTCAGCACGCCGATCAGGGCGCCGGCGCCCATCAGGATCCGGCGGGTTTTCACTCGGGCGTCCAGGCCTGATAGTCTCCGGTCGCGGCCGGGCGCTTGGCCTCGTTGGCCAGCGAGCCGGGCGGGCGCCAGGCCAGGGGGGTGCCGGTCAGGTTGGGCAGATGCTCCTTCTCCCATGCGCGACGCGGCAGCGGCTGCTCGGTCGGCGGCAGATCGAAGGTGTAATGCAGCCAGCCGTGCCAGTCGGGCGTGACCTTGGACGCCTCGGCATAGCCGTCATAGATCACCCAGCGACGCTTGCGGCCGTCATAGCTGACGTTGTCGCGGCTCTCGTAATATCGATTGCCGTTCTCGTCCTGACCGACAAAGCGACCGCGCTTGGCGATGGTGAAGCGGGTGCCGATCGTGGCGCCCTCCCACCAGCCGAAAATCTTGCTCAACACGTCGTGAAATCCAACCGTAAGGGTTCGTCGGACTCAGGGCCCGACGCTCGCGCGGATCATAGAAACCCGCGTCCTCTTCGTCCAGCGTTCAGGCGGCAGCGCCGGGGTCAAAGGTCGAATCGATATCTTGTGGGCAACCTGGCCCTGCGACACCAGATGTATTGGACAAGTGCGGTCTTGGACCTAGGCTGGCGCGAACCCATCGGAGAGACCGCCATGCGCAATCAATCCGTCTTCGCCCCTCGCGCCCGGCGAGTCGCGATGGAGCACCACGTCGTGGAGCGGCCCGCCGGCGTGCGGCCGGTGCTGGCCCCCGTCGGCTGGTCGGAGGCGCAGATCGAGGCCTGGCTGGACTGGATCGCGGCCCAGGGACCGTCCGACGACACCTGCGGCGACTGGCTGGATGGGGGCGTGGACGCCTGGTCCGCCCTTCTGGCCAGGACCGGCGTGGCGGAGGGTGTGTTCGATGCGGCCCAGGCCGCGGTGTTCGCCGATGAGCTTTCGGCCGTCATCAGGCTGGGGCTGGCGGCGCCGGCGCGATCGGGCGCGGCGGCGACGGGTATGGTGGACCTGAACGATCCGGGCGCGGCCGCCGTCCTTGCCGATCACGGCGGACGCCGCTCCGCCGCGCGCCTGGGCGCCCAGGCGGCCCAAGCCCTGGCCGACGCCCTGGCCGGGGTCGCCGATGCGGTGGGTCGGTGCGAGGGACCGCGCGGCGACTGCGGCGATCCTTCGCGCAACCCGGCTCTGGGGCGGGCGGCGGCCCTGGCCCGGCGTTGCGGGGCGTCGGACGCCGACATCCTGCGGGCGGTGGACGGCGAACGTCCCCTGCCCGACCTGGGCCCCGCCATAGAGGCCGCGCCCCTGGTGGCGCTGGCCGACCGGACGCAGATCGCAGCGGGCGCGCCAGAGGCCCTGCTGGCTGCCAGGGCGGCGCTCGATGGCGGGCTGATCCTGGCCTTCGATCCGCGCGATGCGGAGACGGCGACGGCCCCGACCACCGCGCGCATGGTCATCGACCTGCCCGCCGTGATGGCGCTGGACGGCGAGACCGCCGACGATCTGGCCGCCCTGACGCGATTGCTGATCACGGCGCTGGACCTGTCGAGCCCCACGCCTGGCGTCCTGGCGCTGGGGCTGGAAGGGCTGCTGGAGGCCGTGGCGCCGTTGGGCGAGGCGCGGACGGCGCAGGCTCAATCGTTGGCGGCCCTGGTCGCGGCGACCGCGGGCGAGACCTCGGCCGATCTGGCCGCCCTCCGGGGCGCGGCGCCCGACTGGGACGAGGTGCAGGCCGCCGCCCAGGAGACCCGGGCCGCCCGACGCCGGGCGCTGCAGGGCGAAAACGATCCCGTTGCGGAGGCCGCGCTGAAGGCCCTGAAGGCGAAGCCCCGTCCGCGACGGCATTCGGCCATCGGCCTGTTTGTGGACGATGCGGAGGCGCGGCTGCGGCTGGGCCGGGGGCGCATCGCCGCCGTTGATGTGTTCCAGACGGCGGACGGCGAGATCGGGCGGCGGCTGCATCCGGCGCTGGCGGCGGCGCTGGGCGCGGCGGGCGGCGACGTCCAGGCGGCCGAACGCCATGTCTTCGGACGCCGCACCCTGGTCGAAGCGCCGGGCCTGGATCATGCCGCGCTGCGGACGCTGGGCTTCACCGACATCGAACTGGCGGCCATCGAGCACGCCCTGGCCTGGGCCGAGGATTTCGACGCCGTCTTCTCCGCCCCCGTCCTGGACGCCGGCTTTATCCGCGACGTGCTGGGCGTCGAGGACGGAGACGGCCTGCTGCTGACGCTGCTGGGGGTGTCGGACGAGGCCGAGGCCGCCGCCGCGCGCTGGGTGTTCGGTCACGGCGACCTCTCGACCTGGCCCGAGGCGCCGGCGGCCGTCGCCGCCCTGCTGGCCGATCCCGAAGGGGCGGCGGCCGAACTGCGCCAGGCCATCACGCCGTTCAGCGACCTGGCCGACATCGCGCCCGAGACCACCCATTGGCGCACCACGGCGGGCCAGGCGGCGCGGCTGATGGGTCAGGCGGCGCTGGACGGCCGCCGCGCCATCCGGCTGCAACGCGCCGAGCCGCCGGCCCGCCCGCTGCTGACCCTGCCCGCCGTCGAGACGGCCGCTCGGCCCGAACCGGCGCGCGAGGCGCCGCGTGCGACCGAACGGGTGGTGGAAAGGGTGGTCGAGCGCGAGCGCGCCCGCCGCAAACTGCCCGACCGCCGCAAGGGCTATATCCAAAAGGCGGCCGTGGGGGGCCACAAGGTCTATATCCACACCGGCGAATACGAAGACGGCGAACTGGGCGAGATCTTCATCGACATGCACAAGGAAGGCGCCGCCTTCCGCAGCCTGATGAACAACTTCGCCATCGCGATCAGCATCGGCCTGCAATACGGCGTGCCGCTGGACGAGTTCGTGGACGCCTTCGTCTTCACCCGGTTCGAACCGGCGGGCCGCGTGACGGGCAACGATTCCATCCGCTCGGCCACCTCGATCCTGGACTACATCTTCCGCGAGTTGGGCGTCTCCTATCTGGACCGGCATGAACTGGCCAATGGCGAGGCCGAGGCCCTGGACGGCGACGGGCTGGAGGGCGGCGCGCCGCAGGGCGAGGCCGTCCCCGCCGCTCGCTTCATCTCCAAGGGGTTCGCGCGCGGGTCCGCGCCCGACAATCTGGTGGTCCTGCCGTTCGGCAAGAAGACCGAGCCGGACGCCCGCGCCTCAACGTCGGGCGAGGCCGTGGCCTGCCCCGCCTGCGGCGACTTCACCCTGCAACAGCGCGGCGGCGGCTGGACCTGCGACACCTGCGGGGCCGCGCCGGCGCTGAAGGGCGGGGATCAGGGCTAGGTTAAGGGTTATGGCCTAGGGTTTGCTTCAGGACGATCAAACGTCGGAGCCCGGTCCATGAAACGCACACTCTCTCTCGGTCTGATCGCAACCGCCTTGCTGGTCGTGGCGACCCCCGTCCTGGCCCAGAACGCCGGCCAGATCGCCAGCGTCCGGCGCGGCGCCTCCTGCGCCGGCTGCAACCTGTTCCAGGGGGATTTCTCGGGCCTGGAGGCGCGCGGACTGAACCTGGCCGGCTCGCGCCTGCGCCAGTCGGACATGAGCCTGAGCGTGATGAACCGCACCCGCTTCTCCGGCGCCGATCTGCGCGACGTGGAAGGCTATGGCGGGGTCTTCTCGGGCTCCAACTTCACGCGCGCCAACCTGACCAACGCCAGTTTCGTGGGCGCCTATCTGGAAGGCGCGAATTTCTCGGGCGCGACGCTGGCGGGCACGAACCTGTCGGGCGCCCAGTTGGCGCGTGCCACCGGCCTGACGCAGGGTCAGCTGAACCAGGCGTGCGGCGACGGCTCCACCGTCTTGCCGCGCGGCCTTCGCATTCCCGCCTGCTGAGGGCCGCCGATCTTGCCTCGATTTAACGAAGTTACCTCGATTTAAGTAGGTCGCGCGGGGCTTTCGGGGCATTCAGGTCTCGTGAAACAGATCGCTGAACATATCCGGTTTCGACCCTCCTTGGCCCTGCTGGCGCTGGGCGCGGCGCTGATGGCGTCTCCCGCCATGGCCGGGGTCGAGATGTCGATGCAGGACCGGGACGTGGCCCGAACCGTGTCGCTGGGCGGATCGTGCAACCGCTGCGAACTGTCGGGTCGCAACCTGTCGGGCGCCACCTTCACGGGCGCCAGCTTCATGAACGCCACCCTGGTCGGGGCCAATCTGCGCGGCGCCGAGATGATGGGCTCCAACTTCTCGGGCAGCGACTTCAGCCGCGCCAATCTGTCGGGCGTCCAGATCATCGGGGCCAACTTCAGCTCGACCAACTTCACCAGCGCGGTCCTGACCGGGGCCGAGGCTCAGGGCGCCGGCTTCGTGCGCGCCAATATGAGCCGAGCCGAAATCTCGGGCGCCCAAATGCACGGGGTCAACTTCAACGGCGCCACCCTGTCCGGCGCCAAGTTCATCGGCGCGGAACTGTTCGGCGCGACCCTGGCCAATGTCGTCGCCGTGGGCGCCGACTTCACCGGCGCCGAAATCCATGCCTCCAACCTGTCGTCCGGCGATTTCAGCAATGCCCGCTTCACCGGATCGACGCTGGACGGTGCCCGTCTGACCGGCGGACGTTTCTCCCGGACAGACTTTTCCGAGGCGTCGATGCACCGGACGGACATTCGCGGCGCCGACCTGTCCGGCGCGCGCGGCCTGACGCAGGGCCAGATCAGGACGGCGTGCGGCGACGGCTCGACCCGCCTGCCCGGCGGACTGACCGCCCAGGCCTGCCGCAGCAGTGCGATCACGGTGATCCGCACCCCGCCGGCTCCGCCCGTGCCGCCTCGGGTCAGGAATTTCGTCGCGGTCGCCGGGAACTGAACAGCAAAAAGGGGACGCCCGCCTGGCGTCCCCTTCTTCGTTTCAGCGATGACCGCGCCGATCAGACCTTGATCGGCGGGGCGGTGCGGATGTGCACGTCCTTCAGCTGGCGCTCCTCGGCCTCGGTTGGGGCGTTCATCAACAGGTCCTCGCCCTGCTGGTTCAGCGGGAAGGCGATCACTTCACGGATGGCCGTCTCGCCGGCCAGCAGCATGACGATGCGGTCGATGCCGGGGGCCAGGCCGCCGTGCGGCGGGGCGCCGAAGCGGAAGGCGTTCAACATGCCGCCGAACTGCTCCTCCACCACCGAGGCGTCGTAGCCGGCGATCTCGAAGGCCTTCAGCATGATCTCGGCCTTGTGGTTCCGGATCGCGCCCGAGCACAGCTCATAGCCGTTGCAGACGATGTCGTACTGATAGGCGCGGATGGTCAGCGGATCCTGATTTTCCAGCGCCTCCAGCCCGCCCTGCGGCATGGAGAAGGGGTTGTGGCTGAAGTCGACCTTCTTCTCTTCTTCCGACCATTCGAACATGGGGAAGTCGACGATCCAGCAGAATTTGAACTGGTTCTCGTCGACCAGCTTCAGCTCGGTCCCGACGCGGGTGCGGGCCAGGCCGGCGAACTTGGCGAAGGTCGCGGGCAGGCCGGCGACGAAGAAGGCGGCGTCGCCCTGGCCCAGGCCCAGCGACGACATCAGGGCCTGGGTCGGCTCCTGACCCAGGTTCTTGGCGATCGGGCCGCCCCAGACGCCCTGATCCTCGGACCAGAAGATATAGCCCAGGCCGGGCTGGCCCTCGCCCTGCGCCCAGCTGTTCATGCGGTCGCAGAAGGCGCGCGATCCGCCGGTCGGCGCCGGGATGGCCCAGACCGCGTTCTTGTCGTCCGCGCCCAGGATCTTGGCGAACAGGCCGAAACCGCCGTTGCGGAAATGGTCCGACACCACCTGCATCTTGATCGGGTTGCGCAGGTCCGGCTTGTCCGAACCGTACCAGGCCATCGACTGGGCGTAGGTCAGGCGCTCGAAGCCCTTGTGCTCGAACGTCTCGCCGAAGTCGTTGGTGAAGACGTGCGGCTGGTCGATGGGCGAGACCGGCTTGCCCTCGCCGAACTCCTCGAACACGCCGTGCATCAGCGGTTCGATGGCGGCGAAGACGTCTTCCTGGGTCACGAAGCTCATCTCGACGTCGAGCTGATAGAACTCCAGCGAACGGTCGGCGCGCAGGTCTTCGTCGCGGAAGCAGGGCGCGATCTGGAAATAGCGGTCGAAGCCCGAGACCATCAGCAGCTGTTTGAACTGCTGCGGCGCCTGGGGCAGCGCATAGAACTTGCCCGGATGCAGGCGCGACGGCACCAGGAAGTCGCGGGCGCCTTCCGGCGACGAGGCCGTCAGGATCGGCGTCTGATATTCCAGGAAGCCTTGGCCGACCATGCGCTGACGGATCGAGGAGATCACACGCGAACGCAGGACGATGTTCTTGTGCAGACGCTCGCGGCGCAGGTCCAGGAAGCGGTTGGCCAGGCGGATGTCCTCGGGATACTCCTGATCGCCAAAGACCGGCATCGGCAGTTCGGCGGCCTCGGACAGCACCTCGACGCCCTGAACGCGGACTTCGATCTCGCCAGTCGGCAGATTGGGGTTCACCACCGAGGCGTCGCGGGCCACGACCTCGCCGTCCACCTTGATGACGCTCTCGGCGCGCAGGCGTTCGACGGCGGCGAAGCCGGGCGTCTCGGGGTGCAGCACCAGCTGCGTCAGGCCGTAGTGGTCGCGCAGGTCGATGAACAGCAGGCCGCCGTGATCGCGCTTCCTGTGCACCCAGCCGGACAGGCGGACGGCGGAACCGGCGTCGGAGGCGCGAAGCGCGCCGCAGGTGTGAGAGCGATAGGCGTGCATGGAACGAACCGTCTGGAGACTTTGGCGGTGGAATCCGTCGCCGTCGGCGCCGGAAATCGAAGCGGCGTAGGGCGCATCATCGCCCCGGAAAGTCAAGGTTTCAGCCGTTGCAAAGCCCCGCGCGGCGAACGATATCTGGCGCCCATCGCGTTGTAGAGGCCGCCATGTTCATCGTCATCATCACCTACACCCAGCCGATCGAAGCCATCGAGGCGCGGACGGTCGAGCATCGCGAATGGCTGGACCAGCACGTGGCCAGCGGACTGGTGATCGCCGCAGGGCCGATGGTTCCGCGCACCGGCGGGGTGCTGGTCGTGGCCAGCCGGGTCGCCAAGGAAGAGCTGGAAACCCTGCTGAAGGACGACCCGTTCCACGTTCATGGTCTGGCCGACTATTCAGTGACGGAGTTCAAGGCGGGCAAGCTGAACCCCGCCATGGTTCCGTTCGCCTGATTTCATCCACAGCGACGCGGCTTCCCTCCCCGGAACCAACAGAGGGGCGCCGACGCGGTTAATCCCGGCCTCTGCTATGACGGGGGCATGACCGCGCTGAGCGCCCCGTCCCGTCCGACCGCCGAACAGCTGCGTCTGCCGCTGGAGCGCCACGCCGTGGGCGAGGCCTTCGTGGTGTCGGACAGCAACGTCGAGGCGGTCGCCTTGCTGGGCCGCTGGCCGGACGGGGTCGCGCCCGTGCTGGCGCTGCATGGCCCGGCCGGATCGGGCAAGAGCCGCCTGGCCGCCGACTGGGCCGAACGGGTCGGGGCCGCGCCGCTGACCGGCGCGGAGGCGGCCCTGATCGATCCGCGGGAGTTGGAAGGCCGCCCGGTTCTGCTGGACGACGCAGATCAGGCCGACGACGAGAGCCTGTTTCACCTGATCAACCTGGCCGGTTCGGTCGGAGGGGCGTTGCTGATGGCGTCGCGCCTGGCGCCGCGCCAGTGGTCGGTCGCCCTGCCCGACCTGCGCTCACGGCTGGACGCGATGCGGACCGTGGCGGTCCAGGCGCCCGACGACGCGGTGCTGTCGGCCATTCTGCGCGCCCGCTTTTCGGAACGCAGCATCACCCCGGCCGACGAGGTGATCGACTATCTGGTGCGCCGTCTGGACCGATCCGGCGACGCCGCCGCAACGGTGGTGGAGCGGCTGGACGCCCTGCATCGTCCGGTCACGCGCGTCCTGGCCCGACAGGTGCTGGACGCGATGGACGCCGGCTGACATCCCGACATCCGGGATATGCACAACATCGCATTTGGAATCGTGGCTGAATTTTGAACGCTTAGCTTTGCCTTGGCGTTGAGCCGCCGGAGCGACCATGCGCTCCAGCAAACGGGAAACGTCCAAATGCGTGTTCAGCTTGTCATGATCTCCGCCGTCGCCCTGCTCGCGGCCTGTTCCAACGGCGACGACGCCAAGACGGCCAAGGGCGAAACCACCGCGCCGGCAACCGCCTCCATGCCCGCGCCGCAGCCGGGCCTGTGGCAGCAGACCGTTTCGGGCCCGCAGATGCCGCAGCCGACGACGATGAAGATCTGCATCGGCGAGACCGCGCCCGGCTCCAACCCCTTCAACGCCCCCCAGCAAGGCGTGACCTGCAGCGAGAACAGCGTCAAATCGGTTCCCGGCGGCGCCGAGTTCCACGCCGTCTGCAACGCCCAGGGCATGACGGTGACGTCGGACGGCAAGGTGTCCGGCGACATGCGCACGGCCTATAAGGTGGACATCACCACCAAGACCACCGGCCCCAACGTTCCGCCGGCCATCGCCGAGATGAAGATGACCATCGACGCCAAGCGCTTGGGGGACTGCCCGGCCGGCACGGCGCCCAACACCATCGTTCAATAAGCCACACAGCCGGGGCGGCCGCTGCGTCGCCCCGGCGCTTCACGATTTTCGCCGCGCCCGCTTGCGGCCGTCACAGACGCGCGCGAGAACCGGGTCATGACCGACGCCGCGATCCACGACGACACCCGAGGCGAAGAGGTTCCCGCCTCTCGCGCCCCCCAGCTGGCCCTCAGCGAAGAGCTGTTGGCCTCGCCCAGCCGGTTCTTCAATCGCGAGACCTCTTGGCTGGCCTTCAACGAGCGGGTGCTGGAGGAAGCGGCCAACGCCAACCATCCGCTGCTGGAGCGGCTGCGTTTCCTGTCCATCTCGGCCAATAATCTGGACGAGTTCTTCATGACCCGCGTCGCCGGCCTGAAGGGGCAGTTGCGCGAGCGGGTGCGGGTTCTGTCTTCCGATGGTCTGACGCCCGCCGAACAGCTGGAGCGGATCAATGTCGCCGCCGGCGAACTGATGGCCGAGCAGCAGTTGCGCTGGCGTCAGCTGGAGAAGGAGCTGACCGTCGCCGGCATCGAGGTCGTCGATCGCCAGCGCATCACCAAGACCGAGCGCGAGCGGCTGGAGCCCGAGTTCCTGAACCAGCTGTTCGCGGTGCTGACGCCCCTGGCCATCGACCCGGCGCACCCCTTCCCCTTCCTGCCGAACCTGGGCTTCTCTCTGGCGCTTAAGCTGAAGCGCAAGGGCGAGACCAAGACCTTCTACGCCCTGGTGCCCGTGCCGACCCAGGTCCGCCGGTTCTGGGAGTTGCCCACCGACGGCCGTTCCACGCCGGGGCACAAGCGGTTCATCACGCTGGAAAACGTGCTGCTGCTGTTCATCGACCACCTGTTCCCCGGCTGCGAGGTCCAGGAAAAGGGCGTGCTGCGCCTGATCCGCGATTCAGACATCGAGATCGAGGAAGAGGCCGAGGATCTGGTGCTGGAGTTCGAGGAGGCGCTGAAGCAGCGTCGCCTGGGCTCGGTCGTGCGGGTCAAGATCGAGGCCTCCATGCCCGCCGATCTGCGCGACTTCATCGTGGGCGAACTGGAGGCGGCGCCTCAGGACGTGGTTCTGGTGGACGGTATGCTGGGTCTGGCCCAGCTGTCGGACCTGATCGGCGGCGGCCACCCGGATCTGAAGTTCAAGGGCTATGAGCCGCGCTATCCGGAACGGGTGCGCGACAACGGCGGCGACGTCTTCGCCGCCATCCGCGAAAAGGACATGCTGATCCACCACCCGTTCGAGAGTTTCGACGTGGTGGTTCAGTTCCTGCGTCAGGCGGCGCGCGATCCGAACGTGATCGCGATCAAACAAACCCTGTACCGCACCTCCAAGGACAGCCCCATCGTCGCCGCCCTGATCGAGGCGGCCGAGAACGGCAAGAACGTCACCGCCCTGGTCGAACTGAAGGCCCGGTTCGACGAAGAGGCCAATCTGCGCTGGGCGCGGGCGATGGAGCGGGCCGGCGTCCACGTCGTCTTCGGCTTCGTCGAATACAAGACCCACGCGAAGGTCAGCGTGGTTGTCCGCCGCGAAGGCGATGCGCTGAAGACCTATTGCCACTTCGGCACCGGCAACTATCACCCGGTCACGGCCAAGGTTTACACAGACCTGTCGCTGTTCTCTTGCGATCCCGTCCTGGGGCGCGATGCGACAAAGGTGTTCAACTACATCACCGGCTATGCGACGCCCGACCATCTGGAAGCCTTGGTGGTGTCGCCGCTGAACATGAAGTCCACGCTGATCGAACTGATCGGCAAGGAGATGTCGGCCGCCGCCATGGGCAAGCCCGCCGCCATCTGGGTCAAGCTGAACTCGCTGGTGGACGTGGAGATCATCGACGCCCTCTATCGCGCCAGCCAGTGGGGGGTGCGGATCGACCTGGTGGTGCGCGGCATCTGCTGCCTGCGGCCCGGCGTGACGGGCCTGTCGGAGAACATCCGGGTCAAGTCCATCGTCGGCCGCTTCCTGGAACACAGCCGCATCGTCTGTTTCGCCAACGGCAAGGACCTGCCGCACGACAAGGCCAAGGTCTTCATTTCGTCCGCCGACTGGATGACGCGCAACCTGGATCGCCGGGTCGAGCTGATGACGCCGATCCGCAACGCTACGGTCCACGACCAGGTGCTGGACCAGATCATGGTGGCCAACCTGAAGGACGACGCACAAAGTTGGGTGCTGGACGCCGAGGGGCGCTATACCCGCGTCGCGCCCGCCGATCCTGAGCGGCCCTTCTCGGCCCACAAATATTTCATGACCAATCCCAGCCTTTCGGGACGTGGCCGCAAGGCCAAGAGCCTGCCCGCCGTGCTTCGATACGAGCGTCCCGGCCGCTGATGCCCGACGCCGTGCTGACCGACCGCGACATCGCGGCCATCGACATCGGCTCCAACTCGGTGCGGCTGGTGCTGTACCGGCTGGAGGGCCGGGCGATCTGGACCGTCTATAACGAGAAGGTGCTGGCCGGCTTGGGCCGCGACCTGCCGACGACGCGCAAACTGTCGCCGGAGGGCGTGGTCATGGCCATGACGGCGCTGCGCCGCTTCGCCGCCGTGCTGGAGGGCGTGCGGCCGGACGCGACCCTGATCGCCGCCACCGCCGCCGTGCGCGAAGCCCTGGACGGGCCTGAGTTCTGCGAGCGTGTCGCCGCCGAGACCGGTCTGAACATCCGCGTCCTGTCGGGCGGGGAAGAGGCAAAATACGCCGCCATGGGCGTGCTGGCCGGCGCGCCCATGGCGCACGGCGTCTCGGCCGACATGGGCGGCGCCAGCCTGGAGCTGACCCGATTGAACGGAGACGGGGTGGAGCACGGACTGACCCTGCCGCTGGGGCCCTTCGCCCTGGCCGAGGGCAAGGGATTCGACGCCGACCGGATCAAGACCCGCATCGACCAGGCGCTGAAGCCCGTCGCGGCCCAGTTCAAGAGCGATCGCCTCTATGCCGTGGGCGGCGCGTGGCGCACCCTGGCGCAGGTGCAGATGACGCTGAAATCCTATCCGCTGCGGGTCGTGCATCAGTATCAGATGTCGGCCGAAGACGCCCTGGAGACGGCGCGTCTGGTGGCGCAACAGTCCGTCGCCGGCCTGGCCAAACTGCCCGGCGTGTCCAAGAAGCGCGCCGAGACCCTGCCCTACGCCGGCCTGGTCCTGGAGGCGCTGATCAAACATCTGGGCCTGAAACAGATCGAGATGTCGGCCTGGGGCGTGCGCGAGGGCCTGTTGTTCGAGACACTGGACGAGGCGACGCGCACCGCCGATCCGCTGCTGGCGGGCTGTTCGGCGCTGGGCGGCCGCCAAGGCGTGGCCCCCGCCCTGCCCGGCGCGCTGAACGGCTGGATTTCCGAGATCGTCGCCGCCTTGCCCGAGGTGTTCGGAAAGGAACGTGACGCGGTCCTGGTCGGCGCCGCCTGTCGGCTGGCGGACCTGGGCGCTCGTCTGCACCCGGACCACCGGCTGGAGCTTGTGTTCGACCAGGTGCTGCGCGCGCCGGTCGCCGGCATCAGCCATGTGGAGCGCGCCTTCCTGGCCAGCGCCCTGAACGCCCGCTACGGCGGCGCGCCCGCCACGCCCCAGCCCGAGGTCATCGACCGGCTGCTGGACGGCGACGCGGCCAAACGCGCCCGCGCCCTGGGCCTGGCCATCCGGCTGGCCTGCGACCTGTCCGGCCGATCGCCGCAACTGCTGGCCAACGCCACGGCGCGCGTGAAGGGCGGCGACCTGCGCCTGACCGCGACGGAAGGCTACGCCGACGTCCTGCTGGGCGAACAGACGAAGAAGCGCGCCAAGGCCTTGGCCGAGGCGATGGAGCTGGGGCTGAGGATTTGAGGCCAAAGGCTCCTCCCCACTGAGTGGGGAGGTGGGGCGGCGCGCCTTCCGCGCCGTGACGGAGGGGCTCTAAGCCGCGTCACGGGCGCCTGTGGGACTTCAAGAGCCCTTCCATCGCCTCGCGGTCCCCCTCCCCGCAAGGCGGGTAGGAGACGTTCAGGCTACTCGATCTCGACGACTTCCACCCGCGCGCCATTCAGCACCAGGGCGATCTCGCCGCGTTTCAGCTTCAGTGCATCCTCACCGAAGATCTGGCGACGCCAGCCCTTCATGGCGTCGATGTCGGCGTCGTCGCTGATGGCGATCTTCTCCAGGTCCGCGACCGTGGCGATCAGTTTGGAGGCCACGCCGGCGTTGTCGCTCTTGGCCTTCAGCAGCACCTTCAGCAGTTCGACCACCGATGGCGGGGCGGGCTGACGGTGGGCCGGGCGCTCCATTTCGGGCGCGAAGGCTTCAGGATCGGCCAGGACGCGCTTCAGCTCCTCGGCCAGCTCCAGCCCCAGGCGCGAACCGCCGAATCCCTTGGGCACCGAACGCAGACGGTTGAAGGCGTCCGGGTCGGTGGGGGTCTGCTGGGCGATCTCGTCCACGCCCTCGTCCTTCAGGATGCGGCCGCGCGGCTGGTCCCGCTCCTGCGCCGCGCGCTCGCGCCAGACGGCCACGGCCTTGAAGGCGGCCAGATATTTGGCCGAGAACTTCTTGGGCTTCAGCCGCTTCCAGGCGTTCTCGGGATTGGTGTCGTAAAGGGCCGGATCGGTCAGCCCCTCCATCTCCGACATCACCCAGTCCAGCCGCCCTTCCTTCTGCAGCCGGTCGCGCAGCTTGGGATACAGGGCCGCCAGATGGGTCACGTCGCCCAGCGCATAGACCAGCTGGCTGTCGGACAGCGGCCGACGCGCCCAGTCGGTGAAGCGGCTGCCCTTGTCCACCTCGATCCGCAGCGTCTGCCGGACCAGCGAATCATAGGCCACCTGCTCGCCAAAGCCCGCCGCCATGGCCGCGACCTGGGTGTCGAACAGGGGTTTGGGCATGGCGCCCAGCCGCACGAAGATTTCCACATCCTGGCGACAGGCGTGGAAGACCTTGATGATCCTCTCGTCGCGCAACAGGTCAAGGAACGGCTCCAGGTCCAGCCCCTCGGCCATCGGGTCGATGATCGCGGCATGGTCGGCCGACGCGGCCTGGATCAGGCACAGCCGGGGCCAATAGGTCGTTTCCCGCATGAACTCGGTATCGACCGTGATGAAGGGGGCGGAGGATACGCGGGCGCAGAACTCGGCCAGCGCCTCATTGGTGGTGATCGGCGTCATTCCGGTGCTATAGCCCCCCGCAACCCATGTGTGGCAAGACCCGCGCTGCATTTCCGCCCCGATTCCAGGCCCAAGATCCATGAGCGACACCCAAAAGCCTCTCGAAAACGGCCTGACCTACGCCGATGCGGGCGTGGACATCGACGCCGGCGAAATGCTGGTCGAACACATCAAGCCCTTGGCCAAGTCCACGGCCCGCCCCGGATCGGAGCCTTCGCTGGGCGGTTTCGGCGCCCTGTTCGACCTGAAGGCCGCCGGGTTCGAGGATCCGCTGATCGTCTCCACCACCGATGGCGTGGGCACCAAGCTGAAGATCGCCATCGAAACGGGCCGCCATGACGGCGTGGGCGTCGATCTGGTCGCCATGTGCGTCAATGACCTATTGGCCCAGGGCGCCGAACCGCTGCTGTTCCTCGACTATTACGCCACGGGCCGGCTCGAGATCGACGCCGCCCGCCGCGTCGTCGCCGGCATCGCCGAAGGCTGCCGTCAGGCTGGCGCGGCCCTGGTCGGCGGCGAGACCGCCGAAATGCCGGGCATGTACACCGACGGCGACTATGACCTGGCGGGCTTCAGCCTGGGCGCCGTCGAGCGCGGCCACGCCCTGCCCTATCTGGATCGTCAGGCGGCGGGCGACATCATCATCGGCCTGGCCTCCACCGGCCCGCACTCCAACGGCTATTCGCTGGTGCGTAAGGTGGTCGAGAAGTCCGGCCTGGCCTGGGGCGACGACGCCCCCTTCGCCAAGGACCGCTCGCTGGCCCAGGCCCTGATGGAGCCGACCCGCATCTATGTGAAGCCGGTCCTGCCGATCATGAAGGCGGGCCTGGTCAAGGGCGCGGCCCACATCACCGGCGGCGGCCTAATCGAAAACCCGGCCCGCTGCATCGCCGAGGGTCTGCAGGCCAAGTTCGACTGGGACGCCTGGCCCATGCCCGCCGTGTTCCAGTGGTTGGCCGAAACCGGCGGCATAAGCGACCACGAGATGCGCCGCACCTTCAACTGCGGCGTCGGCTTCATCCTGATTGTCTCGCCCGAAAACGCCGAGCCGGTCCTTGCCGCCCTGCTCAACGCCGGCGAAGTCGCCTTCGTCTGCGGACAGTTGGAAGCGGCCTGAGCCGCTTCCAACGCCTTTGCATCTACCGCGCGCCGCCGTTCGCCGTCTGGGCGTAGAAGCGCGATAGATCGGTGTGAAGCTTCACCAGGGCGTCGTGGCTCAGATACATCATGTGCCCGCCCTCGTAGTAGGTGAACTCAAGGTTCGGCCGGATGCTGGGCTCCAGCATCATCTGCGCCAGGTCGAACTCTGTCGAGAAGAAGGGCGTGGCGGCGTCGTAATAGCCGTTCAGCGACATGACCTTGAGATACGGGTTGCGCCGCATCGCCGTGGCCAGGTCGACGGCGGTGTTCGGCGTGGTCTGCGGCCCGCCCACCGGCGGACGGTGGCTCCAGTTCCAGTTGAAGCCCGGCAGGCCCCGCGCCGACATCCGGTATTCGACGTCGGTCTTGTAGTTCAGCTGATTGGCCACATAATCGCGGAAGACGCCGAAATAGGCCCCGGTGACGGCCGAGCTGGACGGATCATCCTCGGGCTCCCCGCCTGAAGCGTCCTCGTCCAGACCCAGGTAGCGGGTGTCCAGCCGGCCGATGGTCTGGCGCCGGTCGCGCAGCAGCTCCTTGCGGAAGCTACTCAGGTCCACGCGCATATTGGCGTTGTCGATGAAGGTGGTCGACAGGCCGGTCAGTTCGCTCATCTGGCGCACGATGTCGGCGCGCTCGGCCTGAGAGATCATATGCCCCTTGGCCAGGGCCGAGGCGTAGGGCCCCAGCGCGAAGTCGCGGGCACGCTGAACCTGCTCATCGACCGTGGCGGCCGGATTGGCCAGCTTCCTGTGATACCAGGCCGTCGCCGCATAGGTCGGCAGCAGGGTGACGAAGTTCTGCGGATAGCCCGGTTGGCGCACGCCATAGTTCATGATCGACGACAGCAGAACGACCCCGTTCAGCGACATCCCCCGATCTTCCAACTGGAAGGCCACGGCCCCGGTGCGCAGCGTGCCATAGGATTCGCCGATGATGTATTTCGGACTGGACCAGCGGCTGAACTTGGTCGTGTATCGCATGATGGCGCGGGCGAAGGCGTCGGCGTCGCCGTCCACGCCCCAGAAGGTCGAACCGGGCGTCTCGCCCAGCGGCCGCGAGAAGCCGGCACCGACCATATCGATGAAGACCAGATCGGTCTGGTCCAGCAGGGTCTGGTCGTTGGGGCCGAAGGCGAACGGCGCGGGGCGGACCACGGTCGGCCCGTCGGTCTGAACCCGCATCGGCCCGAACGAGCCCATGTGCAGCCACACGGTCGGCGAGCCCGGCCCGCCGTTGTAGAGATAGGTCACTGGCCGCGTTCCGACCGGCTGACCGTCCAGCGTATAGGCGGTGTAGAACAGGCTGGCGGTCGGCATCCCCGCATCGTCGCGGATCGTCAGGGTGCCCGCCGTCGCGTGATAGCGCAGGGTCTTGCCGTGGGCGTTGACCGAATGGGCGGTGACCACCTCGGTCTCCTGCACCGGGGCGCGGGCCCAGTCCTTCTCGATGGCCTCAGCGTTGGCGTTGCGGAATCGGTCGGTCGCGGAGCGCATCGACGCGCCCCCGCCGTTGTTGCTGCTGCTGTTGTTGGCGCCGCTCTCCTGCGCCAGCGCCGCCACGGGCGCGCCCAACATCGCGGCGATGGCCGCGAGGCAGATCAGTCTGTTCATACGATAGTCCCCTGTACGCGCCGACCCGCAACCCCTCGCCGCGCGGCCGACGTTACAGGCTAACGTCCCGGTGGAGCCGACCACAAGGGTCATTCGCGTTTCGTCTTGCCAACCGCCGCCCGCCCGGCCAATGCGAGGCCATGTCGTCCTCCCCCCTACCGCCCGTCCGCGTCGCCGTCCTGATTTCCGGCGCCGGGTCCAACATGGCCGCGTTGATCGATGCGGGGCAGCGGACGGACAGCGGCTACGAAGTGGCGCTGGTGGTGTCCAACATCGAGGGCGCGGGCGGTTTGGCCATCGCGGCGGCCAAGGGCGTGACCACGGCGACCGTGGCCCACAAGCCGTTCAGCAAGGACCGCGAGGCGCATGAGCGGGCGGTGGACGGCGTGCTGCGAAGCGCCGGGATCGAGGTCGTGGCCCTGGCCGGCTATATGCGGGTGCTGACGCCCTGGCTGGTCGGCGGCTGGCGCGGACGGATGCTGAACATCCACCCCAGCCTTCTGCCGCTGTATCCAGGTCTAGACACCCACGCCCGCGCCATAGCCGCCAGCGACGCCGAGGCGGGCTGCACCGTGCATCTGGTGACCGAAGGCGTCGATGAAGGCCCGATCCTGGGTCAGGCCCGCGTGCCGATCGTCGCGGACGATACGCCGGAGGCCTTAGCCGAACGGGTCAAGACGGCCGAGCATGAGCTGTATCCGCGCGTGCTGGGCGCGTTCTGCAGAGATTTGGGGCGGGGTTAGGCCCCGCCCCCATTCGTCATCCTGGGCACGAGACCTGGGATGACGGGCTCAAGAGCAGCCTTCGCTTCCCGACCGAACCGCCCCGAAGATTACAAAAACGTCATGCGACAGACCGCCGCACCGGCGCGATGGTGCCGCCGATCAAAATCGGGACCCTGTCTTCCATGAATCGCATTCGTCTGATGGCCGCCTGTTCGGCCTGTATCGTCGTCGCCCTGACCGGCGGCGCGGCCTCGGCCCAGGAGCATTCGCACGGTCTGCCGGGCGCGCCTTCTCCGTTCGGAACCTGGGGCTTCGACCTGACCGGGCGTGACACGACCGTGAAGCCAGGCGACGACTTCAACGAATACGCCAACGGGACCTATCTGCGCACCACCGAGATTCCGGCGGACAAGGCCCGCTTCGGCCCGTTCGACGTGCTGTACGAAAACGCCCAGGCGCAGTTGAAGGCCATCATCGAGGCCAGCGCCGCCAATCCGGCCAACGCCAACGCCCAGAAGGTCGGCGCCCTTTACGCCAGCTTCATGGACGAGGCCCGCGTCAATCAGTTGGCGGCGACTCCGCTTGCCGCCGACCTGGCGGCGGTCAAGGCCGTCACGGACCACGCCGGCATGGCCCGCCTGATGGGGCAGAGCCACGAAGGCTTCGGCGCCTCCCTGTTCGGCCTCGACGTGTTCGAGGACCTGCAGAAGCCGGACATGAACTCGGCCTATCTGGGTCAGGGCGGCCTGGGGCTGCCGGATCGCGACTACTATCTGAAGCCGGACTTCGCCGCTCAGCGCGAAGCCTATCTGGCCTATCTGACCCGGACACTGACGGCCATCGGCTGGACCGATCCGGCCAAGTCCGCCGCCGACATCCTGGCCTTCGAAACCAAGGTGGCCGAAAAGCACTGGACCACGGTCGAGCGCCGCCAGATCGACAAGCTGTACAATCCCGCCAAGGCGGCGGACCTGCCGACCCTGGCCCCCGGCGTCGACTGGGCCGCCTTCCTGTCGGGCGCCAAGGTGACGGACGTCGAGACCCTGGTGCTGATGGAGAACACCGCCATCCCCGGCATCGCCCAGGTGTTCGCCGACACCCCGATCGAGACGCTGAAGGCCTGGCAGGCGTTCAACGTGGTCGATCAGGCCAGCCCCTATCTGTCGCAGGCCTTCGTCGACAGCCGCTTCGAGTTCCGGGGCAAGACGCTGCGCGGCCAGCCCGAGAACCGCCCGCGCTGGAACCGGGGCGTGGCCCTGGTCGACGGTCAGCTGGGCGAGGTCTTGGCCCAGGAATACGTCCGCCTGCACTTCCCCGCCTCGTCCAAGGCGCAGATGGAGGCCCTGGTCGGCAATATCCGCGACGCCATGACCGAGCGGCTGAAGCACGTCGACTGGATGAGCGAGCCGACGCGCGAACAGGCGCTGTACAAGATGTCCAAGTTCGGGGTGAAGATCGGCTATCCCGACAAATGGCGCAGCTATGACGGGCTGGAGCTGAAGCCTGACGATCTGTACGGCAACGTCGAACGCTCGGCCGCCTTCGAATGGGATTACAAGCGCGGCAAGATCGGCAAGCCCGTCGATCCGCTGGAATGGGGCATGACGCCCCAGACGGTGAACGCCTATTACAACCCGCCGCGCAACGAGATCGTCTTCCCCGCCGCCATACTGCAGGCGCCCTTCTTCGATCCGAACGCGGACCCGGCCGTCAACTATGGCGGCATCGGCGCGGTGATCGGTCACGAAATCACCCACGGCTTCGACGACCAGGGCCGCAAGTCCGACGGCGACGGGGTGCTGCGCGACTGGTGGACGCCGGAGGACGCCGCCCGCTTCGAGGAGCGCGCCAAGGTGCTGGGCGCCATCTACGACAAGCTGGAGCCGATCCCCGGCGTGCACGTCAACGGCGAGCTGACCATGGGCGAGAACATCGCCGACCTGGGCGGCCTGCTGCTGGCGCTGGACGCCTATCACAAGTCGCTGAACGGCCAGCCGGCGCCGGTCATTGACGGGCTGACGGGGGATCAGCGCGTCTTCCTGGGCTGGGCGCAGGTGTGGCGCGAGAAATCGCGCGAGGCCGCGCTGAAGGAGCAGTTGACCACCGATCCCCACTCGCCCGGGCCGGTGCGTGCGGCCACGTCTCCGCGCAACATCGACGCCTGGTACGCCGCCTTCGGCGTCTCGCCGGACCAGAAGGAATATATCGCGCCGGACGCCCGCGCGCGCATCTGGTAAGCGCGCTCGACGTCAGACGCAGAAAAGGCCCAGAGCGTACGCTCCGGGCCTTTTTGTCATCCGGCCCTGAGGCCCTGGATTTAGCGGGGCTTCGTCGCCGCGCCGGCGACGGCCCCGATGGCGGCGCCCGCCACGGTCGAGCCGGTATTGCCGCCGATGGCCTGGCCGGCGACCGCGCCGCCCAGGGCGCCGGTGGCGGCGCGTTGTTCCATGGTCTGGCCGCAGGCGGCCAGCAGGGCCACGACGCCGACGACGGGGGCCAGTTTGATGAGGGTCTTCATAAGTCTTCTCCGAGACAGCGAGGGGGACGATGCTGACCGAACGGAAAAGGCCCGCGTCCGGTTCCGAACGCGGGCCTTTCATTCTAGGTGTCGCTATGCTCGGGACGCGGTCCCTCGCGCGGCCTCGGGCCTTAGCCGACGATCTGGTCGTCGGTGAAGAACTGAGCGATCTCGATCTTGGCGTTGTCCTGGCTGTCCGAACCGTGGACCGAGTTTTCGCCGATCGACAGGGCGAACTGCTTGCGAATGGTCCCTTCGGCGGCCTGTTCCGGGTTGGTGGCGCCCATGACTTCGCGATAGGCGGCCACGGCGTTGTCGCCTTCCAGCACCTGAACCACGACCGGCTCGGCCGTCATCTGCTCGACCAGTTCGCCGTAGAACGGACGCTCGGCGTGGACTTCGTAGAATTTCTTGGCCTGGTCGGTCGACAGCTTGACGCGGCGCTGGGCCACGATGCGCAGGCCGGCGCCTTCGATCACGGCGTTGATCGCGCCGGTCAGGTTGCGGCGCGTGGCGTCGGGCTTGATGATCGAGAAGGTGCGTTCGGTCATGGGATGTGACTTCTTGTTCAGTCGATTGAAGGTCGCGGGCTTATAGCGACGCGCCGTGCCCGCGCCAAGCCGCCGTTTCAGCAGGCGACGGCGCGCACGTGACCCGCCGCCGCATAGGCTAGGATGGCGCGGTCGCGGGTGATGAGCGTCAAATCATGAGCGCGTGCTGTGGCGATCAGCATTCGATCGGTCGGGTCTCGATGGGTTAGATCAGGCAACTCGTTCACATCAAGCATCAGATCAACGTCAAGAGACAGCAGATGCGCGCGCGTGGCCCTTACCGCCTTGGACAGCCAGCCCCTGACGTCTCCACCGATCACGACCTCCAACGACCGTTTCTGGCGGATTATTCCCAACTCCCATGCCGTCGCAGCGGACACGTGGACACCGCCGTTGGTGCTGGCCGCCACAACCGCAGCGGCAGCTTCTTCACGAATGGACGCCCCCAAAACGATCCAGATCAGAGCATGGGTGTCGAGCAGCACACCGTCGCTCATTCCTCGCGTAGTCCGAGCTTGAGGTCGTGTTCAGGATCGTCCACCCCCATATCGGCCTCGACCGTCGTTCCAAACACCTGTTCGTAAATGGGTTTCGCCAAATCGATGCTTGGGTCGATCACGAGCGAGCCCTTCATGCTCCCGAACATGCTGTGGGGATTCCAAGGCTCTTCGGCCGCTGCTTCTGGAGCAACCAGAACGGCAGCCTCCTTGCCCCGTTTAGTGATGTGAACCTTCTTCACAGCGCCCGAGTTCACGCGGTCCAAAAGGTCCAGACACTTGGCCTTGAACTCCGTCGCCGTTATGACGACCTCGCCGCTTACAAGATCATACGTCATGACTGGTCATATAGAGATGACCAGTCAGAAAGTCCATGCGCCGACCATGCTCCAGATCACCGACCTGACCTTCAACGCCTGGGGCCGCAAATTCCTCGTCGACGCCTCCGTCAGCCTGCCGCCCGGCGCCAAGGTCGGTCTGGTGGGGCGCAACGGCATCGGCAAATCCACGCTGTTCAAGCTGATCCTGGGCGAATTGAACGCCAATGGCGACGAGATCAGCCTGCCCAAGACCGCACGGATCGGCTCCGTCGATCAGGAACACCCGGCCACCCCCGTCAGCGTCATCGACACCATTCTGGAGGCCGACGTCGAGCGCCACACCCTGCTGGGTCGGCTGGAGACGGCGGAACCGGAGGAGATGGGCGAGATCTGGTCGCGCCTGATCGAGATCGACGCCGACGCCGCGCCCGCCCGCGCCGCCGAAATCCTGGTCGGCCTGGGCTTCGATCAGGAGAACCAGGCCCGGCCGATGTCGGAGTTCTCGGGCGGTTGGCGGATGCGCGTGGCCCTGGCCGCCGCCCTGTTCGCCGAACCGGACATGCTGCTGCTGGACGAACCGACCAACTACCTCGATCTGGAAGGCGCCCTGTGGCTGGAGGCGCGGCTGAAGAAATACCCGCACACGGCCCTGATCATCTCCCACGACCGGGAAATGCTGAACGAGGTCTGCACCCATATTCTGCACCTCGCGAACCACACCCTGACCCTCTACACCGGCAACTACGACGCCTTCGAAAAGGCCCGGGCGGAAAAGGCCCGGTTGCAGCTGTCGGCCAAGGCCAAGCAGGACGCCGAACGCGCCCACCTTCAGGCCTTCGTGGATCGGTTCAAGGCCAAGGCCTCCAAGGCCGCTCAGGCCCAGTCGCGCATGAAGCGGCTGGAGAAGATGCAGCCGGTCGCCACCACCATCGAGGAACGGGTCGCCCCCTTCACCCTGCCCTCGCCGCCGCGCCCGCTGGCCCCGCCCCTGATCCGGCTGGAGCGGGCCAATGTCGGCTATGAGACCGGCAAGCCGATCCTGCGGAACCTGAACCTGCGGATGGATCTGGACGACCGGATCGGCCTGCTGGGCGTCAACGGCGCGGGCAAGTCGACCTTCGCCAAGATGATCGCCGGCGCCCTGAACGTGTCGGAGGGGGAACTGCACCGCGACAAGAAGATGAAGGTCGGCTGGTTCCACCAGCACCAGATCGAGGCGATGGACCCCACCGACACGCCGCTGGAGATCGTCCGCCGCGCCATGCCGGACGCGCCCGAAAGCGCCCGCCGCTCCAAACTGGCCCAGTTCGGCCTGGGCTATGAGAAGCAGGAGACCACGGTCGACAGCCTGTCGGGCGGCGAACGCGCGCGCCTGCTGCTGAACATGGTGGCGATGGACGCGCCTCACGTCCTGATCCTCGACGAACCGACCAACCACCTGGACATCGACAGCCGCCGCGCCCTGCTGGATGCGCTGAACGACTACACCGGCGCCGTCATCCTGATCACCCACGACCGTTCATTGATGGAAATGGTGGCCGACCGGCTGTGGCTGGCCGCCGACGGCACGGTGAAGCCGTTCGACGGCGACATGGACGACTACGCCAAGTTCGTCCTGGACCGCGCCAAACAGGCCATCGCCAAGCCCAGCCAGATCAAGAAGGACGAAGCCAAATCCGCCGCGGGCGCCCCTCAAGCAGCGAGCGCCAATTCTTCGAAAGGCGGCGGCGCGAGCGATAGGAGCAACAAAAAACGATCAGGCCCTTCCCCCTCGACGCTGCGTCATGCGGTGAAGAAGGCCGAGGAGACCATGACCCGCCTGACCGCCGAGATCGCCCGCATCGACGACGACATGGCTTCCGCCTCGGTCAGCAATCCAAAAGCCCTGGAAGGCCTGACCCGCGCCCGCGCCAAGACCGAGGCCGATCTGGCCGCCGCCGAGGCCGCCTGGGTCGCGGCGGAGGAAGCCCTGGCCGAGGTCGCATGACGCCCATCCGCTTCAGCCGCGAGGAGGTCGCCGCCGTCACGGCGAAGCTGCGCCCCTATTTCCGGGACGAGTTGGACGTCGAACTGCGCGATCTTCCAGCCGAGATGCTGATCGACTTCCTCGCCCGCGAGATCGGCCCCTTCTTCTACAACCGCGCCCTCTATGACGCCCAGGCCGTGCTGAAGAAGAAGGCCGACGACATCGGCGAAGCCATCGCGGGGCTGGAACGCGCGGAGTGACGGCGGGGCGCGTCACGCCACCCCGCCCCATCGCCTCAGCCGCCGCTGTTGGCCTGCATATAGGTTTCCTCGTAGGGCTGGACCACGACCCAGCCCTCGCCGGCGAACTTCATTTGGATGCTCTCGCCCGAGCCGCGTCCGACCAGGGTCTTCAGCGAGATGTCGGTGGCGATTTCCGGCGACAGGCTGCCTGACCAGGCCACGGTGGCGTTGGGGTCGGTGAAGACCGGGCCGGTCGCCGCGCTGACCTTCAGGATCAGCGGGTCGTAGTGGGAGGTGATGGCCACGATCCCGCTTCCGCTCAACTTCACGTTGAACAGACCCCCGGACATCATCCCCGCGACCCGCTTCATCATGGTGATCTGGTTGCTGATCCCCGTCTCCAGCGCCAGCACGTCGTTGCCGTTGACGAAGATGGTCTCGTTATCCAGCCGCAGCAGAGTGATCTTCTTGCCCGTGTCGGCCAGATAGACGCGGCCCTGGCCCTCCATCTTCATCAGGACCATGCCCTCGCCGCTGACGGCCTTCTTCAGCAGGTTGCCCAGGCCCTGCTCCATCAGACCCTGGCGCGTGAACTTCACCTGGCCCGTGCGCGCGACCATGGCGCCGGACTTGGCCCAGACAGATCCGTTCAGCCGAACCTCAAGCAGATAGGCGTTTTCCAGTTCAAAGGCGTCCGGGCTGACGTCCTTCTCTCTGTAGGCGGCGACGAATTCGGCGACGGTTTTCACGGGCATGGCGACCTCGATCGGTGTTTCACGGACGCTCAGCCTGGCCGCACATCGTCGTTTCACGCAAGGCCATAATATTGCAAACGCCTCGCAATATTATATGATTGAACGGACGCAAGAGGCCGAGCATGACAAGACCCATCCTTCACGCCAGCCTGCTGGCCAGCCTGCTCGCCGCATGGGGCGCCGGCGCCGCCCAGGCCCACTCGCCCTATCTGCGGCCGAACGTCTTCGACGCGACCAACCGCGACCATGTAACGGTCGAGGCGGCCTTTACCGAGGATGTGTTCAACGCCGAGGTTGTCATGCGCTCCGACCATTTCCACGTGGTCGGGCCGAACGGCGACACGCCGATCACCACCGTCACCTATCTGCGCGACCTGACGGTGTTCGAGGCGCCGACGCCGGTGGACGGTCTGTATCGCCTGTCGTCCGGCGCGCGCGAGGGGCGGGCCGCCAAGATGTATCAGACGCCATCCGGCTGGAAGATGGTGGGCGAGGAGGACGCGCCGCCCCCGCCCGGGGCCGAACTGGTCGATGTGCAGAGCATCACGGTCGCCGACGTCTATGTGGTGCGCGGCGCGCCCGACGACGCGGCGCTGAAACCCTCGGGCCATGGGCTGGAGCTTCAGCCCCTGATACAGCCCGGCGACATCGTGGCGGGCGAGGACGCGCCCTTCCGCCTGCTGTTCGACGGCCAGCCGGTCGCGGGCGGCGACGTGACCGTCTTTCGCGAGGCGGGCCAGTACGACGGCCGCAAGATCGAGACCGAAACCCGCACCGACGCCTCGGGCCGGATCACGCTCAGGGTCGCCGAACCGGGCGCCTATATGACCCAGGTGCGTCACCGCATCGCCGCCCCGGCGGGCGCGCCGACGCCCTATCGCAGCTACACCCACACCCTGACCTTCATCGCCCACGCGGGCTGAAGGTCAGGCGAGCCTATCGTCGTCTCAGTCCGGGAGGTCTTCGGCCAGGATGGCCATTTCGAACATGAAGGAGCCTTCCTCGTCCTCGTCCTCGAAGACGATGCCGATGAACTCATCGCCGACATAGACCTCGGCCGAATCGTTTTGCTTGGGGCGGGCCTTCACGATGATGCCGCCGGTGTTGAAGGTGCGCTTGAGGTGGCCCTCGATGCGCTTCAGGTCGGTGTCTTTCACGGATGGCCTCATGGTCTTGGATTGGCGGCGGACCCTAGAGAAGTCCGGGGGTCAGGGGAACCGCCGCCCGTCATTTTCCACACCCGCGACCGGCTGAACGGAAAATGTGCGGCGTCGTTCATTTTCCTTTACGGCCCCCGACGCGCGGCGACGTCAGATAAGTGTCACCGTTCGTTTCGGGGGAAACGCAGATGCTGTTGTCGATCATGGTCGGCGAAGCGCTTTATATCGCTCACCGCTGTCGGCGGGCGCTTCTGGCCTCGCCGGTCGTCCTGGCCTGCGCCATGACGGCCATGGCCCTGTTCCATCACGGGCCGGCGTCGCCGCACGGCTGACGCCCGCTCAGATCACGAAGTCATAGACCACGTCGGCCAGGGTGTGATCCATGGTCCGCGCCGGCTCGGCCCCGGTGGGGCAGTTGACCAGACGCGCGGGCACGCCCGCCACGGTGCAGCCGGTGGGCACCGCCTTCAGCACCACCGAGCCGGACGCCACCTTGGCGTAGTCGCCGATGTGTATATTGCCCAGCACCTTGGCCCCCGCGCCCAGCAGCACGCCCTTGCCGATCTTGGGGTGGCGGTCGCCGCGCTCGGCCCCCGTCCCGCCCAAGGTGACGTTGTGCAGCATGGATACGTCGTCGCCGACCACCGCCGTCTCGCCGATGACGATGCCGGTGCCATGGTCCAGGAACAGCCCCTTGCCCAGCCGCGCGGCCGGGTGGATGTCCAACTGGAACAGCTCCGAAATCCGGCTCTGGAAGTGGAAGGCCAAGGTCTCGCGTCCCTGCCCCCAAAGCCAGTGCGCCACGCGCCAGCCCTGCAAGGCCTGGAAACCCTTGAAATACAGGAACGGCTGCAACAGGTTGCGGATCGCCGGGTCGCGTTCGGCCACGGCCTGCAGGTCCGCTTCCGCCGCCTCGACGATCGACGGATCGGCCTTGAACGCCGACAGGCAGACCTCGCGCACCGACATGGCGCTCATTTCGCCGTCCGCCAGCTTGCGTGCGATCTGGAAGCTGAGCGCGCCGGCTAGGTCGTCGTGCGACAGGATCACCGCATTCATCTGCGAACCGAGTTGCGGTTCCTCGCGCGAGGCGGCCTCGGCCGAGGCGCGCAGCTGGCGCCACACGCTTTCGGTTTCGTTTTCCGCGACGACTTCAAGCTTGGCCATGACCGGCTCCTTCGCGCTCATCCTACCCGCCTCAGCATGGCCTGCGCCAGCGCCTGGGGCAGTTCGCCGACCATCGCCATATGGTAGGCCCTGTAGGCCGTCGCCACCGTCAGCCCGTCGCGCACCGTCCCCCGCCCGATCTCGTCCAGCAGATCCTGGAACGGCACGCGAACCACGGCGATCACTTCGGTCGGATCGGGCGCCGTCGGGGCGGGCGACAGGCCCCAGGCGATCCAGGTCATGCCGATCTCATCGGTGATGGAGTTGGACATCTCGACCTTCAGCGCCGGCGCCCAGTGTTCGGCGCGCAGCCCTGCCTCCTCGGCCAGTTCGCGCCGCACGCCGTCGAACGGGTCTTCGTCAAGCGGCGCTCCGCCCTCGGGCATTTCCCAGCTATAGTTGGCCAGGGCGAACCGCTGCTGGCCCACCAGGGTCACGGTCCCGTCGTCATGCACGGGCAGGACGCCGGTCCCCACATTCTTGAACCGCACCACGGCGTAGTCGGCCTTCATCCCCGTCGGCGCCGTCGCCGGGTGCCGCGTCAGGGCCATCCACGGGCTGTCGAACACCGTCTCGGTTCCGTCGCTGCGCCAGGCCGGCGGCTTGGCCAGACCCTCGGCCCATTTCGGTTCATCGGAATTGCGCATGGACGACCTATGGCGGATGGGCGGTCGAAAGCCTAGCTAGACGGCATGACCGCGCTAAACGAGCCCCTTCCCCCGCCCGTTCCGTCCAAGGCTTTCCTGGATCGGCTGGCCCAGCGCCGCTCGGCCCCGGCCCAGGCGCTGGTCGCGCCCGGCCCGTCGCCGGCCGAACTGGATCACATCCTGGCCCTGGGCGCCCGCACGCCCGATCACGGCAAGCTGTTTCCCTGGCGCTTCGTGGTCCTGGGGCCTCAGTCGCGCGCCGAGATCGCGGGCAAGCTGGCGGTGCTGGTCGAGCTGAGGAACGGCCCGGCCAAGGACCAGGCGGTGCTGGCCAAGCTGACCGCCGCGCCCGTCACCATCCTAGTCGTCTCCACCCCCGTCCCCAACGCCAAGCCGATCTGGGAGCAGCAGTTGTCGGCCGGGGCGGTGTGCATGAACCTGGAGCACGCGGCCGGCGGCTTCGGCTATTGCGCCAGCTGGATCACCGACTGGTACAGCTACGATCCGCAGGCCCTGCCCCTGTTCGGGGTCAGCGAGAACGAGAGCGTCGCGGGCTTCATCCACATCGGCACGCTGGACGAACCGGCGCTGGAGCGACCGCGCCCGGATATGTCGACCAAGGTCACACGCCTGCCGTAAGCCGGTGACATAAGGTCGCCCTGCGTCGGTTCGACCTCTCGACCGACCCCGCCTTTCTCCCCCAAGGCCTTCGTATGGATTCCCTGTTGCAAGCCGTGGGCGACTTCATCGCCCGCAACCATATGTGGGCCGGCGTCCTGTTGGGCCTGGTCACCTTCTTCGAGTCGCTGGCCGTCATCGGCGCCTTCGTGCCCGCCACCGGCCTTCTGGTCGCGGCGGGCGGCCTGATCGCGGCCGGGGTGCTGGACCCCGTCAATGTCATCGTCGGCTGCGTCATCGGCGCGGTGATCGGCGACGCCGTCTCCTACTGGGCCGGACGGCGCCTTGGCGTGCGGTTCCTGCAGCGCCCGATGTTCAAGGCCCACCGTCGCCGCATCGCCTGGACGCGCCTTTACTGCCGTCGCTACGGCGTCATGTCGATCTTCGTGGGCCGTTTCTTCGGCCCCTTGCGCGCCTTCGTGCCGCTGACGTTGGGGATGCTCAGGATGCGTCAGCGCGCCTTTCAGTTCGGCAATGTCACCTCTGGCGTCGTCTGGGTGCTGGCCATGCTGGCGCCGGGGTATCTGGCCGCGCAGGGGCTGGCGCGGATGGAACTGCTCAGCGAGGCCCACGGCCCCACCCTGCTGATCGGCGCCGTCGCCCTGGCCATCCTGATCGTGGCCGTCGCCTACCGCCTGCTCAAGGCCCGCATGAGCCGCAAGTCCGCCGTGATGCGCGGGGCTCTGGAGAGCCGTTAGGGCCGCCGGTCCGGCGCGCGCGGAAGTCCTTGCTAAGGCGACGGTTTCCTCCATAAGTCACAAAGACATGTCGCCAGCCGAGCCCCCGACCGCCGCGCCTCTGGAGCCTTCGCTGCGGTTTCTCGCGGGCGGAGGGGCGGCGACGCGGTTGATCCTTGATCGCGACTGGTCCGACCACCCCCTGGGCCCGCCTCAGGACTGGCCGCCGGCGCTCAAGACCGCGCTCAGCCTGGTGCTGAATTCGCCCGAATCGATGATCCTGGCCTGGGGCGAGACGGAACTATGGTTCTTCTTCAACGAAACCTATTTTCCCTTGCTGGGTCCGCGCCTCGGCTGGGCCATGGGATCGGCCTTCATCGAGGTCTGGGCCGACGGATGGGAACAGGCCAAGCCGATCATCGACGAGGCCTTCGCCGGCCGCAGCCGCCGGTTCATCGACCTGCCGTGGAAACTGGCCACAGACCGGGGTCTGGCCGACACCTGGTGGACCTTCTCCTATTCGCGCGTGCTGAACGCCGAAGGCGGCATCGACGGCCTGTTCATCTTCACCAATGAGACTACCAGCCGGGTTTTGGCCGACGCCGCCCGCCTGCAGGCCGAGGATCACAACGCCATCCTTGCGGCCGAGACGACCCACCGGCTGAAGAACACCCTGGCCATGGTTCAGGCCATCGGCCGGCAAAGCCTGAAGGGGCTGGATCGCGACCGCATCCAGGTGTTCGAGGATCGCCTGATGGCCCTGGGCGCCGCCCACAGCGCCCTGACCGAACAGAACTGGCAGAGCGCCGATCTGTCCGTCCTGGTCTCGAACGCCCTGGCCAATGTGTTGCCGGGAGAAAGCTTCAGCCTGAACGGTCCGGCCTTTTCGGTGTCCGACCGCTCGGCTCAGTCGATCACCATGCTGATGCACGAGATGGCCACCAATGCCCTGAAGCACGGCGCGGCCTCCACCCCTAACGGCCGGGTCGAAATCGACTGGCGGTTGGATGGCGACCATGTCGTGCTGAACTGGCGCGAAGTCGGCGGACCGGCGGCCGAACCGCCCGCCCGGCGCGGCTTCGGGTCCAAACTGATCGAACGCGGGCTGTTCGGCACCGGAGGCGCCGATGTGCGCTATACGCCGCAGGGGCTTCTAGCCACATTCACCGCCTGCGCCGACAGGCTCGCGCCCGGCTCTCAGCCGTCCTGATCGGTCAGCCTCGGCCGCGATAGGTCGGCACGCCCTGATCCGGCAGCCACAGTCCCTCAGGCGCCGCCCCCGTCTGCCAGAAGACGTCGATGGGAATGCCGCCGCGCGGATACCAGTATCCGCCGATCCGCAGCCATTTCGGAGCGAGCAGGTCCGCCAGCCTGCGGCCGATGGCGACGGTGCAATCCTCGTGGAAGGCGCCGTGGTTGCGGAAACTGGTCAGGTACAGCTTCAGGCTCTTGGATTCGACCAGCCAGTCGCCCGGCGCATAGTCGATGACGATGTGGGCGAAGTCCGGCTGGCCGGTCACCGGGCACAGGCTGGTGAACTCGGGCGCCGTGAACCGGGCCAGATAGAGCGTGTCCGCGTGCGGGTTCGGCACCCGCTCCAGCACGGCGGTCTCGGGGCTGGTCGGTGCGGCGGTCTGGGCGCCGAGCTGGCTCAGATTGTCGGTGTAGTGGGTCATGCCGGGCATTTAGGCCCTTGCGGCGCGTCTGAAAATCCTCCCGCATCTAGCGAAGACTAAAGACACCCCATCCATCCTATCTCTCGACAACTTCAGTCGCCGTTTCAACGTCTTTATGCCAGGCAGCGTCAATCGACCGACCGCCCCCGCAAACGCCCGTATAATGCGCCGTTTCGAACAGCAGGACGAAGGGTTGGACCCACTTGAACTCGCTGGACTGTTTTTTTCCAAGTCCAACTTCACCCGCACAATTGCACGCCCTTGGACTTTGCACGCCCTTCCCGAGTGCAGTGCAATTTCACGACCACCCGACTTCAGACGATTGAGACCCTGTTTTTCGCGCTCATGTCTCAAATCTAGATTGGACCACCGATGACAGCAGGGCTCGGTCTTGGACAGGCCGGCATCCACGTCGTGCAGCGCGGCCGGCTGGATCCGGCAAGTCTCGGCCCAAGCGACGAGGACCGGACCTTCACGGTCGGCGTGCCTTTCAACGCACCGCCGCGCTGACGATTGCCTTCCCCCGCAATAGCCCGCTAAGCGTAGCGAAAGAAAACCAAGGAGATGCCCGTGGCCATTCCCACCTCGCTGCAAAAAGGTCTGACCCTGCCGATCATCTCGGCGCCCATGTTCCTGGTCTCGGGGCCGGACCTGGTGGTCGAGGCGTGCAACGCCGGGGTGATCGGCACCTTCCCCTCGCTGAACCAGCGCACGACCGAGGGCTATCGCGAGTGGGTCCAGGACATCAAATCGCGGCTGAGGCCAGAGGCCGCCGCCTTCGGCGTCAACCACATCGTGCACCAGACCAATCCCCGGCTGATGGCCGATCTGGAGGTGTCGGTCGAGGAGAAGGTGCCGCTGATCATCACCTCCTTGGGCGCCGTGCGCGACGTGGTCGATGCGGTGCATGGCTATGGCGGTCAGGTCTTCCACGACATCGCCAACATCCGCCATGCGCGAAAGGCGGCCGAGGCGGGCGTTGACGGCCTGATCCTGGTGGCCAACGGCGCCGGCGGCCACGCGGGCATCATCAACCCGTTCGCCCTGGTTAATGAGGTCCGCAGCTTCTTCGAGGGCACGATCATTCTCTCGGGCGCCCTGTCGACGGGTCAGGACGTGGCCGCCGCCCTGATGCTGGGCGCCGACTTCGCCTATATGGGCACCCGCTTCATCAATACGAACGAGGCGATGGCCGTCCCTGCCTACAAGCAGATGATCATCGACAGCGGCTCGACCGACATCGTCCATACGCCCGCCGTCTCCGGCATTCCGGCCAACTTCATGAGCAAGTCGCTGATCGAGAACGGCGTCGACCCCAAGCAACTGCCGGACCACAAGCTGGACATGGGCGCCGAGGCCAAGGCCTGGAAAACCGTCTGGTCGGCGGGCCAGGGGGCGGGCGCCATCCACGACGTCCTGCCGACCGCCGAACTGGTGGCGCGCCTGCGACAAGAGTTCGCTCAGGCCACGGATCAATTCGCCATCAAGACCGGAGCACGTTAAAGGCGCCGAACCGCATTTCGCGCGTTGGAGCCGTCATGATCCGCACCGCCGCCCCCATGTTCGCCGCCGTCGCCGTCACCGCCGCGCTGGCTGCACCGGCGGCGGCCCAAACCGCCTCGGCTCCGTCGTGGAGGGACGCCTGGTCGTTCGAACTGGGCGCCGGCACGGACAATCGGTCCAAAAATGCGTCGAAGTCCGGCAATGACGGCTACGCCTTCGGCTCGGCGACGTGGCAGAGCGCGGACGGCCTGTTCTACGCCGGCCCCGGCTTCGAGACCGTCCAGTCGGGCGGCTCGAATGTCGAGGCCGAGTTCGTCATCGGCTATCAGCCCGAGGCCTTCGGCTATCAGTTCGACGTCAACCTGGCCTACAAGAACCGCCTGGGCGCCGAGCGCGGCTATGACGAGGACGCCTGGGAGTTGACCGGCAACATCAGCCGCTCCATCGGCCCGGCCAGCGCCCGACTGCAGGTCCAATATTCGCCCGACGCCGCCGGCTCGACCCAATCCTTCACCTGGATCGAGGGCCAGATCGGCTGGGACTTCACCCCCCGGCTGAACGGCGCGGCGGCGGTGGGGCGGCGCGACCAGACGGGCGGACCCGACTACACCGGCTGGAACGCCGGCGTGACCTACGCCCTGACCAACGCCCTGTCGCTCGATGTCCGCTATCACGACACCGACGCCGACACCTTTGGCGAACAGTACAAACAGGCCCTGGTCGCCAAGGTGTCCTACGACTTCTGACGCCACCCTTGCAGAACGGGGGCGTGTCGATCCCTCTCAGCGTAACGCCGCTGCTCTTGTCACGCACCGAGGTCCCAAAGCCGATCCAATTCAGACCCGACCGGCCGACCAGGGTTCCCTGCCTGCGGCCAACGCCAGACGGACGTGTCGAGATGGCTACCGGCTCTGCTAAATGTTGCAATCCCACCAAAGGCTGCGGCTTCATCGCGCCACATGACGGCGGCAGGATGTCTTTGTCCACGGACACGCTCCAGGCGTCCAACGCGAACGCGCCTAGCCCCGAAAAGGCCGGCGTCATCGCCTTCGACGGCGAGCTCACCAACCTGCGCGCCAACGCCGCCTGGTGGAACACGGCCCCTTGACCCAGGTGATGGCCGCCAGCGACATCCCCCCGATCATTGACGTCGAGATCGCCGTGCCGCCCTGCCCAAGCCCGCAAAGGCGCCAGTGAAACGCCCCGCCCCCGAGAAGAAGCTGCCGCCCGTCACCGGCCACCAGACCGTCCTGGCGGGCTGAGGGCTGGCCGCGTCCCGAAGGCAGTTGCTAAGGAAGGCGTCATGACCAATGACGCCCTTCAATCCTACCTCCGCGATCATATCCCGCTGTCCCAGGCGATGCAGGTCGAGGTCATGACGGTCGATGCCGACGCTCTGACGCTGCAGGCGCCGCTGGCCCCCAACATCAACCATCGTGACACGGTCTTCGGCGGCAGCGCCTCGGCCCTGGCCATCCTGTCGGCTTGGTCGCTGGTACATACGAAACTGAAGGCCGAGGGGCTGACGGCGCGACTGGTGATCCAATCCAACACCGTCCACTATGACCAGCCTATCGCAAGCGCGTTCCAGTCCACCGCCGTGCTGGCCGATCCCGACAACTGGTCGCGCTTCCTCGCCCTGTTCAACCGCAAGGGCAAGGCGCGGATCACAGTCGCCGCGACCTTGACCGAGAACGGTCAGGCCGCGGGCCGTTTCGAAGGCAGATTCGTCGCCCTCAGGATGGACGACGCCGGGGGTCAGCCCAGCGCTTGATCCAGGTCCGCGATCAGGTCCTCGACGTTCTCCACGCCGACTGACAGGCGGAACAGGTTGTCGCTCACGCCCCCCGCCTCGCGGACCTCCTTGGGGACCGAGGCGTGGGTCATGATCGCCGGGTGGTTCACCAGGCTTTCGACGCCGCCCAGCGATTCCGCCAGGGTGAACACCTGAACCCGCTCCAGCACGCGCTTGGTGCGCTCCAGATCGCCATCCAGGATGACCGTCACCATGCCGCCGAAGCCGCCGTGCATCTGGCGCGCGGCCAGTTCATGCTGCGGGTGGGCGATCAGGCCGGGATAGATGACCCTGGCGATGCCCGCCCGCGTCTCCAGCCAGCGCGCCACGGTCAGGGCGTTTTCGCAATGCGCCTTCATCCTGAGCGCCAGGGTCTTCAGGCCGCGATTGGCCAGGAAGGCGTCGAACGGCCCCATGATCCCGCCGACAGAGTTCTGCAGGAACTTGATCCGCGTCGCCAGCTCAGCGTCTGCGGTCGCCAGCACCCCGCCGATGATGTCCGAATGGCCGTTCAGATATTTGGTCGCCGAATGCATCACCACATCGGCCCCCAGGCTCAGCGGCTGCTGGCAGAAGGGGGTGGCGAAGGTGTTGTCCACGATCAGCAGCAGCCCGTGCGCCTTGGCCACTTTCGACAGGGCGGCGATGTCGGCCAGCTTCATCAGCGGATTGGTGGGCGTCTCGACCCACAGCATCTTCGTCCTGGGCGTGATCGCCGCCTCGACCGCCGCGATGTCGCTCAGGTCCACATAGGCGAAATCCAGACCCATGGTGCGCCGCCGCACCCGCTCGAACAGCCGCCACGAACCGCCGTACAGGTCGTCGCCTGTAACGATATGATCGCCCGCGTCCAGCAGTTCCAGCGCCGTCGACGTCGCCGCCATGCCCGAGCCGAAGCCGAACCCGTGCGTGCCGCCCTCCAGGTCCGCGATACAGGCCTCGAACGCCTCGCGCGTCGGATTCTTCCCGCGCGCGTATTCGTAACCCTTGTTCACGCCTGGGCTTTCCTGGGCATAGGTCGAGGTGGCGTAGATCGGCGTCATCACCGCGCCCGTCGTCGGGTCGGGATGCTGTCCGGCATGGATGGCGCGGGTCGAAAACCCTTTGCTGTTCTTCTTGTCAGACATGGGCTTAGCGATTCAGGCTGAGGTGGTTGATCAGGTCGGTGCGCGTGATCAGGCCGACGAACTTTTCGCCGTCCAGCACGATGGCCACGCGGTCGCGGTCGAAGACGGGGATCAGGGCGTCCAGCGGCTCCTTCACCTGAACCGTGTCCAGATCGCGCGTCATGGCCGAGGACACCGGCTTGGCGAACCGCTCCTTGCGCGTGATCTCGTCGGTGTTCATGACCTGGATCAGATCGCTTTCGTCCAGGATGCCGACCAGACGGCCGTCCTCTATGATCGGCAGTTGCGACACGTCCGCGCCCTTCATCCGCTTGAAGGCGGTGTCCAGGGTGTCGCCGGGGCCGGCGACGACCACGTCGCCCTTGTCGTATTTGCGGTTGATCAGGTCCGACAGGTCGCCGTGGATTTCCCGCTCGCCCAGACCCTGATCCGCCAGCCAGGCGTCGTTATAGACCTTGGACAGATATTTGGCGCCTGTGTCGCAGACGAATGTGACGCAGGTCTTGGCCTCGGTCTGCTCTCGGCACCAGCGCACGGCGGCGGCGATCAGGGTGCCCGACGACGACCCCGCCAGAATCCCTTCCTTCAGCAACAGTTCGCGCGCCGTGGCGATGGCCTCGACGTCAGGGATGGAATAGGCCCTGTCGATCAAGCTCATGTCCGCCGTGTCGGGCACGAAATTCTGACCAATGCCTTCAACGGTATAGCCGCCCTCCGGCCCCGGCACGCCGTCGTTGACGATGCCCGCCAGGGTCGAACCGACCGGATCGGCCAGGATGATCTCGGCCTTGGAGCCGACGCTTTTCAGATACCGGGCCGTGCCGGTGATGGTGCCGCCCGAACCGATGCCGGCGACGAAGGCGTCGATGTCGCCGCCCGTCTGTTCCCAAATCTCCGGCCCTGTCGTCTTCACATGGGCCTCGGCGTTCGATTGGTTGGCGAACTGATTGACGTAATAGGCGCCGGGGATGGCCTGCGACAGGCGCTCGGCCATATCGGTGTAATATTCCGGGTGGCCGTGCGGGACATCCGAACGCGTCAGGCGAACATCGGCGCCCATAGCCCTGAGATGCTGGATCTTTTCCTTGGACATCTTGTCCGGGATGACCAGAAGCACCTTATATCCCCTTGCGCGGCCGACCAGCGTCAGAGCCAGGCCCGTATTGCCGGCCGTCGCCTCGACGATGGTTCCACCTTCCTTCAGCCAGCCTTCCCGTTCGGCGGCGTCCAGCATCTCGATCGCGATCCGGTCCTTGATCGAGCCGCCGGGGTTCTGGGACTCCAGCTTGAGCAGCAGGCGGCATTTCCCGGTGTCGATCTTCGTCACCTCCACCATCGGCGTCTTGCCGATCAGATCCAGCGGCGACGATACGGTCGCGCTCAGGGCGGGGGCGTTGAGGGACATCGAAGACTCCATTCGGGATCGGCGGAAGCTGAAGCCCCACATCCACCCGGTCAAATCACGCAAGATTTGACCCAAACGCGCGGTTCCGCGCTACGTAAAGACCTAATGACCAAATCATCCAAGAGACCGCCCGCCGGTCTCCCCGACAAAGACACCCTCGTCGCCTTCCTGCGCGAGGCCGGATCGGCCGAGAAGACCGATATCGCGCGCCACTTCGGACTGAAGGGCGGCGACCGCCGGGCCCTGCGCGAAATGATCCGCGAGCTTGAAGCCGAAGGCCGGCTGGGCAAGCGCGGCCGCAAGGGCTTTTCCGAAGCCGGCGCCCTGCCCCCCGTCGGCGTCGCCGATGTGATCGAGCGTGACGGCGACGGCGAACTGCACGTGCGCCTGGTCGAGGCCAGCCCCGACGCCCCCCACGCCCTGCTGATCCCCGACAAGACCAAGGCCGCCCCCGGCCTGGGCGACCGACTGCTGGTCAAGTTCCAGCGCGGCGCCGAAGGCTGGGAAGCCCGCCTGATCAAGAAGTTGGATATCGGCATAAACCGCGTCCTGGGCGTCATCCGCAAATCGGCGCGCGAAACCCGCGTGGAGCCGGTCGACCGCCGCTCCAAGGACGTCCTGCTGGTGCCCCAGGCCCAGTCCGGGAGCTTACGCGACGGCGATCTGGTCCTGGCCGCCATCGAAAAGGGCGACCACCGCTATGGCCCCAAGCGCGGCAAGATCCTGGAGCATATCGGCAAGGAGGACGATCCTCGCGCCGCCTCACTGATCGCCATCTACGCCCACAGCATCCCCACCGGCTTCTCCGAGGCGGTCGAGCGCGAAGCCGAGGATCAGGAACTGCCGACGCTGAAGGGCCGCGAGGACCTGCGCGAGGTTCCCTTCATCACCATCGACCCCGCCGATGCGCGCGACCATGACGACGCGGTCTATGCGGTGCGCGACGAAGATCCAAAGAACCCTAGCGGCTGGATCGTCTGGGTCGCCATCGCAGACGTCGCCGCCTATGTCCGCCCCGGCTCTCAACTGGACCGCGAGGCGCGCGAAAAAGGCAACTCGACCTATTTCCCCGACCGCGTGGAGCCGATGCTGCCGGAGGTGCTGTCGAACGGCCTGTGCAGCCTGAAGGAGGGCGAGAACCGCGCCTGCCTGGCCGTGCGGATGGTCTTCGACAAGGATGGCCGCAAGACGGGCCACAGGTTCGTGCGCGGCCTGATGCGGTCGCACGCCAAACTGTCTTACGAACAGGCCCAGGCCGCCATTGATGGCCAGACCGACGACACGACCGGCCCGATCATGGAGGCCATCCTCTATCCGCTGTGGAACGCCTATCACGCCATGCTGAAGGGTCGCCTCAAGCGCAGCCCCCTGCAGATCGAATCCGCCGAACGCCGCATCCGCATGGCGCCGGACGGCGGCATCGCCTCTATCGAGAAGCGCACCTCGCTGGAGGCGCACCGGCTGATCGAGGAGATGATGATCCAGGCCAACGTCTGCGCCGCCGAGACGCTGGAGCAGAAGAAGACCCCGCTCATTTACCGCATCCACGACGCGCCCAGTCAGGAGAAGATCTTCAATCTGGCCGACTTCCTGTCGACCATCGGCAAGCCGTGGAACAAGGGCGAGCCGGGCACGACCAAACGGTTCAACAAGCTGCTGGACGAGACGCGCGACACCGAACACGCCGATGTCGTCAACGAGGTCGTGCTGCGCACCCAGATGCAGGCGATCTACAGCCCCGAGAACGTGGGCCACTTCGGCCTGAACCTGGACCGCTACGCCCACTTCACCTCGCCGATCCGACGTTACTCCGATCTGATCGTGCACCGGGGCCTGATCCGCGCTCTGAACCTGGGCAAGGATGGGCTGACCGACCGCGAAATCGCCGAACTGCCCGCCATCGCCGAACAGGTGACGACGACCGAGCGCCGCTCGATGGCCGCCGAACGCGACGCCATGGACCGCTATATCGCCGCCTTCCTTGAGGAGCATATCGGCGCGACCTTCGCCGGGCGCATCACCGGCGTCACCCGCTTCGGCCTGTTCATCCGACTGGAGGACACGGGCGCGGATGGTCTGGTCCCGGTCTCGACGTTGGGCAGCGAATATTTCACCCACGACGACCGCGCCCACGCCCTGGTCGGCGAACGCACCGGCAAGCGCTTCACCCTGGGCCGGATGGTCGAGGTCAAGCTGCGCGAGGCCACGCCCGTCACCGGCGGTCTGGTCTTCGAGATGCTCAGCGAACCGGAACCTCGCGATCCCAACGCTGCGGCCCCGCGCTATGGCGTGCGCGGGCGGGGCGGCGACGGCCCGCCGATGCGCGGCAAGAACCGCCCCGGCGGCCCCAAGCCCCGCAACGGCGCCAAGCCGTCCGGCGGCCTGAAAGGCGTCCGCAAGGGCAAGCGGAAGTGACCCCAACATCCGCTCATCCCGGCGAAAGCCGGGACCCAGGTCTGCGGGCGAAGAGCGCTGGTCGCGAGACACAAACGCCAATCCCGACCGCCGGTGCGAACGAAAGCACTGGGTCCCGGGTTTCGCCGGGATGAGCGGGATGAAGGATCAGCCTTTCGACGCCGCACTCGCTCGCCTGAACGCAGCCGAGCGCGAACTGCTGATCCTTCTTGGGCAGGGCCACACGGCCAAGTCCATCGCCGTCCTGAAGGGGCTGTCCGAACTGGCGGTGAACGAACGTTTCCGGTCCGCACGACGCAAGACCGGCATCGGCTCCAGTCGTGAAATCGCCCGCCTGTTGGTCGCCCAAGAAAATCGTGACGATTTAATCGATCTGGCGCCGCTCCCGACAGACGCCTCAAAGCCTCCGCGTCCCGACGCGCCGCCTCTGGGCCGCGCGTTCCTCACCCGACGTTGGAGACCGATCATGATCACCGCCGCCCTGCTCGCCGCCAGCCTGCTGTCTTATGAGACCGCGAAGTCGCCCACTGAGCCGAATCCGGCGCCGACAACCTTGTCTGCCCAGAACGCGCCGGAACGCCAGACGCGCCCTGATCCGGAAGTCCTTGAGGCCGAGGTGGCGAACGGCCCTCGAGACGCAGCCTGGTCGCCACGAGCCGAACAGGCGCTTTCACAGGGCTATCACGATGTATCCGCCTTCGACGAAGACATTACGTCCGTAAAGGTCACCTGCGCGTCTACCCTCTGCGAGGTGTCGGGCGAAACCCGTCCGAACCTTTCGAACGCGGACCGCGACCGACTGATGGCCGCCTTCCTGACACTGCGACCGTCGGACGAAAAGATTCGCCTGACATCGGTCACTCATCGCTTCGGCTACCGGCCCGACGAGCAGGAAGCGGGGACCTATGTCGCGTACTGGCGGCGCAGAGACTGACGTCCGCCGGGAGGTCAGGCGGCTTGCCCCATCTTTCGTCCCGGTTCATTGATCGGGCATGTCTGCCGCCCCCTTCGACGCCACTCAGGACCTGGCCGACGCGCCGCGCGTGACAGGCGTGCGGCAGAGGCCCAAGGACGCTGCGACCCTGATCCTGACGCGGGGCGGGTCGCGGCCCGAGGTGCTGATGGGGCGTCGCGCGCCCGGTCATGTGTTCATGGCGTCGAAATGGGTGTTTCCGGGCGGGCGGATCGACCGCAGCGACTTCACCGCCGCCTCGACGGGCGATCTGTCGTCCGACGTCGCGCGGAGGCTGGAGATCGAGTTGCCCGCGCGCCGCGCGCGAGCCCTGGCCCTGACCGCCGTGCGCGAGACATTCGAGGAGACGGGTCTGATCCTGGGTCGGCCCGCGCCGTCAGCCAGCGTCGCCGGACCGTGGCGCGAGTATCGGCAGGCGGGCGCCCTGCCCGATCTGTCGGTCCTGTCCTATATCGCGCGCGCCATCACCCCGCCTGGCCGCGCACGTCGGTTCGACGCGCGTTTCTTCATGGCGCAGGCCGAGGCCCTGCTGACGCCCGAGCCGACGGCGGGATCGGGCGAACTGGACGAGATCGCCTGGCTGCCGCTGGATCAGGCGCGCGCGCTGGACCTGCCGGCCATCACCCGATTCGTGCTGGGAGAGTTGGCCGAACGATTGACGCAGCCGAACCGTCCCCTGCCCTTCGTGCGTATGGCGCACGGACAGCACCGCGTCGAACACAGGGACTGACCCTACAGCCTGCAAGACAAGGCCAATATGCCGGTGGGGGCGCGCATCGCCGGCGACGGCCCGATCAGTTTCGACGCGCCGATCACCCTGTCCGACGACGGCCGCCTGACCGGCCCCTTCGTGCGGCGCGAGGGGTCGACGCGGCGGTTCGTCTATATCGCCATCGGAACCTCGGCTGGTCAGCACGCCAGCGAATGGAGCCGCCGCGCCAAGATCGACGTTCACGACATTTCCGCCGATATGCTGACCCAGGCGCGTCAGGGACGTGTGCTGGAGATCATCCTGCCCGGCCGCGCCCGGAACGGCGGCCCGGCCTGCGCCACGGTGCGGCCGCTTCAGGCCTGGCGCGCCATCTGACCTTAGTCCGCGATCGGCTTGCTCAGGTCGAACTCGACGCGGAAATGGCGGTTGGGGCGGCGCAGTTCATAGGCGAACATCCGGTCGGGATAGACCTCCATCGCCCAGACATTGGTGGTCGAGACCGCCGCGTCATTGGCGTTGAACAGAGCGACAGATTCGGCGTCCACCGGGAACTCCTGCCGCTCGGCCGTGCCGGCGTTGGCCGTGTCGCCGCCGTACCAGTGCAGCACGTCGGTTGTTCCGTCGGCGTGCCGATGGTCGTGCTTCAGCCGCAGACCGGCGCCCATCTTCGTCACGACCCAGGTCCGCGAACGATCCGCCCCCACGGCGAAGGGAATGCGCACCTCGTCCGACGAACAGTCGCGGACGTGCATGATCAGCCGCTCGCTGGCGAACCTGGCGTCGGCGGCGTCGGTGGTGACGACACGGCCTTCGAATCGCTGGCCGCACAGGGCGTTCAACCGCGCCAGGAAATCGTGCTGCGCCGGCGCGGGAGACGCGGCCGCCACGCCGGCGGACGCGAGGGAGATCAGGGCCGCAGCGGCCAGCAGGGATGCGATTTTCATGCGGTCAGACTATATGTGCGCCCCGCCCCATCAACGCGTCATCGCGCCCGTTGACTTTGGGGCGATCCTGAGTATGTTCCGCGCCTCTTATTTTAAGCGGCTTTCGCCGTCGCAGAGGTAATTCCGATGGCCAAACCGGCTTCCATCAAGATCCGCCTGAACTCCACGGCCGACACCGGCTTCTTCTACGTCACCAAGAAGAACGCCCGCACCATGACCGAGAAGATGGTCGTCAAGAAGTACGACCCCGTCGTGCGTAAGCACGTCGAGTTCAAGGAAGGCAAGATCAAGTAAGCACTTGATCGGCTGAAAATCGAGGACGCCCGGCTGGTCTCCAGCCGGGCGTTTTTCGTTGTCGGGGCCTGACCTCAGGCCGCGCGGGCGATCACCCGATTGCGGCCGGCGGCCTTGGCCTCATAGACCCCTTCATCGGCGCGTTTCAGCAGACCTTCGGGCGTGTCGCCGTCGCCGACCGTGGCGGCCACGCCGATCGAGATGGTGATGGTGATCTGCTCCTTGCCGCCCATGACCCGGAACGGGGCGGAGGCGACATCGCGGCGGATGCGTTCGGCGACACGGCCCGCGTCCTCCAGACTAGCGCCCGGCATGACGACGACGAACTCCTCGCCGCCCATGCGGCACGGCAGATCCACGGCGCGGACGTTGGTGGCCAGGCGCACGGCGAACTCGACCAGCACCTCGTCGCCGGCATCGTGGCCGAAGCCGTCGTTGACCGACTTGAAGTGGTCGATGTCCAGGACCAGCACCGCCACCTGGGCGCCGCCCTGGGCCGCACGGCCTACCAGGGCCTGCAGCTGGCCGGTCATGTAGCGCCGGTTATGCAGGCCGGTCAGGGCGTCCGTGACGGCCATCTCCATGCTGCTGTCCAGCTTATGACGCAGGAAGTCGGTGTAGCGTTTGCGGCGGATCTGGGTGCGGACCCGCGCCGACAGTTCCTCGGTGTCGATTGGGCGCGGCAGGATGTCGGCGGCGCCCAGCTCCAACGCCTTGACCATGCGCGGCCGTTCGGCTGCATCGACTATGGCCAGGATCGGCGCTCGGCGGGCGTCGCCCGACTTGGCCTGGGCCACGATCCGCAGACCGTCGAAGCTGGTCGCCGCCACATTGACGATGATCAGGTCCAACACGCCGCGCGCCGCCGCCAGGGCCGCATCCGGGTTGGATTCGATGGTGACGCGGTGTTCCGAACCCAGTTCATGTGCGATCTTCTCGGCCTGTCGCAGGTCATCGTCCACGATCAGCACGCGGCCGCCCTCGCTGCGCAGCCGGGTCGCTCCGTCAGAATCGACGCCCAGGCGCCGGCCGCTTTCCTCGCGCTCGCGCAGTTCGTCCATCACCTGTTTCAGCCGGGTCAGCGACTTGACCCGCGCGAACAGGATCACGTCGTCGATGGGTTTGGTCAGGAAGTCGTCGGCGCCCGCCTCCAGCCCGCGAATACGGTCCTGACGCCCGTCCAGGGCGGTGACCAGCACGACCGGGATGTGGCGGGTCGCAGCCTCAGCCTTCAGCCGTCGGCAGGTCTCGAACCCGTCCATGCCGGGCATCATGACGTCCAGCAGGATCAGGTCCGGCTGATGCTCAGCCGCCAGAGCCAAGGCCGTGACCCCGTCGTTGCAGGTCAGGGCGTCGTAATATTCAACCGTCAGCTTGGCTTCCAGCAGGCGGACGTTCACGTCCACGTCGTCGACCACGAGGATGCGCGCGCTCATCCCAGGTGCTGCCGGATTGTGTCGAGGAAATGCATGACCGAGATCGGCTTGGAGATATAGGCCTCGCAGCCGCCCTGGCGGATCCGCTCCTCATCGCCCTTCATAGCGAAGGCGGTCACGGCGATGACGGGGATGTGGTTCAGTTCCTCGTCGTCCTTCAGCCATTTGGTGACTTCCAGCCCCGAGATTTCCGGCAGCTGGATGTCCATCAGGATCAGGTCGGGGTGATGGGCGCGGGCCAGGGCGAGCGCCTGCAGCCCTTCACGGGTCTGCAGGGTCTCATAGCCCTGGGAATCGAGCAGATCATGAAACAGCTTCATGTTCAGCTCGTTATCCTCGACGATGAGGACTTTCTTGGACATCATCACCTGACCTGCGCGCCCCTCTGACGCGGGACGCCTCGTTGGTCGCATTCGTAGGCGGGCAGTCTTAAGTTGGGGTGAAGCCAAACTTACGGAGACCTTAAGCGTGGCCATGAAGGCCATATGTCGCGACTGCCTTTGGACCGGCGAAGACCCCGCCGGGCCGCCGGATGGCCGATGTCCGGCGTGCGGATCGCGACGGATTGTCGCCGATCCCGAACTGGACCAGCTGTCCATCGCCCACATGGATTGCGACGCCTTCTACGCCTCGGTCGAGAAGCGCGACCGGCCGGAACTGCGTGACAAGCCGGTTATCGTCGGCGGAGGCAAGCGCGGCGTTGTGTCCACCGCCTGCTATGTCGCGCGCCAGTACGGCGTCGGCTCGGCCATGCCGATGTTCAAGGCGCTGAAGGCCTGCCCGGAGGCCGTGGTCATCCGGCCCGACTTCACGAAATACGTCTTCGAATCCCAACGTATCCTGGGCGCCTTGGGACAACTGACGCCGCTGATCCAGCCGCTGTCGCTGGACGAGGCCTGGGTCGATCTGTCGGGAACCGAACGACTGAACGGCGGGCCGCCCGCGCTGCAGTTGATCCGGTTTCAGAAGCGGATTGAGGAGGCGACCGGCCTGACCGTGTCCATCGGCCTGGCGCCCAACCGCTTCCTGGCCAAGATGGCGTCGGAGATGGATAAGCCGCGCGGCTTCTCCGTCGTGGGGACGGCGAATGCGCAAAGCCTGCTGGCGCCCCGCCCCGTCACCGCCCTGCCCGGCGTCGGCCCGGTGTTCGGCAAGGCGTTGCGCAGCGACGGCTATTCCACCATCGGCGACCTGGCGCGGGCGGACGTGCGCGATCTGGTCAAACGCTACGGCGAATCGGGTTTGCGCCTGCACGACCTGGCCTACGCCCGCGACGCCCGCGCCGTGAACCCCGAGCGGGACCGCAAGGGGATGAGCGCCGAGACCACCTTCAACGAAGACCTGACGTCGGCCGAGGCGCTGGAGGCCGAGCTGTGGCCGCTGTGCGAGAAGCTGGCGTCCAAGGCCCGCCGCGACGGGGTGGCCAGTCGTGTCCTGGTGCTGAAGCTGCGGCGCGCGGATTTCAAGATCGTGACCCGCCGCATCACCCTGCCCGATCCGGTCCAGACCGCGCGCGCCCTGTTCGCCGCCGGGCGGGACCTGTTGAAACCGGAACTGGGCCGCCCCTATCGCCTGATCGGCATCGGCATGGCCGATGTTCAGGACGCGGAGGACGCGCCCGCCGGCCTGTTCCAGACACCCGAGACCCGCGCCCTGAAGACCGAACGCGCCATCGACGTGCTGCGTGAGAAGTTCGGCAAGGACGCCGTGGTGGCGGGGCGGGCGCTGAAGGGGTGAAGAGATCCCCGCCTCGTCATTCTCGGGCTTGACCCGAGGACCGGGGTTTCCGCCGCATTGCGCCCGAACTGACGCACAGTCCGTCCAACATCCGATCCTCGGGTCAAGCCCGAGGATGACGGAGGAAGAGGCGGAAAAAACGTGCACTCCCCGGTCCCATCGGCTCAAATGCCGTCATGGATCTCGCCAAACGCGCCTATGACCACGGCTTTCGCCTGGACCCGATCGTCCGCAGCCTGCTGGACACCGACTTCTACAAGCTGCTGATGCTGCAGATGATCTGGCGCGAGCATCGCGACGGGCCGGTCACCTTCCAGGTCATCAACCGCACCAAGACCGTGCGTCTGGCCGAAGAAGTCGACATCGCGGCCCTGCGCGAACAGTTGGATCACGCCCGCACCCTGCGCTTCACCAACAAGGAGTTGGTCTGGCTGGCGGGCAACAGCTTCTATGGGGTGAAGCAGATCTTCTCGCCGGATTTCATCGCATGGCTGACCGACTACCAATTGCCGGAATACGATCTGTCGGTTCAGGATGGTCAGTATGTGCTGACCTTCTCCGGCGCCTGGGCCGAGGTGACGCTGTGGGAAATCCCGGCGCTGGCCATCCTGAACGAGTTGCGCTGCCGGGTCGGGATGCAGCGGCTGGGTCGCTTCGAACTGGACATCCTGTATTCGCGCGCCAAGACCCGGCTTTGGTCCAAGGTGGAGCGGTTGCGGCTCCTGCCCGATCTTGCCCTTTCGGACTTCGGCACCCGGCGACGGCACGGTTTCCTGTGGCAACGCTGGTGCATTCAGGCCCTGAAGGAGGGTCTGGGCCGGTCCTTCATCGGCACATCGAACGTGCTGCACGCCATGGAGAACGATCTGGAGGCCATCGGCACCAATGGCCACGAGCTGCCGATGGTGCTGGCCGCCCTGGCGCCCGACGACGCGGCCTTGGCCCAGGTCCCTTACGCCGTGCTGGACGAGTGGCGCAGACATTATGCGGGCAATCTGCTGATCGTCCTGCCCGACGCCTTCGGCACCGAGGCCTTTCTGGATCAGGCGCCGGAATGGGTGGCCGACTGGACCGGCTTCCGTCCCGATTCCGCCCCGCCCATTCCCGCCGGCGAGCGGTTGATCGGCTGGTGGACAGCGCATGGGCGCGATCCGAAGGAGAAGCTGCTGATCTTCTCGGACGGCATGGACATCGACAGCATCGAGGCGACCCACGCGCACTTCCACGGTCGCGCCCGTCTCAGCTTCGGCTGGGGCACCAATCTGACCAATGACTTCCGCGACTGCTCGCCCGCCTTCGCGCCTGAACTGGAGCCTATTTCTCTGGTCTGCAAGGTGGCCGAGGCCGGGGGGCGACCCGCTGTCAAACTGTCGGACAATCCTGAAAAAGCCGTGGGCGATCCGGCCGAGATCGAACGCTATCGCCGCGTCTTCGGCGTGCGCGGCGTAACGGCGCAACCTGTCACCGTCTGAAACCCGACCTTAAGGCGGCTGTGGGATAAGGCCGGTCATGAGAGCCTTCATCGACAAGATGCGCCGCCGCGCCGGCCGCTATCTGGACGTCCGCCCCGTCGATATCCGACCGGCGCGCGGGGTTCTGAGCCTGTCGTTCGATGACATCCCCGCCAGCGCCTGGACAGAGGCCGGACCCATTCTGGCCCAGCATGGCGTCAAGGCGACCTATTATGTGTGCGGCGGTCTGGCGGGCGGGCGGAACCTGGACCTGCCTCAGTTCGAGGTCGAGCATCTGCAGGCCCTGCACGCGGCGGGGCATGAGGTCGGCTGCCATACCTACGAACACGTCTCGACCCTGACCCTGTCGCCGGCCGAACTGGACGCCAGCCTGGCGCGCAACGCCGCCTGGGTGGCCGAGCGGCTGAATGGTTATGAAATGCAGACCTTCGCCTATCCGTTCGGCGACTGCGCGCGGACGGCCAAGCCAGTGATCGACCGCCGGTTCCTGTGCGGACGCGGGGTGCGCGATGGCGTCAACACAGGAACTGCGGACCGTAATCTGTTGCAGGCCATCGGTCTCGAGAGCCGCCGCCTGCCGGGCTATGATCTGGAGAAACTGATAGAGCAGACGGCGGAGTCAAAGAGTTGGCTGATCGCCTATGGCCATGACGTCAGCGACGCCCCGACGCCCTATGGATGCCGGCTAGAGGACATCGATCGTCTGATCCGCCTGGCCAAGGCGGCAAACCTGGACATTCAGCCGGTTGCGGCGGCATGGCGGCTGGCGACGACCTGAATCGCTGAACTGAGGCCGCGCCGCAGGCCGGTCAGCCTTTTCCTCGCCTTCTCAACAGCCCGATGGACCATTCCCCCAGTCCGAGCACCACAGCGGCCGCCAGCGCGACCAAGGCAATCTGGCCGTGTGACCATCCCAGAAACACCGTGGCCAGCGGGTGTTCGCCTTGGGTCGGCGCATCGAACACCCAATGCACGTCTCGGCCCCGCACGCCGGCCCCGGTCACGACCTGTTCACCCCCTAATCGGTCGGCCATCACCGGCCTTATGACGGCGTTCAGCAGGACGCCGACGAACAGCGGGCCGATAAGCCAGAGATTGGCCGACAGGACCTTGGGGCGTCGTGGCTTCAGGGTCAGGCGACGCCTCCGGCCTTGCGCCGATCCGCCCAGGCGATCAGCTCTTTCCTCGGCCAGATCATCAACCACGACCGCGCGGTGTATTCGCCACTGTCGATCAGCGCCTTCCTCGACGGCGAAGCTGTACCTGCCCGTTCGGTGTGGATCGGCGCCGGGCCCTGATGCACCATGAAGGCGCCGCCGTTCAGAGGGTTCAGTCGCAGGTGGGCCAGACGCGGGCTGATCTCGGTCAGGGGCGGATCGTAGAACCAGCTGGAGCCGATCATGCCCGCGAGTTCGGGGCGCGCGCGGCACAGTTCGGCCGCCGTGGCCCAGGCCGCATTCCAGCCCTCCTCGTTGAAGCCGCGCAGCCAGCGGCTTTCGGTATGCACCTCCAGCCACGCCTCCCTCTTCGCCCCCGCCGCAAGATATCGGAACAGCGGCTTCAGACCCCAGCCCTGGCGCACATGGGTGATGATCTGGCCCGGCCCAACCGGCGAGCTCAGGTCGATCACCTGACTTTTGGCCGCAGGCACGCTGAGCGCCAGCGAGAACCGCACATCCTTGGACCAGTGATCGAACTCATAATCGCCCTCGGCCTTGCTAAGGAAGGCCGCCAACTGGTCGACCCAATACGGATAGAGGGCCATCACCTCGGCAGGCAGGCTCATCGTCCGCACACGGTCGGGCAGTTGCAGCGTCCACGCCGCCACCAGCCCGCGTCGCACGTCGTTGGACGCATCCGCCCCCAGCACCTGATCGACCGCCTTGGCTGGCGCCTCGAAATCCCAGTGCGGCGCGGCCTCCGCGGCCTTGGCGGCGGCGGGCGCCAAGGCCGCGTCCACACGGGCGTGGTCCTCGGGAGAGAGCCTGTCCAGCACGGCCTGGAAGGCGGCGACATCGGGCGTCAGGTGCATATCCATGTTCGCCAACGTCGCACACAGCAGTTGGCGAACCTTTAAAGCCCGCCGAACGGGTGACGCCGCCCTTGCCGCACGCTAAACCCGCGACCAGATAAAAGGAGCCCCCATGACCGTTGAAGCCCGCATCGCCGAACTCGGCATTACCCTTCCGGAACCGGCCAAGCCGGTCGCCAGCTATGTGTCCTTCGTCCGCTCCGGCAACCAGATCACCATTTCGGGCCAGCTGTCGAACGACGCCAATGGCGGGATCAAGGGCACGGTCGGCGTCGATGTGACCCCGGAACAGGCTGTCGTGGCCGCCCGCCTGTGCGGCATCAACCTGATCGCCCAGATCAAGGCCGCCGTCGATGGCGACCTGGAGCGCGTCGTCCGCATCGTCAAACTGGGCGCCTTCGTGCAGGCGGGTCCTGAGTTCGAAGCCATCCCCGCCGTCATCAACGGCTGCTCGGACCTGATGGTCCAGGTCTTTGGCGAGGCCGGCAAACACGCTCGTTCGGCCGTGGGGGTCTATAAGCTGCCGCTGGGCTTCGCTGTCGAGATCGACGCGATCGTGGAGATCCGCTGATCTTTCAAATCTCGGTTCACGACGGGATCGCCGACATCGGCCGCGAGGCCTGGGACGCCTGCGCGCGTCCGACCGGCGATCCTTTCGTGTCCTACGACTTCCTGCACGCCTGCGAGGCGTCCGACAGCGCCACGCCGCGCCAGGGCTGGGCCCCGCGACATCTGGCGCTGCGCGATGGCGACAACGCGGTGCTGGGCGTGACGCCCCTCTATCTGAAGGGCGACAGCCAGGGCGAATATGTCTTCGACCACAGCTGGGCCGACGCCTATGAGCGGGCCGGCGGCCGTTACTATCCCAAGCTGCTGTGCGCCGTGCCGTTCACGCCCGCGACCGGACCGCGCTTCCTGAACCACCCGGACGCCGACGCCGCGACCGTGCGCCAGGCCCTGCTGCAAGGCGCCCTGACGCTGGTGGAAAGGCTGGGCGTCTCGTCCCTGCACGTCAACTTCCCCACCGCGCCGGAGTGGGAGGCCATGACCCAAGCCGGCCTGCTGCCGCGCCAGGACATCCAGTTCATCTGGCGCAACGAGGGCTATCAAACCTTCGACGACTTCCTGGCCGCCCTGTCGTCCAATCGCCGCAAGTCGATCCGGCGCGAGCGGCGCGAGGCCCAGGCGTGTCTCGATATCCGCATCCTGACCGGCGCCCAGATCGAACCTGCCCATTGGGACGCCTTCTTCGCCTTCTATATGGACACCGGCTCGCGAAAATGGGGTCGGCCCTATCTGACGCGCGACTTCTTCGACCGCATCGGGGCGACGATGGCCGACCGGATCGCCCTGGTCATGGCGTTTCGCGACGGCGCGCCCATCGCCGGCGCCCTGAACTTCATCGGTCGCGACGCCCTCTATGGCCGTCAGTGGGGAGCGCTTGAGGACGTGCCCTTCCTGCATTTCGAGCTGTGCTACTATCAGGCCATCGACTTCGCCATTTCACGGGGCCTGTCCCGCGTCGAGGCGGGCGCGCAAGGCGAACACAAGATCGCGCGCGGCTATCTGCCCTCCCCCGTCTATTCCGCCCATTTCATCGCCGACCCCGCCCTGCGCGACCCCGTCGCCCGCTATCTGGAGCGCGAAGGTCCGGCGGTCGAGGAACAGAGGGTCGCGATGACGGCCGAATTGTCGCCGTTCAAACAGGCCTAGCGGTCAGCTGATCCAGCTCTCTTCGCAGCGGCTATTTCGCCATCCCTTGAGCGTTCGAGTATAGAAGCAGGTCTGGCCCCCGCCGCCCAGCATGATCCACTCCTGACCGACCGACAGCGCTGCGCGTGTTCTGAACAGCGAATAGGTCGGGGGTTCGACAGAAAACCACGGGTGAAAATCTCCGATAGGATACCCCTGATCGACGCCCGGCTCAGGAAGTCCAAAAGAGCGCCAATCGCAGTTCGCCTTCGCCTCCAGACGCATGCCGCCGGCCACGCCCTCCGGCGAAAATTCCTTCAAAGCCTGAGCCATCAAGGCGCAGTCATCAGCCGTGACACGGCCTACCCTGACGACCGGGACGGTGAAACCCGCCCAGAGCGACGCAAAAACCACCAAGATCGCTGCTGCAATGGCCGTGGGCTTGATCCACCTGTCGGACGAATCAAGCCTTCCCCGCCACATCAGATCGAAAGCCACCCAGGCGACAGTCGTCACCAGCCCCAAGCCGGCCATCCATCGATAGATCGAGGCGCGGTTGTCGATATTCAGACGAATCATCAACTCCGCAGACACGAAGGCGCAGATCATCAGGACTGTCGCCGCCGACGAATAGGCGCCTATGCGGCTGGGAGATCGCTTCGAAACCCAGTCGTAGGTCCGGTCTGCCGCCAAAAGGCAGATCGCGAAGATGACCAGGAAGATCACGTCGCCATTAAATCGGAAACCCTGAAACCAGACGGCTATGACGATGACAAGAACGGCCAAGACCGACGCTGCCACGATCAAGGCCCTCACGACCTTCAGGTTCATTGCACACCCCCCACCCCCACCCACCAAGTTCCACAACAATCTGGGAAACAAAAAAAGCCCGGACGGCGACGTCCGGGCCTGTCCTTTCGTTGCCTGCTGGCGATCAGGCCGTTTCTTCTTCCTCCTCAGACTTCGCCGGGGCGCCCGAGGGGCTGGCGATGTCGAAGTCGATCTTGCCGTCTTTGAGCTGGACCTTGACGTGTCCGCCGCGCGTCAGGCGGCCGAACAGGATGTCGTCGGCCAGCGGCTTCTTGATCGAGTCCTGGATGACCCGCGCCAGCGGACGAGCGCCGTACAGTTCGTCGAAGCCGTTCTTGGCCAGCCAGTCGGCGGCCTCGTCAGTCAGTTCGATGGTGATGTTGCGGTCCGCCAGCTGGGCTTCCAGCTGCAGCACGAACTTGGTCACCACCGAGCGGATCGTATCGGCGCCCAGCGACTTGAAGGCCACGATCGCGTCCAGGCGGTTCCTGAACTCCGGCGCGAATAGGCGCTGGATGGCCTTGTCGTCCTCGCCCTCGACCTTGCCCCGACCGAAGCCGATGGAGGCGCGAGCGTTGTCGGCGGCGCCGGCGTTGGTGGTCATGATCAAGATGACGTTCCTGAAATCGACCTTCTTGCCGACCGCATCGGTCAGCATCCCGTTGTCCATCACCTGCAGCAGGATGTTGTAGACGTCCGGGTGCGCCTTCTCGATCTCATCCAGCAGGATGACGGCGTGCGGATGCTGGTCCACGGCGTCCGTCAGCAGGCCGCCCTGGTCATGACCGACATAGCCCGGAGGCGCGCCGATCAGGCGGCTGACCGTGTGACGCTCCATATATTCGGACATGTCGAACCGCTGCATCTCGATGCCCAAAGTGGCGGCGAGTTGCTTGGCCACCTCGGTCTTGCCCACGCCGGTCGGGCCGCTGAACAGGAAGCTGCCGATCGGCTTGTTCGGGTCGCGCAGACCCGCCCGCGCCAGCTTCATCGCCGCCGAAACCTGTTCGATGGCCTGTTCCTGACCGAAGACGACGCGCTTCAGATCGGTCTCCAGCTCGCGCAGGCTTTCGGTGTCGGACTTGGACACCGACTTGGCGGGGATGCGGGCCATCTTGGCGATGACGGCCTCGACCTCCTTCTGGCCGATGACCTTCTTGCGCTTGGATTCGGTCAGCAGCATCTGGCCGGCGCCCGCCTCGTCGATCACGTCGATCGCCTTGTCCGGCAGTTTGCGGTCGGTCATGTAGCGGGCCGACAGCTCGACCGCCGTGCGGATCGCGCTGTCAGTGTAGCGGACCTTGTGGTGCTGCTCGTAATAGGTCTTCAGACCCTTCAAGATCTTCACCGTATCCTCGACCGTCGGCTCGTTGACGTCGATCTTCTGGAAGCGACGCACCAGGGCGCGGTCCTTCTCGAAGTGCTGGCGATACTCCTTGTAGGTCGTTGACCCCATGCAGCGCAGCGTGCCCGACGCCAGGGCCGGCTTCAGCAGGTTGGACGCATCCATCGCCCCGCCCGAGGTCGCGCCCGCGCCGATCACCGTGTGGATCTCGTCGATGAACAGGACCGCGTTCTCGTGGTTCTCCAGCTCCTTGACGACCTGCTTAAGCCGCTCCTCGAAGTCGCCGCGATAGCGAGTGCCGGCCAGCAGCGCGCCCATGTCGAGCGAATAGATGGTGGCGTCCTTCAGGACGTCCGGCACCTCGCCGTTGACGATCTTGCGGGCCAGGCCTTCGGCGATGGCGGTCTTGCCGACGCCAGGATCGCCGACCAGCAGCGGATTGTTCTTGGTCCGGCGGCACAGGATCTGGATCGAGCGTTCGACCTCGGCCTGGCGACCGATCAGCGGATCGACCTTGCCCTGACGCGACTTCTCGTTGAGGTCGACGCAATAGGCTTCCAGCGCCTCGCCGCCCTGTTTGACGGCCGACTGGTCCTCGGCCTCTTCGGGCGAGGCCCCCTTGGCAGGTTTGGCCTCGGAGGCGCCGGCCTTCTTGGCGATGCCGTGGGCGATGAAGTTGACCGCGTCATAGCGCGTCATGTCCTGCTCCTGCAGGAAATAGGCGGCGTGGCTTTCCCGCTCGGAGAAGATGGCGACCAGCACGTTCGCGCCGGACACCTCTTCGCGGCCCGACGACTGGACGTGGATCACCGCGCGCTGGATCACGCGCTGGAAGCCGGCGGTCGGCTTTGCGTCCTCGCCATCGGCCGTGGCCAGGGCGGCCAGGTCGTTGTCGACATAGAGGGTCAGGGCCGCCTTGAGCGCGTTCAGATCGACATTGCAGGCGCCCATGACGCCGGACGCATCCGGGTCGTCGATCAGCGCCAGCAGCAGATGCTCCAGCGTGGCGTATTCATGCCTGCGCGCATTGGCGTATCCCACCGCGCGGTGCAGGGTTTCTTCGAGAGGACGGGAAAATGAAGGCATCGGGAGGCTCCTCTCAGTCCTTTTCCATCGTGCATTGCAGAGGGTGCTGGTGGCGACGCGCCGTCTCGATGACCTGCGCGACCTTGGTCTCGGCGACCTCATAGGTGAAGACGCCGCAGACCCCCACGCCATGCTGGTGCACATGCAGCATGATGCGGGTCGCTTCCTCGCGGCTCTTCTGGAAGAACCGCTCCAGCACATAGACGACGAACTCCATCGGCGAATAATCGTCGTTCAGGATCAGCACCCGATACAGCGAGGGCTTCTGAAGTTTCGGCTTGGTTTCGGTGACGACGGCGGTTCCTTGACCGCCGCCCGTCTCGCCGGGCCTTTGTATGGGCATTCGTGTTCCGTAATCGGGGAGTCGTCTTGGCTAACAGATAGGGAATGATGGCCTGATTTGAAGCGGCGTCCAGTCACGGATTGCGTGAATGGCAAATCACGGATGCCGAACGAAAAAAGGCCCCGGAGCGAACTCCGGGGCCTTTTCGATCTACAGGGTCGCTGCGACTTAGCGTGCGGCCTGGAAGCTTTCGACCGAGGCGGTGACGCGCTCGTTGAGCGGCTTCAGGCTGTCCTTGACCGTGGCGGCGACGATCTCGTTCGTCTTGGTCATTTCGGCGACGTAGCGTTCCATGGACTTCTTGGCCCAGGCGGTCTGCAGTTCGAAGAACTCCTGCACCGAGCGGGCGGTCGACAGTTCCTTGGAGGCGGCGACGCCGTCTTCCCAGGAGGTCTTGGCGAAGCCCAGAGCCTGTTGCGACAGGGCCTCGGCGCCCTTTTGGGCGACGGTGGCCGACTCGACCATGGCGTCCAGGTTCTTCTTGCCGTGGGCGTTCAGCTCGCCCAGCGAGGCGACCGACTTGTCGATGCCTTCGCGGAAGGCCTGGGTTCCGGCGGCCTGCAGGGTCTCGGCCTGGGCCTTGACCCTGGCGCCGGCCGAAGCGGTGGCGGCGGCGGCTTGATCGGCGGTCTTCTTCATCGTCTCGGCGGCGTCGGCCATGATCGTCTCTCCGGTGTTTGCCCGCCCGGGGGCGGCGGTGCGGAAAATCTGACGCGAGGCGAACCCTCGCAGAACCACAATATGCTGCAAGTGCGAAAGGAATGCAAGGCCGCATTGTGCGCTGCACAATGTGATCGCCGATAAGCTGATAGGCATAACCCCGATAGACGGTTCAAATTCGCGTTGACGGGCGGTTAACCACCATGAAACCCCAGGTTCCTATGCTAACCCTTTCGTCGCGTCGGCCGGGGGGCCTGCCGCACCCTGCTCGCCAAGGGCTTGATTACCAAAGGGTTGTATCACCCATGATCGCCTTCCTCCGCCGCGGCCTTTTCGCCCTCCTGGCCGCCTCGCTGGTGCTGGGCGTCAATGTCCGCCCGATCGTGGCCCAGTCTCAGGAAAGCAGTCGCTATGCCGCCATCGTGATCGATGCGGCGACCGGAGAGGTGCTGTTCGCGCGTCATGCCGACAGCCGTCGCTACCCGGCGTCCCTGACCAAGATGATGACCCTGTATCTGACGTTCGAAGCGCTGTCGCAGGGCAAGGCGAACCTGAACGACGTATTGACCATCTCGCCGCGCGCTGCATCCCAGCCGCCATCGAAACTGGGTCTGGCGGCGGGTCAGACCATCACCCTGGACAACGCCATGCGCGCCACCGCCGTCCGATCGGCCAACGACATGGCCTTGGCCATCGGGGAGCATATCGGCGGGTCCGAGGCGCGCTTCACCAATATGATGACGATGAAGGCGGAACAGCTGGGCATGACCCAGACCCGCTATGTCACCGCCAACGGCCTGCCCGATGCGCGCCAGCTGACCTCGGCGCGTGACCAAGCCATCCTGGCGCGGGCCATCATGCGCGACTTCCCTCAGTATTACAGCTACTTCGGTCTGCACGACTGGGCCTATAACGGCCGCAACTATCGCAACACCAACGGCCTGCTGCCGACGGGACGCGGCTATGACGGGATGAAGACCGGCTACACCAACGCCTCGGGCTACAATCTGGCGGCCTCGGCGGTGCGCGACGGGCGTCGCCTCATCACCATCGTCCTGGGCGGTCGTTCGACGGCCAGCCGCAACGCCCATGTCGCCGAACTGATGGACACCGGATTCGAGGTCGAGCGCCGGCGGGCGCAGGGCGAACGGATCCAGGTCGCCCAGACATTCTTCGAGCAGCGCGGCTTCGGCGTGGGCGGGGAGTCCGCGACCGGCGACGCGCCCATCGCTTACGCCTCGATCCGCGACGACGAGGATGGCGAGGCCCCAGGCTCCACCGCCGTCGCCTATACGGCCGCCCCAGCGCCGGCCGTTCCGCCGACCCGCGTAACGCCGGCGCCGTCCGAACGCGCGGCCAGCCAGCGCGCGGCGGCGACCGTCCAGGCCGCCGGTCAGGCCGCCGCGACGAATGCGCGCGCGCCGCATAACGTCACCGCCTCCTTGAACGGCGCGCCGGCGAGCGCGACCATCGCCCCTTCGACCACGCCGCGTCGCGCCACGCCCCCGGCGCCTGCACGGGAATCGGCGCGCACGGCCGCCCGCGCGCCCGCCGGACGCTGGGCCGTTCAGGTCGGCGCCTTTCGCGACGAGAAAGTCGCCAACGACTGGCTGACTGAGCTGAATCGTCGCTTCCGCGCCCAGTTCGCCAGCGCCGAGCGCAACGTCCAGACCGCCGGCGACTGGTATCGTTCGCGCTTCACCGGCCTGACGGAGACGGCCGCCAAGGGCGCCTGCGAGGCCCTGGCCGAACGGCGCGTGACCTGCATGGTCATCGGCCCCGACTGATCCATACGAACGAGCAGGGACAAATGTTCTTGCTTTGTTCCGATTGATGAAGCATCATCCTTCCCATGGAAACCGCCAAGGGAAGAGGCGCGCGTTCGAATGCCACCGGCCGCTACGAACCTGAGCAGCACCTGTCGTTCGACGACGGCTGGACGCGCGACGACGCCGAGGCCGCGCCCCTGCGCACCACCCTCACGCCGGAACACGCTCGCACGATCATCGCCCGGAACGACAGCCCGGACATCGGATTCGACCGCTCCATCAACCCGTACAAAGGTTGCGAACATGGCTGCATCTACTGTTACGCCCGTCCGTCCCATGCCTGGATGGGCCTATCCCCGGGCCTGGATTTCGAGAGCCGCATCTTCTTCAAGCCCCAGGCCGCACGTCTGCTGGAACAGGCCTTCCTCGCACCCCGATACCGATGCAAGCGAATCCACATAGGCGGCAACACAGACCCCTATCAGCCGATCGAGCGTGAACTGGGATCGACCCGTTCGATCCTGGAGGTGATGCAGCGGTTCAACCATCCGTTCAGCATCATCACCAAGTCGGTGCTGATCGGGCGCGACGCCGACATCCTGGGACCGATGGGCAAGGCGGGCCTGGCCTCGGCCTTCGTCTCCATCACCACCCTGGATCGCGGACTGGCCCGCGCGATGGAGCCGCGCGCCTCCACCCCCGCCAAACGGCTGGAGGCCATTTCCAGATTGGCCGAGGCGGGCTGTCCGGTCGGCGTGGGGTTCGCTCCGGTCATTCCCGGCCTGAACGACCACGAATTGGAATCGATTCTCGAAGCTGCCGCCAAGGCGGGCGCGACGCGCGCCATGTATGTGACGCTGCGCCTCCCGCTCGAGATCAAGGATCTGTTCCGCGAATGGCTGGCCGACGCCCGCCCGGATCGGGCCGCGCGGGTCATGTCGCTGATCCGGCAGACGCGGGGCGGAAAGGATTATGACGCCGACTGGTCTCAGCGGATGAAGGGCACGGGCCCGGTCGCCGAACTGATCGGCGCGCGCTTCAAGGCGGCGGTCAAACGCTATGGTCTGGATACGCCTCACCGTCTGCTGGACGAGACGCAGTTCCGTGTGCCCGCCGACGCCCGCCCGCAGATGGATTTGTTCGACCTGCCGCAGGCCGCCCCCGAAGTCAGGATTGCCTAAAGGCCACGCTTGGGTTTAGCGTCCCTCGTCCTTGGGGAATGGCATGATCAAACGTCTATCGACGCTCGTCGGCACGGCCGCTCTTCTTGCCGGCTGCGTCACCGTGGAGGTGCCCGAGGGCCAGTTCTTCTATCCTGACGCGCGTGTGAGGGCCGAGAAGATGGTTCTGACGCCCGGCCCCGCGGTGGCGGGCGGCGAGACCCTGTCCCTGCCCTATTCCGGCGGGGCGGTCGCCGCGACGCGGGTCAGGACCGGCCGGCCGGATGCGCCCTTGATTCTGTACTGCGGCGGCAACCTGTTTCGGCGCGGCGTCAACGGGGCGGCGGTCTCGCGCGAACTTGCGCCGTTCGGCGACGTGCTGATGTTCGACTATCCCGGATCGGGCGACACGCCGGGTCAAGCCGATTTCGCCAGCTACCGCGCCGCCGGAGAGGTCATCGCGGCCAGCGCCCGCGCCCAGGCTGATGCGGAGGGACGCCGGCTGATCGCCTGGGGCCACTCGCTGGGCGGTCCGGTGTGCGCGGATGCCGCACGCCTCATTCGCGCCGACGCCGTCGTGCTGGAGGCCACGACGCCGACCGACCGCGCGGCCGTGGACCAGATGCTGGGGCTGTGGCGGCCCCTGATCCGCGTCCAGATGGCCGACACCCTGGCCGCCATCGACGTGCCGGCCACGCTGGACGGCTATCTGGGGCGGGTCGTGGTGCTGGAGGCCGGGCGCGACCAGACCCTGCCGCCCGCGCTGAGCCGCAACCTGGCCAGGGATTTGGAGGCGCGCGGTGTGGATGTCCGGCGCCTGGTCTTCCCGCGCGCCGACCATGGCGACATTCCCGACCAGCCCGACTTCGCCGGTCGGGTCGCGGCCGCTTTGAACTAGGTTCAATAGGACTACAGAGTCGTTGCTCGACACGTTCAGCGCCGTAGCGTGCCCCGCTGATTCCAGGTTCGTCCTACGGACGCCCCGGACTGACGGTTTAGGGCCGAATATCGCCTAGCCGTGGTCGTCGGCGTCCGAGAGATCGATGGCGCGGGTCACCAGATCGCGCCAGGTGGGATCGCTGTCGTCGACCAGATCGACATCCTCCATCAGGGCCACCGCCCCCTCCCCGTCCGGCAGGATCAGGCCCAAGACCTCCATCTCTTCACCGTCGGCGCCCAGGTGGCTTTCGGCCTGGACCGCGACGGCCGCCTGTTCGCCGTCCTCGTCCCACCAGATCACCGGCTGCGGCAGGTCCATGGCGATGGGGCGTGGATCGTCGGTGTCGCCCAGCGCAAAGATGGCGCGGCGCGCCTGCACGTCCTCCAGCGTCGCGACCGCCCCGGTGAAGGCCTTCAACCGTCCCCAGTCGTCGGCGTCGAAGCCGCCGCCATCTTCCTCTACAAGGTCGTCGGTCATCTCGGTCATGATCGTCCTATCGGGTGAAAACGCCGACCAGTTCAACGTGGGCGGACCACAGGAACTGGTCGATGGGCGTGACCGTCTCCAGCCGGAACCCGGCGTCGATCAGGACGCGGGCGTCGCGCGCGAAGGTCTGGGGATTGCACGACACCCCCACGACGACGGCCGCCTTGGTCGTGGCGATCTGGGCTGTCTGTTCGACGGCGCCGGCGCGGGGCGGGTCGAACACGATGGCGTCGCACCCCTTCAGGTCATAGGGCGTCATCGGGCGGCGGAACAGATCGCGCGCCTCTGCCGTGATCGCCTTCATGCCCTTGGCCGAACCCACGGCGGACTTCAGGGCGTCGATGCCGGGCCTTGACGCATCGGCGGCGATCACCGGGGCGACCGTCGCCAGGGGGAAGGTGAAGGTTCCCGCCCCGCAGAACAGGTCCGCGACCTTCTTGGCCCCCTTCACCGCCGCGACCGCGCGCGATGTCATGGCCAGTTCGGCCGGCGGCGCCGCCTGCAGGAAACCGCCGGCCGGCAGGGCGACCGTCGCCGGTCCGAAAGCCACCATCGGCTGGCGCGCCATCACCAGGGTTTCGCCCGCCAGGCTCAGTCGCGCCAGGTCGGCCCGGTGCGCGGCCTGAACCGCCTGGGCGCGCGCGTCGGCGGACAGGCCGCCGCCCGATCGCCGCTCCACCCCCGTCACATCGACGTCCAGCCCGGCAAGGGTCCAGGTGACGTGCAGCGTCGGGGCGGATTTGGGATGTTCGAAGAAGGCCGCCGCCACCTGCGTCAGGGCGGGAATGGCCTGAACGATGCGGGCGTCCGCCACGGGACAGGCCATGACCTCGACCAGTCGCCAGGACCGCCGCGCCTTGAACCCCAGCACGACGCGGCCATCCGCATCGCGACGGGCGTGCAGGGCCACGCGGCGGCGGCTGCCCGGCGGCGTGGCGATGGTCGCCTCGACCTCCGTCTCGATCCGTTCGCGGGCCAAGGCCAGCCGGACCTGATCGCGCTTCCAGTTCAGATAGGGCTGTTCGGCCCAATGCTGCAGCGAACAGCCGCCGCAGTCGCCGTACTGGGGCGAGACCGGCGCAATCCGATCCGGGCTGGGGGTGACGATCTCCACGCCTTCCAACCGACCGTCCACGAGTTGGCCGCGCACCGTCTCACCGGGCAAGGCCAGGCTGGCGAACACGGGGCCCGCGGGCGTGCGGGCGACGCCGTCGCCCTGGCCGCCGACGCGGTCGATCGTGAAAGTCTCCATCGCAGGGCTTCTAGCCGCCGCCGAAAGACCGCTCAAGTCGCGCCAGGATCAACGCCCGTCCACTCGCCTGAAAGATGAACGAAGATGAACAGACCGCTCAAATGCCGTTCAGCTTTGCTGTCTTAAATCGGACTGCAACGAGACACGAGGCTTGCCGTTAACCGTTGACGGAAATCGTTCGGTCCTCGGAAGGGTTGAAAAATGCGTCTCTCCAAGTCTTCGCTCGCCGCCGCAGCCGCCCTGGCGCTCGGCGTCACCGCCGCCCCGATGGCGGCTTCGGCTCAGAATTATTATGGCTATGGCTACAGCCAGAACTACGGCACCGGCGCCTATGCGCCTTCGTATAACTACGGGCGCGGCTACCCCTCCTACGACCCCTGCTCGCGTGAGCGTCAGGGCCGCACGGGCGCCGGGGCGGTGATCGGCGGCGGCGCGGGCGCCGTTATCGGGTCGCAGTTGGCCGCGCGCGGTCGTCGCACTGAGGGCAGCATTCTGGGCGGCGTGCTCGGAGCCGTGGTTGGCTCTCAGGTCGGCCGTTCCAGCTCCGACGCCTGCCGCACCTATCAAAGCAGCTATGGCTCCAGCGGCTATTACAACCAGGGGTACAGCCAACCGACCTACGGCTACTATGACAACCGCTATACGGGCGATCAGGGCTATCGCTACGACGACTACGACCGTCGTTCGGACTACGCCTATGACAGCGGCGGCTACTACGACGACCGCTCTCGGCCGGTCGACTCCTATCGCAACTCCGACGGATGCCGCCTGGCCGAAAGCCAGATCCGTCTGCCCGATGGTCGCACGGACACGCGCTACGTCCGCACCTGCCCCGACCAGTATGGCCGCTATCGCGTCGTCGATTAATTTTCAGCCCCCCTGTCGATCGACGATGTGACGGGAGCCGCCGGAGGATCAGTCCTCCGGCGGTTTCTCTTCTGGGGGAAACGCGCGTCGGATCAGTGGCGCACGGCCCAGAGCAGGAATTCGATATTGCCGTCGCCGCCCGTGATGGGGCTGTCGGTCACGGCCTGAACCGCCCAGCCCAGGTCTTCCAGCCAATCACGTACGCGCTGCACAGCGGCGGCATGAGCGGCCGGATCCTTGACCACGCCCTTCTTGCCGACCGACCTGGGGCCATCGCCCTCGAACTGGGGTTTGACCAAGGTGATCAGGTCCGCGCCCGGCCCGGCCAGAGCCAGGGCGGCGGGCAGAACCTTGGACAGGCTGATGAAGCTGGCGTCGCAGACGATCAGCGACGGCGCCACGGGGATCAGTTCGGGGGTCAGGTCGCGGGCGTCGGTCCGCTCCAGGTTCACGACGCGGGGGTCGGCGGCGACCTTTGGATGAAGCTGGCCCGTTCCGACATCGACCGCGAAAACTTGCACTGCACTGCGGTTCAGACAGACCTCGGTGAAGCCGCCGGTGGAGGCCCCGACGTCCAGCACCGTGCGCCCCTCGACCGCCACCGGCCACAGGGCCAGGGCGTGATCCAGCTTCAAGGCGCCCCGCCCCACCCAGCGATGGGCCGGTTCGGCCTGGATATCGGCGTCTTCGGCGATCTGTTCGGACGGCTTGGCGACGAGGCGACCATCCGCCCTGACCCGCCCCGCCTCGATGGCGGCGCGGGCGCGGGCGCGGGTGTCGAACAGCCCGCGCGAGACGAGCAGCTGGTCGATGCGGGATTTCACCCGATCTCGCTGAGGCGGGCCAGGGCCGCCTGCAGCTTGGCCTTGCCAGCCTCGGCTTCGGCCAGTTTGGCGCGCTGTTCCTCCACCACGTCCGGCGCGGCGCGCGAGACGAAGTTGGGATTGCCCAGTTTCTTGTTCACATGGCCGATGTCGCTGTCGAAGGCGGCGATCTCCTTCTCCAGACGCGCCCGTTCAACGGTCAGGTCGATGACGCCCGCCAGCGACAGGGCGACGGTCGAGGCGCCGGACACGAAGGTCACGGCGCCGGTCGGCGCCGCATCGGCCGAACCGACCTCGGACACGCGGCCCAGGGTCAGGATCAGGTCGCGATGACGGGCGATCCGCTCGGCCGTAACAGCATCGGGCGCAACGAAGGCCAACGGCGGCTTGGCCGACGGCGGTACGTTCATTTCGGCGCGCAGCCCCCGGATTTCACCGATCAGATCGACCAGCCAGCCGATCTCGGACTGTGCCGAAGCGTCGATGAAGGCGTCCGGCAGAACGGGCCATTCGGCGCCGATCAGCAGGGTCTCGCGCGCCGGACCTTCCTTGCCCAGTTCGGCCCAAAGCTCCTCGGTGATGAACGGCATGACCGGATGCAACAGCTTCAGCGTCTGATCCAGCGTCCAGGCCGTCATGGCGCGCGTCTCCGCCTTGGCGGCCTCGTCCGATCCCTGGAACACTGGCTTGGCCAGTTCCAGATACCAGTCGCAGAAGACGTTCCAGACAAAGCGATACAGCGCGCCCGCCGCATCGTCGAACCGCCCGCCTTCGATGGCGTCGGACACGGCGCGTTCGGCCTTGGTCAGTTCGCCGCGAATCCAGCGGTTGATCGTCTGCTCGACGGTCGCGGGATCAAAGCCTTCGACGCGGCGCGCCTCGTTCATCTGGCTGAAGCGCGCGGCGTTCCACAGCTTGGTGCCGAAGTTGCGGTATCCCTCAATGCGTTGCTTGGACAGCTTGATGTCGCGCGTGCCCGACAGGATGGCCATGGTGAAGCGCAAGGGGTCGGCGCCCAGCTCGTCGATGATGCCCAGCGGGTCGATGACGTTGCCCTTGGACTTCGACATCTTCTGGCCCTTCTCGTCGCGGACCAGACCATTGATGATGACCCGCTTGAACGGAACCTCGCCGTCCATGAAGTGCAGGCCCATCATCATCATCCGGGCGACCCAGAAGAAGATGATGTCCGCCGCCGTTACCAGATCGCTGGTCGGATAGAACCGCTCCAGATCCTCGGTCTTCTCGGGCCAGCCCATGGTCGAGAACGGCCACAGGGCCGAGGAGAACCAGGTATCCAGAACGTCCTCGTCCTGGGTCAGAGCGACCTCGGAATCATAGTCCGCCATCGCCTGTTCGCGGGCGTCCTCTTCCGTTTCGGCGACATAGATTTCGCCGTTCGGGCCGTACCAGGCCGGGATGCGGTGGCCCCACCAGAGCTGGCGCGAAATGCACCAGGGCTCGATATTGCGCAGCCATTCGAAATAGATCTTTTCGTACGACTTCGGCTCAAACACCGTATCGCCCTGCTCCACCGCCTTCAGCGCAGGCTGGGCCAGGACCTTGGCGTCGACGTACCACTGGTCCGTCAGCCACGGCTCGATTACCACGCCCGAGCGGTCGCCGTGCGGGACGACGTGTTTGGTCTTCTCGATCTCGCGCAGCCAGCCCTCTTCCTCGGCGCGGGCGACGATGGCCTTGCGCGCGGCGAAGCGGTCCTGACCCACATAGTCCGAGGGCACGTCCGGCGTGTCGGCGTCGGTGACGCGGCCAAACGCATCCAGAATGTTCAGCGACGGCAGACCCGCGCGCTTGCCCACGCCGAAGTCGTTGAAATCATGCGCAGGCGTGATCTTGACCGCGCCCGAGCCCTTGGTCGGATCGGCGTAATCGTCGGCGACGATGGGGATGCGACGGCCGACGATGGGCAGGGTTACGAACTTGCCGACCAGACCGGCATAGCGTTCGTCCTCAGGATGCACCGCCACGCCTGTGTCGCCCAGCATCGTTTCCGGCCGGGTCGTCGCCACGACGATGAAGTCGCGCGTTTCCCATTCCGGCGCCTTGCCGTCCTCGTCGAAGGCGACCGGGTGTTCATAGGTCACGCCGTCGGCGAGCGGATAGGCGAAGTGCCAATAGGCGCCGTCCATCTCGCGCTGTTCGACTTCCAGATCGGAAATCGCCGTCTGGAAATGCGGGTCCCAGTTCACCAGCCGCTTGTCGCGGTAGATCAGGCCCTCCTTGTGCAGCTGCACGAAGACCTTGCGGACGGCGGCGTTCAGCCCTTCGTCCAGGGTGAACCGCTCGCGCGACCAGTCGCACGATGCGCCCAGGCGGCGCAGCTGGCGCACGATGGTGCCGCCGCTCTCGGCCTTCCATTCCCAGATCTTCTCGATGAAGGCGTCGCGGCCCATGTCGCGGCGGCCGATGTTGCCGGCCGCGCCCAGTTGACGCTCGACCACCATCTGGGTGGCGATGCCGGCGTGGTCTGTGCCGGGCAGCCACAGCACCGCCTTGCCCTTCATCCGGTGATAGCGGGCCAGGATGTCCTGCAGCGTATTGTTCAGCGCATGGCCGATATGCAGGCTGCCCGTCACATTCGGCGGCGGAATGACGATCGAATAGGCGCCCGCCTCCCCTTCCGTGCGGGGCGCGAAAAGGCCGCTCTCTTCCCACTGGGCGTAAAGGCGGGGCTCGGCGGCCTGGGGTTCGAAGGTCTTCTCAAGCATTTGGGTATCTCGGAATGCAGAAAGGCGGCCCCTTTTCGGAGCCGCCCCTCGGATTAGTCTGGGTTGAGGCGAAGGGCTAGGCGCTGCGCGCGATGCGTTCGACTTCCTTACGTACCTGGGCCTCAACGATGGCCGGCAGATTGGCGTCCAGCCAATCCTTCAGCAGGGGCCGCAACATTTCGGCGACCATGGCCTCCACCGTATTGCCGCTGACGAAGGGCAGATCGCCGGTCGAGGCGGCGGGCGCGGGTTCCGGCTTCTTGAAGCTGGCGGCCAGGCCGGCGAAGGCCGAGGCGGCGCTGGCGGCGGCGCTTTCGCCGACCAGGGTGTCGTAGGCCTGTTCCCGCGCCGGCTGCGCGGGGGGCTCCGGCGGCTGATAGGTTTCGGTCGGCGTCACATCCAGGTCGCCGATCGTCTCGACCGGGGCCGCGTCGTAACGGTCGGTCAGCTCCAGCACGTCGTCCTCCACCGACGAGGTCGGTTCGGGCTCGAACGGGGCGGCGAAGACGGCCTGCGCCGCTGCGGGCTGGGGCGCGGGTTCAGGCTGGGCCTCGATCTCAGGCGTCGCGGCGGCGGCCGGGGTTTCGGCCGGGGCCTCGTCTTCGGAGATGATCCGGCGAATCGACGCCAGGATCTCTTCCATGGTCGGTTCCTGGGCGGACTGATCGGTCATGGCGCAACCTTGGGCGTGGCCTGGGAAGAAACTGGCTCACGGAACGATCCGCGCGCCGCGAACGGGACGACGCCAGACGACGGATCGTCTGGAATCTATGTGTTGTCGTCGCATCTTCGCCCGATTGAATCAACGGGCGCGTTCGCAGCGGCCGGTTCGTGGTCCGCTAAGGATCAGTTCCGGGGGGCGGTGCGAACGACCTCGCCCTTCAACTGGGCGTCGATGGGCGCGTCAGGCGCGTCCACGGCCCCGACGATGGGCGGCGAGGCCACGCGGTCCAGCGTTTCAATAACGCCATCCCACGGCAGGCCGCCGCGACCCTTGACGCGATCATAGTTGGTCACAGGGTCATAGACCTCGACGGTCGGGTTCAGCGCCGGCCCTTCCAGCTGGCCCATGGCGGCGAGCAGCGAGGCGCGCGCGACATATTCGGCGGCGCGGGCGCTGGCGACGGCGGTCTGTGACGCGCGCAGCGTCACTTCCTGGTTCAGGACGTCCAGCGTGGTGCGCAGGCCGACCTGCGCCTCCTGACGGACGCCCTCGGCGGCGACGGATGCGGCGCGCACAGCCTCAGTCCCGGCCGTCACATTGGCGCGGGTCGACAGAACCTGAGCATAGGCCGAGCTGACGTTCTGCAGCACGGTTCGACGTTCGCCCTCGATGGCCATCTGGGCTGCGTTGGCGCGCTCCAGCGCCTGGGCGACGCGGGACTGGTTCAGTCCGCCGGTGAACAGGGGCACCGACAGGGTGGCGCCGGCGGTGAAGCTGCGACGGTCGGCCAGCTGGCCCAAATCACCCAGATCGTTGGACGATCCGCCGTAGGAGGCGGTGGCGCGCAGCGACGGCATATATTCCGAGCGGGCGGCGGCGACGGCGGCCTCGGCTCCCTGAAGCTGATAGGTGGCGGCCAGGACGCTCGGATTGCGTTGCAGCGCCGTCTCCATGGCGACATCGAAGTCGGTCGGCACGGCCGGCAGGGTCGGCGCGGCCTCCAGATCGGTCGGCGACTGACCGACCACGGCGGCGTAGGCGGCGCGCGACGTGGCCAACTGGGCCTGGGCGTTGGCCAGATCGGCCTCGGACTGGGCCTGGGACGCCTCGGCCTGGGCGACGTCGGTGCGTGTGATCTCTCCCACTTCGAAGCGGGCGCTGGTCTCTTCCAGCTGGCGTTGCAGGACGCTGAGGTTCTCCTGGCGGATGCGCAGGATCTCCATGTCGCGGGTCACGTTCACATAGGCCTGGATGACCGACAGCATGACCGATTGTTCGATCTGGCGCAGATTCTCGCGGCCAGCCAGCACGCCGGCCTGCGCCTGGTCGATGGCGCGGGCGGTGCGGCCGCCGGTCCACAGGCTCTGGCTGACGCTGACGCCAAGATTGGCGCCTTGGGTCTCGGACGATTTGGTCGAAATCTGGGTGTCCGGGATGCCGTCCCCATTTGTATCGACGAACTGGGTCACGGCGGGGAAATCGCTGCGCGTATAGTCCACGCCGGCCGAGGCGCTGAGCGTCGGCCGCAGGCCCGAACGCGCCTGGACCACCGATTCGTCCAGGGCCCGCTGATTGGCGCGCTGGGCCAGAAGGTTGGGATTGGTGCGATAGGCCAGGGCGATGGCGTCCTGAAGCGTCTCGGCCCAGGCCGGCGCGCCCAGGCCGGTCATCACGGCGACCACTGCGGCCGAAGCCAGCACACGCGAGCGTTTCAACATTGTCCGTCCTTGCCCGACGCCCCGAAAGAACGCCCGAATGTTTTCTCAAGCGTAACTGCGGCCTGACTGAACCACACGCCAGTTAAGTTTTCTTCACGGTTGCGGTCGCGCGATCCGTCGCCCCACCGATCATGTTTCTACAGCGCGAAGGTAGGCGCCGGCGTCAACTCGGCAAGGACCGCCGGCGACGAATCGAACAGTTCACGCCGCGACAGTCCCTCGGGCGTCTTGACGAACAGGGCCGCCTTGCCGATGGCGCCGCGACGTTCCACCACCACGATCCGCCCGCCGGGCCGCAGGGCGGCGCCCCACGAATCGGGCAGGGCCTGGATTCCACCCTCGGAAACAATCAGATCCCAGTTCTCGCCGGTCGGCTGCGAAAGCGGCTGAACCGCCGTCGCGACGCCTTCAGCGGCCAGGGCTTCGCCGACCACGCCGAACACCGCCTCGCCTGATTCCTGCGCCGTGACGGCCAAGCCCATGCGGGCCAAAAGGGCGGCGGCATAGGGGGCGGCGATGGCCAGGGCCTTCTCGCCCTCGCGCGCATCAGCGGCCTGCAACAGCTTGGCCACGTCGCGGGCCGGCATCAGACGGCGATCCCCGGCGATGGCTAGGGCCTCTTCGGAATAGGCGGCGAAGGCGCGATCCGGGGCGCAGTACTGCTCGCGCGGCACGGCCATCATGGCCAGGTGAATCGCGCGATCCGTCACGTCGTTCACCCGCACCTGCGAGTCGACCATAGCCTTGCGCTCGGCGGTGAAATCCATCTGTGGGCAGCCTTCAACGATAATCCGGGAGGAAAACTCGCGCGCTTATAGTTCCGTGCGTTGCAGCGGACAATCCGATCTGATAGCGAACGCCCCTCGCGATGACCGCCCCCGAGAAATCGGGGACAAAAAGCGGCCTGATGGCGGAGTGGTGACGCAGAGGACTGCAAATCCTTGCACCCGGGTTCGATTCCCGGTCAGGCCTCCATCGCGACAGACCAACGAAGGCCGTCCCTCGGGGCGGCCTTTTCGTTTCACGGTTCCAAGGCCGTCGTCGTCAGATGATGCAGGGCCACGGCGCTGGTCGCGGCGACATTCAGCGAATCGAACCCGCCCGCCATGGCGATGCCTATGGGACGACAGCGGGCGATCACCGCCTGGGGCAGCCCCGGCCCCTCCGATCCCAGCACCACCGCGACCGGCCCCTTGCGACGATAATCCGCCAGACGCGCGCCCGCCGAGGGGGTCAAGGCCAACACTTCGACGCCCGCCTGGGCCAGGGCGTCCAGAGTTTCGGACGATTCGGCGACGGCGAAGGGCGTGCGCAGGACCGCCCCGACCGACACCCGGATGGCCTTGCGATAGAAGGGATCGCAGCAGGTCGAATCCAGCAGAACCGCCTTGGCCCCGAACGCGGCGGCGTTACGGAACAGGCCGCCCATATTGTCGTGATTGCCGATGCCGCTGGCGACGACGAAAACATCGTCCCCCACCACGTCCGACAACAGGCTCTGCACGGACGGGCTCGCAGGCTTCTCGCCCAAGGCCAGAATGCCTCGGTGAAGTTCGAACCCGGCGATCCGGTCCAGCACGGCCTGGCGGGCAACATAGACCGGCGCATGCGCCGGCAGCGCTCGGATTACGTCGTCCAGAGCCGAAACGCGCTTCTCCGCCAGCAGCAGCGACCGGGGCCGACACCGCGAGGCGCTGGACGCTAGACCACGAACCACCACCTCCCCTTCCGCGATGAAGAGCCCTTGGCGCCCTGTCAGATCGCGCTCGCGAATGTCGCGATAGGCGGCGACGCGCGGGTCCTCGGGGTCTTCGATAAATATCGGCTCGATGGTTCGATTTCCCATTGCAAGATCGGAACGCCCGCTGCTATACGCCCGCCTCCCGAGCAGATGTTCCGCAGTAGCTCAGTGGTAGAGCAGCCGACTGTTAATCGGCTGGTCGTAGGTTCGAATCCTACCTGCGGAGCCACTCTGGTGTAAAGGTCGACAGGTTTCGAAACCTCGACCTTAAAACCTTCAAGTCGCTTGAGTATTCGGTTCTTCATTTGCGGAGACCGTCGGACCAAAGCCGCGCATTGTCTGGCGGATGTGGGCTCGACGCCTCTTGATGCCCCGCCACGCCGCGCTGTGGTGTCGCTTTGACGCGCTGCTTTTCGGTCCGTAGGTGAGAACCTTGGCGAACCTTGAGCGTTCGCCAAAGCCCCATGCGATCACCCGGAGAGACGCGCCGCCTCTATGTCCATCAGCTTTCTCCTTCTGATCATCCTGATCCTGCCCTTCATGGGCGCGATCGCTGCGGCCGGCTTGCCGCGCCACGCCCGCACGGCCGCCGCCATCCTGTCTTGGATCGTGGCCCTGGTCAGCCTGGGGTGTCTGGCGGCGCTGTGGCCGATGTTCCAGGATGGGGAGACGCTGAAGTTCGAGATTCCCTGGCTGCCCTCGCTGGGGGTCAATCTGGTGCTGCGTCTGGACGGCCTGTCGTGGCTGTTCAGCAGCCTGATCCTGGGCATCGGCGCCTTGGTGGTGCTTTACGCCCGCTATTACATGTCGCCGAAGGATCCGGTGCCGCGCTTCTTCTCCTTCCTGCTGGCCTTCATGGGCGCGATGCAGGGTGTGGTGCTGTCCGGCAACCTGATCCAGTTGGTCGTTTTCTGGGAGATGACCAGCCTCTTCTCCTTCCTGCTGATCGGCTACTGGCACCAGAATCCGGCGGCGCGCGAAGGCTCGCGCATGGCGCTGACGGTCACGGCGACGGGGGGAATCGCCATGCTGGTCGGCATGATCCTGATCGGGCGGATCGTCGGCAGCTATGATCTGGATGTCGTCCTGGCGTCGCGAGAGGCGATCCAGGCCAGTCCGCTGTATATGCCCGCGCTGCTGCTGCTGCTGGCGGGCGCCATGACCAAGAGCGCCCAGTTCCCCTTCCACTTCTGGCTGCCGCGCGCGATGGCGGCGCCCACGCCGGTCAGCGCCTATCTGCATTCGGCGACCATGGTGAAGGCGGGCGTCTTCCTGCTGATCCGTTTCTGGCCGGTCTTTGCGGGAACCGAGAGCTGGTATCTGATCGTCGGCGGCATGGGTCTGGCGACCCTGTTGCTCGGCGCCTGGTGCGCCATCTTCCAGCACGATCTGAAGGGCCTGTTGGCCTATTCGACCATCAGCCATCTGGGCCTGATCGTCCTGCTGCTGGGGCTGGGAAGTCCGCTGGGCTGTATCGCCGCCGTCTTCCACACCGTGAACCACGCCACCTTCAAGGCGTCCCTTTTCATGGCCGCCGGCATCATCGACCACGAAGCCGGCACGCGCGACATGAGGAAGCTGAGCGGCCTTTTCCGCTTCATGCCCTTCACCGCGACCCTGGCCATGGTGGCGGCGGCGGCCATGGCGGGCGTGCCTCTGCTGAACGGCTTCCTGTCGAAGGAGATGTTCCTGGCGGAGGCGGTGGCTAGCGTGAACACCCACGGCCTGAACCTGGTCCTGCCCGCCCTGGCCACATTGGCTAGTGCGTTCAGCGTTCTGTATTCGCTGCGTTTTATTCATACGACCTTCTTTGGCCCGCCGCCGACCGAACTGGACCGCGTCCCGCACGAACCGCCGGCCTGGATGCGTCGTCCGGTCGAGGTGCTTGTGGCCTTGTGCCTGGTCGTCGGCATCTTCCCAGCCGTGACCGTCGGGCCGTTCCTGAAAAGCGCGGCGGTCTCGGTCCTCGGCTTTGACCTGCCCTATTACAGTCTGGCTCTGTGGCACGGCTTCAACCTGCCGCTGGTGCTGAGTTTGATCGCCCTGGGCGGCGGGGTGGCTCTGTATGTGGCGTTCGGCGGCCGCATCAACGCCAATCCGCGCGGCGGACCGTGGGGCTGGAAGCGGCTGAATGGCGGCTGGCTGTTCGAACGTAGCATGACCGGCCTGTTCAACGGTTCGGCGGCGGTTGTCCGCCTGTTCGGAGCCACGCGCCAGCAGCCGCAGTTGCGCGCCATCGTTCTGGTCGCCCTGCTGGCGGGGGGCCTGTCCGCGATCGGCGCGGGGCTGATCATTACGCCGATCATGCCGACGCCGACCCTGGCGAACTGGGCCTTTGCGGGCCTGTGGTTGGTCGGGGCCAGTTGCGCCGTCGCGGCGGCCTGGCAGGCCAAATACCACCGGCTGGCGGCCGTCGTGCTGATGGGCGGCGCCGGTCTGGCCAGTTGTCTGTCCTTCGTCTGGTTGTCCGCGCCAGACCTGGCCGTGACCCAATTGCTGGTCGAGGTCGTCACCACCGTCCTGCTGCTGCTGGGCCTGCGCTGGTTGCCAAAGCGGCTGGAGACCATCCGCCTGCCCCCGGCGATGGAGAAGCGTTCGCGTCGCCGTCGCCGTATCGACCTGATCGTCGCCGCAGCCGTCGGAACGGCGCTGGCCGCCATCGCCTATGCGGTCATGACGCGCCCGTCGGTGGAAGGAATTTCGCGCTTCTTCGTTGAGCACGCCTACAAGGACGCGGGCGGCCGCAACATCGTCAACGTGATCCTGGTCGATTTCCGCGCCTTCGACACCTTCGGCGAGATCACTGTGCTGGGCGTCGTCGGCCTGACGGTCTTTGCGCTGCTGCGGCGGTTCCGTCCCGCCGACGACACTCTGTCGGGCCCCAGCCAGCAACGGGTTCAGAATGCGGCCGACAGGGATCGGCAAGACCGTTCCGAAGGCGACACGCTGAAGGAGACCATGCTGATCCCGCGCGTCGTGATGCGCTGGCTGTTCCCCTTCATCATTCTGCTGGCCGTACACCTGTTCCTGCGCGGCCATGACCTGCCGGGCGGCGGGTTCGCGGCCGGGGTGGCGCTGTCGATCGCCTTCGTGCTGCAATATATGGCCTCCGGCGCGCGCTGGGTGGAGGAGCGGTTGGCGATCCGGCCGATCGTCTGGATCGGCGCGGGCCTGGTGATCGCGGCGCTCAGCGGCGTCGGGTCGTGGCTGTTCGGCTATCCGTTCCTGACCTCCTGGTTCCAGTATGCCGAGTTGCCGATCCTGGGCCGCGTCCCCCTGGCCAGCGCCGTGGTGTTCGACCTGGGCGTCGTGGTGCTGGTGGTCGGCGCCACCGTCCTGACCCTGGTCGCCCTGGCGCACCAATCGCTGCGCAAACCGAAACAGATAGACGCCGAGGAGGGAGAGCCGTCATGATGGAACTGGTTCTCGCCCTGGCCATCGGCGTTCTGGCCGGATCGGGCGTATGGCTGCTGCTGCGACCACGCACCTTCCAGGTCATCATGGGGCTGTCGCTGCTGTCCTATGCGGTCAACGTCTTCATCTTCGCCATGGGGCGGCTGAAATCGGGCGCCCCGCCCGTGCTGGCAGGCGAGGTGTCCGATCCTGCGCGCTATACCGATCCGACGCCCCAGGCGCTGGTCCTGACGGCCATCGTCATCAGTTTCGCCCTGACGGCCCTGTTCCTGGTGGTCATCCTGGCGGCGCGCGGCATCACCGGCAGCGACCATGTCGACGGCAAGGAGCCTGACGCATGACCGACTGGACCGCTCATCTGATCATCGGCCCCATCGTCCTGCCGATGATCATCGCTTCGGCCATGCTGCTGATCGACGAGCGCCGCCGCGTTCTTAAGGCGGTGCTTAGCCTCGCCGCCATGGCGGCCATACTGGTCATGGCCCTGATCCTGCTGCACGAAAGCGCCAACGGCGCCCTGGACGGCGGCGACACGGCGCGGGTCTATCGCCTGGGATCTTGGGCCGCGCCCTATGGCATCGTTCTGGTCGCCGATCGGCTATCAACAATGATGGTGGCCTTGACCAGCGTTCTGGGCGGTTGCGCCCTGATCTTCGCTCTGGCGCGTTGGGATCGGGCCGGGCCGCGTTTCCACGCCCTGTTCCTGCTGCTGATCATGGGTGTGAACGGCGCCCTTCTGACCGGCGACCTGTTCAATCTGTTCGTCTTCTTCGAGGTGATGCTGGCCGCGTCGTACGGCCTGGCCCTGCATGGTTCGGGCGAGGCCAGGGTGCGGGCGGGCGTGATCTATATCGCCGTCAATCTAACCGCCTCCCTGCTGTTTTTGATCGGGGTCAGCCTGATCTACGGGGTGACAGGCACGCTGAACATGGCCGATCTGGCGCTGCGCGTGCCGGCCATCGCGGCGGCCGACCTGGGCCTGTTCCACATCGGGGCGGCGGTGCTGGGCACGGCCTTCCTGATCAAATGCGCCATGTGGCCTTTGGGCTTCTGGCTGACCTCGACCTATTCGGCCGCCAGCGCGCCGTCGGCGGCGGTCTTCGCCATCTTGTCCAAGGTCGGGGTCTATGTGGTCATCCGCCTCAGCCTGCTGCTGTTCGGCGCGGGGGCCGGCGCCTCGGCCGGGTTCGGCCTGACCTGGCTGATGGCCGGCGGCCTGGCGACCATCGCGTTCGGCACCTTCGGCCTGATCGCCTCGCGTGACCTGTCGCGCGCCGCGGGCTTCGGCGTGATGATCTCTTCCGGCACCGTGCTGGCGATCCTGGGCGTCGGCGATACGGCGGCCCTCAGCGGCGCGCTCTTCTATCTGATTGGATCGACCCTGGCCTGCGCGGCCCTCTTCCTGCTGGCCGAGATTCTTCAGCGCGGGCGCGAGGCCGATGTGGGCGAGGCCCGCGCCGTCTTCGACGACGAATATCGCGATCCGTTCGACGACGAGGAACGCAACGAGCCCGGCTTGGTCATTCCGGCGGCGGTGGCAGCCCTGGGCGGGGCCTTCCTGATCTGCACCCTGATGGTGGCGGGCATGCCGCCCCTGGCGGGCTTCGTCGGCAAGCTGTCGATGATCGACGCTCTCGTGCGTGTCGGCGGACCGGCGCAATGGACGCTAACGGCGGTGTTGTCCATTTCCAGCCTGGGCGCCCTGATCGGTCTGACACGCCTGGGCGTCGGAGCCATCTGGACCCGCGAAGAGGATGCGCCGGCGCCGGTGGTGGGCGCGGCGGAACTGACGGCCGTCGCCGGCCTGCTGGGCGCCTGTGTTCTGTTGGCGGTCTTCGCGGGGTCCGCCCTGATCTACACCGACCATACCGCCGCCTGGCTGGCCGAACCGAAGGGCTATATCCACGCTGTCATGGGCGGAGGCGGCCGATGAGACGCATCCTGCCCTACCCTATCCTGTCGCTGGGCCTTTTCGTCGCCTCGATCCTGCTCAGCGCCTCGGTCGCGCCGCCGTCCCTCGTGCTGGCGCTGCTGCTGGCCCTGCTGGCGCCGATCGTTATGCTGGCGCTGGGCGTGGATCGCGTGCGGCTGAAGTCGCCACGCGCCATGATCCGCCTGGCCGTCGATGTCATCGGCGATGTGGTGCGTTCCAACTGGGCGGTGTCGCAGATCATCCTAGGGCGCAGGCGGCATGAGCGCACGTCCGGCTTCATCCATATTCCGCTGGATTTGCGCGACCGATACGGCCTGGCGGTGCTGGCCATCATCATCACCTCGACGCCCGGCACCCTGTGGGTCGAGTATGAAGCCGCCACGGGCCGCCTGCTGCTGCATGTGCTGGACCTGGTGGACGAGGAAACATGGGTGCGGCTGATCAAGGACCGCTACGAGCGCCGACTGATGGAGATCTTCGAATGACGGCGGCGGTGCTGACCTGGGGCCTGGGTCTGGCCCAGTTGATGCTGGTCTGCGCCATGGGCCTGGCGGCGTGGCGGATCATCCACGGCCCGCGCGCCCAGGATCGCGTCTTGGGCATGGACACTCTTTATCTGAACGGCATGCTTCTGGTCGTGGTGTTCGGCATCCGCACAAGCAGCCAGCTCTATTTCGAGGCCGCCCTGGTCATCGGCATGCTGGGGTTCGCCGCCACCGTGGCCCTGGCCAAGTTCCTGATGCGCGGCGAGGTGATCGAATGATCCAGGCTGACGTCCCTGCATGGGCCGCATTCGTCGTCGTCGGTCTGGCGCTCTCTGGATCGACCCTGTCGCTGCTGGGCGCGGTTGGTCTGACGCGGTTGAAGACTTTTTACGAGCGGGTCCACGCCCCCACCCTGGGCGCGACACTGGGAATGGCGTTGATCCTTCTGGCGTCCATCGTCTGGTTCACGACGGCCGAGCGGCGGTTCATGCCGCGGGAACTCCTGATCGGCCTGTTCCTGACGGTGACCACGCCGGTGACGCTGATCCTGCTGGCCCGCGCCGCCCTGTTCCGCGACCGCACCGAAAACGGCGAAGGTAAAAAGAAGCCCGACAGGGGGCTGCCGGGCTGAAACAAGGTTCGGTGATGGCGTCCCTGAGGACGAGCCCCATTCGTTAACCGAATTGGTTTCCCAAGCCTTAACGCCCTGCTCGATCCGGCAGCCAGGCGCTTTGATGTCCGTCCGGCGCTACGGGCCATACGATACGCCATCCCTGCCCCGCCCGCGAGATGGCGAAGCCCCCGCCCCCCGCGTCGCCCGGATAGTCGAAGGTCTGACCGTCTACGGTGATGGCGGCGGCCGCCGCTCGGCCGACCATGGCCCGCCATTGCCCTCGCGGGGCCGGGGCGGCGTTGGTTTCCGCGCCGCCGATGGCGACAACCGGCGCCTTGGGCCCGGCCGGCCCCGAGACAACCAGGGTCGAGCCGTCCGAATCGACCGCATTCAACACGCCTGATCCATCCAATCTGAGGGTCGGTTGGCCTGCGGCGATCAGGGCGACCGGCCCTGCCCCGCCCTGGATAACCACCAGCGTCTCGGGCGAGATGGCGGCGTCCTCGCCTACCTGGACCTCCGGCGTCAGGCGCACGTCGCCCTGCAGCGGCGGCAGTCTGAGTTCGAAACGCCCCGCCGCATCGGCGTTGACCGCCACCGCCGCCACATCCGGCGCCCGCAACACCACGCGGGCGTTGGGGTCGGCCGCGCCGCGCACGATCAGCACGGCGCCGTCGCGCATCACCCCGTCGATCATGGGGGGCCGCACCCAAGGGGAAGCCTTCTCCGCACCGGCCGGTCCGGCCACCCCGCCATCGCTGCGCGAACACGCCGACAGCACCAGACCCGACGCGGCAAGGCCCGCGACGATCGTTACGTTGATCCGACGTTTCATCCTTGGCCTCGACGATATAGGACTGGCGACCCAGCGGCTCGCGCTGGTGTTAGCGCGAGCGCCGCCGGTTTGGCCATGGGCCAGGCCGGCATTCGTTTTGTTAGAGGCCCCATGTCCCTGCCCCCCGTTTCGTTTCTGCCCTTCCACGGCTCTTCCGTCTGCCTGTTCTGCGGCGCCTCCGAGACCGCTGATCCCGCCTATACCGAGGCGGCCTACGCCTTTGGCCGGGCGACCGCTCAGGCGGGCTGGCGGTTGGTCTATGGCGGCGGCGGCGTCGGTCTGATGGGCGCGTCTGCGCGCGGTGCGCACGAGGCGGGCGGCAGGGTCGTCGGCATCATGCCGGCCTTCCTGCGCAGCCGCGAACGCCTGTTCGACGAAGTCGAAACCGTCGTCGTCACCTCGATGCACGAGCGCAAGCAATTGATGTACGATCAATCCGACGCCTTCGTCGTGGCGCCCGGCGGCATCGGCACGCTGGAAGAGGTGGTCGAACTGCTGTCATGGAAGCGGCTGGACCTGCATCACAAGCCGGTCGTCTTTCTGAACCTGAACGGCTTCTGGGACGGCTTCTTCGCCCTGATGCGCCACAGTGTGGACGAGGGCATGACCCCGCCGTCCTTCCTGGACGCCTGGACCGTCGCCGATACGGTGGAGGAGGCAATGCGGCTGATCCAGTCGCCCGAAGCTGCCCAGCCTCAGAAACATGATCGCCGGTAAGTGATCGCCGCTTACATTCGCGCCTATACGTATTGACAGTTTTTATCCGAAACTGACATTGGGGCGCGGCGGCACGACGCCGTTCTTCTTATCGGACAGTTTCTCATGCGCGCCCTGCTTATCGCCGCCGCCCTTTTCGCCGCCGCTCCGGCCATGGCCCAGCCCCCGGCCGCCACCAGCCTGACCCTGGCCGACGCGGCCAAGGCCCCCGCACGCGCCACCATCATCGACGGCGCGCGCTGGTCCTGCGAAGGCGCGGCCTGCATCGCCTCGGGCGGCACGGAACAGCCCGCGACGCGCGCCTGCCGCCGCGTGGTGCAGAAGTTCGGTCCCGTGACCGCCTTCTCCTACAAGGGCGTCGCCCTCAGCGCCGATGAGTTGGCCGTCTGCAACGCCTGATGTCGGGGCGGCCTGAGGCGGCTTAGGCCGCCTCGCCTCTCAGGCGCCGTTGGATGGTCTCGCGACCGATCAGGGGGGCCAAGCCCGCCATGTCCGGCCCGTGCGCCTGTCCCGTCAGCGCCAGACGCAGCGGCATGAACAGCGCCTTGCCTTTGGCGCCGGTTTCGGTCTTCACCGCATTGGTCCAGGTCGACCAGGCCGTTTCGTCGATCACGTCCGGCAGCAGACCAGCGGCCGCGTCGATGAAGCCCGCATCCTCGATGACCGGCTGGATCGGCCCCTGAACGATTCTCGCCATTTCAACGACGTCGCCGAACTTATTCAGATTGCCTCGCACCACGGACCAGAATGTCTCGCCAAGGTCCACGCCCAGCGCCTGAAGCCGAGGCTTGGCCGTGTCGTAATCCATGACGTGCAGCGCCTGGGCGTTCAGGCGGTCCAGATCCGCCGTGTCGTAGCGCGCCGGCGAACGGCCCATCTTGGAGAAGGCGAAGCCCGCGCCCAGCGCCTCGATCGATGCGCCGACCTCCAGCGGATCTGACGTGCCGATCCGACCCAGGTGGCTGGTGATGGCGATAGGCTCATAGCCCTGGTCGCGCATGTCGCTGATCGACAGCGATCCCAGACGCTTGGACAGGGCGGCGCCATCCGCACCGACCAGCAGCGGCATATGGGCGAAGCCGGGGACACCCGCCCCAAGCGCCTCGAATATCTCGATCTGGGCGCCGGTGTTGGTGACGTGATCCTCGCCCCGAATGATGTGGGTGATGGCCATGTCGATGTCGTCCACAACCGACGGCAGGGTGTAGAGGAACAGGCCGTCCTCGCGGATCAGCACGGGGTCGGACATGGAGGCGGTGTCCACCTCGGCATGGCCGCGCGCCAGGTCTTCCCAGGATACGCGCTTGCCTTCCAGCTTGAAACGCCAGTGCGGACGCCGGCCTTCGGCCTCGTAGGCGGCCTTCTGGTCGTCGGTCAGGTCCAGCGCGGCGCGGTCGTAGATCGGCGGCAGACCGCGCGACAACTGCACCTTGCGACGACGGTCCAGTTCGTCGGCCGTCTCATAGGCGGGATACAGCCGGCCGGAAGCCTTCAGCCGTTCCGCCGCCTCCTCGTATCGGTCGAACCGCTTGGACTGGTTGTACCGCTCGTCCCACAGCATGCCCAGCCAGGTCAGATCGTCCTCGATCCCCTGTTCGAACTCCGGCGTAGAGCGAGCCAGGTCGGTGTCGTCGATACGCAGCACGAACGACCCGCCCTGCCCCTTGGCGAACAGCCAGTTCACCAAGGCGGTGCGGACATTGCCGACGTGCAGCTTTCCCGTGGGCGACGGGGCGAAACGAACCTTGACGGACATGGGAAGACGACCTTGAAAGCGAGGCGGCTAGGTCGCGCCGCAACCGGGAGAAGTCAAGGCGCGGGTTGGATTGCGGCCGTCGTCATGATAGATTCCGACCAATCATGAACGCACCTGTACAGATCAGAAAGCCAGAGGTCGTGGAGCGGTTGCGCGAAATAGCGCGCCTGGAAGGCAGGTCCATTACCGACTTGGTCGAAGACATGGTCAGGGAGCGCGACGAGCGCCTGATTGCCCGACGCGAGGCCGAGATCGAGGCCAAGCTCGCAGCCGTCGAAGAAATCGTGGCGCATTTCAACAGCCTGCCGATCATCGGCCCCTTGCTTACCGACGATGACCTCTACGATGAAGACGGCCTGCCCAAATGATCGTTGTGGATGCCTCCGCCTTGGTTGCGGTGCTTCTCCAAGAGCCGGAAAGCATGGTGTTCCGTCGGATGATGGCGCGCGAAAAAGACTTAGTCTTGTCTCCTGTCGGCTATTGGGAAGCTGCGACCCGTCTTAGGTCGCTACGCGGCGAGCCCGGTGTAGTAGATTTGGATCTCGTGGTCGCTAAGCTGGGCATACGGATCGCCCCAGCCACCTCGCGAACGGCATCCTTGGCTGCAAGCGCTGAACGAGACTTCGGCAAGCGAACGGCCGCCAAACTCAATCTCGGCGACTGTTTCGCCTACGCCCTGGCCAAGGAAAGCGACGCCCCATTGCTGTTCAAGGGCGACGATTTCGGCCGAACGGATCTGACGCCCGCCCTGTCCGACTGATCGGGCCGAGCAGTCAGGCCGACGATCAGTCGTCGCGGTGAACGCGCTCGCGGCGCTCGTGCCGTTCCTGGGCCTCGACCGACAGGGTTGCGGTGGGACGGGCTTCCAGACGACCCAGGCCGATGGGCTCGCCCGTGTCCTCGCAATAGCCGTAGGAACCGTCCTCGATCCGGCGCAGAGCGTCGTCGATCTTGGAGATCAACTTTCGCTGGCGGTCACGGGTGCGCAACTCCAGCGCGCGGTCGGATTCGGACGAGGCCCGGTCCACCAGATCGGGGTGGTTCTCGGTCTCGGCCTTCAGATTGACCACCGTGCCCTTGGACTCGCGAAGGATGTCCTCCTTCCAGTCCAGCAGCTTCTTCTTGAAATAGGCCTGCTGCCGTTCGTTCATGAACGGCTCGTCGTCGGACGGGCGGTATGGGCCGGATTCGTCGGTCACAACGGACGCCAAAGCGTTCATCGATCTCACGCTCTCTAACACGCCCCCCTGTGGCGCAGATGGCCGTATAGTCAGCCTGACGAGTCGCGGCAACGCGGTTCTCGATTCCGTGATGCAAATAAGGCGAACGACCTCGCCAGAGTGACAAATGTCACTCACCCTTCAAGCTTAGCCGTCTGACATCTGTGGATTTTTCGGCGTCAGCCGCGCGGACGGCGCATTTCCGCCTTTGCCAATTCGACCGAGGCGCGCAGGTCGATCTGGTCCAGCACGGCGTTCAGGCCCGGATCACCGTCATCCGCCCGTTCCTCGCGCAGACTGCGCGCCAGTCGATCCAGCGAGGCCTCGTCCGCATCACCATTGAGAAGCGCCAGTTTCAGTTCGTCCAGACGATCCAATAGGCCGCCGCCGCGACGGATGGCGCGACGCCGACGCTCCAGCGGCCCCTCTATCCCCTGCAATGCCATCAGGGCCGAGACGTCCGACACGCCGCTCGCGGCGGCGCTGGCCGTCGCGGCCGTCGGCGCTGGGGCAGAGGCCGCTTGGCCCAGCGAAAAGCCGCTGGCGGATCGCGTCGCGCGCGTGCTGGTCGGCGTGCTGACGCCGTTTGGCCCGACAACCTTCATGCCCACGCGCTCCGCATCATGGGATCATGGATGGCGCCCCGCGATGACTGTTTAGTTAACGCCCCGGCAAATCCTGCCGTCTGTTCATCGTTCTAGCGAAGCCGCACGTTGATTTCCCTGGGTTAATCGTACGGCACGATCCTGGCATGAACGGGGGACGTAAAGCCGCGTGGACGTTCGACCGATGCAAAATCTGCTTGCCCGCCTTGCCGCCTGCGCCGTCGCCGCCCTGACGGTTTCGGCCGGTCCGGCCCTGGCCCAGATGCAGTCGCGCATCAAGGACATCGCCGCCGTCGAGGGCGTGCGCGGCAACCAGTTGGTCGGCTACGGCATGGTCATGGGCCTGAACGGCACGGGCGACAGCCTTCGCAACTGCCCCTTCACCCGTCAGTCTCTGGAAGGCATGACCGAACGGCTGGGCGTCAATATTCGCGGCTCCAACGCCAACACCAAGAACATGGCCGCCGTGATGGTGACGGCCGACCTGCCGGCCTTCGCCACACCCGGTTCGCGCATCGACGTGTCGGTCGCCTCCATGTGCGACGCGAAAAGCCTGCTGGGCGGCTCGCTGGTCGTGACCAGCCTTCAGGGCGCCGATGGTCAGGTCTATGCGGTGGCGCAAGGGTCGGTTCAGACCGGCGCCGTCTCGGCCTCGGGCGGATCGGGCTCGTCGGTCACGCGCGGGGTGCCGACCGCCGGCCGCATCGCCTCGGGCGCCCTGGTCGAACGCGAGACCGGCTTCCAGATGGCGAACATGAACGAGGTGCGACTGAACCTGCGCAACCCTGACTTCACCACCGCCCAGCGCGTCGCCGCCGTCGTCAACGCCGCCTATCCGGGCGCGGCCCTGGCCGAAAACGGCACTGTGGTCGCCCTGCGCGCGCCGGCCCAGCTGGGCATGGCGGGCTTCATCAGCCGCATCGAGAACCTGCCGGTCAGCGTCGACACACCGGCCAAGGTCATCATCGACGAGGTCAATGGGGTCATCGTCATGGGCGACGCCGTGCGTATCTCTCGCGTGGCCATCGCCCAAGGCAATCTGACCATATCGGTGGACGAACAACCTATCGTCAGCCAGCCCGCACCCTTCAGCCAGGGCCAGACCGCCGTCGTCCCCTCAAGCCAGGTCAATGTCGAGGAGGAACTGGGCACCCAGATGCGTCTGGTCGGCGGAGGGGCCAACCTGTCCACCCTGGTCAACGGCCTGAACGCCCTGGGCGTCAGCCCGCGCGACATGATCAGCATCCTGCAGGCCATCAAGGCCGCCGGCGCCCTGCAAGCCGATATCGAGGTGATGTGACATGACCGACCTGACCGTCTCCGCCGACCTGCTTCGTCCGACCGCCGCCGCGCCCACGGTCGCCAATCGCGACAAGATACAGGAAACCGCCAAGGCCTTCGAGGCCACCTTCATCTCTCAGATGCTGAAACCGATGTTCGACGGCCTGTCGACCGACGGCCTGTTCGGCGGGGGTCAGGCCGAGGGGACCTGGCGCAGCTTCATGCTGGACGAGATGGCCAAGACCACCGTCGCAGCCGGCGGGATCGGCCTGAGCGGCCCGGTCATGTCCGAAATGTTGAAGATGCAGGAGGGCCGGCGATGAGCGACAGCGAACTGGCCCAGGCGCGCGTGCGCCAGCTGATCGTCCTGACCAAACGGCTCACCGATCGGCTGTCGGCCGAAACCCAGGCCTTTGCGGACCGCCGGCCTCAGGATGTCGCGGCCGGTCTGGCCGAGACCCAAGAGATGGCCAATCTGTATCGGCGCGACACGGCCCATGTGAAGGCCAATCCCGCCCTGCTGCGCGACGCGCCTTTGGATGACCGCAAGGCCTTGGTCGAGGCCACGCGGGTCTTCGACACCGTGCTGAACGCCCATGCCCGCGCGGTCGAGGCGGCGCGCCAGATTTCTGAGGGGCTGGTCCGCACCATCGCCGCCGAAGTCACAGCCGCCCGCACGCCGCCCAGCGCCTATGCCGCCGACGGCCGCGCGGCCCTGGGCGACGGACGCGCCGTCGCCTTCAACAGGATGGCCTGATCGGGCATTGCCGATTTTTTAAGCGCATGTGGATCAGCATGGCCTCATGACGCTGACGACCCGTCTTCTTGGCCTGGCCTTCGCATCCGCCGACACCCTGGTCGAGGTGGCCCCGAACGGCGTCGTCGCCTTCGCCATCGGCGCGGGCGCGGCGGCGGGCGAGGACGCCGGCGCGACATGGACCGGGCGGCCGCTTGCCGACCTGCTGCACGACGGCTCCGCGATCCTGGCGACCCTGCAGGGGATGAAGGCTGGCGTGCGGATCGCGCCAACCTGCATTCTTGTTTCGGCTGGCCCCGACCGCGTGAGGCGCGCGACCTTCCGCGCCTTCGTCCTGCCGCAGATGGCCCCCGCCGTGTCCTGCGCCATTTCCTACGACGGCCCGGCTTTCGCCGTCGCCGATCTTGAAACTCGCCCCCTGATGGACCCGGATGCGTTCCTGGCCGATGCAGGACGCGTGCTGGAAGCCAACCCCGACCTGGCCCTGTCCTTCCTGGACATACAGGGGATGGAGAACGTGGGCGACGATGTGGTTGATCGGCTGAACCGACGCATCGAGGCCACCCTGCAATCGGCCGCTATCCAGGGATCGGGCGCCGCCCAGTTGACGGCTGTGCGCTTCGCCCTGTTGCGCCCCGCCAATGACCGCCGCGACATCGCCGCAGAGATCGTCGAGGCGGGCCGCGCCGAAGGGCTGTCGCTGGGGGCCGAGGCGTTCAACTCGCCCGTGCCGCCCGGTTCGGATTCTCTGTGCGTGCTGCGCGCCATGCGTTTCGCTATTGAGGGCTGCTTGAAGGGCGACGGCCTGGCCAATCCCCAGATCGCCTTCGCGGACTCGCTGAAACGCACCTTCCGCGACGCTGAAACCTTCCGCAGCGTGGTGAAGTCGCGCGAATTCCAGGTCCACTATCAGCCGATCGTTCATCTGGACTCGCGGGCCGTCCATCACTTCGAGGCCCTGGCGCGGTTCAAGGGCAATAACGGCCCTGCCGACGCCATCCGCATGGCCGAAGAGTTGGACCTGATCGAATCCTTCGATCTGGCCGTGGCCGAAAAGGTGCTGAGACGGATGCGACAGCCCGGCGCCGGTCTGCTGAAGATGGCGATCAACGTCTCGGGCGCCTCTCTGGGCGACGACACCTATGTCGAACAGCTGCTGCGCATGACCGCCGGCGCGCCCGAGGAACGCCGCCGCCTGATCGTCGAAGTCACCGAAACCTCGGCCGTCGCCGACATCGAGGCGGCGGACCGCCGTCTGGCCAGCCTGCGCGAAGCCGGGATCAAGGTCTGTATCGACGACTTCGGCGCCGGCTCCGCCGCCTTCGACTATCTGCGCAAACTGTCGGTCGACGCGGTCAAGATCGACGGCGCCATCGTGCGCGACATCGAAACGGACGACCGCTCAAAGGCCATGCTGCATAGCATCGTCGAACTGTGCCGCTCGATGAAGCTGGAGACCATCGCCGAGATGATCGAGACAGACCGCGTCGCCAACGAGCTCAAGACGGCGGGCGTCGAATACGGCCAGGGCTGGCTGTTCGGCCGCGCCGAGGCCGAGCCCCGCACCCAGCTCAACACCCCTTCGATGGTCCGCCGCAAGGGCGCCGTGGAAGCCTGGGGCTGACGGCTGAACGTCGCGTTTGCGACTTAGCCATCTTGTTTCCGTCGGTAAAGCCATGACGGATCAAGGACTTGAACTCGACCGTCGTCAATCGACCTATCATAGGGTTAAACCACGCGACGATGATCCGTTCGGTCTTTGAAAACTCAAACCCACCCAGAAGTTGGACTTGTTGGACTGTTTTTTCTGACTTGGAGTCCAAGTCCGATCACAGGGCCAGGGTGCGCGTGACCTCCAGCGCGGCCAGGAAGTCCGCATCATGGCTGACGACGACAAGCGCTCCGTCGTAAGCTTTCAACGCCGCCTCGACCGCTTCGACCGACTCCAGGTCCAGATGGTTCGTGGGTTCATCCAGCACCAGCAACTTCGGCGGGGTCGGACCCGTCATGACGCAGGCCAGCGCCGCTCTCAGCCGCTCGCCGCCTGACAGGTCTCCGACCCGGCGATGCGCCGCCGTATTGCGAAACAGGAACCGCGCCAGCGCCGCCTGGGCGTCGTTCGCGGACCCGTCGGGGTTCAGCCGTCGCCACGCTTCGACCAGCGTCTCGTTCCGATCAAGGATCGCCGCCTCTTGATCCAGCAGTGTCGCCCGTACCGGCCGCTCGACCGAACCCCCGTTCGGCTCCAGATCCCCGACGATCAGCCGCAGAAACGTCGTCTTTCCCGATCCGTTCGGTCCGGTGATCGCCAGCCGCTCCGGCCCGACGATCCTCAGGTCGATCGGTCCGACGACGGCTCGGCCCTGCGGCGTCGCCCATGCCGCCCGGTCCAGCGCCAACACGGTGCGGCCGGCCGCCAGACCCGTCGCAGGCATCGGGATCGACAGGGTGCGTGTCCGATCGACCCGCTCTCGCGCCGCCGACAGCGCGGCCTGGGCCTCTTCCGACTGGCGAACGGCCAGCAGCCGGTCGCGCCCGCCGCTGTTCTCGGCCCGCTCGGCGCGCGCGCCCAGCAGGACCTTGGGCATATCGCCCTTGGCCGCCTTGCGTCGGCCCGCCGCGTCGCGCCTTGCCTTGGTTACCGTCCGCTTCTGCGCCTCGGCGCCCAGGCGGGCCATGTCGCGCTCGGCGTCGTCCAGCCCCCTCGCCGCCGCCTCCCGCTCGACCGCCTTGCGCTCGGCATAAAGGTCATAGCCGCCGCCATAGATCGCCACGCCCAAGCTCGACATCTCGACGATCCGATCCATCCGGCGCAGCAGGTCGCGGTCATGGCTGACCGCCACGACCCCGCCGTCCCAGCGCCCGATCACCTCGGCGACCAACGCCCGCGCCTCCGCATCCAGATGATTGGTGGGCTCGTCAAGCAGGATCAGGTCCGGTCGCGCCAGCATCAGACCGGCCAGCCGCAACCGGGTCTGCTCCCCACCGCTCAGGCTGGCGGTCGGCCGATCCAGCGACAGATCGGCCAGTCCGACGGCGCTCAGCGCCTCGTGCAATCGCACCTCCAGCGTCCAGTCGGCGTTCGCCAGATCGTCGGCTGAACCCTCGCCGGCCACGACCCGCTCGATGATCGCCAGCCCCTCGGCGGCGCCCAGCGTATGCGCCGCCGTCTCGTCCGGCGCTGGGTCATGGCGCTGATCCAGAACCCCGACCGACCCGGCAAGAGACACCGCCCCCTGGGCCGGCGCCGAGGCGCCCGAGATCAGGCGCAGCAGGGTGCTCTTGCCTGCGCCGTTACGGCCGACGACGCCGGTTCGCTCAGCCCCGAACGTCAGGCTCAGATTGTCGAATAGGGTTACGCCCTCAGGCGTCCTGGCGGCGACCTTGTCGAGTGTCGCGCGTGCGGACGGGGACGCGTTTCGGCTTGGGCTGGTTGGCATTGAGGAGCACGAGCAGCATGGCGGACAGGGCGGAACCGGTGGCCAATGCGATGATCATGATCTTCTTACCTTCTGCAAAAACGCTTCAGAACACGGAGGATGGGTCCAGATCGGACGATGCGCAAGCCCGACGACGAACACGGCCGCGTGAGCCGGGGCGGAACGTCCGATGGCCAAACCCGGGCGCCCGCCCTATCTGACCGCCATGCCCAGTCCGTTCCACATCGAAGACGCAGCCGGCGCCGCCGCCCGCCGCGAGGCATCCGTTCAGCGTCTGCGCGACGAAACCGGCATAGACGAGGCCATGATCGACGCCCTGGTCGAGCGCTTCTACGCCCGCGTCCGGGACGACCATCTGATCGGCCCCATCTTCGCCGACCACATCACGGAATGGGCGCCGCATCTGGCGCAGATGAAGCTATTCTGGTCGTCCGTGGCCCTTTCGACCGGCGCCTATCAGGGGCGCCCCATGCCCAAACACCTGCCCCTGCCGATCGACGCCCGCCACTTCGACCGCTGGCTGGAGTTGTTCGTGGAAACGGCGCATACGCTGTGCCCGCCCGTCGCCGCCGCCCATTTCATCGAACGCGCCCGCCGTATCGCCGAAAGCCTTGAGTTGGGCGTCGCCACCGCCAGCGGCGCGATTCTGGCCAAGGGCGAGCGGTTCATCCGCAAGGCTGAAGCCTGGACGCCGGAATAGCAGCCGCAATGTTCTCACATTGTTCTTGCTGAATAGCGCGAATTGATCCCCATATAGCGTCGTCGCGCCGGAGCCGTCCGGCCCTCCCCGCGTTCCCGGACTCCATGACTGAAAAGCACAACTTCATCCGCGTTCGCGGCGCCCGCGAGCACAATCTCAAGGGCGTGGACCTGGATATTCCGCGAGAACAGCTGGTGGTGATGACCGGCCTGTCGGGCTCGGGCAAATCCTCTCTGGCGTTCGACACCATCTATGCCGAGGGCCAGCGTCGCTATGTCGAGAGCCTGTCGGCCTATGCGCGCCAGTTTCTGGAGCTGATGGGCAAGCCGGACGTGGACCTGATCGAGGGTCTGTCCCCGGCCATCTCCATCGAACAGAAGACCACGTCGAAGAACCCGCGCTCGACCGTCGGCACGGTGACCGAGATTCACGACTATATGCGTCTGCTTTGGGCGCGCGTGGGCATCCCCTATTCGCCCGCCACCGGCCTGCCGATCGAGAGCCAGACCATCAGCCAGATGGTCGACAAGCTGACCGCCCTGCCGGACGGAGAGCGCATCCTGCTGCTGGCCCCCGTCGTGCGCGGCCGCAAGGGCGAATACAAGAAAGAGATCGCTGAGTGGCAGCGTCAGGGCTTCCAGCGCCTGAAGATCGACGGACAATTCTACCCCATCGACGAAGCGCCGACGCTGGACAAGAAGTTCAAGCACGACATCGACATCGTCGTGGACCGGATCGTCACCAAGCCGGATCAGGAAGGCCGCTACGCCGACAGCCTGCAAACCGCTCTGAGCCTGGCGGACGGCGTCGCCAACGCCGAGTGGGCGTCCACGAACGAGGGCGAAACCGCGCCCCAAACCATCCTGTTCTCGGAACGGTTCGCCTGTCCGGTGTCCGGCTTCACGATCTCCGAGATCGAGCCCCGCCTGTTCTCGTTCAACAACCCCTTCGGCGCCTGTCCGGTGTGCGACGGGCTGGGCGTGAAACTGGCCTTCGACGCCGATCTGGTCATCCCGGACCGCGACAAGACCCTGCACGCCGGGGCCGTCGCACCTTGGGCGCGCGGGCCTTCGCCCCTCTACACCCAGACGCTGCAGTCGCTGTCGCTGCACTATGGCTTCTCGATGGATGTGGCGTGGCGCGAACTTCCGGCCCAGGCGCACAAGGCGATCCTGTACGGAACCGGCTCTGAGAAGATCAAATTCACCTACGACGACAACGCCCGCAAATATGAGGTGTCCAAACCGTTCGAGGGCGTCCTGCCCAACCTTGAACGCCGCTGGCGTGAGACGGACAGCGCCTGGGTGCGCGAGGAACTGGGTCGCTACCAGTCCGAAACCCCATGCGACGCCTGCCACGGCAAGCGGCTGAAGCCTGAAGCCCTGGCGGTCAAGGTTGGGGGCGAGGACATCGCCGACATCTCCATGCTTTCGATCTCCAAGGCCTATCTGTGGTTCTCGACCATCGAAGAAAGCCTGACGGACAAACAGGCCGAGATCGCCCGGCGGATTCTGAAGGAGATTTGCGACCGGCTGCGGTTCCTGAACAATGTCGGCCTGGACTATCTGAATATGTCGCGCTCATCCGGCACCCTGTCGGGCGGCGAGAGCCAGCGCATCCGCCTGGCGTCCCAGATCGGCTCGGGCCTGACCGGCGTTCTGTACGTGCTGGACGAACCGTCCATCGGTCTGCACCAGCGCGACAACACACGCCTGTTGGAAAGCCTGAAGGGTCTGCGCGATCTGGGCAATTCGGTGCTGGTGGTCGAACACGACGAAGAGGCCATCCTGACCGCCGACTACGTCATCGACATGGGGCCGGCCGCGGGCGTTCACGGCGGCACGGTCTGCGCCGAGGGCACCCCGGCCGAGGTCATGGCCAACCCTAACTCCCTGACCGGCAAATATCTGACCGGCGAACGGGAAATCGAAATCCCCGCCGATGGCCGACGCCCGATCAACCGCAAGCGGATGCTGAAGATCAGCGGCGCGACCGGCAACAATCTGAAGAATGTCACCGGCGAAATCCCGGTCGGCGTCTTCACCTGCATCACCGGCGTCTCGGGCGGCGGCAAGTCGACCTTCACCATCGAGACCCTGTACAAGGCCGCCGCGCGTCGCCTGAACAATGCGTCCGAAGCCCCCGCCCCCTTCGACCGGATCGAGGGGCTGGAGCATTTCGACAAGGTCATCGACATCGACCAGTCGCCCATCGGCCGCACCCCGCGCTCTAACCCCGCCACCTACACCGGCGCCTTCGGGCCGATCCGCGACTGGTATGCGGGCCTGCCGGAATCCAAGGCGCGCGGCTATGGGCCGGGCCGGTTCAGCTTTAACGTCAAGGGCGGGCGCTGCGAGGCGTGTCAGGGCGATGGCGTCATCAAGATCGAGATGCACTTCCTGCCCGACGTCTACGTCACCTGCGACGTCTGCAAGGGCAAACGCTACAATCGCGAAACGCTGGAGATCGTGTTCAAGGGCAAGTCCATCAGCGACGTGCTGGACATGACGGTCGAAGAGGCGGCCAGCTTCTTCAAGGCCGTGCCGCCGATCCGCGACAAGATGCTGACGCTGGAGCGGGTGGGTCTGGGCTACGTCAAGGTCGGCCAGCCCGCCACCACCCTGTCGGGCGGCGAGGCCCAGCGGGTCAAACTGTCCAAGGAGCTGTCGAAACGCGCCACGGGCCGCACCCTGTATATCCTCGACGAGCCGACCACCGGCCTGCATTTCGAAGACACCCGCAAACTGCTCGAGGTGCTTCAGGAACTGGTCGAGGCGGGCAACACCATCGTGGTGATCGAGCACAATCTCGATGTCATCAAGGTCGCCGACTATCTGCTGGACTTCGGCCCGGAAGGCGGCGACGGCGGCGGCGAGATCGTCGCGGTCGGCACGCCCGAACAGGTCGCCGACAACACCGCCAGCTGGACCGGCAAATACCTCAAGGAAGTGCTGGATCGGCACGAAGAGCGCCGCAAGGCCCGCGTCGCGGCTCTGGGCGGCGACGCCAAGCCGGCGCGTAGGAAGGCCAAGGCGTCAGCCTGACGGGATCAGACGGTCCTCCTCGCTTTTGCGGCGAGTAGGACAGGTCGAGGCTCAACGGCCCTTCAACGCCCGAATGTCCTGCCAAGCCGCCGAAAACGGCGCGTATAGGACAGCCAACTGTAATGCCGACAGGAAGGCGTTGACGATCGAGGACAGCAGCAGCGCGGGCCAGGCGTTGGCCAGGACCTGGGCCAATCCCATGTCCGCATAACGCGACAGGCTCTGCACGCCCCCGGTCACCAGATCAGCCGCCGCTCCGATGATCATACCCAGGATGCTGACGATCAGGGACATGATGACGGCGATCACCGCCATGCCCAGCAGCGGCCAAAAATGCCCCTTGGTGGCCGAGAAGGATTCCAGGATCACGACCTTGCGGCGATCCACCGTCATCGGCACGGCCAAGCTGAACTTGACCGCCAGCCAGACAACCAGGGCGAAGGCGGCGAAGATCAGCAGCACACCGGGCAGGATCAGCAGCGGCTGACCCGAGGCGGCGCCGACACCGATCGCGGCGCCGACCACCGTCATGGCCACGGCGGACGACAAGCCGACGATCAGGGTGGTGGCGAGAGTGACGACGAGGACCCGCACTTCATCCATGCCGAGCCGCAGATAGCCCCAGCGCGACTCCTGCGGTCGCAGGACCGAGCGCGCCACAGCCGCGCTCAGAACCGTTCCGATGGCGATGCCAAGGGGCGCGGCCAGGAAGAAGGCGCTGGAGTAGAGGGGCACCAGGGCCTGGAAGTCGGCGATGGACGGATTGGCCGACTGTTCCAGCGCCTCGCCCGCCGCCATCAGGTTCGCCCATTTGTCCGCACCGAATCCGAACATGACGACGTACAGCAGCAGATAGGTCAGGCCCCAGACCAGGGCGACGATCGGATGACGGCGAACGACCCGGAACCCTTCGAAGGCCGCGTCGGTGGCGGAAAAACTCATGACAACTCCGGGTGCAGATTCGCCGTCACCCTAACGCATCCGCGAACCGGCGTCCCCTGGTGTGCGGGCACTGGCCCGCCTCACCGTCCCGACTGAATGGTCCAGTCCGCGATCTGGGTGTTTATGTCGCGCGTGGCGGTGTCGAAAGCCGCGACGATGGCGGAGACGCGGTTCTCTCCAGCCGGCTGGGTCACGGTGAAGACCCGCTCGACCGCACGCCCCTGCTCGGGCCGGATGGCTGTGCCGCTCGCCTGACGCTCAGGCGTCGAGCGCAACTGAGCACGGGCGGTGATCACCACATCCGGCGCGGCGCCCGGCGCGGCGTAGCGCGCCTCGAACGTCGTGACCGTAACCTGAAGCACCAACGGCGGCGTGCCCGGCTCGCGCCGACCCAGCACGCGGATGCGGTCCGCGCGGTTGGCGAAGGCGGCCTTCAGGCTGTCGTCGAACAGGGTGGAAGCGGGCGAGACCCACCGCGCGCCGCCGATATAGGCGGTCTCCAATCCCGTGACGCCCAGGATGCGGTCGTCGCCAGCCGCCTCCGGGAACTCGATTCGACGAATGGAGACGGTCAGGGGCGCAGGGGCGTCGCCGATGGCGGACGGCGCCTCCATCGGCAGGCCGAAGCGGTAGTTCTGCACCGGGTCAGGCGTGCGCAGCAGAGAACACCCGCCCAGCGCCGACAGGACGGCGACGCCCGCCGCGAGACGTAGGCCGGAACGAACGACGGGAAGGTTGATCACGGCTGAACCTCCAGCTCTTTGGATTGGGGACGCCCGATGAAGTCGCGCGGGCTGGCGCGAACCTGATCGATCAGGGACTGCAGCGACCGGGTGGCGTCCTGCAACTCTTCGATCGTACCGGTCAGTTGCGGCAGGCTGGACGTCGCGAAGTCGCCCAAGGGCCGTTCCAGACCGCTGATCGAACGGTTGGCCGAGGCGATGGCCGTACGGGCCTCCGCCGTGGCGGCGTTGATGTTGGCGATGGCCTGACGACCGTCGGTGTTGATGATCTGGCGGGTGTCGACGGCCAGGGCCTGATATTCCTTCACGGCAGCGTTGGCGTTGGTCACGGCCTCTTCCAACTGTTGGAAGATGGCCTTGCGCGCTTCAAGCTCGGTCGTCAGGGCCTCGACGTTCTTTACGCTGGTCGAGAAGCTGCGGATGTTGTCGTCGGACATGACGCGGTTGATCCGGTTCAAAGCGTCCACCGTCTGGGCCAGCACGGTGCCCGATCCGCTGAGCAGTTCGGCGATGGGCGACGGCCGGCTCTGCAGCACAGGCACCACATTGTCGGGATATTGGTCTCTCAGCAACGCGCTATTGGGCGAGCCGGCGGTGATCTGGATGTAGTTCAGGCCGGTGATGCCCTGCGGTTCCAGCTGGGCGCGCGACGTGACGCGGACCGGCGTCGTGCCGTCCACGCGGACGCGGGCGATGACCTGATCGCCGCGTTTGGTGTCGATATTCAGATCGGTCACCTCACCGACGCGAATGCCGTTGAAATGGACCTCTCCACCCTCCGACAGCCCTTTCACCGGTCCATAGAAGACGATGTCGTACAGGTCGTAGTCGCGGTTGAACTGCAGCCGGGCCAGCCAGATGGTGAACACCGCCAGCGCCGCCAGAAGGCAGACGGTGGCGATCCCAACGGCGGCGTAATGTGCGTCTCGTTCCATGCTCGGCTCTCCTCAGGCCGCCGTCTTGGTGGCTGCGCGACCGCGCGGCCCCAGGAAGTATTCCTTGATCCACGGATGGTCGGAGTGTTCCAGCTCCTGCACCGTGGCCTTTTCGACCACCCGCTTGTCCGCCAGGACCGCGACCTTGTCGCAGATGGCGTAGAGGGTATCGAGATCGTGGGTGATCATGAAGACCGACAGGCCCAGGTCGTCGGCCAGCTGACGGATCAGATCGTCGAAGGCCGCCGCCCCGATCGGGTCCAGGCCGGCGGTCGGCTCGTCCAGGAAGACAAGTTCAGGGTCCAGCGCCAAGGCGCGGGCCAGACCGGCGCGCTTCTTCATGCCGCCCGACAGTTCGGCGGGCTTCAGATAGTGGTGCTCGGGCTTCAGACCGACCATGGCGATCTTCAGCTCGGCCAGTTCGTAGATCACCGACTTGGGCAGTTTGGTGTGTTCGACCAAGGGCGAGGCGACGTTCTCCAACACCGTCAACGAAGAGAATAGTGCGCCCTGCTGGAACAGAATGCCGGTGCGGCGTTCGATATCGGCCGACTGCGCGTCTGTCAGGCTGGCACGGTCGTAGCCCAACACCTTGACCGAGCCGCCTTCGGGTTCCTTCAGGCCGATGATGGTGTTCAACAAGACCGTCTTGCCCGCACCCGACCCGCCGACCACGCCCATGACCTCGCCGCGTTGCAGGTCGAGGTCCAGGTTCTCATGGATGGTGCGCTCGCCGAATTGGCTCAGCAGGCCGCGAACCTCGATCAGGTTTTCCGGTTCGGATTTTGCAGTCGTGCTGTCGGTCATATGTTCAGCTCAAGGAAGATCAGAGCAAACACGGCGTCCAGCAGGATGATGGCGAAGATGGCCTGAACCACGGCCGCCGTCACGCGGCGTCCCAGGCTTTCGACATCGCCAGCGACAGACATGCCTTGGCGGCAACCGATGGCTGCGATGACCAGGGCGAAGACCGGCGCCTTCACCAGACCCACCATCATGTGTTGGGCCATGCTGCCGTCCTCGACCAGACGCTGGAAGAAGAAGGACGGGCCCAGGCTCAGGGAGCTCCAACACACGACCAGGCCGCCGACAAGCCCGCCGATCATGCCCATGAACGTCAGCAGGGGCAGCATCAGCACCAGGGCGGCCACGCGCGGCACTACCAGGGCCTGGAACGGATTGACGCCCATGACCTGCATGGCGTCGACCTCCTGGTTCATCCGCATGGAGCCGATCTCGGCGGCGAAGGCGGAGGAGGAGCGGCCGGCCAACAACACCGAGGCGATCACCACGGCGAACTCGCGGAACATGGCCACGCCGATCAGCTGCACCGCAAAGACCTGGGCCCCGAAATCGGTCAGCAGATCGACGCCGATGAAGGCCACCACCGCCCCGATGAAGAAGTTGGTGATCATGACGATGGGAATGGCGTCCAGGCCGGCCCGCTCGGCCTGGCTGACCCAGGCGGGCCAGCGGATGCCGCCGGGACGTCGCACAGCCTCGACCACCGCCGCCATCAGGCGACCCAGGAAAGTCAGGGACAGCATGGCCTCGCCGCCGAAGTCATAGACCCCGCGACCGATCTTGGCGAAGGTTCGCACGAAGGCGCTGGGCCGTTTCGGCGCCGGGGCGCTCTTGCGCTCCAGCAACTCGATCATGTGATAGATGCGACCGGCCTCGGGCCGATCCTTCCACTGGCTCTTGGACAGCCGCCCGCTGGAGGCCTGGACCAGGGCCAGCGCGCCGGCGGTGTCGAACCGGCCCAAATCGGACGTGTCGATGCTGGCGATCTCGCGCCCTTCCAGGTCGCGGCTCAGCTCCGTCGGCAAGCGGCCGAGCGCCGTTGTGGTCCAGTCGCCGGTCAGACGCAGCCTTGCCGCGCCATCCGTCTCCACAATCTCGTATTGCGCCTGGTTCATCGGACCTCGAACGACAGGTCGGACATCGCGATCATCCCCTGGCAGCCCTTCTGGGCAGCCGAAATCCCTGCCGCGCTAATAGTCAAGGCGGCATCCGATGTCAACGCGCGATGACATTCACGCGGATGATTGTCGCTGAACCGTGTCGCGGCCGCCTCCCCCAGGATCGTTTCGCCAAACAGTCACGCTGGCGTGGATGCCAAACGCGGCCGAACGGGATTCGTTCTCTGCTTCAGTCCATACGCGCGCGAACGGCGATCAGATCATCGATGAACAGCCGACGCGCCTCGGCCTTCGCCGCCACATCGGGCAGGCGGAGCAGATACGAGGGATGGACGGTCAGCAGGGCGGTTTCGCCGTCCGGCAGCGCCAAGGGGGCGCCCCGTTCGCTCATGACCGCCGGCTTTCGACCGAGCACCGCCAGCCCCGCCGTGGCCCCCAACGCCAGAATAACCTCTGGCTTGATCAGCCTGCGCTCGGCGTCCAGCCACCAGCGGCAGGCCTGAACCTCCCCGGCGTTGGGCGTCTTGTGCAGACGGCGCTTGCCGCGCGGCTCGTGTTTGAAGTGTTTCACCGCGTTGGTGACATAGACATCGGATCGGTCGATCCCTGCTTCCTCCAGGGCGATGTCCAGCACCTCGCCCGCCGGTCCGACGAAGGGGCGGCCGGCCAGATCCTCCTGATCGCCCGGCTGTTCTCCGACGATCATCAGCCGCGCCGTCTTGGGGCCCTCGCCGCACACCCCCTGGGTCGCATCGCGATACAAGGCACAACGGCGGCAGGCCTGAACCCCCTCGGCCACCTCGGCCAAGGTGCTGGGAACCGCCTCGGCGTCGGGTCGCGCGGCGTGTAGATCGGGCGCGAGAGCGCGGGCGAAGCGGGGGTTCGGAGACGGGGCGGGCGTGGCGACCATGACTTCGGTTCGAACCGACGAGGCGGCGACCAGTTCCGGGATCAGCGCGGCCTCCGGCAGGTTCTTCCAATAGCCCTTGGCCATCTCGCCCTGCATGGTCTTCACCTTCAGTCGGGCCGGATTGAAGGTCGAGGCATAGTAGGTCTTCCAGAAGTCCTCGATCTCATCCTCGGCCGGGGCCATGTCGCGCGTCGCGGGCGGGCCGAACCGCAGGCGCTCGCCATCCCAAAAGGCCGAACCGTCCGGCGTCAGGATCGACCAGCGCATGGTCGTGAACCGCCGCTGGAAGAAGGGGGCGGTTCTCTCCAGCACGCGATGCGGCGGCTCGAACCAGGCCACCCAGGCCTCGCCCCGATCGTCATGCACCTGCCGAAAGCGCACGAAGGCCTTCATCTTGTGCGAGGCGCGGCTGACGTTCTTTGCCCGCTCCAGCGCATCGGCCAAGTCGCGGTCGGAGATCACCCGGATGAGATCGGGGTCGTCCTTCAGCCGCCACAGCAGCCGATACATCAGATCGAACCGATCCTCGGAGCGGTGCAGGATGACGCTTTCCGCCAGTTCGACAAAGGCCTTTGGGACAGTGAACTCGGCCTCAACCGGCGCGCCTATGACATCCGAGCCTGACGCGATGTCGAACAAACCGCCCTGGCCGGCGCCGCCCGCGACCGCGAAACGCGCCGCAGCCGGCTCCACGCCTGCCAGCCGAAACGCCCTCGCGGCCTTCCGCCAGCCGTCGAAGTCCGTCTCATCGTTCAGGACCGCGACCGGCATCAGAACAGGCTCAACTGTTCCGGCGCGCGGCCGCCCACCTGCGTCTTTAAGTCGGCGGCGTCTGTCAGGGCGCCGGGCGTCCAGTCCAGCGCCGTGATGAAGGGCCGCACCTTGGCGACCGAGCGCGTCAGCCGCCCCACATCCTCCAACCGCAGCGTTCGATAGCGTCTGACCGACACGATCCGATCCACCGCCTTCACACCCAGTCCCGGCACGCGCAGCAGCATTTCACGCGGCGCGCGGTTCACATCGACGGGGAACTGCTCACGCTTGTTCAGCGCCCAGGCCAGCTTGGGATCGATGGCGAGATCAAGCATGCCGCCCGCCGCCCCCTCACCGATCTCCGGAGCCGAAAAGCCGTAAAACCGCATCAGCCAGTCGGCCTGATACAGCCGATGCTCGCGCATCAGCGGCGGCTTTGACAAAGGCAGGATTGCGCTGGAATCCGGGATGGGGCTGAAGGCGGAATAATAGACCCGGCGCAGGCCATATCCGCCATAGAGCGAGGCGCTGCGATCGAGGATTTCCGTATCCGGCGCGCCGTCCGCACCAATGATCAGCTGAGTGCTCTGGCCGCCGGGCGCAAATTTGGGCGGCTTGACCTTGTCGCGCCTGCCCGGTTTAGCCGCCTCGACGCCCAGCCGCACCTGCCCCATCGCCTTCTTGATGACCCCGACATCCTTCTGCGGCGCCAGTCGGGCCAGCGCCTCATCGCGCGGCAATTCGATATTGGCCGACAGCCTGTCTGCGTAGAGGCCCGCCATCTCGACCAATCGCGGGTCTGCCTCGGGGATCAGTTTCAGATGGATGTAGCCCCGGAAATCGTGGACTTCTCGCAGCGTCTTGGCCACCAGAACCAGTTGTTCCATCGTATAGTCGCTGTTGCGGATCACGCCCGACGACAGGAACAGACCTTCGATATAGTTGCGCTTGTAGAAGTTCAGCGTCAGGTCGACCACTTCGTCCACATCGAACCGCGCCCGCTCCACATTCGACGACGCGCGATTGATGCAATAGGCGCAGTCGTAGATGCAGAAGTTGGTCAGCAGTATCTTTAACAGACTGATGCACCGCCCGTCCGGCGTATAGGCGTGGCAGATGCCCATGCCTTCGGTCGAACCGATCCCCTTGCCCCCGACCGAGTTTCGCTTCGACGTACCGGACGACGAACACGAGGCGTCATACTTCGCCGCATCGGCCAAAACCGACAGTTTTCGACGAAGATCGAGACGCGCCATAGTTCATGCTATGTTCTTATGTCCCATCAAGTCCAGCGTAGCCGTTTCTTTTTAGTTTCATAAGGTTCAGCGCAGGAGGTCGAGCAGCGAGGTGTTCCGCAGCGTATTGATGACCTGAGCCGACGCCTGGATCGCGACCTGCGCCTGCTGCAGGTCGGTGATTGCGCGGGCGGGATCGTAGGCCGTCTTGTCCTTCATCATCTTCTGCAGCGCGGTCTTCTGCCCCTGCTGGCCGTCGAGCGTGGCTTCCACATGGTTTTGCATCAGCCCGTTCTTGGCAGTCTGGTTGGTCAGATCGACGTTGGCCTTGTCCAATTCACCAAGCTGCGCCTTCAGGAAGGCGGTGACGTCGGCGCTGGGCTGGCCGGTCAGCGTGCCTGCACCGGTCGGCGTATAGGTCACGCCGTTCACCGTGACCGCCGCGCCGTTCTGGAAGGTCTGGATGTTGCGGAACACCTCGGTCAGGGGACCGCCGATCTCGCTGGCCAGAAAGCTGGTCTCCAACGTCGTCTTTTCGTCGATGCGCGACCTTTGCTTCAGGGTGTCGTTTGCGAAGGTCGAGGCGGTCGAGGTCGCCGTCGCCAGATCGGCCATGGTGACGGCGGTCGCCGGCGCGACATCGCCCTGGCCGCCCGCAAACAGATACGATCCCTGATATCGGGCGTTCAATCCGCCCTGAACGGTCTGATATTGCAGGCCCAGTTCGGTCATCAGATTGGTGATGTCGCCCGCCGCCAGGCTGTTGGCGATGGCTTCGCGCGCGCCGGTTCCGCCCTCGTAGATGCTGCCCATGGCCAGATCCTGCGCGCTCAGCCGTGCAGCGACCGTCTCGCCGGTGCTTATGAAGCCGTCTAGTCGCGCCTGGGTCGAGGTCAGGCTTGTCAACTGTTCGGCGCCCCGGCCATAGCCGGCCATGTCGGTGGCGATCTTTTCGCTGTCTATCCGCTCCTGCCCCTGCTGCGCGCGGCTTTGCGCGGTCATCAGGCTGAGCAGGGCCGACTGGAAGTTGCCGTTGGTGGAGACGCGGGTCATCGCAGAATTCCGATCAGGACGTCATACATGTCCTTGCTCGCCTGGATCAGGCGGGCCGAGGCGTTATAGGCTTGCTGGAACGTAGTCATATTGACCAGTTCTTCGTCCATATTGACGCCCTGAGCCGAGGCGCGGCGGCTGTCCGCCTCCTTGGACAGGGCGGCGGCCGTCTCGCTGCGGGTCTTGGCGGCCGAGGCCTTGCCGCCGATGTCGCCGGCGAAATCCGCCGCATAGGCCGACAGGGTCTTGGTTCCGCCCAGGCTGCCGCCCGCCGCCCCGAAGGCGACGCTGCGCTTTCCGACGTCGCCCAGGGCCAGACCGCCGCGACCGTCGCTCTTGCTCAGCGCCGGCGTGCCCGTGGCGGCCGACAGGTTCAGCTGCGCCAGCGCCAGCTTGCCGGGATCCTGCTGGATGTCGCTGCGAACGCTGTAGGCGCCGGCCCGCGTTGCGCCCGTGGCGCCCAGGCCGAACAGCTGGGACATGGACACGCCGGAGGGCGTCTGCGTCGTGCCGTCCGTGACGATGCTCATCGTCGTGGTGGCGGGATCATACGCCTTGAACGCCAGCTTGCCCGCCGCATCCAGGCTGAAGGCGCCGTATCGGCCGACGCCGGTGATGGGATCGTTCAATGCGCCCAGCAGTTCGCCCATCGTGCCGGCGCCTGCCGGGACGGCCACGGTGACGTCACGCTGGCGTGCGCCGGATTCGCCGGCGAAGCGGAAGGTCAGGCTCTCGCCCGCGTCGAAACCATGCTGTGATGACAGGGCCAGGCCCGTCTCGTAGAAGGTTGGGGTTGTGGTCGACACCAGGTCGTTCAGACCGAACCAGTGGGAGAAGCCGCGCCCGCCCTTGCTGCTGGGCGACGTCGCATCGTCGGCGATGGCCACGCCGTTTGCGCCCGCGCCGTCCAGCTGCAACCGACCGTCGGCGAAGCTGGCCGTGACGGTCCCGCCCATCTGGGCGTTCAACACGCTCAGGAAGGTGGAAGGATCGGCGGCAGCGCCGTTGATCGTCATCGTCGCGCCCGAAAAGACGATCTGGGCCGAGGCCTGGACTACGCCGGCGGCGTTGACGGCCGTGATGGTGGTCGCGCCCGCAAAGCCGGTCAGCGCGTTCTGCAGCGACTGCCCCGTGTTGCGGCCGGTCAGTGTGGTCGGCGCAGGCAGGCTGCTGCTGGCGTTGTGGGCGCGGTTCAGTTCATCCGCCAGCTTGGCCGTCAGTTCCCCCAGACGCGCGGCGGCGGCCGGCGCATCCACGTCGCGCATCTCGATCAGCCCACGAATCTGGCCCGACGACACGCCGTCCAGCAACGGCCAGCGGGTGCCGCTGGGTTCGGTGATCATGATGTCGGAAAAGGCCGTGGTCGCATCGACCGTCCCGGCTGTCTGATAGGACACGGTCGCATGGCCTTCGCCCACCAGGGTCGTGCCCGCATTGGTGCGCAGGGTCACGCCGCCGTTCGACCGGGGCTCGACCTTCACGTCCAGATATTTGGAGAGTTCGTTGATCAGGCCCAACTGAGCGTTCTGCGCACCCGTCACGTCCTGATTGGTGACCGACCCGCCGGCGATGGTCTTGTTCAGCTTGTCGATCTGCTCCAGCAGCGGATTGATCGTCTCGACCGCGCTTTGCAGCCGGCTATCCGCCTCCTGACGTGCGGACTGGATCTGGAAGGCGACGCCGGCCGCCTGATTGAACAACGACTGGGTCTTGTAGATCGTGTCCTGGCGTGCGGCCGACGACGTCGGCGTTTCGGCCAGCGCGGCGTAGGTGGCGAACAGCTTGTCGACCTGGGCGAAGAAGTTTGTGTCGCTGCTGGGATCGCCGAAGGGGTTCTGGATCTGAGCATATAGTTCGGCGCGCACGCCCTGACGCGCCGCGTCGGCGCCCGCGCTGAGCCCCGCAGCCTGGAGGAACCGATCAGTGGCCAGACGGACGCGCGTGATATCGACGCCGGAGCCGTATCCGTTGGTGACGGCGGCGGACTGATCGGCGACTTTGCGGACATAGCCGGGCGTGTCGACATTGGCGATATTGTCGGCGGTGACTCGCAACTGCGACTGGGCGGTCTTCATGCCCGAGGTCGCGATGTTCATGATCGAGTTCAGCGACATGGACGCATCTCCCCCGCCCTACCCGGCAAGCCCTGCACGGCCACGCGCAGTTCTTGCCCAGCCACGCCCCATCGCCGCTCGACCAGAGCGTTGTTTTTCCAAGGGTTCGTGGATTGGCCATCCGTCATGATCGATCAGACGGGCAAACGTCGGGCCAGTAGCGGAGGAGATCATACAGTCGGCGACCGGCATCCGCGTTTCGTTCGCGACAGCCGGGCAAAAAGTGGCGATAGCGCGGCAATAATCGACCGTCGCCCAGCCAGGTGACGCACTGTAGTCGACTCTTCTCATTGTTTTATATGGATTATTTCTCTGGCCCGCGCCTTGCGTTCAAGCGGATCGAACCCTTGGCGCGACAGGCGCCGTCGTCTCCGCTCCGAAAGCCGCCCCTCGACCATGTCGATCGCCCCCACCCTGTTCGCCCCTGCCGCGCCGGTTTCGACCGGAACGTCGGCGGCTGCGTCGGGTGCGCCATCGGACGCCGACCTGTTCTCGAACAAGATCGCCGCGCAGACAGCCGAGGACAGGCCCGCCCGCCCGACCCAGCCGACGGCCAAGCGTCTGGTCGCCGACACGACGCCAAGCGCCGACAATCCCGCCTTGATAGAAACGCCGGGCAAGCGCGACGGCTTCGGCGTCCTCAAGTCCACCACGGGCCCTGAAGACCAACCTAAGCCCGCCCAGCCGGACGACGCGACCGACCAGTCCGAAAACAACGCGGCGGCTTGCACGCCGACCGTCAGTATTGTCGTTCAACAGGCGCCCGTCGCCCCCGCCCCTTCGCAACAGCAAGCGTCGACGGCCAACGCGGCCCCCTTCACATCCGACGAACCGTCTCTGCCGACATCGGACGAGAAGGCCGCAGACGCGGGTGTTCGCCCCGTCGGCAAAACCTTTGGCGGGCAGCAGGAAACCGTTCTTACGGCGAGCGCTGTCTCGACGCCGACGTTCGCCGCGCCCCCTGATCTATCCGCAGTGGGCGTTAAGATGTCCGCTATGGGCCAGCAATCAAAGGCCGACGACGCGATCAAGGCAGCCATCGGCAAGGTGATGGAGGACGCGCAGGTTCCGTCTGCTCAGGTCCAGATCGCAGTCGCGACCACGACACCCAAACCTGCCGCCTCGACGCCCGATGTGACCGCTGCGGTCACAGCCGCACTGATGGGCGACGCCGAAGCCGACGCCAGGCCTGACGATGCGGCCGGTCGACTGAAGACAGATCGGCCGACGACGCCTAGCCCCAGCCGCCACGAAGCAAGCCAACGTGCAGAATCTGGACTGGCCGACGCTTCGGCCACGCCAACCTCGACCGGCGTCGAGACCAAGACCATGACCGAGACGAATGCCGCCGCGACCCTGTCGTCCTCCGCCGCCGACGCCAAGGCCGAGTCCGGAGACCCGACGACTGCCGCAAGCGCCGCGCCTGACGGCGCCGACAGTGCGAGCCCGAGCGCCGCGAGCAGCGACACGGCGCGCAGCCAATCGGCGGCAACTGCCGACCACGGCCCGGCCCTGTCCACCCTGTCGCGGGCGACAGTCGAGACCACCGCCCATCTCGCGGCGCAGATCGCGCGCAAGCTGGACGGTCGATCCACCCGTTTCGACATGGTGCTGACGCCCGAAGACCTGGGCCGCGTCGATGTCAGTCTGGAGATCGGCAAGGACGGGCAGTTGTCCGCCCGCCTGGCCTTCGACAATCCCGCCGCCGCCGCCGACCTGCGCGGCCGCGCCGACGAACTGCGCCGACAGCTCGAGGCCGCCGGATTTCAGATGGCCGAGGATGCGCTGGACTTCTCACAGCGCGATCCATCGGCCGGCGGCGGCGCCTTCGAGCGTCAGCAGCAGCGCAACGCCCTGTTCGCCGGCGGCGGCCGCCTGGCGGTTCAGGCCGACATGCCCATTCTTCCAGGACCCGGCGCCTGGACCAACCATTCCCTGACGCCTGATCGCGTCGATCTGAAGGTCTGACACCATGGTCGACGCCGTATCCACCAGCACCGCCGCCGGCCGCATCACCAGCGGCACAACCGCCCTGGCCTCGAACTTTGAGACCTTCCTGACCCTGCTGACCACGCAGATGAAGAACCAGGACCCGCTGTCGCCGCTGGATTCCAACCAGTTCACCGCGCAACTGACCCAGATGGCCGGGGTGGAGCAGCAACTGCTGACCAACGACCTGCTGACCAGCCTGTTGAAGGCGCAGTCGGCCGGTGGTCTGGACAACGCCTCCAACTATATCGGCAAACAGGTCACCGCAGCCTGGACCGCGACCGAGTTCAACGACGGCAAGGCGACCTGGGCCTATGAACTGGGCAAAAACGCCGACAAGACCACGCTGCAGGTCGTCGACAGCAAGGGCGCCGTGGTCTGGGAAGGCGCCGCGCCGGACAAGACGGCCGGCCTGCACACATTCGACTGGGACGGCAAGATGAAGGACGGAAGCGCCGCCCAGGACGGCGGCGTCTATACGCTGAAGGTCGCCGCGACCGACTTCTCCGGGGCCTCCATCGACAGTCAGGCCCTGATCCAGGGCCGCGTGACCGGCGTCGAGATGTACAACGGCGCGCCCTACCTGGTGATCGGCAAGTCGATCCTGCCCCTCTCGACCGTGATCTCGCTGAACGAGAACACGGCTCAAGCCAACAATGACGATACGGAGAATCCGAAAGTCACCACCGAGGAGGCGGCCGCATGTTGCGCTTCGCCGCCTTCCCGATGATTTCCTTGTAAGGAGCGTTCTTCCATGAGCCTCAACAGCGCCATGCTGGCCGGCGTGTCCGGTCTCGCCGCCAACTCCGCCGCCCTGGCGGCCATTTCCCAGAACATCGCCAATGTGAACACCGTGGGCTACAAGCGCACCGCGGGCGAGTTTCAGACCCTGGTCAACAGCCAGACCAAGACGGGCAGCGGTTTCTCCGCCGGCGGCGTCGCGGCCAATACCCGGTCCTTCATCAGCCAGGAAGGTCAGCTGCAACGCACGACCGAGAACACCGACCTGTCGGTCAACGGTCAGGGCTTCTTCGTCACCACCACCCAGCCCGAAGGCAACGCCGCTACGGACACGCGCCTGTTCACTCGCGCCGGGGCATTCCGCGTCGACAAGCTGGGCTATCTGAAGAACAGCGCGGGCCTGTACCTGCAGGGATGGCCCGTGGATTCCAACGGCGACATCGCGACCGATCCTTCCGACCTGTCGCGTCTGCGTTCGATCAACATCGGCTCGGTCGGCGGTACGGCCGAACCCACGACCCGCGTCCAGATCAACGCCAATCTGCGCTCGACCCAGAGCGTGTCCAGCGCGGCGGCGGCCCAATCCTACAAGGGTGTGGAGGACACCACCACACCCAGCCCCGCCAAGCACGACGTCGCCGTCAGCTATTCACGGATCGACGCGAACAACTATGCGGTGACGATCAAGACCGGCATCACCAAGATCACGGGAACGGCGACCTATGACGCCAGCGGCGCCTTGACCGGCTTTGCGCCGGACAACGCCAACAGCGCCAATGGTTCCGCGACCAGCACCGCCACACAGATGACCATCACGCCGACCAGCGCGGGGACGGCCGGCGCGCCCTTCACCCTGAACCTGTCGGACCTGGGCCTGACCACAAATGGGATGGCCAAGACGAAGTACGATCCGTTGGTCAACTCGATGGCGATGTATGACGCAGACGACGACAGTCCGGCGGGCGTTAAGCCGGACTTCAAGATGAACATCCCGGTTTCCGACTCCAAAGGCGGCCAACGCAATCTGGAAATCCGTTTCCTGAAGAGCGAACAGCCGAACCAGTGGTACGCCGAAATCGTCTCGGTTCCCGCCAGCGACGTCGTAACCGGCGCGCCCTATTCCAACGGCCAGATCAAGACCGGGCTAATCGCCTTCACCCCGTCCGGGCGTCTGGACGTCGATACGATGAAGTCCTGGCCGACAGGCAAGGGCCTGTTCGACGACCCGTCGAGCGCCAGCCTGTCCTTCCTGAAGTCGGACCCCAACAACACCATCGACCCCAACGATCCGACCGACAATGGCAAGATCAAATGGGCCGACGGCCTGGGCATCGCCGATCAGATCGTTAATCTGGACCTTAACACCTCCGCTGGCGGTCTCAGCCAGTTGAACACCGCCTCGGTGGTTCAATCCACCATCACCAACGGCACCGCCTTCGGCAATCTGAGCAAGATCGCCATCGATGAGAGCGGGTTCGTCACCGCCATCTTCGACAACGGCGTTATGCGTCGCATCGCCCAGGTCGCGGTCGCCACCTTCCCCAGCCCCGATAGCCTGAAGGAGGTGTCGGGCAACGCCTACGCCGTCAGCCTACAGTCCGGCACGTTCAACCTGAAAACGGCGGGGACGGGGGGCGCGGGTTCGATCGCGTCCCAGCAGCTGGAGTCCTCCACCGTCGATCTGTCGGCGGAATTCACCGGCCTGATCACGACCCAACGGGCCTATTCCGCCTCGTCCAAAATCATCACCACGGCCGATGAAATGCTGGCCGAGCTGATCAACATCAAACGCTGATCGGCGAGTAAGTAAGCGTTAGTTTCGATGAATCGTCGCGAAAGCAAGGTTTACGGAGTCGTTCGTGCGGGGAAGGATTTTATCCGTTCCTTCACCACGACGCTTAAACGGGCCTTAGGCGAGGTCGCCTATTTTCATGACACTACGGTGTTGGTGAAAGAGGCATAGGACCATGTTGCAAGAGCGACGCCTTAATAGCAAAGGCGAACAATACGTGGTCGGACCGACTGGCACGCCCCTGACTCTGAACGACCTGCCGCCGTCCAATACCGACCGCTGGGTCATCCGCCGCAAGGCCGAGGTCGTCGCCGCCGTTCGCGGCGGCCTGATCAGCCTCGACGACGCCCTGGCGAAGTATCGCCTGACGGCGGAGGAGTTCCTGGCCTGGCAAAAGGCGATCGACAAATGGGGCATGCAGGGTCTGCGCACCACGCGCATCCAGACCTACCGCTCCTGAGGGTTTCCCCGAAGACGAAGAAGGGCCGCATCCGGCGACGGGTGCGGCCCTTTTCGTTTGCGGGCCTCGAAATCGCGCCGGTTCCGCACTAAATGGCCGCAATGACATTGGTCGAAGATTTCTGCCCCGTTCCAGATATCGCCCGTACCGACATGGATGCGGCGGTCGAGAGCGCGCGGGCGGCGGTGGGCCTGCCTGTCGGCGCGCGCGTCGTGGCGGCGATGTCGGGCGGCGTGGATTCCACCGTCGTTGCGGCGCTGCTTCACAAGGCCGGCTACGATGTCGTCGGCGTCACGCTCCAGCTTTACGATCACGGCGCGGCGCTGAAGAAGAAGGGCGCCTGCTGCGCGGGCCAGGACATTCACGACGCACGCCTGGCCGCCGACATGATCGGCATTCCGCATTATGTGCTGGACTACGAAAGCCGGTTCAAGGACGCGGTGATCGACCAGTTCGCCGACAGCTATCTGAAAGGCCAGACGCCGGTCCCCTGCATCCGCTGCAATCAGACGGTCAAGTTCCGCGACCTGCTGGACGTGGCCCGCGACCTGGGCGCCGAGGCCATGGCGACTGGCCACTATGTGCGCCGCGCCGTCGCCGGCAATCGCTCCCAGATGCGCAAGGCGATAGACCATTCGCGCGACCAATCCTATTTCCTGTTCGCCACGACCCAGGATCAGCTCGACTATCTGCGCTTCCCCCTGGCCGATCTGGAGAAGCCGCAGGTGCGCGGCGTCGCCGCCGAACTTGGGCTGAAGATCGCCGCCAAACCGGACAGCCAGGACATCTGTTTCGTCCCTTCCGGCGACTACCGCACCCTGATCGACCGCCTGCGGCCGCAAGGTCGCGAGGCCGGCGAAATCGTGCATATGGACGGCCGCGTGCTGGGCAAGCATTCCGGCATCACCGACTACACGATCGGTCAACGGCGGGGTCTGAACGTCGCCGTGGGCGAGCCGCTGTTTGTGACCAAACTGGAGCCCGAAACCCGCCGCGTCGTGGTGGGACCACGCGAAGCGCTACTGACCGCGTCCCTGACCCTGGAAGAAACCAACTGGCTAGGCGACGAGGCCACGATCCGCCAGGCGGCCGAAGCCAGCGTCCCCGTCCTGGCCCGCGTCCGCTCGACGCGCCAGCCCTCTCCTGCCCGTCTGACGCTGATCGACGGCGAGATTTCGGTCGCGTTCAATCAGGGCGAAGAAGGCGTCGCTCCGGGTCAGGCGTGCGCGCTTTACGACCCCGCCGACCCGGACCGGGTTCTAGGGGGCGGATTCATCCGCGACACGGCGGCGGCGGCGGCCTAGCCTCTATTCTAATCTTCACCCTGGCTTCCCTCATGAGATTTGTGGAGACTGTGTGGAGATTGGTTGGATTTTTATCGGACGTCGGGCTTAGCGATAGACATCAAACCTGCATCCCAGTGTCGCGCGCCTGTGAACTGCATATCGCAAAGGCGGCGTAATCCCCGGCTCGACTAAGCAGGGGATATAAATGCACCGTCAAACCAAACTGCGCCTTCAGCTGCTGCTGGGGACCGCGCTTCTCGCCGCGCCCGTCACCGCCCTCGCCCAGACCGCTCCGGCGCCCGCCGCCAATTCGCCCGTCGGCCTGGACGACATCGTCGTGACCGCCACCAAGCGCGAGACCAATCTGCAGGATACGCCGATCTCCATCTCGGTGGTGAACTCCGAGGCGCTTCAGAACCGCCACGTCCAGAGCCTGATGGATCTGGCCGACGGCGCGGTGCCGTCGCTGCGCGTGGCCACATTCGAGGCCCGTCAGTCCGCCCTGACCATCGGCATTCGCGGCATCGTGCCGAACGACGCCAACCAGCCCGCCCGTGAGCAGGGCGTCGGCGTCTATGTCGACGGCGTCTATCTGGCCCGCCAGCACGGCCTGGCCTCCGCCCTCCTCGACATCGAGCGCGTCGAAGTGCTGAAGGGTCCGCAAGGCACCCTGTTCGGCCGCAACACCGAAGGCGGCGCCCTGTCGCTGGTCACCAAGAAGCCCACGGGCGTCTTCGGCATGCGGGCCATCGCGGGCGTCGGCAATCTGGAATCCTACAACTCCGAACTGCACGTCGACTTCCCCGCCATTGGCGACTTCGCCTTCAAGGTGGACGGCGTGCTGCAGGTCCAGGGTCCGGTGACCGAGAACATCCTGCCGGGCGAAACGGGCTTTGGCCAATACGACCGTCGCGGCCTGCGCTTCCAGACGCGCTGGACGCCCAGCGAGAACTTCACCGCCGACCTGGCCGCCGATGTCGGCAAGGACAAGAACACCCCGTTCTACAGCCAACTGCTGAACTTCAACCCGAACGGGCTGACCGTCGTGCCGTTCACTTCGGCCTCTGTGCCGTCTGGCAGCATCCGCGGCCTGTCGCCCCTGGTTCAGGTCGAAGGCTCCAAGCGCATGACCCAGGCCGACATCGGCGTGCCCCAGCAGTGGAGCGTGGACGACACGCGCGGCGTCGATCTGCACATGTCGTATCGTCCGACCGACGCCCTGGAAATCCGTTCGATCACCGCCTACCGCGATCTGGACGTCGAACAGTACGACAACATCGCCGGCGCCCACCGCCCGCCCGTCGTCGGTCCGAACGGCAAGTTCAGCCGCTATTCGCTGGCCGGCTTCTGGCAGCACCAGTTCAGCCAGGAACTGCAGGCCGTCGGTTCGCTGGGTGACAGCATCGACTACGTCGGCGGCGTCTTCTACTTCAAGGAAACGGTGTCCGACGACGCCTCGACGCCTTCGACGAACCAGTGGAACGCCGACGGCACGGGCTACACCATCCTGGATCCGACCCCGACCATCCGCGGCTTCCGCTCGATGGACCGCAAGTCGACCGCCCATTCGGAGTCCAAGGCCATCTACGGTCAGGCCACCTGGACCCCGGCCAGCATGGACGCCCTGCACCTGACGGTCGGCGGCCGCTACACCTGGGATGACAAGGACGGCGTGCTGGAGTTGGTCAACAATGACCTGCCGATCGTCAATGGCGTGAAGGGCGTGCTGCGGTTCAACTCCAAGGTCGATCGCTTCGACCCGCTGGTCACCCTGGCCTATGACGTCACCGACAGCATCAACGTCTACGGCAAATATTCGACCGGCTATCGCGCCGGCGGCGCCTCCTCGCGCTCGCTGACCTATCGTTCGTTCGATCCCGAAGAGGTGAAAGCCTATGAACTGGGTCTGAAGAGCGACCTGTTCGACCGTCGCGTCCGCCTGAACGCGGCCATCTATGCGATGAACCGCACCGACAGCCAGATCGACTTCAGCCTGGTCACCGTCCAGGGCGCGTCGACCCGCAACACGCTGGAGACGATCAACGCCCCCGGCACCACTAAAATCCGTGGTCTGGAGCTGGAAGGTCAGTTCCGCGCGACCGACAACCTGACCCTGTCGGCCTCCTACGCCTACACGGACGCCAAGGTGCCGGACACGGTGAACCCCTTCAACGGCCAGACCCAGAAGGTCTTTATCGCCTACACGCCGGAAAACGCCGCCAGCTTCGCGGCCGACTGGAACTCGCCCTTCATGGGCGCGACCCTGAAGGCCCACGTCGACGCCAACTACGCCGACGCCAACCACAGCTTCGAGCAGTTCGAGATCAAAAACGACTCGTCCTTCGTGGTGAACGCTCGCGTCGCCATCGCCGACATCACCACCCGTGACGGCGGCCCGCTGCTGGAAGTGGCCCTGTGGTCGCGCAACCTGCTTGACGAGACCTACGTCTATCGCCGCGACCCGTCGAACCGGAACACCCTGGGCGACTACGGCAACTTCAACAATCCGCGCACCTTCGGCATCGAGTTGCGCGCCTCCTACTGAGACGTTCCTCCCGAACGACCACTGGCCCCCTTCCGCCTCGGCGGGAGGGGGTTTTTCTTCGTCTGCGTGAAGCCTTTGCGACGGGGCGATGAAACTTGTCCGAAGGCGCCCGGTTTTGCTGGATTTCGGCGCGGACGCCGGTCATGGCGGCGACGGAGACCCCATGAGCAGCCTGATCCTGATCGCCGATGACGACCGCGAAAGCGTCGAGACGCTGGATGCGGCCCTGCGTCGCGAGGGTCTTCGCACCGTCGTCGCCGACGACGGGCAACAGGCCATAGAGTTGCACGCCGCTCTGAAGCCCGACCTGGTGCTGCTGTCGGTGGCTCTGCCCTTGCGCGACGGCTGGGACGTGTTGGGCGAGTTGCGGCGGCGCGGCGACACGCCGGTCGTCATGATCGGCGAACAGGATCAGCCCCATCATCGGCTGCAGGCGCTGCGCATCGGCGCCGACGACCATCTGACCCGCCGCTCCGATCCGGTCGAGGTGGCCGCCCGCGTGCAATCCATCCTGCGTCGCGCGACCGGAGGACGAAACGCCAAGGTGCTGCGTGTCGGCCCGCTGGAGGTCCAGTTGGAGAACTATATGGCGGCGGTGCTGAACACAGGGGGGCGGCGCCGGCTGGACCTGACCCTGACCGAGTTCCGCATACTGGCGCACATGGCCCGCACGCCGCTGCGCGTCTTCAGCCGAAGCGAGATCATGCAGGCTTGTTTCGACAACCAGGCGGTGCTGGAACGCACCATCGACAGCCATGTCAGCCACCTGCGCCGCAAGCTGGAGGGCGCCGACGCCGCCGGCCTGCTGACCAATGTGCGCGGCGTCGGCTATCGCCTGGAGGCGGAGGCCTGACGCCTTACGCCGGCGCGAACACCCGCAAACGATGTCCGTCCGGGTCGCCGGCGACGAAGCTGCGACCACATCCCAGATCATGAGGCGGCGTCAGTATGCGCGCGCCGCGATCCCACCAATCGATATGGGCCTGATCGACCGCCGCTACGCCGTCCATTGGAAAATCGATCTCGCGGACCGAACCGCCCTCCCCGCTGCGCCGCATCAGGCCCAGCGCACGACCCGAACTCAGCTTGAACAGCGCCCGATCCGGCCGCGTCACCAGCGGCTGGCGCCCCAACAGACCTGCATAGAAGCGCGCGCTGACCTCCGGGTCGGCCACGGTCAGCAGAATGTCCTCGATCTCGCCCATAGGCCCTCTCCCTCGTTTCGACAGAGGACAGACTATCGGCGGTTACTGCCAGTTTCCGTCAGCATGATGCCGCGCGTGGGCGCGCTCGTGCAATTCTTTCCAGCGCTTCATCAGGCCTTGGCGTCGGGCGGGATAGCGGCCCTCCATCACCTCGGCCTCCACGATCCGGTCGGTGCGGAAACTGCGGAAGTCGTCGCGCAGCTCGCACCAAGCGATCAGCAGGCGCACCCGGTCGAAGAAGGCCAGGGCGAAGGGCCAGACCAGTCGCTCCGACGCCGCCCCCGCCTCGTCGCGATAACACAGTCTCAGCCGCCGCTCCGTGCGGATGGCCTTTCGCAGCAGGGCCGGATCGACCGCATCGACAGGGAAAGGCGCACCCGGCACGACCAACAAGGCCGAGGTGTCCATCTCCTCGCGCAGATCGGACGGAAGCACCGCCGAAATCCGACCCAAAGCCGCCAAGGCCGCGTCGCGCATCCGTGGGTCGGCCCGGTCCGCCACCCACCGCGACCCCAGCACCAGGGCCTCGATCTCTTCCGGCGTGAACATCAACGGCGGCAGCATGAAGCCGGGCTTCAAAACATAGCCGACCCCCGCCTCCCCCTCGATCGTCGCCCCTTGCGCCTGCAGACTGGCGATGTCGCGATAAAGCGTCCGCAGGCTGACGCCCATCTCTTCGGCCAAGGCGCGTCCGCTCACCGGCCGCCGATGACGACGCAAGACGTTCAGCAGATCGAGAAGACGCTCGGAGCGGGACACCCGACGATCTTAGCAGACATCCTGCCGAGAACTGGCAGCAGAAGCGTCGATCAGGCCGCTTCCTTGGGCATGACGTCGCCGACGGTGGGTCGGTTTTCGGCCCGGGTCAGTTTGATGTCGCGCGGCTTCACGATTTCGCCGCAGCAGCCGCAGGCGATGCGGGGCGTCAGGGTGTGGCCGCAGGTCTTGTGAATCATGTCGATGCCGCTGTCGGCGTCGCCATAGACATGTTTGGCGCCCCAGCCGTGCAGGGTGACCAGCACACCGTACAAATCCTTGCCCTTGGCCGTCAGCACATATTCGTTGCGAGGCGGGCGCTCGGAATAGAGGCGCGGCTCCAGCACGCCATGCTGGACCAGGCTTTTCAGACGCGAAGCCAGGACGTTGCGCGCCACGCCCAGGTTCTCCTGCCACTGTTCGAAACGGCTGACGCCGTTGAAGGCGTCGCGGATGACCAGAAGGGTCCACGGATCGCCGATCACCTCAAGAGTGGCGGCGATGGAGCAGCTTTGGCGGCTGTAGTCGGCGGTGCGTCCCATGGATGGAAAGTGACCCCGCGTCAGCCGTTTGGCAAGGGTTGCAAATCCAAACCCTCTCGGTCAGTCTTGTTTGGCAACGGACGTTCGAGCCGCCCGGTTCGTTCGCCTGTTCCTTCGACTGGCGGAAGCTCTGGATTTCGGGCTTCCGCCGCTCTTTCGCCTGACGCAGGATCGCGCCATGTCCGATGTTCAATCGCCCGTGTCGCTCGACGCCGCCCTGGCTTTTCAAACGCTCGCCGACGGCGGCTTGTCCGCGCCTGTGCCGGGATGTTTTTCCAACGGTCCGTTGTCGCTGCCGCCCCAGAAAGGCTTTCCGTTCGGTGGGCTGCTTGCGGCGATGTGCGCCCGGTCCATGCGTGAGGGACTGGGCCTGAACCCCGCGCTGCGATCCCTGTCGGTGCAGTATCTGTCGGCGGCGACCTTTGACGAACAGGTCGCCTTTCGGTCCCGGTTGCTGCGGGGCGGAAGAAACGTCGTCTATGCGGCCGTCGAAGCCGAACAGGACGGGCGCATGACCCACCATGCCACCGGCACCTATGGCTTGGACGCCCAGACGCCAGCGGTGTCGCCGCTCCACCGCCCGCCCCCGCCGCGGGACAGTTTGAATCCCCGAGCGACCATTCACGGTCCGATGGCCCCGCATTTCTCTCGGCACGTGGAATATCGGTTCGACGGGGGTCCCAATATCCTGGGCGGGAATGCGGGCAAGGCGGCGGTCGAACGGACTTGGATGCGGATGGCGGATAAACGCGCGCTGGACGAGGTGGGGCTGTGCTACCTGCTCGACGCCCTCTATCCGCCCGCCTGGACCCTATCGAAGACGCCGGCGCCGATGACGACGGTGGACCTGCGGATCGATATCCTTAACGACCCCACTCCCGAGAACGCGCTGGACGGTTGGGCCTTTTTCGAGTTCAGGATGCTGGACCTGGGTCTGGGCTGGACGGTGGACGAGGCGACGGCCTGGGGCGCGGACGGCGTTCCGCTGGCCCTGTCTCGACAGCGGCGCAAACTGCTGCCGCAACGCAGCGGCTGAGCCGGGTCAGGCCTCGTTCATCATTATCGGCGACTATTCCGCATCTCTGGAGCCGTCCTCATGCGCCGTCGAACTCCCCTGTTCCACCTCTCTCAGGCCGTCCTGATCGCCGCGGGCTGTCTGTCGCTCCAGGGCTGTCTGGTCGGCGCGGTCGTTGGCGGAACCGCCGCCGTGGTCGGGGGCACGGCCAAGGCCACGGGCGCGGTGGTCGGCGCGGGCTTCGACGCCGTCACGACCTCGGACGAGGAAACCCGCTTGAAGCGGGAACGTGAGGCACGCGATTATGAACGTGAACAACGCCGTTGCGAACAGCGCCAACGCCAGGGCCGCAGATGCTGAGGCTGCGATCACGCCGCTGGTCCTGATCCCCGGCCTGGCCTGCACGGCCGAGATGTTCGTCCCTCAGATCGCGGCGCTCAGCCCGCACAGGCCGGTTACCGTCGCCTCGATTGTGGAAGGCGACAGCATGGCCCAGATGGCCGCCGCCATCCTGCGCGACGCCCCGCCCCGGTTTGCACTCGGTGGCATTTCAATGGGCGGCTACATCGCGTTTGAAATCCTGCGGCAGGCGCAGGAACGCGTGGAACGGCTGGCCCTGCTGAGCACCACCGCCCGTCCCGATGCGCCGGAACAGACGGTGCAGCGACAAGCCCTGATCGAACGGGTTGATGCCGGTGAACTCGAAGTCCTGCTGCGAGAAGTCTCGCCGCGTCTGGTGCATCCGCTACACAAGGACGATCAGACGCTGATCGACACCCAGGTCCGCATGGGGCTGGAAATCGGCGTTGCAGGCTTCATCCGCCAGCAGAAGGCCAGCATCAAACGGGCCGACTCACGCCCCGACCTGCCCGCCATCCGCATTCCCACGCTGGTTCTGGTCGGCGACCGCGATCCCCTGACCCCGCCGATCCGCTCGCGAGAGATGGCCGACGCCCTGCCCGACGCCTGCCTGGTCGTCGTCGCCGACTGCGGCCACGCCTCGACGCTGGAACAGCCGGCCGCCGTCAACAAGGCGCTGGCGGAATGGCTGGCCGCCTAAAGGCTCAGCGCACACCGCTCGTTGATGGTGGGACGCGCCACCTGAATGCGGCACAGGCCGGGCCATTCGGGCTTCAACTGCGCCACGAACCACAGGCACAGGTTCTCCAGGCTGGGCAGCTCCAGCCCCGCATGCTCGTTCAGCATCCCATGGTCCAGCGTCTCGGCCGCCGCCTTCAGCGCCCGGTCCAGCGCGCCCAGGTCCGCCACCCATCCGTGTTCGACATCCAGCACCTCTGACCGCACCGTCGCCTCGACCGTGAAGGAATGGCCGTGGACGCGGCGATAGATGCTGCCCTCGGGTTCGTTGGGGAAGTGGTGGGCGGCGTCAAACGTGGCCTGTTTGGTGATCTCGAAGACGGGCATTAGCGGACGCCGATATATTTGTGGGTCTGGACGCTGAGGCGCCATTGGGGATGGGTCAGGCAGTATTCGATGGCGGCGGCGGTGTTCGCGACCTGATCCGGCCCATCCATCGGCTGCAGCCAGAAGCGTTCGAAATCCAGATGCTCGAACCGGTCGGGCATGGCCTTGTCCTGCGGAAAGACCAGCTTCAACTCCTGCCCGCGCGTCTGGACGACCGGCGCATCCGCCTTGGGGCTGACGCAGATCCAGTCGATGCCGTCGGGCGCCGCAAGCGTGCCGTTCGATTCTATGGCGATTTCAAACCCGCGCGCATGCAGAGCCGCGATCAGCGGCGCATCCAGCTGCAGCAGAGGTTCACCGCCGGTGCAGACCACCAGTTTCGGATCGCCCTCGCGTCCACGCCACAGCGACGCCACATGATCGGCCAACAGGTCCGCCGTCGTGAACTTGCCGCCCCCGCCGCCGTCCACGCCGACGAAATCGGTATCGCAGAAGGTGCACACCGCATTCGCCCGATCCTGCTCGCGCCCGCTCCACAGATTGCAGCCGGCGAAACGCAGAAAGACCGCAGGCCGCCCCGCCTGTCCGCCCTCGCCCTGCACGGTCAGAAAGACCTCCTTGGCCGAATAGGTCATCTTGAGGCTATCCATTCCGCGTGACCGGCTGCGCGCAGTTCGCAAGCCGGGCATTCGCCGCAGCCGTAGCCCCAGGCGTGACGGTGCGTTCGGTCGCCCTGATAGCAGGTGTGGCTGTCCTCGATGATCAGCTCGACCAGATCGGTCCCGCCGATCTGCTGCGCCAACTCCCATGTCTGGGCCTTCGTCAGCCACATCAGCGGCGTCTCGATCACCACCGGCTTGTCCAGCCCCAGCGAAAGCGCTCGCGCCATCGCCACCATCGTCTCATGACGACAGTCGGGATAGCCGGAATAGTCCGTTTCGCACATGCCGCCGACCAGCACCTCCAGCCCGCGCCGGTCCGCCAGCGCCGCCGCCGCGACTAGGAAGATCAGGTTGCGACCGGGCACGAAGGTGGTCGGCAAGCCGCGAGCGTCCATCTCGATCTGGCGGTCTGCCGTCAGGGCGCTCTCGGCGATCCGGCCGTATCCGGTCAGGTCCACCACATGATCGTCGCCCAGACGATGCGCACACTGCGACAGCGCCTTCGTCATGCTGTCGCGCACCGTCTGGCGCGCCTGCATCTCGACCGCATGGCGCTGGCCATAGTCGAAGCCCACCGTCTCGACCCGGTCGAACCGCTCCAGCGCCCAGGCCAGACAGGTCGCGCTGTCCTGTCCGCCTGAGAACAGGACCAGGGCCGTTTTTGGGGTCTTTTCCAGGATGACGCTCATGACAAACCTGCGGTCGGCCGGTCGGCCGCGCGCATGGACAAAAGGATGGAGACCTAATTGGGTCGGGCGGGCCTCATACACCAGACCCTCGCCGGGGGCAAAAAGGGCGGATTTGCGTCGCGCTTGCCGCAGCTTAACCAATCGGCAAGCGATTTCAGGCTTATACTCAAAACGAGTAGGAGTTCCGGGCAGTATGCCGACCATCGAAACCCTTTCCGAGCGTCCAAAGCCGGTGGCTCCGACGACGCTTGGGTGCGAGGTGCTGGCGCGTTTCGAACGCGAACCAGACACGCTGGTCATACCCGTCGTCGATGGCGACCGCCCCGTCGGCCTGGTCGAGCGCACCGCCTTTCTGGAAAAGATCGCCGCGCGGTTCGGCCACGCCCTTTACGACCTTCACCCCATCACCTTCGCCATGGACGCCGAACCGGCGGTGGTGGAAGCCGGCGTTCGCATCGACGCCTTTTGCGACATCATGCTGAAGGGCGGCCCCGCAGCCTTGCTGCGGGGCTTCATCGTGACCCGCAACGGCGCCTATTCCGGTGTCGGCACCGCCGCGACCCTGCTGCAAGCGGTCAATACGCGCCAACGCGAACAGAACGAACAGCTGGCCGAACAGGCCGCCATCCTCAGCGACACCCGCGCCCAGGCGATCGCCGCCGCTCGCGCCAAGAGTCAGTTCCTGGCCATCATGAGCCATGAACTGCGCACGCCGATGAACGGCGTGCTGGCGGTCGCCGAACTGCTGCGCCGCCAGCCCCTGACGGCCACAGCCCAGGCGCATGTCCAAACCATAGTGGATTCGTCCGAGACCCTGCTGCGCATCCTTCAGGACGCGGTTGACCTGTCCAAGGCCGAGGCGGGCGAGCTGGAGCTGGCCAGCACGCCGACGGCTCTGCGCGCCCTCATGGACGACATCCAGTCGATGTGGGAGCCCCGCGCCTCTCAGGACGGCGTGACCCTTCTGGTCGGCTATGAGGGCGACACCGAACTGGCGGCCGTGATCGACGGCGTTCGCCTGAAACAGGTGTTCAACAATCTGATCGGCAATGCGCTGAAGTTCGCCCGCAACGGCGTGGTCGAAGCCGGGCTGAAGGCCTGGGTCGAAGGCGACGGCATACGTATGGAAGCCCGCGTTCGCGACGACGGACCCGGCGTGGATGTCGACCGGGTCGATTCCATCTTCGAACCCTTCGTCCATGGCTCGGGGCCCGACGGCGCCGGTCTTGGCCTCTCTATCTGCCGCCAGGTCATCGACCGAATGGGCGGTCGGATTTGGGCCGAAAACAACAAGGGACGTGGCGCCACCTTCGCCTTCGACCTGACCGCCCCCCGCGCGGCGGTGGAGGCTGAGGTCCAATCGAATGTCGCCGACCTGGCCAGTTTCGACCTTACGGCGGCGCCGCACATTCTGATCGTTGACGACAACGCCACCAACCGCGTGGTCGCCCAGGCGCTTTGCGAAATGTTCGGCTGCAGTTCCGAGTTGGCCGAGGACGGGCTGGAGGCGCTGCAAGCCGTTCAGGAAAGCCGCTACGATCTGGTCCTGATGGACATCAAGATGCCGCGCATGGACGGGGTTCAGGCGACACAGGCTATTCGCGCCCTGCCCGCTCCCGTCGGCCGCGTGCCTATCGTGGCCCTGACCGCCAACGCCGACCCGGAAGACGCCAAACACTATCTGTCCATCGGCATGGCGGCGGTGGTCGAAAAGCCGATCAAGCCCGAACGCCTGCGCATGGCCATGAACGCCGCCTTGGCGGTGGCGCAGGACGTCGAAAACGAGGATGCATCGGGCCGATCAGCCGCCTGACCCGTCTCAATCCGGCCTGACGTCCAACGCCTCCTCGTCCTCCTCGTCATAGCCGACAAGACGTAGCGCTCTGGCCTTCTGTCCATTGATCTCCGCCCAGCGCAACAGACCCTCCTCGCGGCCATGGGTTATCCAGACCTCCTCGGGCTTCAGTTCGATGAAGGTCGCCGTCAGTTCGTTCCAGTCAGCATGGTCGGACACGATCAGGGGCAGTTCCACACCCCTCTGACGCGCACGGGCCTTCACCCCCATCCAACCCGAGGCGAAGGCCGTGACCGGGTCGGCGAACCGGCGCGCCCAGCGATCCTGAATGGCCGACGGCGGCGCGATGGCGACCTCGCCGCCCAAGGCGTTCCTGGGCAGGTCGCGCGTCGGCAACAGCGGCCCCAGGTCAACGCCTTCGCGTTCGTAAAGGGCGTTCAACCGCTCCATCGCACCGTGATAATATATGGGTCGCTCCCACCCTGCTTCACGCAGCAGACGAATGATGCGTTGCGCCTTGCCCAGCGCATAAGCCCCGACCAGATGCGCCCTCTCCGGGAACTGACCTAGGGAGCGCACCAGCCGCCCCACCTCCTCTTCGGCGGGCGGATGGCTGAACACGGGCAGGCCGAAAGTCGCCTCGGAAATGAAGACATGACACGGGATCGGCTCGAACGGCGCGCAGGTCGGATCGCGGCGGCGCTTGTAGTCGCCGGAAACGACCATGGTCAGTCCCTTCCAGCGCACCTCGACTTGGGCCGAGCCAAGCACATGACCCGCCGGCGCCAGCCTTAGGTCGACGCCGTTGATCGCCGTCGCCTGACTATATTCGACCGACTGGGCCTGGCCGGTGAAATCGGCGCCATAGCGCTCGGCCATGATCGCCAGTGTCTGCCGCGTCGCCAGCACGGCCCCGTGTCCCGCCCGCGCGTGATCGGAATGACCATGGGTTATCACCGCCCGATCCACCGGACGCACCGGATCGACATAGAAGTCGCCTGGCGGGCAATAGAGGCCCGCAGGCGTCGGGTGCAGCAGGTCTTCGGCTCGGATCATGGCTCCCTAACGCACTCGACGCCGTCCGGTCGCCGATCCATACAGGACCATCCGCAAACCGCGCCCGAAAGGCCGTCCTGCTTGATGTCCGACAGCTTCCTGACCTCCATCCTGCCCCAACTCGCGGCTGGCGCGGCCCATACCGGAGCGCTGGGCTTCGCCTTCGACGGCCTGCACGATGGCGAGCCGCGCATTCGTGTGCCCTGGCGCGAGGATCTGGTGGGCGATCCCGACAGCGGCGTGTTCGCCGGCGGTCTGGTCACGACCCTGCTGGATCATATCGGCGGCCTGGCCGTCTGGACGGCCCTAGACGCCTTCCAACCCGTCGCCACGGTCGACTTGCGCGTGGACTATATGCGCGCCGCCCGGCCGCATCGAGATCTGTTGGCTCAGGGCGTTTGCTATCGCATGACCCACACCATCGCCTTCGTGCGGGCCTGGGCCTTCGAGGACGATCCGTCCGACCCGGTGGCGGCGGCCCAGTCGGCCTACATCTTCAATCCGTCTCGCGAACGCCTCGTCGGAGCGGCCGCATGACCGATACCCTCGCCACCCTGCCCTACGCCCGTTTCCTGGGTCTGAAAACGCTCGTCAGCGGCGACGAGATCACTGTGATCATGCCGTTCGCGGACAAGTTGATCGGCAATCCGATGCTGCCGGCGCTGCACGGTGGTTCGACGGCCGCCCTGCTGGAGATGACCGCCATGGCCCAACTGGCCCTGGCCTTTCCCAGTGCGCGCCTGCCCCGTCCGATCAACGTCACGGTGGCCTATCTCCGCACCGGGCGGCCCATCGACGTCTTCGCCCGGGCCAGGATCAGCCGCGCTGGCCGCCGTCTGGCCCATGTCCAGGCCGAGGCTTGGCAAGAAGAACGTTCACAGCCCATCGCCAGTCTGACCGCACACTTCCTGCTCGACAACCGGAACTGATGGTCAGGGCGCGAAGAGGCGATTGGCGCCAGATGCCCTTCGCTCCTGACATTCAAGCGACAGCGATGACGCGCATCTCAACGCGCGATTGTCATGAGGTATGAACATACCCCTATCAAACAAGGTTAAGACGTGATAACCATAACACCTCTTTAACCACACCTTGAGGGGCTCTCATGGACCGGACTGAAGTCGTCACCAGCGTTGCTGGCGATCTGCATGCTACCGAACTCGCGATCGACGCCGCGATCACTCAGGCGACGACCCTGGTTCAATCCTTCATCGGCGCCCGCGCCGCACTTTCGCTGTCGCCGGTCAGCGGCACGATGTCTCAGGCCAAGGCCATGGAAACCATCGCCGCCTTGTCGGCCGCGCGCGAATCCATCGTCGCCTGCCACGCCGAACTGCAAAAGGACCACCGTCGCCTGGGCTACGGCACCTACGCCGCCGGCCCAATCGCCAAGCCTGACGATTGGCTGGACCCGAAGGCTGCCTTGACGCCGACGCACCTGCACCGCGTCGCGTGAATTGTTGGTAAGCTTAGCTCACCCCGACTTCCGTTTGTCTTGAGTTCGGTCATTATCGCCCCCGCGCATTTTTGCACGGGGGCGATTTGCCATGCTCAATATCGTCTACGTAGTCTTCGGCGCGGTCTTCATGGTCGGCATGGCGCTGTTCGCTTTCTTGAAAGGCGGACAAGCGGAGCGCTTCGGCGCGGGCGCATATCTTTTCGCTTGGTTTGCCTCGATCATTCTTCAAGAAAACAGCGGCTTTCGCGGAATGCCGGTCGGTCTTTTCTTGATCGACGTCGTCGCTCTTTTTGTTTTTGTCGGCCTTTCCTGGCGATATCGGCGATCATGGCCAGTATGGGTTAGCGGCATTCAGCTAATCACGGTGATGTGTCACATAATGATACTTACCAAGCAGCCAGTTTTACTGGCTTCGCTTATTACCGTGATGAATCTTAACAGCTATCTTATTATCGGCTTTATGATCGTCGGCACTTTCTTCTCATGGCAAGACCGCCACGCAGCGGAACTTAATAGGTAGAAATTCCTATCCTTAACGCCTATCCTGTGGCGAATCAGTCGTTGGGACGCCATGCCGCTGTCGCATGCCAAACTTTGGAAAGCCGTCGATAATCTGGCGCGGCGAGAAGGTCTGACGCCATCGGGCCTGGCACGGCGCGCGGGGTTGGACGCCACCAGCTTCAATCCCTCCAAACGGTTCGGGGCGGGCGACCCGCCGCGCCCTCGTTGGCCCTCGACCGAAAGCGTGACCCTGGTTCTTCAAGCGACGGGCGTGTCCTTGGGGGACTTCGCGGCCTTGGCCGAGGATGCGCCTGAGCGGCCCGCGACCGTTCCGTTGCTTGGCCTGGCCAAGGCGGGCGACGACGGCTTTTTCGACGATGCCGGCCTACCCACGGGCGACGGCTGGGACCAGACGGAATTGCCGCGCGCCAAGGACACCCTGTTCAGCATGACCATAGACGGCGATTCGATGTCGCCGCTCTACCGCGAGGGCGACCGGGTTCTAGTGGATCAGGAAGAAACCCGTGTCCGACGCGGCGACCGCGTCGTCGCGCGATTGATGACCGGCGAGACCATCGCCAAAGAGGTGGCCAGCCTGACCAGCCGCACCGTCACCCTGGCGTCCATCAATCCCGATTATCCGCCCCGGATCGTGCCCCGACGCGACATCGAATGGATGGCGCGCATTCTGTGGGTCAGTCAGTAGCGGACATGCAAAGGCCCCGCGCGGCGAACCGGCGGGGCCTCATCGAGCCGACTAGATCTTAGTTGGCCGTGACGTAGTGGGCGTTCACCCAGCCGCCGCCGGCGATCTGCACCCATTCGCCCTGCGAACCGATGGCGGTGAAGGGCTGACCCGCCGAAAGCGTGCCGGCGGTGCGATAGTTGGTGCCCGGGCCGCTGCGGATGCGCAGGTTGGACGAGGCGCGATATTGCGAGCCGTTCGACACCGAGGCCGCACGCGCGCGCTCCTGGTTGCAGCCGATGTAGGAACCGGCGGCCGCGCCGGCGCCGGCGCCGACGATGGTGCCGGCTGTACGTTCGTTACGGGCCAGGTTCGATCCGACCACGCCGCCGACGACAGCGCCGATCAGGGCGCCCGCACGCTGGCGACCGCCGGGGGCGTCGCAGTTGGTGACGCCGTTGGCCTGAGCCTGTGCAGCCATCGGGGCGGCGGTCACCATGGCGGCCAGAGCCGCAGCGGTGGCCAGACCGGTCTTGAAAATCTTGTTCGACATAACTCTTCTCCTGTCAGCGCGTTTGCCGATGGGTGGAGAATGCACGAACGAACCTGAAGGCTCCCGGAGCTTCGCCGTTATTTTCGGTTCATGTTGATAGCCGCCCAAACGATGTCAGGCGACCAGTTCGCCTTTCGCGCCCGCTTCGATCAGCGCGATCGTCTGCGGCAACCCGTAGATCGCGGCGAACGAGCCGAAACGCGGCCCCTGAGAGGCGCCCAGCAGAACTTCGTACAGCGCCCCGAACCAGGCCCGCAGCGGGTCGAAGGCGTGATCCTTGCCCACCGCATAGACTTCGTTCTGGATCAGTTCGCCGTCCGTCGTGTCGGCAGGCAGCCTCCTCAGACGCGTCGCCAAATCCTGCAGCGCCGCCTTCTCCTTGTCGTCCGGCAGGCGGTACGACTTGGAGGGCTTCACGAAGTCCTCGTAGTAGTTCAGCGCATGGTCCATCAACCGGTCCAGCAGCGGCTCGTTCTCGGGCGTCGCATCCGGCAGATATTTGGCGAAATAGGCCCACAGTTGCGCCTTGCTGGACGCATTGGCCACGCCCACTAGGTTCAGCAACAGGGCGAACGACACAGGCGACGTATGGGTCGGCGGATCGCCCGCGTGGATCGACCAGACGGCGTTGTCGATCCGCTTGGCCGGCTCCTGCGTCTTGTAGCTTTCGATGAAGGCCAGATAGTCGTCGATGGCGCGCGGAATGACGTTGAAGTGCAGGCTCTTGGCCGACTTGGGCGACTGGAACATGTACCACGATAGGCTCTCGGGCGTGCCATAGCGCAGCCACTCGTCCATCGTCAGGCCGTTGCCCTTGGACTTGGAGATCTTCTTACCCTCGATGTCGAGGAAGAGTTCGAAGTTGAAGCCTTCGGGCGGGGTGCCGCCCAGTGCGCGGCAGACCTTGGAGCTTTCGCGCACGCTCTCGATCAGGTCCTTGCCCGACATCTCGTAATCGATGTCCAGCGCGACCCAGCGCATGGCCCAGTCGGGCTTCCATTGCAGCTTCACATGACCGCCCGTGACTGGCACCTCGGTGCGGTTGCCCGGTTCGCCGGCAGGGTCTTCGAAGGTGATCGTCCCCTTCTCGACATTACGCGCCAGCGTCGGCACCTGCAGCACATGGCCGGTGATGGGGCTGATCGGCAAGAAGGGCGAATAGGTCGCGCGCCGCTCTTCACCCAGGGTCGGCAGCATGATGGCCTGAACCGCGTCAAACCGCTCCAGCAAAGTCAGCAGGGTCGCGTCGAACCGCCCGGACCTGTAGGTCTCGGTTGAGGACATGAACTCATAGTCAAAGCCGAAGCTGTCCAGGAACGCCCGCAGACGCGCATTGTTGTGCGCACCGAAACTGTCATGGGCGCCGAACGGGTCGCGCACGCGGGTCAGCGACAGATGCAGGTCTTCGTGCAGAATCTCCGGGTTTGGAATGCCTTCCGGCACCTTGCGCAGACCGTCCATGTCGTCGCTGAAGGCGATCAGGCGCGTCTTCCAATGATCGCCGGTCAGGGCGCGGAAGGCGTTGCGCACCATGGTCGTGCGCGCCACTTCGCCGAAGGTGCCCATGTGCGGCAGACCCGATGGGCCGTAACCCGTCTCCAGGGTCACCGGCCGCTGCAGGGCCTCGAACCTGGCCAGCGCCTCGTCAGCCTTGCCCGCGTCGATCAGGGCCTTCGCCTCGGCGCGATCCGCCTCCGCCAGCCGTTTCTTCAGCACGTGGGCCAGAAGATTGCGGGCTTGTTCAAACGGCCAGGACTTGGCCTCGCGGGCGAGCGTTTCGAGGTTCTGTAGCATGGGCGGCGGTTTGCAGGCTGCAAACCCTGCGGTCAACCGTCCGCCGCCCTTTGCGGACGGGCTTTTAGCCCTTTGCGGCGGTGACGATGATCTCGACCAGATAGTCAGGCGACGCCAGCCTGCTTTCGCCCGTCGCACGGGCGGGCGGATTGGCGGTGTCGACCCAGGCGTCCCAGACGCTGTTCATCGCCTCGAAATCGCCGATATCAGCCAGCCAGATCTGGGCCATCAGAATCTTCGACTTGTCGCTGCCCGCCTCGGCCAGCAAGGCCTCGATCTCGTCCAGAGCCGTCTTCGTCTGAGCGACCACATCATCGCCCGGCTCGCCCACCTGTCCCGCTAGATAGATGGTGTCGCCGTGGATGACGGCCTCGCTCATGCGGGCGCCAGGCTGGATGCGGGTGATCATGATGAAATCCTCTCTGTCATCCCGCACCTATCGCCCTGCTCGTCCTGCTGTCGAGCCCCCTCAGCGGCGGTTCAGACCCGCGACGGTCAGGCCCACCACCAGCGCGCCCGCGCCGACGATCACAGCGTCCTCGATCAATCCGCTCTTGGTCTGGCCTATGCGCGCCATAGCCTTCTTGCGACCGGCCAGCGTCAGATAGGCCAAGGGAACGGCCGTCGCCACGGCGACGCCCGCGCCAAGCTTCTCCTTGCCGCGCGGCGCCAGGGCCGATCCGGCGATGCCCGCGCTCATGATCCGCGCCAGCAGGCCCAGAAAGACGGTCCTGTCCGGTGCCGATTTCATCTTGTCGCCGAACAACTCCCCAACGCCCATCAACAAGGCCCCAAACTTAAATAGGGGCTGGTTCAGCAAAAAGACCCGCCCAGGCATGGGCTTGTGCGCCAGTTCGGCGATGGCGATGGCCGCCATCGGGGTCATGGAGCGGGCGCTGGCGACGGCGCCGATGAGGGCGGAGGGAACAAGGTCGGTGGGCTTCATGCCATCTGAACACCCCAAGACGACGAGGGTTCAGCCCGCCGCCGCCAGCACATTGCGGATCGCCAGGCTGGAGTGGATGCGCGACACGCCGGGCAGGCGCGACAGCACGTCCTTGTGGATCACCTCATAGGCGGCGATGTCCGGCGCCACGGCCCGCACGATATAGTCCGCCGCCCCCGCCATCAGATAGCAGTCGCGGATTTCCGGGTGGTTCCTGACCGCCGCCTCGAACCGGCGCATGTGGTCGTCGGTCTGCTTCTCCAGCGTGATCTCGACATAGGCCACCACCCCGTCGTCGCCGTCATTGGCCAGTATGGCGGCGTAGCCCCGGATCACGCCCCTTTCCTCCAGCCGACGCACGCGCCTGAGACAGGCCGAAGGCGACAGGCCGACCGCCGTCGCCAGGTTCGCATTGCTGATCCGCCCGTCGGCGCGCAGGTGCCGCAGGATGCGTTGATCGACAGGATCGAGGAGGGTCACAATTTTCTGCCTTCTGACCGCAGATAATTGCGTAAACCGTCTATCAGCCGCCGACCATTGCGCAAACAGGCAGGATCATCGAACGCCGCACGACTAACTTGGCTGGAACGGGAAACAGTCGGCTTGGAAGCGTCACATGCGGGTTCTGGTGCTTGGTTCGGGCGTCATCGGCGTCACCACCGCCTGGTATCTCAGTCAGGCAGGCCATGAGGTCGTCGTGGTTGATCGCGAAAGCGGCCCGGCGCTGGAGACCAGCTTCGCCAATGCGGGTCAGGTCTCCCCCGGCTATTCCGCGCCCTGGGCCGCGCCGTCGATCCCGGTCAAGGCGATGAAATGGCTGCTGATGCGCCATGCCCCTCTGATCATCCGGCCGCAACTGGACATGGCCATGATCCGCTGGACGCTGGCCATGCTGCGCAACTGCACCCACGAACGCTATGCGCTGAACAAGGGCCGGATGGTGCGCCTGGCCGAATACAGCCGCGACCAGTTGGACCTGCTGCGCCGCCAGACCCGCATCGCCTATGACGGACGCGAGCAAGGCACGTTGCAGCTGTTCCGCACCGAAAAGCAGCTGGCCGACGTGCATAAGGACGTCGACGTCCTGCGCGCCCAGGGCGTGCCGTGCGAGGTTCTGGACCGTGCAGGCTGTATCGCTGCAGAGCCGGGCCTGGCGGCGTCGGACGTCCCCTTCGTCGGCGGCCTGCGCCTGCCGAACGATGAGACGGGCGACTGTTTCCTGTTCACCAATGCTCTGGCCAAGATGGCGACGGAACAGGGCGTGGTCTTCCACAATGGCGTCCAGATTCACGGCCTGACCGAAGCCAATGGCCGCATCGTCGGCGCCCGCACCAGCATGGGCGCGCTGCAGGCCGACGCCGTCGTCGTGGCCCTGGGCTCCTATTCGCCGCAGATGGTCGCGCCGCTGGGACTGAAACTGCCGGTCTATCCGGTGAAGGGCTATTCGATCACGGCCCGGATCACTGACGCCGACCGTGCCCCCGTCTCGACCGTGATGGACGAAAGCTACAAGGTCGCCATCACCCGTCTGGGCGACCGCATCCGGGTCGGCGGCATGGCCGAACTGTCCGGCTACAACAACAGCCTGCCCCTCCTGCGCCGCGAAACGCTGGAGCAGTCGGTCGGCAGCCTGTTCCCCGGCGGCGGCGATCTGAAGGGCGCCAGCTACTGGTCCGGCCTGCGCCCCATGACGCCAGACGGCACGCCCGTCATCGGCGCCACCCGCATTCCCGGCCTCTATCTGAACACCGGCCACGGCACCCTGGGCTGGACCATGGCCTGCGGCTCCGCTCGCGTCCTGGCCGACATGATCGACGGCGCCGAGCCCGAGATCGAGACACGGGACCTGGCATCGAGCCGCTATGGATCATGGGCGGGGGCGTTTGCGCCCGGGTTTGGGTGAAAGACTGGAAGGGCCGGACTTTTACGTGTCACGCAAGGACGCAAAATCTCGTATCCCGCCTATTGTAGACATCAGCTCCTTCGCTACGCTCGGCACATGCTGCTGATCATCGGAACCATTCGACTGCCCTCATCAAATCTGGATGCTGCTCGTCCAATCATGAAGCGTATGGTTGACGCCAGTCGCGCCGAGGAAGGGTGCATTGAATATGTCTATGCCGAAGACGTGTTAGAGCCCGGCCTTATTCACGTTAAAGAACGCTGGAATGGACAGGCAGAACTTGATCGACATTTCGCCTCCAAGCACATTGCCGAGTGGCGCGCAGCTTGGTCGGGCCTCGAAATAAGCGATCGGAACCTGTTCGTTTATGATGTGGACGAGCCCCGCCGCACCTAATCCGCAATTCGCTCTTCCCCTTCACGGGCATCGCGCGCGTCCGCTTCCAGCCGCACTCATTCAAATCATAGCGCACCCTGTCTGACGCTCGTATAGAGCGCCCGATGAAGACTGCTGATTTCGATTTCGACCTGCCCGAGGACCGCATCGCCCTGCGTCCGGCCGATCCGCGCGATAGCGCCCGCCTGCTGGTGGTCGATGGGAATGCGCTTCAGGATCGGGTCATCCGCGACCTGCCCGACTTCCTGCGTCCCGGCGACGCCTTGGTGTTCAACGACACGCGCGTGATCCCTGCGCGCCTGTCGGGCGTTCGCCAGCGCCCGAACCCCGTCGTCGGCGGGCCGGAAGGCGACACATTGACGGTCGCGGTCGAGGCCACCCTGCACCACCGCGACGCCCCCGATGTCTGGTCCGCCTTCATGAAACCGGGCAAGCGCATCAAGCCGGGCGACCGGATTCGTTTTGGAAACGAAAGTGACGCAGCCTGCGACCTGGGTCGTCTGGACGCCACCGTCACGGCCAAGGGCGACGACGGCCTGATCGCGCTGAAGTTCGACCTGTCCGGCCCAGTGCTGGACGACGCCATTCGTGATGTCGGGGTCATGCCCCTGCCGCCCTATATCGCCGCCAAACGGCCCGAGGACGACCGCGACCGTTCCGACTATCAGACCGTCTATGCCCAGCATGACGGATCGGTCGCCGCTCCCACGGCGGGCCTGCACTTCACCCCTGCCCTGCTGGACGCCATTCGGGCGAAGGGCGTCTCGACCCACGCCCTGACCCTGCACGTCGGCGCCGGCACCTTCCTGCCGGTCAAGGCCGACGATCTGGCCGATCACAAGATGCACAGCGAATGGGGCGAGGTGCCGCCCGAAACCGCCGCCGCCCTGAACGCCGTCCACGCCGCTGGCGGCCGCATCGTCTGCGTCGGCACCACCAGCCTGCGCCTGCTGGAAAGCGCCACGGCCGAGGATGGCGAGATCAAGCCCTTCCACGGCGACACGGCCATCTTTATCACGCCGGGCTATCGGTTCCGCGCGGTCGACGTGCTGATGACCAACTTCCACCTGCCCAAATCGACTCTGTTCATGCTGGTCAGCGCCTTCGCCGGACAGGCCGTGATGAAGGCGGCCTATGCTCACGCTGTCGCCGACGGATATCGCTTCTATTCCTACGGCGACGGATCGCTGCTGTTCCGCGCCTGATCGCGGCTCAGGGCCACAGGCGGCCCGAGCGCCAGTTGTCGCCGTCACGGTCGAACCGCAGTCGGTCATGCAGTCGGAACGGCCGGTCGCGCCAGAACTCGACCGATTGCGGCACGACGCGCCAGCCGGTCCAGTGGGACGGGCGCAGCACCTCCTGACCGTCGAACCGCGCCGTCTCGCGACCAACCGCCTCCTCCAACGCCGGGCGATCCGACAGCGGGCGCGACTGGTCCGAGGCCCAGGCGCCGATCCGGCTTTCGCGCGCGCGGCTGGCAAAATAGGCGTCGGCCTCGGCCGCCGTCACCGGCTCTGCCGCACCCCTTATCCGCACCTGACGCCGCAGCGACTTCCAGTGAAAGGTCAGGGCGGCGACGGGGCGACCCGCCAGTTCGACACCCTTGGCGCTCTCGCTGTTAGAATAGAAGGTGAAGCCGCGCGCATCCACGTCCTTCAACAATACGATCCGCGCATCGGGCAGGCCGTCCGCATCGACGGTGGACAGGGTCATGGCGTTGGCGTCGTTCGGCTCGTGCGCCCGCGCGTCGGCCAGCCATTCGATGAACAGCCCCATGGGTTCGGCCCGCGCGAAGATACTCTCGTCGCCATTGGCGGCCAGGGCGGCGGCGTAGTCGCGGGCGTATTCCTCACGCGACGGGCTGGGCGGGATCACGGATGCGGTCATGACGCCGATTTAGCGCCTAGGCTTTTCGGTGCAAATGATCGACGTCAAAAACGGCCGCATCTCGATCACGGTTAACCGACCATTGACCCTGATCGGCGAACGGTTGCGGCCATGAGCGCGCACCGTCCTTCATCCGACGTCTCCGGCGTCCGCGAAGCCTTAGCCGTCTTGGGCGTCGTAGCCGATGTGGACGCGCCAACCTTGAAGGCCGCCTTCCGCGAGGCGGTGAAGGCGGCGCGGCCGGATCAGGCGGGCGGCGACGCTGAACGTTTCCGGCGTGTGATCGCAGCCTATCGCCTGATCCAGGCGCACCAGCCTGGTCAGGCCGCCTTGGCCCCGCCCCGCATTCGCCCGGCGCCCGCGCCCGTCCTGGCCCTGTCGCCGATGCAGGCCCTGGCCGGCGGTAAGGTGGAGATCAGGCTGGGCGCCCGCACCGTGCGCGTCACGACGCCGAAAGGCTTGCGCACCGGGGACCATCTGCGACTGCGACGGGGGGCGGTGGACGGAGCGGACCTGTATCTGGCCGTGCTGATCCGGCCAGAAGACGGCCTATCCGCGATGGGCGACGACCTGTTCATGTCCTGGCCAGTCGAGCGCCGCCTGATGGCCGATGGCGGACGGGTGGAGATCGAGACCCATATGGGAACCCGCTCGGCCTGGATCACGGCGGATATGGCGCCGCCCATCCGCGTACGGTTGAAGGGACTGGGCCTGCCCGCGCGTGGATCGCGGGCGGCGGGGCATCTGTTCGTGACCCTGACGCCGTCGTCGGACACCCCGTCCGCAGCCGAAGACCTGCTGGTCCGGTTCACGCGGGTCTGGACGCAGGAACGTCTGGCGGCCTAAGTCGGGGCCATGTCGCACAACACCTTCGGCCATCTGTTTCGCGTGACCACCTGGGGCGAGAGCCATGGCCCGGCCATCGGCTGCGTCATCGACGGCTGCCCGCCCCTTCTGCCGCTGACCGAGGCCGACGTCCAGCCGTGGCTGGACCAGAGAAAGCCGGGCGGCAGCCGCTTCGTGACCCAGCGAAAGGAAAGCGACACGGCTCGCATCCTATCGGGCGTGTTCGATGACGGCGACGGCCCCGTCACCACCGGCACGCCGATCTCGATCCTGATCGAAAACGAGGACCAGCGGTCCAAGGACTATGGCGAGATCGCCCGGGCCTACCGGCCGGGCCACGCCGATTTCGCCTACCAGATCAAATACGGCGTGCGCGACCACCGGGGCGGCGGACGATCCTCGGCGCGCGAAACCGCCAGCCGCGTGGCGGCCGGGGCGGTGGCGCGCAAGGTGCTTGGCGAAGGCGTGAAAATCCGCGCGGGCGTCGTCCAGATCGGTCCGCACCGGATCGCGCCTGACCAGATCGACTTCGACGCCGTGCATGGCAACCCGTTGTTCGCCGCCTCGGCCGAGGTCGTGCCGACGTGGGAGGCCTATCTGGACGGCGTCCGAAAGGCCGGGTCATCGGTCGGCGCCGTGGTGGCGCTGGAGGTCACGGGAGTTCCGGCCGGGTGGGGCGCGCCGATCTACGCCAAGCTGGATTCCGAACTTGCGGCGGCCCTGATGTCGATCAACGCCGCCAAGGGCGTGGAGATCGGCGCGGGCTTTGACGCCGCCGAGCTGACGGGCGAGGAAAACGCCGACGAGATGCGGCTGGACCTCAACAAACAGCCGGTCTTCCTGTCGAACAAGGCGGGCGGCGTGCTGGGCGGGATTTCTACGGGCCAGCCCGTCACGGCGCGCGTGGCGTTCAAGGCGACCTCCTCTATCCTCACGCTGCGACAGACGATCACCCGCGACGGCGAGGAGACGGACCTGCGCACCAAGGGCCGCCACGACCCCTGTGTCGCCCTGCGCGCCGTTCCGGTGATCGAGGCCATGGCCGCCTGCGTCCTGGCCGACGCCTTCCTGAGGCACCGCGCCCAGGTCGGCTAGGGTTCAGCGGCTCGCGCGTCGGCGCGCAACGTCGGCGGGTTGAATGGGAGCAGCGCCCGGAACCGGCCGCACGACCGCCAGCGGTCGCTCCTCCCGCTGCATCAGGGCGACCAGGCCCGCCAATCCCGTGGTCATCACGATCACCGCTCGACTCCTGCAACTGCGAACCGTTTGCAGGTTTGCGCAAGTCGCGCGGTCGTGCAAGAGCCTGTTTTGGTGGCTTGGAAAACAGGAGATCAACCGTGCGTGAAGACGGGAAGCTAGACTATCTGGAACTGCCAGCCGCCGACCTGCCGGAAACCAAGGCCTTCTACAGTCAGGCGTTCGGCTGGACGTTCGTAGACTACGGCCCGACATACGCCGCCTTCGACCAGGGTCTGGAAGGTGGTTTCGACGCTGATCCGGCCGACCGGACGCCGGCGCCCCTGCCCGTTCTCTACGCTCACGATCTGCAAGCCATGCTGGCCCGCGTCGAGGCGGCGGGCGGGCGCATCGTCAAGCCGATCTACGCCTTCCCCGGTGGGCGGCGTTTCCACTTCGTCGACCCTGCCGGGACCGAAATGGCGGTCTGGTCCGAGACCTGAAGTCTCAGCGCGGATCGACCGACTGGCCGATCCGCTCGGCTAGGTCGCGGTCCGCGCCTACGACGCTGGCGATCCAGACGTGGATTTCCTTGGGCGTCGTGGCGCGCTGGAACAGATGCTCCATCGCCAGACGCCGGCCGCCCTCGTTGACGACGATGGAGGTCCGGCCGCCTGTGCGGATCATGTCGCCGTCATAGATGGGAAACTGCGACGAAGGCCCGGCGTAGATCATGGCCAGCGTCAGGTCGCCGCGCTGGATGCGATAGATGGCCGCGTCCGCGCCCGCGCGCGCCGGAACCATGACCACGCCAGCCGGAAGCTCGATTCGGAACGGCAGGGCGGCGATCCCCGCCGCATCCAGCGCGGCGGGGGCTGGCGTTGCGGCAGGCGCGGGCGACGCTGCAGCCGGCGATGCAGCAGGCGCGGTCTGCGCGGGCGCCGGCGTTGTCGTGGCGCGCGCGGAAGGTGGCGCAGCGCTGGGCCGACTGGGGATCGCTGTCCCCGGCGCGGGCGTCGGCGAAGTCGTCGTAGGACGAGCGGCCGGCGTGGACGCTGTCGGACGGCTGGCGCCCGGCGCTTGGGACGCCGACGCCGGGGTTTGGGTTCGCGTCGTCGCAGCAGACGGCGGCGCAGCGACGGGCGCTGGCGTCGTGGCGCGCGTGGTCGTCGATGCCGCGGCGGGGGGCGCGCTGTTCAGGTCGCGTGTCAGGTCGCTGCCGGCGCGCGGGGGCGAAGCGGCCTGACCGGACAGGACGACGGCGGTGGCGAGGGCGATCAGGGTCATGTCCGAACCATTGCGCGGCGCGGCCGGGTTCGCAAGCTCAGCTTCAAGCCTTGGGGATCAGAACCCAGAAGGTCGCGCCCTCGCCCGGCGCCGATATCACGCCGATGGAGCCGCCCTGCAACTCGACCAGCCGCTTGGCCAGGGCCAGACCGACGCCATGCCCCTCGACGGCCGAGCGTTCTAGCCCCAGGCGGTTGAAAGGTTCGAACAATTGCGCCTGTTTCTGCAGGGACAGGCCAGGTCCGAAGTCGCTGACCTCGATCCGCACGCAATCGTCAGCGCGCAGCGCGCGCAGGACGACGCGCCCGCCCGAAGCTCCGTATTTCAGCGCATTGACCGTCAGATTGGTGATGACCTGCGCCAGACGCTGGGAATCCGCCACGGCGACCAGTCCGTCCCCTTCGCACACCACATCGATCGCGATCTTGCCAGCGGGATCCGCCCGCAACAGGCAGGCGCGTCGCACATCCTCCAACAGGCCGGGAATGTCGGTGGGGCGCAGATCAACCCTTACCGCGCCGGATTCCGCCCGCGCGACATCCAGCAGGTCGTGCGCCAGGGCCTCGATCTGGCGCGCCGTGCCGACCAGCATGTCGGACATCTCGGCCTGCTGCGGCGTGACCGGCCCAAGCTGGCCCTGACGCCACAGGTCGCCGATGCCGATGATGCCCGCGACCGGGCTCTTGATCTCATGGGCGACATTGGCCAGCAGGCGGGACTTGGCCTCGGACGCCTTCTCCGCGCGTTCGCGGCCCACGCGCGCGCGCTCGGCCAAGACATCGCGCTCTTCCAGCAGGGATGCGACCAGCAGGATCGGCATATAGCCGATCAGCACCAGCATCTGGGCCATCATGACCTGTTCGGTCGTGTTGCCTTGCCTGTAGGGGCCATGCTCCATCATGGCCCCGCCGACCGAAAGCAGAGCCACCAGTACAAGAGTGAAGGCCGTGCCCGCAACGCCGAGCCGAACGGCTATGGCCATGAGCAGCGGCAGCAGGAAAAAGCGCGGCGTCGCGTAGCCGCTGAAGCTGACGTAGTAAAAGACGACCACACAGCCCAGCAGGACGCCCGCCTCGATCATCTTGGCCGGCCGCATCAACCGCGCCACGGTGGCGCGCGTCAACGAAAGCCCCATCGAGCCCAGCACCGCAATGCCCAGCGCATGACCGAACCACCAAGTCTGGAAGCCTTGCCATAGGTTCGGCTGGCCGCTCTGCCACTGGATCAAAACGCTGCACAGGGCGGCGGGGATGGGGGCCAGCACGGCCGCGAAGAGCAGGAAGCCGGCCGCACCGTTCAGCGTCGACAGGTTCAGCGTCGGGGCGAAACGCCGCGCCAACAGAACGGCGGAGACGATCTCGACCATGCCTGCGGCCGTGAAGGCCAGCGCGAGCAGCGGCTTGTTGCCCGCAATGATCTCGCCGATCAGGAGGCTGATCGTCAGAACGGCGGCGAACATCAGGTCGCCGGCGCGCCCCCGGCTTGTGCGCAGCCACACCGCGATAGCCACCCCGCTCGCGCCCCACAGAGCGGCGACCAGACCAGTCGAGCGCCCATACGTAATGGCCATGGCGACCAGCACGGCGACCGCCACACCGGTCAAAACCGGCGCCAGAGGCTGGAAGGCGTCAGGGCGATCGCGGTCAGATGAGAATTGAGCAGCCTTCGGCGCCGTCGTCGGGGAGGAGACGGGAGGGACGTCGCTGTTGAGCGCGCGGCTCATCATCATGAAAGCGTCCTGACCGAATGTCGTCAGGCGCACATGACCACAGGGTTCCTAACATCCCTTAAAGTTGGAAGTTCAACTTTTGATTGAACAGCTTAACCGCAGCGGCTGCGCCGCCGTGATAACTCCAAATTCCTCCGCTGACGGCCACGAAATCCGCGCCTGCGCGCGCCATGACCTCGGCCGTCTCGACGGTGATGCCGCCGATCGCGACGCAGGGCGTCTCGACCGTTTCCTGCCAGATGGTCAGAAGCTCCAGCGGGGGAGTATGCACCGTTTCCTTGGTCGTCGTTGGATAGAAGGCGCCGAAGGCGACGTAGTCCGCGCCGCCCTCCGCCGCATCCCACGCCAGATCGCGGTCGTCGTGACAGGTGACGCCGATCATGGCGTCTAGCCCCATGATCCGCCGGGCGTCGGCCAAAGAACTGTCCTCCTGACCAATATGCACGCCGTCGCAGCCGGTGGCGCGCGCCAGATCGGGCCGGTCATTCAGGATCACCGCCACATCGTATCGCCGCGCGATCGGGGCCAGCACCGCGACGGCCTGTCGGATCACCTCATCGTCCGCAGGCTTGAGACGAATCTGCAGCGCCGCCACGTCGCCAGCCGCCAGCGCCTGATCCAGCATCTTCGAAAAGGCGTCCAGATCGGGAATGGACGGCGGCGTGATCAGATACAGCCGGCACGGAGGGCGGTAGGGGACGTTGGGTGTCTTGGCCATGACTGTCCTTCCCTCCCCTGCGACGTCGCGTCAACGGTCACGGGCGACCGATGCCGTGAGAACGACTTGCAATCGCCAGATGAGATGCTATAGCGAACCATTCTCAGTCGGTGGATCGCGTAGAACACTCGTGTACGTCTGCAACTGCAACGGCCTTCGCAAACGGGATGTGGCCCAGTCCATCGAGGCGGGCGCCCAACGCCCGCGCGACATCTTCGCCAGTCATCAATGCCAAGCGCAGTGCGCCAAATGCGTCTGCGAAATGCGCCAGATGATCCAGGATAGTCGCGAAGCGTTCGCACTCGCAGCCGAATAGGTCTCGCCGCCCATCGCGGCCGAAAATCACTCGCACTATCAATGTAGTGATAAAAACTCGCAAATAAACAATGCGGGTTTTACTGTGGTATGCCCTCGCTCGACAGCGGCAGCGACGCCGCAGAGAGATCAAGGACCATGGCCATGAAGGGCGATCCCGCAATCCTGCGCACGCTGAACGCAGTGCTGACCAACGAACTGACGGCAGTGAACCAGTACTTCCTGCATGCCCGCATGTTCGAAAGCTGGGGCCTGGCCCACCTGGGCAACGTCATCTACGAAGAATCGATCGGCGAAATGAAGCACGCCGACATGCTGATCAAACGCATCCTTTTCCTGGACGGCCTGCCGAACCTGCAGGATCTGCGCAAGCTCAAGGTCGGTGAAGATCCCATCGAATGCCTGGGCGCCGACCTGCAGCTTGAGCTGGACAGCCGCGCGACCACCGCCGCCGCCGTGACCCAGTGCGAGGAGGCGCGCGACTACGTCAGCCGCGACCTCTTGATGAAGATCCTCGCCGACACCGAGGAACATATCGACTTCCTGGAAAACCAGCACAAGCTGATCCAACTGATGGGCGCGCAGAACTATCTGCAGTCGGCCATGAAGGAGATCGTGACCGACGGCGCCGCAACCGGCGCCTGACGGGAACCGTGATGCGCTCCGGTCATTAGCCTTCCGAGGGCAAGCTGGAGCGCACCATGACCGACATTGACGACGCCATCGACGACGTGCGCGACGCCGCCGCCGACCTGCTGAACAGCCAGGGTCGCAGCACCGGCCATGTGGTCGCGGGCATCGCCCTGACAGTGGGTTTCGCCCTGTTGGCGCATACAATCGCCTCGGGCGCGTTGAAGCCCCGTCGCAACCTGAAACAGGTGCGCGACAAGGATCTGCCGATCACCGAGAAGCCAAAGGGGGCCTTCAGCCTGATCCTGCCTGCGGTATTTTCGGCCACCACCCTGTCGGCCGTGCGTGTGTGGAACGCCCCGCCGCAAAAGGAACGCACCCGCGCCATGGGACTGTGGGTCGCCGCTCAGACGGTGAACGCCGTCTGGCTGGGCCTGCGGCCTTCTTCCATGGCGCGGCAGGTGATGGCCGCCATGTCTTCGGCCGGTCTCGCCGCCGCCTTCGCCCATGAGGCGCGAAAGCTGGACGAAGGCGCCGGCAAGATGGCCGCCCCGACCGGATCGGGCGTGCGTCTGGGCAACTTCCTGCATCGCAAGGCCGACGACGCCTCGCGCGAGCGCACCCTGCATTAGATCGCGTCGGCTTGGATTTTGCCCTGCCTTGCCCTTTGCGAGGGCTTCCTCTAGGGATCGCGCCCTTCGCCACGCTCCGGAACGGTCGCGCGGGCGCAACCCCAATTCCGATGTGACCCCATGAAGATCAACGGCAACACCATCAAGCCCGGCATGGTCCTGCAGCACAATGGCGGCCTGTGGGTCGTCACCAAGGCCAGCCACGTCAAGCCCGGCAAGGGCGGGGCCTTCGCCAACGTCGAGGCCAAGAATCTCGAAACCGGCAACAAGCTGAACGAACGCTTCCGTTCGGAAGACAAGGTCGAGCGCGTGACGCTGGAGCAGAAGGACTTCTCCTATCTGTTCGACAATGGCGAAAGCCTGGTCTTCATGGACGACGCCACCTACGAGCAGATCGAACTGCAGAAGGACTGGGTCGGCGAAGAGCGCATCCCCTATCTGCAAGAAGGCATGAAGGTCGTCATCGAGATGCACGAAGAGCGTCCCATCGGCCTGGAACTGCCTGATCAGGTCGTGCTGGAAGTCGCCGAGACCGAGCCGACCGTGAAGGGTCAGACCGCCTCGTCCTCCTACAAGCCCGCGCTGGCCTCGAACGGCGTACGCATCATGATCCCGCCCTATATGTCGGCCGGCGAGCGCATCGTCGTCGACACGACCAGCGGCGAATACGTCCGCCGCGCGGACTAATCCTGACCACGCCCCTGCGGGGGCCGTTCCCTTTTCTTGAACTTCTCCGCATATCCGGGCCAGAGCGCCTTTCAAGGACATGCGGACCAGGAGATCCGCCGATGGCCCTCGCTTCCGCCCTGCTCCAAGTCATGACCGACGCGGTGCGCAAGACCGCCCGTCCGATGCTGCGCGACTTCGGCGAAGTCTCCCAGCTTCAGGTGTCGCGCAAGGGGCCCGGCGATTTCGTCACCGCCGCCGACCTGAAGGCGGAAGACACTCTGTTCGAACTGCTGATGAAGGCCCGCCCCGGCTACGGCTTCCTGGGCGAGGAGCGCGGCATGGTCGAGGGGACCGACAAGTCCCACACCTGGATCGTCGATCCGATCGACGGCACCACCAACTTCATGCACGCCATGCCCCACTTCGCCATCACCGTCGGGCTGGAGCGCCGGGCGCCCGACGGCTCGTCCGAGATCGTCGCAGGGGTCACCTACAATCCGGTGATGAACGAGCTGTTCTGGGCCGAAAAGGGCAAGGGCTGCTATCTGAACGACCAGCGCATCCGCGTCGCCGGCCGTCGCGACCTGTCCGAAAGTCTGATCGCCACCGGCCTGCCCTTCATCGGCAAGACAGGCCATGCCCAGGCGATCAAGGATATCCACGCCGTCGGCCAGCGCGTCGCCGGCATACGCCGTCTGGGCTCGGCCGCCCTGGATTTCGCCTGGGTCGCGGCCGGTCGCTACGACGCCTATTACGAACGTAACTTGAAGCCCTGGGACGTGGCCGCGGGCATCCTGTTCGTCACCGAGGCGGGCGGGCGCGTCACCACCATCGACAACGACGGCGATCCCAAGACGGGTGCGTCGATCCTGGCGTCGAACACCGAACTGCACCCGCATCTGCGCAAGGTGCTGCAGGGGGCGTAGGCTGAAGGCCTCCGTCTCTCCGCTGGGAGGCGGAGCCTCTGGCGCTGTCATGCCCGCGTCGCGTGCCCGCCCTATCCAGCGGTCATGATCCGCGCCATCCTGACCGCCCTGATCCTGTTCACAGGAGCCCCCGCCGTGGCGCAGCCCCTGATCATCGCCCACCGCGGCGCATCGGGCGAACGGCCCGAACACACCCGGTCCGCCTATGAACTGGCCATTGAACAGGGCGCGGATGTGATCGAGCCCGATCTGGTCATGTCGAAAGACGGCGTCTTCATCGACCGGCATGAAAACGAGATCGGCGGCACGACCGACGTCGCCAGCCGCCCGGAATACGCCGACCGCAAGACCACCAAGACCATAGACGGCGTCGTGACCACCGGCTGGTTCACCGAGGACTTCACCCTGGCCGAGCTGAAGACCCTGCGCGCCGGTGAGCGCCTGCCTCAGGTCCGCACCGGCAATGTCGCCTATGACGGGCGCGACCCCATCCTGACCTTTGACGAGGTAGTGGAGATCGCGCGCGCGGCGTCGGCACGCACCGGCCGCACCATCGCCGTCGCGCCAGAGCTGAAACACCCGACCTATTTCGCCGGGATCGGCCTGCCCATGGAGGACGCCTTCGTCGCCGAACTGGAGCGGCTGAACCTGACGGGCGCCGACGCCCCCATCATCGTCCAGTGTTTCGAGGTCGGACCGCTGGAGCGGCTGTCACGCCGCATCAAGGCCCCGCTGGCCCAACTGATCGCCGCAGGCGGCGCGCCCCACGATCGCCCCGACCTGACCTATGCCCAGATGATCACGCCTGATGGCCTGAAGGCTGTCGCCGTCTATGCCGCATGGGTCGCGCCTGACGTGACGCTGGTCATGCCCCGCGACACCCAGGGCCGTTCGACCGCGCCGTCTTCATTGGTCGGCGACGCCCATGCCGCAGGCCTGAAAGTCGTCGTCTGGACCCTGAGAGCGGAAAACGTCTTCCTGCCGCTGGAGCGTCGTTCAGGCGCCCTGCCCGCCGCCCACGGCGACATGGCGGGCTATGTTCGCGCGCTGGCTGACACAGGGGTGGACGCCATCTTTAGTGATTTTCCTGCACTGGCGCGCGAGGGGCTGCGTTAAGCCCCTTACGTCGCCCGGAACTGCAGTTCAGCCAGACGTGCATACAGCCCGCCCTGCGCCACCAGTTGATCATGCGTACCTTCTTCGACCACCCGACCATCGTCCATCACCACGATGCGGTCTGCGCGTAGAACGGTCGCTAGACGGTGGGCGATGACCAGCGTGGTGCGCTCCTCCATCGCCTGATCCAGCGCGACCTGCACCAGACGTTCGCTCTCGGCGTCTAGGGCGCTGGTGGCCTCGTCCAGCAACAGGATCGGAGCATCGCGGACCAGGGCCCGGGCGATAGCCAGACGCTGGCGCTGACCGCCAGACAGGCTCTTGCCGCGTTCGCCCAGGGGCGTGTCGAACCCTTCCGGCAGGGCGTCGATGAAGCCCAGGGCCTGGGCCTTCTCGGCGACGATGCGGGCCTCATCCAGCGTCGTCTCCTCGCGGCCGAACTGGATGTTCTCCAAGGCCGAGCCTGAGAACAACGGCGTTTCCTGCGACACCCAGGCGAAGCGATTGCGAACGGCGACAGGATCAGCCTCGCGCACGTCCACGCCGTCGACCGACACCAGCCCGGTCTGCGGGTCATAGAAACGCAACAGCAGGCGGAAGACCGTGGACTTGCCCGCGCCGGACGGCCCGACCAGAGCCACCGTCTCACCAGGCCGCACGGTCAGGCTGAAACCCTTCAGCGCAGGCAGGTCAGGCCGTCCCGGATAGGAGAAGCCGACCGCCGACATCGAGACCTCGCCGCGCGGCGGCTGAGGCAGGGCTGTGGCGTGGGCGGGCGGCGCGATGCCCGGCACGGCGCGCATCAGTTCTTCGATCCGCTCCATGGCGCCCGCCGCCTTCTGCACGTCGCCCCAGCTCTCGCCCAGGGCGCCGACGGCCCCGGCGGCGAAGACCGACAGCAGCACGAATTGCAGCAAGGCGCCGGGCGACATGTCGCCCTTCACCACATCCTGCGCGCCCAGCCACAGAACCAGGGTTACGCCGCCGAACATCACGACGATGATCAGGGCCGTCATCCAGGCCCGCGCGGCCATACGAGTCAGGGAGGCGCTGAACGCGTCCTCCACCGCCGCACCGAAGCGGTCGATGGCGCTGCGTTCACGACCAAAGGCCTGCACCGTCTCGATGGCGTCCACGCTCTCACCGGCGAAACCGACGGCGTTGGCGAATCGATCCTGCGACTTGACCGTCAGCTTACGAACCCGGCGCCCGAAAATGAAAATCGGCCCCAACAGGAACGGCACGATCAGCAGGACCAGTCCGGTCAGCTTGGGGCTGACGAAGAACAAAAGGGCCACGCCCCCGATCAGCGTCAGGAAGTTGCGCAGCGCGTAGGACACCGACGTGGTCATCAGCGTCTCGACCAGAGCGATATCGGTGGTCAGGCGCGACAGCACCTCGCCCGTACGCATATGGGCGTAGAAGGACGGGTCCAGCGTCAGAATGCGTCCGAACAGCCCCTTTCGCACATCCGCAATGACCCGCTCGCCCGTCCGGGTGACGTAGTAATAGCGTGCGGCGGTGGCCAGCCCCAGGAACAGGGCGTTGGCGCCCAGCATCAGGAACCAGATGTTCAGGTTGGCGCCGCCCGCCTCGAACCCATGGTCGATGGCCCCCCGCGCCAGCGCCGTCAGCCCCAGGGAGGCGGCGGTGGACAAGAGCAGCCAGAAGACCGCCATCAGGGCGTGTCCCTTGTGCCGCAAGGCGAAGGGGATAAGGCGGGCCAGGGGGCGGATGTCGCGGCGCTTGGCGCGCTTGGCCCCCGCCTCGGACATCTGTTCGGCCAGAAGCGCGCCGGCGCTGGGCCGACCCTCGACCGAAGCCAGACCGGAGGCGCAATTGGAGGGGGAGGAAGCGGTCTGATCGGTCATGGTGCCCGCCTCTTGCCCCGGAACGCCCCTCGGTGTAAACGCCGCGCTCTTTTCCGCTGGACCTTTCAGCGGGATTCTCATTTTCACGCGCACAGACGGTCGGCATCGTCACCGCGCCAGAGACCGGACGACGACCATGAAAGCGGACACGCATCCCGACTATCACTTCATCACCGTGGTGATGACCGACGGCACTTCCTACCAGACCCGTTCGACCTACGGTAAGGAAGGCGACACGCTGAACCTGGATATCGATCCGACGACGCACCCGGCCTGGACCGGCGGCAACGCCCAGCTGATGGACCGCGGCGGCCGCGTTTCGCGCTTCAACAACAAGTTCGCCGGCTTCATCAAGAAGTAAGGCCCGACTTGAGACTTCGCTGCGACATACTGCAGCAAACAGGTCACCAAGAGCGTCGGTCGAAAGGCCGGCGCTTTTTGTTTGGCCGGAACGCCGATAATGTAGGGGCGTTCGGGTACCAGGGGCATCGGCCACGCTGGCCGAAGCGATCGAAGAAGCGGACAGGTTATGAATAGACGGCAACTGGGTCTGGGCGTCGCCACGGCGGCCATGGCCCTCGGTTCCACGGCGCGCGCGCAACAGGTCTTCGTGCAGCGCGGCCCGGAGGCGACCGCCTTCTACAACAGCTTCAACGACCAGATCTCTCGTCTGCCGCAAACCCAGCAGGCCGACGTCCGCGCCTTTTACGAGTTGAACAACTGGCGGCCCGTGTGGAACGCCGAACGGGTGCGGGCTCTGAATACGGCCGCGTCGCGTGCGGACAAGCATGGCCTGGCCGCCAACGATTATTTCGACTTCGTGGGCCTGGCGGCGGACCCCGCCAGCGCGGATTTGCGCACGACGGCGGCGGCCTTGGCCTATGCCCGCGTGCTGGCCGAAGGCAAGGTGCGGCCCGAGACGGTCGAAGACCTGTGGGAAATGCAGAAGAACCGCGTGGACCTGCCGCGCGGACTGACCGACGCCCTGAACCGTAATGTGCTGGCCAACTGGTACGATGGCCTGGCGCCGACCGACATCGGCTATCAGAACCTGTCGGCGGGCTATGTGCGCTATCGCCGACTGGCGGCCCAAGGCGGCTGGCCTCGTTTCGCGCAGGGCGCGACCATCGAGCCGGGCAATAGCGACCGCCGCATCCCCGCTCTGATCGACCGGCTGACCGCCGAGGGCGACCTGTCGGCCGCCGACGGCGCGCGGTTGAAGGCGCAGGGCCTGACCTACAACGCCGAGCTGCAGCGCGCGGTGCAAAGCTTCCAGAACCGGCATGGCCTAGGCGCCGACGGCCGTATCGGCGCGGGCACCCAGCGGTCGCTGGGCGCCTCGGCCGAGGACCGCGCGCGTCAGATCGCCCTGAACCTGGAACGCCGCCGCTGGCTGAAGCGCGAAGTCGCGCCCGAACGGATCGAGGTCAACACCGCCGCCGCCATCATGGTCTATTGGAAGGACGGCAAGCCGGTTCACTCCAACCGCGTCGTAGTCGGCTCGGCCGAGAACCAGACCCCCAGCCTGGAAAAGCCGTTCGCCTCGGTGGTGGCCAATCCGCCCTGGTATGTGCCGGCCGGCATCGCACGTCGCGAAATCCTGCCCAAGGGGCCGGGCTATCTGGCCGCCAACGACATGTATGTGAAGGACGGCATGGTCATTCAGCGCGCCGGTCCGCGCTCGGCCCTGGGCTATGTGAAGTTCGAACTGCGCGACAGCTACGCCATCTTCCTGCACGACACCCCCTCCAAGGCCGCCTTCAACCTGTCCACGCGCCAGCGCAGCCACGGCTGCGTGCGGGTTCAGAATGCGGTCGAGTTCGCCCGCCTGCTGCTGTCGCCCGATCCGACCAAGCTGGGACAGTTCGACGCCGCGCAGGACAGCCGTGAAACGACACGGGTGACGACAGGGCGCGAGATTTCCGTGCGCCTGCTGTACTGGACCGCCTTCGTCGACGGTCAGGGGCGTGTCGCGTTCCGCGAAGACGTCTATGGCCGCGACGACAAACTGGCCCAGGCGCTTGGCATTGGGGTCAACCTGCCCAAGCCCATCGACGACGGCCGCGCCGACGCCAACGACGTCGGCCCATAACGCTAGCGATCAGCCCCGGAAGGCGGCCTCCAGCATTCCCATCTGGGACAGCACGGGGTTCTCCGGGGCCTTCTCCTGGTCGTCGAGATACATGCGGCGATCCAGATACAGGGTCCGTTCGAACAGTTTTTCGGACCGCACCAGATATTCGACCAGGGCGATCGGCAGTTCGGCGTGGCTGGGTTCGGCCTCGACACGGCGATCGTTCAGGCGATAGCGCGGCTCGCAAGCCGTCTCGGGCGACATGTCGTCCTCCCGGACGGCGCGCTGGACCAGCAGCCAAGAGGCGATCTGCATCAGCCGGGTCGTCAGCTTCATGCTCTCGGCCGCATAGGCCAGAGCGGCGGCGCGCGACAGCATCTTGGAATCGCGACGTCCCTCCCCGTCCAGATAGGCGGCCGTCTCCTCCACCAGTTCCATGCCTTCGCGGAAGGTGCGGTCGAACAGTTCCGACCGGGCGAAATCGCGCACCGTGCGGCTGCGGTCGGCGGAGGCGTGGGCGAAGGTCATTTCAGCTTTGATCATTGGATATGCGGAACCGTCCTGCAATCGGTCCCTGACGGAGCCGTTCGACAAAACGATGCAACGCTCATGCCATGCCGCGACGGCTTTCGCGATCAGGATCCGAAGTTGAACAGGGCGTCAGCGGCGTTTTTCTTGGACCGTTTGGCCTCAATGGCGGCGCGAGTGCGGGCGATCTCGTCGTCCAAGGCGGCGATGCGTCCCTCCAGATCCTCGATGGAATAGACGTCCAGATCTTCGCGCGACAGGGCGCGCAGCGGTTCGCCGCGCCGGGGCCGGGGCTCCAAATCCTCGAACATCGTCTGCGCCTTTCGTTCCGGTGATGGCCAAGGCGGGCCGGGGCGCCTATCTGAACGCCCTGACACGGACGAAAGCAAGGCGAGTGCGATGCGGGTCATCCAGATCGAAGGCGGCGCTGGGCCGGCCGAGGCGTTGAAGGTCGCGCAACGTCCCGATCCCGTCGCCGGACAGGGACAGGTGGTCGTCCGCGTGCGGGCGGCGGGGGTTAACCGGCCGGACCTGCTGCAACGGACCGGCGCCTACCCCCCGCCGCCCGGCGCGTCCGACATCCTGGGGCTGGAGGTCGCCGGCGAGATCGCTCGGGTTGGGAAAGGCGTCACGCGCTGGCAGGTCGGCGACCGGGTCTGCGCGCTTCTGGGTGGGGGCGGATACGCCGAACAGGCGGTGGTGGACGCCCGCCACGTCCTGCCGATCCCGGAGGGACTGGATTTCGTTCAGGCGGCCGCCCTGCCCGAAACAGTCTTCACCGTCTTCGCCAATGTGTTCGAGGCGGGCGCCCTGAAAGCCGGCGAGACGCTTCTGATCCATGGCGCGACCAGCGGCATCGGCGTCACGGCGATCCAGATGGCCAAGGCGGCGGGCGCCACCGTCATCGCCACCTCTCGCGGCGCCGACAAGACGAAGGCGGCGGCCGATCTGGGCGCCGACGTCAGCCTGGACGCCCGAACGGACGATCTGGAAGCGCGTATCAAGGCTGCGGGCGGCGCCGATGTCGTGCTGGACATGGTGGGACGCGACTACGCCCATCTGAACCTGAACAGCCTCAAGGCCGGCGGACGCTGGGTGGTGATCGCGTCGCTGACTGGCCCGAATGTCGAGATGGACCTGCAGCGGATCATGCTGAAACGCCTGACCCTGACAGGATCGACGCTACGCAGCCGCTCTGCGGACGAAAAGGCGCGACTAGCCGCAGCGGTGGAGGCCAAGGCATGGCTCTGGATCGCATCCGGCGCGGTCAAACCGCCCATTGACGCCGTCTATCCGCTGGCGCAGGCGGCCGATGCACACGCCGAACTGGAGGCAGGCGGGCACATCGGCAAGATCATGCTGCAGGTCTAACGGCGGGGACGCCAGCCGCCGTCGACTGGACGCAACGACGAGATGCTGTCGTTGAATCCGCCGATCAGATTGCGGATGTCGCCTTCGACAATCCTGCAGCGCCCCCGGAACTCCGCGTCGGTGCAGACCTCCCACCGGCCCTGCACGCGCACGGAGCTGATGCGGTCGTTGAACGGGGTGCGGCCCAGGTTGCGATCCTCGCTGGTGAACTCGCGCGAAGCGCCCCGGAAGTTAGAGTTTTCATAGACGACGATCGAGGATCGGCCCCAACCGCCATTTCCGCCGCCCCAACCGGGGCCGCCCCAACCCGGCCCGCCATGGCCCGGACCGCCGTTGCCCGATCCCCAGCCGCCGCCGTCGCCAGGTCTCCAACCACCGCCAGGCCGCCCAGGCTGGCTGTCCTCATAGTCGCCACGAAAGCGACCGCAGACCAGCAGGCCGTTGTCGTTGTTGATCTCTTCGTTGCCGCACCGCGCCAGTTCGATGGATGTCCCACGAATCCGACCACGGACGTCACGACAATCGGCGTAAAGCCGACCACGATTTGTGTAGGCCTCGGTGCATGACTGGCTGTAGCCGCCACGGGGTGCGACCCGCTGGGTGCTGTAGTCCTGACCAGCCATCGCGGCGGCCAGGGCGGCCGAAAGTAGAATGGACATGGGGTTCTCCTCTCCCTGAGGCTCAAAGCCTTCACTACCGCAAGGGTTGCACCGGACGGATGAACCGTTGCTGTATGCGATTGTCGGGCGGCGTTTTCTTTTCGCGCGAATAGGCCTATATCGAAATCATAAGCGCCCGGTCGAAAGGCCGGGCGCCGTCGTATCCAACGCCAGCCGAAGCCTCATTCGGCGGCTCCTACAACACCGGGACGAACGCCCCATGAGCGACATTCTGATGCCCAAGGCCACCGCGGTCTGGCTGGTCGACAACACCTCCCTCAGCTTCGAGCAGATCGCCGATTTCTGCGGTCTTCACCCGCTGGAAGTCCGCGGCATCGCCGACGGCGATGTGGCGCGCGACATTCGCGGCGTCGATCCTGTGACCGGCGGCCAGCTGACGCGCGAAGAGCTGGACAAGGCGCAAGCCGACGAAAACTATCGGATGAAGGCCATCGTCAGCCGCCACGCCGAACTGCTGAAATCGGCCAAACCGGCGCCGAAATACACTCCCGTCTCACGTCGCCAGGACCGGCCGGACGCCATCGCCTGGTTCGTGCGCAACCACCCCGAGGTGACCGACGCCCAGATCGCCAAGATGCTGGGCACCACCAAGTCCACCATCGAGAGCGTGCGCAACCGCACCCACTGGAACTCGGCCAACATCAAGCCAGTCGATCCGGTGACCCTGGGCCTGGTCGGCCAGCTGGCCCTGGACGAGATCGTCAAGAAGGCCGCCGACAAGAAGGCCAAGGACGACCTGAAGAAGGGCGGCGGCACGATCCAGCCCGTGGAGGAAGTCGAGGCCGAGCCCGAGTTCGTCCCCGAAGCCCGCCAGCGCCCCAGCGCCGAGCCCACCGCAGAGTCGGTGTTCGGTTCGAAGAACTGACATAAGGTCTTCCAGAACAAAACGGCCCCGGAGAGCAATCTCCGGGGCCGTCGTCGTTCTAGGAAGCCTGACGCCGTTTAGTGGGTGCGGGCCTCCAGGCTGGTGATCTCTTCCTTGAGCCGAAGCTTCCTCTGCTTCAGCTCCCTGACCTGCAACGTGTCCACGGACGGCCGGGCGAGTTCCTTCTGGATCGTCTGATCCAGATTGCGATGACGGTTACCCAGTTCGCGAATACGAGCCTCGATGGTCATGGCTTGCGCCTCCTCAGGTTAGGGACCAGTAGAGTGAGCGCCCGGTTTGGCAGGCTGTGGAATCACATTCCGGTGACAGCCCGCTTCGTCGGACAGGTTGGAGGCTGACCGCAAAAATGGTCGATGATGTGAACGGAGCCATACGGAACCCGCCCGCCCGGATGGTGGTCGGAATTTCAGGGGCTTCCGGCGCGATCTATGGCGCGCGGACGCTGGATGCGCTGAGCGATTTGGGCGTCGAGAGCCATCTGGTGGTGACCAAGGCCGCCCTGCTCACATTGTCGCAGGAGACCGATCTGACGCCGGAGGCGCTGACCGCCAAGGCGTCCGTCGTGCACAAGCTGGCCGATGTGGGCGCGACCATCGCCTCCGGCTCGTTTCGCACCCTGGGCATGATCGTGGCGCCGTGTTCGGTCAAGACCATGAGCGAGATCGCGACGGGCGTGACCTCGACCCTGTTGACCCGGGCGGCGGACGTCACTTTGAAGGAACGGCGACCGCTGGTCCTGATGGTGCGCGAGACGCCGTTTCACCTTGGCCATCTTCGCACCATGACGGCCCTGGCCGAAATGGGCGCCGTCATCGCCCCGCCCCTGCCCGCCCTTTACGCCCGACCCGCCTCGATCCAGGAGATGGTCGACCAGTCGGTGGGCCGCGCGCTGGACCTGTTCGGCCTAGACTGGAGCGCCGTGCGGCGCTGGAAGGGTCTGAGCTGATGAGTTTGTGGGATTGGGCCGTCGCCGCCTATGGCGACCCGGGCGTTTCCGACGCCTGTCTGGCGCTGCAGGACCATCACGAACAGAACGTGCCGCTGCTGCTGTGGTCCGCCTGGGCCGCCGCTACGGGTCGGCGGCCGGACGAGGAGACGATAGAGGCCGCCTGCGACACCGCCCGCGCCTGGGACGGGGTGGTGGTGACGCCGTTGCGGGCCATGCGCCGCATCCTGAAAGCGCCTGTGTCCGACATCGACGACGGCCCGCGCGAGACGATCCGCAACCGCGTCAAGGCGGTCGAGCTTGAGGCCGAACGCCATCTTCTTCAGGCGCTGGAGGCGCTGGCGCCCGAGCCCAGCGCTCCGCCTCGTGCCGCCATCGAGGGCCTGGCCGCCACCGCCAGGATCTGGGCCGCCGTCACCCCTCGCCCGGCGCTGATCCGCCTGGCCGACGCCCTTCCGGCCTGAAGCCGGCGTCGCTATAAGCGCCTTCGGGGACCAGACGATGAACGACGACCTGCCTGAAATCAGCGAGGAAGAAGCGGCCCTGCACGCCCGCGTCAAACTGCTGCGCCAGGAGCACGCCGACCTGGACGCCTCAATCGACGCGCTCAGCCAGGCGACGCTGCCGGACCAGTTGATGATCGCCCGACTCAAGCGAAGAAAGCTGGCCCTGAAGGACGAGATCGTGAAGATCGAGGACGTCATCCTGCCCGACATCATCGCCTGAACGTCGGCACGGCCCGGTTCCGTCCTGCGACCATCCGCCGCCCAGACCAGGCCCCAAAGTCGCCCCAGCCCCCGGGCATAAGCCGGCCTTCCACGGAACGCCGTGCGTCGTCGAACGCCGCGTTCCTTAATTCCAGAGCGTAAATACGCTGGAGACGCCGCCGAATGCGACGCCTGCTGACCGACGCGCCGATGGCGCGCTGCAAGACCCTTTTGATCCACTCCGGCCAGACGGCCGCCTTCGCCGCCGTGGCCGTCTTCGCCGCCGCCGCCGCCCCGAACGTCGCCCCCGCGCCCGACCGCACGTCAAAGCCCATCGCCGCCCCCGTCGCCCCGCCCATCAAGGCCCAGGCGGAAAAGGCCGGCCCCGTCACGCGCCAGATTGTGTTCACCGCCCCGGTGCGCGGCTACGCCATCAACTCGGTCTTCGGCCTGCGAAAACTGGCCATCGAGGCCAAGGCCCGCGCCCACAAGGGCGTGGACATCGCCGCCCCCCAGGGCACCAGCGTCTTCACCGCCGCCGAGGGACAGGTGCTGCGCACCGGCTATGACGCTGGGGGCTATGGCAATTTCATCGAAGTGCGCCACCCCAACGGCATGACCACCCTTTACGGCCACCTCAGCCGCATCGACGTGGCCAGCGGCGATCGCCTGACGCCCGCACAGCGCATCGGCTTGGTCGGCTCTACCGGCTATTCCACCGGCCCTCACCTGCATTTCGAAGTCCGCCGCGACGGCGCCCAGGTCAATCCGACCAAGGTCATGGACCGCCACTTCGAGATCGCCGTCAAACCCAAGGCCTGACGACCTTAGCCTTGCCGCCCGCGGACCAATCGGCCTAACCTTCCCGCGCCTTGGGAGGGGCATCGGAAATGAACAGGTTCGTCGCCGCCGTCGTGGCCGGGATTCTGGCGCTGTCGCCCCTCGCCGTATCGGCGCAGGATTATGGTCGCTATAGCGACGCCGCCGCCCAAACCGAGCTGTCGCGCATCGCCGATGTGCAGACGGCGGTCATGGTGCCGATGCGGGACGGGGTCGGACTGGCGACAAATGTCTATCGGCCCAAGAACGCGACTGCGCCTTTGCCCACTGTCTTCGTGCGGACACCCTATAACGAGTTGGCCAACAACGCCCGCACGACACGGACGGCCCTGACCTGGGTCAGCCGAGGCTACGCCTTCGTGATCGAGAACGAGCGCGGGCGCTATTTCTCGGGCGGCGACTACCAGATCCTGGGCTATCCGCAGACCGACGGCTACGACGCCCTGACCTGGATCTCGGCTCAACCCTGGTCGAACGGCAAGGTGGGCACGCTGGGTTGCTCATCGTCCGCCGAATGGCAACTGGCCCTGGCGGCGCAGAACCACCCGGCCCACGCCGCCATGGTGCCCCAGGCTTCCGGCGCCGGCATCGGCAAGGTCGGTCGGTTCCAGGAACAGGGCAACTGGTACACCGGCGGCGTGCCACGCAACCTGTTCTTCGTCTGGCTGTACGGGGTGGACAATCCGCTGCGCGCGCAGGTTCCAGCCGACATCGATCAGAAGACCCGCGCACGGCTGTTCCTCTACAACGACCTGGACGCCAAGAAGCCCGAGGTCAATTGGCCCAGCCAGATTCGTCACCTGCCGGTCGATCAGATGCTGTCTGACCTGGGTGAGCCGCCCGCCACCTTCGAACAGTTGATCGCCCGCACGCCCGCCGATCCGGCCTGGCGCCAGGGCGGCCTGTATCACGACGACATGGGTTGGGGCGTGCCGTCCCTGTGGTTCAACAGCTGGTATGATGTGTCGATCGGCCCGAACATGGAACTGTTCAATCACGCACGGGCGTCGACGCAGGATCGCGAGGCGGCCGAGAACCAGTATGTGGTGGTCGGCCCGAACAACCACTGCGCCTTCGCCGGCCTGGGGCCCAACTATCGCTCCGGCGACCGGGCGCTGGGCGACGCCAGCTTCGACAGCGACGCCCTGGTCCATGCCTGGTTCGACCGCTGGCTCAAGGGCGAGCGCCGCGCCTTCCCGGAGAGCACGCCGCACGTCCAATATTTCAACATGGGCGAGAACGCCTGGCGCACCGCCGCCCAATGGCCGCCGGCTGGCGTACAGACGGTGCGGATGTATCTGCGCTCAGGCGGCGCGGCCAACAGTTTGAACGGCGGCGGACGGTTGAGCCTGGACGCGCCGCCGGCCGGAGAATCGGCCGACCGCTATCGCTACGATCCCATGAACCCGGTCCAGACCATCGGCGGAGGCGATTGCTGCAACGGCGGTCTGGTGACCGCCGGCGCTTTCGACCAACGCCAGATCGAGGCGCGCAACGACGTGCTGGTCTACACGTCCGAGCCGCTGACCCAGCCGATGCAGGTCACCGGCTTCATCGACACGGTGCTGAAGGTGTCGTCCTCGGCGCCCGACACCGACTTCGCGGTCAAGCTGGTGGATGTGGCGCCGGACGGGACAGCCTATATCCTGGGCGACACCATCATGCGGGCGCGATATCGGGACGGCTACGACAGGCCCACGCCTCTGACGCCCGGCCAGGTCGCCACGGTTCAGCCGACGCCGATGACCATCAGCAACACCTTCCAGCCAGGCCACCGGATCAGGGTCGAGATCACCAGCTCCAACTTCCCGAAATTCGTCAGGAATCTGAACACCGGCGGACCGAACGAAAGCGAACGCGAGGGTGTTATCGCCGACAACGCCGTGCACCATGACGGGGCGGACGCCTCCTATATCGACTTGCCGGTTCTCAAATAGCTCTGGCGGCTGGCGTCCGGGCGGCGACGCCCATAGGCTGACGGCTGCAACATTAGGGGGCGACATGGCGGCGTTGACGCTGGAGAGCGTGAGCAAGCGATACGGCGATTTCGACGCGGTGCGCGATCTGAGCTTTCAGGTTCAGAAGGGCTCGATCTGCGGGTTTCTGGGTCCCAATGGGGCGGGCAAGACCTCGACCCTGCGGATGATCCTGGGGCTTCAACCGGCGACGGCGGGTCGGATCGAGATTTTGGGCGCCGCCGACGGACGTCAGGTGCGCGACCGCATCGGCTTCCTGCCCGAGGAGCGGGGTCTGTACAAGAAGATGACGCCGGTCGAGGCCATCGCCTTTTTCGGCGCGCTGAAGGGACTGCCCCCTGCGGAAGGTCGCCGTCGCGCCAAGACCATGCTGGAGCAGCAGGGGCTGGGCGCCGCGCAGAAAAAGAAGATGAAGGAACTGTCCAAGGGGATGGCGCAGAAGGTGCAACTGATCGCCTCGGTCGTGCACCAGCCTGAGTTCGTCATCCTGGACGAGCCGTTCTCGGGCCTGGACCCCATGAACCAGCAGGGGCTGGAAGCCATGATCCGCGATCTGGCGGCCAACGGGGCCACGGTCTTGTTCTCCACCCATGTGATGCAGCATGCCGAGCGGCTGTGCGACAAGGTCGTGCTGCTGGCGCGCGGGCGAAAAGCGTTCGAAGGCACGGTCGAGCAGGCCAAGGCGACCTCGCCCCGATTCCTTGATCTGGACGGCGCCATCGACGCCCAGGCGGCGGCGACCCTGCCTGGCGTAGCGGGGGTCGAAACCCTGTCCGAACAGGATGGCGTGCGACGGCTGAAAATCGCCCTGTCGCCGGGCGCGGCGGGGCAAGAGACGTTGAAGGCCGCCTTCCTGAACGGCCTGGACGTGCGCGGCTTCGCCTTAAAGGAGCCGACGCTGCACGACGCCTTCATCGGCCTGACCGGCGACCATCCCGACCAACCCGCCTCGCCGTCGGAGGCGGTCCAATGAAGCGCACCCTGCTGATCGCGCGCCGCGAATATGTCGCCTACGCCAAGACGGTGGGGTTCTGGCTGTCGTTGCTGGCCTTTCCGATGTTCGCCGTGCTGGGCGGGGGCATCCCGCTGCTGATCCGGTCGGCCGAGCCGATCAAGACGGTAGCCGTGATCGAACAGGGCCCCGCCGCCACGGGCTTGGCCGCCACGGTCCGCGACGCCTTGCAGGCCGATCTGGATCGGCAGGGCGAACGGCTGCGCATCGCCGCCGAGAAGGGTCAGGCCGGCGCCGGGCGCGCCATGGCCTCCATCAGCGCGCCAAAAATTCGTTTGGTCGCGGCGCCGGCCGCCATCGCCGATGCGACCGGCCCGGCGCGTGACGCCGCCATCAAGACGGCGCTGGACAAGCAGACGCCCAAGACCGATCGCCTGGACGCCGTGGTGTTTCTGAACCGGATCGACGGCAAGCCCGCCGCCCAGGTCTGGACCGCCCGCGCCACCGACAATGACGTGTCCGGCTTCGTCCGCAGCGCCCTGCGCGATGCGCGCCGCAACGAACTGCTGGCCGAGGCTGGCGTGCCTCCGGCCGTGGCCACCGAGATCCAGACGTTCCAGCCCGAGGTGAAGGCCTTCTCCCCCAACGCCGCCAGCGGAGCCGAGGTGTCGATGCGCGACCGCATCCCGTCCTTCGTGGGCCTGGGGGCCGGTTTCCTGCTGTGGTCGCTGGTCATCACCGGCGCCTCCATATTGCTGAACAGCGTGATGGAGGAGAAGTCGAACAAGATCCTGGAGGTGCTTTTGTCCTCGGCGTCGACGACCGAGATTCTGACCGGCAAGGTGCTGGGGGTGGCGCTGCTGACGCTGACGGTCATGGCGGTGTGGGGCGGGATCGGCGCATCGACCCTGATGTCCGCCTCGCCCCAGGTGGCGGCCAGCATCGGACAGGCGCTGATGCACGACGGCCTGATCTTCTATTTCATGGCCTATATGGTCGGCGGATATCTGATGTATGCGGTGCTGTTCGCCGCCATCGGCGCCTTCTGCGAGACGCCGCGCGACGCCCAGACGCTGATGGGGCCGATCATGATGATCTTGGTGGTGCCCATCCTGGTCATGCAGATGGCCCTGACCAGCCCGGACGCGCCGGTGGTCAAGGTGCTGTCGTGGATTCCCTTCTTCACCCCCTTCCTGATGAGCGCGCGGGCGCCCAGCGATCCGCCCCTGATCGAGGTCGTGCTGACCCTGATCGGCATGTTCGCCACGGCCGCCTTCATGGTCTGGATCGCCGGCCGCGCCTTCCGCGCCGGCGCCCTGTCGGACGTGAAGCTGAGTTGGAAAACGTTCGGCCGGGCGGTGACAGGACAGAACTAGGCAGGCGTCTATCCTCCCCGTCGCGAAAGCGGTGGGGAGGAGACACGAAAAAGGCCGCCTCCTTTCGGAAGCGGCCTCTAATCTTGTGGCTTTCGCCGAGGTCTTAACGACCGCCGGGAACGCGCGGCTTCGGCGCGGGCAGCAGGCCCTCGCGTTGAGCGCGCTTGCGCGCCAGCTTGCGGGCGCGACGGACAGCTTCAGCCTTTTGGCGGGCGCGCTTTTCCGACGGCTTTTCGTAATGCACGTGGCGCTTCATTTCACGGAAGCTGCCTTCGCGCTGCATCTTCTTCTTCAGGGCCTTCAGCGCCTGATCGACGTTGTTGTCGCGGACGAAAATCTGAACCAGGTTAAACTCTCCTTTGGCCGCCCGCCGCGTCCTGTGAGGGAGACGGGCGAACAAAATAAAATCGTCTTCCGGGAGCGAGGCCCTCGGATGAAGGCGCGCTGATACACGACCCACCCTGCCCTGTCCAGTTCAACGCGACCATTCTTGAAGGCTCGAAACCCCCGCGCGACAGGCGTATGTTCCCCCCATGACACAGAACCCCGACTGGGCCGACCGCACCGAGCAGACCGTGCTGGACGCCGCCATAGCCCGCGCGCCCGCCCTGGGCTGGAACGCGCGCCTGGTGCGCGAGGCGTGCGAGGCCAGCGGACTGTCCCTTGGCGACGAAGAACTGCTGCTGCCCAATGGCGCGCGTGATCTGGCCGCCCTGTTGTCGCGTCGCCACGATTCGCGGGCCTTACAGGCCTTGTCCGCCATCGACGCCAAGTCGTTGAAGATTCGCGAAAGAATCGCCCGCGCCGTGTCCGAGCGGATGGAGGCGGGCGCCGCCGACCTTGAGGCCACACGCCGATGCGCCGCCTTCCTGGCCCTGCCCGCCAACGCCGATCTAGGGCTGAAACTGGCCTGGGAAAGCGCTGACCACCTGTGGCGCTGGGCCGGCGACGAGGCGACCGATTGGAACCATTATTCGAAGCGAACCATCCTGTCGGGCATCCTGATTCCAGCCCTGACGATGCGCTGGTTCGACGGTCGTGAACGCGCAGAAGAATTCGTCGCCCGCCGCATCGAAAACGTCATGGCCTTCGAAAAATGGAAGGCAGGCAAGGATTTCGACGCGCCGTTCCGTAGGGTGAATGAGGCGCTGAGTCGGATGCGGTATGGGGCAAGAACCTAGGGCATCCCACGATTGCCGAAACCAACAACCTGTGCGACAATCGCAGTAAACGGAGGTTGTGAGATGCGGAAGACCATCGTCCTGAGCGGGATCGGAGTTTTAGCGGGGTCAGCGCTTTTAGGCGGGCTGTCTTATCAAGAGCCGCCATCGCGAACGAAACCAAAGGTCTGCTGGGTCGAAAGCAAACCGATCCCCAATGGCGTTCTCAACGTCGTGAGATGTGACGAAGTCAAATTCGGCTAAATCGAACCTAGCATCCGGTTCACATGCGCCATCTTGCGGCCGGGGCGCGCCTCGGCCTTGCCGTAGATGTGCAGCCGCTCGTCGGACTTGCCCGCCAAGTCACGCCACTGTTCGACCTCGTCGCCCAGCAGATTGGTCATCTCGACGCGGGCATGAGCGGCGGTCGGCCCCAGAGGCCAACCCGTCACGGCGCGGATATGCTGTTCGAACTGGTCGCAAACGCAGCCGTCCTGGGTCCAGTGACCAGTGTTGTGGACGCGCGGCGCGATCTCGTTGACCAGCAGGATGTCGTCGCCCAAGTCGAACAGTTCGACCCCCAACACGCCAACATAGTCCAGCCCGTCCAGAATCGCCTCGGCGATGGCGCGGGCGCGGACTTGGGTCTTGTCGTCCACAGTCGCGGGCGCCAGTGTCGTGCGCAGGACCCCGCCCTCATGGCTGTTTTCACCCAACGGATAGACCGCCATATGGCCGTCCCAGTCGCGCGCGGCGATAACCGACAACTCGCGCACGAAACTGGCCTTTGCCTCCAGGATCGCCGGACGACCACCTAGGCTTTCCAGCGCCTGCGCCGCATCGGCGATATCGCGAATCCAGACCTGCCCCTTGCCGTCATAGCCTTCGCGACGCGTCTTCAGCAGGGCCGGAACGCCCAGCACCGTCAGACCGTCGATCAGGTCCTCCAGCGTGTCCACCACCGCGAACTGCACCGTCGGCGCGCCGACAGCGTTCAGGAAGGTCTTTTCATCCGCCCGGTCCTGCGACACCCGCAGCGCGGTCGGTCCCGGCGCGACCAAGGCGCCGGCCTCGGCCAGTCTTTCGATGGAAGCGGCCGGCACATTCTCGAATTCGAAGGTGACGACGTCGGCGGCGCGGCCCAAGGCCGTCAGGGCGTCGGGGTCGTCATAGGCGGCGACGATCTGACGCGCCGACACCCGGCCCGCAGGGCTGTTCGCCTCAGGGTCCAGAATAACGACGTCAAAGCCCAGGCGCGAGGCGGCCTGACTCAGCATCCGGCCCAGTTGGCCTCCGCCGATGATGCCGAGGGTCGAACCGGGGGGAAGCGGAAGGCTGGGCACTCAGTCCTCGACGGATTCTGCGACGGATTCGGTCTGGGCGGTGCGGAAGGCGGTCAGCCGTTCGGCCAGGGCAGCATCTGCCAGGGCCAGGATTTGCGCGGCCAGAATGCCGGCGTTGGCGGCGCCCGCCTCGCCAATGGCCAGGGTCGCGACCGGCACGCCCGCGGGCATCTGCACGATGGACAACAGACTATCCATGCCCTTCAGCGCCTTGGACTTCACCGGCACGCCCAGAACAGGCAGTTCGGTCATGGAGGCCGCCATGCCAGGCAGATGGGCGGCGCCGCCCGCGCCCGCGATGATGACCTGGTATCCGGCGGCCTTGGCGCCCGTGGCGAACTGAACCAGACGGTCCGGCGTACGGTGCGCGCTGACGACCTTGGCCTGCCAGGCGACGCCCAGTTGGTCCAGTTTGTCGGCGGCCAGCCTCATCGTCGGCCAGTCTGACCGGCTGCCCATGATGATCGCCACCGGGGTTTCGGAAGTCGCCATGTCTGCAAGGCCCCTCGCGGAAAGGCGCCCGTTACAGCACCGACGGGGCGCCCGCAACCGCAAGCCGGCGGTTTCCGACGCGCGGCGACTTCAATGTCGCGGAATCACGCTCTACCATCGCTTCACCCTGCGCGACGCCTTGAGTGAGTCGCGCGACCGGAGCCCATCCTGCGCCGTGACCGACGTGGCCGAACACGACCTGACCGCCGAGATCGCACGCCTGCGCCTGGAGTTGGACGCCTGGAAGTCGCGCGCCGCCGCCGCCGAGGCCGCCGCCGATCACGATGTGCTGACGCCCGCCCTGAACCGGCGCGGCTTCATCGGGGCCTTGCAGCGGACCATGGCCTATTGCCAGCGGCACGGCGTGCCGGCGGTTCTGCTGTATCTGGACATGGACGGCTTCAAGAGCGTCAACGACACCCTGGGTCATGCCGCAGGCGACGCCGCCCTGATCGCCGTGGCCCGTCTGTTTCTGGCGAACCTGCGCGAATCGGATGCGGTCGGCCGAATGGGCGGCGACGAGTTCGCGCTTCTGATGCTGCACGCCGGACTGGACGAGGGCCGAGCCAAGGCGCGTCAGCTGGCCCAGGCGCTGCAGACCGAAGGCTTCGTCTGGGACGGCCAGAAAACAGAGTTGGGCGGATCGTTCGGCGTTCGAGCCTGGGACGGTCATACAGACGCAGAGGCGTGGCTGGCCGAGGCCGACGCCGCCATGTGGGTGCGTAAGAAAGGGCGCTGAGCGCGCCCCCTCCCCGCGCCGCTCCTTAGAGCGGCAGTTTCAACTGGATGCCGCCCATATGGCTCTCGGCGTGATCGCCGAAGCGACCGCGATAGCCGATCGTGACCTTGACCGGCCCGACCGCGCCTTCCACGCCCGCAGACGCCAGGAACTGACCGCCGAACGGATCGTCGATCTCGCGCGACAGGACCTGGGCCGGGTTGTTGTAAAGCCCGACGCGGACAGGATCGGAACTGTCGTCCAGCGCGTCACGATAGCCCCCTTCGGCGAACAGGCCGAAGCGCCCCATCTCCGCCTCGGCGCGCAGCGACACCTCGCCGGTCAGGGCTTTCACGGTGCGGTCGCCATACTGATACTGGGCCCCGACGCCCTGTTCGTAATAGCCGTCCACGTCGCTGGAGACATAGGCCAGGGCCGCGCGCGGCGACAGCGCGAAGCCGCCCATGTCGAACCACATCCCGCCCTGCAGTCGCGCGCCGGTGGTGAGCGCCCGTGTCTCGGCCATGTGGACGATGGGGGCCAGGCTGGTGGTGCGCTCGATGTCGTCGATATTGTCGCGCGCCACACCTACCGCCGCATTGACGAACACATCGCCCGAGCGCCAGCCGCCATAGACGTCCAGGCCGAAGCTTTCGACATTGAACCGCAACGCCTGGCTGTCCACGTCCGTCCTTCGCGCCGATCCGGCCAGGCCGAAGCGCCAGTTGGCGGACGGTCCCGCCTCCAGCGCGATCCGCGCGCCCCAGCCGTCGCTGGAGACGCTTGTGACCGGCCCACGCGCATCGGTGTCGACGCTGTCGATCAGGGCGGCGGTGGTGACGGCGACGCCCGCCTCCCACGGCTGACGACCCGACAGGGCGTCGCTTGCGGCGTCCAGCGCGTCCTCGCGGTGGCGATAGGTCGTTTCGCCCTGAAGCGTCGATTGGGCGCCGATGTCGCCGTAGTAGAGGTAGTCGGTTGCGAGCTGGGCGATGATCCGATGCCCGGCCGCCGTCGGGTGAACGCCGTCGAAGTAGAAATAGCTGTCGGGGTTCGAACAGACCGTGACCCCGTTGAAGCAGCTCTGAGTGATGTTGGTGATGCCGAACAGGCCTGGGTTGGCGGCCAGGGTGTCGCCGATCTTGAACAGGTCCATCATGATGATGTTGCTGCCCGGCCGCGCGCCGGCCGTGGTCGTCAGCCCCGTCTGCAGGGCGGTGTTGAAGGTCGTGACGGCGTAATCAGCCAGCGGCGCGGCGACCGTCCCCCGGAACTGGGGCGTCAGGCTGAGCTTGGGCAGGTTGGTGACCAGGATGGTCCCCGCACCGGCCCCCGCCACGGTGTTGATCAGGGTGGTGACATTGGCCGCTGCGCCGGTGGCGACGGGCGTGATCGCCGCGACCGGGCTGGCCGAGGCGCCGGCGACCGGCAGCCCCTGGAAGATGTCGTTGGCGCCGCCCAGGACGCTGACCAGATCGGTCGAGTTGAACCGCCCGCCCGCCGCCGTATAGCGCGACAGCTGGTTCAACATGCCGAACGGCACGCCGGTGGAGGCGTCGGTGCGCGCCCCGCCGAAGGCGTAGTTGATGCTGCCCGACACCGAGCCGTTGAAGTTGACGGCGTTGAAGCCCAGCAGTTCGACGAAGGTTGGCCCGTTCGAGAACCGACGGGCGTAGGGCGGCGACGGCGGCTGGGTCCCGCCCGAGATCAGATACAGATTGCCGTTGTCGCTAAGACTGTCGCCGAACACGACGAGACGGTTGTAGGTCTGGGCCGAGGCCGATCCTGCAAAGGCGCAGGCGGCCAGCGCCAAGGCGGCGACGGCGCCGCCGGTGATGAAGCGTGACATGTGAACCTCCCCAGCCGTCGTAGGTCGCGGCCGTTGCGGTGAGGATGCGCCAGTCAGCGCAGATGGCAAGATGCCGTAACGTCAGCCTTCGGAAGATTTTGCGCGGCGTGACCTAATGCAGGGTGCGGAACTTCAACGTGCCGGGCACGGTCTTCAGCACCCGCAGCGCCTCCGGGTCATAGTCGCGATCGACGTCGGTGATGACGTAGCCGGTGCGTTCGTCGGTCTTCAGGTGCTGGCCCAGGATGTTCAGACCCGCCGCAGCAAGCGCCCGGTTCAGCTCGGCCAGCACGCCGGGCTGATTCCTGTGGATGTGCAGGATGCGGTGCGCGCCCGACACATCGGCCAACTGCACGTTGGGCAGATTGACGCTGAATGTCGTGTCCCCCCGGTTCAGATAACCCAGTAGCCGCTCGGCCGCGAACTCGGCGATGGCTTCCTGCGCCTCTTCGGTCGAGCCGCCGATATGCGGCGTCAGGATCATATTCCTCAGCCCCTGAAGCGGGCTTTCGAAGGGATCGGAATTGGTGCGCGGCTCCTCGGGGAAGACGTCCACGGCCGCGCCGGCGACCCGGCCCGACCCCATGGCCTGGGCCAGGGCGCCGACATCGACGACATGACCACGCGACAGGTTCAGGAACAGCGCGCCCTCCTTCATCCGGCCGAACTGGGCCGCGCCGAAGATGTCGGCGTTCTCACGCCGTCCATCGACATGCAGCGTCACCACGTCGCTTTCGGCCAGCAGGGCGTCCAGAGACCGCATCCGCCGCGCATTGCCCAGCGCCAGCCGTTCCGACAGGTCATAAAACAGAACCCGCATCCCCAGGTTCTCGGCCAGCACAGACAACTGGCTGCCGATCGCGCCATAACCGACGATGCCCAGGGTCTTGCCGCGCAACTCCTTGGAGCCGGTAGCCGACTTGTTCCACTGGCCCACATGCATGGCCGCCGACTTGTCCGGGACGTCGCGCATCAGCACGATCATCAGGCCGATGGCCAGTTCGACCACCGAGCGCGTATTGGAATAGGGCGCATTGAACACCGCCACGCCGTGATCGGACGCCGCCTCCAGATCGATCTGATTGGTGCCGATGCAGAAGGCGGCGACGGCCATCAGCTTGTCCGCCTGTTCCAGCACCCGGCGCGACACCGTGGTCTTGGAACGGATGCCCAGCACATGGACGCCCTTGATGGCGGCGATCAGATCGTCCTCGTCCAGCGCGCCCTTCTGCGTCTCGACCGAATAGCCCGCCTCCTCCAGCCGTTCGACGGCGGCGGGGTGGATGTTTTCCAAGAGCAGCATCTTCATGCGGCTGCGCGGGAAGGACCAACGACCGGCCAGGCCCTCGGCGTGCAGCACCTCGTCCAGCGAGGCGGCTTCCGCGTCCGCGACTTCGACCACCGGCGCGCGGCGCACGACCTCGGTGAAGGCGTAAAAGGCGTCGGCCGCCCCGGCGATCTTGACCTCCGCATCGTTCCAGCCGTCACCGATCATGACGACGCGACCGGACAGGTTCAGGGCATGGATGGCGGCGGGCTTGCCATTATCGCGCGACAGAGGGTTGGCCTCATCGACGCCCGTCACACGCCCCTCGGCGTCATAGATCAGGTCGTTGCACAGCACCCGGTCCGGCGAAACGCCCAGTTCCTGAGCGACGGGGGCGATCACGTCGCGGAAACCGCCGGAAATGATGACGATCTTGCCGGTGTTCTGCTGGAAGAAGTTGAGATTACGCCGAACGGAGGCCGTCAACCGATCGGGCGCGGTCTGCGCCAGCGCCTGCACATGGTCGCGGGTCAGGGGGAGCAGCGCCAGACGCTGGCGCAGCGCCTGGCCGAAATCCAGCGTCCCGGCCATCGCCTTGTCGGTCAGCGATGCGATCTCGGCGCGGATCGCATCGGCGTCGGCCGAACCTGTCAGGGCGATGTCGGCCAGCGCCTCAAGGGTCTCGAAATCGACCAGGGTCGAATCGAAGTCGAAGATCAGAGTGGGGCGCGCAGTCATGTGGCGCGTCTTAGCCGCCTTCGCGCACGCAGCATAGCCAAGCCATGCTGATGACGGCGCACAGTTGCGCTTAAACCATGCCGCTCGGCGGGTGTTTCACCCACGGGGCGGCACGACTATGTCAGAAACGCACGATCCGGCGCACGCGGCTGTCAGGGCGGCGGCTTTCCAGCACGGCGGCGCCGACAGCGGCGGCGATGGTCGCGACGGCCAGAAGCGCCCCGCCCTCGCGCGCATGATCGCGGGCGTAGGCCCCGGCGTCGTCCGCATATCGACGCGCGGTCTTGCCGTGCTTCTTCATGGCCTTCTTCGACCCCTTGCGCGCCGAGCGGAACCAAGCATCGGCGCGGTCGCGGGCGTCATAGGCGGCGTCTGCGGCGCGGTGGCGGGCTTCGCGCGAGAAGTCGGCGGTCTGTTCGCCCACCTCTTCCGCACGATGACGGAAGGCGTCCACCGCATCGTGGAAACGGTCGCGCAGTTCGGCCGTATCGACCCATCCGCGCGGGTCGATGCGGGTCTTGATGCGCTGATAGCGGGTCGGCCCGGTGCGCTGCGTCAGATAGACGACAGCCGCCGCGCCGAGCACCAAGGCAGCCAGGCTGCCGGCCGTGATGCCGGGATGTTTGCGAATTTCTTCAATCGGATCGATGTCGCGGATCATCGGCGGGACCTTTTCCTCGAAATGGCGTGTCAGGCGGAGCGACGGCTCCGCTTGTCGGAAAAGAGCGAACCGCGCGGAAAAGGGTTCCGTCGACCGCGCGTCGCATGGCCCTGACCCCGCGCCGGATTGCCCCTTATCAACGGCCGCCTCGGCGCCTACATAGCCGCGATCCCGAAATGACGTCGCCAAAGGACCCCGCCGTGACCGATCACGCGCCCGAAACTCCCATTTCCGACGATCTGGCCGCCGCCTTCCAGATCGAGGGCTGGCCCGTGCGCGGTCGCCTGGTTCGCCTAGGCGCCGCCATCGACAAGATTCTGGCCGCCCACGCCTATCCCGAGCCGGTGGCCGCCCTGCTTGGCGAAGCCTGCGCCCTGGCCGCCCTGATCGGCTCCAGCCTGAAGTTCGACGGCCGGTTGCTGGTCCAGGCCCAGGGCGACGGCCCCGTGCGCTATGTCGTGGCCGACTATGGCACCGATGGCTCCCTGCGCGGCTACTGCCGCTATGACGAGGCCGAGGTCGGCGAGGCGTCCAAGGGCTTCTCCCGTCCCGGCGCCAAGTCGCTGCTGGGCCAGGGTGTTTTCGTCATGACTCTGGATCGCGGCCCCGACTTCGAGCGCACCCAGGGCATCACTCCTATCGAGGGCGAAAGCCTGTCGCTGGCGGCCGAACACTATTTCCAGCAGTCCGAACAGGTGCCGACCAAGGTGCGCTTGGCGGTAGGCGCGGTCGAAACGGAGACCGGTTCGCAATGGCGCGCAGGCGGGGCGATGATCCAGATCATCGCCGGCGACGAGACGCGCGGATCGACCGAGGAGGTCTGGGACCGCACCCGCGCCCTGTTTGGCACCCTGGCCGACGACGAACTGATCGACCCGACGATCTCGCCCGAGACCCTGCTGTTCCGCCTGTTCCACGAGGACGGGGTCCGGCTGGAAGGCGCGCGCGAGCTGACCGCCGTCTGCCGCTGTTCGCGCGACCGGATCGCTTCGGTCCTGGCTTCGTTCGACCCCGCCGAACGCGCCGATATGCTTGAGGACGACGGCAAGATTCGCGTCACCTGCGAATACTGCGCCACCGTCTATGCGCTGGACCCCGACGAGGTGGTCGCCGAGCAGATCTGAGCCAAAAAAGGGCGGCTCCGCGAGCCGCCCTCTCTTTTGATCTAGCCTTCCAGATCCAGCGAATAGCCCGCAGAGCGGACGGTGCGGATCGGATTGGCGCTGTCGTCGCCGATGGACAGGGCCTTGCGCAGGCGGCCGACGTGAACGTCCACGGTGCGGGCCTCGACATAGACGTCGGAGCCCCAGACGGCGTCCAGCAACTGCTCACGGCTGAACACCCGGCCCGGATGCTGCATGAAGTGGTCCAGCAGGCGGAACTCGGTCGGGCCAAGGTGAACCTCCTTGCCGTCGCGCTTCACGCGATGGGACACCCGGTCGATGATGATGTCGCCGTGGTTCAGCCGGTCGTCGGCCAGACCGGGACGAATGCGGCGCAGCACCGCGCGGATACGGGCGATCAGTTCGACCATCGAGAAGGGCTTGGTCAGATAGTCGTCGGCCCCGGTGTCCAGACCGCGCACCCGGTCGCTTTCCTCGCCGCGCGCCGTCAGCATGATGATCGGAAGGTTGCGCGTCTCGGCCTTGCCCCGGATACGGCGACAGACCTCGATGCCCGACAGTTTGGGCAGCATCCAGTCCAGCAGAACAAGATCAGGCTGGCGCTCGTCGATCTGGAGCATCCCTTCTTCACCGTCGGCGGCGACGGTGACGTCGTAACCTTCCTTTTCCAGATTGTACTGAAGCAGGGTCGCCAGCGCGTCCTCGTCTTCCATCACAAGGATATAGGGCTGCACGTCGGGTCTCCGGTCTCGGGTCAGTGCGTGGAAAGGTTTGGCGTCGGATCGGAATCCTCGGCCGTGGGCTGGGCGCGCGGGCGTTCGCCCACGATGTCGTCGCCGGTGATCTCGTAGTGGACGGTCTCGGCGATATTGGTCGCGTGGTCCCCTATCCGCTCCAGGTTCTTGGCCATGAACAGCAGATGGGTGCAGGCGCCGATCGTGCGCGGATCCCCCATCATGTAGGTCAGCAGTTCGCGAAACAGGGCGTTATAGTGCTCGTCCACCTCGTCGTCGGTCTGCCAGACGGCGACGGCGCGATCCAACTCGGAGGCGGTGTAGGCGTCCAGCACGTCGCGCAGGCGGGTCGACACCAACCGTCCCATACGCTCGATGGAGCGCGTGAGCGGCTGCATCGGCTCGCCCTCGGCCAAGATCAGGGCGCGCTTGGCGATGTTCTTGGCCAGGTCGCCTGTGCGTTCCAGATCGGTGGCGATCTTCATGGCGCCCAGGGTGCGACGCAGGTCGCTGGCGACCGGCTGACGCAAGGCGATCAGGCGAATGGCCTTCTTCTCGATATCCCGGTGCAGCGCATCCAGTTTCAGGTCACGCTCGACCACCGCGCGCGCCAGGGCGATGTCGCGCCGGGCGACGGAATCGATGGCGTCCGCGACCTGGGCCTCGGCTAGGCCGCCCATGCGAGCGACCTCGGCCGTGATCTGGTTCAGTTCGTCGCCATAGGCTTTGACGGTGTGCTGGTTCATCGGATTAGCCGAAGCGTCCCGTGATGTAGTCGAGGGTGCGCCGTTCGCGCGGATTCTGGAAGATGTCTTCGGTGTCGCCCGTCTCGACCAGACGGCCCATGTGGAAGAAGGCGGTGCGTTGCGACACTCGCGCGGCCTGGGCCATCGAGTGGGTGACGATGACGATGCAGAACCGCTCGCGCAGTTCGTCGATCAATTCCTCGATCCGCGCCGTGGCGATGGGGTCCAGGGCCGAGCAGGGCTCGTCCATCAGGATCACTTCGGGGTTCACGGCGATGGCGCGGGCGATGACCAGACGCTGCTGCTGACCACCCGACAGGCCCATGGCCGAGGATTGCAGGCGGTCGGCCACCTCGTCCCACAGACCCGCGCGCTTCAGGGCGCTTTCGACCACGCCGTCCATTTCGGACTTGGACGAAACCAGGCCGTGAATCTTGGGTCCGTAGGCGACGTTTTCGTAGATCGACTTGGGGAAGGGGTTCGGGCGCTGGAACACCATCCCGACCCGGGCGCGCAGCAGCACGGGGTCGATGGCGCGGTCGTTGATGTCCTCGTCGTCCATCGCGATCCGCCCGGTGACGCGGGCCCCGGCGATGGTGTCGTTCATGCGGTTCATTGTCCGCAGGAAGGTCGACTTGCCGCAGCCCGACGGGCCGATCAGGGCCGTGACGGTCTTGTCCGGGATGTCCAGCGAGACGTCGTAAAGCGCCTGCTTGCCTTCATAGAAGACCGAGACGTCGCGCGCGGCGATCTTGATCGGTCCCGTCGGCGGCGTGTCGACGGCGGTCGGGCCTGTCACAGGCGCGGCGTCTTCGGCTCGCAAGTTCGTCGGCGCGGCGTCGGACGCCGGCGCGACCTCGGGCAGGACCTGCCCGCCCATGCGCGGCGTCTGGGTCGGATCGACCGGCCCTGCGCCCGTCTGGTCCTCGGCGGAGCGGAAAATACGGAATTTCATTCTCTTACCACCGACGCTCGAAGCGCCGCCTCAGGATGATGGCCGCCGCGTTCATGATGATCATGAAGACCAGCAGGACGATGATCGCCGCGGCGGTGCGTTCGTGGAAGGCCCGCTCCGAGGCGTTCTCCCAGATGTAGATCAGCGACGGCAGGGCGCCGACGGGCTGGTCGATGGCGTGCGGCACGCCCGGCACGAAGCTGACCATGCCGATCAGCAGCAGCGGCGCTGTCTCGCCCAAGGCGTGGGCCATGGAGATGATGGCGCCGGTCATGACGCCGGGCATGGCCAGCGGCAGGACGTGGCTGAACACCGTCTGGGTCTTGGACGCGCCCATGGCCAGGGCCGCCTCGCGGATCGAGGGCGGCACGGCCTTCAGCGCCGAACGGGTGGCGATGACCAGAGTCGGCAAGGCCATCAGGGCCAGAACCAGACCGCCCACGATGGGGCTGGCGCGCGGCAGGTGCATCCAGTTGATGAACAGGGCCAGACCCAAGAGGCCATAGACGATCGACGGCACGGCCGCGAGGTTGTTGATGTTGACCTCGATGATGTCGGTCAGCTTGTTCTTGGGCGCGAACTCTTCCAGCCAGATGGCGGCGCCGACGCCCAGCGGAATGGCGATCAGGGCCGTGACCAGCAGCATCAGCGCCGAACCGACCACGGCGCCCAGCACCCCGGCCAGCTCGGGTTGGGTGGAATCGCCATTGGTGAACAGGGCGGTGTTGAAGTGGGCGCCGATGACGCCATCGGCCTTCATCTTGTCCAGCCAGGCGATCTGCTGATCGGACAGACGGCGCTGATCCTCCGGCGTGGCCTTGGAGATTTCGCCCTTCAGATAAAGGTCGGCGTCATCCGACAGCGGCACGGCCAAGGGCACGGTCTCGCCGATGACCTCGGCGCGCTTGGCGACCAGATCGGCGGCGACGAACTTCAGCTCCGACGAGAACAACCGCTTCATCTGGCCGGCCTTTGTTGCGGCCGCATCGTCGGCGACGCCCATCCGCTGAAGCTGCTGCTCGGCCGCCATCTGCTCGAAGTTGGAGCCCTGCGGATAGGCGCGGTCGATGCGGGCGGGGTCCATATAGACCGGCACCGTCACCGTGTGGGCGTAGAAGGCCGTATGGCCCTGTTCGACGATACGGACCAGCAGGATCGCCAGGAACAGCATGGCGGCCGCGATAGCCAGGCGGCCATACCATTTGAAGCGCGTTTCCTTGGCGTGGCGGCGCTTGAGCCCCGCACGCAGACGCTCCAGCCGCCCGTTGGCGGAAGCGCCGTCGATCCGATCGGGGGTCGCGTCAGTCATATTGTTCCCGATAGGTCTGGACGATCCGGTGGGCGATGATGTTCAGCGCCAGCGTCACCAGGAACAGGGTCAGGCCCAGGCCGAAGGCCGACAGGGTCTTGGCGCTGTTGAACTCCTGGTCCCCGGTCAACAGGGTCACGATCTGCACCGTGACGGTGGTCACCGTATCCAGCGGATTGAAGGTCAAGTTGGCGGCCAGGCCCGCCGCCATGGTCACGATCATCGTCTCGCCGATGGCGCGCGACACGGCCAGCAGCAGGGCGCCGGCGATGCCCGGCAGGGCGGCGGGCAGCAGCACGCGCTTGACCGTCTCGGACTTGGTGGCGCCCATGGCGAACGAACCGTCGCGCAGGCTCTGCGGCACGGCGTTCAAGATGTCGTCGGACAGGGATGACACGAAGGGAATGAGCATGATGCCCATCACGGCGCCGGCGGTCAGGGCCATCTGGTTCTGCACCAGCGCCAGATACCGGCCCAGTCCGTCCAGCGGCCCGCCGATCAGGAACAGGCCGATCTCGTTGAACATGACGCGCAGGAGCGGCCCCACGGTCAGGGCGGCGAAGAAGCCGTAAACGACCGTCGGCACCCCGGCCAAAATTTCCAGCAGCGGCTTGATGACCGCGCGGGTCGTGCGGCTGGCGTATTCCGACAGATAGATGGCCGACAGCAGGCCGATGGGCGCGGCCACGCACATCGCGATCACCATGATCAGCAGTGTGCCAGCGAACAGCGGCACGGCGCCGAAGGCCCCCGACGACCCCACCTGATCGGCGCGGATCGCGATCTGCGGGCTCCATTGCGTGCCAAACAGGAAGTCGAGAACCGGCACCTTCTGGAAGAAGCGGAAGCTGTCGAAGGCCAGGGAGGCGATGATGCCCAGCGTCGTCAGGACCGCGATGGCCGAGCACACGAACAGGGCGCCATAGATCCAGCCCTCGACACGGTTGCGCGCGCGGGTCTTCGGCTTGATCTGGGTTAGGGCGAACAGACCGCCCAAGATGGCGGCCAGGATAGCGGCGGCGCCCCCGCCCCAGGACAGGGTGCGCTCGATACGGACCATCCGACGCGCCTCGACCGGCAGTTGTTCGGCCAGCGGGCGCTCCCAGATCTGCAGGGCGGCCTCGCCGCGGCCAACGCGATAGGCGTCGGCGAAGAAGGCGTCGCGGCGGAAATGATCCAAGGAGGCGACCGCTTCAGGCGTGCCCGAGGCCGTCAGCTGACGTTGCAGCGGCGCTGAAAAAACCGAGGCCAGGACCAGCACCAGCAGCGCCGGCGCGGCCACCCAGATCAGGGCGTAGGCGCCATGCTGGCCTGGGCGCGAATGCGGTTTGGCGCCGATCGCGCGGCGACGCGCCAGCTCTCGACCGCCTAGAAAGGCGGTCGCGCTCAGCGCCATGAGGATCAGCAGATAAATCCAGATCATTCGAAGTCCGAAGCGACGCGCGCGAATCGGCGTGCGGCCCTGAACACCTGGACCGACGCGGCGCGACTACTGCCTGCGAATGGTCAGCGGATTAAGACGGGTCGATGACAGTTGGGTGACAGCGAAGGTTCCCCCCATCGCCGCCGACAGGACCTAGCGCCGCTCGCCCGGTTGAGGGAACCAGGCGGTGAAGGCCGCGCCCATCCCTGGCGCGCTTTCCACCACCAAGCCGCCCTGGTGGCGGTTCATGATATGTTTGACGATGGCCAACCCAAGGCCCGTGCCCTGGCGTTCGCCGCTCTTCTGCCCCTCGACGCGATAGAAGCGCTCGGTCAGGCGCGGCAGGTGTTCGCGCGCCATCCCCGGCCCGTGATCGCGCACCGTGACGGCGGCATACAGAACGCCCGCCGTCCGATCGGGCGTTACCAGCGGCAGGCGCGTGGCTCCCGGCATCCGCGAAGCCCAGGCCTCGTCGAATGACAGGTCGGACCGAACGGAAATCTCGACCGTGCCGTTGCGTGACGAATATTTGACGGCGTTGTCCAAAAGATTCTGGACCACCTGGAGAATCTCGTCACGGTCGCCGCTGACCGAGGCCCGCGCCTCTCCTTGGTCCAAGGCGATGGCGATTTCCTTTTCGCGCGTCAGGACGCTGATGGCGTCCACCACGTCGGACGCGGCCCGGTCCAGATCGACACGACCGGACGGCGGGATATGTTCATTCAATTCAATGCGACTGAGCGAAAGCAGGTCGGCGACCAGCCGCCCCATCCGATCCGCCTGCGCCGACATGATGTCCAGGAAGCGGTCGCGCGCCGCCACGTCGTCGCGCGCGTGCCCCTTCAGCGTCTCGATGAAGCCGCTCAGCGAGGCCAGCGGCGTGCGCAGTTCGTGGCTGGCGTTGGCCAGGAAATCGACCCGCATCATCTCGGTTCGCCGCGCATCCGTCTCGTCGCGCAGGATCAGCAGCGCCATCTCGCCCCCGGGCGCCACGCCGTCGGCGACCGACAGCGGCCGGGTCCAGGCCCGCCAACGCCGATCCCTCTGGCCGCCGGTGGTGTAGTCGGTGGTGCGCGTGGCGCCGCCGAACAGGGCCTCGTCTACCGCCTCCAGCACGCCGGGCTCGCGGATGACCTGGACCAGCAGCGCACCCTGTCGCTGGATGCGCAACAGGTCGCGCGCAGCGTTATTGGCCATGACGATACGTCGGCCCGCGATATCGTCCGGCTCGCCGCCGCTGACCACCAGCACCGGATCGTCCAGCGCTTCGAACACCCGATCAAGCAGTTCGCCGGCGACCGCATCGGTCGTCGCATCGGCGGTCGCCCCGTCTAGGGCGGACGGGGCGGCGTCGGCCGCGCCCGGCATGTTCAGCAACCAGGCCGACGCCGCCACGATCACCGCCCCGCCCAGCAGCCAGTCCGCCAGTTCGGGATGCAGGATCGCCAGCACCACCAGGATCAGAATGGCGACGCCGATGCTGGCGCCCACGGTCCACAGACGCGACGAGGACACCGGCGCGACGGGAGAGGGCGAGATTTCATAAGGCATGGAGGGGCGGCGACCTCAAAAATGCACGGCGACATCCGATCCTTGCACGGATTTTGTGACGGCGCTTCGACAGGGCGGCGCCCCATTCAAGCGTCACCGCACGGTTTATTTAGAATTCTAGGCCAGATTGTCTCAAAGGAGAGCGCTAGTGGACCGGATCGTCTTCTGCATGACTCGAGATCATGACTGGCGGGTCACCCTGCTGGCGGCGCTGATCTGCCTAATAGGAATGGGCGTCTCCACACGGTTTATGGAGCGAGTTCGACGATGTGATCCTGCCGGCAGACGACGCGCAGTCGCCATGGCCACGGTTGTTGGGGCCATGTCCATCTGGGCGACTCACTTCGTGGCGATGCAAGGATTCGTGGCAGGCGTGCCTGTTCGCTACGATCTGGGACTTACGCTGGCTTCGCTGGTTGTCGCCTTGGGCATGATCGGGCTGACCATTGGTTCAATTCAATTCGGCAAGGGGCGGGCATGGCGTGTTCTGGCGGCGGTCATCGCCGTGGCTGGCGTCGGCGCCATGCATTATCTCGGCATGGCCGCTATCAAAGGGCCGGCGCGGATCAGCTGGGATCCCAGTCTGGTCGCGGCCTCCCTTGGCGGGGCCATGATCGTCGGCGGCGCGACCGCCTTCTTTTATAAGCGCGGCGGTCTTCTCAACCTTTTGATGACGACAGTGGGCCTGTCCATGACAGTGATCGTGCTGCACTTCGTGGGTATGGCGGCGATAAGCCTGGTTCCGGACCTAACCGTGCTGGATACCCAAGGCCTGTCGCCCGGCGCGATCCGAGTACTTGTTGCCGTAGTGCTGTCGTTGATCTGCGGCGTGGCCGGCGTCCTTGCGGTCATGGCCTATGTCGCGCGCTCAACCGAACTGCGTCGCATACGCGAAGCGGTGGACGCCATGCCGGACGGGCTGGGTTTCTATGACGCCAAGGACCGGCTGGTGCTGTGGAATGCGCGCTACGCGGAGCTGAATCCGGAGCTCCAACCTCACCTCACGGTTGGAATGACGTTTCGTGAAATCTTGCAGATCGGGATCGAGCAGGGGCGTTACGACGAAGCCCTGGGCCGCGAAGACGACTGGCTGAACGAACGCATGGGGGCGCTGCGCCAGTTGTCCGCCAGCATCGAACAACAGGTCGGAGGCGGCCGCTGGCTCCGCGTCCAAGACCGTCGCACATCCGAAGGCGGCATGGTCATCGTCTGCAACGACATCACCGACCTGAAACGGGATGCTCAGGCCTTGGCCGAGGCGCGAGATGCGGCCGAGGCCGCCAACGTCGCCAAGAGCCAGTTCCTGGCCAATATGAGCCACGAGATCCGCACCCCGCTCAACGGCGTTCTGGGCTTATCGCAGGCGCTGGCCAGGACCGAACTGACCCCCGAGCAGCGCGAGATGCTGGATTTGATGCAGGCCTCTGGCAAGACGTTGCAGACCCTGCTCAGCGACATCCTGGACCTGGCCCGCGTCGAATCAGGCAAGCTGGAGTTGACCGAGGACGCTTTCGAACTGGCGGTCGTGGTGCGCGAAGCGGCGCAACTCTATGTCGAGAACGCCCGCCAGAAGCGCCTCGATTTCCATGTCGATATCGATCTGGAGGATGGGGTCTGGGTTATGGGGGACGCGGTCCGCGTCAAACAGGTGCTGACCAACCTGATCTCCAACGCCGTGAAATTCACCAGCCAGGGCTTCGTCGGGCTCGTGGTCCATCAGGGCGAAGATCGGGACGGCCGGCCGGTGCTGCGTTTCACCGTCGAGGACAGCGGCATCGGCTTCGACGCCGCGACGCGCGACCGCCTGTTCACCCGATTCGAACAGGCCGACGGCGGCATCACGCGCAAGTTCGGCGGCTCGGGCCTGGGCCTGTCGATCTGCCGCCAGTTGGCGGACATGATGGGCGGCGATCTGGATTGCGAGAGCGAACCGGGCAGCGGGGCGGCCTTCATCCTGACCCTGCCGCTCAAGCCCTGCGTCGCCCCGACGCCGTCGGAACCAGCTGACACGGCGACGCAACATGCCGATGGCGCGCGCACGGTCAACGTTCTGGTCGCCGACGACCATCCGACCAACCGGCGCGTCATCGAGCTGATTCTGGCCCAGACGGCCGCCAAGATCGTCATGGCCGAGAACGGCGCCGAGGCTTTGGAGGCTTTCCGAGCCGACGTCTTCGACCTGGTGCTTATGGATATGCAGATGCCGGTCATGGACGGCCTGACGGCGACGCAGGAGATTCGCCTGCACGAGGCGGCGATGGGTATGGCGCGTACGCCGATCGTCATGCTGACAGCCAACGCCATGCCCGAACACGTCGCCGCCGGACGCGCGGCAGGCGCCGATCATCATTTGGCCAAGCCCTTCAACGCGGCGGAATTACTGACCCTGGTGGCCAGTCCGGCCGCCCTGACCAAGGATAGGGCGCAGGCGGCGTAGGCGCGCCTTTGAAGGTTGCGCCATCGGTTCGATGCGTGTAATAGCCCGCGCTCTTGAATTCGAGGGTTCATGACCCCCGCCGCGCGGGCCCAGGGTTGGCGCGGCGTTTCTGTTGTTGTTGAGGCGAGCCACATGGCCGAGATCATTCTGAACGTGGACGTCCGCGATGGCGTCGGCACCGGCGGCGCTCGCGCTGCGCGTCGCGCGGGTTTCGTGCCGGGCGTCCTTTACGGCGGCGACAAGGCCCCCGTCGCCATTTCGGTGAACGAGAAGGACTTCCGCAAGTCGCTCTACACCGGCAAGCTGCTCGGCCACCTGGTGACGCTGAAGTATGGCGAAGAGACCCAGCCGGTCATCGCCAAGGACGTGCAGTTCGACCCAGTGTCGGACCGCCCCCTGCACTTCGACCTGATGCGCGTCGATGAGAAGGCCCCGGTCAAGATCGAGGTTCCGGTGCACTTCCTGAACGCCGACGAAGCGCCCTTCGCTCGTCAGGGCGGTTCGCTGGAAGTCGTCCGTCACGCCGTCGAAATCCTGGTCCGTGCCGACCAGATCCCGGAAGAACTGGTCGTCGACCTGGCCAAGTCGCAGATGGGCGACACGATTCGCATCTCGGACATCACCCTGCCCAAGGGCGCGGAAGCCACCATCACCGACCGCGACTTCGTGATCGCCACGATCAAGGTCTCCTCGGCCGCCCTGTCGGCCGCCGCCGACGAAGCCGCCGACGCCGAGGCCGCGCCGGTCGAGAAGACCGAAGGCTAAACCTTCGTCGCTTCGACTAGATCACGCCCCGCCCGGCTCGCCGCGGCGGGGCTTTTCTTTGGGCCTGGCGCGAGGCATGAGAACGCCATGATCATCATCGCAGGCCTGGGAAACCCTGGCGCCAAATATGAGAAGAACCGGCACAACATCGGCTTCATGGCCGCCGACGAGATCTCGCGGCGGTGGCGGTTCGGGCCTGAGCGGGCCAAGTTCCAGTCGATCATCGCCGAGGGGGACGTCGAGGGGACAAAGATCCTGCTGATGAAGCCCCAGACCTATATGAACGAGAGCGGCCGGGCGGTCGGCGAGGCCGCGCGCTTCTACAAGATCAAGCCTAGCGATATCATCGTCTTCCACGACGAAATCGACCTGGCGCCCGGCCGTTTCCGTATGAAGACGGGCGGCGGCGCGGCGGGGCAAAATGGTATCCGCAGCCTGATCAGCCATCTGGGCGCCGACTTCCGTCGCGCCCGCATGGGCATCGGCCATCCCGGCGAGAAGGAGCTGGTCATGCCGCATGTGCTGGGCGACTTCCACAAGGCCGAACAGCCGTGGTTGAACGCCATGCTGCAGGCCTGCGCCGACGCCTTGCCTTTTGCAGTCGCAGGCGACGACGAACGCTATCAGGGCGAGGTCATGCGACTGGCTCCCGCGCCCAAGTTCAGCCCGCGCCAGGCGGCGCGTGGAGAGCTTTAACTTTCGCTGACGGTCGAAAGGCCGTAGAGGCGAAGCGTGACCCGATCCCAGGCCGACAACTGGTCGACTGCGAAATCGCTGGCCTTCCTGGCGGCGGTGTTCGCGCTCGTGATCGGCGCGCTGCTGCCGTTCGCGGCGTTGGCGGCCGTCCAGCCGGGCCATCCGCTGGTCATCTGCTCCGCCGAGGGACCGCAGACGATCCAGTCGGGCGGCATGGACGGGCCGATCAACAAGCACGTCGGGGCCAAGTGCGCCGCCTGCGTCACCCCGCCTGTCGCCGCCCTGCCCTGCCCGCCCGCGCCCCAGCCTGCAACGATCATCCGCACGGTCGAGACCGTAGTTTACGCACCTGTAAGCGTCGGCGCGCCGCCGCCCGCGCGGGCTCCGCCACGCCCGCCGTCCACCGCGCCGCCCCACCCCTGAATCCAGACTGCCAGCCCGCGCCGGTTTGAATCCTGCGCGACGTGTTTGCCCTGAACTTCAGGATTCCCATGTCTTCCAAGACGATCGCAGCGCCACCGCCGCTGCGTTCCGACCAGCCGGACGCCCTGTCCGGCGCCTATCGCGCGGTGTGGCGATGGCATTTCTACGCCGGCGTCTTCGTCATGCCGGTTCTGATGCTGCTGGCCCTGACTGGCGGCCTCTATCTGTTCAAGGACGAGATCGACGGCCTGGTCTATCGCGACATGATCCGCGCGCCGGTTGCCCAGAGCCAGGTCGGGCAGGCCCAGGCCGCGCCCGAGACCTGGGCGGCCCGTGCCGAGACGGCCGCCGGCGGCGGACGGGTTGCCAATCTGGTCTTGCCGGCTCGGTCTGACGAGGCCGTTCGGCTGCGTGTGGACCAGCCGGATGGGGCGCAGAAGACCGTCTTCGTCGATCCCCATACCGGGCGCGCGACGGGCGTGATCCCGGCCGGCGGAGTCATGGAACTGATCAAGAAGCTGCACAGCCTCACCCTGCTCGGTCGGCCGTTCAACATTCTGGTCGAGATCGTCGCCGGCTGGGCCATCATCCTGTTCGCCACGGGTCTTTATCTATGGTGGCCCAGAGGGCGCGCCGTGGCGGTCCTGAAGCCACAGACGACCGACAGCCGGCGTCGGCCATTCTGGCGTGACCTGCACGCCCTGACAGGTTTCTACGTCGGCGGGGTTGTGCTGTTTCTGGCGGTCACGGGCATGCCGTGGTCGGCGGTATGGGGCGAGCGCGTCATGGGCTGGGTCAAGGAGACCGGCTGGGGCCGGCCGCCCGCTCCGGTCGCGGGGGCCTGGCAGCGCGCCCAGCACCATGACGCGCCGGTCGGCGCCGGCTGGACCATGGAGGGCATGGTCATGACGCACGATCACGCCGGTCACGGCGCCCTGACGCAGGTGATGCACGCCGCCGACGCGGCGGGCTTGGCGCGCCCCTATGCGATCAACATTCCGGCGAGCGAGGGCACGGCCTATACGGTCACGACCCAAGCCCGCCGCGTTCAGGACAGCCGCTCCCTCTATATTGACGGCGCGTCCGGCCGGGTGCTGGGCGACATCGGCTATGACCAGTTTGGGGCCGGCGCCAAGGCTATCGAACTGGGCATCTACACCCATCAAGGCACGCAGTTCGGGCAGGCGAACCGCATCGTCATGCTGCTGGGCTGCATCGGCGTGTGGGTGCTGGCGATCAGCGGCCTGGTGATGTGGTGGAAGCGACGGCCGCCCGACCTGTCGCGCCGCCGCCTGGGCGCCCCGCCCGCCCCGCCCGGCCCCCGCGTGCGCGCCGCCGTCTTGGGCATCGTTCTTCCCCTCGCCATCCTCTATCCCCTGACGGGACTGAGCCTGGTCGCGGCCGTGTTGCTCGATCGAGCGCTACGACCGATGATCCGGCGCCGTCCCGTCGCCTTCTGAAAGGCTCATACAATGAAGATCAAATCCGCCCTGGCCGCCGCGCCCGTCCTCCTTCTGGTGCTGAGCGCCTGCAATCCGTCGCAGCCGGCCAGGACGCCCGCCGATGCGGGCCAGGCCGCGGCAGTGGTCGCCGCCGACGCCTGGTGCCGTCCGTCTCCGAACGGCGCCAAGGCGGGCGGCTGCTACATCACCCTGACCGCGGCGACCGACGACCGACTGACCGGCGGCTCCACACCGCGCGCGGGGATGCTGCAGGTTCACGAGATGAAGACCGAGAACGGCGTGATGACCATGGGCGAAATGGGCCAGGGCCTGCCGCTGCCGGCGGGCGAAGCGGTCGCCCTGGCGCCCGGTGGAAACCACCTGATGCTCATGGAGTTGACTGCGCCGTTGGTCGCCGGCGAAACCGTCCCCCTGACCCTGACCTTCGCCGACGCCGCGCCCGTGACGGTTCAGGCCAAGGTGCGTCAGCCGGCCATGGCAGGCATGGATCACGGCGCCCATTAAGCCCTTTTGAAGCGCGAGCCTGACAAACCCGTTCGAACGGGTTAAAGGCTCGCGCCTTCTCCAAGGAATACCCATGGCCCTTAAAGTCGCGATCGTCGGCCTGCCCAATGTCGGCAAGTCCACCCTGTTCAACGCCCTGACCAAGACGGCGGCGGCCCAGGCGGCCAACTATCCGTTCTGCACCATCGAGCCGAACACCGGCGACGTCGCGGTGCCCGAGGCGCGTCTGAACGCCCTGGCCGAAATCGCGGGCTCCAAGGAGATCATTCCGGCCCGCATCACCTTCGTCGACGTCGCCGGCCTGGTGCGCGGCGCGTCCAAGGGCGAGGGCCTGGGCAACCAGTTCCTGGCCAACATCCGCGACTGCGACGCCGTGGCCTTCGTGGCCCGCTGCTTCGTCGATGACGACATCACCCATGTCGAGGACCGAATCGACCCGATCGCCGATCTGGAGATCATCGAGACCGAGCTGATGCTGGCCGACATGGAAAGCCTGGAGCGCCGCCGGCCGCAGTTGGAGAAGCGCGCCAAGGGCGGCGACAAGGAATCGGCCCTGACGCTGAAACTGGTCGACCTGGCCCTGGCCCAGTTGAACGCCGGCAAGCCCGCCCGCACGGCCGAAGTGTCCAAGGAGGACGTGAAGGCCTGGCACATGCTGCAACTGCTGACGGCCCTGCCCGCCCTTTATGTCTCCAACGTCGAGGAAGGCTCGGCCGACAAGGGCAACGACCTGTCCGACAAGGTCGCGGCCCGGGCCGCCGCCGACAACGCCAACTCGGTCGTCATCTCGGCCCAGATCGAATCCGAGATCGCCGTGCTGGACGACGAGGAGCAGCGTGAGTTTCTGGAGACCCTGGGCCTGGAAGAACCCGGCCTGAACCGTCTGATCCGCGAAGCCTACAAGCTGCTGGGGCTGCAGACCTATTTCACCGTCGGCCCGAAGGAAGCACGCGCCTGGACCATCAATGTCGGCGACACCGCGCCCCAGGCGGCGGGTGTGATTCACACCGACTTCGAAAAGGGATTCATTCGCGCCGAAACCATCGCCTTCGACGACTTCGTGGCCCTGCGCGGCGAAGCCAGGGCGCGCGAAGCGGGCAAGCTGCGCGCGGAAGGAAAGTCCTATGTCGTCAAGGACGGCGACGTGATGAACTTCCTGTTCAACTAGATGGCGTAACGGGCGGGGTTTCGGCCCCGTCCTTCTTCATCATCTTTTCCAGAGGGTTGGCGGGGTCCGGCGCGCGCGGCGAGCCGGGGCAGCGCGCCAGCTTGGTCGTCAGCATGTCGCGATCCACATAGGTCAGGGTCAAGACATCGCCAGTCGTACCCATGTGGACGCGCTCGTTCACGGCCTTGCCCTGGGCCATGCAGGACAGCGCCGCGACATAACCTGATCCCCGCTCGTCGATGCTGCCGATGTCACAGTTGTGGCCATAGGCGTCAAACCGCATCGGCGTGATGGTGATCGGGCTGTTCGCCCCCTGCGGCCGCTCGCACCATGCCGGATTGGCCGCCCAAACCCCCACAAAACTGCGCGGTCCGCGAGACGCCAGAGACGACGGGCCCGGCGGCTCCACTGGCTGCATGGCCTCGGGCGTGCGAAGCGGCGCGGCCGGTTCGTTGGGCGGATTGACCTGATCGTCGCCGCAAGCCGCCAGCAGGACGAGGGCGGCGAGCGCCGGAAACAGGGCCGTTTTCATGTCCCCACAACGCAACGGCGAAGGTTCAGGTTCAAACCGACCATTCATTGCGGTTGATTCTAATAATCGTTCGCAGTAACACGCCGCCAATCACACAGCGGGGCCATTGATGCGCACTCTCCTCCTCCTTTCCACCGCCACAGCGGCCATCGGTTCGGCCCTGATCGTTCAGCCTGTCCGCGCCGAGGCGCCCGTCGCCGCCGCGCCCGCCGCCGAGGTCGATCCGGTCGTCGTGCTGGGCACGCGGTCACGGCGCCTGGCCTCCAATGTGCCTGGCACGGTCAGCGTCATCGACGCCGAGCAGATCGAGACGATTCTGGCGACCGACATCAAGGACCTGATCCGCTTCGAGCCGGGCGTCAGCGTTCCGACCTCGCCCGCCCGCTTCGGACTGGCGCTTTCGGGCGCCGGCCGCGACGGAAACTCGGGCTTCACCATCCGTGGCATGGGCGGCGACCGGGTCCTGATCGTCAACGACGGGGTGCGTCTTCCCGCCGGCTTCTCCTTCGGCGCCCAGGCGGTCGGCCGCGGCGGCTATAACGATCTGGACCTGATCAAGTCGGTCGAAATCCTGCGCGGTCCCGCTTCGGCCCTTTACGGTTCGGACGGCGTCGCCGGCGCCGTGGCCTTCACCACCAAGGATCCGTCCGATTTCCTGGTCGGCGAACAGACCTTCGGCGCCCGCGCCCGGGTGGCCTACAACTCCGCCGACGAAGGCTGGACCGAGGGGCTGGCGCTGGCGGGCCGTTCGGGTTCGCTCTCTGGGCTGCTGGCCTATACCCGCCGCGATGCTCAAGAGACCGAGAACAAGGGCTCAGTCGGCGGCCTCGGCGCGACGCGCACCCAGCCCAACCCTCAGGATTTCGGCTCCAACGCCTATCTGGGCAAGCTGGTGTGGGAGGTGAACCCTAACCACACTCTGCGCCTAACCTACGACCACCTCGATTCGGAAATGAACGGCGACGCACTCAGCAGCCGGTCTTCCACCGTCCTGGCCGTCACCGCCCATGACGAGACCCAGCGTGATCGCGTCAGCGGCGACTGGCGCTTCCAGGACTTCGCGGGCCTCAGCGACGGTTCGGTCTCCGTCTATTGGCAAGATTCCAACACGCGACAGTACACCTTCGAAGACCGCGCCACCCTGGCCGACCGGGTGCGCGACGTGACCTTCGACAACACCGTCCATGGACTGGCCGCCCAGGGCTCGCGCGTCTTCGGTCAGGGCGCGGCGGTGCAGCACCGCGTCACCCTCGGCGGCGACTGGTCGATGACGACGCAGGAGGGGGTTCGCGACGGCGTGGTCCCGCCGGTCGGCGAGACCTTCCCCCTCCGCGCCTTCCCCAAGACCGAATACCAGCTGGCCGGTCTGTTCGTACAGGACGAGATCGAACTGCTGAACGGCGCGCTCAGCATCATCCCGGCTGTCCGTTACGACTGGTATGATCTGTCGCCCAAGGTCGACGCCCAATTCCCCGCCGCCGCCTCGGGCCAGAGCGACGACCACATCTCGCCCAAGCTGGGCGTCGTCTATTGGACGGGGCCGCATCTCGGCGTCTTCGCCAACTACGCCCTGGGCTTCCGCGCGCCCTCGCCGATGCAGGTGAACAACTATTTCGAGAACCCGGTCTTCGGCTATCGCTCGATCCCGAACCCGAACCTGTCGCCCGAGACCAGCGAAAGTTTCGAGGCCGGCTTCCGTCTGCGCGATATCGATGTGGCGGGCGGCAAGATGCGGCTGAACACCACCGCCTTCGCCACCCACTATGACGACTTCATCGATCAGGTTTCGGTCAGCGGACGCGGCATTCCCGGCGTCGATCCGCTGGTCTATCAGTACGTCAACCTGACCGAGGTCGACATCAGGGGCCTTGAGGCGCGCGCCGACATCTATTGGGACAATGGCTTCAGCCTGATCGGCTCGGCCGCCTACGCCGAGGGCGAACAAACCACCGACGGCCGTCGCACGGACCTAGGCAGTGTCGATCCGGTGAAGGTGGTCGCGGGCCTGAACTATGCCGCGCCGTCGGGCGTCTGGGGCGGCTCGGCCACCGTCACCTGGTCGGGCAAGAAGGATGAGGCGACCTATAATCTATCGTGTGGGACGACCTGCTATCTGGGTGACAGCTTCACCCTGTTAGAGTTGACCGCCTATTGGAACGTGACGGAGCGGGCCACGCTGCGGGCCGGCGCGTTCAACGTCTTGGACGAAACCTATGGCTGGTGGAGCGACGTGCGCGGCCTGTCCGCCGCCTCGACCGTCAAGGACGCCTACACCCAGCCCGGCCGCAACTTCGGCGTTTCGCTGACGCTGCGGCTGTAAGCGACCATGCCCTCTCGAACCTCAAGGACACGCCCGATGCGCGCCATCCTGATCGCCGCCGCCCTGTTGACCGCAACCGCGCCGGCCGCCCTGGCCCAACAGGCCGCCACACCCACTGCGGTCGCAGCGCCCGCCAACGCCTTCGAACGGGATCGCCAGTCGATCCTGGCCCAGGCGGGCCAGTACCGCGTCCACTTCGACATGCGCGAGAACGTCAGCTTCCGCGCCGACTACGACCCGTTGGAGGAAAAGCTGTCCGGCGGCAGCGAGATCGTCCGCGTCGTCTATGACAAGGGCGACAGGATCAGCCTGCAGCACATCCTGGTCATGGAGCACGGCGGCCAGACCATCGTGGTCAAACACTGGCGCCAGGACTGGGCCTATCAGCCCGAGACGGTCCTGACCTACGCCGGGCCGAACCAGTGGACGCTGACGCCGGTGCCGGCCGACCAGCGCGCCGGCGCCTGGTCCCAGACGATGTGGCAGACCGACGATTCGCCCCGCTATGGCGGCGTCGGCCATTGGACCTACGACAACGGGCTGTCAGCCTGGACATCGAACCCGACCTGGCGGCCCCTGGCGCGGCGCGATGCGGTGCGCAATCCGATCTATGACCGCTATCTGGGGACCAACCGCCATATCCTGAAGCCGGACGGCTGGGTCCATATCCAGGACAATATGAAGATGTCGGGCAAGGCCGGCGGGGAACCCATCGCCATCGTTCAGGAAGACGTCATCAACACCTACGATCGCTCCACCAGCTATTCGCCCCGGGCCGGGGACGACTATTGGGCCAAGACGCAGGGCTTCTGGGCCGCTGTTCGCGACGCCTGGGACGCCGCTGTCGCCGCGCATAACGGCATCCATCTGGAGGAGGTCGGAGACACCGGCTCGGTCACCGGCACGCCGCTGATGGACCTGGCGCAATCCGTCGCCGACGGAAAGACCGCCGAGGCCGCCGCCATCGCCCAGGCGCGCACCTTGATCGAACAGGCCACGACACCCCGCTGACCCTTCCCCCAGCGCGGACGACTGAAACGGCGGCCGGGCGACCGGGAGCCGTTATTTTTGCCTCAACTCAGAACAACCCGGCCGTTTTCCATGCGGAAGGCGACTCCCGTCCGCTGGAGCAGCCGGGCGATGACGGCGGACGGATCGGCCGCCCCTTGATCAAGCAGCCGCTCCACGTCGCCACGCAGCGACGGGTCCCGCGACACCCGCGTCAGGCCGCTCAGCCATTCCTCGCGGCTAAGAACGCCGTCGGGCTGGCGCAACAGGGGCTTCAGGAAGTCGAACCAATCTCCGCCCGTCCGCTGGCGCTGCGCGCCTTCTGCCGCCAAGGCGAAGACGGCCCCGCAGGCGTAATAGGCCCGGTGTTCGCCGCGCGCGCCCGCCTGCGCTACCGGGCGTTTGGCCAGGTCGGCGCAATCATCCACCTCGGACTGCAGTTCGGCGCGGTCATCATAGGTCGCGTCCAGATGCTTCAGCGCCTGCACCGCCATCAGGTCCGCCCCGCCCTCGGTGATCCAGGCCTCGTCGGCGAACTGATAGCGGATGGTCTGGCCCAGCCAGAAGTGCGCGCCCTCATGGCCGATGAACCAGCGCGACCGCTCGCGGATTTCCGCCTGAGGCGTGGTCACGCCCCGCCCCTCGAACGACATCACGATCAGACCGGGCAGGACGCTGCCGCCCATGCTCGTCATCCTCTCCGTCGGGCCATTCCAGGCCGCCATGACGATGGGCGTATCCCCGCCGGCGCCGGGGGCGCCCAGCCGGTCGCGATAGTATTGGCCCACATGGGGGGCGAAGTCGCGGATCTCCTCGCCGATCCACGGGGGCAGGTTCGGGTCGATCACGGTGGACAGGCCCTGGCCCGGCGTCACCGTGGCGTCGCCCAGCAGGACATAGCTGCGCTCGTCCGTGGTGGTCAGGGCGTCGCGGCGGCGGCCGTTGAACAGCACCGGCCCGCTGTCGTCGCGCCAGGTCACGCGCGCCGGGCCGCCGTCGACCTTCGTCCTATTCAGGTCATCCGGCACCGCCTCCGCCGCCTGGGGCGAGGCCAGGGCGAAGACGTCCATCTGCCGCGTCGGCAGGGCGACCGCGCCGTTGGAGAACAGCAGGGTGGGATATTCCGCCTCTAGGTCCACGGCCTTCGGTCGAACGCGGAAACGCACCTCGCGCGGCACGGGGCCGCCGTCAGCGTCGCGGATGATGTCGTAGTGGCCGCGCCGCTCCATCACCACGCCGGGCGTCTCCACCGTCCACTGACGCGGCCGCCAGGGCTGGCGGGAATCCGTCTCCAGCGCCGAATCCATGAAGGCCCAGACCGGGGCGTCGCGCCCGAACCGATAGTCGACCATCAGTTGATCGCCCTGGCGCGTCACCATCACCTGAGCCCCGGCGTCCTCGAGCGCTGCGGGCCGCGAGACGGTCGGTCCGGCGGCGCAAGCTCCGCCGGTCAAAACAACGGCGGCAAGCGCAGAGGCGGCGAAGACTTGGACGCGCAAGGGCGATCTCCTGGCAGTCTGGAGGAGCGAAAAGCTTAGCCGCCGTCAACGCGCCGGGTCAGCTTACGGTTTCGTCAGGCTGAGGTCCGATCCAAGGCGCGCGCGGCGGCCGCCAGCTCTGCGGCCATGACGGCCTTAAGCCGTTCGGGCGCCAGAATCGACGCCTGTTCGCCCCAGGTGAACAGATGCCAGGCCAGCTCCCGCATCCCCGAGGCGCGAAACCGCACGATCACGCCGCCGTCCGCCTGATCCTCAAAGCTCTGCGTCGGGTGCCAGCGCCAGCTCCTGGCCTCGGCTGCCCCTTCGGGCGCGATGCGGATAACCACATCCTCGATCTCGTCCTGATAGATGCCGAACGACTGGCTGGCGAAGACCGCCAGGTCGAAATCGGCGGGCGGAACAGCCAGCCCGTCCTGCGCGGCGACATGGCTCATCCGATCCAGTCGGAAGGTCTGGATGCGACCGGTCTCGCGGTCGGCGGCGACCAGATAGTTGGCGCGTCCGAACATGACGCCGCAGGGCGCCACGCTGCGCCGACGCGGCTCGGCCCCTGGTCGGGAATAGGTGAAACCCAGCGGCTGCTGGGCAAGAACCGCGCTGCGGATGGCGGTCAGCATCGCCTCGTCCGCCGATGGGCGCGGCCCCGCCTGGACCGCGATGGTTTCCGCCCGCACCAGCGCCTCCAGATCCGGCGCCATCCTGTTCAGGGTGGTGGATCGCATCGCCGCCTTCAGCTTGCGCTCCAGCGCCTCCAGGGCCGCCGCTCGCGCCGGCTCGCCCGCCGCGCGCAAGGCCGACGCCGCCTTGGTCAGCTCCAGCATCTCGGTGGCCGTCGGCGCCTGTTCGAACGCCGACAGCCCTCCGCGAATGCGCCAGCGCTTGGTGGGTGGGTCGGACACCTCCTCGACCTGGGGGAACAGCATCAGGACGGCGTCGCGCATCCGTTCGGCGGTGCGGCGGCCGGTGCGCATATCGCGGGCCATCTCATCCAGCGTCAGCCCCTCGGCGCTGGCGGCCATGCGCCGCGCCAGCTCGATCACCATGGCCGCCTTGTCGTGTCTCACCGCGCCTACCGAATGCTACGTCCGTTTCTGACGCAACAGTGGTGCAAAACACCATCATCGACAAGAGGCCCCCGCTTCCAGGAGATCGTCACATGGCCCGCTTTCAACCGACGTCCGCCGTCAACGCCAGCCGCTACATCATCGTGCCTTGCGAGGCCGACGGGTCGTCGGACCTGGCGGTGATCTGGGATCGGCTGGAGGAGCAGGTGGTCGATGTCATCTCGGCCGCCGCCAGCCGTCGCTACTCCGACGAGGACATGCTGTGGGACGAAGGCCGGGCCGCCGAGCCTGCGACGGAATGGCGGATCGCGGCCTGAGCCGATCAGGCGGTCTTGGGTTTGGTCCAGCGGTCGATCATGCGCTGGGCCGGCTGTTCGACCAGCCGGTGCGCGATGACGGCGACCGCCACGATCAGGCCGAACAGGGCGATGGCGAACAGGTCGTTCAGCCACACCGAACCGAAGTCGATCCGTCGCCCGTTCGGCAGCCAGTCCAGCTTTCGCCCGACGATCAACATGACCGTCAGGATGAACATATGGACCATGTAGATGGCGAAGGACCATCGCCCCAACGTCACCAGCGCAGGCCGGTCCAGCAGGCGTGACAGAGCCCCGTTCTCGCCCGCGAAAACCCAGACCAGCCCGACGAAGACCAGGGTCACCGCCACCGTGACCGGCCCCGTCGCCCAGCCGATGAAGACACAGGCTGCGACGACGGCCGCGACCTCCAGCCCGGTGGCCGCCGCGCCCTTCAGGCGGGGAATTCGGGTCCATACGCCCTGCAGCAGACAGCCCAGGAAGAAGCCATAGACGGCGCGCGGCACGGCGAAGTCGAACGTCGTGTTCATCCAGCGCCGGGCGTAGGCCAGAACCAGCAGGCCGCCTATGATCGCCAGGACCAGGCCGATCCAGCGGAACCGCCTGGGCGCGATCAGGACCAGCCCCGCGAAGATCAGATAGCAGGCCCACTCCGCGCTCAGCGTCCAGGCCGGCCCGTTCCAGGTCAGATAGGGGTGGACGTGCCACGCCTGGATCAGCGCCAGATTGGTGAAGATGGCGTCCACCGAACGATCGCGCGTGAACGGCGCCGCCCCGTCGAAATGAAAGACAAGTCGGGCCAGCTCCAGGCCCACGAAGGCGCCCAGCATCAGAAGATGTAACGGCCAGATGCGGCCGAACCGCCTCACCATGAACCGCCCCGCGTCCCGCCCCGACTTCAGACGCTCGGCATAGGCATGGGCGATGACGAAGCCCGACAGCACGAAGAAATAGTCCACGAACAGATAGGCGTGCTGAATGAACCCCCAGTCTCGCCAGTGGCTGGCCACGGGCATATGGAACATCACCACCAGAATGGCGCAGACCCCGCGCAGGGAGTCCAAGGCTTCAAATCTCTGATGTCCGGCCGTCTTCACGAGCGCGTGATATCGGGTCTGAAAGCGTTGCGATAGAGGGCTTGAACGGCGCGGCTGCTACGTTCTGGGCGCCATGTGGGCGACTGCCGCTTCTCGCCATGCCCCGTCGCGATATTGGATGCGTAGGCCACCGGACCAGCGGACCTTCGCCATCAGGTTGGTCGTCAAACCCTTGCCGAAAACCTCATAGGATGCATCGGCGTTCAAAGGGGCCGGCGGCGTCTCGACTATAAATCCACCTGGCGTCTCGCCATAGACGATATGTCCAACCATCTCGCATCGCACGCCGATGGCGCGCAAGGTCCACAGCGAACGCCCAGGCGCGGCGACATCGCGGACGTCCAGATAATCGACGCAGGCCGCGCGGCCGTCATCGAACCGCACCACGGGTCGGTCCAGTCCGCCGGAAATCGTCAGCTTCATCAGCGCGGAACAGGCTGCGAGGGCGAAAAAGGTCGCCAAAGCAACGATCTTGGGAAGAGAAGCCTTCAAAGCCCCTTCACGATCCCCTCGACCATCTTCTTGGCGTCGGCGAACAGCATCATCGTGTTGTCGCGGAAGAACAGTTCGTTCTCCACGCCCGCATAGCCCGCCGCCATGCCGCGCTTGATGAACAGCACGGTTCCGGCCTTCTCCACGTCCAGGATCGGCATGCCGTAGATGGCGCTGGTCGGGTCGGTCTTGGCCGCCGGGTTGGTCACATCGTTGGCGCCGATGACGAAGGCGACGTCGGCGGTCGCGAACTCGGCGTTGATGTCCTCCAGTTCGAACACCTCGTCATAGGGGACGTTGGCCTCGGCCAGCAGGACGTTCATGTGGCCCGGCATCCGGCCCGCGACCGGGTGGATGGCGTATTTCACCTCGACGCCCTCCTCCTTCAGCTTGTCGGCCATTTCACGAAGCGCGTGCTGGGCCTGGGCCACCGCCATGCCGTAGCCCGGCACGATGATGACCTTGGAGGCGTTCTTCATGATGAAGGCCGCATCCTCGGCCGAGCCCTGTTTGACCGGGCGCGTCTCCTTGGCGCCGCCGGGACCGGCCGCCGCATCGCCTCCGCCGAAGCCGCCCAGAATCACCGAGACGAAGCTGCGGTTCATGCCCTTGCACATGATGTAGCTGAGGATGGCGCCCGACGACCCGACCAGGGCGCCGGTGATGATCAGGGCGATGTTCTCCAGGGTGAAGCCCAAGGCCGCCGCCGCCCAGCCGGAATAGGAGTTCAGCATCGACACCACGACCGGCATGTCAGCGCCGCCGATGGGGATGATCAGCGTCGCGCCCAAAACCAGCGCGATCAGGAAGACGCCCCAGAAAGCCCATGTCGCCGCACCGGCGGTGCCGATCAGGATGCCGATCAGAAAGACCAGCGCCAGCGCCAGACCGACGTTGATCAGGTGCCGGGCCGGCAGGATGATCGGCGCCCCGCTCATGTTTCCGTTCAGCTTGGCGAAGGCGATCACCGATCCTGTGAAGGTGATGGCGCCGATGGCCACGCCAAGGCTCAGTTCGACGATCGACAGCGTCTTGATGCCCGCGCCGTCGTCGGACAGGATTCCAAACGCCTCGGGCGCATAGATGGCGCCGATGGCGACCAGACAGGCGGCCATGCCGACCAGACTGTGAAAGGCGGCGACCAGTTGCGGCATGTCGGTCATGGCGACCCGCTTGGCGATCAGCGCCCCTCCCCCGCCGCCGACGATGACGCCCCCCGCGATCAGGCCCAGCGTCACGGGATCAAGCGCCCCCGTCGTGCCCAGCGTCAGCAGGGTCACGCCGATGGCCAGGGCCATGCCGATCATGCCGAAGGTGTTGCCCTGACGACTGGTCTCGGGGCTGGACAACCCCCGCAGCGACAGGATGAACAGGACGCCCGAAACCAGATAGGCCAATGCGGCCAAAGATGCGTTCATCACGCCCCTCCCCCTAAGACGTGCGCGCCAGCCGCCACAGGGCGGCGGCGATGAACAAGGGGCCGATAAAGAACAGGGCCCATTCGAAGACACCCAGCGGCCGGTCCTGCGTCACCACGCGGACCAGGATGGCCGAAAAGACCAGGGCGATGCCGCAGTCATGCAGCCGCTGACGTTTCAACGGGATCTGCGTCCCGAACCACCCATACAGCCACAGGCCGAAGCCGATGCCGGTGCCGACCCATGAGCCGACGATGGCGATCTGTGCGGCGTCCGTCACGTCGTGACCTTGGGAGCTGGCCGCTCCTTCTTTTTGTACATGGCCAGCATGCGGCGCGTGACCATGAAGCCGCCGAAGATGTTGACGCTGGCCAAGGTGACGGCGACCACGCCCGCCCCCTTGGCGATCCAGGCGCTGGGGCCAGACACGTCACACGACACCGCGGCGGCGGCGATCAGACCGCCGACGATGATGACGCTGGAAATCGCGTTGGTCACAGCCATCAGCGGTGTGTGCAATGCAGGCGTGACCGACCAGACGACGTAATAGCCGACGAAGATGGCCAGCACGAAGATGGCCAGGCGGAAGACGGTGGGATCGACGTGTTCCATGGTCAGGCGCGCCCTTGTTCTAGTCGCTTATCAATGTTGCAAAGGATAAGCAGCCCGCCTCCGACAGCCATATCGAAGACGGCCTGAGGAAGATTGTCGGCGATGGCTTTAATCATCACGGATCGGGCGAAACTGCTTTCCAAATCGACCTGCGCTTGAGCCACGTCCCATACCGCCAGCAAAAGCTGCCAAGGAATGCTTACGCAGAGCAGCACAAAACCAACCCCCGTCAAAACGGGGCGAACACGCGTGATCATCCCCTCACGCCCTCATGGACTATGGCCCCGCCGTGGGTGACGACCGACGCCTTGAGGATTTCATCCTCCAGATCCACGCTCAGCCCACCGTCCTTGATCAGCAGGCCGATGAAGGCGAACAGGTTGCGGGCGTAGAGGGCGCTGGCGTCAGCGGCGATGCGGCCCGGCAGATTGGCCCAGCCGACGATGCTGACGCCGTTCGGGGTGACGACCACCTCGTTCAGTTTCGAGCCTTCGACATTGCCGCCCGCCTCGACCGCCAGATCGACGATGACCGAGCCGGGCTTCATCGAGGCGACGTGGGCGGCGGTCAGCAAAACAGGCGCGGCGCGGCCGGGGATCAGAGCCGTCGTGATGACCACGTCCTGTTTGACGATATGGCTGGCGGTCAGTTCGGCCTGAAGCGCGCGGTATTCCGCCGACATCTCCTTGGCGTAGCCGCCTGCCGTCTGGGCGTTCTTGAACTCCTCGTTCTCGACGGCCAGGAATTTGGCGCCCAGGCTTTCGACCTGTTCCTTGGTGGCGGGGCGCACATCGGTGGCGGTGACCACTGCGCCCAGCCGTCGCGCCGTGGCGATCGCTTGAAGCCCCGCGACGCCGACGCCCATGATGAAGCATTTTGCGGCGGCGACGGTGCCGGCCGCCGTCATCATCATCGGGAAGCCCTTGCCATAGGCGTAGGCCGCCTCGATCACCGCGCGATATCCGGCCAGGTTCGCCTGCGACGACAGCACGTCCATCACCTGGGCGCGGGTGATGCGAGGCACGAACTCCATGGCGAATGCCGTGGCCTCGGCGCCGCGCAGGGCCTCGACCGTATCCTTCTCGCGATAGGCGTCCAGCATGGCCAGGACGATGGCGCCGGGTTTCAGGGCGCTGATTTCCTGCGCCGTCGGCCCGCGCACCTTCAGCACGATGTCGGCGCCGTCCAGCACGGCCCGCGTGTCCGGTTTCACCACCGCGCCGGCGGCGGTGTATTGGGCGTCGGGGATCGACGAGCCCAGCCCCGTCCCAGCCTCGACCGCCACGGTCGCGCCGAGGGCGATCAGCTTCTTGACGGTTTCAGGCGTGACGGCGCAGCGCGTCTCGCCTTCACGACGTTCACGGGTGACGGCGATAGCGACGGCCAAGCGAATCCCCTCGTTCTTGTGGTTGAACGAAGGTTAGGCCGTTCCGGCGCAGGCCGTCAAAGCACGGTTATGCCAAAGCTTGCAGCGCACCCTGCGATTTCCGTCCACGGAAGGCGCGAACGGCGCACGCCGTAAATCAGTGCGCGGCGCCGGGCTTGGACCGCAGGGCCACGAAGCCCACCCCGCCCAGGACGACCGCGCCGGTGAGCGCGACCATGAAGCTGCCGCCCGGATGGAACCACAGCGTCAAGAAGACCAGCAGAACCGCGATGGCCAGGCTGCCCCATTTGGCCAGGGTCAGGAACAGGCGGTAGGTCGAGACCTGCTCGCGCACCTCCATATGGCCGCGCATATAGCTTTGCGCGTCGGCGTCCGCAGGACCTGTAGCGGTGTGGTCGTGGTCGGCCATGGCGTTCTTCCCCTCGTCGTTCCTTGCGCGCGACTATACCCGCGCCGTCGCGCGGCTCAAGCCCGACCGGTCAGCCCAGGGCCTCGAACTGATCGACCAGTCTCTCCAGTCGCTGACAACCCACGCTCCAGAAGGCCGGATCGCGCGGGTCCAGGCCAAAGGGCTTCAGCGCCTCGACATAGGTGCGCGATCCGCCCCCGGCCAGCAACTGACGATACAGCGGCGTGAAGCCGGTCGGATCGTTGCGCCGCGCCTCCATCAAAGCCGCCGCCAGCAGGTCGCCGAAGGCGTAGGCATAGACGTAGAAGGGCGAGTGGACGAAGTGGCTGACATAGGCCCACCAGTGTTCATAACCAGGGTTCAGCTTGACCGCCGGTCCCAGCGAGGCGCCCATCTCCTCCAGCCACAGTTGGTTGATGCGCGGCTGAGACACTTCGCCCTTCAGGCGTTCGTCATGGAAGCGGGTCTCGAAACGGTGGAAGGCGATCTGGCGGACCACGGTGTTCAGCCCGTCCTCGATCCGTCCGGCCAGCAGGCCGCGCTGCTCGGCCTTGGGCGCCGTGGCCAGCAGACGATCGAAGGTCAGCCCCTCGGCGAAGATGGATGCCGTCTCGGCCAGGGTCAGGGGCGTATCGGCCAGAAGCGTGCCCTGATCCGCCGCCAGGGTCTGGTGGACGCCGTGCCCCAGTTCGTGCGCCAGGGTCAGGACATCGCGCCGCTCGCCCATCCAGTTCAGGAAGACGTAAGGGTGGCGGTCGGCGGTGACGGGGTGGGCGTAGGCGCCGGACTGTTTGCCCGCCCGCGCCCGGCCGTCGATCCACGGCTTGTCGAAGAAACCGCCCGCCCGTTCGGCGAAGTCGCCGCCCAGGTCCGAGAAACTGTCCAGCACGATCTCTCGCCCCTGGCTCCAGGTAAAGGTGCGCGGGGTGGTGGTCTCGATGGGGGCGTTGCGGTCCCAGTGGTCCAGCCGGGTCTTGCCCATCGCCTTGGCCTTCAGGGCGTAATAGCGGTGCGACAGGCGCGGATAGGCGGCCGCCACCGCCTCGGCCATCGCGTCCACGGCCTCGCCATCGACCTCATTGCCCAGGTGGCGGCTGTCTGCGGGGCGTTTGAAACCGCGCCAGCGATCCTCCATCGTCTTGTCGGCGGCCACGGTGTTCAGCACCAGAGCCAGGGTCGGGGCGCGGGCGGCCAAGGCCTCGGACAAACCCTCGGCGGCGGCCTTCCGACGCGCCGGCTTGGCGTCCGACAGACGGTTCAGCGCTTCGGCCAGCGTCAGGCTTTCGTTTCCCGCCTTGGCGCGCAGGGCGGCCAGCTGCTCGTCGAACAGGCGCGGCCATTGGGCCGTGATTGGGCCGCGTTCGGCGATGAAGGTCTCCAACTCGGCCGACAGTTCGTGCGGCTTCATCGCCCGCACCCGGCGCAGCCACGGCCGCCAGCGGGCGGCGCCGTCGTGGGCGTCCAAGGCCGCCTCCAGCCGCGCGTCGTCGATCTGATTGATCTCTAGCGTCAGCCAGACGGTGGGGTGGCGATGGCGGTGATCTTCTCGCGCACATCCGCCTCAAACCCTTGGGCCGCCGCATCGTCGCGCGCGGTCGAAGCCGACAGGAAGGCGTAGGCGCCCAGGGCGCCCAGCACGTCCGACGCCTGCTCATAAAGCCCGATCGCCTGGTCCAGCAACACGCCCAGCGCGGCCGCATCCTGCTCTGCGGCCAGCCGCCCCTGAAGGGCGTTCAGGCCGTCGACCAATCCCCTGGCCTTTTCCAGATCGGCAGCGACCCGCGCATCGTCGCGCGAGGCGTAGAGGTCGGTCAGGTCCCACAGGGGGGCGTCGGCGTTCGGCGTCTTGAAGGGAGCGTTCATGCCCCTGTTCTGGGGACGCCCGATGACAGGCGCAACCTCCGATGCCGTTAACCCGCCGCTCACCACGCCGCACAACGCGATTTTCACCTCATCGCCGCTAGAACCGTCCCGAAACGGGCCACCTGCGTTCTGGCGGCCGAGACGAAGGGCTGCCTGTCATGGCCAAGACCATTCTGGTCGTCGACGACGATCCGACCCAGCGCCGGCTGATCCAGGCCGTGCTGGAGCGGGATGGATACGCCGTGGTCCATGCGACGGGCGGCGGCGAGGCCATCGACCGGATGACCCAGGGCGGCGGGGCGGACCTGATACTGCTGGACATGGTGATGCCCGAGATGTCGGGCTTGGAATGTCTGGCCGAACTGCGCAGCGCGGGCGTCGCCGAGCCGGTGATCGTGCTGACCGCCAACGGCGGCATCGACATGGTGGTCAAGGCCATGCAGGCGGGGGCCCAGGACTTCTTCGTCAAGCCGGTGGGGCCGGAACGGCTGCTGATCGGGGTGCGCAACGCCTTGCAGATGAAGCGCCTGACGGCCGAGGTCGGACGCCTGACCAAGCGCGCCCAGGGCCGCACCAGTTTCGACGACATCGTGGGCGACAGCCCCGCCATGCGTATGGTCAAGGCGCTGGGCGCCCGGGCGGCCAAATCCTCCATCCCCGTCTTGATCACCGGCGAAAGCGGCGTGGGCAAGGAAGTGATCGCCCGCGCCCTGCATGGCGCCAGCGACCGCGCAGGCAAGCCCTTCGTGGCGGTCAACTGCGGCGCCCTGCCCTCCAATCTGATCGAATCCATCCTGTTCGGGCACGAGAAGGGCGCCTTCACCGGCGCCGTGGACAAGACGCTAGGCAAGTTCCGGGAGGCGGACGGCGGCACCCTGTTCCTGGACGAGATCGGCGAACTGCCGCTGGACATGCAGGTCAAGCTGCTGCGCGCCCTGCAGGAAGGCGAGATCGACCCGGTCGGCGGCAAGCGCCCGGTCAAGATCGACGTGCGCATCGTCTCGGCGACCAATCGCGACCCGGCCCAGCAGGTCAAGGACGGCGCCTTCCGCGAGGACCTGTTCTATCGCCTGAACGTCTTCCCGATCGAGGCCCCTTCCCTGCGCGAACGGCGCGAGGACATTCCGGCCCTGGTCGAGCATTTCATCGCCCGATTCAATGCAGAGGAAGGCAGGCGGATCGCCGGCTGCGCACCCGAGACCCTGGCCCAGCTGCAAGGGTTCGACTGGCCCGGCAATGTCCGTCAGCTAGAAAACGCGGTGTTCCGCGCCATCGTCCTAGCAGACGCGCCCTTCCTGCAACCGCACGATTTTCCCGCCATATCCGGGGTCGCCGCCCCCCTGCCCGACGCCCGCCCGCTTCAGGCCGCAACCGCCGCCAACGCCCAGACCGAGGCGGCCGCCGCCGGCGAACAGCCCATCCGCATCCTGGACGACCGCGGACATCTGCGGACGCTGGAAGACATCGAGCGCGACCTGATCCAGCACGCCATCGAGGTTTATGCCGGCCACATGAGCGAGATCGCCCGCCGCCTGGGCATCGGCCGCTCGACCCTCTACCGCAAGGTCCGGGAGCAGGGGCTGGAAGGTCAGTTGAAGGAGGCGGGGTGAGACCTACTCGTCCGTTTCCAACCGCTTCAAAAAGGCCGCCACACTTCCCTCTCCGTCATCCTCGGGCTTGACCCGAGGATCGGGCGCCAAGCCGCATAGACTGGGATAGAGGTCGATCCATCCGGGGTTCGTCCGTTCGATCAGTTCCAGCTTCCAAACGCGCTTGGCGCTGGTGACCAACTCCAACGGCTCGTACCAGACAAGAAGACCGCAACCGTAGCGGCTCGCAAAGCCCTCGACCGCGCCATCACGATGCTGACGGCCACGCTCGAAGAGATTGGCCGTCATCCCGACGTAGAGCACACCATGCGGGCGGCTAGACTGAATATAGGTCGCGATGAAAGGTCTGCGCTCACTCATCAATGCAGAGTTGCGGACAGCCCGATCCTCGGGTCAAGCCCGAGGATGATGGATCACGTTACAGGTCCCTCTTCCTGCCCCACCGCCGTTTCGGCTCTTCGCCCTTGGCCTTGGCGGTTATCTCTTTCAGCTTGCGGCCCTGCATGGCGGACAGGGCCTGGCCCGGCGCGCCTTTTTCGGGGTCGGCGAAGGCGCGACCGTGGGTCTTCACCCGCTCGCCGACCGAATCGAGGAACTCGCCCTCCCAGTCGGACAGAGAAACGCCCGCCTTCTCTGCCGAGCGGCGGGCGCGTTTCAGGGCGTTCAGGGCCGCGCGCTGAGCGGCCTTGCGTTGGGCTTCAAAGGGGCTTGGCGGCGGTTTTCGCTTCAAGCCGGGTCAGCCTCAGATCTCGCCCAGCGCCGACATATAGAGGTCCAGGATGGCGTCCTCTTCCTGGCGCTTGGCCTTGTCCTGCTTGCGGATGCGGATGACCTTGCGCAGGATCTTGACGTCGTAGCCCTCGCCCTTGGCCTCGGCGAAGACCTCTTTCATGTCGGTCATGACGGCCTGTTTGTCCTCTTCGAGGCGCTCCAGCCGCTCGATGATGGTGCGCAGGCGCCCTTGCGCCGTCGAGGTGAGAACGTCGGGACCACCGTCGAACGAAGCGTCGTCAGCCATGGGGAATACTCCAGAAATCAGGCGCGGACGCTAACCATGCCGGCCGGCGCGCGACAACCGCGAACACGAAAAAGGCCGCGGATGAAAATCCGCAGCCTGTGGATCGTCAGCAAGACGCTGCGCGCGCACGCCGCCGAAGCGGCGCGCAGGCCCGCCCGCTTAGCCCTGCTTGGCCTTGAAGCGCGGGTCGGTCTTGTTGATGACGAAGACGACGCCCTTGCGACGCACGACCTTGCAGTCGCGGTGGCGGGTCTTCAGGGACTTGAGCGAGCTACGGACCTTCATGGTCGGACGTCCTGAGAGAAACCAATAAGAAAGCCGCTGACCCGGTCGGATCGCGGCGGAGGCGGTCGTATAGAGAGAGGGGTTCAGAAGGTCAACCCGCCAAAGGCCAAAACCACATAGAACCCAGGCCCAGCCTGCACAGCGAAGGCTTTCCCACCGCGTGCTCAACTACCTCGCAGGGCGACAACACGGTCGAAAAAGGATGGAGGCCTGACCTCCGAGTCGAACGGAGGGTTTACGGGGTTGCACGCCCGTTGCGTCGCCACTCCGCCATCAGGCCGTCAGAGGACGGTGCGGTAATACGCCGCAGGCGTTAAGGCGTCGACGAAAAACAGGGTTAATGACGCCAACGAGCAAGCGGCAGGGCAACGCTTTCGCCTCACGGACGCTTTAATCGCCGTGAAACTGGGCATTCGCGCGGATGTCATTTCACGTCGGACCCTGGGGGCTTTAGTTTGAATCTCATGCGCTTTTCCTACCGCCTTCTTCTGATCGGCTGCGTCTCCGCCTGTGCGCCCATGTTGCCTGAGCCTCAGGTCGCCCTGCCGGCGCACCAGCCTCAACCGCAACCGGGCGCGCCTGTCGCGGCGCCCGCGCCCACCCCGCAGACCCCGCCTCTAGCCGCCTACGACCAGCAGGGATTCGAGGGCTGGAAACAGGGTTTCCTGGCGCGCAAAGGCGGCGCCCGCCGCGCCGAGTACGCACGTCAGCTGGAAGGGTTGACGCCCGACCCGACCGTGGTTCGGCTGGATCGGAACCAGCCCGAATTCTCCAAGCCCGCCGGCGCCTATGTACAGAACGCCGTGACCTCTGTGCGGATCGCCCAGGCCAAGCAGCGAATCGACCGCGTGCCGTGGTCGGTGGTCCAGCGCTTCGGCGTGCCCAGCGAAATCCTGGTCGGCGTCTGGGCGCAGGAAAGCGCCTTCGGTCAGGTGCAGGGCGACTATGACGTCATACGCTCGCTGGCGACCCTGGCCTATGACGGTCGTCGGCGCGACTGGGCAGAGGGCCAGTTGAAGGATGCCCTGGACATCGTGGTGGACGGCCGGCGCGAGCGTTCGGGCCTGAAGGGCAGCTGGGCCGGAGCCATGGGGCAGACCCAGTTCATGCCCGACAATTATCTGCGCCTGGGCGTGGACCAGGACGGCGACGGCAAGGTGGACATCTGGGGCGACGACGCCGACGCCCTGGCCTCTGCCGCCAATCTGCTGGCCCAGGCCGGATGGAAGCGCGGCCAGAGCTGGGGTTACGAAGTCGTCCTGCCCGCCAGTTTCGACTACGCCGAGGCGGAAGGGCCCAAGCACGACTGGGCCTACTGGGCGGCCAAGGGCGTGCGGCTGGCGCAAGGCGGAACGCCGAACGGCGCCGAGGCGCTGGAAGAGGCCACCATCCTGCTGCCCCAAGGCGCGAACGGACCGGCCTTCCTGGCCCTGCCGAACCACTATGTGATCCGCCGCTACAACAACTCGGTCAGCTATGCGCTGGCCATCGGCCTGACGGCGGACGGGATAATGGGCAAGCCCGGCCTCACCAAGGCCTGGCCCAACGACCCGTCGATGTCGCGCGACCAGCGGATCGGCGCGCAAAGGGCGCTGACCAAGCTGGGCTATGACACCCAAGGGGTGGACGGGGTGATCGGGTCCAACACCCGCGCGGCCCTGCGCCGCTGGCAGATCGCCACCGGCCGGACCGCCGACGGCTATCTGACGCCGACGCTGGCGGATGAACTGATCCGCCGGGCGGGCTGAGAGCGTAACGCCAGGAATGGTTCGACGCTCCTGCCGCTCACGGCGGGGGTTCTTCGACGCATCGCACGCGCCCGTGGGACTTAAAGAGCCCCTCCACCGCTTCGCGCCCCCTCCCCATTTCATGGGGAGGAGACGATGGTGCGAGTTCTTCTCCTCCGAGGGGAGAAGCGTTTTCGATCAGCCCTTCATCCGCCAGGTCGCACCGTCGGGGCCGTCCATGACGACGACATTTAGGGCGTTCAGGCGGTCGCGAATGCGGTCGGCCTCGGGCCAGTCCTTGGCGGCGCGGGCGGTGGCGCGTTGCTCCAGCAGGGCCTCGACCTCGGCCTTCAGGGCGGGATCGCCGCCTTCGAACCAGGCGTCTGGCGTCAGCGACAGCACGCCAAGCAGGCCGGCCGCTTCGACCAGGCTCCAGCGGGCCATGGCGACGTCGTTGATGTCGGCTTCGGCGTCGTTCAACAGATCCCGCAGGGCGCTTCCTAGCCCGAACAGCTGCGCGATGGCGCCCGGCGTATTGAGGTCGTCCTCAAGCGCGTCCAGCACCGGGTCCAGAGCGTTCTCAGCCAGCTCCATCTCGGCCTCGTCCAGCGTGGCCTCGTCGAAGTCGGCCAGGGCCGCGTCGGCGTCGCGCAGGACGCCGTAAAGCCGATCCAGGTTCTTGCGGCTCTGATCCAGCAGCCCCTGGTTCCAGTCCAGCGGCTGGCGATAGTGGGCGCTCAGCAGCGCCCAGCGGACGACCTCGCCCGGCATGGCCTGAACCAGGTCGTGCAGCAGCAGGACGTTGCCGACGGACTTGGACATCTTCTCGGCGTCCACGGTCAGGAAGCCGTTATGCATCCAGTAGCGGGCGTATTCGTCGTGCGCCTGATCGCCGTGGGCATGGCCGTGGGCGCAGACGCCTTGCGCGATCTCGTTCTCGTGGTGGGGGAAGACCAGGTCTATGCCGCCGCCGTGGATGTCGATCGGCAGACCCAGAGTCTTCTCGATCATGGCCGAGCATTCGATGTGCCAACCGGGACGCCCCTGTCCCCACGGCGATGGCCAGGACGGTTCGTCCGCCTTGGACGGCTTCCACAGCACGAAATCGTGCGGGTTCTTCTTGTAGGGCGCGACCTCGACGCGGGCGCCGGCGATCATGTCGTCCAGATTCCGGCCCGACAGCGCGCCATAGGATTTGTAGGACGAGACGTCGAACAGGACGTGCCCCTCGGCGGCATAGGCGCAGCCCGCGTCGACGATGGCCTGAATCTGATCGACGATGGCCGGGATATATTCGGTGACGTGGGGCGCGATGTCGGGCGGCGACACGTTCAGCAGGCCCATGTCGGCCAGATAGGCGGCCTCGTAGCGGGCCGTGACCTCGCTGATCGGCACGCCTTCGCGAGCGGCCTTCTGATTGATCTTGTCGTCCACGTCGGTGACGTTGCGGGCGTAGATGACCTTGTCCGCGCCATAGGTCCGGCGCAGCAGCCGCACCAGCACGTCGAACACCACGGGGGGGCGCGCATTGCCGATGTGGGCGTAGTCATAGACCGTGGGGCCGCAGACATAGAGGGTCACACGATCCTTGTTCCTGGGCTCGAACAGGCGCTTTTCACGGCGCAGGGTGTCGTGGATGTGCAGCGGCATGGCTCGGTCTTCAGCGGGTTTTCTTGCGGGACGGACGGTCTGTCCCATATAGCGGCCTGATATACAGTCCCGACGGATTGTAGAAGGTAAACCGGGCGACCCACCCGCCCCGGCCGGAAAATCGAGTTTCATGAGCCTCATCCCCGCCAAGCCCGTCCTCGTCAGCGATGCCGCCGTGCAGCGCCCCAGCCGCGAACAAGCGTTGGAAGCGGTGCGGACCCTGATCGCCTGGGCCGGCGACAATCCCGACCGGCCGGGCCTGGTGGATACGCCCAAACGGGTGGTGGACGCTTACGGCGAATGGTTCGACGGCTATGAGGCCGATGCGGCCAGGGAACTGAGCCGCACTTTCGAGGACGTGACCGGATACGACGACATGGTCATCCTGCGCGACATTGAGGTGGAGAGCCACTGCGAGCACCACATGGCTCCCTTCCTGGGCAAGGCCTATGTCGCCTATCTGCCCGGCGAGAAGGTGGTCGGCATCTCCAAGCTGGCCCGCGTGGTCGAGATTTTCGCGCGCAGGCTCCAGAACCAGGAGACGCTGACCAACGACATCATCGACGCCATCGAATCGCATCTGCAGCCACGGGGCGTGGCGGTGATGCTGGACGCCGAACACCAGTGCATGACCACCCGCGGGGTGCATCACCGGCACGTTTCGACCATCACCACCCGCTTCACCGGCGCCTTCAAGGACGATTCTGCCCTGATGGACCGTTTTCTGAAGCTGGCGAAGGCCTGACGCCGGCGGCGGCGGGGGACTGTCGCGTATAATTGACGTTCGGGAACGCCGGATCGTTTAGAACCGCTTTACAAGCGCGCATCGGGACGCCAAGAACCGAGCAAGCTTTCGGGCGATCCATAGGGAAATGCCGGCGCGGATTGCAGCCGGCGAGTAACGGAGACGATGCATGGCTGCCAAGCTCGGTGGTTCCGGCGGGGACAAGCACACGATCGAACAGACGGCGGATATCAACATCACGCCGTTCATCGACATTCTGCTGGTGCTGATGATCATCTTCATGGTCGCCGCGCCGATGGCGACCGTCTCGATCCGACTGGACCTGCCGCCGGCGCAGCCGCCGGTGAACCCGACCCAGGAAAAGGAGCCGGTGTACATCACCATCCAGGAAAACGGTCAGCTGTTCCTGTCGGACAAACAAACCTCGATCGACAACCTGCCCACCGACGTCTGCACCGCCCTGGGTGGCGGCGCCTGCCAGGAAGAGCGCGTGTTCGTCCGCGCCCAGCCGGAAGTGAAGTACAAGCAGTTCATGGAAGTCATGAACAAGATGCAGGAGAACGGCTTCTTCAAGGTCGGCCTGCTGAACGAAGACATCAGCTGATGTTCGCACTCAGGCGAAACGATCAGGGCCGCGTTCCGAAAGGGACGCGGCCTTTTTCTTTGGTCGCATGATCGTCCGATTGGGGCTTGCCGGATCGGCCGCACGCCTCCTTGATGCCGCATCGGTTGTTCGAGGAGTTCGCCCATGCGTCGTCGCACCTTCCTGTCCGCCCTGCCCGTCGGGGTTCTGGCGGCGAACACGGCTCAGGCGCAGCAGCCCGCGCCGACGACCGCCCCGCCCGCCCCTGCCCGCCCGGCCGACCCCTACGCCGGCGTGGCCATCGGCGACCGGATCTCGGGGCCCAGGTTCATGGGACGCTCCACCGTCTGGGGCGCGAACGGGGCGGCGGCGACGGCGCATCCGGCCGCCAGCCTGATCGGCATCGACACCCTGCGTCGTGGCGGATCGGCCATCGACGCAGCCATCGCCATCAATGCGGCCCTGGGCTTTCTGGAGCCGACAGCCAACGGAATCGGCGGCGACGCCTATTGCATGCTGTGGGACCCGAAACAGAAGAAGGTCGTCGGTTTGAACGGCTCGGGCGCCAGTCCGCGCGGGCTTAGCCTTGAGACGGCGCGATCCAAGGCCATCGACGGCTACCTGCCCCGTTACGGGGCGGTGACGGTCAATGTGCCCGGCGCGGTCGACGCATGGTGGAGCGCGCACCAGCGGTATGGGAAACTGCCGTGGAGGGACGTGCTGCTGCCGGTCGCGGAGCTTTGCGAACAGGGTGCGCCCGTGCCCCAGGTCATCGCCTATTATCTGGAGCGCAACATGGCCGCCTTCGACCGGGGGCAGATTCCGATCGAGGAGAACGACAACCGAAAGCGCATCTGGGCCGCCGGCGGCGCCACGCCCAAGGTCGGCGAACTGTTCGCCAACCGCTATCTGGCCAAGACCCTGCGGATGATCGCCGAGGGCGGGCGCGACGCCTTCTACGACGGTCCGCTAGCCGATCAGATGGAGGCCTATTTCAAGCGAATCGGCGGTTGGATGACTCGCGCCGACCTGTCGGCCCACCACACCGAATGGGTCGAGCCGATCCAAACCAACTATCGCGGCGTGGACGTCTTCGGCCTGGGGCCGAACACGCAGGGCCTGTCCACCAACCAGATTCTGAACATCTGCGAACAGTTCGATCTGAAATCCATGGGCTTCCAGTCAGCCGCCTCCCTGCACGTCCAGGCCGAGGCCAAACGGCTGGCGTTCGAGGACCGGGCGCGCTGGTTCGCCGACGACCGATTCTCCGAGACCCCGGTCGAATGGCTGAACTCCAAGGCCTATGCCGCCGAACGGGCCAGGCTGATCCGGCCGGATCGGGTGATGGATCGCGTCATGCCCGGCGACGCGCCGCACCACGGCGACACCACCTATTTCAGCGTCGCGGACAGCGACGGCATGATGGTCAGCTGGATTCAGTCCAACTATCGCGGCATGGGCTCGGGCCTGGCGCCGGACAATGGGTCGGAGCCGCTGGGTTTCATGTTCCAGGACCGGGGCGAGTTGTTCGCCCTGACCGATGGCCACCCCAATATCTATGCGCCTGGCAAACGCCCTTCCCAGACCATCATCCCCGGTTTCGCCGTCAAGGACGGGGAACCCTGGCTGGCGTTCGGCGTCATGGGCGGCGCCATGCAGCCCCAGGGCCAGGCCCAGATCATCATCAACATGGTCGACTATGGGCTGGAGCCCCAGGCGGCGGGCGACGCCCCGCGCTGGCAGCACTATGGCTCGTCCGAACCGACCGGGCAGCCGCAGGAGGGGAGCGGCGTCCTGCATCTGGAGAGCGGCGTGCCCGAGGCGACCAAGGCCCAGTTGCGCGCCATGGGCTGGACGCTGGGCGAACCGGACGGGGGGTTCGGCGGCTATCAGAACGTGATGAAACAGGTGAATCCCGGCGGCCGCTGGACCTATGGCGCGGCGACCGAGATGCGCAAGGACGGGATCGCTCTAGCCTATTGAGATCGGGCGACTGATGACCCACGACGAGGTCCGCGCGCTTCTGCTGTCGTTTCCCGGCGTGGAGGATGGCGTGTCCTATGGCGAGCCCTCGTTCAAGGTGGCGGGCAAGTTCTTCACCTGGATGCGCCCGGCGCTGGACGACAGCATTGTGGTGCATCTGGACAATCTGGATGAGCGCGAACTGCTGATCGGGATGGACCCGGCGACGTTCCATTTCACCGGTCATTATCGCGATCACGCCATCGTCCTGGCGCGGATCACCAGCGTCAATCCGGTCTGGCTGAAGGCCATGATGGAAAAGCGCTGGCGAAAGGTCGCGCCCAAACGGTTGGTGGAAGGCGTCGATCAGGCTTGACCTGACGCGACGGAAATCCAGCATGGTCCGTATCCAATAAGAACGGACATAGAGGCTGGGGGCGGGCCGTGACGGTAAGGGTCGAGGATCGGATCATCAAGTCCAGTGACGGCTGGCCGCTGGAGGCGACGTTGTTTCGCCCCGATGAGGCGCGGATGGCGGTGCTGATGTCGGCGGGGACCGGGTTTCCGCGAGGATTCTATGGTCGGTTCGCGCGCTGGATGGCCGCGCGCGGGGCGGCGGTCCTGACCTATGACTATCGCGGGATCGGCGGATCGCGGCCCGAGGATCTGGCGGCGATGCAGATGGATTACACCGACTGGGGGCGGCTGGACATGCCAGCAGCCCTGGAGGCGTTGAAGCGGGCGGCGCTCGGTCTGCCGGTCTTCCATGTCGGCCACAGCGTCGGCGGCCATTTCGTCGGCTTCATGCCGAACCAGGGCGAGATCGCCCGACACGCCTTCGTCTCGGTCGGCAGCGGCTGGTGGGGCGGGCATCATCCGACGTACAACCCGTTCGAGCTGATGTTCTGGCTGGTGCTGGGCCCGCGCGATCTGCGCAAACACGGCTATGTCCGCAGCGGCAAGCTGTGGCGTGGGACTGACCTGCCGCGCGGGGTTTTCCAGACCTGGAAACGCTGGTGCCTGAAGCCGAGCTATTTCCTGAAGGAACTGGCTGACGGCGCGCTTGACCCGCAGCAGTTCGACCGGGTCACCGCGCCGATCCGGTCGTGGGTCTTCAGCGACGATCCCATCGCCACGCCGACGACGGGTGCGCGCCTGTTGACCGCCTATTCCACAGCAGCGGCTGAAATCCTGTTGCGTCGGCCCGAAGACTACGGCGTCAAACGCATCGGCCACGAGGGGGCGTTCAGAAAGGGCATGGAGCCATTGTGGGAGGAAATCCTGGAGTGGTTCGAGGCTGAACGCGCGCACCCTTTCGAACCGGTGAAGCAGGATTGATACAGGCGAAACAGTGGCGAAGCCGGGTTCAAAACCTATATCGGGCGACACGACCCAGCAGGAGATGCGCATGGCTTACGGCGACCAACCCACGATCACCGTTGATGAAATCGAAATCCCGCTGCTGGGGTTCGGGACCTGGCAGCTGGAGCCCGACGATGCGCGGCGCATGGTCGCTGAGGCCCTGCGGATCGGCTATCGCCACATCGACACGGCCTGGATCTACAAGAACGAGAAGGCCGTGGGTCAGGGCATTGTCGATTCGGGCGTGGCGCGCGAGGACATCTTCCTGACCACCAAGATCTGGGTCGAACATTTCACCCACGACGCCCTGCTGAAACAGGCGAAGGAATCGGCCGGCAGCCTGGGGACGACCCCGGACCTGTTGCTGCTGCACTGGCCTAAGACGACGCCGACGTTCGAAGAAACGCTGGGCGCCCTGAACGAGGCTAAGGACCAGGGGCTGACGCGGGCGATCGGCCTGTCCAACTTCCCGTCCAAGGAATTCCATCAGGCGCAGGCCCTGTCCAAGGCCCGCCTGATCACCAATCAGGTCGAACATCACCCCTATCTGGGCATTGACCAACTGGTGGCGACCGCGGCCGAGTTGGGGTCGTCGATCACCGCCTGGTCGCCGCTGGCTCAGGGCAAGATCGCCGACGACGCCACGATCAGCGAACTGGCCAAGGCGCATGACAAGACCAACGGCCAGATCACCCTGCGCTGGCTGATCCAGCACGGGATCATCGCCATCCCGCGCACGACCAAGGAAAGCCGGGCGCGCGAGAATTTCGACATCTTCGACTTCGAACTGTCGGACGAGGAGATGCAGCGGATGGATGCGCTGGATCGTGCGGAACGGATCGGGGACTGGCTGGACCCGGCGTTCGAATGGGACAAGACTGACGCCTGACGTAGCGGAGGCGCGGATGCTGAGAGACCGGGACCGGCCGCGACTGTGGCGGGCGACCTTTGCGGTCGTGGGCTGGGCGACCCTGGGTCTGCAATACATCCTGATGGTCGGCCCCAGCCAGGGTTGGGACGTCGTCGAGCGGACCGTCAACTATTTCAGCTATTTCACCATCCTGACCAACATCCTGGTCGCCCTGGCCTTCACCGGCCCGCTGATCGACGCCGATCGCAGGCTGGCGCGCTGGAGCGCCAGCGAAGGCGTGCGGGCGGCGGTCGCCATGTACATCGTCGTGGTCGGGGTGGTGTACCACCTGCTGATCGCGCCGCACTGGCAGCCGGAGGGCCTGCTCTACGGGGTCAATCTGGTGCTGCATTACCTGATGCCGGTCGCCTTCGTGCTGGATTGGCTGTGGTTCACGCCCAAGGGTCGGCTGCGCTGGATCGACCCGGTGAATTGGCTGACCTTTCCGCTGATTTATGGCGGCTGGACGCTGGTTCATGGACTGGCGACCCACTGGTGGCCCTACGGGTTCGTGAACGTGGATGCGCTGGGCCCGGTGCGAGTGATCGCCGTGTTCGCCGGGCTGCTGGCCTTCTTCGGGCTGGTGGGGATGGCGTTGGTGGGGCTGGACCAGCTGTTCGGGCGAACGGCGCGTGACAGCGGGCCGAGAGCCGCCTAAGCCACCGCGCATGGCCTACAAATCCCTGCGTGACTTCATCCAGCAACTGGAAGCCGACGGCGAACTGGTGCGGGTGTCCGAGCCGGTGTCGACCGTGCTGGAGATGACCGAAATCCAGACCCGGCTGCTGCGGAACGGCGGCCCGGCGGTCCTGTTCGAAAAGCCGGTGATGCCGGATGGGACCATCAGCCCCATCCCCTGCCTGGCCAACCTGTTCGGCACGGTGAAGCGAGTGGCGATGGGGGTCACGCTGGAGGGCAAGGCGCGCACCACCACGGCGGAACTGCGCGAGGTCGGGGAACTGCTGGCCTTCCTGAGAAATCCGACGCCGCCGCGCGGCTTGGGCGATGCGATGGAGATGCTGCCGCTGGCGCAGACCGTCCTGTCGATGCGACCCAAGACGGTGAAGAAGGCCCCGGTGCAGGAGGTGGTTCTGAAGGGCGACCAGATCGACCTGACCGCCCTGCCCGTCCAGTCGTGCTGGCCCGGCGAGCCCGCGCCCCTGATCACCTGGGGTCTGGTGGTGACCAAGGGGCCGTCGGACGACCGCGAGGACGATTTCAACCTGGGCATCTACCGGATGCAGGTGCTGGGCAAGGACAGGGCCATCATGCGCTGGCTGGCGCATCGTGGCGGGGCGCAACACTATGCCCGGCACAAGAAGGCCGGAAAGCGCGAGCCCCTGCCCTGCGCCGTGGTTCTGGGCGCCGATCCGGGCACGATCCTGGCCGCCGTGACGCCGGTGCCGGACACCCTGTCTGAATACCAGTTCGCGGGCCTGATGCGGGGCGCCAAGGCCGAGCTTGTTCCCTGCAAGACCGTGCCGCTGATGGTCCCGGCCCAGGCCGAGATCGTGCTGGAAGGCCACGTCCTGCTGGACGAGTTCGAAGACGAAGGCCCCTACGGCGACCACACCGGCTATTACAACTCGGTCGAGAAATTCCCGGTCTTCCAGGTCAGCGCCATCACCATGCGCCGTGACCCCCTCTATCTGACCACCTTCACCGGCCGCCCGCCTGACGAGCCCAGCGTGCTGGGCGAGGCCCTGAACGAGGTCTTCATCCCCCTGCTGCGCCAGCAGTTCCCCGAGATCGTCGACTTCTGGCTGCCGCCCGAGGGGTGCAGCTATCGGATCGCGGTGGTGTCGATGAAGAAGGCCTATCCGGGCCACGCCAAGCGGGTGATGCTGGGCGTCTGGAGCTATCTGCGCCAGTTCATGTACACCAAATGGGTCATTGTCGTGGACGACGACATCGACGCCCGCGACTGGAAGGACGTCATGTGGGCCATCTCGACCAAGATGGACCCGGCGCGCGACATTACCCTGATCGAATCCACCCCCATCGATTATCTGGACTTCGCCTCGCCCGAGAGCGGTTTGGGCTCCAAGATCGGTCTGGACGCCACCGACAAGTGGGAGCCCGAAACCAAGCGCGAATGGGGCGAGGAGATCCGCATGGATCAGGTCGTGATCGACCGTGTTTCCGACATGTGGGACCGCCTGGGCCTGCCCGGCGACGGCAAGCCGATCTGGAAGTGAAGCCCATTCAACGACTTGCGAACTCATGGCAAGACGGCGGCGTTTTTTGAGAACCCAACCTTGACCGTGGCGTTGTCTTCCCGCTCCGGCGGAGGCTGAGCCTTCGCTTCATCAGGGAAGGGAAAATCCATGAAGTCTCGGACAGCGGTTAGCGCCATGGCCTTGGTCTGCGCGATGACGATGGGCCTGGCGGCCTGCGGACAGGGCGACGGAAAGAAGACGGAGGGCCGCCCGCAATCGATCGCCGCCGCCACGGGCAACGAAGCGACACAGCAGAAGCTGGGCCTCTACACCGAAGCCTTCAACAAGCTGATCGACAAGAACTGGGGCGTGCCCGAGAACTTCGACAAGTACCAGAAACTGGATATTCCGTCCGCCGATGCAACCGGTTCGATCTACTTCCCTGAGAACATCACGACGCTGGAACAGGCGATCGAGAAGCTGAAGGAAGGCAAGGCCCTTTCGGGCGGCGCGCAGAGCCAGCGGGCCGATGCGGCGGTGGACAAGCTGATCCCCCAATTGGAGGCCCTGCTGGCCCAGTGGAAGACGCTGGACCCCTATTTCGAATCCCGCGCCTATCGCGAAGACGGTCTGGCCAAGGCCAAGGCCGCGCACCCGGCGGTGATGACGGCCTATCAGGGCGCAGTCGCCGGGATCGGCGAACTGGACGCAGCCCTGTCGGAATATCAGCGCGCCCGAAACGCCGCCCAGATCACCGCCCTGAACAAGGCCGGCCACGCGGCGGAGGCCAATCTGGTCGACGCCATGCAGAAGGCCGACCACTTCACCACCGCCGTAATGGAGGACAAGGCGGAAGAAGCCGACCGCCTGCTGCCTGGCCTGGTGGCGGCGACGGCCAAGGTGCGCGAAGCCGAGGCGGCCATGGCCTCAGACGCCAAGAACAAGTCGGAGTTCAGCTCCATCGCCGACCGCCTGGATTCAATGGTCGGCTCCTGGCGCGACTACAAGCAGAGCAAGTCCGACTACGAGCGCGAAAGCATCGTCGACGACTACAACCGCGCCATTGAAGAGATGGGCGACGTGGAACTGCCAGCCTGACCAAGCGGCGCCGCCTTCGTGCATGACGGAGGCGGCGATCCCACGGTGCGGCAAAGGTTGAATGCTTGTCAGGGCGGACCAATCGGCTCACGAAAGCCGATATGAAATCCCATCTCGCAATCTCGGCCCTGCTGGCCGCCCTTGCCTGTAGCGTGAGCCCCGCCATGTCCCAGACGCTTCCCAACGCCGCCCCCTGGGACCAGGCCTTCCTGCCGCCCGTTCCCGCCTGGAATGGCGCATCCAAGGCCCTGCTGCGCGACGCCGGCGATCCGTGGGTCACGGCGTTCGAGGCCGATCCGGGCCATGACTTTTCGCCGAACTACGCCGACACCCGCGCCTGGTTCGACCGGCTGGATCAGGCCAGCGACCTGATCCGCATCGAACAGTTCGGCGTCTCGCCCGAGGGGCGGCCCATCTATGCGGTGATCGCCTCCAAGGATGGCGCGACATTTGATCCGGCAAAGCCGGTGCTGATGATCCAGGCGGGCATCCATCCCGGCGAGATCGACGGCAAGGACGCGGGCATGATGCTGCTGCGCGACATCGCCTTCTATGGAAAGGACGCCCTGCTGGATCGGGTCAATCTGATCCTGATCCCGATCCTGAGCGTCGATGGCCATGAGCGCGCATCCGCCTATTCCCGCCCCAACCAGCGCGGACCGCGCATTCAGGGCTGGCGTAACACGGCGACCAACCAGAACCTTAACCGCGACTATCTGAAGCTGGACCAGCCTGAGATGAGGGCGGTCCGGGGCCTGATCCTGAAATACCGGCCGGACCTGTATGTGGATGTGCACGTCACCGACGGCATGGATTACCAGTACGACGTCACCTACGGCTTCAACGGCGAGGACGGGGCGTTCAGCCGCTCACCCAACGGCTCGGCCTGGCTGGATTCGGTCTTCAAGCCGGCGATGAACGCGGCGTTGGAACGCGAGGGCCATATTCCCGGCGAACTGGTGTTCGGCCTGGACGACGACGATCCGAAAAAGGGCCTTTCGGACGGCGGGCTTGGCGAGCGATTCTCGAACGGTTGGGGCGCGGCCGCCCATGTGCCGACCATCCTGATCGAGAACCACAGCCTGAAACCGCACGAGCAGCGGGTCTTGGGCACCTATGTCTTCATCGAGGCGGCGATGCATTTGCTGGCCGACCAGGGCGCCGCCTTGCGGGCCGCCACCGATCAGGACAAGGCCCTGCGCCCGACGCAGATCCCCGCCAACTTCGAGGCTGACGACGCCCCGTCGTCCACCCGTCCGTTCAAGGGCATCCTGTACGAGATGTACGACAGCCCCGCCTCGGGCCGGAAGGAAATCCGTTGGCTGGGCCAGCCCGATCCAGACCTGTGGCAGATGCCCTTCTATGGCTCCAAGCCAACCCTGACCCTGACGCGCCCGGCCGCCTATTGGGTGCCGGGCTATCGCACCGACATCATCGAGCGGCTGCGCGCGCACGGGATCGAGATGGAGACTCTGACGGCGCCGCGCACGGTGAACCTGTCGATGCTGCGGCTGGTCGAGCCCAAGCTGGCCACGCGCGCCAACGAGGGTCACGTCCAGGCCTCGGTCAAATCGGTCGAGGTCGAGACGCGCGACTGGACCTATCCGCCCGGCTCGGTGCGGGCGCCGACCGACCAGCCGCTGGGCGACATCGTCGTGCTGCTGCTGGAGCCGCAGTCCAGCGAGAGCTTCTTCGCCTGGGGGATGTTCCCCGAGGTCATGAGCCGCGTGGAATATATCGAGGCCTACGCCATCGCGCCCCTGGCCGAGAAGATGCTGGCGGCGGACCCGGCGCTGAAGGCCGAGTTCGAGGCCAAGCTGGCCGCCGAGCCCGCGTTTGCGGCCGATCCACAGGCGCGTCTGGCCTGGTTCTATGAGCGCACGCCCTTCTACGACGACCACTATCTGCTCTACCCGGTCGGGCGCGAGGACTGATCGATGACCACCCCCCTCATGCTCGCCATTCAGGCCGCCGCCCTGTGGAGCGGCCTGCTGATCCTGATGATGCTGGTGTTGTCGGGCATCGTGGTCAGCGGGCGGCGCAAGCACATGGTTTCGCTGGGGGATGGCGGGAACGCCGATCTGATGGCCGCGAGCCGGGCCTTCGGCAATCTGGTGGAATATGCGACGCCCGGCATGATCGCCATGCTGCTGCTGGCCGCCGTGGGCGCGCCCGCCTGGATGGTGCATGGGGTGGGCGCGACCCTGCTGGTCGGGCGGATCGCCCATGCGCTGGGCCTGCTGTTCCAGACCGGGCCGTCGCTGGGCCGGGTCGTGGGGATGTTGCTGACCTGGGTGGCGCTGCTGACGGCCGCCGTGGGCCTGATCGCCTTCGCGGTGGTGTGAGGCGAGGGGCGCGACAGGTTGCGGTGCAGCAGGGCGTCCGCCATATCGGGGCATGACTGAAACCCTGGCTGCGCCCGTTTCCACCGATCTTCTTAACGACATCGTCAAGGCGGCTTTGAAGGCCGGCGCCGACGCGGCCGAGGCGGTCAGCGCCGACCGCCGGTCCCTGTCGCTGGGGGTGCGCAACGGTAGGCTGGAAGATATCGAGCGCGAGGAATCGCGCGACCTGGGCCTGAGAGTGTTCGTGGGTCAGCGTCAGGCATCGGTGTCGGCCTCAGATCTGTCGCCGGCGACGCAGGCCCGGCTGGTCGAACGCGCCGTCGCCATGGCGCGGCTGGCGCCGGAAGACCCCAATGCCGGCCTGGCTCCGCAGGAGCGGCTTGCGCGCGGCCCCCTGCCCGACCTGGACCTGTTCGACGCCAGAGAGCGCAGCGCCGAGGCGCTGGAAGCCGCCGCCGCAGAGGCCGAGGCCGCCGCCTTGGCCGTGACCGGCGTGGCGCGGTCCGAGGGTGGTCACGCCTCCTGGTCGTCCAGCCGTTGGCGGCTGGTGACGTCGCACGGGTTCGACGGCGCCTATGAGGGTTCGGCCTTCTCGCTGGGCGTCGGCGTCATCGCCGAAAAGGACGGGGCGATGGAGCGCGGCGGCGAAAGTCGTTCGACCCGCCACCTGTCCGACCTGCCGGGCGCCGACCAAATCGGGCGCACCGCCGGCGCGCGGGCCGTGGCCCGTGTGGGGCCGAGGAAGATCGCCTCGACCACCGCCCCGGTCATCTTCGACAATCGCATGGCCGGCCAGATCGTTTCGCCCGCGCTGGGGGCCATATCCGGCCCATCCATCGCGCGCGGCACTTCCTTCCTGAAGGATCGGTTGGGCCAGCGGGTGTTCGCGCCGGGCGTCACCCTGATCGACGATCCGTTCCGCCCGCGCGGCATGGGGTCGACCCCGTTCGACGACGAAGGCGTGGCGGTCGAGCGGCGCGCCCTGTTCGACGACGGCATTCTGACCACCTGGCTGCTGAACAGCGCATCGGCTCGTCAGTTGGGCCTGGAGACGACCGGCCATGCGTCGCGCGGCCTGGCGGGTCCGTCGGGCGTCTCGACCCATAATCTGCATATGGAGGCGGGCGAGCGCGATCTGGCGGGTCTGATGGCGGATGCGGGGTCGGGCCTGCTGGTGACGTCGATGTTCGGGCCGTCGCTGAACGGCAATACGGGCGACTGGTCCGCCGGGGTGTCAGGCTTCTGGTTCGAGAACGGCGCGATCGCCTATCCGGTCAGCGAAGTGACCGTGGCCGGCAAGCTGACCGACCTCTATCTGCGCATCCAGCGCGGCTCGGACCTGGAATTCCGGGGCGGATTCAACGTGCCCAGCCTGATGTTCGACGCGGTGGCCATCGCCGGCAAATGACGGACCTGAACGACGATCTGGAGCTTATCCGCCAGGCCGCCATCGACGCGGGCGCCCTGGCCATCGCCGAGCGCGAGGCGGGGCTGAAGATCGAATCCAAGCCGGGCGGTTCGCCCGTCACCAGCGGCGACCTGAAGGTGGACGCCATGCTGAAGGACCGGCTGCTGTCGGCGCGACCCGACTATGGCTGGCTGTCGGAAGAGACGGCCGATTCGCCGGATCGCCTGTCGAAACGGCGCATCTTCGTGGTCGATCCGATCGACGGCACGGTGGCCTATATGAAGCGGACGCCGTGGTGGTGCGTGCCCATCGCCGTGGTCGAGGACGGTGAGGTCGTCGCCGCCGTCATCCATGCGCCCGAGGTGGACGAGACCTATGTCGCCGTGCGCGGCGGCGGGGCGCGACGCAACGGCCGGGTCGTCACGGCCTCAGATGTCGATACGCTGGATGACGCCTCGATCCTGGGCGACGCGCGGCTGATCGAAGCGCCCTATTTCGACGAACCGTGGCCGGCGATGCGGTTTTCAAAGCGCAACGCCCTGGCCTATCGCATGGCCCTGGTGGCGTCGGGGGCGTTCGACGCGGCTCTGGCCCTGACGCCCAAATGGGACTGGGACGTCGCCGCCGGCTGGCTGATCGCCACGGAGGCGGGGGCCAGGGTCAGCGATCATCACGGCCGCGCCTGGGCCTTCAACCGGCCCGATCCGCGTCAGGCCAGCCTGGTTTGCGCCGCCCCTCTGATCCAGCCGATGATCGTGCGGCGCTGTAAAAACGTGCCGTTTTCGACCTGAGCCGGGGGCGGAAAAACCCCTCCCGACATTGATCCGAGGCCGTTCTCGGCCTATTGCGCGCGCAAAGCTCCCTCCCCCAATGCCTGGATTGTCGATGACCGATCAAAACACCGTTCCGCCCCAGCTTCTGCACATCGTCATCGGCGGCGAGTTGCGTCACCTGGGCGAGCCGACCTTCCGCGACCTGTCGCAGGTCGAGTTCGTCGGCGCCTTCGGCAGCTACGACGAGGCCAAGAAGGCCTGGAAGGCCCGCGCCCAGGCCACCGTGGACAACGCTCACATGCGCTATTTCATCCTGCACGCCCACAAGCTGATCGACCCGCGCGGCGACGCCTGATCCTGCGACATCGGGGCGTCCGAACCGACGCCCCGATCCGACGTTCACTCCGTATGCGAGGACGACGATGAACCTGGAGCCGCAACAGATTTTCCAACTGGTCAGCCTGCTGGCCGTACTGGCGCTGTTCAGTTTTTCGCTGCGCGGCCACATGAACTACGCCCGCTGGTTCAAGAAGTGGGAGGCCGACCGCAAGGCCCGACGCGAGGCCGAACTGGCGGCCGGGGCGCGTGAAAACGATCCCGGCGCGCCAAAGACGGGGCCCTGGGGCTGAGCCGCAGGGCTGCCCCCCCTAATCATCGGCTTGCCTATTTGGCGAGGAGTACGGCTCAAGGAGCGGCGCCCCCTACTCCCGCCGCAGCAGTCTGTCGGTCAGCAGCGTGCCCCACCATCCCGCCTTGAACTCGGCTCGGATCGCCTTGGGTTCATATTCAGGGCTGTCGATCCAGTCGATGAAGCTGATCCCTTTCGGCTCGACCTCAGCGACATATTTTTCCAGCGTATAGTCCAGCACCCCCGTCAGCCCTTCGCGCGAGTGCAGGTATTTCTTGGACAGCTGTTTCATCGCCACCGAGATCGGTTCGCCCAGATGGAAGTGGCGATAGAAGACCGCCATCATCCCCGCCCGGTCCGCACCCGACTTGCAGTGGATCAGCACCGGATACTCGATGGTCTTGAACAGATCGCGGGCGCGGTGGATGCGGTCGGGCTGCGGCGGATCGCGCGAATCCAGGGGGGCGTCGATCAGGGTCAGGCCCAGACGTTCGCAAGCCTGTTTCTCCAGCCAGTAATAGCCTTCGTCCCGCTCGCCGCGCAGGTTGATGACGGTCCTGATCCCCTTGGCCCTCCATCCGGCCAGCTGGCGCGGCGACGGCTGGTTGGTGCGCACCAGGTCCGGTCCCAGCCAGTGGGCGTTGGAAAAGGCCACGCGAAGGAACGCATGGTCCGCCCAGAAATAGTGCCAATGGGTTTTGAACCGGCCCAAGGCGGTGGTGAGATCGAAACGCGACATGGAGGCCAGATAGCGGTCAGGGGCCGCCGCGTCATCCTCCACCGACGGCTGGGGCCGCGCGCGCCTGCGGGGCGCGATTCTCGATCCAGAAGATGAAGACAGAGGCGGCGACGATCAGGGCCGCCCCCGGCCAGAACCAGGGCGACGGCGTCTGCCCCAGCAGCGACCAGCCGATCAGCCCCGCCAGCGGGGCCTTCAGGTCTGCGAACGGCTGCAGATAGGCCGCATCCGCGCGCTTGTAGGCCGAGGCCAGCAGATACTGCGCCGCCGCCGTTAGCCCGCCCAAGACCAGCAGAAGCAGCAGCCCCGTCCCTTGAGGCAGGGCGAACGGCAGGCCCGTCGCCACCCCCGCCGGCAGGACGAAGGCGAAGGCGTTGGCCAGCAGCAGGATGGCCAGATGGTTGGGCGTGATCAGCACCAGCAGCGACACCGTCAGGGTCTCGGGCGTCTCCTCCCGCGCCAGCGCCTTGGTCAGGACGTCGGTCGCGGCCCACAGGGCGGCGGCCAGGATCGGGGTCAGCGCGGGCCAGTCCAGACGCTCGGCCCCGACGCCCGACACCACCACCGCGCCGACGAAGCCGGCCAGCGCCGCGCCGAGCCGGGCGCCGGACACCCGCTCGGCCAGAAACAGCGTCGATCCGACGATGACGAACAGCGGCCCGGTGGCCAGCAGCGTCACCATCTGCCAGATCGGCACGCCCGAGGCGAAGCCGTAAACGAACACATGCACCCCCAGCGCCGAGGCGAAGGCGCGGGCCTGGTGCGCCAGCGGATGGCGGGTCTTCAGCTTGCCCAGCCCGATCCGCATCACCACCGGCGCCATAAGCACCGAGGCGATCAGATATTGCCAGAAGGCCATGCCGGTGGAGCTCATGCCGAACTGCTGCGGCAGCACCGATTGAAGCGTGTTGCCGGCCGCGAACACCAGGCTGGCCGACAGCATCAACAGCGCGCCCATTGAGGCGGAGCCGGGGTTAGACGAGGAAATCTGGTTCAATGGTCGTCCTTTCCGTAACCAGTTTCCTCAGGGTTACGGGCGACGACGCGCCAGCTCGCCGCCCGGCAGGGGGCGGCGAACGCCGACGAGGCGTTGGTCCCGTTCTCTTTCATCCGGACTATACCGTCGGCCCCGGAATCGCACCGGATCTGCTGACCTCTCCAATGCTGGAGAGCGCTCGCGGGCTTGGCGTCGCCGCCTTACCGCCGGTGGGGAATCTCACCCCGCCCTGAGAACACTGCGGGCGAACCCGCAGCCCCTAGTTAGAAAAGGCGGGTGGACTGTTCAACCACCCCGGCGTTCGGGCGTTGGATTTCCATGCCTGACAGACTGCTCCCGATGATGATCGCCGCCGCCCTGGCCCTGTCCGGTTCGTTCCCGGCGGCCGCCGCAGCCCAGGCCCCGCCGCCCGAAGACCCCGGCCTGATCGCCTATCTGCGGCAAAGGGCGCTCGGGGCGCTGGACACGACCCGCTACACCGCCGCCCTGACGCCGGACGGGCGGACAATGCTGGTCTATCTGACCGGACCGAGCTGGTGCGGATCGGGCGGATGCCGCCTTCTGGTGCTGGACCGGGCGGGCGGGACCTATCGGTCGGTCGGCGAGATCAGCGTGGCGCGGGCGCCCATTCGCCTACTGGAACGCCAGAGCCACGGCCGGCGTGATCTGGGCGTCCAGGTCGCCGGCGGCGGGATTACCGAAGCCTATGAGGCCGCCGTGCCCTTCGACGGTCGCCGCTACGCCCGCAATCCGACCGTGGCGCCCGCTGTCAGAATCGAGGATGCGCCGGGCGAGACCCTGATCCGCGCCGACGAACCGGGCCGCCCGCTGGTCCCGTCGCCCGACAAGCCTTGACTCGAGGGGCGGGTCGGACGACCGAAGGCCGATGAAAGACCCCGTCGACCAGACCATGCCCCTGCGCGTCCTGCTGGCGCGAATCTGGCGCGATTACCTGTCCCTACACCGCTGGACCCTGATCACGGCCGTCGTCTGCGCGGCCGTGACCGGCGTGCTGACCGTCACCCTGCTGCAACTGTTGCAACCCGCCGTGAACGGACTGTTTCTGGGCGGCGACCAGCCGATCACCCTGTTCAGATACATTCATGTTCAGGCCAGACACGCCTTGATCGCCATTCCCATCGCCATCCTGACAGTGGCCCTCATCCGAACCGGCGCGGCCCTATTGCAGGCAGCTCTGGTCAATCGGCTTGGCCACAGCATCGTCGGCGATATCCAGGTGCGGCTGTTCGGTCGCATGATCCGCGCCGACCTGGCGCGTCTGCGCAGCCAGCACTCGGGCGGGTTTGTCTCGTCGGTCCTGTTCGACGCCAATCTGGTGCGGGAGGCCTTCACCTCGGGCGTTGTCACCTACACCCAGAACCTGCTGATGCTGGTCGGCACCATCGTCTTCATGTTCTTCAACGACTGGCAACTGGCGATGGTGGTGCTGCTGGGCGTGCCGCTGGTGGCGCTGGTGCTGCGGCGGTTCGGCAAGCGGACGCGCAAGGCCGCGCGCGGCGCGATGGCCGAGACCGAAAACCTGTCCACCGCCCTCATGGAGAACATGGACGGGGTTCGGCTGATCAAGATCGAGAACCGCGAAGCCGCCGAAGAAGCCCGCGTCGCCGAAGTCGTCGCCCGCCGCCAGCGCCACGTCATCAAGGGCGCCAACGCCCGCGCCTTCGCCGGACCCGCGTCGGACATGGTGGCCTATGTCGTGGTCGCCGCCGTGCTAGCCTACGCCGGATGGCGGGCGCAGTCGGGGGCCATGACGGTGGGCGGGTTCGCCGCCTTCATCGCCATGCTGCTGGCGGCCGGCCAGTCGCTGCGTCAGGTGACCAATCTGGCGACCGTTATGGCCGAAGGCTTCACCGCCGCGCGTCGTCTGTTCACGGCGCTGGATATCGAGCCGGAAATCCGTGAAGCGCCTGACGCCGCCACCTTGCCCCCCGGCCCGGTCGAGGTGGTGATGGACCGGGTTTCCTTCGCCTATGCGCCGAGGACCGAGGGCGGCGCCCCGACGCTGGACGACGTATCACTGAGGGTCGCGCCGGGCGAGACGGTGGCCCTGGTCGGGCCGTCGGGCGGCGGCAAGAGCACGATCCTGAGCCTGCTGCCGCGCTTCTATGACGTGACGGACGGGGCGGTGATGCTGAACGACCGCGACGTACGCCAACTGCGGCTGCATGACCTGCGCGAACACATCGCCCTGGTGACGCAGGAGCCCTTCCTGTTCGACGACACCATCGCGGCCAACATCGCCTATGGGCGGCCCGGCGCGACACAGGCGCAGATCGAAGAGGCCGCGCGTTCGGCCGCCGCCCATGACTTCATCACCGCCTTGCCCCAAGGCTATGACACCCGTGCGGGCGAGGCGGGCCTGCGCCTGTCGGGCGGGCAGCGTCAGCGGATCGCCATCGCCCGCGCCTTTGTGAAGGACGCTCCGATCCTGCTGCTGGACGAGGCGACCAGCGCCCTGGACACCGAAAGCGAAGCCTTGGTCCAGGCGGCGCTGGAGCGGCTGATGCAGGGCCGCGCCACCCTGATGATCGCCCACCGTCTGTCGACCGTGAAGAACGCCAACCGCATCTATGTGATCGAGGCCGGGCGCGTGGTCGAGGAAGGGTCGCACGACGCACTGGTGGCGCAGGGCGGTCTCTACGCCCGACTGGCGCGGCAGCAGTCGCTGGACGGCGCCCAGCCCAGCGTGGAGACGGTGGCGTGAGGCCGCTGCTTAACCCGTTCGTCCAGTCGGCCCTGGCCTGGACCCTTGCGAAGTGGATGCAGTTCTGCTTCGCCACCATCCGTTGGACCCATGAGAACCAAGAGGCGGCGCAGACGGTCTGGTCGCAGGGCGGCGGGGTGCTGTGCGTCTTCTGGCATTCGCGCATCGGCCTGTCGCCGTCGTGTTGGCCGCTGGACCGCGCGCAGCCGGCCAAGGCCCTGATCTCGCTGTCGGCGGACGGCGAGTTCATCGCCAAGGCGGTGGCGCGTCAGGGTTTTCCCGCCGTGCGCGGATCGTCGGCCAACAAGGACAAGACGGAAAAGGCCAAGGGCGGAACACAGGCCCTGCGCGACGGTCTGAAACAGCTGAAGTCGGGCGCCCTTGCGATCACGCCCGACGGCCCGCGCGGCCCGGCCAATGTCATGGCCGAGGGTCTGCCGCTGATGGCTAAACTGTCCGGGGCGCCGGTGCTGTTCATAGGCATGTCGTGCAGCCCGGCGATCCGGCTGAACAGCTGGGACCGCGCCGTCCTGCCCCTGCCCTTTGGCAAGGGCGCCATCGTCTGGGACCGCGCCGACTATCCTGAAGGCGCTCAGATCGCCGATGTGGTTGCCGACTGGACGCCCCGCCTGAACGCGGTCGAGGCGCGGGCCGATGCAATCACCGGCCTGAAGCCATGACGCCCCTGCCGCTGATCGCCTATCGCCTGGCGACCCGCGCGCTGGAGCCCCTGGCCCCGCGCCTGCTGGATGCGCGTGCGCGGCGGGGCAAGGAAGACCCCGTGCGGGTGGACGAGCGGATGGGCTTCACCCGCGCCAAACGCCCCGCCGGCGATCTGGTCTGGCTGCACGGCGTCAGCGTGGGCGAGAGCCTGTCGCTGCTGCCCGTGGTCGAGCGGTTCGTGAAGGCGCGGCCCGACCTGAACGTGCTGGTGACCTCAGGCACCGTGACCTCGGCCCAAATTCTGGCCGAGCGGCTGCCGGCCGGGGTGATCCATCAGTATGCGCCGGTCGATGCGCCGGGCGTGGTGGCGCGTTTCCTGGAGCACTGGCGGCCGGCCCTGGGGGTCTTCGTCGAGAGCGAACTGTGGCCCAATCTGTTGCTGGAGGCGCATCGGCGCGGGGTCGGGCTGGCCCTGATCAGCGCGCGCCTGACCGAAAGGACGGTCGAGAATTGGGCGCGGTTTCCCGCCTCGGCCCGGGCTGTGACCGGCGCCTTCGATCTGGTCCTGCCACAGGACGCGGCCTCGGCCCGGCGATTGGAGACGATGGGCGCGCGCGTCGATGGGCTAGTGAACCTGAAACTGTCGGGCGAGGCCCTGCCGCACGATCCCGCCGCCTTCAGCCGCCTGTCGGCCGCCATCGGCGACCGACCGGTGATCGTGGCCGCCAGCACCCATGAGGGCGAGGAGATCGCCATCGTGCGCGCCCTGGACGGTCTGGACGAGCGGATATGCCTGATCCTGACCCCCCGCCACCCCGAGCGCGGGCCGCATATCGCACAGGCCTTGGCGCGCGAGGGCTACGCCTTCGCCATGCGTTCGCGCAGCCAGACGATCGGGCCGGACACCGATATCTATCTGGCCGACACCCTGAACGAGATGGGCCTGTTCCTGCGGCTGGCCGATGTGGTCGTCATGGGCGGATCGTTCGCCCCCGCGCTGGGCCTGCCGCCGGTCGGAGGCCACAATCCGCTGGAGCCGGCGCGGCTGGGTCGGCCGGCGATCACGGGGCCGGACGCCTCGAACTGGGCGCCGGTGACGGCGGCGCTGAGCAGCGCGGGCGGCCTGACCCTGGTGCAGGCGCCGTCAGACCTGGCGGCGGTCATCGCGCCCTTGCTGGCCGATCCGGCGTCGGCCAAGGCGATGGGAGAGCGGGCGCGTCGCGCCGCCGCCGAGGCGGGCGGCGGGCTTGATCGGCTGTGGGCCGCCCTAAAGCCGCTGACGCCCCCCCCGGCGCGGGCTGGACGATGAAGCTGAACACCCCCCGCTGGTGGTATGTGCGCGACAGCAACCACGCGCGCATGACCCGCACCATGTTGAAACCCCTGGGCTGGCTGTGGGCCGGCGTCACCGCGCGGCGCATCGCCAAAGCCGCGCCTGTCGATCCAGGCTGCGCGGTCGTCTCGGTCGGCAATCTGACGGTCGGCGGATCGGGCAAGACGCCGGTCGCGCGCGAAATCCTGCGACTGTTGCGGGCGACGGGCGTTGAGGCCCAAGGCCTGTCGCGCGGTTATGGCGGGCGGCTGGAGGGGCCGATCCGTGTCGATCCGGCGGCGCATACGGCCGCCGACGTCGGCGACGAGCCCCTGATGCTGGCGCAGGGATCGCCGGTCTGGATCGCGCGTGATCGTGTGGCGGGGGCCAGCGCCGCCGTCGCGGGCGGCGCCCAGGCCCTGGTTCTGGACGACGGCCATCAGAACCCGGCGTTGAAGAAGACCATCAGCCTGATCGTGGTGGACGGCGAGACGCGCGGCGACGAATGGCCTTTCGGGGACGGATCGGTCTTTCCTTCCGGCCCGATGCGCGAGCCCTTGAAGGCCGGGCTGGCGCGGGCCGACGCCGTAGTGGTCATGCTGCCGACCGATGTGGAGGCCGCCGATCCCGAACTGCTGGCGGTGTTCGGCGCCCTGCCCGTCTTCATCGCCCGTCTGACGCCCGAGGGGCCGCCGCCGTCGGGGCCGCAGGTCGGGTTCGCCGGCATCGCCAAGCCCTGGAAGGTCGAGCGGTCGCTGAAGGCGGCGGGCTGCGACCTGGCGGACTTCGTTCCCTTCCCCGACCATGCGGCCTACAGCGCCGAGAACATGAGTTTCCTGGCCGACCGCGCGGCCGTCTATGACGCCGGCCTGGTCACCACCGAAAAGGACTGGGTGCGGCTGACGCCCGACCAGCGCGCCCAGGTCGTCGCCTGGCCGGTCGTCGCCCGGTTCCAGGATCAGGCGGCCTTCACCGCCTTCCTGAACGATTGGCTTCAGTCGGCGCGATAGACGACGCCTGACTTCATCACGAACTTCATCCGCTCCAGTTCGGTGACGTCCGTCAGCGGATCGCCCGAGACGGCGACGATATCGGCGGGCATTCCGGGCGCGATTCTGCCGGCTTCGTTCGAAATTCGCAGGTGTTCGGCGGCGCCGACGGTGGCGGCCTGGACGGCCTCCAGCGGCGTCAGGCCGGCGCGGACCAGCAGCGCGAACTCCTGGGCGTTGTCGCCGTGGGCCGAGACGCCGCTATCGGTTCCGAAGGCGATCCGCACCCCGCCCTGATGCGCGCGACGGGCCATGTCCAGCATCTTGGGCCCCGCCTCCAGCGCCTTGGCCGTCTGGGCCGGGGTGAAGAAGTTGTCGGGCCCCGACGCGATGCGGGCCACGAAATCGCCGGCCAGCAGGGTCGGGATCAGCCAGGCGCCGTTCGCCTTGAACAGGCGGATCGACTGGTCGTCCAGATAGGTGCCATGTTCGATGGAATCGCCGCCCGCCCGCAGGAAGGCGTTGATGCCGTCCACGCCGTGGGCGTGCGCCGTCACCTGACGGCCCATGCGGTGGGCGCTGTCGACGATGGCGGTCAACTCGGGATCGCTGAACTGCTGGTTCAGACCGGCGGCGGTGTTGGACAGGACGCCGCCCGTCGCGGTGATCTTGATGATGTCGGCCCCGGCGCGAACCTGGGTGCGGACCGCGCGCATGCAGTCCTCAGGCCCCGAACAGATGCTCTCGGACGACAACAGATGCATGACGTCGTCGCGATAGCCGTTGATGTCGCCGTGACCGCCGTGGATCGACACCGACGATCCGGCCGCGATGATGCGCGGCCCCGGCACGTCACCGTTCTTCACCGCGTTCCTCAGGGCGAATATGGCTTCGTTGCCCGCACCTAGGTCCGCCACGGTGGTGAAGCCCGCCATCAGGGTGCGGCGGGCGTAACGGGCGCCGACCATGGCCCGGTCTGCATCGGACAGGGTGACCTGTTCCAGCCGCCCATTCGGGTTCTGCTGGCTGGTCAGATGGACGTGGCTGTCGATCAGTCCGGGCAGGACGAAGGCGTGTCGCAGGTCCAGAACCCTGCCCTGGGAGGCGTCGCCGACGAAGCCGTCGCGCACTTCAACGACTTGGTTCCCTCTGATCACGAGAGTTTTATCGCGCTGCACAACGCCGTTCGACGGATCAGCCAGCAACCTTCCGGCCTCGACGAACGTTGTCGTGGGTTGCGACGAAACCCTAGACGCCGTGGGGGTTTGCTGGGCATGCGCGCTCATGGCTGACGCCATCAGCGCCGCCAATGCGATTCCAAAACGCTTCATCGATGTCTCCCCCCGGCCCGTCGGCCGCAAAAATGCCCCACAAGGCTCAGGTTGCCTCGCCCGTAACCTTTTGAAACAACCACGGCCCAAGACCAACCGCAACGAGGGCGTCGCATGCGGCTATCGAGACGAGGGCTGATTCTGGGCGGTTCGGCCATGCTGGCGGGATGCGCCAGCGCGAGCGCCAGGGCGCCGCTGACCACGGCTCAGACCTTGTCCCCTGTCGCGCCGCCACAGGCCGGTCTGCCGACGATCCAGACCGCCTCGCTGACGCCGCCGCCGCTGGATCCGCGCGGCCACGTCCGCAAGGAGTTGATGGAGCGCGCCATGACCGCGCTGGACACCCATCACCGCCATCTGCCGCTGCGCGACCGGATGTATCTGGTCGATTTCAAGAAGTTCTCGGGCGAAGAACGCCTGTACGAGGTCGATCTGGTCGCCGGCGAGGTCAAGGTTCTGCGCACCTGCCACGGTCGCGGCTCCGACCCCAGCCACAGCGGCTACGCCCAACGGTTCTCCAACACCCCAGATTCCAACATGTCCTCGGTCGGCGCCTACGCCACCGCCGGCGCGAACTGGGGTCGGCAGCAGGGGCCGAACGTGCTGCTGGATGGGCTGGAATACACCAATGACAAGGCGCGCGAGCGGGCCATCATTATCCACGGCGCCGACTACGCCGACCCCGACTTCCTGGCGCGCGAAGGCAAGCTGGGCCGAAGCTACGGCTGTTTCTCGGTCGCCCACACCGACCTCCCAGGCCTGCGCGAGCGAATGGGCGAAGGCCGACTGCTGTTCGCGGCGGCGTAGGGTTTTCCAAGAGGATCTCAGATCGCGCCCTGGTGGTTTGACTGTCCCGCAAAGCGGGAATACGGTCACAGTCTCAATGGGAGGACGCCATGCTGACGATCATTCTTGCTGCGATGTTGGCGATCACCCAAGACCCCGCACCACAGTTTTCTTCAGACCGCATCTCGAGGGGTGAAGTTCAAGAACCCGTTCGGTTAGAAGATATCGATGTCGTCGGCAAAAGTTCCAACAGACTGATCCGAGACTTTGTCAATGAAGTCGCGGCCCCCAATCCCGGCCGGGGAATAGCGCGTTGGGACAATGCGGTCTGCATCGGCGCGGCCAATCTTCAACATGAGGCGGCGCAGTACATTGTCGACCGAGTTTCGACGGTGGCCGAAGACCTTGGGTTGTCTCCTGGACTTCCCGGGTGCCGCCCGAATGTCTTGATCATTGCAACCAACCAGCCTTCCGCACTGGCGACAGAACTTGTTCGCACACGTCTGCGCGCGTTTCGCACAGGCGGATCCGGCATGGATCGCGGCGCGACGGCTCTCAGGGCGTTTCAATCGTCAGAACATCCTGTCAGATGGTGGCAACAGGCCATGCCGATCAACTCCAGCAACGGACAGCGCGCCAATCGTATCCCTGGCGAGTGCAGCGACGACTGCAGTGACGCTTTTGATTACGCTCCCATCATCCCTGTGTTCGCCGCCTCGCGACTTTCCTCGCAGATCGTCGACAATATCTTTCGAACAGTTGTTCTGATCGACACGACACAGACGTCCGGCTTATCCGCTCAGCAGTTAGCCGATTATATCGCCATGATCACTTTTGCTCAAATCGACCCGCAGTCTGACACCCGCCCCTACGCGTCGATTCTCAACCTGTTCGATGCTCCCGAAACGACACAGGGACTGTCGAGCTGGGATCAAGCCTACCTCAAAGGTCTCTACAAGGCTCAGAGAACGCGCCAGAATACGCGGGCCGGGAACGGCGAAATCATCGCCTCTATCCAAAGAACGCGCCAACACCTTCGCTCATCGACTGACGACGAGGCGCTACCGCAACCGTGAATCGAGGCCAAGGCTGATCGACATCCAACCCAAAACCACCATTTCGAGGCGTCCATAGGACGAACCCGGAATGACCGTCTGAGATTTCGACCGGCTGAATGTCGACTGAACCTAGCCCCGCTCCAGCGCGCGCCAGCCGATGTCGGAGCGGTTGAAGCCGCCGGGCCAGTCGATCTGCTTGATGGCGGCATAGGCGCGTTCGCGGGCCTGGGCGATGTCGTCGCCCTCGGCGCAGACGTTCAGCACCCGCCCGCCGGAGGCGCACAGCTGGCCGTCGCCGCGGCGTTTGGTGCCGGCGTGGAAGACCTGGACGTGAGGACCGAAATCCTGGTCGGCGCCGCGAATGATCGAGCCTTCCAGCGGGCTGTCGGGATAGCCCTTGGCCGCCATGACTACGCAGATCACCGTCTGGGGCTTGAAAGCCGGCGCCGACAGGCCCGACACGTCGCCGCGCGCGCATCCCAGCAGATAGGGCACGATGTCGCCGGCCATCCGCATCATCAGCACCTGGCATTCCGGGTCGCCGAAGCGAGCGTTGAACTCAACCACCTTGGGACCGTCCTCGGTCGCCATCAGTCCGGCGTAGAGCACGCCGCGATAGGGAGCGCCCTCCTCGGCCATGTGGCGGATGGTCGGCTGGACGATCAGTTTGTCGGCCTGATGCACAAGGTCGGGGGTGAAGACAGGCGCCGGCGAATAGGCGCCCATGCCGCCGGTATTCGGCCCCAGGTCGCCGTCGAAGGCGCGTTTGTGGTCCTGAGCGCCGCCGAACAGCAGGGCCTGTTTCCCGTCGCACAGGGCGAACAGCGAGCCTTCCTCGCCGTCCATGAACTCTTCGATCACGACACGGGCGCCGGCCGCGCCGAACCGGCCGCCCAGCATCCGTTCGATCTCGGCCTCGGCGTCAGGGCGGTCGGGGCTGATCGCCACCCCCTTTCCGGCGGCCAGGCCGTCGGCCTTGATGACAAAAGGGGGACGGAAGGCGTTCAGCGCCGCCTTGGCGTCCGCGACCGTCTCATGGACGCCGTAGCCCGCCGTGGGGATGCCGTGCCGCGCCAGGAACGCCTTGGAGAAGGCCTTGGATGTCTCCAGCTGCGCGGCCTTGGCCGTGGGGCCGAAACAGGGAATGCCCGCTGCGGCCAGTCGGTCGGCCAGACCGGCGGCCAGCGCCACCTCGGGCCCCACCACCACCAGATCGGCGCGGATTTCGCGCGCCAGGGCCGCCAACCCCTCGGCGTCGTCGACCTTGACGGCGCGAAGCTCGCACAGCTTCTCGATGCCCGGATTGCCCGGTGCGGCGACCAGGCGTTTGACCAGAGGCGACTGGGCGATCTTCCAGGCCAGGGCGTGTTCGCGGCCGCCCGATCCGACGAGAAGAATGTTCATGAGACCGGGCAATGACCGGCTGGCGCGGGCCGGTCAAGCGCCCGGCAGGCTTAACACGGAATTCAGCGCGCGGGCGGCGTCCAGGCCGGCAGAGCCTGCAGCTGACCTGGCGTCAGATCGGTGACCAGATCCTTGCCGCCGTTGCGGTCGATAGGGGCCACGTCGGCGACGGGCACAAGCACCTTCATGTCGCCCGGCCCGTTCAGTTCGACCACCAGATGGGTCAGGGCGCCCGAGGCGTCCAACACCAGGGTTTCGATGTCGCCCAGATCCGCCCCGGCGCGCGATACAATGTCGGCGTCCTCCAGCTGGTCGCGGGTCATGCCGAAGGCCAGGGCGGCGTTGGTGGCGGCGACATCCGCCTGTCTGGCCGGCAGGCTTGAGGGCGTCGCGCCCGGCGCGGGCGCCTGCACTATGTCGTCGTCACGGTCAGAACAGGCCCCGACGGACGCAGTCATCAACAGGGCGGCGGCGAACGGAAGAATACGGGTCATGGGGTGTCCTGACGGCGTCAAAGCAGGGCGAAAACGACATAGGCGCCCACGCCCAGCAGGGCGATGCCGCCAATGATCAGCCACGGGCTCATGGCGCCGCCCGCGCCCGAGCGGCGCATCAGATCGCGCTCGTGCGGATCCCGGTCGGCAGGGTCTGTGTTCGGGGGATCAGCAGCCATGGTGGTTCAACGAGACAACGAAGCCCCCGTTCCCGGACGCATCGACGCAGGCTAGAGTGCCGCGCATGAGCGACGACTATGTGTTCGAAGGCCCGGCCGAGGCCCCTGCCCCGCGCGACAACAATCCGCCGCTGTCGATCTCGGAACTGTCGTTCGCGCTGAAGCGGACGCTGGAGGATCGGTTCGGCCATGTTCGGCTGAGGGGCGAGATCTCCAAGGTCAACCGCCACGCCTCGGGCCACATCTATCTGACACTGAAGGACGACAAGTCGGCCATCGACGGGGTGGTTTGGAAAGGCTCGACGCGTGGCCTGGGGGTGCAGCCCGAGGCGGGGCTGGAAGTCATCGTCACCGGCAAGATCACCTCCTATCCCGCGCGCTCGTCCTACCAGATCGTGATCGAGAGCATGGAGGCGGCGGGCGCCGGCGCGCTTCTGGCCCAGTTGGAGCGGCTGAAGGTCCGGCTGCGCGAGGAAGGTCTGTTCGAGCCGGGCCGCAAGAAGCCCCTGCCCGCCTTCCCGGCCGTCATCGGCGTGATCACAAGCCCGACCGGCGCGGTGATCCGCGACGTTCTGCACCGGATCGCCGAACGGTGGCCCTGCCGCGTGATCGTCTGGCCCGTGGTGGTTCAGGGCGAGGCCGCCTGCGGCCAAGTATCAAATGCGATTCGCGGTTTCGACGCGCTTACGCCGGACGGGCCGATCCCGCGCCCGGACATGCTCATCGTGGCGCGCGGCGGTGGATCGGTGGAGGACCTGTGGTGCTTCAACGACGAAGGTCTGGCGCGCACGGTCGCGGCGGCGCGCATCCCGATCATCTCGGCCGTGGGGCACGAGACGGATACAACCCTGATCGACTTCGTGTCGGATCGCCGGGCGCCGACCCCGACGGGCGCAGCCGAAATGGCCACGCCGGTGCTGGCGGACCTGCGCTACGCCGTGGCCGACATGGATCGGCGCATGGTCCAGGCGGGCGGGCGGCTGATCGAGGATCGGCGCACCCGGCTCCGGGCCGTGACGCGCGGCCTGCCGGCGCGGCCGGAGGATCTGCTGGCCCTGGCGCAGCAGCGGCTGGACCATGTGTCGAGCCGTCTCGGCTCTGGCCTTCAACGTAACATCGCCCTGCACGAGCGGCATCTGGCCGTGACGGGCGGCAAGCTGAGCCCGGCCTTGCTGCGCACCCGGATCGAACGGGGACAGGACCGGCTGCGCGGCGCGGGCGACCGGCTGGGCTCGGCGCTGCAGGCGGGCGTGGCGCGCGGTGAGCGGCGTTTGCTGCAGGTTTCGGCCCGCCTGTCGCCCGCACCGTTGCATCGGCGGCTGGACCAGCGAGAGGCGCGGTTGCTGGCGGCGACGACTCGGCTGGACGCGGTGCTGCCGCGCCGGCTGGAGCGGGACAAGGACCGCCTGGCGGCCCTGTCGCGAGCGCTGGCCACGCTGGACCCCGGCCGACCCAAGCCCGGCTTCGCCCGGGTCGAGGACACGGACGGCGGCTGGATCACCTCGGCCGCCGCGCTTGAGGCGGGTCAAGCGGTTCGGCTGGTGTTCGGCGACGGGGCGAAATCCGCCACGATCGACGGCGGCGAAGCCCGGGCGGCGCCTGCGCGTCCGCCGGCGAAACCGAAACCGCCCGTGGCGGGTCAGGGCGACCTGTTCTGATGCGCGGTTTTCCGCTTCGCCCCGGCGGCGCTTCCTGCTAACCGGCCCGGCATGAAGATCACCCGCCTCGCCGTCACCGCCTATGTCTTCGCGCTTCTGATCATCCTGCTGGACCAGGCGACCAAGGCCTGGGTCATCAGCGGCCTGACCCTGCACGAGGTCGGGCGCATTCCCGTCCTCCCGCCCATCCTGAACTTCAGCTGGGTGGAGAACACCGGCGTCAGCTTCGGCCTGTTCGGCGGGGGCGAGGCGCGCTGGGGCCTGGCCATCTTCTCCATCATCGTCTCGGCCGGCCTGGGCTGGTGGGCGACAAAGTCGGATCGCCGCCTTCTGATCACCGCCATCGGCTTCGTCATGGGCGGCGCGCTCGGCAATGTGATCGACCGCATCCGCTTCGGCTATGTGGTCGACTTCATCGACTTCTCCGGCACGGGCGTTTTTCCCTGGGTGTTCAACGTGGCGGACAGCGCCATCACCATCGGCGTGGTCTTGCTTATTCTCGACAGCCTGCTGTCGGATAAGCCCGCCAAAGCCTGAGCGGCTTTCCATTTTCTAGGCCCTGATTCACGATCTCGGCGGGATCGCCCGCCTCGAACGATCAGGCTCTAGGTTGGCGCGGCCCCCGAAAAGTCGTAATCACCCCGTCTTCACTATGCCAACGGCGCCGTCGCGGCGCTTCGTGCATAAGCCGATCAGAGCCTGAAACCATGCGTATCCGCAGCGTCGCCGTCCTGACCCTCGTCGCCTCCTCCGCGCTCGCCGTTTCGGCCTGCGGCAGCCTGAAGCAGGGCATCGGTCTGACCAAGGTGGTGCCGGACGAGTTCGTCACAGTCTCGACCGCCCCGCTCAGCGTGCCGCCGGAATACGGCCTGCGTCCGCCCGCGCCCGGCCAGCCGCGCCCGCAGGAACTGGCCCCCGAAAGCGCCGCCCGTCAGATCCTGCTGGGTCAGCGTCAGGCCGTCACCCGCACGCCGGGCGAGCAGGTTCTTGTGGCCCAGGCCGGCGGCGAACAGGCCGATCCCCTGGCCCGCTACGTCGTGGACGACGAGTTCGGCGACCTGGCGCACAAGGACGAAAGCTTCGCCAATCGCCTGATGTTCTGGCGCAAGAACGACCCATCGACCCAGACGGCGACCGTTCGCCAGACCGCCGAGGGCCAGAAGACCATAGACGCCGCCACCGAGGCCGAGCGTCTGCAGGCCCTGACCGGCGGCCGTCAGGCCATCACCATCCAGCCGCGCCGCAGCGGCGGCTTCAAGCTGCCGGGTCTGTAAGACCCGCATCGGATCGGACGCTTGCCACCGCGGCGTCCGTCCTTATTGTGAACGGACCTGATGGAGCCGTTCCCATGACCGAAACTCTCGATATCGCCGCCCTGTCCGGGGTCGAACAGCTGCGCCTGGGCCTGAGCGGCGGCTTCGTCGCCCCCATCGCCCGCACGGTCGGTTTCGAGCTGACCGAAGTTGAGGAAGGCCGGGTGGTGTTCGAGGCGGTGCCGACGGCCGCCGTCTATAATCCGCTCGGTTCTGTGCATGGCGGCTGGATCGCCACCGTGCTCGATTCGGCCTGCGGCTGCGTGGTGCATTCGACGCTGCGGCCGGGCCAGACCTATACGACGCTGGAGCTGAAGACCGTCTTCCACAAGGCGTTGAGCGCCGGCACGCCGGTCCGCGCCGAGGGGCGAATCGTCCAGGCCGGCCGCCGCGCCGCCTTCGCCGAGGCCGATCTGCGCGGTCTGGACGGGCGGCTTTACGCCACCGCGACCTCGACCTGCCTGGTCATGGAGCGATAGGCCGCCAGCAAGCGTTTGCCGCGCCTCGCTTTAGCCGCTATCAGCGGCGAGCGTTCAATGATCGGCCGCCGATTGTCGTGCGCCCCTTTTCGCTGTCGGAAATATAAGCTGATGCGTCGCGTCCTCACCGCCCTGGCCGCCTTCTCGATCGCGGCCTCCGTCCTGCCGGTCGCCGCCGAGGCCCAATCCCAGCGTCAACGCCAACGCGGGGGCCAACAGCAGCAGGCGTCGGGCGACGACGCCGCTCCGCGCCGCGCGCCGCGAATCGCTCCCTTGCGCCGCCGCGTCAACGCCGGCCCCTGCCCCTATGTGAAGGTGTTGTACGACGCCGCCCGTTATGTCGAGCTGGAAGGCGGTCGCGCCGCCGTGGCCAATGTCGGCTATACCGGCGAGATCGAGGGCGTGTCGTCCGATTGTGAATACCGTGAGAGCGATCCGATCCGCGTGGACATGAGCGTGCTGTTCAACCTGGGCCGCGGCGCTCAGGCCGCCGGCGACCAGCGCACCTATCGCTACTGGATCGCGGTGACCGAGCGGAACACCGCAATTCTGTCCAAGGAATATTTCGACCTTCCGGTGAACTTCCAGGGCCAGCGCACGGCGTCCGTGACCGAAGAGCGCACCATCGTCATCCCGCGCGCCGAGGCCACCACCAGCGGCAGCAACTTCGAGATCCTGGTCGGTTTCGACGTGACGCCGGAAATGGCCGAGTTCAACCGCTCGGGCAGCCGCTTCCGCGTCAACGCCGGAACGACGCCCGCACCTGCGCCCGCTGCCGCCGCACCCACGAGCGAATAAATGGCTGATCTCAAGACCGTCCTCAGCGAAGCGGTCGGCGCCGCCTTCGCCGCCGAAGGCGTGGAGGCGGCCCTGGCGCGCGTCACCCCGTCCGACCGCCCCGACCTGGCCGACTTCCAGTCCAACGGCGCCCTGGCCGCCGCCAAGGCGATGAAGGCCAACCCGCGCGAACTGGCGGGCAAGATCGCCGAACGCCTGAGCGCTGATCCGCGTTTCGCCTCGGTCGAGGTGGCCGGTCCCGGCTTCATCAACCTGAAGATCGCCGATGCGACCCTAGCCGAACGCGCCGAGGAAGTGGCGGCGGACGCCGATCACGCGGGCGCGGCGGTCGTCGCCGATCCGCGCAAGGTCGTCATCGACTTCGGCGGCCCGAACGTGGCCAAGCCCATGCACGTCGGCCATCTGCGCAGCGCCATCATCGGCGAGAGCCTGAAACGGCTGTTCCGTTTCCGCGGCGATGACGTCACCGGCGACGCCCACTTTGGCGACTGGGGTTTCCAGATGGGTCTGCTGATCGTCGCCTGCGGCGACGAAGGCCTGGCCGACGCCTTCATGGCCGAGGGCGACGGTCCCTTCCCGGCCGAAACGCCCGTGACCCTGGCCGATCTGGACCGGCTTTATCCGCTGGCCGCCGGCAAGGCCAAGGAAGACGCAGGTTTCCGCGACCGCGCCCGCAAGGCGACGGCCGAACTGCAGAACGGCCGCCCCGGCTACCGCGCGCTATGGAGCCACTTCGTTGCGGTCAGCCGCGAGGCGCTGAAACGCGAATATGGCGATCTGTCGGTCGATTTCGACCTGTGGAACGGCGAGAGCGACGCCGATCCGGTGATGCCGGAAATGCTGGCCCACCTGACGGATGCGGGCCTGCTGGTCGAGGACGACGGCGCCCAGGTTGTGCACGTCGCCAAGCCCGGAGAGACGCGCAAGAAGAAGCTGGCCGACGGATCGGTTATCGAAGCCCCCTCGCCCCCGCCCCTGCTGGTCATCAGCTCGGAAGGTTCGGCCATGTACGGCACGACCGACCTGGCCACCATTCTGGACCGCAAGAAGTCGATCGGCCCTGACCTGATCCTGTACGTCGTCGACGAACGTCAGGCCGAGCATTTCGAACAGGTGTTCCGCGCCGCCTATCTGGCCGGATATGCGCCCGAAAAGTCGCTGGAGCATCTGGGCTTCGGCACCATGAACGGTCAGGACGGCAAGCCGTTCAAGACCCGCGCCGGCGGCGTGCTGAAACTGCGCGACCTGATCGACCAGGCGACGGACAAGGCCCGCGAGCGGCTGCATGAGGCCAAGCTGGGCGACGATCTGTCGCCTGAAGCGTTCGAGGCTATCGCCCACAAGGTGGCCATCGCCGCCCTGAAGTTCGCCGACCTGTCGAACGCGCGCACGACCAGCTACGTCTTCGACCTCGACCGCTTCATGAGCTTCGAGGGCAAGACCGGGCCGTATCTGCTGTATCAGGCGGTTCGGATCAAATCCCTGTTGCGTAAGGCCGCCGAACAGGGCGTGTCCGCCGGACCCATCGTCATCGCCGAACCCGCCGAACGCGACCTGGCCCTAACGCTGGACGCCTTCTCGACCGCCGCAGCCGACGCCTACGACAAGCGGATGCCGCACCTGGTCGCCGAACACGCCTATCGCGTGGCCCAGTCCTTCTCGAAATTCTACGCCGCCTGCCCCGTGCTGGTCGCGCCGCACGAGGACACGAAACGGTCGCGCCTGGCCCTGTCGGCGGCGGCCCTGCGCCAGCTTGAAATCGCGCTGGATCTCTTGGGCATCGACACGCCGGAGCGGATGTAGGGTATAGACCGGGCGACATCCTCCCGGAGATCGCCCATGTCCCTCGACGCCTATATCGCAGGCCTGCCAAAGGCTGAACTCCACCTGCACATCGAGGGTAGTCTCGAGCCGGAACTGATGTTCGAACTGGCCCAGCGCAACGGCGTGTCCATTCCCTACGACAGCGTCGAGGCGGTGCGCGCGGCCTATGACTTCTCCAATCTGCAGGACTTCCTGGACATCTATTACGCCGGGGCGGCGGTGCTGCTGACTCGGCGGGATTTCGAGGATCTGGCCTTCGCCTATTTCCAGCGCGCGGCGGCGGACAATGTGCGTCACGCCGAAATCTTCTTCGACCCGCAGACGCATACGGATCGCGGCGTGCCGTTCGGCGTGGTGGTCGAGGGACTGATCGCCGGCATGGACCGGGCCAAGGCGGAGTTGGGCGTGTCGAGCGGCTTGATCCTCAGCTTCCTGCGCCACCTGACCGAAGATGAGGCCTTCGCCACCCTGGAGTCGGCCAAACCCTATCTGCATCACTTCATCGGCGTGGGTTTGGATTCGTCGGAGGTCGGCCATCCGCCGTCCAAGTTCCAGCGCGTCTTCGCCGCCGCCCGTGACCTGGGCCTGAAACTGTGCGCCCATGCGGGCGAGGAAGGCCCGCCCGCCTATGTGCACGAGGCGCTGGACCTGCTGCACATCGACCGCATGGACCACGGCAACCGTTCGATGGAGGATGAGGCCCTCATCGAGCGCCTGGCCGCCGAGCAGATGACCCTGACGGTCTGCCCGCTGTCGAACCTGAAGCTGTGCGTGGTCAAAGACCTGAAGGATCATCCGGTCCCGGAGATGCTGCGCCGGGGCCTGCACGTGACCCTGAACTCGGACGACCCGTCCTATTTCGGCGGCTATGTGAACGCGAACTACAGCCAGTTGGCGGCGGCGGTCGGCCTGACGCGGGACCAGGTGACGCAACTGGCCAGGAACAGTTTCGAGGGCTCGTTCCTGGGCGACGCCGAAAAGGCCACGCGGCTGGCCGAGGTCGAGGCCTACGCGGCGAGTGGGCTTTAGACCAGCAGCGTCGCCGCCTCGGTCTCCGTGACGCCCAGCGCGCGGAAACTGTCGTGGGCGGCCGCCGCTGTTTCCGGCGAGATCGCACGGGTGGCGTCGGTGACCAACACCGCCGCGAACCCCTCGCGCACCGCGTCCTCGGCGGTGAAACGGACGCAGTAGTCCAGCGCCAGACCCGCCAGGAACACCCGCGTCACCCCCAGTTCCCGCAACAGGCCCGCAAGGCCCGTCGGCGTCCGGTGGTCATTCTCGAAGAAGCCCGAATAGCTGTCGACCGCGGGGTTGTAGCCCTTGCGGATCACGGCCAGCGCCCGGGTCACCACCGGCGCGACGTCGGGGTGGAAATCGGCGCCGGGCGAGCCTTGCAGACAGTGATCCGGCCACAGCATCTGACGCCCATAGGCGACCTCGATCTCGGTGAAGGGCGTCGCGCCGGGATGGTTGGAGGCGAAACTGATCTGATTCGGCGTATGCCAGTCCTGGGTCACCACGACCCGGTCGAACCGTTCCGCCAACCGCACGATCAGCGGCATGATCCCTGCCCCGCCCGACACGGCCAACGCCCCGCCTTCGCAGAAGTCGTTCTGCGGATCGATGACCAAGAGCGCGTCGGTAGGCCCGATCCGCATCAGGCGGCGGCCAGGGCGTCGATTTCGTTCGCCGAGCCCAGAGCGACCGGGATGCGCTGGTGCAACTGCGTCGGCTGGACGTCCAGGATCGGCTGCACCCCGTCCGTCGTCGCCTTGCCGCCCGCCTGTTCGACCAGCAAGGCCATCGGATTGCCCTCGTACATCAGGCGCAGCTTGCCCGGCTTGTTCGGCTCACGGCTGTCCCACGGATAGATGAAGACGCCGCCGCGCATCAGGATGCGGTGAACGTCCGCCACCATGGCCGCGACCCAGCGCATGTTGAAGTTCTTAGCCCGAGGACCGTCCGCCCCCTTCAGCAGACCATCGACATAGCGCTGCACCGGCTCGGCCCAGTGGCGCTGGTTTGAGACATTGATCGCGAACTCCTTGGTGTCGCGCGAAATGGCGATGGTGTCGTGGGTCAGGAACCACTGACCGTCCTGCGCCAGGGTGAAGCCCTTCACGCCGTCTCCAATCGTCAGCACCAGCATGGTCTGCGGCCCATAGACGGCGTAGAGCGCCGCGACCTGTTGACGCCCCGGCTGAAGGAAATCGGCCTCGCTGGGACTGGCGGACGGCGACTTCAGCACCGAGACGATGGTGCCGACCGGCGCATTGATGTCGATGTTGGACGACCCGTCCAGCGGGTCGAACAGGGCCAGATATTCGCCCGCCGCATTCGTCGCGATCTCGGCCGTATCCTTCTCTTCGGAGGCCACGCCCGCGATGGCGGGACAGGCCAGCAGCGCCTGGGTCAGCATGTCGTCGGTGATGACGTCCAGCTTCTTCTGCTCTTCGTCCTGGACGTTGATCTGGCCCGAGGCGCCCAGGGCCCCGACCAGGGCGCCGCCCGCCACGACCCGGCTGATCTCGGCGCAGGTCCGGCCCACGACGGTCAGCACCGTCTTCAGGCCGTCCGCCACATCCAGGGCGGCGATATGGGCGTCTAGGCTGGTGCGGGTCATGCGGGTCGGTCCGATGCGGCTGAGGCGTACCGCGTTCTTGGCGGGCGGGACGCGCCGCCGCAAGAAAAACCCTCTTGTCACCCTACCCCGTCATCCCAGGCCCTGCGCCTGGGACGACGGATGTCATGGTGCAGGATCAGATCGGCAGGATCGCCGTGCCGAAGGCCCGCTTCAGTTCATGGGCCGCGAACGTCTGCGCCGCCGCCGCGTCGGGCACCACCATGGCCATGCCGAAGAACTCGTGCGTCGAGCCGTGGAAGGTCTTGTGGCGCACGTCAACGCCTGCCTGCTCCAGCTTTTCGGCCAGCAGTTCGCCTTCCGACCGCAGCGGGTCGAGCTCGGCGCAGATCACGGTCGAGGACGGCAGGCCGCTGAGGTCGGCGTTCTCGACGATGTTGATGCGCGGGTCCTGCGCGTCGGCCTCGTTGGCGAAGATATGCTTCACGAACCATTTCATCATCGGCTTGTTCAGCGGCTTGGCGTCGGCGTTCTCGACGTAGGATTCATTGTCCATGTCCACGCCAGCCACCGGATAGACCAGCACCTGATGCACCGGCAGGGTCACGCCCGCGTCGCGCGCCATCATCGATACGCCGATGGCCAGGTTGCCGCCCGCGCTCTCGCCCATGACCGCCACCTTTTGCGGGTCGCCATTGAAGCTCTGGGCGTTCTCCAGCACCCAGCGATAGGCGGCCAGGGCGTCGTCGTGGGCGGCGGGGAAATGATGTTCAGGCGCCTGGCGATAATGGACCGAGACCACGATGGCGTCAGCCATCTTGGACACGCCGCGCGGCCCGCCGTCATAGACGTCCAGATCGGCGATCACGAAACCGCCGCCGTGGAAATAGACCACGACCGGATGCAGCTTGTCCTCGGAATGGTCGTGCGGCTTGTAGATTCGGGCCTGGATCGGTCCGGCGGCGCCAGGGATGGTGATGTCGGTGGTCTTCACGCCCAGATCGTCGGATTTCGGCTCCTTGCCGGCCTTGCGCAGCAGGGCGTGAACGGCGTCGGTCGGCGTGGGCTGCTGGCGCGCCTCCTCGGGCGACAAGGTCTCGATCGGCTTGCCGCCGAGCGAAGCCAGTTCATCCAGCACCTTCTGCATGGGGCCATCGGCCTTGGCGGGGGTGTCGCGCGGCTTGTCGTTGTCGCCGAACAGCTTGTCTATAATCGACATTTTCGTTTTCCTGGGTTGGGGTTGGGGGCTCGGGACGACAACCCGCCCCGGCAGACCTTGTTCCGCCGACGCTTGACTTGGCGCCGGAGTCGATGCCTTAGGTCGAACGCTCTCGCGGGAGAGTTCGGGGACGGGAAACCGGCCGCGACGCCGAAGGCGCAACCGCCCCGGAAACGCTCAGGCAAACGGACCGCGACAGCATACGGACGCTGGAAAGTCGCTCTTGATGGGCGCGCCGACGGAGCAAGGCGACATGATTTGGTCGCCGGAATCTCTCAGGCTTCAGGACAGCGGGGGCGCGAGGACCGGCGGAGCTCCGCCCCAACACGCGACCGCGAAAGCCTGAACCATGACCGACCAAGCTCTTAAAACCACGCCGCTGAACGCCGCGCACCGCGCCTTGGGCGCCCGCATGGTGGGTTTCAGCGGCTATGACATGCCGGTTCAGTACGAGGGCGTCCTGGCCGAACACCGCTGGACCCGCGAACACGCCGGTCTGTTCGACGTGTCCCACATGGGCCAGTGCAAGATCACCGGCGCGGACGCCACGGCGCAGTTCCAGCGCTTCGTCCCCGGCGACTATGAAATCCTGAAGGACGGCAAGCAGAAATACACCCTGCTGCTGAACACCGACGGCGGCATCATCGACGACCTGATGGCGGGCCGCCCCGACCACGACGGCCTGTTCGTCGTCGTCAACGCCGGCAACAAGGACGAGGACTTCGCCTTCTGGAACGCCAATCTGGAAGGCGACGCCAAGCTGACGGTGCTGGACCGCGCCCTGATCGCCATTCAGGGGCCGGAAGCCGCCGAGGTCATGGTCGCCCACGAGCCCGTGCTGGCCGAGATGGGCTTCATGGAGACGGCCCGGCTGATGCTGTTCGGCGTCGACGCTTACGTCTCCCGCTCGGGCTACACAGGCGAAGACGGCTATGAGATTTCCGTCCCGGCGGACCAGGCCGAACGCATCTGGAACACCCTCCTGGAAGACGCCCGCGTCAAGCCGATCGGCCTGGGCGCCCGCGACAGCCTGCGCTTGGAAGCCGGTCTGCCGCTGCACGGCCACGACATCGACCCGACCACCTCGCCGGTCGAGGGCGCCCTGACCTTCGCCCTGTCCAAGTCGAGGAAGGAACGAGCCGACTTCAACGGCGCCGACCGCATCCTGAAGGAACTGGCCGACGGCCCCTCGCGTGTCCGCGTCGGCCTGCACGTCAAGGAAGGCGCCCCGGCCCGCGAAGGCGCAGAGATCGCCGACGCCGACGGAAACATCATCGGCAAGGTCACCTCGGGCGGCCCCTCGCCCACCCTGGGCCACAACATCGCCATGGGCTTCGCGCCCCCGGCATTCGCCGCCCTGGGCACCGAGTTGAAGGTCATCGTGCGCGGCAAGTCCGCCGCCGCCGAGGTGGTCGCCATGCCCTTCGTGGCCCAACGCTATTACCGCAAGCCGAAGGCGTAACATTCAGCCTGTCACCCTCGGGCTTGACCCAAGGGCCGGGCGATCAACCGCTCGTGCGAAGACATCGACGCACGAACCGCACAACATCCGATCCTCGTGTCAAGCCCGAGGACCGGGACAGGAGAGAAAACATGAAGTTCACCAAGGATCACGAGTGGGTCAGCCTGGACGGCGACATCGCCACCGTCGGCATCTCCAAACACGCCGCCGACGCCCTGGGCGACGTGGTGTTCGTTGAAGTGCCCGAGGTCGGCAAGACCGTCACCAAGGGCGACAGCTTCGCCGTGGTCGAGAGCGTCAAGGCCGCCTCGGACGTCTACGCCCCCGTCTCGGGCGAGGTGGTCGAGGCCAACGACGCCCTGTCCACCGCCCCGGAAACCGTCAACTCCAGCGCCGAAAGCGACGGCTGGTTCGCCAGGATCAAGGTCTCGGACGCCTCGCAACTGGACGCCCTGATGGACCAGGCCGCCTACGACGCCTTCCTGACCACCCTCTGATTTCCCCTTCCGCTCAGCCCCGCGAAAGCGGGGACCCAGTTCTTTCGCGAGAACAGTGCTGGGATGGGCGGAAACTCCTCCGGCCACATTGGTCGCCCAAAGCACTAGGTCCCCGCTTTCGCGGGGATGAGCGGATTAGAAAATGCGCTACCTCCCCCTGACGCCCGACGACCGCACGGCGATGCTCGCCGCCATCGGCGCGAAATCCATCGACGATCTGTTCGTTGACGTGCCCGAAAGCGCGCGTCTGAACGGGCCTGTGGACCTGCCCCGCGTGGCGGGCGAACTGGAGGTCGAGCGCGCCCTGTCCGCCATGGCGGCCAAGAACGCCACGGCCGGCGCCGTGCCCTTCTTCTGCGGCGCGGGAGCCTACAAGCACCATGTCCCGGCGACGGTGGATCATGTGATCCAGCGGTCCGAGTTCCTGACCAGCTACACCCCCTACCAGCCGGAAATCGCGCAGGGCACGCTGCAATACCTGTACGAGTTCCAGACCCAGGTCGCGAACCTGACCGGGATGCCGGTCGCCAACGCCAGCCTTTATGACGGCTCGACCGCCATGGCCGAGGGCGTGCTGATGGCGACGCGCGTCACCCGCCGCAACAAGGCGGTGATCTCCGGCGGCGTCCACCCCCACTACGTCAAGGCGACCGAGACCGTGGTCCACGCTGTCGGCGTGGAAACTCAGGTTCTGGCCCCGGCGTTCGACGCCGAGGCCGCCGTCATCGACCAGATCGGCCCGGACACCGCCTGCGTCGTCGTTCAGACCCCCAATGTCTTCGGCACCGCCACCGACGTGACCAAGATCGCCGAGGCCGCCCATGCGGCGGGCGCCCTGCTGATCGTGGTGGTGACGGAAGCCGTGTCGATGGGCCTGTTGAAATCGCCCGGCGAAATGGGCGCCGACATCGTCGCGGCCGAAGGCCAGTCGATCGGCAACGCCCTGAACTTCGGCGGTCCCTACGTCGGCCTGTTCGCCACGCGCGAGAAGCTGATCCGCCAGATGCCGGGGCGCCTGACCGGCGAGACCGTGGACGCCGACGGCGAACGCGGCTTCGTCCTGACCCTGTCGACGCGCGAGCAGCATATCCGCCGCGACAAGGCCACCTCGAACATCTGCACCAACTCCGGCCTCTGCACCCTGGCCTTCACCATCCACATGAGCCTGCTGGGCGAGACGGGCCTGCGCAAACTGGCCCTGCTGAACCACGAAAAGGCCGTCGCCACGCGCGACGCCCTGGCCGCCATTCCGGGCGTGGACGTCCTGACGCCGCGCTTCTTCAACGAGTTCGCCATTCGCCTGCCGAAAAACGCGGCCGAGGTCGTGGACGCCCTGGCCGGTCATCACATCCTGGCGGGCGTGCCCTACAGCCGTCTGGCCCCCGACGCCGGCATGGACGACATCCTGCTGGTCGCCGCAACCGAGACGACGCTGGAGGCCGACATCCAAATCCTCGCCAAGTCCCTCTCCAAAGTCCTGGCCGCCTAAGGGAAACCGATCATGAGCACCATGAACACCGTCGGCCGCCCCACCGCTCCGAACCAGGTCCAGACCAAGCCCGCCACCCTGACCGGCGGACGCGGCCTGTTGCAGAACGAAGCCCTGATCTTCGAGGGCGACGGCTGGGGCAAGACCGGCGTCGATCTGCCGGAGCCCAGGACCGATGCGTCCGACCTGGGCGACCTGGTCCGCAAGGATCCGATCGGCCTGCCCGGCCTGTCGGAGCCCGAGGCCATGCGCCACTATGTGCGCCTGAGCCAGAAGAACCACGCCATCGACCTGGCCATCTATCCGTTGGGTTCGTGCACGATGAAGCACAACCCGCGCCTGAACGAGAAGATGGCGCGTCTGCCGGGCTTCTCGGACATCCACCCGCTGCAGCCGCAATCGACGGTTCAGGGCGCGCTGGAGCTGATGGATACGCTGGCCCACTGGCTGAAGACCCTGACCGGCATGCCCGCCGTCGCGCTTTCCCCGAAAGCGGGCGCGCACGGCGAACTGTGCGGCCTGATGGCCATCCGCGCCGCGCACGAGGCCAAGGGCGAGCATGAGCAGCGCCGCAAGGTGCTGGTCCCCACGTCCGCCCACGGCACCAACCCCGCCACCGCCGCCTTCGTCGGCTATTCCGTCGTCGAGGTCGCCCAGACCGAAGACGGCCGCGTGGACGTCGCCGATCTGGCGTCCAAGCTGGGCCCGGACGTCGCCGCCATCATGGTGACCAACCCCAACACCTGCGGCCTGTTCGAGCGCGACATCATCGAGATCGCGCGCCTGACGCATGAGGCGGGGGCCTATTTCTACTGCGACGGCGCCAACTTCAACGCCATCGTCGGCCGGGTGCGCCCCGGCGACCTGGGCGTCGACGCCATGCACATCAACCTGCACAAGACCTTCTCGACGCCCCACGGCGGCGGCGGTCCGGGCGCGGGTCCGGTGGTCCTGTCCGAGGCCCTGGCCCCCTTCGCCCCCGCCCCCTGGGTCGTGCATGACGAAGGCGGCTATCGTCTGATCGAGCGCGAGGAGGACGAGGCGGCCCAGGCTTTCGGCCGTCTGTGCGCCTTCCAGGGGCAGATGGGCATGTATGTGCGCGCCCTCAGCTACATGATGTCCCACGGCTCGGACGGCCTGCGTCAGGTGGCCGAGGATGCGGTGCTGAACGCCAACTACATCAAGGCCCACCTGCAGGACCTGATGAGCCCGGCCTTCCCCGACGGCCCCTGCATGCACGAGGCCCTGTTCGACGACGAATGGTTGAAGGGCACCGACATCACAACGCTCGACTTCGCCAAGGCGATGATCGACGAGGGCTTCCACCCGATGACCATGTATTTCCCGCTGGTCGTCCACGGCGCCATGCTGATCGAGCCGACGGAGACCGAGTCCAAGGCCGAACTGGACCGCTTCATCCACGCCATGCGTCTGCTGGCCCAAGCCGCGAAGGCGGGCGACGTCGACCGCTTCAAGGGCGCGCCCTTCCACGCCCCGCTGAAACGCCTGGACGAAACCCGCGCCGCCCGCGCGCCGGTGCTGCGCTGGTCGGCGCCGGAAGGCTCCAACCAGGCGGCGTAAACACTCATCCCGTCATCCCAGGGCTTGTCCCTGGGATCCATACGCCCGGTGTTCGACAGCCGCGACCGCTGCGGACATACCCGGCGTATGAATCCTCGCCACAAGGGCGAGGATGACGGCGGATGGGTGCAGCCTCGCCCACCGCGCCCGCGACGCCGCCAAGCGCAGCCGATGCGCTGGTCCAAAACCCTTCACGATCCATCCATTCCGCTGCAGGATGGCGTCATGACCCAATGGACCACCCACGACATCCCCGATCAGACCGGCAGGCTGGCCGTCATCACCGGCGCGACCGGCGGGCTGGGGCTGGAGACCGCTCTTGTGTTGGCGGGCAAGGGCGCGGAGGTCATTCTGGCGGCCCGCAATCCGGCCAAGGGCGTCGAGGCCGAACGGCTGATCCGCGCCCGGCATCCTGGCGCCGACGTGCGGTTCGATCCGCTCGACCTGAGCGACCTGGCCTCCGTCGCGGCCTTTGCCGACCGGCGCCTGGTCGCCGCCCGGCCTATCGACATCCTGATCGACAACGCGGGCGTCATGGCCCTGCCCCACCGCAACACGACCGTGGACGGGTTCGAGACCCAGTTCGGCGTGAACTATCTGGCGCATTTCGCCCTGACCGGCCGGCTGCTGCCCCTGCTGAGCGCCGGCGCGTCCAGGCCGGCTGGCGCGCGGGTGGTGCAGTTGTCCAGCATCGCCCATCGCGGCGGGCGCATCCATCTGGACGACCTGAACTTCACCTCCGGCTATCGCCCCTTTGCGGTCTATCAGCAGTCCAAGCTGGCCATGCTGATGTTCGCCCTGGAGCTGCAGCGGCGCAGCGACGCCCACGACTGGGGCCTGACCAGCGTGGCCGCCCACCCTGGCGTGGCGCGCACCGATCTGGTGGCCAATGGCCAGGGCGACGGCGGCGATCCGGCCGCCTGGGCGTCCCGCCTGTTCATCCGTCTGTTCGGCCAATCCAGCGCCGCCGGCGCTTTGCCCAGCCTGATGGCCGCCACCCTGCCCCAGGCCCGGCCCGGCGGCTATTACGGCCCGCAAGGGTTCCAGGAGTTGGCGGGACCGCCCGGCGCCGCCCATATCGCGTCGCAGGCCAGGAAAGAGGCCGTGGCGCAGCGTCTGTGGTCGGAATCCGAAGCCCTGACCGGCGTGCGTTACGGCTGAGCCGCGCCGCGCCCCGGATCACCGCCCGATCATGAGCAAAGCTTAATCCGCATGACACCGATCCGCCATCGAAGCCGCGCCTGAATGGCGTGTGGCGCGGTCGTCACGGTCGCCCTTTCCTTTCCCGACGAGGGATCGCGCGATCGGGGCGGCCGTTGTCACACCGACTATGGCTTCCCATCTGGCGTGTTCGTGACCTCCCTGCCTGTCGCCCTCCCCCCGTTCGCCAAGCCCCGCAGCCGCACGCTGCGGGCGGTGCGACGCTGGGCGCTGATGATCGGCGGGCTTCTGATCGTGCTGCTGGGCATATTGATCGCCCCCCTGCCTGGCCCCGGGGGCGTGCCGGTCATCGCGGTCGGTCTGGTGCTGATCCTGAAAAGCTCGTTCTGGGCCAAGCGACAGTTCATCCGCGCCCAATACGCCCGGCCCAAATGGGTCTATCCCTTCCGCCGTTTGATGCGAAAGAAGCCCGAGTTCGCGCCCGTCTTCTGGCAACAGGCGCTGCGGGCCGAGAAGGCGGTCGTCAAACGGTCCGGTCGTCGCCTGTCGCGCGGCCGCAAACAGCTGCGTCGCTATTTCCGCAAGTTGGTCCGCTAGTTGACGTCTATCTCGCGGTTGCGTTGCTGCAACCGCTAACCACGGCATCGTGAACCCTGCCGCCCTCGGACAGGCATATCCTGACCCAGCGTTATCAGAGAACCACTCAAGGCGTTGGGAGGCGCTAAGGTCATGATGTCACGCGTACAAAAGGGTCTGATCGCCGGGGTTGCGGCGACCGCGGCCGCCTCGTTGCTCGAAATCCCCAATATGTTCCTGAACTGGTTCGATCCGTTTCAGGGCGTGATCGCCTCGATGATCGGCATGCCCGGCAATCTGGCGGTGGGCTGGGTGATCCACCTGATCAGCGGGGTCTTCATCCTGGGTCCGCTATTCGCGATCCTGTGTCCCCGCCTACCGACCGACACGCCCGAAACCAAAGGCATCGTCTTCGCGGTCGGCGCCTGGATCATCATGATGGCCGCCATCGTGATGTTCGGAAACTATCGCACCTTCACCGCCGGCGCCGGCTTCGGCACCTTCGCCTGGCTGCTGATCACCCATGCGGTGTTCGGCATCGTGCTGGGCAATGTCTATGCCCGGCTAGTCAGCCGCGACAAGCGGATGGGCGCGACCGTCATGGGCGGCGCCCCCGCCCACTAAGCCGCATCTGAACCGACCAGCAAAAAGGCCCCCGACGTCGTCGTCGGGGGCCTTGATGTCTTTGGACCAACCGGCCTCAGTTGAGGCGGTCGCCGATCTGCGCGATGGCGCCGTCCAGCAGCGGGTCCTTGGCGCCCGAGGCCAGGCGCGCGGCCAGGATCTGCTCGGCGGACCGGGCGGCCAGGTCGGCGGCGGCCGCCTTGACCTCTGCGGAGGCCTGGGCCTCGGCCTGGGCGATGCGGTTCTCGGCCATGGTCTGGCGGCGAGCCAGGGTCTCTTCCAGCTTGACCTTGGTCTCGGCCTCCAGGCGACGGGCGTCGGCTTCGGCCTGGGCCATCATCTCGGCGGCCTGGGCCTCGGCCTCGGCCTTCTCCTTACGGATCTGGGCCAGCAGGGCCTCGGCTTCGGCGCGCAGGCGGGCGGCCTCGTCAAGGTCGGCCTGAATCTTGACGGCCTTGGCGTCCAGCGCCTTGGCGGCGATCTTGGGCACGCCGGCGGCGACCAGGATGGCGAAGAACAGGATCAGGCCGATCCCGACCCAGATCTCCGCATTGGCGAAGCTCCAGATGCCGTGCTCAAAGATCAGGTTCATCAGGCGGCTCCCTTGACGGCGGCCAGTTCGGCGGCGGTCGCGCCCTTGCCGGTCAGACGCTCGACCATGGCGGCGGTCGTGTCGGCGGCGATGGTGGAGACATTGCTCATGGCGGCGTCGCGCGTCTTGCCGATGGCGGCCTCGGCCTCGGCGATGCGGGCGTTGACGACCGCCTCTTCCGAAGCCTGACGGGCGTTGGCCTCTTCGGCGACGCGGGCCTTGGCGGCGGCGGCCATGGCGCGGGCGTCGGCCCGGGCCTTGGCGACCTCAGCCTGGGCTTCGGCGGCCTGGCCGGCGGCCTCGGCCTGAACCTGACGGGCCGTGGCGACGGCGTTGGAAATGGTGTCGGCCCGCTCATCCATCACCTTGCGAAGGCGCGGAGCGAAGACCTTGGAGACCAGGACGTACAGGATGACGAACAGGATCAGCAAATAGCCGATCTGGCCCGCCCAGTGTTCGAACTGGAATTGCGGCAGGCCGCCCGAGCCGTGCTCGGCGGGGGTCGCCGTCTCGGCGTGCAGGTCCGCTTCGACCGAAGGCGGGACCGCGTCGATGGTGTGGGTGCTGGCCATGAACCGTCTGCTGCAGAATCAGATGAAGCGGCGCGCGGGCGAACCCCGCGCGCCGTGATCGGCTGATATCAGCCGAAGATCATCAGGATGCCGAGCACGAAGGCCAGGATGCCCAGGGCTTCGGCCAGGGCGGCGCCGACGAACAGGTTGCCGACTTGGCCGGCGGCGGCCGAGGGGTTGCGCAGGGCGCCGGCCAGGAATTGGCCGAAGATGTTGCCCACGCCCAGGGCCGAACCGATCATGCCCAGGGTGGCGAGACCAGCGCCGATGTACTTGGCGGCTTCAGCGTCCATGATTGTATTCCTAGATTAAAGTCGTTGGTGGTTGGGGTGAAGAGACTGGTCCGGCCCTTTAGTGGGCGTGGTCCAGGTTGACCACATCATTAAGATAGATGCAGGCCAGAACGGCGAAGACGAAGGCCTGGAGGAAGGCCACCAGGAACTCCAGCGCGGTCAGGGCGACGACCATGCCCAGCGACAGAGCCGCGACCGGGAAGGCCAGCAGACCGATGCCGCCGCCCAGACCCAACAGGCCCAGAGACACGACGAAGCCGGCGAAGATTTTCAGCGCGACGTGGCCGCCCAGCATGTTGCCGAACAGACGCAGCGCCAGGGTCACCGGACGAAGCAGGAAGGAGACGAACTCGATCAGGCCCACGACCGGGCGCAGCAGCAGCGGCGCGCCCATGGGCCAGAACAGCTTGAAGAAGCCCAGGCCGTTCTTGGCGAAGCCGACCACCAGCACCAGGCCGAAGGTGATCAGGGCGAAGGTGGCGGTGATGGCCAGCTGCGACGTCGCCGTGAAGGTCAGGAACAGACCCAGAATGTTCATGCCGAGGATCAGGATGAACAGGGTGAAGACGAACGGGAAATACTTGCGGCCGTCATGACCGATGATCGAATCGGCCAGATTGTCGATCAGGCCGAACACGCCCTCGCCCGCCGCCTGCAGGCGGCCCGGCACGATCTTGGCGTTCGACGTCACGGCGGTCAGGAAGCCCACGATCAGCAGGAAGGCGACGGTCATTGCGATGTGGGAATTGGTGATCGCCAGATCGACGGTCCCCACCACGGGCAGGGTCACGTCGCCAAGGTCGACGACCTTCTGAATCTGAAACTGATGAATCGGATCGGCCATGAAGCCCTATCGTTCCCCGTCTTCGTCGGCCTCGACATAGGGTTCGGCCGGAGCCGACGTTCCCAACGCCTTGGCCTGCGCCATCAGCCGGTTGGCTGTGCGACGCGCCATGTAAATCGACAAGGCGAAGCCCAGAAGGACCCCGCCGATCAAACCCCACGGGCGGGTCCCGAAGACCCAGTCCGCGATGAAACCGAACGCCAGACCCACGAAGACGCCGCCGAGCAGTTCGGCGATGATCTTATAGGCCTGACCCGACACCTGCTGGCCGGTCAGCTCGGCGGATTTCTCCACCGTGGTCCGCGCCTCCAATGCGGATGCGCTCTCTTGGAGGCGTTTGATCGCCTCTTCGCGCGATTCCGACATAAGGGACAGGACCTGTTTGCTCGACGTCCGGACGATGGGTCCGAACGGGTCTGAATTCGGCGCGGAAACTAATCGTGAGCGGCCATCAGGTCAAGGCGTCGTGATATCGACCTAAGTTGCTGGAAATGCTCCGCTTTCAGAACGCACGCACAAGCCGTGACGATGCGCCGCGATTGCGGACGACAGAATCCCGCCGCGTTTGCGCCGGCCGACATGGCGATGCGGTGCGGAAACGACTAGGTTGGCGCCATGAACGCCCACGTCCCGCCGCCCGCGCCCTCGCCTCGTCCGATCACCGTGCGCCTGGCGACGCCGCGCGGCTTCTGCGCCGGGGTGGACCGGGCGATCCAGATCGTGGAGCGGGCCATCGAAAAATACGGCGCCCCCGTCTATGTGCGGCACGAGATCGTTCACAACCGCCATGTGGTCGAGCGGCTGAAGGCCATGGGCGCCGTCTTCGTCAAGGAGTTGGACGAATGCCCGGACGACCGCCCGGTCGTCTTCTCCGCCCACGGCGTGCCCAAGTCGGTGCCCGCCAACGCCCGCGCCCGCGACCTGCTGTTCCTGGACGCCACCTGCCCCCTGGTGTCCAAGGTCCATGTCGAGGCCGAGCGCCACCACGCCGCCGGCAAGCACATCATTCTGATCGGTCACGCGGGCCACCCGGAGGTGATCGGCACCATGGGCCAGCTGCCGCCCGGCGCCATCAGCCTGGTCGAGACCGAGGAAGACGCCGAACGGTTCCAGCGGCCGGGCGACGCCCCCCTGGCCTATGCGACCCAGACCACCCTGTCGGTGGACGACACCGCCGGCATATTGAAGGTGCTGAAGCGCCGCTTCCCCGAACTGCCCGATCCGCACAAGGAAGACATCTGCTACGCGACCACCAACCGCCAGGACGCGGTCAAGGCGCTGGGCGAGGGCTGCGAACTGGTGCTGGTGGTGGGGTCCAAGAACTCGTCCAACTCGGCGCGCCTGGTCGAAGTGGCGATGCGCGCGGGCGCTCGCGCCGCCTATCTGGTGGATGACGCCTCTCAGGTGGACTGGGCCTGGTTCGACGGGGTGGATACGGTCGGCGTCACCGCAGGCGCATCCGCGCCCGAGCCGCTGATCGAGGCCCTGGTCGACGCCATCCGCGCCCGTTTCGACGCCACGGTGACCGAGGACGCCGGCGCGCGCGAGACCGTGACCTTCAAACTGCCGCGCCTGCTGACGGCCTGAACGCGCCCATGCACGGCGCAGACGTTCCGTTGCCATCAGCGGCAGTCCCCCATCAACGCGGGATAAACGCCATGATCAAACGCGCTGTTTCCATCGTGCTGCCCTTGGCTGCGCTGGCCGCCTGTGCGCAGCCGGTCGGCGACACCGGCGCGAAGCCGGTCGGCATGGTCATCCCGCCTCCAAATACTGCGGCGACATCGGCGGTCGGCTGGAGATCCGTACTGGCGCCGACGGCGGCCAGACCGGCATGTGCCACCTGCCCGACAATCGCGTCATGGAGGAATGGGCGCTGTTCCGCAGCGCCCACCCGCCGTCCTGAGCGCCCGGCGCTAGGCCCGCGCCAGCGGAAGCGGGACGCGGAACAGGCTGCCCACGCCCGGCGTGGACACAACCTCGATCCTGCCGCCCATCAGCACCGCCAACCCATGGGCGGCGGTCAGGCCCAGACCCAGACCCTCGGCGGTGCGGGTGCTGCTCTCGTCGCCCTGGGTGAAGGCTTCGAACAGGCGCGTCACATCGTCGGGCGTCATGCCCGGCCCGGTGTCCTCGACCTCCAGCACCAGATCATCGTCGGCTCGGGCGCGCAGCGTCACCTGGCCCGACCGGGTGAAGCGCACCGCATTGTCGGCCAGGGCGGCCAGCATCTTCTCGATATGGACCGGGTCGCCCAGCCATTCCCCTTCGACCGCCTCGACGTGCAGAGCCAACCCCTTGGTCGCCGCCGCGCCTTCGAAGTCATGCGCGACCCGCTGCAGCAGGTTGTCGGGGCGGAACGGCCGTCGCTCCAGCATCACCGCCCCGTCGCGCAGCCGCACCACGTCCAGCAACTCCTCGACCAGCCGCAGTTGCTGACGCCCCGAAGCCTTCAGGATTTCCAGCCGTTCGCGTTGCTGGGGCGTGATGGCGTCGGCGCCGATCACCTCGGCCATGCCCAGGACGCCGTTCAGGGGGGTGCGCAGTTCATGGCTGACGTTGGACAGGAACCGCGTCTTGGCCTGGTTCGCGGCCTCCGCCTTGTCCAGCGCCGCCGACAGGGCGGCTTCCGACGCGCGCAGGCGCCGGATGTCGTGCGCCACCCGCCACAGCAGGGCGCCGCCGCCCACCAGCAGCAGCGTCAGCAGCATCAGCAGCAGCGGCCCGGCCTGACGCAAGATATCCGCACCCGGCCGTTCCGGCGTCCAGACGATCCGGCCCAGCAGCACGCCGTTGGGATCGCGGATATCGACCGCCCCACGCCCCTGCGGCGGCGGCGCATCGCCGATGGAGAAGGCGGGATCGATCAGGCCCAGGCGGTCGTGAATCTGCGGAACGATGGTCTCGAATCGCCTGAACGACGCCACCGCCGGATCCGACGCCGGGACCTGCCCCTTCAGCGTGTGCCGCACGATGGTCGAGGTGCCCATCAGATAGACGGTCCCGTTCACCTTCACTATGGCCGGCTTCAGCGTCACGGCGTCCAGCGCCACGGTCGAACGGTCGCGCCGCGCCGCCGCCGCTCTCAGCGCATCGACGATGGGGCGCGCGGACTGGGCGAACGGGTCGGCGGCGTCGGCCCCGGCCGGTCCCCCGTTCTTGGAGATGCGAAACAGCCGCCCGGCGTCGTCATAGCCCAGGGTGACGGGCAGTTTGCTCTGCGCCTCGTAATAGCCGCCCAGATGCCGGTCCCACCAGGCGACGTCGCCGGCGCCCGTCATATGATCGACCGCGTCGTCCCAGACCGAGGCCGTGGTCAGATCCTCGCCTATGGCCTGCAGGGCCCGGGCGACGCGGCGCTCGACCAGCTTCTGCTCCTTGACGGCCTGGTGTGCGTCGATGGCCTGGCTGACGACCGCCAGAACCGCGATCATCCCCGCCATCGAACCGATCAGCAGGATCGCCGCGATTCGGAAGGCGACCCACGCTTGCGGGCCGGATTTTGAAGCAACGCCACGAGACATGACGAACCGCTACCATTGGCCCGATAAGACAAGATGAACGCCCCGCCGATGCGCGGATCGGATCAACGGTCGTCGTTGACGAAGTCCTGGGCGAACTCGGGCGCCTCTTCGTCGATAGGCAGGGTTCCGTCCTCGTCGTCGGCCTCGGAGGCGCGGCTGGGGTCTGGAACCTCGAACCCGACCGGCAGCGACAGGTCCAACAGGCCCGCCGCCTTCATCTCCTGCACGCCCGGCAGGTCGTACAGGGTCGCCAGGCCGAAATGCTCCAAAAAGCGGTCGGTCGTCGCATAGGTCACGGGCCGGCCCGGCGTCCGCCTGCGTCCGCGCAACCGCACGAAGCCCATCTCCAGCAACAGGTCCAGCGTGCCTTTTGAGATGCTGACGCCCCGCACGCTCTCGATCTCGGCGCGAGTGACGGGCTGGTGATAGGCGATGATGGCCAGGGTCTCCAGAGCGGCCTTGGACAGGCGGCGCGGCTCTTCGCGCTCTTGGGTCATCATGAAGGCCAGGTCCGGCGCCGTGCGGAACCGCCAGCGGTCGGCGACGCACTCCAACTCCACCCCCCGTCCCTCGTAACGGGCGCGCAAGGCGGCGATGGCGCGCGCGACATTGCAGTTCTGGGGCAAACGGGCGGCGATCTCGGCGGCCGTCAGCGGGCCCGCGGCGGCGAACAACAGCGCCTCGACCCGGCGCTCGATCTCGGCCTCGTCGGGTTGGAACGACAGGTCAGACATCAAGATATCCGCTCATCCCCTCAGTTCCAGCGGCTGCCCCTGCCCGCGCCGTTTCAGATAAAGCTCGGCGAACGCCTGCGCCTGCCGGATGTCCATCGCGCCCTCCTTCACCAGCTCCAGACTGGCCGACAGGGTCGAGGCGGTAAAGCTGGCCTGGCTGGGGCCGGCCTCGTCCTGGCGCATCGGCGCCACCCTTTCCAGCGGGGTCCAATCGGCCAGTTTCGGCATAATCTCTCGCAGCCAGTCGCGCGCGGCCTCCAGCGGAAAGGCCTCGACCCGCTGACCGGGCGCATAGCGCCGGGCCTCCTCGCGCCGACGCTGCACCACATAGGCGCTCATCAAGTCGTACAAGCTGGCGTCGATACGGTCGGACGGCACGATCACCGTCGCCTCCGGGTCGCCGCGCGTGAAGACGTCGCGCTTCAACTGAGGCCGCGCCATCAGCTGTTCGACGGCCTTCCGCATCGCCTCCAGCTTCTGCAGGCGGAACGCCAGGGCGGCGGCCATCTCCTCGGCCGGCGGCTCCTCGGCCTTGCCCTTGTCGGTGCGAGGCAGCAGCAGGCGCGACTTCAGATAGGCCAGCCACGACGCCATCACGAGGTAATCGGCCGCGAGGGCGAAGTTCCTGCGCCGCGCCTCATGCACGAAGGCCAGATACTGTTCCGCCAACTGCGTGATCGACAGCTTCAGCAGATCGACCTTCTGGTTTCGCGCCAGAGCCAGCAGGACGTGCAGCGGCCCCTCGTATCCGTCCAGGTCGACGACGAAGGCCTCCCGCTCCTCGACCTCGGCGACGGCGGTGAAGTCCAGATTGGGCTGGAAGGCGTCGGTCATGCGGCGACTAGGCCTGGGCCTCTCCCACGTCCGGCCCCTTGGCGACATCCAGCCGCCCGCCCATCGCCTCGAAGAAGCGCTGATGCCCGGCCGCCGCGTCCAGCGGTTCAGGCGCGCGCACGATCCGCGCCAGCGCCGCCTCGGCCCGCGCCCTGGCCTTGCCCTTCAGCTTGCCGGTCGCCTCGGCCACCGCCTGCATCTCGGCCAGATCGCCGTTGCAGTGCAGGACCACGTCGCACCCGGCCTTCAGCGACATATCCGCCCGCTCGCCCAGCGATCCGCTAAGCGCCTGCATCGACAGGTCGTCAGTCAGGAGCAGGCCGGTGAAGCCCAGATGCTCGCGCATCGTCCGCACCGCCTTCTTCGACTGGGTCGCCGGCCGTTTCCGGTCCAAGGCGGTGAAGACGATGTGCGCCGTCATCGCCATCGGCATGTCCGACAGGGCCTTGAACGGCGCGAAATCCCAGCCGTCCAGCGTCTCGAAATCGGCATGGACCGTCGGCAGGTCCTTGTGGCTGTCGGCGAAGGCGCGTCCGTGGCCGGGCATATGTTTGAGGCAGGGCAGAACCCCGCCGGCCAGCAAACCTTCCGCCGCCGCCCGGCCCAGCAGGGCCACCGTCTGCGGATCGCGGCCATAGGCCCGGTCGCCGACGATGTCGTGCGCGCCCGGCACCGGCACGTCCAGCACCGGCAGCAGATCGACGGTGATCCCGACATCCCGCAGGTCATGCGCCATCAGCCGGGCGCCCCGCCGCGCCAGTTCGCGCGCGCGCATCGGATCGTTCGCGGCCTTAAGATAGGCGTCGCCCGGCGGATATTTGGGCCAGTGCGGCGGTCCCATCCGCTGAACCCGTCCGCCCTCCTGGTCGATCAGGATCGGGGCATCGGGGTCGCCGACGCAGGCCCGCAGGTCTTCGGTCAGCGCCCGCAGCTGCTCCGGCGTATCGATATTGCGCCGAAACAGGATGAAGCCCCACGGCCGCGCCTTGGCGAAGAAGGCGCGCTCGTCCTCCGTCAGCCGATGACCGGCGCAGCCGTAGAGGGCGGCGGACGTCACCGAACGATGCAGTCCCGGCCCGCCGCCTTCAGCGCATTGCAGAAGGCCGTGGCCCGTTCGCGCGACAGGCCCGAGAAGGCGGTGCGGTAAAGCGTCGATCCGCTGGAGGTCGTCACCTCGGTCACACGCTTTTCGGCGCCCGACGCATATTGGCCAAAGCGGCCGGCCACGGCGGCGTATTCCCGGTCCGCGATCTCGGTCGAGGAGAAGGCGCCGATCTGGACCGAGGCCGAACCGCGCGCGGCGGCAGGGGCGGCCGGCGCAGGCGTCGTCGCGGCGGGCGCGGTCGCCGGGCGGGTCGCAGGCGTCGTCGGGGCAGGCGTGGTCGGGGCCGGGGCCGGCCTGGCGGGCGTCAGCCCCTGGCCTGTCGGGGCGACCGGCGCGGGGGCGGCCGGGCGCGGCTGGGGCGTTTCGGGCGGCGGGGTGAAGGTCACCGGCGCGTCCGTCGTCTCGGTCTCGTCGCGATAGACGCGCACGCCGGCGGCCGGGTCGATGGGCTGGGCGTCGATAGGTGCGGGCGTCTTCATTTCACCCACGGGCTGTCCTACCGCCGGCGGCGCGTCGGTCGAGGCGCGCATGCCCGAACGGTAGAAGAAGATCACCGCCACGATCAGCAGCAGCAGGACCACCGCGCTGACGATCAGCGTCACCGGCGGCGCCTTGCCCCCGCCCGAGCCGACATTGCGGCCGCTGCGCGGATCATAACTGTTGCGGCGGAACGGCAGGTCGTCGTCGGTGGGGGGCGTATAGGCGCCCCGGCCCGGCTTGTTGTCGTCTTCGAATGACATGGTCGCGCTCCGCCGTCTGTCCGGCGCGAATCGGGCGCCGAACGTTCACTTTACGCCCCCGCGTCCGTCTTTCGAATCACAGATCGAGCGCCAGGTCGAGGCTGAACAATTTCTGGTGGACTTCTATCGCATAGCGGTCGGTCATGCCGGCGATATAGTCGCAGACGGCCCGCGCCCGCCGCGTCCGGTCCTGCGTCAGAGCCGGCTCGCCCCATTCCGGCGGCATCACCTCCGGCTCGGCCATGAACAGTTCGAACAGTTGCGACAGCACCCGCCGCGCCTGGCTGCGCGTGCGGTTGACGCGGTAATGGCGATACATCCGCTCGAACAGGAACTTCCTCAGGATCGCCAGGTCGGCGTGCATCCCGGCCGAAAAGTCCACCATCGTCCGCTTGGCCGTTCGCACATCCTCGGTCGTGACGATCCGATCCTGCTCCAGCCGCGCCTGCGTCTCGGCCAGCACGTCCTCGACCATCACACCGATCATGCGCCGCACGGCCTCGATCCGCAGCATCCGCTCGTCGATTTCGGGCCAGTCGCGCCGCGCCTCGGCCAGCATCGGCCCGATCAGCGGCACCTGGGCCAGGTCCGCCAGGGTGAACAGCCCCGCCTGCACCCCGTCGTCCACGTCGTGGTTGTTGTAGGCGATGTCGTCGGCGATGGCGGCGCACTGGGCCTCCAACGAGGCGAAGGTGTCCAGCCGCAGGTCCCAGCCCGCCTCGCCCCCGGCCGCATAGGGCCGCACCACCGACCAGGCCGGCTCCTCCAGCCGGTGCGACACAGGGCCATTGTGCTTGATGACCCCTTCGACCGTCTCCCAGCTCAGGTTCAGCCCGTCGAACTGCGGATAGCGGTTCTCCAGCTCCGTCACGACGCGGAAGCTCTGGACGTTGTGGTCGAAGCCGCCATAGCTCGCCATCTGCACCACCAGCTCGTCCTCGCCCGCATGGGCGAAGGGCGGATGGCCCAGGTCGTGGGCCAGGGCGATGGTCTCGGCCAGATCGTCGTCCAGCCTCAGCGCATGGGCCAGCGACCGCGCGATCTGCGCCACCTCCAGCGAATGGGTCAGGCGGGTGCGGTAATGATCGCCCTCGTGCGCCACGAAGACCTGGGTCTTCTCCTTCAGCCGACGAAACGCCGTTGCATGGATGATGCGGTCGCGATCGCGGGCGAAGGGCGTCCGGGTGCGGCTGGGCGGCTCGAAGAAGCGGCGGCCCAGGGTCAGTTCGGGGCGTTCTGAGTAGGTCGCGCGGTCTGAATGGCTCAACGGATCAACTTTGCAGCGGGCGACCCTTTGCGATTGGCCGCACGCGCCTCATATAGACACGCGTGAGCACCGTCCAATCCACAGAACCATCCACACCCGCCTTCTCCGTCGCCACACGCGCGCCGGAGGGCATCACCCTGGCCGCCGGCGCCGCCAGGCGCCTGGCCAGGCTAGGCGCCGCCGAGGGCAAGACCCTGTTGCTGCGCGTCGCCGTGGACGGCGGCGGCTGCTCGGGCTTTCAGTATCGGTTCGAACTGGTCGAGGCGGCGCAGGACGACGACCTGCGCGTCGAATGCGACGGCCAGGCGGCCCTGGTCGATCCCGTCTCGGTCCCCTTCCTGAAGAACGCAGAGATCGCCTTCGTCGACGAACTGGCCGGCGCCCAGTTCGTCGTCAGAAACCCCAACGCCGCCTCCAGCTGCGGCTGCGGCGTCAGCTTCTCGATCTGACAGGCGCGCGGCCCACACACCGGCGTCATCCTCGGCCATGTGCCGCGCCGCCCCTGCCTCGTCATCATTTCAAAAAGCCTCCGCCAACCACCGATCCACGACTTGCATTTAGGCAAGTTCCTAATTAGGGATGAGCCTATGAACACCGTGTTCAAGGCCCTGTCCCATCCCGTCCGCCGCCGCATAATCGCGATGCTGCGCGCCGGCCCTCTGGCCTCCGGCGACATCGCCGCCGCCTTCGACATGAGTTGGCCCACCATCACCGGCCACCTCAACGCCCTGAAGGAGGCCGGCCTGGTCAGCCCCGAACGCGACGGCCAGACCATCCGCTATCGCCTGGAGATTTCCGCCGTCGAGGAGGCCATGGCCTTCCTGATGGACATCGCCGGCACGGGGAAACCCTCCGCCATCCCCATCACCAAGACTGAAGGAAATCGTGGATGAAGGACCGCCTGTCGCTGCTGGACTATCTGACCGTTGCGATCTTCACGCTTCAGGGCGCCTTCGCCCTGCATGTCGGTTTGAACGGCCCGACAACGCCGGTTCCGGTGCATTTCGGCCCCGACCTGCAACCGGATCGCTGGTCGGACCGGACCGAACTGGCCCTGACGCTGGGCGGGATGGCTTTTCTGGGGCTGATCGTGTGCGCGGGGCTGGGCCTTGGCGCCGTGCGGGCCGAAGCGACGGGCGATCAGCCTCGAAATCGGTCGCTCAGGATCGGACAGGGTATCGGCCTGTTCACCGTCACGGTCCTGGGCGTTCTCATCGCCTGGGCCAGTCTTGGGCAAACAAGTCTGGGGCAAACGGGTGTCGAGACGCGCGGCGGCGTCATGATGGGCGGCCTGTCGCTGGTCCTGGCCGGCGTCGGCGCCTTCCTCGGCCGGGTGTCGCCCAATCCCTTCGTCGGGGTTCGCACACCATGGGCCTACAAGAGCCGCCGGGCGTGGGATCGGTCCAATCGGCTGGCCGGAAGACTATTCTTCCTGATCGGGCTGTGCGGCCTGATCGCCGCCCCTGTCACGCCCCAGCCTTTCGGCCTCACCGCCCTGACCGTCGGCGCCATCGTCATCAGCCTGATCGCCGTCTTCGAAAGCTGGCGCGTCTGGCTCACCGATCCCGACCGCCAGCCCTTCTGACACCCTTCGCAAACGGACACCGATCATGTTGAGCCTGATCCTCGCCGCCGCCCTGACCAGCGCGCCTGTCGCGACCGCGATCACCCTGCCCGCCCAGCCTGCGCCGCTGCATGGCGTGCTGCTGACGCCCGAGAACCCCAGCGCGGTGGCGGTGATCCTGCCCGGATCAGGGCCCACCGACCGCGATGGAAACAGCCCGATGGGCGTCCGGGCTGGAACCTATCGCCTGCTGGCCGAGGGTCTGGCGGCGCAAGGGATCGCCACCGTCCGCATCGACAAGCGCGGCGTCGCCCAGAGCGCGGCGGCGGGCGGGGATGAGGCTGCGCTCCGCTTCACCGACTATTCCACAGACGCCCGCGCCTGGGCGGCTGAGGCCGCATCGCGCGCGGGCAAGCCCTGCGCCTGGCTGATCGGCCACAGCGAGGGCGCGCTGGTCGCCGTGAAGGCGGTCGAGGGCGGCGACGACAAGGTCTGCGGCCTGATCCTGCTGTCGGGCGCCGGGCGTCCGGCGGGCGTGGTCCTGCGCGAACAGTTGGATAACGGCCTGCCGGAACCGCTGAAGGCCCAGGCCTTCGCCGCCCTCAGCGAACTGGAGGCCGGACGCACCGTCGCCGATGCGCCGCCCGCTCTGGCGGCCCTGTTCCGGCCCTCGGTCCAGCCCTATCTGATCTCGTGGCTGCCGCTGGACCCCGCCGCCCTGCTCGCCGCCTATGACGGCCCCGTCTTCATCGGTCAGGGAACCACCGACCTCCAGATCGGCGTCACGGACGCCCAGACCCTGGCCGCCGCCGACCCCAAGGCGACGCTGAAACTCTGGGACGGCGTCAACCACCTCCTCAAGACCGCCCCCGCCGACCGCGCAGCCAACATGGCCACCTACGCCGATCCGGCCCTGCCGCTCGCGCCGGGCGTGGCGGAGGATGTGGGGGCGTTTATTCGGGCGAATGAAATGTGATGGAAGCAACGACTGGGTAGTCACTAGGCCCGCACGTCCAACCCCTCACTTGGCGTGTGCGCACATCGTATGTACCAGAAGCGAATAGAAATTTTGAGCTATCGAGCGAAAGCTTATCCTGATCCGCACGGAGCAAATGACGCCCCGCCGGGTAGTCCTCACTCGATGCACCCCTATAGAGACGAACACTGACTTTGGAGGTATCGGACCCAAGCCAAGGGCCGCTCACCATCCAAAGCAACCCTCGAATGTCATTCGCCCAGAACCAAGAAGTTGGCCGCCAACCATAGTACCGCGACGGCCAGCGTTCGACCGAGCCAATGCACGGGTCTTGCTCAAGCGACCGATCAATCTCATCGGCTAAAGCGCGGCTTGGGGGACGTGTGGTTGTCAGACTTAATGTCAGTAAGCCGACAATCATCAAAGCTGCTGTGACGATCAGCGCACGTTTCGTATTTCGTTTGATGGGCAGCGCCATGGCTTGACCATACCGATGGTCGCTTAATCTGCAACGCCCACCTCTCCCCGGGCCTCATCCGCCAGCACGAAGAACCGCTCCCGCACCTCGGCCGCGAACGGGTTGTCGCGTTCGATGGTGCGGAAGACGGCGGGGCTGTCGTAGCGGACCATGTCGACGGCCTGCATCAGCCGGTCGAAACTGGCCGTCGTCATCCGCGTCGGCAACGGCTCCATGTTCAGCAGGACCCGCGCGATCAGATGGGTCAGGCCCTGGACCACGGCGGCCTCGCGGTCATGCTCCTCCGGCGTGACCAAAAACACCTTCAGACCCAGCGCGAGGCGGCAGAAGGCGGCGACGCGGCGGGCGTCCGCAGCCTCTCGCACCGGACAGACGGCGATCCTCAGGCCAGCGATGCCGTCCTTGCCGCTTTGGGGGCCGAACAGCGGATGGGCGCCGACGATCCGTACGCCGGGCGGCAGCAGGGCGTCCATCGCCTGCGCCGGCTTCACCTTCACTGACCCCACGTCGATCACCAGGGCGTCGGGCGCCAGATGCGGGCGGATGGCGATCAGCGTCGCCTCCAGCGCCTCGACCGGCACGGCCAGCACCACCGTGGGACAGGCGGCGGCGGTCGCCAGGTCGGTCAGCGCAGCCACGCCCTCGCCGTCCGTCGCCGCCGGATCATGGGCGAGGATGTCGAACCAGGACGACAGATGCCGCGCCGTCAGCCGCCCGAAGGCGCCGAAGCCGATCAGGCCGAGCGTTTCCCTCACAGCGTCTCCATGAACCGCACCGGCCGCCCGTGCGCCGATCCGATCAGTTCGCCGTCCTGCATCACCACCCGCCCGCGCACGATGGTCGCCATCGGCCAGCCGGTCGCCTCCACCCCGTCGAACGGGGTCCAGCCGCAGCGCGTCGCCTGCTGGTCGTGCGTGATCGTCCGTTTCGCCTTCAGATCGACGATGGTCAGGTCGGCGTCATAGCTGACGGCCATCCGCCCCTTGTTGGCCGTGCCGAACACCCGCTGCGCGCCCGCCGAGGTCAGGTCGATGAAACGCTCCAGCGACAGCCGCCCGTTGGCCACATGCGTCAGCATCAGCGGCACCAGCGTCTGCACCCCCGGCATCCCGGACGGAGAGGCCGGATAGGGTTTGGCCTTTTCCTCCTTGGTGTGCGGCGCGTGGTCCGAGCCCAGCACATCGGCCACGCCCTGCTGCATCCCCCACAGCCACAGGGCGTCCACATGCTCCTGCGACCGGATCGGCGGGTTCATCTGGGCGTAGCTGCCCAGCCGCTCATAGGCTTCCGGCCCGACCAGGGTCAGGTGCTGGGGCGTGATCTCGACGGTGGCGACGTCCTTGTGGAAGCGCAGATACTCCATCTCGTCCTTGGTCGTGACGTGCAGCACATGGATGCGGGCGCCCGTCTCCTTGGCCAGACCGACCAGACGCCGGGTCGAGCGGATGGCGCTCTCGGCGTCGCGCACCTCGGGGTGGCTGGTCCAGTCGCCGGTGCGGGCCAGGCCCCGCCGCTCGACCAGCCGGTATTCGTCCTCGGAGTGGAAGGTGGCGCGGCGGCGCACATTGGACAGAACCTTCCTCACCCCTTCGTCGTCGGCGATCAGCAGGTCCCCGGTCGAGGCGCCCATGAAGACCTTGACCCCGCAACAGCCGGGCAGCCGCTCCAGCTCGGCCAGATAGTCGGCGTTCTCGTGCGTGCCGCCGACGTAGAAGGCGTGGTCCGTCCACATCCGGTCCTTCGCCCGCGCCAGCTTGTCGGCCATGGTGTCGGGGTCGGTGGTGTTGGGATTGGTGTTCGGCATTTCGAACACGGCGACGACGCCGCCCAGGGCCGCCGCGCGCGATCCGGTCTCCAGATCTTCCTTCCACTCCAGCCCCGGCTCGCGGAAGTGGACCTGGGTGTCGATGACGCCGGGCAGGACCGTCAGGCCCGTCGCGTCGAACACCTCTCCGGCCGAGGCCTGGCTCAGGTCGCCGATGAAGGCGATCTTGCCGTCGATGACGCCGACATCGGCCAGGCCGCGCCCGGCGTGATTGGCCACCTCGCCGCCACGCACGATCAGGTCATAGGTCGGGGTCATGGGGCGGGCTCCTGCGCAATGGGTGGCTGGGTTCTAACGCTCCGCACATCCGCGCGAAAGCCGGCGCCCAGACCTTTGGGCGCAAGATGCGGCACATTGCAGACCCGATCTCGCCCCCAACGGCTGTCTCAGGGAAAGCCGCTGGGTTCCGACTTTCGCCGGGATGAACGAAAAAGGGGATGCTTACCCCCGCGTCGCCAGCATCCGCATCGCGGTCTTCAGCACGCGCTCCCACGGCAGGTCCATCATGTGCTGGATGGCCTGGTTCAGGCGGGGGTCCAGGGCCTTGAACTCCTGATAGCTGCGCGGTCCGCGCACCGCCTGGCCCTTCCATGGGCCGCGTGTCGTCTCGTCCGAGGGCCCGAAAACGGCGATGGTCGGCGCGCCAGCCGCCACGGCCAGATGCGTCCATATCGAATCCGCCCCGATATAGAGCGCCGCCTGAGAGATCGCCGCCGCCGTCTGCAGTCGCGTCAGTTTCCCCTGCAGTTCGATCACCCGCGCGCGCGGCACGGCGTAGCGGATGGTGTGGGCCGCCTCGCGATCCACCTCCTCGCCCACGATCATCAGCCGCCCGCCGGCCAGCGGCCCGTCGTCGGCCAACAGCTTGGTCGCCACCTTGGCGTAGCGTTCGGCCGGCCAGCGCTTTCCCATCCATTCCACGCCCGGTCCGACCGCCAGGATCGGCCCCTCGCCCCCGGTCGCCGGGAACAGCGCCCTGGCCTCGGCCAATGTCTTGTCGGAGAAGAACAGGCGCGGGCCCGGCGTCTCCTCCGGCTCCAGCTTCAGCACCGCCGCCGCCGCCTCGACCGCGTGCAGGCCGGCCGGCGTCTTGCCGCGCACCGCCCGCCGCTCGCGCCTCAGCTTGCCCGACAGGTCCGAGCCGCGCATGTCCACGACCAGACCCCATTTGGCGCCCCGCACCTGGTTCCACAGGGCGATCCATTCGAAATGGCCCTCGCGCTCCAGCACGATGGTCCTGGCCAGGCGCGGCGTGTCGGCGAACAGCGGCGCGCTGGCGGCCGATCCGACGATGGTGAAGCTCGCCTGCGGCAGGCTGTCGACCAGATGCGCCAGGACGCCGGACGACAAGATCGCGTCCTCGGCGTCGGCCTCGGCGATATACAGGATGGGGAACCGCCCGATCATGAAATCAGGACTACAGGGATTCTATCTCAGGTTCAGCGCCAAACGACTGTTTCCACAGGCGGACGTCGTGCGTTACAGCGACGCGCATGAGCCAGACGCCCCCTTCCGCCGCCGACCCCGCCGCGACCGCCGCCCTGGACCGCTTCAAGGCCCAGCGCGTCACGGCCATCTACCGGCTGGACCTGATCGCCAAGGGCGCGACCCTGACCTACGAGGACGGCGCCCCCATCGACATGGCGTCGGAAAAGGCCCGACTTGAGCAGGTCGTCGCCGACATGGACCGCCGCATCGCCCAGCTTGAACGCGCGCTGGGGTGAGCCTTCCCCTCCTCCCCGGCCGGACCTGCGGCGGTTGCGTCGAATGCTGCCGGGTCATTCCGCTGGACCTGCCGGAACTGGCCAAGCCGACCGGCGAGCTTTGCGCCTATTGCGTCGACGGCGCCGGCTGTTCGGTTCACGAAATCCGGCCCAACACCTGTCGCATCTGGTTCTGCCTGTGGCGCGTGATCGAACTGGACGAGGCCTGGCGCCCGGACCGCAGCGGCGTGATCGTGCGGCCCGACGGGATCGAGGACGGGATCATCACCCTGTATGTCCTGCGCCGCTCGGACTTCCTGGCTTCTACCGACCTTTTCGTCACCGTGGCGGGCTGGATCGCCGAGGGGATCGAGGTCGCGCTCAGCGTCCCCGGCCCGGTCGGTGCCTATCCGGCGCGCGCCATCGTCACCGACTGGCTGCGCCCCGCCGTGGAAGCGGGCGATCCGCAGGACTTCGTCGCGCGCGTCATCCGATCCCTGGACAAGCTGGCCGAACACGACTTCCAGCCCGATGGCGTCACGGCGCGCTATGCGGTGGTTTGAGAAACGCTCTCAGCACCCTATCTAGCCGTCATGCCCATCGCCCGTCTCGACAGCCGCGCCCTGATCTCGATCACGGGCCAGGACGCCAAGCCCTTCCTGCACAATCTGCTGACCCAAGACGTCGAGACGCTGGCCGACGGCCAACTGCGGTTCGGCGCCCTGCTCTCCCCGCCCGGCCGGCTGCTGTTCGACCTGTTCATCTTGGGTCAAGGCGACGAGGTTCTGCTGGACGTGGCCGCCGACCGCCGCGACGCCCTGTTGCAGCGGCTGACGATGTATAGGCTGCGCGCCAGGGTTCAGGTCGCCGCCGACGACCGCCCCGTCTTCGCCGCCTGGCCGGATGCGCCCGCCGGCTTCATGCCCGACCCGCGCACCCCGCTGATGGGCGGTCGCCTCTATGGCGGCGACGCGACCGCCGACGCCGGTCAGGCCGACTATGACGCCCACCGCCTGTCTATCGGCCTGCCCGATCCGACCGGCGACGCGCCCCAGGACAAGACCTATCCGATCGAGGCCGATTTCGACCTGCTGAACGGCATCGACTTCCACAAGGGTTGTTTCGTGGGCCAGGAGACCACCTCGCGCATGAAGCGGCGAGGCGCGATCAAGAACCGGATGCTGCCGCTGGATTTCGACGGGCCGCCCCCCGCCTTCGGCGCCGAGGTGCTGAAGGGCGAACTGCGCGCGGGCGAGGTGCTGTCTGGTCGCGACGGTTCCGCCATGGCCCTGCTGCGGATCGACCGAATCGACGGCGACCTGACCGTGGACGGCCGCCCCGTGCGCTTGCGCAAACCCGCCTGGATGGGCGAGGACGTGCTTCCTTCCTCCCAGCCTTGAGTCGCCCCATGAAGATCGCCGACCAGATCGTCCTCGTCACCGGCGGCGCGCGCGGCGTCGGCGCCGCCTGCGTGCGCGCCTTCGCCCGTGAAGGCGCCCGCGTCGTCATCAACTGGAGGAACAGCGGCGAGGCGGCGAACGCCTTGGCCGCCGAGATCGGCGAGCGCGCCATCGCCCTTCAGGCCGACGTGACCGACCGCGCCGCCGTGGACGCCATGGTCGCCGCGGCTGAAGGCCGTTTCGGCGCCCCCGTCACCACCGTGGTCAACAACGCCCTGGACTACAGCTTCAACGGCGACGCCCGATCCCAGATGACCGCCATCGGCTGGGGCGAGATGGACCGGCAGTTCTCGACCGTGGTGCGTGGCGCCCTGAATCTGATCCAGGCTGCGGCCGCCGGCATGGCCGCTGGCCGGTTTGGCCGCGTCGTCAACATCGGCACCAACCTGTTCCAGAACCCGGTCGTGCCCTATCACGACTACACCGCCGCCAAGGCCGCGCTTCTGTCCCTGACCCGCACCGCCGCCGGCGACCTGGGGCCCGACGGCATCACCGTCAACATGGTCTCGGGCGGCCTGCTGCGCACCACCGACGCCAGCGCCGCCACGCCCGAGGCCGTGTTCGACCTGATCGCCGGCATGACGCCCCTGCGCTCGGTGACCACGCCTGAAGAATTCGCCGACGCCGTCCTGTTCTTCGCCTCCCCCTGGAGCCGCGCGGTGACGGGCCAGAACCTGGTCGTCGACGGTGGGCTGGTGCGGGACTGATCCATCCACACGTGCTTCCTTCTCCCATTGGGAGAAGGCGGCCCGCAGGGTCGGATGAGGGTCGGCCAGTGGGCCAGTTCGCACGATCTAACCCTGACCCTTTCGCGCAAGAACGCCGGCTATCGCCGCCGTGCGCTCAAGCCTTCTCCCAGCGAGAGAAGGGCGCCGATAGCGAATCTTCTGGCCGGCCATCCTATTCGCCGAAAAAATTCATCACGATTTCCGCAATTTATCCACCATCAGCGTCAATCAACCATCCCCTCCTCCCACCCCCCTTACAATGCGTGCTTCAGGACCGGAGGAGAAGAAAACTTGGACTCATTGGACTCGTTGGACTGTTTTTTTACCGTCCAACTCGGCCCCTCCCCAATTGCACCCTCTTGCACTTTGCACTGTTTTCCCAGGTGCAGTGCAATTACGCCCGCCGCCCCGATTTCAGACGATTGAGACAATTCAGACGTTCTTTTTCGCCGCCGCGTCTCCAACCCCGCCCTTTTTTCCACCGGAACAGACTGGCAACATGACGCCATGACCGATTCACATGCCGAAGGCCGCTGCGGCTGGTGCGGGACCACCGACCCGCTCTATATCGCCTATCACGACACCGAATGGGGCGTGCCCGAATATGATCCGCGCGCCCTATGGGAGAAGTTGATCCTGGACGGCTTTCAGGCCGGCCTCGCCTGGATCACCATTCTGCGAAAGCGAGAGGGCATTCGCGACGCCTTCGACGGCTTCGACCCCGAGATCGTCGCCCGCTATGGCGAGGACGACATCCAGCGCCTGCTGAACGACCCCCGCATCATCCGTTCGCGCGCCAAGATCGCCGCCGCCATCCGGGGCGCCCAGATCTGGCTGGAGATGCGCGATGACGGCGAAGACTTCTCCGCCTGGCTGTGGTCCTTCGTCGGCGGCGAACCGATTCAGACGACCCATGCCGACTATCGCCAGGCCCCGACCCAGACGGAACAGTCCCAAGCCATGGCCAAGGCCCTGAAGAAGCGCGGCTTCAACTTCTGCGGCCCGGTGATCGTCTATGCCTTCATGCAGGCGGTGGGCATGGCCAACGATCACCAGACGACCTGCTTCCGTCACGCCCAGGTTCGTGCGATGGCGGGCCATGGCTAAAGCCCACTCAAACTCCAAGGCCTTCCCCACCCTCGCGCTCGAGACGGTGCTGCTCCAGCGCGTCGAGGGCCATGTCTGCGGCGTGGACGAGGCGGGACGCGGCCCTTGGGCCGGCCCGGTTTCGGCGTCGGCGGTGATCCTGAACCCTGACGACCTGCCGCCCGGCATCGATGACTCCAAGGCCCTGACCGAAAAGCGCCGCGCCGCCCTGGAACCGGAGATCAAGGCCCGCGCCATCGCCTGGGGCGTCGGCTTCGCCTCGGTGGAGGAGATCGAGGAACTGAACATCCTGCACGCCACGGGCCTGGCCATGTGCCGCGCCATCGAGGCCTTGCAGGTCCAGCCGGTCGCGGCCCTGGTGGACGGCAACTACCGCTTCAAACTGCCCTGCGAAATCCAGACCGTGGTCGGCGGCGACGGCCTGTCCCTGTCGATTGCGGCGGCCTCCATTCTGGCCAAGACGGCGCGCGACCGTCTGATGGTCGAACTGGACGCCCAGTACCCCGGCTACGGCTTCGCCAGCCACAAGGGCTACAATGCGCCGATCCACCAGCACGCCTTGAAAGAGATGGGACCTTGCCCCGCCCATCGGCGCAGCTGGTCCCCGATCCGCGCCCTTTTGGCAGGGGTCTGACGCCCAGCGTCAGATGTGCATGAATCCGCCCAACAGGGCGCCCAGCAGGGCCGCAACGGCCGCGCCCGCCACCATCATCATCCAGCGCGGCGGCGGCGTCAGCTCTGGCTCCAGGTCGATGTGTTCGACAGGCTCCACCGCTTCGGCCGGGCGGCTGTAGCGGGCGGCGTTGTGGGTGAAGGTCGGGCGGTTGTCGATCGGCTTCGGCGCCCAGGTCCAGTCGGCGCTCGCCACGCGCGGCGCATCCGCCGTCGGCGCCCACGACCGCGCCTCGGCAGGTGCGATCCGACCGCCGCCCACGCCGTCAGCGTCGGTCCGGGGCTTGATGCGAGCGGTGTCGAAGCGCGGTTCCATCCCTCCAGAACGGCGGCCCGCGATTCGCGTTCCAGAGGAACGGCTGTTGTTTTTACAACACTTATGCGGCGACCGGCAGGGCCACGGGCCGATCCGTGACCACGAACAGATGCTCCACGTTCTTCAGCCGCCCGACCTGCCCCACCTTCTCGCCCTTGGGGTTATGGATGCCGATGCGGGCGCCGACATACCGGGGATGGGCCACCTCGATCACCTGCACATGGCCACGCGCGGACAGCATCTCGACCAGTTCGGCCCGGCTCAGATACCCCTCGTCGTTGAAGCTCACGATCAGGTTCGGCGCCCTGACCCGTTCGATCACCGACCGCAGCGCCGGGCCGATGCCGGGGCGGCTGTTGAAGGGGCTCTTGCGCGTCTTCACGTCCACCCGCTTGTTGGCCACCCCATAGGTCTCGGGCCGATCCCACAGCACCAGGCTCTCCCAGCAGTGGTAGTTGGCCAGGTAGGAATGCTGGTTATAGGGCGGGTCCAGATAGACCAGATCGGCCTCCACCTGATCGGCGATTTCGACCGCATCGCCCTGCGTCGCCCGACACGGGCCGCCCACCACCGCCGGGAGCAGATCGGGCGTCCTCAGCACCAGCGGCTTCAGCGCGCGCGGCGCCCACTGCTTCATATAGGCCATCTGCACGCCTGCGGTGGAATCGACCCGATCCGCCGCCTCCATCAGGCTGACCAGGGCGATGGCCTTCAGCTCGGGCTCCAGCCCCATCGCCTCGATCCGGTCGCGCACCCCGTCGATGCGGGCGCCGTTGTCGGGATGGAAGTAGCGGGCGTCGCGGCAGAAGGCTTGGGTGAACCAGCCGGCCTGCGGCGTGACGGTTCTCAGCTCCGCCAGCACCGCCTCCGCCCGCTCGATCCACCGCCCCCGATCCGCCTGCACATAGGTCGCGGCCAGGACGTGGGCATAGGCGTTGACGTCGTTCGACCAGACTTGGAACCCCTGCTTCTTCAGCGCATGACCGACCCGCGCCGTGCCCGAGAACAGGTCGCAGACCCGCCCGCCGTCCGGCAGGACGCCGGCGATCGCTCCCGTCACATGGCCTAGAAGGGCGCGCTTGGAGCCGATGTATTTGATCATGCCGCAGCCCGAGTCATGACCCCACCATAGCCGGTTCGGCGCGGGACGACAGATCGCAGGCAGCCGAACGCCATCCCGCGCATTGTTAAGCTGAACGGGACGCCTGGCGCGCCCCTCGATCACCAACCGACCCATCGGGAGCCGACCATGGCGATGACCGTCGCGGACCTTCTGGCCCAGACCCTGGCCTCGGCCGGGGTGAAGCGTATCTGGGGCGTCACGGGCGACAGCCTGAACGGCCTGAACGACAGTTTGCGCCGCTTCGACCAGATCGAGTGGATGCACGTCCGCCACGAGGAGACCGCCGCCTTCGCCGCCGGGGCCGAGGCCGCGGTCACGGGCGAGCTGGCCGTCTGCGCCGGCAGCTGCGGCCCGGGCAACCTGCATCTGATCAACGGCCTGTTCGACTGTCATCGCAACCGGGTTCCGGTCCTGGCCATCGCCGCCCACATCCCGTCGTCCGAGATCGGCCTGGGCTATTTCCAGGAGACCCATCCGCAGGAGTTGTTCCGCGAGTGCAGCGACTTCTGCGAGCTGGTGTCCAATCCGGCCCAGATCCCCGGCGTCTTGGCCCGCGCCCTGAACACGGCCGTTGGCAAGGGCGGCGTGGCGGTGATCGTCCTGCCCGGCGACGTCGCCCTGGCCCGCGCCCCCGACGGCGCCTCGCCCGACTGGTCCGCCCCCGCCCGGCCGCGCATCAGCCCCGCGCTCAGCGACGTGACCCAGGCGGCCCAGCTGCTGAACGGGGCGGACAAGGTGGCCATCCTGGCGGGCAGCGGCTGCGCCGGCGCCCATGACCAGGTTCTGGCCCTGGCCGACGCGCTTCAGGCCCCGGTCGTCCACGCCCTACGCGGCAAGGAGCACGTTGAATGGGACAATCCCTATGACGTGGGCATGACCGGCCTGATCGGCTTCTCCTCCGGCTATCACGCCCTGATGAACTGCGACGCCCTGGTCATGCTGGGGACCGACTTCCCCTACCGCAACTTCTACCCCTCGGACGCCAGGATCATCCAGATCGACCGCGACCCGTCTGCGCTGGGCAAGCGGGCCCATCTGGCGCAAGGGATCGTCGGCGACGTGGGCGAGACGGTTCCGGCCCTGATCCCGCACCTGAGGGCGGATCGCTCGTCGCGTTTCCTCGACGCCGCCCGCAAACACTATGCCGAGGCGCGAAAGGGTCTGGACGATCTGGCCCGTCCCGCCCCGGCCGACCGGCCCATCCATCCGCAGTATCTGACCGCCGTGATCGACCGGCTGGCCGACCAGGACGCCGTCTTCACCGCCGACGTCGGCACCCCCACCGTCTGGGCCGCCCGCTATCTGACCATGAACGGTCGGCGCCGCCTGTTGGGATCGTTCAACCACGGCTCAATGGCCAATGCGATGCTGCAGGGCGTCGGCGCCCAGGCCGCCGCGCCCGACCGCCAGGTGATCTCCTTGTCCGGCGACGGCGGTTTCACCATGATGATGGGCGACTTCATCAGCCTGTCGCAGCTGGGGCTGCCGCTGAAGGTGGTGGTCTACAACAACGGCTCGCTCGGCTTCGTGGCCATGGAGATGAAGGCCGCCGGCTTCCTGGACGTCGGCACCGATCTGAAGAACCCCGACTTCGCCGCCATGGCCCGCGCGATGGGCGTCACCGCCTTCCGCGTCGAGGCCTCGGATCAGGTCGAGGATGCGGTGGCCCAGGCCCTGGCCCATCCCGGCCCCGCCCTGGTCGACGTGGTCACCGCCGGCCAGGAACTGGTCATCCCGCCCAAGATCAAGAAGGAACAGGCCAAGGGTTTCAGCCTGTTCATGCTCAAGGCCATCATGAACGGTCGTGGCGACGAGGTTCTGGAGCTGGCGCGGACCAATCTGTGAGGCCGGCCCGCTTTTCCGTGATCGAGGCTTTGGTCGCCGTGATCTCGGTCGAGGCCATGCGGTCCCACATCTGGAAATAGAGGCCGTAGTTGCCGTTGAACCGCTTGTGATGGGCGTCATGGTGGGTGGCGGTGATCAGCCAGCGCAGGGGCGCCCGCCCAAGCCATGATGCGGGCCAGACTTCGCGGCCGGCGTGGTTCAGCACGGCGGTGGCGGTCATCAGGGTCAGCAGCGCCAGGGCCACGCCCCAATGGATCGGCAGGAAAAGCGCCAGGGCCGGCAGGAACCAGGCTGTGGCGACGGCCTCGGCCGGATCGAAGGCGAAGGAGGCGAAGGCGCTGGGATCGCGCGACCGATGGTGCTCGGCATGGGCCCAGGAAAAGATGCGCGGGTGATGCAGCCCCCGGTGCACCCAATAGTAGAAGGCGTCGTGGGCCAGCATGTAGACGACGAAGCTGGCTGGCAGCCACCAAATCGGCCAGGCGTTGATATCGTCATAGATGGCCGTCCCGCCCCGTTTCCAAAGCTCCAGCACCAGGGCCGCAGGCAGGGCGTAGATCGGACAAGAGATCAACGAGGCGATGATTTCGGCGCGTATGCGTTTCGCGGCGGGCGCCTTGTGGTTCAACTGGCGTCCCCGGCCCGCCCCCGTCCACAGCAGCCAATGGGTCAGAACCCCGACCAGCAGATAACGCAGGCCGATGATTAGGCTGAGCGCGAGCGTGGTGACGAGCAGGTCCATCAGCATGGCCGCACAGACGGCCAAACAGACGCTCAGGTCAAGTCGTGGCGGGCGTGGCTCAAACCGCCTATGATGCCCTGATGTCGATGCCGATGATGATCCTGCTTTTCCTGGCCGCCTTTCTGGGAATGGAGGCGTTCGCCTGGGCCATGCATCGCTATGTCATGCACGGCCTGCTGTGGACCTGGCACCGAAGCCATCATGAACCGCACGACGGGGTCCTGGAGAAGAACGATCTGTTCGCCGTGGTGTTCGCCGCCCCGGCGATCATTCTCATCGCGCTGGGCCTGCACGTCTGGGCCTGGGCCCTGCCGGTCGGCCTGGGCGTCACCGCCTATGGCATGGTCTATTTCTTCTTCCACGACGGCTTGGTGCATCGGCGTTTCCCGACCGGGATCGACGGGCGTTCCGGCTTCTGGACCCGTCGAATCCAGGCCCACCGCCTGCATCATGCCGTGCGGACCCGTGAGGGCTGCGTCTCATTCGGCTTTCTGTGGGTGCGTTCGGCGCGGGCGCTGAAGGCCGAACTGTCTCAGAAGCGCGGCTCTTCCAGCAACGGCGCCTGAGACAGGGCGGCCAGGTCCTTGGAACCCGTGCAGAAGCAGGTCAGCCGCAGCTGGGCCGCCATCAGGTCCAAATGCTCGACCACGGCCTCGGTCGATGTCAGGGCCGCTTCCAGCACCCCTGCCGCCTGACCGACCAGGCAGGCCCCCAACCGGATCGCCCGCGCCGCATCCAGGCCGTCCCGGATTCCGCCCGACCCGATCAGATCAAGCTCCGGCGCGGCCTGGGCGCAGTCCCTCAGACTGCGTGCGGTCGGAACGCCCCAGCCGGCGAAGGGCGCGGCCAACGCCTCGGCCCGGCCGCCCGTCGCCCGCGCGCCCTCGATCAGGCCCCAGTTCGTGCCCCCCGCCCCCGCCACGTCCAGCGCGGCGACCCCCATATCCGCCAGACGACGCGCCACAGCGCCCGACAGGCCGGCGCCGGTTTCCTTGACGATCACGCGGCCCGGATAGGCGGCGGCGATCTGTTCGATGCCGCGCGCCACCCCGCGCCAGTCGCGGTCGCCCTCGGGCTGGACGCCTTCCTGTAGGGGGTTCAGGTGAAGGATCAGGGCGTCGGCGCCGATCATCTCGATGGCGGCTCGGGCCTGGTCCACGCCGTAACCCAAGGCGAACTGCACGGCGCCCAGATTGGCCAAAATAATCGCATCGGGCGCCCGGCGTCGCAGATCCGCCCCCAGGCCCGACCCGCCGTCCGTTTCCAGCGCCACCCGCTGCGACCCGACGGCCAGGACGACGCCCATCGCCTGGGACGCCTCGGCCAGGCGCGCATTGACCGCCTCGGCTCGCGACGGACCTCCGGTCATCGAGCTGATCAGGAAGGGCAGCGCCACGTCTCGACCCAGAAAGCGGGCCGACAGGTCGATGGCGTCGTGATCCAGATCCGGCAGGGCGTCATGAACGAAGCGGACGGCCTCCAGCCCGGAAGTCGTCTGGCTGACGCCGCGCCCGGCCCGGACATGGTCGATGTGCTCGTCCTTGCGCCGGATCAGGGCGTCGGCGGCGGTGGGCATCAGAAACGGCTCCTGGCGGGTTGCATCCGAACCAGTCGTGATGCCGTATGCGATCATAGAGGTTCGGATCGTCGTCGCAACGCGATGGTCAGGCGACACCAGGAGATCTGTATGGCGATCGTCGACGTAAGGCCCCAGCCCCTTGCCTACGACCCTTGCACGCCCGACGATCTGCGGCTGCGGGTGCAGTCGCGTCTGAACGAGCTGGCGCCGTCGCAGGACGGCCTGTTGTCTCTTGCGGCGCGCGAAGCCTTGCTGGGACAGGGGAAGCGGGTCCGGCCGGTGCTGGCCATGTTGGCGGCGGCCCATGTCGGCGGCAGCCCCGACGACGCCCTGGATTACGGCTGCGCGCTGGAGATGGTCCATGCGGCGTCGCTGGTGCTGGACGACCTGCCCTGCATGGACGACGCGGCCCTGAGGCGCGGTCAGCCGACGCTGCATCGCCGCCACGGCGAGGATGCGGCCGTTCTGGCGGCGGTGGCCCTGCTGAACCAGTCCACCCGGCTGATCCTGCAAAGCCGACTGCCGGCCGAGACGCGGCTGTCCATCCTGGACCATTTGACGCAGGCCGTCGGGTTCGAGGGTCTGGCCGAAGGTCAGATGCGCGACCTGCGCGACGACCCTGACACGCGCGACGCCGTCGCCCTGCGCCAGATCAACAATCTGAAGACCGGCGCCCTGTTCGCGGCGACGGTGCGCGGCGGCGGTCTGCTGGGCGGCGGCGACGAAGACGCCCTGGCCCGACTGACCGCCTTCGGCGAGGCGGTGGGTTTCGCCTTCCAGCTATGCGACGACCTGCTGGACGCCTGTTCGACGACGGGCGCCCTGGGCAAGGACGTGGGTCAGGATCAGGACATGACCACCTTCGTCGATCTGTGGGGCGAAGGGCGGGTGCGCGCGGCGGTGCGACAGTCCCTGGCCAAGGCGGCGTCGGCGGTCGGCCACGACAGTCCCCTGTCCTTCTATGTCCTCGATCTCTTCCGGCAGGCCGATCTTGAAATCTAGCGTCGCGCCGGCGCTGGTGCTCGGCGACATAGACGCAGGCTATGACGACCGGCGGGTGCTGGAGAATTTCAGCCTGACCCTGAACGCGGGCGAGGTCTACGCCCTGTTGGGCGCGAACGGCGCGGGCAAGTCCACGGTGGCCCGCGTCGCCTGCGGTCTGCTGCCGGTGCGGCGTGGCCGCGTGGCGGTGGGCGACGGAACCCCGACGCGCGCGCGCATCGGCCTGGCCCCGCAGGACAGCGCCCTGTTTCCCGCCCTGTCGCCGCGCGAGAACGTCGCGGTGACGGCGCGGCTGTGCGGGGTCGCGCGCAAGGACCGTCGCGCGGCGGTGGATCGCGCCCTCGACCTGACCGGCTGCGGTCCGCGCGCGGATCAGCCGGTGCGCACCCTGTCCGGCGGATGGCGAAGGCGCGCAAACCTGAGCGCCGCCCTGGTCGGACAGCCGCGACTGCTGATCGCCGACGAGCCGACCGAAGGGGTGGACGCCGCCACCCGCGGCGTGCTGTCCGCCGCCCTGCGCGAAACGGTCACGGCGGGCGCCGGCTGCCTGTTGATTAGCCACGACGCGATCTTCGTGTCCGACACGGCGGACCGGATCGGCATTCTGGCGCAAGGTCGGCTGTTGACGGAGGGCGCGCCGAACATGCTGTTGCGCCAGGCGTTCGGCGCGGCGCAGTTGCTGAACATTCGCCTGACGCGACCGGCCTCGCCCGCCGCCATCCAATGGTTCGGCCAGGCCGGACTGACCCTGGCGAACGATGGACTGGAGTGGCGACGCCTCTGCGAGGACGCGCTCGCCGTCGCCCAGATGCTGGCCGCCGTGGTCGATGGCGAGGGCGGTGAAATCGCCGTTCGGCGCCCGGGGCTGGACGATCTGGTCGCACATCTGTCGGGGGTCCCGTCATGATGGCCGTCGCTGGCGCATGGGCCAGGGGATTCTGGCGTGACCGGGCCGGGGTCGTGCTGACCCTGCTGCTGCCGCCCCTGGTCTATCTGCTGTTCGCCGCCATCTTCGGCGCGGGCGCGCGGGGCGAGATCGACACGTCGGTGGTCCTGCACGATGCGGCGCGCACCCCGGTCACGGCGGCGATGCACGACGCCCTGGCGCGCGACATGGGCGCCCGGCTCCGCACCGTGGAGCGGGCAGAAGACCTGGAACGGTCGGTGATCGACGGACGGGCGGACGCCGGCGTCCTGATCCGCCCCTCGCCCGGACGTCCGCCCCAGATCGTGGTCTTGTCCGCTGCGGGTCGGGACGTGGCGGCGGCGGCGCTTCAGGCGCGGCTTGAGCCGATGGTGGCGGCCTTGTCCGGCCAGGTCGCGCCGCCGATGGCCCGCGTGGCGAGGGTTCAGGTGGGGCCGAGCGGCGATGTCCAGGCCGCCTATTACGCCGGGGCGGTCAGTGTCATGTTCGTCTTCTTCGCCGCCATGCACGGGGCGATGGGCGGTCTGGACGAGCGACGCTCGGGTCTGCAGGCGCGGCTGGCCCTGGCGAGAGGCGGCCTGGCGCCGATCCTGATGGGGCGGGCCGCATGGTTGACGGTCGTGGGGGTGATGCAATCGGCCGCTGTCTTCGTCGCGGCCTGGGCCAGACTGCCCGACCTCGCGCCCTGGCAGGTCGGAGCGGCGGTCGTGACGGCCCTGCTGGTGGGCTTCTCGGCGGCGGGTCTGGCCCTGGCGCTGACGGCGGCGTGTCGATCGCGCGAGCAGGCTCAGCCCCTGACCACCTTCGTCGTCCTGCTGCTGGCGGCGCTGGGCGGGTCGATGGCGCCGCGCTTCCTTATGCCCGAGGCCTTCCGCGCCCTGGGCTGGATCACGCCGCACGCCTGGGCCATCGAGGCTTATCAGGCCGTGATTTGGCGGGCTGAGTTCGCGCCCGGCGTGCTCGCCGGCTGGGCGATTCTGACCGGCCTAGGTCTGGCGGGTCTGGCGGCGTCCCTTGCTCTGGAACGGCGGCGGGCGGCGCGCTGACCCTTCAGACGTGGGTCCACAGGGCCGGACGCGGCGGCGGTTCTCGCCAATTGTCCAGCGTCTTGCACCACAGGGCGATCAGTCCCCCGCGCCCCAGCAGCATCAGCTTGCCCGCCTTGTCGACCGACGTCCGACCGTCCCAGGCCGCGGGCCCGGCGCGCGAGACATGGCGACCGATCGCCCGATAGACGCCGCGCGCCGTGGCGATCGCCCAGGCCGAGCGCGGATTCAGATCACGCAGCCCCCACCGGGCGGAGGCGTAGAAGGGCTCGGCCGCCGCGACCAGGCGCTGGGCCGTACGGGCGACGGCCGCGCGGTGCTGGGGCTGATCCACTTGGTCGCGCGGCACGCCCGCCTCGTCCAGCCAGGCGCCGGGCAGATAGACCCGCCCGCCCCCGCATCCTCGACCACGTCGCGGGCGATGTTCGTCAGTTGGAACGCCAGCCCCAGGTCCTGCGCCCGCCGCAGGGTGGGCGCGTCCTCCACCCCCATGATGCGCGCCATCATCACGCCGACGACGCCGGCGACGTGATAGGAATAGTCCAGCGTGTCCTCCAGCGTGTCGTAACGCCGCCCCACCACATCCATCTCGAACCCCTGCAACAGGTCCATGGCCTCGTCGGCGGGGATGCCGTGGCGCGTGGCGACGCGCTGGAAGGCGGTGAAGACCGGGTCGGCCTGAGGTTCTCCGGCCAAGGCCGCCGCCGTGCGGACCCGTAGTTCCGCCAGTTTTTCGCCCGCCAGGACGGGATCGATGCCTACCGCGCCGTGACCCAGCACCTGGCCGTCGATCTCGTCGTCGCAATGCCGGCACCAGGAATAGAGCATCCAGGCGTCGTCCCGGATCGCCGCCGGGAAAAGCCGCGCGGCGGCGGCGAAACTTTTGGAGCCCTGCTCCATCGACTGGCGGCTGTGGTCCAGGACGGCGTCGGTCATGCGGGCTGCCTGGCGTCCTGGATCATCAGGCCGGCGGTGGCCTTGGCCGAGCCGACCACCCCCGGCACTCCGGCGCCCGGATGGGTTCCGGCCCCCACGAAGTAGAGATTGGGAATCTGATCGTCGCGGTTATGCACCCGGAAATAGGCGCTCTGCGTCAGGATCGGCTCCAGGGAGAAGGCCGACCCCTGGTGGGCGTTCAACTGGTCGCGGAAATCCACCGGCGTGAAGATGCGGCAGGTGTCCATATCCGCCGTCAGGCCCGGTATGTAATGCTGCTCCAGATAGGCCAGAATCCGATCGCGATAGCGCGGCCCCTCGACCGCCCAGTCGATATCCGCCGAGGCCAGATGCGGCACGGGCGCCAGAACATAGAAGGCGTCGCAACCGTCCGGCGCCAGCGACGGATCGGTGCGTGTCGGGGCGTGCAGATACAGGGAGAAGTCGTCGGGCAGATCCGGTCCCTTGAAGATTTCGCCGATCAGTTCGCGATAGCGCGGCCCGAACAGCACCGTGTGGTGGCGCACCTCGGGATGGACCCGCTTCAGGCCGAAATAGATGACGAACAGGGACATGGAGTGCCGCTTGCCCGCCAGGCGCGCCCCCTCCTTGCGGCCCCTCGGCTCCTGGCCCAGCAGACGCTGATAGGTGTGCACCACATCGGCGTTGGAGGCGACCATGTCGAACGCCAGCGTCTCGCCGCCCACGACCACGCCGGTCGCCCGGCCGTTCGCCATTGTGATGCGCTCGACCGGACTGTTCAGACGGATTTCGCCCCCCAGGTCCTGGAACAGGCGCACCATCGCCTGGATCAGCGCACCGGTGCCGCCGCGCGGGAACCATACGCCCCAGCGCCGCTCCAGCGCATGGATCAGGGCGTAGATGGATGAGGTCGCAAACGGGTTGCCGCCCACCAGCAGGGAATGGAAGCTGAACGCCTGACGCAGGTGCTCGTCCTGAACAAAGCTGGCGACCTTGTCATAGACCGACCGCCAGGCCTGCAGCCGCATCAATTCCGGCGCCGCCTTGACCATGCTGGCGAAGTCGAGGAACGGCACGGCCCCCAGCTTCAGATAACCTTCCTTCAGCAGATCCTGCGAATAGGCCAGGAACTTGCGATAGCCTTCCTTGTCGGCGGGATTGCGGGCGACGATCTGGCGATCCAGCGCATCCTGATCGTTGACGTAGTCGAAGACGTCGCCGTCCTCCCAGCACAGCCGATAGAAGGGCGCGACCGGCAGCAGCTCGACATAGTCCGACAGTTTGCGCCCGGCCGCCTCGAACAACTCCTCCAGGGCCGAGGGGTCGGTGATGACGGTGGGGCCAGCGTCGAACGTATAGCCCTTGTCCTTGAAGACATAGGCGCGGCCGCCCGCCATGTCGCGCGCCTCGAACACCGTGGTCTGGATGCCGGCCGTCTGCAACCGAATGGCCAGCGACAGCCCCCCGAACCCTGACCCGATTACTGCAGCTCGCATCACGCACGTCCTTTTTCGACCAGACAGGCCAGTGCGGCGCCGATGGGCACCGGGGGTTTGCCGCTGAGCACCCGCACCTTGTCGGCGACGGTTGATCCGGCGGCGTAGAAGCGTTCGATCAACGGCTGAGGCAGACGATAGAACCGCTCCAGCACCCTGTATCGTTCGTCAGGGCGCGCGGCGCGAAACAACATGCGATTCAGCAACCGATAAAAACCTCGTCCGGCCCATACGTCGGTGGCGTGACGACGGATGTCGGCGACGAGGGTCGTGGCCTGGAAATCATTCGCCAGGCGGTCCGCCAGGCGCACCGCGTCCGGAAGGGAATAGCCGGTCGTCGGATGAAACAGGCCGGCGCGCAAACCGCTCAGCGCCGTCGAGCCCATCCGCGTCAGATGGGCGCCGATGTCGCCGTCCAGGGCCACGGGCAGGACGCCGTCCTCCTCCCGCAACACGTCCTCGATGACCCAGCCCCGTCCGGCGGCATAATCCAGCACCCCTTGCCGGAACACGTCGCGATCCAGCTCGGGGCCGTCGGTGTAGCGCGTATCCTCGATCAGCAAGGTCCTGGCGTCGAACGGCAGCGTGTAGAGGAAACGATAGCCGCCGGCCTGATCGACGCGAGCATCCATGACGATGGGCGCAGTCAGCCCATGGGGCGCCGCCAATCGCACCTCCAGCCCCACGAACTTCTGGAACCCCAGCGCCAGATCCGGCGTCGCCGTCGGCCCACGCCCGTCGATCACGGCCCTCGCCTTCAACCGTCGCCCATCTTTCAGCACGACCTCTTTGGGCGACGCCGAGACCACCGGCGTCCCCAGGGCGATCTTTCCGGGCAGGGCCGCGCTCAACACCGCCGCGAACCGTTCGGCCGTGACGCTGCAATAGGGGGTCGAGAGTTCGCGCTCGAACTGTGGGAATCCGACGCTGTACGTCGGCCAGCGATGCACGACCAACGGCGCGATCCAAGCACGCTGGGCCTGGGTCACATCGCTTTCGAAAAAGGACCAGGTATGCACGCCACCCAGAGAGTCGGCTGCTTCGACGATGCGCACATCCAGATCCGGTCGAACCTGCGACAACCGCAACGCCAACAGCCCGTTGGCCAGTCCGCCGCCGACCAGCAGAAGGTCCGGCGCGGAAGTGTCAGAGGCGTCAGCCGGCATTTGCCACAGGTGGCACGCGGCGACCGATGCGGCAAGCGAACAGGATGTTTCCGGGCTCCAAATGCGCTAAGTGTCGCGCCATGGCCGTCGTGTCCTCAGAGCCCCGGACCGTTGCGCATCAGGCCCTTATCAGTCTGACGCTGGCGGGCTTGATCGCGACCGCCTGGCTGATCCTGCATATCTATGGCGTCTATTTTCATCGCTGGTCGGCTTGGAGTCTTTTGATCGCGCCGGTGATCGTCGCGATCCAGACCTGGCTGTCCGTCGGCCTGTTCATCGTGGCGCACGACGCCATGCACGGCTCGCTGGCGCCCGGCCGTCCCCGCCTGAACGGGGTGATCGGAAGCCTGGCGTTGGGGCTGTACGCCGGCTTTCGCTTCATGCCGTTGAAGACCGCCCATTCCGCGCACCATGCTGCGCCCGGCACGGCCCAGGACCCGGACTTCCATGCCGAGGCCCCGCGCGCCTTCGCCCCGTGGTTCTACGGCTTCTTTCGCACCTATTTCGGCTGGCGCGAGATGGGCGTCCTGACGATCCTGGTCTGCATCGCCGTCTTCGTCCTCGGCGCCGGCATACCCAATCTGCTGCTCTTCTGGGCCGCGCCGGCCCTGCTGTCCGCCCTGCAGCTGTTCACCTTCGGCACCTGGCTGCCGCATCGTCACACGGACGACGCCTTTCCCGATCACCACAACGCCCGCACCAGCGCCTTTGGCCCCATCCTGTCTCTGCTCACCTGCTTTCACTTCGGCCGCCACCATGAGCATCACCTGACGCCGTGGAAGCCGTGGTGGCGTCTGTCGCAGCCCGGACAATGAACAAAGGTCGCCCGCGACCTTATCCCCGACGCCAACGAGCGCGCCGCTTGCCGGGCGGGCCTTTGGCTGGCGTCAGCGGAACTTCAGCAAGCCGGATCGAGTGGGCGTCGCAGCGGGCGAGAAGTCGTCAACCGACCATCGGTAATCGGCGCCGTATTGCTGCGTGATGATCTGGGCGGGCGTTGAGACGCGCGATGCGACGGCGACCGCTTTGTTGGTCACCTTGACCTTGCCCGCCAAACTGACCGCGTCATCATAGCCCTTCATGGCCACGGGCGGGGCTTCCAGATAGGCGCCCGTCGCCTTGTCCGTTAGCGAGACAATCATTCGCGAAGGCTTTGGGAAGCCGATGGTGGTGGACACGTCGATGACGTGTTTCGCCGTGTCCTTGGACCGGATGAGGAACTGGCATTCGTCCCCGGCCTCGGCCGCGATCCGCGCCGCCTCGTCGATATGGGGCCGCTCATGCGGGGCCAGGGCCGATAGGGCCGCGACGATCCCTGTCGAAAGCCTCGGATCGCCGTCATGGGGAAGGAAGTCCGCCGGCACGCCGACATGAACGTCGCGCCACCACCAGTCCTCGCGAAAACTGTTCGGCGGGGCGATCTCGACCTGTCCGGCCGCGATCTCGGACGTGAAGTGGATATAGACTGCCGGGTGACTGCCGACGCTGACGTCTAGGCCGTTCAACCACCAGGCCAGTCGACGCCCGAAAGCCCAAGCGCCGGGACAATTCTTTAAGTACTGGTTGCGGCCGCCGTGAAACAGGCGAACATCGTGAACGCGAGAAGGTCTGCCATCCTTGGTCATGCCTGACCGATACCGGAGCGGGAGGTGAACCGGCAAGACGACTTGATGTCTCGGCCTCGTGGATGGCGTTTCAGCGGTTGCCATGGCGGGCCTGCAAGGGGCACCCTGTCGCCATGAAGAGCATTTTCCTCTGGGTCGGCGGCCTGTTTGGCGGGATCGGGCTGATCTTCTTGGCCGTTGCGGGCTTCCTGCTGGTCAGCGACCGGGGTTTCAGCGATCGGGCGGTGCGAACATCGGGTGTGGTTGTGGACCTGGTTCGCCATGTCGACCACGACCGGGACAGGACGCGATCGTCAGGGGTCAGCTATTCGGCGGTCGTCGCCTTCCGAACCGAGGACGGGCGGCGCCACGAGTTCAGCGAAACCGTCCGCACCAATCCGCCACGCTTCGCCGTCGGCGATACGGTTCCGGTCCTTTACGACCGGCGGCAGATATCTCACGCCACGGTCGACGATTTCTGGGGGCGACGGGGACTTTCGACCATCTTCCTGGGCATGGGGGCGATCTTCACCCTTCTGGGCGGCACGCTGCTGCTCATCGAGCTTCGGCGACGAAAGAAGGTCTCCCGTCTGCTGACGAGCGGAAGGCCCATCAAGGCCAGCTTCCTTCATGCGTTTCGCGATACGCGCCGCTCGCGCAATGGCGAGCATCCCTTCCGCGTCGTGGCGCAGGCGACCGACCCGGTTACAGGACGCCTTCGGCGGTTCGAGAGCGACCCGATCTGGGTCGACCCTTCCGAGAAACTGGCCGGGCGTGAACTGCGCGTGTTGATCGATCCCACGGACCCAAGACGGTATCATGTCGACCTGTCGCCAGTGGTCTAGGACGGCGAGCCTCGCTGAGAACCGCAGGCGGCGTGCAACCCATAGCGCCCCTTATTCGGCGCAAACCATGACGCGGGGCCGGCAGACCGGATCCAACTCAGCCAACGGCTGATGAACCGCCTATGCGCCGTCTGGTCCTGACCCCTCTCGCGAGATGTCGGAACCGCATCTTGAAAAGGGGCTGGTGCGGGCGGCCGGGGTCGAACCGGCAAGGGCTTTCGCCCGACGGATTTTCGTACCACTTCGGCTTTCGCCGCCGCCTGACGGCGTTCGTGGTCTGGACTATCCCTTCGCCATGGCCGGAGCTTTAGGCGCTGCCCGTCTAGTCTCTACACCTTCCCGACCAGTGGATCGGGCTTGGCTCGGGATCGCCATCTGACAGGGTTCCCCGACTTTGAGCAGTTCTACGTCCGGGGTTTCCCCCGGCGCACTCAATCCTTCAGCTTAAGTCCGTTGCGTCTACCAATTTCGCCACGCCCGCGTGCTGGTCCGGCTCGTATAGACAGAACCGGACCGATCTCCAAGCACTCTAGCGCGCCGGCGCGGTCGAGGCTGAGGCGGGCTTCATCGCGCGGAAGTCGACGTCGGAATCGGCGATCAGCCACAGCAAGCCGGCCCAGGCGGCTACGTTCTGGCTCAGTTGGGCTGGGTCGATCTTGTCCAGGGTGTCGTTGGCGGTGTGGTGCAGGTCGAAATATCGGGTTCCGTCCTGGGCCAGGCCGAAGAAGGGCACGCCAAGCGGTCCCATCGGGCCGACGTCCACGCCGCCTTCGGTCTCGATGCGATCCGAGGCCAGGACGCCGATGGGATAGAGGACGCGCGTCGCCGCCTTCTGGAAGTCCGACCCTTGCGCGCCGGCGGGCAGGCGCAGGGCATAGATGCGGTCGGCGCCGAAATCGCTCTCGCCGGCGATGATGTGCTTGTCCAGCGCCGCGCCCTGGCCGCGGGCGTAGACGGCGCCGCCGTTGCCCGTCTGAGGCGTGGGCTGCGACACCTCTTCCGAACCATAGAAGATCACGCGCAGGGTGCGCGCCGGGCGGCGGCCGCTGTCGGCGATGGCCTTGGCGGCGGCTACGGTGATGGCGCCGCCTGCCGCATCGTCGATGGCGCCGGTGCCCAGGTCCCAGCTGTCCATGTGCGAACCCAGGACGACGATCTCGTCGGGCCGGGTCGCGCCGGGCAGGTCGCCGATCACGTTCTGGCTGTGGGTCTGATAGGTGCGGGCGGTCGAGGTCAGGCGCATCCGCACCGGCTGGCCCAGGGCGACCAGGCGGCTGACCTGATCGGCGTCCGGCGCGGCCAGGGCGAAGGCGGGGATGGTCGGCTTTCCGTCGACGTAGCGGGTGGTGCCGGTGTGGGGCATCCGGTTCTCGTCCGAGCCGACCGAGCGCATGACGAAGGCCGCCGCCCCCTTGGCCGCCGCAACGCCGGGGCCGGCGCCGCGCACGCGGGTCTGGGGACCATAGCCAGAACCGTCCTGCATGGCGTGCATCTGGCCCAGGTCGATATAGACGATTTTGCCGCGCACGGCGGCGTCGGGCGCGGCCTGAAGGTCCTCCATCGAGGCGAAGCGCACGATCTCGGCCTCGACGCCACCGCGCGGCGTGGCGGGCGAATGACCCAGAGCGGCCGCGACCAGGGTCTGGGCATGGTCGCCGACGATGGCGGCCGAGCTTTCGCCCCGCTCCCAGCCCACCAGAGGGAACTCTTCGATCCGCACGTTCTGGAAGCCGTTGGCGCGCAGATAGTCGGCGGCCCAGGCGGCGGCGTTCTGTTCGGATTTGGATCCCGCCGGGCGGGCGCCGAACCGGGTGGTCAACTGGGTGACGTAGTCCAGCGCGATGTTGGAGCGCATCGCCGCGTCGCGCACCACGATGGCCTGCTGGACCACAGAGGCGTCTTGAGCGTGCGCCAGGGGCGCGAAGGCGGCGAGGCCCAGCGCTAGCGCGCTGGCGGTCATCAGACGACGGGACATGGGAACAGGCTCCTGGACGCGAAGGCCCGGACCCTATTCAGTGTCAGCCGTTCTGGAAATAGGGTTCGACCGGGCCCTGCAATTTGACGGTCAGGGCCTTGCCCTTGCGGTCCACGCGGTTGCCCAGCGCAAGGCGCACCCAGCCCTCGGACACGCAATATTCCTCGACGTTGGTCTTCTCCTCGCCCTTGAAGCGGATGCCCACGCCGCGCTGAAGAACCTCGGCGTCGTGATGGGGGCTGGACGGATCGACCGAGAGACGGTCGGGGGGCGTGTCGGTCATGATGCGGGCCTGGGGTCTCGGAAAGGCGCGGTGATAGCGGCGCCCGGCGCGGATGCCAACCGAAAGCGTGGTCGGCGACGCCCCCCTTACTGCACCGTCTGGCGCGGCTGGGCGTTGGCGGGGTTCGAGGGCTGATAGGCCTGAGGCCCGGCGGCGGGCGGCGGCGTCGCGGCGGCGGGACGGCGCGCGGGCGGCGTGGCCGGGCGCTGGGCGGGGCGTGTTGCAGCCGGGCGGGGCGTCGGCCGCGCGGCCGGGGTCGCGGCGGGTTTGGCGGCCGGCGTCGCGGTCGCCGCCACGGCAGGCGTCGCGGCGGCCGGGCTCGGAGCGGGCGTCGGCGCGGCGGCGGCCGGGGTCGCGGCCTCGGCGGCGGCGGCGCGGGCGGCCATCTGCTGGGCCTGGAAGCGGGCGGCCAGCTTCTCGGTCAGTTCGCGGGCCTGTGGGGCCGTCATCTGGGCCATGATGGCGGCCAGGGTGCGCGGGCGCATGGCGGCGGCGACAGGCAGGCGCACGCGATCCTCCAGCGTGGCCATGACCGGGGCGGCTTCCTTGGGCCGCATGGCCGAATAGACCTGAACCAGCCGGTCGATCTCGGCCTTCTCGCGCTCGTCCACCTGGCCCAGCATCTGCTTCATCTCGGCCTTCAGGGCGGCCATGGCCTGGATCTTGGCGTCCAGCTTCTGCTCGGCGGCGACCATCAGCGGCAGGGTGGTGGCGAAGTCCTGATCACGCGCATCCAGGGCCGCGCGGCGTTGCGACAGCGATTGGATGATCTTCAGCTCGGCAGGGGATATCCCGGCCTGCTGGGCCAACTGTTCCGGCGACAGGGCGGCGCAGGTTCCCGGCAGGGCGGGCTTGGCCGCCCCGGCGGCGGGCGCCGCCTCCTCGGCCCAGGCCTTGGCCCCGTCGAACAGGCCCGGCGCCACGCCCACGGCGCGCACGGCGACCACCCCGCCGATGGCGATGGCGATCAGGGGCAGAAGGCGGGGGATGCGGGCCATTTAATCGGGTTCCGAACTCAGGCGGCGAACAGGTCGTCGTCAAGATTACGACGCGCGGCGTTGAGGCTTTGTTTGGCGGAATGGTTAGCGGACCGACCGGCCGTCAGGGCCTGAACGATGGCGGCGACATTGTCGCGTCCGGTCGGCGCGGCGGCGGCGCGGCGGCTGGTCGCCGAGCCGGTCATGCCCTGGATGCGCTCGGCCAGGGCCGCCATCCGCTCGGCGCGCGCCTCGTCCTCTGTGGACGGCGCGACAGGCGCAGGGACCGGCGCGCGGCGCGTCGGCTCGACCCGCAGCGACAGATCTTCGTCGGCGACGCGGACGGGCGCGACGGCGGACGCGGGGGCGCGGGCGATCAGGGTCTCCAACTGCGCCTTGACCTCTCGCGCCTTGATGATGCGGTCGTGCAGCAGATCGGTCTCCTGGCCCGAGGCGCGCAGGGTCGCCAGGGCGTTCTCGGCCCGGCCGGCGGCGGCGTTCAAATCCGTGACGGCCTGGGCGAAGGCCAGCTGACCGGCGCGCAGGGCCGACAGCTTGCGCTCCAGCTTGACGCCGTAACCGACCGCCGCGACCAGCAGCAGCATCAGCACAGCGTCCATGATCATTCCGACCATCAGAGACCTCCTCCTAAGCGGGCGGCGGTCTCGGGGTTGACCGGCCCTTCCACGCGCACGGCGATATGCTGACCCTTGCGGCCCATGCGGCCTGTGGTCAGGGGGATGGAGCCGGCGCGGATGGACACTTCCGAATCCGGCGTGGCGTTCAGCATCAGCGTGTCGCCGACCTTCAGGTTCAGCACGCTGGACAGCGACATCTGCTGCTCGTCCAGCACGGCGCGAACCTCGGTCTCGGTGGTCCACATCTCGGTGGCCAGGTGGCCTTCCCAGATGTTGTCGCGGCCAAACTTCTCGCCCATGAACTGCTGCAGCAGCATCTTGCGGATCGGTTCCAGCGTCGCATAGGGCAGCAGCAGTTCGATCCGGCCGCCGCGATCCTCCATGTCGATCCGCAGCTTGATCAGGATGGCGGCGTTCGCCGGCCGGGCGATGGCGGCGAAGCGGGGGTTGGTCTCCAGCCGGTCCAGGTTGAAGTGGACGGGTGTCAGCGGCTCGAACGCCTGGCGGGCGTCGTTCAGCACCACCTCCACCATCCGCTGCACCAGGACGCGCTCGATGGTGGTGTAGGGGCGGCCCTCGATGCGCAGGGCGGCGGTGCCCCGGCGCCCGCCCAGCAACACGTCCACGATCGAATAGATCAGGTTGGAATCGACCGTCAGCAGGCCGTAGTTGTCCAGCTCCTCGGCGCGGAACACCGCCAGGATCGCCGGCAGGGGGATGGAGTTCAGATAGTCGCCGAACCGGATCGAGGAAATGTTGTCCAGCGACACCTCGACGTTGTCGGAGGTGAAGTTGCGCAGGGACGTCGTCATCAACCGCACCAGGCGGTCGAACACGATCTCCAGCATCGGCAGGCGTTCGTAGGACACCAGCGCCGAGTTGATGATGGCGCGGATGCCGGAGCGCTCGGCGCCGTCGTCGTCGCCTAGGTCGAAGCCCAGCAGACTGTCGATCTCGTCCTGGTTCAGCACCCGTTCGGACAGGGCGTCGCCGGGATCGCCCAGGCCGCCGAACGGGTCCAGTTGCGCCGCGTCGCTCATGCCTATTGCACCAGCATTTCTTCGATCAGCACGGCGTCCACCTTGCCGGGCGCGGCGATCAGATTGACGCGACGCAGGATTTCGGCCCGCAGCTGATAGGTGCCGGCCGACCCGCTCAGATCCTCGGGCCGCAGTTCGCGCACGAAGCCGGTGAACATGTCCTGCAGGCGCGGCATCTCTTCCTGAAGGTGGCTCGCCACCCCGGCGTCCTGCATCTCCAGCGTCAGTTTCAGCTTCAGGAAGGTGGGCCGGCCGTCGGCCGACTGAATGTTCATGACCATGTCCGGCAGGGTGTAGAAGGTCACGCCGTCAGGCCCGTCCGAGATGACGCCCAGCGACGGATCGGCCTCGCCTTCCTTGCCGCCGCCCCCGTGGCCGCCGCCCTTCTTGTCTTCCTTCTTGTCGGCTTTCTCGGCGCCGTGTTCGGCCTCGGCCGCCGCGCCATGCGCCTCGGCGGGCTTGGGCTTCAGCATGAAGAAGGCCGCCGCCCCGCCTCCGCCCAGCACCAGCAGCGCGACAGGCGCGATGATGAACAGCAGCGGCAGTTTTTTCTTCTTGGGCGCGGCGGCGTCCTCGCCTTCGACGGCGGCCTCGCCCTCCTTCACGGCAGGCAGATTGGCGTCCGCGGCCGGATCACCCTTCTTCTTGCCGAACTTGAACATGCGCGCGCCCCGGAGACCCTCTCACCGTCAGATGGGCCAGTTTTGGTTAACGCGACGTTTACGATGGGCAGGATTTGCCGGGTCGTCCGTGAGGCGACAACGCTGAAACCCGCATTCCGCCTGGATTAACCCTGTTGGCACGGCTGTTGCGAGGCGGACAGCGAAGGAGCAAGCCTCTCGTGGAAAACGCCGCCTATATCGGACTGTCACGGCAGATGACGCTGCGTCGCGAACTGGACATCGTGGCCAACAACGTCGCCAACGCCAACACCACCGGCTTTAAGGTCGAGCAGTTGATGGTCAGCGCCGAAGTGGGCAAGCGCGCCCGCAACGACTCGATCAAGCCCTCGGCCAGCTTCGTGCTGGACAACGGCGTGGGCCGCGACTTCGGCCAGGGAGCGATGCAGCAGACGGGCCGCGGCCTGGACTTCGCCATCTCGGGCGAAGGCGCCTTCTTCACCGTGCGCGACGGGGCGAACGGCCAGGCCTACACCCGCGACGGGGCCTTCACCCTGGACCCCGAAGGCAAGCTGACCACCAAACAGGGCCAGGCGGTTCTGGGCGGCGGCGCCGAGATCGTGCTGGACCCCAATCTGGGCGCCCCCAGCGTCGGCGAGGACGGGACCATCACCCAGCAGGGCCAGGTCACCGGCCGCCTGTCGGTCGTTCGGTTCGAGACCCTTGGCGTGCTCGAAAAGGGCGGCGACAGCCTTTATCGCAACCGCTCCAACACCCAGCCGATCGAGGCGACGGACGCCCAGATCCATCAGGGGTCGCTGGAATCCTCCAACGTCAATCCGCTGGTCGAGATCACCAATCTGGTCGAGATCAGCCGCGCCTACGAAAGCGTGTCGCGCATGATCGACAACACCAACGACCTCAGCCGTCGCGCCGTCGAGCGTCTCGGCAAGGCCGCGTAAAGGGAGCCCCAAAGATGCGCGCACTTCGCACCGCCGCCTCGGGCATGGCTGCTCAGCAGCTGAACGTCGAGGTCATCTCCAACAACATCGCCAACATGAACACGGTGGGCTTCAAGAAGCAGCGCGCCGAGTTCCAGGACCTGCTCTATCAGAACGTCGAACGTATGGGGGCCCAGTCCTCCAGCGCAGGCACCGTGGTTCCGACCGGCATCCAGATCGGCGCTGGCGTCAAGGCTGGCGCGGTCTATCGCGTCACCGAACAGGGCACGCCCCAGGCCACCGGCAACCCCTACGACATGGCCATCGACGGCAAGGGCTATTTCCAGATCAGCCTTCCTTCGGGCGAGAAGGCCTACACCCGCGCCGGCAACCTGCAGGTCAACCCGGAAGGTCAGATGGTCACCGACGACGGCTATCTGCTGGAGCCGGCCGTCACCATCCCGCAGGACACCACAAAGCTGACCATCTCCAAGACCGGCCTGGTCCAGGTGACGCAGGCCGGCCAGCCCGCTCCGACCACGGTGGGCCAGATCGAACTGGCCAACTTCTTCAACGAAGCGGGCCTGGAGGCCATCGGCGACAACCTGCTGCTGGAAACCGCCGCCTCGGGCCCCGCCATCGTCGGCACGCCGGGCGACGCAGGCTTCGGCCAGGTGCTGCAGAACTACACCGAGGCGTCGAACGTGGATGCGGTTTCGGAGATCAGCGCCCTGATCGTGGCCCAGCGCGCCTATGAGATGAACTCCAAGGTCATCAGCACCGCCGACCAGATGCTGTCGGTCGCCTCGCAAGTGAAGAGCTGAGCCATGCGCCTGACCCGCACCCTGATCCTCGCAGCCGCCGCCAGCGCCTTCGCCGGCGCGGCCTTGGCCGGCCCGGTCGTGCTGCGCGCCAATCCGGTCGACGACGACGGCCGCGTCACCCTGGGCGACCTGTTCGAGGGCGCCGGGTCCGCCGCCGACGTTGTGGTGGCTCAGCGCGTCGGCCCCTCGGTCGTGCTGGAGGCTGGCCTGCTTCAGGCCCAGGCCCGTCAGGCCGGCCTGGATTGGGCCAATCCCGACGGCCTGCGCCGCGTCGCCGTGCGCCGCGCCGAGGCGCCGGTCCAGGGCGTGGCGGACGCCGCCTCGGTCCCTGCCGCCGCCCAGCCCGTCGCCCGCGCCGCCTATCGGCCCGCCGCCGCCCAGCAGATCATCGCCCGCAACGACATGGTGCGCGTCACCTATCAGGTCGGCGGCGTGAACCTGGCCGTGATGGGCAAGGCCATGCGCAGCGCTGGCCTGGGCGAGCCCGTCGCCATCATGAACACCACCTCCAATCGCGTCATCGACGCCGTGGCCTCCGGTCCCGGCCAGGCCGTCGCCGGCCCGGCCGCCGACGCCGCACGCGCCGCCCCTCAACAATTCGCCGCCCGCTAGGGAAACCTCGTCATGCGTAAGATTCTTCTGACCCTCGCCGCCGTCGCCCCCCTGGCCGCCTGCTCCACCGTCGCCGAGACGGTGCGTGGCCCCGAACTGGCGCCTATCGGCTATCCCGCCGCCCTGGTGCCGGTGCAGCAGACCTATCTTCCGGCGCCCGACACCGCCGCCAGCTCCAACAGCCTGTGGCGCGCCGGCGCCCGCACCTTCTTCGGCGACCAGCGCGCCCGCCACGTCGGCGACATCCTGACGGTCAAGATCGACATTGACGACCGCGCCCAGACCCAGAACTCGACCCAGCGTTCGCGTTCGAACAACATCTCCGGCGGCGTCTCGCACCTGTTCGGCCTGGAAAGCAGCCTGGGCCGGGCCTTCCCCGGCGGATTCGATCCGTCGAACATGGTCGGCATGGACGGGGCGTCCAAGTCCACCGGAACCGGCACCGTCAACCGCGCCGAGAAGGTGTCGCTGACCATCGCCGCCGTCGTCACCGACGTTCTGGCCAACGGCAATCTGGTCATACAGGGTCGGCAGGAAGTGCGTACCAACCGCGAGGTCCGCGAACTGACCGTCGCCGGCATCGTGCGGCCCGAGGACATTTCGTCCGCCAACGCCATCAATCACACCCAGATCGCCGAAGCCCGCATCTCCTATGGCGGCCGGGGCGACGTCAGCCGCATCCAGGCCCCGCCGGTGGGCCAGGCTCTTGTCGAGCGGTTCAGCCCGTTCTGACCTTACCGGCCGGTTGAACCGTCTGAGGATAACCGCGTTCTTTTCGACTGAGCGCCTGTCGGGAGGATTGCGGCTGTCTGATCTCTTGCGGTTTCACGCCGTCATGGCGACATTGCGCGCGACGCGACGGTGCGCGTCGTCGGCGGGGGCTGACGCATGACCCTTATCGCTTCGGCCCTGATGGCCTTGGCGCTGCAGGCCGCGCCTGCGAGCGGCTGGACGTGGAGCCTATATGAAGGCGAAGGCCCGCTGGTGCTGGCCAACGACATTCCCGACACGGCCGAACTGCGCTCGACGTTCCAATGCCAGGCCGGGTCGGGCGCGGTCTCGATCTCGATCTATGGCGAACCGGCGACGGCGGGTTTCGCCCGCATCACGGCCGGCGGAAACACCGCCGCCAGCGAGGCGAAGGTCGGGCGCGGCGGCAAGCTGGAGACGGGCATTCCCGTCGAACATCCCGCCTTCACCGCTTTCGTCGCCGACGGCCGGATGACCATCTCCGTAGGTTCTGACGTCCGAACCCTGACCGTCGAACGTCCCCATCTGGCCAAGCTGCGCCGCTTCGCCGACCGCTGCGCCGGATAAGAGAGGTCGCCCATGCGTGTGTCCCGCCTGATCCCCTCCCTGATGGCCGTTTCGGCCCTGGCCGCCTGCGCCACCCACACCCCCGCCCCCGACCCTTCGGCGGCCATGGCCGCCGCCCAGGGCGAGCCCATCGCCACGGCGGGTCTGGACTGGTTCATGAACCGCGACGGCCGGGAAGTCAGCCTGGCCTATGGCGTGGCCAATAGCGACGAGGTGAAGCTGCATCTTCTCTGCCAGGCCGGCTCGGGCGCGCTGGAGATCACGGCGGCCAGCGAGAAGCCCGCGCGCGAGATCCATCTGGAATCCGGCGGCGACACCGAACGCTATGCCGCCACGTCGGAGCCGGCCGTGGTCCACGAAGGCGAACTGTTGACCGCCCGCGCCAGGACCAAGGACCCGGTGTTCCTGCGGTTCCGTCGCCTGGGCTGGATCGCCGCCTGGTCGGACGACGCGCGTGAACTGTATGTCGCCCATCCGCCGGCCAAGGCCGGGATCGAGCAGTTCTTCGCCGTCTGCGGTTGACGCCGCGACGCGGCTCGGCTTGCACTGCGCCCTGCACTGGAGGGGCGCAAGAATGAAGATGTCACAGTTGGCCTTGGCGGCCCTGATCGCGGCGGGGTCGCCGACCCTGGTCATGGCTCAGACGCCGCCGACCGCCGTCTCCGCCCCTGCGGACGGGGCGCTGGACGCCCTGATCGCAGATTATGAAACCTATCTGAAAACGGTCGATCCCTTCTCGGCCAGCGGCGAAGGCGATGTGGAGGCCATGGGCCGCGTCCCGGACCTGAGCCGCGCCTTCGAACTGGCCCAGCGCGCGCCCTTGGAAGGGTTCGTGCGCCGACTGGACGCCATCGACCCGGCAAGTCTTTCCCACGCGGGCGCGATCAATCACGCCTTCCTGCTCTACAGCCTGAAACGCAGCATCGAAGGGCTGGATTACGACCCCAGCCGGCTGGCCTTCGACAGCGAGGGCGGGCCGGGGACGTGGGCGCTTTACGTCGGCGGCGGCACGCGGCTGAACTCGGTCGCGGAGGCCGAGCGCTATATCCAGCGCATACGCGGCTTCGGCGACATCTACGCCCAGACCACCGACAATGCGCGGCGCGGCCTGGACACCGGCATGGTCCAGGCCCGTTCGGTGACGCAAAGCGCCGTCGCCCTGGCCCGCAACGACGTGGCCATCGCGCCGAACGACGAACCGCTGCTGAAACCCTTCGCCACCCTGCCCGCGACCGTGCCTCAGGCCGAAAAGGACCGGCTGAGAACCGAGGGAGCCGCCGCCGTGGCCGCCGTCATCGCCCCGGCGCGCCAAGCCTGGTTGACCTTCCTTGAGACCGACTATCTACCCAAGGCGCCGGTCGAACCCGGCATCGGCAATCGCCCTGGCGGCAAGGCGCTCTACGCCTATCTGGTGCGCGGCCATACCACCACCGACCTGACGCCGGAACAGATCCACCAGATCGGTCTGGACGAGGTGGCCCGCATCCGCGCCCGCATGGAGGTCGAGATGAGAGCGGCCGGCTGGACCGGCGACTTCGCCGGCTTCCTCAACTTCCTGCGTACCGATCCGCAGTTCTATGCGACCAGCCGCGAACAGTTGCTTGAGAAAGCGTCGGAAATGGCGAAGCGGGCTGACGGCGGCCTCCCGGCCCTGTTCGCCACCCTGCCTCGCCTGCCCTATGACGTGCAGCCGGTCCCGGCCCAGATCGAGGAAAACTACACCACCGGCCGCTATAACTCCGGCTCGATGCAGAACGGCATTCCCGGCCACTACATCGTCAATACGTCCAAGCTGGACCAGCGCCCGCTGTACGAACTGCCCGCCCTGACGCTGCACGAAGCCGTTCCGGGCCACCATCTGCAGATCGCGCTGCAGCAGGAAGGCGGCGGCCAGCCCTATTTCCGGCGTCAGGCCAATGTCACCGCCTTCACCGAGGGCTGGGGCCTTTATTCCGAATATCTGGGCGAGGAGATGGGCTTTTACCGCACCCCCTATGAGCGCTTCGGCCGCCTGTCCTACGAGATGTGGCGCGCCTGCCGTCTGGTCGCCGACACCGGCCTGCACTGGCTGGGCTGGAACGAGGAACAGGCCCGCGCCTGTTTCCGCGACAACTCGGCCTTGGCCCCACACAATATCGAGACCGAATTGCAACGCTACATCGGCTGGCCGGGTCAGGCCACGGCCTACAAGATCGGCGAGATACGCCTGCGCGAGATCCGCGAACGCGCCGAACGCGAACTGGGGCCGAAGTTCAGTATCCGCTCCTTCCACGACGCCCTGCTGGTCGAAGGCCCCCTGCCGCTGGCGCTGCTGGACCAGCGCATGGATACGTGGATCGCGGAGCAGAAGACGAAGTAGCGGAACCTGTCTCCTCCCCGCTTTGCGGGGAGGTGGCTCGTAGCGTAGCGAAGAGACGGTTGGGCTCTTGGCCGCATCACAAGCGCCTATGAGAGTTCAAGAGCCCCTGCACCGCTTCGCGGTCACCCTCCCCATTTGATGGGGAGGAGACGAGGCATTCACGCCCAATCCGGCTCCGGCAATCCCTTGGACCGCAGGAAGGCGGGATTGAACAGTTTGGACGCATAGCGCGAGCCGGGATCGCACAGGCAGGTGACGATGGTCTTGCCCGGCCCGATCTCGCGCGCCAGACGCACGGCCCCGGCGATATTCACGCCCGCCGACCCGCCTAGCGACAGGCCCTCGTGCTTCACCAGATCAAACAGGATCGGCAGGAACTCGGCGTCCTCGATCCGATAGGCGTGATCGGGTCGGAACCCTGCCAGATTGCCGGTGATCCGAGCGACGCCGATGCCTTCGGTGATCGACGATCCCTCGCCGGTCATCTCGCCCTTGTTGAACCAGTTGAACATGGCCGCGCCCGCCGGATCGGCCAGGGCGATGGTCACATCGGGCTTCTTCTCGCGCAGATAGGCCGAAACGCCCGCGATCGTGCCGCCAGACCCCACCGCTGAAACAAAGGCGTCCACGCGCCCCTCCGTCTGGTCCCAGATTTCCGGTCCCGTCGTCTGATAGTGGGCGTCGCGATTGGCCGTGTTGTCGAACTGATTGGCCCAGACGGCCCCGGCTTCCTCGCTGTCGTTCAGTTCGCTCGCCAGACGACCGGAATAGTGGACGAAATGGTTGGGGCTGGAAAAGGGCGCGGCGTCCACCTCGACCAGGCGCGCGCCCAGCGAACGGATGGCGGACTTCTTCTCTTCCGACTGGGTGCGGGGAATGACGATCACCACCGGGTGGCCCAAGGCCGCCCCGACCATGGCCAGGCCGATGCCGGTGTTGCCGGCCGTGCCCTCGACAATGGTTCCACCAGGTTTCAGCGCACCCGACGCCCGCGCGGTCTGAACGATGGACAGGGCGGCGCGGTCCTTGATCGAGCCGCCCGGGTTCAAGAACTCGGCCTTGCCCAGAATTTCGCACCCCGTCTGGTCGGACAGGCGGTTCAGGCGCACCAGCGGCGTATGGCCGATCAGGTCGATGACGGTAGGCGTGACGGACACGTTGAAGCTTTCAGGCGAGGTCGAGAAAAGGTCGGATCAGGCGGCGGCCTGACGTTTGCCTAGGTGGATGCCGCACTCGACCTTGTCCATACCCGACCAACGCCCGGCGCGCGCGTCCTCGCCGGTCTGGACCGCCCGCGTGCACGGCCAGCACCCGATCGAGGCATATCCCTGCTCGACCAGCGGATGGCGCGGAAGGTCGTTATCGGCCAGCCACGCCTCGACATCGTCGGCGTCCCAGTTCGCCAGCGGGTTGATGCGCAGCACGCCATCCAGCACCTCGAACGGCTTCAGCCGCGCCCGCGTCACGGCCTGATAACGTTTGCGGCCGGTGATGATCGCGTTGAACCCCGCCGTGGCCCGCGCCAGCGGCCGCACCTTTCTCAGGTCGCAGCAGGCGTCGGCGTCGGTGCGCCACAGGTCGTCGCGCGCATCCAGCGTCGCCTTCTCGTTCGCATCGGGCGTGACCAGCCGCACGTCGGTGAGGCCCAGCGCCTTGGTCAGTTGGGTGCGGTAGGACAGGGTTTGCAGGAAATGCTGCCCCGTCTCGAGAAACACAACTGGCGTCTCGGGCCGTTCATCGGCGACGATGTGCAGCAGGGCCGCCGATTCCGCCCCAAAGGACGAGATTGTTCCCACGCGCAGTCCGAGCGCAGGATCCAGCGCCGCCTTGACGATTTGAGGCGCCGACTTGCCCTCGGTCTCGCGGTTCAGCCGATCAGCCAGCGCCTCCAGGTCACGGTCGTTCGACGCCGCGCGGCGTCGCCGCCAGATGGTCGGCGCAGGATCGACGGCGGGCTGATAGGCGCCGCTGAACGCCTGATCCATCCGCGCCCAGGCCGCTGCATCGGCGCCCAGCGCCAGCTCCACCGCATCGAAGCCAGAGCGCCGCAGGTGGCGCGCCTGATCGGGCAGCACCTTGCCCGCAGCGATCAACCGCCCGGCGTATCCCCGCTCGCGCAGCACCGCCGCCAGCGAGAAGCCGCGCCCGTCGCGAAAGGCGTCGAACTCCAACACCAGCACATCCTCGGTCACAACCGCCGCCTCGACCTCTTCAAGCGGCGTCGTGACCGACAGCCGCAACCCGTTCTGAATCCCTTCAAGCGTTTGCAGCATCGAGCGTCTCATAGATGGCGTCGCGGAAGGGGTCGGGACCGACGCGGCGCACCGTGTCGATGAACCGCTCGCCGTCCGCGCGGATTTGCAGATAGCGGTCCAGCGTCCGCTGAATGGCGGGCGCCACTTCTTCGAACGGCAAGCTCTTGCCTACGATATCGCCCAGCGCCGCCTGTTCGTCGGGCGAGCCGCCGACGGTGATCTGGTAGTATTCCTCGCCCTTGCGATCGACGCCCAGCACGCCGATGTGGCCGACGTGGTGATGACCGCAGGCGTTGATGCAGCCGCTCATATTGATGCGCACCGGCCCCAGCGCTTCCTGATAGTCCAGGTCCGCCAACCGTTTCGACAGGGCCTGGGCGACCGGAATCGATCGGGCGTTGGCCAGGCTGCAATAGTCCAGTCCGGGGCAGGCGATGACGTCGGTCGCCAGGTCCGCGTTGGCCGTCGCCAAACCCGCCTCATGCAGGGCCCGCCACACGGTAGGCACGTCGTCCAGCTTCACATGCGGCAGGACCAGGTTCTGCTCATAGGCGGCGCGCAGCTCGTCGAACGAATAGCGCTCGGCCAGATCCGCCACGGCGTCCATCTGGTCCGCCGTGATGTCGCCAGGCACCCCGCCGACCGGCTTCAGCGACACCACCACCGAGGCGTAGCCCGACTGGCGATGACGGCGCACATTGTTGCGGGCGAATCGGGCGAAGTCGGGATCGGCCAGCAGGGCGCGGTCGTACGGGGCGCTGACCTTGGGCAGATCGGCGAAGGGCGGCGCGGCGAAATAGGCCTGGATGCGCGCGACCTCGTCTTCGGGCACGCGCAGGTCTTCGTGGCGCAGGGTGGCGTAGTGTCTGTCCACCTCCTCGCGGAAGACGTCGATCCCCAAGGAGGCGACCAGGATCTTGATCCGCGCCTTGTGGATATTGTCGCGTCGCCCCAGCAGGTTCCATGCCCGCAGGATGGCGGTCAGATAGGCCAGCAGGTGCGCCGCCGGCACCGCCGCCGCGATCTCCTGCGCGATATGGGGCAGGCGCCCCTGCCCGCCGCCCACGAAGACGCGGAAGGCCGTGCCGCCGTCCTCGCCCTTCACGATCTGCAGGCCGACATCGTGGGTGCGGATCGCCGCCCGATCCTTCTCGGCGCCGATCACCGCGATCTTGAACTTGCGCGGCAGGAAGGAAAACTCCGGATGGATGGTCGACCACTGGCGGATGATCTCGCACCAGGGACGCGGGTCTTCGATCTCGTCGTCGGCGACGCCGGCGAACACGTCGGTCGTGGTGTTGCGGATACAGTTGCCGCTGGTCTGGATGGCGTGCATCTCGACCTCGGCCAGATCGCTCAGGATCGCCGGCAGGTCTGTCAGGGCCGGCCAGTTGTACTGGATGTTGCACCGCGTGGTGAAATGGCCATAGCCCTTGTCATAGGTGCGGGCGATGTGGGCCAGCCGCCGCATCTGGCGACTGCTGAACGTTCCATAGGGAATGGCGACCCGCAGCATATAGGCGTGCAATTGCAGATAGACGCCGTTCATCAGCCGCAGCGGCTTGAACTCGTCCTCGGTCAGGGCGCCGGACGCGCGGCGCGCCACCTGATCGGAAAACTCCTCGACCCGTTCGCGCACCAGGGCGTGGTCGAACTCGTCATAGCGATACATCAGCCCACGCCTCCCACGACGCTGTGCCCCACGGTCGGTCCGGCAGAGCGGATGCGCTCCTTCAACCGGTCGCGGCCCGAGGGCGTGCGGTCGCTGACCTCGAACAGATAGGGATTCACAAAGACATCGGGCCGCCCGGCCACCTCGGCCAGCACGATCTCCGCCGCAGCATCATCCAGCACCGACGCCTGATCGATATGACCGACAGGCTGATTGTCCACACCCGCATAGATGACGCGGCCGTCCGACAGGCGGTTCGCGGTCACGACCTTCATGCCGCCGCCTCCGAAATATCCGCCTGCGCCGCCGAAAAGGCCGCCGTCTCACCGACGAACACCAAGGCCGGTCCCGTCAGATCAGCGCCCCGAACCAGCGCGCCCAGCCCATCCAGCCGCCCCATCAGAACCCTCTCATCCGGGCGGCTGCCGTTCTCGACCACGGCCACAGGCGTTGAGCCCGCACGCCCTGCCGCCATCAGCTTGGACGCCGTCTCCTCGGCGCGGTCCGTTCCCATATAGATGGCCAAGGTGTGGTTCGGCGCGGCCAGGCGCGACCAGTCGGCGTCCACGCCGCCGACCTTGCCCTGCGCCGTCACGAAGGTCACCGCCTGGGCGTGATCGCGGTGGGTCAGGGGAATGCCCGCAGACGCCGCGCAGGCCAGGGCCGCCGTCACGCCGGGCACGACAAAGACCGCCACGCCCGCCGACCGCATAGCCTCAAGCTCCTCGCCGCCGCGTCCGAAGACGAAGGGATCGCCGCCCTTCAGCCGCACGACCCGATGACCGGCGCGAGCCTCGGCGATCATCAGGGCCTCGATCTGGTCCTGCGGCACGGAATGGTCGCCGCGCGCCTTGCCGACATACAGACGTTTGGCGTCGCGCCGCGCCCGATCCAGCACCGCCTCCGGCACCAGCCGGTCGTGGATGATGACGTCGGCGTCCTGCAGCACCCGCAGCGCCTTCAGCGTCAGAAGCTCCGGGTCGCCCGGTCCCGCGCCGACGATATGGACCACGCCCTGTTCCGGCGCCGCCACGTTCAGCAGGCGCAGCATCTCACGCCGCGCCTCTGCCGTTCGTCCGGCCGCCGCCAGATCGGCCGCCGGTCCCCGGAACGCCTTCTCCCAAAACCGCCGCCGCGCCATGAAATCCGGCACGCTGGCCTTGACCGTGTCGCGCAGCTCGCGCGCCATCCGCGCCACATTGGCCAGACCCGCAGGCAGCACATTCTCGATGGCCGTGCGGATATCCCGGGCCAGGATCGGCGCCGAACCGCCCGTCGCCACGCCGACCACCACCTCGTCCCGGTCGATCAGGGCCGGGGTCTGGAAATCGCTTAGAGCAGGCTGGTCCACCACATTGACCTGCGCCCCCGCAGTCCGCGCCAGGTCCGCCAGCCGCCGGACCTTATCCAGATCACTCAGGGCGATGAACACCAGCCGCGCGTCCGCCAAATCCTCGACTTCCGGCGTGCGAAGGACCGGCGTCGGCGCCCCCTGCGGCGTCTCGATGGCCTCGGGCGCGCCATCGGGCGCGAACCACCGGACCTCGGCCGGGCCGTTGAGGAACAGCCGCAGCTTGGCCAACGCCGGCTCCCCGCCGCCGATGATCACGATTTTGGCGGCCTCCAGCGGAATGGAGGCGAGAAAGACACGCATCGTCTGGCTTTCCGGAGCGATCGATAAGGAAAAGCGCCGGTTTCAGGCGCAAACTCTGGATTGGAACCTTCGACGTCATCGCCGACGCCCGCAAACCAGATTGCCTTTGTCTCGCTGATAGGATTTCTAACGGCGATGGCCCGTTCCCTGCTCCCGCTCAACGCCCTGCGCGCCTTCGAGGCCGCCGCGCGTCACCTGAACTTCTCGCGCGCCGCCGACGAACTGTCGGTGACGCCGGGCGCCGTCAGTCAGCAGATCCGGCTGTTGGAGGACATCGTGGGCGGCCCCCTGTTCGTGCGCGAGGCGCGCGGGCTTCAGTTGACCGATCTCGGCCGATCCTCCGTGCCGCTGCTGCGCGAAGGTTTCGAACGGCTGATGGACGCCTCGGCCCTGCTGCGCGAGCCGCCGCGCAGGAAGCAGGTGTCGATCAGCGTGGCGCCGGGCTTCGCCTCCAAATGGCTGATGCCGCGCATGGACGCCTTCCACACCGCCCATCCCGAGATTGAACTGTGGATTTCCGCCGACATGGAGACGGCGGATCTATCGGAGGGCAAGATCGACCTGGCCGTCCGCTATGGTCCCGGCGACTATCCCGGCCTGACCGTCGATCGGCTGATGACCGAGACGGTCCTGCCCGTCTGCGCTCCGTCGCTCATGGACGGCGAACACCCGATTCGGAGGCCCGCCGACCTGATCCGCCACACCTTGCTGCACGACATGTCCAACGACGGCGACCCCAGCCGCCCGGACTGGGCCATGTGGCTGAAGGCGCGCGGCGTGCGCCATCCCGATCCGCGCCGGGGCTCGCGCTTCAACCAGTCGGGCCTGTTGATCGAGGCGGCCATCGCCGGTCGCGGCGTGGCCCTGGCGAAACGCACCCTGGCCCAGGCGGACCTGGCGTCCGGTCGTCTGATCGCCCCCTTCCCCGATGGCTCGGAAGCCGTGGGTTTCGCCTATTATGTCGTTCAACCCCGCGACCGCCCGCCCTCGCCCAGCACCACCACCTTCGTCGGCTGGCTGAAGAAGCAGGCCGTGGACCACGACAATACGATGGGCCAACTCTAACCCGCCAAGGAGGCCGTCATGGCCAATGGAAAGCCCGCGCGCCTCGCCGTGCTGATCGACGCGGAAAACGCCTCGTCCCGCATCGCCGAGGCGCTGTTCACCGAGATCGCCACCCTGGGCGAAGCCTCGGCGCGTCGCGTGTATGGCGATTTTTCCAGTCCGCAGATCGCCGGCTGGACCAAGGTGCTGGCGCGCTGGGCCATCCAGCCGCAGCAGAACTTCGCCAACACCAAGGGCAAGAACTCCGGCGACATCGCCCTGGTGATCGACGCCATGGACCTGTTGCACTCGGGGCGGTTCGACGGCTTCTGCCTGGTGTCGTCGGATTCCGACTTCACCCGTCTGGCGGCGCGCATCCGAGAGGAAGGCGTGGACGTCTATGGGTTTGGCGAACAGAAGACGCCGGAAAGTTTCCGCCAGGCCTGCACGCGCTTCATCTACACCGAGAACCTGACCACCCAGGCCGAGCCGAACGAGGACGCCAGCAAAAAGGCCGCCGCCGAACCGGCGCCGGCCAAGCGCAAGCCCAGCGAGGCGACACGCCTGATCGCCTCGGTCATCGCCGACCTGGACGAGGACGGCGACGGCTGGGTTCTGGCCGGGGCTATCGGCAATCGGCTGCGCAACGCCTACCCCGACTTCGATCAGCGCACCTATGGCTACGCCAAACTGTCCGACCTGATCCGCGCCACGGGCCGGTTCGAGGTCGAGAGCAAGGGGCCGGGCGGAATGCGGATTCGCGACCGCGCCTAAGACCGCCTCAGGCCCTGGCGGCGCGTGGCGTTTCGATACCCAGGGCTGTCAAGGACGCCGCCGCGATATGTTCTGCGTTCAGCCCCGCCTTGGCGTACATGACGGCCGGCGCATCCTGATCCTGGAAGATATCCGGCAGGTTGAGGGTGCGAACCTTCAAGCCGCGATCCAGAGCGCCCTTCTCGGCCAGCAGTTGCAACACGAAGGCGCCGAAGCCGCCCATGGCGCCCTCCTCCACCGTGATCAGGCATTCGTGCTCGCGCGCCAAACGCAGGATCAGGTCGGCGTCCAGCGGCTTGGCGAAGCGGGCGTCGGCGACGGTCGCCGACACGCCCCTGGCCGCCAGCAGGTCCGCCGCCTTCAGCGATTCCTGCAGACGGGTGCCCAGCGACAGGATGGCGACCGAGGTCCCCTCGCGCACGATCCGGCCCTTGCCGATCTCCAGCGGAGCGGCCAGTTCCGGGATTTCCACGCCCACGCCGTCGCCGCGCGGATAGCGGAAGGCGCTGGGGCGGTCGTCGATGGCCAGGGACGTCGAGATCATCGCCGCCAGTTCGGCCTCGTCCGCCGCCGCCATCAGCACCATGCCGGGCAGCGCCCCCATGAAGCCGATGTCGAACGATCCGGCGTGGGTCGATCCGTCCGCGCCCACCAGACCGGCCCGGTCCATGGCGAACCGCACGGGCAGCGACTGGATCGCCACGTCGTGGACCACCTGGTCGTAACCGCGCTGCAGGAAGGTCGAATAGATGGCGCAGACCGGCTTCATCCCGTCCGCCGCCAGACCCGCCGCAAAGGTCACGGCGTGCTGTTCGGCGATGCCCACGTCATAGGTCCGCTCGGGGAAGGCCTGACCGAACAGGTCCAGACCGGTGCCTGACGGCATGGCGGCGGTAATCGCCACCACGGTCGGATCGACCTTGGCGTGTTTGATCAGCTCGGTCCCGAACACCTTGGTGTAGCTGGGGGCGTTGGAGATGGCCTTGGCCTGTTTGCCCGACACCACGTCGAACTTGACCACGGCGTGCAGCTTGTCGGCGCTGGATTCGGCAGGCGCATAGCCCTTGCCCTTCTGCGTCACGACATGGACCAGAACGGGCCGGTCCTCGATGGCGGCCGCCTTCTTCAGGATAGGCACCAGATTGTCCATGTCATGGCCGTCGATCGGCCCGACATAATAGAAGCCCAGCTCTTCGAAGAAGGTGCCGCCGGTCACCATGCCGCGCGCATATTCCTCGGCCTTCTTGGCCGCCTTCCGGAAGGGGCGCGGCAGGTGCTGAGCCACCGACTTGCCCAACCGTCGCACGTTCTGATAGGCGCCGCCCGACACCAGACCGGCCAGATAGGCGCTCATTCCGCCGACCGGGGGCGCGATCGACATGTCGTTGTCGTTCAGAATGACCATCAACTGGCCATTGGTCGCCTCGGCGGCGTTGTTCATCGCCTCATAGGCCATGCCGGCCGACATGGAACCGTCGCCGATCACGGCCACGACGCGGTTCTTTTCGCCCTTCTGGTCGCGCGCGGCGGCGAAGCCCAGAGCGGCGCTGATGGAGGTCGAGGCGTGGGCCGCGCCGAACGGGTCGTATTCGCTCTCGCTGCGTTTGGTGAAGCCCGACAGGCCGCCGCCCTGACGCAGGGTGCGGATGCGGTCGCGTCGCCCCGTCAGGATCTTGTGCGGATAGCATTGGTGCCCGACGTCCCAGATCAGGATGTCCTTGGGCGTCTCGAACACATGGTGAAGCGCCGTGGTCAGTTCGACCACCCCCAGCCCCGCGCCCAGATGCCCGCCGGTGACGGACACCGCGTCGATGGTCTCGGCCCGAACCTCCTCGGCCAGCTGTTTCAGCTGGGCGATGTCGAAGCCCCGCATATCGGCGGGAATCTTGACGGTGTCGAGCAGGGGGGTGTCGGGCATGGGCGGAACCTTGATGGTCTTCTTGTCGTAACCCGCGTTCGCGGGTCAGCTTTTCTATCAGGCCCGGCGCTTTAACACAAAGTCCACGCTGGCCTTGAGGATTTCGGCCTCGTGGCCGAACGGCTCCAGATGGGCGCGCGCCTGATCGGCCAGATGCGCGACCCGTTGTCGCGCCGCCTCGACACCCAGCAGGGTGACGAAGTTGGTCTTACCCAGGGCTGCGTCCTTGCCGCCGGCCGCCTTGCCCATTTCCTCGGGCGATCCTTCGACATCCAGCAGGTCGTCGACGATCTGATAGGCCAGACCTACATCGTGCGAGAAGCTGATCAGGGCGTGCTGATGCTGGGCCGTGGCGCCGGCGATGATCAGCGGAATCTCGAACGCATAGGCGAACAGGGCGCCGGTCTTCAACCGCTGCATCCGCGCCACCCCGCCCAGGTCGTCGCGCACGCCCAACAGGTCGATCATCTGACCGCCCGCCATGCCGCGCGCACCCGAGGCCAGAGACAGCCGCGCCGCCAGTTCGCATCGGACGGCCGCATCCTCATGCGTGTCCTCATGCAGCAGGATGTCGAACGCCGCCGTCTGCAACGCATCTCCCGCCAGCACCGCCGTCGCCTCGTCATAGGCGCGGTGGACGGTCGGGCGGCCACGCCGCACGTCGTCGTCGTCCATGCACGGCAAGTCGTCGTGGACCAGGCTGTAGGCGTGAACGCATTCCAGGGCGCAGGCGGCCCGCAGCACCGACCGTTCGTCGATATCGAACAGGCGCGCCGCCTCCAGCGCAAAGAACGGACGCAGCCGCTTGCCCGGCCCCAGGGCGGCGTAGCGCATCGCCTCGGTGAGGCGCGATTCCGGGCCTTCCGCGCGCGGCAGCAGTTCGTCCAGCGCGACCGTGACCAGATCGGCGACCTCGGCCACACGATCAATAACGGCCTGCTCGGGCGAGTTCGCAGCGATCACATGGGTCAAAACAGACGTCCGCCTAAAGGAAGTTCACGATCCACGCCCACCAGCACGACCTCGCCCTGCGCATCGGGAAAACCCAGGGTCAGAACTTCGGACTTCACAGGCCCGATCTGACGCGACGGAAAGTTGACGACGGCTGCGACCATCCGGCCTGCCAGCTGTTCCAGGGTGTAGTGGTGCGTGATCTGGGCCGAGGATGTCTTGACGCCGATCTCGGGTCCGAAGTCGATCTTCAGTTTAAAAGCCGGTTTGCGCGCCTCCGGGAAGGCGTCGGCCTTCACGATCCGGCCCACGCGGATGTCGACTTTCTGAAAGTCGTCAAAACCGATGGTTTCGGTGGCCCTGCTCATTCGAAAGACACGGGCTCGGCGCCCTGCGCCTGCCCGTCCGGCCCGACGACGATCTTCTCGACGCGAAGCTGGGCGGCCTTCAGCCGCGCCTCGCAGTGCGCCTTCAGCCGCGCACCCTCCTCATACAGTGCGATGGATTCCTCCAGCGGGGCCTGGCCGGATTCCAGGCGGGACACGATGGTCTCCAGCCGCTGCAGGGCGTCTTCGAAACTGAGGTCGGCGGGGATGGCGGGGGCGGCGTCGGTCATGGCGCGGACCCTAGAGGGGGTCGCCCCACGCTTCAACGGCAGAAGCGGCTATCGCTTCTCGTAGCGACGCTGTGACCAGTATTTGAAGCCTTGGTTCTGGACCAGTTTCCAGCCGTCGCCCTTCAGCGCACGGCCGACCATGTGGTTGAAATAGCCGTGGGCGAAAACCAGCACGTCCTGGCCGCTTTCGGCGCGGGCGATCAGCTTCCGGGCCGCCTGGTCGGCGCGGGCCTCGGCTTGGGCGCGGGTCTCCTGGCCATCGTGGTGGTCGAAAGCGTGCCACCAGAACCGCGACACCACGCCCCACCATTTGGGCGACAGCTTGATCCATTCCGGCACCGGCGGCGGCGGCAGCGGCGCCTCGATGAACATGACGTCCGACAGCACCTCACGCCCTGCCGAGACGGCGGCGGCGGTCTCCTGGGCGCGCTGGCGGGTGGAGGCGTAGATGGCCCCCGCGCCCTGGGCCGCAGCGACCAGCTCGGCGGGCGGCGTCTGGCCGGCCAAGAGGCCGCCAATCTCATATTTCGCCCACCAGTCGCCGTATTGTCGCGCGGTGATCAGGCATTTGCGCGACAGGGCCGGCTCGCCATGACGGGTCAGGATGATTGCGCCGGGACGGGTCGCGACCAGGCCGCCGACGGAGGGCGAGGCGGGTGGAACCACGGACGGTTCGGTCGAATCGAGGGACAAGGCGGGGACAGACATGACGAGCGGACGGGCCTTTGGTTTCAAGGCTTTGAACGTCCTCAGTCCTCCCCAAGCACGTGACATGTGCGACCGCAGAACGGCCTGATCCTTCAAGGTCGTAGCCCCCCTCGCGCGCCGACACAACCTCGCCTGAACACCTGGGTCGCGCGACCTCCGGAACGGCGACATCGGCAGGTCGGTCTTGCGGGCGGTGATTTCGCCGATGCGCCTTGCGCCGGGCGTTTTGCAAACCGATCTGGATGACGACGAACCAAGCCTCAGGAGCCCATCATGAAGGCCATCGGCACGACCGGACCCCGCCCCGCGACCGACCCCGCCGCCCTGATCGCTTTCGACGCGCCCGAGCCGACGTTACGTCCCTGGGACCTGCTGGTTCAGGTCAAGGCCGTCAGCCTGAACCCGGTCGACGCCAAGGTCCGAAACAGCCGTCAGCCCGAGGGCGGCCAGACCAGCATCCTGGGCTATGACGCGGCAGGCGTGGTGATCGGCGTCGGCGAAAAGGCCAGCCTGTTCAAGGTCGGAGACGCGGTCTTCTACGCCGGCCAGATCGACCGTCCCGGCTCCAACGCCGAACGCCAAGCGGTGGATGAGCGGATCGTGGGACCTAAGCCGACATCCCTGACGTTCCCAGAAGCCGCCGCCCTGCCCCTGACCGCCATCACGGCCTGGGAGCTGCTGTTCGACCGGATGAAGGCCGGGGCCGACGAGGACGAGACCCTGCTGATCGTCGGCGGCGCGGGCGGCGTGGGTTCAGCCCTGATCCAGATCGCACGGGCGACGACCCGGCTGCGCGTCGTGGCCACCGCCTCGCGCCCCGACACCCGCCAATGGTGCCTGGGCCTGGGCGCCCATGCCGTCATCGACCATTCCGGCGCGATCGACGAGGCCTTGGCCGCCGCCGGCGAGCGCGCGCCCCGCTACATCGCCGCCCTGACCCACACCCAATCCCATTTCGAGGCCCTGGCCCGCGCGGTTGCGGCGCAAGGGGTGATCGGCGCCATCGACGACTTTAAGGGCTTGCCGGTGGAACTGCTGAAACCCAAGGCCGCCGGCTTCGTCTGGGAGTTCATGTTCACCCGGCCGGTCCAGCAGACCCCGGACATGATCCGGCAGCACGAAATCCTGACCGAGGTTTCGCGCCTGGTCGACGCTGGCGCGGTCCGCACCACCTTGACCGAGAACCTGGGACCGCTCTCGGTCGAAACCCTTCTGGACGGCCATCGTCGGCTGGAGAGCGGCGCGACCATCGGCAAGATCGCGCTGGACGGTCTCTGACCCTTGCCCTCTAAGAGCGGACCATGACCGCGCCCGTGATCCGCCCTGCCCGCCCTGACGACGCCGCCGCGCTGGGGGCCCTGGGCCGCCAGACCTTCGTGGACACCTTCGTCAGCGGGTTCGGCATCCCCTATCCGCCTACGGATCTGACCGCCTTTCTCGACGCCAGTTTCGGACTGGAGCCGACGTTAACGAAGCTGGCCGAGCCGGGCTGCGCCTGGTGGGTGGCCGAGCGGGCCGGCGAACTGCTGGCCTTCGCCAACGCCGGTCCCAACGGCCTGCCGCATGCCGAGGCTAAGAGCGGCGATCTGGAGCTTCGCCGCCTCTATGTCGCCAAATCGGCGCAAGGCCTGGGCCTGGGCACGGCCCTGCTGACCCTGGCGCTGGACTGGATGCAGGCCAACACCTCCGGCCCGCTGTGGATCGGCGTCTGGAGCGGCAATGATAGGGCCCGGCGCCTCTACGCCGCCCACGGCTTCGAAAAGGTCGGCGAATACGACTATCCCGTCGGCGCCTGGCGCGACCGCGAGTTCATCTTGCGACGCGGATAGGTAGACGCCTACCGCAGCAAATGGTTCTGTGGTCGCCCGACACACCATTCAAAGCCACGCTGAATGCACACCCTTGTCCTTTCGCTGATGCTTGCTTTGCAAGCCGCCCCCACTTCGGACGAAGGCGCCGCCCGAGCGGCCGTCGCGGAAGGCGACCGTTTGCTTTCCGCCGCCGGCGCCTCCGACCTGTTCGACAACGAAAGCGCAACGGCTGGCGGCGCGATCATTCTGCGTCACAAGGCCAGTGGATATCGGTGCGTGCTCAATCCAGGCAAGACAGTGAACGCCGTTCATGTCTATCCCAGTGCACAGCGCGGAGACGACGTCGGCTGTTCGACCCAAACCATAAGCGATATTCGCACCCTATATTTGACGCGCAGCACAGGGACGACGGCGGAGGAAGCCGCCACCGCCGCTCTCGCGATCCAAGCGCGTTATCGCGGCGCTCGCCCGGCGGACCTGTCTCGCAGCCGCCCAATGTTCGAGCTTCCAGGCCGTGAAATCCCCGAACACAAGACGATCGGTTTCGAAACACCTGACAGCTACGAGCAGGCGACGGTCGGGGTAATCGATGGATGGGCCGTCAAGTACCGCTTTTCCTCTCCGCCAGGCACGGCGGGCAGAAGCGGCGTCTTCGACAGCTTCTGGATTACGACGATCCTGGAACCTGAACTCGCCGCGCGTCGTGCCGCCCAATCGACCGCCGCGCCCCAAGTCAATGTCGCCGCGCCCGGCGCCGACTAATGCTTCTGCCCTTCTTCTCCGCCCTGCGCGACGCCAAGGTTCCGGTGTCGATGAAGGAATGGCTCAATCTTATGGAGGCCATGGATCGCGATCTGGCGGGGCGAGAGGTCGAGGCCTTTTATCACCTGTCGCGCGCGGTTCTGGTCAAGGACGAGAAACACTATGACCGTTTCGATCAGGTGTTCGGCACGGTGTTCAAGGGCATCGAGACGGTCGGCGCGGGAGAGGACCTGACCACCGACATTCCCGAAGACTGGCTGCGGCTGCTGAACGAAAAATACCTGACCGACGAGGAGAAGGCTCAGATCGAGGCCCTGGGCGGCTTCGACAAGCTGATGGAGACGCTGAAACAGCGGCTGGAGGAGCAGAAGGAACGCCATTCCGGCGGCTCAAAATGGATCGGAACGGGCGGTACCAGCCCCTTCGGACACGGCGGCTATAATCCCGAAGGGGTGCGGATCGGCGGGCCGGGCAAGCATGGCCGGGCGGTCAAGGTCTGGGAGAAGCGCGAGTTCAAGAACCTGGACGACACGGTCGAACTGGGCACCCGCAACATCAAGGTCGCCCTGCGCCGTCTGCGCCGCTTCGCGCGCCAGGGCGCGGCGGACGAACTGGACATCGACGGCACCATCGACGGCACGGCGCGTCAGGGTTGGCTGGACATCCAGATGCGGCCCGAACGGCGCAACACGATCAAGGTGCTGCTGTTCCTGGACATCGGCGGCTCGATGGACGGCCATATCAAGATGGTCGAGGAGTTGTTCTCCGCGGCCAAGACCGAGTTCAAGAACCTGGAGTTCTTCTACTTTCACAACTGCCTCTACGAGGGGGTCTGGAAGGACAACCGCCGCCGCCATACCGAACGGATCCCGACCTGGGACGTGCTGAACAAATACCCTGGCGACTGGCGTGCGATCTTCGTCGGGGATGCGACGATGGGCCCCTATGAAATCACCATGCCCGGCGGCTCGGTCGAGCACTGGAACGAGGAGGCCGGCGCGGTCTGGATGAAGCGGGCGCGCGGTCAATGGGAGCGGTCGGTCTGGCTAAATCCGGTGCAGGAACGTTATTGGGGCTATACCGCCTCGGTCGGGCTGCTGCGCGAGGTGATGGACCAGCGGATGTATCCGCTTACGCTGGACGGGCTGGACAAGGCGATGCGCGCCCTGACAAGGTAAGGCCGGCGCACGGAGCGACGGGCACAGCGCCGTACGAGGGGTTCGACCAATGATCGCCGCCGCCTTCGCCTTACTGCTTCTGCAACAGACCGCGCCGACGGTGGTGTGGGAAACGCCCACCGCCGCGCCTGCGACCGCGCCGGCGCCGCCTGAGCCCGCCGCATCGCATTCCGTGCCGGCCTGGGGCCTGGCCGATCCCTTCGGGTTCGAGCGAGCGCGGTGCAGCCCCCTGGTCCGCGGCGACACGCCGATGCAGGCCTGCCAGGCCGAGGTGCACGCGCAGTTGGCTGTAGCCATGGGACCGAACCTGCCCGAGGCGTTGCGGCCCACCGGCATGGCCGGCGACTGTCAGATGATGCAGGCGTCCGCCGGCGGCTCCGCCTATGCGGTCCAGTGCGGTCCGCAGTCGCGAACGATCAATGCGCCGTCCGGCCTTCGGGAAATGGACTGTCGCCCCCGTCCGAGCCAGGGAGGCTTCAGTTCGGAATGCCGGCCCGTGGACGGTGCGGACAAGAAGGGCCTGTCGCTGACGCTTTGGGGCGACAAGCCCGACTGACCCAAAGAAAACGCCGCCCGCTTTCGCGGACGGCGTTTCGCGCATTCAGTGAAGAGTAGACTTAGGGGTCAGTCCTTGTCGCGCAGGCTGTCCTTGACGCCGCCGACGGCGTTCTGGACCTTGCCTTCGACCTGATCGGCCTTGCCCTCGGCCTGCAGCTTGGTGTCGCCGGTCACCTTGCCGGCGGCTTCCTTAACCTTGCCGCCCAGGTTCTTGGCGGCGCCTTCGATACGATCATGATCGGCCATGCTTTGTCTCCTGATCCTGCGCGGCCGGTATGGCGTCACGCGTTGATCAAAAAACGAAATCTTAAAGGCCTAGTTCCGTAAGGCTCAGCTTGCGCGCCGCAGCCAGACCGCCACCGCCCAGGCGTGTGAATCGTGGCGCAGCCGAGACAGGGCGAAGGTGGGGTCCAACCAAACCAGAGTGTGATCTTCCTCGCATTTGGCGGTCGGATCTTCCGCCACGACGCGCGCCGTCCAGAAGCCGCCGACATTGTTCAGCGGCTCGTCGGTAGACCGTATGAAATACTGGCTGGCCTCGGCGATGCGGTTCAACGGCGTGATCGTCAGACCCGTCTCCTCGACAAACTCGCGCCGCAGGGCCTCGACCTCGGTTTCCTCCACGTCCACCCCACCGCCCGGCAGGTCGAAGTAGGGGCCGGTCGCTCGCTCCACGCGCACGCAGGCGATCAGGCCATCGCGTTCCACCACGCCGAAGGCGACGGCGCGATGGCGATAGTCGGTTGCGGGTTTTCGAACGCCGAACTGCAGCATGATAACGCCAACCCCTAAAGGTCGAAGGCCAGCCTGGCGCGCACGCCCTTGTGGGCGCCGTCGAACTCGACCGCCGAACGCAGGCCCGACGCCATGGCCGAGATGATCTTGGCCCCCAGACCCGTGCCCTTGGGCGCACCGTCGCCCATGCCCGGCCCATCGTCTTCGACGGTCAGGACGACGCGGCTATCCCCTTCGCGATCCATACGGATGCGGATTTCGCCACCCTGCCCCGGCGCATAGGCGTATTTGACCGCATTGGTCACCAATTCGGTCACGATAACGCCGATGGATACGGCCTGGTCGGTCGTGACCGACAGGGGCGCGGCCTCCAGCTTCAGGTGCGGCGAGCCGTCGTCCGGCCCAATGGACTTCGATAGTTCGTCCATCAGCCCTTCCAGATACTCGTGCATGGCCACCTGGCTCATGTCGCCGGACGTGTAGAGGCGGCGGTGAACGTGAGCCACGGCCTCGATCCGAGCCTGGGATTCCCGCAGCGCGTCCTTGGCGCCCTGGTCCGACACATGGCGCATCTGCAGCGACATGAAGCTGGACACCAGTTGCAGCGAATTGCCGACGCGGTGGTTCACCTCGCGCAGCATCGCCTCCGCCCGATCGCGCGCCAGACGGATTTCTTCCTGCGCCAGATCGTTCTCGCGTTGCAGGCGCCGCCGCAAAAGGGAGTCTTCCAGCGCCACACGCAGCAGGGAGGTGAAGTCCTCCGACACGTCCTTGATGACATAGTCAGCGGCGCCGGCGCGAAGGGCGGCCACGGCGATCCGCCCATCCTGGGCGCCGGTGACATAGACGACCGGCGGCGGCGCAGTCAGCGCCAGGATGTCCGGCAACACGTCCAGCCCGTCCCGTGACGGCATATAGTGGTCCAGCGCGCAAACATCGTAGTCGTGCTGCTGCAACAGCTCCAGCCCGGCGTCGCCATCGGGCGCGCAGGTCACAGCGTAGCCGTGACGCGCCAACTCCTTCTCGACCAACCGGGACAGGCCCCGGTCGTCGTCGATGTAGAGCAGACGAATGGGCTGGTCGGCCGCGATCACTCGATCTCCGGGGCCTGGATCACCGACAGGAACAGGCCCAGTTGGCGGATCGCGCCGGCGAAGGATTCATAATCGACGGGCTTGGTGATGTAGACATTGCAGCCCAGGTCGTAGCACCGCTGAATCTCGACCTTGTCGTCGGTGGTGGTCAAAACCACCACAGGCGCGCGGCGCAACCGTTCATTGCCCTTCACCTTTTCCAGGATGTCGGTTCCCGACATATCCGGCAGGTTAAGGTCCAGCAGGATCAGAAGCGGCCCGTTCTCCAGGATTTCGTCGCTGAACAGATACTCCAGCGCCGCGCCACCTTCATCGAAATGCTTGATTTCGTTATTGATATTCGCGCGACGGATGTTCTTTTCGATCAGCTTGGCGTGACCGTGGTCGTCTTCGACCATGATGATTTTGACGGGATGCGTCACAACGCGACTCCAGGTTCGGCTACAATCAGTCGTTTGGGGAATTTCAGCAGGAAAGTCGAGCCTTTACCCAGCTCGGATTCGACGTCGATGGTCCCGCCCAGCCGGCGAACGCTGTTGCGGACAAAGGCCAGGCCCAAGCCCTCGCCCGAGCGGTCCTGTTTGCCAGAGCGACGGAACAGTTCGAAAATTCGCTCGTGGTCGCGCGGCGCGATGCCCCGACCATTGTCGGCGATGCGATAGACGACCCAGCCGCCGGGCGTATCCTCTCCCGAGACGACAATCTCGCCCGGCCGACCGTGGTCCAGATATTTGACCGCATTGTCGATCAGATTGCCCACGATCTGCTCCATCGAAATCCGGTCGCTCTCGATTTCTGGCAAGGGCTGGACCTCGATGCGGGCGCCGGAAGCCTCGGTCTGGTGGTGGACGCTCTTGGCGATGTTCTCGGCCATGGCCGTCATGTCCAATGTCTCAGGCAGCAGATTGCGGCGGCCCTCGCGCGACAGCTTCAGGATGGCGTTGATCAGACGGTCCATCTTTTCGGTTGAGGCGCGGATGAAGCCGATGGCCTCGGGCATGTCTTCGCGCACGGCCATGACCACGTCGGCGTCGACCGCGCGGGTCTTCTCGGCATCGGCGATGGCCTTGTCGACCACCTTGCCGGCCTGCTCCAGCTCCGAAGTGTAACCCATGACATTCACAAGGGGCGCGCGAAGATCGTGGCTGACGATATAGGCGAACCGTTGGATTTCCTCGTTGGCGCGCATCAGGTCGCCGGTCCGTTCCTTGACCTTGTCCTCCAGACTGGCGTTGGCGGCGTCCAGGGTGGCGCGGGCGGTCTGAATCTCGCCGACGTAGCGGCGAACCATCCAGGCCGACAGAAGCGCCAGAACCACCACCAGAAGCCCCGTGATCGCGTTCATCACCACGGTCAGCGTGCCGTATCGTTCTGACTTGAGAGTACGGTCGGCGATGCGTCGGGACTTGATGTTGTCGAAGTCGTCCACCGCCGCCCGCAGTTCGTCCATATAGCGTTTGCCTTCGCCGGAACGGACCGACTGGATCGACTGACCGATGCGACCCTGCTGCGCCAGCGTCAGGGTCTTCTCCATCTCGCCCCATTTCTGATCGGCCAGCCCATGAATGCGGTCGATCGGCGCCTTCAGCGTGGGGTCTCGCGCGGCGCCCTCGTCCAGAAAGGCGACGGCGGGCGCGATCTCGGACTGCGCCTTGCGATAGGGCTCCAGGAAGTCGCTGCGCCCGGTCAGCAGGAAGCCGCGCTGGGCCGTTTCAGCGTTCAGCATGGCAATCAGGGTCGTGCGCGAGGCCCGGCGCATCTGCTGGGCATGCTCAATCGTGTCGTTCACCGCCGCCGTGCGCTGGATCATCACGAAGGTGGTCACATTGACCACGATCAGCAGGGCGAACGCCAGGACAAGCATCGCCGAGATCGAGCGGGCCAGAGACGGCGTGCGCGCGAAGTCTCTGAATCGTAAAAGGCTGCGTCGCGAAGTGGGGATCATAGCGCAGCTTTAGACCCGCAGGCGCTCGCGTCAAACGCCAATCTGGAGGCGCCGCCGAAGACGTCGGATCACACCTGCCCCAGTGTACGCAACCGCGCCTTGGGGTGGATTTCGTTCTGGCTCATGACCACCGTCTGGCCCCGGAACCGTTCGATGATGGAGCGGACATAGGGGCGGGTCATGGGGCCGGTCAGCAGGACCGGGTTCTCGCCCGTCATGGCGATGCGCTCGAACGTATCGCGCACGGCGCGGATGAAGTCCTGCAGGCGCGACGGGGCCATGGCCAGTTGCTTGTCCTCGCCATTGCCGATCAGGCTTTCGGCGAAGGCGGCCTCCCACTCCGGCGACAGGGTGACGATGGGCAGCGCGCCCTCCCCGTCCTTGTTCTGCCAGCACAGCTGGCGACCCAGGCGCGCGCGGACGTGTTCGACCAGAGTGGTGACGGACGCGCTGTGCGGCGCGGCCTCGGCCAGACCTTCCAGAATTGCAGGCAGGTCGCGGATCGACACCTTCTCGCGCAGCAGGGCCTGAAGCACGCGCTGCAGCGTGGTCACGGTGACGACGCTGGGGACCAGTTCCTCGACCAGCTTCTTCTCTTCGGCCCCCAGGTCCTTCAGCAGCTTCTGCACCTCGGCGTAGGACAGCAGATCCGCCATGTTCTCCTTGAGAATTTCAGTCAGGTGGGTGGTCAGCACGGTCGAGGGATCGACCAGCGTATAGCCCCGGAAAGTCGCCTCTTCACGCAGCCCTTCCTCGATCCAGGTGGCGGGCAGGCCGAAGGCGGGCTCGCGCATGTGTTCCCCCGGCAGCTCCACCTGACGCCCCGACGGGTCCATCGCCATCAGATGGCCCAGCCGAACCTCGCCCGCCCCGCTCTCCATCTCCTTGATGCGGATGGCGTAGCCCTGGGTCGGCAGGCGCATATTGTCCAGGATGCGGACCTGCGGGATGACGAAGCCGTATTCCTGGGCCAGCGACCGGCGCAGGGCCCGGATCTGATCGGTCAGCCGGCGGCCTTCCAGATCGTTGATCAGGCTGAGCAGCGAATAGCCCAGCTCGATCTTGACCTCGTCGATGGTCAGGATGTTGGCGATCGGCTCCTCGACATCCTCCTTGGGCTTGGCGGCGGCCTCGGCGGCGGCGCGTTCGGCCTCGGTCGGCTGAGGCTTCAGCCGGTTGCGACCCAGCTTCCAGGCCATGAAGCCCGAACCGATGGCCAGGGCGGCGAAGGGGATCAGCGGCATGCCGGGGATCAGGCCGATCAGGCCGGCCGCCCCAGACACTACGCCCAGCGATACCGGGTTGGTGGCCAGTTGCGTCACCAGGGCCTTGTCGGCCGTGCCCTCCACGCCCGCCTTGGACACCAGGAAACCGGCGGCGATGGAGATGATGATGGCCGGCACCTGCGTCACCAAGCCGTCGCCGATGGTCAGCTGGACATAGGTGTTGGCCGCGTCCGGCAGGGCCATCTTGTGCTGCAGCGTGCCGATCAGGATTCCGCCGATCACATTGATGAAGGTTATGATCAGACCGGCGACCGCATCGCCGCGCACGAACTTTGAGGCGCCGTCCATGGCCCCGAAGAAGGTGGATTCCTGTTCCAGCTCCTTGCGGCGGATCTTGGCCTGGTCCTCGGTGATCAAGCCCGAAGACAGATCGGCGTCGATGGCCATCTGCTTGCCCGGCATGGAGTCCAGGGTGAAGCGGGCGGACACTTCCGCGATCCGCGTCGAACCCTTGGTGATGACCACGAAGTTCACCACCAGGATGATGGCGAAGATAATCACCCCGATGATGAAGTTGCCGCCCATCATCAGCTGCCCGAAGGCGTTGATGACCTGACCGGCGGCGTCATGCCCCTCCTGGCCGTGGGTCAGGATCAGACGTGTGGACGCCAGGTTCAGCCCCAGACGGAACAGGGTTGAAACCAGCAGCACCGTCGGAAAGATGGCGAAGTCCAGCGGCCGCTTCATCATCACGGCCGTCATCAGGATCAGCACGGACGAGACCAGCGAGATCGCCAGCAGCAGGTCCAGCAGCATCTTCGGGACCGGCAGGATCAGCAGCATGATCACGCCGATCACGCCGACCGCCATCAGCACTTCGCCGCGGTTGACCCAGCCCAAGACATCGCGCCCGGTGGGGCGCGCCATCCCGTCCTTCATCATCACGGGCGTATCAGTCACGGCCCAACGCCTTGAAGGCGCGACGGGTCGCCTCGGCGATCACGGCGTCGCGTTGATCGTCGCTCGCCTGCGTCGCCCCGGTGAAATAGGTGGCCAGGATCACCGGCGCGCCAGACAGGGGGAAGGCTACACCGATATCGTTGGCGGTTCCATTCGCGCCCGTGCCGGTCTTGTGGGCGACGGTCCAGCCCTGCGGCGCGCCAGCCTTGATGCGGTTCGGGCCGGTCGGCGAGGCCGTCATCCAGCCCTGGATCATCTGATCGTGGGTCGGGATCAGCCGGTCGCCAAAGGCCAACTCGCGAATATTGGCGATGCTCTGATCCGGCAGGCAGGTGTCGCGCGGGTCGTCAGGCAGGGCGGTGTTCAGGTCCGGCTCCAGGCGCGAGATCAGGGTTGTGGTGTCGCCGAACGTGGGCCACCACGAACGCCATACTGCGATTCCACCCATTTCACGGATCAGGATATTGGCGGCCGGATTGTCGCTGACCTCCACGGCGGCCTGAATCAGCTCGCGGATGGTCAGGGTGCGGCCGATGGCCTTTTCGGTCACGGGGGCATGGGGGATCATGTCGGTGCGAACGATAGGCACGGCGCGGTCCAGCTGCTCCTCGTCGCGCTGCACCCGTTCCAGAATAGCGACAGCCAGAAAGGCCTTGAAGGTCGAGCAGAAGGGGAACCGCTCCTGCCCGCGCCAGGACACGCGGCGCTGGCTGCCCACGTCGAGCGCCGCGACGCCCAGCCGACCGCCGTGGCGCGCTTCCAGATCGGCCAGCAGAAACTCCGGCTGGTCGTCCTCGGCCTGAGGCTTCTCGCGCTTCGGATAGCAGCCGACGAGCGTCATCGCGCCCACGCCGCCGATCAACGTCCTGCGATCGAAACCCCGGCCCATCCGTCAGGCCGCATAGCCCGAGGCGGAAATCCCGCTCTGAGGCGCCGGGATGGCCGCGCCCTCGTCGGCGTATTCGTTCAGCTTGTTGCGCAGGGTGCGGATGGATATCCCCAGGATGTTGGCCGCATGGGTGCGGTTGCCCAGACAGTGGGTCAGGGTGTCCAGGATCAGGGTCTTCTCCATCGCCGCCACCGTCTGTCCGACGAAGCTGCGGGTCACCGCGTCGGCGGCCTGGGCCGCGCGGGCGGCCACCCCGCCCAGCGGCGCCTCATAGGCCTGGCCCGCCGTCATGGCGGCGCCCATGCCGCCCAAGGGCTGACCGTCCGGCAGGCGGATGGCGTCAACGTCGATCTCGGGCCCGACCGCCAGCAGCACCGCCCGGTGCATGGCGTTTTCCAGTTCGCGAACGTTGCCAGGCCAGCGATGGGCGACGATGGCCTGTCGCGCGGCGGCCGACATGGGGCGCACCGGAACGCCGTTGGCGGCGGCGTATTTCTTGATGAAGTGATCGGCCAGCACGCCGATGTCGCCGGGCCGTTCGCGCAGGGACGGCAGGCGCAGGTTCACCACGTTCAGCCGATAGAGCAGGTCTTCGCGGAACACGCCCTCCGCCACGGCCTTGGACAGGTCGCGGTTCGAGGTGGCGATGATGCGGATGTTGACGGAGACGGGCTTGGAGCCGCCGACACGGTCGATGACCCGCTCCTGGATGGCGCGCAGCAGCTTGGCCTGCAGCCGGGCGTCCATCTCCGAGATTTCGTCCAGCAGCAGGGTGCCGCCGTCGGCCTCTTCGAACTTGCCGATCCGGCGCGCGACGGCGCCGGTGAAGGCGCCCTTCTCATGGCCGAACAGTTCGGATTCCAGCAGATTGTCGGGGATGGCGGCGCAGTTGACGCTGATGAAGGGGCGTTCCGATCGGCGCGAATGCTCGTGCAGATACCGCGCCATCACCTCCTTGCCGACGCCGCTTTCGCCGGTGATCAGGATGGAGGCTTCCGAGCGGGCGACCTGATCGGCCAGTTGAAGCACCGCCTTCATCGACGGATCGGCCGAGATCATCGGCTTTTCGTCGTCGGCGACGGCCGACAGGACGGCGGCGATCAGTTCGGCGTCGGGCGGAAGCGGAATGAACTCCTTGGCCCCGGCCTTGATGGCGGCGGCGGCCTCACGCGCGTCGGCGTCGACGCCAAAGGCCACCACCGGAATGGTGATCCGCTCCGCTTCGTTGGCGGCGATCAGGGCGGCGATGTCGAGCTGATAATCGACCATGAGCAGGTCGGCGCCCTGCCCGCGCCGCAACTGTTCGGTCGCCTGATCGGCGCGCTCGACGTGATTGACCTTGGCGCCGTGCGCCATGGCCATCTTGACCGCCGAAGCCAGCTGGCCGCTCAGTCTGCCTACCACCAGAAGACGCATCGTTCTTCTCCTCTAATTCCTGTTTCGAGCGCGTCGCCGATCAGGCGCCGCTGTCCTCGCTCTTGATGATTTCCGTCATGGTCACGCCCAGCCGGTCATCGACAACGACGACCTCGCCGCGCGCGATCAGGCGATTGTTGACGAAGATGTCGATGGCCTCGCCGACCTTGCGGTCCAGCTCCAGCACCGACCCCTTGTTCAGCTTCAGCAACTGGGCCACCGACATGTGCGACTTGCCCAGCACCGCCGAGATGTTGACTGGCACGTCGAAGACGGTGGCCAGATCGGCGGCCGTCTTTTCGCCCGCATCTTCCACCGGCGGCAGATCGGACAGGGCGGAGAATTCCTCAAGGGCCAGGTCGTCGGACGCCATCAGAACATACTCCGGTCGACGGAAAGGGTTTCGGCGTGTCCGGCCTCGGCCGCCAGAGCGGCGGTCAGGGCCTCGGCGACGCGCTGGGCGGACATTTGCGGATCATGGTCGGCGCGACCGTCCGCCCATTCCAGCTGGAAGGCGGCGGCGTGCAAGCCCGGCTCTTCACGGAAGGCGACAGCCCCGGTGAAGCCGCTGTCGGCGCAGGCCTGTTCGATCAGGCCACGCGACGTCTCGTCCAGCCCCGAGGCGCGGACCACCAGACGGGGCGAGGCGTCGATCTCCTGCGCCAGCATTTCCAGCGCGGCCTTCAACGGCGCCTGGGGAAAGCGATCCAGCGCCGCGCCGGCGATGGCGCGGGCGGCGGCCAGGGCCAGGTCGGCCGACTGTTCGCGATGCGCCTGGGCCGCAGCCCGCAGGGTCGGCACGGCCGACGCGGCCGCCTGGGCGATGTTGGTCAGGGCCATGGCGCGGATGTTCTCGATCTCGTTCAACGCCTGCTGGCGGGCCTCCAGCCGCGCCTGCGCCACCAGGGCGTCCACCTCGGCGGGCAGATAGGCGCGCTTGGTCGGCGTCCAGGCGCTGGGGCGCACGACGGCGCCGTCTGCGTCGAACTCGGTGTCGAAGACGAAGGGGCGCCGATCTTGGGCGGAGGCGTTCATGTCAGTAGATCAACTCGTCGTCGGCGCCCTGACCGGCCAGCATGATGTCGCCCTTGGCGGCCAGGTCCTTGGCGACCTGGACCATGGCCATCTGTGCGGTGTCCACGTCCTTCAAACGCACGGGGCCCATGGACTCCATATCCTCGCGCATGATCTTGGAGGCGCGCTCGGACATGTTGGAGAAGAACATCTCGCGCAGCCCTTCGGACGCCCCTTTCAGCGCTAGACCCAGCGAATCCTTGTCCACACTGCGCAACAGGGTCTGCACCCCGCCGGGATCCAGCTTGGACAGGTCCTCGAACACGAACATCAGGGCGCGGATGCGTTCGGCGGATTCGCGGTTTCGTTCCTCGAGCGCGCCGATGAAGCGCGCCTCGGTCTGACGGTCGAAGCTGTTGAAGATGTCGGCCATCATCTCATGGCTGTCGCGCTTGGATGTGCGCGCCAGGTTGGACATGAACTCGGTGCGCAGGGTGGCCTCGATCTTGTCCAGGATTTCCCGCTGCACCGGCTCCATGCGCAGCATCCGCTGCACGCATTCCAGGGCGAAGTCCTCGGGCAGGCTGGTCAGGACGCGGGCGGCGTGATCGGTGCGAACCTTTGACAGAATCACCGCCACGGTCTGCGGGTATTCGTTCTTCAGATAGTTGGCGAGCACCGCCTCGTTCACATTGCCCAGCTTGTCCCACATGGTGCGACCGGCCGGACCCCGGATTTCCTCCATCAGCCCATCGACGCGCTCCTTTGGCAGGAAGGCGCTGAGCAGTCGCTGCGTCTGCTCATAGCTGCCCATCACAGAACCGGAGCCGGACAGACCCGACACGAACTCGATCAACAGCGCCTCGACCGCTTCGGCCGTGACATTGCCCAGGGTCGCCATGGCCTGGGAGATTTCCTTGACCTCGTCGTCGTCCAGCCGCTCCCAAAGGGCGGTGTGCTCCTCGCCAAGGGCCAGCAGGATGACAGCCGCCTTTTCGGGGCCCGACAGCTTGTTGGCGTCTTCGATCGAGGCCTTCTTGTTGACCAGCTTCGCCATCAGCCTTCCGCCACCCAGGACCGCAGGATGCCGGCCGCGTCGTCAGGATGCGACTGGACGAAGTCGGCGACCTTCTTGACCGAGGAGGCCTTCACCTGGCCTTCGATGCGGGCGATGTCGATCTTCTGCTCCATCTCGCTGGGCGACGGCAGCTGGACCAGTTGCGGCTGACCGTCCGGGCCGATCACCGTCGTCGTCACCGCCGTCACCGGCACGCCAGCCGGGGACGCCACCGCCGGCAGGTTCGTTCCGCCCGCCGCCGTCTTCAGCAGCGGCCGCAGGACGAAGAAGATCAGCAGGACGCCGGTGATCAGCAGGACCAGCAGTTCGACGCCCCGCATGATGTCGTCCTTGGAGAAGTCGAACATCGAGGAGGCGCCCTCCAGACCGCCGGCGATGCCGGTGTCGTGGTTGAAGCGGACGTTGATCACCTCGATCTTATCGCCCCGGCTTTCGTCGATGCCGGCGGCGGCGGCGACCAGGGACTTGATCTGGTTGATCTCCTCGGCCGAGCGCGGGGCGTAGGTCGCCTCGCCCTTGCCGTCCTTGGCGGGCGTCCACTTGCCGTCCACGGCGACGGCGACAGCCAGCTTCCTGACCTCGCCCGGCTCCTTGGTCGTGGTCGTGGTGGTGTTGGAGATTTCGTAGTTTGTAGTCTCGGCGTTCTGGGCGTTGGTCGAACCGGCCGGGGTCGTGGCGGGCGCGGCGCCGCCAGGGATGTTGTTGGTCGCCGTCACCCCGCCGTCCGGCTGGCCCGTCGTGTCGCTGGACTGGGAGCCGTTGGTGGTGGTCGAACGCACCACCTGACCGTCGGGATCGAATTTCTGCTCCTGGGTGGTCGAGCGGCTGTGGTCGATGTCGGCTGTCACCTGGACGCGGGCGGCGCCGACGCCGACGACGCCTTCCACGATGTCCTTGATGCGGGACTGAAGCTGGGCCTCCGTATTGCCCTTAGCCTCTTCGGCCGAGGCGGAGGTGAAGCCGTCTTCGCCGCCCGCCGCCAGAGTGCGGTTGTTCTGATCGGCGACGGTTACGCGGTCGGGCTTCAGGTTCGGCACCGAAGAGGCCACCAGGTTGCGGATCGCCCGCACCTGATCGCCGCTCAGATCACGCCCGCCCACGCCCACCAGAACGGCGGCGGTCGGCTCTCCGGCGGCGGAGGTGAACATTTCGCGGCGCGGCAGGGTGATGTGGACGCGGGCGGCGGTGATGCCGCGCATCGACATGATGGTGCGCGACAGTTCACCCTGCAGGGCGCGCTGTTCGTTCAGCTGCTGCTGGAACTCGGTCTGGCCCAGGACCGACTGGTTGTCGAACAGCTCGTAACCGACCGAGCCCGACGTCACCAATCCCTTGCCGGCGACCAGCATCCGCGCCGTGCCCACCTCGTCGCGGTTGACCATGATGGTCGAGCCGTCGCCCTTGGACGAATATTTGATGTTGGCCTGGTCCAGGGCGGCCGTGATTTCGCCGGCCTCGCGCAAATCCAGGTTGGAATAGAGCAGAGCGTCGGGCGCCTGGCCCATGCGCAGCATGACGGCGACCAGCACGGCGGTCACGCCGGCGGCGACGCCGAGGACCGCCGCCAGACGGCCGATCCCGAACTTCTGCAACGCCGCCGTAAAGCCGCCCACGCGATCCCGCCCCAAACTCACGGGAGATGCCTACGCCCCGCTAGGCAGAAAATGCCGCCTGGATGGTAAACGTCGCGTTAAGAGTGGCGGCCGGGCCGGCTGGACTGCGCCTCCAACTGGGGCAGAACCGCAGGCGCGCCGGACGGAAGCGGCCCCTTGGGATCGCGCAGCCAGGCGACCACGTCCCGATAGACGATCTCCGCATCCAGATCGCGATCCAGCAGATGCCAGCTGTGGGGATACCAGGCGGTCTGCAACGTCCCGCCTTCCGACTGGGCGCGCCGCAGGGCCGCGCGCATTTGGTTGCGTTTCACCACCTCGTCGTTGGCGCCGTACATCAGGAGGGCGTCGCCGCGAATGCGGCCCAGGTTCTGCGCCGAGGTCTCCATCAGATCGACCAGGCCGTAGATGGTGTCGAACCGCGTCGCCAGTATGCTGCGGGGATCGCGGCCGTTTCGCACCAGCTCCAGCGTGTTGGACGAGGCGTGTATGCCGCGCGTGATGAAGGACGGCGGCTCCAGCGCCACGTCGCCCAGCGCCCGCGCCGCCAGGATGATCGCCGCGCTGTTGAACGGCCCCTGCGACGACCAGCCCCAGACGCCGGGCGACAGCAGCACGACCCGGTCCGCATCCGGCGGATTGTCGGAGGCGAAGGCGGCCGCCGCGACCGAGCCGCCCATGCTCTCGCCCACCACGGCGATGACGGCGTTGGGATAGCGGGCGCGCGCCATGGCCACCGCCTCGCGCACGTCATCGGTCATGCGCTGCTGACCGGCCCAGACGCCGCGTCCCGGCGCGCCGCCGAAGCCGCGCTGGTCGAAGGCCCAGGTCTCGATCCCCTGCTCGGCCCACCACGGCCCGGCCAGGCGGAAGCTGGCCCCATGATCGTTCATGCCGTGCAGGGCGACGATCACCGCCCAGGGCTTCCTATCCTTAGGCCCCCATTGCAGAAGCGGAAGGCTGGCGCCGTCCGACATGACCAGGGCCTTGTCCTCGACATGCGGCCCGACAAACCCGGGTGGCGGGGTCAAGGGCGGCTGGATATGAGGCGTGGCGCAGGCCGACAGCGCCAGGACGGCGGCCAGCGGGATCAGCGTGCACGCCTTCGCCGCCGTTCGTTTCAGGCCCTGTTTCATCGAACACCCTGTTGCGCGCTGTCGACGCGACCAGCGAAAGCCAGAATTCCCCGCACTCGTTCCCGCAGATAGGGAACGACCTCGGCCTCGAACCACGGGTTCTTCCTCAGCCAGGCCGTATTACGCCACGACGGATGCGGCAGGACCAGAAGGTCCGGCGCATAGTCGCGCCAAGCGCGCACCGTCTCGGTCATGTTGCGCCCGGCCCGCTGGCCCAACGCCCAGGCCTGCGCATAGCCCCCGACCAGCAGGGTCAGCTCCATGCGCGGCAAGGCGTCAATCAGTTGCGGCCGCCACAGGTCGGCGCACCGCGTCGGCGGGGGATAGTCGCCGCCCTTCGGCGCCGTTCCGGGATAGCAGAAGGCCTGCGCCGCCACGCCGATCCGGCGGTCGGCGTAGAAGGTCTCGTAATCCACGCCCATCCAGTCGCGCAGCCGGTCGCCGGACGGATCGGTGAACGGCAGGCCGCTTTCATGCACCCGCCGTCCCGGCGCCTGGCCGCAGATCAGCAACCGCGTCTCGGGAAACACCCGCACCACCGGGCGCGGCGTGTGCGGCAGCACGCCGGCGCAGGCGCGACAGGCGCGAATGTCGGTAAGGATCTCTTCGAGATCAGTCGTCATCGTCCTGATCGACGACGGGCGGACGGCGGCTCAGCGCCAGGGCGGCCTCTTCTGGCGTGGCCTGACGCAGGCGCGTGACTCCCTTGAAATCGTCGGGATCGACGGCCTTGCCCTTCTTGGTGATGGTCAGCTTGCCCTGACGCATCAGGCCAAGAGCGGCGGCCCGCACCTTGGGCAGCATCCGCTGCCACTGTTCGGGCTGTAGCGTCTTGGCCACTTCGGCGGGCTCGATGCTCTTGCCCGGCTCAAGGGAGGCGATTTTATTCAGGATTGCGGTTTCGATCGGATCGCTCATTGCGCCTATATGCTGCACCGCACGCCCAGAAGTAAGGCCGAGTCTGCATGCCGAAGAAAATCACAATCACCGAGGGCGAGTTCGCCGGGTGGCAGACCTATGATCTGCACGACACCTTCGACACCGTGGTCGGCCCCTTCTATGGCCGGCCGGACCCCGACGGACACATGCGCTGCGCCTTCCGCGCCGAGCAGAAGCACATGAACGCGGGCGGGCGGATGCACGGCGGTTGCCTGATGACCTTCGCCGACATCGCCATGTTCCAGATCGCCTATCAGGAGATGGAGGGCGCCTCCGGCGTCACGGTGCAACTGGACTCGACCTTCATTGACGGCGGCTATGTCGGCGAACTGATCGAGGCGACGGGCCAGGTGACCAAGGCGGGCAAGAGCCTGATCTTCGTGCGGGGCCAGATCAACACGGGCGAGCGGCTGCTGATGACTTTCTCGGGCGTGATCCGAAAATTCACGCCGCGCGGCTGAACCGGGCCGCGACGGCCAGGGCGAAGGCGAAGGCCGCCGCCGGCCACAGCGCGGCCAGCCCCAACCGCCCGAACGTCAGGGCGCCCACGACCGCCCCGCCCGTCAGCCCGCCCCACAGGCCCAGATAGGGTGCGAAGGCCCAGCGCTCGCCGCCCGTCATGGCGGCGGCCAGACTCTGGCCCAGCTTGACCAGGGTTCCGGTCATATAGGTCAGGCTGACGGCCGCCTCGCCGTTTCGCAGGAAGACCGAGTTCTCGGCCGCCATCGCCATGACCATCAGGCCAATGGCGACAGGCTTGTACCCCATTCCAGCCGCCAGAGCCGCCAGCGTCAGCAGCACGCCCTCGAACGCCAGAACGCGGCTGCGCGATCGCTTCTCCTGTCCCCGCGCGATCAGGGCGCCGCAGAACGACCCCATGACGAACAGGATCAGAATGCCGGCCAGACCGCCCGCCGCCGCCCATCGCCCCTCAGCCAGGCTGGCCGCCAGGCGCGTGGAGTTGCCGCTCATGAAGGAGACGAACACCCCACCCAACTGCAGAAAGCCCAGGCTGTCGACGTATCCGGCCAGCACCGCCAGCGACAGGGCCAGCGCCTGATGCGACGGGGCCAAGGCGCGCATGATCGGCTCAGACGCCAGCCTTGGCCGCCGGGCGCGCCCGGCAGGTCTCCAGCCAGCGCGCCAGATGCGCGAACTCAGCCGGCGGGCTGTATTTGACCAGTCGCGCGAAATCCAGACCCACCACGCCCACGATGTCGGCGATGGTGAAACGGTCCAGCGCCAGGAAGGTGCGCGTCGCCAGATGGTCGTCCAGCGTCTTCATGAATCGCTCGGCGGACAGGCGGTTGTATTCTGCGATCTGGGGGGTCTGCGTCGCCTCGAGGGCCGCCAGAGCCGGATGGGTGTGGCGCACGTTCAGCATGATCGGCGTGGCCAGATAGAATTCGCACCGCCGCGTCCACATCTCGACCTCGGCCTGTTCCAGCGGATCGCGCCCGAACAGATTCGGCTCAGGGTGCAGCGCCTCCAGATAGCGGCAGATGGCGATGGATTCCGACAGGATCGTCCCGTCGTCCAACTCCAGCGCCGGCAGATGAGGCACGCCGACGCGGTCGCGGAAGGCTGGCTTCTTGTGCTCGCCCGCCATGATGTCGATCTCGACCATCTCGACGTCGGCGACGCCCTTCTCGGCCATCACCCAACGGACCCGGCGCGGGTTGGGCGCGCGATTGGAGGTGTACAGTTTCATTGCGCGACCCTCGCGGTCGAAGACGATGGGACCGAGAGGCTAGCTTCCGAACACCGCGGCGGGCAAGGCGCCCACGATTGCGGCGGTCATCAGGGTGGCCAGGAAGCCAGCGAACAGCCCCTTCCAGATCATGCCCAGGACCTCTTCGCGTCGCTCGGGCATCAGAACCGACAGGCCCGTCACCGTGATGCCGACCGAGCCGATATTGGCGAAGCCGCACAGAGCGTACGTCATCAGCATCCGCGTCCGCTCCGTCATCTCGCCGGCCGGCACCTTGCCCAGGTCGATGAAGGCGACAAACTCCGTCAGGGTCAGTTTGACGCCCAACAGCCAGCCGGCGACGTCGGCGTCCTTCCACTCCACCCCGATCAGCCAGGCGACGGGGGCGAAGATCCAGCCCAGCATCCGCTCGACAGTCAGCGGCGCATCGAACACCACGAAGCCGCCCAGCATGACGTTGACCAGGGCGACCAGGGCCACGAACACGATCAGCACCGCCGAGATGTTCAGCACCACCATCAGGCCGTCCGACGTACCCTTCACGATGGCGTCGATGGCGCTGTCGTACTTCAACGCGGAATCGTAGTCGGCGACCGCGCCGCCCATGCCTTCCTTCTCGGGAATGATGATCCGCGCCAGCAGCACCCCGGCCGGCGCCGAGACGATGGAGGCGACCAGAACGTGGCCCGCCGCATTGGGCAGAACCGGCGACAGGATGGTCGCATAGGCCACCATGGTCGAACCGGCGACGGTGGCCAGGCCCACGACCATCATCAGGAAGATTTCCGACCGGGTCAGCTTGTCCAGATAGGCGCGGATGACGATCGGGCTTTCGATCATGCCCAGGAAGATGTTGGCCGCGACGGCCAGGGCCGAGGCGCCGCCCAATCCCATCGTCTTCTGAAACAGGAAGCCGAAGCCCAGAGTGATCCACTTCAGAATCTTCCAGTGCCACAGCAGGGCCGACAGGGCCGAGATCACCAGGATCAGCGGCAGCACCTGGAAGGCGAAGGTGAACAGGGCGCCCTGATTCTGCACCGCATAGGGCTGGTCCCCGCCGGCCAAATAGCCGAACACGAACTTCGTCCCTTCGGTGGTCGCGACCGCCAGGCCGTCCACCGCCCCCGTCACCGCCGCCAGGACCCCTTGCGAACCTGGGATTGCGAACAGCGCCAGCACCAGCCCGGCCTGCACCGCGATGGCCCCGAGCGTCAGCCGCCAAGGAAAGGCGCGCCGGTTTTCCGAGATCGCCCAGCAGACCGCGACAATGACGACCAGGCCCAGCAGGCTCTGGAGGTTCAGAAGGCTGAACATGAAAGACGATCCCCGTACCCGGCGCGCCTGGCCGGTCTTCCTTCGCTTCAAGGACAAAGTGACGCGGCTGGCAAGCGAAACGAAAAAGGGCGATCCCTTAAGGGACCGCCCTCATCATGCCGTCGCGCGTCGACTTACAGTTGGCCGCGCACCAGCTTGCCGTAGTGATCCATCAGGTCCAGCGACAGGGCGCCGGGGGTGAAGCGATAGTCGCCCACCTCGGCGACCGGCGTCACCTCGACGGCCGTGCCGGTCAGGAAGCATTCCGAAAACTCGGACAGTTCTTCCGGCAGGATGTCGCGCACCGCCACCTCGATGCCCTTGGCGTGGGCGATCTCGATGACGGTCTGGCGGGTGATGCCGTCCAGGATATGATCAACCTTGGGCGTGTGGATGACGCCGTCCTTGACGAAGAAGACGTTGGCGCCGGTCGCCTCGGCGACATAGCCGCGCCAGTCCAGCATCAGGGCGTCGGCGAATCCACGACGCTCGGCGGCGTTCTTGGACATGGTGCAGATCATGTACAGGCCCGCCGCCTTGGCCGTCGTCGGGGCCGTCGCCGGATCGGGGCGGCGCCATTTGGACCATTCCAGCTTCAGGCCGCGCGCCTTGACCTCGGGGTCGAAATAGCTGGGCCAATCCCACACGGCGATGGCTAGGTGGACCTTGTTGTTCAGGGCCGAGACGCTGGTCTGCTCCGGCCCCAGATAGGCCACCGGACGCACATAGCAATCGGTCAGACCGTTCTTGGCGCAGGTTTCGTTACACAGGGCGTCGATTTCGGCGACGCTGTAGGGTATCTCGAAATCGAGCAGGTTGGCGGACCGCTTCAGGCGCTCCGAATGCTGGGTGAGCTTGAAGATTTCGCCGCCATACATACGCTCACCCTCGAATACCGACGAGCCATAGTGCAGAGCGTGGGTCAGAACGTGCGTTTTCGCTTCCCTCCAGGGAACGAAATCGCCATTCACCCAGATCCAGCCGTCACGATCGTCGAAAGGAACGAAGGCCATTGAAATACGTCTCCCGCGAAACTGACGGTCTTAGAGCCTCACGAATCGTTCAGGTCAACGCCCAGGGCGGGGGAAACGTCGCATGAGCATGACGGAATCGCGCCCCCATGGCCGATCCGGCCCCATCGCCGGCCCCGGCGTGGGCCGACATCTGCTGATCGTCGATGACGACGATCGCATCCGCGAACTGCTGAAGGAATTCCTGGCGCGCGAGGGCTATCGCGTCACCGGCGCCGCCCACGCCGCCGCCGCCAAGCGGATGATGGAGTTGATCGAGTTCGACCTGGTCGTGCTGGATGTCATGATGCCGGGCGAGAGCGGACTGGACCTGACGTCCTGGGTCCGCAACAAGGCCGAACTGTCCAAGACGCCGGTCCTTTTGTTGACCGCCAGGGGCGACGCGGAAGACCGCATCGAGGGTCTGTCGCGCGGCGCCGACGACTATATGTCCAAGCCGTTCGAGCCACGCGAATTGGTGCTCCGCATCGACGCCATCCTGCGCCGCACGGGTGGCAAGCCCATCGGCCCCAAGGAGATCAAGCTGGGCGCCGCCGTCTTCGACATGGAGCGGCTGGAGCTGACGCGCGACGGCGCCCCCCAGCGCCTGACCGAGGCCGAGGCGCAACTGCTGAAAACTCTGGCCCTTCACGCCCACGCCCCGGTCGAGCGGATGAGCCTGTCGCCCGACACCGCCGACATCACCGGCCGGGCGGTGGACGTGCAGGTGACACGCCTGCGTCGCAAGCTGGAGGTCGACCCCAAGAACCCACGCTATCTGCAGACCGTGCGCGGCGTCGGCTATATGCTGGCCCCCGACTGAGGCGCGACGCGACGCCATGCGGCTTCTGCCTGCCTATCTGTGGCCGCGATTTTTGAAGCGGCGCCTGCCGACCTCGCTTTGGGGTCGGTCGCTGCTGATCATCGTCCTGCCGGTGCTGGTCATGCAGATGGCGGTGACGTGGGTCTTCTTCGACGCCCATTGGCAGACCGTGACCGCGCGCCTGTCCGAAGGGCTGGCCGGCGACATCGCCTGGGCGGTCCAAAGCTATGAGGACGACCCCACCCAGGCCAATCTGGACAAGCTGGCCGACCGGGCCGAACGTTCCATGTCCCTGTCCATCGTGCTGCAGGAAGGCCGCACCTTGCCGACCGAGACGCGGCGCGGCGCCATCGGCGTGGTGGACCGGGTGCTGGACCGGGCGCTGGATGCGCGGCTGGACCGGCCCTACTGGTTCGACACCACCCGCTATCCCGCCTATGTCGACATTCAGGTGCAGGAGCCGCAGGGCGTGCTGCGCATCATCGCCCCGCGCGAGCGGGCGGTGGCGACCCAGGCCCATATCTTCGTGCTGTGGCTGACCATCGCGACAGTCTTGCTGATGGGCGTGGCCATCCTGTTCATCCGCAATCAGGTTCGGGCCATCGAGCGGCTGGCCGACGCGGCCGAGGCCTTCGGGCGCGGCGAGACGGTGCCGCGGTTCAAGCCGCACGGCGCGCGCGAGGTCCGCGCCGCCGCCGTCGCCTTCATGGCCATGCGCGACCGCATCCAGCGCCACATCGACCAGCGCACCGCTCTGCTCGCCTCAGTCAGCCACGACCTGAGGACGCCCTTGACCCGTCTGCGCCTCGAACTGGCGCTGGCTCCGCCGTTCAAGCGTCAGGCCGCCATGCGCGGCGACCTGGACGAGATGGAGCATATGATCGACGAATACCTCGATTTCGCGCGCGGCGAGGCGGGCGAGCCGCCCAAACCCGTCTCCATCTCCGACCTGCTGAAGGCGGCGGCCGACGATGCGCGACGCGCCGGGGCCGTTGTCGATGTGTCCGTGCCGGAAGGCATGACCGCCTCGCTGCGCCCCCTGGCCTTCAAGCGGGCGGTGGTCAACCTGGCCGGCAACGCCGCCTCGCATGGCGAACACGTGCGGCTGTCGGCGCGCCCCCTGGCTTCAGGCGGCCTGGAGGTGGTGGTCGAGGACGACGGCCCCGGCATCCCCGAAGCCATGTACGACGAGGCGTTCCGCCCCTTCTCGCGACTGGACGAGTCGCGCAATCAGAACCGCAAGGGCGTCGGCCTGGGCCTGGCCATCGCCCGCGACGTGGCGCGCGCCCACGGCGGCGACGTCACGCTGGACCGCAGCGACCTGGGCGGCTTGAAGGCGACCGTACGGGTCCCCGGCGCGGTGTCCATTGTCGGAAACCTATAGGTCGCGCCGATTCCTGAGCGCCGCCCCTAGCGAAACAAGCGGTTCGGGATCATCTTAGGCGGGACAGGGCCAGGAGATCATAGTGATGCGTAAACTCGCCTTCTTCGCGCCGCTGGCGGCCACCCTCGCCGCCGCCGCCATCGCCCAGGCGCAAGCCCCCGCCCCTACCGTCAACGTCACGATCGGCCCCGAACTTCGGCGCGAGGTCGAAAAGCTGGGCGACCGCGACGTCAGCCAGCAGATCGCCGGTCTGCAATCCGAGGTCGGCAAGGCCCTGGCCCAGCGCTATCCGGGTGCGACGGCCAATCTGGTGCTGGTGGATCTGAAGCCCAACCGCCCGACCATCGAACAGGTTCGCCGCACCCCGGGCCTGGATCCCATCCGCAGCGTCTCCATCGGCGGGGCCGCCATCAAGGGCGAGATCGTCCTGGCGGACGGTCAGACCCGGCCGGTCGACTATTCCTATTTCACGCCCGATCTTCGCGATGTCTGGGGCTACAGCGTCTGGCGCGACGCCGACCGCGCCTTCGAGCGGTTCGGCGACCAGATCGAGCGCGGCCGCTTCTAGAGCCCTGATCTAACCGCCCATCTCGCGGTTGCGGCGGACCGCCGCCGCAACCGTGTCGTCCAGCATGGTCTGCAGCCGACCGTCCCGATCCAGGGCGTCCAGGCCCGCACGGGTCGAACCGCCCGGCGAGGCGATACGGCCGATCAGCGCGTCCAGCGCGTCGTCGGCCATTGAATCTGCGGCCGAACGTAGGGTGGCGCGCGCCAGGACATCGGCGGTCATCGCGTCCAGCCCCGCCGCCTCTCCCGCCCTCGCAAGAGCCTCGGTGAAGGCGTAGAAATAGGCTGCGCCCGATCCAGCCACCGCCGTCGCCGCGTCCATCAGGGCCTCGTCGGCCAAGACGACCGTCTCGGCCATCGCCGAGAACAGATCGCGCCCGAGCGTTTCCGCCTTCGGGTCGGCAGACCATACAGAGGCCACGCCGCGCCCGCGCGATACGCCCGTCGTCGGCATGACCCGCACGATGGGCCGGCCGCCGATCCCTTCAGCCAAACCAGGCGCCGTGACGCCCGCCATCACCGACAGGATCACCGCCTCATCGCTCAGGAAGGGGGCCAACGGGGCCATCACCGCGCGCCAGATCGCCGGCTTGACGGCCACAACGATCACCGCGGCTTCCGTCAGCGCCTCCAGCGGCGGATTGACCCGCGCTCCATTGGCCCGCGCGGCCTCGGCGGCTGGCTTCTCCGACGGGCTGAGAATGATCAGGTCCTGAGCCGCGACCGTGTCGGTCAGCAGCCAGCCTTCCAAAATGGCCGATCCCAACCGGCCGCAGCCGACCAGAACGACAGGTCCCGGAACGGTCATCAGGCGGTGCCGACGGTCTCGAACAGGCAGGCGTCGATGGCCTCCTGCGGTTTCTTGTTCCCGCGCACCATGAAGTCGAACGCGGGATAATAGCGGTCCGACGCCTCAATGGCCGCATCGATCATGGACGCCGCCTGGGCCAGGGTCGGGCGTTCGCCCATCGGCAGGGCCAGAGAGTGTCGGAAGACGATCTCGCCGTCCTCGGCCCAGACCTCGAAATGGCCCATCCAGGTGCGCTGATTGATCAGACCGACCAGTTCATAGGCCGCCGTCTTGCGGCTCTTGGCCACCTTCAGGTCCAGGGCGCAGCAAAGCTGGAGGCAGTCGCCCTCGGGCCGCCAGGCGAACCACAGTTCATAGTCCTTCCAGTCGCCGGCCAGGGCGAAGGCCAGGTCGCCGTCGTCGGTGCGGTCGAACGGCAGGTTCTCGGCCGTCAGGACATGCTCGACGACCTCAAGCGGGTCGAACGGCACGTCCATTTCCTCTGGCCGGGCGATATCCATCAAAAGTCTCGATTCGAGCTGCGTCCGCGAGAATCGCGGGCGTTAACAGAACGGTAAGCCTGTTCGCAGATTCGGCTCAACCGGCTGCGTCCCCGGGTTGAGTTCCATCTGTGGACGTTCCCTTCACAGGCTTCGCGGCCGGCGTCTTCGCGGCTTTCAGCTCCGCGATCTCGGCGCGCAGGGCGGCGATCTCGTCCTTCAGCACATCGAACTCGTCGCGGCGGACCAGGTCCATCTCGGCGGCGATCCGGTCGGCCTGCGCCCGCCAGGCGGTCCTGGCCTCTTCGCCCGCCGCCTGGGCCAGGCCCATGGCGCCGGTCGTCAGCTTGGCGAACTCGTCCAGGATGGGATTGCGGGTCTGCATGGCGGCCTCCGACCTCGACGTCGTTAACGAAGGTTCACCGACTATGGTGAACGAAACCTTTCTTTCTGCTGCTTCGGGTCCGCCATCAAGGCGTCGTGATGCGTCTTCACAGGCGACGCAGCCAGCGACCCTTGCTAAACCGCCTTCAGATCGCCCCTCACAGGAACGCCCCTTGCCCTTTCCCGAATTCGATCCGGTTCTGATCCACCTCGGGCCGCTGCCGATCCGCTGGTACGCCCTGGCCTATGTCGCCGGCATCGTGCTGGGCTGGTGGTACGCGGCGCGCCTGGCCAAGACGCCGCGTCTGTGGGCGCCGGGCAAGGCGCCGATCACCTCCAACCAGTTGGACGATCTGGTGCTGTGGATCGTGCTGGGCATTATCCTGGGCGGACGGTTGGGCTACGCCCTGTTCTACAAGCCAGTCATGTACGGCCAGCTGTTCACCGGCCAGACGCTGGGCGAACGGTTCGAGCTGTTCCAGCTGTGGACCGGCGGCATGAGCTTCCACGGCGGCTTCCTGGGCGTCTGCCTGGCCATCGTCCTTTACGCCCGCAGCCAGAAGATCGACATGCTGCGCCTGGGCGATCTGGTCGCGCCCGTCGTGCCGATCGGCCTGATGTTCGGGCGGTTGGCCAACTTCATAAACGGCGAGTTGTGGGGTCGCGAGACGACCGTCCCTTGGGCCATCCGCTTCTGCAACGCCCGCATCGAACAGATGTACGGCTTCTGCCCCGCCGGAACCGCGCCACGTCATCCCAGCCAGCTATACGAGGCGGGGCTGGAGGGCGTGGTCCTGTTCTCCGTCCTGTCCATCGGCATCTGGAAATTCGATCTGCTGAAGAAGCCCGGCTACATCACCGGCCTGTTTCTGGTCGGCTACGGCGTCTGCCGTGCGGCGCTGGAGAATGTGCGCGAGCCTGACTTCGGCATGCCGAACTTCCCGCTGGGCCTGACCATGGGGATGATGCTGTCGATCCCGATGATCCTGGTCGGCGCCTGGCTGATCTGGCGCGCCTGGAAGCGTCCTGCGGCCGTCGCCGAGGCATGAGCCAGGTCGAAACCCTGAAGACCCGCCTGGCGCGCGAGATCGCCCTGACGGGTCCGATGACGGTCGCCGACTACGTCACCCGCTGCCTGCACGATCCCAAGGGGGGCTACTATGCGTCGCGCCCGGCCCTTGGCGAAGGCGGCGACTTCATCACCGCCCCGCTGGTCAGCCAGATGTTCGGCGAACTGATCGGATTGTGGGCGGTCGAGACCTGGAACCGGCTGGGTGCGCCCGAGCGGTTCCGCCTGGTGGAGGTCGGTCCCGGCGACGGCACGCTGATGAGCGACGCGCTGCGAGCCGCCCGTCTGGCCCCCGGCTTTCTGGAAGCCTGCGACCTGATCCTGATCGAACCCAGCGCTCCTTTGCGCGATCTGCAGGCCAGGGCCCTGGCCGGCGCCGACCTGTCGCCGCGCTGGGTGAAGGATCTGACGCGGATCGACACCGACGCCCCCGTCATCCTGATCGCCAACGAGGTGCTGGACTGCCTGCCCGCGCGCCAGTTCGTGTGCACGGACGACGGTTGGGCCGAGCGTCGCATCGGCGTGGACGACCGGGGCGACCTGATCTTCGGCCTAACCGCCATCACCAGTGGTTTCAGAAAGCCGGCCTTCGACGTTCCGCCCGGCGGCGTGATCGAGATTTCGGGCCAGCAGGCGATCTTCGGCCGCGACCTGGGCCTGGTGATGAAGGCCGCGTCGGGCGCCGCCCTGCTGATCGACTATGGCCGCGCCCGGTCCGAGGCGGGCGATACGCTCCAGGCCCTCTATCGTCATCGGAAGGTCGATCCCCTGGCCGATCCCGGCGCGGCGGACCTGACGCAATGGGCCGACTTCCCCGCCGTGCTGGAGGCCGCCGTCCACACCGGGGCAGATGTCACCGGCTGCCTGCCTCAGGGCGAGTTCCTGCGCCGCCTGGGGATTCACGCCCGCGCAGAAGCCTTGAAGACCTCCCGTCCCGCCGCCGCGTCGGTGATCGACCGCCAGCTTCATCGTCTGACCGCCGACGACCAGATGGGCGTCCTGTTCAAGGCCGCCGCCATCTTCGCGCCCCGCGCCCTGGTCGTGCCCGGCTGGGACGTCTGATAGAAGGGCGGACATGACCGACCTGGCCCCCATCACCCATCCGCTGCTGACCGCCGCCGGCGTCGCCCACGGCTTCTTCACCCGCGCGGGCGGCGTCTCGACCGGCATCTACGAAGGGCTGAACGCCGGCGTCGGCTCGCACGACGATCCCGCCGCAGTCGCGGAAAACCGCCGTCGCGTCGCAGCCCATTTCGGCGCCGAGTCCGGCCATCTGAACGGCTGCTATCAGATCCATTCCGCCGTCGCGCGCGTGGCGGAAGCTCCCTGGAACGGTGATCGACCCGAGGGCGACGCTGTCGTTTCGGCCGAGCCTGGCCTGCTCTGTTCCGTCCTGACCGCCGACTGCGCCCCGATCCTGATGGCCGATCCCGAAACCCGCGTCGTCGCCGCCGTCCACGCCGGTTGGAAGGGTGCCTTGGGCGGGGTGGTCCATTCCGCCGTCTCGGCCATGCAAGCTCTAGGCGCCGACCCCCGCCGCATCCTGGCTGTGGTCGGCCCCTGCATCGGCCAAACCAGCTATGAGGTCGGCGTCGATTTCGAGGACCGTTTCGTCCATCACGATCCCGGCAGCGACCGCTTCTTCCAGCCTGGCGAGGCCGACGACAAGCGCCAGTTCGACCTGCCCGGCTTCGTCCTGTGGCGACTGCAGCAGGCCGGCGTCGGTCAGGCCGTCTGGACCGGCCACGACACCTGTGCGGACGCCGAACGGTTCTTCTCCAACCGCCGCGCCTTCCAGCAGAACGAGCCGGATTTCGGCCGATTGGTTTCGGTGATCGGCGCCTAGCCGGCCTGCGCCAGTTCCGGCACGCGCGTCACTTCGCGCCAGGCCTGGGGCGCGGCCAGAAGCGCGCGCACCAGTTTGTTGTTCAGGGCGTGTCCGGCTTTGTAGCCCTCGTAACGGCCCAGCAGCGGCGCGCCCAGCACATACAGGTCGCCGATGGCGTCCAGCGCCTTATGCCGCACGAACTCGCGCTCCATACGCAGGCCGCCGGGGTTCAGAATATCGTCGCCGTCGATGACCACAGCGTTTTCCAGCGAACCGCCACGCGCCAGGCCGGCCTTGCGCAACGCCTCGACCTCGTGGGCGAAACCGAAGGTGCGGCAGGCCATGATCTCGCGCCGGAAGGTCGCCTCGTCCACGACGAAGTCGATGACCTGATTGCCGATGACCTTGGACGGGAAATCGATCTCGAACCGCATCTCGAAACGGTCGCACGGCATCAGGGCGGCGTGCTTGTCGCCCTCGACCACATGGACCGTTTCCAGGATTTCGATATAGCGCTGCGGCTGCGGTTGCGGACGGAAGCCCGCCCTGTCCAACAGCTTGACGAACTCCAGCGCCGACCCATCGAGGATAGGCAGCTCCGGCCCATCCACCTCGACCACGGCGTTGGACACGCCCAGGGCCGAGAAGGCCGCCATCAGATGCTCGATGGTCGACAGGCGCACGTCTTCGCCATTGGCGATCATTGTGTTCAGGCGCGCATCCACCACCGCCTCGCCCGAGACCGGAATGCGGTTGTCGCGGTCGGTCACGTCGGTGCGCACGAAGATGATGCCCGTGCCAGAAGGCGCCGGACGAACCGCCAGCCGAACCCGGCGGCCGGTATGCACCCCCACGCCGGCGATGATGGCCGGCGCGACAATGGTGCGTTCGTGATGGTCGTTCCTGACCGACAAACCGAAAACTCGCTTCTTTCAATGCGTCCCGCACGTCGTGCGGACTACGCCCCGCCTTCCGTTTAGCGGTCGCGCCGCAACGACAAAACCAAAGTCCGGTTTCGGATTGTTTCGCTCTGAAACACCGACAGCTCGGCCTGAAACGTCGAACGCCCCGAGGCTTGCGGCCTCGGGGCGCCCTGACCGACCCTGGGTTCAGGATCGCGGGGTCTTAGTTCGCCAGCCGGCGGAGAAAGGATGGGATTTCCAGGTCGTCATCGGCCTGTCCCGCCTCCGGTTCCGGCTGATGCGCGGCCTGGGCCGAACCGCGCGTCTGAGGATTGTGCTGGGGCGCATAGCCCATGTCGGTCTGAGGCTGTGTGCGCTTGCCGCGGCCGAACAGGCTCCAGCCGCTGCGACGATGGTCGCGGTCGTCATAACCGTCGTCGGCTTGCGGCTGCTGCTGCGGATAAGATGCGGCCCGCTCGCCGTACAGGTCGCCTTGCGGCGCGCGGGTCGCGGCTGGGGCGCGGGTTTCGTATTCCTCCACCCAAGGATCAACGATGGGGTCCAGGGTGCGTGCCTGCGGCTCGGCGACGCGGATCACCGGCTCGGGGCGCGGTTCCGGCTCCCGGGCGGGTTGGGCCTGAAAGGTCGGCACGACCGGCGCCGGTTCGATGCGCGGTTCGGGCGCGCGCGGCGCCTCGGCGCGAACCGGCTCGCGATAGCTTTCGCGCGTCGGCTCGGGCGCGCGCGACATCTGGGCGCCGTACTGGCCGCCGGCCGAACGACGCGCTTCATGGCTGGCCAGGGGCGCGGAGGCGGGAGTCTGCGGGGCGATAGGCTCGATGCGGCGCACCTCCCCCTCGTCCATGCCGGTGGCGACCACGGAGACGCGGATCTTGCCATCCAGCGCCGGATCGAAGGCCGCGCCGAAGATGATGTTGGCGTCGCCGTCCACCTCGGCCGAAATGGCGTTGGCGGCCTCGTCAACCTCCAGCAGGGTCATGTCCAGTCCGCCGGTGATGTTGACCAGCACGGCCTTGGCGCCCTTCAGGCTGGTTTCGTCCAGCAGAGGGTTGGCGATGGCGTTCTGGGCGGCCAGCAGGGCGCGGTCGTCGCCGGTCGCCTCGCCGGTGCCCATCATCGCCTTGCCCATCTCGGACATGACGGCGCGCACGTCGGCGAAGTCCAGGTTGATCAGACCGGGCAGGATCATCAGGTCGGTGATCGAGCGCACGCCAGAGTGCAGCACCTGGTCGGCCATGCCGAAGGCGTCGGCGAAGGTGGTGCGCTCGTTGGCGACCCGGAACAGGTTCTGGTTCGGGATGACGATCAGGGTGTCGACATAGCGTTGCAGCTCGGCGACGCCCGCGTCGGCCAAGCGCATCCGGTGACGGCCTTCGAAAGTGAAGGGCTTGGTCACGACGCCGACGGTCAGGATGCCGCGATCACGCGCGCATTTGGCGATGACAGGTGCGGCGCCCGTGCCGGTGCCGCCGCCCATGCCGCAGGTGATGAAGACCATGTGCGCACCTTCCAGGTGCTGATGGATTTCGTCGGCGGATTCCTCGGCGGCGTTCATGCCGACTTCGGGGTGGGCGCCGGCGCCCAGGCCTTGAGTGATGGTCTCGCCCAGTTGAATGCGGCGGTCCGTCTTGGCGAAGCTGAGGTGTTGCGCGTCGGTGTTGGCCACGACGAACTCGACGCCCTCAAGACCGGCGTCGATCATGTTGTTCACGGCGTTCCCGCCGGCCCCGCCGACGCCGAACACGACGATGCGGGGCTTCAGTTCAGTGTGTTGCGGCTTGACCAATGAGAGCGACATTTTCGTGTTTCCGACCTGCTGACCCGCCCCTTCCAACCAACCGACCGCCCCGCCGAATCGCTTTGGTTATGAGCGCGTTAAGGATTGCGCCCACGAAGGTTAAGAGAAGGTTACGGCGATAATGTGAGTCGGCCCCGACGCCACCCCTCGTCAAAAAGCTTGGCCGCAGTTTTCCTTGGACAAATGAAAAGGGCGGCCCCGAAGGACCGCCCTTTCCGCATTGTTGAAGGCCGGATTTACCAGGGACGGTAGTTCAGGCTCACGTTGAATCGACGACCGTAGGGATCGAAGTTAGAATATAGCGTATTGCCCAACCACGGAGCCGGCTCTTCCGCAAAGATATTCGTGACCTTGGCCCGCACTGTGACGGTGTCGTTCACATTGTAGCGCACGCCGAAGTCGTTACGGACGAAGTTTCCTGTACGAAGATATTCGATGGGACGGTCATCGATATTCGATACCTGAGTGCGGTACTGGTAGATGTCCTGCGAGGTTTGGAAGTCTGTGGTCCAGGTCAGCGCAAGTGCATCGTTCGGCATCCAAGTGAGCGTGTTTGCAAACCGCACGCGAGGGAACGAACCCCCCGTCTGCAGAAGGCTTGCATACTCTGTGAAATCACCTGGGTCGGCGATGTTGTTGAACTGCTTCTGTTCAATCAACCACGACCCTTGGATCGAGTTGGTGAAGGTGCCCAGGTTCCAGTTAAACGTTTCACGGGTGTCGATTGCGTAGTTCGCCGTGAAATCGACCCCTCGGGCCGTTCTCTTAGCATAGTTGATGGCACCCTGGATAAAGCCGCCAAACTGACCACCCGATCCCACCTTGAACGCTTCCGACCGATCAATGTTGTTGCCCGGATTGGCGACCGGGGTGTTCTGACGGAAGATCGTCGAGCAGGCCGCAGCATTCAGCGAAGGCCCGTTCACGCAGACATTCGCTGCAGTTTGGGGTGTCACAGATGCGATAACATTCGAAATTTCGATTTCATAGTAGTCCAACACCACGCTCAACCGAGGCGCGAAGCGAGGTTGGAAGACTGTCGAGAATGTGAAAGACTCTGACTCTTCCGGCTGAAGGAACGGGTTGCCGCCGCTCACACCCGGAATGCCACTGGTGTAGAGCGGCGTGTAATCGTCATCGCGGGATTCGGTTGCGCCCGCGAAGTCATATGTCAGGTTTTTGGCCGCGGCCAAAGCCGTGCAGTTTGCGATGCGATTTGCGCGGTATTCCGAGTTTGATGCGCTGTTGATCGACGTTGTTGCGCAAGGATCAGTGAAGTTGTTCGCGAACGTCTGAGTATAGGGCGAATAAAGTTCACCAAGATTGGGGACACGAACTGACGTATTGAAACTGGTCTTGAACGAAATGTCCCGAATGGGACGATAGACCAGGTTCACACCATAGACGTCCACATTTCCGACATTGCTATAATCGGAATAGCGATAGGATCCGCTAAGCTCAGCGTATTCCCCCAGCATGCTGTCCCGGAAGAGCGGCAGCGACACTTCCGAGAAGAACTCTTTGCTCTCATAAGACGCCGGCGCAAAATCGGGGCCGGTGTTCAAGAACAGTTGGCGATCACCGGTGTCAGCGCTGCGCCCGATGCCTTGCGTGAATTCTTTACGCCATTCAGCGCCGATGGCTACGCCAATTGGGCCGGCGCCCCAGAAGTCCCAGAACTGCCCGGAGAGCGAGCCAACGGCATCTTGCTGTTCGTTACGTTGGCGGACGTTCACAGACGCGTCGACGTACTTGAGAGCCTCAGCGCTTTGGTTGCCCTTGCCGAAGATGTTGAGCGGAACGCACTCATTGATGGCCGCGCGCCCTTCCGCGCGTGCACGGACATCGCCATAGGTGCCTGCCGTTTGTCCCGCCCGGTTGGAATAATCGCGAATTCCGCCCGCGCCGGTCTGCGCATTGGTTAGCGCGGGGTTCTGCGCATTCAGCAGCTTCACTCGGCAGACCACCTCGCCGGCCCGGCCATTGACGAGGCCGAGCGTGTCGATAACGGAGTCCGCAGCGAACACCAAGCGCTGCACATCTATCGGGACCACTTAACAGTGGCTCACCCGAACACGATAGGCGCTGGGGTTGAGAAAATCGACCACTTAGCGAGACCAGCTAAGAGCGCCTCAAACTGGCGCAAAACCACCTAAGACCTGCTCAGTC
>NZ_JAHXPB010000003.1 GCF_023147505.1 Brevundimonas sp. EYE_349 | reverse complement strand
TCCAGCTTCCACACGTTGACCTTCCCCCCGTCCAATCAGAGCCTTGGCGATCTCCTAACCAACCGAGTCGCGCACTGCCACCATGACCGACGAAAGCGACCACACGGCCGTCCCCTCGGCTCCACCAGGCCTTTGGTTCTAATCCTAATGATGTCGGCGCGGGCGGCTTAGTTGCCGCGATAAGTGCTGTATCCGTAGGGGCTGACGACGACCGGCACGTGATAGTGGACGCTGGGGTCGCGGACCTGGAACACGACGTCGATTTCGGGGAAGAAGGGCTGGGTTTCGGCCTCGCCGTAATGGGACATGTCGAACGTCAGCTTGTAGGTGGCGGCGCGGGTGGTGATCTGATCGCCGAATGACCGCACGCGGCCGTTTTCGTCCGTGCGCGCGGCGGCCAGTTGTCGCCAGCCGCCGTCATCGTCCTTGATCGCCAGAGTGACCGGCACATCGCGCCCGCCGACGCCGCGCGCCAGGTCCAGAACATGGGTCGAGATGGTTTCGGCCGATGCGGCGCTGGGGGACAGGAGCAGGGCGGGTGCGGCGGCGAGGGCTGCGATGGCGGAACTGCGCATGGGAAATCCTCAAGGTCGGAGGGATTGTGGGGGAGGGTTCAACCGTCCGTGCGGCCTCAATGCTGGGTTGGTCTAACCAGATCCAGATCGTATCCCAACGCGCGTGTGCGGTTCATGATGACGTCGCGCGTCTCGTCCGAGGGACGGGCCGAGCGGCTGAGCAACCACAGATAACGACCGGAGGGTTCGCCGACGATTGACCAGGAATAGTCGTCCGCGTGATCCAAAACCCAGTAATCTCCGACGTAGAAGGGGCCGAAGAAGGAGACCTTCAGCTTGGCGTTCTGGCTGCCCGGAACGATCTTGGCCTTGCCTTGGGAAGTCTTCTGCGGGCCGGACACGCCGCCCTGTCTACAGGTGTTCAGCACGCCGACCCGTCCGTCTTCACGCATGGTGTACTGGGCGGTGACGCCTTCGCAGCCGCGTTCGAAGCCGTTTTCGTAGCGTCCTATCTCATACCAGAGGCCGGCGTACCGCTCGAGATCGACGGGCTTGGCCGGTTGCGGGACCGCCATGTTGCCGACCGGCCCGCGTTGCAGGGTGGCGCAGGCCCCAAGGGCCACGGCGCCGCCGACGAGAAGCAGGGGAAGAAGGGTTCGTCGAAACGTCATGGCGCCCCAAACGGCCATCGTCGCTGCGGGTTCCCGACGTCGTTTCACCGCAGGACGACATAGCCCCGTTCGATGATGCGGCGCAGCGCTTCATAGGCTTCGGCGAGTTCGTCATAGGCTGTGCGGGCCGAGGTCAGACGGGCGATCTGGTCGGGGGTGACGGCCGAGCCGGAGTGGGCCAGGCGCAGGGATTCCGCCACCCATTTGGCGCGGGCCGTGGCGGTCATGACCGCCAGCTTCTGAAGGGATGAGGGGTCGACGCCGGTCAGGGCCTGGCCGATCACCTCCCTGTTGGCGATATAGGCGGCGTAGTCGATCTGCTCCAGTTGGCCGCGCAGGCGCCGCTGTTCCTGCGGATCCGTGTCCTGCGGCTCGAAATGGTCGCTGTGGCGGCGGGTGCTGGACGTCATCTTGGTCGACATGGGCTTTAGCCCTCCCCGGCCTGTCCCGACGGCCTTCGGCGCCGCGTGAGAATAAGGGTTGCGCCGTATCGGTTAACGCCGCGTTTGCATCGCCGGGCGGCGCGTCCGATATCGCTTGGGCAAACCGCAGCGTGGAGACGATCATGGACCTGAAACTTCAAGGGAAGCGCGCCCTGATCTGCGGCGGCTCGTCGGGCCTGGGGCGGGCGGTGGCGACGGCCCTGGTCGCTGAGGGCGTCCATGTCGTCCTGCTGTCGCGCGACGGCGCCGCCTTGGCCGAGGCGGCCGAGGCGCTGAACGCCATGGGGCCGGGGCGGGCGGGCTTCGTACCGGCGGACCTGGCCGATCACGCCGGCCTGCTGAAGGCCGTCGATCAGGCCGAGGCGCTGCTGGGCGGGCCGGTTGAGATATTGCTGAACAACACCGGCGGGCCGCCGCCTTCCGGGGTCTCCGGGCTGGAGCCCGCCATCTGGCGCGACCATTTCGAAGCCATGGTGCTGTCGATCTTTCGTCTGACGGATCGGGTGCTGCCGGCCATGCGGGCGGCGGGATGGGGGCGCATTCTGAACGTCGCCTCCATCACCGTAGTCGAACCGTCGGCCGCGCTGGGGGTGTCAAATACGTTGAGGGCCTCGGTCGCCGCCTGGGCCAAGACCCTGGCGGGCGAGGTCGGGCCGGACGGCGTGACCGTCAACACCCTGTTGCCGGGCCGGATCGACACGCCGCGCATAGCGCGGCTGGACCAGGCGGCGGCCGAACGGAAGGGCGTGACGCCGCAGCAGGCGCGCGCGGATTCCGTCAGGTCCATCCCCGTCGGCCGCATCGGCGCGCCCGAGGAGTTCGGCGCCGCCGCCGCCTTTTTGGCCAGCCCGCTGGCGGCCTATATCACCGGCTCGCTGATCCGGCTGGACGGCGGAGCGATCAAGGCGATCTAGGCAATCGGCAGTTGTGAGTGTAGCCTGCCGGCTCGGACTGGAGGTTTGTGATGTTGCCCCTGTTGATGCGGATCGTCGTCGATGGCGCGGCCATCGCCCATTCCGCTGCCGCGATCGATCCGGCGATGGTTCGGCCGGCGCCGGTCGTGAATCGGACGGCGGTCGCCTGCGATCCCATGCTGCAGGAGGCGGGGGCGAAGCCCGTGGCCGCGGTTGATCGCCCTGGCGCCCTTCTGGACCGCTCGCGCGACGCGGGGCAGGCGCGACGGTATCTGCTGTTCGATCTGCGCGATCAGAGCAACTGCCCCACGCCGATCAGCTTCGATGTGCCGGGTCAGGGCGTGGCGCTGGGGCGCAATCTGCTTCGGCCGGACCCGGCGCCGGCGCCCCGACCCTTCGCGCCGCCCCCTCGCTGATCAGTTGGGAACCGGGCTGACCGGCTGGCGGTCCGATAGCACGGCCTCAAGATTGTCGATCATCAGCGCGGCCATTGCCTCTCGCGTTTGGACGGTGGCCGAGGCGACGTGCGGCGTCAGGACACAGCGGTCGCTGTCGATCAGGGCCTGGGGCGCGTTCGGCTCGTCGGCGAAGACATCCAGGCCCGCGCCACCCAGCCGGCCCGTGGTCAGGGCGGCGACCAGAGCGTCCTGATCCACCACCTCGCCGCGCGCCACATTGATCAGAACGCCGGCGGGGCCCAGGGCCGCCAGCACCTGGGCGCAGACCAGGCCGCGCGTCGATGCGCCGCCCGGAACGATGACGATCAGCACATCGACCTGGGCCGCCAGATCGACCAGGTTCGGCACGTGCCGCCAGGGCGCGTCGGCGACGGGGCGACGGGTGTGATAGGCGATCTCTCCGGCCAGCGGAACCAGCCGCTCGGCGATGGCCCGGCCGATGCGGCCCAGACCCAGCAGACCGTACTTCAGGCCGGATGCGCGGCGCGACAAGGGCGCCGGCCCCTCGGACGCCCAGCGCCCGGCGCGGACATAGGCGTCCATGGCGGGCAGTCGACGCAGCGTCGCCAGCGCCAGCAGCAGGGCCAGGTCCGCCACATCGTCGTTCAGAACGTCTGGCGTATGGGTGACGACCACGCCGCGCGACCGGGCGTGGGCGACGTCGGTCAGATCATAGCCGACGGCGTGGACGGAGATGATCTTCAGCCCCGGCATTGTGTCGATCAGCCGGGCGTCCACGGTTGCGGCGCCCGAGGCGGCGACACCGACGATCCGGCCCGCGACTTCGGGCGGCCCCAGGCCGTCCGGGCCGGGACGATGCAGGGTCCAGCCCCGCTCGTACGCCTGCCGTGTCAGGATGTCGTCGGCCAGGGCGGGCAGGCCGATCACCAAGATGTCGATGCTCATCCGACCGTTCTAGGCGCGGGGATGGGCGGCCGCATAGGCGTTCAAAAGTCTATCCGCGTCGACGCCGGTGTATTTCTGGGTCGTGGAAAGGCTGGCGTGGCCCAGCAGCTCCTGGATCGAGCGCAGGTCGGCGCCGGCGCCTAGCAGATGGGTCGCGAAACTGTGGCGCAGGGCGTGGGGCGTGGTCCGGTCGGGCAGGCCCAGTCGCCCGCGCAGCCGCTGGACCGAGGCCTGGACGTGGCGGGGACTGAGCGGTCCCCCGCGCCGGGCGCGAAACAGGGCGTCAGCGGGTTGGAGCGGAAAGGGCAGAAGCGCCAGATAGTCGTCCACCGCCTGACGCACGGCGGGCAGGGTCGGGACGATCCGGGTCTTTGATCCCTTGCCGACGATCCGCAGGGTCTCGCCCAGCGGCGCATCGGCGCGTGTCAGCGACAGCCCCTCCGATATCCGCAGGCCGCAGCCGTAGAGCAGGGTCAGGACGGCGCGGTCGCGGGCGGCCTCCCACGGTTCGGCGTCGGGATCGGCGTCGGGTTCGGCCAACAGGCCGCGCGCCTGATCCTCCGTCACCGGGCGGGGCAGGCTGGGCTTGGCCCTGGGGCCGCGCACCAGGGCCAGCTGCGGCGCAGGCGTCTCCAGCCGCCGGTCCAGAAAGGCGTGAAAGCCGCGAATGGCCGACAGGGTCTGGCTCAGCGAACGGGCGGCCAGCGGATGACCGCCGCTGCGCCGCTCGGCCATATGGGCGCGCACCTCGGCGGCGGTGATGGTTCCCATGTCATTCAGCGACGGGGCTTCGCCGCGATGGCGCTCCAGAAAGGCGACGTACAGCCGTCCGATGTGGCCATAGGCTTCCAGGGTGCGGGGCGACAGCCGCCGCTCATGCGCCAGATGATCCAGCCAGGCGCGCAGGGCGTCGGGGGCGGTCAGTTCAGGATGGGCCATCGCTCGGCCATCCGCTCGACCACCCGCGCCAGGAAGGCGGCCAGCTCGCAGCCCATGTTGGGCGTGAAGCCCTCGGGCTCGGGCGAGCCGAAGGCGCACAGGCAGGGGCGCGGCGGACCGCCGGGCGTCAGGTGCGGCGCCATGCGGACCAGGGCGATGGACTTCACCTCGTCCTCGGCGGCGCCGAAAAAGTTCAGCCCCGCGATCATCGGCCCCAGCCAGGTCAGGCCGTGCTCGCCCAGCAGGTTGTCGACGTCGCCTTCTTCCAGCGCGCGCCAGCCGAAAGGCACGCCGCCGGGCTTTTCCAGGGCGATGGCGGCGCCCGCCAGGCCGAACCTCCCTTGCGCCGCCCCGTCCAGGCGACGGGCCAGATCGGAGTGATTGCGCGCCTCCATCAGGTCCAGGGTGGAGACGTGGGTCTGGGTCTGGGCGGCGAAGTTGGCGCGGGCGACCATCTCGATCTCGCGCCGGGCGCCCGCCTCGCGCTCGGCGACGGCCTCCAGTCGTGTCAGGGCGGCGGCGCCGAAGTCCACCACATTGCGCCCATGGGGACGCAGGCCGATCTCTTCCAGCAGGGAACGGTCGTCCAGCAGGGTCTGGGCGTGGGTCTGCAACCAGCCGCGCACCTGGGGCCAATGCAGACCGTCGCCGATGGGGGCGCCTGCGTCCGTTTCAGACGTTTCGAAAAGGTCCAATGAGCCGCTCAACAGACCTCTCCGGGACGTGAAATGCTACAGAATCGACTGACCCGTCTTGGCCCAGTCCGCCACGAAGGCATCAAGACCCTTGTCGGTTAACGGGTGGTTCACCAGCGCCTTGAAGGTGTCCGCTCCGAAGGTGGCGGCGTCCGACCCGGCCACGGCGGCGGCGGCCACGTGGCCGACATTCCGCAGGCTGGCGGCCAGGATCTGGGTCTCGAAACCGTGGACGTCGTACAGGACGCGGATTTCCTCCAACAGGCCGATGCCGTCGGCGCCGTTGTCCTCAAGCCGGCCGACGAACGGCGAGACGAAGGTGGCGCCGGCCTTGGCGGCCAGCAGAGCCTGGGCGGCCGAGAAGCACAGGGTGACGTTGGTCTTGATCCCCTTGTCGGAGAAGACGCGGCAGGCGCGCAGTCCATCCCAGGTCAGGGGCAGTTTCACCACCACGTTCGGCGCGATGGCGGCCAGCGTGTCGCCTTCCTTGACCATGGTCTCGAAATCCAGCGAGACGGCCTCGGCGGAAATCGGCCCCTCGACCAGGGCGCAGATTTCGGCGATGACCTCGGCGATGTTCCGACCCGACTTGGCGATCAGCGACGGATTGGTGGTGACGCCGTCCACCATCCCGGTGGGGACCATGTCCTTGATGACGGCGACGTCGGCGGTATCGAGAAAGAGTTTCATGAGTGGCTTCATAGCCGAGGGCGCAGTTCGGTGAAAGTCGCCTCGGTCCTCATTCCCCTGCCGGTGCCGGAGGCCTTCGACTATGAGGTTCCCGAGGCGCTGACGCTGGCCCACGGAGATTTGGCGCGCGGCGATCAGGTCGCCGTGCCGCTGGGGCCGCGCCTGATCCGGGGCGTGGTGTCGGAGGTGTTCGAGACGACCGGATCGAACCGGCGGCTGAAGGCGGTGGACAGTCGGCTGGACGATCCTGCCCTGCCGGCGGGCGTGATGGAGTTCGTGGAATGGGCCGCGCGCTGGACCCTGTCGCCGCCGGGCGAGATGGCCGCGACGGCGTTGAAGGGTCTGCGCGCGCCGCGTCCCCGGCCGGAACGCCGGGTGCGGAGGGTGGGCGAGCGGGCCCCGTCGCGAGCGACCCCGGCGCGGACGGGCGTGCTGGACGCCTTGGGCGACCGGGCGATGACGGCCGCCGATCTGGCGCGCGCGGCGGGGGTCTCGTCCGGCGTGGTCAAGGGTCTGATCGACGAAGGCGTGCTGGAGATCATCGAGATCGCGGCAGAGGCCGCGTTCGAGCGACCCGATCCCGACCATGCGCCCGCCTTGCTGAACGGCGACCAGGCGGCGGCGGCGGCGGCCATGGCGGACGGCGTGACGGGCGGCGGCTTTCGGCCCTTCCTGCTGGACGGGGTGACGGGATCGGGCAAGACCGAGGCCTATCTGGAGGCCATCGCGCGGGTGCTGCGCGCCGATCCGGCGGCGCAGGTCCTGATCCTATTGCCCGAGATCGCCCTGACCCAGGCCCTGATCGAGCGGATCACGGCTCGGTTCGGCGCGGCCCCGGCTGAATGGCATTCCGGCGTCGCTCCGCCGCGCCGTCGTCAGGTGTGGGAGGCGGTGGTCGCCGGGCGCTGCAACATCGTGGTCGGGGCGCGCTCGGCCCTGTTCCTGCCCTTCGTCAATCTGCGCCTTATCGTGGTGGACGAGGAACACGACGGCTCGTTCAAACAGGAGGAAGGGCTGGTCTATCACGGCCGCGACCTGGCGGTGGCGCGCGCGCGGATCGAGGGGGCGGCGGTGGTCCTGGCCTCGGCGACGCCCTCGCTGGAGACGCTATGGAACGCCCACAGCGGTCGCTACGACTGGCTGAAGCTGGGCGCGCGGCACGGGAAGGCCGTCCTGCCGGACATCGGCCTGCTGGACCTGAGGCAGAACACGCCCGATCCCCAGACCTGGCTTTCGCAGCCGCTGCGGCTGGCCATCGGCGAGACCTTGCTGCGGGGCGAGCAGACGCTGCTGTTCCTGAATCGGCGCGGCTATGCGCCCGTCGTCCTGTGCCGCGCCTGCGGTCATCGGCTGACGGCGCCGGACACTGACAGCTGGCTGGTCGAGCATCGCTATACAGGGCGGCTGGTCTGTCACCTCACCGGCTTCTCCATGGCGCGGCCTAAACTGTGTCCGTCATGCGGGGCCGAGGACTCGCTCGTCTCGGTCGGACCGGGGGTCGAGCGGGTCGAGGAAGAGGTGCGCCAGCTATTCCCCGAGGCGCGCACGGCGGTGTTCAGTTCCGACACCGCGCCTGACGCCCGGTCGGCCCGCGCCCTGATCCAGCGGATGACGGAGGGGGAGATCGACATTCTGGTGGCGACCCAAGCCGCGGCCAAGGGGCACAATTTCCCGCGCCTGACCCTGGTGGGCGTGGTGGACGCGGATCTGGGCCTGCGCGGCGGCGACCTGCGGGCGGCCGAACGCACCTATCAACTGCTGGCCCAGGCGACGGGCCGGGCGGGGCGGTCGGACAAGCCGGGGCGGGCGCTGTTGCAGACCTGGACGCCCGAACATCCGGTGCTGATGGCCTTGGCGGCCGGCGACCGAGACGCCTTCGTGGAGGCCGAGATGGCCGAGCGCGCGGCGGCGTCCCTGCCGCCCTATGGCCGGCTGGCGGCGATCATCCTGTCCAGCGAGAATGCGGTCGCGGTGGAGAAACTGGCCAATGATCTGGCCCAAGCCATTCCCAACGCCGAGCGGCTGGAGGTTTACGGACCCGCGGATGCGCCGCTGGCCCTGGTGCGGGGACGAAGGCGCAAGCGCCTGCTGGTGCGGGCCGACCGCGACGTGAACCTCCAAGCCTTCCTGCGGGCGTGGCTGCAGCGGGTCAAGGCGCCGGGCTCGGTGCGCCTGACCGTCGACGTGGACCCCTATTCGTTCCTCTAGGGGCGGCTCGGTCTCAGACGGCCATGACCGTGCCCAGCAGCAAACGCGCGCCGGGACGGCCCAGGGTGGCGTTGGTGGCGGTCTGGAGATCGGCGGCCAGTCGGTCGACGTCGGGCACGGCGCCGGGACGAAGGCCCGCGCCGAACCGCTGGGCCACGGTGTTGTAGGCGGCGCGCAGACGCGGCGCCGACTGCTGGGCGCGGGTGCGAAGCGCGGCGTCCGGCACGTCCACCCCGGTCTCGATGGTCAGGACCCCGCGTCGCCCGTCGCCGTGAATGATCGCGGCGGTGATGATCGGCAGGCGGAAATAGGTGTCGGGCGAAGCCGCGCCGCCGCCCGAAGAGGCGCGGGCGGCCGGGGTGGTCGTGGCGGAGGCCGTCGCGACGACGGCGAGACCAAGAAGAGCGCGGCGTTCCATGCGCCTGACTTTTAGGCGTCGGCGCTTAAGAAAGCCTCACGCCGCGCGACGCGCCTGAGATTCTGGCTGCGCATCGGTCTCGTCGAAGCGGAAGCCGGCGATCTGGCGGGCCAGGGTCTCGGCCTCGTTGGCCAGTTGGCGGCTGGCGGCGGTGGCCTGTTCGGTCATGGCGGCGTTCTGCTGGGTGATTTCGTCCAACTGTGCCAGGGCCTGGCGCACCTCGGCCAACCGATCCGCCTGGTGGCGCGAGGCCGAGGCCATGCCGCCGGCCAGGTCGTCGACCGCCGCGACCCGCTGACCGATGCTCTGCAAGGCCTCGCCGGCCCGTTCGACCAGTTCGACCCCGCGCGCCACCTGGGCGGCGGAGGTTGCGATCAGGGTTCGGATCTCGCCCGACGCATCGGCCGACCGCTGAGCCAGGGCGCGGACCTCGGCGGCGACGACCGCGAAGCCGCGACCGGCGTCGCCCGCGCGGGCCGCCTCGACCCCGGCGTTCAGGGCCAGCAGATTGGTCTGGAAAGCGATCTCGTCGATCAGGGAGGTGAAGCGGGCGATCTCATGCGAGGAGTCGCGGATGGCCGTCATGGCCTGGGTGGTCTCGTCCACCACGGACCCGCCGTGTTCGACGTCTCGGCGGACGGCGACGACGGCCTGAGCGGTGTTCTGGGCGCCCGTGGCGGCCTGTTCGACCCCGGCGGCGATCTCCTCGGTGGTGGCGGCGGTGCGCTCCAGCCCGGCCGCCTGGCGTTCGGTGCGCACGGCCAGGTCGTCCGAGGCGATGGCCAGTTCGCCCGAGCCGGTCCGGACCGCCTCTGCGCTGTCGGCGACGGCGCCGAAGGCGAGGCGCAGGCTGGCGGCGGCGGCGTTGAAGTCGTCCTTCAGCGTCTCGTATTCGGGTGGGAAATCCGCCCGGATCGACACGCCGAGATCGCCTTGGGCCAGGGTCTTCAGGGCCTTGCCCAAGGCGGCGACCACCTGGCTCTGGCGCGCCTCGGCCTCAGCCTTTGCGGCGGCGACCTGGTCGCGTTCGGCCTCGAGCGCGTCCAGATAGGTGGAGATGGCCAACTCCATGTCCAGCAGGGCGCGCTGGTTCAGTTCGGCCAAAGCCTCGCCGGTCTGACGGTCGTGGGCGGCGCCGGCGAATGGCTTGCGCGGCCGCATCGCCACCGCCTTGATCAGTTCGCCCAGCAGCACGCCGTAGCCGCCGATGTACCAGCGCGGCTCCAGCCCGATGCGGGCGTGGGTGCGGCCGATGACGGCGACGGCCCGGGCGTAGTCGTCGTCGATGCGTCCTGCGATGATGGCGTCCCAGTGTCCGACCTGGGCTGACTTTGCGCGGCCCATATGAGCGTCGTCGTGGAAGAAGCGCCGCGTCTCGGCTGTGGCGCGGATGCGGTCGTAGAAGGCGTCTAGGGCGCCCGGCGCGGCGGCGCGCAGGATGTCCTGCATGGCTCGATAGGCGGCGGACGGCTGGGTCAGACCGGCGAAAGTCGTGCGTTGCTGAATCGCGACGTCGGACATGGCGTTGAACTCCACTGATACTGGCCGGACGCCCCCGTCACGGCCTCCCCGCCTTTAGCGAGCGGGGGTTTGGGTCACGTTAACACGCGGCTTGACGGAAGCTGGATCGCATAAGGATATCTTTATACGATCGTTGCCCCCAAGACATTGTCGGGGTATGAGGCGCCAAATCCATCCTTCGGCCAGGAGCCCGAGCCATGACCGACTACATCGTCCGCGACATTTCCCTGGCCGACTGGGGCAATAAGGAAATCGCCATCGCCGAAACCGAAATGCCGGGCCTGATGGCGCTGCGTGACGAGTTCGGCGCCGCCAAGCCGCTGAAGGGCGCCCGCATCGCCGGATCGCTGCACATGACCATCCAGACGGCGGTCCTGATCCAGACGCTGGAAGCCCTGGGCGCCGAAGTGCGCTGGGCCTCGTGCAACATCTTCTCGACCCAGGACCACGCCGCCGCCGCGATCGCCGCCAACGGCACCCCGGTCTTCGCCACCAAGGGCGAGACGCTGGTGGAATACTGGGACTATGCGCACAAGATCTTCGAATGGGCCGACGGCGGCTATCCGAACCTGATCCTGGACGACGGCGGCGACGCCACCCTGCTGACCGTTCTGGGCCCCAAGGCCGAGAAGGACATCTCGGTCCTGGCCAACCCGCAGAACGAAGAGGAAGAAGCCCTCTTCTCCGTCATGAAGCGCTACATCGCCGAAAAGCCCGGCTTCTATTCGGCGATCCGCGACGCCATCGGCGGCGTGTCGGAAGAGACCACCACCGGCGTTCACCGCCTGTATCAGATGGCCGAAAAGGGCGAGCTGCCCTTCCCCGCCATCAACGTCAACGACAGCGTCACCAAGTCCAAGTTCGACAATCTGTACGGCTGCCGTGAATCCCTGGTCGACGCCATCCGTCGCGGCACCGACGTGATGCTGTCGGGCAAGGTCGCCGTGGTCTGCGGCTATGGCGACGTGGGCAAGGGCTCGGCCGCCTCGTTGCGCCAAGGCGGCGCCCGCGTGATCGTGACCGAAATTGACCCGATCTGCGCCCTTCAGGCCGCGATGGAAGGCTATGAGGTCCAGACCCTGGACGACACCGCCGACCGCGCCGACATCTATGTGACGACGACGGGCAACAAGGACGTCATCACGGTCGATCACATGCGCCGGATGAAGAACAACGCCATCGTCTGCAACATCGGCCACTTCGACTCGGAAATTCAGGTCGCGGGCCTGAAGAACTTCAAGTGGGACGAGATCAAGCCGCAGGTCCACCACGTCGAGTTCCCGGACGGCAAGAAGATCATCCTGCTGTCGGAAGGCCGTCTGGTGAACCTGGGCAACGCCACGGGCCACCCGTCCTTCGTGATGTCGGCGTCCTTCACCAACCAGACCCTGGCCCAGATCGAGCTGTGGACTAACGCCGACAAGTACGAGAACAAGGTCTACACCCTGCCCAAACACCTGGACGAGAAGGTCGCCTTCCTGCACCTGGCCAAGCTGGGCGCCAAGCTGACGACCCTGACCAAGGACCAGGCGGACTATATCAATGTGCCGGTCGAAGGCCCCTTCAAGGCGGATCACTACCGTTACTAAGCCCCTGTTCGCGGGGGTCGTCCGATGACGAGGGCGTCCTACGACGTCCTTGTCATCGGGGCGGGCGCGGCCGGCATGATGTGCGCCATCGAAGCCGGGCGGCGCGGACGCCGGGTGCTGGTCGTCGATCATGCCGACCGCCCGGGCGAGAAAATCCGCATCTCGGGCGGCGGGCGCTGCAATTTCACCAATCTTGGCTGCGGACCGGCGAACTTCCTGGGCGAGAACCCCCGGTTCGCCACCTCGGCCCTGCGCCGCTACACCCAGCACGACTTCGTCAAACGCATCGATAAGGCCGGCATCGCCTGGCACGAAAAAACGCTGGGCCAGCTGTTCTGCGACGACAGCGCCAAGCAAATCGTCCGTATGCTGACGGACGACATGGCGGCGGCGGGCGTGACCCTGAAAATGAAGACCGGGGTGGAGCGTCTGGCCCGCAGCGGCGACGGTTTCACAGCCCATCTGTCGGATGGATCGCAGGTCACGACGGCGGCTCTGGTCGTGGCGACGGGCGGCAAGTCCATTCCCAAGATGGGGGCCACCGGCTGGGCCTATGAGGTGGCGCGTCAGTTCGACATCCGCGTCACCGACACCCGCCCCGCGCTTGTCCCCCTGACCTTCGAGGCGGGTCTGCTGGAGACGCTGACGCCGCTGGCCGGCGTGGCGGTGGACGCCGTGGTCGCCTCATCCCCGGAAACCAAGGCCGAGGCAAAGGCGCGAAAGGCCAGCTTCACCGAGGCCATGCTGTTCACCCACCGGGGGCTCAGCGGCCCGGCCATCCTGCAGATCAGTTCCTACTGGCGCGAGGGCGAGGCCATTGTCGCCTCCATGGCGCCGGGTCGGAACATCTTCGACGAACTGAAGGCGGCCAAGGCGGCGAATGGCCGCCAGGCCATCCACACGGCGCTCAGCCACATCATCCCCCGCCGTCTGGCCGAGACCCTGTGCGCGCGTGAGGGGGCGGCGGGCAATCTGGCCGACCTGTCGGACAAGGTGCTGCGGCGGCTGGATCAGGCGGTGAACGCCTGGAGCGTCAAGCCCGTAGGTTCAGAAGGCTACCGCACCGCAGAGGTGACATTGGGCGGCGTCGACACCGCGGCCCTGGACCAGCAGACGATGCAGGCCAAGGCCGTGCCCGGCCTCTACTTCATAGGCGAGGCGGTCGATGTGACCGGCTGGCTGGGCGGCTATAATTTCCAGTGGGCCTGGTCGTCCGGCTGGGCGGCGGGGCAGGCGTGCTGATTTTTAGGGTGCAATCCGTGCACTTTTTCGGCGATGGGGCCGAGACGGGGGCGGCGACGAAACGTCCTGCGGCCGCGCGACGCATGGCGGCGGGGCGGGGCGGCGCCTAGCTTGAACAGGCGGAACGGGCCCTCTGGCGTCACCGCGACCTGGCGTTTTCCCCTTCCTTTCGCCGGGCCGCTGGACGCGATGTCGGACCGCACGGGTGCGTCGACGCGGCGGGGCTTTCTCCCCTCCTGGCCTGTCGCGTCGACCGCCCGACCATTCTGGACGGAACGCGGCCAATGACGCCGCCGCTTGAAGGTCGGCCTCAGAGAATCTGCGCCGCCTCCTCGAACGACAGGCGCGGCGAGCGGGGGAAGAGGTTTTCGTCCGAGCCATAGCCCAGGTTGAGGATGTAGTTCGGCTCGACGTTGCTGTCAGGGAAGAACTCGGCCTTCACCGCCGCCGCGTCGAAGCCGGACATCGGCCCGACGTCCAGACCCAGGGCGCGGGCCGCGATGGTCAGATAGCCGCCTTGCAGCGAGGCGTTGCGGAAGGCGGTCTCGCGACGACCGGCCTCGTCGGCGAACCAGGCGCTGGCGCCCGGCGCATGGGGGAACAGGGCGTCCAGATGATCGTGGAAATCCATGTCCTGACCGATGATCAGGGTGACGGGCGCCTGGCGCGTCTTCTCGCGATTGCCCTCGCTCATCAGCGGGATCAGGCGCGCCTTCGCCTCGGGCGAGGTCACGAAGACGAAGCGAGCCGGCGAGCCGTTGACCGCCGTCGGGCCGAACTTGGTCAGCTCGTACAGCCGGCGCAGCAGCTCCGGCGCGACGGGACGGTCTGTCCAGCCGTTGCGCGTCCGCGCCTCGGTGAACAGTTGCGACAGGGCGGCGTCAGACAAGGGGGCGTCGCGTGAAGTGGTGGCGTCGTAGGCCATGGAATGCCATCCTGATTGGAACAGAAACGATTGCCGGTGCTAATTGGGGCGGATCGGGATGGTCGCAAGCGCGAATGCGGCGCCTCAGCGTTTCCGATTCTGCGATCCGCCGCCGAACCCCCTGTCGCGCCGGCCGTCTTCGCCCTATCTAGGACGGATGAAAGATCTGACCCAACTGATGCAGCAGGCCCAGGCGATGCAGCAAAAGCTGCAGGACGCCCAGGCCAAGATGGCCGAAACCGCCGCAGACGGCTCCTCGGGCGGCGGCCTGGTGTCCGTGTCCCTGAAGGGACCGGGCGAGATCACGGCCATCAAGATCGACGACAGCCTGCTGACGCCGGGCGAGGGCGACATCCTGGCCGATCTGATCGTCGCCGCCCATGCGGACGCCAAGCGCAAGCTGGACGAACAGAACAACGCCCTGATGCGCGAGGCCGCAGGCCCCATGGCCGGGATGAATATTCCCGGAATGCCGAAACTGTTCTGATGGCCGCCTCCGCCGGGCCGGAGATCGAACGGCTTATCTCGCTTCTGGCCAAACTGCCGGGCCTGGGGCCGCGCTCCGCCCGGCGTGCGGCCCTGGCCCTGCTGAAGCGGCGCGAGCAGTTGCTCGTGCCGCTGGCGGCGTCTCTGGCCGAGACGGCGGAGAAGGTGGTTTCCTGTTCCGTGTGCGGCGCGCCCGACACGCGCGATCCGTGCGCCATCTGTTCGGACGGCGCGCGCGACAACGGCCTGATCTGCGTGGTCGAGGAGGCGGGAGCCCTATGGGCGATGGAGCGATCCGGCGCCTTTCGCGGCAAGTATCACGTGCTGGGCGGCCTGTTGTCCGCCCTGGACGGGGTGGGGCCGGAGCATCTGCGGATCACTGAACTGATCGGGCGGGCGCGGGGCGGCGGCGTGCGCGAGGTCGTGCTGGCCCTGCCGGCCACGGTCGACGGCCAGACGACCGCCCACTATGTGGCCGAGAGGATCGCCGGGCAGGGGGTGGAGGTCACCTCCCTGGCGCGAGGCGTGCCGGTCGGGGGCGAACTGGACTGGCTGGACGACGGCACCATCGTCCAGGCCCTCAAAGCGCGTCGCCCGACTTGATCGGCCCTAGTTCGAGGGCTGGGTCGGGGCGTTGACGTTGGGCGCCTCGCCGGTCGGAACGGGTTGGGCGCGGCCCGTGGAATCGGTCGGCGCGTCGGCGGCGGGCGGCGTCTGGCTGTCGCCGTCGAAGGCGCGAGCGTCCGCCGCCTGTTCGCCGGTCGTCGGGTTCTGAGACTCAAAGGCGCCGTTCGACACGAACCAGAAGCCCAGCAGAAGCACCGCCGCCGCCAGGGTGGACACCACCAGCAGCACCAGGATGCGCGGGTTCTTCTTGCCGGAACGGACGTATTCGGCGTCCACCGGCCGGCCCTGATGCACGGCGTCGGCGGCCTTGTCATGGCGGGCGGGTTCTTGCGGGTTCATGGGATCCTCCTCCGATTTCAATCAAACCAACGTGATCCGAACCGCTGTGTTCCTGACCGCGACGTCAGGCCGCCTGTTCGCCGTTGGGAGCTTGGGGTCGGCCGCTTCTCATCGCCGGCGACTCCCGCTAGGAACGGAGCATGAACATGATCGTCGTCGTTCTCGCCCTCTTCGCCGCCGCGTTTGCGGGCGGCTTTCTTTGGGCCTTCATGGGGTGGCAGAGGACGCGCGGCGAACTGGCGGCGGCCGAGGCGCGGGTGGAGGCGGTCGAGGACAGCCGCGTGACCATGGCCGAACTGCTCAAGGCCCAGGCCGCCCAGTCGGCCCAGGTCGTCGCCGACCAGATGGTCAGCCGCGCCACCGAAACCTTCCGCGCGCAGGACCAGCTGGCCCGCGAACGGATGGCCGCCCAGTTGAAACCCGTCTCCGACACCCTGACCAGGTTCCAGGAGCATGTCGCCGCGCTGGAGAAGACCCGTTCGGAAGAGACGGGCGGCTTGCGCGAACAGCTGGCGGCCCTGATGGCGGCCTCCTCGGCCACGCGCGACGAGGCGCGCAAACTGACCGAGGCCCTGCGCGGCAACACCGGCCGTCGCGGACGCTGGGGCGAACAGACCTGCCGAAACGTGCTGGAGGCGGCCGGCATGGCCGGGCGGTTCGACTTCACCGAACAGACGTCCAGCGCCGACGACGAGGGCCATCAGAACCGACCCGACTTCATCGTGCGCCTGCCCGGCGGCGGCATGTTCGTGATCGACGCCAAGGTGCCCCTGGCGTTCGAGGACGACGACGGCGACGAGGAGGCGCGCGCCCGTTCGGTCGGCCTGCGCACCGCCGCCAGCCTGAAGACCCACGTCCGCCAGCTGTCGTCCAAGGCCTATCAGGACCAGTTCAAGCCCAGCCCGGACTTCGTGGTCCTGTTCGTGCCCGGCGACAGCTTCCTGGCCACCGCGCTGGACCATGCGCCGGACCTGCTGTCCGACGCGATGGAGTCGCGTGTGGTCATCGCCACCCCGTCGACCCTGTTCGCTCTGTGCAAGGCTGTCGCCTATGGCTGGCGGGCGGAGGAGCAGGCCGCCAACGCCGACAAGGTCGCCGCCCTGGGGCGCGAGCTCTACAAACGACTGTCCGTCATGGGCGGCCACGCCTCGGCCGTCGGCCGGGCGCTGGATCAGGCGGTCGGCAAATACAATCAGTTCGTCGGCTCGCTGGAGAGCCAGGTCATGGTCTCGGCCAGACGGTTCGAGGACCTGCAGGTCGACCACGAGGGCAAGACCCTGCCGAACCTGACGCCGGTCGAGACCGCGCCGCGCGTCTTGAGCCGTCCCGAACTGATCGCCGCGAAGGACTGAAATCTCTTCTCACTTGGAAAGGGCGCTTGACTTGGACCGGCTTATGTTGTCAATGGAACTTGTCAATTGGACAAGGGATATTGACGTATGAGCAAGTGGGGATCGGTTATCAGGGCGATCGTCGTCACCTTTGGCGGCGGCTTGGCTTTCGCCTTCCTCGGCGGTTTTCTGGTCGGCTACGGCGCCAATGCGGGTTGGCTGGACGCCACGGTGGGCGAACTGATCGTCACCGCCGCGGTGACCGTCGCGATCATGGCGGGCGCACTTTGGATCGGTGCGGAATGGATGCGCGCCATCGACGAGGCGGCGCGCGAAGCGCACAAGGCCGCCTGGTATTGGGGCGGAACAGCCGGCATGTGCGTTAGCGGCGTCGCGCTGGTTCTGTCCTCGTCCGGCTCCTGGCGCGACATCATAGCGCGCACGGCCGGAGACGGCGCCCAGCCTATCGACTATCTGTCTTTGGGGGCGGCCATGATGATCGCGCCCATGCTGATCGGCTATCTGGTCGTCTGGGGCTGGTGGTGGCTGGCGCGGATGCGGGGCTGAGCCATGAACAATCGTCTCAAGGTCCTGCGCGCCGAGCGCGACTGGAGCCAGGCGCAGCTGGCCGAACAGCTGGGCGTGTCGCGCCAGACCGTGAACGCGCTGGAGACCGGCCGTTACGACCCCTCCCTGCCGCTGGCCTTCAAGATCGCCCGCGTCTTCGGCCAACCCATCGAATCCATCTTTTCCGACGCGCAGTAGCCGACGACATGGCGTTGCACTCGTCAACGGCATGTCGGCCGCGCGGCGCGCGGACCCGGCGACCCATGCCGCCTCCTCATCCGGGCGATGTCCCGCGCGGCCTAGCCTGACCCTTTGGTTTTCATTCCTTTCCCTACACTCAGAGAGACAATCATGACCTTCACCGCCCGCCTTCGATCCGCCACCTCCACCCTCGCCCAAGGCGCCGTCGGCGTAGCCGGAGGGCTGGCCTTGTTCGCCGCCATCGCCGGCGCGCCGGTCGACGCCCAGGCCCAGGCCCAGGCCCAGCCGGCCGCGCCCGCCGCCGCCCCGGCGCCGATCCAGGGCAAGGGGCCGGCCCTGTGGGTGATCAAGGACGCCGATTCCACCCTGTATCTGTTCGGCTCAGTCCATGTGCTGCGCCCGACCACGGGCTGGGCCAGTCCCCGCGTCCAGGCCGCCTTCGACAGCGCCTCGGAGATCTGGTTCGAGATCAGCAATCCCGACGACCAGGCCGCGCTCATGCCGCTGATCCAACAGCACGGCCTGTCGCCCGACACGCCCCTGTCGAGCCGCCTGACGCCAGAGGAGAACGCCGAACTGGACGCGGCGGCCCAGGCCCTGGGCGCCTCGGGCCTCCAGCTTCAGCCGATGCGGCCGTGGCTGGCGGCCCTGACCCTTTCGGTCGCGCCGCTGGTCAAGGCGGGCTATGATCCCAAGTCGGGCGTGGAGTTGGTGCTGAAGGCCCGCGCCGAGGCGGCCGGCAAGCCGATCCACGGCTTCGAGACCATCGACAAGCAGATCGGCATTCTGGCCGGCCTGCCCGACGACGTGCAACTGGTTTTCCTGCGCGAGACGCTGAAGGACTACGAGAACGCGGCGACCAAGCTGGACGAAATGGTCTCGGCCTGGGCCAGTGGCGACGTCGATGTCCTAGGCCGCGTGATGGTCGAGGAGATGAAGGACGCCTCGCCGGCCCTGTATCAGTCCGTTCTAGTGGACCGGAACACAGACTGGGCGAACCAGATTCAAACCCTGCTGCAGGGCTCCGGCACCGCCTTCATAGCCGTGGGCGCCGGGCACCTGGCGGGCGACGACAGCGTTCAGGCCCAGCTGAAGGCGCGGGGCGTGCAGGTCGAAGCTGTCGAATGAAGCGTATCGCGCGCTTGAGCCGGCGGCGGCGCGCGGCTAAGAGTTGGATCGAGGGCGTGTCCACGCCGCCCTCGATCGACCCGGCGCGGGCATGATGTAGTGGTAGCCTGGCAGCTTCCCAAGCTGCTCGTGCGGGTTCGATTCCCGCTGCCCGCTCCAGTCGGTCGTCTTCTCCGAAGAATCTATTCTTTCGGGTGGATTGTTTCCTTAGGCGGCCCTTGGTATCGTCGGACGTGGTAAATCTTTCCGCACAAATCCTGATCTGGTCACCCGGAGCGCTTTCGCGCGCGGGACTGCGACTTATCGGCTGCCGCCGGGACTGACGGCTGCCCGGCGGCGGAAATCGCTGTCGTAACCCCCTTTCAGATCGCAAGACGTTCAGGAGACGCACGGTGTTGCGCGACCCCTCCATCAAATATCGCCCCTTCCCGACCGTCGATCTGCCGGATCGTCAGTGGCCCAGCCGCACCATCGACAAGGCGCCGCGCTGGCTGTCGACCGATATGCGCGACGGCAATCAGGCCCTGATCGACCCGATGAACGCCGAGAAGAAGCAGCGCTTTTTCGACCTGCTGGTGAAGATCGGCGTCAAGGAAATCGAGGTCGGCTTTCCCTCGGCGGGGGCGACCGAGTTCGATTTCATCAGCGGCCTGGTGCGCTCGGGCGGCGTTCCCGACGATGTGGTGGTGCAGGTGCTGACCCAGGCGCGGGCCGATCTGATCGCCCGTTCGTTCGAGAGCCTGGAGGGCGCCCGGAGCGCCGTCGTCCATATGTACAACGCCCTGTCGCCCGCGTGGCGTGAGATCGTCTTCGGCATGGATCGCGCGGGCGTCAAACAGATCGCCATCGAGGGCATGTCGCGGATGCGCGAGGAGGCGGAGCGCCGCCCTGACACCGACTGGCGCTTCGAATATAGCCCCGAGACCTTCTCCACCGCCGAGCTGGATTACAGTCTGGAGGTCTGCGAAGCGGTTCTGGACGTGATCGAGCCGACGCCGGAAAAGCCCATCATCTTCAACCTGCCGGCCACCATCGAGGCGGCGACGCCGAACATCTACGCCGATCAGGTCGAGTGGTTCTGCCGCAACATCTCGCGTCGCGACAGCGTGATCGTATCGGTCCATCCGCACAACGACCGGGGCACGGGCGTGGCGGCCGCGGAACTGTCGGTCATGGCCGGCGCCGACCGGGTCGAGGGCTGTCTGTTCGGCAATGGGGAGCGCACCGGCAATGTCGATCTGGTGACCCTGGCGCTGAATCTGTACACCCAAGGGGTCGATCCCGAGCTGGATTTCTCGGACATGGATGCGGTGATCGAGACGGTGGAGCACTGCAACGCCCTGCCGGTCCATCCGCGCCACCCCTATGCCGGCGAACTGGTCTTCACCGCCTTCTCGGGCAGCCATCAGGACGCGATCAAGAAGGGGTTCGCGGCCCAGGCCAAACGCAACGACCACATCTGGAACGTGCCCTATCTGCCGATCGACCCAGCCGATCTGGGCCGGTCCTATGAGGCGGTGATCCGCGTCAACTCCCAATCCGGCAAGGGCGGCTTCGCCTGGGTGCTGGAACAGGACAAGGGGCTGAAACTGCCCAAGCGGATGCAGGCCGATTTCAGCCAGCATGTTCAGGCCTATGCCGACCAGGTGGGCCGCGAACTGACCGCCGCCGACATCTGGGACGTGTTCCGTTCGGTCTATGCGCCGGAGGGCGGCCATGGCCCGTTCGCCTTGGTGGATTATGAAGAAGGCCGCTCGGCGCCGGGCAAGGAGCGCCGGTTTACGGGCCGCATCCGCCTGAACGGCGAGGAGCGGCGGATTTCAGGACGCGGCAACGGCTTCCTGTCCAGCGTGCTGGACGCGCTGCGCGAAGACTGCGGTCTGGCGCTGGATATCGAGGACTACCACGAACACGCCATCGGCCAGGGCGCTGACGCCCAGGCGGCGGCCTATGTCGAATGCCGCACGGCGGATGGACGGACCATCTTCGGCGTGGCGACCGACCCGGATGTGGCCACAGCCTCGCTGAAGGCGCTGCTGGGCGCCGCCAACCGCGCCGATGCAGCGGGCGTTCGCGTGGTGGAGAGGGCGCCGAGCCTAGCGGACAGCTAGGCCTAATCGACATTCAGCCCCAAGCCGTCATTCCGGGTTCTTCGTTTCGCTCCGCCCCGGAATGACGATCGAAGATTTCGGCCGACTGAATGTCGATTGGTCCTGGGTCGGCGCGATCAGATCAGCCGGCCTTGATCTGCGGCTCGTCTTTCCGGCGGGCTGCATTCTCGCGCGCGTAGCGCTGGGCGATCACGGTGCAGGCGAACAGCTGGATCTGATGGAACAGCATGATCGGCAGGACGATCAGCGGGACCGAGGCGCTGGCGAACAATATGCCGGCCATCGGAATGCCGGTCGCCATGCTCTTTTTCGAACCGCAGAACAGAATGACGATCCGGTCGGGGCGGTCGAACCGCAGCGCCCGCCCGATGAACAGGGTCAGAGCCAGAACCACGGCCAGCAGCACGACGTTCAGGCCGATCACCTTGGCCAGGTCCATCGGCGCGACCTGAGACCAGACGCCGGCGACGACCCCCTCGCTGAAGGCGGCGTAGACGATCAGCAGGATCGAGCCGCGATCCACCAGGCCGGTCAGTTTGGCGTGGCGGCCCAGCCAGTCCTTCAGCAGCGGCCGACACAACTGCCCCACCGCGAAGGGCGCCAAAATCTGCAGGCCGATGTCGAGGATGGACTGCAGATGTATCCCCCCGCCGGCGCCCCCGATCAGCAGCGCCACCAGCAGCGGCGTCACGATCACGCCCAGCAGGTTCGACAGACTGGCGCTGGTCAGGGCGCCGGCGACATTGCCGCCGGCGATGGAGGTGAAGGCGATGGACGACTGCACCGTGGACGGCAGCAGGCACAGATACAGCATCCCCGTCAGCAGATCGGGCTGAAGGGAGCCGCGCATCAAAAAGACCAGCCCCAGCCCCAGCAGGGGAAACAGCAGGAAGGTCGACAGGAAGACCGTGCCCTGCAGCCGCCAGTGCAGCAGACCCGCGCCGATGGCCGCAGGCGACATCCTCGCGCCATACAGGAAGAACAGCAGGGCGATGGCGACCTTGACCACCCAGTCCATGACCACGGCGGCCTGTCCGCTGGCGGGCAGAAGCGCCGCCAGGACCACCATGCCGATCAGGGCCAACAGATAGCCGTCGATCGGCAGGCGGGACAGGAAACGAGGCATGGGCGGCTCAGGCTGCGGCGGGTCGCCGCAGTGATAGACCGCCAAGCGACGGGCTTGAAGCCCGCGCCCTTATTTCAGCCCTCACGCCCAGGCGCGGTTCTTGACCAGATCGTCCACCACCGACGGATCGGCCAGGGTGGAGGTGTCGCCAAGCGCGCCGATGTCGTTCTCGGCGATCTTTCTTAGAATTCGGCGCATGATCTTGCCCGACCGGGTCTTGGGCAGGCCCGGCGCCCACTGGATCACGTCGGGCGCTGCGATGGGACCGATCTCCTGACGGACATGGGCGATCAGGGCCTTGCGCAGTTCCTCGGTCGGCTCGACCCCCTTGTTCAGGGTGACATAGGCGTAGATGCCCTGGCCCTTGATGTCGTGGGGGAAGCCGACCACCGCCGCCTCTGCGACATCGTCGTGGAGCACCAGGGCGCTTTCGACCTCGGCGGTGCCCATCCGGTGGCCCGAGACGTTGATGACGTCGTCCACCCGGCCGGTGATCCAGTAATAGCCGTCCGCATCGCGACGGCAGCCGTCGCCCGTGAAATAACGGCCCGGATAGGTCGAGAAATAGGTGTCGAAAAAGCGCTGGTCGTCGCCATAGACGGTCCGCATCTGACCGGGCCAGCTGTCGGTGATGCACAGATTGCCGGACACGGCGCCCTCCAGCGGCCGACCCTCGGCGTCCACGATCTCAAGCTCGACGCCCGGCAGGGGCAGGGTCGCCGATCCGGGCTTCAGGTCCGTAGCGCCGGGCAGCGGCGTGATCAGATGGCCGCCCGTCTCGGTCTGCCACCAGGTGTCGACGATGGGGCAGCGGCCGTCGCCGACCACATCGTGATACCAGCGCCAGGCCTCCGGGTTGATCGGCTCGCCCACCGTGCCGAGCAGCCGCAGGGAGGCGCGCGAGGCCGCCTTCACCGGCGCGTCGCCCTCGCGCATCAGGGCGCGCAGGGCCGTGGGGGCGGTGTAGAAAATCTCGACCTTGTGCTTGTCCACCACCTGCCAGAACCGGCCGGCGTCGGGATAGTTGGGCACGCCCTCGAACATCAGGGTCGTCGCCGCGTTCGCCAGCGGCCCATAGACCATATAGGAGTGACCCGTGACCCAGCCCACGTCGGCGGTGCACCAGAAGACCTCGCCGGGGCGATAGTCGAAGACGATCTCGTGCGTCCAGGCGGCCCAGAACAGGTAGCCGCCCGTGGTGTGCAGCACGCCCTTGGGCTTTCCGGTCGAACCCGAGGTGTAGAGGATGAACAGCGGGTCTTCGGCGTTCATCGGCTCGGGCGGGCAGTCGGCGTCGACCTTGGCGGCCTCCAGCCCATAGTCGAAGTCGCGCCCATCGGTCATCGGCACGTCGCGGTCGGTGCGGCGCACGACCAGGACGGTGTCGACCTTCACCTTCTTCAGCGCCTCGTCGACATTGGCCTTCAGCGGCACATGCTTGCCGCCGCGCAGGCCCTCGTCGGCGGTGATGACCAGGTTGGAGCCGCAGTCCTCGATCCGGCCGCACAGGCTGTCGGGCGAAAAGCCGCCGAAGACAACCGAATGGATCGCCCCGAGCCGCGCGCAGGCCAGCATGGCGTAGGCCGCCTCGGGGATCATCGGCAGATAAAGGGTGATGCGGTCGCCCTTCTTGGCGCCATGCGCCTTCAGCACATTGGCCATGCGGCACACCTCGGCGTGCAGTTCGCCATAGGTGATGCGGCGGCTGTCGGCGGGATCGTCCCCTTCCCAGATGATCGCCGTCTCGTGCCTGCGGTGGGGAAGGTGGCGGTCGATGCATTCGGCCGAGACGTTCAGCACCCCGTCCTCGAACCAGCGGATGCGGAAGTCTTCCTTCTTGAACGAGACGTCCTTGATCCTGGTCGGCGGAGTGATCCAGTCCAGCCGCCCGGCCTGTTCGGCCCAGAAGGCGTCGGGATTTTCGCGCGCCGCGATCCGCGCCCCCTCATAGGCCTGCCGGTCCATGTGGGCCTTCTTGGCCCAATCTGCGGGAACGGGATAGAGGTCGAGATCAGGCACGAAAGGCGTCTCCGGCGGAAATCAGAATCCGTATTTGGCGAACAGGATCAGACGGGTCATGTCGCCGCTGGCGCCGGTCTCGATCTCGCGATCCGCGAACATCAGCTCGGCCCCGACATCAAACGCCGTAACCGGCGACCAGATCAAGTTGGCGTGGAGGCTCTGGGCCGATCGGTTGGCGGACAGGCCGGTGAATGCGACGTCGTTGTCCACCTTCTGCGCCGACCAGATCAGGCTGGAGCGCCAGCCCGGCGCCCAGACGTGGCGATAGGCGGCGAAGCCGGCGACCACGCCGATGGCGTCAAGATCGCCCGAGGCGTTCAGCACCGCGTCGTTGGAGAAGTTCAGCCCCACATAGCGGCCGATGCCCTCGCCGCCGGTCACCATCAGGCGCAGATCGTCCTTTGATCCGACCTTGATCTTGGTCGAGGCCGACAGACCCCAGCCGGTCGCGGTGGAATCGATGTTTGTCGCCGGGTTCTGATACTTCAACTGGCGCAGCAGGCCGGCGACCTGGAAATCCCCCCACGGACGGGACACCGCATAGCGGGCGGTGAAGTCCGGCAAGCTGTTGTCGTCGGCGATGATGCGCGCGCCGCCGCCGAATGGCGTCACGGTCGTCTCGGGGTTCTCGACCGAGACCGAGAAGGGACCGCGCGTGTAGCGGACCTGGACCTGACGGGCGAAGACCGTGCCTTCCGCCGCGCCGACGAAATCGGCGGATTCGGGCAGGACCGCGGTGTTCTGGAAGTTGGTCCACTCCTGGCCGATCAGCCAGTTATCGATGGTGATGAAGGCGCGGCGCAGGGCCGGGTTGGCCGGGCTGGTGGTGCGTTGATCGCCGGCGCCGGGCAGGGTCTGGAAGTCCATCTCCATCCGGGTGCCGATCTTGTGGCCGCCGACCACGCCGTCGGTGGTCAGCCAGAAGCGGGTCTGGCGGGCGTTGAAGTCGGTCGCCGTATCCTCCTTGGAGCCGCCGATGGGGATGGAGCCGGGAATGTGGAACTCGCGCAGGGCGTCGCCATTGACCGGATCACCGCCGGAATAGCGGCTGGCGTAGGCGTCCACCTTGACGAAGCCGCCGAACTTGACCGTGTGGTCGCCGATGCGGAAGCCCTCGCCGGGCGACGCCGGCGCTGCGGCCTGCTGGACCGGAGCTGGCGCGGCCGGGCGGGTTTCCAGGCGGATGATGTCCTGGGCCTGAGCGGCCTGTTGGGTGCGGGCGGCGACGACCTCGCCCTTCAGGGCGTTCAACTCGGCCTCCAGTTGGGCGATGCGGGCCTCCAACGCCGCCTGGCTGGACTGGGCCGCGGCCATGCCGGGTGCGGACAACAGGGCGACGACGGCGGCGCCCGCGAAAAGGGTGGTCCTGGTCATGCTGAGTTCCTCCGCGCCCGTCTTCGCAGGCGTCCCTGATCCCAGCTTTCCGCCTATGTCCTCGCCAGGCCATTGGCCATTGGTCTAGTTTCGACCAAAGTCGAACGGCGCCATGGTGGCGACGACGCGGCCGGTCAGACACCGCGCATGGGAAGGACGCCCAAGGGAAGGACGCCTATGGATCGCATCGTCGTCGCCGACGACCATCCCCTGTTCCGCGCCGCCCTGCGCTCGGCGGTCGACAAGGCCGCGCCGGGGGCCCAGGTGGTCGAATGCGCCAGCCTGGCCGAGGCGCGGGCGGCCTTGCAGGCGGCGCCGGCGGACCTGTTGCTGCTGGACCTGAAACTGTCGGACAGCGAAGGGATGGCGGGGTTGGCGGCTCTGCGGGCCGAACATCCGGCTGCGCCGGTGGCGGTGGTCTCGGCCAGCGAGGAGGCGGCGGTGGTGCGAAACGCCCTGGGGCTGGGCGCCGCCGGCTTCATCCCCAAGTCCACCGCCCTGCCGCAGATGGTGGAAGCGATCGCCGCCATCCTGGCCGGCGACGGCTGGGCGCCGGACGTGCCCGAGGCCGAGGACGACGGTCTGGCCCAACGGGTGGCCAGCCTGACGCCCTCTCAGCTACGTATCCTGGAGGGGCTGAAGGCGGGCAGGCTGAACAAGCAGATCGCCTTCGACCTGGGCGTCTCGGAGGCCACCATCAAGGCGCATCTGACCAGCGTGTTCAGGAAACTGGGCGTCCACAACCGCACCCAGGCCGTCATACTGGCCAAGCAGATGGATCCGCTGTGATCAGCTGGACAAAAAGGCCTTCAACGCGGCCGGCTTGATCGGCTTGGGCAGCAGAACGGCCCCGGCGGCCGTGGCCTGTTCGTTCAAGCCGTCGCGCGTGTCGGCGGTGACCAGGGCGATGCGGCGCACGCCGTGCGGCCGCAGCCAGTCGATCACGGCGAAGCCTTCCGGCCCGTCGCCCAGATGAAGATCGACCACGGCGGCGTCGAATGGCCCCGGCGACGCCATGGCCGCCTCGACGCCGGCCGCCAGCGTCGGGCGAGCGCCCCAGCGGGTCAGAAGGGCGTTCAGCGCATCCAGGATCACCGGCTCGTTGTCCACGCACAGCACCCTCAACCCCGCCAGCGGCAGGCGCACCTCGTGCGAGGGCGCCGCCTCAGCGACCACGTCGGGCGCGCAACGTCTCAGGTCGATGCGGAAGGTCGCGCCCGCCCCTGGCTCCGAGGTCAACGACAGCGGATGGTCCAGAAGGCTGGACAGGCGTTTGACGATGGCCAGGCCCAGGCCCGCGCCCGGTTCGTCCACCGCCGCGCCGGGCAGGCGGACGAACTCGTTGAACACCGTCTCCTGCTGCGCCTTGGGGATGCCGCGCCCGGTGTCGCAGACGAACAGCCGCACCGTCTCGCCCCGCCGCCGCACCCCGACCAGAACCCGGCCCCGGTCCGTGTAGCGGATGGCGTTGGCCACCAGGTTCTGCAGCATGGAGCGCAGCAGATCGCGATCCGACGTCACCCACAGCCGCGTCGGCATCAGGGTCAGACACAGGCCCTTGGCCTCAGCCACCGGCGCGAACTCGCGTCGCAGATCGTCGAACAGGCCGCCCAGCGACACCCGCGCCACATTGGTCCGCACCCCGCCGGCCTCCAGCTTGGACAGATTCAACAGGGCGGTCAGCAGCCGGTGGGCGCTGTCGATGGCGCGGTCGGCGTTGACGGCCAGGGCGCGGCTGGCGGTTTCCTGAAGCGCCGGCTCCTCCTTCAAGGCGGCGATGAACAGGCGGGCGGCGTGCAGGGGTTGCAGCAGGTCGTGGCTGGCGGCGGCCAGGAACCGGGTCTTGGAGGCGGTGGCGTCCTCGGCCACCTGGCGCGCCTCGTCCAGCCGGGCGGTGCGGTCCGCCACGCGCGCCTCCAGCCGCTCATTGGCCTCTTCCAGCTGACGCGCGGCGCGGCGCAGGGCGGTGATGTCGGTATAGCTGGTGGCGTAGCCCCCGCCGGGGATTGGCGCGCCGGATGAGCGCAGCACCCGTCCGTCCGGCTGCTGGCGTTCGTGATCGTGGGGGATGCGGCGGCTCAGGGCCTCCAGCCGCCGCTCGACCCAGGCCTCGATATCGTTGGGGCTCTCGCCGCGCTCGGCGTTCAGCCGATAGATGCTCGCGATGGGCAGGCCGACGTGGACGAAGCCGACGGGCAGGTCGAACATGGCGACATAGCGCCGGTTCCAGGCGGTGACGCGCAGATCCTCGTCCACCACGATCACGCCCTGGTCGATGTTGTCCAGCGTGGTCTGCAACAGGTCGCGGTTGAACTGGACAGCCTGGGACGCCTCGTCCAGCATCCGCACCACGTCCTCGGGCGCGCGGCCGACCCCGGCCAGGGCGGCGGAGATGACGCGCCGGGCCGAGGCCGCGCCGATGGCGCCCGCCAGCATTCGCTCCGCCGCCCGCGCCAGCGCCGCATCGGCGGGGTCTGCGTCACGCAGGCGCGCGGCGGTTTCCCTCCCCCACGCGGAAAAGGCGCGCTCGGCCCGTTCGTCGCCGATGAAGCGGGCGACCAGGGCGCGCAGGTCCCCGACCGAGGCCCCGGATGGCGCGGGCTTGGCCTCCATCCAGTCCGGCCCCAGCCGGTCCACGAAGGCCCGCGCCTGAACCCGGTCGATCAGCCGGGGCTGGGCCAGACGCGACACCCCGACATAGGCCGCCAGGTTCAGCCCCAGGCTGACGAAGACGCCCAGGGCCAGCGGGTCCTTGATCCCCAGCATGACATAGATGTGCCAGGGCGCGCCCGGCGCCAGTTGCGGCAGGGCCAGCATCATGATCCAGACCAGAACCCCCACCGCCATGCCCGCCAGCGCGCCGTGGGCATGGCCGCCGCGCCACAGGACCGCGCCGAACAGGGCCGGCGCCAGCTGCGCCAGGGCGGCGAAGGACACCAGCCCCATGGCCGCCAGACCGTGCGACTGGTCCGTCGCCTGATAATAGAGCCACGCCAGCAGCAGGACTGCGACGATGGCCCCGCGCCGCACCTGCAGGATGATGCCCGCCATGTCCGAGGCGTCGCCGCGCATCCGCCAGCGGTCGCGCGCTAGAAAGGGCAGGATCAGGCTGTTGGACACCATGGCCGACAGGGCCACGGCCTCGACGATCACCATGGCGGTCGCCGCCGAGAAGCCGCCGACGAAGACGACGGCGGTCAGCAGGGTCTCGCCGCGCTGGAACGGCAGGGCCAGCACCAGAAGGTCGGGGTTCACCGTGGGCGCGAACAGGGCGCCGGCCGCCACCAGCGGCAGGACCGCCAGACTGGTCAGCATCAGATAGAGGGGAAAGATCCAGCGCGCCCGCCGCACGTCCGACGGCTGGGCCCCCTCCACGAAGGCGACGTGGAACTGACGCGGCAGGCAGAAGATCGCCAGGGTCGAGACCAGGGTGATGGCGGTGAAGCGCGGCGTGACGGCCGGCGGCGCGGCCAGGGCGCCCAACCCTTGCGCGATACGCGCCGGCGATCCTTGGTTCAGCAGCAGGACCAGGGCGAAGACGGCGACGAACAGCAGGGCGCCCAGCTTGACCATCGATTCCAGGCCAATGGCCTGGATCAGGCCGCGATTGTGCTCGGTCAGGTCGGGTCGTCGTGCGCCGAACAGGATGGCGAAGAAGGCCAGCACTCCGGCGAGAACCAGCACCGTCAGCCGTTCCGACCCCGCGACCGGCGTGCCCGCCGTCAGAAGGGCGCCCGCCATCGACAGCGACTTCAGCTGCAGCGCGATATAGGGCAGCGACCCCAAGATGGCGACCACGGTGACGGCCGCGCCCAAGGTCTGGCTCTTGCCGTAGCGGGAGGCCACGAAGTCGGCCATGGAGCCGACGTTTTCGCGCCGGGCCGCCGCCGCGATGCGCCGCCAAAGCGGGAACAGCAGGGTCAGGCCGATCACCGGCCCGATATAGATGGGCAGATATTCCCAGCCGTCCCGCGCCGCCGTGCCGACCGCCCCATAATAGGTCCAGGAGGTGCAGTAGATCGCCAGGGACAGGGCGTAGACCGACGGCCCCAGCCCCTTGCCCCGCGCCCTGGCCGCCGGACGCTCCTGATGCCAGGCGACGGCGAACAGCACCGCCATATAGGCGGCGACCAGGCCGAGGATCGTCAGGCTGAACATGGGGGCATCTGAACCGGCCAGAGGGTGTTTCACAAGCGAAAGGCGGGCCGTCTTTCGACGACCCGCCCCTCGTTCCACCTGAAAGCAGGATCAGGCGTTCAGGTCGACGTCCTTGCCTTCCTTGACCAGCAGGAAGCCCAGCACGACCGTCCCCAGGGCCACCACGATCGGGTACCAGAGGCCAGAGTAGATGTTGCCCGTCGCCGCCACGATGGCGAAGGCGGTGGTCGGCAGGAAGCCGCCGAACCAGCCGTTGCCGATGTGATAGGGCAGGGACATGGAGGTGTAGCGGATATTGGTCGGGAACATCTCGACCAGGGCCGCCGCGATCGGACCGTAGACCATGGTCACATAGAAGCCGAGGATGAACAGGATCAGCACCACCATCGGCTTGTTGACCAGGGCGCTGTCGGCCTTGGCTGGATAGCCGGCGGCGGTCAGGGCCTCGCCCAGGCTCTTGTCCCAGGTCTTCTTCTGGGCGGCGAAGTCGGCCGGGGCCATGGCGTCGCCGCGGAAGCTGGGGACCACCACCTGATCGCCGATGCGGACCTGGGCCACCGCGCCGGCCGGCGCGGCCTCGTTGGTGTAGGTCACGCCCGCCTTGGCCAGATAGGATTTGGCCACGTCGCAGGAGTGGTTGAACACTGTCTTGCCGACCGGATCGAACTGCAGGTTACAGTCGGCCGGATCGGCATAGACCATCACCGGAGCCGAAGCGGCTGCGGCGGCCAGTTTCGGATTGGCGGCCTGGGTCAGGGCGTTGAACAGCGGGAAATAGGTCAGGGCCGCGATCAGACAGCCGGCCAGGATGATCGGCTTGCGCCCCACCTTGTCCGACAGCCAGCCCCAAAAGATGAAGAAGGGCGAGGCGGCCAGAAGCGCGATGGTCAGCAGCACATAGACCAGGGTCGCGTCGACCTTCATGACCCGTTCCAGGAAGAACAGGGCGTAGAACTGGCCGGTGTACCAGATGACGGCCTGACCGGCGGTGAGGCCCAGAAGGGCGATCAGCACCAGCTTCAGGTTCGGCCATTTGCCGAAACTGTCCTTCAGCGGCGTCTTGGAACCTTTGCCTTCGGCCTTCATCTTCTTGAACGACGGGCTTTCGGCCAGCTTCAGGCGAATCCACAGGGAGACGCCGAGCAGCAGGATCGAGACCAGGAAGGGAATGCGCCAGCCCCAGGCGGCGAAGGCGTCTTCCCCCACGGTGTAGCGCACGCTCAGGATGACCAGCAGGCTCAGCACAAGGCCGGCGGTCGCCGTGATCTGGATGAAGGAGGTGTAGAAGCCGCGCTTGCCTTGCGGGGCGTGCTCGGCGACGTAGGTGGCCGCGCCGCCGTATTCGCCGCCCAGGGCCAGGCCCTGGATCAGGCGCATCAGCACCAGGATGATCGGCGCCGCAATGCCGATGACCGCATAGGGCGGCAACAGGCCGACCACGAAGGTCGACAGGCCCATCAGCAGCATGGTCACCAGGAAGGTGTTCTTGCGACCCCAGAGATCGCCCAGCCGTCCGAAGACCACGGCGCCGAACGGACGCACGGCGAAACCGGCGGCGAAGGCCATCAGGGCGAAGATATAGCCGGTCGTCTCGTTGACGCCCGAGAAGAACTGGACGGTGATGATCGCCGCCAGCGAGCCGTAAAGATAGAAGTCGTACCACTCGATGACGGTGCCGACAGAGGAGGCGAGGATGACCAGCCGATCGCTGCGATCGACCGTGTGCTCCCCGTCCCCGGACGCAAGGGGTGCGTCGGTTGCCATGATCCATTTCCTCCCGTGTCGCCGTTATCGGCCGTTCTGCACATCCTTAAGGATGCGTGGACGCCGACATTGACCGAGAGCGGGGCGGCTGGAGAGAGCGACTTTGGTCGAGGATCGTCGATCGCCCGGCCGGATCAGCCGTCGATGGAGATGACCGGCCCCAGTTTCGGCTGCAGCCGGCCGCGACGGACTGTGCGGCGTTTCAGCGCCGCACGGATCCGGTTCTGTATCGGATTGTCGATGGCGAAGTGGAAGGCGAAGGCGAAGCCGACCGCCGCCAGCACGCCCAGACCCCACAGGCTCCATTGGGCGGCGAGGGGCAGGGCGAAGCGGGCCACCAGCGCATTGACCACGCCGAACCAGGCGATGCGGACCACCTCGTTGGAGATGAACATGGAGAAGGACACCATGGCGGCCGTCTCGACCAGTTTGGACGGGCGCGTCACCGGCACGGCGCCGGCGGCCAGGATGATGATCGAAATCAGGGCCAGGGCGACGAGGGCGTGCTTGTCGTGAAGCTCCAGCGCGAAGAAGCCGACGGCGGCCAGCACCCCGGCCCAGCCGGCCAGACGCGGCGCGATCCAGACCTTCTGGGCGAACCACGCCAGGCACATGCCCAGCAAGAACAAGGGCAGGGCGCGCACGATGCCGTAGCCCATCGGCATCTGATAGACGGGATAGCCCAGGAAGGCCCAGCACAGCTGGTTGGCCGCCAGATAGACGCCAACGCCCAGCGCCAGCGCCGACCACGGCCCCAGCCGCATCAGGCCGCGAATGATCCAGGGGAAGGCCAAGTAGCAGCCGATCAGGGCCGAGATCGACCAGGTGGGCGCATTCCAGCCCAGGCCGCCATGGACGCCATAGGATTGCAGCAGCAGCAGTTGGGCCGGCAACTGATCCCAGGCGAACCATTCGGGATTGCGCGGCGGCGCGCCGGCCGCCGTCGCCAGCAGCACCAGTCCGACCAGCGACAGGCCCATGATCAGGTGGGCCGGCACCACGCGCAGGAACCGCTTCAGGAAGAAGTCGCCCGGCGACATCCGGCCCTTGTCCACCGCCGCCCCATAGACGCGCATCAGCACATAGCCGCTGTCGATCAGGAAGAAGTTGGTCAGCAGGAAGCCGCCACGCTCGAAGATCGGATTGATCAGATGCGCGAGGGGCTCGGGCCCGGCCGCCTGGAAGTGATGCAGGATGATCAGGAAGGCCACGATGAAACGCAGCGCGTCCAGCCAGCCGCCGCGGGCGATCTGGACTGTCTCATTGCGGGTCGAAATCAGGGACCAGGGCATCGTCAGCGCCTCCTTCGGCCCGTTCAACGCAAGGGCGGCGCCAGTTCGCGTGAAATCAGCCCCTGACCAGCCGCAGGAACTCCTCGCGGGTGCGGGGATCGTCGCGCACGACGCCGATCAGATGGCTGGTCGACAGGCTGGCGCCCGGCGCATTGACCCCGCGCAGGGTCATGCAGGAATGCTCGGCCTCGATGACCACGCCGACGCCGTGCGGACGCAGGACGGTCTGGATGGCCTCGGCGATCTCCGACGTCATCTTCTCCTGGATCTGCAGGCGACGGGCGAAGCCGCGCACCACCCGGGCCAGCTTGGAGATGCCCACGACCCGGTCGGTCGGCAGATAGGCGACGTGCGCCTTGCCCACGACCGGCAACATGTGATGTTCGCAGAAGCTGACGAAACGGATGTCCTTCAGCACGACCAGCTGGTCGTAGCCGCCCGTCTCCTCGAAGGTCTTCTCAAGATAGGACAGGGGATCGACCTCGTAGCCCTGGAACAACTCGCGATAGCTCTTGGCCACGCGGGCGGGGGTTTCCAGCAGGCCCTCGCGCGTGGGGTCGTCGCCGGCCCATTCGATCAGAGTGCGCACGGCGGCTTCGGCGTCGGCCTGGGAGACTTTCGGGGAGCGAGCGTCGGTCATGGCGGCTACATAGCCACAAGCGAAACGGAAGGGGAGAGGCTGCGAGCATCAAGCGTTGGTTAGCGGCCTGTTAACCATCCTGTCGGCATTTTCTGCCCAGTAGTTGCTGGAGTGGGCCGATGAACGGCGCGGAAGTTCTGGACGTCGGGAGGGACGCCATCTGGCTGACGATCCAGCTGTGTCTGCCGGTCCTGCTGGTCGGACTGGTGGTCGGCGTGGTGATCGGCCTGTTCCAGGCCCTGACGCAGATCCAGGAACAGACCCTGATCTATGCGCCCAAGATCATCGCCATCTTCGTTTCGCTGATCCTGTTCCTGCCGCTGATGGGGGCGCTGCTGGGCGGCTTCATGCGTCAGATCGCGGCCCGCATCGCGGGAATGTAGTGGGCGGCCTCTAGACATGGATTCGTGGGCGACCGCCGATCAGGTCTGGGCCGGGGGGCTGATCTTCGCCCGGGTCGCGGCGATCCTGATGCTGATCCCCGGCTTCGGCGAGGCCTATGTGCCGCCGCGCGTGCGGCTGTCGTTGTCGCTCGTCATCAGCCTGGCCCTGTGGCCGGTGGTGCGCGGCGCCCTGCCGGGCCTGCCCGACAGTTTGGGCCTGATGGTCGGCTGGATCATCCGCGAGGTGGTGGTCGGCCTGATGATCGGCCTGTTGCTGCGGATGTTCATGACCGCCCTGTCGACGGCGGGTGAGATCGTGTCGCTGCAGACGACCCTCAGCTTCGCCCAGACCGCCAACCCCATGCAGGCTCAGCCGGGCACGACCATCGCCGCCTTCCTGACCCTCTTGGGGGTGACGCTGCTGTTCGCCACCGACACCCATCACCTGTTCATCGCCGGGATCGTCGGCTCCTATCAGCTGATCGCCCCGGCCAAGCCCCTGATCATGGCGGACTTCACCCAGATGGCGGTGCGGACCCTGGGCGACAGCTTCATGCTGGGGGTTCAACTGGCCGCGCCGGTCTTAGTGTTCGCCCTGATCTTCAACCTGGCTTCGGGTCTGGTGGCGCGGGTCATGCCGGCCTTTCAGGTCTATTTCGCCGCCGCCCCGCTCAGCGTGATCCTGGGCCTGTCGATCTTCGCCCTGAGCCTGGGCGCGCTGGGCGCCATCTTCATCGACCGCTACCGCCGCCTGGCGGAGTATTTCGTATTTGGGGGCGCCGGTGGCTGAAGGCGCCGATCCCGAATCGAAAACCGAAGAGGCGACCCCGCGAAAGCTGGAGGACGCGCGAAAGAAGGGCGACGTCGCCAAATCGCCGGACGTCGCCCAGGTCCTGTCTCTGGCGGGGGCGGCGGCGGTGATCCTGATGGCCGGAGGCTGGTTCGCCTCGTCCATCGCCGAACAGATGCTGCCCTTCATCGCCGCCCCGCATCAGATGCTGGGCACGCTGAACTCCGGCGCAGGCAATCAGATCATGGTGCGCGCCGTCTGGGCCGTCGCCCCCTTCCTGGGGGCGGTCATGCTGGCCACCATCATCGGCGGGGCCGGGGGCAATCTGGCGCAGTCGGGCCTGATCTTCACCGCCGAGAAGCTGAAGCCCAAATGGTCGGCGGTCAGTCCGATGCAGGGGTTCAAGCGGATCTTCGGTCCCGACGGCCTGGTGCAGTTCCTCAAGACCTTCCTCAAGCTGGTCGCCGTCTGCCTGGTCTGCTGGATGGTGCTGAAACCCCATGCCCGCGAGTTCGAGAACCTGGTCGCCGTCAGCCCCCTGGCCATCCTGCCGCTGGCGCGCGACATGGCGATCTCGCTGTTCGTCTCGGCCATCATCCTGCTGGGCGCCACGGCGGGGGCCGACTTCATCTGGCAGAAGATGCGCTTCGCCAAGCGGATGCGGATGACCAAGGAAGAGCTGAAGGAAGACTTCAAACAGTCCGAGGGCGACCCGCACATCAAGGCCAAGCTGAAGCAGATCCGCATGCAGCGCAGCCGCCAGCGGATGATGGCGAACGTGCCCAAGGCCACCGTCATCGTCACCAACCCGACCCACTATTCGGTCGCTCTGCGCTACGAGCCGGATCAGGGCGACGGGGCGCCGATCTGCGTGGCCAAGGGCGTCGACGCCCTGGCCCTGCGCATCCGGGAGGTGGCGGCCGAGCACAATGTCCCCATCGTCGAGAACGTGCCCCTGGCCCGCGCCCTCTACGCCACGGTCGATGTGGACGAGGTCATTCCGCGCGAACATTTCGACGCCGCCGCCAAGATCATCGGCTTCGTCTTCCAGTCGCGGGCGCGTCGGTAAGGGTGCGTCAGGATTTGAGCGTATGATGAAGTCCTTGATTCGCGAGGCCGTATGACGTCCACCCGCCGCTCTCCGTTCGATCTGTTGTCCGCCGTGATGGCGTTCGGCGTCGTCGTGGCGATCGCGGCTCTGGCCTATCCGGCGTTTCGCGACAATCCGGTCTCGGCGCCGGGTCTGGTGCTGATCCTGACGGTGGGGATGATCGCGTTGATCGGCCTGTTCGGTTTTCGCCGCGCCGCCGGCGCCCGGCCCAACAGCGATGCGGCCATAGAGGTGCTGGACGCCATGGCCGAACCGGCGGCCCTGGTGTGGGATTCAGGTCAGATCTTGGCCTTCAACGCCGCCTGGGCCGAAGCCAACGGCTCCACCACCGCCCTGCCGCGCGGCAAGTCGGCCCAGGCCCTCTATATGGCCTTCGCCCAGGCGCGGAAGGGCGAACCCGGTCGCGCCATCGTCCTGATCGGCCAGCGCGAGGTCGAGGTGGTGATCGGCCGGGTGGCCGAGGGGCGGTTCCTGATGCGGGCGGCCCCGGACGCGGTCCTGCCCATCGCCTCGGCCCATCTGCCTTCCCCGGTGGCCGCCGCGACCGGAGAGGCCCGCGCCATGGCCGCCGGGGCGCCGTTCGGGTCGGCCGTCATCGGCGGGGGCGACCTGTTCGCCGGCCGGGCGGAAGAGGCCAATCCGGCCCTGGCGGTCCTGACCGGCCCAGCGGCGGCGCGCGACGCCGCCTTCGGCCATCTGTTCGATCCGCCCGGCGTCGCCGAGGCGCGGGCCAAACTGGCGGCTGGATCGTCGGGCCCCATCGAACTGGTCGCCCGCGCCTATCCCGACAAGATGCTGCACCTCTATGTGGCGCCCGAGGGCGAGCGTCGGCGGATATGGTTGTTCGACGTCTCGTCCCAAAAGTCGATGGAGCTGCAGCTCAACCAGGCCCAGAAGATGCAGGCCGTGGGCCAGCTGGCCGGGGGCGTGGCGCATGATTTCAACAATCTGCTGACGGCGATCCAGCTTCAGCTGTCGGGCCTGCTTGAACGCCATCCGGTCGGTGATCCGTCCTACGAAGGCCTCAACGAGATTCGCCAGACGGCCATTCGCGCCGCTGATCTGGTGCGCAAGCTGCTGGCTTTCTCGCGCAAGTCCACGGTGCGGCGCGAACGGCTGGACCTGGGCGAGTTGGTGGGCGAGTTCGCCATCCTGCTGCGTCGCCTGCTGCGCGAGGACGTGCGGCTGGAAACCGACTACGGCCGCGACCTGCCGGTGGTGCTGGCCGACAAGAGCCAGCTGGAGACGGCGGTGATGAACCTGGCCGTCAACGCCCGCGACGCCATGCGCGGCGTGGTCGAGCCGGGTGCGGGCGTCGTCACCATCTCGACCCGGCGCCTGACGGCGGACGAGGCGCGCGGCCTGGGCTGGGCCGACGCCCCGACCAGCGAGGTCGCCCTGATCGAAGTGTCCGACACGGGCCCCGGCGTGCCGCCCGAACTGCTGGACAAAATCTTCGAGCCCTTCTTCACCACCAAGGCGGTCAACGAGGGCACCGGCATGGGCCTGGCCACCGTCTATGGCATCGCCCAGCAGGCTGGCGGTCATATCGCGGTCAGCAATGTCGAGGGGGGAGGCGCCGCCTTCCGCCTGTTCCTGCCCGCCGCCGGCGAGGCGGAGCTGGCCGAGGTGCAGCCGGTCGAGGTCAAGGCCAAGGCGCCGCGCGACCTGTCCGGCGCCGGCCGCATCCTGTTCGTGGAAGACGAGGACGCCGTGCGAGGAATCGCCGCCCGGCTGCTGCGCCAGCGCGGCTATGAGGTGATCGAGGCGGCGGACGGCGAGGAGGCGCTGATGCTGGCCGAGGAACATGCGGGCCAGATCGACATGATGATCTCCGACGTCATCATGCCCGGCCTGGACGGTCCGTCGCTGTTGAAAAAGGCGCGGCCCTATCTGGGCGACGCGCCGGTCATGTTCATCTCGGGCTATGCCGAAAGCGACTTCTCGGACCTGTTGCAGGACGAGACGGGCGTGTCCTTCCTGCCCAAGCCGTTGGACATCAAGACCCTGGCCGAACGGGTGAAGCAGGAACTGCACGCCGCCTGACGAGGACGGCGCCTGTCGCGTGGTTCAGGCTGCGCGGCGCAGGGCGGACGGGGCCTTGACATACAGGCCACGCCGGCCGTTCACCGGACGGAAGGCCACCGTCTCGCCCTCCAGACGCTCGTCGGCGCCCAGGAACAGACAGCCGTCGTCGACCAGCCGCCGCTCCAGCCCGTCCAGCAGCCGCGCGCGTCGCGACGGCTCCATGTCGCCGAGCACATTGCGGCAGAAGATGACGTCGAAACGGGCGTCGTCGGTCGGTTCGTCCAGCAGATTGGCGCGGCCGAAGCGCACCGCGTCGGCCAGTTCGGCCTTGACGATCCACTGGTCCTCCATCGGCTCGAACCAGCGCAGCATGGTCCGCGCCGTCAGGCCGCGTTGGATTTCGAAACCGGTGTAGAGGCCCGAGCGCGCCTTCTCGATGGCGCGCTGCGACAGGTCGGTGGCGATCAGATCGACGGCGGTGTGCGTTTCCAGCGCCGCCATCGCGATGGACCAGGCCTCCTGGCCCGTGGAGCAGCCAGCCGACCAAATCTTGACGCGGCCGTCCGGGCGGGCCTTGGCCAGGGCCGGCAGCAGTTCGGTCTCCAGGATGCGGAAGGGCGTGCGGTCACGCCGGAACCACGTCTCGGCGTTCAGCAGCGCCTCGATCACCGACCAGGCCAGGGAAGCGACCGGATTGGCCCACAGATTGGCCAGCAGCGCCTCGACATTGGCATAACCCTCGCGTCGCGCCACCGGACCCAGCCGGTGTTCGGCCAGATGGATGCGATCCCGCGACAGGCGATAGCCGGCGCGGGTGGCGAGAAGGGACTGCAGCTTGTCGAAATCGTCCGGCGTCATGCGGCGATCGCTCCGACCTCCGCCAGCTTGGATTGCAGGATTTCCCCGTCGAAGGGCTTCATCACATAGTCGTCGGCGCCGGCGGCCAACGCCTCTGCGATCCGTTCGGGCCGGGTCTCGATGGTGCAGAACAGCACCTTGGGCCGGTCCCCGCCCGACGCGGCGCGCAGGCGGCGCAGGAAGGTGATCCCGTCCATCACCGGCATGTTCCAGTCGAGCAGCACAACGTCCGGCATGGCGCCGATGCAATAGGCCAGGGCCTCGGCGCCGTCCGCGGCCTCATCGACCTCATAACCCAGGCCTTCGATGATCCGGCGCGCGACCTTGCGGATGATGCGGCTGTCGTCGACGATCAGGCAGGTTCGAAAATTCATGGCCCTCTCCTCGATGTCGCGACGGCTCGCCCCACGGATTCGGGCGGAATATTGCCCTGATGCCAGTTAACGAGTCGTTTGGAAACGGCCTCAGGCGGGCATTCGGGCGACCAGGGCGACCTTTCCGTCCTCAACCTTGACGTGCAGGGCGCCGCCAGCCTCGGTCACCGTCAGCCAAAGCCAGTAGGGTTGGATCCACTGACCCGCCAGCCCCTCGGTCAGGCGTTCGCCCGCCAGACCCGCCGCCGCCTCGGGCTTCAGTCGGGCGCGCGATCCTTCCGCGAAGCCTTCCAGATAGACGAAACCGTCCTCGACCCGCGACTGGATCACCGCCGACCCGCCCATCGGCAGGGCGCCGACGGTCAGATAGGCCAGGTTGGTCAGGGCCCGCGCCTGGGGCTTGGAGAACTCGGCCTCCGCGATGCGCCAGTCCAGAGTGGCGCGGCCTCCCTGCGTCATGCCGACGAGCAGGCTCTCCAGTTCGCGCGCCGTGAACCGCTCGCTGGTGGTCGCCGCGCCGAAGGCCACCCGGGCGTAGTGGACCAGAGCCACCATCTTGCGGGCGCTCTGTTCGATCAGGGCCAGGGCGTCGTCGCGCATGTCCTGCGCCGCCGGGTCCTGCATCAGGTCCAGGCCCGAGACGATGGCGCCCGACGGGCTGATGAAGTCATGGCACAGCTTGGCCGCGACATAGGTGGCCAGTTCGGTCCCGTCGACGGGAAGGTCGAGCGGAACGGCGCGTTCGTCGTCGGTCGGGGTCATGGCGGCTGGAGCACTCAGGTCACAGTTCGTGTCGCGCGCGAAGGTGACGTGATTTGCCGGTTCATGGAACCGCCCGGATGGTCTATCGACCCGCCCATGACGATCGCCTCCTCCCCCGTTCCGTCCCACGCCGATCTCGAACGCGACCTGAAATCGGGCGCTCTGGCCCTGACCTTAGCCGAAATCGCGGAGGAGGCCGCGCGGCTGATCCTGCCCTATTGGCGGGCCGGCACGGCGGTCGAGACCAAGTCCGACGACAGCCCGGTGACGCAAGCCGACCGCGCGGCCGAGGCCCTGATCCTGGATCGGCTGGCGGCCGCCTATCCGGGCGTTCAGACCGTGGCCGAAGAGGCGGTGTCCGAAAGCGGCGCGCCCGCCTCGGCCGAGGACTGGTTCTGGCTGATCGACCCGCTGGACGGCACGCGCGGCTTCGTGCGCGGGGGCGAGGCCTTCACCGTCAACATCGCCCTGATGCACGCCGGCTATCCGGTGGCGGGCGTAGTGACGGCGCCGGCGACCTCGACCACCTGGCGCACGGACAAGCCAGAGGGCGGCGCCTTCCGGCGTCAGTTCGGCGCCCTTCAGGCCGGCGAGGCCCATGCCGGCGAGGACTGGCGTCCCATCCGCGTGCGCGACCGCCCGCAGGAAGGCCTGGCCCTGTTGAGCCACAGCGTCACCGACGAGGAGGCCGCGCGCCTGGCCGCCCGCCATGGCTGCACGCGCTGGCAGGGCACGGACTCCTCGCTGAAGTTCTGCCTGATCGCCGAGGGGCGGTTCGACGCCTATCCCCGCACCGGCCCGACCTCGGAATGGGACACGGCGGCGGGACAGGCGGTTCTGGAGGCGGCCGGCGGCCGCGTCCTGGCCGACGACGGCCAGCGGCTGAGCTATGGCAAGCCCCGGTTCCTGAACGGCGCCTTCGTCGCCATGGGGGGCTGACGCGGGCGTTAAGCCCTGACGCTCGACAGCAGGGCTTCCGCCCGCTCCGCCAGGACGTCGACGCCCCGTTCGCGCGCCGTCGTCGCCGCCTCGCCCAGCATCAGCCCCAGCCCTCCGGCCGCCGACCCCGTCAACCGCTGCCGCGCCAGCAGAATCTCGGCCATGCCGATCTGGTCGGCGGACCAATCCAGCGGCGTCGCATCGGGCATCCGTGCGCGCAGCCGCGTCTCCAGCGTTATCATGCCGGCCAGATCGCCGACCGCTTCGGCCAGGGCGACCTCACGGGTGATCCGCCGCTCGCGCACCGCGGCGCCCAGCACCAGATCGCGGCCCTGGGTCAGACTTTCCGCCTGGGCCAGCAGCATCAGCGGCTGTGCTTCGTCGCCCGCGCGCAGGATTTGGATGGCGACCCAGTCCAGGGGGCTGTGATCGGGGGTGAACTGTTCGGCGGCGGCGTCGAACAGGCTCCGCGCCTGGGCCCGCGCCCCCTGATGCCCCGCGACGGCGGCCAAGGCGGACAGACCGGCGCCGCACAGAGCCAGCGCTCGCGCACGCGTCAAAGGGCGATGGTCGGGCGAGGCGGTCTCGACCAGGGCGCCCAGGCTCCGGCCCGCCTGGTCCAGCAGACGCACTTCGCGTCGCACCACGCCTGTCTCTAACGCCAGAGCGGCCTGATCCATCCTCAACTCCAGGTCCTCGGCCGTATCGCCCTGAACCGCCGCCTCCATCAGCCCGCCGGCCTCGGCCAGACTGTCGACATCCCCGGCCAGCCGCGCCGTGCGCGCCTTCAGCCGTGCGTGGATTGCGGCCAAGGTCGAGGCTGCGCGTCGGCTGCGCGGGCGATTGACGCTGGCCAGCAGGGCCAGGGCGCGGTCCAGGCGCTCCGGCGCGCCGCACAGGTCGAACCTCAGCATCGCCGACGCGGCGCCGTCCGCCGCCGCCAGGGCGGCCTGATCCTGGGTCGTCGCGGAACGGGACAGGCTGTCGGCGCAGCGGTCAGCCCGATCCAGGCTTTCAGCGGCGCCCGTCCGTCGTGCGTGTTCGCGCCACAGCGCCGCGGCGCGGTGCTCGGTCTCGAACGGCCGGTTGCAGGACACCCGGCCCGCGTCGATGGATTCGCGTAGCGCCTCGGCCCGCAGCAGGTCGGGGCCGATCAGTTCGACCCAGCCCAGGTCTTCGCTCTCTCGCGCCTGAGCGAAGAGTTTTCGAAGATCGCGGCCGAATTCGAACATGCGCTGGACCTCTGTAATCCCGCTTCGAGACGCAGACTGGGTCTCTTGCGGCGTCCAATGCAAACGCAGCGCCGCCAAAGCGGTTCGGTCCGGCTTATACCCAGCCGTGGTCGCGGGTCGATCAGCCGAGATTCGGCGTCTTCTGCTGGCAGCGTTGCAGGATCGCTCTGGCCTCGGCCGCGGCGCCGTTCAACTGACGCACGGCGGCGATGCGGGCGCGGGTCTGGTCGGCCTCTGCGGCGGGGGCGGGCTTGCCGGCGGCGGTCGCGGCCTGCATCGCCGCCAACGACCAATAGAGGGCCGCGTCGTAAAGCCGGCGCCCCTGCACGCTCTCGCCGCCCTCCAGTTCCGACGCCGCCTGGGTCAGCCCGGCGCAGCGCACCGCCTCGTCATAGGAGATCAGTCCCACGGACGGTGCGGCCTGCAGCATCAGGGCGGCGCTGGTTAGGGCGAACAGCAAAGGCATCGGTCCTCCGGCGCGATTGCGCCCGACAGCCGACCATGGCCCAGACGCGGGGCCGAATAAAGTCCGAAGCGGCGCCGTGAGGCGGCCCATTGCGTCTCAGCCGCGTTCCCGGGTCTTGGTGAAGGCGATCTTGGGGAAGCGTTCGCCGACGTAGCCGGTCTCCCAACTCGATTTGGCCAGGAAGACCGGGGCCTGGTCGATGTCGCGGGCCATCTGCGGGCGGTATTTGCCGCTGAAGTCCTCGACGTCGGCGTCGGCGCCGCCCACCCAGCGGGCCTCGGCGTAGGGGCTGGGTTCGAAGACGACGTCCAGCCCGTATTCCTCGCCCAGACGGTCGGCCATGACCTCGAACTGAAGCTGGCCCACGGCGCCGACAATGAAGTCCGAACCGATTTCGGGGCGGAACAGCTGGGTCACGCCTTCCTCGGCCAGACCTTCCAGCGCCTTCTTCAGGTGCTTGGCCTTCAACGGGTCCTTGACCCGCACCCGCTGCAGGATTTCCGGCGCGAAGTTCGGCAGGCCCGCGAACCGCACCACGCCGCTTTCCGACAGGCTGTCGCCGACGCGCAGCACCCCGTGGTTGGGAATGCCGATCACATCGCCCGCGAAAGCGTCGTCTGCCAGTTCGCGATCGGAGGCGAAGAACATGATGGGCGCGTTGACCGACAACGACTTGCCGGTGTTCTGCACCTTCAGCTTCATGCCGCGCTTGAAGGCGCCGCTTGCCATTCGGAACATGGCGATCCGGTCGCGGTGGTTCGGGTCCATATTGGCCTGGACCTTGAAGACAAAGCCGGTGACTTCGTTCGATCCCGGCTCGACCTCGGTGTCCACGGGGGCAGGGGCGTTGCGGGTCTCGGGCGGCGATTCCTTCTTGGCCTTCATGACCTTGGGCGCGGGGGCCCAGTCGCCGATGGCCTTCAAAAGTTCGTCGATGCCGAAGTGGCGCAGGGCCGAGCCCCACAGGACCGGCGTCAGGTGACCTTCAAGGAAGGACTGACGATCGAACGCCGGATAGCCGCCCTCGACCAGTTCGACAGCCTCGGCCAGGGCGTCCTGCTCTCCCGCCTCGAAATACTGGGCCGCCTGATCCAGCGGCAGGGCGTCGGGGTGTTCGGGATCTTCGGCCGAACCGGCGGCCTTGCGGGTATAGGGCTGGAACCGGCCGGTGCCGACCTCGACCATGCCGCGCAGACGGTTGCCGCTTTCGGCGGGCCACCAGATCGGGGCGGGGTCAAGCTGTAGGCGGGACGCGATGTCGTCCAGCAGGGCCATCGGGTCCTGGGCCTCGCGGTCCAGCTTGTTGATGAAGGTGATGATCGGAATGTCGCGCAGACGGCAGACCTCGAACAGCTTCAGCGTCTGCGGCTCGATGCCTTTTGCGGCGTCCAGCACCATGATGGCGCAGTCTGCGGCGGTCAGGGTGCGATAGGTGTCTTCCGAGAAGTCCTCGTGCCCGGGCGTATCGAGCAGGTTGAACATCTTGCCGTCGTGCTCGAACGTCATGACCGAGGCGCTGACGGAAATCCCGCGTTCCTTTTCGATCTTCATCCAGTCCGAACGGGTGCGCCGGTTCTCACCCCGCGCCCGCACGGCGCCCGCCGCACGGATGGCGCCGCCGGCAAGCAGGATATGCTCGGTCAGTGTCGTCTTGCCGGCGTCCGGGTGGGCGATGATGGCGAAGGTCCGCCGCCTCCCCGCCTCGGCGGCGAGGGTTCTTGAAGACTTGGCGGCTTCTTCGGGCAGGATCAGTGAGGACATGGCGCGCGACTACCCCGCCGCGCGCCGAAAGTCACTCGTTGGCGGGGGAGGGGATGGCTTCAGGCGGCTTTTCCGGCGTTTCCTCGGGCTCGCTGATCTGGGGTTCGGCCGCATCGTCCGTCAGCGTCGGCAGATTCTGTCCGTTCTCGATGGCTGAGATCATGCGCGACGCCAGTGCGGATGCTCCGCCTCCGTGGGGATTGTTGGCCAGGGGCTTCAATACGGCTATGGCTTCATCCCTTTTCCCGGTCTGTATTAACGCGCTAGCGTAAGAGAATCGAACAGCGGCCAACTGTGGCGCGCGGTCTAGCGCCAATCCCAAGGTCAAAATATCGTTCTCATTGGGATAGCCGGGCTGCGTCTGGCGCAATTCGGACAGCAGCATCAAGGTGCGATAGTCGTTCCGCCCCACCTGATAGGCGTGGGCCAGATAGGCGTGCGCCTGAGCGCGAAGCTGCTGGGCCTGATCGTCATCGTCGGCTTCGCGCGCTTGTTTCAATCTTTCTTGAGCCAAGAACTGCAGGGCCTCCACATGATCCGGATCGATCTCCAGAAGGCGTTGAAGGGCGCGCTCGCCTGCCGGGCGGTCGCCGAAGTGCAGGCCGGCGTGGCCGGCGGCCAGAAGCGCCAGGGGATCGTCGCCATGTCGAGCGGCCAGTCTGGCGACCTCCTGACCCAAGGCCTGACGATCACCGTTTGGCGTCCCGATCTTGAGACGTTGATTGATCAGCAGTAGATCGTCGGCGGTCGGTGAAAGGCGTTCCACCGCAACTTCAGCAGTCGGAAACTGGCCGGAAATTTTGGTGCGTCCTAGCCGTTCGCGCGTATAGCGCCGAAGGCTGGCGCGCAACTGCTCCAGCGTCATCCCTGTCGCCTGCTGCATCGCCGTAATTGAATCCTGTCCGCCGGCAACGGCTTTCAGGTAAATGTTCAACTGGTCCAGCCGCTCAGGCGTGGAATAAAACCAATGGGTAAGCAACCAGGCGATGGGATAGTAGGTCGCCCGCTGACTTGACGCCCGAATTTCGCCAGGACGTTTCGTCAGTAGCACGTCCAAGGGGATCCAGCTTTCGGCCATGATCCAGTAGGCGCGATTGTGATTGAAGCCGCCCAGAATGACCTCACGGTCCCGAAAATCGATTTCTGCGGTCGCGTAATACTCGGCAAAGCCTTCGACGAACCAGGCTGGGTAAGATCCAGGGAAATTGCCCAACATGAAGTGATGGGCGTATTCGTGCATCAGAACTTCGTCGCCCGACAGACCGTTGCCGTCACCGCGAATGGCGACGGCAAAGACATCCTCTTCCGTGGGGAAGTAGGTTCCGACGACATTCTCGCCGCTTTGGGGGTGGACCCGGAGCAACGCGCTTCTGCTTCGCACCAAATAGATGGGTAGCTTTCTTTGAGGCTCGGTCGTTATGGCGACCCCCGACCGAAACTGCATGACCCGGTCGAACATCTCCAGCTTCTGCACATAGTCGCGCAGGGCGCGTTCGCCGCCGTCGCTGTAGACGATGAACCGCTCGCTTTCGGCGCGCAGCCAGTCCGCGTGCGCGGCCTTGGGCGCAGCCCAGGCCGACAGCCCCAAAAAGGCCGCCGTCACACCGGTCGCAATCAGACGCCTCATGAACACCCCGCCCCGCTGAGGCTTCATGATCGCAGGGGTTGCGCCTGTGAGTAAAGATCGAAGTGAGCGGGGATCGCTGAATCACGATGTTGCGCCAGATCAAATAACCCCTCGCCATAAGGGGCTATTGGAGTCATGCTCTGGTTCGAGGCGACGATCGGACCGACAGAGTCTGACGCCCTCTCCCGGCGTTCTCCGGGGTCATAGGGAAAGGAAACGAACGATGGCTGTGATCCATCCTCAAGACCGTATCGCCCACATGACGAGCGAGCGTTCGACGGCCAACCGACCGCTGCATCCGGCCGTCGGCCTCGCGGTCGGCTTCGGCTTCATCGTCGCCGTGGCGACGATCGTGCACGTCGTCTTCAACGCGGTGATGTGACGCGACGGCTTTAGGGCCGCCCGATTTCAGGCGGCCATGCGGTTCCAGACGGCGCGGTCGGCGGCCACGGCGTTCAGGCGGCGGCCCTTGGCCTGAAGCTGATGCATGACGACGTTGGGCAGGGCGCAGAAGCGCGGCTCGACCAGGTCGGGGTCGCAGGCGACGGCCGGTGCGGCGAACAGGGCGGCGTTCACGTCCGGGCTGCGCTCGGCGATCAGCCAGGCCAGGCGGCGCGCACGCTGAGGGTCGTTCCGGTGGAGCAGCGGATCCTCGGCGAACAGTTCGCAGCCCAGCTCCAGCACATAGTCGAAGGACAGCTTCTCGAACCGGCGCGTGTCGGCGGGCGTGGCCGGGCAGGCCTCGTCCAGGTCGAACACCACATCGTTCAAAAGAAACAGCATTGAAAACACGCTCGAGCGGGCCGGACGCGATGTCGTCCATAGGCGCAACATAGGCGCCGCCGCTTGCGGTCTCGTTCACGGACGCGGTTAAGCGTTTCTGACCGGCCGCGCGTCGCCTTGGACGAAAAGCGACGGCGCTGACGCGACGTGACCCTTGCGCAGTCGCGCGGGCTCCGCTTACCTCATCACGCATTGTTACAGGCCGGCTCCAGCCTTGGCGCCGGCCGCAAGGAGTCGCCGTCATGACCACCCACGAAGATCGCGCCGGGCTGAGCGTCGCAGGCGAACTGATCGCACTCATCGAACGGGAGGTGCTGCCAGGGCTGGGTCTCGATGCGGCGGCCTTCTGGGCCGGCGCCACGGCGATCTTCGAACGGTTCGCGCCGGAGAACCGCGCGCTGCTCAACCGGCGCGACGCCCTGCAGGGCCAGATCGATGCGTGGCAGCGGGCGCGGCGGGGCCAGCCCTACGATGTGAGTGCGTCGGAAGCCTTCCTGCGCGAGATCGGCTATCTGGTCGAGGAGCCGCAGCCCTTCACGATCACGACCGAGGGGGTGGACGCCGAGATCGCCCAGATGGCTGGGCCGCAGCTGGTGGTGCCGGTGCTGAACGCCCGCTTCCTGCTGAACGCCGCCAACGCCCGCTGGGGCAGCCTGTATGACGCCCTGTACGGCACCGACGCCCTGGGCGATCTGCCGCAAGGAGGCGGATACGATGCGACACGGGGCGCACGGGTCGTGGCGCGGGCCAAGGCGTTTCTGGACGAGGCGGCCCCGCTGGCGGATGGATCGCACGCCGATGTCGCCGGCTGGTCGGTGGGTGACGGCGGGCTGTCGCCGGCGCTGAAGGATGCGGCGCAGTTCGTCGGGTTCAGGGGAGAGGCGACGGCCCCTTCGTCTATCCTGCTGGTCCACAACGGCCTGCATATCGAACTGGTCATCGACCGCGACCATCCGGTGGGCCGGGGCGACCCCGCGGGACTGGCGGACGTGGTGCTGGAATCGGCCCTGACCACCATCGTCGATCTGGAGGATTCGGTCGCCGCCGTCGATGCGGCGGACAAGGCCGAGGCCTATTCCAACTGGCTGGGCCTGATGCGCGGCGACCTGTCCGCGACCTTCACGAAGGGCGGAGAGACCCTGACCCGCGCGCTGGAGCCGGATCGACAATGGACGGCGCGGGATGGGGCGTCGGTGACGCTGAAGGGACGCAGCCTGCTGTTCGTGCGCAATGTCGGGCATCTGATGACGACCCCGGCCATTCGTCTGGCGGACGGGTCGGAGGCGCCCGAGGGGATCATGGACGCGATCGTGACCAGCCTGATCGCACTGTATGACATCAAGGGGCTAGGCGGGTTCGGCAACAGCGCGACCGGCTCGGTCTATATCGTGAAACCCAAGATGCACGGGCCGGACGAAGCCGCCTTCACGGACCGTCTGTTCGATGCAGTCGAGGACCTGCTGGCCCTGCCGCGCCATGCGATCAAGGTCGGGGTGATGGACGAAGAACGGCGGACGTCAGCCAATCTGGCGGCCTGCATTCAGGCGGTGAAGGACCGGATCGTCTTCATCAACACCGGCTTTTTGGATCGGACCGGCGACGAGATTCACACCGCCATGCAGGCCGGGCCGGTGGTGCGAAAGGCGGACATCAAGTCCAGCGCCTGGATCGCCGCCTATGAGGCGCGGAACGTCGCCATTGGTCTGAATTGCGGCCTGTCCGGCAAGGCCCAGATCGGCAAGGGGATGTGGGCGGCGCCGGACCGGATGGCGGACATGCTGGAGCAGAAGATCGGCCACCCGAAGACGGGCGCCAACACCGCCTGGACGCCGTCGCCGACGGCGGCGACGCTGCACGCGCTGCACTATCACGCCGTTGATGTGTTCGCGGTCCAGAAGGACGTCGCGCGACGCGAGACGCCGGGGCTTGAGGCCCTGCTGACCCCGCCCCTGGCCAATGGCGCCAACTGGTCGGAAGACGAGGTGGCGGCCGAGCTGGACAACAACGCCCAAGGCATTCTGGGCTATGTCGTGCGCTGGATCGACCAGGGCGTCGGCTGCTCCAAGGTGCCGGACATCCACGACGTCGGCCTGATGGAGGACCGGGCGACCCTGCGGATCAGTTCGCAGCATATCGCCAACTGGCTGCTGCATGGGGTCTGCACGGCGGAACAGGTCGACGCCGCCTTCCTGCGGATGGCGGCCAAGGTGGACGGCCAGAACGCCGGTGATCCGCTGTATCGGCCGATGGCGGCGAGCCCCGAGACCAGCCTGGCCTATCAGGCGGCGCGGGCGTTGGTGTTCGAGGGCGTGGAACAGCCGAACGGCTATACCGAACCGCTGCTGCACGCTTACCGGCTGAAGGCGAAGGCGGCTCAGTCCGGCTGACGGCGCAAGGGGGAGGCGGGCGGCTCTGCGGCCTCTTCCTCCTCCTGCGCCATCACGTCGGCGGCGGCGTCGTTGGCGGTGCGTACGCCACGCGAGGGGCCGCCGGGCTGCGCCGCCGGGCCGTCGCCGTGGCCCAGCCGCTTCAGCGCCTCGTCGCCCTCCAGCCCGAAGGCGCGGCGCAGGCGCACGTCCGTCTGCGGCACCGGCACCTCCACGCCCGCCGCATCCAGCGCATCGGCGATCAGCCAGGTGTAGGCGGCGTGCATGGCGGCCGGGCGTTTGACCGCATCGCGGGTGGGCCAGACCACCAACTCGAACGACAGGCCCCGGTCGCCGAACGCCACCAGCCAGACCTGGCTCTTCCTCGCCTCGGTCTCGGGCAGGGTGAAGGGGCTGGCGCGCGCGGCCTTCAGCACGGCGTCGCGAACCTGGCCCCGGTCCGAGCCATAGGCGACGGTGAAGGGCACATGGATGCGGCGGGTGTCGCCCTTCAGCGTCCAGTTGGTCACCGGCTGTTCGATGAAGCGCGAGTTGGGCACCAGCACATTGACGTTGTCGTTAGTGCGGACGCGCGTCGCGCGCGGGCCGATCTCCATGATGGCGCCGCGAATGCCGATGTCCTCGATCTCTATATAGTCGCCGACCGACACCATCCGGTCGAAGATCAGAAACAGGCCCGACACGAACTCCTTGACCACCCCCTGCAGGCCCAGGCCCACGCCGATACCCAAAGCGCCGGCGAAGACCGCCAGGGACGACAGGTTCAACCCCGCCGCCGACAGGGCCGCCATCGCCCCGACCACGATGATCCCGTAGCCGGCCAACCGCTCCAGCAGATAGACGGCCTGGCGGCTGCGGTCGGCCCGCTCGCGCACCCGGCGCAGAGATCGGGTCACCAGCCAGTGGGCGGCGAAGGCCGCGAGGGCGATGACGCCCGCGCTGACCAGACCGCCCAGCGTCAGGTTCGTCCCGGCGATGCGGGCGATCTGCGACTGCTCGATCGCGGACAGGTCCAGCTTTCGGATAGGAAGGGTCATCGGCCTCTACAGTGCGCCAGAAACAGTCAAGGTTCCCGTGCGGCGCTCGCAGCCGGACTTCAAGTCAGATGCTGAAATCCTCGTTCCAGAACCGGCCGTCCAGCCAGGCCACGATGCGCTCGGCCGCCTGATCGGGCGACATGGTGGTGGTGTCCACCACGATCTCCGGCGTCTCGGGCGCCTCATAGGGGCTGTCGATGCCGGTGAAGTTCTTCAACTGTCCCGCCCGCGCCTTCTTGTAGAGGCCCTTGACGTCGCGGGCCTCGGCGACGGCCAGGGGGGTGTCGACATGCACCTCTACGAACTCGCCGTCGCCCAGCAGGTCGCGGGCCATGCGGCGCTCGGCGCGGAAGGGCGAGATGAAGCTGACCAGAACGATCAAGCCGGCGTCCACCATCAGTTTCGACACCTCGGCGACGCGGCGGATGTTTTCGACCCGGTCCTCCTCGGTGAAGCCCAGGTCGCGGTTCAGGCCGTGACGGACATTGTCGCCGTCCAGCAGATAGGTGTGGCGGCCGTCGGCGTGCAGCCGCTTTTCGACCAGATCGGCGATGGTTGATTTGCCCGCGCCGGACAAGCCGGTCAGCCAGATGACCCGCCCCTTCTGGTTCTTGATCGCGGCGCGCGCATCCTTGTCCACCGACAGGGCCTGCCAGTGGATGTTGTGGGCGCGGCGCAGGGCGAAGTTCAGCAGGCCCGCGCCCACCGTCCGGTTCGAGATCCGGTCGATCAGGATGAAGCCGCCAAGGTCCTTATTCTGGGCGTAGGGGGCGAAGGCGACGGGTGCGTCCAGCGACAGGTTGCAGACGCCGATCTCGTTCAACTCCAGCCGCCGGGCCGGCTGCTGCTCCAGAGTGTTGACGTTCACCTTGTGCTTGGGCTCGGTGATGGTCGCCCCGACCAGTTTGGCGCCGATCTTCAGCAGGTAGGGCCGCCCGGGCAGCAGGGGTTCGTCGTCCATCCACACCACAGTGGCCTCGAACTGGTCGGCGGCCTCGGGCGGGGCGTCGGCGCTGGCCAGCACGTCGCCGCGCGAAACGTCGATCTCGTCGGACAGGGTCAGGGTGATCGACTGACCGGCGACGGCCCGGTCCAGGTCGCCGTCGGCGGTGACGATGCGGGCGACGGTCGAGGTCCTGCCAGACGGCAGGACACGCAGCGGATCGCCCGGCCGCACGGTCCCGGCGGCGATCTGGCCGGCGAAGCCGCGGAAGTCGAGATTGGGCCGGTTGACCCACTGCACCGGCAGGCGGAACGGATAGGCCTGCAGATCGTCGCCGACCTCCAGCGTCTCCAGCAGGCGCATCAGGGGCGGGCCGGCGTACCAGGACGACCGGGGGCTGGCCTCGGTGATGTTGTCGCCGCGGAGGGCCGACATCGGAATAGCGTCGAACGTCTTCAGCCCGATCTGGCCGGCGAAGGCGGAAAAGTCGGAAACGATGGCGTCGAACACATCCTCGGACCAGCCCATCAGGTCCATCTTGTTCACCGCCAGGATGACGTGGCGGATGCCCAGCAGGCTGACCAGATAGGCGTGGCGACGCGTCTGGGTCAGCACCCCGCGTCGGGCGTCGATCAGGATGACGGCGGCGTCGGCGGTCGAGGCGCCGGTGACCATATTGCGGGTGTACTGTTCATGCCCCGGCGTATCGGCGACGATGAATTTGCGCGTCTCGGTCGAGAAGAATCGATAGGCCACGTCGATGGTGATGCCCTGTTCGCGTTCGGCGGCCAGACCATCGACCAGCAGGGCGAAATCGATGTCGCCGCCTTGGGTGCCGACGCGGCGGCTGTCCGCCTCCAGCGCCGCCATCTGATCCTCGAAGATCATCTTGGAGTCGTACAGCAGCCGGCCGATCAGGGTCGACTTGCCGTCGTCCACGCTGCCGCAGGTGATGAAGCGCAGCAGGCTCTTGTGCTGGTGCGCGTCCAGATAGGCGTCGATGTCGCGGGCGATCAGGTCGGACTGGTGCGACATCAGAAATAGCCCTCCTGCTTCTTCTTCTCCATCGAGGCGGACTGGTCGTGGTCGATCATCCGGCCCTGGCGTTCGGACGTGGTGGTCAGCAGCATCTCCTGAATGACCTCGGGCAGGGTCGCGGCCGTGCTCTCGACCGCGCCGGTCAGGGGGTAGCAGCCCAGGGTGCGGAAGCGGACGGACTTCATCTGCGGCGTCTCGCCGGGGCGCAGCCGGAAGCGGTCGTCGTCCACCATGATCAGGGCGCCGTCGCGCTCCACCACCGGCCGTTCCGCCGCCAGATAAAGGGGCACGATCGGGATCTGCTCCCGATGGATGTACTGCCAGACGTCCAACTCGGTCCAGTTGGAGATGGGGAAGACCCGAATACTCTCGCCGGGGCGCTTCCTGGTGTTATAGAGCCGCCAGAGTTCGGGCCGCTGGTTCTTCGGGTCCCAGCGATGCTCGGCGGTGCGGAACGAGAAAATCCTCTCCTTGGCCCGCGACTTCTCCTCGTCTCGCCGGGCGCCGCCGAAGGCCGCGTCGAAGCCGTGGAGAGACAGGGCCTGTTTCAGCCCGTCGGTCTTCCACAGGTCGGTATGAAGGGCCGAGCCGTGATCGAACGGATTGATCCCGCGCGCGACGGCTTCCGGGTTCTGGTGCACCAGCAGTTCGACGCCGAGGTCGGCCGCGGCCTGTTCGCGCAGGGCGTACATGGCGCGAAACTTCCACGTCGTATCGACGTGCAGCAGGGGGAAGGGCGGCTTCGAAGGATAGAAGGCCTTCTTGGCCAAGTGCAGCATCACCGCTGAATCCTTGCCGATCGAATACAACATGACCGGACGCTCGACCTCGGCCGCCACCTCCCGCAGGATATGAATGCTCTCGGCCTCCAGGCGTTGGAGGTGGGTCAGGCGTTGGCTGGGCAAGCTGTCTTGGCGTTTGGTCAGAATGGCGATGTCCACCGGCAGGTCTCCGTCGAACGGAGGTCACAACGCCAATGTGCCGCGTAAGACAAGCGATTGATACTGCCACATCCTGTGAGATTTTCGACCGCGCGCTCTGGTCTGCCCCTCAGGTCCAAAGTGTTCGCTGGCGCGTAAACCAGCCAGGACCGCCTGCCGCGGCCCTATGCCGAAAGGGATCAGCCCATGCCCGACTTCAAGCCCGTCATCGCCGCGACTGCGGCCGCTGTCGCCTTAGCCGGCTGCGTGACCGCGCCGCGCCCTTCTGAATATCGCGCGCCACAGCCCGCCAAGCCGGTGGATGTGCAGCGTCTGTGGTCAGGTCGCTGGCATGAAATCGCCCGTCTGCCGGATCGTCTGACCGACGGCTGCGTGGCCGGCGCATCCATCTATACGCCGGTCGAGGGCACGCGCGTCGACGTGCGCGACACCTGTCAGGTCGGCACGCCGCAGGGCAGGGAGAAGGCCATCGGCGGGCGGGGCGAAATCCTGGACCCCGGTACGAACGCGAAACTCAGGGTCAGATATCTGGCCGGGTTCGTGACCTGGGACTACTGGGTGTTAGACCGGGCGGACGACTACAGTTGGTTCATTTCCGCCGATCCGACGTTTGCGCGGCTGTTCATCTATACGCGCGACTTGCCGACCCAAGCCCAGGTTCGCAGCCTGACGGAACGGGCGCGCGCCTTGGGTTATGACGTCAGCCGTCTGGAGTTCCCGGCCCAACCCACGCCTTAAGCGCGGCCGCAAAAAAAGCCCCGGTGGAAACCGGGGCTCTTCTTCAGGCGACGAGGGTCAGTTCAGCGGCTGGACCGTGATCGTCGGGGCGGGCGGTCGAGCCGGGCTCGTTGTGGGGACCGTGGCCGGAGCCGTATTCAACTGGCTGGTGCTGGCGGCCGGCGACGTCGCCGCCGCATAGGGCTGCGGACCCGTGGGCGTCGCAGGGACCTCGACGCGAGGCGTGGCCGCCGGGCGCTCCGCGACCGGCGCGGCGCGGCGGGCGACCGGCTCTGCACGCGGTTCAGCACGGAGCGCGGTCAAGGCGGACGCAGCCGGCGCAGGCGCGGCGGCCGGAGCCTGAGCGGTCTCCATAGGCGCGGCCGGCGTCACGGGCGTCTCGGCGGCGGTCATCGCGGCGGGGGCGGTCTGCATGGCGGGCGCAGTCGCCTCCGTCGACTGACCGGGCGCGGCCTGTTCGCCGCCGCCCATCACCATGGCGACGCCGCTGCCCAGCAGAACCACGGCGCCGATCGGAGCCAGAATCATCCAGGTCTTCACGGACTTTTTTGACTTGGTCGGGCGGGCGTAACGCGGCACGAAGGCGTCTTCGGTGCGGGTTTCGGTATTGGCGTCAGCGTAGGTCATCGACATTGTTCTTGTCCTCCATAACGTCGATCAACCAACCCGTCGTTCGGCGCCGTCGTTCCGCCGATGGTGCAAAAGCCCCGAAGAAACACTCTTTCCGCCTGGAATGGGGCGCTGATCGCGCCTTTTGCAGTCACCTCTTCAGGGAATGCGGCAATAAAAAGCACCCGCCGGCTCTGGATTTCCCCGGCGTCAACAGAACAAATGGGTGACGGCTGTCGCCAATCCTCGAGACCCGCCAGCGATGGCGGTCGGCGCGGTTGACCCGACAGCCCGCCTTCGTCCATCACCGGCGGGGTGGAACACGCATTGACCGGAGATACGGCGCGCATGGGTCTTGTAGCCAATATCCGTCGGGATGTCCGGTTCGCGCGCGGGCTGTTCCGCCTGCTCAAACGCATCAAACCTATCCAACTGGATAGCGACGTCCTGCTGTGCGACGACTTCGAGGAAGCGGTCGATAAGTTCCCCGACAACATCGCCATCGACGATGGTCAGCGCACCCTGACCTATCGCGATCTTGACGCCATGGCCAACCGCTTCGGTCACTGGGCCAAGAATCGGGGTCTGCGCCGCAGCGACACCATCGCCCTGATGATGACCAACCGGATCGAATATCTGGCGGCCTGGATCGGCTTCTCCAAGGTCGGCATCGCCACGGCCCTGATCAACACCAATCTGAACGGGCAGGGCCTGGCCCACTGTCTGGCCATCTCCAACGCCTTCAACGTGGTCGCCGACGAGGATTGCTGGCGCCAGATCGAAGAGGCGCGGCCTCTGGTCGATCACAATCTGGCGCTCTGGGTCTTGGGTCTGACCGAGGATATGGAGACCAGCGACCGGCGGGGGCTGGACAAGCCGGTGCGCGGCGCCTCCTCGGTGCGCCCGTCCAAGACGGCGCGCGAGGGCATGACCAACCGCGACACGGCGCTCTACATCTACACCTCCGGCACGACGGGCCTGCCCAAGGCCGCGCGCATCCCCCATTCGCGCGCCCGCACCTATATGCGCGCCTTCGCCGGGGCCACGCGCTCGACGCCCGAGGACCGGATCTTCAACGTCCTGCCGCTGTATCATTCGACCGGGGGTCTGGTCGGGGTGGGGGCGGCCCTGCTGAACGGGGCGCGGCTGGTCATCCGCAAGAAGTTTTCGGCCACCAGCTTCTGGCCCGACGTGCGGTCGTCGGGGGCGACCATGTTCGTCTATATCGGCGAGCTGTGCCGTTATCTGGTCAACTGCCCGCCGCATGAGGACGAGACCCGGCACAAGCTGCGCCTGGCCTTCGGCAACGGCCTGCGCGCCGACGTCTGGCCCGACTTCCAGAAGCGGTTCCGCATCCCGGAAATCCTGGAGTTCTACGGCTCGACCGAAGGCAATGTCTCCCTGTTCAACTTCGACGGCAAACAGGGCGCCATCGGGCGGGTGCCCCGCTATCTGAAGTCCCAGATCAATATTCGTCTGGTCGAGTTCGACGTGGACACCGAACAGCCGATCCGGGGTTCCGACGGCCTGTGCCGTCTGGCGCGCGCGGGCGAGGTGGGCGAGGCCATCGGCCTGATCGGCAACGACATTCGCCACGACTTCTCGGGCTATGCCGACAAGGCCGCCTCGCAGAAGAAGATCCTGACCGACGTGTTCAAGAAGGGCGACCGCTGGTTCCGCACCGGCGACCTGATGAAGCAGGATGCGGAAGGCTATTTCTACTTCGTGGACCGGATGGGCGACACCTTCCGCTGGAAGGGCGAGAACGTCTCGACCTCCGAGGTCGAACAGGTTCTGATGGATGCGCCGGGCGTCGCCGAAGCCATCGTCTATGGCGTGCCGGTGCCGGGCCAGGACGGCAAGGCGGGCATGGCGGCCCTGGTGGTCGAGGGCAAGTTCGACGCCCAGGCCTTCTCGGATCATGTCGAGGCCAAGCTGCCGGCCTACGCCCAGCCTGTCTTCCTGCGTCTGATCAAATCGGCCGAGACGACCGGCACCTTCAAGTACCGCAAGGCCGATCTGGTCGCCGATGGCTTCGATTCCGACAAGACCGGCCCGTCGCTCTACGTTCGGGGCGGCAACACCGGCTATCAGAAGCTGACGGTCGCGGCGCGCAAGGCGATCCTGACCGGCGAACAGCGTCTCTGAGGTCCTGGACGCCGGACGCCGTTCGCGAAACGCCGTCTTAATGATTAACGGGGATGATCCCGGCCTCTCGCCTCAGGATCGTCCTTCCCCATGTTCCAGATCATCGGCATCGTGCTGCTGTTCGGCCTCGTCTTCGGCAGCTACGCGATTTCGGGCGGCAAGTTCGAAGTCATCATGCACGCCGCCCCGCACGAACTGATGGCCATCGGCGGCGCGGGCATCGCCGCCTTCCTGATTTCCAACTCCCTGCCGGTGATCAAGAGTTCGATGGGCGGGTTGGGCAAGACCTTCGCCGGGCCGAAGTGGAAGAAGCAGGACTACAAGGACCTGCTGTCCCTGCTGTTCCAACTGACCAAGACGATGAAATCCAAGGGCGTCGTGGCGCTGGAAAGCCACATCGAAAAGCCCAAGGAATCGCCGATCTTCCAGAAATACCCCAAGGTGCTGAAGGACCATTTCGCGGTCGACTTCATCTGCGACACCCTGCGGATGATGACGATGAACCTGGAGGATCCGCATCAGGTCGAGGACGCGATGGAAAAACAGCTGGAAAAGCACCATCACGAGCATCTGGAAGCCGCCCATGCGCTTCAGAACCTGGCCGACGGCCTTCCGGCTCTGGGCATCGTCGCGGCGGTCCTGGGGGTCATCAAGACCATGGGCTCCATCACCGAGCCGCCCGAAGTGCTGGGCGGCATGATCGGCGGCGCCCTGGTCGGCACCTTCATGGGGGTGTTCCTGGCCTATGGCCTGGTCGGTCCCTTCGCCGCGCGGCTGAAGGCGATCATCGACGAAGAGGCCGCCTATTATAAGATCATCCAGTCGGTGCTGGTGGCCCATCTGCACGGCAACGCCGCCCAGATTTCGGTTGAGATCGGCCGGGGCGACATCCCCTCCACCGCCCAGCCCTCGTTCGGCGAGATGGAAGAGGCGTTGAACAGCATCACCGCCGACTGAGCCGGATCGCCGCAGCGCCGATCCCGACTTGCCCCTTCCGGCGGCGCGGTCCTATCGTCAGCGACCTGAGGCGCGCCGCCTCGCGAACCGTTCGGAGACCTTCCATGCGTATGCCCGCCCTTATCGCCGTATCGGCCGCCCTGCTGGCCGTCGCCGCCTGCGGCTCGTCCAACGAGAAGAAGGCCGAGGCGCCCGCCAGCGACGCGGTCGAAGCCGCCGGCAGCGCCGAAGAGGCGGCCGTGACCGTCGATCAGGCCGCGCGCGACGCCGAAGCCGCCGCCAACCAGGCCATTCAGAACGACGCCGCCGCCGCGCCGGCCGCGACCCCGCCGGTCGAGGGCGCGGCCCCGACCACGCCGCCCGCGCCCGAGCCGGTCCCCGCGCCGTCCGGCCACTGATCCTCAGACGACCAATCCGCATAAGGGGTCGCTTCCGATGGAGGCGGCCCTTTCTCGTTGCGGCGTCGACAATGCTAAAGGCCCCGCCATGCACCCCGACGACGCCTCGCCCCGCCTGACCTGGACCGAAGAAGGAGAGCCGCGTTCCGGTCGGTTCGGCGATGTCTACTTCTCGCGCGACGACGGGCTGGCCGAGACGCGGGCCGTGTTCCTTGACGGCTGCGGGCTGCCGCAGGCCTGGGCCGGGCGGGCCGCCTTCACGGTCGCGGAACTGGGCTTCGGGACCGGGCTGAACATCGCGGCTGTGCTGGATCTGTGGCGACGGTCCGGGCCGGTCGGAGGACGGCTGCATGTCTTTTCGGTCGAGGGGTTCCCGTTGACGGCGGAGGAGGCGGGGCGCGCCTTGGCCAATTGGCCCGAACTGTCGGACGCGGCCCAGGCCCTGATCGGCGCCTGGCCGCCGGCGACGCCGGGGTTTCATCGCATCGACCTGCCGGATTTCAACGCCGTGCTGGATCTGGCCATAGGCGACGCGGCCTGGGCGTTGGCGCAATGGTCGGGCGCGGCCGACGCCTGGTTCCTGGACGGCTTCTCGCCCGCGCTCAATCCCGGCATGTGGTCGCCGGAGGTGATGGGGCTTATCGCCGCCCGCTCCGCCCCCGGCGCGCGACTGGCCACCTTCACCGTCGCCGGCGCGGTGCGACGCGGCCTGGCCGAGCAGGGCTTCGTCGTCGACAAGCGCCCCGGCCATGGCCGCAAGCGCGAGCGGCTGGAGGCCCGCTTGCCGACGCCGGTCGAGGCGGAAGCCCGCCCGCGCGTGGCTGTGATCGGGGCGGGGATCGCCGGCGCCTCCGTGGCGCGCGCCCTCAAAGCCGACGGCGTGCAGCCCATGGTGTTCGAGGTTGATCGGCCGGGCGCCGGCGGCTCCGGTTTTCCAGCCGGTCTGGTCACGCCGAGACTGGACGCCGGCGACGCAGGTATCGCGGCCCTGCACGCCCAGGCGCTGGAGCGGGCGCGCGGCCTTTATGCAGGCACGCCGGGCGCCATCGTCGGCGACGGGGTGCTGCAACTGCCCCAGATGCCGCGCGACCGGGCGCGGTTTGAAAAGATCGCGGATCAGTCGATCTGGCCGGCCGGCGCCATGACGATCCCGGACGCCGGGACCGCCGACGTCAGGGCCGGCGAGCCGGTTGGGGCAGGGGGACTGATGATGGCCGACGCCTGCACGGTTCGACCGGCCGCCATCCTGTCCGATTGGCTGGGCGATGCGGACATTCGTGCTGCCAGGGTCGCACGGGTCGCGCGCGGCGAAGAGGGCTGGCGCCTGCTGGACGACGTCGGCGCCGTCCTGGCCCAGGTCGATGTCGTGGTGGTCGCCGCCGGCTGGGGCGCCGCCGACCTGCTGGTCGGTCATGACGCCGCGCCGCGCCTGTCGCCCGTGCGCGGTCAAGCGGACTGGATCGAGGAGGCGACGTCGGTCCAGGCCATGGCCTGGGGCGGCTATGTCGCCCCCACCGGCGAGGGTTTTCTGTACGGCGCCACCCATGATCGGGGTGATGTGGACGTCACGGCCCGACCCGCCGACAGCGCGCGCAATCTGGACACCCTGCGGGCGCGCCTGCCCGGTCTGGCGGGTCGCGTGGCGTCCGCCGACGGGGCGCGCAGCCGGGCCGCCGTCCGGGCCACAACGCCGGACCGACTGCCCCTGGCCGGCGCCCTGGCCGACGGCCTCTATATTCTCGGCGGCTTGGGATCGCGCGGCTTCTGCGTCGCGCCCCTGCTGGGCGAGCATCTGGCGGCGTCGATCCTGAACCGGCCGTCGCCCGTGCCGCGCGACCTGGCCGAGCGGGTCTCGCCCCGCCGTTCGGCCGTGCAGACGAATTCGCTTGCGCTCGATCCCCCTCGGCGAGAGGGTTGAGGCGGGGCTGTCAGGAGAACATCACGATGCGCCTTGTCCTCGCCTCAGCCGCCGTTCTGGCGCTGGCCGCCTGCGCCCCGGCCGGGTCCGGTCTGTCGCCATCCGCCACGCGCACCGCCGCCAATCCCTGTTTCCGGCCCAATCTGGTGCGTAACTTCACCGCGCCCAACGAACAGACCCTGTATGTCCGCACCTCGGCGACGGAGGTGTTCCAGATCGACGCCACCGTGTGCCGCGACCTGCCCCAGGCCGTGTCCATCGCCCTGGAGCCGCTGGGCGGAACCAGCCGCCTGTGTGTCGGAGACCAGGCCCGGTTGCGCAGCCCGACGACGGGCCCCGAACCGTGCCGCGTGCGCGTCCTTCGTCAGCTTACGACGGACCAGATCGCCGCCCTGCCGTCGCGCGACCGCCCCTGATCCCGCCCGCGGAAAACCCGCGCGACGACGATTGAAATTCGCCGCGTCCAGGTATGAAATGATCGCCTTGCCTGGGGAGGGAAGAGGATGATCAGAACGATAAACATCACCGCCGCCGTGTCGGCGGTCGGACTTGGCCTGTTCGGCCTGGCGTCGTCGGCGGCGGCGGAAAGCTGGGCCGCCTTTTCGCGCAGCGACGCCGTCGTCTATCTGGTGGATATCGACGCCCTGACGCCGGTCGATGGCGTGGCCACCACCAAGATGGCGCGGGTCCATACACGCGGCGAGACGACGGACCTCAGCCATGAGACCGAGGAGGTGATGGTGCGCTGCTCGGACGGCCAGTCGCGTTCGGGCGCGACCGTGACCTATGGCAAGGACGGGGCGGAGACCGACCGCTATTCGGAGGACACGCCGTGGGAGGCGACCCCGGCCGGCGGCATCTACGGCGCCATCAAGTCCTTCGCCTGCGAGGAGATGCGGCCGCAAGCCGCCCGCTTCTCCACCATCGCCGCCTTCATCGCGGCCGGACGCGGCCAATAGGCCGCATCTCGCTCGCTGCAGTCGTCGCCTTTCGATGTCAGACGTCGACGGCGGCGTCCAGGGCGTTTTCCTGGATGAACTCGCGGCGGGGTTCGACCACGTCGCCCATCAGCTTGGCGAACAGGTCATTGGCGTCTTCTTCGTGCTCGACCGACACCTGAAGCAGGGTGCGGGCGTTGACGTCCAGCGTCGTCTCCCACAGCTGCTCGGGGTTCATCTCGCCCAGACCCTTGTAGCGCTGGATCGACAGGCCCTTCTTGCCCGCGTCCAGCACGGCGTTAAGCAGGTCCAACGGGCCGCGGATGTCGGTGGACTTGTCCTTGCGGCGATAGAGGGCGGGGGCCGAGAAGACGCCGTCGAAGGCGGCGGCGCGTTCGGCTAAACGCCGGGCGTCCAGCGAGCGGACCAGAGTCTCTTCCAGCACGATGGTCTCCTGCACCGCACGACGGGTGCGGGCGAAGACCACGGCGCCCTGTTCGCCCGGCGCGCCCGTCCATTCCCCGTCGCCTTCTTCGGCGTACAGGTTCAGGCGCGCAGCCGCAGCGGCCGAGGCGGCGGCCATGTCGGCGTCGTCGGCGAACAGACCCGCCAGGGCCGCCTGTTCGATGGCGAAGGCAGGCGCGCGCTGGCTGAGACGGTCGACCCCGGCCTTGAAGGCCTTGGCCTCGCGCACCAGGGATTGCAGGTCCAGGCCCATGCGGCGCTCGCCGGTCGACAGGTCCAGCTCGGCCTCGGACGAGCCTTCCTCGATCAGATAGGCGTCCATGTCGGCCTGATCCTTGAGGTAGCGCGACTGCTTGCCCTTGGAGACCTTATAGAGCGGCGGCTGGGCGATATAGACGTGGCCCCGCTCGATCAGCTCGGGCATCTGGCGATAGAAGAAGGTCAGCAGCAGGGTGCGGATGTGGGCGCCGTCGACGTCGGCGTCCGCCATCAGGATGATCTTGTGATAGCGCAGCTTGTCGGCGTTGAAGTCGTCGCGGCCGATGCCCGTGCCCAGCGCCAGGATCAGGGTGCCGATCAGGTCCGACGACAGCATCCGGTCAAAGCGCGCGCGTTCGACGTTCAGGATCTTGCCGCGCAGGGGCAGGACGGCCTGGTTTTCGCGGTTGCGCGCCTGTTTGGCCGAGCCGCCGGCGGAATCGCCCTCGACGATGAACAGTTCGGACTTGGCGGGATCGCGTTCCTGGCAGTCAGCCAGCTTGCCGGGCAGGGAGCTGATCTCCAGCGCCGACTTGCGCCGCGTCAGGTCGCGCGCCTTGCGAGCCGCTTCACGGGCCGACGCCGCTTCGATGATCTTGGAGACGATCATCTTGGCCTCGACGGGGTGTTCCTCGAACCAGGTGGCCAGGCCCTCCGAGCACAGATTCTCGACCGCCGGGCGCACCTCGGACGAGACCAGCTTGTCCTTTGTCTGGGAGCTGAACTTGGGGTCCGGCACCTTGACCGACAGGACGCAGGTCAGGCCTTCGCGGGCGTCTTCGCCGGTCGGGGCGACCTTCTCCTTCTTGGCCAGGCCGGAGCTTTCGATGTAGCCGCCCATGACGCGCGTCAGGCTGGCGCGGAAGGCCGACAGGTGGGTGCCCCCATCCCGTTGCGGGATGTTGTTGGTGAAGCACAGCATGGTCTCGTGGTAGCTGTCGTTCCACCACAGGGCCAGGTCCAGCTCGATCCCGTCCTTCTTGCCGCGAATGACGATGACGTCCTTCAGGATCGGGGTCTTGGACTTGTCGAGGTGACGCACGAAGGCTTCTACCCCGCCCTCGTAGTGCAGCGTCATTTCGATGGGTTCGGCATGGCGCATGTCGGCCAGGCGGATGACCACGCCCGAGTTCAGGAAGGCCAGTTCGCGCAGCCGGTGTTCCAGCGTCTTCAAGTCGAAGTCGATATGGCTGAAGGTGGTGACGGACGGATAGAAGGTGACTTCGGTGCCGCTCAGGGGCTTGCCCGTGTCCTCGCGGATGGGGGCGACGCCGGTCACCTCCAGCGACTTGGCCGTGTCGCCGCGTTCGAAGCGCATTTCGTGCTGTTTGCCGTCGCGATAGATCTTCAACTGCAGCCAGTCGGACAGGGCGTTCACGACCGAGACGCCCACGCCGTGCAGACCGCCGGACACCTTGTAGGAGTTCTGGTCGAACTTACCGCCGGCGTGCAGCTGGGTCATGATGACCTCGGCCGCCGATACGCCTTCCTCGGCGTGGATGTCGGTGGGGATGCCGCGCCCGTTGTCGGTGACGGTGACCGATCCGTCGGCGTTCAGAATGACCTGGACCAAGTCGGCGTGGCCCGCCAGGGCCTCGTCGATGGCGTTGTCCACCACCTCATAGACCATGTGATGCAGGCCCGAGCCGTCGTCGGTGTCGCCGATATACATGCCCGGCCGTTTCCGCACCGCGTCCAGGCCCTTGAGAACCTTGATGGAATCGGCGCCGTATTCGGGCAGGTCGGCAATCGGATCGGTCATGAAATCGTTGGCTCTGAAGTCCCGACCGGGACGGGGAGAGAACGCCGTGCCCGGCGTTCGAATCGACGGCGGGATCACACCGCGCCGAAGCCTGCAACATATAGGAAATTTCGGCGAAAAAGCGAGGATTTCAGCGACGAAAACCTAGTCGCTTTCCAGCGCGCCGCCTGTGACACGGACGAACTGCGCGCGGCCTTCCAGGCCGGCGAACAGGTCGCGTTCGGTGCCGGTCATGAAGGCCTGGAGGTCCAGCGCGACGATCTCGTCGAACAGGGCGGCGCGGCGGGTTTCGTCCAGATGGGCGGGGGCCTCGTCCAGCAGCAGGATCGGGCGAGTCGACTGATCAGACAGGCGGGCGATCTGGGCCAGGATCAGGTTCAGGACCAGGGCCTTCTGCTCGCCCGACGACCCCTCGGCGGCGGGGCGGTTCTTCTCTCGGTGAATGGCGATCAGATCAGTGCGATGCGGCCCGAACAGGGATCGGCCGGCGGCGCCGTCGCGCGCGCGCGCCTTGGCTAGGCCTTCGCGGATCGAGGCGGCGATTTCGTCTTCTTCCGCCCCCGCCTCGGCCATCTGTTCGGCGGCGCCGTTCAGTTCCAGGTCCGCCTGGGGAAAGGGCCGGTCGCCTCGGGCGTCGATGGCGGCCTGAAGCGCGTGCAGGGCGGCGAGGCGGGCGATGGCGGCCCGCGCCCCCGCCTCGCTCAGGCGGACTTCCAGAGCATCCAGCCAGATCGGGTCCGCCTCACGCCCGTCTGCGGCGTCATTCAGCAGCCGCAGCCGCTCGCGCAAAGCCTTCTCATAGACGGAGATGCTGGCGGCATGGTCAGGATCGGCGGCGAAGACCAGACGGTCGAAGAACTTCAGCCGCTCGGCCCGCGCGTCCGAGAACAACCGATCCTGTTCAGGCGTCGCCCAGACGGGGCGCAGATAGTCGAGCAAGCGCCCGGGCTGGGCCGTCTCGCCGTCGATGCGGACGATGCGTCGCGTCGCGCCCGCCGCCTGGACGCCGGTGCCAAGCCGCGTCTCATCACCCAGCTCGACCATGACAGCCCAGGCGCGCCCGTTCGCCTCGCCCGGCTCACGGCGGCCCATCTCAGCGGCTGTCGCGCCGCGCAGCCCCTTACCGGGGGTCAAGAGGCTGATGGCCTCCAGAAGATTGGTCTTGCCCGCCCCGTTCGGCCCATGCAGCACCACTGGCCCGGAGGTCATCTCCAGCCGCGCGCCCGCATAGGAGCGGAAGTCGGTAAGGGTGAGGGAGCGGATCACGCTCGCTCTCTAACGCGGGTGAGGCAGGATTACACCCGCAGCGGCATCAGCACATACTGAACGCCAGGGTCGCCCGGATCGAGCACCAGGGTCGGCGAGGCTGGGTCGGCGAAGCGGAAGGCGGCGTTTTCGCCGGTGATCTGGCCGGCGACGTCCAGCAGATAGCGGGCGTTGAAGCCGATCTCGAACGGTTCGTCGGAATAGCCGATCTCGACCTCTTCCTCGGCCTGGCCGGCTTCCATGTTGCGCACGGTCAGCTTTACCCGGTCGTTGTCGAAGGCCAGCTTCACCGAGCGGCTCTTTTCGGCCGAGATGGTGGCTACGCGGTCGACGGCCTTGGCGAACAGGGCGTTGTCGATGTCGGCCTGTTTGTCGTTGCCGCGCGGAATGACGCGCAGATAGTCGGGGAAGGCGCCGTCGATGACCTTGGAGGTCAAGGACGCCTCGCCTAGCTGGAAGCGGATCTTCTGGGCCGAGACCTGGACCTCGACCGGCCCGCCCGCATCGTCCAGCAGGCGGCGGACCTGATCGACGGTCTTGCGCGGCACGATGACGCCGGGGCCGCCCGCAGCGCCTTCCGGGGCCGGGGTCTCGGCCAAGGCCAGTCGGTGGCCGTCGGTGGCCACGGCGCGCAACAGGGGAATGCCCGCTTCGGCGACCGTGTGCAGATAAAGGCCGTTCAGATAATAGCGCGTCTCTTCCGTCGAGACGGCGAAACGGGTCTTGTCGATCAGACGGGCCAGATCCTCCTTGGGCAGGACATAGGATGCGCCGGCGCTGTCGGTCGACATGACGGGGAAGTCGCCCGCCGGCAGGACCGGCAGGTTGAAGCGCGAACGCCCGGCCGAGACGACCAGACGCGGATCATCGCCCGAATAGAGCAGCGAGACCTCGGCGCCTTCCGGCAGCTTGCGGACGATCTCGTACAGGGTGTGGGCCGGCGCTGTGATCTGCCCCTCGACGTGAACCTGGGCCTCGGCCTCGTCGACCATCTCCATGTCCAGATCGGTGGCGGCGAAGGCCAGTCGGTCCCGGCCTGCGCTCAGCAGGACGTTCGACAGGATGGGAATAGTGTTTCGACGTTCGACGACGCTCTGCACGTGGCCCAAGGCCTTCAGGAGCGCGGATCGTTCGATGGTCAGCTGCATGTCGTCTCGCCCGGCGCGGCCCTCGTTTGATGGGCCGCGGTTAAGTGACCTGGGACACTAGCGGATTGGGCGCAGGCTGCAAGGAAGCGGCGAGGGGTTAGTGGCGAGCAGCAAGTGGATATTGGGGGCAAATCGGCAGGAAGAGACGGTTTTCCGCGCTCGTCACTCGCCGCTAATCACTCGCCTCTCGAAATCAGCCGCGCAGCTTGCGCGTCAGCGCTTCGACGTCGCGGGCGATCTGGTCGTCCTGCGGCATCAGTTCCTCGATCTTGCGCACGCCGTGCAGGACCGTGGTGTGATCGCGCCCGCCGAAGCGACGGCCGATGTCGGGATAGGAACGGGTCGTGTGCTGTTTGCACAGATACATGGCGATCTGACGCGGCCGGGCGACCGAACGGGTGCGGCGCTCGCTGAGCAGGTCGGCCTGTTTCATGTTGAAATGGTCGGCGACCGTCTTCTGGATCTCGTCGACGGTGATGCGGCGCTCGGGCCCGCCGCGCATGGCCATGCCCAGCAGGGTCGAGGCTTCATCGACCGAGACGGCCGACAGACGCGAACCGGCGGCGGCGGCCAGGGTGTTCACTGCGCCCTCAAGCTCGCGCATCGAGCCGGGGGTGCGGTCCACCAACTGGGCCAGAACCTCGGGCGCGGCCTCGCCCTGCACGACGCCCAGCGCCGACAGGGCCTTGAGGCGGTTTTGGGCCACGGCGATCTTCAGCTCGCGGTCCCCCGCCTCGACTGGGCAAGTCAGGCCGGCGGCCAGGTGGCTGCGCAGGCGCGGCTCGACCTCGGTCAGGGCCATCGGGGCGCGGTCGGCCGAGAAGACGATGCGTTTACCGTCCTCGATCAGGGCGGTCAGGGTCGAGAGCAGTTCTTCCTGGGTGCTCGTCTTGCCGCCCACGAACTGCACGTCGTCCAGCAGCAGCATGTCGGCCGAACGCAGGCTTTCCTTGAAGGCGGCGGTCGAACGGTCCTGCATGGCCTTGACGAAGGTGGACAGGAAGCGTTCGGCGGTCAGATAGACGACCTTGGCCTCTGGCCGCAGGCGCTGGGCCTCCCAGGCGATGGCGTTCAGCAGGTGGGTCTTGCCGTAGCCATAGGGACCGCAGAAGAAGACCGGGTTGAAATGACCGTCAGCCCAGCTGGCCACCTGTTTGGCGATGGCCAGGGCGAAGGCGTTGCCCTGACCCTCGATGAAGCTGTCGAAGGTCAGACGCTCCTGCAGACCGGCGGCGCGCACCGCGCGGGCGCCGTCGGCGCTGATGGGGGCGGACTGAGGTGCGGCGAAGGCCGCCAAACGCGGCGTGGCGTCCACCACATTGCCGGCGCCGGGCAGCACGGCCGAGGCCGGCGGGACGGACCCCACCTCGGCGCGGCAACGCACCTCGAGGCGGCGCGACAAGCCGTCCAGGCCCAGCCACAACTCGTTCATGCGGCGCAGGGCGTTCTTGCGCACCCAATCCCGGGCGTAGGCGGTGGGCGTCACAAGGATCAGGCCCCCGGCGTTGTCCAGGCGCACGGCCGAAGGGGCGATGTAGGACGAGAAGGGGCCGTCGCCGATCTCGGCGCGCAGACGCACCGAGGCCTCGCTCCAGATGCGGTCCGGGTCCGTCAGTCCCGACATCTTCGTTCCGCCCGCCATCGCCGTTGCGCCCCCAACCATCTTGCCGCCGCTCCAAAACCAATCCGAACCGTCCGCACTTCAGGGCGATGGTTCAGGGACGACTTCTCCTGCGCCGAAAAGCGATGCTTTTCGGACGGGGCCGAGCTCCTGGACAGACATCTCCCGCCAACGCGAAACAATGTTCCGCGCCGTCTTCATCCGTATTGGGATGGAAGTGCGTTAGGGGCCAAAACTTACGCCCCGAGCCGGGTGGGTCAACGCTGATTCGTTGGTCGATTCGCAGTTAAATTGTTTGACTCCGTCAAACCCTGTTCCTGCTTGGAAATTTGGCCGGATCAAGGCTCGACGACCACTGTTCAGGGGTGGTGGGGCTTAGCGGCCAAACGCAAAACGGCGAAGAAGCAGATGCTTCTTCGCCGTTGTAATCGCTTGATAATCCCGTAACGAAACAGCGACAGCTGTTCCGTCCTCTGTGGGATTAATGTCGGCTCAGGCGGCCGACATCTTCTTCAGTTGGGCGGCCAGACGCGACACCTTGCGCGAGCCCGTGTTCTTGTGAACGACGCCCTTGGAGACGGCGCGCATCAGCTCGGATTGAGCTTCGACGAAAGCGGTCTTGGCGACAGCGGCGTCGCCGCCGGCCAGAGCTTCCTGGAACTTGCGCAGATAGGTGCGGACGCGCGAGCGACGCGCCTTGTTCACTTGGGTCCGCGCTTCGATCTTGCGGATCGCCTTGCGGGCGCCGGGGTTGTTGGCCATGTCAAACCTTCGAACGGAAAACGCCGCGGAGCACACGTCCACGGCGCGGAAATCTCAAGAGGGCGGGCCTATAGCTGAAAGCCCGGAGGCGGTCAACGCGGAGTCTTCCTTGATCGACTCTGCGGTTGGGCGGCGCAGCGGGGCGCTCGATGTCCTGCGGATTGCGTTCCGGACGCACCCCGACTGTCTTAAACGCGCCACGGCCCCCTTTCCGTCGCAGGTTTTTCGACCGTGTTGGAAACGCGCAACGCTTTCTCTTTCTTCATGAATTGTGTCGCTTTACGGCCATGTTTGTCCCGTCCTCCAGAGGGCTGAAAATCATCTCCCGGATCATCGTTCCATGACCCAGACCGCGCTTCTGCTTCTCGCGCTGGCCCCCAGCGCCGCCGCCCAGCCCGCTATTGTGGAGTCGTCGGCGGCGAAGGCGACCCCGCCGCAGACCGCCACGCCCGCGTCCCAGCAGGACGAACCTACGGTCATACTGCCCGACGTCGAGGTCACGGCGGCGCGACGTGGCGTGGCCCTGGGCGGGCAGGAGCCGATCGTCTCCTACGACGCCGCCCAGATCCAGGCGTTCGGCGCGACCAACATCGGCGAGCTGGTGACGTTGCTGGAGGCCCAGACCCGCAGTGCGCGGGGAGGGTCTCCGGTCTTTCTGGTCAACGGCCGCCGCATCTCGGGCTTTCGCGAGATCCGGGGCGTTCCGCCCGAGGCCATCGAGCGTTTCGACGTCCTGCCGGAAGAGACGGCGCTGTCCTATGGCTACAGCGCCAATCAGCGGGTGGTGAACATCGTCCTGAAGGCGGACTTCAAGTCGCTGACCGCCTCGGTCAACGTCAGCCGGCCCGAGCAAGGCGGCCGGACGACGACGGCCAGCGAGAACAACGTCCTGCGCATCGCCGGGTCGGACCGCTGGTCGCTGGACATCAACGGCACGACCTCCAACACCCTGTTCGAGGCCGAACGCAACATCGACCGCACCGGCTCCGGCGTCCTGTTCGACGGCCGGGGCAATGTCACCGGCCTGGGCGGCGTACCCAAGGCGGGCCAGACGGACCCCGCCGACACGGGCATCGATCCGGCCCTGTCGGCCCTGGCGGAATCGACGGTCTATGTGGCGGGCGTGCCCGTCTCGGCCGCGACCAGCGCGCCGGCCTTATCGGACTTCGTCTCCACGGCGGGCGTTGCGAATGCGGGCGATCTGAACGCCTATCGCACCCTGTTGCCCCAGACCGATCAGGCCTCCATCGCGGGGACCTACAAGCACGACCTGAACGACAAGGTCGGCATGACCCTGAGCGGCAGCCTGGAGGACTCCAGCAGCTTCAGCTATCTGGGCCTGCCCGGCGTCACCCTGACCCTGCCGTCGGCCAACCCCTTCTCCCCGTTCGGCGACGACGTGCTGCTGTATCGCTACGTCGACCGGCCCGACGCCCTGACGCGCCAGACCGATACCCGCACGATCGGCCTGGGCACGGTGTTCGACGGCTATCTGGGCGATTGGCGCTGGACGGCGACCGGCGACTACAACCGGGTCACGACCGACACCTCCACCGGGCGCGGTCTGGACGCCGCGGCGCTGCAGTCTGCGATCACGGCGAACGATCCGTCGGTCAATCCGTTTGGCGACATCGGCGGCCGTGTGACGGAGCGCGCGCGCGACACCGCCCATTCGACGGCCCAGACCGCGACCGGCGAACTGGTGCTGAACGGCCGGCCGTTCCAGCTTCCGGCGGGCGAGGTGACGTCGACCTTCAAGGTCGGCGCCGGCTATCAGTCGCTGGATTCCGAAAGCGTGCGCGGGGGCGTCGCCGTCGACCGGTCGCAGTCGCGCAATTCGGGCAGCGTCCAGGCCAACTTCGACCTGCCGATCTCCAACGTCGATCGCGGCGTCCTGCCCAATATCGGCGACCTGTCGGCCAATCTGAACCTGGCCTATCAGGAACTGTCCGATTTCGGCGGGGTCTCGTCGGTCGGGGCCGGTCTGAACTGGTCGCCGGTCCAGCGGCTGTCGCTGTCGGCCAACTATTCGGACGAGGGCAAGGCCCCTACCGTCCAGCAACTGAACGATCCGACCGTGGCCACCCCCAACACGCCGGTGTTCGACTTCAGCACCAACCAGACGGTCGAGATCACCCAGATCACCGGCGGCGATCCCAATCTGAAGGCCGAGGATCGGCGCATCCTGAAACTGGGCGTCAACTGGCAGCCGGTGTCGGACAAGGATTTCCGCCTGAACCTGGCCTACACCCGCACCGAGGCGGATAACGAGATCGCCAGCTTCCCCGCCATCACACCCGACCTGGAAGCCGCCCTGCCGGATCGGTTCGTGCGCGATGCGAACGGCGATCTGGTCTCCATCGACGCCCGCCCGCTGAACTTCTTCAAGCGCGAGCAGCAGGACGTTCAGTGGGGCTTCAACTTCTCGCGTCCGTTCGGCAAAGCCGATCCGTCCCTGGCGGGACGTGGGCCGGGCGGCCCGGGGGGCGGCATGATGATGGGCCCCGGTCCCGGCGGCCCGCGCGGTCCTGGCGGACCCGGCGGCCGGATGCGTGGATCGCGCGGGCCGGGCATGCAGCCAGGTCAGGGGATGTTCAACTTGTCGCTGACCCACACCTGGCGCGTTCAGGATGAGGTGACGATCCGCGACGGCCTGGCGCCGCTGGACCTGCTGAACGGCGATTCCATCTCGGGATCGGGCGGCCAGTCCCGCCACGAGGTCCAGTTGCAGACGGGTCTGTTCCGAAACGGCCTGGGCGCCTTCGTCAACGCCAACTGGCGCGAAGGCACGCGGGTCAACGGCGATGCGCTGGGCTCGCCCGATCTGGACTTCTCGGGGCGCACGACGGTCAATCTGTTCGCCTTCGCCGACCTGACCCAGCGTAAGGCCTGGGTGGAGCGGTTCCCGATCCTGAAGGGCACGCGCATCGGCTTCGGCGTGCAGAACATCTTCGACGACCGGATTTCCGTGACCAGCAGCGACGGCTCGACCCCGGTCAACTACCAGTCGGACTATCTGGACCCGCAGGGCCGCGTCTTCCGCATCAATCTGCGCAAGATACTGTTCTGACCTGGTCGTCGGATGTTCAAGGCCAGACGACCGCGACCGCGATCATCACGGCGGCGGCGCCGAGGGCCAGGGCGAAGAAGAGGCGGTCTGACATGACCTCTTGGTTACGCCCGCATGGGCGTGGCGGCAAGGACGGCGGGACAGGCCCTCGCGTCGCCGAACCTTGACCGATTTCTGACGGCGGCCTACCCCGCAGGGGACCGTCTGCCTGTCAGACCGACGCCAAGGACCGACCGAATGCCGCGCCTGATCCTGCTCCGCCACGGCCAGAGCCAATGGAATCTTGAAAATCGCTTCACCGGATGGGTCGATGTCGACCTGACGGCCGAGGGCGAGGCCCAGGCGCGACGCGGCGGCGAGTTGATCGCCCAGGCCGGGTTCAAGCCGGCGGTCATGTTCACCTCGGTCCTGACGCGCGCCAAGCGCACCGGCGCCCTGGCCCTGCAGGCGGCGGGCCTGACCGATGTGCCGGTGATCGAGGACTGGCGTCTTAACGAGCGTCACTATGGCGGACTGACGGGTCTGAACAAGGCCGAGACGGCCGAGAAGCACGGCGAGGATCAGGTCAAGGTCTGGCGCCGCAGCTATGACGTGCCGCCCCCGCCGCTGGCGCCGGGGGGCGAGTTCGACTTCAACGCCGATCCCCGATACGTCGGCAAGGCCATCCCGGATACCGAGAGTCTGAAGACAACGCTGGACCGGGTGCAACCCTATTGGGACGCCGAGATCGCGCCGCGCCTGAAGGCGGGCGAAGACGTACTGATCGCCGCCCACGGCAATTCTCTGCGCGCCATCGTCAAACTGCTGTTCGGCGTGCCAGACGACCGGATCGTCGGCGTCGAGATCCCGACCGGAAATCCGCTGGAGATCGACCTGGACGCCGCGCTGAAGCCGACGGCCGCGCGGTATCTGGACGCCGACCGGGCCGAAGCCCTGCCCGAGGCGTCATGAGCTGGAGCGACGCCGACCGGGGCTTCATGGCCCAGGCCATAGCTCTGGCGACCGGCCGCATGGGCGAGACCTGGCCCAATCCCGCCGTCGGCTGCGTCATCGTCAAGGACGGCCGCGTGATCGCCCAGGCCGCCACGGCGCCGGGCGGCCGCCCCCACGCCGAGGAGCAGGCCGTGCCCGCCGGCGGGGCCGAGGTGGCGGGCTCCACCGTCTATGTCACGCTGGAACCGTGCGGCGCCCGCTCGTCCGGCCGCAAGTCCTGCGCCCACTTCCTGACCGAGGCGGGCGTGGCGAGGGTCGTGATCGCCTGTCTGGACCCTTCGCCCTTCGCCGCCGGACGCGGCACCGAGCGCCTGCGCCTGCGCGGGCTGACCGTCGAGACCGGCCTGATGTGTGAAGAGGGCGAGGCGCTGTGCGAGGGGTTCCTGCACCGGCTGGAGACGGGCCGGCCGATGGTGCGCGTCAGTTCGGACGGCGTCGGATTCGACGGCCGGTTCGTCGCTTCGCCCAAGGCCGATCTGGTGACCGAACTGAAACGGCTGGGCGAGGCGGGCTACACCCGCCTGTGGACCGGCCCCGGCGAACTGGCCGACGTCCTGGCGGAGCAGGGACTGCTGACGGCCTAAGTCGGCCCAATGCGGCTATCGACAGCGTTCAAGGCTTCTTAAGCGACGACCGATAGGGTGATCCTATGGCTCAGGCTGCGGAACCCTTGGTGAGACGGCGCCTGACGCAGGCGGAACTGGACGTGGTTTGCGCCCGGCACGACCGGCTTTTTCAGGCGCGCCCGGGCGGCGCCCGCGCGGTCTTCGCCTGGATGGATCTTTCGGGCCTCAGCCTGAAGGGCCGCAATCTGGCGGACGCCGATTTCGCCGCCGCCTGTCTGGAAGGCTGCGACCTGACGGGCGCCAAGCTGGACAACGCCAACTTCTTCGGCGCGGACATGCAGGACGCGATCCTGGCCGAGGCGAGTCTGCGACGCGCCGACCTGCGGGGCGCCTGCTTGCGCGGCGCGGACCTGTCCGGCGCCGACATGTTCGAGGCGGACCTGCGCGAAGGCACGATCGCCGCCGCCGACGCCAAGTTGGGTTTCAAGGTCATCGAGCCGCGTCATCGCGACGAGACCGAGGCCAATGGCGCCTGTCTGGCCGGCGCCAATCTTCAGCGATCCAAGATGTCGGGCGTCATCGCCATGCGGGCCGATTTCTCCGGCGCGGTTATGAAGGACTGCAAACTGGTTCGGGCCAATCTGAAACAGGCCGATTTCCGGGGCGCCGACCTGGCAGGGGCTGATCTGTCAGGCGCCGACCTGTCGGGCGCGGACTTGCGCGACGCCATTCTGGTCGGCTGCAAGACGACCCTGTGGCGCGCCGACGGGGCGGACATGCAGGGCGCGCTGACGGACAAGCGGTCGGGCTGCGAGTCCGTGGACCGGATGCCGGCGGCCGAAATGCTGCGTGAACACGCCCGCTGGTGCGAGACGGGCGGAGCGGAGGGTCAGCCTTCGGTCTTCGACGGCGTCGATCTGCGTCCGCTGAAATCGATCACCGGACTGAACCTGACGGCCCTGTCGGCCAAGGGCGCAGTCTTCTATGGCTTGGACATGGAGGGGGTGCAGTTGCAGGGCGCCCAGCTCGAAAACGCGGACCTGCGGTCCGTCAGGCTGCGTAGCGCCGATCTGCGCGGGGCGCGTCTGAAGGGCGCGCGTCTGAATGGTGCGGACCTGCGCGAGGCGCAGCTTGGGCCGCTTCTGATCGCGGCGGATCGGTTGATGCCGGCCGATCTCACAGGGGCCGTTCTGCGCGGGGCCGACCTGTCCGGCGCCGATCTGAGACGCGCCGTGCTGGCCAATGCCGATCTGGCGCGGGCGATCCTGCACGGCGCCCAGACGCGCCAGATCGACCTCACCGACGCCAATCTGACAGGCGTGCGCGGCCTGATCGTCGACGATCAGGCCGCCTGACCTCAGGCTAGACCAGCGCCTTGAGCTGATCGACCAGATCGGTCTTTTCCCAGCTGAAACCGCCGTCCGCGTCCGGCTCGCGGCCAAAGTGGCCATAGGCGGTGGTGCGGGCGTAGATGGGTTTGTTCAGGCCCAGGTGCTGGCGGATGGCGCGCGGCGTCGCGCCGCCGATCAGGTCCAGAATCCTGTCTTCCAGCACTGCTTCGGAAATCTTGCCGGTGCCGTGCAGATCGACGTGGATCGACTGGGGCTTGGCCACGCCGATGGCGTAGGATATCTGGATGGTGCAGCGGTCGGCCAGACCGGCGGCGACCACGTTCTTGGCCAGGTAGCGGCAGGCGTAGGCCGCCGAACGGTCCACCTTGGTCGGGTCCTTGCCCGAGAAGGCCCCGCCGCCGTGGGGCGCCGCGCCGCCGTAGGTGTCCACGATGATCTTGCGCCCGGTCAGGCCGGCGTCGCCGTCAGGTCCGCCGATCTCGAAGATCCCGGTCGGGTTGATGTGCCAGACAGTGTTCTCGTCGGTGAAGCCTTCCGGCAGCACTTCGAGGATATAGGGTTTGACGATCTCGGCGACCTGTTCCGAGCTCAGGCCCTTGGCGTGCTGGGTGGACAGGACGATGGACGTCGCACGGACCGGCTTGCCGTCCTCATATTCGATCGTCACCTGGCTCTTGGCGTCAGGTTCCAACTGCGAACCGCCGGCGTGACGCACTTCGGCGAGCCGCTTCAGGATGTTGTGGCTGTATTGCAGGGTCGCCGGCATCAGTTCCGGCGTCTCGTTGGATGCATAACCGAACATGATCCCCTGATCGCCCGCGCCCTCGTCCTTCTCGTTGGTGGAATCGACGCCGACGGCGATGTCGGCCGACTGAGCATGCAGGTAGCAGGCGTATTCAGCCGTTTCCCAGTGGAAGCCGTCCTGCTCGTAGCCGATGTCCTTGACCGCCGCGCGGACCAGCGGCTCCAGGCTGTCGATGATGCTCTGGGTGAAGGCTTCGTTCTGTTCCTTGGTGGCGCCCGGCTGGGTGGCGCGGACTTCGCCGGCCAGCACGATGCGCTGGGTGGTGACCAGCGTCTCGCACGCCACACGCGCCTCGGGATCCTTGGCCAGGAAGGCGTCCACGACCGTGTCGGAGATGCGGTCCGCAACCTTGTCAGGGTGGCCCTCGGAAACGCTTTCCGAGGTGAAGAGGAATGAGGAACGAGCGGCCAAGGGTGGCTCCTGTCTGTGTCTAGCGGACAGACATATAAAGATATGCTTATATGTTCAAGTGATCTGACCGTCCCGGGATTGACGGATATCGTTCGCATCCTAAGCGTATGCGGCTGACACCCGCGATAAATACGGTAAACACCACGCGGGGGATCAGATGCCTGACAGCCTGACGACAAGAGAAAGCGAGTGCGTGCACCTTGCCGGCCAGGGCCTGGAGGACAAGGAGATCGCCGCACGCCTGGGCATATCCCCCCGCACGGTCGGCAACCACCTGCATCGCGCCTACGCCAAACTGGGCGTGTCCGACCGCAAACTGGCCGCGCGCCGACTGAGTATCGCCTACTCAGAGGCGTCGGTACTCATTCCCAACGCCCCGTTGCATCCCTCAGATCAACCCGTGTCGGCCGGGCTGCCGGGCGACGCAGAAACGGACGGTTCGTCCTCATGGTTGCTGCCTGCGCCGCCTCGCGGCGTTCTGGTTCGACTGGGGCTCGTCATCGCCGGCTCTGCGCTCGCCCTGCTGTTCGCCATCGGGATCGTGACGGCTGGAATGGTGGTGCCAACCCTGTTCGACCAGATCGCCCCCGTGGAAGCGCGCTGACCAAATTGTCGGGTTGGGAGCTCAAGGTTCACCATGAACAGAATGCAAGTCGGCGTGCGGGTGGCGCGCCAGGTTCAGACGGCGGAACACGCTGTCGATCAGGCCATGATCGAGGTCTGCCGTCTGGTCCAGACGGCGCTGGAGGGACGTGTCGAGGCGCGCCTGGCCGCCGAGGTCGGGCATGAGGCGCTGACCCAGATGGTCCAGGGACTCAACCGTCTGGCCGAAGTCCGGGCCGCTGTCATCGCCAGCCATGACGGCTTGGCCCAGATCGCCGATGATCATCGCATCGGCTGGCGTTTGGACGGGACGCGCGAAGACAAGATGCGCCCGACCGCCGTCGCACCCTTCGCGGTCGCCGCCTGACAGCTCCCGTCGCCATGTGGTCGCCGATCATATTCTTCGTGGAGGGCCTGACCTATCTGGTCCTGGCCCTGCTGCTGTGGAAGGGGCGCACGCCGGAGCGGATCGTGGCCATGGCCTTGATCGCGCTTCAGTGGGGCAGTCCCCTGATCGACCACCTCTTCATCGGTCAGTTCCGGTGGGCGGTGGCGAGCCTGTCGTTCGGCATGTTCTGCCTGCTGGTGACGCTGTCGCTTCGCTACGATCGCTGGTGGCTGCTGCTGGCGGCAGGGGCGCAACTCATCGCCCTCTCCACCCACTTCGCCGCCGTGGCGGGATCGGGCGCCCTTCTATGGTCGATCGTCTCGACCCGGATGGTGATCTGGTTCGAGCTGCTGCTGCTGTCATCTTTCGGCGTGTGGGAAGCGCGTAACGCGCCCTACGCCCGCTCTCAATCAAAGCTGCAGGCCAAGCCTGGCGGCGTACATTCCCTAAGGACTTGAACCATGATCACCGAACCCATCAACGGCTTCCTGCCCCTCTTCCGCTCCTGGTTCGACACAGCCGCCATGGCAGAAAAGGTCGGCGTGTCGGGCAGCCCCGAAAACCTGCTGGCCGAACTGGATTTGGGGCCCATGGTCGAGGCCGAGTCCCGGCTGCTGAACCACACGCCCGCCAGCGCCGCCGAGGCGGCCTTCATGCTGGAAGTGGTGCGTCAGAACATGGTCGACGCGGGTCGCTCGGACGGCCTTGACCTGCGCGCCCTGTCGGCTGTTCAGCGCTGGCTGGCTGATCATTCGGCCGACGAGGCCGACGGCCACCCTGTCGAACGTCTTCTGCGTCAGGCCCAGGTCTGATTTGAAGGCGTCAGGGGGCGACGGCTGATCAGCCGCGCAGCCCCTTGGCGACGGTCAGCAGGGCGTCGCGCTGGGCGGGGTCCTGAATGCCGCGGAAGGCCGCCAGCAGTTCGGCGACGCCCGGGGCGGCCAGCGCAAGCTCGTCGCCCTCGGCCGTCTCCAGCTCGCCCAGCAGGGCGGCACCGGTCGATTTCAGGACCGAGGCGATCTGCAGCAGACGCGCGGCGGATACGCGGTTGACGCCCCGCTCGTACTTCTGAATCTGTTGGAAGGTGACCCCCGCGCCCGCGGCCAGCTGGGCCTGTGTGATGCGAAGTTCCTCGCGACGCGCGCGGATGCGTCCGCCAATTGCGATGTCTACGGGATCAACTGCGTCGTTCATTTCGGCCTACGGTCAGATCTGATGCGGTGCCAAGGCCCCAAAACGCCCTCCGCGTCAAGCCAAAGCTCGCAACCTAAGGGGTGTTACTTGCGCCGGTGATCGGCAATTCAACCGCAAGGATATATGGCGCATCGCCCACGGCCGCCAGGGCGGCGTTCGACCCTCAAATAAAGGAAGTGGTGCCGCTTAGGTGACTCGAACACCTGACCCCATCATTACGAATGATGTGCTCTACCGGCTGAGCTAAAGCGGCTCCGGCTGCGAAGGGTCGGAGGCCCTGCGCGAGAGGGGGTCTTTATACGGCTCGACCGCGCTTGCCAAGCGTCGGATTCAAGATCGCGAGCAGGGCGGCTTCGTTTGGATCCGTGGCGATGAGCGGATGTAGTCCGAGGGCGGCGAGGGGCGCGGCGGCGGCGGGCGAGATGCAGGCGACTTCTACGTCGTTCAGGCGGCCGGCGTGACGGTCGCCCAGCAGTTTTGCGGCTCGGGGGGAGTGGATCAAAACGGCGTCGAAGGCGGGCGGGGCGGGCTGAGTTGTGGGATTTGTGCGGTAGGTCGACAGGAGGTGGGCTGTGACGCCGCGGGCGCCGGCCCGCGTCAGGGCCGCGGTCATGTCGCCGGCCGGGGTTTCGGCCTGGGGGATCAGGATGGCGGCCTCGGACAGGCTTTCTGCGATCAACCGGGCCAGGGCGGCCAGGTCGCCCTGGGCGGAGCGAACGTCGGGAAAGCCTACGGCTGACGCCGCCTGGGCGGTGGCGTCGCCGACAGCGAAGACGGGGTGGTCGCGGCGGGGCGTCAGGGCGGCGAAGGCGGCGACGCCGTTGGGACTGGTGAAGGCCAGGGCGTTGAACGTTGCCAGATCGGGCAGAACCGGCGTCAGCGGCTCGACGGCAAGAAGGGAGGCGATGATCGGCTCCAACCCCATGTCGCGCAGGCGCGCGGCGGTGCGCGACGCGCCGGGTTCGGCGCGGGTGATCCAGACGCGGAGCGGGGCCGCGCCGGTCATCCGTCCAGCGTCGCGGGGTCGACTTCCTGATCGCCGGCGAAGTTCTTGACCTCGGCCCCCAGCCGCTGGCCCAGGGCGCGGGCGGCGGCAGTTTCGGGCTGAGGCAGCTCGCCGACGCGCCGCCATCGGGCCGAGCCGTCGGGGCTGAGCATTTCCGTGGTCAGATGCAGGATGTCGTTGTCGATACGGGCATAGGCGCCGACGGCGGTGCGGCAGGATCCTTCAAGCGCCGTCATGGCCCCGCGCTCGGCGGCGACGCACAGGGCGGTCTCGGCGTGGTTCAGGGCTGCGACCCACGGCGCGTTCCGCTGGGCGTCAATGTCGGCGGCGCGGGTCTGGAGCGCCAGCGCCCCCTGGCCCGGCGCGGGAAGAAAAGCGTCCAGCGACAGCTTCTCGCGAATATGGTCGGTGACGCCCAGCCGCGTCATGCCCGAAACCGCCAGCAGGATGGCGTCGAACTCTCCATCGGCGGCGCGACGCAGGCGGGTGTCGATATTGCCGCGCAGCATCTCGACCTTCAGGTCGGGGCGCAGGGCCTGGGCCTGGGCCTGGCGACGCAGGCTGGCGGTGCCCAGGCGCGCGCCGAAGGGCAGGGCGTCGAAGTTGTCGAAGTCGCGGCTGACGAAGGCGTCGCGGGCGTCTTCGCGCTCGGGGATGGCGGCGATGCACAGGCCCTTGGGCTGTTCGGCGGGCACGTCCTTCATCGAATGGATGGCGACGTCGATCCGACCGGCCAGCAGGGCCTCCTCGATCTCCTTGGTGAACAGGGCCTTGCCGCCGATCTCCAGCAGGCGGCGGTCCTGAACCCGGTCGCCGGTGGTGACGATCTCGACCAGGGGCACGGCGGTCTCGATATCGGCCTCGGCTACGCCCAGGGCGCGGCCGATGGCGCGCTGCATCATGCCGGATTGGGCGAGCGCCAGCTTGGAGCGCCGGGTGCCGATGCGGAGAGGAAAGGTCATGAGCGTTGCGCACCGGTCGCCGGGTCGCTACCTCGACCCGATGGAGATGTCCGCCGACTATAGCAGCGGCGCCGATGCGGCAACTGGACGGGATGTCCCCCCTCGTCCCGGTCATGCCCTGACGGTGCTGGGCCTGGAGACCAGCTGCGACGAGACCGCCGCCTCGGTGGTGCGCCTGACCGGTGGTCGGGCGGAGGTGCTGTCCTCGGTCGTCCACAGCCAGATCGACGACCACGCAGCCTATGGCGGGGTGGTGCCCGAAATCGCGGCGCGCAGCCATGTCGAGATGATCGCCGAGGTCACGCGCCGCGCGATGGTCGAGGCGGGCATGGGTTATGACGGGTTGGACGGGATCGCGGCGACGGCTGGGCCGGGCCTGGTCGGCGGGGTCATGGTCGGCCTCAGCTTCGGCAAGGCGGCGGCCCTGGCGCGCGGGCTGCCGCTGGTGGCGGTGAACCATCTTGAGGGGCACGCGCTCTCGGCGCGCCTGGGGGCGGAGGTCGCCTATCCGTTCCTGCTGCTGCTGGTCTCGGGTGGTCATTGCCAGCTTCTTGAGGTGCGCGGCGTCGGCGACATGAGTCGGATCGGCGCCACCATCGACGATGCGGCGGGCGAGGCCTTCGACAAGATCGCCAAGGCTCTGGGCCTGGGTTATCCGGGCGGGCCGGCGCTGGAGCGGCTGGCGATGCAGGGCGATGGGTCCAGGATCGATCTGCCGCGCGCCCTGCTGGGCCGCAAGGATTGCGACTTTTCCTTCTCGGGTTTGAAGACTGCCGCCTTCCGTATCGCCCAGACGTGCGAGACCGAACAGGACAAGGCCGATTTGGCCGACGCGGTTCAAAGCGCCATCGCGCGCCAGTTGTCGGATCGGTCGGAGCGCGCGCTGGCGGCCTATGCGGAGACGCATGATCACAAGCTGTTCGTCGTGGCGGGCGGCGTGGCGGCCAACAAGATGATCCGCGCCACCCTGCAGGCGACGGCGGCCAAACACGGTTTCGACTTCCTGGCGCCGCCCATGGCCTTTTGCACAGACAATGCGGCGATGATCGCCTTGGCGGGGGCCGAACGACTGGCGCTGGGCCTGACCAGCGACATCGACGTGGTCGCCCGGCCGCGATGGCCGCTGGACGAAGCGCGCGCCCTGTCCGATCCTTCGCACAGGCCGGGCCGCAAGGGCGCGAAAGCATGACGAACGAAACCGCCTCGGGAGGGCGTATGGAATTCCGCACGGCAGGGGTCATCGGCGCGGGCGCGTGGGGCACGGCCCTGGCCCAGGTCTGCGTCCGGGCAGGTTTGAACACGATCTTGCAGGCGCGCGAGCAGCAACTGGTCGAGACGATGCGGGCGACGCGGGCCAACGACCTCTATCTGCCGGGCGTGCCGCTGGCGGACGCGTTGAGCTTCACGTCCGACCTGGCGGACCTGGGCGGGTGCGACCTGATCCTGGCGGTGCCGCCGGCCCAGCATATGCGGGCGACCCTGACGGCCTTCGCGCCTTGCCACCGGGCGGGCGTGCCGGTGGTGCTGTGCTCCAAGGGGGTCGAGCGCGGCACGATGAAGCTGATGACCGAGGTGCTGGCCGAGACCTTGCCGGGCGCCCCAGCCGCCGTCCTGTCCGGGCCCAGTTTCGCCGGCGAGGTGGCGCGCGGCTTGCCGACCGCCGTCACCCTGGCCTGCGCCAATGCGGCGCTGGGTCAGGCGCTGCTGAACACCCTGTCGGCGCCGGGCTTCCGACCCTATCTGGCGACCGATCTGGTGGGCGCAGAGGCGGGCGGGGCGCTGAAGAACGTCCTGGCCATCGCCTGCGGCATTTCCGAGGGGCGTCAGTTGGGCCGCAGCGCCCACGCCGCCCTGATCACGCGCGGCTTTGCGGAAATGACCCGTCTCGCCGTCGCCATGGGCGGGCAGGCCGAGACGGTGGCGGGGCTTTGCGGCCTGGGCGACCTGGTCCTGACCTGCTCCAGCCCACAGTCGCGCAACATGAGCCTGGGTCTGGCCCTGGGGCAGGGGCAGACGGTCGAGCAGGCCCTGGCCGGCAAACGGTCGGTGGCCGAAGGCTATGAGAGCGCGCCGGCCGTGCGCGAACTGGCGGCGCGCCTGGGCGTGGAAATCCCGATTTCCGAAGGCGTCGCCGCGCTATTGGCGGGCGAGATCGACGTGGATGGGCTGATCGACGGCCTGCTGTCGCGCCCGCTCAAGGCCGAGCGTGTCTGAGGCGGCCGCGACCGAGCGAAAACGGGTCTGGAAGACTCCGGCGGGCGTTGCCCTGTGCCCAGAGAATGACATCGCCGACCCCGGCTCGCGCGGCTTCGTGCTGCAGATCGGCGACGCCTTCTTCCACGGCTTCGTGGTCAGGAAGGATGGGCAGGTGGCCGGCTGGGTCGATCGATGCCCGCACGCGGGCTTCCCCATCGCCGTGGAGATCGACCGCTATCTGACCCCGGACGGTTCGCTGATCCTGTGCGGCTGGCACGGCGCGGTGTTCGAGCCGCTGACCGGCGAATGCAAGGGCGGCCCGTGCGCGGGCGGGCGGCTGACGCCCTGGCCGGTGGCGGCGTCGGGCGGGGTCGTCCGCACCGCCTGACCGGGCGTTGGTTCAGCGCGCCAGCCGATCCTTGGCCTTATGTGCGCCGAACACCACGTCGGGGTCCGGCTTGTTGACCGGCAGGTCGGTGTGTTTCAGCACCGACAGGATGAAGCGCCCTATGTTCAGCCGCGCCGTCTTCTTGTCGTCGGTGGCCACAACGGTCCAAGGCGCATAGTCGCGGTCGGTCTCGTCCAGCATCCGGTCGCGCGCGTCGGAATAGGCGTCGAACCGCGCCTCGGCCTCGGCGTCCAGCGACGACAGCTTGAACTTCTTCAGCGGATCGGTGCGCCGCGCCTTCAGCCGCGCCGCCTGTTCCTTGCGCGAGATGTCCAGCCAGATCTTGATCAGGATGATGCCGTCGTCGGTCAGCATCCGCTCGAATCGCGGCGCGTCGGTCATGAATTGGGCATACTGTTCGGGCGTGCAGTAGCCCATCACCGGCTCCACCCCGGCGCGATTGTACCAGGACCGGTTGAAGATGACCGTCTCGCCCGCCGCGGGCAGATGCGGCACATAGCGCTGGAAATACCATTGGCTGGTTTCCCGGTCGCTGGGCTTGGGCAGGGCGACGACGCGGGTCTGGCGCGGCGACATATATTCGGTCAGCCGCTTGATGGCGCCGTCCTTGCCGGCGGTGTCGCGTCCCTCCAGCACGATGACCACGCGCGAGCCGTGTTCGATGCTCCAGGCCTGGGCCTGAACGATGGCCAGTTGGATCTGCTCCAACTCGGTTTCATAGGCGTCGGATTTCTTTCCCATGCCAAAGAGTGGGCCAGGTTCGGCCGGGCGGCAAGCGAAAGCCGTCGTGTCGCATGGAGCGGAGCCGAGCGGGGCCAACGGCGTTAGGGGCGGGGGCCTGGCATGGAATAGGGGGCCGGGGCGGGGGACCGATGAAGCGCGATCTGGCGGAGATGTGGAACCTGGTCTGGGAGATCGGCCTGCTGATCTGCGCCGGTTTCGCCCTGCTGAACCTGTTCGCCCCGCCTCAGGATCTGCCGTGGAAGCCGCTTGATCTGGACCGGCCGGTGGGAGGCGCGACGGCGGCCAAGGTCGCCGCCTTCGAGGTGGACGCCGCCGCGCCTGCCCAGGCGCTGGAGCAGGCGACCGACGCCTGCATGAAGGCCCTGCGCGACGCCGGCGTCCAGGTGGAGCGTGCGGCCGACCGCGACGACGGCGGCTTCTGCGTGGTGCGCGGCGCCGTCAGGATCGCGGGCGGGGCGGTGACGCCGCTGGCGCCGGCCAATGTGGTGATGCAATGCCCGCTGGCCGTCCGCTACGTCATCTGGGACCGGCAGGTCCTGCGCCCGGTCGCGCGCGAAGAACTGGGGTCGGAGCCTGCGCGGGTGGAGAACTACGGGACCTATTCCTGCCGCCGCATCTACGGCTCACAGGACGAGGGCGAGCGCCCCAGCGAACACGCCCGCGCCAACGCCCTGGACGTCGCCGCCGTCACCCTGAAGGACGGCCGCACCGTCAGCGTCCTGGACGACTGGGGCGGTTCCGGTCCGGCCGGCCAGCCCGGCTCGCGCTTTCTGCACCGGGTGCGCGACGGGGCCTGCCGCCTGTTCTCGACCGTCCTGTCGCCCGACTACAACGCCGCCCACGCCAACCATCTGCACATCGACGGGGCCGCAAGAGGCATCTGCCGTTAAGGTTGAATGCGGCGATTGCGAGTCGCTTTCGCTGTTGACCGTCCGGAAAAGCCGGGTGACAACATCGGCACAGTCCGGATTTCGCGTGGGGTCCACACCTGCGTTTCGCTCCTTCGCCTGAACGAGCTGTCCAGATGGATTGTCGGATCACCGAGGAAGGGATCCGCCTGGAAAAGCGCGTTTACGGAGACGCAGACATGGCGACCGGCACGGTCAAGTGGTTCAACCCCACCAAGGGCTACGGCTTTATCCAGCCCGACAGCGGCGGCTCGGACGTGTTCGTTCACGTCACCGCCGTTCAGAAGGCTGGCCTTCAGGGCCTCGATGAAAACGCCAAGGTCGAATACGAGCTGGAAAACCAGCGCGGCAAGACGTCGGCGATCGACCTCAAGATCCTCTAGGTCGGACAGACTTCGAGATTGGAGAACAGGCGCGGCGGCTTCGGCTTCCGCGCCTGTTTTTTCTTGAGATGGTGGTTTCAGCCCGTTTGGGCTTCGGCGGAGGTCGGCTTGGCGCGTTGCGAGCGCTGGGCCAGGACGACCGCGCCCAGCACCAGGGCGCCGCCCAGGGCCTGGATCGGCGTCAGGGTCTCGCCAAACACCCACCAGCCTAACAGGCCCGCGACCACCGGCTGGACCAGAATGGTGACGGCCGTGACCGAGGCCGGCAGGCGGCCCAGCGCCCAGGCCACCCCGCCCTGACCAAAGACATGCATGATCCCCATGGCGATGCAGGCGCCCCAGCCGGCCGCGCTGGCGGGCATGATGTCCTCGCCCAGCGCCAGGGCCACGATCAGCAGCAGGGGCGCGCCCAGCAGGGTGGCCCAGAAGGTCACGCGCATGGCCCCAGCCGTCGCCCGCGCCGCCTTCACCGCCAGGAAATATCCAGAATACCAGATCGCAACCGATAGGGAGAAGACGTCGCCCAGCGGCGGATTGGTCCCCTGTCCGCCATCCGCGCCCGCCGCCATCGCAAAGGCGCCGCCCATGGCCAGGGCCAGGGCGATCAGAAACAGCCGATGCGGCCTTTCCTTAAGGACGAACCAGCCGAACAGGGTCACGACGACCGGCGTCAGGTTGCACAGCACCGTCGCATTGGCGACCGAGGTCATGACGATGCCGTAGTGCCAGAAGCTGAGGTCCAGCGCGAAGAACAGGCCGGCCAGCAGCGCCCATTTCGACGGCGTCCCGACGCCGCCCTTTTCCCGCGCCGCCAGCAGGGTCAGCAGAGGCAGGGCCAGCAGGAAGCGCCAGAACCCCGCCGCCGCCGGTCCCGTCTCGGTCAACCGCACCAGGATCGGCGCCAGGCCCAACACGCAGGCGGCGATCAGCAGCACGATCAGGGCGAAGGCGCGCGGGGAGGGGCGCTGTGCGAGGGCGGACATGGCCGGCTCTTACGCCCCCGTGCGACCGGACGCCACAGCCTCCGCGTCCAGACGAGGCTTCAGACCAGAGGGTCGATCCGCGCCTTCAACGTGACGGTCAGGCCCGGATCGCGGTCGCGATAGTCGATCTCGCCCTCCAACTGCCCGACCAGACTCTGGATCATCATGGAGCCGAAACCCTTGCCCGCAAGATACCCGCCTTCGCCCTCGTCCTCGACCCTCAGGCGGAACATGGCCCCGTCTTCCTCGAAGACGATGCGCAAGGGGCCGGGCTTGCCCTTGTAGGCGTATTTCTGGGCGTTGATGATCAGTTCGGTCAGGATCAGGCCGATGGTCACCGCCCGCCCGGCGTCGATGTTGACGGGCGCCAGATCGGTCTCGGTGGCGGCCGCCCAGTCCGGCCCCATGCTGGAGGCCAGATCCTCGACCAGACTATCGATGTAGCGCGCCATATCGACTGTGGTCGATGCGTCGCCGCGATACAGCTGGCTGTGCACGGCGGAGACGGCCCGGACACGTCGCCTCGCCTCGTTCAGGGCGGCGACGGCCGCCCAATCCGTCTGTTCGCGCGCCTGCAAGCCCAGAAAGCTGGACACCAGGGTCAGGCTGTTCTGAACACGATGATTCACTTCGCGGATCAGATACTGCTGCTGCTCCAGCCGCAGATCACGCTCGGACAGGCTGGTTTGTAGTGAGCGATTCAGGCGGCGCAACTGGTCGATGGCGGCGAAGTCGGCCAGGGCGTCGCGTAGACGGGCGACGGATTCGATCGCGGCCGGACCCCAGCGACGCGCACGGCCCGCGACCTCTTCCGACCAGCTCTCGAACGAGGCGCGCGGGGTCAGTACGGCGTTGGGTCCCGTCTTCTCGGCCGTGGCGGGATTGCCGGCCCAGCGGACGCGCTCACGCACCTCGGCGCGAAACCAAAGGACCGACATCGGATGTTCGAGGGGCAGGTTGACGGCCAGCAGCCCGCTGCCGTGCGTGGTCCAGGCCTCGGCCTCGGGCAGAGCGGTGGAAAGAGCGTGCGAGGATACCGGCCGCAGGCCCGGCCGTCCGGCGACCCAGTCGGCGATGACCCGGACACCCTCGGGCGGGGGCGTATGGCCGAACATCCGAATGTCGCCGTCGGCGACGATGGCCAGCCCGTCCGCGCCGGTCAGCTGCATCAGCGGCTCGGCGTGCTCGTCCAGGGCGTCGATCAGCGTCTTGTCCGTCGAAAGGCGCGCTACAAGATGATCTTCCAGTCGGCGCAGCCGCGTTCGGTCGCGATAGAGTTCAGCGTCGCTCTTGGCCTTCAGCTGCCGCGCCAGATTGCGAGCCAGGGTGGTGCAGCCGACCCGCAGTTCGAACGGCAATAGTTTGGGCGAGGCGCTGTGGCAGGCGACCAGACCCCACAGGGCGTCGTCGATGATGATGGACACCGAGGCCGATGCCCGCACGTCCATGTTCTTCAGATACTGAAGATGGATCGGCGACACCGAGCGCAGACCGCTGTCGCTCATGTCCAATGGCGTCTCGCCGGGCGTGATCGGCCGCAGGGGATGGGGCGTGTAACGGCTGTCGGGGATGACCCGCACCGGATTGCGCAGATAAAGCGCGCGGGCCTGGCGCGGAATGTCGGTGGCGGGGAAGTGGTGGTTCAGGAAGGACCCGGTTCCCTCTGCGCGCGCCTCGGCCACCACCTCGCCGGCATCGTCGTCCTGGAAGCGATAGATCATCACCCGGTCGAAGCCGGTCAGGCGGCGGAAGGCCTCGGCGGCCCGTTCGCACAAGCCCTGAACCGTGGGCGCCCGCTCAAGCGCGGCGCCGGCGGCGTCCAGGCTGGCCACTAGGTCGACGCCCAGTCGCGCCTGCTGCGAGCTTTGCTCGACCTCGATGATCATCAGATTGCTGGGCAGGCCCGACGAGGCGGACGGGGCCATACGGACGATGACGTCGTATTCCAGCCGGTTGGTCGCCCGCCAGCGGCAGGCGAAGCCGGTCTCCTGCAGGCTCGCCATCGAACGGATGCGGCGATCCGCGACATCGCCCAAGACCTCGCCGACCGAGCGGTCGATCCAGACGCTGCGTCCCGTCAGGTCTTCGATCATCCCCGCACCCTGGCGGATCGCCAACGACTGCAGGTCCAGCACCAGCATGAAGCCGTGCGGCTGGATCGATCCGGGAATGTGAATCGGTTCGCGGTCGCACTGGGTCAGATCGGGCCCGACCTGATCGACGGTCTCGGTCAAGCGGCGACCTCCTGCGTACGGGGCTGAAGCACGCGGCGCGCGAAGGCGAAGCCGTCCACGCCGCCCTTGACGATCTGATCGACATCCGCGCGCCCGGCGGCGCAGGCCTGATCCAGCAGGGCCATGAAGGCGCGCCAGCGGGCGCCGGTCTCCTCGCCATAGGGATCGAGGAAGTTCAGGCCCTCCAGCCCGCGTCCCTCGGCGGTCAGCCGTTTGCGGATGATCCGGCCGCCCAACATCGAGCCCTCGGCCACATAGACCCAGCCCAGGGCCTCGCCGGGAGACGCCGGTCCGTCGACGCTGGCCGCGGCGGGCGGCGCGACACCCAAGCTCGCCAGGTCTTGAGCGATGCCGCCCGCGCGCGAGCGCGGCTCGAACCCGCCGCCGATTTCGGTGTTGAGCCGGGCCGTCAGGGCATGGCTGACCGGCTCGAGACCGGCGTGAAAGCGGTAGAAGGCCGCCACGGTGGCCGGCCGGGTTGCCGGATTGGCAAGACGCGCCTCGATCCGGGCTTCGGTCTCGAGCGTCTCGTGTGCGGCGGCTGTGGCTTCCCGTAGGGCGAGAAGGATGGGGGAAGCACTCATGGGATCAGATTAACATATTGTGTTGGCTTGTCGATTTCCTCCCGGCGAGAGGCGCGTTACAAGGCTGGGCGTTGCACGGAACGGCTCAGGTCGCCTGACGTTCAGCAGCCTCTCTCGCTTTTTTCGCCTGGATCGGTCGCCCCATGAAACTGCGCGTGCGCGCCGAACTCGTCTATCGTTTTGATCCGCCGACGGACGCCATCTACAAGATCCAGGTCGCGCACTGGCCCGGTCAGGACATTCTGGAGGAAAGCCTGACCTTCGACCCCCCGGTCGATTTTCACGAGGATCAGGACGTCGATTTCGGCGCCCGCACCCTGCGCTGTCACGTCTCGGGCGAGGTGACCCTGGTCTATGAGGCCCTGGTGGACAATGGCGTGCTGAAGGGCCTGCCGCCGGAGGTGTCGCAGCACGACTGGGGCGAGCTGCCGGCCGAGGTGCTGCCCTATCTCCAGCCCAGCCGCTACTGTTCGTCGGACCAGTTCGGCCGCTTCGTGGCGCGCGAATTCGGCGAGACCGCCGGCGGGGCGCGGGTTCTGGCGATCCTGAACTGGATTTCCGAACACGTCGATTACGAGCATGGCGTGTCGGATACGGAGACGACGGCGGCTCGCACCTTCATCGACCGGGCCGGGGTGTGCCGCGACTTCACCCATCTGGGCATGACCCTGTGCCGCGCCTCCGGCATTCCGGCGCGCGCCGTCAGCGCCTTCGCCCACCAGCTGACCCCGCCCGACTTCCACGCCATCTTCGAGGTCTGGCTGGACAATGGCTGGTGGCTGGTCGACGCCACGGGCCTGGCCCCGGTCGAGGGGCTGGTGCGGATCGCCTGCGGTCGTGACGCCGCCGACATCGCCTTCCTGACCACCCAGGAGCGGTGCCAGATGGTGCGTCAGTCGGTGACGGTGGCGGCGGCCTGAAAGTCGGCTATTTGGCCTCCGCCTTCGCCTTCTGCGTGGCCTTATAGGCCTGCAGGTCGTCGATCACGTCCATCTGGCGCAGCACCTTGTTTTGCGGGTCGATCAGGATATGGGCGCCGGGCGCGACAGCGATCTCGCCCCGGCCGCCCGTCATCGCCACCACCTGGACCCCGCCGTCGATCTCCACCTCGACCGGCATGGGGAAGACCCCGCCGTCGCCCGTCGTCCACTCCAGCCGCAACAGCCCGCCTTCGCGCGTCTGCTTCAGCACCGGCAGGGCGGCGTTGTAGAGGTAGCCCCGGAAGAACCAGCCATAGTCCTGGCCCGTCACCGCATTGACGATCTCCAGGAAGTCGCCGGTCGAACGATAGAGCGGCGCGAAATTGCCGGGCTGGGGATCGGGCCGCCCATAGACCAGTCGCGTGATCGCCTCGTGGAAGGCCGCGTCGCCGATCAGCATCCGCAGCGAATGGCTGATCAGCGAACCCTTGGAATAGATGTCGTTGCCCGGCCCGACATCGCCCTTGTAAACCTCATCCTCGGTCTTGGGCGCGCCCGAGACGACCGGATATTTGTTGATCAGCCCCTCGCGCTGATTGGCCAGTTCGCGCTGCATGTAGCGGTCGCCCAGCAGCCAGCGGGCGTAGAGCGGCTGCATGTAGCTGCCCAAACCTTCGTGCAGCCACATGTCGTCGGCGTTCTGATTGGTCAGCTGATTGCCGAACCATTCGTGGGCGAACTCGTGCTGCAACAGCCAGTCGTAGCCCCGGCCGTCGATCTTGTAGCCATTGCCATAGGCGTTGATGGTCTGATGCTCCATGCCCAGGTGCGGCGTCTCGACCACCCCCATCTTCTCGTCGCCGAAGGGATAGGGGCCGACCGTCGCCTCGAAGAAGTCGAGCATCTGCGGGAACTGGGCGAACAGGGCCTGGACCTGTTCCGGCGCATCCGACTTCAGATGCCAGTAGGCCATCGGGATGATGTTGCCGAACCGGCTGCGATAGTCGCTCGTCACCGCCTCATAGGGGCCGACGTTCAGGGCGATGGCGTAGGTGTTGGGCGATTTGGCCGACCAGTTCCAGGTGGTCCAGCCGTCGCCGTGATCGACCTTGCCCAGGAACCGGCCGTTGGACGGCGCCGACAGGTCGGACGGCACGGTGATATGCAGGTCGACCCGCCCCGGCTCGCCGTGCGGACTGTCGATGCAGGGCCAGAAGATGTCGCAGCCCTCGCCCTGGACGGCCGTGGCGATCCAGGGTTCGCCGGTCGGGGCGGTGGACCAGACGAAACCGCCGTCCCAAGGCGCGCGTGGCGCGACGCGCGGCTGGCCGGCGTAGGCGATCCGCAGAGCCGTCTTCTGTCCTGCCGCCAGCGGGCGGGGCAAGGCGACCGTCAGCCGTCCTTCCGGGTTGGACCAGCGGTCGGCGGGAATCTCCACCCCGTCCACCTGCACCGAGGATAGGGTCAGCAGCGTATCCAACTCGACCACCAGCCGCTCCAGCGGCGCGGTCGCGGTGAAGTCCAGAACGGCGACGGCGTCGATGGCCTTGTCGGCGGGTATGACCTTGATCGTCAGATCGGCCTTGTCGAACTGCATGGCCATCTGTTCGGCTGTGCGCGGTTGGTCCGTGGCCAGGGTGAAGGCGGTCGATTCGCGTGGCGGGGGGGCGGTCGGCTGCGGCGCGGTGGCGCAGGCGGCTAGGGCCGTCAGGCTGACGGCGGCGAGCAGGGTCTTGATGCGCATCGGACTTTCCCTTCCAGCGGCGGGAAAGGCTTAGCGCGGCAGGTCCGACGCGCAAAGAAAAAGGCCGGCGTCTCCGCCGGCCTCTTCCAGAACTTTATGACGTCGCCGGACTTAGGCGGCGGCTTGTTCGGCCAGCTTGGCGCGAACCTGACGCTTGATGCGCTGGGCGGCGATCGACAGCTGCTCGTCGCGGGCCTTGACGATGAAGGCGTCCAGGCCGCCCTTGTAGTCCAGGGTGCGCAGGGCGGCGTTCGAGATACGCAGGCTGAAGGTCTGGCCCAGCGAGTCCGACGTGACCTTGACCGTCTTCAGCGACGGCAGGAAGCGGCGCTTGGTCTTGATGTTCGAGTGGCTCACGTTGTGGCCGACCATGGGGCCGATACCGGTGAGTTCGCAACGACGCGACATCGTCAGATCCTTAAGGTGCGGCGTTCGCCCCAAAAACGCTGGGAGCAGACGCATGAAACAGTTGCGCGCGGGAACCAGCCCGCGCGAGAGGGGGCCGTATAAGGGAAGAGGCGGTTCGGCGTCAAGTCGAGTCTGGACGGGAACGGTCGATCCTTCGTCCGTCCGGGAACGGGGCCGTTCAGGCCTCGTTCAAATCCTGACCTTTATGCCCCATATCATGAACATCTCCCCTGAACAGAAGGCCGCCATGTCCCGTCCGTCGCTGATCGACCGCCTGCCCAAGAGGGCGCTCGCCGTTCTGGCCCCGGTGATGGTCGGCGGCGTCATGCTGGCCGCCCCCGCCATCGCACCCGCCCAGACGGCGGCCCAGAGCGAGGTCCTGCCGGGCTATTGGGAATACACCACCAGCGCGGTAGGTCAGCGCGACACCGAGCAGAAGTGCGTGCGCCCCAGCGAGATCAACCGCTTCTTCGGCGGTCTTTCGACCAACAAATGGCGCTGCACCTATCCGACGCGCGTGGTCGGGGGCGGAAACGCCCGGTTCGAGGGCACGTGTCAGGATCGCAAGGGCCGGCGCATCGCCGTGCGCCTGAACGGAACCTACACCGACACCAGCTTCAGCTTCCGCGGCGGCGCTCAGCTGGTGCGCGGCACCCCCTACATCCCCGCCAGCATCACCGCGCGCCGTCTAGCCGCCCAGTGCCCGGCGAACGCGGAATATTTCTGAAGGCGGGGGTGACGCTCAAATTTTGTCATCCTCGCCCTTTGTGGCGAGGATCCGTAGATTCAGATGTCTGCTGTAAGCCTCGATTTCGTCCGCGCCGGAAATCCGGCGTCAAGGGCCAGGATGACGGGTCCGGAAATAGGCGAGGCTGAAACAAAAAGGCCCCGGATCGCTCCGGGGCCTTTTCGTTTGTTCGACCGTGAAGCCTAGGCGGCTTCGGCGGTTGGGACCGGCTTCTTGGCGCTGAGCGACTTGGCCAGCAGTTCGACGGCGGCGTCCTTGTCGATCTTGTTGGCGGCTGCGACTTCGCGGGCCATGCGGTCCAGAGCCGATTCATAGAGCTGGCGCTCCGAATAGGACTGTTCCGGCTGGGTGTCGGCGCGGTGCAGGTCGCGGACCACTTCGGCGATGGAGATCAGGTCGCCCGAGTTGATCTTGGCTTCGTATTCCTGGGCGCGACGCGACCACATGGTGCGCTTGATGCGCGCCCGGCCCTTCAGGGTGGTCAGGGCCTTGGTCACGACGTCGTCGGCGGCCAGCGAGCGCAGACCCGCCGTCACGGCCTTCTTGGTCGGGACGCGCAGGGTCATCTTCTCGTGGTCGAAGGTCACGACATAGACTTCCAGCGACATGCCGGCGACTTCCTGCGTCTCGATCGCGGCGACCTTGCCGACGCCGTGCGCGGGATAGACGACCGCGTCGCCAACCTTGAACTCCAGACCAGTCTTGCTCGTCATATTCGTCCTTTCCCGGTCAGGGCCGGGCGACGCGAAGGCGCAGGAAACGCAAACAGAATCTCACCCGCCGGATCGCTCCGTCGGAGGGGATGATGTAGGGCGTCAAATGCGGAAACGGATCACCAAACCTCTGGCCGATCCCGTCTGTGGGCGGGATTCTGTCGCAAACACGGGCGGCGCGAAGTTTTCGCGGACCGCCCGATCCAATGAAACAGAACCTATCACAAATCTGCGGAATTTCAAAACGTCCACAAGGCGGACGCGGATCTGCCGCAAGGCTGGCCCGGGCCCGAGCCTTGGCGTCAGGACCCCTTGCCCGGTTTGGGGCTGAAGTATTTCTCGTACTTGCCGGTCTCGCGCTCGTACTGTTCGCGGTCGGCGGGGGGCGTGCCCTTGACGGTGATGTTGGGCCAGACCTTGGCGTATTCGGCGTTGACCTGCAGCCACTTGCCGTCCGGCTCGTCCTCGGTGTCGGGCACGATGGCGTCGACGGGGCATTCCGGCTCGCACACGCCGCAGTCGATGCATTCGTCCGGCGCGATGACCAGGAAGTTCTCGCCCTCGTAGAAGCAGTCCACCGGACACACCTCGACGCAGTCCATGAACTTACATTTCACGCAGGCGTCGGTGACGATGTAGGTCATTGGGCGGGGAACGAGCGTCAAACTGTGAGCGGGAGGCCTGCGACATGGCGGCCACGCAACCAACTGTCAACAGCAGGGCTTAAGGCGAGAGCCGTTCTCAGGGTGAATGGACGACATCCACCGCGCCTTGACAACGGTCAGGCTTAATCGCAACTGTATTGATTGCATATCCGCCCTTCCATCACAGGATCTCCCCCATGCGCACGCCCTTCGTGAAATACGCCCTCGCCGGCGCCCTGGCGCTCAGCCTCGCGGCCGGCGGCGCCGTGGTCGCCCAGGCCGCCCTGACCACGAACCCGACCGAGGTCACCGCCGGCAACTACGACCTGGAATCCAGCCACGGCAAGATCACGTGGTCGGTCAATCACTTCGGCCTGTCGACCTATACGGGCCAGTTCGTGAACGTGAAGGCCCAGCTGAAGCTTGACCCGGCCAATCCGTCGGCCTCGACGCTGACCGCCACCATTCCGCTGACCGACGTGGCGCCCAACGACGACCGGCTAAAGGCCCACCTGCAGACCGCCGACTTCTTCGACACCGCCAATCATCCGACCGCGACCTTCGTGTCGCGCTCGGTGACGGTCGATCCGTCTGATCGCAACGAAGCGACGGTGGTCGGCGACCTGACCCTGAAGGGCGTGACCAAGCCGGTCACCATTGAGGTGAAGTTCAACGGCGCCGGAACCGTCATGGGCGCCTACAAGTCCGGCTTCGACGGCGAAGCGACCATCAAGCGCTCGGACTTCGGCATCAACTACGCCCTGCCGGCCGTGTCCGACGAGGTGAAGCTGCACATCGAAGGCGAGTTCGTCATTCAAAAGTAAGGGCGTAGAGGGCGCGGGCTTCCTCGGCGGGTCCGCGCCTTTCACCCAGAGCCTCGACACGCAGGCTGACGACGCGCCCGTTCTGGGCGAAGGTCAGCCGGTCGCCGACGTGGACGCAGCGACTGGGCTTGTCCAGCCGCGTCTCGCGCCCGTGATGCGTCAGCCGCACGGCGCCGCGCTCGACCAGGCCGGCGGCCAGGCCCCGCGTCTTCACGAACCGGGCGCGCCACAGCCATATGTCGATGCGGCAGGCGTCCTCGCTCAAGCCTTTGCCTTCCGGCGCGGGCGGCGTCGCTTGGCGCGTGCGGGCGGCGCCTCCGTCAGGGCCGCCAGCGCCGCGAAGGGTGAATCCTTCACCGGCCTGGGCGCGGCGCCTGGCCTGTCCGGCTGTCTGGCGCGGTCGGTCTTCAGGGCGGCGATGACCTGTTTCGCCTGATCGGGGCTCCACCCTAGTTCGGTCAGAGCTTCGTCCGACAGCCGTCCGTGATTGGCGGCGCGCAGTTCAGCCATCCTCTCCAGCGTGTCGACCGGCGCCAGCCAGCGGCCCGCCAGACGCAGGCCATGCGCCGACAGCAGGCGCGGCGAGGGCGTCTCGACCGGGGTCGGGATCAGGTCGGGCGTCGCCGGGATCAGGGGCGCGGCGATGAAGGCTTGGGCGAAATGGCGTGCGCGGGGCTTCTGCAGGCCCGGCAGCCAGACCGAATGCACCCCGACGCGGATGGCGAAGCTTTTCAGCGTGCGCCGCTCCACCTGGCTCAGGGCGGCCAGATCGCGTTCGACCTCGCGCCGGTCGATCAGGCCCCCGGCTTCGATCAGGCGAAAGGCGACGCCGCGCGGCAGGCCCTTGAGGGCGCCGGTCTCGACCGCCTGACGCAGGCGGCGCAGATCACGCAGCGCCCGGCCAGCCTCCGAAGCCAGCCACGCCTCCAGCCGACGCTGCGCCCGCTCGCGCGCAGGCGTGGGGCCAAGATCGCCCAGCAGCCGAACCTGGGGTGAAAACGGATCGGCCCCCTGCGGCGTCGCTGTAATCTGGGCCGTCAGCACGCCGCGCCACAGCACCGCACCGTCGGGCGTGACCGAATAGGCGTCGTCGGTCTCGGCGGCCAACCGTCCCAGACGGCGGTTGATCTCGGGCGTCACGGCGCGGACGGCGGCCTGGCGCAAGGTCCGGTCTTCCAGCGCGGACGACCCCTTCTCCATCTGGAAATGGACACCCTGAAGCTGGCCCACCACCTGTCCCTCGACCGTCACCTCGCCGTCGTCGGCGACGCCTGCAAAGGTGTCGTCGCGCACGTTCAGGGCGCGCATCAGGGCGGTGGTGCGGCGATCCACGAACCGCGCGGTCAGACGTTCGTGCAACACGTCGGACAGCCGGTCCTCCAGCGCGCGGGTCTTGTCGCGCCAACCTTGGGCGTCGTGAACCCAGTCAGGCCGGTTGGCGATGTAGGAGAGGGTGCGCACGGCCGACAGCCGCGCTGAAAGTTGGTCGATCTGGCCGTCGTCACGGTCCACGAAGGCGAAGCGGGGCGCCATCCAGTCGTCCGCCAACCGCCCGCGCTTGCTGGTCAGGGCGGTGAAGACGTCCTTGGCCAGACGGCTGTGCTCATCCAACGTCGTCTTCTGGAAGTCCGGCAGCTGACACGCCTCCCACAGACGCATGATGGCCCCGCGCGAGCGGCCGATGCGGGCGATCTCCTCGTCCCTGATCAGGCGGCGCAGCAGGGTTTCGTCCAAGGCCTCCGCCGTCAGGCTGAGGCCCGACCGCTGGGGCGTGACGGTCAGGGACCGCAGCAGGTCGGGCAGGGTGTCAAAGTCCAGCCGGGCGTTGCGCCACTCCGCCGCCTCGACCGGATCGAACCGGTGTTCGACCACCTGTTCGACCAGATCGGGATCCAGGTCCTCGGCTTCGGCCGTCACGCCGAAAGTGCCGTCGCGCAGATGGCGGCCCGCTCGGCCCGCGATCTGGCCGATCTCATGGGCGTGCAGCCAGCGGGTCCGCCTGCCGTCGAACTTTCTCAGGCCCGCAAAGGCGACATGGTCCACGTCCATGTTCAGCCCCATGCCGATGGCGTCGGTGGCGACCAGGAAGTCGACCTCGCCCGACTGATACAGGGCCACTTGAGCGTTGCGGGTGCGGGGACTGAGCGAGCCCATGACCACCGCCGCCCCGCCGCGCTGACGCCGGATCAGCTCAGCGATGGCGTAAACCCGGTCGGTGGAGAAGGCGACGATGGCGCTGCGTCGAGGCAGGCGGGTCAGCTTCTTGGACCCCGCATAGGACAGGGTGGACAGGCGATCCCGCGTCACGATCTCGACGTCCGGGACCAGACGGCGGATCAGCGGCTCCATCGTGCCCGCGCCCAAGAACATGGTCTCGAACCGGCCGCGCGCGTGCAGCAGCCGCTGGGTGAAGACGTGGCCGCGCTCCGGGTCGGCGACCAGCTGGATCTCGTCGATAGCCAGGAACTCGACCGAGCGTTCCAGCGGCATCGCTTCGACCGTGCAGACGAAATAGTGCGGGCGCGTCGGGACGATCTTCTCCTCGCCCGTGATCAGGGCGACGGCGGCGGCCCCGCGCAACCTGACGATCCGCTCATAGATTTCCCGCGCCAGCAGCCGCAGCGGCAGGCCGATCATGCCCGAGGCATGACCCAGCATCCGCTCGACCGCCAGATGGGTCTTGCCGGTGTTGGTGGGGCCCAGAACCGCGGTGACGCGCGATGGGGCCAGGCCTGCGGACCGGTCGCTCATGATTGTTCTAAGGTGGCGACGATTTCGCTCCGGCTCAAGCGTCGCCTAGACGCATTCCGATCCGCACCAGGGTGGACAGGTTCGGCGCCTGCATCTTGGTCATCACCTTGGCGCGGAAAATCTCGACGGTGCGCGGGCTGATCTCCAGACGAAGGGCGATCTCCTTGTTGGAGCAACCGTCGATCAGGGCGTCGAACACCTGGCGCTCGCGGTTGGTCAGGGAGGCGAGGCGGCCTTGCGCCTCCTCGCGCGCGGCGCGTTCGGCCTCCAGCCCGCTCAGCGAGGCGATGCAGCGGCCGACGCTGTCCAGGATCTGCTGCGGATCGAACGGCTTTTCGATGAAGTCCGAGACGCCCGCCTTCATCAGCTGCACCGCCAGCGGCACGTCGGCGTGGCCGGTGATGACGATGACCGGCCAGCTGTCGCCGCGCAGGGTCTTCAATCGGCGCACAAGCTCCGGCCCCTCGACCCCCGGCATCCGAACGTCGGTGACGACGCAGGCGCTGGCGTCTGTCGGCAGGTCGCCCAGAAAGTCGTCGGCGCTGACGAAGGCTCGGGCGCGAAACCCGGCGCCGCGCAACATCAGGGTCAGGGCGTCGCGCATGGCGGGATCGTCGTCGACGATGAAGATGGAATGCGGGGTCATGGGGCTTCAGACTCCGTGGGGCGTGACAATCGAAACGTGAAACAGGCTCCGCCGTCCTGCGGACGGCTGACGACCAGGGCCGAGCCGTGGCTTTCGACAATGGAGCGGGTGACGGACAGGCCCAGGCCCATGCCGCCGGTCTTGGTCGAGATCATCGGGTCGAAGATGCGGTGCATCTGATCCTCGGCGATGCCCGGCCCATTGTCGCGCACCGAAATCTCGTAGCCCTCGGAGCCAAGCGTGCGACCGATCACCGTCACCAGACCGTCGTCGCGGTCCATGACCGCATCCACGGCGTTTCGGATCAGGTTGGCCAGGGCCTGCTGTAACTGGATGCGGTCGGCCAGCACCTGATCGTCCGCTCCGTCGGTTTCTATGCGAATGGCGACGCCGGTGTCCTGACCGATCAGGGCGATCACCGGCTCCAGGTCGCGAATGATCTGCGCGGCCCGCTCCTCGCTGAAGGCGCGCGACCCGTTGGAGATCATTTCGCGCATCCGCCGGATGATGTCGCCCGCGCGCAGCAACTGGGCCTTGGCCAGGTCCAGGGTGTCGACGGTCGGTTCGGCTGCGGGGCCGATCCGGGACAGATCGGTCCGACCTGCGTGCAGATAGACTGCGGCCGCGCTGAGCGGCTGATTCAACTCGTGCGCCAGCGTCGCGGCCATTTCGCCCATGGAGTTCAGACGCCAGACGCTGCTGAGGCGGTCGTTCAACTCACGTTCCTGGCGTCGGGTCGCCTCGGCCTGGCTCTGGTCCGTCAGGGTCAGGACGATCCGTTCCGGCGCGGCGTCGTCGGCCAGCTTATGCGCGTTGATGGTCAGGCGGACCGGCTCCTGGCCTGGACGCTCGATCAGCCACAGCCGGGACGCCTCGTCGCCCCGCGCCGAACCCTCAGCCGGCGTTGCGTCGAAACCGGGCGCCAGATCATCGAAACGTCGCCCGATGGCCTGTTGCGGTTCAAGCCCCAGCAGCGCGGCGGCGCTTCGGGTGATGCGCCGGATTCGGCCGCCGTCGTCCAGAGTGACCACGGACATGGAGGCCAGGATGGTGGTCAGCAGCGTCTTGCGATGCGCCAGGTTGCGGGCCAGGGTTTCGGCCGCATCGCGAGACGCCCGCAGGCGGCTGCAGGCCTCTGCCACGGCTAGCCCGACCAGGGCGAACAGGCCGCCGTTCGCCATCGTATCCACCACGCCGCCCCGTCTGACCGTCAGCTCTATCCCGACGATGGACAGAATGATCGACAGGAAGACCGAGCTGCGCGGCGCCAGAAGGGCGGTGATCATCACTGCCGGCACCATTGGCAGGTAATAGAATTTGGCGACGGGCTCCAGCGCCAGCCTCAATCCCATCGCCGCCAATACGCTGGTGCATGCGATCAAGGCGCCGCCCGGCCAGGTGTTCGCCAGGCGAAGGTTCAGAAAACCCCGCGCGCCAGCAAGGGGAAAGTCGCTTTTACCAGGGCTCATGCTGACGGACGCAAAACAGCCGGGCGCTCCCTTAGCCGTCTTTTCGGCGTATTTCGGTATAGGCCATCCTCTAATGCGGGGAAATACGTAATCCGCGGAGTTGAGGGCTGTGCGCGCAATCGGTGTGCCGCAGATGTGCGAAACAGAGGCTCGAAGCCGGCTGCGGCTACGCACTTCTACATAAGGATGAAATTCCGCCCGGCATTAATCATCGCCTCACGCTTGGAAAGCATATTGCGACGGTTCCAGGGGCTTTCGATCTTGCGTCGCCAAACCATTGCATTCCCAGCGGTCGTCGTAGGCCTCGTTTTCGCGTTTCCCCTTGTCGCCCAGGCGCAATCCCTTTCCGGCGAGGCGGGCGTCGCCAGCCAGTACGTCGGCAAGGGCCTGGGCAAGAGCGACGGCGACATCGCGCCCTTCGCCAAGGTCGAGACCGTGCTGGGCCAGGCTTACGTCAGCGTCTTCGCGACAGACGCCGCCGGGTCGCAGGGCTACGATATGGAAATCATATCGACCTTGGGCTGGCGGCCGAGAGCGGCGGGTTTCGCCTTCGATCTGGCCGTCCTGAACCGCGACCTGCCGGGCAGCCGCGCGGGCGTGGACGCCAACTATTGGGAATATCAGGCTGACGCCGCTCGCAAGCTGGGCCCGGTCGCGACGCGGATTCGCGTCAACTATTCGCCCGACGGTTTCGCCGCGACGAAGGCCGCCTGGTGGCTGGAGCTTCAGGGCGCCGTCGCAATGTCCGCCGCCACCAAGGTTTCGGCTGCCGTCGCTAATCGCATGGCGGACGGCGGGGTTGATTACAACGCCTGGAACCTGGGCGCCAAACGCCGACTGACCGACGCCGTCGGCCTGGATCTGCGCTGGTACGACACCGACCGCCACAACGCGGGCGAACCCTATGAAGGTCGCCTCGTGGCCTCCGCCGCCTATTCGTTTTGATTGACCCAGTAAGGGGATATTGAGTTGAAGCTTATCGAAAACATGCCGGTCGGCCGAAAGCTGTTCACGGCCTTCGCCCTTGTGCTGACGACCATCGCCGTAATGGGCGTGGTCATCGTCGCCAGTTTGGTCAGGATCAATGCGGCCGGCGATCAAAGGACGTTGGAGAACAAGGCGATCCGCGACGCCGCCGCCGCCGAGTTCTATGTCACGCGCCAGGAAAACGCCTTCCGCGGGTATCTTCTGTCCGAGGATCCCTATTATCGTCAGCGGGTCGATGAGCATCGCGCCAAGTTCCTCGAGGCGATGGAGGAACTGCGTGATGACCTCTCGGGCCAGCGCGAGACGCCGATCGACCGGGCGATCCAGGCCAACACCGTATGGTACGAGAACGTGGTCGTGGCGGGATCGGCCATGATGGCGAATGGTCGCAAGGCCGAGGCGCTTGGCCTTGTGGGGCGCAAGGGTCTGGCCGACACCTATCTGGCGCCGCTGGAAACAGCGATCGACGAGATCAAGGAAGCGAACACCGCTGCGGTCGCTGCTGCGCGGCAGGCGCAGTCGCAGGCCTCCAACGCCGCCATGGTCGCCGTCGTCGCCGGCCTGATCGCGGCCCTGCTGATCGCCCTGGCGGCGGGTTTCCTGACCTCGCGCGCGATCGTGCGTCCGCTGTTCGCCATCATCGGCCATATGCAGAAGCTGATGGCGGGCGACACGGGGATCCAGATTTCCGGGGCGAACCGCAAGGATGAGTTCGGCAAGATGAGCCAGGCTGTCGTGGCCTTCCGCGACGCCGCCGTCGAAAAAATGCGCATCGAACAGGAAGCCCTGGCCCAGCGTTCGCTGTCTGAGCAGGAGCGTGCGGCCAACGAGGCGGAGAAGGCCAGGATCGCGGCCGAGGACAAGGCGGCCCTCGAGGCCCTGGCCACCGGCCTGTCGGCCATGGCGAACGGGGATCTGACGCACCGCTTCACCCTGGAGGTGGCGCCGCGAGCCGAGCGGTTGAAGTCCGACTTCAACGCCGCCATCGCCCAGCTTCAGGGCGCGGTGTCTGTGGTCGTCGCCAATGTGGCGGGCATCCGCTCGGGCGCGGGCGAGATCAGCCAGGCCGCCGACGACCTGTCGCGACGCACCGAACAACAGGCCGCCAGCCTGGAAGAGACCGCCGCAGCCCTGGATCAGATCACCGCCACGGTGAACAAGACCGCCTCGGGCGCGCGCCAGGCGTCGGATGTCGTCCAGGCCGCGCGCGGCGACGCCGAGAAAAGCGGCGTGGTGGTGCGCGACGCCGTCTCCGCCATGACGGCCATCGAGACCTCCTCGTCGCAGATCAGCCAGATCATCGGGGTGATCGACGAGATCGCCTTCCAGACCAACCTTCTGGCCTTGAACGCGGGAGTGGAGGCGGCGCGGGCTGGCGACGCCGGTCGCGGCTTCGCGGTCGTGGCGTCGGAGGTTCGCGCCCTGGCCCAGCGTTCGGCCGAGGCCGCCAAGGAGATCAAGACCCTGATCTCGGCCTCGACGGGCCAGGTCGGCGCGGGCGTCAAACTGGTCGGCGAGACCGGGGAGGCGCTGCAACGGATCGTGGACCGGGTCGCCGAGATCGACAGCCTGGTCACCGAAATCGCCGCCTCGGCCCAGGAGCAGGCCGTCGGCCTGGCCCAGGTCAATACGGCCGTGAACCAGATGGATCAGGTCACCCAGCAGAACGCCGCCATGGTCGAACAGTCCACCGCCGCCAGCCATTCGCTGGCCCAGGAAGCGGAAAGCCTGCAGGCCTCGGTGGCCCAGTTCCGGGTCGGCGAAAGCCCGTTGCGGATGGCCCCGGTCGCACCGCCGCGCGCATCCGCCCCGTCCGCGCCCAGCCGAATGGTCGCCGCGCTGAAGACCCTGGGACGCGGCGGCGCCGCCCTGAAGCCGCAACCCGCGCCTACCGAAGACGGATGGGAGGAGTTCTGATGGCCGATCTGCTGGTTCTGCCCGAAATCCTGGACCTGAAGGCGGCGGCGCCGCTGAAGGCCGAGCTCCTGGCGCGACGCGGCCGCGACCTGGTGCTGGACGCCTCCGGCGTCCAGCGGCTGGGTGGTCTTTGCCTTCAGGTGCTGCTGTCGGCCGCCCGAACCTGGGCCGCCGATGGCGTCAACCTAAGGTTAGGTTCTGTGTCGCAACCTTTGGGCGAACAATGGGCGGCTTTCGGCGCGCCCGATCTGATCAACGAAGGGGCTCAAGCGTGACCAAGACCGTTTTGACGATCGACGATTCGCGCACCATGCGGGACATGCTGTTGCTGGCGCTGGAGGATGCGGGCTATACCGTGATCCAGGCCGTGGACGGGATCGACGGTCTGGAAACCCTGGCCGCGCGGGGCGCCGACGTCGTCATCACCGACATCAACATGCCGCGCATGGACGGGTTCGGGGTGATCGAGGGCGTGCGCGCCGATCCGAACCACCGCGCCACGCCCGTCCTGGTCCTGACCACCGAAAGCGATGTCGAGAAGAAGGCGCGCGCCCGCGCGGCCGGCGCCACGGGCTGGATCGTCAAACCCTTCGACCCCGCAAAGCTGGTGGACGCCGTTCGCCGCGTCGCGGCCTGATCGACACGCCCGCCGGACCCGCAATCAATGGACGCCTTCGAATCCATCAAAGCCACCTTCTTCCAGGAATGCGACGAACTGCTCGCGGACCTGGAGGCCAAGCTGATGCTGCTTGAGCAGGGGCAGACGGACCTGGAGACGATCAACGCCGTCTTCCGCGCCGTCCACTCCGTCAAGGGCGGGGCGGGGGCCTTCGGGCTGGAGGCGCTGGTCCGGTTCGCCCATGTGTTCGAAACCCTGATGGACGAGTTGCGCGCGGGCCGGAAACCGTGCGACGCGGTCACGATCAAGACCCTGCTGCGCGCCTCCGACGTGCTGGCCGATCATATCCAGGCCGCCCAGGGGCTGATCCCGCCGGTGGACGAGGCGCGCTCGGCCGCCCTGGTCGGCGAACTGGAGGTCCTGACGCATGGCGGCGAGGCTCCGCCGCCCGTCATGGAGGAAGACGACGACTTCGGCTTCACCCCCATGGCTTTCGATATGGCGTTGGACGAACCCGCCGCGCCCATGGGCGCCGCCCCTGCCGGGTGGCGGATCGTGTTCAGGCCGATGGGGCGGATGTACGCCAACGCCAACGAGGCGGGCCTGCTGCTGCGCGAACTGGGACGGCTTGGCCCGACCCAGGTCAACCTGGACGACAGCGCGGTTCCCACGCTGGACGCCCTGTCGGTCGAAGACGGCTGCCTGACCTGGACTGTCGATCTGTCGGCCGATGTGGACGAGGCCGAGGTGCGCGAGGTTTTCGACTTCGTGGAAAGCGACTGCGACCTGACCATCACGCCGCTGGGCGAGGCGTCCGACGCCGTCCCTGATGCTTCCGCCGCCGCCGTTGTCTTTGAGGACGAGCCAGCCGCGATCCTGCCCGCCGCCGACGATCTGGACATCGCCGCCCTGCTGGCCCGCGCGACCGGCGCTGTGGCTGACCTCGTACCGGAGGCGGCGTCCGAAGCCGTGCCCGAAATCCCGGCCTTCGTCGCCCCCGCGCCTGAACCGGCCCCGGCCGCCATGCCGATGGCGACGCCCGCCGCCTCGGCCGCCGCGCCCGTCACGATCCGGGTCGATCTGGATCGGGTGGATCGTCTGATAAACGTGGTGGGGGAACTGGTCATCCAGCAGGCCATGCTGTCCCAGCGCGTGCTGGAAAGCGGCCTGGCCCGGTCCTCGGGCATCGCGCTCGGCATGGAGGATCTGGAGCTTCTGACGCGCGAGATTCAGGACAGCGTCATGGCCATCCGCGCCCAGCCGGTGAAATCGGTGTTCCAGCGTATGCCGCGACTGGTGCGCGAGGTCGCGGACATGGTCTCCAAACAGGTTCGCCTGGTCACGGCCGGCGAGGATACCGAGGTTGACAAGACCGTGGTCGAACGCCTGGCCGAGCCGATCACCCACATGCTCCGCAACGCCATCGACCATGGGCTGGAAACGCCCGAGGAGCGTGTCGCCGCCGGCAAGCCGGCCGAAGGAACGGTGCGTCTGGCCGCCCTGCACCGCTCGGGTCGGATCGTCATCGAAATCGCCGACGACGGACGCGGCATCAATCGCGAGCGGGTCAGGAAGATCGCCGTGGACAAGGGTCTGATCGCGCCCGACGCCGCGCTCAGCGACGAACAGGTCGACAATCTGATTTTCGCGCCCGGCTTCTCCACCGCCGCCGTGGTGTCCGACATTTCGGGCCGTGGCGTGGGCATGGACGTGGTCAAACGTTCGATCCAGGCCCTGGGCGGCCGCATCTCCATCAGCTCGGTTCCGGGCAAGGGCTCGACCTTCACCCTCAGCCTGCCGCTGACCCTGGCGGTGATGGACGGGATGGTCGTCACCGCCGCCGAGCAGACCCTGATCGCGCCGCTGCCCGCCATCGTCGAAAGCCTGACGCCCCAGGCTGTCGATCTGCACCATGTCGGCGGCGTCGATCCGGTCATCCGTTTCCGCGACCGCTTCCTGCCGCTGATCGACGTGGCCTTCATCATGGGCTTCAGCAGCACGCCCATCGATCCCACCGGCGGCGTCGCCGTAGTGGTCGAGACCGAGGGTGGTCAGCAGGCAGCCCTGCTTTTCGAGGCGATCCAGGGCCAGCGCCAGGTCGTCATCAAGAGCCTGGAGACCAACTACCAGCCGGTGGAAGGCGTCGCCGCCGCCACCATCCTGGGCGACGGCCGCGTCGCCCTGATCCTCGATATCGACGTTCTTGTCGCCGACATGCGCCGCAAGGCGGCCCGCCCCGACCTCAAGCTTGCGAGCTGATTCATGACCGAAGCCAAAGACCCCCAGCGCGAACTGATCGCCTTCCGCATCGGCGCCCAGGAGTTCTGCGTCGACATCATGTCGGTGCGCGAGATCCGCGGCTGGACGCCGGCGACGCCCCTGCCGCGTTCGCCCGGCTATATGAAGGGCGTGATCAACCTGCGCGGCACCGTCCTGCCCATCATCGACCTGGGCGCGCGTTTCGGGCTCGAGACGTCCGAGCCGACGGCCCGCCACGTCATCATGGTCGCCCACATCGGCGGCCGGATGGTCGGCCTGCTGGTCGACGCCGTGTCCGACATCCTGCAGATGAGCGAGGCGGCGGTCCAGCCGACGCCCGATGTCGCCAGCGACCGCGTGAAGACCTTCGTCAAGGGCATCTTCTCCATCGACGGCCGCATGATCAGCCTGATCGAACTGGATCACATCCTGCCGCAGGTCGAGGCCGAAGCCGCATGAACGCCGCCGCCGGTCGGGGATCTATCGTCGAGGGGGAGTTCGTCTTCACCGCGGATGATTTCCGCCACATCGCCGAAATGCTGCACGCCCACGCGGGCATCGCCCTGAACGAGGGCAAGGCGGCCCTGGTCTATTCGCGCCTGGCCAAGCGGCTGCGGACCCTGGGTCTGACCAGCTTTCGCGACTACTGCGCCCTGATCGAGGGGGTGGGCGGGGTGGACGAACGTCAGAAGATGACGGCGGCCCTGACCACCAATGTCACCCGCTTCTATCGCGAGCCGCACCATTTCGACGACCTGCGCGACCGGGTCATGCCGGAACTGGCCGCGCGCGCCCGCGCCGGCGGGCGGGTGCGCCTATGGTCGGCGGCCTGTTCGAACGGGCAGGAGCCGTATTCCATGGCCCTGACTGTGCTCCAGGCCCTGCCCGAGGCGGCGGACCTGGACGTTCGGATCCTGGCCACCGACATCGATCCCAACATGGTCGCGCAGGGCCATGACGGGACCTATTCCGAAGAGGCGCTGGAGCCGGCCCCCGTCACCCTGTGGCGCAAATATTTCGACCGCGCCGACCGCGGACAGTGGACGGCGGGCCAGCAGCTGAAGCGTTTGGTCAGCTTCAAGGAACTGAACCTGATCGGCGATTGGCCGATGAAGGGCCGGTTCGACGTCATCTTCTGCCGCAACGTGGTCATCTATTTCGACGACGCGACCCAGGAACGGGTGTGGCGGCGCTTCACGCCCCTGATGACGCCCGGCGCCACCCTCTACATCGGCCATTCCGAACGGGTGTCAGGGCCCGCAACCAGCCAGTTGCAGACCGCCGGCCTGACCACCTATCGCCTGGCGGCCGCATGAGCCCCGTGCGCGTCCTGGTCGTCGACGACAGCCTGACCATGCGCGGCCTGATCTCGGCCGCGCTCAAGTCTGACCCGGAGATAGAGGTCGTCGGCACGGCCGCCGATCCCATCGAGGCGCGCGCGGCCATCAAGGCCCTGAACCCCGACGTCATCACACTGGACGTCGAGATGCCCAATATGAACGGGCTGGAGTTCCTGGAAAAGATCATGCGGCTGCGGCCGATGCCGGTGGTCATGGTCTCGACCCTGACGGCCGCCGGGACCGACGTGACCCTGGCCGCGCTGGAGATCGGGGCCGTGGACGCGGTGGCCAAGCCGGCGGTCGCCAGCGTCGGCGCCTTCCACGACCTGATCGGCAAGGTGAAGACCGCCGCCCGCTCGCGCGTCCGCGCCAGGGGCGACACGCCGGCCGCCGCCGAGGCCCCGCGCGCCTATCGCCCCGCACCCGATCATGTCCTGGCCATCGGCTCGTCCACCGGCGGGGTCGAGGCCCTGCTGACCGTGCTCAGCGGCTTTCCCGCCAACTGCCCCGCCACCGTCATCACCCAGCATATGCCGGCGACCTTCACCGCCAGTTTCGCCGCTCGTCTGGACCGCGTCTGCGCCCCGACCGTGACCGAGGCCGTGGACGGCGCGCCGCTTCAGCCTGGCCACATCTATCTGGCGCCCGGCGGCGCGACCCATCTGGAGGTCTCGCCCGGCCTGACCCCGCGCTGTCGGTTGGTCCCCAGCGATCCGGTCAACGGCCATCGACCGTCCGTCGACGTTCTGTTCGAATCCGTCGTGCGGCTGAAGCGTCCGATGACGGGCGTCATCCTGACCGGCATGGGCCGCGACGGCGCAAAGGGCCTGTTGGCCATGCGCCAGGCCGGCGGTCGCACCCTGGGCCAGGACGAAGCGTCCTGCGTCGTCTATGGCATGCCCAAGGCCGCCTTCGACCTGGGCGCCGTGGAGCGCCAGTTGCCGCTGCACCGCCTGTCACCCGCCATTCTCGAATCGTGCGCCGATCCGGCCGCACGATCAGTCGCCTAGATCGGGAGCGTAACCATGCCCGCCGCCGCTGCTCTGCAATGTCTGGTCGTCGATGATCAGATGACCATGCGCTCCCTGGTTCGAACCAGTCTTCAGCAGCTCGGCGTGCGCGATATCCGCGAGGCGGCCGACGGCGAGATCGCTCTGCGCGAAATCGTCACCAAGCCCGCCCATCTGATCATCTCGGACTACAATATGCCGAACCTGGACGGCCTGGGCCTGCTGCGCGCCGTCCGCGCCCACCCGCCTACGTCCAAGACCGCCTTCATCATGCTGACCGGCCGCGCCGACCGCGAATTGGTGCAGCGCGCGGTGCAGTTCGGCGTGAACAACTATCTGGTCAAACCCTTCACGGTCGCCCAGCTGAAGGGCAAGCTGGAAGCCGTCTTCGGACCGCTGACATGACCTCATCGGCCGTGACAGACAGCGTGGAGACACGGGTTCACGTCGGTCAGGGCGAACATTTCATCACGTCCGATCCCAACGTCGTCCTCAGCACCATCCTGGGCTCGTGCGTGGCCATGTGTTTGCGCGACCCCCTGGCGGGCGTCGGCGGCATGAACCACTTCCTGCTGCCTGAAGGCGCAGGGGCGGGGACGGATGCGGGCCGCCGCTACGGGGCCTACGCCATGGAACTGCTGATCAATGACCTGCTCAAGGCCGGCGGGCGTCGCGAACGGCTGGAGGCCAAGCTGTTCGGCGGCGGGCGGATGTTCGACAGTCTGCGCGACGTCGGCCGCGCCAACGCCGACTTCGCCGAACGCTTCCTGCGCGACGAGGGGATTCGCGTGGTGGGCGGCAGTCTGCGCGGCGACGGCGGACGACGCCTGCACTACTGGCCCGTCGCCGGTCGCGCCCTGCAACGCGCCGTGACCGACGTGGTCGCGCCCAGGCCCGCGCCCGTCGCAGCCCCGGTCGGCGCCGGCGCGCTGGAACTGTTCTGACCATGAGCGCCCCGTCCGACCACGCCGATCTGCTGGCCGCCGTCTCCGACGAGCTGATGCGGGTGCGCCAGGGCGTCGACGGGATCGAGGCCCTGGTCGGCGACCTGGTCCGCCACGCGCCGCCCGATGAGCGTTCGCACGCCCTGACCCAGGCCCAGGCGCTGGACGCCCTGACCCAGCGCATCGAGGCCCTGTCCGGCGTTCTGCGGCTGTTGAGCGGCGGCGCCAGCCCGTCCGACGCCGTCAGCCAGGTGCCGCTCGCCGACATGGCCGGCCGCCTGCGGCCCGCCGCCGGCCAGCATCGCCCGATCTCCGGCGCAGGCGCCGACGCCGGCGACCTGATGCTGTTCTGATGTCATGACAAAGAACGACCGGGTCAATCTGGCGCATACCACGGTCCTCCTGATCGACGATCAGCCCACGTCCTTGGATATGCTGGCCTCCATCGTCCAGGGCTTCGGCTGCAAGGAGCAGATCAAATGCAACTCGGCGCAAGGGGCGGTCGAACTGCTGGCCCGTCGCGCCGTCGATCTGATCCTGATCGACTGCATCATGCCGGAGATGGATGGCTACGAGTTCGTGCGCTGGCTGCGCCGCGACGCTCCGACGCCGACCCGATACGTCCCCGTCATCATGATCCTGGGTCATGCGTCCCAGGCCAAGGTGCATCAGGGCCGCGACTGCGGCGCCAGCTTCATCGTGGCCAAGCCCCTGTCGCCCGCTCTTCTGCTTAAACGCATCGTCTGGCTGGGCGGCGAGGACCGCGATTTCGTCGACGCCGCCCACTACGTCGGGCCCGACCGTCGGGTGCGCAACTACGGCCCGCCGACCGGCGACGGCCGGCGCGAGGGGGACCTGTCCGGCGAACTGGGCGAGGCGGTGGAAGAGAATATGGATCAGGACGCCATCGACATGATGATGAAACCGATGAAGGTCAGTCTGTGACGGACGCGCCGGCCAAGCCCATCATCCGTAAGGTCCATACCTCGCTGCAGCGTCAGATGGCCCGCCCCGGCGGACGGCTGATCGCCGAGGCCGAATCCCGCGCCAATCAGGCCCTGGAAGGCCAGCGCGACCATGTGTTCTCGCTGCTGAAGAGCAAGATCGACGCCGTGGAGGGCCTTTGCGCCAGCCGTCCGGCCGAGGCCCCGGCGCAGGTCTACGCTTGCGCGTCGGCCATGGTCGACATGGCCGGCTTTCTGGATGTGCCGACCTTCTTCGATGCGGCCTTCAGCCTGTGCGAAATCGCCGATCGCATGCGCGCCGCCGGCGTCTGGTCCTGGCCCTCTGTCGAGGTCCATGTCCGCGTGCTGCGGATCACCCTGGCCGACGCCGGCCAGCCCACGCCTGAATCCAAACGCCTTTTGGAAGGGCTGAACGCCCTGACCGCACACGTCCCTCCCGTGGATTAACGCACCGGCCGTGACTGGCGGAACAAGCGCGAAACGAATCAGGACCGAATCGCCGACACCGCCCCATTCGTCCTTTGTTCACCGCGATATCTGGTAGATTAACCGGCCTTAACCACAAGTGGCCTGTATCCTCCATTTGGGACGTGCACCCCACTTTTTCGTCGCCCGACCGCTCCGACCGCTTCCCCACCCGCCCGCAAATCGCTAGGTCATCGCCCGTGGCCCCGTAGCTCAGCTGCATAGAGCAAGGCTTTCCTAAAGCCGAGGTCGGAGGTTGGAGTCCTCCCGGGGTCGCCATGTTGTTTGTCGAGACCACCTAACGCTGGCTCAGAACCAGCTTAAGTGGCGCAGAATCTGCACTTGGTATGGTTGACATACGTCGTTCGCCCGCTGCCGGGCACGATCGGCCGCTCCTGACCCATCGCGGACGTTCGGAAGGACCGCTTGCAGACCGCCGGGTCATACCCTGTGGCGAAGCCGCACCTGCTATGCAGGTTGGGTTGACGCGGCGGGTATCCCGCTACGCCCTACCGTCGTTCCGGACGAAGGCCTAGGAATCTCTACCGCAATAGTTGTATGGTTAAGGTTCGGGGGAATACATGTGGCGCGATAGCGAGAGCGACCAGGATTTTTTGAACTTTACCGAGGTTGCTGAGCAAATTGCAGTGCTCGCGACTCGCCCTGATTTGTTGCCAGTCTCCATTGGAGTATTCGGAACTTGGGGCACCGGCAAGTCGACCGTGCTGCGCCTCGTCGAAAGCCGATTGGCCCAAACAAACCCTGCGCCCATCATTATCAAGTTCGACGCTTGGCTATACCAAGGCTACGACGACTCCAAAGCCGCTCTTATGGAGGTGGTAGCAGAGCGCCTTCTGAAGGAGGCCAAGGCCGATGAGGGGTTGCTAAATAAGGCAAAGAGCTTCGCGTCTCGGATCAACTATTTCCGAGCGCTCGGCATGGCTGCTGATGTCGGATTGGGAATGGCGCTTGGCGTGCCGCCGGGTCTGTTGACCAGCGCAGGGAGCGCTATCGGCGCAATGGTCTCTGGCCAAGGCGACGCTTCGGACATCGAGGATCTGAAAAGCGGTGGGAAACAGGTGGCCGACGCTTGGTCCAAACTGGTTAAGCCGGCCGAGGCAAGAACCCCGCCCAAAGAAATCGCCGCTTTCCGTGAGGAGTTCGCGGAAATTCTCTCTGACCTTGGGCGACCGCTTGTCCTGTTCATCGACAACCTCGACCGATGCCTTCCCGACGTCGCAATCGGGACCCTTGAAGCGATAAGACTGTTCCTCTTCATCGAAGGGACAGCCTTCGTCATTGCGGCTGATGAGGACATGATCCGCCATTCCGTCGCGAAACATTTCAGTGATCCGAACGCGCAGCACGTCCACGACTACTTGGACAAGGTCATACAGGTGCCAATGCGGGTGCCTCAGGTTGGGGCCGAGGATGTCCGCGCGTACATGTATTCGCTATTTGTCGGTAAGACCGCGCCTACCAAACTCGGCGAAGTTCAAGCCGTTTTGCTCGTAGCCCTCCAGGCGAGCTGGACGGGAGCCACATTCACCCGTCAGGAAATCAACACCGTGGCGGGGAGTCCCGTCGGTCTCCTCGATGAACTGGCCGTCTGCGACAGGCTGGCGCCGATTCTGGCGACGGCACCCACGATCAACGGCAATCCCCGGATCGTAAAGCGACTTCTGAACGCCATCACACTCCGGCAGACTCTAGCGGCTGATCGGAAGATGAACGTGGATTTAGCAACCTTAGCGAAACTTGCGGTCTTCGAGCGAAGCACGGACGCGCTCGCGGCGCAGAAGCTCTATCGGCTGGTCATGGAAGAGGCCAATGCCGACAAGTACCTAATGCCGCACGACAAGCTGAAGGGCGAGCGGCCCGAAACGCCGCCCGAATGGAAAAAGTACGAGCCCTTCATTGCGGAATGGCAAGAAATGGAGCCGCACTTCGAGAATGTCGCGGCTCTTCGGCCAGCAGTATTCCTGAGCCGTGATGTGATGGCTCCGGCGCGCGGCCGGACAGGTCTGAGTGAGGCCGCGAAATCTGCCTTCCAGGCTCTTCTTGGTGTGAACAGCATCAATTCGCCCGCCGCCATTGGCGTGATCGGAAACCTCTCACCGGTGGACGCGAAGGCCGTCATGACTTCCCTTGTCGCTCATCTCCGAGAAGAGGACTGGACGAAAAAGGTGCAAGGCATCCATGGCGCGATCATCCTGGCGGAAACGTCGGCCGAACTGAAGACAGACCTTCGAGCCTTCACGAGCACGCTACAGACCAAGACGATGCAAGCCGGCGTGAAGGCCTTGCTCAAGGCTAAGGGCTTCGCAGCCGAGGGAGGCTAAATGGGAACATCTCAATCGAAGCCGTCAGCCAAACCGGGATCGCCTTTGATCCCCTCTTGGGCTGAGCAGGACCCTCCTCCCACTGGGGTGCCGCAACCGCAGCCTCCCCAAAACGAAGAGGTACTGGAACCGCGAAGAACGACGGGGCTTAGGCGTGCCCTGAAGGACTATCTAAAGACCGGGGACGAGCGCATCGGACGCCGCGCGCTGGGACACTATGCTCGCGGTTCCGCAGGAGGGGGAGCAGCTGGGGCGGCACGTCTCGGACGCGCCGCCCGTATAGGAGGCCAAGTCTTCGGTGCGCTTTCTGGAGCTGGGCGCGGCGAAGGGCCTACTCCTGGATCCTTCGACATCAGCACACTGGCCGGTCAGCCTGTGGTCGACGCCATTGCGGCCATTGTAGATGCATTTTGTCCGCCGGGCATTTTGGATGAGGACACGATAAGAGCCTCACTGGCGGAATCGCTCGCCGAGGCGCTGGCCGGGGCTGATCAGTTCGATCCCACAGCATTGGATGACTATACGGTCGTCGTGGCCATGCGCTGCTTCGTAGCCGAGATGGTGTTCGCTGCGGTAGCGGTGGAACAAGGGCAGGCAGCGGCGAACATTCCCCCGGCACAAGCGGTCTCGCGAGAGAACGATCTGAGAGACATCGTCAGGGAGTTGACGGATGTAAAGGCTACTCCGGTGCTCCAGCAGGCCGCTGGTCCTCTTAGTCAAGCCAACATCGAAATCCTGGTCAGGCAGATCGCGGCCGACGTGATCGCGGAGATGGCGACATGGTAGGGACAGCAATCCGCGCGACCCCTGATGCTCCTCGAGCCGCCGCCTTTCACAACGGAGCGGACCGGCTGGGGGTGGCTCTATTTCACTCTGGCAGCAGAGACCTGCCCGGGCTGGGCGCAAACCTGCGCGACCAGGTTCGCCGGGGTCTACCGCGTCCTCCTTCGCAGCTAGCCTGGGACTTTCTTTCCATCGCGATGTCGATATTCGCGGCTGATCGGTTCGTCTTGCGAAGCGCGTCGGAAGACGGGTGGACCCGCGTGATTTCTGTCGATGTGGCTGTCCAGAATCCGGTCATTTGGGAGCCCCATCGTGAGCGCCTCGCGGCGGCTTTCCGGTTCCTCACCGGCGATATCTGGCACCTCTCCTTTTCGCCCGACGGCGATGAAGCACCAGCGTTCCCGCCACAGCTGACGGACCGGGACTGCATTTGCCTCTTCTCAGGGGGGCTCGACAGTTTGCTTGGGGCGATCAAACTGCAGGCCGAAGGACGCACTCCCCTCTTGGTGAGCCAAGGGTCTCCAAAAGAAATTTCGCCTCAAGTCTCCCTATCTGAGGCCATAGGCCTGTCGCAGCACCGCTTTGAGGGGCGGGTCAGCGAAAAATGGCGGGCCCCCTACGAAGGATCGACACGGGGGCGGTCGCTCATCTTCTTTGCCTACGGTGCCCTGGCCGCGTCAGCTCTCGGGTTGGGTGAGGTGATCGTGCCGGAAAACGGCTTCATCGCGATCAATCCGCCGCTCACGAGACGTCGTCTCGGCTCCTTGAGCACGAGGACTACTCACCCGCACCTGCTCAAGGAGCTGAGCGAAATTCTAGATGCCGTCGGCATTCACGTTCGGCTTCACAATATTTTCGAGGGAAAGACGAAGGGTGAGATGCTAGCCGAATGCGATCACCCTCAACTCGGCCTCCTGGCTTCAGGGTCCTACTCTTGCGGCAAGGGCAAGCGGCTGAACAAGCAGTGTGGGCGCTGCATTCCTTGCCTCATTCGCCGGGCATCCTTCCACGCGTCGGGTGTGCCGGACATGACGGAGCGGGGCTACGCCGCTAGGCTTGACCGATCAAAGGACAATGACGACGTACTGTCTGCGCTTCTAGCAGGTGCTCGGCGCGGGCACCTCGACCCGGCGGCCGTTGAACGATGGGTAGCGGCTGCTGGCCCACTACCGAGTGATCCCCTGAGGCGGGCCACGATCATCGGAACGGTGGATAGAGGGTTGGCCGAAGTAAGCGCGTTTCTTGAAACGGTTCGATGGCGATAGTCGATTTCCATTGCCACCTAGACCTATTTCCAGACCCGCAAGCCGTGGCATGTGAAGTCGCGAACCGGGGCGTCTACGCCCTCTCGGTCACCACGACACCGAGCGCCTTCCTCGGAACGGCGGCACTGGCTCCGCCAAATAGTCGGATCCGGACGGCTCTAGGGCTTCATCCCGAACTTGCGGCTGCCCGGGCTGCTGAGTTGCCTCTGTTCGAGACTCTCCTTTCGAAGACTGCCTATGTCGGCGAGGTTGGCCTGGACGGTTCCAGACCCCACCGTGACACCCTCGATATCCAGACGGGTATCCTCATGGACATTCTCATCCTGTGCGCACGCGCGGGCGGAAAGACGATCTCCCTCCATAGCCGCGACGCTGCGCGCCTAGTGCTTGATCTCCTAGAAGCCGAACCGTTGGCGGGCCGCCCGGTCCTTCACTGGTTCGTGGGCTCGCCGCGCGAAATCGCCAGGGCCGCCGAAATCGGATGCTGGTTTTCAGTAGGTCCGGCCATGCTCCGTTCGGACCGTGCTCGGCGGGCCGTCGCCTTGATGCCGCGCGACAAACTGCTGCCTGAAACCGATGGCCCTTTTGGGCTGAACAACGGGAAGCCTCTATATCCTTGGGAGGCAAGCTTAGTCGTGCCGGTCCTAGCGCAGCTCTGGGCGGAGCCGGAGTCTGCGGTCACCTCACAGCTGGAGAACAACTTCCGAAAGCTGTCGGCATTGAGCGTGGCGACACCGAGCGACACCAGCCAATAGGCACCGCGCTCGGGGCCACTTAGATCGGGATCGGTGGCGCACCCGAGATGTCTTGGATCTGGTGACTCGCCGCTTTTCTTGGTCGATCCGCACTGGGGTAATATCTCTACCAGATGGCGAATCGAAAACGGGGAGCAGTCGGGCTTGGGACCGCCATCGGTGGTTTGATCCTGCTTGCGGCGTTCAACGAGAATATCGCTTCCATTCTGGAAGACACCCAACTCAACCGGGCTTGGACCTTGGTTGAGCCCTCCCTGCGATGGCTTTCTGGACTGCTCGTCGCCATGGTCGGCTATCTCGTTCATCCAGTGGCCACACACCTCTACGCCTTCGTCGTGGGCGGTGTCGTAACGATCGGCGCTGTCCGGTTCGCCGTTTCCCGGCAAAACCTGCCGTCGCGCAGAGCGGAAATGATCTCGCTTCCTGATCTGGTCGAATACCTCACGATGGAAACCGAGTGGGCGCAGAGCCGACGCGCCGTGACTGATCGCGACTTGCAGTTTGAACTGCTCGATATCCTCACGACAGGGAAGCTGAACGCCTATGCCCGCCAGCAGCTCTTCGGTCATCCAGGGCCGCTTAGGCGAATTTCGCCAGGCTATTTCGAGGCCGCCATCATCAACACCCACGCGATCCGAAACGGGGCTCCGCAACAGATCACGCTAAAGCCGACGTACTCGGGTGATCACTTCGAACACTGGCAGTTCCAACAGCGCGAAGTGGAGTCGATCTGGCCGCGGCCAAAGACGCCTAAGGAGGGATGGCCGACTAGGTTTCTAGGTCGCTGAAACTTCGCGTCCCGATCGATCAAGACCGCAGGCTTGTAAGCCGTCGTTTCCTACTCGGCTGCAGCGCCCATTGACCGTTGATCGTTCAACCGGCCAGTTTGGCGTGTTGTTCAAAATTCTGCAGGCTGGCGATGCTTTACAAAGTCATGGAGCAGATTAGCTCGGCTCCCGTGCGGCTCTCCGCCGCCTTCGCTACCCTGCTTGCCCTAGCTGTGCTCCTGGCCCCGGGCGCGGGGTGGACCTTCGAATGGGATCGCGCTTCAGCGTTTGTCGTCGCCTTCACCCTTTGGGCCGTTTCGGAAGGCCGCGCCTTGGTGGCGCGGCACCCGCACGATCTTCGGCTTATGGCCCTTATCGAAAATACCCTTTCGCAGAAGGAGCGGGCCAATCTGCGGTCGATGGAGATGAGCGAAGACTTCCAGTGGTCCGACTTCAGCGGACTGCGTGAGGTCGCCGTCTGGGAAGGACCGGACTATCGCTTTTTGGACAAGACACTGGAAAAGGCATGGGCGCCGGTCCTAGAGGCGCTTCAGTCTTTCCGGACCGAACTAGCGCGACGCTCCATGCCCAAGGCCGGTGATGGCGGTTGGTATTCCGTTCGAGCAGAAGCGCGGCGGGAACAGTGGGAGACCGATGCTGCCTTCCTTAACGACGCGTCCGATAAACTGACCCAACAGTTGGACGCATTTCTTGTGTTGGGTAGGCGCCGTCTCGGCGCTTGAGGTTGATCGCCGTGGGGCACATTCCAGCGCGTTGACTCGTCGCCTGTCCAAATACATGCGGGTGAAGCAATCGCCAGTCATGCGCCCATTGGCGATTGAATGTCGGCTTATCGACAGGACGCCAAGGTCCGCTCTTGGCGCCATGCGGCGGTTGAGCGGAATGCGGATGTCGCCAAACGGCCGATCATGATTCAAGTGGATCTGGCTTAGAACTGACGCCCGATCCTCGACCCTCCGTCCGCGCCAAATATTGCAAAGAACATATATAAGCTTCCGACCCGTCTACTCCGCCGATAAGCAAAATTATTACTTTGGACTCTTGGCTATTGGCCTGCGAAAATCCCGCCCGTCCAGCGGTGAGTCCTTTGCGATGCTCTTATTAGATCGCGCCTCGCCTCGCCCATAGCAGTCGCGGAGGAAGACGTGAGGCCGCCCTAAAAAATCCAATAGGATCCGTTGCTTGGAAGCGGAAACAACAAAACCCGGGGCTGGCCCCCCGGGCTTCTGTTGGGAACCACGCAAGGTCCCTTCGTTTGATCACGATGAGCATAGCATCTCCTCAATGAGATACGAAGTCAACGGCCTTCCAAGTGAGGCCGGCCGCCTTCGCTTGCACGGTTCCTAACTTCATCAAAATCAATGGAGTTGAGGATGACGAACATCGCTCATAACCCTCGCACGCCTGCCAGTATGCAGGCCGATACCCTGGCCCATGCGTTGGAACAGGTCGCAACGCCTGCCGTCACAGCATGGTGCTGGGAGGCCCTCGCGGCCTCCGCCACTTTGGTGATCACGCCCAAGGGTCAGCCGATCCGAACCATCATCACCGGTCGCCGGCGCATCACGACAGGCGCTTACGCCAGCAGGAAGGCTGGCCGGGCGTTTCCATTCGAAGGAATGAACGAGCGCGCCTTCCTGATGCACAGCGAGGTCGACACAGCAGTCGTTGACTACCGCGCCCAGCCGTTTCGGTTCGAGTTCGTTCTCGACGGCGAGAAGCGGACGTACATAGCCGACGCCGTACGCCTGCTCGATAGCGGCGTAGTGGAAGTCGTCGAGATCAAGAATGATCGGCGTTTCCAGAAGGATCTCGATTACGCGCTCAAACTCGACTGTGTAGCCGAAGTTTGCCGCCAGATCGGGTGGCGCTTTCGAGTGATGTATCGTGAAGCGCTATTCGAGCCCCGGATATGTTTCGACAACGTCCAGGACGTTCAGTCCTGGCGCCTTGCGAACTACGGCGAGACGGATGTGTACTGCGTGCTCGACCGTCTGGACGCCTGCGGCGGTAGCCAAGCCCTCGGATCACTGGCTGATCTCATCGGTGGCCGACCCGTAGGAATGGCCAAGTTGAAGGCGATGATGGTTGGCCGGATCGTTCGTATCGACCTTTCGGATCGGCTCAGCATCGATAGCGAAGTCGTAGCGGTCACCACGCAGACCCCCGCCGGTCGGCTGGAGGCGGTCCAATGATCGACATTCAACTGAAGACCGGCGAGCTCTGGGAGATCGACGGTGAGCGCCACTATCTCGAGCAGGTAATGGGCGGCGGCTTCCTACTGCTGCGCTCGGAACGGACGTCAACACCCTATCAGGTGCAGATTGGGGACGGAGGGGTCGTATCGCCCACCATGGCGTGGCTTAAGGCGCAGATAGCTTCAGGATCGGCTCGGCGCATCGACGCCGTCGGCGGTTCGAAAGCTCGAAGAATCGCGGAGCGCCGAGAGGACAGCTTCGAAGCGATCATTGCGCGAGACCCCCGTGCGTTCGTTCGCCAAGCGGTACTGATCGGTCTGGATCGCATGGGTCATTATTCGCGCAGCGACCAAGGCTTGAGGCGAGCAGTCGCCTCGATTTGGAAGGCTAAGCCACTGCAGTTGGACAAGCATCGGCAACCTGCTCCCTCGACCGTCCGGCGGTGGCTAAACGACCGCGGGGCTCCGGGACTACGCAAGCTCCGGTCGATGACCAGCATGTCTAGCCGGGTACCTCGATCGCTGCGCCTCGCTCCGAGTATCCACCGGCAGATGCATCGATGCGCTATGGCCTACTGGGCCGAGCGAGGGACCAGCATCGGCGAAGCGTATGCACGCCTTTGTACGAGAGTTGCCAGGATCAATAGGTGGCTTGGCCGTCACGAACGCCGGGTGCTGGCGGTTCCCAGCAAGGAAAGCTTTCGCCTCCACGTACGCTTGACCGAGTGCTGGGAGACGGTCGCCGCCAAGTACGGGCCAAAGGAGGCTGACAAGCGCTTCAAAGCCTGCGGGAAAGGGCTGGTGTCCAACCGCCCGCTGTTACTGGGCGCGATGGATCACACGATCCTAGACTGCTTCGCAGTGATCAACGCCAAGGGGTGGAGGCTGTTAGGACGGCCCACGTTGACGGTCCTGATCGACGTTCATTCTCGCTGCATCGTCGGATGGGTCCTTTCATTCGAACCTCCATCTCTCTTCGCAGTGATGGAGTGCATCAAGCGAGCGAACCGCCCCAAGCTTCACCTGCGCGAGCGATACCCCGACAATCCCGAACTGGAGGACATTTTCGGCAAGTTTGACGAAATCGTTGTCGACAACGGGTGGGAGTTTTCGGGCACATCGTTCGAAGCAGCGATGACAGACATCGGCACGACCGTGAGGTGGGCGCCGACCCGCTCTCCAACCTACAAGGCCGTTGTCGAGCGCTTTTTCGGCACGCTGAACTCGATGCTGAATCGCAAACTCCCTGGAGCGACATTTCCAATCGCTCAGCTACGCGCGTGGGAACTCGATCCGCGGAAGGACGCAGTCTTAACCCTGGATCAGCTGGAAAAGCTCATCTGGGCGACGATCAGCACCTATCACCTTCACCAACACCGGACGCTCGGCGCCGCACCTGTGCGCATTTGGTCTGAAGGTGTTCGGGAATGCGGGATCCAGGTCATCAGCGATGAGCAGCAGCTCGACAAGATGGCCGGCGCTTATGAGACCCGTACTCTTTCTAGGTCTGGCGTCTCCATCTTCAATTTGCAGTATCATGACCCCGCGATCACTGGCCCGCTTTTGGAGAAGCTAGCCGCACGTGAGCCGGTTCGCGGCAAGGCTGAAGGCTCGGCCCGGGCCAAGGTGACGTTTAAATACAACCCGGCCAATTTAGGTGAGATCCACGTTTGGGATGCTCCGGCTGGCCAGTTCGTCACGCTGCCGTGCGTAGATCCTGAGTACGCGGGCGGCTTGTCCCTTTGGCGGCACCAACGGATCAGCGAATGGAAGCGCGAAGGGGGCGATGAGCGCGCCGCGAAGGAGGCGGAATCGACCATCGCATTGAAGGATGCCTTCGAGGAGGCGTGGCCGGATGGTCAGTTTGGCCGACGCAAGCGTACTGCAGCGCGCCTGTTGTCCTCTCCTCGGATTGAGCAACTCGCAGGTAAGGGCATGAGGATCGCCTTTGCGGAGCCCCGTCATGACGGCATGGCCCCCATCGTGCCCACCAATGCCCTCGCCAACGAGCGTTCAGACGACGGCATTAAGCCCGTGCGGCTGCCTAGGGGAAGAAAGCGAAAGCCCGCTCACAGTCGGCCCCAGCAAACATCGTGTGAGCCTGAGACAGGAGCATTTCCGGTATTCGATCACGGTGGCGATGAATGGAAGGAATTCCAATGAGCGAGGATTTTACCGATCCGCCGTCGGCCGCTGACTTGAACGACATCGTCGCCGAAAAACTTGAGCGCTTCAAATCGATATTCGTCCCTTACCCCAAGCACGTCGAGCTTCATGATCGCTTCGACTACCTGCAGAAGCTTGGAAGGAGAACCATCGGCAAGCCCCAGATGGGACTACGCATCCTTGCTCCAACCGGTTCGGGGAAATCCACGGCAGCCGAGGCCTACATTGACTTGGTGCAGCGACGAAGGCCTCGTACCGACACCTTCGTGCCGATCCTGAAGATCAACTTAGAGAAAGCGTGCACTTCCAAGAAACTCATGACGTCGATTCTTAACGAGTTCGATGATCCGTATGTTGCGTACGGAAACGAGCTCACTCTCAAGCGGCGTGCTTTTGCCTGCATTGAACGATTTAGAACCGAGTTACTGATCGTTGATGAGGTGCAGCATCTAAACTACCGCAACGGCCAAAACAACGATGTCACAGACACCCTAAAAGGCATGCTTGATGGCGGCGTTGTCCCGATGGTGTTCCTCGGCACCGATGACGCCGAACAAATGTTCAAGCGCAACCTTCAGCTGAATGGCCGGCTCCTAGCGCCGTGCGATCTGGATCCTCTGAACAGCAAAAGTGCGGAAGATCGGCGCCTGTTCGCTGCGTTTGTGGCGAAGCTGGAGGCCGTCATCGTCGCGCAGGATATACTCCCCGAGCCTTCATGCCTCGGTGAGGCGGGACTTTTGCCCGGACTGTTTGAGGTCTCAAAAGGCGTCGTAGGCCGTGTATCTCGACTGTTTCTTGCAGCGCTGGATATCGCCATCCGTCGTGGCGCGACCCGGTTGGAACTCTACGACCTGGCGTTGGCCGTGGATCGCTGGGCCATCCCACAGGCCTTCGCCAAGACCAATCCGTTCCGGAAGCTGTCGGATGCCTAGCTCATCTGACTTGCTGCCGGCGACGGCGCGTCAGGAGACGGGGAAGAGCATGCTCTTCCCCGTCATACCTGCGCCCGGCGAAACTCTTCCGGGATACCTGCTTCGAAACGTAGAGCCCAACTTCCTCCCAGGAATTTGGCCCATCTTCAAATCGCTAGGCCTCAACGTCACGTTGGCAGGAAATTGTATCGACAAGGTCGGGAAGGTCGCCGATCAACTATTCGAACGCTTCGCGGCACCCCCCGATGCGTGGGCCAGGCTGTGGGGTGTGGAAGGTCCGCAGGGCGGTCGCCGACGCCTCGGCGGTGTTTGGCTGACGCCCGGTCAAATAGAGAGCGGTATACGGCGGGTGCCCCCGCGACATGCAGCTGGCGATCCCGACCAAGCCATATGGATGGTGAAAGACCTGGGCTTCTGTCCGGTTACTTGGGAGATGTTGATCGATCGGTGCCCGAGACGTGGATGCCAACACCTCACCTGGATGAGCGCAACCGCGCTCCACATCTGCGGTCATTGCAGAACGCCTGTCTCGGATGCCAAGCGTCAAACCGTACCTCGACCGGACCGCAGGGCGCTGACTTGGGTTCTTGGGCTATTCGGCGACGAAGCCGCGCAGGAAAGGTCGATGATGGCCTTGCCGCCAATCTACGCCGCTCGCTGCCCAACAGACGTTTACGACTTGATCCTCGCCATCGCCCGCCCGCTTAGGGTGATGAGGGATCCCGACATACGTGGACGTGTAAATCTGGAAGTCTGCGATGTCGCGGCGGCTGGCCAGTTCCTCCTCGATTTCCATCGCGCCCACTGGGACCTTCGTCAGCATGGTGATGAGGTCGTGTCGGCGTTTCGCAAGCGCCTCGAGACTCTGCTGCGGTTCTCGCTCAGGCCCGCCGTGAGAGCCGACGTGATCAAAATTCTGCAGTATGGGCGGCCCGACAGAGGCAACATAACGCCCGGCTGGGAGGCAAACTGGCTTAGCACCACCCAGGCCGCCGGCTTGCTGCGGGTCGAGCGTCGCGACGTCCGGTTGCTCGCCAGTTCTGGTCTCCTGCCTAATGAAGTGACGATTGGAGGCGAACACCGAACGCACGGCTCATTCCTGAAAACTCACGTGGACCGAATGCGCGATGAGCTGAGAGCACAAATGTCCTTGAGAGAATTTCAATCGCGCACCGGTCTCCAGCGTTCAGCGGTGGAGCAGTTGCTTGGGCTCGGCCTTATAGCTGAAACGACGAGCGCTGCGGCGAAGTTAGTTTATGACGGCCTTCACATCACGCGCGAAAGCGCAAAAACCCTTGTGAGCCAGGTGGCCGATGCGGCGATGTCTGACGCTTCTGACGAAGACGTGCCTCTTCGAGAAGTCATGCAGGGCGTTGGAGGTAGGCCAAAGCCATGGGCTCGGCTCCTTAGAGCCGCGCTGAACGGAGAACTTCCAGGGGGGCTGCGACGCGGTCGCCCCGACAATCGCATCATTGACCTGAGAGTTCATCCAGTGACGGCGCGGCACATCCTCATGGGGGGCTCGGAAGGTGGGCGCCCCTTCGCTTTTCAAGCTGGCGACCTGGCCGAGTGGCGGCGTGAGGAAATGACGCCGTCGGAGGTAGAAGAGCACCTCAACTGTACGGCTCAAGACGTGAGCTGGCTGCGTTATCGAAAGTACCTCACACCGATAATCGCGAAAGGCGCCGCCGTGTATGGCCGGCCAGAAGTTGAAGCGTTAGGGCGGCAGCTGATCACAACACGAGAGATCGCGGCCCGGATAGGAAAATCGCCAGCACAACTTTGGCCGGAGCTGCAGGCCTTCACCGCAGGCGGGAGCTTGGGGCAAGGCTTTTACGATCGTGCTCTCATGGAGAGCTGGATGGTGGCCGGTCAATGAACGATGAGGTTAAGCGTCGGGTCCGGCAGCGTCGGATTCTGCATTGGGCTCAGAATGGGCGCTGCGCAGGATGTGGCGAGCCGATGAGCCTCAAGCGGGGCTTTCCGCGAGATCGCCCTAGCTATCCGACCTATGATCACGTCGTGCCAAAATGCCGAGGCGGTGGCCATAGCCTGATCAATGGGCTGCTTAAGCACTTCGCTTGCAACACGCGACGAGGGTCTGATCCCCCCACCGGATGCGACCGCATCTGGCATGCTTTGGTGTTAGAGCGACTGTATTCCCCGGCAGCTGCCGATCGGTGGCGATTGGAAATGCACAAGCGCGCGACCTTCGTCGTTGAACGCCAGGGTAAGGATTGATCTCCAGCTCCGCGTCGTTCACGGGCGCGGGGGCCCGCTCTTCGCCTAAGCGGCATTCTTGGCAGCCCAAGCAGCGGGCAGAATCCGCGCCAGGACCTGTCAGCTCGACCTCATTTGGAGGCGTTTGTCGCGTGGTAAGCGATCGATTAACGAGGCTGCCCTACCAATCAGTGCGTGCGAAGGCGGGGGGCCATGGTCGTCGAGGAATTCATCAAGCGTTGGACGGCTTCTGAAGGGGCTGAGCGGGCTAACTATGCCCTGTTTCTCAGCGAGCTCTGCGATCTAATCGGCGTGCAGCGCCCCCATCCCGCGCGGGCTGACAGCGCTCTGAACGACTATGTCTTTGAGCGTGCAGTTCGCTTCCATGACCCAGTCTCTGGAAGCAGCACAGGCCGGATCGATCTCTACAAGCGCGGCTGCTTTGTTCTGGAGGCCAAGCAGAGCCGCGAGCGAGGACAGCCGAAGGCCGTCGAGCGTATGGAATCGGTCGAGCCGACGGACGGCCAGCGCTCAACGCGGCGCTCTTGGGATGTCCTCATGCTAAACGCCAGACGACAGGCTGAGGACTACGCGCGCGCGCTGCCCGACGACCACGACTGGCCTCCATTCCTTATCACCTGCGACGTCGGAAACTGCTTTGAGGTCTTCGCAGATTTCAGCGGACGAGGTCGCAACTATTCTCAATTTCCCGATCAGTCTCGCTTCAGGATTTATCTCGACGACCTGAAACGCGAGGATACGCGCGAGTTCCTGCGCATGATCTGGACGAAGCCGTCCGCGCTAGACCCGTCGAAGCGGACCGAGGCAGTCACCCGAGAGGTGGCGGCCAGCCTCGCAAAGGTATCAACCACCTTGGAGAGCGAGGGCAACGATCCAGAGGCTGTCGCCATGTTCTTGATGCGATGCCTTTTCACCATGTTCGCCGAAGACGCGGGCCTCCTTCCCGAGAAGGCGTTCGAAAACCTTCTGGCGCGCTGCGAGCAGCAGCCCGAGCTATTCCCCAACTTGGTTGGTCAGCTTTGGTCCGCCATGGACACTGGTACCTTCGCCTACGCGTTCGAGCAGACAGTCCGCCGCTTCAATGGCAAACTGTTCCAAGATGCAACTGTCTTTGAACTGAAGCCGGCCGACATCGGACATCTGCGTGCGGCTGCATCCAAGCGCTGGACCGAAGTTGATCCCTCGATCTTCGGCGCGCTTCTGGAGCGCGCGCTAAGCGCAAAGGACCGCGCAAAGCTCGGCGCCCATTTTACACCCCGGTCCTACGTCGAGCGCCTTGTTGTCATCACGGTGATCGAGCCGCTTCGCCAAGAGTGGAACGCGGCTCAAGCCGCAATGGACGAAGCGCGTTCGAAGGGACGCTTGGCTGATGCTCGCAAGATCGCCGCCGACTTTCACCATCGTCTCGCCACCGTAAAAATCCTCGATCCTGCGTGTGGGACTGGGAACTTCTTGTACGTCACTCTCGAGCTGATGAAGCGCCTTGAGGGCGAGGTCCTGGATGCGCTTGGCGGATTGGGCGAGGGAACCGCGCGACTCGGGTTCCAAGGTGAAACGGTCGACCCTCACCAGTTTCTCGGACTAGAGTTGAACCCGCGGGCTGCGGCGATTTCCGAACTCGTCTTGTGGATCGGCTATCTCCAGTGGAACCTTCGCAACGCTGGCGGAGCCGCGCCATCCGATCCCGTGCTTCAGGCCTATGGCAACATTGAAGTGAAGGACGCCATCCTGGACTGGGATCATCGCGAGCCCGTGCTGCTCGAAGACGGCACGCAGCGCACCCGATGGGACGGCGAGACCAAGATGCTGCATCCGGTTACGGGCAGGAAGACCCCAGACACAAGCGTACAGGTGCCGGTTTGGCGCTATATCAATCCCCGCGAACGCCAGTGGCCTCCAGCCGAATTCATCGTCGGCAACCCGCCTTTCATCGGCATCCGCGTCATGCGGGATCGTCTAGGCGATGAATACCGCGACGCAGTTTTGGCGGCCTATCCAGACATTCCCGGCACGGCGGACATCGTCATGTATTGGTGGGTCAAAGCCGCAAGGTCAGTAGGCGAAGGCGCGACTAAACGGTTCGGCCTGGTCACGACAAATAGCATCACCCAGCAATATTCCCGCGTGGCTGTTGAACAAGCTCTAACTGCGCGTCGAGCGCCCAAACTCATCTTCGCGGTCGCCGATCATCCTTGGGTCGAGGACAAAGACGGAGCCAGTGTCCGTATCTCACTGACAGTCTGCGCGGGGCCCCACCACACCGGTCCTCTCCGCCTGGGAACATTGAAGAAGAAGAATGACGCCCGATCCTTGCGGATCACTGAGGTGGAAAGTCTCTTCAGCGACCTGACCGCCTCGGACGCAAGAGGGCGGGTCAAGCCCCTCAAAAGCAATCGGTCCATGTGCTTTCAGGGAGTAGTGCCGGGCAACGACGGCTTCAAGCTATCGCCGGCGGACATGACAGGGTTTGAATTTGCGGTGCGTGATAAACGTATCCGTCCCTACATCATCGGAGATGATCTCACTGATCGGCTGTCCCACGGATACATCATAGATGTTGAAGATTTGGACGAGGACCAGGTAAGACGTCTATATCCCGAGATCTACCAACGTCTCCTGCTAACGGTGAAGCCCGAGCGGGAATTGAACCGGAATCCCTCGCGCAAAAAGCGCTGGTGGCGATATGCAGCGCCAGCGAAGACAATGAGACAGGCGATCGAGGGGCTGCCGCGTTTCATTGCCACTCCTTACACCGCTAAGCATCGACCATTCGTCTTCGTCGCCAACGACGTCATTCCCGACGCCATGGCTTACGCGGTTACTAGCAGCAGTGCGGCTGTCCTCGCTGTTTTATCGTCATCCGCGCATCATGCTTGGTGTCGTTATTTCGGGGGGACGTTAGAGGATCGTCCTCGTTTCAACAACACCGAGATATTCCCGCAGTTTCCCTTCCCCGATCTTGACGGCGAGCAGGGGGAAAGGTTGGCGGATCTCGGCGAGACCCTGGACAGCCTCCGTAAGGAGCGCATCGAAAGCCACCCCGCGTTGACCATGACCGGGCTCTACAACGTCGTGGAGCGCTTGAGAGCCTTGCGGCGCGATCCGACTGAGCCGCCACTGTCAACAGTGGAACGGGCAATACACGACGCGGGCCTCGCGTCTCGAATTCTCGAGCTTCATGATCAGATCGATGCCGCGACTGCGGAGGCATACGGCTGGCCTACCGATCTCCTAGCGGAAGACATGTTCAAGCGGCTTGTCGACCTAAACGCCGCTAGAGCCGCGCAAGAGGCCGAAGGCGATATAAAATGGCTCAGGCCTGAGTACCAGGCGGTGCACACGACCGTGACGGCTGAAGAAGACGTCGAGATGAATCTTGAGGTGGACGCCGGAGAGGAGCGACCTGAGTTCCCCGGCAACGGCATTGAGCGAGCGGGCGCAATCATGGCCGTTCTCGCCAACGCAGACCGGGGGCTGTCCTTGGAAGAGCTCGCCAGCCGCTTCACCCAAGGGATGCGCGCTAGACAGCCGATTATCAGCATATTGCTGTCGCTGGAGCGCACCGGCGCGATCAGCCGCTCCGACGGACGGTACTACCTGCGCCGGGTCGCTTGATCGAAACGCTGCCAGCCCCAGCGTGGAGCATCATTTATCGACGTCCGCCGCGCGCGAGAGGTGGCGCCGAGACCTGAGAAGGCGGCGCGTAAACGACCGCGCCGGAAATCGGTGTATGACCGCTTTCGACGCGCTCAAGAAGCCGGCGGCTGAAGCAGATTCATGTGATCCTATCCCAACCGCCGACTCCGGCTAGCCAGATGTCGACCAGCCTAGCGGGCTCCGAACGGGATCGCCGTCATCCCCGCCACCGTCCTTGATCCGCCCCACACGGCGGCTTCTCCGACGGTCCCGGCGCTTATTGGGTCCCGGTCCCCAAACGCACTTTGGTCAGGCGGCTTGAGCCGTCTGATCGAGAGACGCCGCCGCTACGATCGAACGGAAGTTCTGCAACATCTCTGGATGCGCGTCGGCCAGGTAGGCATCGATGGCAGGACGAGACAGGAGCCGCTCCAGAAACCCTGCCGCGATGACCAGCACGAGGGTGTCGTCGCCAAACGACGCCTCCAGCTCGTGGTAGTCATGGGACCCCGCATCGAGCTCGCGCTGCAGCCGATCGATCTGCTCAGGGCTTAGGCCAGGGACGGCCTTCGCTTGTGGATTCACGAGGTCGGTCGCCTTGGTTGTGACCAGCAGAGCGCGGGCGTAGCTGGCGCTGAAGTTGTTGGCCGACACCATCAGCTCCGCGACCTCCAGCTGTCGGATGGGCTTCATCTTGCGCAGCTTGCTGAAGGTCTGGATCCCGACGGGCTTGTCCTTGAGGAGCTCGGCCACGTCATCATGGATGCCATTCAAAAGCTGTCGCCTGCTCCTGATGGAACCGATGTCGACGTTGAGAGCGCGCGCCAACTTCTCTTCTGAGACGCCACGCTCGATGGCCCGGACGATCATGTAGTGCTCTTGGATTGTCGCCAGCCGGTTGACCCGCTTGTTGTAGGTGAAGGCCTCGTCATCGGACGACACGACGCAGCGCGCTCGTTCAACGCCGTGTTCTTTCAGGATGCTTAGACGGACATGGCCGTCCAGCAGGGTATAGGTGCTTCCCGGCTTCACCTGCGCCACGACGAGAGGTTCAACCAGACCCACCTCAGCCACCGATGCGGCGATTCTTCGATACTTCACCGAGTCGATGACCGAGGCCGTCAGCATCTTCGACGGCAATATCTGCTCGAGCGGCAGGAGCCGGACGCGCTGCTCAAACGCGATCTTGACTGCGTGCATCAGCTCCGCTCCTGGGCCAACCGCGACGCCAGCGCTGTTGGAAGCGTGTGCAGGCCCTCGGCCTTCATCAGGGACTGGAAACGCTCCTCGCTGAGCAGATGCCTCAAGGCGTTGGTGACGAACACCAACCTGGAACGTGTCAGCGAAGCCCGACGCGCGAAGGACTGCCTCCGTTCGGTCTCGCGCTGAAGGGAGCGGATGAGAGCACCCGCCGTTGTCGGCTTCCGACTGAACTTCGTCGTCCTGTGAATGCCTTTGCCGCTGGTGTTTCGCTGATTGATGATCTGGCGGATCGCGAGAACCTGATTGCCGGGTATCGATTTCTCTTCGTACGCCTGGGCCAGGGCCTGCTGAACATCGCCTTCTTTTGCTTTGGCGATCTCCATGGCGATGGTGTGAGGGATCACGCCGCGTTCAACCGCGGAGATCAGCTTCTCTTCGCCGTTCTCCAGCAAGTGGCAGATCGCGCTGATGTAGTCAGGACCGAAGTCGACCTTCGCAGCGATCTCATCGATCGAGTAGCCCCTTTCCCTAAGCGCTCCGATGGCCCGCACCAGCTCGAGCGACGTGTGCTGCCGACGAGCGAGGTTCTCCACGAGGCTCATGACGAAACAGTCGTCCTCTGACGCATCGACAATGATCGCTGGAATCTGGTCTTGGCCAAGAGCGATGAAGGCCTCGAGCCGCCCCTGGCCGCAGACAAGATCATAGCGAGATCGGCCGGGCCGAGGGCTCACGGTGATGGGCTTCTTCAAGCCAAGATGCTCGATGCTGGTGACCAGCTCCTGGAACACGCGCTTGTTGCGCGCTCGCGGGTTCAGGACCGTGATCTGATTGACGGGGATCAGCCGGATTTCAGGTGCGTCTGTCATGCGGCGGCAAGCTCCGTGCGCCTAGCAAGGTCGTAGAAGGGCCCAAGCTCGTCGAAACGGAAGGTGTCGAGCAGCAGGCCGTTGTCGGGCGCCAAGCGCAGGCTCGGATCAGCGCCGTACTCAATCCAAGGCAGGAGGTAGTAGTCCCGGATCTCCGTGTTGCCGGGCTCCATCCGCACTGCGATGGTGAGGTTCGGCCTCAGCCCCTGGTCGAGTCTGAGCTTCCATCGCAGACCGCCTGCAGGCGTCTCTAGACAGCGCGCGATGATGATCGAGGCGCTGAACTCAGCATTGATCTTAAGGAGCCCGTTCGCATCAACGTCGGCGTGGCCGCCGGCGGCGTGCAGCCCCTCCACCACGGAGGCGACTACGTCCGGGTGCATGGCCCGCAGCGCGCGGTTCGTCTCGATGTAGCGGAAGTCCCGGCTGGGGGAGTAACCGACCAGCTGATACGCCCTTAGAAGGCTGCCGAAGCGCTTCCGATAGACGGACGTGGATGGCATCTCATCGACTTCATCGATGATAAGGCCTGAGAGGAAGCCCTTGTTCTCAAGGAGCTGGGACAGTCTGGCGAGCAACTCCTCGTCGCTGAACCGTGCGCTTCGCGCCTGGATGATGCGCTGAGCGGCGTCGAAAAAGTCCGCATCGACGATGCCCTCGAAGGCGCCGTCCTTGCGCACCCACATGTCCGGGGTATTCGTGACCCGCTTCGCCTTCAGTTTGAAGGAGCGGCGATTGTAGATGTTGTTGCCGATGTACTTCTCATTGGTCAGCACCTGGTGGACGGTGGCGCGCGTCCACGGGTGCCCCAGATCCGTACGCAATCCCTCGGCGTTCAGCTGAGCGGCAATCTCAGCCTCGGATCGCTGCTGCAGCACGAAGAGCCTATAGAGGCGGCGGACCACCTCCACCTCTTCGGGTGGGCCTGGTGTCAGCACCACCCGGTCGGTTTGCAAGCTCTTCTGCTCACCACGTTCCAGAAGGCCTTTCGGAGCACCGTGCTCATCGATGAGCTGGCGGCGCAGGCCGTATCCGGCGGGGCCGCCTTGCCTGTAGCCCAAGGTGATAAGGCGGCACTGGCCTGCAAACACCTTGGCCGATAGCTCGCGGCTGTACTCGCCGGCCATCGCGCGCTTCATGCTCTTGATGACCGTCGCGCTCAGGCTGCCATCGTTCTCGAACTGCTCGGCGCAGTAGTGGACCGCCAGGCCGGCCTCGCGACAGATGAACTCGTAGTAGGCGCTCTCGTCGGAGTCCTGGAAGCGGCCCCATCGACTGACGTCGTAGACCAGAATGGCGTTGAAATCGGTCGAGCCGCTCCGGACGTCGGCGATCAGCTTCTGAAGCCCCGCGCGGCCATCCATCCGCAGCCCGCTCTTGCCGGCGTCCTCATAGGTGCGGACGATCTCGAACCCGCGCCGGGCAGCGTAGGCCGCGATCGCCTCCGCCTGGTTCTCAGTCGAGTATTTCTGATGCTCGGTAGACATGCGGACATACTGAGCCGCACGCACGGAGCGCTTCATCTCGCCTTCGTGCTGAACTCGCTGTCGGTCCATCTCGCACGCACAAGCTCCGCACCTTCACGATGCGGTCAGCGAAGCGGCGTACTGACAGCGGAAGCGAAAGTCTTTTCCGAAAATGGACTGAAAACTTCGGTCCAAAATCGGAAAACAATTTCCGGTCTGTGAGGTGTATGATGGACGCCTTCCCGAAGCTCATCGCTGACGCCCTGCACCATGAATGGGGCTCTTCGCTTTCGTCGCGCAAGATCGTCAGCCGAATAACCAACGCCAACGAGCGGGCCGTGAAGAACTGGTTCGAAGCGCGCAACGGTCCAAGCGGCGAAAACCTGGTTGAGCTCATGAGGCATTCGGACGCCGTGCTTGAGGCGATGCTATCCGCCTCCGGTCGAGGTGGTCGACTTCAAGCCATCAAGCTCGAGACCATGGAGAAGCCCCTTCGCGAGCTGCTTTCCCTCATCGATCATGAGCGGCGAAACGCGGGCCTGCATTGAGCGAGCGGGAAGCGCCGTCCCCGCGAGGAAACCGACTGAGCAGGTCTTAGGTGGTTTTGCGCCAGTTTGAGGCGCTCTTAGCTGGTCTCGCTAAGTGGTCGATTTTCTCAACCCCAGCGCCTATCGTGTTCGGGTGAGCCACTGTTAAGTGGTCCCGATATTGTTTTCGGGACAAGTTAAAACCTGCTCAGAACAAGCTAAGAGCTGCGCAGGCTGCGCATGCTGTGTATCGGGCATGACGCTGCATCGATACTGGGACAGAGCCAGTTGTTCAGGCTGCAGCATCAAGGCTCAGTGCACGCCTGCGGTCGAACGAAAGGTCACGCGGTGGGAGCATGAAGCGGTGATCGATGCGCTCCAGGCCCGGATGGACCTCAGGCCCCGAGCCATGCGCGAAAGGCGAAGCCTGGTCGAACATCCGTTCGGCACGATCAAGGCCTGGATGGGCCACACCCACTTCCTGATGAAGCGACTACCCAACGTGAAGACCCAGATCAGCCTCCACATCCTGGCCTACAACATGAAGGGGGGAATGGCCGTGCTGGGAACCAAGCCGCTGATGGAAGCCATCAGAGCGTGAGCAGGAGGCGTCCTGGGCTTCGTCTCAACCTCCGCCCCGCCGTCGCTCAGCACGTTTTTACACGGCCTCGACTCATTGTGGCCGCTAGGAGGGTCAGGTCAGCGACTACATCGGCGCTGCCGCTCTTCTGGACAGCCTGCCACGCGCCCAGTGGCTTCTGGGAGGCGGGGGCTACGACGCCGACTGGTTCCGGGACGCCTTGCAGGCCAAGGGGATCACGCCGTGCATCCCAGGCCGCAAAACTCGCACCGAACCGATCCGCTACGACAAGCGCCGCTACAAACGGCGCAACCGCATCGAGATCATGTTGGCTGCTACGCGCCGCCCTTCGGGTCGGCAGGCTGAAGGACTGGCGACGGGTCGCCACGCGCTATGATCGCTGCCCGAACGTCTTCCTGTCCGCCATAGCCCTCGCGGGCAGGGTGCTCTTCTGGCTATGAGTCCTGAGCCTAGGATCGCTCCTGTCGATGTGAGGCTTGCGATCTGATTCAGGCTCCGAAGGAGTCTGGATATGATTAGCCTGTATTGGCCGGCGAACGAGCAGATGGCTCGGCAAGAACCCTATTTCAACAAGAACCACGGCAAGCCCCGGCTAGATGAGCGTAGGTGTGGAGCGGATCGTCTTCGTCAGCCGCAACGGGCTGCGCTGGCGGGATGAGCCAGCGGCCTATGCGCCGCGTACGACGCTCTACAATCGCTAAAGCGTTGGAGTGAAAGCGGTGTCTTCGTTCGATACAGGATGATCGGCGGCGCCGACCGCCTTCTTTACATCGCGCGCTATCGACCCGCAGCCCATCTCTGTCCGAGCCCGTCGCCTCGTGCGAGGCGTTAAGCGACCTCGGCCGGCTGCGGGTTCGGTCCCTCCATCCACCAAGCCGGGCGCGTGCACCTGGTGGGCGTGAGCGTGTCCAATCTGGTGACGGCGGGCTGCGGCGCCGATCGACTGGCCTTGTCGCGCCGCGCCAGGGCAGATCGATCTGTTCGGCGGGTCCGGTCCGGCCGAGTCGGTTGTGGCGGGGTTCGATTATTGGGCCGAGGCCCTGACCGCCTCCAAATCCGCCAACAGGGTTTGGCGATCCGTCGCATGGCGGGCCTTCGCCTTTCGTCGCGCTGCATCAAGCGCGGTCTGTTGAGCGTCGAAATCGGCCATCGCCGCCTGGTGGCTCTGGTCCAGATCGGCGAGCGCGGCTTGCAGCGTTTTGATCCTGGCGGCCTTCGCCCTTGACGGCCCGCGCGTCCTGGATCGCCTGGCCTTGCCGATCTTGCCGAGATCGATCGCAAGACTGCGCGTGATCACCTCGCCCGGGGCGGCCAAGGCGGCGTCATAGTCGGGACCGCCCGTGAGCGGGCGGGCCAGGCCGGTCGCGAAAAGGTCCTGCTTGGAGCCCCAGGCTTCAAGCGCCTTCGGTCGCGACGTCGTGGCGACGGTGAAGGCGTGAAAGCCGTCGGACCAGGCGAAGACCTTCAGCTTGGCGGCCATATCAGGCGATCGCCTCCTTGTCGAAGGCCTGCCCGGCCTCGGCCTTGATCGCGTCAGCGAGGGTGCCTGCGGGTTTCCGGCGCCGCGTCGAGAGCCGCCAGGATGACCGCAAGACCTGTCGTCGGGCGAGCGGCTCTAAGGGCTGGAGGCGGACCCAGGCCCGCGCTTTGATGAGGGTCTTCCGCGTCGCCATCTTCAGTCCTCCCGGCGCCAAGGCTGACACGGCGACGACGGTTTGTGGAGTCGGACGGCGCTTCAACGGGGCGGCCTTCGCGCCCAGCGGCCCCGTGCGGATGCGGCGCGCAAGACGCGTTCGGCGGCGATGCGTCGGGCCGTCAGCCTTGAAGCCGTATCAGCGTATCGACGACCAGAGCCGTCGCGACGCCGGCGCAGGCCAGCGCGATGAACCAAGCCGTCAAGCGGCCGAAGCGGCCGTTTGAGCACCGCGCGCGTCGAAGTTTCGGGCCAGAGAACATCGCCATTCGTCACCGATGACGCAGGTACGCCTTCCTCTCACTAACCTGCGTTAAGCGCCGACGCTTTTGCGGATCACCGTTCGGGCGTTAGCGAAGGTGCAATCTTCGCGTGCTCCGGTTAAGGTCGGGCTGGAACGACGAGGCGAGCAGCATGATCGACCCCTTCATCCGCAAGCTCGAGCACGGCGCAGACCTGACTGATGACGATCGGGCCGAGCTGCGCGCCGCGGTCCAGGACGTTTGCGCGTTCAAGGCCGGAGAGGATGTGTCGCCCCAAGGCGATGTCCCGCGCAACGTGCACGTGGTGCTTGAGGGATGGGGATGCCGCTACAAGCTGCTGGATGGGGGACAGCGTCAGGTGATGGCGATCTTCGTCCCCGGAGACATGTGCGATCTGCATGTCCAGATACTGACGGAGATGGATCATGGCATCGGGGTCCTGACCAACGCCAAGGTGGCGCAGATCACTCCGGCGTCCATTAACCGTCTGACGGAAAACCCGAGGATCAATCTCGCGTTCAACTGGGCGACCTTGGCTGACGAAGGCACCCTTCGCGAATGGCTGGTCAACATCGGCCAGCGGCCTGCCGATCAGCGTCTGGCGCATCTGATCTGCGAGCTCCATGTGCGCCTTGGCGCCATCGGCGCCGCAGACCCGGACGGGTTGGAAATGCCCCTGACGCAGACGCAGCTGGCCGACATGACGGCGATGAGCCCGGTCCATGTCAACCGCACCCTCATGGCCCTGCGGGGAGAGAATCTGATCCAGACCGCAGGGCGATACGTAAGGATTCCGAACGTCGAACGCCTTGCGGCGTTTGCGGGTTTCGACCCGAGCTACCTTCACCTCCGAGGCACCAAGCCGAACGCCAAGGTCTGAGATGCGATATTTCTTCGATACGATCGATCAGACAGGCGCGCGACGCGACCCGATCGGCGTCGACTGCGCGACCGCGACGGCTGCGCGCCGGTTGGCCCGCGAGGCGCTTGCGGAAATGTTCGTCGATGCGCGCGACGGTGGCGATGCGACCCTCGTGATCGCGGTCCGCGACGCCGAGGGCTCGCCCGTATTCGAGGGACGCCTTGTCTACGCCGAACGGTGACGACCGCACCGGATCTGTCCCCGATCAGCAGGGTGCAAGGGACGCGGCCGCCCAGGCGAGTGGGGTGAGGCGAACGTCCCTTGCGATCCTCATCCGTGCGGCGTCAGCACCACCTTGGTCCATTCGTTCGGATTGTCGTGAAAGTTCTTGTAGGCCTCCGGCGCCTGCTCCAGCGGCAGCCGGTGGCTGATGAGATCGGTCGTGTCGATCTTGCCGTCCAGGATGAGTTGCAAAAGCGCGGGCAGATATTTCTGAACATGGGTCTGGCCGGTCTTGATGGTCAGGCCCTTCTGCATGAGCGCGCCGATCGGCAGTTTGTCGCCGATGCCGCCGTAGACGCCGGGAATCGAGACGCGTCCGCCCTTCCGACACGCCATCAGGGTTTCGCGCAGCACATGCTGGCGATCGGTGCCCAGTTTGGTCTCCTGCTTGACCGCATCGATGAGGTTATCGGGGGCGAAGCCGTGCGCCTCCATGCCGACGGCGTCGATACAGGCGTCGGGGCCGATGCCGGCGGTCATCTCCATCAGGGCTTCGCGCACTTTCACCTCGTGATAGTTTAGGACCTCCGCCCCATTGGCCTTGGCCAAGGCCAGCCGGCGTGGGTGGTGGTCGATCGCGATGATGCGGCCTGCGCCCATCAGTTTGGCGCTCTTGATCGCGAACAGGCCGACCGGGCCGCAGCCCCAGATCGCTACGGTGTCGCCGGGCTCGATCTCGGCGTTCTCGGCCGCCATCCAGCCGGTCGGGAAGATATCGGACAGGAACAGCACCCGCTCGTCCTCGATGCCGTCGGGAACCACGATCGGGCCGATGTCGGAATAGGGGACGCGGACATATTCCGCCTGACCGCCGGCATAGCCGCCCGTCAGGTGCGAGTAGCCGAACAGGCCGGCGGCCGGATAGCCATAGGCGATCTCCGAGGCGTCGGACTTGTCCGCCGGATTGGAGTTGTCGCAGGCCGAAAACTGCTGCTTGCCGCAGTGGAAGCAGGAGCCGCAGGCGATCACGAACGGGACGACCACCTTCTGCCCGACCTGAAGGCTGGTGTGGCCCCGGCCGATCTCGACCACCTCGCCCATGAACTCGTGGCCCAGGATGTCGCCGTTCGACATGCCGGGAATAACGCTGTCGTAGAGGTGAAGGTCAGAACCGCAGATGGCCGTCGCCGTGATCTTGATGATCGCGTCGCGTGGATTGACGATCTGCGGGTCGGGAACCGTGTCCACCTGAACATTGTGTTTGCCGTGCCAGGTCAAGGCGCGCATGGGATTTCCTTCCGGGGATCAGAAATGACGGTCGGCGCGCGGCCCCGCGTTGGGGGCCTTGGACGTCGAGATTTCACCCGTCTCCATCAGCTGTTTGAAGCGCCGCAGCTCGCGCCGAGCCTGAACCCGAGGCTCGCGCTGCATCACCTTGGCGACCAGCTTGCCGACCGCGCCGGCGGGTGGGTCGTAGCTGATCAGGACCCGGACCTCCGTGCCGCGACCAAAGGCGTTGTCGCGAAACTCGATCCAGCCCTCATGGTCGATGTCGCTGTCTTCGGTCGATCGCCAGGCGATGTATTCGCCGGGCCGGTCCTCGGTGATCTCGCTGACCAGTTCGATCTCGGCCCCGGCGGGGCCGGCGACCGTCCAGCTCGAACGGGCATCGCCCAGCACATCGACCGCCTTCACGTTTTCCATGAAGCTGGGCAGGTTTCGGAAGTCGCGCCAGTAGTCGTACAGGTCCTGACGCGGCCGGTTGATCATGACGGCGCGGACGCTGGTGGCGTCATAGGCGCCCTCCACCTCGTCCTTGTCGTTGAAGGCCGGCGATTGAACGTCGGCGTCGGTCGATAGGGGTTCGGCCATGGTCGATGCCTCCTTTTCGTTGAACAGTCGGAATCAGGCGGCTTGGGACGTCGGCGCGCCGACATAGCGGCCGAACTCCTCGGCGTAGCGGGCTCCTAGACGCGGCTGATGCTCGCCCTTGGCTTTCAGCCTCGGGAACCAATCGCTCTCTTCTTCGAACATGTGGGTCAGGACAGCGCCTTCGATATGCTCCCACTTGTCCAGCCAGGCCTGTTTGGACGGCGCGATGTTCTCAAGCTCGGCCATCTGCGCCTTGGCGGTGGTCTGTTCCAGATAGGCGTGGGCGGCGTGCATCTTTTCGCCGGCCTGACCCATGGCAGGATACAGAACCAGCTCCTCGGCCAGCGAATGGCCGTTCAGCACCAGAGCGAGCGCCTTGAACGCCGCCGTGCGATCCGCCGCGCCGGTCGCTGCGCGCCCGGCGGCGAAAGCTGACCGGATTTCGTCATGGTGATCCAGCACCATCGACAGCCAGTCCCCGGGCGAGGCGGCGGCCCGGGCTTTCGCCGTCGCCTGGGCGCGTTTTTCTTCGCTGGGTTGCGGCGTGACGGCGGCGAGCGCCTTGTCGACAATAGACATGGAGACCTCCTCGAAAAGAAGGTTCAAGGCCGCCTTTCGGCGGCCCGTTCCGAGTGTCCAATTCCGTGCATGGCTTATGGAAGCGGCGAACAAGCCTCGCTGTTCAGGGCCTAAAGCCCAACAAGCGACCTTCGGAACAGGCGATCCGAGGCCCGGTTACCTCGACTGAATTGAGAGGACCATCCCCAATGTTCATGCACAATAAGAGACTGATGTACACCGTCCGCGTCTCCGAGCCGAACCCCGGCCTGGCGACGCTGATGCTCGAACAGTTCGGCGGGCCGCAGGGCGAGCTGGCCGCCGCCATGCGCTATTTCACCCAGGCGCTGGCGGACGAAGATCCCGGCCGCAAGGACATGCTCCTGGACATCGCCACCGAAGAACTCAGCCACCTGGAAGTGATCGGATCGATCGTGTCGATGCTGAACCGAGGCATCAAGGGCCATCTGGCCGAGGCTGCGATGGAGGAGGCCGACCTCTACGCTTCTCTGAACGCGGGCGGCGAAAGCCACACCACCTCGATCCTCTACGGCGGCGCGCCCGCTCTGGTGAACTCGGCCGGCGTGCCGTGGACGGCGGCCTACATCGACTCCATCGGCGATCCGGCCTGCGACCTGCGCTCCAACATCGCCGCCGAGTCGCGGGCCAAGATCGTCTATGAGCGGCTGATCAACTGCACCGACGATCCCGGCGTGAAGGACGCCCTGGCCTTTCTGATGACCCGCGAGGTCGCCCACCAAAAGTCGTTCGAAAAGGCCCTGTACGCGATGGAGCCGAACTTCCCGGCCGGCAAGCTGGGCGGTCTGCCGGACTTCGCCGACAAATACTATGACATGTCCCAGGGCGAGGGCGATGCGCGCGGCCCCTGGAATCAGGGCGAACAGTGGGAGTTCGTCGACGATCGCGACGCCCAGTCCGCCGTCGACGGCGGCGACGGGTCGGCCAGCGTGGCCTTATCGCCCGCGCAAACCGACAGTGTGACGGCGTTCGCGCTTCGCACCACGTCCGATCCGGACAGCAATCCGGTCACCGGCGCCGATCTGGGGGCCGGGCCGGGCGCGGGGTCCACCACGCGTTTCGAAGACGACGAAGACTGAATGACGTTATTCTGACAAGACGCGGCTTAACGCATGTGAATGCGGCGGTTCGTTAGGGACGTATTGTTGAGGGATGGCCGTTCTCCCGACATCCGACGATACGCTGACCGACCCCCAGCCCTTGCGCGAAGACGTCCTAAGCCTGTGGCGCGCGTTTGAACCCCTGTCGTTCGAACGGCGCAGCCGCGCTCTTCGCTTGGGCGAAATCCGCGCGCCGGGCGCTGGCGATCCGTTCACACCTGACGGTGAGATCGGTGTGGTCCTGTCCGGTTGTCTGCTGCTGCGGGTGGATCAGAGCAGGGTCAACGCCGGGGTCGCGGCGGCGGGTGATCTGGTTGACCTGGGCGGGGGCGCGTCAGGGCGCTGGTTGACGGGGGGAACGCTGTATCGGGCGCCGCTCGTCGGCTTCCTGCGAGAGGCGGGCGACGAGGGGCTGCGGTTCCTGCTGTCCGCAGGCGTTCGGCGAACGCGCATCCTGGAGGGGCGGCTGGCCTGCGCCATGGCGCATCCGGCCGTATCGCGTGTGGCCAGCCTGCTGCTGGAAATGGATGCCGCCTGCAATGGGGCCGATGTGCCCCTGTGTCAGGCCGCTGTCGGCGAAATGCTGAGCCTGCGCCGAAGCAGCGTCAACGGCGCGTGCCAGACCCTGCGGACGGCGGGCGCGATCCGCACGGTGCGCGGCCGAACCATTGTGCTGGATCGCGCCGTGCTGGCCGCCCACGCCTGCTGCTTGCGGCACGCGCCGGAGGTCAAGGGGGAGGCGGTCTCGACGTCCTCCAGGGCGGCCTGAGGGGATCGCCGCCGTCGGGGCCTCCCTCGTCCTGCCGGTCAGAGCGAGGTGAGGCTGGCCCGCGCCCCATGCTCGGCGTTCAGGCGAACGCATCGGTCGCCCAGCCATATCCGCTCAATCGTGATGGCCTTCCAGCCCGACGGCAATATGGCGGCCCGCGTCGGCCAGGCCGTCGGCTCGCCTCGCGCCTCCAGCCCCGTCAGACCATAGATCAATCCCATCAGCATGCCGCCCAGATTGGCGAAGAAGGGGCCTGCCGCCGTTTCGCTGTCCGGATGGTCTGGACGGTATTCCAAGCATTGGTGGAAACGGCCGGCGTCATAGGCGGCGTATCCGGCGTCGAACAGCTCAAGGGCCGACGCCCGGTCCCCCGCCATCGCGGCCCAGGCGGCATAGAGCGCCGGGAACATCGGCGCGCCGACATAGGCCTGCCAGTGAGACAGATAGAGTTCGAGCGTACGGCGCGCCGTCGCTGGCTCGGCTCGGTGTCCGCCGGGAAACAGACCCGCCAACGGCGAGGGCGTCGCGCCCTTGGGCTCGTCGACGCGGAAGTCGTCGTGGGCCGCGATCGCTCCGTCCGACCGGATCGGAAGATACAGGTTTTCGCGAATGGCTTGCCACGATGCGGGCGGCGTTCGTCCCAGAGACCGCGCGGCGTCGATGGCTCGCGACAGCACATCGTCGGCCAACATCAAGGTGAAGGCGTCGTTGTCCGGTGGATCGGGAACCTCCGCCGGTCCCGTGGCGCGTTTCAGTTCGTAGCCGCGGCCCGTCAGGGTCAATCGACTGACGATCCAGTCCGCGACGCCTTCCAACACGGGCCAGGCCTGTTCGCGCAAGAAGGCCTCGTCCCCGGTGGCGTCTGCGAACAGGCTGAAGGCGCGCGCCACGTGTAGAGAGCCGTGATCCTCATGCGCGGCCCCCGAACCGCCGCCAGGCGTCGCCTCCTGCCCCGTCAAAGGCGCCGCTTCCCACGGGAACTGAAGACCCTGACGACCGGACAGCCGCGCATTAGACGCCGCCGCCGCTAGGCCGCGCGATCGAAAGTCCAGCAAGGCGCGCGCCGCATCAGGTTGGCTCAGGATCAAAGGCGGCACGCAGAAGGCGTCGATGTCCCACATCACATGGCCGAAATAGTAGGAGTAGTCGCGCCAGGCGGCCAGGCCGAAGATCGAGGTCGCGGCGGGCGAGGCGGCGTGGACCGAGCTGTTCAGATAGAAGAAGGCCGCGTCGATCAGGGCCTGATGCGTCGGCTCTGCGCCCGTCACGACGATCCGACCCCGCCACAGCTCACGCCAGGCGTCGCGGTTGCGGGAACGCAGCAGCTCGAACCCGGTCTGCGCCGCGCGCGCGACCCGACGCACCGCCTCTTCGTCGGGTCGCGCATGGATCAGGGATGGAACCAGGGCCGCCATCTGCCGTAGGCGCGCGCCGAGCTTGCCTACCCGGCCCAAATCGTAGGTGGTTTGCAGCGGGCCTGACGCATCCCAGCGCGTCACGTCACGTCCGGCCGCCGGCTCCGCCTCCGTCCACAGCGCGATCCCGCAGGTCGACAGGTCGCCTTCGGTCGACCACAGCAGAGAGCCGTCGCAGGCGGGTTCTGTCTCTCCGGGCGTGTCGGTTCGGCGCCGAACAACCCGCCCTCGCAGATCGGCGGTCGAGGTTCGGGCGCGCAGGCGGATGTGGCATGGCGCGTCCGGCCGCACGGAGACCTCCTGCATGACCACGGCTGGCGCCGTGCGGCTGGCGAATGTGACGACCTCGATATCGGCGATCACGCCAGCCATATGGGCGCGCCAGCGGCTGGTCAGTTCGGCGGTCGCGAAATCATAGGTTTGGCGCAGGTCGCCCACGCACCAGGGCTGGTCCGACAGCCAGACGCCATTGATGCAAACATCGGCTTCCAGCGGATAGGGGACCGGCGCGCCGGCCTCGATACGGCGTTCCGGGTCTTCGCCGACGACGCCGTTGACAATGGTCATGCCCGGGGCGAGCGCCATCTCCCGTACGCGCAATCCGATCATGCCGTTGGCCACATAGGCGGGAAGTGCGCCATCTCGGGCGCCGCGCTCTTCCGGCGGACTGATCGGTCGCCAGTCCGGAACGGATTTGCCGGTCGTCATTCCCGCCTCGCTTGCGCTGGGGCGGGGAAGACATAGACGCCCGCCTCGACTAGCTGGGCGATAAGGTCGGATGGTCCGTCATTGACCGAGGCGGTCGTTGAAGGCGGGCATTCGGCGATCAGCACACCGTCGCGCCACAGGGCGAGGGCCGCCCCATTAAGTTCGGCGCGCTGGCGGGCCTGGCGCATGGCGTCGGTCATATCGGCCGCGATCAGCGTCTCGGGATCCCCGCCCTCAACGTAGCGAATCTGGTAGCTGAGAATGGAAGGGCCGGACTTCATCCGCGCCAGCTCGACAGCACCTCTTGGCTGTCCGCAGTTTCCACCTGCTGGCTGAATCGGTCGCTGTAGAGGGCGAGCAGGTTGTCGTGCGGCCCATCGGCCGAACTGCAAACTGCATCCGTGACCACGACCACGCGATAGCCGAGATCGACGGCGCCCAGCACGGCGGCGAGAACACACACATCGGTTTCGGCGCCGGTGATCAGGATCGTGTCGACGCCGGCCTGCTGCAATTTTTCGTGCAACGCGGCGCCGAACCAGGGCGAATAGGCGCGCTTGTCCACCACACGCTCGTGCCGCGCAAATCGCTGAAGGGGCGGGGCGAGGTCGATCAGGCCCGGGTCAAGCGCTTCGAGCGTCATCGACGACCAGTGTTCCCAGTAGCCGACCCATGCGCCGACGGCGTCGGCTGGGTTGGCGGCGGGAATGAAGCGGGTGAACCAGACGCGATCCGGTCGAGCTTCGCAAAGCTCGACAATGACCGGCAGAATGCATTCCGCCCACGGCGCTCGCCATTCTGTGGTTTCCACGAACAGTCGCTGCATATCGATACAGAGATGCGCGGCGTTGGAAGGTATCGGTTTTTTCAGACCGGCGGTCATGATCGCAAATTGTCGGGGCAGGGCGGTTCACCGGAGTGGTGTTCGATCGCGCCGTTTTCGACCTCTGCACGAGAAAACACTTCTTCCTGACCGTCTTCGAGAAGTTCGTCCTCCAAGCCTCCCAAGCCCCCTTGGGCCAAGCCGCGTCGAGAGTCGGCTTTGATCGGGCGGGCAGGCGGATTCGAGGTCATGATCCAAGTCTCGCGGCGAGCGTCGATGTGATCAAAACCGCAACGCCAAGTCGCGGTTTCCTGTGTCCGTTTCCGGCCTCAGGGTTGCGGAGAGTTGAGCCATGTGAAAGCGGCCGCCGGCCAGGCGTCGCTGGAAGCGAAGGCGCTTCTTTGGATCGCCCATTCTAGCGCGGGCGAAATCCCCACGCTGATTGATCTTGCGCCTAAGTGGAGGTGATGAAGCTCACTCCGACACCACCGAAGCCCCTAGCCCTCAGGCTGCAAGACGTCGATGGTCAGCACCCGCCGGATCGCCTTGCGGCTGGCCGGCGGCGAGCGGTGCAGCACGACAGGAAACTCGGGCCAGCACTCCCAGCCGGGCGCCGAACCTTTCAAGATGGCGATATCGCCGGGGTGCAGGGTACGGATACGACCCCGTGTTTCGGCGCGGCGGGCGTCCATATCCTCGCCGAGATCGCTGGCGAAAGCCCATTCCGTGCCGGGCCCTTCGTAGGTCGCGATCAGTCGCACGGAGATCGCATCCTGGTGAAACCGGGGGCAGACGCGCGTGGTCGCCGTGCCGAAGCGCGCCCGCCATGTCAGGCCGCCGCTGACGGCGGACAGGATGTCGCCCAGCCCCAGGATGTCGTTCATCAGCCAGCCGGGCGCCGGTCCCGACGAAGCGATCCGCAGGCCGTTCCACACGGCCTCGAAGTCGTCCGGTCCGTCGACCTCGGCTGGCGCCGGGCGAGACCAGACCGCCATCCTGACCTGGGGTTCGACCAGGGTGGTGAAGACCGTGGGACTCATCCCCTGAACGACAGCGCCAACCGCCATAAAAACCTTGATGCCTATATATGTTATAACATAACATTCGCTTCTAGCCCCCTCGCTGTCAGGCTTCAAGAGAGATCGTCATGTCCGCCTTTCCCAAATTGCCCGTCACAGTCCTGTCCGGCTTTCTCGGGGCCGGGAAGACGACCCTGCTGAACCATGTGCTGGCCAATCGCGACGGCTTGAAGGTCGCGGTGATCGTCAACGACATGAGCGAGGTGAACATCGACGCGGCCCTGGTGCGCGACGGCGGCGGCGCGGACCTGTCGCGCACCGAGGAGCGGCTGGTGGAGATGTCGAACGGCTGCATTTGCTGCACCCTGCGCGAGGATCTGCTGATCGAGGTGGGTAAGCTGGCGCGCGAGGGGCGGTTCGACCACCTGCTGATCGAATCCACCGGAATCTCCGAGCCGATGCCGGTCGCCGCCACCTTCGACTTCCGCGACGAGGACGGCTTCAGCCTGTCGGATCTGGCGCGGATCGACACCATGGCGACGGTGGTGGACGCCTTCAACTTCCACCGCGACTATCCCTCCACCGACCGGCTGAAGGCTCGCGGCGAACACATGGGCGAGGACGACGAGCGCACGGTCGCCAATCTGCTGATCGACCAGATCGAGTTCGCCGACGTCATCGTGCTGAACAAGGTTGACCTGCTGGACGAGACGCAGAAGGGCGTGCTGCGGGCCATGCTGGCCCAGTTCAACCCCCGCGCCCGGATCGTGGAGGCGGTGCGCGGCGCCGTCCCGTTGAAGGCGGTGATCGGCACGGGCCTGTTCGACATGGCGCGCGCCGAACAGGCGGCCGGCTGGTCTCAGGCCCTGCGCGGGGAGGTCACGCCCGAGACCCAGGAATATGGCGTCTCCACCTTTGTCTATCGGGCGCGCAGGCCCTTCCACCCGCGCCGTTTCCATGACCTTCTGCACCGGGAATGGCCGGGCGTCTGGCGCTCCAAGGGCTTCTTCTGGCTGGCCAGCCGCATGGATTATGTGGGGTCCTGGAGTCAGGCCGGCGCCGTGACCGAACATGAGTGGGGCGGCCTGTGGTGGGCCTCGGCGCCGCGCGACCGCTGGCCCGACGACGACGCGGACTGGTTGAAATCAATCGAGGCGATCTGGCGCCGCCCCTATGGCGACCGGCGTCAGGAGATCGTGCTGATCGGCAAGGACATGTATCGCGACCTGCTGACCTCGATGTTCGACGCGGCCCTTCTGACTCGGTTCGAGATGGAGCGCGGGCCCAAGGGCTGGGCCAAGTTCGACGACCCCTTCCCCCACTGGGGACCGCGCGCCGCCGCTTGATAAAAGCCCCGGTCGTGCCGTTGCCGTTCTTGTCGGCGGATCGGCAGGTGAAAGTTCCCAGCCCGTTTGTTTCCGCTTCGGAGCGGTCGTTTTCGTCTTCTGGATCTGGGGCATCTCGCAGATCGGGATCGCCGCCGCGAGACATCGTCGGCCGTCAGAAGGTCCGAGGTTCAGCTGCGATCCGATCTCGGTCAGAGGAGCCAAACGACGGCTGATGTCTGCGACCGGTCCGGCGTTGCCTGAGCATCTCATGGTAGCAGTCAGCCAGTTCCAGGAGCTGAAGATCTGTCAGCCTGTCGCCTGCCGCAATGAAGCGGACCTTCATCGCTGCGAAATCGTCGTCGTTCATCGCGGAAAAGCGAGGGGGATGCATGCTGTCTCTGATCCGTTGCGTTGAAGAAAAGGAGCGGGGGAAGCCTCCATTCCCCCGCCCCGTGTCAGAACCGCCAGCCGACCCCGGCGTTGGCGCCGACGTGGTTCTGGGTGTCGAAGGTGGCGCCGGCCCGGAAGACCATGGAGCCGTCGCCCAGGGCGCGGGAGTAGCCCATGGCCATGGCCGACTGGCCCTCATAGGCGCCGTAGCCGACCGCGAACATCGACTTTCCGCGCTCGGCGATCTGCGGCATCCCGGCCGCCGCCAGGGCGCCCGCCGTGCCGGCGAAGGCCAGCTTGCGGACTTCCTGGACATTGTAGTTGACCGCCGCCAGCCGCATGTCGGTGTAGGTGTTCGACTGCTGGATCGCTTCGTTCATGCTCTCCCGCAGTTGGAGCACATTGACGGCGTCGGTGTCGGCGACCCCGGCCGAGACGTTGCTTACGGTGACGGCAGGTCCGTTGCTGCGGCCCAGAACGACACGGGTCTGGCCTTGATCGGCGTACTGAAGCGAGTTTTGACCCAGAGCGAGCGCGTTGTCGGCCGTCGTCTGGGCCGTCGCGACGGCCTGGTTGGTCTGGAAAAGCTGTGATCCGTTGATCGCCTCTGTAGAGGTGGCTGTAACCGCGCCGGCCGCGACATTGTTCAGCGTCACCGGGGCGGTGGCGTCGCCGCCCTGGAAGGTGATGCTGTTCGTGCGACCGCCGTTCGCGTCGGTGTCGTACTGGACCGCATTGGTCGCCGCGAAGGCCAGTTGATAGATTTGGCCGCCGTTGACGGCGTCGGTGGAGCCGGCGGCGATACGGCCGTTGGCGACATTATGCAGGCCCACCGCGCCGCCGCTGGCGCCGACCAGGGTCAGGTCGTCGGAGCGGACGCCGCCGTTCGGCGTCTCGGGATCATCGCCGTCGCTATATTGCACGGGGCCCAGGCCGCCGTTGGCGATGTTATTGGTCAGATTGGTGATCGCCGTGGTGTTGAGCGCGACCTGGGTGTTGGTGGCGTGCAGCTGCGATCCGTTGACGGCGTCCGTCGAGGTCGCGTTGACCTGCCCTGCGGCGACATTGGTGATGGTCGTGCCGTTGGCCCCTGCAAGGGTCAGGGTGTCGCGGGTGGTCGTGTCGTAGGATACGGCGGTCCCCGCCAAGGCATCTACGCGGTTCGAGACGCCTTGAAGTTGGGCGACATTGACCGCATCGGTCGCCGCCGTGCCCGCGGCGACGTTTGTCAGCTGCCGTTCGGCGCCCGCCGAGCCGAACGACACCGACCCGACCGAGGATTGCAAGCCCGTGACGCCCAGGGCGACGTAATCGGTCTGGGCGGTGCGATCCGCAAGGCTGCCTGCGCCAAGAGCGATGCTGTTGTCGGCGACAGCCTGGGCTTCAGGGCCGACGGCGACGCCGTCCTGACCTTGAGCAGTCGCCGGCGCCAGGTTGGAGTTGACGGCCAGATAGGCGCTGGAGCCGCCGCCGACCGGAGCCGCCGACAGGGCGTTCAGGAAGCCTTGGATGCTGGCGTATTGGACGCCTTGGTAGGTGATGGCGACGTCCAGGGTGTTGGTCAGCGGATTGAAGGCGGAGCCGCCGCCGAAGCCGGTGGCGAGGCTCTGGCCGAGCGCGAAGGCCTGGCCGCCGTTGACCGCATCGGTTGACCCGGTCGCAATCAGGCCGGCCCCGACGTTATGCAGTCCCACCGGACCGGTCAGGGCGCCGACGAGCGTTACGTCGTTGGTGGCCACGCCGCCGTTCGGAACCGTCGGATCGGCCGCGTTCGAATACTGCACCACGCCGACCGCGCCATTGTTCAGATTGTTGGTGATCGTCGTGATGGCGGTCGTATTGGTGACGACGTCGGCGGTGTTGTTCGCCACCTGGGCGTTGGTCGCGAACAGCTGGGCGCCGTTGACCGCTTCGGTCGACGCCGCGCTGAGCTCGCCGGCCGCCACGTTGCTGATAGTGGTGCCGGCGGCGCCGGCCAGCGTCAGGGTGTCGAAGCTGGGATCGTCGTAGACGACCGCCAATGCCGACACCGCGGCGATATTTGCGATGGCGTCGGTATTCAGGGCCACCTGGGTGTTTGTGGCGAACAGCTGGGCGCCGTTGACGGCCTCGGTCGAGGTCGCGTCCAGAGCGCCGGCGGCGACATTGGCGAGCACGGTCCCGTTGACGCCGGCCAAGGTCACGCGACCGGCAAGCAGGTCGTCATACATCACGGCCGTGTCGGACAGGGAGCCGAGATTGGTGGTCAGATTGGTGATGGCGCTCGTATTGATGTCGACCTGGGCGTTGGTGGCGAACAGCTGCCCGCCGTTGACGGCCTCGGTCGAGGTCGCGTTCAGGGCGCCGGCTGCGACATTGGCGAGAACCGTGCCGTTGACGCCGGCCAGGGTCACGCGACCGGCCAGCAGGTCGTCATACATCACAGCCGTGTCGGACAGGGCGCTGAGATCCGTCCCTAGATTGGTGATGGCCGTGGTGTTCAGCGAAACCTGGGTGTTGGTCGCGAACAGCTGGGCGCCGTTGACGGCCTGGGTGGAGCCGGCGGCGAGGTCGCCCGCCGACACATTGGAAATGACCGTGCCCCCGACGCCGGCCAACGTCAGGCTGGCCGCCGTGGGATCGTCATAGGCGACGGCGATGTCGGCCAAGACCTGCAGGTCGTTCGAGACGCCAAGCAGCTGGCCGACATTCACCGCGTCTGTCAGCTCTGAGCCGGCCGCGACATGCGTTAGCTGACGCTCCGAACCGACGCCGCCAAGCGACACTTCGCCAGCGGAGGTCTGTAGCGCATTGAGACCAAGGGCGGCATAGCCAGCCAGGGCCCCGCGATCGGCGAGGCTGGCGGCGCCCAGGGCCACGCTGTTGTCGGCGGCGGCAGAGGCGGCCGGTCCGACGGCTGTGGCGTTGACGCCGGCGGCAAGCGCCCCGCCCAGGGCGGAGTTGACCGCCAGGAAAGGCGTTCCGCCGCCGGGCGCGGCGAGGATTGCATCAAGCGCCTGTTGCACCGTGCTGTAGACCACGCCGTCGTAGGTCAGGCCGATGTTGATCGTGCTCGTCGCGGGATCGAAGGCGGTGCTTCCGCCGATTTCCGCGGCCAAGCTGGATCCCAGGCCGAACAGTTGGCCGCCTGTCACGGCGTCGGTCGAGCCGGCGGCCAGCTGGCCCAGCGTCAGATTGGTGATCCGCGTTCCGCCAAGTCCCCCAAGCGTCAGGACCGAGGCGCTGAGATCGTCATAGGTGACAGCCAAGTCGGCCAGAGCCTGAAGGTTGGTCGACACCCCACGCAACTGGCCGACGTTGACCGCGTCTGTGTCGTCTGAGCCGGCGGCGATGTTGGTAAGCTGACGTTCCGCCCCGGCCGCGCCGAAAGACACCTCGCCGACCGAGGTCTGAAGCGTGGACAGTCCCGTCGCCGCATAGTTGGCGAGCGCGCCCCTCAGGGCGGCGCTGCTGGCGCCCAGCGCCAGGCTGTTGGACACGCCGACAGAGGCGTCGGCGCCCAGGGCGACGGACCGCCCCGCATTAGCCAGCACGCGGGCCGTGCGACCCAGGGCGATTGCGTCGGCCGAAGTGGCCGCAGTGCGAGAGCCGTTGCCGAAGGCGATGGAGTTGAGCTCGCCGGCGATGGCGACCGCGCCGCCAGAGCCCAGCCCGGTGATCCGGTTGCCGCCGATGGAAATCCCCGCCTCGTTGGAGAGGGTGAAGGCGTCGGCCTGGTTAATGCAGCTATTGGCTGCATCGACGACATTGCCGTTCACGTCGAGCACGCGCAACGTGATGTCCCGCCCGCGGGCGGCGTCGTCGAGCAGGGTGGTCGCGTTGAGCGCCAGGCGCGGGGCCAAAACCGACAATAGGCCGTTGACGCTGTTTTCGATGGGGCTGGCGATGCCCGTGATCACAGGGCGTATAATGTCGGTGACCGCGGACCTTGGGAGCGCGACGCCCGTGCAGACGTCCACGATGCTTGTCTGCGCCCGTGCCGGCGCGGCGGCGAATACGCCAAGAGGCAAGACTGCGCCCAAGGCGTAGAGGGCGGCGACCAGCAGCCGCGTCGCCAAGTTTGCGCCGCTCAATGTCGGCAGTCTGTCGAGCGTCGAACGAGTTTGCATTCCTAACCTCCCAGCGTCGGAAGGCGCAGAGGCGGCTCCCGACTGGAGAGGCTAATGTCCGCTCGGACACAATCGTGACGTGTTTTCGAATCCCTAGATGTCGCGCGAGGGTTCTACTTTCGAACGGTCTTCGGTTCGATCGGGTAGGGCCGTTCCGGCGTGAAAAGGTCTGTCGCCTGGCTGACCGTGCGCAGCCCCAGCTTGTCCAAAGCCTTTCCACGATGATAGTCGACCGTCCTCGGACTAAGGTTTAATGCGCGCCCGATCGTCTTGGACGTACCGCCCCCGACGGCCAGGGACAGGATCTCCTGCTCGCGGTCCGAAAGCCTGGAAAGCGCCTCCCTGGCAGCTCTACTAGGTAGGTCGTCGAGCGCGTTGAAATCGTGATATTTTTCGGTGTGTTTCAGGATCGCCGAGACGTGGCTGTCGTCATCGTCCGAATAGGACATCAGATCGGTCACTCCGGCTTGATGCAGGGTGATGATGGCGCTCGGCGACGCCGCAGGATCTCCGAGTACGACCAGCGGAACGGGGGGCCATGTCCGCTTGACGTGGTCAGCCATCTCCAGGATGTCCGCGACGGTCGAGGACGAGCAGTAGAGGATCGCGTTCGTCGTCTTTCGGGTGCGGGGCGGGGACGGAAGGCTCACAACCGTCTGGACGGTGATCCCGGCATCCCGCAAGCGACGCGCGAGCGGCTGGCCGCGATCCGTAGGGTCGATCATGAGGATTTCGGTCCGGGGAAGCGCTCGGATCGCGCTTTCACCGACGAACATCCGGATTGCGCCATCGCCTTGGATCACCGGATGGGCCACATCGTCGACGGCGAGAACATCCCCGTTTCGGGCGAGTACACGGTAGCTCAACGCCATGGGCTGACCGGCTTGAAGCGTCCGACGCGCCGACTCGTAAGCGGGGCGATCCACTTCGAAAACGGCGGCGAGCTGATCGGACCAGGTCACGCGAGCGCTCCGTTCATCCGGCCAGCCCGCCTGAGCATTCGCGCCGAGGTAGTCGCGTGCGCCATCGGCGGCGTCGGCGGTCCAGAGGAAACGCCGCGGTGAGGGCGAAGATGTCGGCTCGAGCAGTTCCGTGGCCGCTGAGTGCCATTCGGTCAGCGCTCTCGATTCGTCGAACTGGGGCGCCGCCCGGATATCGAACCATCGGTAGTCGCCGGCGACGTCCCTCAGGCGGTGTCGGCTTTCGAAGGGCTCGGCGAGGGCGACCGATCTGCCCCAGGTCGCCACAACCTGGTCGCGCTCTGTCGGGTGGAGCCAGCCGACCCATCCTTGCGCCTTGGCCTGCGCCAGACCCACGCCGAGATAGGTTTGTGCGCGGGTGTTCATCCAGCGGACGACGCCACGGGCGTCCAGCCGCCAGAGAAAGAGCGGCGCAATATCCGCCAGGGATTGGAGGCGGCTTTCCGCTGTGTTCAGACGCGCGCGCAGAGACCTTTCCTCGGTCACGTCGCGACAGACGCCGAGAAGGGCGAGGGGCTTGCCGCCGCGAGAGACCGGCGTGATCGCTACGGTCAACCAGGTTTCTTGAGCGCCGCCTGGACGATCGACGTGAAGGTGGAGATCGGTCGCCGACGTCTGCTCGTCCGCCCATCCCCGTTCGAATGCGGCGGAAAGCTGTGCGGCGAGAGACGGCGCGACGTCCTCAACCTTCGCGCCCTGAACGGCGGCTGGGGAGAGCAGGAGGTCCCGGAAGCCCGCATTGAAGTAGGTCGCTTCACCGCGCCCGACGACGATGAAGGTTGGAAAGGCTTGCCGGAGCAGCAGTTCGACCGATCGGATCAGCCAACTTTGCTCGTCGGGGTTCGGACCGTCGGTCCTGCCGGCCGCCTGTTCGAATCCTTCCGCCATCGCGTTTATCATTCGCCGTCTCCGTGGATCAGCGTTACCCATGTTATTGTGCAACTTGAGGTAATCGACGTCCGGCCGACAAGTTCCTGCGCGGCGTCGCAGCGGCGGGATCGATGTCGAACGTCCCGAAACATCATCCGACACCGGTACGATATCGAACATCGCCCCCCGCCCGTCCGCCTGCCGTCGGCCCGCTTGAGCGACTATCCAGCCGCGTGCCGCCAGAGGCTGATCAGTTTCAGCGTCCGCAAAAAGAATGGTCCGGCGTTCTGAACCGTTGAGGCGTGTTCGGGTTGACCTCCGACAGGAGGCGCCAACCGCCATGACCTTCGTCGATTCACTCGGCATCGCCCCGATGCCTTCCTTCACGAACGCCGCGGCGCTTGCGGCCATCGCGCTCTTCGATCCGGCTGGGCACAATCCGGGAAACCTGCACGACCAGGCGTCGAGACAGATGCTTGTCTCACGCCTCGCGGCCCTTCTGCGGCTCCCTGTCGTCGACCTCGTTTCGGAGGCCGAAGACATCGGCCCCGACGTCCTGCTGGTTCCACGTGACACCTTGATCGGCGAGGACATGGCGTCGCGGACCGCCTTCACATCGGCCAATCTGCTGGGGGGCAAGGTCCCTCTTAGGTTTATCGCCACCAAGGCGATCACGCATGGTCTGATCCACCGGGACGCGGCTTGCCCGGCGGGTTGGTCCGCCGCCATGGCCGATCGTCTGGGCGACGCGGCTTTGGACGGCTACACCGCCTTCACCGTCGCGGACGCGATGGAAGCTGGCCGCCGCCTTCTGGAGACCGGACCCGTCCGCATCAAGGACGTGCTGGCCAAGGCCGGTCTGGGCCAGACCGTCGTGGAGACCCCGCAGGCGCTCGCCTCTGTCATCGCCGAACAGGACGAAGCGCAGATCGGCGCCTTCGGCGTCGTGCTCGAGGAAAACCTGGTCGGCGTGGAGACCTACAGCGTAGGAACCCTCTCAGTCGGCGGATTGCGCATCAGCTACGTGGGCGACCAACGCGAAACCACGGACCACAAGGGACGCGAGGTTTACGGCGGGTCCAGGCTCAAATGCGTCAGAGGCGATCTCGACCGTCTGACCCACCTCGGATTGTCGCGTGAAGCGGTCGAAGCGGTGCGTTGCGCGGCCGTGTTCGACGACGCGGCCCAGCGCGCCTATCCGGATCTGATCCTGACCCGGCGGAACTACGACGTCCTCGCCGGCAAGGACGCGCGAGGCCGCAGGCGCGTCGGCGTGCTTGAGCAGTCCTGGCGTGTCGGCGGCGCGACCGGCGCCGAGATCGCCGCTCTTGAAGCCTTCGCGGCGTCCCCGGAACTCACGGCGGTCGAAACCGCAACGGTGGAGGTCTATGGCCTCGAAGAGGTCGGCCCGGACGATGTGATCTATTTCCGGGGGGTCGATCCAAAGGTCGGACCGATGACGAAATATGTGACGAGGACAGCGTGATCGCGCCTGAAGAGGTCGATGAAGGGCGCGTTCGACTGTCGGTCGACGGACAGCGGTTGACCGGCACGCTCCTGACGCCCGAAGCGCCCGTGCCGGGGTTTCTGTTCGTCCACGGATGGGGCGGCGACCAGGATGAAGACCTCGGCCTCGCCGAGGAACTCGCGCGCCTGGGCTGCATCTGTTTCACATTCGACCTCAGGGGCCATGCCGACAGCGATGCGAGCCGAGACGAGGTCACTCGGCAGAATGGTCTGGACGACGTGACGGCCGCCTATGATTATCTGGCTTCTCAGCCGCTGATCGATCCGGGCGCGATCGGCGTGATCGGCACAAGCTACGGGGGCTATTTGTCGGCTCTGCTGACGAAGACGAGGGCGGTGCGTTGGTTGGCGCTGCGTGTCCCGGCCCTCTATCCGGATCAGCACTGGGACGTGCCCAAGGCCAAGCTCGATAAGGCGGCGGTGCGCGCCTACAGACAACAGCGCCGGACTCCGGGAGAAGACAGGGCGCTCGCCGCCTGCGCGGCGTTCCAGGGCGATGTCCTGATCGTGCAGTCGGGCAAGGACGATCGTATTCCGCCAGAAGTGATCGCGTCCTACCAGGCCGCTTTCAAGGACGTGAATTCCTTCAGCCACAGGATCATGCCCGATGCCACCCATGCGATGCGGGACCCGGCCGATCAGCGGTTGTACGCCACACTGCTGATCAACTGGGTGGAGGAAATGGTGCGCGCGAGCCGCAGGTCCTACCGGTGAGTATGGCGCCACCCTTCTGGCGAGAGTGAACTCAACGCCAGATAGAGACGTCTGTGCAGTTTAGAATTTCTAACGTTCATGCAGCCGAACTCACAGGGCTTGCGGCGAAAATACGGCTTAGGTCGCGGTCCTCCCGCAGCTTCTCACATAGTCTCTACATGTCGAAATACGCCACGGCGCTTCTCTCCAGCGCCGCGATCCTAGGTTTGCCCGCGCTTGCGCATGCTCAGTCCGCTGCTCCCGCTCAGGCGACCACTGAAAGTGCGACTGTGGCCGATGTCGTGGTCACTGGATCCAACATCAGACGCGCCGCGGCGGAGGGCATAAATCCTGTGCAGGTCATCGGGCGTGAGGAACTGGACACGTCCGGCAAGGTCACGGTCGCCGATCTGCTGCGTTCGATCTCGGCCAACACCGGCAACTCGTCGAACGAGACCAGCAATAGCGGCTGGGCCTCGGGTTCGGCGGGCATCGGTTTGCGCGGCCTGTCGCAGAAGAACACCCTGGTGCTGCTGAACGGCCGCCGGGTGGCCAACTACGGCTTTCCATCAGGCGGCCTTTCGGACACCTTCGTCAATCTGAACGCCCTGCCCATCGTCGCAACCCAGAGGCTTGAGGTGCTGAAGGACGGGGCCTCGGCGGTCTATGGTTCTGACGCGGTGGCCGGGGTGGTCAATGTCATCACCCGCCAGGACTTCCAGGGACTGGAAGTCGGCGGCAGTTATGGCACGTCCGACGCCGGGGGGCTGGACACCTGGCAGGGCAAGATCGTCGGCGGCTATGGCGATCTGGAGGACGATGGTTTCAATGTCCTGGTCAGCCTGGAAGCCTATACCCGCCAGCGTCTGGATCAGGACGAACGGGATCTGACCCGGTCGGGCGTCTATTCCGGCCCCGGCGGCCGCTGGAACGGCTGGAGCGCCAAGGGCGCGCGCTTCCTTATCAACGGCGCATCCGTTCCGTTCGTCGATCCCCAGGGCGCCTGCCCGCAGGGCATGGTCCTGACCGCCAGCGCGCCCATCGATGGCCTGGCGGGGAACACCTGCGCCATCAATCTGGCGCCCTATACGACACTGATCCCGTCGACCGACCGCTATCAGGCCTACGTCCATGCGACCGCCCGTGTCGCGCCGGGAATCGAGGCCTTCGGCGAACTGCTCTACAGCCATATCGAGGGGACATCGATCTTCGGCTCCAGTCCCTATTTCACGCTGGAGGCCGGGCGGTTCGCGCTGAACGCCCGGACCGGTCTGGCCGAGCCGGTGTCGAACCTGCTGCCGGCGAACAACCCCTACAATCCTTATGGCCGCGCCGTGCCGATCGAATACACCTTCTTCGACCTGGGTCAGTCGTTGAAGACCAATACGTCGCAGGCCTATCGCGCATTGGGCGGTTTGCGCGGGACCGGCGACCGGTTCGATTGGGAGGTGGCCGTCTTCGCCAGCGCCAGCCGCGAACGTGAGCGCGTCGCGGCCGGTTTCGCCAATCGTTTCACCTTGGCCGACTCGCTGGCGAACGGCACGCTGAACCTATGGGAGCCAAACGCGACGCCGCAGGCCGTCCTGGACGGCATCCGATTGAGCACCCTGCGTCCGGCGGATTCGACGCTCTATGGGGCGGACTTCAAGATTTCAGGCGAGGTGTTGGCGTTGCCGGCTGGCCCCATCGGCTATGCGGCGGGGATCGAGTACCGGCACGAATCTCTGGAATCGCGCAATCCGCGCGAGATCGACGCAGGCCTTCAGGTGCGCCCTGCGATTGCGGCGGTGGATGGCGAACGTGATGTGGCGGCCGTCTATGTCGAGGCCAACGTTCCCGTGCTGTCGAACCTGGACGTCCAGATCGCGGGTCGTGGCGACCATTACAGCGACTTCGGCGAGGCCTTCTCGCCCAAGGTCGGGTTGCGCTGGCGGGCGCATGACGCCGTTTTGGTGCGCGCCTCCGCGTCGCGGGGTTTCCGGGCGCCTTCGCTGTCGGAGAACTCGGCCTCGACCAACATCTCCTATGGTTCGGTCGTCGACCCGTTCGATCCCGACATTCCCGGCTCGCGCCAAAGCCCGACCTTCTTCACCGTCGGCAACACTGATCTGGAGCCGGAAAAGACGCGGTCCTTCAACTTCGGCGTGGTGTTCACGCCGACGCGCGACACCATCCTGAGCGTGGACTGGTATCGGGTCGAGCTGGACCATCTTGTCGGGACCAACAACACAACCAGCATCGTTCAGGCCAACAATCCCGCCGATGTCGTTCGTGATGGGCGCGGCAAGCTGGTGGCGGTTTACAACCGCTATCAGAACCTGAGCGAACTGAAGACCTCGGGCGTTGATGTCGAGTTTAGCCAGCGCTGGCGCACCGACCGCTGGGGCGATTTCGCCCTGCAGACGGCCTATACCCATGTCATCGACTATCGCCGTCCGGTCACCGTCGGCGGGCCGCTGGTCGACTATGCGGGCACGAACCGGGGCGCCAGCCTGCCCGCGGACAAGGCCACGACCCGCGCCGGGTGGTCCAGGGGTGATCTGGAAGCGGATCTGACCTGGTACTACACCAGCGGCTATGACCTGGTTCCGGTCGTGGCGGGCCAGTCCAGCGTCGACGCCTATAATCAGTTCGACCTCTACCTCGGCTGGTCCGGGCTGGAGAACGCCAAGCTCTACCTCAAGGTCGAGAACATCGCCGACGAACAGCCGCCTTATGACGGCTCATTCCCCGGTATTCGTGCGCCCTACGACTTCAGCCAGTACGACCTGCGCGGCCGCCAATTCCGTATCGGCTTCGACTACCGGTTCTGATCGTCTCTCATTCTTTTCTTGATAGGTTCTCATGTTGAAAGCCCTGATGGGCGGCGTCGCCTCGGTGGTTCTGGCCAGTGTCGTCCTGTCTGCTGTTCCGGCGCCGGTCCTGGCCCAGTCCGACTATTACTTCCCGGCCGTCTCTTCTGCGGATCTGGATCCCGCCATCCCCAGCCCGGAGCAGTTTCTCGGCTATCCAATCGGCTCGCGCTATACGCGGCACGACCGGGTGGTCGAGTATCTGCGCGAACTCGACCGCCTGTCCGACCGGATCACGGTGCGCGAGATTGGTCGGTCCTATGAGGATCGGCCGCTGTTGGAGGTTATTGTCACCTCGGAGGCCAATCAGGCCCGGATCGAGACCCTGAAGGCCGCGCACGCGCGTCTGGCGGATCCCTCAGCGGCGCCGGATGCGACTGCGCCGGTGGTGGTCGGCCTCTATTACGGCGTCCACGGCAACGAGACCTCCAGCGGGGAGGCGGCGCTGCTTACGGCCTATTATCTGGTTGCGGGGCGAAGTGCGGAGACGCGGGATTGGCTCGACAAGGCCGTCATCCTGATCGATCCGGTGCAGAACCCGGATGGTCGCGACCGCGCCGCCAACTGGCACAATGCCTGGGCCAGCAATCCGCCGGTCAGCGACCCCGCCGACAAGGAGCATGTCGAGCCGTTCCCGGCAGGCCGGACCAACCACTATTTCACCGATCTGAACCGCGACTGGCTGGCGGTCACCCAGCGTGAGACGGCGGCCAAGCTGGAGGTGTTCCACCAGTGGCTGCCCAACGTCCAGATCGACTTTCACGAGATGGGCGCCGGCAGCACCTATTATTTCGAGCCCTCGCCGGCCAGCATGGAAAGCCCTCTGCTGCCCCGCGCGTCGTATGAGGCCAATGTGGTGTTGGCCCGGTATCACGCCCAGGCGCTGGATCGGCTGGGGTCGCTCTATTACACCAAGGAGAATTTCGACAATTTCTCCCCGGTGTACGGTTCGACCTACCCCGACTTCCATGGCGGGGTCGGGGTCACGGTCGAGCAGGCCAGTTCGCGCGGCCTGGTGCAGGACACCGACAACGGCCCGCTGGAGTTCCGCTTCACCATCCGCAACCAGACCGCCGTCGGCCTGGCCACCATCCGCGGCGCGGTCGAGCAGCGCGACTATCTGCGCAACCTTCAACGCGACTTCTTCCGCTCGGCGGTGGAGCAGGGGCGCAGGCACGACCACGCGGCCTTCGTCTTCGGCGATCCCGCCAATCCTGGGCTTACCGCGCAGACGCTGGAGCTGCTGCAGCGGCACCGGATTCGAGTCTATCGTCTGGCCTCGGCGGTGAACCTGGATGGCCGCACCTTCCGGCCCGACAGCGCCTATGTCGTGCCTTCGGCCCAGCCGCAGTTTCGCCTGATCCATTCGATCTTCGAGCCGACGCCGGAGGTGAAGGGCGGCGTCTACGGCAGCACCTCTTACGGCATCGCCGACGCCTATGGTCTGGCGGTCGGACGGGCGCGCCGGGCGCCAGCCCTGGGCGAACAGGTCGCGGCGATCCCGCGCCACGTCGGCGGGGTGAAAGGGGCGGAGGCGGCCTATGCCTACGCCATCGACTGGCGCGACCTGAACGCGCCCGCCGTCCTGTCGGCCCTGCTGCGACAGGGGGTGTCGGTGCGCGCCGCCTTTCAGCCCTTCACCGCGCGCACGGCCGAAGGCGAGACGACCTTCGAGCGCGGCAGCCTGGTGGTGACCACGACAGGTCAGGAAAAGGACGCCGCGACCCTGAGGTCTCTGGTCGATGCGGCGTCGCGTCAGGCCGGCGTCGACGCCTGGAGCCTGGCGACCGGCCAGAGCCTTTCGGGTGTCGATCTGGGCAGCGACAGCGTGCGCCGCATTCGCACGCCGAAGATCGCCTTGATCATGGGGCAGGGTGTGAATGCGACCGAGATCGGCTCGACCTGGTTTGCGCTCAGCGAACGCCTGGCCTGGCCGGCGACCCGCCTGGACCCGTCGCAGATCGGCGGGGTCCCGCTTGACGATTATACGAGCATCGTCCTGGCCGGCGGTTCCTATGACGACTGGAGCGATCGGCGCATCGCCGCTCTCAAGGCCTGGGTCGAGGGTGGCGGGTCGCTGGTGACCTACGGCTCGGCCTCGGCCTGGGCTGTCGACAAGGGACTGGTCAAGACGGGGCCGAAGCCAGAAGCGGGCGACCCGGCGGCCGCGACCCCGGCCGACCGTCTCAGCTTCGCCGATCGGCGCGACTATCTGTCGGAGCAACGCACGTCCGGCAACGCCCTGTCGGCCGATGTGGACGTGACCCATCCGCTGGCCTTCGGTCTGACCGGCCGGTCGCTGGTGGTGAACAAGGAGACGGACGTCGTCTTGCGGCCGGTCGATGATCCCTTCGCCAACGTCGTGCGCATCGACGATCAGCCGCGCGTGAACGGCTATCTGGCCGAGGGTCTGCGCCGCGCAGTCGCTGGGTCGGTCTGGGCCCAGACGGTGCGCGCCGGGCGGGGCAATGTCGTGCTGTTCGCCGACGATCCGGCTCATCGCAAATACTGGTTGGGCACCGAGCGTCTTCTGATCAACGCCCTGTTCCTGTCCAACTATCTGACCCCCGCCGAGCGGCGGTGAGGCGCGCCGCCCGGACCGTCTATGGGGCCGGGCGGGTTGTCGTCTCGATTCGCCGGGGCTTATGGATCGTCCAACCGCCACGCGGCGCGCAGGCCACGGCGACGCGCACACGGTCGAACGACACGGCGCCGCTGGAACGAGGGGACGGGCCGAAAGGCTTGGCGGACATGAGGGGCTCCTGTGACGTATCCACCCCGGCATCAGGCGCACGCGGCGGTCGCCTCGCAATCCAGATCGACTGAAGCGGCCGGCAGGAAACCTAAAGCGTCGCTTTGCTTCGACGGGCCGGACTTGTCACCCCGTCCACGACAGGCTTGGGTGACGTCATGAGCGCTCATCCCGTCTTCGCCGGCATGCCGGTCACCGTCTTCGAGACCATGTCGGGGCTTGCCCGCCAACACGGGGCGATCAATCTGGGGCAGGGGTTTCCGGACGCGCCCGGACCCGAGGCGCTGCGGCGCCTTGCAGCCGAAGCGGTGCTGAACGGGTCGAACCAGTATCCGCCGTCGCGCGGCGATCCAATTTTGCGCGAGGCTGTCGTCGAGCATTATCGGCGCCTGCAGGGCGTGGACTTGGCGTTGGACGGTGTGGTCATAACCTCGGGCGCCACCGAGGCCCTGGCCGCGACTTTGCTGGCCAATGTCCGGCCCGGCGACGAGGTGATCATCTTGGAGCCGGCCTATGACGCCTATCGCCCCCTGATCGTGCGGGCGGGCGGAGTGGTGCGGGCCGTGACGCTGCAGCCGCCGGCGTGGCGGTTGACCGAGGCCGCGCTGGAGGCGGCGGTGGGGCCTCGCACGCGAATGGTGCTTGTCAACAACCCGCTGAACCCGGCCGCGCGGGTTTTCGACGCCGAGGAGATCGCGGCCCTGGCCCGCGTCTGCGTGCGGCGGGATCTGGTCGTCGTCAGCGATGAGGTGTGGGAGCATGTCGTCTTCGACGGGCGGCTTCATCGGCCGCTGCTCGCCGCGCCCGGTATGGCGGACCGGGTCGTCAAGATTGGCTCGGCAGGCAAGATGTTCGGCCTGACCGGATGGAAGGTCGGATTCGCTTGCGGTTCGCCCGACCTGATCGCGCCCTTGGCCAAGGCGCACCAGTTTTTGACCTTCTCCACCCCGCCCAATCTTCAGACCGCCGTGGCGGCGGGCCTGACCTGGCCCCGGTCGTGGTTCGAGGACATGCGGGCCGGCCTGGGACGGTCGCGCGACCGGCTTTCGGCGGCCCTGACAGCCGAGGGCTATGTCGTCACGCCCAGCGAGGGCACCTATTTCCTGTGTCTGGACCTGGCGGCGTCAGGGCTGGCGCTCGACGACACGGCCTTCTGTCGGCGGATCGTCGAGGAGTTCGGCGTCGCGGCCATTCCGTTGTCCGCTTTCGAGAATGAGCCCGTGACCCGCACCGTGGCGCGCTTGTGTTTCGCCAAGGGCGACGCCGTGCTGGATGAAGCCGCCGAACGATTGGGGCGGGCAAGACGCGCCCTTCTCTGAATAGAAATTCTGGGCGGCGCGGCAATCGTTCTGCGATGGACGACGGACGGCCGGGCGCTATGACGGGGGCGTGGGCGCCTCGCAGCCGCACATTCTCGCACTAGGCCGCGCCCTTTTATCCCGGGGCGCGGTCTTTTTGATTTCAGGGGTCTGTCGCTGATAGCTGATCTTCACTCCAGGTCTTTGTCGGATCGGAAGCGCTTAGAGACTTCTCATTCGGTCGTAGTTTTTCTACAGGTTCGTCCATGGCGAACCCCTTTCTTTTCCCGCTCCCCGCGCGCACCGTGTCGGCGCCATCGAGCGTGTCATGAACCCGGCGTCCGACACCCGGCGTCTGCCGCCGCTGAATGCGCTGAAAGCCTTCGAGGCGGTGGCCAGGCTGTCCAGCGTATCGCTGGCCGCTCAGGAATTGGGTGTTACGCCGGGGGCCGTCAGCCAGCAGGTCCGTTTGCTCGAGGATCACGCGGGCGCGCCCCTTATCCGTCGCGAGGCCGGGGGGCTCGCCCTGACCGATCTGGGCGAGCGGCTTCTGCCGGACTTGCGCGACGCCTTCGAACATCTGAAGCGCGCGGCGGATGTGGTCTATGGGCCGATGCAGCGGCAGTCCTTGGCGGTCAGCGTGCCGCCGTCCTTCGCCGTGCGCTGGCTGGTGCCGCGCATGGCGCGGTTCTCGGCCGAACACCCAGAGATCGAAATCTGGATCTCGGCGGACATGAAACTGGCCGACATCGCCGGGGGACGCGCCGACGTCGCCGTGCGCTACGGACGGGGCGACTATGCGGGCGTGCGAAGCGAAGTTCTCATTGAAGCCGGGGTGATTCCGGTCTGCAGTCCCGCTCTGCTGGGGACCCTGCGCGGTCCCGCTGATTTGGCCAACCATACGCTGATCCATGTCGGACAAGGAACGCTGGAGGAGCCGCGGCCGGATTGGGCGGCCTGGCTGAAGTCGCGGCGGCTGGACCGGATCATCGACGCCGCGGCCGGCCCGCGCTTCGATCAGACGGCCTTCGCCATCGAGGACGCCGCGCGCGGGCGTGGGCTGGCCCTGGCGCCGCGCGCCTTCGTGGCCGAGGATCTGGCGTCTGGTCGGCTCGTGGTGCCATTCGCCGACGGCTATCTGGCGACAGACATGGCCTATCGGCTGGTCACGCGACGGGGCGTCCTGCGCTCCGAAGCTCAGGCTTTTATCGGCTGGTTGCGCGCAGAGGCCCGCGCCGACGCCGTGGTGGCGGACGAACTATGAGGGCCCGTCTGCTGTCGCTCTTCCTCCGTCACCCGGCCGAGCGTGGCGAGACCTATTTGCAGCACTTCAAGGTCGCGGTCTCGATCGGCGGTCCCATGGTGCTGGCGGGTCTGGCCTGTGTTCTTCATGCGGTCTTTCCGTTCTGGTTCAAGACCACGGCGAGCCGAATCCTCGTGGTGCTCACCGACAGGGTCCGGCGCGTGTCGCGGCCGACGTCTGTCGAGCGGGAATAGCCTCGCTGATCGATGCCAGCGCCTTGCGTCAGGCGCATTGTCCTTGCCTCTTATCCCGCCGCATCGCACTAGAACGCCCCAATGTCAGACCGATCCATGATCCAACTTGAAGGCGTCACCCGGCGCTTCCGCAGCGCCGTCGGAGAGCGAACGGCTCTGGACGCCGTCGATCTGACCGTGGGGGCGGGCGAGGTGTTCGGCGTCGTCGGTCGGTCCGGGGCCGGCAAATCGACCCTTGTGCGGACCATCAATCTGCTGGAACGACCCGACGCCGGTCGGGTCTGGGTGGATGATCGCGACCTGATGGGACTGAAGCCTGCCGCGCTGCGCGCCGCGCGTCGCCGGATCGGCATGATCTTTCAGCATTTCAACCTGCTGCACAGCCGCACCATCCGTGACAACATCGCCCTGCCTCTTACGCTGGAGGGGCGTTCTCGCGCGGAGACCGCGAGACGGGTCGACGAGTTGATGGAGCGGCTGGGCCTGTCCGAACACGCTCGCAAACATCCGGCGCAGTTGTCCGGCGGTCAAAAGCAGAGGGTCGGCATCGCTCGCGCCCTGGCCTGCGAACCGTCCATCCTGCTGTGCGACGAGGCGACCAGCGCGCTCGATCCCGAGACGACCGAAGACATCCTGTCCCTGCTGGACCAACTGAACCGCGATCTGGGCCTGACCATGGTGTTGATCACCCACGAGATGGAGGTGGTGCGCCGGGTCTGCGACCGGGTGGCGGTGATGGAGGCGGGGCGGATCGTCGAGACCGGTGCGACCGCCGATGTCTTCCTGAACCCGCGGACGGCCGCCACACGAAGCCTGTTGGCCGAGGGCGAGAGCCATGCGGCGACCCCGCCTCCGGTTGGCGGCTTGGTGGCTCGCCTTGTGTTCCGGGGCGCGCGGACTTTTGAACCGGTGTTGAGCCGGGTTTCGCGCGAAACCGGCGTCGATCACGCCATCCTGGCTGGCCGCATCGGTCGGTTCCGCGACCAGCCGTATGGCCAACTCGAGATTTCGTTGGTGGGCGGCGATCCGCAGACGGCTCTCGCCCGACTGCGGGCGGACGGCGTCGAAGTGGAGGTCGTATCCTGATGTTCGGATCAAACATCGACTGGACCATCGTGGGCGAGGCCGCGAGCGACACCCTGCTGATGCTCTTCGCCTCCCTCGTCATCACCGTCATCCTGGGCCTGCCGCTGGGCGTGGCGCTTTATGCGACGGGACGCGGGCGTATCCTCGAGAACCGCCTCGGCCATGCCCTGCTGTCCTTCGTGGTCAATGTGCTGCGCTCGGTTCCCTTCATCATCCTTCTGATCGTCATGCTGCCGGTGACCGTGCTGCTGGTCGGCACGTCCCTGGGCGTGGCCGGCGCCATTCCGCCGCTGGTCGTTGGGGCGGCGCCCTTCTATGCGCGCCTGGTTGAGACGGCCCTGCGCGAAGTCGAGCGCGGCATGATCGAGGCGACCCAGGCCATGGGCGGCTCGACCTGGCAGATCGTGCGGCGTGTCCTGCTGCCTGAAGCCCTGCCGGGGCTGATCGCCGGCGCCACCGTCACCGCCATCGCCCTGGTCGGCTATACGGCCATGGCCGGAGTGGTGGGGGCGGGCGGTCTGGGCGACCTGGCCATCCGGTTCGGTTATCAGAGGTTCCAAACCGACGTCATGGCGGTGACCGTAGTTCTGCTGCTCGTGATCGTACAAATTCTGCAAGTGCTCGGCGACCTCTGGGTGGCTAGGGTCTCCCACCGTTAAGTCGAAGGTTCTCTCCATGCTGCGTCGCGCGTTTCTCGCTTCCGCCCTCGTTCTCGCCCTGGCCGCCTGCGGCCGTCAGGCGCAGCAGAGTGAAGGGTCGCTGAAGGTCGGCGCGACCGCCGTGCCTCACGCAGAAATCCTTGAACAGGTGAAGCCGATCCTGGCTGCGGAGGGGATCGATCTGCAGATCATCGTCTTCAACGACTATGTTCAGCCTAACACCCAACTGGCCGAGAAGCGTCTGGACGCCAACTATTTCCAGACCAAGCCCTATCTGGACGAGTTCAACGCCGGGCGGGGTACATCCCTGGTCACTGTCGCCGGCGTCCATGTCGAGCCGCTGGGCGCCTATTCCCGCAAGTACAAGGCTCTTGCCGCCCTGCCGAACGGCGCCGAGATCGCCCTGCCGAACGACGCCTCCAACACCGGCCGCTCGCTCCTGCTGTTGCAGACCGCCGGCCTCATCACCTTGAAGAAGGCCGCCGATCCGGTGCAGACGGTCGCCGACATTGCGGGGAATCCGCGCGGCTTCCGCTTCCGCGAACTGGAGGCCGCCACCCTGCCGCGCGTGCTGGATCAGGTCGATCTGGCGGTGATCAACACAAACTATGCGCTCGACGCTCGTCTGAATCCGCGCAGCGACGCTCTCGCGCTGGAAGGCGGCGACAGCCCGTATGTGAACTACCTCGTCACACGCGCCGATAATCGCGACGACCCGCGCATCAGGGCCTTGGCCGCCGCCCTGACCAGCCAGACGATCAAGGACTACATCAGCCGGACCTATGGAGGGGCCGTCGTCCCGGCCAGATAGCGCCGAAAGTGGATCGGACGTCCGTCAATGTGCCGATCCAGACCACCTCGCCGGCGCAGCGGCGGGCCGTAACCAAAATGATGCGCGGCGATCCGGCGGGATTTTCCCGCACGCGGCGGGCGCACTCACCGGATACATTCCCTAAAACTGGGGCCGACGGCGTCGCATGGGTTGGAATGACAAGCTAAGCTTGCTTCAAACTTGCATGACGATGCGCAAGCAGGGCAGATCAATGACTTGCGTGGTCGTTGTCAGGTTGTCCCGACACCGCCCTGCAGCTTGTCCACCGCACCGCAGGGGGGATTGCGTTGATGCAGTCGTCACAGGCCATCGATCGCATCGTCATTGTCGGTGGAGGGACCGCCGGCTGGATGGCGGCGGCGGCGCTCGCCCATGTGTTCGAGGGCGCCGGAAAGTCGGTGACGCTGGTCGAATCCGAGGCCATCGGCATCATCGGCGTGGGCGAGGCGACGATCCCCGAGATCCTGAAGTTCAACGCGCGGCTCGGTATCGACGAGGCGGATTTCCTGCGTGAGACCAAGGCCACCTTCAAGCTGGGGATCGAGTTCGACGGCTGGCGTCGCGAGGGCGAGCGCTACTTTCATCCGTTCGGCGCCTTCGGGGTGGATATGGAGGGCGTCGCCTTTCATCACTTCTGGCTGAAGGCCTGCGCCGAGGGTCAGGCTGATCCGCTCGAAACCTATTCGATGGCATGGCAGGCCGCGCGGCGGGGGCGCTTCGTCCATCCGCAGGGCGGGCCGCAGTCGCCCCTGTCCAGCCTGGGCTACGCCTACCATTTCGACGCCGCCCTCTATGCCGGCTTCCTGCGTCGCTACGCCGAGGCGCGGGGCGTCGTGCGATGCGAGGGGCGGGTGGTCGAGGTTCAGCAGAGCCAGGCCGGCGACGTCTCGGGCGTGGTGCTGGAGGACGGTCGCCTGGTGGCGGGCGACTTCTTCATCGACTGCACCGGCTTCATCGGCCTGCTGATCGAAAAGACCTTGAAGGCCGGCTACGATGACTGGTCCGCCTGGCTGCCCTGCGACAGCGCGGTCGCAGTCCCGTGCGAGCGGGTCGAGCCGCTGTCGCCCTACACCCGCTCCACCGCGCGCGAGGCGGGATGGCAGTGGCGCATCCCGCTGCAGCACCGCGTCGGCAAAGGCTATGTCTATTCGTCCAGCCATCTGTCGCATCAGGATGCGGAGGACGCGCTGATGGCGCGGCTGGAAGGGCCGCCGCTGGCCCAGCCGCGTCGCCTGCGGTTCGCCACCGGGCGTCGCCGCGAATGCTGGAAGCGCAACTGCGTGGCGGTCGGCCTGTCCAGCGGCTTCCTGGAGCCTCTGGAATCGACCAGCATCCATCTGATCCAGAGCGCCATCACCAAGCTGATCACTCTGTTCCCGTCGCAGACGACCGACGAGGGCCTGAGGCGCGAGTTCAACGCTCTGATGGAGGAGGAATTCGTCACCGTCCGGGACTTCCTGATCCTGCACTATAAGGTCACGCAGCGCGACGGGCCGTTCTGGGCGCAGGTGCGCGCCATGCCCATCCCGGACCGGCTGGCCGACAAGATCGCCCTGTTCGAGCAGACGGGGCGGATCGTCAGGCGCGACCACGACATCTTCTCCGAATCCAGCTGGCTGGCGGTGGCGGTGGGCCAGGGCCTGGCGCCGCGCGGGCGTCACCCGATCTCGGACGTTCTCGGCCGCGATGAAAACCGGGCGCGGCTGGCGGCGATCCGCGACAGCATATGGCGCACCGCTGACGCCCTGCCGTCCCACGCAGACGCCCTCGCGGCGACGATGAGACCTCACGCCTGACAGCCGCGCTGACAGCACGCGCCGATTCCGCCACGCCGAAGAAAAACCCGACCAAGACCGCCGCCAAACGTTGACATCGCTGTCAATCGGTAGTCCATACAGTCTGCGGACGGTCGATAAGGCTGCCGAAATTCTTGCGACGGGCAGCACCGTCGGACCTCGGGGGAAACCAAGATGAAGTCAGAGCTCTTCCATTCCGGACGTGCGCCCGCCGCGCGCGGCCTGCGCCGTTCCGTATCCGCCCTGGCCTTGACGGTCGCTGTCGTCGGCGCGACCGCCGCTCATGCCCAGTCGACGACGGCCCCGCAGACGACTGCGCCGGCCACGGACGACGCGGCCCAGGTCGACGATATCGTCGTCACCGGCATCCGCGCGCGCATCGCCTCGTCCCAGGCGATCAAGCGTGATTCCGACACCTTCGTCGACGCCGTGACCGCCGACGACATCGGCGCCCTGCCGGACAAGTCCGTCAACGAGGTGCTGCAGCGCATCCCGGGCGTGAACATCAACCGCTTCCAAGGGCCGACCGATCCCGACCACTTCTCGGTCGAAGGCTCCAACGTCATCATTCGCGGCCTGTCCTACGTCCGCTCCGAATTCAACGGCCGTGACGCCTTCAGCGTCAACACGGGTCGCGCCCTGGGCTTCAACGACGTCTCGCCCGAACTGCTGTCCAGCGTTCAGGTCTTCAAGAACGCCACGGCCGACCGCATCGAAGGCGGCATCGCCGGCGTGGTCGATCTGCGCACCCGCAAGCCCTTCGACAGCCGCAAGTTCGTCTTCGGCGCCACGGCCGAGGGCTCTTACGGCGATCTGCGCGAAAAGGCGGGCCTGGGCTATTCGGCCCTGGTCAGCAACGTCTGGGACACCCAGCACGGCGCGTTCGGCGCCCTGTTGAGCTATGGCGAATCCGACCTCTATTCCGAAGCCTACGGCACCCACCTGACGGACTTCGTCTATCGCCCCGACCTGTCGAACGGCGAGGACCGCCGCTATGTCCCGCGCGGCGGCGCCGTGCGGACCCAGCAGTTCGACCGCTCGCGCTCGACCCTGGACGGCTCGCTGCAGTGGGAATCCAATGACGGTCGCGCCAAGCTGACCGGCGAATACATCCGCGCCGACTCGCGTTCCGGCTGGACCGAGCGTGTGATCGAGGTCGATCTGGGCAGCGGCGGCGATCCCACCCCGACCGCCGGAAATCCGTTCACCTATGGCTCCAACGGCGTCTTCACCAGCGGGCTTCTGGTCAACAACGCCCCGAACCTGCAGGTGGCGCCCAAGCGCGAGCGCGATCTCCAGACCCTGACGGAAGACTTCTCGCTGGCGGCGGAGTTTCATCCCACCGACCGTCTGTCGATCTGGCTGGACGCCCAGTACAGCAAGGCCTCGGCCGACGACGTGGACATGAGCGTCTACGGCGCGATCACGCCGGTCTACACCCTGATCGGCGAAGGCCGTCACGGCGTGCCGGACATTCAGTTCGTCGACGCCTCAGGCCAGCCCTCTGCCCTGACCAACGATCCGGCCAACTTCTACTACCGCGCCGCCATGGATCACGTCGAACAGTCCGAGGGCGACCAGAAGGCGTTCAAGGCCGACCTGAAATACGACTTCGACAACTCCTTCCTGCGCGCCATCCGCATGGGCGCCCGCTATTCGGATCGCGAACAGACGCGCCGCTACAGCGCCTACAACTGGGGTGCGATTTCCGAAAGCTGGGCCGGCGGCGTCTCGCCCTTCCAGACCACTGGCCCTCTGGCTGTCGAACAGTTCGACTTCCCCAACTTCCAGCGCGGGCACAACCCCTCGCCGATCAACGGCTATTATCCGACCATCGGTCTGGCCTCGGCCTATCGCGATGGAACGTTGCAGACCGCTCTGGAAGGCGTCCGCAGCTCGGGTTCGACATGGGTGCCGCTGGACAAGCGTCCCGGCGCCATCGCCGGCACCCGCTTCCTTCCGGGCGAAATCAACAACTCGAACGAGCAGACCACCTCGGCCTACGTCAGATTCGACTTCGGTCGCGACGACATCTTCGGACCCGACACGGCCCTGACCGGCAATCTCGGCCTGCGCTACGCCAAGACCGAGTTCCAGACGATCGGCTTCGTGGCCAGCCCCAATGTCGGGCTGAACTTCGGCGACGCCAACCAGAACGATCCGCGCTTCCCAGGCCAGAACATTCCGGTGACGCAGAACAATGCGGCGGCCATCGCTCGCTATCGCTGCAGCCTGATCCAGCCGGGTCAGTCGGCGCCGGGATACTGCCTGCTGTCCGACACGCGCCTGAACCAGCTGATCGCCTTCAGCGACGGCAGCAACCAGGAAGTCGAGCGCAGCAACAGCTACGATGATTGGCTTCCCAGTCTGAACCTGAACCTGAAGTACAAGGAATGGGTCTTCCGGGGCGCGGTGTCGCGCGCCATGACTCGCCCGGACTTCGGTGTCACAGCTTTCTCGGCGACGCTGTTCTACACCGACATGAACCAGATTCGCGCGAATGGCGGCGACGTCAACACGGCGCCCTTGCTGACCACCTTCACCGGCGGTTCGCAGCTGACGGGCGTTCGCGCCTGGAACTATGATCTGGGTGTGGAGTGGTATTTCAAGCCCGGCAGTTCGCTGACCTTCAACGCCTTCTACAAGGACCTGACGGACATCCTGGCCAGCGGCTCGAATGTTCAGCAGTTCAGCAACGCTCAGGGCGTCACGACCGACGTCCAAGTTAATCAGCAGGTCAATATCGGCTCTGGCTGGATCAGGGGCTTCGAGGTCGGCTATCAGCAGACCTACAGCTTCCTGCCGGGTCTGCTCAGCGGCCTGGGGATTGAGGCCAACTACACCTTCGTCGAGCCCTCGACCTTCCCCAATGAGGTGAACGAGCCTCGCTACGTGGGGCTGGAGTTGCCGCTGCAGCAACTGTCGCGCCACACCTACAACTTCTCGGTCTTCTATGAGCGGGATCGTCTGTCGGCGCGGCTGGCCTACAACTGGCGCAACGGCTTCCTGTTGACGCCGCGCGACGAGGTGAACCCCTTCTCGCCGATCTTCAACGCCTCGACGGGGCAGTTGGACGGGTCCATCTTCTACACCCTGAACGACAACTGGAAGATCGGTCTGTACGGCGCGAACCTGCTGGACGAGGTCACGGTCACGGAACAGCAGACCTCCTACCCGCTCAACGGCGTAAACCAGGCCGGCCCGCTGGCCCCGCGCTCCTACTTCCGCAGCGACCGCCGCGTGACGCTGAGCCTGCGCTACACCTTCTAAGACCTTCTCTGAGCCGAAGGCCTGGGGCGTCGATCACTGATCGACGCCCCTTTTTTATGGATCAGCCCGCGCCGTACAGGTCGGTCATGACCGTGTCGTGCGTCGGCAGGGCCGCCAGAGTCTGGTCGAAGGCCATGACCATTCGTCCTAGCGCGCCGAGGGCGGCCGACAGGTCCAGCCGGTCGACCTGCACGTCATGGCGGCGGGGCGCCAGGCCCAGACCCGCCATCAGCATCGCCCAGTGCTGGGCGTCATAGGGATCGCCGTCCAGCCGGACGGCGCCGTTGCGCGACAGAAACTGGCCAACCCGCCGTTCCAGATCCGGCCCGAATGGCGCCAACGCCGCGCCTCGCGGGCCCTGACGCAGGATCAGATTCAGGCGGTCGGCGCGGCAGCCGAGGTCCCTCATGATCGCCGTCGTATAGGCCGCGGCGCAGGCCGGAATCTGGTCCGTCGCGCCGGGCAGGCAGGCGGCCAGCGTTTTCAACTGCTGGCCGAGAACGATGTCGTCCAGACCCAGGGCTGGGCCGAAGCGAGCGGCCGCCGGCCCCAGCGCCAGTCTGTCGCCGAGCCAGGGCGTCCGAAGGAAGCCGGGGCGGGCGGCGGCATCGGACAGGTCGACGATCTCTACGTCGCCAAGGGCGCCCAGGGGCTCCTGCTCCACCACCGCTACATCGCGCTCTTGGCGCCAGTCGCGCAGCACGAGGCCCAGGCAGAAGCCGCCGTGGGCCTGAACCATCAGGTCGTCGCCCCCGTCGGCCAACTGCAGGAGCAGGCCGTCCGGCTCCACCAGAACGGGCTGCAACTCCTGGGCCTCCGGTTCAGGGCCTTCCTCGATCGTCACCACATGGCCATCCGGCAGGGCGCGGGCCAGCAGGGCGGCCGCCGCCCAGGCGGCCAATCCGTCGCCCTGAATCTTCCAGGTCTTCGTCGCCATCAGACCGCCCCTCGCCTGGGCTGACCCATGGCCTGAATGAAGCCCATATGATCCGGTGTCCGGTCCACCGCGCTCCGAACCGCGTCGCGCATTCCGGTCAGCTTGGCGGAAAGCCTGGCCGCATCCAGACGGTCCACGCGCGGGTCCCAGCCCTGGGGCACGATGTTCTGGCCTATCAGCACGGCCAGCCAACTGGGCGGATGGAAGACCCCGACATCATAGTCGGGCAGCAGGCCGCGCGACACGAAGGCCTCGACCTTGGCCGACAAACTGTCCGGCCAGGCCATCTCGCGCATCGCGCGCCAAAACGGCTCGTCGCGCTGGTTGGCGACATAGTGCAAGACTAGGAAGTCGCGAATACGGTCGAACTCCAGCGCCATGATCGCATTGTATTCGCGTGCATCGTCCGCCATCCCCGCCTGATCCGGGAACAGGTCGAGCAGGGTCGTGACGCCCAATTGGATCAGATAGATGCTGGTCGATTCCAGCGGCTCCAGGAACCCGCCCGACAGGCCGATGGCGACGACGTTGCGGTCCCACAGCCTGCTTCGCCGCCCGGTGCGGAACGACAGGCGACGCGGCTCCGCCAGCGCCGGCCCCTCCAGATTGGACATCAGGGTCTGTTGCGCCACCTCGTCCGAAAGGTGGGCCGAGGAGAAGACCAGCCCGTTCCCGGTCCTGTGCTGAAGCGGGATCCGCCATTGCCAGCCGGCGTGACGCGCCGTCGCCCGCGTATAGGGGCCGACGGGCGCCGCTGTCTGGCACGGCACGGCGAAGGCGCTGTCGCAGGGCAGCCAATGGCTCCAGTCCTCGAAACCCGCGTTCAGGGCCTCGGCGATCAGCCGCCCGCGAAAGCCCGAACAGTCGACGAACAGGTCGCCTGCGATGCGCCGTCCGCCTTCCAGGGTCAGGGCCGTGACATGGCCGGTCTCGGCGTCCAGATGATGCTGGACAACCTTGCCTTCGGTGCGGACCACGCCGCGCCCGCACGACACCTCGCGCAGGAAGGCGGCGTAGAGGCTGGCGTCGAACTGGAAGGCGTAGGAGAAGGTGGACAGAGGCGATCCGGCGTCCGACGTCGGACGCTGGAACCGGCAGGCCTCCGCCGCCCGCACCGGATAGCTGTAGTCGTCCAGGGGCGTCGGGTCGCCGCCCGCCCGGCGCGCGGCCCAGACCTGGTGGAAGTCGATCCCCTCGATCGGCTCGCCATAGGCGCCGAAGGGGTGGATGTAGGCCTCGCCGGGCCGTCCCCAATCGACGAACTGGATGCCCAGTTTGAACGTCGCCTGGGTGCGTTCGATCAGGGTCTGTTCGTTGATGCCCATGGCGGTGTTGAAGGCGCGTATATGGGGCAGGGTGGCCTCGCCCACGCCCACGATGCCGATGGCGTCGGACTCGATCAGTTCGATTTCGACGCCCCGCCCCGCCAGCCGATGCGAGAGGGCGGCCGCGGTCATCCACCCCGCCGTGCCGCCGCCGAGAATGACGACCCGTTTAATCGAGCCCTGATCTTTGATCGTGTCCATGCGACTTCGTATCAGATGAAATCGGCCCATGACAGCGCAGGACAATCGGCGAAGAATATGCGTTCGCGCGACATCGCTATTCCCGTCTTAGGTGCTAAGAACGACGGCAGCGGATGCTGTTCGGGGGCGGAATTTGGCGACGGTGACGATCTATGACGTGGCGGCCAGGGCCGGCGTCTCCATCAAGTCTGTGTCGCGCGTTCTGAACAACGAGCCCAATGTCAGTCCCTCGCTGCGGGCCAAGGTGGAGGAGGCCGCCACCGCGCTTGGCTATCGGCGCAGTCTGTCGGCGCGCAGTCTGGCGGGCGCCTCCTCGTCCCTGATCGCCGTCCTGGTCGACGCCGACCTGACGATCGAACACTGGAAGAGCGGCCGGGGAAGCGACTATCTGGGGCGGTTGGAGTTCGGCGCCCTGATGGAGGCGCGTCAGGTCGATTATCATCTGATGGTCGAACTGGTGGATCACAACTCGGCGGACCTGGAACGGGACCTGATGGCCCTGCTGAATTCGATCCGGCCCGAGGGCGTCATCCTGACCCCGCCGAATTCGGACAACGCCATGGTCATGGATGTGCTGGACGCCGCCGGCACGCCTTACGCCCGGATCGGGCCGGAGGCCGCTTTCGACCGGGGGTATTGCGTCGAGATGGACGAGCGGCGCGCGGCGCGCGAGATGACCGCCCATCTGATCGCTCTGGGTCACGACCGGATCGGCTTCGTCACCGGGCCCATCGCCTATGGGGCCAGCCGCCGTCGCCTGGCCGGCTATCGCGACGCCATGGCCGAGGCCGGGCTGGAGGTTCAGGCGAACTGGGTGGTGGAGGGCGACTTCACCTTCAGGTCGGGAACCGTGGCCATTGAGCGGCTGCACGAGGCGGCGCCCGAGATCACAGCCGTCTTCGCCAGCAACGACGACACCGCCCTGGGGGTGCTGCATGGCGCGGCGCGTCTGGGCCTGTCCGTTCCGGCCGACCTGTCTGTCGCCGGCTTCGACGATTCGCCGGGCGCCGGGTTCAGCACCCCCGATCTGACCACCATTCGTCAGCCGGTGGCGGAGATGGCCGCCGCCGCCGCCCAGCGGTTGATTCCCCCGCTGCGCCGCCTTCTGGCGGGCGACCCGAACGCCCGGGTCATCGTCGGTCACGACCTGATCGCCCGCCAATCGACGGCGGAACGTCCGCGCTGAGATCCTCGCTCCGCCTTTTTCTTGACAGCGCTGTCATTGGTTTGGCACAGTCGGATCGTCCATTGTTTATCGGACGTCAGCATTGGCCTGAATGCGCGCCGCCGGGGTTGGCTTGGGCGGTGCGAGGGCCGTAAGGATCGGGCCTCATCCATGCGAAAGACCGCCACCGCCTTGGTGATCACCTTGATGTCGAGCGCCTGCGCGGTCGCCTTGCCCTCTCGTCCTGTCCCGGTTCAGGCGGTGACGGCCGAAGCGTCGATCGTGACGGATGCGGCGCGGGCCCATCCCGGGCTTTGGCCCCATGCGGCGTCGCCGGCGGCGATGACGGATCGGGCGACGGAGGCCTTCGTCACCGAACTGATGAGCCGGATGACGCTGGAGGAGAAGGTCGGCCAGACGATTCAGGCCGACATCGGCTCGATCAAGCCCGAGGATCTGCTGACCTATCCGCTGGGGTCGATCCTGGCGGGCGGCAACTCTTCGCCCGGCGGGGACGAGCGCGCCTCGGCCGACAAATGGGTTGAACTGGCCCAGGCCTTCCGCGCGGCGGCGGCCCAGCGGCCGGGCGCCAAGGTTCCGCTGATCTACGGCATCGACGCCGTGCACGGGCACAACAACATCGTCGGCGCCACCATCTTTCCGCACAACATCGGCCTGGGCGCCGCGCGCGATCCCGACCTGATCCGCCGCATCGGCGTGGCGACCGCGCTGGAAGTGGCGGTGACCGGCGCCGACTGGACCTTCGGCCCGACCCTGGCCGTGCCCCGCGACGACCGCTGGGGCCGCGCCTACGAAGGCTATGCCGAGAACCCTGAGGTGGCGCAAAGCTACGCCGGTCCGATGACCCTGGGCCTGCAGGGGACGTTGTCGGCCGATCATCCGCTGACGGCCGGCCATATCGCCGGCTCGGCCAAACACTTCTTGGCCGACGGCGGCACTACGGGCGGCAAGGACCAGGGCGACTACGCCGGCTCCGAAGAAGAGATGATCCGCACCCATCTGTCCGGCTATCCTCAGGCCATCGACGCGGGCGTTCTGTCGATCATGGCCAGCTTCTCCAGCTGGAACGGCGTCAAACATTCCGGCAATCAAACCATTCTGACGGACGTGCTGCGCGGCCCCCTGGGCTTCGACGGCTTTGTGGTGTCGGACTGGAACGCACACGGCCAGCTGCCCGGCTGTTCGAACGAAAGCTGCGCCCTGGCCTTCAACGCCGGCATCGACATGTTCATGGCGCCCGACAGCTGGAAGCCGCTCTACGCCTCGACCCTGGCCCAGGTGAAGTCGGGCGAGATTCCGATGGCCCGGCTGGACGAGGCGGTGCGCCGCATCCTGCGGGTCAAGGTCAAGACCGGCCTGTTCAACGACAGCCGCCCGGTCGAGGGGCATCTGAACGAACTGGGCTCGCCCGCTCACCGCGCCCTGGCCCGCGAGGCGGTGCGCAAGTCGCTGGTTCTGCTGAAGAACGAGGGCTCGGTCCTGCCGATCCGTGCGGGCGCGCGGGTGCTGGTGGCGGGCCATGCCGACGACATCGGCCAGGCCTCGGGCGGCTGGACCCTGACGTGGCAGGGCACGGGCAACACCAACGCCGATTTCCCCAACGGCCAGTCGATCTGGAGCGGCATCCGCGAGGCGGTGACCGCAGGCGGCGGCCAGGCGACCCTCAGCGCCGACGGGTCCTTCACCCAGAAGCCCGACGTCGCCATCGTCGTCTTCGGCGAGACCCCCTATGCCGAGTTCCAGGGCGACGTGGACACGCTGGACTTCCTGCCCACCGAGCCGCTGGAGACGCTGAAGCGCCTGAAGGCGGCGGGCATTCCGACCGTCTCGGTCTTCCTGTCGGGTCGTCCGATGTGGACCAACCCCGAGATCAACGCCTCCGACGCCTTCGTCGCCGCCTGGCTGCCGGGCACGGAAGGTGCGGGCGTCGCCGACGTGCTGATCGGCGATGCGGCCGGCAAGCCGCGCAACGATTTCCACGGAACCCTGTCCTTCAGCTGGCCCAAGACCGCCAAGGGCGAGCCGCTGAACGTGGGCCAGCCGGGCTATGACCCCCAGTTCGCCTATGGCTACGGCCTGACCTACGCCCGTCCCGCCCGCGTCGGCGCCCTGTCCGAGGACAGCGGCGTGGTCAGCACGGGCAGCAGCCTGGACCGCTACTTCGTCGATGGCCGCTTCGTGGCCCCCTGGTCGCTGATGTTGCGCGACGCGGGCGGCGATTTCCGACTGGGCGCCGAGAAGGCCGGGGCCAGCCCGCGCGGCGGCGTCTCCGTGCGCTCCACCGACGGCGCCGGCCAGGAATCGGCGCGCGCCCTGGCCTTCTCGCCGGCCGGCGGCATGGCGATGATCGTGGCCCAGCCTGTCGATTTGACCCGTCAGTCCAACGGAGAGATGGCCATCGCCTTCCGCTATCGCGTCGACGCCGCGCCTGTCGGCCCCGTGCAACTGGCGCTGGGCGACGGACAGGTGGACCTCACCAGCCTGTTCAAGGCTGCGCCGCTTGGCGAATGGCGGACGCTCAAGGTCCGTCTGTCGTGCCTGCGCGACGCCGGTGCCAATCTGGCGGCGGTCGAACAGCCCTGGGGTCTGCGTTCCAACGGCGCCTTCGCGGTGACGGTGGAGAATATCCGCCTGGCCTCCAATGAGGGTGATACGGTCTGCCCGACGACGCGATAAGCGTCCTTCGGGGGGAGGGGTGGACGATGACGAACGCTGAGCTGAGCGTCGCCTTCTTCCTGCAGATGGCGATCATCGTCGCCGCCTGCCGGATCGTGGGCTGGCTGGCCAAGCGTTACCTGGGCCAGCCCCAGGTGGTGGGCGAGATGATCGCCGGCGTCATCCTGGGACCGTCGTTGCTGGGCCTGCTGTCGCCCGATCTGCAGGCGGCCCTTTTCCCCAAGGACTCGCGCTCGATCCTGTTCGTCGGCGGCCAGTTGGGCGTCGGCCTCTATATGTTCCTGGTCGGCCTGGGCTTCCGGCGCGATCATTTCCAGGCCAACGCCAAAAGCGCGGCGGCCGTCTCCCTGGCGGGCATGGCCGCCCCCTTCATGGCCGCCGTCGCAATCGCGCCGTGGCTGGTCTCCATGGGTCTGTTCGGCGAGGGCGTCGCCCCATGGCAGGCCATGCTGTTCATGGGCGCGGCCATCTCCATCACCGCCTTTCCCATGCTGGCGCGCATCATCCATGAGCGGGGTCTCAGCGGCACCCGTCTGGGGTCGCTGTCGCTGGCGGCCGGCGCCATAGATGACGCGGGCGCCTGGTGCGTTCTGGCCGTCGTCCTGGCCAGTTTCGGGGCCGGCCCGATGGTGGCGATCGCGGCGATTTGCGGCGGCGGCGCCTTCGCCCTGTTCATGCTGACCCTGGGCCCCAGGCTGCTGGCGCCCCTGGGGCGGATGGCCGAGCGCGAGGGGCGGGTGGGGCCGACCCTGCTGGGCGTCGTCGTGATCCTGTTCATGGCCAGCGCCTGGGCCATGGACGCGGTCGGGGTTCACGCGGTTTTCGGCGGCTTCATTCTGGGCGTCGTCATGCCGCGGGGCGTGTTGGCCCAGGACGTACGGCGTCAATTGGAGCCGCTGGTGGTCCTGTTGCTGCTGCCGATGTTCTTCACCTTCTCGGGCCTGAACACCCAGCTGACCTTGGTCGACAATCTGGGGCTGGTTGCGGTGACGGGCGTCATCCTGATCGGCTCCATCCTGGCCAAGGGCGGCGCCTGCTGGGCCGCCGCCCGCCTGACGGGTCAGGACAACGCCACCGCCCTGGGCATCGGCGCCCTGATGAATGCGCGCGGCCTGATGGAGCTGATCATCATCAACATCGGCCTCCAGCGGGGCGTGATCGGCCCGGCCCTGTTCTCGATCCTGGTGCTGATGGCCATCGTCACCACCCTGATGGCTTCGCCGATGTTCGAATGGGTCTATGGGCGAAAGGCGCGCGAGCGCGGTGATCTGGGCGGCCTGGACGCGGCGGAAGATGACCTGGCGGCCCGCGCCGTTCCGGCGTCCAAAACCTGAAAAGGCATTGGCCCGCCGCGAGATCGCAGCGGGCCTTTCGCTTCAGCGATCGTCGATGAAGGCGGCGACCCAGACCAGGGGCGCGTTCCAGTTGATGGCCACCTCGTTCAGCGCATAGGCGTTGATGTCGTCGGCCCAGCAGGTCTGGGCCGCGCATTTGCCGACCAGGGTCTTGGCCACGTCGTCGATCATGGCCTGATTGTTCGGCCCGCCCGACAGGGCGCCGGCCGGGGGCAGGGGATAGGCCGGGTTGGCCTGATGCGCCCAGAACCGATGGTGCGGATTCTGGACCGGCCGGTCGCCATAGCCCGTCACATAGGACCGATCCAGCGGATTGCGCCCCAGCACATAGTCCAGCGAGGCGATCACCGCGTTTCGGAAGTTCCAGTCGCCGGTGTAGTCGAAGGCCGAACCCAGCACGACCGCCCGGCTCATCAGGGCGCCGTTCGAACCCCACTCGTATTTCTCGCCCGAGACCGGCAGGCCGTAGCCCTGGCCATAGCCGGCGTCGACATAGGTCCGGGCCGCCGCCACGATGTTGGCGCGCACCTTGACCAGGTCTTCCTCGGGCAGCACGTCCGGCACGGTGGCCAAAGTCAGCGAGCCCAGGGCCGCCGTCCACGAATAGCCCGGATCGCCGGTCGCGCTTTTGCCCGATGTCGGGCCTCCGAGATAATAGGGCGAGGTCTTCAGCGCCGTCATATAGGCGGGATTGCGCGTGGTGGCCAAAAGCTCGGCCGTCGCCCAGTAGAACTCGTCTGAGAAGTCGCTGTCGCCATAGGCGCCGCCGCCGGCGAAATTCTCTCCAGCCCGAACGTCGCGATTTCGCAGGGCGGCGCGGAAGGCGCGCTGCGAGGCGGCCAGGCACTGTCGGGCGAAGGCGGGGTCGATCTCGCGCCAGATGCGCGCGCACTGGGCGCCGACGGCCGCCAGGTTCAGGGTGGCCGCCGTGCTGGGCGGATACAGCAGGCGTGTCTCGTGATCGTCGGCGGGGGCCAGGGGGATGCCGGTCCAGCGCGCGTCGTGGACCTTGTGATGCGCCATGCCGCCGGCGTCGATCTCGGTCAGGGTCAGCGGCTGACCCGGCGTCTGGGCGCCGACGGGCACGCGCAGCTTCACCCCGTCCGGAATCTGCATCTTCAACAGGAACTCGATCTCGTAGCGGGCCTCGTCCAGCAGATCGTTGACGCCGTTTCCGGCCTCCGGGATGCTGACCTTGCCGTCCGCGAAGGCGTCCGCGCCCGGCCCTTTACGCGCCATCGCCCGCTCATAGGCGTTCAGCAACATCCAGACGGAAATCCCGCCGTTGACGACATATTTGCCGTGATCGCCCGCGTCGTACCAACCCCCGGTGACGTCCAGCGTATAGTCGCAGCCCGGCCAGACCACCCCGGCCTGGTCCGCGCCCGAGAAGCAGCCGGCGACCTCGCGCGGGTGCCCGGCCGCGCGGGCCAGGTCGGGCCGCGCCACATGGGCGGCCAGGATCGGCACGCCAGCCCGGTTCTGATAGAAATAGGCCAGGGCGTCGTATTTCAGCCGGGCGTGGGGATGCTGCTGGATCGCGAAGGGGCGGCTCTCGTGCGATCCGACGATCAGCCGATAACCGTCGCCGTCCGTCTGTAGCGACTGGAAATCGACCGTGTGCACCACCTGGCCCGAGGCGGCGTCCTGGCCAAAGACCTTGGACGTCCCTTGCGCCACGGTGGCGCCCGCCGGGTCCACGACGCGCCAAGGCAGGGGCCGGGTCGCCCGATCCTCGACCGTGGCCGTCTTCGGACCCTGGGTTTCGAACCCGACCTGGCTCATGCGCACGGCGGCCGCTTCCGGTTCCGCGTGCGCTGCGCCAAAGGCGGCCGCCAGGGCCAACGCCGCGACGCCGGCCGTCAATCTCTTCCTCACCCCAACCTCCCTCAAGGTCTGTGTTCTTCACGAACGACGCCGATCCACGCCAGCGTCCCCTTGCAAAAACTCTAGCATCTGACAGCGTTGTCACAAGAGGCGGGCTGATCGCATTATGTTGCAGCCGTTCACGCCGCAGGGCGCCATGATCGCCCTAGCAAGCGCGTCGGGCCTCGTGCCATAGAGGCGAGGGCCGTTCGATGGAGGAGGGCGAAGTTTCCAGCCGTTCCCAAACCCGCCGCACGCCCCTGGTCCTGGCCGCCTATCTGGTGCTTTTCCTGGCCGCCTTCATCGGCCTGGCGCCCCTGTTCCAGATCGTCGCCCCGCTGCACGCCGCCGGTCTGGACGCCAGGGCCAAGACGGAGATCCTCAGCCGGGCCATGGTCTGGGGCGCCGTCACCGCCGCCGTCGCCAATATCGCCATGGGCGCGATCAGCGATCGGACCCGCTCTCGGTTCGGTCGTCGTCGGCCCTGGATCGCGCTGGGCGCCGTGCTGACGGTGCTCAGCTATGTCGGCATCTGGCGGTCTGCGACGCCGGGTCACTTCGTCTGGGCCATCATCGGTTTCCAGCTTGCGTTCAACGTTCTGATGGCGCCGCTGTCGGCGGTGTTCGCCGAGCGCGTGCCGCTGGCCCTGCGTAGCACCGCCTCCGCCCTGATGGGCCTGTCCTACCCCCTGGCGGTCGCCCTGGGGTCCAGCCTGATGGCGCTGGGGCCGCAGCACGAGCCGGGGCGGCTGGCGCTGCTGGGCGGCATTCTGCTGGCCGCCGCCGCCCTGTTCCTGATCGTCTTCGACGAACCGGCCTCGACCGAGGGTCCGCAGAGCGAGGCGCCCAAACCGGCCGCCGAGGGCGGGGCGTTCTTCGATCCGTTCCGATCGCGCAACTTCGTCGTCGTCTGGACCTGCCGGCTGCTGATCGCGACGGGATATGCGCTGGTCAGCGTCTATCTGCTTTACTTCATCACCGATGCGGTGGGGTGGGCCGGCCGCACGCCCGAAAGCGCCCACGCCCTGCTGACCGGCGTCGGCTTCGGCGGGGTCGTGATCGTCGCCGGACTGGTCGCGGTGTTCGGTCGGCGCATCCGGCGCCGCCAGCCGGTCGCCTTGCTGGGGGCTGCGCTTCTGTGCGGCGCGACCCTGGTCCTGGCCCTGACCCAGTCCTGGATCGTCGCCGTGGTCGCCTTCGCCGCCTATGGTCTGGGCCAGGGCGCCTATGGCTCCGTAGAGATGGGGCTGATGGCCGACGCCTTGCCCTCGCGGGAGAACCGGGGGCGCGACATGGGGCTGAACAATCTGGCGGTGGCCCTGCCTCAGGCCCTGGCGCCCATCGCCGCCCTGATCCTGGAGCGCGCCGACATCGACGTCCGGGGACTGTACATCGCCGCCGCCGCCTGCTTCGCCTCGGCCGTCGTGGTCGTCGGACTGTTTCGTCGGCAGGCTTGATCGCAACGCCCCGACCCCGCATGACATGACGCCTTTCCGCGCACTTCGGCCTAAGGACCCATGTCGATCAGCCAGAGCCACAGTCGCGCCGTCGAAGCCGCGCTCATTCTGGACGCGGCCATCGAGCGGGCCTCGGCGGAGGGGCTGCACAGCCTGACGCTGCGCGACCTGGCCCAGGCGGTGGGCAAGAGCACCACCGTCATCGTCAATCTGTTCGGGGCCAAGTCCGGCCTGATCCAGGCCGTGGGCGAGGAGGCGCTGCGGCGCGATGCGGCCTTTCACGACGCCTTCTTCGGCTCGGTGGCGGGTCTGCCGCTGGCGCGCGACGGCCTGCTGGCCCTGGCCCAGACCTATCTGGGGCATCGGGTGGCGGACGACGCGGGGTTCGCCCGCATCTGGGAGGCCCTGCTGCTGGACGCCGAGCCGGCCCCGGAGCAGCGTGACATGGTGGGTCGCTGGCACGCCATGCGCTGCGACGCCTGGCGTCGGCATCTGGCGCGCGATGCGCGGTTGGACGGGTTCGTGGAGCCCCTGGTCGCCTGGCTGACGTTCGAACAATACTATGCGGGCGCGCTTCGCGGCCGGGCGGACTATGGCGTCGTCGCCGCCGAGGGGTTGGGGGCGATGATCGACCGCGCCTTCGGCCTCGCCGATGGTCCGCCTACGGCGACCTTTTGGTATCGCGACGCCATGGTCCTGCCCCAGGCGCCCGCGGGGGACGCCGAGCCGGAGGCCATGCGGCGCAAGCTGCTGGACATCGCGGCGGACCAGATTCTGGCCGGCGGCATCACCGCCATCACCAATCGCTCGGTCAGCGCCGTGGCCGCGACCTCGACCTCGACCATCGCCTATCACTGGCCGGACATGCGCCATTTCGTGCTGGACGCGGTCTGGCACAGCGTGTTCCGCGACATGCCGGGGCATTTGGCCGGCCATACGCCGGACGGCGATCCGGCCGGCGTCGATCTGGATCGCTGGGCCGCCATCATGGCGCCGACCGTGGCCATCGGGCGCGAGGCGGAAGGCTTCTATGTCCGATACGCCCGTCTGATCGCCAGCATTTGCATCGAGGCCCGGCGCGATCCGTCCTTGCGCGACCTGGCCATGCTGCTGCGCGGGCCGGAGGGCGGGGGCACCTACTACAAGCGAACAGGCGTCTGGCCGGCCGATTTCGACCTCAACCGTCTGGCGGCGACCCGGTTCGCCCTGTGGGTCAAGGCCGAGGCCCTGCTGGCCTGCGGGCGCGGTCGGGCGCTTGACGAAGACGCCCTGAAGGCGGCGGCCAGCCTGCTGGTTGCGCGCGTAGAGTAGTAGAACGCGCGTTACTATCCTGTTGCGGCTGGCGGGCCGCCATCTGACAAAAACAGTTCCTACAAGCGTCACAAAAGCATCGTTCGCGCGGCCTATTGCGGCATCGTTGTCGAACAGTTGTTTTTCCGACGCGACGAAGACGCTCCAGGCTCGTCTCCCCCGGGCCGCGCGCGTCTCGACCCAAGCGTGGATCAGGCGGCTGTTCGGCGACATCCCGAAACACATCGACACGCGAGGGCGGGGCCCCGCGCGTCGCCCGATGGATGGTCAAAATGAAACGTCTTCTTCTCGGCGCCTCGGTCGCCGCGCTCACCCTGGCGGCCCTGCCCGCCGTCGCCCAAATCCAGTCCGAGGCTGCGACCGCATCGGTCGACGACGTCATCGTCACGGCCCAGCGCCGCGCCGAATCTTCTCAGAAGGTCGGCCTGGCCCTGACCGTCATCTCGGGCGAGGCGCTGGACGACCGCAACATCCAGACGGTCAACGACCTGGAGAACTCGGTGCCCAGCCTGGAGGTCGACAGCCAGCTGGGCGGCGGCCAGCCCCAGTTCCGCATTCGCGGCGTCGGCCTGACCGACTACGCCGCCAACAACACCTCGACCGTGGGCATCTATGTCGACGAGGTGGCCTATCCTTACGGCGTGATGACGCAAGGTCTGCTGTACGACATCGCCCGCGTCGAGGTGCTGCGCGGGCCGCAGGGCACGCTTTACGGCCGCAACACCACCGGCGGCGCCGTCAGCGTGATCACCAACGCCCCGACCGACCATGTCGCCGCCGGCCTGAACCTGAGCTACGGCAGCTATGACGCGGCCAAGCTGGAGGGCTATCTGTCGGGGCCCGTCGCTGAGAACCTGACGGCGCGCCTGTCGGTGGCGGCGGAATCGGGCGGCGCCTGGCAATACAACCGCGACACCGGCGAAAGCCTGGGCGACAAGGACACCAAGGCCGCCCGCCTGCGCGTCAACTGGACCCCGACGGCCCAGACCGACATCGACCTGAACCTGCACTACAGCCGCGACCAGTCGGACGGCCGGGGCCTGCGGCTGATCACCAGCCCCTTTACCGCAGGCGGCGGCCGGGTCTATCCGATCGACACCGCGCACCGCATCACCGGCTGGGGCATCAGCCCTTATTTCGCCCAGCTGATCGGCGCCTCGCCCAACGCCAAGCCGTTCCGCGACAACGAGGGCAAGGGCGTCAGCCTGCGCCTGAACCAGGATCTGACCTGGGCGACCCTGACGGCCATCGCCAGCTATGAGACCTTCGACCGCAACGAGTTCAACGACTGGGACGCCACCGCGTCCAACGAGGCCGGCACCTTCTTCTTCAACGACATCAAGACTTCGTCGCAGGAGGTCCGTCTGGCCTCGCCGACCGGCGGCCGCGCCCAGTGGCTGGCCGGCGTCTATCACGCCAACGAAAGCGTGGACGGCGGCTTCTACTCCGACTTCTCGCAGGCCCGCACCCTGGGCTTCTACATGAGCACCACCTACGGCCAGAAAGTCGAGACGACGGGCGTGTTCGGAAACCTGGACTACAGGCTGAACGACCGCCTGACCCTGGTCGGGGGCCTGCGCTACGAGGACGAAAGCCGCGAGCTGAACAACTTCAAGACCGAGATCCTGGCCCCCAACCCCTCGGTGCGGGCCACCGCGTCGAAGTCGCAGTCGATGCGCGAATGGACCGGGAAGCTGGGCGTCGAATACACGATCAGCGACGACATCCTGACCTACGCCAACGTCTCGCGCGGGGTGAAGTCGGGCGGTTTCACCACCTATAACAGCGGCCTGCCGGACCAGCTGGAGCCGTTCAAGTTCGAAGAGCTGATCGCCTATGAGACCGGGGTGAAGTCCAGCTTCTGGGACCGCAAGCTGCAGTTCAACGCGGCCGCCTTCTACTACGACTACCGCGACCAGCAGCTGCAGGGCGTGCTCTACACCCAGACCGGGCGCGTCGGTCGGATGATCAACGTGCCCAAGTCCCACATCCAGGGCGCGGAGATCGAGGCGGTGTGGCGGCCCCTGCCCAACCTGACCATCACCCAGGCCCTGGCCTACAAATACGGCGAATACGACGAGTTCTTCTTCGTCAACTCGACCGCGACCGAGGCGGCCAAGGACCCGGCGACGGGCCAGTACAACACCATCATCTACAGCGACCGCGCCGGCGAGCGGCTGCCCTTCCCCAAATGGGACTACAAGGGTTCGGTCGCCTACGACTGGCGGATGGGCGACTGGGGCGTGGAGGCGCAGACCAACTACGCCTTCCGCGACGAGAAGTTCTCCACCTCATCCAACTCGATCATCGACTCCTACTGGCTGGTCAACGCCGGGGTTACGGCGCGGCCGATGAACGGGAACTATGCGTTCGGCGTCTATGTGAACAATCTGACGGATTCCTACTCCGAGGAATCGCGCAACCGCTTCATCTCGGCGGCGACGGGTTCGCCCAATCCGCCGCGCACCTGGGGCGTGCGCCTGAGCTATCGTTACTGATCCAACCCGGGCTTCGGTCGTCAGGCCGAAGCCCGTCCTTTCGCCGGGAGACCGCGCCGTGCAGACTATCTGGAAACGCCTGACCTGCGCCCTTCTGGCGGGCGGGATCGCCCTGGCCTCGGGCGCGGCCGTGGCCCAGCCGGCGCCGGGCCGGTTCACCATCGCCGTCATTCCCGACACCCAGAACTACGCCGATTTCACCCATCAGCGCGCGGCGGGCTTTCCCTTCGACGCGCGGGACATGATGACCGAACAGCTGCAGTTCATCGCCGACCACGCCGTTTCGCGCGGCGGCGACATCGTCTTCGCCACCGCCGTCGGCGACGTGTGGCAGCATCCGGTCGTGGCCATCGACCCCGACCATGCGGCGCGCGGCTTTCGTCCCCGCCCTGCGCCCGGCGGCGCCAATCTGGACAAGATTGCCGAGGGCGTGCGTACGGTCGAGATTCCGGCCTCCATCGCCGCCTATGACCGCATCGACGGCGTCCTGCCGTTTTCAGTGGTGTCGGGCAATCACGACTACGACGGTCAGTGGTGGGATGAACAATGGCCTCAAGACCTGACCGCGCCGGCCGGCGACCTGCGCCGCCTGGGCATGATTCACATCGGCGGCCTGACCGCCTGGAACCAGGCCTTCGGGGCCGAGACGAAGTTCTTCAAAGACCGCCCCTGGTATGTGGCTTCGCACGACGGCGGGGCCGACAGCGCCCAGGTGTTCGAGGCGGGCGGCTATCGCTTCCTGCATATCGGCCTGCAGATGGCTCCGTCTGACGCCAGCCTGAAATGGGCCGAGACGGTCATCCACGCCCATCCGGGCCTGCCGACCCTGATCACCACCCACGACTTCATCGACAAGACCGGCCAGCGCCGCGCCCATCCGGTGGTCGATCTGCACGCCCTGGACCCGTTCGACAACGACGCCCAGGGGGTGTGGGACAAGCTGATCGCCCGCAATCCGCAGATCTTCATGGTGCTGAGCGGCCACCACAACGGCCAGGCCTTCCGCTCCGATCTCAACCGCCAGGGCGGCGCCGTCTATCAACTGCTGTCTGACTATCAGGACCGCAATCAGACCGCGCTGGACGCAGGCTTGGCGCCGGATCGCGCGCCGGGAATCGGCGACGGCTGGATGCGGCTGATGGCCTTCGACATGACCGGCGAGACGCCAACGGTGCGGGTTCGCGCCTATTCGACCCGTTATCGTCAGTATGCGTCGGACCAGCCGGAATACGCCCGCCGTTATAAGGCCAACGAACAGCCCCGGATGAGCGACGCCGACTTCGTCGCCAGCGACGACTTCGTCATCCGCCTGCACGATTTCCGCGCCCGATTCGGCCCGGGCGCCGCTGCGGGGAGCGCGGGTCGATGAGTGTTCTGAACACGGGCTTTTCTCGCCGCGCCCTGATCGGGGGGCTGGTCGCCGCCCCCGTCGTGCTGCGTTTCGGCCGAGCCCAGGCGGGCGGCGCCTATCTGTTCCCGTTGGGCGTCGCGAGCGGCGATCCGTGGCCGGACGGTTTCGTGCTGTGGACCCGGCTAGCCGTCGATCCGGTCGCCGCTGACGGACAGGGCGGTCTGGGCGCGTCCATGCCGGTGCGCTGGGATGTCGCCGCCGACGAGGGCTTTTCCCGCATCGTCGCCTCGGGCCAGGTCACGGCCGAGGCCGCCGCCGCCCATTCGGTCCATGTGGAGGTCCAGGGCCTGACCCCCGGCCGCCCCTACTGGTATCGGTTCACCGCCGCCGGCCAGCGCAGCCCGGTCGGTCTGGCCCGCACGGCGCCGGCGCCGAATGCGGAGGTGGATCGGCTGAAGCTGGCCGTCGCCTCCTGCTCGAACTGGGAGGTCGGCTATTTCAGCGCCTATGGCCATATGGCCGACGAGGCGCCGGACCTGACCCTGTTCCTGGGCGACTACATCTACGAATACACCCGCACCGGGGCGCGGGCGGCCAATATCGTGCGGCCCTACGGGTTCGAGGACGCCACCACCCTGGCCGGCTATCGCAACCGCTATGCGCTGCATCGGACCGACGCGGACCTGCAACGCCTGCACGCGGCGGCGCCCTGTCTGGTCGTCTGGGACGACCATGAGGTGCTGGACAACTATTCCGGCGTCTGGCCCGACAAGGGCGGCCGGCCCGACGATTTCCTGCGCCGCCGCGCCGCCGGCTATCAGGCCTTCTACGAGGCCATGCCGATCCGTCGCACCCGGCTGGATCGCCGCCTGCAGATGCCGATCCACAAGCGCGTCCGCTATGGCAGGCTGGCCGAGTTCTTCATGCTGGACGGACGCCAGTATCGCTCGCGCGGGGCCTGCGTCGACGAGGGCGGCGCCAAGGGCCAGATCGTCGCCGACGCCCAGTGCCTGGACCGCCTGGACCCGTCGCGCACCTTCCTGGGCTTCGAGCAGGAGCGCTGGCTGTACGACGGCCTGGCGGGCGCCGAGGCGCGCTGGAACATCCTGGGCCAGGACCTGGTCATGGCCGGTCTGCGGTTCGAGGACCCCAATGGCGAGACCCGCTACTGGACCGACACCTGGGATGGCTTCCCCGCCGCGCGCGACCGCATGACCCAGGCGCTGCACACGATCAAGCCGCGCAATCCGGTGGTGCTGGCCGGGGACTACCATTCCTTCTGGACCAACGACGTCCTGCTGGACAGCCGCGACGAGCGTTCGCCTGTCGTCGCGACCGAGTTCGTGGGCACCTCCATCACATCGGGCGGGCCGCCCTACGACAGTCTTATGGCGGCCATGCCGGCCAATCCGCACATCAAATTCTTCGACAGCCGCGTGCGGGGCTACATGTCGATGGACGTCACGCCCCAGCGAATGACCGCCCGCTATCAGGCCGTCAGCGACGTGCGCGATCCCAAGGCCTCGCTGTCCACCTTGAAGACCTGGGTCGTCGAGGACGGCCGTCCCGGCGCCCAGGTCGCCTGATTTCCCGAGAGTTTCAGAGTGTCCATGCGTCTTTCCCTCTTGGGTCGCCGGTCGACGGCGGCCGCCCTGGCCCTGACCCTCGTCGGCTGCGCCTCGGCGCCTGCGCCAAACCCTGTCTTCTGGACCGGCTTCCGCGATCACCCGCGCGGTTACCTGGACGAGGCGCATGCGCCCGACGCCTCCGCCTTCCTGCCGCCGCCGCCCGAGGCCGGATCGCTGAGGGCGCAGGACGACCTGGCCTATTACCGCGCCACCCGCGCCCTGAAGGGGACCGCCCGCTGGGACCAGGCGCGCGCGGACAACGAGATCGAGACCCCGTCCGCGCCGCGCGTGTTCGACCAGGCGCTGGGCGTCGCCTTCCTTCCCGAACGGATGCCGACCCTGACGCGGCTGCTGGGGCGGATGCTGGGCGACCTGGAGACGATCCAGACCCCGGCCAAGCGCGGCTTCACCCGTCCGCGCCCCTTCGTGGCCGAGCCGGCCGAGACCTGTTTCGCGCCCGAGCCTTGGCTGGCGGCCAGCGGCTCCTATCCATCCGGCCATTCGGCCCTGGGCTGGGCCTGGGCGCTGGTCCTGTCCGAAATGGCCCCGGACCGGGCCGACCAGATCCTGGCGCGCGGTTTGGCCTATGGCGACAGCCGGGCGATCTGCGGCGTCCATTACGCCAGCGACGTCGAGGCCGGCCGCATCGTCGGCGCGGCCTTGTTCGCCGCCCTGAAGGCCGACCCGGCCTTCCAGGCCGACTTCGCCATAGCCGCCCGCGAACTGGCCCAGGCTCGCGCGACGACGCGCGCCCCGGCCGTGTCGACCGGGGCGCGCTGATCTGCCGAAGGGTCTGTCCTGAGGTTTTAGCCGCGCCAGTGGTCGCGGTCGCCGCGCTGGTGGCGGATCTGGGCCGACAGGCGGTCGAAGCGGCGGTCCAGGTCGGCGCGCTCCCAGGCGGTCAGGCCGCCCCGGCGGTAGTTGGCTTCCAGCCGCAGCAGGCTGTTGAACTCGCCGCGCAGGCGGACGGCTTCGCGGCGGCTGAGCTGGCCGGTGCGGACGCCCCGGTCGATGCGGCGATCCAGATTGGCCTGGCGGGCGTCGATCGGCGGCCAGGCGCCATGGCCGGGCTGATGGGGGCCATGATGCGGCGGCGTCGGCCGGTGATAGGACTGGGCCATCGACGGGGTGGCCGGATCGACAGGTTTGCGCGATCCCCGGTTTGGCGCGCGGCGTCGGTTGACCTATACGAGGCATTCAGCACCCGTTCAGATGAAGGGGGCTAGATCGGTCGCCATGTCCCGCAAACCCGCCAGTTTCATCGTCGCCGCCCAAAGCCTGGTCATGGCCTTGATCATGGCCCTGGCCGTCACGCCTGCCCTGACGACGCAGGCGGCCGCCCAATCCCGCGATCAGGACCCGCGCTCGCAGGATCGCGGCCCGCGCGTCAGTCCCGACGAGGCGCGCCGTCGCGGCGGCGAGGCCGGGGGCGGCCGTCCCATCGACACCCAGCCGCGCCGCGACGGCAACTACTCCGTCCTGGTCGAACGCGACGGGCGCGTGCGCGAGGTCGTCGTCGACGGCCAGACGGGCCAGGCCCGCCAGGGTGGTCCCGACAACACTCAACGACGCAGGCCCAACTGATGCGCGTGCTTTTGGTCGAGGACGACGCGGACCTGTCGCGTCAGCTGAAGGCGGCGCTGGGCGACGCGGGCTATGCGGTGGACCATGCCCCGGACGGCGAGGAAGCCCATTATCTGGGCGAGAACGAGCCCTATGACGTCATCGTTCTGGACCTGGGCCTGCCCAAGATCGACGGGGTGTCGGTGCTGGAGCGCTGGCGGCGCGAGGGCAAGACCACGCCGGTCCTGATCCTGACGGCGCGCGGCGCCTGGTCGGACAAGGTGGCGGGTTTCGACGCCGGGGCCGACGACTATCTGACCAAACCCTTCCATACCGAAGAGCTTCTGGCGCGTCTGCGGGCCCTGCTGCGCCGCTCGGCGGGCATCGCCTCGGCGACCCTGTCGTGCGGGGGCTTGCGGCTCGATCCGCGCGCCGCGCGGGCCAGCGTCAACGGCGAGCCGTTGCGGCTGACGTCGCTGGAGTACCGGCTGCTGCATCACATGATGATGCATCAGGGCCGCGTCATCAGCCGGACCGAGCTGGTCGAACATCTGTACGACCAGGATTTCGACCGGGATTCCAACACCATCGAGGTCTTCATCGGCCGGGTCCGCAAGAAGGTGGGGCCTGACCGGATCGAGACGGTGCGCGGCCTGGGATACCGGCTGACGCCGCTGGCGGGCGAATCCGAACCAGCGTGACCGAGGCGCCGGTCGCGAAACGTCTGGACTGGGGGCGATGGTTCGGGCGGCCGGGCCGGTCGCTGACGCGCCGGCTGATCTGGCTGGCCTCGGCATGGATCCTGGTCGCCCTGGTGATCGCGGCCCTGGTGCTGACCCAGGCCTTTCAGGAGTCGGCCCTGCGGCGACTGGGGGCCACCCTGAACGAGACCATCGACGAGATCGTGGTCGCCGCCAGCCGCACCCCGCCCGGCGATGTGTCGCCTCAGATCCAGGACGCCCGCACCCTGCGCCTGCTGTCGGGCAAATATTGGCAGATCCTGGAGGTGCGGCCGGACGGGCGTCTGGTCAATCTGGCGCGCTCCAACTCGCTGTGGCGCTATGATCTGGCGTTGCCGCCGGACCTGCCGCGGCGGCTGGATGCGGCCTTCGGCGACGTCATCACCTTCAACACGACCGGCCCCAAGGACGACGCCGAGACGCGCGAGCCGCTTCGAGTCGCCGCCAGCATGAAGTCCATCCCCCGGCACGAGCATCCGATCATCTTCATCGCCGCCGTGGACCGGTCCGAGGTGGACGCCGACACGCGCCAGTTCGCCCATGTCGCCTGGATCGCCCTGCTGATCCTGGGGCTGGGGCTGGTGTCGGCGGTCTTCATCCAGGTGCGGATCGGCCTGCGGCCCCTGTTCGACCTGCGCGACGAGATCGCGGACGTGCGCAAGGGCAGGTCGGCGCGGATCGGCCGGTCCTATCCGCTGGAGATCCAGCCCCTGGCCGAACAGGTCAACCGCCTGCTGGACCATAATCAGGAGGTGGTGGAGCGCCAGCGCACCCATGTCGGCAACCTGGCCCACGCGCTGAAGACGCCGATCTCGGTCATGCTGGCCGAGGCGGGGACGCAGGAGGGGCAACTGCCCGAACTGGTGCGCCGCCAGACCCAGGTCATGCAGGGCCAGGTGGATCACCACCTGCGCCGCGCCCGCGCCGCCGCCCGCGCCGCCCACGGCCTGGGCGAGACGACGCCGGTGCCCGAGGTGCTGGACGAACTGGCGGTCATGATCGAACAGGTGTTCCGCACCAAGGGGGTCGAGATCGACTGGCGCGCACCGGACGACCTGGCCTTCCTGGGCGAGCGGCAGGACCTGCAGGAGATCCTGGGCAATCTGATCGAGAACGCCGCCAAGTTCGCCCGACGCCGTGTGCGCGTCTCGGCCGGCGGCAGCGGCCTGGGACAGATGATCCTGGTGGTCGAGGACGACGGGCCGGGCCTGCCCGCCGACCAGCGCGACACGGTCATGCAGCGCGGCGCCCGGCTGGACGAGAGTGCGCCGGGGTCGGGCCTGGGCCTGTCGATCGTGGACGACCTGACCCGCGCCTACGGCGGTCGGCTGACCCTGGCGGACAGCGACATGGGCGGGCTGAAGGCGGTGCTGGAGCTGCCGGCGGCCCAGAGCTGACGCGCGACGGACGGGAGCCTTTGCCGGCGCGGCGGCGTTCAGGGGCTTCGCGCCGCCGGAGACCCGATGACCGCCGTTGAAAGCCTGAGACGCGCCGCCGCCGGCCTGGGCCGCACCGTTCGCCGCCGTTGGCCCCCGGCGCGCCGCACGCCCCGCCTGCACGTCCTGATCGAGGGCGCGGCGCGGATCGGATATGGGGCGCGCGGCTTCGTCTATCTGTCGGCGGGCGCCCTGACGCTTCTGGCCGCGACCGACCGGATCGGAGAGGCGGTGGGGACCAGCGGGGCGGCGGGCTGGCTGGCGGAACAGCCGTTCGGCAAGGTCTGGCTGGTGCTGCTGGGCCTGGGCCTGTGGGCCTTCGTCGGCTGGCGCGTACTGCAGGCGGTGTTCGACGCCGACCATGAGGGGGCGGACCTGAAGGGCTGGACCACGCGGGCGGGCCAGGCCGTCAGCGGCCTGTTCTACGGCGTGCTGGCGTCGGGGGTGTTCGAGTATCTGGACGAGTTCGCCGAGGCGACCGACGCCTCCTCCGCCCAGGCCGAGAGCGTCGCCGAGAACCAGGAGAAGGCCGCCGCCCTTCTGGCCCTGCCGTTCGGCGAGGCGCTGCTGATCGGGGCGGGGCTGACGGTGCTGGGTGTCGGCGTCGGCAATATCGTCAGGGCCTTCCGCGACGACTTCGACGACGCCCTGGCCTGTCCCAAGGCCTTCTGCGGGACGGCCACCGCCCTGGCGCGGGCGGGATACGCGGCGCGGGGCTTCGCCTATCTGCCGCTGGGGGTGTTCGTGGTGCTGGCGGGGCTTCATGCGCGATCGGGCGAGGTGACGACGACGGCGGCGGCCCTGGACGCGCTGGAGGCCCAGCCGGGCGGCTCGGTGATCCTGGGGCTGACGGCGGCGGGGCTGATGGCCTTCGGCGCCTTCGCCTTCGTGGAGGCGCGCTGGCGGCGCATCCGGCCGCCCCGAGACCTGAAGCTGGGATAGCCCTTGTCGCCCGGCCGGGCGTCGCCATATCCTTCGCAACACTCGCTGTTCCAGAAGGCCGCCGCCGATGACCAAGACCCTCAAGATCGACTTCGTCTCCGACGTGGTCTGCCCCTGGTGCGTGGTGGGGCTGGGCGGGCTGGAGACCGCGCTGGACACGCTGAAGGCCGAGGGGATCGCCGCCGACATCGCCTTCCAGCCGTTCGAGCTGAACCCCCAGATGGCGCCCGAGGGCGAGAACATCGGCGAACACATCGCCCGCAAATACGGATCCACCCCCGAACAGTCCGCCGCCAACCGCGCCATGATCCGCGAGCGGGCAGGCGCGGTCGGCTTCGACATGCGGATGGGGCCGGACAGCCGTATCTGGAACACCTTCGACGCCCACCGCCTGCTGCACTGGGCGCACGAGACCGCGCCCGACAGGCAGAAGGCGCTGAAACAGGCCCTGTTCGCCGCCCATTTCACCGACAACAAGAACATCACCGACGCCCGCGTCCTGACCGAGGCGGCGGAGACGGCGGGCCTGGACCGGGCCGAGGCGGGCGAGGTGCTGGCCTCGGGCCGCTACGCCCAGGCGGTGCGCCAGGCCGAGGAACTGTGGCGGTCGCGCGGCGTCAGTTCGGTCCCGGCCGTGGTGGTCGAGGGCAAATATCTGATCTCGGGCGGCCAGCCGCCCGAGGCGTTCGAACAGGCGCTGCGACAGATCGCGTCGGAGGGCTGAGAACCGCCTCCGTCCTGCGCGGCGGGGCGGAGACGATCACGGCGGCCGGGTCGCGGACGGCGGCTGAACAAAAACACCGTCCAATGTGTGCACATCGTCTGAAATTGGCGACGGCTTCAGGTCGTCCAGCGCCTCCACACGCGCCATCAGGGCGTCGCGGCCGGCGATATCGCCGGGCGTCAGGGCCATGGCCGCGCGGGCGATGACGCCGATCTCGCGCGCGACGGCGCCGGCGCGGTCGAGCAGGTCGGGTTCCTTCGGTTCAGGCGGCGGCGGGGCAGGGGGCGGGGGCGCCGCGTCGTCCTCCGTCCGGCGCGCCAGGGCCGACAGGCTGAGGTGCAGCCGCATCCAGCGGGCGGCCTCCAGCGCGCGCCCGGCCTGGACCGCCCGGTTCAGCCGCGCCCGCGCCTGATCGGCCATGGCGGCGAAATCGGCCGGTTCGTCGTCAAAGGGGTCGGGCAGGTCGGCGGGCAGGTCAGCGTCGGGCGCGCGATCATCCAGAGGGGCGGGGTCGGGCTGGTCCCGACGCCGCCAGCCTTCCTCGGCGGCGCGGGCGCGAAAGGTGCTGACCGCCATGCCGTAACGGGCGCTGACCGTCTCGGCGCTGGCGCCCGCCAGATAGTCCTTCGCCGCCGCCTGCCACGCGGCCTCTGACGCCCGGACATAGCCGCCGCGCGACCCGGCCCCGGTTGCATCGCGCGCGGCCATGATCTCGGCCCCGGCCGCGTCCCGCGCGGCCATGATTTCCGCCATCGCGGCGGCGACCGCCGGATCGGTCGGGGCGCCGGGGACATATTCGTCGACCGGCAGGTCGTCGGGATCGCGCCCCTCCTGCCAGGGACCGATATTGCCGCGCGCGTCGCCCATCGGCGGCGCCTTGTGCCGGGGAATGTAGGACAGGTCCCCGAACTCGTTCTGCTCCCACTCGCCGCGCGCGATGATGCGGGGTGCGTTGCTGTCCATCTGCGTCTTCAGCCCCTGGCCCACGCCCCCGAAACGGAGCGCCCCCTCAGTCTAACCCCGCCCGGAACCGTGATAGGTTGGGGCCGCACATTTTGCCGAAAGGCGAGGGATTTCAACGGGCCGAGCAGGCGCATCGTGCATAGGAAGGCGGACCAGCCGTTCATCCGCCCCGCTCTCGAGGGGAGGGGGAGACCTAGGCGCGCGTCTTCCGGCGCGAGGGTGCGGCGTCGGCGGCGGTGACCAGATGCCCCTTCCAGCCGGGCGGCGGCAGGAACTTGCCGGACTGCTCCTCGCGCGTGCCATGCTTCGCCATCTCGGCGGCGCGGCGCGCGGCCTTCAGTGCGGTTTCGTGATCGATCAGCATCTTGTTCATCGCGGCCCCCAATCTAACAGGTCCCTGTCTTTCGTCATCCTCCGGCGCGAAGCGACCGGGGGACCCAGCGGCGCCGAAGGCGATGCATCCACCGCACGATGTCGAAAGGTCCCGGCTCGCACCAGGTTGGCAGCTACGCGCCGCCCTTCGGGTCGCGCTCTCGCGCGCCGCTGGGTCCCCCGGTCTGCGCCGCTGCGCGGCTTGCCGGAGGATGACGAAAGGAGGGGATCACGCCCCCGCGTCCGGGTTCACGAACCGAAACGCCTCCGCCCGCTGACGCAGGAAGCGGTTGATGAAGGTGGTCTTTCCGGATCCGTTCGGTCCGGCGAGGAGGACGAGGGTGGGCATAACGACGATTCACATTCGAGGATGGCTCTAAACCGTAATCTGGGTGGACCAATCTCGAAGATGTGTCCCTAACCTCGCGACATCCCGGCGACTGAGCTGACCGCTATGCATTATTACGTTACGCGACTTCTCAATCACGTCAAATATCGAAGCCGCCCAATCTAAATCGGGTATAAATGGCTCGAAACATTCTTCGTTTTGGCGAATGATATTCAGAAGATTAGGAAGCATCGTGAACTGAATGGGGTCTTCGCCTCTTTGAACATGCCAGCGGACCTTCTTTTCTTCCTCCAGCCGTTTTTCTGCAGCGGATCGGATTTTTTCCGATACGCATTCTGCCCACCAATTGGCTCCCTTTGACTCAAGAAGGGTCGCGGAGACCAAGTTCCGCACCGAGTTCTCGAACGCAGCCACGGCTGTATAGACAATAGCCATGCCTCTAGCATCGGCGACCAGGTCTTCATTAAGAACGTTCAAAGAAAGGAGAATGCCTATTTCTGCGTCATCCATTTCGGAAGTGCGCGGCTTGGTTCGGCCTGCCGAGTCCAAGGCTTCTTGCGTCAACATTCCTCGATAAACGAAGCTGTAAGCTTCGATGTCTTTCATAAAATGTGCTCTTTTAGGCTTCTAAATAGAGCGTCGTATACTTTTGGGTCGCGACTTTCAGGCAGTATTATTTGTATATTGTAGTGCAAGCCGCCTAGCGACCGGGACGATGAAGGGGAACGAGATTCGCTCCTCTGAACTTCTGTATCCGGTGCGACAATCTCTGAAGGCTCAGTTAGGGTTGTTGCAGCCTTCGTTTCAAAATCAGCAAGCTTGACAAGCTCGCTAAATGTAAGTGCCATCTTATCAAGAACGGACTCAGACAGCTGTCCCTGACTAAGTGTCTTAAACTTGTTTATGACCTCAGAACGGCTGAGCTTCTGAGCGCTTGTATTAACTTTAAAGAGGTCATCGTATGCTTCGCGAATTCCCTCCGCCAGAACAACCGCCGACTGGGTTTGGTCGAGAAATCTAAAGTATCGATCTGTGGGCTTTTTATCCTGGGAAAGAAAACCCAGAGCCACAAGCACTCCCACAACCAGCCGGTCATTGCTGGAGGGAAAACCAAGCCCCTCCAGAAATTTCAGATTGAACGTATCTGGTGCCTGCGCAGTCTTCATCGCTTCGAGAAGCGCCGCGAGATTTTTGGTGCTGGTAAGATAGGATTTTGGCAAGGCCACGATTTGTCCCCCTTTGACCGCACACCCTAGATTGAAATCGGCTCCCCCGGCAACGCGTAGCGAAGTTACACCTTCACCTCCACAACCCCGCCCCCCGCGCGGAACTTCGCGCTCATTTCCGCCATGCCGGCTTCGGCCTCCGTCAGCGAACCGCCCGCATCATTCTGGGCCTGGGCATCGCGGCGGATGTCCTGGCTGATCTTCATGCTGCAGAACTTGGGGCCGCACATGGAGCAGAAGTGGGCGGTCTTGTGGGCCTCCTTGGGCAGGGTGGCGTCGTGGTATTTGCGGGCGGTTTCGGGGTCCAGGCCCAGGTTGAACTGATCCTCCCAGCGGAACTCGAACCGGGCGCGTGACAGGGCGTCGTCGTGTAGGCGGGCGGCGGGGTGGCCCTTGGCCAGGTCGGCGGCGTGGGCGGCGATCTTGTAGGTGATGACGCCGTCCTTGACGTCCTGACGATCCGGCAGGCCCAGATGCTCCTTGGGCGTGACGTAGCAGAGCATGGCCGTGCCGAACCAGCCGATCATGGCCGCGCCGATGGCCGATGTGATGTGGTCATAGCCGGGCGCGATGTCGGTGGTCAGGGGGCCAAGCGTATAGAAGGGCGCCTCGTGGCAGTGCTTCAGCTGCTCGTCCATATTCTGTTTGATCTTGTGCATCGGCACGTGGCCGGGGCCCTCGATCATGACCTGGCAGCCCTTGGCCCAGGCGATTCTCGTCAGTTCGCCAAGGGTGCGCAGCTCGGCGAACTGGGCCTCGTCATTGGCGTCGGCGATGGAGCCGGGGCGCAGGCCGTCGCCCAGGCTGAAGCTGACATCATAGGCCCGCATGATGTCGCAGATGTCCTCGAAATGCTCGTAGAGGAAGCTCTCCTTGTGGTGGGCCAGGCACCACTTGGCCATGATGGAGCCGCCTCTTGAGACGATGCCCGTCACCCGATTGGCCGTCATCGGCACGAAGGGCAGGCGCACCCCGGCGTGGATGGTGAAATAGTCCACCCCCTGTTCGGCCTGTTCGATCAGGGTGTCGCGGAACACCTCCCACGTCAGGTCCTCGGCTATGCCGTTCACCTTCTCCAGCGCCTGATAGATGGGCACGGTGCCGATGGGGACGGACGAGTTCCTGATGATCCAGTCGCGGATGTTGTGGATGTTGCGACCCGTCGACAGGTCCATGACGTTGTCGGCGCCCCAGCGGGTGGCCCAGACCAGCTTGTCCACCTCGTCGTCCACGCTGGACAGGACCGCACTATTTCCAATGTTAGCATTGATCTTCACCAGGAAGTTGCGGCCGATGATCATCGGCTCGACCTCGGGGTGATTGATGTTGTGCGGGATGATGGCGCGGCCGCGCGCGATCTCCTGCCGCACGAACTCGGGCGTCACGAAGTCGGGGATCGCGGCGCCGAAATCTTCGCCGTCGCGGATGCAGGGGGAGTTCTGCTCGCGGCGCAGGTTCTCGCGGATGGCGACATATTCCATCTCGGGCGTGATGATGCCGGCGCGGGCGTATTCGTACTGCGTCACCGGGCGGCCCTCCACGCCCTTGAAGACGCGGTGGTTCGAGACGTCGAAGCGCGGCGCCAGGTGGCGGCCGCTGGCGTGGCCGTTGTCCTCGGGCTTGACCTCGCGCGGGTTCGCGACGGGGGCGATGTCGCCACGATCCAGCTGCCACGACGACTTCACGCGGGGCAGGCCCTTCTTGATGTCGATGGCGACGGTCGGGTCGGTGTAGGGGCCCGATGAGTCATAGATGGTCACCGGCGGCTCGTTGGCGCTCGGGTGGACGGCGACCTCGCGGAAGGGGACGCGGATGTCGGGATAGAGTTCGCCCGCGACATAGACCTTGCGGCTGCCCGCCCGTTCGCCGGTGGGGATGGCGCCGGTCTCCTTCATCACCTGTTCGCGCGCGTCTTTCAGCGCCAGATCCACATTCGGCTCTTCGGGCAGGGCGGGCGGGGTGACTTGGATGTTCATGGCGGCCTCAAACGGTGTGAGGTCCGCCGACGTCGGGCGCGTGGGTCCTGTGGCGCGAGGACCGAAAGCGTTACTCATCCCTTCGCCGGCATGACCCGGATCAGGTTCGACGGGTCAGAGGAGAAACCTCAATCTCAGCCGCTCGATTGCGACCCCCCGGAGAACGCCTGCAGCCTAACGCGGCCGGCGGGGGAAGTCGAGATGTGCGATATCTGACATAAGTTATTGTTGTAGCGTCTATTTTTCCGTCTATGCTGTTCCGGCGGCGTTTCATCGGGGACAAGAGGGGCGGTCATGGGTCTGGCGCTGGAGCGGATCGTCTACACCAGCCGGGCGAGGGGCGACGCCGACAGCCTGCTGATGCAGGTGGATATTCTGGCGACATCGCAGCGCAACAATGCGCGCGACAACCTGACCGGGGCCTTGATGATCCATGACGGTCGGTTCCTGCAGGTGCTGGAGGGCGCCGCGCAGGACCTGGATCGGCTGATGATCCGGCTGGCCGGCGATCCACGGCACGAGGCGGTGACGATCATGGAGCGCATCCCTGTCGCCGAACGCCGATTCACGGGCTGGGCCATGGCCAGCGTGCGCGTGACCCCGGCGTTGGAGCCCCTGCTGCGCGAGATCGTGGTCGAGGGCCGTTCGAGCGCGGAGGCGGTCGAAGGGATGCGGCAGGCCGCGATGGCTCAATCCGCCTGAAGGGCGCTGCTCAAGGCCTGTCTCAGGGCGCCGACCAGCCCTTGACCGCGACCGCCGCCGGGCGCGGATCGGCGTCGAAGCGGAGGTAGGCGCGGGCGTGGCCGTGGCCGGGGACGTAGTCCAGGGTCGCGGTGGCGGTCTGGTCGCCCAGGACGCCCTCGATATCGACAGCGGCGGCGGTGTCGTCGCCGTCGTTCTGCACACGGACGGTCGCGACCTGGCCGGCGGCGGTGGACTGGACCGCGACGATGCGGGCGCTGAGGGCGGGAGGCGATGACGGCTGCAGCGCCTCCCACACCACGATGCCGACGGCGCCCAGGGTGACGGCGGCGCCGACGCCGGCCATGACCCATTGAAGCACCGGGCGGGGCGTGGAGGCGGCGGCGCGTTTCGTCTTTGCGGGCATGGGGGGTCAGACCAGAAGGCGGGCGGCGGCGGCGCCGATGGCTGCGGGAAAGCCCAGAACGACCATGGTCTGGACCACGCCGGCGACCGAATGGCCGTCGACGCGGCCGAACAGGAACAGGGTGAACAGGCTGACCCCCAGGGCGATGGCGTAGCCGGGCAGGGTGAAATGCAGGAAGGCGGCGGCGGGACGGTCGGCCTCTTCCTGGCCGGCGAAACCCGCCTTGAACACGATCAGGTGCAGCAGCAGGATCGACACCCCGATCAGGGCCAGGATGTGGGCGGGCGAGGCCTTGTAGGCGATCAGGATCATCTCCTCGGTCGGGGCGATGTTCAGGGCGAAGAACAGGGCCCCCGCCGCCATCAGGAACAGTTCGCCGAAATAGGAGGCCTCCTCCTCGTCCGTGTCTCCGCCACCGCCTTCACCGCTGAGTTGACGCCGGGCCAGGAGCGCGCCCATGGCGCCGGGGACGGCCTGAAGGGCGACCATGCCCAAAGCCTCGCGCGGCGGGGCGTCCCATTCCAGCACGCCGAACAGGATCAGCAGGAGGGAGGCGGTGACGAAGCCGACCGCCAGGGCGACGGCCGTGTCCAGGGCGTCATTGACCAGGCCGCGCCGCTTTGAGAACCCCGCATAATAGGACAGGCCGTACAGCAGCGGCAGGCCGGACAGGATGAAGGTCAGCAGCCGCCAGCGGTCCATGACCACGCCCTGCTCCCACATCTCCATCGTCATCAGAAGCGGGATGTTGAACACCAGGGCGCCGGCGAAGGCGCGGCCCAGATCCGACACATAGGCCCGCTCTCGATCCAGGTTCACGAACGGGGCGGCGGTGCTCATGGGACGGCAACGGTCGAGACGGGGCTTTGGCTCCCGCGCGTCCGTCGCCAGGGCGATCAGTCCGGCCAGACCTGCATCAGGCGGTCGATGGCGGCCTCGATCCTGGACCAGCCCTGGTCGTCCAGATCGACCCCGGCGAACCGGCGCCGCGCGTCGGCCGCCAGGGCCAGATGCTGAACCGCCGCCAGGACGACCACGTTCAGGGCGACCACATCTCCCTCGGACGGAATCGCGATCCGGGGGCGCCGCGCAGCCATCCAGTCCTGCATCACCCGGGACCGGGCCATCTCCAGGCGCCGCAGAAGCGGGGTGTCCTGGGCGATCTCCCAGGCCAGCATCCGCAGCACCAGCGGCTGGGTGCGAAGGACGTGCAGATAGGCCAGGACCGATTCACGCATGAAGGCGCGATAGGTGGTCGCGGTCGAGGGCGGCTGTTCGGCCAGGGCCTGGCCCAACCAGATGTCGGGCCGCCCCGCCAGCCGTTCGACCACGCCGTCGAGATCGGTGAAGTAGCGATAGATCAGTTTGCGATCCACGCCCGCCTCGGCGGCCAGGGCTTGGACATTCAGCGCGGTCCAGCCGTCGCGCAGCAACAGTCGGCGGGCGGCCTCGATGATGGCGGTTTCGGTGCCGGATCGGTCGCGGGGACGGGGCGTCGCAGGTGGGATTGACATGTCCCATACATGAGACATATCCATGTGTCCCACAAGTGAGACATATGGAGCGACCCTGATGACGGGAACGACGACGAAGCCGCCGATGCGCGACTGGCTGCGGCTGGAAAGCTTGGCGATCCTGGTTTTGTGCGTGGGGCTTTATTCCCACATCGGCGCGCCCTGGTGGCTGTTCGCGGCGGCGTTTCTGGCGCCCGACCTGTCGTTCGCGGGCTATCTGTTCGGCGGCCGCGTCGGGGCGTGGACCTATAATCTGGCGCACAACGAGGTCAGTCCGGTGGTGCTGGGCCTGGTCGGGTTATGGCTGGCGCCCACGCTGACGCCGTTCGCGCTGATCTGGGGCGCCCATGTCGGGTTCGACCGGATGCTGGGCTATGGGCTCAAGATCGGCGCGTCGTTCGGTCAGACCCATCTGGGGGCCATCGGCAAAGCCGGCGCAGGCGTCTAAGACAGGGCGACCCCCACGGAGTTCGTCCCATGCATCTCGCCCGTTTCGCCCGCATCCGCCTGGCCCATCTGCCGACGCCGCTGGAGCCGCTGCCCCGGCTGTCGGAGGAGCTGGGTCTGGACCTGTGGATCAAGCGCGACGACTGCACCGGCCTGGCGGGCGGCGGCAACAAGACCCGCAAGCTGGAGTTCCTGCTGGGCGCGGCGTTCGAGCAGGAGGCCGATACCCTGGTGACCCAAGGGGCGGTGCAGTCGAACCATGTGCGCCAGACGGCCGCCGCCGCCGCCGCCCACGGCCTGGCCTGCGAGATCATTCTGGAAGAGCGGACGGGATCGAAGGCCAGCGACTATGTCGGCAATGGCAACGTGCTGCTGGACCGGCTGTTCGGGGCGACGATCCGCACCGTGCCGGGCGGGACGGACATGGTCGCCGAGCTTGAGAAGACGGCGCAAGACGTGCGGGCGCGCGGCGGCAACCCCTATGTGATCCCCGGCGGCGGATCGAACCCGGTCGGCGCCCTGGGCTATGTCGATTGTGCGCGCGAGATCGTGGTCCAGGCCGACGAGATGGATCTGGAGGTCCACCGGATCGTGACAGCGACGGGCAGCGCGGGCACCCATGCGGGCCTGGTCGCCGGGCTGGCGGTCATGGGGGCGGACATCCCGGTGCTGGGCGTCGGTGTGCGGGCGCCCAAGGAGAAGCAGGAGGCGAACGTCTTCAAACTGGCCGAGGAGACGGCCGCCCTGCTGGGCCAGCCGGGGCGAGTGACGCGCGATAGGGTGGTGGCCGACTGCGACTATGTGGGCGAGGGCTACGGCCTGATCGATCAGGGGGTGATCGACGCCCTGACGCTGGCGGCGCGACTGGACGGGATCGTGCTGGACCCGGTCTATTCCGGCAAGGCGATGAAGGGGCTGATCGCCCTGGCGCGGGCGGGTCAGTTCCGGGGCGAGACGGTGGTCTTCCTGCACACCGGCGGGGCGCAGGGGCTTTTCGGCTATCAGACCGAGATCGAAGGGGCGCTGTAAGGGCGGCGCCCGTCATGGACGCGCGCCAGGCGACGCTGGCGCTGCTCGCCGCCCGCGCCGAGGACGCCACCGTCTGCCCCAGCGAGGTGGCGCGCGTCGTGGCCGCCGCCACGGGGGCATGGCGCGACGCGATGCCGGAGGTTCATGCGGCGGTGGATGTCCTGGTGAGCGAAGGCGTGGTGCGGCTGAGCTGGAAGGGGCGCGGGCTGGCGCGGCGGGCGGGGCCGTATCGGATCGGACGGGGCGGCGATTGAGTCGCTCGACGGTTGCGTTTTTTTCGAGAATGCCGCTAACAGCGGGCATGGCTGAGATTTCACGACGTGTCGCGCGCGCACATCCCGCGTTTCTCACGGCTCTGTTCGTGGCCGGTTTGGTCATGCAGATGGTCCTGTCCGGCACGACGGCTCCGCCGCCTGTGCGCGGCCTTGTGACCGTCTTGCCGATCGCCGCCGCCTGCCTTTGGTATTGGTCCGTCTTCGTCGTATCCAAGACGGCGAAGAGCCGTGCGCCCATGCCGCCGTGGACATGGCTGTTTGCTGTCCCGCCGATCATTCCGCTGGTCGCGGTGCTGGCAGGTTGGTGGATGAACAACAGTCCTGTCGCCCTGGTGTTTTTCGTCGTCTTTTTCACCGTCCTGTGGTTCGCCGCTCAAGCCTTGGAAAGCGCAGACGCCCTCACCCGTCATGCGTCGGCGGGACGGATGGCAGTGACGATGGTCCTGATGTTCTGCGCCCTGATAGGGGTCTGGATACTGTGGCCGAAGATCAGGCGTGTCGCGGGGATGTCAGCTATCTAGCGGTCCATGTGCTCAGGCGGTTACGGAAACCGCGTATCAGGGGATCCGATCTCCAAAGCGGCGCCCTTGAGGTTGGCAGGCGGCCAGGAAAGACAGGGCGGCGATGGCAGGCAGGCGTCTCATCTTGCGCTCACGTCGATGTCCAAGGGGCTGCTTGCCTATTCTAACGGATTTCGGGAGTGTCCGCTGAGTGATTTGGCGGGCTGACGCCGGGGCGTTTCGCGCGTTCGAACGCGAACCGATGCGGTTCAGGAAGGGTGGCATGAGCAAGGTCCTGGGCGTCATCGGGGGCATGGGGCCGGCGGCGACGGTGGCCTTTCTGGCGCGGGTGCAGGCGTTGACGCCGGCCAAGGGGGATGCGGACCATATCCGGGTCGTGATGGATCTGAACCCGCAAGTGCCGGACAGGAATACGCGGCCGGGCGAGGCGGAAGCGGTGCTGGGCCGGATGGCGGCGGGGCTGGCGGCGGCGGGGGCGGCGGTGATCGCCATGCCGTGCAACACCGCCCATGGCCAGGCAGCGGCGATCCGGGCCGTGTGCGCGGCGCAGGGCCTGAGCTTCATCGACATGATCGCGGCGACGGCGGATGCGGCGGCGGCGTCCGGGGCGGGGCGGATCGCGGTCCTGGCGACGCCGGGGGGCGAGCGGCTTTATCGGGAGGCGCTGGCGGCGCGCGGGGTCGAGGCGGTGCTGCTGGACGGCGCGGACCGCCAGACCTTCATGGGCCTGGTCTATGGGGTCAAGCGCGGCGACGTCGGCGAGGCGGCGCGGGCGGGGATGCGCGGGCTGGCCCAGGCCCTGGCGGATGCGGGGGCTAAAGGCCTGATCGCGGGGTGTACGGAGGTTCCGCTGCTGCTGCGGGCGCAGGACGTCGCGGTACCGCTGACGGACTCGGCCGAGGTGCTGGCGCAGGCGTGCGTCGAGGCGTGCCTGTAGTTTCGTCGTCAACGGGCTTGCCCCCCGGCGTTCGGCCCGTCAAACGAAGCGGGTGAGCATTCAATCCCTGATCATCGATTGCGACCCCGGCGTGGATGACGCCGTGGCGCTGTTCCTGGCCTTTGCGGCGCCCGAGTTGGAGCTGTTGGCCATAACCACGGTCGGGGGTAACGTCCCCGGCGCCAAGACCCAGCGCAATGCGCGGATCATCCGCCAGATCGCCGGGCGCGAGGAGGTGCCGGTCTTCGGCGGGGCGGAACGGCCGCTGAAACGCCCGCCGGCGGGGGCCGGAGAGTTCCATGGACCGGAGGGACTGGGCGATCTGGACCCGTTCGAGCCGGCGGGCATCGTCGGCGACGGGCCGGCGGCCAACGCCATCGTCGACTTGGTGATGCGCCGACCCGAAGGCTCGGTCGCCGTCGCCGTCATCGGGCCGATGACCAATCTGGCCCTGGCCATGCGGCGCGAGCGGCGGCTGGCCGAACGGCTGGGGCCGGTGGTCGTCATGGGCGGCGCGCGGGCCGAGGGCGGCAACATCACGCCTTCCGCCGAGTTCAACGTCTGGGCCGACCCGGACGCCGCGGCGGTGGTGTTCGGATCGGGGTGTCCGGTCGTCGCCTTCGGTTTGGACGCCACCCATCAGGTGCGCGCGACCGAGGACCGGATCGTGGCGATAGAGGCCATCGACAGCGCGGCGGCGCGGGCCACGGCGGCGATGCTGCGGTTCTCGCAACGGGTCGAGCGCGAAGTCGTGGGATGGGATTCTGCGCCCCTGCACGATCCCTGTCCCATCGCCTGGCTGATCCGGCCCGCCCTGTTCGAGACGAAGGCGTGCCGGATCGAGGTGGAGACGGCCTCGGACCTGACGCGCGGCCATACGGCGGTGGAGTTCCGGGTCGATCCGGCCACGGCGCGTCATCGTTGGGCCGTGGCGGCGGATGCGCAGGGGGTGTTCGACCTGATCGTCGAGAAGCTGAAGGATCAGGCGCCGGGGATTGGGGCATGAGGATCACCGTCGTCGGCTCGATCAACCTGGATCTGGTCGCCACCGCGCCCCAGCTGCCGGCGCCGGGCGAGACGGTGACGGGGGCGGCCCTGGCGCGCCATCCCGGCGGCAAGGGCGCCAACCAGGCGCTGGCGGCCGAGAAGCTGGGCGCCGAGGTCTGTCTGATCGGGCGGGTCGGCGACGACGCCATGGCGGGCGAGGCCCTGGCCCTGATGGAGGATCTGGGCGTCGATCTGGCGGGGGTGGAGGTGGATGTGGCGGCCCCGACGGGCGTCGCCCTGATCGCCGTCGATCCGACCGGCGAAAACCAGATCGTGGTCGCGGCGGGGGCCAACCACATGGTCACGCCCGAACAACTGCCGCAGCGGATCGAGGGCGCGCTGATCGTGCAGCTGGAGCTGCCGATCGAGACGGTGGAGGCGGCGGTGGGCCGGGCGACGGGCTTCGTCTGCGCCAATCTGGCGCCCGCCGCGCCGGTGTCGGAACGGCTGCTGCGCCGCGCCGACCTGATCGTGGTCAACGAAACCGAGGCCGCCTTCTATGGCGACGGTCTGCACCGGGGCGGCGGCCGCGTGGTCGTCACCAAGGGCGCACGCGGCGCGGCCATGTACCAGCGCGGGGTCGAAATGGCCTGGGCGACCCCGCCGGTGGTTGAGGCGGTCGATGCGACCGGCGCCGGCGACGCCTTCGTGGCGGCCATTACGGTCGCCCTGCTGGAAGGCATGGACCCGGCCGAGGCGTTGCGGTTCGCCTGCGCGGCCGGGGCCTTCGCCGCGACAAGGGCGGGCGCCCAACCTTCCGCGCCGGAGCGGGATGCGGTGGAGCGGTTGCTGGCGGGTTGACAGTACAGGCTCGAGGTCATGGAGTGTCGCTTCCAGGTTGCAGGAAGAAGCCATGCTGACGAGGCGTTTTGTAGGTTTGTCGTTAGCGGCTGCGGCTGCGATGGCGGGTCGGACAACATCCGCTCAGACCCCCATGACGGTGGCTGAACAGTACCAGGCCGAAGGTCGCTACCTGCCATTCTATCTGAACCTGCGGGCAAGGGCTGATGCAGGGGAAGAGGAGGCGCGATATGTGTTGCCGTGGTTTGCCGCCTTTGTTGGCGACGAGGCGACTGCCATCGGATTCGACGAACGACCGCGCCCGGCGGGAACACCGCTGCCCGACCTTGCGGGCGCGGAAGTCAGCGATGCGCTCGAAACCATCGTCCAGGCGGCTGCCGACAAACAGATCGTCGTCCTGAACGAAGCGCACAACGTTTCAGGCCACCGCAGCTTCGCGGCGCGTGTCATGCGCGCCTTGCGACCGTTGGGCTTTGACACTTTTGCGGCCGAGACGTTCGGCGGAATGGGCGGTTATCGCGCGGGCATCCCCTTCCATTCGAGGTTTGGCTATTACACCGCCGATCCGGTTTTTGCTGAGATGGTGCGGGAGGCGGCGTCGCTAGGCTATGCCTTCGCCGACTACGAGCAGACAGCGGATCAGCGGTTGCCCGCCGACGCGGACATGGACGCGCAGACGACTGCACGAGAAGTCGCTCAAAGCGCAAATCTGATCCACAACGTGCTGAAGCCGCGTCCCGCCGCTCGAATCTTCGTCCTGTGCGGCTACAGCCACGCCACTGAGATGGCGGGGGTTGGCGGGCTATGGTTCGCTGGTCAATTGAAGGCCGCCACGGGTATTGATCCTCTCACCATCGAACAGTCCAGCAACTGGCCGGCGACCCGGCCCGAGGCCGATACGCCCGAGACGGCGGCAGTGCTCGAGCGGTTCGCGCCGACCCGTCCGCTCTCGGTTTGGCGGGATGGTCGGGCGTTCGGCAACCGTTTCTTTGACGGAAAAGTCGATTTGAGCGTCTTCCATCCCCGTCTGCCCAAGGTCGCCGGCCGTCCCGGTTGGCTGGCGGCTGATCCGGCGCGCAAGGCGGTCGAGGTAAGCGTTCCGGCCTTCGAGGGGCCGGCTCTGATGCAAGCGTTGCACATGGACGAGGGGGCGGTAGTTCCGGCGGACCATCTGCTGCTCGAGAAGGGACAGGAGAAGGCGACCCTGCTGCTGCGGCCCGGTTCCTACTTCCTGCGGCTAGAGACGGTTCGGGGGATCGAGCCCGCCTGTGGAACAATGACGGTTTGAGCCTCAAGAGTTGTAACACCGTAACGGCATTCAGGGTTGGCGTCGGGGGCGGGGGCGGGTAGGTCTGGGGTTCGGGCTTTTGTGGGGACTTCGGATGATGACGATGGGTATGCGGGGCGCCGGGCTGGCGCTGGCGACGGTTTTGCTGGCTTCGACGGCGGGGGCGGCGTTTGCCCAGACGGCGAACGGGATGGCGGCGAATAGCCCGGCGGCGGCGGGGCCGATGGTCTATCAGCAGCCGCCAGCGCCGATCGCGGACATTCTGGACGCCAAGCCGACGCCGTCGTCGATGCTGAGCCCGGACCGGCGGACGCTGGTGCTGATGGATCGGTCGAACCTGCCCAGCATCAAGGCCCTGGCCGAGCCGATGCTGAGGCTGGCGGGGTCGCGGATCAATCCCAGGAACAATGGCGCGGCCGAGAGCCGGGTGTCGTGGCTGACGGGACTGAGCCTGCAGGCGGTGGATGGGGGGCAACCCCGCGTCGTGGCCCTGCCCAGCGGCGCGCGGTTCACGGCGCCGCGGTTCTCGCCGGACGCCAAGTCGCTGGCCTTCGTTATGGATCGGCCGACGGGGCTGGAGCTGTGGGTCGTGGACACAGCCACGGCGCGAGCCAGGAAGCTGACCGATCCGGTGGTCAATATGACGGGCGGGACGGGCTATGAATGGCTGCCCGACAGTTCGGGCGTGCTGGTCGAGGCGGTGCCGGCCGGGCGCGGTCCAGCGCCGGACGTGACGGTTGCGCCGACAGGGCCGAACATCGAGGAGACGGCCGGGCGGGTGGCGCCGGTGCGGACCTATCAGGACCTGCTGTCGAACCCTGGCGACGAGGCGCTGTTCGATCATTATTTCACTAGCCAGCTGACGCTGGTTCCGCTGAACGGCCGTGCACGGACGATCGGTGCGCCGGCGGTCTATCTGGACGCCTCGGTGTCGCCGGATGGGAAATACATCCTGCATGAGATCGCCAAGCGACCCTATTCCTATGCGGTGCCGGACGACCTGTTCCCGACCGAGATCGTGGTGACGGACCTGAACGGGCGGGTGGTGCGGACCATCGCGGACCTGCCGTTGCGGGACGATGTGCCGACCGCCTTCGACGCCGTGGCGCCGGGGCCGCGTTCGGTCGGCTGGCGGGCCGATGCGCCGGCCACCCTGACGTGGGTCGAGGCGCTGGACGGCGGGGACATCCGCAAGGCGGCCGAGTTCCGGGACCGGGTCTTCATGCAGGCGGCGCCGTTCACGGGCGAGCCGGTCAAACTGATCGACCTGAAGGAGCGGTATGGCGGCATCGTCTGGGGCCGGGACGATCTGGCCATCGTCAACAGCCGATGGTTCAACACCCGCCATGAGACGCGATTCGTGGTCGATCCCTCCAACCCCGGCGACGGTCGGGTGCTGCTGGAGCGGAACTATCAGGCGCGCTACGACAATCCGGGCCAGCCGGTGACCCAGCCGAATGCGCAGGGCCGGTCGGTGATCCGCTTCGATCCGCAGGGGCGCATTCTGATGTCCGGCGCGGGGGCGACGCCGCAGGGCGAGTTCCCCTTCCTAGCCGCCATGGACCCGGCGACGGGACGCAGCGAACGGCTGTGGACCTCGGCCAATACGGATTACGAGGCGGTGGTCGGCTTCCTGGATGCGGACGGCAAGCGGGTGGTGACGCAGCGCGAGACGCGGCTGGATCCGCCGAACCTGCAGATCCGCGACCTGACGACGGGCCAGACGACGCGCCTGACCAACTTCCCCGATCCGGCGCCGCAACTGGCCGAGGCGACGCGGCAGCTGGTGACCTATGAGCGGGCGGACGGGGTGAAACTGTCGGGGACGCTTTATCTGCCGGCGGGGTACGACAAGGACCGCGACGGGCCGCTGCCGATGCTGATGTGGGCCTATCCGGCCGAGTTCACCGATGCGGCGGTGGCGGGCCAGACGGTGGATGTGCAGAACCGCTTCGTGCGGCCGGGCGGGTCCAGCCATCTGTTCCTGCTGACCCAGGGCTACGCCATCTTCGACAACCCCTCCATGCCCATCATCGGCAAGGACGGGGCCGAGCCGAACGACACCTATGTTCAGCAGCTGACAGCGGACGCCCAGGCGGCGGTCGATGCGGTGGTGCGGATGGGTGTGGCGGATCGCGACCGGATCGCGGTCGGGGGCCACAGCTACGGCGCCTTCATGACCGCGAACCTCTTGGTCCACACCGACCTGTTCAGGACCGGGATCGCGCGGTCTGGGGCCTATAACCGCACCCTGACGCCGTTCGGCTTCCAGTCCGAGCAGCGCAACTATTGGGAGGCGACCGAGGTCTATACCGAGATGTCGCCCTTCACCTACGCGAACAAGCTGAACGAGCCGATCCTGCTGATCCACGGCGAGGCCGACGACAACTCGGGCACCTTCCCGGTGCAGTCCGAGCGTTTCTATGCGGCGCTGAAGGGGCTGGGGGCGACGGCGCGTTACGTCACCCTGCCGCTGGAGGCGCACGGATACCGCGCGCGGGAATCGGTGGGCCACACCCTGTGGGAGATGACCCGCTGGCTGGACCAGTACGTGAAGAACGCGCCGCCGAGGCCGGCTGCGAACTGAGAGCTCAGGGCTTGGACGCCGCGGCCTCCGCCGCGGCGTTGACGACCGCCAGACGGGCGTCCTGCTCCGATTGAGGCGGGACGCCGAAGACGGCGCGAAGGCTGTCGGGGATCAGGGCGCGGTCGTAGGGATCGAGGGTGGCCGGCGCGTCGCGGGTCTTGCGCGTCTGGGTGCCGTAGATCTGCGGCTTTTCGGTCATCTGCAGATAGCGATCCAGCGTCGCGGCGGCGATCCAGGCGCCTTCGGGCGAGCCCTTGGCCACGGCGGCGACGGCCAGGCTATGGGCCAGCAGATAATCCTCGGGCGTGGAGCCGTGCTGGAAGACGAAGGCGGCGGCGCGATAGTCCTCGCCGGTCTGGAGCGCGCCGGCGTCGAGCAGGGCGCGGGACTGGACACGGCGCGCGGCGTCTTCGGCGAGCATTTCCGTGACGCGGGCGCGGTCTTTGAAAAAGTCCGGCGTCAGGTTCTGGCGTACGGCTTGGTCGGCGGCGAAGATGGCGGCCATCTCGGCGTTGTTTTGAGGCGAGGTCTCCTGCGCCAGCGCCGGAACGGCGAAGGCGAGGACGACGGCCGACATCGCGGCGGCGCAGGACAGGCGAGACGGGCGCATGGGAGATCTCCGCTGAAGCTTGAGCGGACATTGGTCTGCGGATTTGCGGCCGAAACCGGGCGGCGGGATTACACTGTCGTCACGGTCGTACGACCAGCCGCACGACCTCGCCGGCGTGGAGGCGGTCGAAGCCGGTGTTGATGTCGTCCAGGGGAATGACGCCGCTCATCAGCCGATCGACCGGCAGGCGGCCCTGGCGGTAGAGGGCGACGTAGCGGGGGATGTCGCGGCTGGGGACGCAGGTTCCGATGTAGGAGCCCTTCAGCGTGCGCTCCTCGCCGACCAGCGACACGACGTTGACGGCCAGCGCCGCGTCGGGCGGCGGCAGACCGGCGGTGACGGTGGTTCCGCCGCGCCGGGTCATCTTCCACGCGGCCTCAAGCGCCCGGACCGAGCCGGCCATTTCGAAGGCGAAGTCGGCGCCGCCGTTCGTCAGGGCGCGGACCTGATCGACCGCATCGGGGGCGGCGGCGTTGACGGTGACGACCGGGCCCAGGGTGCGGGCCAGGGCCAGTTTGTCTTCGGACAGGTCGACGGCGACGACGGGCGAAGCGCCGCTGGCGAGCGCGCCCAGGACGCTGGCGAGGCCCACGCCGCCCAGGCCGATGACGACGACGCTCTGGCCCGCCTTGACGCCCGCCGTGTTCACCACGGCGCCGACGCCAGTCAGGACGGCGCAGCCGAACAGGGCCGCCTCTTCGAAGGACAGGGAGGGGTCGATCTTCACCAGCGAGCGGCGCGAGACCACGGCGTGTTCGGCGAAGGCGGAACAGCCCAGGTGGTGGTTGACGGGCTCGCCCTCGCGGAAAATGCGGCGGGCGCCGGACAGAAGCTGGCCCCGGCCATTGGCGGCCGCGCCGGGCTCGCACAGGGCCGGACGTCCGCCGGCGCACGGGTCGCAATGGCCGCAGGACGGCATGAAGACCATGACGACGGGATCGCCGATGGCGAGGTCGGCGACCCCTTCGCCCAGGGCCTCGACCACCCCGGCAGCCTCGTGCCCCAGGGCCATGGGCAGGGGGCGGGGACGGTCGCCGTTGATGACGGAAAGGTCCGAATGACACAGGCCGGCGGCCTTGATGGCGACCAAGACCTCGCCCGGGCCGGGCGGGTCCAGCGCGACGGTCTGGACCGACAGGGGGCGGCTGTCGGCGTAGGGCAGGGCGGCGCCCATCTGCGACAGGACGGCGGCGCGGGTCGTGAGGGTCATGCTTCAAGCCTTCGTCATCAGCAACCTACCGATAGGCGCTTGACCTAACGTCGTCCAAGCGAGAGCGTCGTGATCGAGAGCGACGGTTCGCGTCGCCGAGGAAACGACGATGCCGAAACGTGACGAGGGCGCCCTGGCGCAAAGGGCGACCTACAAGGCCTATCACATGGTCTCCACCCGCTGGGCCGACAACGACCAGTACGGCCATATCAACAACGCCAAATTCTACGAGTTCGTGGACTCGGCGGTGAACGCCCATCTGCTGATCGCCAACGCCCTGAACGAATCCATCGGCCTGGTGGTCGATTCCGGCTGTCGCTACACCTCGTCGCTGAAGTTCCCCGACGTGATCGAGGTGGGGATCAAGGTCGACCGCATCGGCACCTCCAGCGTCAGCTACGGCTTTGCGGTGTTCAAGCGCGGCGTCGACGTGCCTGCCGCCATCGGCCATTTCGTCCACGTCTATGTCGACGCCGAAACCCGCCGGCCGAAGCCGTTGCCTGAACGCCTGCGCGCGGTGGTGGAGAACCTGCGGGCGGATTGAGGGCGGTGACCTCAAGCGTTTTAGTCGGTGACCGGAACGAGCATCGGCGTATAGCCGCTGAGCGACATGCCCCAGTTGACGTCCGTCGGCAGGATCAGAACCTGGCCGACCTGCGAGACCTGAATATCCGCAAAGGGCGTAGCCTTGGGCATATCGATGGTCTGCACCTCGCCGCCGCTCGAAATAAACACCTTCCCTGGCGCGATGGCGAGCCATCCGTCCGGTGTCGCGGCCAGTCCGAACAAGGGCCATGTGCTGTGAGCGAACGCCTCGATCGAACCCGGAAGAGCGTCCAATTCGCGACTGAACACCAGCGTCGCTTCATCACCGCAGATGCGCATGAGCCGACCGTGGGACAACATATGATCCAGTCCGATGGACGCCAGAAGGCATCCGGGATGGTCGACGTCGGGAACGAGACCGGTGATCGGATCGCATTCAGCCGCAAGCGGGCCGTGGCAAGGATCGTTATCGACCTTGCGGACTTCGACCATCTTCGATGAGCCCGGGGCGATCCGCCAAAGTCCGCCGCCCCATTCCCCATAGTTGAAGCCGATGTAGATCGACCTGTCGGGGGTCGAAGCCATGGTTCTGACGCCAAAACGGCGCCCAGAGCCCTCTATGGCCTGCCTGCGCCAACGACCGCCGTCGCTCCGATAAAGGGCGTCCTTTGTGACGACGACCCAGTCAGGCCCGACACGTAGCAGGCCGAGGGCGTCAGCGCGAAGCGCTGGCGTCAGGGAGAAGCCCGTTTCCGGATCAAAAACAGAAAAACGGCTCGGCGTTGCGCCATCCGATTTCAGGATAAGAGTTCGACCCGAATCGCGCAGCAAATCCGCCGCGCCTTGCTCGACCACAATGCGCCGCTCGCCGTTGGCTCGGTCGAAAGCGACAACAGCTCCGGACGCACTTCTAAGCCACAGCCGATGTGCGGTGGCGACGCCTTCGACAAGCCGCGCGCCAAGGACAGGATCGTTCGGTGGCGACGACGAATCCTGGGCCGCTGCTGAGCTGACGTTGAACACGATCAAGCAAAAAAGGGTCAGGATGCGCATCATGCGACCCTAGCGTGAAATGCAAACGTCGCACCAGGTTACCCATCACATCGCTGGCCGAACGTCATGTAGGCGTAGCGTCAGATCCTGCTTACCTGATCGCCAAAGCACCTGCGCCCCACGAGAGGCGTAGCGCAGGCCGCGGCCCTCAGTCGTCCAGGCGGCCGACCAGGAACAGGGCGCCGACGGCGGTGAGGGCGCCCAGTGTGAAGGCGGTGATGACGGCGCCGGCGGCGACGGCGGTGGAGACGGTGACGGGGCGGGCCTCGTACCATTCGACGATGTCGGCCTCGTGCAGGTCGTCGTCCATATAGCCTTCGGCTTCGTAGATGGTGTCGTCGGCGGTCATGACTTTACGCTCCGTCTCTCTTGCCGGGATCAATACGCCCAAACGGTGGAGGTTCCACCCCCGAGAGCCATCGTGACAGGATGCCGCCCATCGTTTAGGACGCGCGGCTCAAGGTTTCAGAACGCGCAAAAGACGATCCCATGGCCGGCCACTCGAAATTCAAGAACATCATGCACCGCAAGGGGCGCGCCGACGCGCAGCGCTCCAAGCTGTTCTCCAAACTGTCGCGCGACATCACGGTGGCGGCAAAGTCGGGTCTGCCCGACCCGGCGGCCAACCCGCGCCTGCGCCTGGCGGTCAACAACGCCAAGGCCGAAAGCCTGCCCAAGGACGTGATCCAGCGAGCCATCAACAAGGCCGCCGGCGGCGACGTCGATACGATGGAGGAGGTCCGCTACGAAGGGCGGGGTCCGGGCGGCGTGGGCATCATCGTCGAGGCCCTGACCGACAACCGCAACCGCGCGGCCTCCAACATCGGCACGGCCTTCAAGAAGAACGGCGGGGCGCTGGGCGAGATGAACTCGGTCGCCTTCATGTGGGACAAGGTGGGCAAGATCACCTATCCGGCCGAGGCGGGCAGCGAGGACGCGGTGATGGAGGCCGCCATCGAGGCCGGCGCCGCCGACGTCGAGAGCGACCTGGTCAAGCCCGACATCTACGAGGACGCGCCGGGCCACGTGATCTGGACCGCCTACGAGGACCTGAACGAGGTGGCCGAGGCCATGTCCAAGGTGCTGGGCGACCCCAAGTCCACCGCCATCGTCTGGAAGCCGCAGTCGGACGTGCCGGTCACCGGCGAGGCCGTGGGCACCCTGTTCAAGCTGCTGGACGCGCTGGACGCCGAGGACGACGTGTCGGCCGTCTACTCCAACGAGGACGTCTCGGACGAGGACGCCGCCAAATACGCGGGGTGACGGGCGGCGCGTTTCACGCCCCTGGGGGCTGTGATACGGTCCCCGCATGACCGTGCACGTGACCATCGCCCTGGATGAGGACGTCAAGGCCAAGCTGGACGCCCTGGCGGACGCCCGGCAGGCGCCGATCGACGACATCGTCGCCATGGCGGTGCTGGACATGGCGGTGGAAGAAGAGGCCGCGCCTTTCGTCTCGGCAGACGAGGAGGCGGCCTTCGCGGCGGCCGTGGAGCAGGGGTTGAAATCCTTGGGGGAAGGCCGGGTCCACTCGCACGAAGAGGTGGTCGCAGCGCTTGCTGCGCAGCGGGCCGCCCGCAGGGGATGAGGGTCGATTGGACCGACGAGGCGCTGGCCGACTTGCTCGACGCCTACGCCTTCATCGCCGCCGATAATCCTTCAGCAGCAGAACGGGTGCAGGATCGCCTGATCGAGGCTGCGCGCACTCTGAGCGACATGCCGAACCGCGGCCGGGAGGGACGCCAGGCCGGGACGCGCGAACTGACCGTCTTGGGCACGCCCTATTTGATCGTTTATGCGGTCGGCGACGAGGCGGTCACGATCCTCCGTCTCTGGCACGGCGCGCGCGAACCGTTGGCCTGACAGCAGCGAGTCGTTCGCACGGAACCGGCCGGGGTGTGGGGCGTATCGGGGCTTCACCATTACGCCCGGAGCGCCCCATGGACATCACCCAGCTGATCCTCGACGACCATGCCGAACAGCGCCGGCTGTTCTCGATCATCGAACAGATCGATCCCAAGGACACGGACGCCCTGACCAAGGTGTGGGGCCGGCTGTCGGCTTTCCTTGACGTCCATGCCGAGGCCGAGGAGCGGTTCTTCTATCCCGAGTTGCTGAAACAGGGCGAGGGCGCCAACGACGCCGAGGACGGCACGGTCGAGGGCGAAACCGAAGACGCCATCGAGGACCACAACAAGCTGCGCGATGCGGTCAAGGCGGTCGAAAAGCACGAGGTTGGGTCCAAGGCCTGGTTCGAGGCGGTGGGCGAGGCCAATGTGGTCAACTCCAAACACATGGGCGAGGAGGAGCGGCAGGGGCTGACCGACTTCCGCATGAACGCCGACATCGACATGCGCCACGACCTGGCGGTCAAGTTCGCCGCCTTCGAGGCCGAGCACATCACCGGGGTCAAGCCGGTCAACAAGGACCCCGAAACCTATATCGAAAATCACGGCTGAGGCCGGGAGCGACGGACGATGCAGCAGGCGCGCGATCCGAGGACCGATCTGCCCGGCGCGGCGGGGCCCCCGGTGGAGGGCGCGCGCTGGGCCTGGGTCAAGGCCGGCGCATGGGGCGGGGCCATCGTCGTCCTGCTGTGCGCCGCCGCCGTTACGACCTGGCTGGTGACGCGGGTGCAGACGGCCGTGACGACCGAGCGGCAGGAGGCGACGCCAAAAACCCAGGTCGTGGAGCCGCCGCCGGTGATCTCCGAACCGACGGCCGAACCCCTGCCGGTGGAGAGGGATGTCGCGACGGTCGATGTCGAGTCTGTCTCGCCGGAGCCGCCGGCGCAGGACGCTGCGCCTCGGCGGCCTTTGCGGATGCAGCGCTGAGAGCCGATCCGAAACCGTTCATTGCCCGCTAACCCTCTTTGCGGCATGAGGGGAACGGATGGCGAACGAACCGATCAGAATCATCGGGCTGGACCCGGGTCTCAGGCGCACCGGATGGGGCGTGATCGCGGCCGAGGGCGCGCGGCTGCGCTGGATCGCGCATGGGGTGGTGACGCCGCCCGAGGCCGCGCCCTTCGCCGAGCGTCTGGTGCATCTGCTGGACCATGTGGGGGCGGTGTGCGCCGCCCACGGCTGCGACGAGGCGGCGGTGGAGGAGGTGTTCGTCAATGTGAACCCGGCCTCCACGCTGAAGCTGGGCCATGCGCGGGCGGCGGTGATGCTGGCGCCGGCCAAGGCGGGTCTGGCTGTGGCGGAATATTCGCCGAACCTGATCAAGAAGGCGGTGGTGGGCGCGGGCCACGCCGACAAGAGCCAGATCGCCTTCATGGTCAAACGGCTGTTGCCGGCGGCGGGCGAGGTGAAGGCGGACGCGGCCGATGCGTTGGCGGTGGCGATCACCCATGCGCAGTTGAGGAAACGGAACCTGTTGGAAGCGATGCATCGGGGGGCGGCGTGATCGGTCGTCTGAGAGGGGTTCTGGCCGAGGTCGGAGAGGCGGAATGCCTGATCGATTGCGGGGGCGTGGGTTATGTGGCGGCGTGCGGGGCGCGGACGCTGGGACGGCTGCCGGCGCCGGGCGACGAGGCGACGCTGCACATCCATTCGCAATGGAGCGAGGATGCGGGGCCGCGCCTGTATGGCTTTCTGACGCGCGACGAGCGGCGGGCGTTCACGACATTGCTGGCCATTCAGGGCGTGGGGCCCAAGGCCGCGCTGGCGGTGCTGGACGTGCTGCCGCCCGGCGAATTGGCGGGGGCGGTGGCGCGCGAGGACAAGGCGGCGGTGGCCCGGGCCAACGGCGTGGGTCCGAAACTGGCGCTGCGGATCGTGACCGAGTTGAAGGGCAAGCCGCTGGGCGACGTCAGCTTTGCGCCGCACGCGCCGGGGATGCACGTCGAGATCGCGCCGCCCCCGCCGTCGATCACCGGCGAGGCCGTGTCGGCCCTGCTGAGCCTGGGCGTGGTGGAGGTCAATGCGCGTCGGGCGGTCGATCAGGCCCTGATCCGGCTGGGCGAAGAGGCCGAACTGTCGACGGTGATCCGGGCGGCCCTGCAGGAGTTGGGACGGTGAGGCGAAGAGAGCGGCGAGGGGTGATGACTGCCAGGGAGCGGGAGGTGGGCTGTGATGTCGCCGTCCCTGCACCTCGCTCGCCTCCGCGCTCACGTTCCACTCGCAACGCGCCGCTCGCCACTCGCCACTCGGATCAGCCATGACCCGCATCATTTCCCCCGAGGCCGAGACCGGCGAAGCCTATGACCGCGCCCTGCGGCCCCAGACCCTGTCCGAGTTCGTCGGCCAGTCGCAGGCCAAGGGCAATCTGAAGGTCTTCATCGACGCGGCGCGCGGGCGGGGCGAGGCGCTGGACCATGTGCTGCTGTTCGGGCCTCCGGGCCTGGGCAAGACGACGCTGGCGCAGATCGTGGCGCGCGAACTGGGGGTGGGGTTCCGGGCGACGTCGGGGCCGATCCTGGCCAAGGCGGGCGATCTGGCGGCGATCCTGACCAATCTTGAGCCGCGCGACGTCCTGTTCATCGACGAGATCCACCGGCTGAGCCCCCAGGTCGAGGAGATCCTGTATCCGGCCATGGAGGACCATGTGCTGGACCTGATCATCGGCGAGGGGCCGTCGGCCCGGTCGGTGCGGATCGACCTGGCGCCGTTCACGCTGGTCGGCGCCACGACGCGGGCGGGCCTGTTGGCGACGCCGCTGCGCGACCGGTTCGGCATTCCGCTGCGGTTGGAGTTCTACAGCCCCGAGGAGTTGACCGCCGTGGTGCGGGGCGCGGCGCGCAAGATGGGCGCGGGCATCGACGAGGGCGGGGCGCTGGAGATCGCGCGCCGGGCGCGGGGCACGCCGCGAATCGCCGGACGGCTGCTGCGCCGGGTGCGGGATTTCGCCGACGCCGACGGCTGCGAAACCATCACCAAGGCGGCGTCTGCCCGGGCGCTGGCGCGGCTGGAGGTGGACGAATCCGGCCTGGACAGCCTGGACCGCCGGTTCCTTAAGGCGCTGATCGAGAACTATGGCGGGGGGCCGGTGGGTATGGACACCCTGGCCGCCGCCATCGCCGAGGCGCGCGACGCGGTCGAGGACGTGATCGAACCCTATCTGCTGCAGCAGGGCTTCATCATGCGCACCCCGCGCGGCCGGGTGGCCTGCGCCAAGGCCTACGCCCATCTGGGGCTGAGCGCGCCGCAGCAGCCCCCCGCCGGCCCCGTGCCGGGCGACCTGTTCGAATGAGGATCGGCTTCGATCCAGGCAAGGATGCGAGCAATCGCGCCAAGCATGGATTGTCGCTGGCGCGGGCGGCCGACATGGATCTTCACGCCGCCGCCGTCCTTGCCGACGACCGCCAGGATTACGGCGAGCCACGATGGCGCGCCTATGGTATATTGGACGGGCGGCTGCATATGCTGGCCTTCACCTTCCGGGACGGGACGTTGAGGGCCAGAGCGAACGCCAGGGAGTGCAAACGCTATGGCTGATCCCAAACTCAGCCTCGATCCGAACGACTACGCGGACGTCGAGATCGACGATTCAGACAATCCCGAATGGACCGACGAGGACTTCGCCAAGGCCCAGCCTCTGCGCGAGGCCATGCCGGACCTCTACGCCCGGCTGACCGCCGAGCAGGACGTGGCGCTGAAGCTGTCGGCGGAGACGATCAAGGCCTTCGCCGAGGAGGGTGAGGACTGGCGCGAACGGATGGCGCAGGCCCTGACGGACGCGGCGCGGCGCAAGCGCGCGGCCTGATCTCCCGCCCCCTGTTCGAATAGGCGTTGCCAAGCCGGGGCGGATCGGCGTTTGCTGGCGCGGCATCGGAGCGCCCCATGATCTTTCGTCCTGTCGCGGCATTGGTTTTGAGCCTTGGATTGTGGGGCGGCCTGGCGGCGCCGACGCCAGCGCGCGCGGCGGCGCCCGTCTTCACCGAAAAGCCCTGTCCGGCCGACTGGCCCGCCGACGTGCGCAAGACGACGTGCGGAACCCTGACGGTGGACGAGGCGCGCGGGACGGCCAGCGACCGTCGCATCGAGGTGGCGGTGGTGGTGCTGAAGGCCAGCCAGCCGTTCAAGGACGCCTCAGGCCGGGCGCTGCCGCCGGTGTTCATGTTTCACGGCGGGCCGGGCGGAGCGCTGACGCCGGGCGTCGGCAATATGCTGCGCGCGCTGGCCCGGCGGCCGGACCTGATGGCGGTGGATCAGGACGTGGTCCTGTTCGACCAGCGCGGCGGGGGGCGGGGCGATCCGTCGATGGACTGTCCGGGGGTTCAGCTGACCGATGCGGGGCCGCCGTCGGACGTCGACCGCGACGGGTTGATCGCCTGTCTGAAAGCCTATCAGGCCAAGGGGATCGACCTGAACCAGTACAACGCCGCCGTCATCGCCGACGACGTGCGCGACCTGGCCCACGCGCTGGGTTACGACAGGATCGACCTGTGGGGCGGCTCATACGGGCCGCGCATCGAGGCGGCGGTGATCACCCACCAGCCGCAGATCGTGCGGGCGGCGGTGATGGACAGCCCCTGGCCGCCCGAGGGCGCCTGGGCCGTCGGCACGCCCGAGCAGGTGTCGGCGGCGGTGCGGCTGATCCTGGCCAAATGCCAGGCGCAGGCGGCGTGCGCGGCGCGACATCCGAACCTGCAGGCGCGGTTCGAGTCCGAGGCGCGAAAATGGCTGGCCGGGCCGGTCACGGGCAAGGACGGGCGCACCTTCACCGTCGACGACCTGTCGGCGTTTCTGATGGATACGACCTATAGCGCGACGGGGGTGCGGCGGCTGCCGGCCGATCTGGAGGCGATCATCGCCGGCGATTTCGCGCCGGTGGCCGAGATCGCGGAAGACCGCACCTACTACACCGAAGGCCAGCACATGGCCCATCTGTGCAAGGAGGAACTGCCGTTCGAATCCAAGGCGCGGCTGGCGGCCGGGGCGGCGGGCGATCCTGTGGCCGAGGTGCTGGTCCCGTCGCTGTCGCGCCTGTTCGACGTGTGCGACGCGGTGGGCGAGAGCCCGGCCGCGCCCATCGAGAACCAGCCCGTCACGACCGACATCCCGACCCTGTTCGTCGCCGCCGAGATCGACCCCGGCTGTCCCCCGCCCCTGACCGAGGCGGCGGCCAAGGGCTATTCCCGTAGCCAGGTGGTGATCGTGACCAACGCCACCCACGGCGTCATCAACGCCAGCCCCTGCACGCGAAAGATGGCGCGCGACTTCCTGCGCGATCCGTCCGCCCCGGTGGATCGCAGCTGCCTGCCGGCGGCGGATACGCCGCTGGACTTCATCGAGGCCGCCTCGGCGGGATAGGCCATGCGTGCGCGGTTTTCCCAACAGCGACGGACCACGGCCTTGATCGCGGCGGCGGGGGTGCTGGCGCTGTGCGCGGGCGGGGTGTGGCTGGCGACGCGGCCGAGCGGCGCCCCGGCGCCCGAACCGGCGAACGAGCGGGTGATGCGTCAGATCCGTATGCAGGCGGGGCGCGGGGCCGAGCTGCGCTATTCCGAACCGGGCCAGAGGCGGGCGGTTTGCGGCTATTTGGGACGCCGCGCTGGCGGGCCGGCGACGGCCTTCGTCTCCATCCCCAACCGCATCCTGTTCAGCGACGACCCCCTGCCGACCGAGTTCCGCGAGATGCGGCTGCGCTATTGCCCCGGCTTCACCGGCGCGCCGGCGGGGGCGCGCTGAGGCGTCGGTTGCGCTAGATTGCGGTCATGAGCATCGACCTTCCCACCGCCGGCCGATTCGAGGGGCGCGACCATCTGTTGCCGGTGCGCGTCTATTACGAGGACACCGATTTCACGGGCCTGGTCTATCACGCCAACTATGTGCGGTATTTCGAGCGGGGCCGGTCCGATTTCCTGCGCGCCATCGGGGTAGGGCACGCCGATCTGCTGGAGGAAGCCGAGCCGCTGGCCTTCGTGGTGTCCGAGTTGAACATCAAATACCTGAAGCCCGCGCGCATCGACGACGCCCTGGTTGTCCGCACCGTCTATGAGCAGGTGAAGGGCGTTCGGCTGATCATCCGCCAGAGCGTGGAGCGGGCGGGCGAGGTGCTGTGCCGGGCCGAGGTGACGGCGGTGTGCATCCACCTGGACGGCCGCCCGCGCCGACCGTCGAAGGGACTGGTCGAAAAGGTGACGCCGTGGCTGGCGGGGGCGGGGTAGAACCCTCGTATCCCGCTCCTCCCGGCGAAAGCCGGGACCCAGTGCTTTGGGCGAAGGTTGCATGAGATCAAAAGTCGGTGGTCATCCGACGCACCCTCTCTGCGAAAGACCTGGGTCCCGGCTTTCGCCGGGATGAGCGGAAAGAGAGGGCTGTCGGGTCTCGGCGATTGCTCTAAAATCACCGCGAAACGTGGGGAAAGATCATGGCGAACGAAACCTACAGCATGTCGGCCAGCGCGGTCGTGGTGTCGGGGCTGCTGGCATTGCTGCTGGTCGGCGGCGGGCTGGTGGGCTGCCCCTATTACAAGGTCTGGGAGCGCAAGATGGCGGGCCAGGCCGAGTTGCAATACCAGCAGGGCGCGCGTCAGGCGCTGATCGCCCAGGCGGCGGCGGAAGACGAGGCGGCGATCAAGCGCGCCGAGGCGGCGACGCGCCGGGTGCTGGGCTGGACCGACGCGGCCAGGCGCGGCTGCGCCGAACTGGGCCGCCCAGGCGACCGTCAGTGCGAGGAACAATTGCTGAGGGACGCCGCCACCTATTCCATCGCCAAGGAAGGCCACGAAGGCGTCATCATCAGCGTCGGCGCCCCGGTGTCGGTCGCCGTCGATCCGACGCGGCGGCCAGCGTCGGAGTGACTGAACACTCCCCCCGACGCGCCGTCGCCTGATGTGACGCCATGATCATCGGCTCAATCGACGTCGCCATCCGGGCCGGGGCGGCGGTGACGATCCTGTTGCTGGGGTGGCTGATGCTGGGGCATCGGCGGCGGCTAGGGCTGCCCGCCATCCTGTTCGCGCCCCTGGCGGCGTGCGTCGCCGGTTTCGTGGTCGGCAATACGCCGCTGACGACGATGAGCCCCGGCGGGTCGGTCGGGGCGATGGCCAATATGCTGAGCGGTTTCACCGTCGTCTTTCTGTGGTGGTTCTGCCTGTCGTGTTTCGACAGCCGGTTCCGGCTGAAGGGCGGGGTGCTGGGCGTCGGCCTGGCGTGGGGGCTGATCGCCGCGATGGACCGGGGGCTTCTCGGCAAGGCGCTGGCGCAGACAAGCTGGTCGGTCGTGCTGGTGCCGCTGGGGTTCGCCATCGTCGGCCATATGGTCTGGCGCCTGCTGGCTGAGCGTCAGGGCGACCTGATCCAGCGGCGCCACGACGCGCGCATCATGGTGGCGGTGCTGCTGGGCGGGATGCTGTGCGTGGACCTGACGGCGGACGTGCTGTTCGGTTTCGCCTGGCGTCCGCTGGCCTTCGCCATGGGGCAGAATCTGGCGGTGCTGGCGTTCGGCCTGTGGCTGGCGGGACGGCTGCTGAGCGTGCGGTCCGATGTACTGACCTTCGGCGCGGCGGACAGGACGCCGCCGCGATCGGCGCCTGACCGCGACGACGCGCTGCATCGCCGCCTGAGAGGTCTGATGGAGACCGAGCGGGTCTTTCTGGACGCCGACCTGACGTTCGCGGCCTTTGTCGCCCGCATGGGCGCGCCGGAGCGCACCGTGCGTAATCTGATCAACCGCGAGCTGGGACATGACCATTTCCGCAGCTTCCTGAACCACTATCGGGTCGCGGAGGCCCGGCGTCTGTTGGGCGCGCAAGCGCGGGCGGACGACAAGCTGATCGCCGTGGCCCAGGACAGCGGATTCGCCTCGCTGGCCAGCTTCAACCGCGCGTTCCGGGCGATTGAGGGATGCGCGCCCAGCCAGTATCGCGCCGCCGCCCGGCAGGCCGAGGTTCCCACCGCACCGGACGTCGCCCGCTTTTGAGCGGCGAAAAGCCGGGTTTTGAGAAGACGCCCGCGGCCCGCGCCGATAGTCCGCCGCCGTCGAACGGAAACGAGGTGGACGTATGAATGGATTGATCGGTTTGGGCGGCGTGCTGGTGCTGCTGCTGGGAGTCGGAACGGTGCTAGGGCTGCTGGACCGGCGTCGCTTTTCGATGCGGTGGCTGGTCGTCGCGGCGGTTCTGGTCGCTGTGAATGACGCCCTGCTGACCGGATTCTACGGCCGGCTGCCGGACATGATCGGCGGAGCCTGGAACTGGCAAGGCAAGCTGCTGGCGCTGGCCGCCACCCTCGCCATCGCCGCATGGCCTGCGTTCGGATGGCGCCGCGCGGGTCTGACCCTGACCCAGGCGACCGGCAGTCTGAAGGCGGCCCTGCCGGTCGCCGTGCTCTACTGCGCCTTCTTCGTGGCGATCGCCCTGGTCTTTCCTGGCGGGCCGGCCACAGGCGAGGATGTCGCGTTCCAACTGACCCTGCCCGGCCTGGAGGAGGAGCCCTTCTATCGCGGCGTTCTGCTGTTCGCCCTGTGCCAGGCGTTCACCGGGACGAAGCGGTTCCTCGGCGTGGACTGGAGCTGGGGCGCTGTCCTGTCCTGCGCCCTGTTTGGATTGGCGCACGCCTTCGGCTTCTCGAACGGGTCCTTTTCTTTCGATCCGATGACGATGGCGCTGACGGCTCTGCCCTCGTTCATCGCCGTCTGGCTGCGCCTGCGCACCGGGAGCCTGTTGCTGCCCGTCCTGCTGCACAATTTCGGCAATTCGTTTTCGTTGATCGCCTGAGCGGCATAGGGATCGGACGTGCGGTAACCCGCTGTTAACCCTTATGACGCGCCTGTCAGATGACGGGCGGTCGGGTCGTCGTTAAACGGGCCGGACGCCACACAATGGTCACGTCGGCTGGGTCGAAGACGAGGTGACCGATCCCGAATCCGCCCGGAGCGCCTGAATGACCCTGCCCGTCGACGCCTCGATGATGAACCCCGTCGAGCTGTTCATGACCGCCGACTGGGTGGTGAAGACGGTCATGATCGGCCTGGCGGCGGCCTCGATCTGGTCGTGGACCATCATCATCGACAAGGCGGTGCGGTTCACCGCCCTGAACCGACAGGCCGACGAATTCGAAAAGGCGGTGCAGTCGGGCCGGTCGCTGGAGGAGGTGTCGGCCCAGGCCGGGCCGGAGCCGGACCACGCCCTGCCGCGCATGCTGGCCATCGCCCTGTCGGACTGGCGCGAGGCGCGGCAGCGCGGGGCGCTGAACGAGCACCAGGGCGACCTTCTGATGGTGCGGATCGACAAGGCGATGAACAGCCTGATCGCGCGCGAGAGCCAGCGGATCGAGAACGGCCTGGGCGTGCTGTCGGTCGTGGCCACGGCCTCGCCCTTCATCGGCCTGTTCGGCACGGTCTGGGGCATCATGAATGCGTTCGGGCGGATCGCGGCGGCGGGCAACACCAATCTGACGACGGTGGCGCCGGCCATCGCCGAGGCCCTGTTCGCGACGGCCATCGGCCTGGCGGCGGCGATCCCGGCCTATATCGCCTATAACAAATTCTCCATCGACGCGGGCAAGTTCACCGGCCGGCTGGAGGCGTTCGCCGACGACCTGCAGGCTGCGGTCGCGCGCCGGCTGGGCGCGCCGTCGGCCCCGCCGCCTCCGCCCCCGCCGGCCTCCGACCTCAGCCTGAAGCGGGGCGGCTGAGCCATGGCGCTTGGCGGTGGTGGTTCGAGCGGCGGCGGGCGTCGGGGTCGGCGCGGGCGCAAAGGCCCGCTGACCGAGATCAACGTCACGCCCCTGGTGGACGTGATGCTGGTGCTGCTGATCATCTTCATGATCTCGGCGCCCCTGCTGACGGTGGGGGTGCCGGTCGAGCTGCCCAAGACCGAAGCCAGCGCGGTCGAGACCAAGTCCGAACCCCTGTCGGTCAGCATCGACCAGCAGGGCGCCATCTTCGTGGGCGACAGCGAGACGGCCTTCGACCAGCTGTCGGCGCGCCTGCAGACCGAGGCGGGCGGCGCGGACAAGGCGGCCGAGCGGCCGGTGTTCGTGCGGGCCGACGGGCGCGCGCCCTATCAGGCCGTGGCGCGGGTGATGGCGCGGTTGAGCGCGTCGGGCTTCACCAAGCTGAACCTGATCACCGACACGGCGCCGGAGGCCTGAGCCTTTGCGTCGTCCGAGCCCGGCCATCCTCGGATCCCTCGCCCTGCACGCCGGGGTGATCGCGCTCGCCTTCGTGACGTTTTCGCACAGGACCGAGGAGGAAAAGCCGCTGGTGGCCTCGGTGCCCGTGACCATCGTGTCGCAGGAGGTGGTCCAGGCCGCGCCGGCCGACAATCCGCAGCCCGAACCCTCGCCCGACGACGCCGCGACCGCGCCGGTGCAGCAGCCTGATCCGGTTCCGCCGACGCCCGAACCGACGCCGCCCCAGCCCACGCCGCCCCAGCCGCGTCCGCAACCGCAGCCCCAACCGCGCCCCACGCCGACGCCGCAGCGTCCCACGCCGGCGCCCACGCCCGCACCGACCCCCCGTCCGACGCCCACGCCGACCCCGCGTCCGACCCCCACGCCGCCTCGACCGCAGCCCCGGCCCACGCCGCCTGCGCCCGCGCCCTCGCCGCCGACCAAGGCCCAGCCGACGCCGCGTCCCAGCAACCCCGCGCCCGCCCGCCCGGCCCCGCAGCGCACCGAACCCAGCCTGGATCTGGACGCCCTGGCCGGCCCGACACGCCCGACCAACAATCGCGGACGCCCGGCTACGGGTCAGCAGGGGGCAGGCGCGGCGTCCCAGGCGACCGGGCCGCAGATCACGGCCATCTTCAACCAGGTGTATCCGAACTGGATTCTGCCCTGCGACATTCCCGGGGCGGACCAGCTGAGGATCCAGGTCGAACTGACCCTGTCGGCGGACGGGCGCATCACCAGCGGCCCCAACCTGATCAACGCCCAGTCCTCGAACGTCTATCGGGCCGCCGCCGACGGCGCCCTGCGCGCCCTGCGCCAGACCGCGCCCTTCGACGTGCCGCAGGGTTTCCCCGGCGGCGTCTATCGACCGACGTTCAACACCGAAAGGGCCTGCAGAAATCGGTGAGCGTCAGTCCAACGCCTCGCGAAGCGCATTGATATGCTCTGTCGTGACGACAACCCCCTTGCGGTTAGGCAAGAGCGGTATGCCGTTGCGAAACTCCACCGTCGGCGTCTCCGCTTCCAGCGTTTCTCGCGCCAGGTCGGAAACGACCTTTCCAAGTGGACGGCCGGTGCGAGCGGACATGGCTCTGGCCGCGCTCAGCACATCATCGTCAAGGTTGAGGGTCGTGCGCATGGCGTCAGACTATCATGCTGAAAGCTCACGCCAAGATGCCTGCTCCGTCCCGAAAGTCGCCCCATTCGCCGTCAAGCTGGCGAAAGTCGAACGGCCCGGCGATAAGGGGCGGCGATCCTTTGAGACTTGTGGGAGCACTCGATGCGTCTGAACCTTCTTCTGGCCTCCGTGGCGGCGGTCGCGATGGCGGCGCCGCTGACGACGGCGGCCCAGACCTCGCAGGCCACGCCGGCGCGTCAGAACCAGCCGGTCGAGGTCGAGATCGACCAGGGCGTGCTGCGGCCGTTGCAGATCGCGGTCGTGCCGTTCGCGGGGACGCATGGGTCGGACATCTCCAGCGTGGTCAGCGCGAACCTGCGGCGGTCGGGCTTCTTCGAGCCGCTGAACCCGGCCAGCTTCATCGAGACCGGCCTGACCCTCGCCAATGCGCCGAACTTTCCGCAATGGACCCAGATCGGGGCGCAGGCGGTGCTGTACGGCGGGGTGACGATGCGCGGCGACGGGCGGATGGACGTCGGCTTCCGCCTTTATGATCCGTATCGCCAGTGCCAGCTGGTCAGCTATCAGTTCACCGCGACGCAAGAACAGTGGCGCCGGATCGCGCACAAGATTTCCGACGTCATCTATCAGCGGATGACTGGCGAGGCGGGCTTCTTCGATTCCCGCGTGATCTTCGTGTCCGAGGAAGGTTCGGCGCTGAACCGGATCAACCGCCTGACCATCGCCGACCAGGACGGGTTCAACCCGACCTATCTGACGCAAGGGGACGAGGTGATCATGTCGCCGCGCTTCTCGCTGTCGCAGCCGGACGAGATCACCTATGTCGCGCTGGGCAAGGATTACAGCCGCATCTACCTCTATAATCTGACGACCGGCCGGCGCGAGAGCCTGGGCGAATTCGACGGGCAGGTGCTGGCGCCGCGCTTCTCCAACGACGGCAACAAGATCGCGTTTTCGATCATCCGGGGCGGCAATACCGACGTCTATGTGATGGACCTGAGAAGCCGTCAGATCACCCGCCTGACCAACGACCCCGGCATCGACACCTCGCCCTCGTTCAGCCCGGACGGCAGCCAGATCGTCTTCACCTCGGACCGTTCGGGTTCGGCGCGGCTTTATGTCATGCGCGCGGACGGATCGGGCCAGCGGCCGATCTCGCGCGGGGGCGGCATCTATACGGCGCCGTCGTGGAGCCCGACCGGCAATCTGATCGCCTTCACCAAACAGGGCGGGGGCCGGTTCTCGACCGGGGTGATGAACGCCGACGGATCGGGCGAACGCATCCTGTCCTCCAGCTACTTCGAGGAGGGGCCGAACTGGGCGCCCAACGGCCGATATGTGATGTTCGCGCGCCAGACGCCGGGCGGCGACACCCGTTTGTGGACCGTGGACCTGTCGGGCCGGGTGGTGTCGCAGGCGGGCTATAACGGGCGCGGCACCGATCCGGCCTGGTCGCCCCTGCTGGACCGGCCGCCGAGCAATCTGGGCTATGGCCAGGGCGCCGACAGCTGCCCGGCCTAAAGGCCCGTCCTCGATCACGGCGGAGCCATAAGTCTCAATACTGCGTTATCGCCTCTGGCGTCCCAAGGGCGCCCGAGGCAGACAGTAACGTCAAGCTTGAGGCCCGCCCCCTTGCAAGAAACGACACGTCAGGAGACGACCCCATGAAGACTTCACGCATCCTCAAACTGGCGATGGTCGGCTGCGCCGTGGCGGCGATGGCCGCCTGCACGCGCAAGCCCCCGGTCGAGACCGGCGTGCCCGGCCCGAACGATGGAACCTCGACCGCGCCGACCGGCCCGGCCTATCCGACCGCCCCGACCGGCCCGGTGACGGGCGGCGGCCTGGGCTCGGCCCAGCCGGGGTCCGAGCAGGACTTTGTCGTCAACGTCGGCGACCGCATCTATTTCGACCTGGACAGCTATGAGGTCCGCCCCGAGGCCATGCCGCGTCTGGACGCCCAAGCTCAGTGGCTGCAACGCTATCCGTCCGTGACGGTCCGCATCGAAGGCAACGCCGACGAACGCGGGACGCGCGAATACAACCTGGCTCTGGGCGCCCGCCGCGCGGAGTCGGTGCGGACCTATCTGATCAATCGGGGCATCCCGGCCGGCCGGATCGACACCATCAGCTTCGGCAAGGAGCGGCCGATCGCGGAGGGCTCCAACGAGGACGCCTTCGCCCGCAACCGCAACGCCCACACCGCCATCGTGTCGGGCGCGCCGCGCTAATCGGCGAAAGACGACTGATCTGAAGGGAGGCGTCGACCGAAAGCCGGCGCCTCTTTTCGTTTCGGCGCTTGGGCCTTGCGGCGGCCCCAAATCGGTGAAAGCTAGACGGATGACCAAGCTCTCGATCTCTCGCGCCCACGCCATCGTCGCCGCCGCCGTCGGGGTGCTGCTGATCGGCGGCGGCGCCGTCGCCCAGCAGGCCCAGCCCAACATCATGGAGCGGACCGAATGGGACAACCGCCGCCTGGACCAGCTGGATCGCAACGTGCGCCGGCTGGAGCGGGCGCTGACCCAGAGGAACGCCGCCGGTCAGCCGGTGCTGGTCGAGCCGGACCCGGAGGTGGTGACGCTGCAGGGGCAGTTCGCCCTGATGGATCGGCGCCTGGGCGACCTGGAGGCCACGGTTCGCCGCATCAACGGCGACAACGAGCGGCTGACCTTCCAACTGGACGAGGCGACGCGGGACAACCAGGCCCTGCAGACCCGGCTGAGAGACGCCGAGGCCCGCATCCAGAAGCTGGAGACCCAGGCCGAACTGAACGCGCCGATCGAGGCGACCTCGCCCACCGGCGACGCGACGCGCGATCTGGCGGCGGCGGTCGCCCTGCTGGCGACCGACAAGCCGCGCGGCGAGCGGGCGCTGGAGACGGTGATCGCAGCCTGGCCCGACACGCCGCAATCGCGTGAAGCCAACTCGCGCCTGGGCGACCTGCGGGTCGCGGCCAACGACAAGGCGGGGGCCGTGCCCTATTACGCCGCCGCGCTGAAGGACTGGCCGCGCATCGGCTGGGCGGCGGATACGACGCTGAAACTGGCCGACGCGCTGTTTTCAACCCAGAGGAAGCCGCAAGGGTGCGCGGCCCTGGCCGAGTTCACGCGCCGCTATGCGCCCTCGGCGTCCGATCCGCAGAAGGCCCGCGCGGCTCAGCTGCGGACCACGGGCGCGTGCGCCGCCTGACGTCCGAAGACGGGAGCTATGGGAGCGAGGGGGGACTGGCCGCGCGCGTCCTGACACGGCTGGATGCGCGGTTGAGCCGGGATGTCGAGCAGCCCCTGGTCCTGGCCCTGTCGGGCGGGGGGGATTCAATCGCCCTGCTGCGGCTGGCGGCCGAATGGGCGAAGACGCGCGGGCGGCGCCTTCTTGCGCTCAGCGTGGATCATGGGCTGAACCCCGAAAGCGGGCGCTGGAACGCCTTTGCGGAACAGGCGGCGCGGGCGGTCGGGGGAGATTGGCGCGGCCTGCGCTGGGACGGGGACAAGCCCCAGACGGGACTGACGGCGGCGGCGCGGTCGGCGCGCCATCGGCTGATCGCCGAGGCGGCGCGGACGGCGGGGGCGCGGGTGGTGCTGTTCGCCCACACGGCCGACGACATCGCCGAGGCCGATCTGATGCGGCGGGAAGGGGCGACGCTGGGACGGGTGCGCGAATGGTCGCCGTCGCCTGTCTGGCCCGAGGGGCGGGGGCTGATGCTGCTGCGACCCCTGCTGGACGAAGGGCGCGACCCCTTGCGCGACTGGCTGAGGGGGCAGGGGGCGGACTGGATCGAGGACCCCGCCAACGCCGATCCGCGCTATGGCCGCAGTCGGGCGCGCCAGGCCTTGGCCGCCGGAGGGGCTGAGCGGCAGCCGCTCTCCGAGGCGCGGGCGGCGTCGAGCGCGGAGGGGCTGAAGAGGGTCGGCGAGGCGGTGGTCGAGGCGTCGCGCGATGTTTCGGCGCGAACCCTGGCGGCGGCCCTGGTCTGCGTCGGGGGCGGGGCGACGCCGCCGAGGGGCGAGCGGCTGGCCGCGCTGATCCGGCGGCTGCGGGCCGGCGAGGCGTTCACCGCCACCCTGTGCGGGGCGCGGATCACGGCTGGGGGCGAGACCGCCAGCCTGGTGCGGGAGGCGGGCGAGATGGCGAGAAAGGGCGCGGCGCCCCTGAGGCTGACGCCGGGCGCGGAGGCGGTGTGGGACGGACGGTTCGCCTTCGTCGCCGCCGATCCGGGCTGGTCGGTCGTCGCGGGGCGCGGGCGATTGTCGCAGCTGTCGGACGCGGACCGGGCGGCGCTGGCCCCGCTGTCGCCGCAGGCGCGGGCGGCCTGGCCGGTGCTCGTCAAGGACGGGGCGCCGGGACCGGTTCTTGCAGGGGCGGGGGTCGAACGGCGCGGGCTTGTCGCGGAACGGCTCAGGCTGGCGCTGGACGAAACGACGCACGAAGACGACCTGATTTCAGCCCCGCGATGGCATAACGCCATGGAACCTCCTATTTTCCCAGACAGACACATCCAGACCGTCGGCCCGAGCGGGGCGGCGGACGACCGAGGACCTCAATGAACCTGCGTAATCTGGCGATCACCGGCGTGATCATTCTGGCGCTGCTGGCGGGCTATGCGGCCCTGTCCCAAGGCGGCGCGATGAACGGCATGGCCGGTCAGCCTGCGGGCGGACGGCCCGAAATCATGAGCTATTCCGAACTGGTGCAGCGAGTGAACGCCGGCGACGTCAAGAAGGTGACGGTGCGGGTCGACAAGGTGAACGGCGAGCTGAAGAACGGCCAGCGCTTCACCTCCACCACCGTCTATCCGAACGAACAGCTGATGGCGAACATGCTGCAGGCGGGGGTCGAGATCGACGCCAAGTCGGGCGGCCAGTCGATCTGGATGAGCCTGCTGCTGGGCATCCTGCCCATCGCCCTGTTGATCGGGGTCTGGATCTTCTTCATGCGCCAGATGCAGGGCGGGGCGCGCGGGGCCATGGGCTTCGGCAAGTCCAAGGCCAAGCTGCTGACCGAGCACAAGGGCCGCAAGACGTTCGAGGACGTCGCCGGCGTGGACGAGGCCAAGGACGAACTGCAGGAGGTCGTCGACTTCCTGAAGGATCCGGGCAAGTTCCAGCGTCTGGGCGGCAAGATCCCCAAGGGCGCCTTGCTGGTCGGCCCTCCCGGCACCGGCAAGACGCTGCTGGCCCGCGCGGTCGCGGGCGAGGCGGGCGTGCCCTTCTTCTCCATCTCGGGCTCGGACTTTGTCGAAATGTTCGTCGGCGTCGGCGCCTCGCGGGTTCGCGACATGTTCGAACAGGCCAAGAAGAATGCGCCCTGCATCATCTTCATCGACGAGATCGACGCGGTGGGTCGCCATCGCGGCGCCGGCCTGGGCGGCGGCAATGACGAGCGCGAACAGACGCTGAACCAACTGCTGGTCGAGATGGACGGCTTCGAGGCGTCCGAGAACATCATCCTGATCGCCGCGACCAACCGTCCCGACGTGCTGGACCCGGCCTTGCTGCGTCCCGGCCGGTTCGACCGTCAGGTGGTGGTGCCGAACCCCGACGTCTCGGGCCGTGAACGCATCCTGCGCGTCCATATGAAGGACGTGCCCCTGGCCGCCGATGTGAATGTGAAGACCATCGCGCGCGGCACACCCGGCTTCTCGGGCGCCGACCTGGCCAACCTGGTCAACGAAGCCGCCCTGACGGCGGCGCGCAAGGACCGTCGCATGGTCACGCATCGCGACTTCGAGGACGCCAAGGACAAGGTGCTGATGGGTTCGGAGCGTCGCTCCATGGCCATGAACGAGGAAGAAAAGCGCCTGACCGCCTATCATGAGGCCGGTCACGCCATCGTCGCCATGAACGTCAAGGCGGCGGACCCGGTGCACAAGGCGACCATCGTCCCGCGCGGCCGGGCGCTGGGCATGGTGATGCAGTTGCCGGAAGGCGACCGCTATTCGATGAAGTATCAGCAGATGATCGACCGGATCGCCATCATGGCGGGCGGGCGCGTGGCCGAAGAGCTGATCTTCGGCAAGGAGAACATCACCTCTGGGGCGTCGTCGGACATCGAACAGGCGACGAAGCTGGCCCGCGCCATGGTCACCCGCTGGGGCTTCTCCGAGAAGCTGGGCACGGTGGCTTATGGCGAGAACCAGGAAGAGGTCTTCCTGGGCCATTCGGTCGCGCGCAGCCAGAACATCTCCGAGGAGACCGCCCGCACCATCGACGAGGAGGTCCGTCGCCTGGTCGCCTCGGGCTGGGACGAAGCGCGCCACATCCTGACGACCAAGGCCGATCATCACGAAAAGCTGTCGCAGGCCCTGCTGGAGTACGAAACCCTGTCGGGCGAGGAGATCAAGGACCTGCTGGAGAAGGGCGTCGCGCCTAACCGCGACGAGAACAACTTCCCCAACGCCGGACCTTCGGTCTCGGTGCCGGTGACGCCGGTGTCGGACGGGACCGAGATCGAGGTTCCCGTCGCCAAGCCCGCCGCGACCAGCGTGCCGACGGTTCACTGAACCGGCATTCGGTTCGGAATGAAAAAGCCCGCCGGGAGAGCGATCTCCCGGCGGGTTTTTCATGAGCGGCGGCAGGGATCAGGCGGGCAGGATTTCCGCGTCCTCGATCATCACCGGGGTCAGGCTGCGTTCGGCGCCGGACGGGTCGCTCCAGGAAATGGTGTGGCCTTCGACCAGGCCGATCAGGCCCGCGCCGACGTGGGACAGGACCGAAACCTTGCCCGCGTCGATGTCGGCGTCTTTCGGCAGGACGATCTGGATGCGGCGCGGGTCGCTGCTGCGGCCGTCGACGTAGTGGAGCCAGCGGTTCAGCGGCACGGCGCCCTTGGGCAGGTCGCCGGATTCGCAGATGACGGCGCGCTCCAGCTCTTCCTGAAGCATGCCCGCCACGCCCTCGCCGGGCATGTCGCCGACCAGGCGGGACAGGGCGTCGTGGTCCTCGGCGCTGAGGAAGATGTCGGGGCGGACGGGCAGATTGGACTTGGCCATGGGGATGTCTCTCAAAAGGGGCATGCGCCGCCACACGCGCGTTCGGCGTCGGCGGCGGGAAGAAGAAGTTTCAGATCGTCGCCCGGAACGGGCAAAAGGCACGCAGCCGTTCCGGGTCAGAAGCCTGCGACGAGGCGTCCCGCGTGGGAAAGGCGTCGAGCCTGGCTGACGAAACGTGTGTTCACGGCTAGAGGCTGGTCCCATGCCGCGCGAAAGTCAAACATCACGCTATTCGATCGGAAATAATCCGTATTTTCGGATTAAAAATCAGTCGGTTCTGAGGGCCACGTTCCCATGTCGTAGAGATACAAAGTGACTTCGTCCGAGTACGCTTGCGCCCATGCTATCGCCTCCGTGACAGATATTCCGGAACGTGAGGCCATGGTGTCGCCATGCGTGATCGACGCGGCTTTATCTGCATTGTCGTGATGAGGTGTGCCGGGCCGAGCGTTGTCGTGCCATGTTGCTTCAGCTACGGCGTCCACTGATCGCCATTTATGGACGTGAACTCGTCTGTCGATAATATTAGCGATCATGGATGAGATGATGTCGATGTTGCCCGTGAAAGTCATGGGTATCCTCAATGTGACGCCTGATAGCTTCTCTGACGGCGGGCGCTGGACCACCACGGAACGGGCGGTGGAGCACGGGCTGCGGCTGGTCGAACAGGGGGCGGACGTCTTGGATATCGGCGGCGAAAGCACCCGGCCGGGCGCCGATCCGGTCGGGACGGACGAGGAGATCGCGCGGGTCGTCCCGGTCATCGCGGGCCTTCGCGCGCGCTGGGACGGGGCGATCAGCATCGACACGATGAAGCCCGAGGCGGCCCGCGCCGCCGTCGCGGCCGGGGCGACGATGTGGAACGACGTGACGGCCTTGACCCATACGCCCGACAGCGCGGGCGTCGCCGCCGAACTGGGGTGCGATATCTTGCTGATGCACATGAAGGGCGAGCCGCGCACCATGCAGGCGAACCCGACCTATGCCGACGTGGCCGGCGAGGTGCTGGACTATCTGCAGGGGCGGGCCGAGGCGGCGATGGCGGCGGGTGTGGCGCGCGATCGGATCTGGGTGGACCCCGGCATAGGTTTCGGCAAGACGCTGGCGCACAATCTGGCCCTGACGGCGGGACTGAGCGCGCTGGTCGATCTGGGGTTTCCGGTGCTGTACGCCGCCAGCCGCAAGCGCACGATCCAGGCTGTCGACCCGACGGCGGTCGAGGCGACCGACCGGCTGGGCGGCTCCATCGCCCTGGCCCTGGCGGCGGCCGCCCACGGGGCGCGGATGGTGCGGGTCCATGACGTGCGCGAGACGGTGCAGGCGCTGAAGGTGCAGGCGGCCATTCGCGACGCCGGTTGAACGGACGCGACGTTCGGTCGCGGTTGAGCTAAGGACAGGGGTCAACCGTCACAGCGTCGCCCATGCCCCTGACCGCCTATATCGCCCCCATTCTCATGCTGGCCCTGTCGAACGTCTTCATGACCTTCGCCTGGTACGGCCATCTGAAGTTCGAGCACAAGCCGCTGTGGCTGCTGGTGATCGCCAGCTGGAGCATCGCCTTCTTCGAATACTGGCTGGCGGTGCCGGCCAACCGGATCGGCATCAAGGTCTATTCTCCGGCCGAGCTGAAGACGATGCAGGAGGTGATCACCCTGTTGGTCTTCGCCGGTTTTTCGGTGCTGTATCTGGGCGAGAAGCTGACGGTGAACCATCTGGTCGGCTTCGCCTTCATCGGCCTGGGGGCCTTCTTCATCTTCAAGGGACCGCTGGGCGCCTGATCGCTTGCCCTGATGGACGGGCTGGGCCATCTGACCCGTCATGTCCTGGATCATGTCGATCAATCCGTGGGCGACGCTGGTCGTCGCCGGTCTGCTGGAGGTTCTGTGGGCCTCGGGCCTGAAGAGCGTCGGCCTGCAGCGGCCGCTGACATCGCTGGGGGTGGGGATCGCCCTGGCCGGAAGCATGATCCTGTTGTGGGTGGCGACGCAGAAGCTGCCGATCGGAACGGCCTATGCGGTGTGGACCGGCATCGGGGCGGTGGGCGCGGCGCTGGCGGGCGTGCTGGTCTATGGCGAGCCCGCGACGGCGGTCAGGGCGGTGTGCATCCTGCTGATCGTGGCGGGGATCGTCGGGCTGAAGCTGTTTTCGGGGGCGGCGGCATGACCCGCGTTGGCACGGATATTCGCGCTCAAGCAGACGCCCGCCGCGCGGGCGGCGGCAGCGCAAAAAAGATGGGTCGGGTGCTGATCCTGGCGGGCTCCGACTCGGGCGGCGGGGCGGGCATCCAGGCCGACATCAAGGCCGTGACGATGATGGGCGGCTATGCGGCGACCGCCATCACCGCCATCACGGTGCAGAACACCCTGGGGGTCCACGGCGTCCATCCGCTGCCGCTGGATCTGATCGCGGCCCAGGGGCGCGCGGTGCTGGACGACATCGGAACCGACGCCTTCAAGACCGGAATGCTGGGCTCGGTCGAGGTGGTGGAGACGGTCGCCGCCCTGCTGGACAGCGCCGACGCGCCCGCCGTGGTCGATCCGGTCATGGTGGCCAAGGGCGGGGCGTCCCTGTTGCCCGATGCGGCCGTCGAGGCGGTCAAATCCATGATGATCCCGCGCGCGGCGCTTCTGACCCCCAATGCGCCCGAGGCCGAGGCCCTGACGGGGATCGCGGTGCATGATGTGGACGGCCAGCGCCGGGCGGGCGAGGCCCTGCTGGCCATGGGCGCGCGGGCGGTGCTGATGAAGGGCGGCCATGTGCCGGGAACGACGGTGATCGACCTGCTGCTGACGCCCGACGGCGAGACGGCGCTGGAGGCCGAACGGATCGACACCCGCCACACCCACGGCACCGGATGCACGCTGGCCAGCGCCTGCGCGGCCGGGCTGGCGCTGGGGCGACCGCTGGAGGTCGCGGTGGCCGAAGCCTGGGCCTATGTCGGCGAGGCGATCCGCCGTGCGCCCGGCCTGGGCGGCGGCCACGGCCCGCTGGACCACGGCTGGCCGGTGCGGGAGTAGGTCGCCGCTTCCCGCCACGCATCATCCTTAAGCCTTGCGCTTAGGATGACGAGGAAAAGGGTCTGTGGATGGTGGTGCGCCGTCACTCCCCGGAGACGGATGCGCTCGCTAAGGGATGGGAAATGAACGACGCCCTGACCGAACGCCTGATCGCCATCGTGCGCGCCGACCCCGCGGTGATGCATATTCTGACGACGGTGCGGGGGCTGGACCTGCCGGATTGGAGGCTGGTGTCGGGCGCGGTCTATCAGGCGGTGTGGAACGTCCAGACGGGACGGCCGGCGGGTTATGGCGTCAAGGACTACGATCTGGCCTATTTCGACGGATCGGACCTGTCCTACGAGGCCGAGGATGTGGTTATTAAACGGGTCGCCGCCGCCTTCGACGCGCCGCTCAGCAGTCAGGTCGAGGTCAGGAACCAGGCGCGGGTTCATCTGTGGTTCCAGGATCGGTTCGGCGAGCCCTATCAGGCGCTGAGATCGACCGACGAGGCGCTGGGACGGTTCGTGGCGCCGACCTTCGCGGTCGGGGTGCGGCTGGAGGCTGACGACGCCATAACCGTCGCCGCGCCGTTCGGGCTGGAGGATGTGTTCTCCATGACCATCCGGCCCAATCCGAACCGGCCCGTGGCCAAAAGCTGGGTCAAGGTGATCGACAGCGCGCGGGCGCGGTGGCCGGAACTGACGGTGGTCGAACCGACCTAGTAAGGCCCGTGCTTGCCGTTGGAGGAGAACTCCGGCGGGGCGGCCTTGTGGATATATTGTTCGGCGACCAGCCAGGCTTTGAAGGGGCGCAGGCAGCCCAGGCACAGGCCGATCAGGATGGGCAGGGTCACGACCCCATGCACCCAGATCGGCGGGTGAACGGTGAAGTCGAACAGCATCAGCAGGATCATGCCCACCACCCCGACCGCCGTCATGACGAAGAAGGCCGGGCCGTCGGCCGGGTCGGCGAAGCCGTAGCTGAGGCCGCAGTCCGTGCAGCCTTCGCGCAGGCTGAGGTAGCCCTTGAACAGCGGGCCTTTGCCGCAGCGGGGGCAACGGCAGGCCAGGCCGGTCTTGATCGTGCTGAGCCGCGGATAGTCCGTCATGGGATCAGTATGCGCGCTGTGGGCGGGCTTGTCGCGTGGACGGGTTGTCCTATCGCCGCCGCGTCACGGTGAACGGCGGTTAACCGCGATTAAAGGGCTTGTGCGGCATGGGTCGGGGGATATGTCCGGGGCCGCGCCGACCAAGCGTATTCTGAAGACGACCGTGGCGGCCGCCGCGGCCGGCGCCGTCGTGCTCGCGCCGCTGTCGCCCCTGGCGCAGGAAGCGGCGCGATCGCGCGATCCGCTGTCCATCGGCATCGGCCAGAACGCCGAGTTCACCCGCGTCGAGTTCGGCGGCGTGATCGGCGTGCGCTCGCGCGTCAGCCGCCAGGGCGACAAGGTGGTGGTGCGGCTGGGCACGACGGCCGCGCCCGACGTGTCGCGCCTGAAGGTCGATCCGCCCGCCGGGGTGAAGTCGGTCGAGACCCGCGCCGCGCGCGCCGGCGGCACGGACCTGATCATCACCCTGGAGGAGGGCGCCGACGCCCGCTCGGGCGTGGCGGACGGGGCAGTGTGGCTGAACCTCTATGCGCCGGGCAAGGCGCCGCAGGGCGGGGACGCGGCCAAGCCGACGACCACGGATGCGGTCGTGCCGGTCAAGGCCGAATCCAGCGCCGACAAGACCGTGTTGACCTTCCAATGGAGCACGCCGGTGGGCGCGGCCGTGTTCCGGCGCGGCGACGCGGTGTGGATCGTGTTCGACACCGCCGCGCGGATGGACATGACCGGCGCCAAACAGCTGGGGCCGGCCAAGGACGCGCGTTGGGCGGCGGGGCCGGGCTACACCGCCATGCGGATTTCCGCGCCCGACGGCATGGGCGTGGCGGCGCAGGGGCAGGGCGGGACCTGGACCGTGACCCTGGGCGGAACCGCGCCCGCGGCTTCGGGCGTCGAGGTCGGGCGGGCCGACGACGGGGCGGCGACCCTGGTGGCGCGGATGGCTGGGGCGACCAAGGCGATCTGGCTGACCGACCCGCTGGTGGGCGACCGGTTCGCGGCGGTGACGGCGCTGGCGCCCGGCAAGGGCTATGGCGGCGGACGGCGCACGGTCGATCTGACCCTGATCCCCACGGCCCAGGGGATGGCGGTCGAGACGGGCGCCGACGATCTGCGGATCGAGGCGGCGGGCGATCTGGTGACGCTGAGCCGGCCCAGGGGGCTGACGCTTTCGGCGCCGTCGGCGGGACTGGAGACCGGCGATCACGCGGCCGATGCGCCCAAGCGCGCGGCCTACCCGGCCATGATCGACGAGGCCTGGGCCGCGACGGGCGAGGCGGGCTTCTCGGACCGCTATCGCCGGCTGCAGGACGCGGCGGGGCTGGAGACCATCGCGGCGGCGGACGATCCGCGCGCGCCCATAGAGGCGCGGATGGCCCTGGCGCGGTTTCTGGTCGGATCGGGACTGAACTATGAGGCCATCGGGGTGCTGAACGCCCTGATCGCCAAGGCGCCGAACCTGCAGGGCGAGCCTGAGGTCCGGGGCCTGCGCGGCGTCGCCCGCGTCGGCGTGGGGCGGCTGGAGGAGGCGCAGGTCGATTTCGCGGGCGCGGCCCTGGCCAACGACCCGGCGACCAAGGTGTGGCAGGGCTATATCGCCTCTGAACAGGGCGATTGGGAGGGAGCGCGGCGCAGCTTCGCCGCCGGCGCCTCGGTGATCGACGATTTTCCCCCGGCCTGGCGCGCGCGGTTCGGCGCCGCCCATGCGCTGGCGGCCATCGAGACGGGCGACTTGGCCGCCGCCCAACAGCTGCTGGCCTACAGCTTCAGCCAGAAGGCGCCGGCGACCGACCAACTGACCGCGCGGCTGGTGCAGGCGCGGCTCTTCGATCTGCAGGGCGACAAGAACCGGGCGCTGGCGGTTTACAAGGCCGTGGCGCGCGCGCCGCTGGACGGCATCGCCACCCCCGCCAAACTGGGCGCCATCGGCCTGGAGATGGACAAGGGCGCGCTGAGCCCCGACCAGGCGGCCCAGCAGCTGGAACAGCTGAAATGGCGCTGGCGCGGGGACGGCACGGAACTGGCCGTGATCCGCAAGCTGGCCGACATCTATCTGAAGCAGGGGCGTTACCGCGAGGCGCTGGACGCCCTGCGCGGGGCGGGCAAGCGGCTGTCGGGCATTCCAGGCGCGACCGAGATCCAGGCCGATCAGTCCAACGCCTTCCGGGCCCTGTTCCTGGAGGGGGCCGCGGATGGATTGCAGCCGGTGCAGGCCCTGGCCCTGTTCTACGACTTCCGCGAGCTGACGCCGATCGGGGCGGACGGGGATGAGATGGTGCGCCGCCTGTCGCGTCGCCTTATCGACGTGGATCTGCTGGACCAGGCGGCCGAGCTTTTGCAGCACCAGGTGGACGAGCGGCTGGACGGCGTGGCCAAGGCCCAGGTCGCCACCAATCTGGCCACCGTCTATCTGATGGACCGCCAGCCGGAGAAGGCGCTGCAGGCGATCTGGGGGTCGCGCACCACCCTGTTGCCCGCCGCGATGAACAGCGAGCGGCGCGCGCTGGAGGCCCGCGCCCTGATGGACCTGGGCCGGTTCGACCATGCGCTGGAAGTGCTGGACCGGGATCAGTCGAACCCGGCGCGCGAAGTGCGGGCCGACATCTTCTGGAAACAGCAGAAATGGGCCGAGGCGGCGCCGATCTACGAGGCGCGGCTGGGCGATCGCTACAAGACCGCCGGAACGGCCCTGACGCCGGGCGAGGAAAGCTGGCTGATCCGGGCGGGCGTGGGCTATTCGCTGGCCGGGGATCGCGCGGGGCTGCAGCGGCTGAGCGGCCGGTATGGGCCGTTCGTGGCGGGCGCGCGGTCGGCGGCCGCGATCCGGGTGGCGCTGGACGACAATCTGTCGGGCGTGGCGGGGACGGGCGACTTCGCCAATCTGTCCAGCCAGGCGGACACCTTCGTCGGCTGGGTCAACAGCGCCAAACAGGCCTTCCGCAAGGAGGCGGACGCGAAAGCGGCGACCTGAAACGGAAACGGGCGGCGACCGCATCGCGATCCCCGCCCGTCGAAGCGTGATCCTCCACCGTGCTTTAACGGGGGAGGATCTAAGGCTTAGCCGTTGACGGCGTCCTTCAGCGGCTTGGAGACGCGGAAGCGCACGGCCTTGGAGGCGGCGATCTTGATGGTCGCGCCGGTGGCCGGGTTGCGGCCCTCGCGCTCGGCGCGGGCGGCGGTGTCGAAGACGCCCAGGTTCGAGATGCGGATGTCGCCGCCCGACTTCAGGGTCGAGTGGATGTTTTCGACGATGGCGGTCAGCACCTTGCCGGCGTCGGCCTGCGAAACACCGGCGTCCTTGGCGACGGCGGCGATCAGTTCGGCTTGAGTGGTCATAAGAAGCGTTTCCAGTGTTATTCGCCCGATTCAGGGCGAGGACCGGGGGATCAACACGGATTTCCACCGGCTTTGCAAGCGCCGATGACGCGGAAAGCCATAGGGGGCGGGGGATTATCCGGTTCCGGACGCCCGCTGAAAGCTCTCGACCAGGCTTCCGGCGACCAGTCGCCACCCGTCCACCAGCACGAAGAAGATCAGCTTGAACGGCAGGGACACCACCACCGGCGGCAGCATCATCATGCCCATCGACATCAGCACGCTGGCCACCACCAGATCGATCACAAGGAACGGAACGAAAAGAAGAAATCCGATCGTGAAGGCCTTCTTCAGCTCGCTGATCATGAAGGCCGGGGTGACGACGCGGAGCGGCAGGTCCTGGACGTTCTGCGGGGCCTCGATCTTGGACAGGCGGGTGAACAGGGCCAGGTCGCCGCGATCCACCTGCGCCAGCATGAAGGTTTTCACTGGTTCGGACGCCTGATCGAAGGCCTGGGGCAGTTCGATCTGCTGATCCATCAGCGGACGGATGCCCGAATCATAGGCGTCCTGCCAGGTCGGGGCCATGACGATGGCCGACAGGAACAGCGACAAGGACACCAGGACGGCGTTCGGCGGCGACTGTTGCAGCCCCAGGGCGGTTCGCAGCAGCGACAGGACCACGATGATCCGAACGAAGCTGGTGGTCATGATGACGATGGACGGCGCCAGCGACAGCACGGTCATCAGCCCGACCAGCTGCACCACCCGCTGGGTCAGGCCGGCGCCCGAGCCCAGGTCGATGTTGAGCGCCGATCCGCTCTGCGCCGCCTGCTGGGCCAGGGCCGCGACGGGCCAGGCCAGGCAGACCAGGGTGGTGAACAGCGACAGCAGGGCCGCGCGCTTCAGCTCGGCGCCGGTGGGTTTGACGAAAACCGGGTGTTTCACTGAAGGCCCCCCGGCTGGCGCGGCTCGATCAGTTCGCGGCCTTCGCCCAGCAGGATCAGCCGCTCCTCCTCGTCGATGCGGACCAGGACCAGGCGGCGGGCGGGGTCCAGGACCAGGGTCTCGACCACCTGCATCCGCCGCGCGCCGCGCTCGGCGCTGAGCCTGGCCAGCAACTGGGGCGCATAACGGCGCGCGGCCCAGGCCGCGAGCCCGATCAGGCCGAGGGTGAAGGCCAGGCCGAAGACGGCCCGGGCGAGATCGAGGAAATTCATACGCTGCAAGGCCCCGCGCAGTCTGCGCTTAGGCTCCGAATGTTAACCACCACGGTTAACGAGGCGTTGAGATAAGGGGTTATTAACCATGCAGGCGGCATTTTCTGCCCATCGCGCGCATCCGCGTCGCACGGGAGATCGCCATGGGCGTCGCCGACATACCGCTGCTGGGGCAGATCAAGGGCCGGCTGGACTGGCTGGACGCGCGCCAGCGGGTGATCGCCGAGAACGTGGCCAACGCCGACACGCCGGGCTACGTCGGGCGTGACCTGAAGCAGCCGACCGACTTCTCCGCCGCCATGGCCAGGGGCGGCGGGCTGCAGATGACGCGGACCAATGCGGCCCATATCGCCCCGCCCGGCCCGGCCGCGCGGTTCGATCCGACCAAGGCGCCCGATTCGGAAACCACGATGGACGGCAACTCGGTCGTGGTCGAGGAGCAGATGCTGAAGATGGCCGAGAGCCGCATGGCCTATGACGCCGCCATCGGCTTCTACCAGAAGTCCATGTCGATGATCCGCCTGGCCGCCAAACGGCCCGGCGGCTGAGGAGGACGCTTAAACCATGACCGATCCCGTCTCCCCCTCCAACAGCGCCATGGCCGTGGCCGCCTCCGCCCTGAAGGCGCAGCAGTCGCGGATGCGCGTCATCGCCGAGAACATCGCCAACGCCCAGTCCACCGCCCGCACGCCGGGCGGCGAACCCTATCGCCGCCAGATCCCCGTCTTTCAGGCGCGCGAGGTCGACGGGGCGACGGGCGTCACCCTGGCCGAGGTGCGGCCCGACCAGAGCGATTTCAAGATGGATTACGACCCGTCGCACCCGGCCGCGAACGCGCAGGGCTATGTGATGCGGCCCAATGTCGACACCCTGGTCGAGGCCATGGACATGCGCGAGGCGCAACGCGCCTATGAGGCCAATCTGAACGTCATCGAGACGGCGCGGTCGATGGACAGCCGCACCCTCGACATCATCAAACGCTGAGGTCTAGGCCATGAACCCGATGATGGCCGCCAAGGCCTATGCCGCCGTCCAGAGCGGCGCCATGCCGACGGGCCTGTCGGGGGCCGCATCGGCGCCGGGGGCCGGCGACGGCGGCTTTGCCGACCTGGTCAAGACCGCCATGACCGACATGACCCAGCAGTCGCGGGCGGCGGAAACCCAGATGACCCGCTCGGTCCAGGGCCAGGGCAATCTGATCGACGTGGTGACGGCGCTGAGCTCGGCCGAGGCGTCGCTGGAGACGGTGATCTCCGTGCGCGACCAGGTGATTTCCGCCTACAAGGAAATCATGGCGATGCCGATCTGACGGATACGCCCGACAGGTTCGTCATCCTAGCCGCGAGGCCCAGGATGACGGGCGTGCGTCCCCTCAGAAATACCGCTCTGCGATGCGGATCGTGTCGCCGGGCAGGATGCGGGCGTCGGGCGACAGGGGCTGTTCCATCGCGGCGCCGGCGCGGCGGACGAACAGTCTGCGGCTGTTGGCGCGGTAGGTGAAGCCCTGGGCCGTGGCGACCGCCTGCAGCGCCGTCAGGTTGCTGGCGTAGGGATATTCGCCCGGCCGATTGACCTCGCCCAGGATGTAGAAGGGCCGATAGGTCAGGACCCGGGCGGCGACGCGCGGATGGTTCAGATAGCCCTGGCCGAGGGCGTCGGCGACGGCGGCCTGAAGCTGGGGCGCGCTGAGGCCGGACGCCTGGATGTCGCCGATCAGCGGCAGGGTGATGCGGCCCCGGCCGTCCAGGGCGAAGTCGCCGCCCAGCGCCGGCTCTCCGAACACCTCGATCCGCACCCTGTCGGCCGGCGCGAGGCGATAGTCTTCCAGCGCGGGGTCGGTAAAGGCGGTCAGGCCGAACGCCAGGGCCAGGCCGACAGCAACGGCGAGGACGGGGCGCGGCAGGGTCGTCTCTCTCCTCGAATGCACGGCGAAGCTGTTAAAACTATCTGCGTGGATTGTGAAGGTCCAGATGCATGACCGCTAGTCCGGTTGCGCCAGTATCCGCGTCGCCAGGTCGCGGGCCTGGCCGCGCAGGTCGGGGACGGCGGTCATTTCCCAGAAGGCGCCGCGCGTCAGGGGGCCGATGGCGTGCAGGCCTTGGGCCGGATGGCCGTCGATGTCCAGCAGGCGGCCGTCGTCATCGACCTGAAGCCCCAGGCCCAGGGGGTCGGGACGGCCATAGCCCTTTTGCAGAATGTCGCGGATCATCGGCTCGATGCTGTGGCCGATGGAGCCCAATGGGCCGGTGCAGTTGACCACCAGATCGAACCGGTCGCGGATGGCGCGACGGCGACCGCGCGGGCGCCAGGCGACGTCGATGACGTCGGCGGCCCTCAGTTCGGTCAGCTTGCCGGCCAGAACCGTCAACTCGCCGGCCGCCAGCATGGAATGGATGTCGCGCGCCGATCCGGGCGACAGCCGGTGGCGATGCACGTCCCACAGGGGGCGAAGATGGCGCAGGAACCGCCGCCGCTCGACCGGCGACCATGCCCGCCACAGGGCGCGGGCCGAATGGCGCAGCCGGTCGAACACGGCGCGCCAGTCGGCCTGATCCGTCGCCTTTCGGACCTGACGCAGGACCTGGGCCGGCCCGCCCTCGAACGGGCCGTCGAAGGGGGCGGGGGGCACGACGGCATGGGCGCGGGGCAAAAGGCCGTGACGCGACAGGGCGGTGAAGCGCCGACCCGGTCGCCGCATCGTCAGGGCCGCATCCACCATGGTCAGGCCCGACCCGATCAGAAGCACATTGCGCGCCGTCTCGGCCGAGGCCGCATCCAGCCGCCAGGGGTTCTCAACATAGGCGGACGAGGCGCGCACGGCCGCGTCGACGCCCGGCGGCGAGGCCGGCTCCAGATTGCCCAGCGCCAGCACCACCTGGTCCACGACGATCTCGCCGTCCGAGGTTGCGATGCGCCAGCCGTCGTCCCGGCGATCCAGCGAGCGGGCCTCGGCGCCGATCAGGGTCAGGCGCTCGGGCGCATCCTCCAGCGCCGCGTCCAGCAGGGATTGCAGATAGTCGCCATAGACGCCCCGGGTGATGAAGCCGTCCTGGGCGCGCCAGGACGGCTGTTCCGCCAGCCAGTCGGCCAGATGCTGCGGCCGGTCGGGAAAGGCGCTCATATTGTCCAGGCGCACGTTCAGCAGATGCTGGGGATTGCCGGTGTCATAGGCCGTGCCGGGTCCGAATACCCCGCGCCGCTCGATCAGCGTCACGCGCACGGCGGGCGAGGCCTGAAGCAGGTTCACGGCGGTCAACAGGCCGCTGAACCCCGCGCCCACGATGGCGATCTGCGGTCCGTGTCGCTGTGGCATGCGCGCTCCGTCCTGGTTTCGACGCCGTGTCGATAGCACACGGCCGGAGGGAGGGATCATGGCGATAAATATCTATCTGACCAGTAGGAATATGGCCGCCTAGCGACGAAGCCGCCCAGCGCGCAGGTCGGCCAGCGCCAGGGGAATCAGGCTCCACGGCTCGACGCAGTAGCGGACGAACAGACGCCGAGGGTCCCGGAACAGGCGATAGGCCCATTCGATCCCGGCCCGGCCCATCCAGCGCGGCGCCGCGCTCTGGACGCCCGCCTCATAGTCGAAGGCGGCGCCGACCGACAGGACGACGCAATCGGGCAGGCGGTCGTAGTTGTCGGCGATCCACAACTCCTGGCGCGGCATTCCCATGCCCACGAACAGGACGTGGGGCTGGAATTGTTCGATCAGGGTCAGGACGGCGGCGTTCTCAGCCGAGCCGGGGCGGGCGTCGAAGAAGCCGTGGTGGACGGCGATCTCGGCGCCGGGCCAGGCGGCGCGCAGGCGGTCGGCCGCCGTCTCGCCCACGCCGGGCGCGCCCCCGACCGACAGGACGCGCCAGCCGTTGCGGGCGGCCACGCTCCAGAAATGGTCGCGCCAGTCCAGATAGGTGCAGCGGTGAAAGCCCCGGCTGTTCAGGCCCGCCAGCCGCGAAAATGCGATCAGGGGGGTGGAATCGACCTCCACCATGTCGGCCCGGTCATAGAAGGCGGCCAGGCCCGGCGTGCGCTGCATCAGATGCAGGCTGTGCAGATTATGGTTGGCGATCAGGCTCTTGCGGCCCTCGGCCACGGCCTGCTGGATGTGGTGCTGGACCTCCTCGGGCCGAACCAGATCGACCCACTGGCCCATCAGCCGCACCCGCTCGCTGGCGCGACGGCGGGTGCGAAAGGGCGCGCGTGGCCGGGCGCGGCGCTCGGTCGTCGGCAGGGGCGGGGACGGCTCCGTCATGGTTTCCTGTTAGATGGCCGACCTCAAGACGCGGTTAGGAAACAGGCTTAGCGGGCGTTAAACGGTGACGGAGAGGTCTGTGCGGCCACGCTTCAAACGCCGTTCGCGGAAGAAATCTCGCAAAGGCGAAAAATCCTTGTTGACCCCGCCCGGAGCCTCCCTTAGAGGTCCGCGCCTTCCCGATGGAAACGCCGCAAGGCGCTGCCGACGGGGCCCAGATGGCGGAATTGGTAGACGCGCTGGCTTCAGGTGCCAGTGGCTTAACGGCCGTGGAGGTTCGAGTCCTCTTCTGGGCACCATCTTTCAGACGGCGCCGCATCGCACGATGCGGCGCCGTTGTTGTTTCCGGCCTATCGACGCTCGCGTGGCGGCATTTTAGCGGCCTATCGCTCCGCGCGCGGCGCTCTGCTGCTTGAGGCCGTTCTGTGAAGGCGAAGCGTGGCGCTCGGCATTGCTGTAGCCCGTTTCGTCCATCGCATTCGCCGTGTAAGAGCCTGGGCATGACCGTTTACCTGCACGAGGGCGACCTGCCCGATGATCTGGACCTGGGGTCCGAGGTCGCCATCGATTCCGAGACGATGGGCCTGCGTTTTCGCCGCGATCCGCTGTGCGTGGTGCAACTTTCGTCGGGCGACGGGAACGCCCATGTCGTGCGGCTGAACCGGCCCGCCTACGACTGTCCGAACCTGAAGCGGGTGCTGACCGATCCGGCGGTGACCAAGATCTTCCACTTCGGCCGGTTCGACATCGGCATGTTCCTGCTGCATCTCGGCGTCGAGACTCGGCCGGTCTATTGCACCAAGATCGCCTCCAAGCTGGCGCGAACCTATACGGACCGGCACGGGCTGAAGGACGTGGTGCGCGAGACGGTGGGCGTGGACCTGTCCAAGGCGCAGCAGTCGTCCGACTGGGGCGCAGAGACCCTGACGCAGGCTCAGCTGGACTATGCGGCGTCGGACGTCCTTTATCTGCATGCGGCCAAGGCCAAGCTGGACCAGATGCTGGCGCGCGAGGGGCGCACCGATCTGGCCGCGAAATGTTTCGACTTCCTGCCGACCCGTTCGGCCCTCGACCTCGCCGGCTGGGACGAAGTCGACATCTTCGCCCACAGCTGAGGCGCGCTTGACCGACCCCGTCGATCCGTCCCGCATCGAGGCCGACGAGGCCCGGGTCGCCTTGGCCGGCGCCCGCTGGCGCGCGCGGTCGCGCCGGGTGAAGCTGTATCGCCGGGTGCTGCCCATCGTCATCCTGGTGCTGGCGGGCGGCGTCCTGACCTGGACGGTGTTCCGCACCGTCATGTCGGGGGTGGAGCGCAAGGCCAGTCAGAGCCAGGAGGTGCGGCTGGACAGCCCGCTGTTCCACGGCCAGGATTCGCAAGGCCGCGCCTTCACCGTGGGCGCCCAAGGGGCGGTGCGCGACCCCAATACCGGCAAGTTCCGCCTGATCGGCCCGGCGCTGAAGCTGAATCTGGGCGGGCGCAAGGTGACGGAGCTGACGGCCGACGGCGGAACCTATGACGAGCAGGGCAAGACGGTGACGATCGGGCCGAACGTGCGGATCTCCGACGGCGGCACGGGCTTCATCCTGACCACGCCCGAGGCGGTGGTGAACACAGACACCGGCGTGGTGACGGGTTCAAAGGGCGTTCAGGGTTCAGGCCCTATTGGAACCATCAACGCATCGTCCTATGCCATCTATGACCAGGGTCAGCGCGTGGTGTTCGATGGCGCAGGCGACAACAAGGTGAAGGGCGTTCTGACGCCCGCGGGTGCAGGCCGATGATGACGATGAAGATTTCCAGGGCCTTGGCGGCCGTTGCGGCGGTCGCGGTCGTCGCCCTGCCTGCGGTGGGGGACGCTCAGAGCCAGGCTGCAGGCCGCGCCCAAGCGTCGAACCAGCCCGTGGCCTATGGTGCCGATTCGGTCGAATACGCGCCCAACCGAGTGATCCTGCGCGGCCGGGCCGAGGCGACCCAGGGCGGCAACCGCTTCCGCGCCGACACCCTGACCCTGGTCAGCAGCGACGGCGGAAGCCTGGAGCGGGCCGAGGCGGCGGGGACCGTCTATTTCGTCACCCCGGACCAGTCGATGCGCGGCGACCGCGCGGTCTATAATCTGGGCAATGGCGAGATCGTGGTGACCGGCAACGTCATCCTGACCCAGGGCCAGAACGTGCTGACCGGATCGCGGCTGGTGTACAACATCAACTCCGAGACCGCCCGCATGGACGGCGCGCCGCGCGGCGCCGCCGGCAGCCGCGTGCAGGGCGTCTTCTATCCCAGCGGGAACTGAGGCCCGTCGGCCTGGGGATCAGTGATTTGGCGCGCAAGGAACTTTCCGCCCTTAACCTGGACGACCGGCCGGCGGCTGTGGCGCCGCCTGTCGTCTCGCCGGCCGAAAAGGGCCTGCGGGTGGTCAATATCGCCCGCGCGTTCGGCGCGCGGCAGGTGGTGCGCGACGTGTCCCTGACGGTGCAGCGGGGCGAGGTCGCGGGGCTGCTTGGGCCGAACGGCGCAGGCAAGACCACCTGCTTCTACATGATCACCGGCCTGATCCCGCCGGACGCGGGTTCGATCTGGCTGGACGGCGAGGACATCACCGGCCAGCCCATGTATCAGCGGGCGCGGATGGGCCTGGGCTATCTGGCGCAGGAAGCCTCGATCTTTCGCGGCATGACGGTCGAGAAGAACGTGCGCGCGGTGGTCGAACTGAACTACCCCGCCGATCAGATCAAGGCCGAGACCGAGCGACTGCTGCACGAACTGCACATCGACCATCTGCGCCATGCGGCGGCGACGGCCCTGTCGGGCGGCGAGCGGCGGCGGGTGGAGATCGCGCGCGCCCTGGCCGGGCGGCCGTCCTTCATGCTGCTGGACGAACCCTTCGCCGGCATCGACCCCCTGGCCATCGCCGACATCCGCACGGTGATCCGCTATCTGGCCAGCCAGGGCATCGGGGTGCTGATCACCGACCACAATGTGCGCGAGACCCTGGACATCACCGACCGGGTGTCGATCATCTCGAACGGCGCGGTGCTGTTCGAAGGCACGTCCGACGAGGCGATCCACGACGCCGAGGTGCGCCGGGTTTATCTGGGCGAAAACTACGTCTGAAGGCCCAAGTCTCCTACCCATCGCCTGGCGAGGATATGTCGTTCGTCTCGCGTTAACCGGTTAGGCGACATTCTGCCCCAGCAAGTTCCGGGCCAGTTCGGCTCTGGCGGCGGGATGCGGACGTGATCGGGCAGAGGTTAGAGGTCAGGCAGGGGCAGGGGCTGGTCATCACGCCCCAGCTGCAGCAGGCGATCAAGCTGCTGCAACTGTCCAACCTGGAACTGGACGATTTCGTCGAGCAGGAGCTGGAGCGCAATCCACTGCTGCAACGCGAGGAGCCGGAAGGCGAGACGCCCGAGGTCGCCGAACGCGCCGAGGCCGGCGACGGCGAAATGACCTTCGGCGACGGGGTGGGCGAGGGATCGGTGGCGGCGATGGACGCCGGATCGGATGATGTCTATGGCGACGCCGCCCCGGGCGAGCGCACCAGCGACCGGATGACCGACGAGGCCCAGCCGGGCCTGTCGGACTGGTCCAGCGCCGGCAAGGGCGGCTCGGTCTTCGAGGGCGAGGGCGAACGGCCCGACACGCACGAGCCGACGTTGTGGGAGCATCTTCAGGCCCAGGCGTCGTCGGCGGGGTTCACGGCGGCGGACCACGGCATCGCCCTGACCCTGATCGACGCTACCGACGAGGGGGGCTATCTGCGCGGCGAACTGGCCGAGTTCGCCGACCGGCTGGGCGTGCCGCTGGCGCGGATCGAGGCGGTGCTGGCGGTCTGCCAGGGGTTCGAGCCGACCGGGATCATGGCGCGGTCGGTGCCGGAGTGCCTGAAGCTGCAACTGATCGAACGCAATCGGTTCGACCCGGCGATGGCGGCCCTGCTGGACAATCTGGACCTGTTGGCGCGGCGCGACCTGACGGCGCTGCGTCGGGCCTGCGACGTGGACGCGGAAGACCTGGCCGAGATGATCGCCGAGCTGAAGGCCTTGACGCCACGGCCTGGCGCGGGCTTCGGCGGCGAACCGGCCCAGACGGTCGTGCCCGACGTCCATGTGCGGCCCGATCCGGCTGGCGGCTGGCGGGTGGAGCTGAACGCCGACACCCTGCCGCGTCTGCTGGTGGACAAGCGCTATCACGGCCTGGTCCAGGCGGGCGCGCGCTCCGACACGGAAAAGACCTTCGTCGCCGACTGCGCGGCCCAGGCCAACTGGCTGGTCAAGTCGCTGGATCAGCGGGCCAAGACCATATTGAAGGTGTCGTCCGAGATCGTGCGCCAACAGGACGCCTTCTTCGCCTTCGGCGTGGAGTTCCTGCGGCCGCTGAATCTGAAGACCGTGGCGGACGCCATCGGCATGCACGAATCGACCGTCAGCCGCGTCACCTCCAACAAATATGTCGCCACGCCAAGGGGGGTGTTCGAGCTGAAATTCTTCTTCACCGCCGCCATCCAGTCGGTTGACGGGGCGTCGTCCCATTCGGCCGAAGCGGTGCGCCATCGGATCAAGACCATGATCGACGGCGAGGGTCTGGAGGGCGACGTTTTGTCCGACGACCGGATTGTCGAAATCCTGAAGGAGACCGGCATCGACATCGCCCGTCGAACGGTGGCCAAGTATCGGGAAGCCTTGAGGATTCCGTCCTCGGTGCAACGTCGGCGGATGCTCAAGACCGCCTGATAAGCTTCACCACAAATTGGTGATCCGGATTGACACCAAATCGGGTCGGGCGCGTTCTATCGGCATGCAAGTCCAAGTCAGCGGCAAGCAAGTGGATGTCGGCGAAGCGTTAGGCTCGCGCATCTCCCAGGAACTCGAAGACGGGGTCGGAAAATACTTCGCCCGAGGCGGTGACGACGCCGAGGTCGTGGTGTCCAAGGACGGCCATGGCTTCAAGGTGGACTGTTGGGTCCGCCTGGCGTCTGGACAGACGCTGGTGACGACCGGATTCGGCGGCGACGCCCATTCGGCCTTCACCGAGGCGCTGGATCGTCTCGAAACGCGGGTCCGTCGTTACAAGCGTCGCCTGAAGGATCACCACATCGGGCCCAAGGGCCTGTCGCCCGAGAAGACCGAGAACGCCGCCCGCGAAGTCGCCCGCAGCATCGTGCTGAGGGATCCCGACAGCGTGGAGGACGATGTCTTCGGCGACGCGAACGACAACGACGGCCCGCCGCCGCTCGGCATGGTGATCGCGGAAACCGAACATGAAATCCGCACCATCACGGTCGGTCGCGCGGTGCTGGAGCTGGACATGACCGGCTATCCGGTCGTGCTGTTCCGCAATGCCGCGCACGGCGGCCTGGCGGTCGTCTATCGTCGGCCGGACGGCAACGTCGGCTGGATCGACCCGGAACGGACCGCTGCGGCCAACGGCAAGACCAATGGCGCGCACGCCAACGGCGGTCAGGCCAACGAGGCCAAGACCGACGCCGCCGTGAACTGAACGGCTTAGTTTGACTTCGGCGCGGGAGGCTCTAAACGGGCGCCCGCGCCGTTCGTATGCGTAATCGAGGGTTGTCTGATGGACATCGGTGATCTGCTCGCGCCCAAGGGCGTCGTGCTGCGCGGGGGGGCGTCGTCGAAGCGTCAGGCCCTGCACGCCCTGTCCGAGGCGGCGTCACACGCCCTGGGCGTCGACGAGGCCAAGGTGTTCGACGCCCTGATGGAGCGCGAGGCCCTGGGTTCGACCGGCCTGGGGTCGGGGGTGGCGGTGCCGCACGCGCGCCTGGCCCAGATCGACAAGGTGACGGCGGTGTTCGTGCGGTTGGATACGCCGGTGGCGTTCGGCGCCGTGGACGATCGGCCGGTCGATCTGATCTTCGGCCTGTTCGCGCCGCCCAAGGCGGGGACCGAGCATCTGCGCGCCCTGGCGGCGGTGTCGCGCGCCCTGCGTTCGCCCGAGCTGCGCGAGCAGCTGCGTCAGGCCCATACGACCGACGCGGTTCGGGCGCTGTTCTTCAAGGACAAGGCGGCGACCGCCGCCTGAGGGCGCCGCCCGCCCCGGTCAGTGGACCGAAACGGGCTCCAGCTCATGCGCCACGGCGGCGGCGAAGGCGGTGTCGCGGTCGATCATGACCGCCAGACGTTCGCCGTCCGCGCTGTGGACGGCGTAGAGCATCTGGCCGGGATCGATCTCCACGTCCTTGATCTGAACCGCTTCGTCCAGCAGGTCGGAGGCCTTGATCTCGCGCACATAGACGAGGTCGGGGGCGCCCAGGCCGGCGAAATCTTCCTTGGTCATAGTCATCGGCGTCATTAGGACCGCCTCCTTCGGTTTGACAACGCCCGGATCGCCGGGCGGTTCGAACAGCCGCACCTTTCAGCCGGCCGTGATGGGAATACGACGCACCTGACGCTCGGCCTCGGGCCGGATCAGATCGACGTGGAGCAGGCCGTGCTCCAGCTTGGCGCCGGACACCTCCAGCCCGTCGGCCAGGACAAAGCTGCGCACGAAGCCGCGCGCGGCGATGCCCCGGTGCAGAAAAGCCTGTTCGCCCCGCCCCGCGTCGTCGCGCTTGCCGGCGAGGGTCAGTTGACGGCCTTCCAGGGTGATGGCCAGCTCCTCGGGCGAAAAGCCGGCGACGGCCAGGCTGATCCGCACGCCCGCATCGCCGATCTGCTCGACATTGTACGGGGGATAACTCTCGGCCGCAGCCTTGGCGGCGCGATCAATCAGGGCGCGTGTATGGTCGAAGCCCAAGAGGAACGGGCTGTCGAACAGGATGGTGCGCGTCGTCGTCATCTGGGGTCCTTGAAGAAAGCGACCGGCGAAGACGTCTCCCGCAATCGGCAAGACGCTCCGTCACAGATGAAGATGGGGGTTGGCGGGGGCGGGATCAACCGGCTCGCGCCGGTCGTCCCCAATCCCGTCATCTTCGGGAGCCGTAGGCGGTTGAGGTGGACCGGCCCCGCATAGGATTGATCACAACGGGCACAGGGTGACGCTGGCGTGCGCGGGGTCTAAAGCGGGGGCCTAGGGAGACACGATATGACGCGATCCAACGCGCCCGCCTACATGACCGGCTTCGGCAATCATTTCGCGACCGAGGCCGCGCCCGGCGCACTGCCGCACGGCCAGAATTCGCCACAGCAGACGCCGATGGGCCTGTACGCCGAACAACTGTCGGGCACGGCCTTCACCGCTCCGCGCGCTGAAAACCGCCGAAGCTGGCTCTACCGCCTGCGGCCTTCGGCCCAGCACGGCCCGTATCGACCGTTCGACCAGGGGCGGGTGCGCTCCGGGCCGTTCGACGAGACGCCGCCCAATCCGAACCGGATGCGCTGGGACCCGCTGCCGATGCCTGAAACCGGCGCCGACTGGGTCGAGGGGCTGACCACCTATGGCGGCAACGGCGAGCCGGACGCCGGGGCGGGGGCGGGCATCCACCTGTATGTCGCCAACCGTTCGATGACGGATCGGGTTTTCTATGACGCCGACGGCGAACTGCTGATCGTGCCGCAGGAAGGCGCGCATCGTTTCGTCACCGAGATGGGGGTGATCGAGGCCCAGCCCGGCCAGATCGTCCTGATCCCGCGGGGCGTGCGTTTCCGCGTCGAGGTCGACGGTCCCGTTCGGGGCTATGTCTGCGAAAACTACGGCAGTCCGTTCCGCCTGCCGGACCTCGGCCCCATCGGCGCGAACGGCCTGGCCAATCCGCGCGATTTCGAGACCCCGGTCGCGGCCTATGAGGACGTGGATCGCCCGACCGAGTGCGTGCAGAAATACGGCGGCCGTCTGTGGGCCACGACCTTCGACCACAGCCCGCTGGACGTCGTGGCGTGGCACGGCAACCTGGCGCCCTGCCGCTATGACACGGCGCGGTTCAACACCATCAACACCGTCAGCTACGACCATCCCGATCCGTCGATCTTCACCGTGCTGACCAGCCCGTCGGAGACGCCGGGCACGGCCAATATCGACTTCGTCATCTTCCCGCCGCGATGGATGGTGGCCGAACACACCTTCCGCCCGCCCTGGTTCCACCGGAACGTGATGAGCGAGTTCATGGGGCTGGTGACCGGCGCCTATGACGCCAAGGCGGGCGGCTTCGCGCCGGGCGGTGCGTCGCTGCACAATCGCATGAGCGGACACGGCCCGGATCAGGCCAGCTACGAGGGCGCGATCAAGGCCGAGCTGAAGCCGCACAAGATCGAAAACACCTTGGCCTTCATGTTCGAAACCCGCGCGCCGATCCGCGTCACGAAATGGGCGTCGGAATCACCTCAGATGCAGCTGGACTACGATGACGTGTGGTCGGGCTTCACCAAGGGACAGATCGCATGATCCGTATTTCGATAATCGCCGCCGCCCTGCTGGCGACCGCTTGCACGCCCCAGACCACCACCAGCGCGGGTTCCGATGCGCCGACGCAGAGCGCGGAGGCCTCGGCCTGCGCCACGCGCGGCGGCGCGATGAAGCAGGTCGGGCGGATGCAGTCCTGGCAATGCGTGATCAGCTACGCCGACGCCGGCAAACGCTGCACCGACGGCGCCCAGTGTCAGGGCGATTGCCGCGTCGAGGGCAATACGGGCGTCGCGGCGGGAACGGCGACCGCCGGCGTGTGCCAGGCGACCAGCGACCGCTTCGGCTGCCACGCCCCGGTCGTGGACGGCAAGGTCGGCCCGACCCTCTGCATCGACTGATCGCCGGACAGGAAAAAGCCCCCGTCGCAAACGACGGGGGCCGATCCATCCGTAAACGGACTTAGTGGGTCGACGGCGTGTTCGACGTGGTCATGCCGCCGTCGGCGTTGCCGCCTTGTTCTCGACGCGGTCGGCCTTGCGGTCGGCGTTCTTCTCGACCTGATCTGCCTGAGCGTTCAGGGCGTCCTTCTGGGCTTCGGTCGGAGCGGTCGCAGCCTGGGCTTCCAGTTGGGCTGCGCGGGCGTCGCCCGTCGCTTCGATGGCGTCAGCTTGCTTTTCAGCGGCCTTGTCGGCGGCGCTCTCGCCGCAGGCGGCGACGCCGGCCAGCATGAAGACCGAGGCGGCGGCGATGGCGAACTTTTTCATTTCAGTTTCCTCTCCTTTGTGGAGACGAGGAAACGTCACGGCGGCGGATCGGTTCACGCCGCCGTGAGATTTGCGTGATCGCCTTAGCCTTCGGCCTCGGCGAAGGCGACGCGGGCGGCCCCCAGCAGGGCGGCGTGTTTGTGCATGATCACCTTGGTCGGAATCTCTGACATATAGTCCTTGAACCGGCCCTTGCGCTCGAACCGCTGGCGGAAGGGGCTGGCCTTGATGAAGGGCAGGATGCGCGGAACGATGCCGCCGGCGATATAGACGCCGCCACGCGCGCCCGTGGTCAGGGCGATGTCGCCGGCCACGGCGCCCAGGATGGCGCAGAAGCGGGCCAGAGTCGCGCCGCACGGGCTGTTGGGGTCTTCCAGCGCCGTCTTGGTGATCTCGGCGGGATCGTCGACATGGGTTTCGCGGCCGTCGATCTCGGCCAGGGCGCGGTGCATGTTCAAAAGACCGGGGCCGCAGATCAGACGTTCGATCGACACCCGATCATAGCGGCGGCGCAGGATGCGCAGGATTTCGTCCTCGACCGGATCGCCGGGGGGGAAGCAGGCATGGCCGCCCTCTGACGGCATGGCCATCTCCTTGCCGTGGGCGTCACGAACCAGGGCCGAGACCCCGAAACCAGTGCCGGGGCCCAGCACGGCCACGGTCGAATGCGGATCGCCGTCGACCGGCCCGCCCAGGCTTTCCAACTGGTCCGCCGGAACGATCGGCGCGCCCCAAGCCAGGGCCTCGAAGTCGTTGATCAGCTTGACCGGTTTCAGGTCCAGGGACTGCAACTCGGCTTCCGACACACGCCAGGGCGAGTTGGTCAGGTCGATCTCGCCATTGGTCACGGCGCCCGCGACGGCGATGACGCCGCCGGTCGGCTTGACATCGCAGCCCTCGATGAAGGCGGCGACGCCTTCAAGGAAGGTGGGGTAGGTTTCCGCCGGGAAGCTTTCGTGGTGGTCCAGCACAGGCGTGCCGTCCACCATACGGGCCACGGCGAAGCGGGCGTTGGTGCCGCCGACGTCGCCGACGAGGAGGGTCTTGTCATTCATTCTAGGCGTTTCCTGCGCTCGGTTCGGTGGATCAGGCGTCCACGGTCCGGTCGACGAAGTTGGGATTGGGCGGCGTGTCGTCGTGGCCGTTGCTGGCGCTGGGCACCGCGAAACAGACGGTGGCGCCCTGCTCGGCGGTCGTGACGACGTGGCGGAAGGCGCCGAACAGTTCGCGGCCATAGCCCCAGGACGAACCCTGGGCGATGGCGGGCGTGCGGCTGGCGGCAGGCCGGGCGGTCAGATCGCTGACGCCGACGGTGGTCAACACCCCGGCCTCGGGGTCGAGGCGGATGACGTCCCCGTCCTGAACATGGGCCAAGGGGCCGCCGGCCAGGGCTTCGGGGCTGACGTGAATGGCGGCGGGCGTCTTGCCGCTGGCGCCCGACATGCGGCCGTCGGTGACGAAGGCGACCTTGAAGCCCTTGTCCTGAATGACCGACAGTGCGGGCGACAGGCTGTGCAGTTCGGGCATGCCGTTGGCCTTGGGGCCCTGGAAGCGCAGGACCACGACCACGTCGCGGAACAGCTTGCCGTCCTTGAAGGCCTGCAGCGCGTCTTCCTGGGTTTCGAAGACGGCGGCGGGCGCCTCGACGATACGGTTCTCGGGCTTCACGGCCGAAATCTTGATGACCGCGCGGCCCAGGTCGCCCTGGACCAGGCGCAGGCCCCCCTCATGGTCGAAGGGGTCGGAGGCGGGGCGCAGGATGTCGCGATCCAGGCTCTCGCTGACCCCGTCGCGCCACACCAGTTCGCCGTCCACCATGGAAGGCTCCTGGAAATAGGCCTCGATCCCTTGGCCCATGATGGTGGTGACATCGGTGTGGATGTTGCCGGCCTGGGCCAGTTCGCGCGCGATGAAGGCCACGCCGCCGGCGGCCTGGAAGGCGTTCACATCGGCCGAGCCGTTGGGATAGACGCGCGCGAGCAGCGGCGTGACCGACGACAGTTCGTCCATGTCGGTCCAGTCGATCAACACCCCCGCCGCCCGCGCCATGGCGACCAGGTGGATGGCGTGGTTGGTGGAGCCCCCGGTGGCCAGAAGGGCCACGATCATGTTGACGATGGACTTCTCGTCGACGACGTCGGCCATGCGGCATTGGCCGCTGCGCGCCAGTTCGACGGCCCGCTTCGCCGCCGCCGCCGTCAGGGCGTCGCGCAGACCGGTGTCGGGATGGACAAAGGCGGTGGAAGGCATGTGCAGCCCGCCCAGCTCCATCATCATCTGGTTGGAGTTGGCGGTGCCGTAGAAGGTGCAGGTGCCGGGCGAGTGATAGCTGCCGATCTCGCTTTCCAGCAGGGTCTGACGATCAACCTTGTTCTGCGCATATTCGGCGCGGACGCGGGCTTTTTCCGCATTCGGAATGCCCGACGGCATGGGGCCGGCCGGGGCGAAGACGACGGGCAGGTGACCGAAGGCCAGGGCGCCCATGAACAGGCCGGGCACGATCTTGTCGCAGACGCCCAGCATCAGGCCCGCGTCGAAGGCGTCATGGGTCAGGGCCACGCCCGCCGACATGGCGATGACGTCGCGGCTGAACAGCGACAGCTCCATGCCTGGGCGGCCTTGGGTCACGCCGTCGCACATGGCGGGCGTGCCGCCGGCGACCTGGGCCGTGGCGCCGACCTCGCGCACCGCCGCGCGCACGACGTCGGGGAAACGCTCGAACGGCTGATGGGCCGACAGCATGTCGTTATAGGCCGTGACGACGCCCAGGTTCGGCTTGGACCCGTCCATCGCCGTCAGCTTGTCGGCGATGGTCTGGCCCGCGAAGGCGTGCGCCCAGTTGGCGCAGGACAGTTTGGCGCGCCCGGTCCCGCTGTCGCGGGCGGCGTCCATGCGACGGATATAGTCGGCGCGGGTCTCGCGGCTTTTTTCGACGATGCGGGCGGTGACCGCGGCGACCGTAGGATGAAGCGCCATCAGCCTTCCTCCGTCCACAAAACTTCAAGGGGAACGCCGGCCGCGATCAGGGCGGCGATGGGCTGGATTCTGGGATCGCCCATGGCCTGTTCTTCGAAGACGCGACGCTTGGCGGCGCCCTTCAGACCCAGGATCACGCGGCTGGCCGATATCAGATAAGGCAGGTTGATCGACAGCCGCTCGATGGTCGGCGCCATGCCGTCGCGGCCGTGGGGCACGCCCAGGACCGTGGGTTTCAGCGTCGGCGTCAGCAGGGTCTTCAGCGTCGGGCTTTCAGGGAACATGGAGCAGATGTGGCCGTCCTCTCCCATGCCGAGCAGGACCGCATCGAACCGCCCGCCGGCGTCCGCCAGAGCCTTGGCGGCGACCAGGGCCGCCCGGTCCACCGTGACCTCGGGCGTATAGAGAGGGATGAAGCGCGCCGCCGCCGCCTTGTCCTGCAACAGGACGTCGCGAATCAGACGGGCGTTGGACTCCGGCGAGGTTTCGGGAACGTAGCGCTCGTCCACCAGGGTCACGGCGACCCTGGACCAGTCCAGATCGGTCGCCGCCAGCCGGCGATAGACGGGCGCGGGCGTCGAACCGCCCGGCCCGGCGAACAGGGCCGCGCCCTTGTCGCGCAGGGCTGTCGAAAGGGTCTCGCTGAGCCGGGCCGCGATGGCCTCGGCCCAGGCGTCGGGGCCGGCGAAGGTTTCGATGGGGTGGGTCTCAGGCATCGGTCGTGTTCCAGTCGCGGCCGGTCCGCATCATCAGCATGTCGGCGCTGTCGGGACCCCAGGTCCCGGCGACATATTCGTCGGGCTTCAGGCCGGATTCGGCCCAGGCCTCGGAAACCTCGTCCACCCATTTCCAGGCCTGTTCCGCCTCGTCGCGACGCACGAACAGGGTGGAATCGCCCGCCATCGCATCCAGCAACAGACGTTCATAGGCGATGCGGCGGCGCGGCGGGGCGTCGCCCTTGCCGTCAACGCCCCACGACAGGCTCATCTTGATCGGCTGAAGCTGCATCCGCCGATCAAGGCCGGGGCGTTTGTTCATGACCGTCAGGGAGATGTCTTCCTCGGGCTGAAGCTCGATGATCATGCGGTTTGCCGTGACCTCTCCGCCATTCTTGTTGGAATTGGCGTCGCGGTCGAAGATCGAGTGGGGCACCGGCTTGAACTGGATGACGATCTCGGTGCGCTTTTCCGGCAGGCGTTTGCCGGTGCGCATGAAGAACGGCACGCCGGCCCAGCGCCAGTTGTCGATGTCGGCTCGGATGGCGACGAAGGTCTCGGTGTCCGAATCCTGGCCCCGCTCCTCGTCATAGCCCTTGACCGGCTTGCCCTCGCTGGTCCCGGCCACGTACTGGCCGCGCACGGTGACCCGCTCGGCCTCGTCGGGGGTGATGGGACGAAGGGAGCGCAGCACCTTGACCTTCTCGTTGCGCACCGAGTCCGGGTCCAGGTCGCTGGGCGGCTCCATCGCCACCAGGCACAGCAGTTGCAGCATATGGTTCTGCAGCATGTCCCGCAGGGCGCCGTATTCGTCGTAATAGGGCCAGCGGTCGCCGACCCCCACCGTCTCGCCGATGGTGATCTGGACGTGGTCGATGGACAGATTGTTCCACAACGGCTCGAAGATCGTGTTGCCGAACCGCAGGGCGATCAGGTTCTGCACCGTCTCCTTGCCCAGATAGTGGTCGATGCGAAACACCTGGCTCTCGCTGAAGGCATGGGCCACGGCGTCGTCGATTTCCAGGAAGGACGTCAGGTCGCGCCCGACCGGCTTCTCCAGAACGATGCGGCAGTTCTTCTCGGCCAGACCGGCGGCCTTCATCGCCGTGACGATGCGGGCGTAGAGCGACGGTGACACGGCCAGGAACGACGTGACCTCGCCGTCGCCCACCTTGTCCTTCAGCGGCTTCAGGCTTTCGGGCGAGGTGGCGTCCACCGCCAGATAATCCAGGCGGGCCTTCATGCGCGACCAGCTGTCCTCGTCCCACGCCTTGTCGGCTTCGGCCTTGGCCTTCACCGCGTCCAGGACCTTGGCGACATAGTCGTCGGCGCTCTCTTCGGAACGCGCGGCGCCGATGATCTTCAGCCCATCGGGCAGCAGGCCGTCATGCTCCAGGAAATACAGGGACGGCAGCAGCATGCGCATCGCCAGATCGCCGCCGCCGCCGAACAGAATGAGAGCCGCCATGGATTATCCCTTCAGCGATCCCGCTTTGTGGGACCGATGCCGTTAAGGTGCAGGTTGGCCTTTGCCCGCTTCGGCGCGTGAGGCCAACACATCCAGCACGTCCTGAAACACCATGTTACGGGCATGGAGAAGAACGAGCAGGTGATAGATTAAATCCGCAGCCTCGCTGGCGAGTTCCTCGTCCGGCCCGGCGACCCCCGCCAGAGCGGTCTCGACGCCCTCCTCGCCGACCTTCTGGGCGATGCGTTTCGGGCCCTGGGCGATCAGTTTGGCGGTCCAGCTCTCGGACGGATCTGCCGCGGCGCGGCGCGCGATGGTCTGTTCCAGTCGGGCGATGCGGCCAACGCCCGGCGCATCGAAGTCGCCGAAACAGCTGGTCCGGTTCAGGTGACAGGCGTTGCCGACCGGCCGGACCGACAGGACCAGGGCGTCGTTGTCGCAGTCGGGCGTGATGCCCACGACATGCAGCCGGTCACCGGACGTCTCGCCCTTTCTCCACCGCGCGCCCCGCGAGCGAGAGAAGAAGGTGGCCTCGCCCGACGTGATCGTCTCATCCAGCGCGGCGCGGTCCATATAGGCCAGGGTCAGGACCTGAAGTGTCGCCGCATCCTGCACTACGACCGGAACCAGCCCGCCGCCTTTTTCGAAGTCGATGGTGGATGGATCGAGGGTCATATCCGCATCTCCAGGCCATCGTCGGCCAGGTATTGTTTCAGGTCCGGTATGGCGATGGCGCCGGTGTGGAAGACGCTGGCGGCCAGGGCGCCGGAGACGTCGGCCTGGTCGAACACGTCCCTGAAATGCACCGGCGCGCCGGCTCCGCCCGAGGCGATCAGCGGAATGGTCAGACGCGCGCGGGCGGCGGACAGCTGTTCGATGTCATAGCCCTGACGCACCCCGTCCTGGTCGATGCAGTTCAGAACGATCTCGCCCGCGCCAAAGCCTTGCGCCTGATCCAGCCAGTCCAGGGTGCGCTTGCCGGCGGGGCGGCGCGCATCGGGATCGCCGGTGTATTTGTGGACCACCCATTCGCCGTCTTCCAGACGGCTGTCGACGCCGACGACGACGCATTGCGATCCCAGGCGTTCGGCCATCTCCGCGATCAGTTCGGGCCGCTCCAGGGCGGGGGAGTTGATCGACACCTTGTCCGCCCCGTGGTCCAGACAGCGGGCCGCCTGGTCCACGCTGCGGATGCCGCCCGCGACGCAGAAGGGAATGTCCAGCAGCCGGGCGATATCCTTGATCCAGCCATAGTCGAGCGTGCGCCCCTCGGGACTGGCGGTGATGTCATAGAAGACCAGTTCGTCCGCGCCAGCGTCGCGATAGCGCGCGGCCAGCTCGGCGGCGTCGCCCATGTCGGTATGGCCGACGAACTTCACGCCCTTGACCACCCGTCCGTCCTTGACGTCCAGGCAGGGGATGATCCGCCGGGCGGTCATTGGACCGCCCTTATGCTTGCGAACGGGGCGGTCATGCCGCCGCCGCTATGGCTTCGGGCAGGGTGAAGCAGCCCTCGTAAAGGGCGCGGCCCACGATGGCGCCGTTGCAACCCAGCGCCTTGACGGCGATGAGATCATCCAGGGACGAGACGCCGCCCGAGGCCTGGAGCACCAGGTCGGGACGCCGCCGGCGGATTTCCGCCAGCAGCTCCAGGTTCGGTCCGGTCAGGGCGCCGTCGCGGCCGACATCCGTCACCAGCAGATGTTTGGCGGTCCCCTTCGGATAGCGGTCCAGCGCCTCCCAAAGGGTGACGCCCGACGACTGGGTCCAGCCCTTCAGCGCCGGCACCGGCACGCCGTCCTCGATCTTGACGTCCAGGGCCAGGGTGATGCGCTCGATCCCGAACCCCTTCAGCCAGGCGGCGACGTCGTTGGGCTGGGTCACGGCCAGGGAGCCGACGACGACGCGCGAGACGCCCGAATCCAACAGCTTGGCCACGTCGTTGGCGCTGCGCACGCCCCCGCCCGACTGGACCTTGACGTCGATGGCCTGGGTCAAATCGCCGATCAAGGCGTGCTGCACGGCCTCGCCCGCCTCGGCGCCGTCCAGATCGACGATGTGGATCCACTGCGCGCCCTCGGCCGCGAAAGCGGTCAGGCGGGCGGCCGGCTGTTCGTCATACTGGGTCACCTGGTCGAACTTGCCGTGCATCAATCGCACGCAGACGCCGGCCTTCAGGTCGATGGCGGGATAGATCAGCATGGGCTCGACTTTCGTTGGTCATCCTGGGGCCTGGCCCGAGGATCGGGCGTGGATCGGTCCGTACGTGCCCCTCGTCGCATCGGCAGGGGACGGTCCGATCCTTGGGTCGAGCCCAAGGATGAATGAGACCTGGCGGCCGCGCGGTTCACGCGGCGATCTCCAGGAAGTTGCGCAAGATCGTCGCCCCGGCTTCGGCGGAGCGTTCGGGGTGGAACTGGCAGCCCCAGCGATTGTCAGAGCGCACCACGGCGGGGACCGGCCCGCCATAGTCGGCGCGCGCCAGGGTCGCCGGCCCGTCGGGACAGACGAAGCCATGGACGAAATAGGCGTAGGCCCCGTCGGCGACGCCTTCCAGCAGCGGATCGTCCCGGTCGCGCGTCAGGCGGCTCCAGCCCATGTGCGGCACGGGCAGGGGCTCGGAGGGCTCCAGGCGTTTCACCACGCCGGGGATGACGCCCAGCAGTTCGACGCCGTCGCCCTCGTCGCTCGATCCAAACAGCAGTTGCTGACCCAGACAGACGCCCATCAGGGGGCGTTCAAAGGCGCGCAAAGGTTCGATCAGCTTCAGCTCCGCCAGCCGCGACATGGCGTAACCCGCCGCGCCGACGCCGGGCAGGATGACCCGCTCGGCCTCTGCGATCTCGACCGGATCGGCGGTCAGGCGGACGGTCGCCCCCAGCCGCTCCAGCGCGAACTGGACCGAAGCGATATTGCCCGCGCCATAGGCGATAACGGCGACTTCCGTCACAACACCCCCTTGGTCGACGGCACCGCGTCGCCTTCGACACGGATGGCCTGACGCAGGGCGCGGCCGAAGGCCTTGTAGACGGCCTCGGTCTTGTGGTGGTCGTCCTGGCCGGTGACCTTGATGTGGACGGCGGCGCCCATGGCCTCGGCCAGGGAGCGGAAGACGTGGGCGGTCAGGTCGGTGCGGTAGTCGCCGATGAAGGGCGTCTCGAACGCGCCTTCGAACAGCGGATAGGGGCGTCCAGAGAGGTCGATGGAGACGGTCGCATTGGCCTCGTCCATCGGCAGAACAAAGCCATACCGGGCGATGCCCTTGCGTTCGCCCAGCGCCTGTTTCAGCGCCTGGCCCAGGGCGATGGCGCTGTCCTCGATGGTGTGGTGCGGGTCGGTGTGCAGGTCGCCTTCGCATTGCAGCCGCAGCGAAAAGCCGCCGTGGGCCGCGATCTGCTCCAGCATGTGGTCGAAGAAGCCGACGCCGGTTGCGATCTTCACCGGACCGGGCGCATCCAGATCGACGGCGCAGACGATGCGGGTCTCCTTGGTGTCGCGAACGGCCTGGCCGACACGCGGTGCGCGGCGTTTGGCGGGCGTCAGACCGAAGGCCGCCAGCAGCCGGTCGTTGACCTCGGGCTTGATCGAGACCGGAAGGCGCAGACGGTCGCCTGACAGATCGGCCTCGACGCCGTAAGCCTTCAGGCCGGCCAGCGCCGCCGTTGGGTCTTCGGGCCGGGTCATGATGATGGGACCGACGCCGGGTTCGACGGGCGTCTGGCGGCCCAGTTCACGGACGACGCGCTCGCGCTCGCGTCGGACGGCGACGAGCCTTTCCGCCGTTTCGATCATGCGCGATGGGTCCAGCGCCTGCTGCGCCAACCGCACCAGCGGCTCGGGCAGGGCGTAGGGTTCCATCACCGACGCCAGCCGGACCAGCGTCCGAGGCTTGGCGATCGCGGCCCCGACCCGCGCGCCGGCCAGACCATAGGCCAGCGACAGGCTGCGCAGGACGACCAGGTTCGGCTGGTCGTCGACGACCGTAATAGCCGATACGCTGTCGGAGAACTCGATCAGGCCTTCGTCCACGACCAGCAGGGCGGGGGCCACGCGGGCGGCCATTTCGGCGACCGCCTCGGGCGAGCCGAGGGCGCGGATGACCACGACGGCCGGCTCGCCCCCTGTCGGATAGATGGCGGCGAGGCTGTCGTAGGGTTCGGCCTTGGGCGCCTCGACCGCACCTCCATCCCGGGCGGCCAGACGATACGCCAGCTCCAGTCCGTGCGTCAGGCCGCGAACCGGCAGCACCTGTTCGGCGGGCACGGCGTAGAGGGCGGCCATGCGTGTCGCCAGCGCCGAGGCGTCGCCGGGATAGCGGTCCAGACCCTCGCCGCCGGAGACCAACGGAGGATAGGGGGCGGGCAGGGTCATTGGAGCGCGCCCCGGACAAAAGGTCGTGTAATCCGTGCAATCGGTCTCAAATCCGCGCTCGAAAAACAGGGTGCAATGTGTGCAGTTCGCCCCGATGCGCCCACGATAAAAGCGGGTGCAATTGGTGCACTTCGTCTCGTCAGCGAAGGACGACGCACAGGAGGTGGGGCGAGAAAGGGGCCTTGTCCAGAGGCGGCGGCGTTCATCCCTCGCTCCTCAGGTCGGCGGCGCGGGCGTGGGCCTCCAGACCCTCCATCCGGGCCAGGCGGGCGGCTATGGGGGCCAGTTGGCGAGCGCCCGAGGCATCGACCAACTGCACCGACATGGTGGTCATGAAGCTGGAGGTGGTCACGCCGCCCAGGGTCTTGGCCCCGCCATCGGTCGGCAGGACGTGGCTGGGGCCGGCGGCGTAGTCGCCCAGGGTCTCGGCGGCGAACCGCCCCACGAAGACAGCGCCGGCCGCGTTGATCGCATCGACCAACGGTTCGGGATCGTCGATCTGAATGGCCAGATGTTCGGGGCCGTACAGGTTGGCCACCTCGGCGGCGGCGTCCAGATCGCGCACCAGAATCGCGCGGGCCTCGTTCAATGAGGCGCGGGCGATGGCTTCGCGCGGCAAGGTGGCGACCTGCACCTCGACCTCTGTCAGGATGTAGTCGATGGTGGCGCGGCTGGTGGAGACCAGCAGAACCTGGGCGTCCGCGTCGTGCTCGGCCTGACTCAGCAGGTCGGCGGCGGCGATCTCGGGGGCTGCGTCGCGATCGACGATGACCATCAGTTCGGACGGGCCCGCGGGCATGTCGACGGCGGGACCGCCCGGCAGGGCGGACGCCTGTTTCTTGGCCTCGGCGACATAGGCGTTGCCGGGTCCGAACAGCTTGGCGCAGGCTGGGATGGCTCCGTCCTCCAACTCGACGCCAAAGGTCAGGGCGGCGATGGCCTGCGCCCCGCCCATCAGCCAGATGGCGTCCAGACCGGCCTCTGCGGCGGCCAGGATCATGGCGGGATGCACGCCGCCGTCCTTGTTCGGCGGAGTGACGGCGACGCGCTGGCCCACGCCCGCGACCCCGGCCGGGATAGCCAGCATCAGAAGCGACGAAAACAGGGGGGCTGTGCCGCCGGGAACATAGAGGCCCGCGGAGGCGATGGGCCGCCACGCCAGTTTCGAGCGCACGCCGGGCGTGGTCTCGACATAAGGGGTGTCTTCGGGCCGCGTCGCCTGATGGAAGACGCGGATGTTGTCGGCGGCCATCCGCAGGGCGCGGACGTCGGCGGGGGGCAGGGCGTTGCGCGCCTCGGCGACAGCGCCCGGCGTGATGGCGATGCGACGGGGCGGGGCCTTGTCCAGCTTCAGGCACCAGTCAGTCACGGCGGCGCCGCCGCGCTCGCGCACGTCGTTCAGGATGGTGCGGACGACTTCGGTCACGTCGCCAGCCGTGCGTTGGGCTGGGCGGGCCAGCGCCGCCTTCTTGCCGGCGGCGTCCAGAGACGACCAGTCGATGCGTTTGAATGGGGTTTCGGTCATCACATCATCTTCTCGATGGGCAGGACCAGAATGGCCGAGGCGCCGGCGGCCTTCAGCTTCTCCAGCGTCTCCCAGAAGACGGCCTCCTGACAGACGGCGTGTACGGCGACCGCATCGTCGCGGCCCATCAGGGGCATGACGGTCGGCGAACCGGCGCCGGGCAGGATGGCGGTGATCTGGTCCAGCGATGCGCGCGGCGCGTTCAGCATGACGTATTTGGCGCCCTGCGAGGACACCACGCCGGCCATCCGTTCGATGATGCTGTCCAGCAGAGGCTTCAGGCCCGGTTCGGGCGCGACGGGGGACTGGATCAGGACCGCCTGGCTTTCCAACACCGTATCCTTGGCGCCCAGGCCGTTGGCCTCCAGCGTCGCGCCGGTCGAGACCAGATCGCAGATGGCGGCGGCCAGTTTCAGACGGGGCGCGACCTCGACGGCGCCGCGCATGACGACGATGTCAGCCTTGACGCTGCGTTCATCCAGATATTTGCGCAGGATCTTGGGATAGGATGTGGCGATGCGCAGCCCGTCCAGCGAGGCAGGGCCTTCATAGGCCAGCGCCGGCGGGGTCGCGATCTTCAGCGTGCAGCGGCCGAAACCCAGCGGCATGACGATGGAGGCGTTCGCTTGTCCCGTGCTTGGGCCGTTCTTGCCTTCTTCCAGCACATTCTCGCCGACGATGCCCAGGTCGCAGACCCCATCCGCCACGAAGGTGGGGATGTCGTCGTCGCGCACGCGCAACAGGTCGATGGGGTAGTTCTCGACCCGGTACAGCAGGTCGTTGTGACCCTTGACCCATTTCAGGCCCGCGTCGCGGATCAGATCAAGGCTGCGGTCGGCCAGACGGCCGGATTTCTGGACGGCGATGCGGAGCCGACCCTGGACAGTGCTCATGTTCGGATACTCAGGCTTTCAGCCGGTCCAGGGCGATGCGGTATCCCTGATGCGGCATGTCTTTCAGATAACGGGCGACGCGGACGACGGTGGTGGGGCTGGCATGGGCCTCTGCCGCGATCTCGCGATAGGATTTGCCGCCCGCATCCAGCAGGCGCGCGACCTGCCAGCGCTCGGCGAAGGCGCGCAGTTCCGCAGGCGTGCAGAGATCGGCCAGAAAGGCGTCGATCTCCTCGCGCGTCTGCATCGACAGCAGCGCGTCATAAAGGGCTGCGCGGGCGGGCGGGATGGTCATGCGCGTTCCACTATGCTGTAACGATGGGACGGTCAAGGGGGCGTGGGTCGTGATCGGTGACCCATGACTGGATGACGCAGGCTTCAATCACGAGTCACGATTCACCAATCACGACTTACGCACACAGGTTCACCGCTCTACATCACCCCTATGACCAAGGTTCTGATCATCGGCGCGGGACACGCGGGCGGCTCCGTCGCGGCCTTTCTGCGGCAGTATGGCCATGAGGGGCCGATCATTCTCGCGGGCGAAGAAGATGCGCCGCCATATCAGCGGCCGCCGCTATCCAAGGCGTGGCTGAAGGGGGAGGCGGATCTGGAGGCGCTGCTCCTGCGCCCGCTCAGCTTCTACTGCGAACAAAACATCGACTTCCGACCCTCGACCGTAGCCGTGGCCATCGACCCGGAGGCGAAGACGGTCGCCTTCCACGATGGATCGTCGGAAACCTATGACTTGCTGGTGCTGGCGACGGGATCGACGGCGAGGAAACTGCCGGTTCCGGGCGGGGACCATCCCGACCTGCTGGAGCTTCGGACGCTGAAGGACGCCGAACGGCTGAAGGCGGTGCTGGGGCCGGGGAGACGTCTGGCGGTGGTCGGCGGCGGCTATGTGGGGCTGGAGGCGGCGGCCTCGGCGCGGGCGCTGGGGGCTCAGGCCATCGTCATCGAACGGGCGCCGCGCGTGCTGGCGCGGGTGGCGTCCGAGGCGCTTTCGGCCTTCTTCACCCAACAGCACCGGGCGCGGGGCGTCGAAATTCTGACGGGGGCCGAGGTGATCGCCGTCGCGCGGGACGGCGTGACATTGGCCGATGGCGCGGTGGTTCCGGCGGACGCCGTGCTCATCGGGGTCGGCGCCCTGGCCTGCGACGGCCTGCCCCGCTCGGCGGGTCTGCGGTGCGACGACGGGGTGGTGGTGGACGACCAGGCGCGCACCAGCGATCCGGCCATCTTCGCCGTCGGCGACATGACGCGCCGCCCGATCCCTGTCCATGGCGGCGTGCATCACCGGCTGGAAAGCGTGCCCAACGCCCTGGAACAGGCCAAACAGGCGGCCGCCGCTATCGCGGGCCGACCCGGGCCGGCGCCTGAGGTCCCGTGGTTCTGGTCGGACCAGTACGAGTACAAGCTGCAGATCGCCGGCCTGCCGTTCGAGGCGGATCGTCAGGTGGTGCGCGGCGATCCGGCTGCTGGAAGTTTCGCCGTGTTCCACCTGGCTGGCGACCGCATGGTCTGCGTCGAGGCCGTCAACGCCCCGCCCGAGTTCATGGCCGGCAAACAGCTGATCGCCAAGGGAACGCCTGTGGATGCGGACAAGCTGGCGGACGTCGTGGTGTCGATGAAGGCGGTGGCCGCGCAATAGGCGTCGCCGCAGTGCAACAAAACTGTTGCGCTTTCCGTTCTGAGGCCCTCACTCTGTGGTTTATTCTCGGCGGGGCGGATGACGAGAGCGTTCGACGAAATGAGCGGCGGCGGATCGGGTGCGATCCGCGACAGCTACAAGACCCTGGCGGCGTGGCTGGAAAACGCGCCGTCCGATCTGCTGCAGGCGCGCTCGCGCCAGGCGGAACTGTTCTTCCGGCGGATGGGGGTGACCTTCGCCGTCTATGGCGACGAGGAATCCAACGAGCGGCTGATCCCGTTCGACGTGGTGCCGCGCATCATCGGCGCCGATGAATGGGGCGGTCTGGAACGCGGGCTGAAGCAGCGGGTCACCGCCATCAACGCCTTCCTGAAGGACATCTACGGTCCACAGGAATGCATCAGGGCCGGGATCGTCCCGGCCGACCTGATCCTGACCAATCCGCACTATCGGCCCGAGATGCAGGGCCGCCGGCCGCCGGGCGACGTCTGGTGCCATATCTCGGGCGTCGATCTGGTCCGCACGGGCGAGGACGGATTCTATGTTCTCGAAGACAACTGCCGCACGCCGTCGGGGGTCTCCTATATGCTGGAGAACCGCGAGATGATGATGCGGCTGTTCCCCGACCTGTTCGCGGAACACGCCGTGCGGCCGGTCGAAATCTATACCGACATGCTGCTGCGCTCGCTGCAGGCGTCCGCGCCGGCGGGCGCGGGGGCGGACCCGACCATCGTGGTTCTGACGCCGGGGCCGTTCAACTCGGCCTACTATGAGCACAGCTTCCTGGCCGACAAGCTGGGGGTCGAACTGGTCCAGGGCACGGACCTGTTCGTCAATGACGACACGGTCTTCATGCGTACGACCGAGGGGCCGAAACGGGTCGACGTCATCTATCGCCGCATCGACGACGACTTCATCGATCCGCTGACCTTCATGCCGAACTCCACCGTGGGGGTGCCGGGGCTGATGTCGGCTTACTTCGCCGGGCGCGTGACGCTGGCCAATGCGGTCGGGACGGGCGTCGCCGACGACAAGGCCGTCTATACCTATATGCCCGAGATCATCCGCTTCTTCACCGGCGAGGACGCCATACTTAAGAACGTCCCGACCTGGCGCTGCCGAGAGCCGGACGCCCTGAAGGCGGTGCTGGACCGGCTGCCGGAACTGGTGGTCAAGGAGGTCGGGGGATCGGGCGGTTACGGAATGCTGGTCGGACCGACCTCGACCAAGGCCGAGATCGAAGACTTCCGCGCCAAGCTGATCGCCGACCCGGACGACTTCATCGCCCAGCCGACGCTGAGCCTGTCGACAGCGCCGACGTTGAACGGCGGCGCCCTGTCGCCCCGGCACGTCGATCTCAGGCCTTTCGTCCTGTCCAGCCCTGCCGGGGTGCGCGTGGCGCCCGGCGGCCTGACGCGGGTGGCGCTAAAGGAGGGGTCGCTGGTGGTGAACTCCAGCCAGGGCGGCGGAACCAAGGACACCTGGGTGCTGGACAACTAAATGCTTTCACGCACTGCAGACAGTCTCTACTGGACCGGCCGCTATATGGAGCGGGCGGACTTCCTGGCGCGCATTCTTGAGGCGGCCATCCGCCTGGCCGCCCTGCCGGCCAAGGACCAGGCTGCGGTCACAGCCTGGGCGGGGGCCATCGCCTCGTCGGGGGTGAAGAGCGCCTTCGACGCATCGGGGCGCACCGCGTCCGAGAAATCGGTCCGCGAATATCTGGCCTTCGGTTCCGACAACCCGACCTCGATCAAGGCCTGCATAACCAAGGCGCGGACCAATGCGCGCTCGGTGCGAACCGCTCTGACCATCGAACTGTGGGAAGCGATCAACGGCGCCTGGAACGGGCTGAACGAACTGGGCGAACCGACAAAACGGGACGACTTCACCAACTTCCTCGACTTCGTGAAATCGACGTCCCTGGCGGTCGAGGGCGCCTCGTCGCGGACCATGCTGAGGAACGACGCCTATTGGTTCCTGCGCCTGGGCATGGCCATCGAGCGGGCCGACAACACCGCCCGGCTGCTGGACGTGAAGTACCACCTGCTGTTGCCGCCCGGCGAACGAGTGGGCGGGCAGTTGGATTATTTCCAGTGGACGACCCTGTTGCGCGAGGTTTCGGCCCTGACCGCCTATCGTTGGGTCTATCGGGAATCGGTGCGGCCCTGGCTGGTGGCGGACCTGCTGGTGTTGAACCGCCAGATGCCGCGTTCGCTGGCCTCGTGCCAGGGGATGATCGTGTCCTATCTTGAGAAGCTGGCCGCCGATTACGGTCGTCGCGGCCCGGCGCAAAGGCTGGCGTCCAACCGCCTGGGTCAGTTCAACGAGGCCAAGATCGAGGACATCTTCCAGTCCGGCCTGCATGAATACATTCAGGGCTTCCTGAACGAGAACAACGCCTTGGCTGCCGCCGTCCACGAACAGTATCTGGTCTGAACCCATGCGGATCCGGATCGACCATTCCACCCGATACGCCTACGCCCGCCCGGCGCGCTTCATCGTGCAGATGCTGCGTCTGACGCCCAAGTCGTGCGAGAGCCAGCAGGTGGGCGACTGGCGCATCGAGACCGACGTCGACGCCCGGCTGCGGCGCAGCGAGGACGCATTCGGCAACATCGTCCACAGCCTCTATACCGAGCGGCCGGCCAACGCCCTGACCATCCGCGTCACCGGCGAGGTGGCGACCGTCAATACGGGCGGCGTGGTGAAGGGGCAGGCCGAGCGGCTGTCGCCCATCGTCTTTCTGCGAGAGACGTCGATGACCAGGCCGGATGCGGCCATCGACGATTTCGCCCGCTCGATCCCCGAAGGCGCGACGCTGGGCCGGATGCATGCCCTGATGAGCGCGCTGAAGCGGGATGTGGCGTTCGAGGTCGGGTCCACCTCGGCCGGCCACACCGCCGCCGAAGCCTTCGCCCAGAAGCGCGGCGTCTGTCAGGATCACGCCCAGATCTTTATCGCCGCCGCCCGCGTCCTGGGCGTGCCGGCCCGATATGTCTCGGGCCATCTCAGCCGCAGGGACGGACAGCACGATCAGGACGCCGCCCACGCCTGGGCCGAGGCCTGGGTCGAGAATCTGGGCTGGGTCGGGTTCGATCCGGCCAACGGCATCTGTCCGACCGAACACTACGTCCGCGTCGCTGTGGGCCTGGACGCGCGCGGCGCCACGCCGATCCGGGGAACCAGCTATGGCGGCGGGCAGGAGACCCTGACGGTCGCCCTGAACGTGCGGCCGGTGCAACAGAGCCAACAACAACTGCAGTCGGGCGGAGAGGCCCGGTAGGCATGACGCGCGAATCTGTTAGCGTCGTGCGGTTCGCAACGCGGGGAGCGGATAGAGCGACGTGACCTATTGCGTGGGTATGCTGGTGGACGAGGGGTTGGCGATGATCGCCGACACCCGCACCAATGCGGGCGTGGACAACATCTCGTCCTATCGCAAGCTGCACATCTATCAGTCGTCGGGCGACCGTATCCTTGCGGTGGCGACGGCGGGCAATCTGTCGGTCACGCAGACGGCCCTGGCCATGACAGCCGCCGGGGTCCGGTTGCCGGACTCCACCACGCCGGAGACGCTTCAAACCGCCCCGACCCTGTTTCGCGCGGCGCAGATTCTGGGCCATGCGATGGCCAGCGTGCGGGCCAGCATCAACACCCCGCCGACGCCGACCGCCGATGCGTTGAACGTCAACGCCTCCATGCTGCTGGGCGGCCAGATCGCGGGCGGCAAGATGGGGCTGTATCTGGTCTATGGTCAGGGCAATTTCATCGAGTGCGGGCCGGATACGCCCTATCTGCAGATCGGGGAGTTGAAATACGGCAAGCCGATCCTGGATCGCGCCCTCCATACGTCCACCCCTCTGTCCGAGGCGGTGAAACTGGGACTGATCTCGTTCGATTCCACCATCCGTTCGAACATCGCCGTCGGTCCGCCGCTGGACCTGATCGTCATGCCTCGCGACCGGCTGAACGGCATGGCCCGCCGCATTGAGGCTGAAGATCCCTATTTCCGCGATCTGGGTCGTCGGTGGTCCGAAGCTCTGGCCGCAGCTCACCGGGCCATGCCTGATCCGACCTGGCTGGATTTGGACGAGACCCCGGCGGCGCGGACGATGAGCGTCGTCGGCTGATTAAGACTGCGATTTGTTCGCAATTTGCTTGTGCGACATTTTGAAGCTGGTTATTGCGACCGTATCGCAAAATCAGACCAAAAGGTCGCAAGACAATGTCCGACTCCCGCGCCGCCTCTCTCCGTGCGCTTCTGTTCGTCTCCAGCGCCGCTGGCATGCTGGTGGCGGCGCCCGCTTTCGCCGAAACCGCTGACGCCGCCGACGGCGTGATCGCCACGGCCGATCAGCAGCAGCCCGCCAATCTGGGGACCATCGACGTCAACGGTCAGGTCAGGAAGCCGGCGCCGGTCAGCCCCGAGTTCGTCGCCCCCCTGGTCGACACGCCGCGCTCGGTCACGATCATTCCGCAAGCCATCATCGAACAGACTGGCGCGGATTCGTTGCAGGATATTCTTCGCAATTCGCCCGGCATCACCTTTGGCGCGGGAGAGGGCGGCCAGCCGCTGGCCGACCGTCCGGTCATTCGAGGGCAGTCGTCGGGCAACAACATCTTCGTGGACGGCGTCCGCGACGCCGGCGGTCAGCAGCGAGAAGTCTTCAACCTGGAGCAGGTGGAGATAATCAAGGGGGCGGACTCGGTCTATTCGGGACGCGGTTCGGGCGGCGGCAGCATCAATCTGGCCTCCAAGTCGCCCAAACTGACCCCTTTCCACAGCGTGTCGGCCGGCGTCGGAACCGACGACTATCTACGCGGGACCATCGATTCCAACATGCCGCTGGGCGACACGGCGGCGCTGCGCATCAACCTGATGGGCGCTCAGGGCGACGTCGCGGGCCGCGACGCCGTGGACTATGACAAATGGGGTGTGGCCGCATCGTTTGCCGTCGGCCTGGGAACCGACAGCACGATCGTCGCCAGCTACTACCACCTCGACAGCAATCAGATGCCCGACTACGGCATCCCGCTGTATACCAAGCTGGGCGGCGCAAACGCACCCCGACCGGACGCATCCGGCGTGCTGAACGTCAGCCGCGACGCCTTCTACGGTCTGAAGGCGCGCGACTATCTGAACAATACGGTGGACACGTTCACCTTCGACTGGACCCATCGGTTCAGCGAGGCCTTGACGGTCCGCAACGTCAGCCGTCTGTCCAGGACGTTGAACGATTACATCGTCACCAACCCCGGGGACGGCGGATCGGCCCAACTGATCGGCGGCGTCTGGTGGATGAAGCGCGGCACCAAGACCCGGTGGAACCCCGCGCAGACGCTGGCCAATGTCACCGACGTGTTCGGCAAGATTTCCACAGGAAGCGTCAAGCACAGCTATGACCTGGGTCTGGAGCTGACGCGTGAGGTCAATCGCAACGCCAGCTATTCGACCTTTACGACCTCGGGATCGGCCTGCCCCGCGCCTCTGACCGGCTTGGACTGCACGCCGGTCTATGATCCGAACCCGAACGATGCCTGGACGGGCGTGGTGAACCGTAGCGCGCCCAGCCGCTCGACAACGGAAACCGTCGGCCTTTACGCCTTCGACAGCATCTCGCTGACCGACCGCGTCCTGCTGAATCTTGGCGTGCGTTGGGACAGCTATCAAACGCAAGGCGTGAACATCAGCTCGACCCAGACCAACGGCGTCTGGACCATCAACCCGTTGATTCCCGCCACGCCGACGGGAACGCCGGGCGTCGTCCAACTGCCCAAGCGGAAATGGGATTTCGTCAACTATCAGGCCGGCCTGGTGTTCAAGCCGACCGAATATTCCAGCCTCTACGTCTCCTACGCCACCGCCTCGACGCCGCCGCTGCTCTCGGGCGGGGACCAGAACGCGGCCGGCACGGGGCAGGGGACGGGCAATCTGGCGAACGATATCCTGGAGCCTGAGGACACCGAAACCTATGAGGTCGGCGCCAAGGCCAATCTGTTCGACGAACGTCTTTCCGTCGGTCTGTCCGCCTATCGTCTCACCAGAAAGAACGCCCAACTGCTGGTCGATTCCGGGCCGCCCGCGACCTACGCCCAGGTCGGCGAGGTCGAGGTCAAGGGTGTCGAGCTTAGCGTATCAGGCAATATAACGCCTGCTTGGCAGGTGTTTGGCGGCTATACCTACATGGACTCCGAACTTGTCCGAGGGGCCGTGAACAACTTGAACGTCGGTGAGTCTCTCGCCAACACGCCAAGGAACTCGGCCAGCCTGTTCACCACCTACCGCGTCCTGCCGCGGCTGACCGTGGGTGGCGGCGTCTACTATGTGTCGCGTTCCAACGGCGGCAATCAAGGCGGCGCTGGTGGCGGGGCCAACCGCATCTATGCGCCGGAATATACGCGGGTGGACGCTTACGCCGCCTATGATTTGACCGATACGGCGTCCCTGCGTCTCAACGTCAAGAACGCAGGCGACGAGCGCTATATCATGCGCACCAACGGCGTTCACCACGCCGATCCTGCGCCGGGTCGTGCGGCCAGTCTGACGTTGAACATGCGCTTCTAAAGACCGCTTCCCCCGGTCTATCCTGGCGGCCCCGTCCTTCCGGCGGGGCCGTCTTCTTTTTTGCGAGAGCGAGGCCGTCCGTGCTGCTCCAGATTCCCGAAGTCTTCTCCAAGGCTGAAGTGAAGGCGCTGCGCGAGCGGCTGGACGCCGGGCCGTGGGCGGATGGCAACATGACCTCGGGCCACCAGTCCGCCACGGCCAAGCGCAACCAGCAACTGCCCGAGGATTCGGATGTGGCGAAAGAGGTGTCGGCCCTGATCGTTCAGGCGCTGAACGCCAATCCGATGTTCGTGGCGGCGGCCCTGCCGCACACGATCTTTCCGCCGCTGTTCAACCGTTACGAGGGCGGGGGCGAGTTCGGCCTGCATGTCGACAACGCCATCCGCCAGGCGCGCGGGGGCGGGGCTTTGCGCATCCGCAGCGACCTGTCGGCGACCCTGTTCCTGTCGGAGCCGGAGGATTACGACGGCGGCGAACTGATCGTTGAGGAGATGTACGGATCGCAGTCGATCAAGCTGCCGGCCGGCGATCTGGTGCTCTATCCGTCCAAGAGCCTTCATCGGGTCATGCCGGTGACGCGGGGCGCGCGGGTGTCGTCTTTCATGTGGATGCAGAGCCTGATCCGCGACGACGGCGACCGCGAGATGCTGTTCCGCCTGGACGTGGCGACCCAGCGCGTCGGGCTGGAGAAGGGGTCCAAGGATCAGGCGGTGATCGAACTGACCGGCGTCTATCACAATCTGCTGCGGCGCTGGGCCGAGGTGTGACGGTCGTTGCGGCGACGGGGTACCGAACGCTATTGCAACCCGTTCGCAACAATGGCACAGCGAGCGCGTGACCGAACTCGCCGCACAGCGTCAGGCCGAACCCGAAGCCAAGGGGCCCAAGCCCAAGGCGGCGCTGAACGGCGCGCGGTCGTTCTGGCTAAAACAACTTCATAGCTGGCACTGGATTTCGGCGGCGGTCAGCCTGGTGGGCATGATCCTGTTCGCGGTCACCGGCATCACCCTGAACCATGCGGCCTCCATCCCCGGAACGCCGGTTACGGTCGAACAAACCGCGACCCTGCCGGCCCCGCTGCTGCAACGCCTGACGACCTTTCCCGAAGAAACGACCCAGCCCGTGCCGGACGCGGTCGCGCGCTGGGCGTCCGAGGCGTTGAAGGTCGAGATCGCCGGCAAGCCGACCGAGACGACGCCGGAAGAGGTCTATGTCGCCCTGGCCATTCCCGGCGGCGACGGATGGGTCACCATCGACCGTTCGACGGGTGAGACGCTGCACGAAAAGACCACGCGCGGCTGGATCGCCTACCTCAACGACCTGCACAAGGGCCGCAACGCCGGCGTGGTCTGGTTCTGGTTCATCGACGTGTTTGCGGCGGCCTGCGTCATCTTCGCGGTCACGGGCCTGGGCCTGATGATCCTGCACGCCAAGGGCCGACCCTCCACCTGGCCGCTGGCGGCGTTGGGCCTGCTGATCCCCGTCGTCATCGCCCTGATCTTCATTCACTGACGAGTATTCCGATGCGCCTTCTCCCCGTCGTCATCACCACCGTCGGCCTGGCCGCAGCGGCCGCGCCCGCCATGGCCGCCGACCTGACCGTCTCGGTCGAAATCCCCCGGCTGAACACCGCCTCCTATCACCGACCCTATGTGGCCGTGTGGATCGAGAAGCCGGATCAGAGCGCCGAACGCACCCTGGCCGTCTGGTATCAGCAGACCCGCAACAACGAGGGCGACGGCAAGGACTGGCTGAAGGACCTGCGCACCTGGTGGCGCAAGGGCGGCCGGGCCATGAGCCTGCCGGCCGACGGCGTGTCGGGCGCCACGCGCGCGCCGGGTCGCCAGACCGTCACCGTGCCGGGCGCGCGCCTGGCCGGCCTGCAGCCGGGCCAATACAACATCGTCGTCGAAGCGGCCCGTGAGCTGGGCGGCCGCGAAGTGGTGCGCGTGCCCTTCCGCTGGGGCGCGGCGAACACCGGCGCCGGAACCGGCTCCACCGAACTGGGCGCCGTGCGCGTCGCCGTCTCTCGCTGAGGATCACGACCATGAAGAAGACGATCGCCCTGCTGACACTCGCCGCCGCCCTGGCGGCCCCGATGACCGCTCAGGCCCACCGCGCCTGGATGGCGCCGACCGCCACCACCCTGTCGGGAACCGACGCCTGGGTCGCCTTCGACGCCGGCATGTCCAACAAGGTGTTCGATCCCGACCACGCCGCCATGCGGATGACGGGCCTGACCATCACGGCGCCGGACGGATCGGCGGTTCAGCCCGAGCACGCCATGCAGGGTCAGTATCGCTCCACCTTCGACGCCCATCTGACGCAAAACGGCACCTATAAGATCGCCAACGTCATGAGCGGCGTCATGGCCAGCTACAAGCTGAACGGCGAGCAGAAGCGCTGGCGCGGGACGGCCGCCGAATACCCCGCCGCCCTGCCGACAGGGGCGACCGACGTCCAGGCGACCCGCACCGCCAGCCGGATCGAGACCTTCGTGACCCTGAACAACCCGACCGACACCGTCTTCAAGACGACCGGCGAAGGGCTGGAGCTGGTTCCCGTCACCCACCCCAACGACCTGGTCGCGGGCGAGCCGGCGACGTTCAAACTGCTGAACAACGGCCAGCCCGCCTCGGGCCTTGAGGTCACCGTGGCGCGCGGGGCGATCCGTTATCGCGACAATCCCGAGGAATCGACGGTGACGACCGGCGCCGACGGCGCCTTCACCATCACCTGGCCGGCGGCTGGCATGTACTGGCTGAACGCCTCAGTCCGCACCGAGGGGCAGGGGGAAACGCTCGGGTCCAGCGCCAGCTATGTGGCGTCGGTGGAAGTCCTGCCCTAAGCGAGCGGGATGTCCGACACGCCCTTCTCGCGCGGCTCGCGCGCCGCTCCCTCCGCCGTCGCCATCGGCGATCCCGGTCCGCTCGCGGACCGGGCCGACAATCGCGTCCTGGTCCCACTGATCAACGGCGCGCCGCCGCGTCCGCCCAGCGATCTGATCCATGCGCTGGACGGCCAGACCATGGGCACGACCTGGAGTGCGCGCGTCATCGCCCCGCGCGGCGTGGGCGAAGCGGCCGTTCGCGAGGCGATCGAGCAAGAGCTGGCGGCCGTCGTCGGCCTGTTCAGCCCGTGGGAGCCGTCCAGCGAGATCAGCCGCTTCAACACCGCGCCGGCCGGCTTCTGGGCGGTGTCGCAGCCGTTCTGGGACCTGCTGGATGCGGCTATGATCTTGGGCGACGAGACGAACGGGGCGGTCGATCCGACCCTGGGCGCCCTGGTCGATCTGTGGGGCTTCGGCCCGCCCGGACCGCGCTCGGCGCTGCTGCCCATTCCGTCCGAGGACGAGATCGCGGCGGCCATGGCCGTGTCCGGCTGGCAAAAGCTGCGGCTGAATCCCGATGCGCGCGGCGTGATGCAGATGGGCGGGATGAAGCTGGACTTCTCCGGCATCGCCAAGGGCCATGCGGTGGATCGGGTGTCGGATCGGCTGACGGCCATGGGCGCGACCTCTCACCTGATCGAGATCGGCGGCGAGTTGAAGGGGCGCGGCGTCAAGCCGGACGCCCAACCCTGGTGGGTCGAGATCGAGCGCGTCAAGGACAGCCCCGCGCCGCGAACGGTGGCGGCCCTGTTCGACCTGGCGGTGGCGACCAGCGGCGATTACCGTCGGGCCTTCGTGCATGACGGGCGGCTTTATCCCCACACTCTGGATGGTTCGACCGGCCGTCCGGTCAACAGCAACCTGACCTCTGTCACCGTGCTGCATTCCTCGGCCATGATGGCGGACGCCTACGCCACGGCGTTAACGGTCATGGGGCCGTTCGACGGCCCGGATTACGCCGAGGCGGCGGGTCTGGCCGCCCACTTCGTCGAGCGCACCGAGCGCGGGCCGGTCGAGCGGATGACGCCGGCCTTCGCCGCCATGATGGACGATCCCGATGGAGACCGGCCGGGGTGACAGCCGATCCGCAGCGCTGGCTGTGGGCGGTCGGGGCGGTTGTGCTTTGGCTGGTCCTGATCGCCGTGACGGTCTGGCGCGAGCGGCGCGCGGCGGCCTTGGCCCGCGCCCGGTCCGACGCCATGGCCTCGGCTGGATCGGGGCAGGGCCAGCCGATCCTGGTCGCCTTCGCCAGCCAGACAGGCTTCGCCGAGGAACTGGCCTGGATGACGGCGCGGGCGCTGGGCGACGGCGGCGTGGGCGCGCGGGTGCGGTCGTTCGCCGATCTGGATATTGAGACGCTGGAGACGGCGGACCGGGCCTTGCTGATCGTCTCCACGACGGGCGAGGGCGATCCGCCCGACGCCGCCGCAAGATTCGTCAGGACGACAATGACGGCCGGCGCCGACCTGGCCTCGCTGCGGTTCGGCCTGCTGGCCCTGGGCGACCGAAGCTATGACCAGTTCTGCGGCTTCGGCCATGCGGTGGACGGCTGGCTGCGGCGCGCGGGCGCCGACCCCCTGTTCGACATGGTCGAGGTCGATGACGGCGAGGCCGGCGCCATCCGTCACTGGCAGCATCAGTTGAACCAGATCACCGGCAGCGTGACGGCGCCCGACTGGACCCCGCCCGCCTACGACCCCTGGCGGTTGGTCGAACGGACGCTGGTCAATCGCGGCAGTCCGGGCGGCGAGGCCTATCACCTGGCGTTCGAGGCTGTGGGCGAGACGCCCGTCTGGTCGGCTGGCGACATCGCCGAGATCGGCCTGCCTGAGCGGGACGGCGCCACGCCCGGCTCGCGCGAATATTCCATCGCCTCTCTGCCATCGGACGGCCGGGTGGAGTTCCTGATCCGCCTGATGCGCCATACCGATGGGACGCCCGGCCTGGCCTCGGGATGGCTGACGCAAGGATTGGCGCTCGGCGGAGAGATCGGGATGCGGCTGCGCCCCAACCGCAGCTTCCACAGCCCGGCGGACGAGACGCCGATGATCCTGATCGGCAACGGCACCGGCATCGCGGGCCTGCGGGCGCATCTGAAGGCGCGGACGGCGACGGGCGGTGGGGCGTGGCTGCTGTTCGGCGAACGGGCCCGGGCGCACGACGCCTTCTTCGACGTCGAGCTTCAGGCCTGGCTGGCGTCGGGCGTGCTGCGCCGGCTGGACCGCGCATTCTCACGCGACCCGGGCGACGGGCGTTATGTGCAGGATTTGGTCGCGGCGGCGGCGGACGAACTGCGCGAGTGGGTCGGGCGCGGGGCGACGATTTATGTGTGCGGCAGTCTGGAAGGCATGTCGCAAGGCGTCCATGCGGCGTTGGAAAAGGCGCTGGGTTTGGACGTGGTGCTGACGATGCTGGAAGACGGCCGATATCGGCGCGACGTTTACTGAACCTGCCAACAGCTCGTCATCCTAGGCCTTGCGCCTAGCATCCATAGGCTCCGTCGATGACGGTGACACACGGCCCCCACCGGGCGTAGGGGGCCTCGCCACAAGGGCGAGGATGACGCGCCAAGGATTAGCCAAGCCGCCCCAACAGTTCCGCCGCGAAGGTGGACAGGGTGTCGTCCCGCGCGCCCATGACGATGATGCGGTCGCCGGGCTTTGCGATGTCCACGATCCGGTCGCCGCAGTCGGCGCGCGTCGCCAGCGCCTCGGCGTTGCGCCCGGCGGCGCGGACGCCAGAGGCGATGTCCTCGGAGCCCACGCTGCGGTCGGTGGTGCCGCCGTAATAGACCGGCTCGGGCATCAGCAGCACATCGTCCTCGCGCATCAGGCCGGCGAAACCGTCTATGAACTCCGGCTTCATCAGCTTCAGCGGGCCGAACCCATGCGGCTGGAACAGGATCAACAGCCGGCCGTCGAAGGCGTGCAGGGTTTTCAGGGTGGCGGCGATCTTGTCCGGGTTATGGGCGAAGTCGTCGATGACGGTGATGCCGTTCGCGGTACCGACCACCTCCATGCGACGGCGGATGCCGACGAAAGTCTCCAACGCCTTGACCGCCTCGCCCACCGGGACACCCAGCGCCTTGACCGCGCCCAGCGCCGCCAGAGCATTGGCGACATTATGGGCGCCGGGCACGTGCAGCACGGCGTCATATTCGCTCCACCCCGCGATCAGACGAAACTTCATTCCGGTCGGCAGGGGCTGCAGGTCGTGGGCGGACAGGTCGGCCTTCTCCTCGCCCAGACCGAAGGTGATGGCCTTGCCGGGCGGCAGGGTCTGGGCCAGGGCCGCCGTCTCGGGGTTGTCCATATTCAGCACCGCCGTGGTCGCCCGGGCGGTGAAGCCGCCGAACAGATGGCGCAGTTCCTCCATCGACTTGTGGTCCAGCGAGATGTTGGAGACCACCGCGACGGTCGGATCGTAGCGGGCGATCGAGCCGTCGCTTTCGTCCACCTCCGACACGAACAGGTCCGGCCCGCCGATCAGGGCGCTGGCGAACGGATGGTCGGCGTCGGCGAAGTTCTTCATCACCGCCCCGTTCATCACGGTCGGCTGGCGGCCTGTCTGATGCAGGATCCAGGCGATCATGCCGGTGATGGTGGACTTGCCGCTGGTGCCGGCCACGCCGACCGAGGTCGGGGCGGCGTTGAACAGTTCGCTGAGCAGTTCGGGGCGGGTCTTGATGGTTGCGCCCGCGCGGCGAGCCGCACCGATGTCCGGCACCGTCTCCTCGATGGCGCCGGTGGCGATTACGGTCTGATCCGCGCGGGTCACGCCCGATCCGTCCTGGGGATGCAGGGTCACGCCATGGGCGCGCAGCCAGTCGAACTTCTCGGGCGTACGACCCTGATCCAGGGCGCGGTCGGAGCCTTCGATGACGTTTCCGCGCGCCTGGACGATCATGGCCAGGGGCAGCATCCCCGATCCGCCGATGCCGCAGAAGAAGTAGGAGGCGCTGTCGGTCATGGTGCGTTAGGAAGACCCGTCGCGCCCGACGGCGGCGCGCAGTGATGCAGATGATTCCGTCAGGAGACGTCGTGGCCCTCGAACTCGATCCCCGCAAGACCGCATTGGTGATGATCGACCTGCAGAAGGGGATTCTGTCGACTCCGCGCCTGCCGCATGACGTCGAGACGGTGGTCGACCGCAATGTGACCCTGGCCAAGGCCGTGAAGGCGGCCGGCGGGCGGGTCGTGGCTGTCCGCGTGGATTTTGGCGCCGGGGGCGAACTGGCGCCCAAGGGGGCGACCGACACGACGCCTATGGGCGACCTGCCCGCCGACTTTGCAGATTTGCGACCCGAGATTCTGGCGCTCGCCCCCGACCTTATCGTCACCAAGCGCCAGTGGGGCGCCTTTTTCGGGACCGACCTGGATCCCTGCCTGCGCCGGTTGGGGGTCGAGACGGTGCTGGTGGCGGGCGTGGCGACCAATATGGGGGTGGAATCCACCGTCCGCGAAGGCTGGTCCCTTGGGTACGGCATGGTGGTGGTCGAGGACGCCTGCAGCAGTTTCGCCGCCGAGGCGCATGATTTCGCGACCACGAAGATTCTGCCTCGCATCGCCCGCGTCCGCTCGACCGCGCAGACGCTGAACGGCCTGGGGGCGGCATGAAAACGGGATTCAAGATCGGCGTCGTCTGCGCCAGTTCCCGCTTCTCGAGCGAGCGGGCCGACGCCGTCAATGCCTGGTTCGCCGAACACCATCCCGACGGTGACGTGGCGGTGGTCTTTCATCCCGCCTGTTTCCTGAAGCACGGCCATTTCGCGGGCGACGACCGGGCGCGGGCCGACGCCTTCGTCGAGTTCGCCAATGACCCGCGCATCGACGCCATCTGGTTCGCACGCGGCGGATACGGGTCTTGCCGCATCGCTGAATCCGTCATTCCCCGGCTGAACGCGGTGGCGCGCAAGAAGCGCTACCTCGGCTATTCCGACGCCGGCAGTCTGCTGGCCGGAATGTACAAGGCCGGGTTCCAGCATCTGGCTCACGGGCCGATGGCGTCGGATTCCGTGCGCCATGACGAGACGGCTGCGGGCGCCGTCGCCTGGCTGAGCGCCGGGCGCAGCGACTGGATCGAGCCGTCGCTGGCCGATGATCCGCGTCCCGCCGTCGCGTTCAACCTGACCATCATCGACCAGCTGCTCGGCACGGTTCTGGAGCCTGATCTGACGGGCCATGTGCTGATGCTGGAGGAGGTGGCCGAGGCGGCCTATCGCGTGGACCGCATGATGTTTCACCTGACGGGCCAGGCCAGCATAAGGCGGGTTGCGGGAATTCGCCTTGGGCGAGTGTCCGAAATCCCGGAGAATGATCCCGATTTTGGTCAAACCCCGGAAGAGATCGTTCGATACTGGTGCCTGAGGTCAGGCATAGCCTACCTGGGATCGGCCGATATCGGGCATGATGGCGCCAACAAGATCGTTCCATTCGGCGCCCGATGAGTCAAACCGTGCGCGGCGTAAAAGACACAGTCTTGCCTTGATCGTTACGGTAAAGCTTGTCGCCCTCTCGACAGCGGCGGGCTCTCAACGTCAGATGCAGGTCCGCGAGGCGTTAGGACTTCGTTAAGCCAAGGCGTTGGGGGACGCTGCGGTTTACGCCTTCTGCGATGCGGCGGTTCGTTCGGTTATCGGGGGATGACTGGACGAACCGCCTGATCGCCCCTTAATCCGTCGACGTGAAAGGGCTGAACGCCTAAGGATCGCCGGGTGCGTTTCGACGAAAGATTCATCGATGAATTGAAGGCTCGCCTTCGGCCGTCCGACGTCATCGGGCGGACGGTGAAGCTGAAACGTCAGGGCCGGGAATACGTGGGCCTGTCGCCCTTCTCCAAGGAGAAGTCGCCGTCTTTCTTCGTCAATGACGACAAGGGGTTCTTCCACGACTTCTCGTCCGGCAAACACGGAGACATCATCAGTTTCCTGCAGGAGACGGAGCGGCTGAGCTTCGTCGAGGCGGTGCAGCGGCTGGCGGGCGAAGCGGGGATGCAGCTTCCCGCCGAAGACCCCAAGGAGGCCGAGCGCGAGCAGAAGCGAGCAGGCCTGTCGGACTGGATGGACCTGGCCCAGAAATGGTTCGCCGCCAACCTGCGCCGTACGCCGGGCAAGGCGGCGCGCGACTATCTGGAAAAGCGCGGCCTGCCGGAAGATCAGTGGGAGCGGTTCGGGCTGGGCTATGCGCCTAACGACCGCGAGGGGCTGAAACAGGCGCTGGTCCAACGCGGCGCGCGGCCGGCCGATCTGGTCGAGGCCGGCCTGCTGATCGCGCCCGAGAGCGGCGGCCAGCCCTATGATCGGTTCCGCGACCGGCTGATGTTTCCGATCCTGGATGCGCGCGGCCGAATCGTCAGCTTCGGCGGTCGGGCCATGAACCCCGACGATCGCGCCAAATACCTGAACGGCCCCGAAAGCCCGCTGTTTCACAAGGGGGCGACCCTCTACGGCTTGCCAGAGGCGCGACGAATCCTTGGGGCGGAATCCAAGAACGACCAGGCCATCATCGTGGTCGAGGGCTATATGGACGTCATCGCCTGCCAGCGCGCGGGCCTGCCGGCCGTCGCGCCCATGGGCACCGCCCTGACCGAAGAACAGATGGAGCGGCTGTGGCGGGTGTCGCATGAGCCTGTGCTGTGCTTCGACGGCGACGCGGCGGGTCTGCGCGCCGCCTATCGCGCCATCGAACGGTCTTTGCCGCTGCTGAAGGCGGGGCGGTCGTTCCGGTTCTCGCTGCTCAGCGGGGGGCAGGACCCGGACGACATCCTGCGTGACAAAGGCGCGCCCGCGTTGCGCCAGGCGCTGGCCGAGACTCACGGCTTCGCCGAGGTGCTGTTCCGCCGCGAACAGGATCTGGAGCCGCTGGACACGCCCGAGCGGAAGGCCGGGTTCAAGGCGCGTCTTCGCAACACCGCCTCGGCCATTCAGGACAAGGATCTGGCCGAACAGTACAGACGCGATCTGTTCGAACGTTTTGACGCCCTGTTCCCCCGCAGTTCACAGCGCGCGCCCTGGGCGCCGGGGCAGGGCAGGCGGGGTTTCGGCCCGCCGCCGAAACTGGGGCAGACGGCGGAAGGGGCGCAGGCGATGCAGTCGCTGTTTCGCGCCATCGAACCCGTGCCGGCCGCCCTGGCCCACGGCGCTATCGAGGATCCCGAGCGGATGGACGACCATCTGGAGGAGATTTCGGCCCATGGTTTCGGCGACAAGGGGTTGGATGGCCTGGCGCAGGAGTTGGTTCGTCTGCGTCTGTCGGGACGATCCCTTGACTCCGCCGCCCTGCGACGCCATCTGGCGCAATCGGGTCATGATGCCTTAGTGCGCGAGGTCGAGAAGGCGGCGGCGAAGTCCGGCGCGCCATTCCTGGCCGCAAATGCGCCCCTCGCCGAGGCAAGGGTCCGATGGTCGCAGGCGTTCGACGCTTCGACGCGGGTCGCCGCGTTGGAGGACGCCTTGTCCCAGGCGCGTGGCGTGCCTGGGCAGGATGAGGCTTTCCGCCGGCTGAAGGCCGAGCGGGATGCGCTTCGCCGTGCGATCAAAGCCGGGACGATTTGGGAAGACAGCGCGGGCGCGTAACCTTACGCCTCGCCAGGCATTGTATTTTTCGCCGGGGCGGATTGATCACCCCCTCCGGCTGGAGACAGACTGACTATGAACGCACAGACCGAGACGCAGGACGCCGAGGTTTCGACCGACGGGCCCCTGCTCGATCTGACCGACGCCGGCGTCAAGAAGTTCATCAAACAGGCCAAGGCGCGCGGCTATGTGACGATGGAGGAGCTGAACAAGGTCCTGCCGTCCGAAGAGGTCACCCCCGACGCCATCGAAGACACCCTGGCGATGCTGTCCGAAATGGGCGTCAATGTCGTCGAGGCGGAAGAGGACGCGCAGGAGCAGCAGTCCACCGACGTCGCCGCCGCCGCCTCCACCGGCGTCGCCGAAACCCCGGCCAAGGCCGCCTATGACCGCACCGACGACCCGGTGCGGATGTATCTGCGCGAAATGGGTTCGGTCGAACTGCTGAGCCGCGAGGGCGAAATCGCCATCGCCAAGCGGATCGAAGCCGGTCGCGACGCGATGATCTCGGGCCTGTGCGAGAGCGCCCTGACGTTCGAAGCCATCATGGTGTGGCGCGACGAGCTTGAGAACAACCGCATCCTGCTGCGCGAGGTCATCGACCTGGACGCCACCTATGGCGTGCTGAATCCATCGTCCCTGCCGGGCGCAGCCCAGCCGGAGGGCGAAGAGGAGGAAGAGGCCGAAAACAAGCCGGTGGCGGAAGAGAAGCCTGAGTCCGACGACGACGATGACGATGATTTCGACGACGGCGGCGGCATGTCCATTTCGGCGCTGGAAGCCGAGCTGCGCGACGGCGTGATGGAGGTTCTGAACCTCATCGCCGCGGACTTCGGCGAGTTCCGCGGTCTGCAGGACAAGCTGGTTCAGACCCGTCTGAAGGGCGAGGTCCTGAGCGCCAAGGACGAAAAAGCCTATCGCACCCTGACGGTGGCGATTTCAGATCGTCTGAAGACGATGAAGCTGAACAACAACCGCATCGAGGCGCTGGTCGAGCAGCTTTACGCCATCAACAAGCGCCTGATCGGTCTGGAAGGCCGCCTTCTGCGTCTGGCCGACAGCTACGGGATTTCGCGTCCTGAGTTCCTGAAGGCCTATTTCGGCGCTGAACTGGACCCGACCTGGACCGACCGGATCAAGGAGCAGGGCGTGCGCTGGACCAAGTTCAGCGAAAACGAAGCCAGCCAGATCGCGACCATCCGTTCCGACGTCGCCGCCGTGGCGCTGGAAGCCGGCCTGCCCATCGACGACTATCGCCGCATCGTTCAGACGGTTCAGAAGGGCGAACGCGAAGCCCGTCAGGCCAAGAAGGAAATGGTCGAGGCCAACCTGCGCCTCGTGATCTCCATCGCCAAGAAATACACCAACCGCGGCCTGCAGTTCCTGGACCTGATCCAGGAAGGCAACATCGGTCTGATGAAGGCGGTCGACAAGTTCGAGTATCGTCGCGGCTACAAGTTCTCGACCTATGCGACCTGGTGGATTCGTCAGGCGATCACCCGCTCCATCGCCGATCAGGCGCGCACCATCCGAATTCCGGTGCATATGATCGAGACGATCAACAAGATCGTCCGCACCAGCCGCCAAATGCTGCACGAAATCGGCCGCGAGCCGACGCCGGAAGAACTGGCCGAAAAGCTGGCCATGCCGCTGGAGAAGGTGCGCAAGGTCCTGAAGATCGCCAAGGAGCCGATCAGCCTCGAAACGCCCATCGGCGACGAGGAAGACAGCCACCTGGGCGACTTCATCGAGGACAAGAACGCCGTCCTGCCGATCGACGCCGCCATCCAGTCGAACCTGCGCGAAACGACGACGCGGGTTCTGGCCTCGCTGACGCCGCGCGAGGAGCGGGTTCTGCGGATGCGTTTCGGCATCGGCATGAATACAGACCACACGCTGGAAGAGGTCGGTCAGCAGTTCTCGGTGACGCGCGAACGCATCCGTCAGATCGAGGCCAAGGCGCTTCGCAAGCTGAAGCACCCGTCGCGGTCGCGCAAACTGCGGTCCTTCCTCGACAGCTGAAGACGATCAAGGGCGGCGCCGAAAGGGCCGCCCTTTTTCTTGGCGGGCGATATGGGTCGAAAGCACGTCAATCTGGGCACGGCGCCGGCCAAGGCCGATCTGCCGACCAAGGTCTGCGCCGCCTGCGGGCTGTCTTTCGCATGGCGCAAGAGGTGGGCGCGGAACTGGGAGCATGTGCGGTTTTGCTCGGATCGCTGCAGGGCCAAGGGGGCTTCCGAAAACCGCCGATAGACGGCTCTCCGCGTCGTGACCACGGGCGAAGAGGGAATCAGATAGCGTCCCGACCATGCTCTTCCCCTCACGCCTGTCGCCCCTTGTGATAGCGCTCGGCGCCGTGCTCGTCCTGAGCGGATGCGTGCGGCGGCCGCCCGAGCCGTTGCGGCCGTCCTCGCCCTATCCGTCGCGGACGGAGGCGCCGCTGGTGGGGGGGCTGGTGGATCGCGCCATCGACGGCGGCACCCAGGCGTTGGTGGTGCGCGAGGGGAGCGATCTGGGCCGGTGTCTGGCCGAGTTGAACGCCGCGCGCGTGCGGTTCAGTCCTGTGCCGGATCGTCAGAACACCGCGACCTGCGGCCTGCATCAAGGCGGGGTGCTGGGCGCCGATCTGGGCACGGTGGCGCGCATGACGCCGGGCGATGTTGAGATGACCTGCCAGACGGCGCTGGCGCTGAGCATCTGGCGGCGTCAGTCGCTGGAGCCGGCGGCGCGCGAGATCCTGGGCTCGGACGTGGTCCAGATCGATCACATGGGCGCCTACGCCTGTCGCAATGTGAACAATGGCGTGGGGTCGAGCCGCATCAGCGCCCATGCCCAGGCGGCGGCGCTGGACTTCGCCGGGGTGCGGCTGAGGGACGGGCGGCGCATCACCGTCACGAAGGACTGGTCAGGCGACACGGCCGAAGCGCGCTTCCTGCGCCGCATCCGCGACGACGCCTGCCGCATCTTCGGCACGACCCTGAGCCCCGACTACAACGCCGTCCACCACGACCACCTGCACCTGGAGGCGACCGACACGCGCTTCTGTCGCTGAGGCAACGCTTTGGCGCGGGGCGGATTACGCCAATATGCGCGGTGAACTGAAGACCTATCAGGCCAAGCGCCGGTTCGGCGAAACGCCGGAGCCGAAGGGCGCCAGGTCTGCGTGGGCCAAGAGCGGATTTCGCTATCTGATCCAGCGCCATGCCGCGACCCGGCTGCATTACGATTTCCGCATTGAGGCGGACGGGGTGCTGAAGTCCTGGGCCGTGACCAAGGCGCCGTCACGCGACACGGCGGTCAAGCGGCTGGCGGTCGAGGTCGAGGATCATCCGCTGGACTATGGATCGTTCGAGGGCACGATCCCCGCCGGCAACTATGGCGCCGGCACGGTGCAGATGTGGGACGTTGGGACCTGGGAGCCGCAGGAGCCGGACCTGGAGGCGGCCTGGACCAAGGGTCAGATCAAGATGATCCTTCACGGCGAGCGGCTGAAGGGCAAATGGGCCCTGATCCGTTTGAAGAGCGATCGAGGCAAGCCGTCCAAGCGCAACAACTGGCTGCTGCTGAAGGAGAAGGACGACTTCGCCGTGGCGGGCGAGGGGGACGCTCTGGCCCAGATCGACGCATCGGTCACGACAGGGCGGTCGCTGGCCGAGATCGCGGACGGGAGCAAGGAATGGACGGCGTCCAAGCCGACGGGGCGTAAAGGTCCAGCCAGGCCCAGGCCGTCGAAGGCGGCCGAGAAGGCGAAGAAGCCGCCGGCCTTCGCGCCGATCCAACTATGCAAGGTCGCCGATCATCCGCCGGGCGGCGCGGGGTGGGCGCACGAGATAAAGTTCGACGGATACCGCATCCAGATCGGCGTCGGCGGCGGTCGTGCGGTGTTGCGGACGCGCAAAGGTCTGGACTGGAGCGACCGTTTCCCAGACCTGGCGGCGGACGCGGCGACCTGGCCCGATGCGGTGATCGACGGGGAGCTGTGCGCTCTGGACGACGATCACATGCCGGACTTCGGGGCGTTGCAGGCCGCGATCTCGGACGAGAAGACGGACGGTCTGGTCTATTTCGCCTTCGACCTGCTGTTCGAAGGCGCGGAGGATTTGCGCAAGCTGCCGCTGTCGCATCGCAAGGCGCGGCTACAGGCCTATGTGGAGCGGATAGGAGCCTCAGGGTCGGGGGCGGGCGCAGGGCGGCTGCGCTACGTCGAACATTTCGCGTCGACCGGGCAGGCGGTGCTGGAGAGCGCCTGTCGGATGGATCTGGAAGGGGTGATCTCCAAGAAGCTGGACGCGCCCTATCACGCGGGGCGGTCGTCGACCTGGCTGAAGTCCAAATGCCGGGGGCGCGACGAGGTGGTGATCGGCGGTTGGTCGTCGGAGGGCGGGACGCGGTTTCGCTCGTTGCTGGTCGGTGTCAGGGATAAGGGCGGCCTGCGCTATCTGGGCCGGGTCGGGACCGGCTATGGCGAGGCGGTGACGAAGACGCTGGTTCCGGCGCTGAAGGCCGTGGCGGGGGAGAAGTCGCCCTTCGCCGGGGCGGGCGCGCCCAAGGCGGCCAGGGACATCCATTGGGTCAGGCCCGTGTTGGTCGCCGAGGTCGAACATGGCGGATACACCGAAGCCGGCTCGCTGCGGCAGGCGGCGTTCAAGGGGTTGCGCGAGGACAAGACGGCCGGCGAAGTCACTGAGGCGCCGCAACCGCCTGCCGACTTGGCCGAACCGAAAAAGGCCGCCACGACGGTGCGGTCGACCGGCAAGCCCGGCAAGGTCGTGGTGGCGGGCGTGACCGTCTCGAGCCCTGACAAGGTGCTGTGGCCCGGCGTCGGCGACCGGCCGGCGGTCACCAAGACGGATCTGGCGCGATACTATGAGGCGACGGCCGAGCGGATTCTGGCCCATGTGGCGGAGCGGCCGACCTCGATTATCCGCGCGCCCGAGGGGATCGGCGGGGAGACCTTTTTCCAGCGGCACGCCATGGCGGGGTCTAACCCTCGGCTGAAGCTGATCGACGTCAAGGCGCGCACCCCTTACGTCGCGGCCGTCGATGTTGGCGGCCTGGTCGCCATCGCTCAGTCGGGCGGGCTGGAACTGCATCCGTGGGGCTGTGCGCCCGGCCAGCCGGAAGTCCCTGAGCAGATCACCTTCGACCTGGACCCCGACGAGGGCTTGGACTTCGCCGACGTGATCGCCGCGTCCAAGGTCGTGAAGGCGAAGATCGAGGCGCTGGGCCTGGCCGCCTTCGTCAAGACGACCGGGGGCAAGGGGCTGCACGTCGTCGTGCCGATCAGGACCGACGCCCGCTCGCGCGTCACCTGGAACCAGAACAAGGCTTTCGCCAAGGCGGTGGCCGAGGCCATTCGCGTCGAGGCGCCGGACCGGTTCACCACGACCCTCGCCAAGAAGGCGCGGGGCGGAAAGGTCTTCATCGACTATCTGCGGAACGGGCGGATGGCGACAGCGGTTGCGCCCTGGTCGCCCCGGGCGAGGCCGGGGGCGGGGATCGCGTTTCCGCTGTCGTGGGGGCAGGTGCGGGCCGGTCTGGACCCGGCGGCGTTCAACCTGTGGACCTATCAGACGCTGCTGAAAAAGCCCGACCCGTGGGCGGATTTCCGGGCCGCAGCGGTCAGTTTGAAACCGGGGCTGAAAAAGATGGGCATGCTCTGACCCCGCACTTCCCGGCGAAAGCGGGGATGAGCGGAAGTGAAAATGCGTCAGGCGGCGGCCTTTTTCTTCGGCGCCGGCTTCTTCTTCGGAGCAGCCTTTTTCGCTGGCGCCTTCTTGCCCGTCGTCTTCGCGCCTGTCGCCGATCCCGTCAGGCTGTTTCGCAGGGCCGCCATTAGGTCGATGACATTGGTGTCGTCCGGTTCGGCGACATCGACCACGCCCTTGCCGCCCTTGGACTTGGCCTTGATCATGGCGCGCAGCGCATCGTCATAGCCATCCTTGAAGTCGGACGGATCGAAGTCAGCTTCCTTCTGGCCGATGATGCGGGCGGCGATCTCGACCATGTCGGGATCGGCTTTTACGGTCGGGATGTCGTCGAAATAGTCGTCGGAATCGCGAACCTCGTCATGGGCGCGCAGGGTGTAGGCGACCAGCCCCTTGTCCCTCACCTCCAGCGCCAGTTGGCGCTCCTTTCCGCGCAGGACCAACTGGCCCAGCGCCACCTTGCCCTGTTTCTTCATGGCGTCGCGGATGACGGCGAAGGCCTCGACGCCCGCGCCTTTCTCCGGGACCACGAAGAAGGGATCGTCCCAATACAGCCGGTCGATGTCCGCCTCATCGACAAATTTGTCGATCGAGATGGTCTTGGTGCTTTCCAGCTTCACCTTGTCGAAGTCGGCGTCGTCGAACAGGACGTATTCGTCCTTGGACACCTCATATCCGCGCACCAGGTCGCTACGCTCGACCGGGCCGGTGTCGGGATCGGTCGGCACCATGCGGATGCGGTTGTTGGTGTCGGGGTTGATCAGATGAAACCGCACGTCATTGGTGCTGGTCGTCGCCGTGTAGAGGGCCACCGGACAGGTGACCAGCGACAGCTTCAGATGTCCTTGCCAGGTGGGACGCGCGGCCATGTCGGTTCTCCTCGATCCATGACAATGCCTCAGGACGATTTGCGTTCGGACAAGACCGCGCGACCTAGGATTGGGCGCTGATCCTGGGCTGACGGGTCACGCCAGGATGTCCAGCAAGGTTCCGGTCATGTCGTCTGCGGTGCGGGCGACGGCGGCGTTGGCGTTGAACGTGGTCTTGGCCTGGAGGCGTTCTGCGATTTCGCCCGCGAAGTCGTCCAGCGGGGCGGCGACGGTTCGGCGCGCGCTGGTGTCGAAACGGGTCTGGGCGTTCGTCATTCCGGCGGCGGCGATGGACAGGATTTGCATGGCGGGGTCCGGGCGAGGGGCGTTCGGTCCCCAAAGTGCGTCTTTCAGGTCAACGCCGCCTGAAGGATCAGGGTGAACGGCGTTTTCCGCCCCGCTTCAGCCTTTATCCGTGTATAGAGCGTCACCATTCGCCCGGCCTGAGGTCTGACCTCGGCCGGGCGCGGTCGTTTCGGCGACCGCCCTTGTCCGTTTGCCCAGGTTTCCCATGCCCTTTCCCGCCGTCCACCCCGCGCTCGACCGCGCCCTGATCAACAAGGGCTATGCCGAACCCACTCCGGTTCAGGCCGCCGTTCTGGAAGGCGAACATGCGGATCGCGACCTGCTGGTCTCGGCCCAGACCGGATCGGGCAAGACGGTGGCCTTCGGTCTGGCCGCTGCGCCGACCCTGCTGGGCGACAAGCCGATCTTCGGCCCGGGCGGCGCGCCGCTGTGCCTGGCCATCGCCCCGACCCGCGAACTGGCCATGCAGGTCGCGTCCGAGCTTCAGTGGCTGTACGCCGATTCCGGCGCCAAGATCGCCACCTGCGTCGGCGGCATGGATGCGCGTCGCGAAGCCCGCGCCCTGGGCTTTGGCGTTCACATCGTCGTCGGCACGCCGGGCCGCCTGAAGGATCACATCGACCGGGGCAACCTGGACCTGTCGGAGCTGAAGGTCGCCGTCCTGGACGAGGCCGACGAGATGCTGGACATGGGCTTCCGCGAAGATCTGGAGTTCATTCTGGATCAGGCGCCGGCCGAACGCCGCACCCTGCTGTTCTCGGCGACCATCGCGCGCGATATCGCCACCCTGGCCAAACGCTATCAGAAGGACGCGGTCCGCATCGACGCGACCGACAAGACGCGCCAGCACGCCGACATCGAATACCGCGCCTATCGCATTGCGCCCAACGAGATCGAGCACGCGGTGGTCAACACCCTGCGCTGGTTCGAGGCGCCGCGCGCCATGGTCTTCTGCTCGACACGCGACAGCGTGCGTCACCTGCAATCCTCGCTGCTGGAGCGCGGCTTCTCGACCGTGTCGCTGTCGGGCGAAATGGGTCAGCGCGAGCGCACCGACGCGCTTCAGTCGCTGCGTGACGGCCGCGCCCGCGTCTGCGTCGCCACCGATGTCGCCGCGCGCGGTCTGGACCTGCCGGACCTGGGTCTGGTCATCCACGCCGAACTCCCGATGAACCGCGCCGGCCTGCTGCACCGTTCGGGCCGGACCGGCCGTGCGGGCAAGAAGGGCGTTTCCGTGATGCTGGTGCCGCATTCGCGTCGTCGCAAGGCCGAGCGGCTGATGGACGAGGCCGGGGTCGACGCCGTCTGGTCGGGCGCTCCGACCTTCGACGAAATCCGCAAGGCCGATGAAGGCCGCCTGCTGTCGCCCGAATTCTTCGAGGCCGAAGTCACCGACGAGGACATGATCGTCGCCAAGCGCATGATCGCCGAGCGCACGCCCGACGAGATCGCCGCCGCCCTTGTGCGTCTGCTGCGCAAGGAGCAGCCGGCGCCGGAAGAACTGTCCGATCCGGGCGCCGATCGCGGCCCCGCCAAGCGCGACCGCATGGTCCGAAACGACGACGGCACGGCGGCTCAGCCCTGGCCCGGCGAGCGCTTGGGCGCTGACGATGTGACCTGGTTCCGCCTGGACGTGGGCCGCAACAAGAACGCCGACCCCAAATGGCTGATCCCGCTGATCTGCCGCATCGGCGGCATCTCGAAACCCCAGATCGGCGCCATTCGCACCTTCCCCGAAGAGACCCGGTTCGAGATCGCCAAGACCCACGAAAAGGCGTTCCGCGAAGCCATCGCCGCGTCCAAGGACGAGGTCCGCATCACCCCTTCGGAGGCCCCGACGCCAGGCGCGATGAAGGCCAGCCGTTTCGCAGGCAAGTCGAACCGCGAAGACGGCGATCGCCCGTTCAAGAAGACCCCCTATAAACGCGCCGAAGGCGAGGGCGACGCTCGCCCGCCCTTCAAGAAGAAACCCTGGGCGCCCAAGGCGGCCGAAGGCGGCAAGCCCGCCGGCGACAAACCCTTCGCCAAGAAGCCGTTCAAGGCCAAGCCGGGCTTCAAGAAGGACGGCTTCAAGGGCAAGCCGAAGGGCTGAATCTGCCGTTCTACGCTCCCCGTCATCCTCGCCCTCGTGGCGAGGATGCATATTCCCGATGGTCGCCGTCATACGCGGTCTTCGAGGCCAAGCTTATGGATCGTGGGCTCGAGCCCCAGGATGACACGGGAGCATTCGGGCGGATCGCGTGACTTGCCACCCGCCAAATCCGGGCGCAGGCTGTGTCCATGAGCACCCCGTCCGCGCCCGAGGGACGATACGCCTCGTTTGAGGCCTTCTATCCCTATTACATCCACGAGCATTCCAACCGCATCTGTCGGCGCATTCACGTCGTGGGCACGGGCTTTGTGATCCTGGCCTTCGCAGCCTTTCTGGCGACGCAGAACGGCTGGTGGCTGCTGGCCATGCCTCTGGTAGGATACGGCTTCGCTTGGGTCGGGCATTTCTTCTTCGAGAAGAACCGTCCGGCGACGTTCAAATATCCGCTGTGGAGCCTGATGGGTGACTTCCGCCTGTTCTTCGAAACCATCTCGGGCCGCCGACGGTTTTGACGACCGGCTTCGATTTCAAGCTGCGCCATTACCTGAAAGCCATTAGGATGCCTGCGTGCGGCGGTCAGCCGTTGCTGGAGGGAGCTTCAATGAAATCCATCGCCTTCGTCGCCGCCGCTTCGGTCCTGCTGGCCCCCGGCGTCAGTTTCGCCCAAAAGGGCGGCGCCAAGCCCGACTTCACCTTGGAGCCCAACTACGGTTCGGTGCGGCTGGAGACCGGGTTCACGCCCGACCCCTGGACCAAGTCGATTCTGGCCGGCGGCTCCATCCCCGCCTCGGCCGCCAAGTCGGGTTGCGAAGGCAAGGTCAGCGCCGCCCCCGACCTGCAACTGAACTACACCGCCGGCGATCTGGACCTAACGATCAGCGCGGCGGCGTCCGAGGACACCACCCTGCTGATCAACACCCCCGGCGGGCGCTGGTACTGCGACGACGACGGCGGCGGCGAGCTGAACCCGCTCGTGACCATTTCGGACCCCGAAAGCGGCCGCTACGACATCTGGCTGGGCACCTATAACGACAGCATGGTTCAATCGACGCTGAAGATCAGCGAACTAGGCGGTTCCGACAGCACGTCCGGCGCCGCGCCGGACATCGACCTGGAGCCCAACTATGGAACGGCCACCCTGCGTGGCGGATTCACGCCCGATCCGTGGACCAAGTCGATCATGGCCGGCGGCTCCGTGCCGGCCTCGGCGGCCAAGGCGGGATGCCAGGGGTCCGTCAGCGCCGCGCCGGACATCCAGATCTTCTTCGAACCGGGCGAGGGGGATCTGACCTTCCGCGTGCGCTCTTCGGAGGACACCACCCTGCTGGTGAACACGCCGAACGGCCGCTTCTATTGTGACGACGACAGCGGCGGCGACCTGGACCCCAAGGTCACCATCACCAATCCCCAGAGCGGTCGCTACGACATCTGGGTCGGCACCTATAACGACAGCATGGTCCAATCCACGCTGGAAGTGTCCGAGTTGGACTGACGCCCGCCAGGCGTCGCAGGCGCGAAAACGCCGGCTGACCTGATCGGTCAGCCGGCGTTTTCCGTTTCAGGCAGGATCAGTTGGAGGCGTTTGTCCAGGCCGGGGGGCAGCCGTCGAAATCGCCGGCGTCCACGATGGTCAGCGTCCGCATATTCAGACGTTGCGCCTGGGTCATCGAGCCGCGGCCGTTGCCGGTGAACAGGTCGACCTTCTGGCCCTTGATCGCGCCGCCCGTGTCGGAAGCATACCAGTAGCCGTCGTGGATGGTGCCATCGGCCAGACGCATGCCTACCGTTTCGCGGATGAACAGCTTGGTGCGGCGCGGAATGACGCGGGGATCGACCGCGACGGTGCGCATGGCGATCGGGCGGCAGCCCAGGGAATCGTTGCCCGTCGCGCCGCCGCCGCCGGCATGATAGAGGCGGGCCGAGGCGCGCCAGTCGGGATCGCTGGCCATCAGTTCGGTCTGTTCGGCGTTCAAGGCCGTTTCGACGGCTTCGGAACTGATCGTTTCGGCAGGGGTTTCAGCCCTGACCTGATCCGCCGCGACTGCGACATTGTAGGGGACAGGCCCGCTCGTCATCGACGATAGGGCGGCCCAAAACATGGCGAGAGCAGCGGACGCGCCGATCATAGGCTTGGCTCAGGAGGCGCCGGCTCCCAACGCCGCCGGCGGGCGTCTTTTCGCGTTAACTTGTGGCGAGAAAGCGGCGAACGCGCCCGATGCGCGGCGCGTTACGATTTGTTTCGTAGTTAACCTTCGAAAAATAAAGAATATTTCAGGCGAGCTGGCGCGTTCGGCATGATCGCCCCAATCCGCTCTCTGACGGCTAGAATCTGAAATTAAGGCCGGCTTGGACGACCGGCAGGACCTTGTATTTGTCGGCCTCGTCCTGAATCTGGCGCTCTTCGTCGTCCAGACGCGCACGGAAGACGAGGTCGTTCGACAGGGTTCCGCCCCGCGCATCCAGATCGACCTTCGGCTTGTCGCCGAACGCCGCGCCGGCCAGAAGGCGAAAGCCCAAGCGGCCGTTCAGGGTGAAGGTGTTGTCGTAGCCGACGCCGATGAAGGGGGCGGTCTTCTCCAGATCGATCCGCCCCGTCAGGGTTCCAACCTGGGCAGGGGTGAAGGTGGCGCCGCCGATGTTCACATTGCCGGTCGGGGTGGCGTCCAGATCGATCTTGCGGCTGCCGAAATAGGCGCCCGCCGACACCAGGAAACCATTCTCGAACGGGTGCAGGTCCACGAAGGCGCCGGGCGACTTGAAGTCGATCTTGGCGTCGTAATCGATGCCCTTGTAGGTCTGGTCGCGATCCCAATCCAGCACGTCATAACCGCCGCGCAGCACCACCCTGGGGCCCAGCGTCCATTGCGCCTGAAGTCCCAGACCGGGCGTCCCGACCTGGGCGCCTACGGCGAACCGGCCCCCCTCGTTGGACTGGGCCTGAACCGCGCACGGGATCAGACAGGCGGCGATGACCAGCGGGGTCAGTCGAAGATGGCGAGACATGACGCGGTTTCCGGGAACTGAAAGAGGGGATTGTCGCCATCCTGCCCGCCGCTCTTGAAGAATGAGTTACGTCGCCTGATCGCGCCGCGCCTCGGCCTCGCGCACCGCTTCGACGGCGCGATCCAACACCTCCAGCCCCGCGCCCGGCCGGATCGCCTCCACCGTCAGGATGCGCCGGAACGCCCGCGCGCCCGGTCGGCCGTGCATCAGCCCCAGCATATGGCGCGTCATCGCCGACAGGGCGACGCCCTCGCCCAAACGCGCGGCCATGTAGGGCCGATAGCGCTCCACCGCCTGGAAGGCGTCGATATCGGCGACGGCCTCTCCGAACAGGCGCCGATCCGCCTGACCCAGGATGGCCGGCTCGTGATAGGCCGCGCGCCCCAGCATGACGCCGTCCAGCCGCACCCCGTCTTCCTCGGCCAGCAACCTCTCGGCGGCGCCCAGCGACGCGATCCCGCCGTTGATCGACACGTTCAGATGCGGCCGCTCGCGCTTCAACCGACGCACCAGCCCATAGTCCAGCGGCGGCACGTCGCGGTTCTCCTTGGGTGACAGACCTTTCAGCCAGGCCTTGCGCGCATGGACGATGAAGACCGCGATCCCGACGGCGGCGCAGGCGTCCACCGTGGCGAACAAGCTGACCTCGGGGTCCTGATCGTCCACCCCGATGCGGCATTTGACGGTGGCGGGCACGGCGACGGCCTCGCGGATCGCGGCCATGCAGTCGGCGACCAGTTCGGGTTCGCGCATCAGACACGCGCCGAACCGACCCGACTGCACCCGGTCGGACGGGCAGCCGACGTTCAGATTGATCTCGTCATAGCCGAACGCCTCGCCGATCCTGGCCGCCTCGGCCAACTGCGCCGGATCGGACCCGCCCAGTTGCAGCGCCACCGGATGCTCGACCACGTCGAACCCCAGCAACCGCTCGCGATCCCCATGCACCACCGCCGGCGCCGTCACCATCTCCGTATAAAGCAACGCCCGCCCCGTCAGCGCCCGATGAAACGCCCGGCAATGCCGGTCGGTCCAGTCCATCATCGGGGCGACGGAGAGTGTGCGTGCCTGGTCTATCGACATTGTTCCGTAGGGTCAGAGGGGATGGCGTCAGGCCACGCCATTACGCGCTTTTCCGAAGATAATCGCCCCTCTGCGACAACTCACTGGGCCCTTCTGCACCCGTAGCATGGCTTCGATCCGCGGCCAAAAGTCTGTCGGTGGCGCGCCCCCGTTTGGTGTAATGGGCATGTTGCGAGCGAGAACTTCCTGCGGTTCGACAATGCCAAGGCATGGGCGGTCACGCTGGCCGCGAGGAGAGCGGCGCCATTGCGCGTTCTGAGCGTTTTGGGGGGATGACACGGTCTTCGTCCTATCCCGCCACCCCGGACGGTCGGTATTTCGTGGTGCGGGGCCGCCTCTGGCGATGCGCCGATCCCGGTCTATCGGCGCGGGAACGAGACCGCCTCGTCCGCGAGTTGATGGCGGCGCGCCGGGCGGTGCGCTCGGCCGGGGTGAGCGGGGACGCGGACGCGCTGGCCACGGCGCGGCGCGCGGTCGACAAGGCCAAGGTCGGTTTAGGCGAACGGGGACCGGTCTGGTGGGCCGACGGCTCGCCCGATTTCAACCGCCACATGGCGCTGAACACCCCCTATGCAGACTGGTTCGAAGATTTGGGCGATACGCGCGAATGACGGCAGGGCTGAACCGCTTCGTCGAGGCGCAAGACCCGGTGTTCGAGCGGGCGATGGCCGAGCTCGCCGCCGGTCGCAAGGCGGGCCATTGGATGTGGTTCATCTTTCCGCAAGCCCGATCTTTAGGGCGGTCTTCGACTGCCGCCTTCTATGGGATCACATCTTTTGCTGAGGCGCAGGCCTATATGGCGGATCCCGTCTTGAGCGAGCGGCTGCGCCGCGCCGCCCAGACAGCGACAACGGCGCCGGCGGCGTCGTTGCGCCAGCTCTTCGGATCGCCGGATGATCTCAAGTTTCGGTCGTCGATGACGCTCTTCGCCGCCGTGGCGATCAACCCGACCGTGTTTGAGGCGGCGCTCACACGCTGGGCTCTGTCGCCTGATCCGCTGACATCGACTCTCGTGGCGGCCGCCCGGATCGGGCCGGATCGCCTTTGAACAGGAGTTGGCGTTCCGGGCGTTTCGTCGTCGTTGCGCAGTTCAGGCGTCGGCGATGACCCTTGCGCCCTCAGGATGCGCTCGATGCTGGATCCTGACGGCCATAGCCGTATTGTGTGGGGGCGGCGCTGGACGGTCGACCGACAACTCCAGCCTCGACGAGGCCGGGAGCGAAACCGCACACAGGAACGAACGGCCCCGCATCGACTTTGAAACCCAGGCGTAACGCCATGGACCGATCCGAGGGGGATCGGGTTGTCGGTCACGGACGGCATTGATGCGCATCGGCGTTATCGCCCATCTCAAATATCCGATCGCCGAGCCGTTTGCGGGCGGCCTTGAAATGCACACCCATCTCCTCTGTCAGCAACTTCGCAAGAAGGGTCATGCGGTCACGCTGTTTGCGGCGACGCATTCCAACCCGGAGCTGGGTCTTGAAGCCGTCTGCGATCAGACGGAAATCTCGAAGGTCGGCACCGCCGAGGCGAGCGATGTCGCCTTCTTCAAGGAGCATCACGCCTATCTCTCCCTGATGGGCCGACTTCGGCGCAGTGCGTTCGACATAATCCATAACAACAGCCTGCATTATCTCCCGGTCTCGATGGCCGAGACCCTGCCGATGCCCATGGTCACCACGCTGCATACGCCCCCCTTTTGCTGGCTGGAGAGCGGTATTCGCGAGGCGCGCGCGCCGATGGCCAGGTTCGTCAGCGTTTCGGAAGCCATGCGTCGGCAATGGAGCCATGTCCGCGCCATCGACCGGGTCATTCCCAATGGGATCGATTTGCAGCGCTTCGCCTGGGGCGACCGCATCGACGACCCGCCCCATCTGATCTGGTTCGGCAGGATCGTCCCGGAAAAAGGGCTTCATCTGGGGCTCGACGCCGCCGCGCGCGCCGGAATTCCCCTCCGGTTCGCAGGGCCCATCCTGGACGAGACCTATTTCGCCACCGAGATTGCGCCGCGGTTGACGTCGAACACCCTCTATCTGGGTCACCTGGACCACGACGCCTTGTCGCAAGAGATCGGAAAGGCCGCCGCCTTCGTCTGCACCCCTCTTTGGGATGAACCCTATGGGCTGGTGGTGGCGGAGGCCTTGGCGTGCGGCACACCCGTCGCCGCCTTCGCTCGTGGGGCCATTCCCGACATCCTCACAAAGGACTGCGGCGCCTTGGCCCGACCCGACGACGTTGAGGACTTGGCGCGCGCGATCGTGGAGGCCATCAGTCTTTCACGGTCGGCCTGTCGCGCCAGGGCGGAAGCGGCCTGCGACATGGGGCGCATGGTCGACGCCTACGAGCAGCTCTATGTCGAGCTTGTCGAGATGCACCACGCCTCGGCCGTGCGCGCCAATGACGCCGTTGAGGACCGCTTGATCGCATGACGTCGTCTTTGCGTTTTTGCGTTTGCGTGCCCGCCCGAAACGAAAAGCAGCGTCTTCCCGTCCTGCTGGCGGCGCTTGCGGCCCAGGATTATCGCGGGCCCATACCCGTCGCCGTCTGCATCAATAACTCCACCGATGGTTCGGTCGAGGTCGTGCAGGAGGCGGCTGACCGCTGGCGGGAGCGGCTGGACGTCCGCGTCGAGGTGGAATGGTTCGCGCCCCATCGCGCCCACGCCGGCGCCGCGCGGCGCGCGGCCATGGGCGCCGGTCTTGCGCGTTTGGGATCGGCGCCGGGCGGGGTTCTCATCTCGACGGACGCCGACGCCCGCCCGCCGCGGACCTGGTTATCGGCCAATCTCGCCGCCCTCTCCACGGGCGCGGACATGGTCGGCGGACGGCTGGTGATCGACGAGGCTGAAGACCTCCCGCGATCGATGGTCGCCTTGCAGCAGGTATGGGACGCCTATTGGGCCGCCGTCCGCGCCATCGAGGACGATCTTGACCCGTCGCCACACGATCCGTCGCCACGCCATGGCGACCATACCGGCGCTAGCCTCGCCATCACCGCCGAGGCCTATCGGCAAGCTGGTGGCGTGCCGGAGCTGCCGACGGGGGAGGATAGGGGGCTTGTGATCGCGGCCCAGGCCAAGGGCGCACGGCTTGTCCATCCCCTCTCGGTCTGGACGCGGGTCTCGCCCCGCCTTACGGGGCGCGCCGCCGGCGGCATGGCTGAGCACATGGCGCGCCTCTTCGTCCAGGCGCGCGACGGCGATCCGATCCTGGCGCCGGACTTCCGACACTGGCGGCGGAGGGCGGTCTGGCGACGCGCGCAACGCGCCCGCGCCGGCGGCGATCAGGGGTTGTCCCTTCTCGAGGCCCAGTTGGAGCCGATGCCGCTCGATCTGAATCTGCGGTCCTGGGCCGACTGCGCCGACCTAGGCCAGCGTCATGCAGGCGCCGCATGAGCGATTTGATCGGCTATTACGTGCATCATCAGGGCGACGGGCATCGCCAGCGGGCGCTCGAGATCGCATCCGCTGCGCCGGAGCGGTTCGTCCTGCTCGGCACCGGATTGACGGGGCGCACACCGGGCGTCGCCAGCGTCGATCTGGACGATGATCGACCTGATGCGGACGACGCCTTCTCGGGCCGAGACGATGCGCTGGCGAGACCTGACGCCCTCCATTATGCGCCCTATCACCACCCAGGCGTCCGGGCGCGGGCGGCCCGTTTCGCCGACTGGATCGCCCGAACGTCGCCGGCGCTGGTCGTGATCGATGTTTCGGTGGAGATGGCGATGTTGGCGAGGCTCTGCTCCACGCCCGTCGTCTATGTCCGGCTGTCGGGCGATCGGTCGGACCCCGCCCACCTCGACGCCTTTCGGGGCGCGGCGGCTCTGCTCGCGCCTTTCCACGAGACCCTGGACAGCCTCGCGCCGGACTGGGTTCGACAAAAGACGCATTATGTCGCGCCCCGTGACGCCTCCCGTCGCCGCCGAGGCTCAGGCGTTCTGGTCGTCCATGGCCGCGGAGGGCGGCCGCTGGACGGGGCGCGGCTGGTCGAGGCCGCCGCCATGACGCCCGACCGGCTCTGGACGGGCATCGGCCCCATCACCTCTCCGCCTGTCCTTCCGCCGAACCTCCAGCTTCGCGGCTGGATCGAAAGCGTGGCCGAGGAGATGGACAAGGTCGAGATCGTGGTGGGCGCGGCGGGCGATGGTCTGGTGAATGCGGTGATCGCGGCCGACAAGCCGTTCATCTGCCTGCCTGAGCCGCGCGCCTATGGCGAGCAGATGACCAAGGCCGCCGCCCTGGCGCGCGCCGGGGCGGCGGTCGTGCTCGACCACTGGCCGGAGGCGTCCCGATGGCCGGCGATCCTCGAGGGCAGTCTGGCCCTGCGCGCGTCCGACCGCCAGGCCGTCACTGGCGAGGGGTTGAAGGCGGCAGGCGAATGGCTGCTCGGCCTTGCATCGAAAATGCGAGGCCGCGCGTGAGCCACCTGACCAAGGCCGCCGGGAAGGCGCCGCTGATCGACCTTGAACGTCGGCTTGCCGATCTTGGCGCGCGTTACGACGCTTCGCCGCACTATCCCATCGAGAGCATGACCCTGCTCGCGCGTCAGGGCTGGGGCCGACGTTTCGCGCCGGTGGAAAGCGGCGGGACGGTCTACGACGGACCGGCCGGCAGGGCGCTCGCCCTGATGGACGCCTTACGATGCGTCGGGCGGGCCGATCTCAGCGTAGGGCGACTATTCGAAGGCCATGTGAACGCCCTGGCGCTGTTCGATTGGTATGGCGATACGCGCCAGAAGGCCTGGCTCGGCGCCGTTCTGGCTCAGGGCGGTTGGTTCGGCGTCTGGGCGACGGAGCCGCCGCCCGGCGTTCGTCTCATCGGCGATCGTCTGCACGGCGCCAAGATGTTCGCAACGGGCGCGGGCGGTTTGCGCCATGCCGTCGTCACCGCCCAACCCGAGCAGGGCGCTCGTCAACTGATCATCGTGCCGGCTGACGAGGCGGAGCGCGCCGACCTGAGCGGCTGGCGCGTGCGCGGCATGCGCGCGACGACCAGCGGGCGCTATGATCTGACAGGGTTGGAGATCGAGCCCGAACAGCGGCTGGGGCGTGCGGGCGATTATGATCGCGAGCCGCGCTTCACGGCCGGTGCATGGCGCTTCACGGCGGTGCAGCTGGGAGGAATCGAAGGCCTGGTCCTGGCTCTGCGCGAGGCCCTGTCCGAGGCTGCGCGGGGCGATCCGATCCAGCGCGCGCGGTTCGCCGATGCGGTCGTGGCCGCGCGAACGGCTTGGCTTTGGGTGCGCGAAGCCGCAATGCGGGCGGCGTCCGAAGCGCCGGACGCCGAGGATTTCGCACGCGCCACGCGGGGCGTCGTGGAACGCAGCGCCCTGGATGTCATGGAGTTGGCGGCGCGGGCGGTGGGGACGCGCAGCGCCTTCGACGGGGAGCGGATCGACAAGATCAGCCGTGATCTGAGCCTCTATCTGAGGCAGGCAGGACCGGACTATGCGAAGGACCAGGCGGGGCGGACCTGGCTGGACCGTGATCTCTGGGGCGAGGGCGACGCCCTATGGTGAGCGCAAAGACCGGTCGGTTGGCGACCCTGGCGCTGGAACGCTCGCCTTGGCGATCCGCGCGTTGGCTGGTCATCGCGCCGCACGCCGACGATGAGACGCTGGGCGCTGGCGCTCTGATCCATCAAGTCGCCGAGACTGGACGCCTGGCGGGGGTCGTGGTCCTCACCGACGGCGCTGGCTCGCACGATCACCCCGACGCGGCCTCGCGCGCACGGTTGGTCCGGCTTCGACGCCTGGAGGCGGGGCGCGCCGTCCGACGCCTGGCGGGGTCGGCGGCCGCGTCGCCGGTCTTTCTGGATTGGATGGACGCCCATCCTGCCCCGCCCGGCAGTCCGATGTTCGAGGCCGCTGCGCGTCGCCTCGCCACGCTGTGCCGTGATCGGCGCGTGGATGCGATCGCCGTCACAGGGCCGGACGACCCGCATTGTGATCATCAGGCGGCGGCCGGGCTCACGCGCCACGCGGCGGGGATGGCCCGTCGGCCTGTGGCGGTGTTCGACTATGCGGTATGGGGGGCGGCTTCGTCCGGGGCGAAGGTGCGGATCACGACGCGACCTTTGAGCGCCGGCCTCAGGGCCTATGCCTTGTCGGCCCATCAAAGCCAGCTGACGCCGAAGTTCGGCAGAGGGTTCCGCCTCGACCGGGCTGGGCGTCTGCGCGCCGCCTCCGACACCCTGTATCGGCGCGACGCCTATGGCTGAACGCTCGCTCCCCCCGGCCTATTTCGAGGATATCTTCGCCGGCGACGCCGATCCATGGGATCTGGCCTCCAGCCCCTATGAGGCGGCCAAGTTCGACCGCACGATCGCCGCGCTGTCTTCGCGGCGGGCCGCTTGCGCCCTGGAGGTGGGCTGCGCGGGCGGCGTCCTGACTGAACGGCTCAGCGTGATCTGCGATCATCTGGTGGCGATCGATGTCAGCCCGACCGCGCTTTCGCGGGCGCGACAGCGTCTGTCGGAACGGCCGAATGTCCGGTTCGAGACCGCCGCCTTTCCCCGCGATTGCCCGGTTCTTGAAGGTCTGGATCTCGTCGTCCTGTCCGAGGTGGCCTACTACTGGAGCGACGCCGACCTCGACCTGGCGGCGCGCCGCATCGCCCAGGTCCTAGTTGGGGGCGGGCGCCTCCTTCTCGTCCACTGGACCGGCGACACGGACTATCCCCAAACCGCCGATGCGGCCGTCGAGCGGCTCTGGATTGGATTGTCTGACATGATGACGGTGGATGTCGCCGAGCGACATCCGAACTATCGGCTGGATCTCTGGAGCCGCCAATGACGACGCTGTCCGCCCTGACGCTCGTGCGCAACCGGCAGGCGCACCTGGACCGGCTGGTCGAGGGGCTGAGCCTGAGCGCGTCGCCGCCCGACGAACTGATCGTGATCGACATGAGCGACGCGCCCGTGACCCTGCCGCTGCTGGACTTCCCGGTCTCGGTCAAACGCCTGCCCGGCGGGGTCTTGCCCCTGGCCGCCGCGCGCAATCTCGCCGCCGCCTCGGCCGCAGGCGACGTCCTCCTGTTCCTGGATGTGGATTGCATCGTGTCGTCGGCGGTCTGCGGCCGGATGAAGGCCTTGCTCGCCGATCACGACGCCGTCGTCTGTCCGGAGGTGCTCTATCTTCCCGCCGACGCCATCCCGCCCGGGCCGCTCTCGACCACGGAGCTGAAGACGGCCGGGCGTCCCCACCCTGTGCGGCCTTTCCCGCAGGATGGCGAACGACTGGAGTGCAATCCCGGCCTGTTCTGGTCGCTGGCCTTCGCGCTCCGTCGCTCGACCTTTCATAGGATTGGCGGCTTCGACGAGGCCTATGTCGGCTACGGGGCCGAGGACACCGACCTGGGCTTTCGCATCGCGCGAGACGGCCTGCCGCTCCTCTTCGCCGGCGGCGCGCCGGTCTTCCACCAGCATCACGAGGGCTATGATCCGCCTCTGCAGCACTTCCAGGCCCTGATCGCCAACGCCAACCGCTTTCACGCTAAGTGGTCGATCTGGCCGATGGACGGCTGGCTACGCGCGATGGCGGAACGTGGCCTGATCGATTGGTCATCGGACCGATTGACGATCCGTCGCGCGCCTACCCCGCACGAGATCGCCGCCGCGCGCAAAGGTCCTGCGGATCCCTTCTGATGCGCCTCGGGCGCGCGCGGTCGCGATTGCTGGGACGGGCGTACGGAAGCGGGCGCAACCCCGGCCGATCCTTGGTGTTGAGCCAGGATGATCGCCTCACCCGACATCCCCGACATGACCGCCACGGGCCAACAGGTTCTGGTCGAGGGGCCAGTGCCTCGCCCCGACGATCGGAAGGATTGGAAGATGCCGGCGTCGGCCGTTGCAGCCGCACTGGCGCAAAGGGAGACGACGCCGTTGCAGCCTGTCGTCTTTGTCGCAACGAGCGAACGTCGTGCTGACGAGATCGCGGCCGCGCTCGCCGTCATGGTCGGTGACGCCGAAGTTCTGGTCCTGCCGCCTTGGGATTGCCTGCCCTATGACCGCGCAGCGCCCTCGCGTGAGAGCATGGGCCGGCGAATGGCGGTCTTGGCGGCCTTGGCCGAAACGGGCGACCGTCGGACCTTTCTGATCACCTCTCCGGACGCGGTGGCGCAACGCACCCCGCCGCGTGAACGGATCGACGCCCGCCTGCGTGTGAAGGCCGACGAGACGCTGGATCGCGCGGCGTTCGAGACCTTCCTGCGCGATGCGGGCTACGCGGCGGACGAGCGCGTGGATGAGCCCGGCGAATATGCGGTGCTGGGCGCGGTGATCGATGTCTTCCCGCCCGCCTCGGCCCAACCCTATCGCCTGACCCTCGATGAGGCGGACCGGATCATCGAGATCCACGCCTTCGATCCCGTGTCGCAGCGTCGAGAGGCGGAGACCGCGACGCTCTGTCTGACGCCAGCCTCCGAATGGGGGCCAGGCGCGGGTGCGCGCGACGACCACGACGATCCCGATGCGAGGGCGTCGCGGGACGGGGCGCGCGCGACGACGGTGTTCGATTTCCTCGCCGACCCGGCGATCCTGACCGACATCGGTCTGGATGATCGGTTCGCACGCCTAGGCGCGCAGGTGATCGAGGCCTATGACACCCGCCTGCGGTTCAGCGACGGCGCGCCGCCTCTCCAACCCGACCGTGTCTATTTGTCGGACGCCGAGATTGGTCGGGCCTTGAAAGGTGCGACGACCTTGGCCGTCGAGACCTTCGCGTCGGCGCCCGTCTTCGCCTTGGAGCGAGCGCCAGGGCGGGCGCTGAAACGCTTTATCGCCGACCGGTGTGACGCGGGCGATCGCGTGGTCCTGACGGGATTAGCGCACGAGCACCGAAGTCTCGCGCGGTTGCTTCGCCGCCAGGGCGTCGAGGCGCCCGTGGCCCTGGAGGACTGGGACGCGATCGCGTCGCTCGCGCCGGGGCGGATCGGCCTTGTTGTCGCTGACCTGGACACCGGCTTTCAACAGCGGGAAGCCGGTCTCGTCGTCGTGACCCCGTCGGACATCTTCGGCGGCCGGATCGCGCGCGGATCTTCCGGTTCCGTCGACGCTTTCGGGGACACTGAACTTCGGCTGGGCGATGTGGTCATTCATGAAGACCACGGCCTTGGCGTGCTGAAGGCGCTGGAATGCGTCACCGCCGACGGGATGGAGCGCGACGTCTTGCGCATCGAGTATCACGGCGGGGGCGCAGTCCTCGCGCCGATCGAGGAGTTCGGCAAGATTTGGCGTTACGGCTCGGAGCCGGACGCGGTGTCGCTGGATCGGCTGAACACCGAAGGCTGGCTCAAGCGTCGCGCCAAGGTTAGCGCCCAGATCGACGAGGCCGCGGCGGCCCTGTCCGCCCGGGCCGAGGCGCGCGCGGCCTTGAGGACGGAGCCCATCGCGCCGCCACGTCAAGCGCTCGCGCGCTTCGCCGCCGGCTTCGCCTTTCCCGAAACGCCAGATCAGGCGCAGGCGATCGAGGCGGTTCTGGCCGATCTCGGCTCGGGCAAGCCCATGAACCGGCTTGTCTGTGGCGACGTCGGTTTCGGCAAGACCGAAGTCGCCTTGCGCGCTGCGGCGGCCGTGGCCCTTGCCGGAAAGCAGGTCATGGTGGTCGCGCCGACGACGGTGCTGGCGCGTCAGCATTTCGAGGTCTTCAGGAAGCGTTTTAAGGACCAGGACATCCAGATCGGACATCTGTCGCGGGCTGCGGACGCTGCAGAGGCGAAGGCGGTCAAGACGGGGCTGGCGGACGGGTCCATGCGGATCGTGGTCGGCACCCAGGCCTTGGCGTCGGATGCGCTGGAGGTCCAGGAACTCGGGCTGGTCATCATCGACGAGGAGCACCGTTTCGGCGCCCAGATGAAGGCGGACCTGGCGCGAAAGGCGCCGCATCTGCTGTCGATGTCGGCCACGCCGATCCCGAGGACCCTGCAGGGCGCCCTGGTCGGAATCCAGGACGTCAGCCTTATCGCCAGCCCGCCCGCCCGCCGTCGCCCGATCCGAACCTTCATGACCCCGTTCGACGCGGGCGCGGTGCGCCTGTCGCTGATGCGGGAGAAGGCGCGCGGCGGACAGAGTTTCGTCGTCGTGCCGAGAATTGACGACATCGAACCCCTGGCGCAACGTCTGAGAACCCTGACGCCCGAACTATCGGTGGTGTCGGCGCACGGCGACCTGGGGGCCGCTGAAATCGACAATGTCATGAGCCGCTTCTCCGACGGGGAGGGGGACGTGCTTCTGGCGACGAACATCATCGAAACCGGCCTCGACGTGCCACGCGCCAATACGATGCTGATCTGGCGGCCGGACCGCTTCGGCCTGGCCCAGCTTCATCAGCTTCGTGGCCGTGTCGGACGAGGGCGGCGACAGGGTTTCACCTATCTGCTTTCGGATCCCGATGCGCCGATGGCGCCGACGACGGAAGCCCGTCTGCAGACCTTGGAAGCCCTCGATCGGTTAGGGGCCGGGTTTGCGATCAGCGGACGCGATCTGGACCTGCGCGGCGGCGGCGATCTGGTGGGCGAAGAACAGGCTGGACACGTCAGGCTGATCGGCTCGGCCCTCTATCAGTCTGTTCTGGCGCGCGCGCTCGCTGCGGCGAAAGGCGACCGCGGCCCCGATCAGGCGGCTCCCAGCCTGAACGTCGGCGCGACCGGGGGCTTCCCAGCGGACTACATCCCCGACGCGACCGTTCGCATCAATCTGTACGCCCGACTGGCGCGCGCAGGAACGGCCGAGGACGTCGACGCCTTGCGAGACGAGGCGGAGGATCGGTTCGGCCCGCTTCCAGACCCTGCGGAGGATCTGTTCGCCTCCCGCCGCCTCGCGGCGCTGGCCCGAGACGCCGGCGTCACCGAGATCGTGTCGGGTCCGAAGGCGACGGCGTTGCGGATTGCTGAAGCGCGCCGACGCGATATGGAGACGGCCTTTCCCGCGCGCGATGACCGGCGCTGGTCCGACGGCCGTCTCATCGTGGAGGCCGCCAACGACCGACCCCATGATGCGGTTTTCATTGAACGGCTTCTGACCGAACTCGCGGCGGCCTGAGGACCAGACGCCTTGCATCCGATTTTGACGTCCGAGGTCGGTTTTGTCGGGAGCCATTGCGACGCTGGCGCGCTGATCGACCGCACCCGATTGCGGTGGTCAGGAGAATGTCCATGAGCCCCAAAGGTCGGATCAAGGAAGCCGCGGGCTTTCTGAGAGAAGAACTGGACGAACAGGGCGACAGCGCCGAAGCGCAGCGCAAGGTCCCGGCAGGTCGCGATCTGCGAAATGAGGCTCGTATCGAGGACGGCAAGGCGCCGAAAACGAGCGAGCCAGGCGCCGGTCATCGCAAAAACTAACCGCACGAACCGCCCGCCGATCCACGGCGCGCGGTGTCGTGTCTTCGCTCTCGAAAAGCCGTCTCAATGCGCCCAGACCCTCGCACCACTATCGTATTCCTCCATTCGTTGGGTGCAAGCCGTCGCGAATGGGACGACGTCATCGGCCGGCTCTCCGATGAAATGCAGACGGTCGCGATGGATATTCCGGGGTTCGGCGACCGAGCAGCGGAAGGCTATTGCGATGTGCAGGTCGTGCTCGACGATCTTTGCCGCCGTCTGACCGATCTCGATCTCGCGCGCTGGGTCATCGTCGGCCACAGCATGGGCGGCAAGTTCGCGACCCTGATTGCGGCGCGCGCGCGCGACGGGGCGGCAGGTTTAAGCGGGCTGCTTGGCGTGGCGCTTGTCGCCGGTTCGCCGCCGTCCTCGGAGCCGATGGACGAGGATCGGCGCGCCGACATGCTGACTTGGTTCGACGATCCAACAGAACTGGAGGGCAGGGGGCGCCGGTTCATCGAGGCCAATACCGCCAAGGGCCTGCCGCAAAACGCCTTTCAACAGGCGCTCACAGATTTTCGCCGGACGTCGGCCGACGCCTGGCGGGGATGGCTGGCCTACGGATCGCGCGAGGATTGGTCCGCCCAGGCCGGCGTCATTCCTTTGCCTGCCCTCATCATCGCCGGCGCGGAGGACGGGGATCTGGGCGAGGCGGCGCAGCGCCGGTGCAATGCGCTGCATTTCGGTTGGCCCCAAGTGGTGGTCGTGCCGAAGGCGGCGCACCTGATCCCCCAGGAACAGCCGGAGCGTCTCGCCGACCTGATCCGAGACTTCACCGAGATGGCCGGCGCGACCGCGCAATCCGGCCCTGACCCTGATGGCCGTGGCCCTGCGCACGGCCGATCACTTCCTTGAACGTCAACAAACAGGAGAGTTTTAATGGACCTCGGGATCAAGGGGCGTGTCGCCCTGATTTCCGGCGCCGATTCCGGCATGGGCAAGGAGACGGCGCGGCTGCTGCTGGAAGCCGGCGTGCGGGTCGCGCTGACCGACAAGCCGGACGGGACGCTGGACGAGGCCGTCCGAGAGCTTTCCGCCTTGGGCGAGTGCATCGGCGTGACCGGCGACGTGACCAAGGCTGACGATGTCGAACGGCTTTGGGCGGAGGTCAGAGACCGCCTGGGCGATCCAGACATCTATGTGAACGCAGCAGGCGTGACGGGCGCGACCGGCGACTTCCTGGACGTTGATGACGCCGGTTGGCAGGAGACGCTCGACATCAATCTGATGGGCGCGGTGCGGATGTGCCGCCAGGCCATTCCGGCGATGCGTCGCGCGGGCTGGGGACGTATCGTCCTGTTCGCCTCGGAGGATGCGGTTCAGCCCTACGTCGATGAACTGGCCTATTGCGCCTCGAAGGCCGGCATTCTCAGCCTGGCGAAGGGGCTGTCTAAGGCCTACGGCTGCGACAATGTGCTGGTGAACACGGTCTCGCCCGCCTTCATCGCCACGCCGATGACCGACGCCATGATGGAGAAGCGCGCCAAGGAACGGGGCGAAACCTTCGAGGAGGCGATCAAGAGCTTCTTGAAGGAAGAACGCCCCGGCATGACGCTGGATCGCAGAGGCCGGCCGGAAGAGGTTGCGGCGGCCGTTGCGTTCCTGTGTTCGGAGCGGGCCAGCTTCATCAATGGCGCCGGCATTCGAGTGGATTCAGGCTCCGTCGCCACCGTCGCCAGCTAGACGCCGCAGAGACAGCGATTGGCGGCGGGGGCCCCGCCGCCAATGGTTTTTGTCAGGCGACGCCCTTGCCGCCGGTGACGCCGAACACTTCACCGGTGATGTAGCTGCCTTCCTGCGAGGCCAACAGCACATAGACGGGGGCGATCTCGACGGGCTGGCCGGGACGGCCCAGCGGCACCTGTTCGCCGAACTTCATCACCGCCTCCTGCGGCTGCCCGCCGGACGACTGCAGCGGCGTCCAGAACGGACCGGGTGCCACCACATTGGCCCGTACGCCCTTTTCGATCAGCTGGGCGGCGAGCGCCTTGGTGTAGGCGACGATCCCCGCCTTGGTCGTGGCGTAGTCCAGCAGGATGGCCGAGGGCTCATAGGCCTGGATCGAGGCGGTGGTTATGACCGAGGCGCCCGCCGGCAGGTGGGGCGCGGCCGCCTGGGCGATCCAGTGCATGGCGTAGAGGTTGGTCTTCAACGTCTTGTCGAAGTCCTCCGACGTCACCTGCGAGATATCTTCGCGGTATTGCTGACGCCCGGCGTTGATGACCAGAATGTCCAGACCGCCCAGCTCCGATACGGCCTGTTCGACCATTTTCCGGCACCAGGCTTCGTCGGTGATGTCGCCTGGCAGATCGATGGCTTTGCGGCCCTCGGCCTCGATCAGGGCGATCACCTCGGCGGCGTCCTTCTTCTCCGAGGGCAGATAGGACAGCGCGACGTCGGCGCCCTCACGGGCGTAGGCGATGGCCGCCGCCCGGCCGATGCCGCTGTCGGCCCCGGTGATCAGCGCCTTGCGGCCCTTCAGCTTGCCGGCGCCCTGATAGCTGGTTTCGCCGTGATCCGGCTTGGGGTCCATCTCCCGCGCCTCTCCGGGGACGGGCTGAGGCTGGCGGGGGAACGGCGGCTTCGGATATTGCTCGCGCGGGTCCTGCAGGGTCAGGCGATCAGTCATGGAACGTCTCCGTTTCGGGCTGGGGGGAAGAAGTCTGCGCCTGCCCGATGGCGGTCAGGGCGGTCAGATGGGCGAGGTGGCTGAGCCCCTGCGGCATGTTGCCGAGGTAGGCGCCGGTATGCGGGTCGATCATTTCGGTGAGCATGCCCCAACGACCGCCCAGGGCCTGGCGTAGGCCGTCGATGCGCGCCCGCGCCTTGTCCGGCTCGCCCAGGGTCGCCCAAGCTTCGGCGATCCAGAAGGAGCAGGCGATGAAACACCCTTCCTCGTCCTGCATGCCGGTGTAGCGATAGTGGAACACGCCGGCGCCGAGATGGCGGTCTAGCGCCTTAAGGGTCGCGCGAAGCCGGTCCGCGCCGTCGAAGCGGAACCGGACGGCCAGGGCGACGGCGGCGTCCAGCTTCTCGCTGCCGGGATACATGACGAAGGCCTGGAGCTTTTCGGACCAGCAGTGCGTCTCGACCCAGTCGAAGATCCGGTCGCGCTCCCGCCGCCAGCGGTCCCTGCAGGTCGTCGGCAGTTGTCCGCCGTCGGCCAGTTCGACCGCGCGGGCCAGGGCCTGCCAGCAGCTGATCTTGGACATGGTGTAGTGCTGGGTCTCTTCTAATTCCCACATGCCGGCGTCCGGCTGACGCCAGGCGTCCGCGCACTGGTCCGCCAGTTCGGACAACTGTTGGGCGCTGGCGCTGTCCAGAATGTTGCCGCAGCCGACGAAGCGGGACGCCGTCTCGAATATGTCGCCGAACACGCCGTGCTGAGCCTGATCGGCGGCCCGATTGCCCGTGACGACCGGACGCGAGCCCTGATACCCCGGCATGTCCCAGCCGGTCTCCGGCGGCACGAGTGCGCCGTCCAGGCTGTAGCAGACCTTGGCGCCATGGTTCTTCAGCTGCATCAGCAGCCAACTGAAGGCGGCCTTGGCCTCGGCCTGGGCGCCGGCCGCGAGGAAGGCCTCAATCGTGTAGCCCGCATCGCGCAGCCAGGCGTAGCGGTAGTCCCAGTTCTTGTCGCCGCCCAGACGCTCGGGCAGGGAGGTGGTGGCGGCCGCGGCGATGGCGCCCGACGGGGAATAGAGCAGCAGCTTCAACGCCAGGGCGCTGCGGACGAAGTCGTCGCGATACAGGCCGGGGCAGTTCAATCGCGCCGCCCAGTCCCGCCACTCCTGATCAGACAGATCTATGCGGGCGTCGATCTCTTCGATGGAGGGAACGACCAGCGGCTCGTCCCGTCCGGCGACGATGGCCACCGTGCGACGCTCGCCCGCGCCGACGACGATCGTTCCGACAATGCCCTCGTCGGACCAGTCGCACGAGATGCGTGGATCATGCACGAACAGACCAAGCACCCGCTCGACATGGAAGACCGTGTGTTCGCCGATCTTGGAGTGATAGGGATTGGCCGTATCGCCCCGCCGCCCCAGACGCATGTCCAGAGCGAACGTCACCTGACCTTCCAGGCCGTCGATGCGCCGGGCCAGTTCGCACCACGGCAACCGCCCGGCCGTGCCGCTGTTGAGGCTTTCGGTCAGGCGGGCGCGGCCGGCGGCCGTGGTGAATTCCGTTTCCAGCACATTGCTGTCAGACCGATAGCGGCGGGTCGCCGTGAAGGCTTGGGTGGGTGTGATGGAAAACCGCCCGCCGTCAGGATCGAGCAGGCGGTCGAACAGGGGCGGGGCGTCGATCGCCGGCACGCACCACCAATCGATGCCGCCGTCCAGGGCTGACAAGGCCACTGTGCGACCCTCGCCCAAGACGCCGTAATTCTCCAGGGCGGCGTATCCATCGGGCCGTAGCGAGTCTGAGGAACGCGCGGGATGGGGCGTGAAGGGCGTCGCGATCATCGCTTCGAAGACCCGATCGCAAAGCCCGTCGTCAGCGCAAGGCCCGTAAACACGCCGAGCGCCGCGATCTTTAGCGCAGCCGTCTGGCGACTGGATATGAAGCCGATCCACGGCATGATGACCCGTACGGCATCAGGGCCATCAATCGCCGCCGGTCCTTCTTCGGGTTGATCGAGATTGCCCAGGCGAGGAAGTTGGGGCCCGCCCTGCTGCGCGGCGACCATGTCTGCCGCCTTGTGGTCCGCCAGCGCCGGCGCCAGTCGTTGCGCAAGGGCCATCAGCCATGTCGAGCGGCCGACGTAGATCTTGCGGCTCGGGTTCTGCACCGCGGACCAGACCGCGTCCGCGCAGAGGCGGGGATCGAACAGGGGATCGGGGATGATCTGCGCCCGGTCCGTGCGATTACGCGACCACAGCGGCTGGGGCGTGTTGACCGCGGGCAGATAGACAGTGGTCAATGTGACGTTCGAGGAGGCGGCGATCAGTTCGGCCCGGATGGCCTCGGTAAATCCATCGACAGCCGCCTTGGCCCCGCAATAGGCAGCCTGCAGCGGGGCAGGGCGCAACGCCAGGCCTGACGAGATCTGGATTATCGCCCCGTGGTCCTTCGGCCGCATGGCCCGGAGCGCCGCCCGCGTTCCGTAGACCTGCGAAAGATAGGTCGTCTCGGCGACGCGGCGGTAATCAGCGTCGGTCAGATCCTCATCGCGCCCGATGACCGTGGACATGGCGTTGTTGACCCAGACGTCGATGCCGCCAAAGGCTTGCGTCACATCGCGGCCGACCTGCTCGACGAACTCTGGGTTGGAAACATCACCTGCAATGCCAGTGGCGCGGCCGTCCGAGCGTTTCAGCCGTTCGACGGCTTGCGACAGACGCTTGGCCTGTCTGGCGACGACGACGACCTGCCAGCCTGCTTCAGCGAACCGTTCCGCGATCGCCAGACCTATGCCGGCGCTGGCCCCTGTGACGACGATGACCGGCATCGCGATCCCTCTGATCTAACCGTGACTGAAGATTGCGGTCCGGGCCGCATGGGAGGGTCTGACAACGACACGCATCGGGGAAGGTTGCCGTGCGAAAAACCGGGGCCGTCCTGGACGATCCCGAGAACGATGTCGCTCTTGTTGCTGGGCAGGCCGAACATCCGGGATGCGTTCGAGGCCAAAGGCGCAACCGACATTCCATCATGAGAACCGCGGCCACTGTTCGAGCCTGAAGGCCGACGCCTTGCAGTTCGACCTCCAGCAGCGACAGAATGTTGAAGGCGGCGGCCGCCCAGCCGCGCCCCAGCCCTGATAGACCAAGGTCACGACGCATTGGCGCAGGCGTCGCCGGCCAAGACGCCATAGTTTTAGGGATGACTGATCCAGCGTACTGGCGGCCCGCAAGCGACGCCCGCCCTCCCTGGGCCGATCACCCTGACCGGCGTCAAGGGGATGAAGCATAGCTGGAAATGTGCGGCGCGCCACGCCTCGCGCGCTCGGACTGCGGGGCCGCATGGTCCTTGCGAACGGTCTTCACCCGAAAAAAATAGCGCCCCCGTCGAAACGGGGGCGCAGTCAGCGGGGAGAACTTAGAAGGACTTGGTCAGTGTGACGCCGAAGGTTCTCGGCATGCCGGGAATGCGGACGACCGTGTCCACATTGGTGTCGGCGCTCGTCCAGTAGTATTTGTCGAACAGATTCCTGACATAAGCCCCCACGCGCCAGCTGTCGTTCAGGGCGTAGAGCGACAGATTGGCGTTCACGAGGGTGTAGGCGTCGATGTGGAACTCCGGCTCCGCTTCGATGGAGCCTTCGGCGTCCGACAGATAGGCGGCGCTGAGGGTGGCGCTGACGCCCAGGGTCTCGCTGACCGGATGATCCCAGTTCACCAGGCCGTTCACCTGCCATTCTGGCGTGTAGGGGAAGCGGGCGCCGGCGAAGTCGGTGGAGACGCCCGCCCGATCAAAGCCGGTGAATTCGGTGATTTCGGTGCGGGTGTAGGAGGCGCCGATCTTCAGCAGCAGGGACGGCGCAGGCCGCCATGACGCATCGGCTTCGGCGCCATAAACCTCGGACTTGGGCACGTTCAGGATGCGGGTCAGGGTGGTGAAGACCCGGTCGGGGATTTCGCCGAAAAGCTGCTTGTCCTTGTAGTCGTAGAAATAGCCGCTGGTGTTGAACTGCAGGCGGCCGCTGTCCAGCGTCGCCTTCAGCCCGACCTCATAGGCCAGGACCTCTTCCTGACGGGCGGCTTCCAGCTGGGCTTCGTTGTTGGCGGCCAGCACAGGGAAGGCCCCCGACTTGTAGCCGCGGCTGATCGAGGCATACAGAAGCGTGTCGGCGTTGGGCGCGAAGCTGAGGTTCAGTCGGCCCGCCAGACTGTCCTCGTCCAGCGATCGTTCCACGATGGGGACGTTGTCGGTGAAGTTGGTGTTGAAGGTCAGGCATTCGTTCGGCTGGACGTTGGGCGTTGCGCGCACGACGAAGGCGACCCCGGTGTTCCATACCGGCAGGACCTGACCGTCGATGTCGCGGGTGCAGCCCCGGTAAGACAGGCTGTCGTCCGAATACCGCAGGCCGCCCGACAGGGTGAACTTTTCGGCCAGCTTCCAGTCGATGTTGGCGAAGACCGAGGTGGATTGGCTGTCCTGCGCCGTATTGTTCAGGAAGTTGCGCATGCCCGAGGCGATCTGGGCCGGCGTGTACTGGTTCTGGACCACCCGATTGGCGCCGAGGAAGCGCAGCAGCCTGACCGTCGATGACTGGCCGTAATAGGCGAACTGGTCATCGACGATCTTGTCCTTGGAATAGTAGGCGCCGAGGATCCAGTCGACCGGTCCCGCATCCCCCATCAGACGCAGTTCCTGCGAGAAGGAGGTGATCGTGCCGTTCGACCCATAGGCCAGGGTCTCGAACGGCGTCCCGTCCAGGTCGTTGAAGTCGCGCCGACGTAGATCGTTATAGGCGGTGAGGGACACCAGGCTGATGGAATCGGACAGGGCCAGTTCGCCGCGCAGCGCCGCCGACCAGAAGCGCGAATCCGTGGCGAACGGAGGCTTGCCGGCCTCGGGCGCATCCCAGTCCGCGTTCTTTGAGCCGGGGTTGGCGATGATCGCCTTGGACAGTCCGGGGACCGCAAACGCGGCCTGGTCGGGCAGGAACTGGATGGCCTGGGGCGCGACGGTGTCGGACTGGTCGCGCCAGTAGTTGGCGGTGAAGTCCAGGCTGAGCCGGTCGTTGGGGTTGGCGGTCAGGGTCAGACGCGCCGCCGTCCGGTCCTTTTCACCCAGGCGGTCGCCGGGGCGAGAAACGCTTTCCTGCCAGCCTTCGCCCGAGTTTTCGGCGCGCACCGCGATGCGCAGCCCCACCGTGTCCGACAGCGGACCGCTGACATAGGCTTCGACATTGCGCGTCTTATAGTTGCCGATCTCGGCGGTGGCCGAGGCGGCGAACGACTGACCTGGCTTCTGGGTGATGAAGTTGACCAGACCACCCGTGGTGTTGCGACCGTACAGCAGACCCTGAGGACCCTTCAGCACCTCCACCCGGGCCACGTCGAAGATCGGACCGTTGGCCATATAGGGATAGGCGTAGGAGACTTCGTCCACATAGATGCCGACCGGGGAGGTCGACGACAGGTTCGGCGTGTTGAAGCCGATGCCGCGCACCGTGAAGATCGGCGTGTTGGCGCTGGACTTGCTGTAGTTCAGGGCCGGGATGATCTGAACCAGATTGGAGGTGTCGCTGACGCCCGCCTGGGTCAGGGCCTCGCCCGAAACCGCCTGGATCGTCAGCGGCACGTCATTGACCGTTTCAGAGCGTTTGCGCGCCGTCACGACGATGTCGTCCACGGACGATACTGTCTCGGGCTGCGACTGTTCGGTCTGTGCGGTCTGCGCCAGCGCGGCCGTCCCCAAGGCCGGGACAGAGCAAGATGCGATCAGCATCGCGGTAAAATTTCGACCGATTGGTCCCCTCATTGCAATCCTCCCATTGCGTTATCAGAAAACGGTCTGTGCCGTTTGCAGTGACGCTAGGAGATGCGGGCGACGGGCGACCTGTACGAAAGTTGGGGGCGGGGTGCGGCGTCTTGGCAGGACAGGGCGACCGAAGCCGCCCTGCATCAGCCTCAGAGTGCGCGGGCGATCACCATCCTTTGAATGTCCGACGTGCCCTCGTAGATCTGGCACACCCGGACATCGCGATAGATCTTGGCCAGGCCGTACTCCTCCAGATAGCCATAGCCGCCCAGGGTCTGAATCGCGCCGGACACCACGACCTCGGCCAGCTCGGACGCCACCAGCTTGGCCATGGACGCCTCTGTCAGGCACGGCAGGCCGGCGTCCTTGAGAGACGCCGCGTGAAGGACCAGTTGCTGGGCCGCCTCCAGCCGCGCCGCCAGATCGGCCAGGCGGAAACCGACAGCCTGATGTTCGAGGATGGCCTTGCCGAAGGCGACCCTTTCCTTGGCGTAGGCGACCGCGATCTCCAGAGCCGCGCGCGCCATGCCCACGCTCTGGGCCGCGATGCCGATGCGGCCGGTTTCGAGATTGGCCAGGGCGATGCGATAGCCGTCCCCCTCCGCGCCCAGGCGCAGCGAATCGCTGATTCGCATATCGTCGAACGACAGGGCGCAGGTGTCCGACGCCTTCTGGCCCATCTTGTGCTCGGGCTTGGCGACGGTCAGGCCGGGGGTGTCGGCGGGAACAAGGAAGGCGGACAGGCCGCGCTTGCCCGCCGTCGGGTCGGTGACGGCGAAGACGATGGTCAGTCCGCCGATGCGGCCCGAGGTGATGAACTGTTTGGTTCCGTCGATGCGCCAGTCGTCGCCATCGCGCACCGCGCGGGTCTTCAGGGCCGAGGCGTCGGACCCCGCGCCGGGCTCGGTCAGGGCGAAGGCGCCGATGATTTCGCCCGCGCACAGCCGGGGCAGGAAGGCGGCCTTCTGTGCGTCCGTACCGTTGCGCAACAGGGCCGCCACCACCGGCGCGTTGTGGACGGAGACCACGGTCGACACGCCGCCGTCGGCCGCCGCCAACTCCATCAGGGCCAGGGCGTAGGACACATAGTCCGCCTCGGCGCCGCCATGTTCGGCGGGCGCTGTCATGCCCATCAGGCCCAGGTCGGCCAGGTCCTTGAACAGATCGGGCGGATAGGCGCCCGCAGCCTCCCAGGCCGCGGCGTGGGGGGCGATCCGCTCGCGCGCCATGTCGCGCACGGCGTCGCGGATCATCGTCTGGGTTTCGGACAGGATCATGGTTCAGCGTCCCTTCCAGGCGGGTGCGCGCTTCTCGGCGAAGGCCCTTGGCCCCTCCAGCGCGTCCTCAGAGGCCAGCATCTTCAGCGTCGCGGGGGCGGTCCAGACCTCGGCCAGGCTCTGGTCCAGCGGTTGGTCCAGCCCGGCGAGTACGGCGGCCTTGGTGGCGCGAACGGACATCGGGCTGCATTTCAGGATGTCGTCGGCCCAGCGGCGCGCCGCGCCCAGGACATCGGCCTCGACGACCTCATTGACGAAACCCAGGGCGAAGCCTTCGCGCGCCGAGACGGGACGGCCCGTCAGCATCAGGCCCATGGCGCGTTTCAGCCCGATCTCGCGCGGCAGGCGTTGAAGCCCGCCGGCCAGGGCCGCCAGTCCGACCTTGGGTTCGGGCAGGGCGAAGGCGGCGCCCTCGACGGCGACGACGATATCGCACGCCAGGGCCAGTTCGAAACCGCCGCCGAAGGCGAAGCCGTTGACGGCCGCGATCACCGGCTTGTCCAGACTTGTGCGGCTGGTCAGCCCGCCGAATCCGCGCCTCGGCAGGGTCAGGGCGGCGCCCTCGGCCTGGACCTTCAGATCCTGTCCCGCGCAAAAGGCCTTGTCGCCCGCGCCGGTCAGGATGGCGACCCATTGATCCGGGTCCGAGGCGAAGTCGTCGAAGACGTCGCCCAGCGCCTCGTGCGCCGGACCGTTCAGCGCATTTCGCGCCTCGGGTCGATTGATCGTGATGATCGTCAACGGTCCGTCCCGCTCGACGACGGCGTAGGCTTGGCTCATGGGTCTTGTGCTCTTGTGAAAAGAAAGGCGGTCGAGAGGCTCGACCGCCGTGCAGGATAGGGATGTCGGACGGTCAGGCCGCGACGGGTGCGCGCCGCAGGGTGACGGTCTTGGGGTTGGTGTATTCCAGCAGGCCGCCCAGGCCGTTCTCCTGACCGACGCCGGACTGTTTGTGGCCGGCGAAGGCGGCGAAGGGCGACAGGGCCAGGCCTTCGTTGATCCAGACGCTGCCAGCCTCCAGGCGCGAAGCCACGCGCATGGCCCGATCCTCGTCCTTGGTCCAGACGGTCGCGGCCAGGCCGAACTCACTGGCGTTGGCCAGGGCGATGACGTCGTTCTCGTCGCTGAAGCGCATCAGCGGCAGGACGGGGCCGAACTGCTCCTCCTGGACGATCCGGCTGGATTCCGGCGGATTGTCGATCAGGGTGACCGGCACGAACAGGCCGTCGCCGGGCGGCGGGGCGGCCCCCTCGATCACCGTGTGGCCCGAGGCGCGGCTGTCTGCGATCAGGTCGCGCACGCGGTCGTACTGCGGGCGGTTCTGAACGGGACCGAAGGCCACGCCCTGCTGCGACCCGTCGCCGATCGGCAGGGTCCGGGCCATTTCCGCCATGACGTCGCGCACGGCGTCATAGACCTCTTCGTGAACATAGGCGCGTTTGGTGGCCACGCAGATCTGACCGGCGTTGGTGAAGGCGGACCAGAACAGCTTCTCGGCCGTGTCGCGCACATCCACATCGGGGAAGACGATGGCGGCGTCGTTGCCGCCCAGCTCCAGCGTCAGACGCTTCAACGTCGGCGCCGCGCTCTGCATCACCTTGCGTCCCGTCGCGGTGGATCCGGTGAAGCTGATCTTGCCGAACGCCTCGTGCGAGGTCATCAGCGGTCCCAGGTGATCGCCGCCCGTGATCAGGTTCAGCACGCCGGCCGGCAGGACCGAGCGCAGCAGCTGGCCGATCTTCAGCACCGTCATGGGGGTGAAGGGCGAGGGCTTCAAGACCATGGTGTTGCCCGCCAGCAGGGCGGGGCCGATCTTCCACATCGACAGCAGGACGGGGAAGTTCCACGGTGAAATCGCCCCCACGACGCCGATGGGCACATGGTGGGTTTCGATACGGTGTTCCGGCGTGTCCTCCACCACCGTGACCGGATCGCCGTAGCTTGATGTGGCCAGACACCATTGTCCGGCGGCGTTGATCTCGAACGCGGCCTGGTCGATCGGCTTGCCGTGCTCGTGGGTCAGCATCCGCGCCAGTTCGTCGGCGTTGTCCAGCAGGGTCTGGCCGATGGCGGCGACGGCGGCCTGGCGTTCTGCCCAGGGCGTCGCCGCCCATTTCGGGAAGGCGGCCTGGGCGGCGGCGATGGCCGTCTCCAGCTCCGCCTCGCCGGCGTCGGGGGTTTCGCCGACTGGCGAGCCGTCTGCGGGGTTGAGGATCTGCAGTCGATTCTCGGCGTCCAGATCGACGCCGCCAACGGTCATGGGAAGATAGTCAGTCATGAACAAGCTCCAGGAACGCGGTCAGTCGAGAATGAGCACAGCCTTCACGCAACGTCCGTCATGGGCGTCGGCGATGGCCTGGTTGATGTCGGCGAAGGGATAGCGTCGCACGATCTTCTCCAGCGGCAGCCGGCCGGACTGGGTCCACTCCACCAGTTGCGGCAGGAAGACGTCGGGATCGCTGTCGCCCTCGATCACACCCTTGACGGTGAAGCCATAGGTGATGGCGCCGACGATCGGCACGGGCAGGACCGCATCCAGCGATCCCGGAACGCCGATCAGCGCCAGGGCGCCCTTGGGGGCCAGCATGCCAAGGGCGCCTTCCAGCGCCTTCACCACACCGCTGGTGTCCACGATGTTGTCGACGCCGCGCGGCGAGATCGCGCGCACCGCCTCGGTGATGTCGCCAGCGGCCGGGTCGATCACATGGTGGGCGCCCAGCTCCGCGCCCAGGGCGCGCCGTTCGGGGCGCGGCTCGATCAGGATGATGGGGTCGCACCCGGCCAGAACGCCGCCCAGCACCGCGCTGAGGCCCACCGCCCCGCCGCCCAGGACGACCAAGGCGCTGCCCTTGCGCGCCTCCAGCGAACGCAGCACCGCCCCGACCCCGGTCTGAACGCCGCAGCCCAGGGGCGCCAGCAGCGACAGGTCCGCGTCGGACGGCGCCTTCACCACATTGCGCTCATGCGCCACCGCCAGGCTGGCGAAGGAGGATTGGCCGAAGAAGACGCCCGAAACCGCCTGGCCGTCCTTGCTGAGCGGCGACGTGCCGTCGGGCCGGGCGCAGGCGAAGTTCAGACCCGTGAAACTGTCGCAGTAAGCCGGCGCCTCGGCTTCGCAGTTGGCGCAGTGACCGCAGGAATCGAAGGTCAGCAGAACCTTGTCGCCCGGCGCGACCTTGGTGATCTTCTCGCCGATGGCGACGACCTCGCCCGCGCCTTCATGGCCCAGCACCAGGGGGAAGTTCGTGCCCATGGCGCCGCTGGCGAAGACCAGGTCGGTGTGACAGATGCCGACGGCCTGGATGCGGACGAGAATCTCGTCCGGTCGCGGCTGGGCGACATCCAGCTCCTCCAGCACGAAGGGGGTGTTCGGTTCCTTAAGAACCGCGGCGACGGCTTTCACAGGGGGTCTCCTCGCGTTTCTGTTTGACCCGAGTGTTGCGCCCTTTCCCTCCGCATGCCCCCCATCCAAAGTCTGGGGGTTGGAATGGGCGCTAAGCGGCTTCGCCCTGGCGTTCAGTCGCGGTCGAACACCGGGGCGCGACGCCCGACGAAGGCGGCGACGCCCTCCAGGGCGTCAGGCTCGCCCCCGCAGGCCGAGATGGCGCGCGCCTCGGCTTCCAGCTGGCTTTCGAGAGCGGCGGCGAAACTGTCGGCCAGCAGCATTCTGGACCGCCCGATGGCCAGGGTCGGGGCCGCCGACAGTTGTTCCGCCATGGCCTGGGTTTCAGCGGCCAGATCCGCGCTCGGGCAGACGAACGTCGCCAGGCCCTGGTCCAGGGCCTCGGACGCCGAGAGTTTGCGGTTCAGCAGGATGAAGGCCTGGGCGCGCCTGAGACCCATCAGCCTGGGCAACAGGAAGGTCGCTCCGCCGTCCGGCGACAGGCCCACGCCGGGATAGGCCACAGAGAAACTGGCGGCGTCGGACGCCAGCACGATGTCGCCGATCAGGGCCAGGCTGAGACCGGCGCCGGCGGCCGCGCCGTTGACGGCGGTGATGACCGGCTTGGGCATCCGCGCCAGGCGCGCCACGGCCATGTGCAACGGCGCCGTCAGGTCGCGCAACAGGCGGGGCAGGTCCGAGCCGGCCGACGAAAATCCCGCGACATCGCCGCCCGCACAGAACATCCGCCCTGCGCCGGTCAGTATGACGACCCGGATCGCCGGATCGGCCTCGCACCGATGAACGGCGTCGAGCAGGGCGCGGCAGCTGTCGGTGTCCAGGGCGTTGCCGACCTCGGGCCGGTTCAGGACGATCCGCGCCGTCTTGCCCTCGATGGTCAGATCGATCGCCATGTTCGCCTCTCTTCGTCGCCGCGTTTGAACGTGGCGCCAGCCATAGGCGGCGGGTGGGGCGGCGACCCCGAACTTCCGGTGGGGGTGCGATCCGGCCCCAGGGGCTAGTTTGCCGTCAAAATGATGGAGGCGCCTGTGAAAGATCCTGCCAAATATCTGATCTCGCCATTCGTGGTGTGCGTAAGCATCGCTGGGCTGTTGGCCGGCGGGGCCTGGGTTTGGGCCGGTACCGCCCTGGTGCTCTCCCTGCTGGTCATAGATATCGCGCTGCCGCGTGATTTCAGCCGTCGCGATCCACGCTATCCGGCGCTCTACGACACGGTGATCATCTTCACGGTGCTGCTCGGCTTCGTCCAGATCGCGGTCCTGGCCTGGCAGGTCGGCCGCGCCGGATGGACGACGGGGACCATCGTCAGCGCCAGTCTGAACGCCGGTCTGATCGGCTTCGTGCCGATCACCGCCGCCATCCACGAACTGTTCCACCGCCGGTCGCCCTGGCAGCGGGTGTTCGGCCGCTGGAGCCAGATGCTGATCCTGGATCCCCTGCGCGAGCGGACCCATGTGGTGACCCATCACCTGCATGTCGCCACGCCGAACGACCCAGACACGGCGCGTCGCGGCGACAATCTGTACGCCTTCCTGCCGCGCTCCCTGGCGCATCAGATGCTGGACGCCTGGAAGCTGGACCGGATGGTCTGCACCAAGCGCGGCGTCGGAATGATTTCCCGGCACGGCATGGTCTTTCGCGCGGTCCTGGCCGTTTCGGCCTTCCTGATCGCCGCGGCCGTCATCGGCGGCGGGTGGGTCGCGCCCCTGTGCGTGGCGGGGGCCTGTCTGATCCCGCGCGTCAGCCTGGAGATCTTCAACTACGTGGGCCACTACGGTCTGGTGACCGAGCATCCGGGCCGGTTCGCGCCGCGTCACACGTGGAACCACCTCAGCCCCCTGGTGCGGGTGCTCAGCTTCGAGATCACCAACCACGCCGGCCATCACGTCGACAGCTACAAGCCCTTCTATCTGCTGGAGCCGGACCGCACAGGGCCGCAGCAGCCGCACTTCCTGGTCTGCGTGCTGCTGGCCTTCGTGCCGCCGGCCTGGTTCGCTGTGATCCGGCCCCGTCTTCAGGACTGGGACGAGCGGTTCGCCACCGACAAGGAGCGCGCCCTGGCCCATGCCGAGAATGTCCGCGCCGGATGGGTAGACAAGCCGGCGACCGCGACCATCGTCGCCGCGCGCTGATCAGGTTAGCCGACGATGTTCAATCTGTTCCGCCCCGCGCCGCCGCGCACGATCACCGTGTCGCCGGCGGGCCGCCAGTTTTCGGCCAGAAAAGGCGGGGTTCTTCTGGAAGAGGCGCTGCTGGCCGGCGTGCCTCTGCCGCATAACTGCACAGTGGGCACCTGCGGCGCCTGCAAATGCCGCCTGACCGAGGGCAAGATCGTCGAGCTGACGGACTTCGCCCTGTCGCCCCTGACGGGGGAAGAGTTGCGGGCCGGCTATATCCTGGCCTGTCAGAGCTCGGTTCGAACCGACGTCACCATCGAGGTCGATCTGGGCTCTCAGGCGGACTTCGCCAAGGTGTCCGGCCGGGTGGCGGGCCAGACCCGCCTGACCTCGGACATCATGGGGCTGCGGATCGTGCTGGATGAGCCGATGACCTATCGGCCGGGTCAGTACGCCCATGTCGGTCTGGAGGGCGTGCCGGTGGCGCGGTCCTTCTCGTTCGCCACGCCGTGCCGGCCGCAGGTCGGGCAGGAGGTGGAGTTCATGATCCGCCTGGCGCCTGGGGGGCAGTTCACCGAGGCGTTGTTCGCCAGGGACTTCACGGGCGAGAAGGCGACGGTAGAGGGGCCGCTGGGCGGATTCGGCCTGTCGGAAGACGAAGCGCCGATGCTGTGCGTCGCGGGGGGAACGGGCCTGGCTCCGATCCTGGCCGTTCTGCAGCACGCGCTCGACAGCGGCCAGACGCGCGATGTGCATTTCTTCCTGGCGGTGCGGTCTCAGGCGGATCTGTTCGGACTGGAGCGGATCCAGGCCCTGGCGGAGCGCTGGCCTGCGAATTGGCGGTTCGCGCCGATCCTGTCGGCCGAGGCCGAGGATAGCGATTGGAGCGGGATGCGTGGATTCGCCGCGTCGGCGCTTGAGCAGTTCAAGGGTTTCGGCGGCGCGGCGGGGCACGCCTATCTCTGTGGTCCGCCGATCATGGTCGACAGTTGCGCCGACAGTCTGGCGGCCCAGGGTTGGGCCTCCGACCGGATTCTGGCTGATCGCTTTCTCGATATGTCCAGTGGAACCCAGGCGCGGCTCAAAGATATCGCCGAGGCCAAACCTTAAGTATGGGGCCAGGCCTCGGCGGGCCGCGTACCACCCTCTCAAGATCGCGATAATTGCGACGATGGAGGGAAACCATGAAGACCAAAACGAAGACTTCGATTCTGGCGTTGAGCGTCGCCCTGGCGGGCGGATTCGGCGCCGGGGGGGCCATGGCCCAGACGGCGTCGCCGACCCCGCCCGCCGAGCCGCAGGCGGCCACGGTCGACGATATCGTGGTGACGGCGAACCGTCGCAGCCAGAACCTTCAGGACGTGCCCATGGCCATCAACGCCATCGGCGGCGAGGCCCTGGAGAACAAGGGGATCGTCGACACCGCCTCGCTTTCGGCCATCGTGCCGAACCTTCAGGTGAGTTCGCCGTACGGCAAGACCCAGCCGAACTTCAGCCTGCGCGGCGTTTCGGTCGCCAATGAGTTCAACGCCAACCAGGCGTCGCCCAACGGCGTCTATCTGGACGAGGTCTATCTCAGCGCCCGGTTCGCCCAGGGCATGAACCTGTTCGATCTGGAGCGGGTCGAGGTGGTCAAGGGACCGCAGGGTACGCTTTACGGCCGCAATACCGTCGGCGGCGCCATCAACATCATCACCCGAAAGGCCGAATTCGCGCCTTTGAACGGCTTCGTCGAGGGCGGATACGGCAACTTCAACCGCTGGTCCCTGACGGGCGCGGCGGGCGGGACCCTGGTCGAGGACCGACTAGCCTTCCGTATCGCCGGAACGGTCGAAAAGGGTGACGGCCAGTTGAAGAACCTCTTCCCCGGAAATCCCGACGAACGCTCCATCGACAACTACGCAATTCGCGGTTCGCTGCTGTGGAAGCCGACGGACGACCTGTCATTCCTGGTGCGGGCCTATGCCGGCGAAAGCAATCCGACCGGCGAGCCGCCCTTCGTGATCGGTTCGGGTCCCGGCGGCGTGAACCCCATCACCGGCTATTCGCGGCCCAAGGACATGGGCTTCTACGAGACCGCGACCAACTATGTCGGTCATAATCGCGCTCAGGCCAGCGGCGTTTCGGTAACCGGCAAGCTGGCGCTCGGCGCCTGGGACCTGATCTCCATCACCGCCTACGACAAGGGTGAACTGCGCGTCGATCAGGACGCCGACGGCGGTCCTGTCGATGAGTTCAACATCAACTGGTATTCGGACTACGAACAGTTCAGCCAGGACATCCGTATTGCGTCCGATCCCAGCCGCCCGGTGCGCGGCATCATCGGCGCCTATTACGGCTGGGATCAGAACAAGACCTTCAACACCTACGACTTCTTCGGCTTCCTGGAAGGGGTGCCGGGCCTGCCGGCGTTCGATCCGCCCAACATCTTCGCCCCTCCGCCCTATCCGGGCCTGTTCGGCGGCGTGCCGGGCGTCTTCAGCGGGTTCAACGTGGATCACCGCTTCACCCAGACGCGCAAGTCGGCGGCCATTTATGGCGACGGCAACTGGGACATCACCGACCGGCTGACCCTGACGGCGGGCCTGCGTTATACGCGCGACGATCTGGAACTGACCGATGTCAGCTCGACCGCCCGCAACTATGCCGGCGTGCCGCAGTTCAACTTCATTCCCTTCCTGGCGCCGCCCGGCTCCAAATGCCCCGATACGCCGGGCTGCCCGTCGCTTGAGACCAACTCCAGCAGCGTGACGGGCCGACTGATCCTCAATTACGATGTGGCCGAAGACGTGTTGGCCTATGTCAGCTACAGCCGCGGCTATCGCTCCGGCGCCATCAACGGCACCGCCTATGCGTCGCCGGCGCAACTGACCTTCGTCGAGCCGGAAGAGGTCACGGCCTATGAGATCGGCCTGAAGAGCCGCTTCCTGGATCGGCGACTGCGCATGAACGGGGCGGTCTTCTTCTACGACTACAAGAATCAGCAGTTGCAGGAGATCGTCGGCATCGTTCCCTTCCTGCGCAATGCGCCGGAAGGCCAGGTGCTGGGCGTGGATTTCGACGCCACCTTCGCCGCCACCAACGCCCTGACCTTCAATCTGGGCTTCGGCTACCTGGACAGCGAGTACAAGAAGCTGGTGCTGGCGGGCGTGGATCTGAGCGGCAACGTCTTCTCGAACGCGCCCGAGATGACGCTGAACGCCGATGCGGAAATCCGTCTGTTCGACAATGGCGAAAGCGCCTTCATCGTTCGGCCGAACGTGGTCTACACCGGCCACACCTGGCTTTCGCCGTTCAACGACAAGAACGGCAACGCCAATCTTCAGCAGGACGGCTATTGGGTCGCCAACCTCCAGGCCAGCTATGAGCGCGGACCGCTGTCGATCGGCGCCTATGTGAAGAACATCTTCGAGGAGGAATATTTCTCCTACGGGTTGGACCTTCGCAACTCGATCGGCGTGGACTTCCTGGTGCGCGGCGAACGGCGCACCTACGGCCTGAACGCCAGATACCGGTTCTGATGCGTGACGACGGGGGGAGGCGCGCGAACCGCGCCTCCCTCAAGCGGCCCCGCAGGCGTCCGCGTCTCTTGACCTTACGAGAGGCGGATGCTGGCATGACGCGCAATGGCGATCCCGGAAAAACGGGGTCGAACGCCCGCAACAAACGCGGACGAAGATTCGGCGGGGGAGCGCTGCATGACCGACAAGTTGAACGGGCGTCAGGATCCGCTTGATGTACGCGCCGCCTTGCCCGCCCATGTCCGTCCGCCCCGGGCCCATCCCAATCAGATCGCCCGCCCAACGCTGACCGAGCGGGTGCGCACGGCGGCCCTGACCAAGCGCCTGACCCTGATCTGCGCCCCGTCGGGTTATGGCAAGACGACGCTGATGAGCGAGGCGTTTCGGGCGCTGGGCGACGCGGGCTCCGCCTGCCTATGGTTGAGTGTGACCGAGGCCGATCGCGACGCGGCCTGGTTGTCGCGGATGCTGACCGCCCAGTTGGCCCGCCTGTTTTCGCTCGAGGCCCTGCCTGGCGAGGATTTCGCCTCCCTGGCCTATCGCGCCACCGTCGGCATGGGGCCGCAGGCCGGCCCCGCCGCCGCCCCGGTCGTGGTCCTGATCGACAACTGGAACTTCATCGAGGCGCCCTCGACCAACCGGTTCTTCGACCAACTGCTGATCGAGACGGATGAGCTGGTCAATTTCGTCGTTTCGTCGCGCGGCGTGCCGGAGTTCATGTTCGAGACTTGGCGCATGGCGGGCGCCTTCACCGGACTGGGCGCGCGCGACCTGGCCTTCACCAACGACGAGGCGGCCCAGATTCTGGCGCCGGATGGCGGGCGCGACCTGTCCCTGTCCCTCTTCGGCCTGGTCGAGATGACCGAAGGCTGGCCGGCGGCGGTCCAGCTTCTGCGCCTGGCCCTGGATCAGACGGACGGCGCCGCCGCGCGGGGCATGGACCTGTCGGGGCCGAAATCCGATGTGGCCCGTTATCTCAGCAAGGCCTTCTTCAATCACCTGCCGACGCCGCGTCAGGCGTTTCTTCGCGACATCGCCCTGTTGGAGGAGATGACGGCGGAGATGATCGACGACGTATTCGGGCGCCAGGAGACGCAGCAGCGGTTCCAGGACCTGCCCAAGGACGACTATTTCATCACCGAGACGGTCGAAGGTTCAGGCCGCTATCGGTTTCACTCGCTATTTCGCGACTTCCTGTTGTCGCAGCGACAGGCCGGCGCCGACGAAGCGGCCCGCGACGTCTATGCGCGCGCCAGCGCCTGGCATCTGAAGCGGGGCGAGCACGAACAGGCCATCGGCTACGCCCTGAAGGCCGGGGGCGACGATGTCCTGGCCATGATCGAGGATTATGGCGACAGCCGTCTGGCGCTGGACGGCAAGGTGTTCCTGTTCACCCAGTGGATCGACACCCTGGTCGAGCGGGGGACCGAGCTCAGCGACGGCGTCAAGCACTGGTGGCTGTGGAGCCTGGTGTTCAGCGGGCGCTGGCGCGACGCCCTGGCGGTGCAGAACCGATTGGACGACGCGGCCCATCCGGTGATCGCCGCCACCCTGTCGGCCTTCAGCGACGATCAGCCGACTCTGCGGCGGACGGTGGACCGCTGGTTGGCCGATGGCGCGCCCGGTTCGGCGTTCAACCAATGCGTCATGTACTGCGCCGCCGCCGTCGCCGAACTGGCTCAGGGGTCGTTCGACAGCGCGCAGCAGTCGATGCACCGCGCCCGCTTCGCCATCGACAAGACCGACTTCTCCTATGGCCGCGTCTGGGTCCTGGCGCTGACGGCCTTCACCAGTTTGCTGAAGGGCAAGGTCAACGAGGGCGGGCTGAAGGCCCGGGAGGCGATCCGAACCGTCGAGGCCCTGATGGGGCCGCACGCCCCCATCGCCCGCGTCGCCCGCCTGGTCGCCGCATCGGTCGAGTGGTACGCCTGCGACGACGAGGGCGCGATTTCGGACCTGGAGAAGGCGGAACAGTCCGATGACGAACACGGCCTGCCCCTGATCGTCGTCTGCGCGGCCTCCGTCGCGCGCGCCCTGGGCCTGAACTGGAAAGAGCGCCGGCTGGAGAACCATCTGCGATCTCCGGCGATCAATCTGATCCGCGAGGCCTACAGGCTGGAGGCGGTGACCCAGAAGGACGTGGACTTGGCGGTGTTGGAAGACGCGGTGGCGGTGTTCGATGCCCGCATGGACGCGGCCAAGAGCGCCGACCCGCATTTCCTGGCGCATGGCTGGCAGTTGCGCGACCTGAATATCGGCATCCAGGCCCGCCTTCAGATCCGCCGCGGCAATCTGGAGCAGGCGCTGAACCTGCTGGTGCCGGGGATCACCGACGCCCAGCGCAAGGGCAGGGGGCTGGCGGACATGCAACTGACCCTGCTGCGCGCATCGGCCCTGTACCGGATGGGCAAACAGGCCACCGCGCTCAGGCTGGTGATCCAATGCGCCGAGACGGCCGTGCGCGACGGGCTGTACCGACCGTTCCTGCGCGAACGCCGCTTCATCGAGCCGATGTTCAAACAGTTGGCCGAAGCCGGAGAACGCACGCCTCTGGGCAATGATCCCCGCGCGTGGCGGCGATTCTGCGACCTGCTGGGGCTGGAGGTCCGGGCCGAGGCGCGCCTGGTTCAGACGGCCGAGGCGCACGACGCCGGGTTCCAGATCACCGAGCGCGAGCGCGAAATGCTGGAGTTTCTGGACGGCGGCCTGAGCAATCAGGAGATCGGCGTGCGTCTGGGCATCGCGGTGCCGACCGTCAAATGGCACCTGCATAACCTGTTCTCCAAGATCGAGGTCCGCAATCGGGCCAGCGCAGTGCGGCTGGCGCGCGACCTTCACCTGATCTGACCCCGCCCGATCCCCGTCGAATCCCGGTCGGCGCCCGCCATACTTTCGTCGGGGGCGCGGTGCGTCGCCCGGTCCTAGGCCTCTGGTTCAGAGAGGCGTCCGGGCTGACCCTCGCAACACCGGAAGGATCGGATCATGGCTGAGGCCTACATCGTTGAGGCGGTTCGCACCGCAGGCGGCAAGCGCGCGGGACGGCTTGCGGGCTGGCACCCCGTTGATCTGGGCGCGGAGGTTCTGAATGCGGTCGTCGACCGCAGCGGGCTGGACCCGGCAGGGGTGGATGACGTCATCATGGGCTGTGTGATGCAGGTCGGCGAACAGGCCTTCGCCTTCGGCCGTAACGCCGTCCTGTCCTCGCGCCTGGCCAATTCGACGCCCGCCGTGACCATCGACCGTCAGTGCGGCTCGTCGCAGCAGGCGGTGTCCTTCGCGGCCCAGGCGGTGATGTCGGGCGTCCAGGACGTGGTCATCGCCGCCGGTTCCGAAAGCATGACGCGCGTGCCGATGTTCTCCAACTTCACCCTGCACGAGAAGGCCGGGATCGGTGAAGGGCCTTTGAGCGCAAAGCTGAAGGCCGAATGGGGCGTTCAGAACTTCAGCCAGTTCCTGGGCGCGGAAATGCTGGCCAAGAAGCACGGACTGGACCGCGACACCCTGGATCGCTTCGCCCTGGAAAGCCACCGTCGCGCCATTGAGGCCACCGAGGCGGGCGCCTTCGACAAGGAGATCGTCGAACTGACCGTCGAAACGCCCGAAGGGCCGCAGGTCCACCGCCGGGATGAAGGCATCCGCTACGACGCCACCCTGGAGTCGATCGGCTCGGTCAAGCTGCTGCAGGACGGCGGCGTGATCTCGGCCGCGAACGCCAGCCAGATCTGCGACGGCGCCGCCGCCGTCCTGGTGGTCAGCGAACGCGCGCTCAAGACCCACGGCCTGACGCCGATCGCGCGCATCCACAACATGACCGTCACGGCGGGCGATCCGTTGATCATGCTGGAAGAACCGATCTTCGCCACGCGCCGGGCGCTGGAGCGCACCGGATTTTCGCTGGACGACATCGACCTTTACGAGGTGAACGAAGCCTTCGCCAGCGTGCCGGTCGCCTGGGCGAACACCCTGGGCGCGGACCCGGAGCGGATGAACGTCAACGGCGGCGCCATCGCCCTGGGCCACCCGCTGGGCGCCTCGGGCGCCAAGCTGACCGCAACCCTGGTCCATGCCCTCAGGGCGCGGGGCAAACGCTATGGCCTGCTGACGATGTGCGAGGCGGGCGGCGTCTCCAACGCGACCATCATCGAGGCGCTCTAGCCGTCACAAAGGCGCGCGGCGGGCGATCTGACGCAGGCGGCCCGCCGCGCGACCCCGACCTTGGTATGGGGTGCGGCCCCATCCGATCGGCAAAGGTTCGGGTTCAACGACAGGCAGCGGCGGGCCGATCTCCGGCCCGAACGCCGCCGATGTGGAGGACAAGTGAATGGCGCTCTCGCCCTTCGAGCAATTCGACACGATCGATGCGGCCTTCGCCGCCCAGGTTCAGGCCAACCCGCAAAGCCCTGCGGTCCTGTTCGAGGACGAGGTCCATAGTTTTTCGGATCTGGCACAGCAGCGGGATCGGCTGGCGGCCTTCCTGCTGAGCCAGGACGTCAAGCCGGGCGACCGGATCGTCTGGTGGGGCAAAAACCACGTCGACTATGTGGCGCTGGTGCTGGCCGCGGCGCGCATCGGGGCGGTTCTGGTCGTGGTGAACTGGCGACTGGCCCTCCGTGAGGTCGAGGCCATTCTCGATGACAGCGAGCCGCGCCTGGTCGTCGTGTCGGAAGAGTTCGCCGCGCCGCTGGCGGAAGGCGGCCGAAAGGGTTGGGTCGCGGGCGAGGGCGCCGATGGCGTGCTGCCGTCCCTGCGTTCGGCCGCCCAGGACGCCGCCGAGATCGCCCCGGTCGGCGACGCCGCCGCGCCCTTCCTGCAACTCTACACCAGCGGCACGACCGGGGTGCCCAAGGGCGTGCCCCAGACGCACCTGAACCATATGGCGGCTTACCGCGCCTGGGCCGACAGCGGCATCGGCCAGTGGGCGCCGGGCGACGTCTGCCTGATCGCTCTTCCGATCTTCCACGCCATCGGCGCAAACTTCACCCTGTTCACCCTGCTGCAGGGCGGGGCCGTCTATCTGCTGCGCGAGTTCTCGCCGGACGGCGCGCTCAAGGCGCTGGACCAGGGCGGGGTGACGCGCATGCCTCTGGTGCCGACCCTGATCGACATGCTGAGCCGCGACGAGCGGGTGCGGGCGCTGGACCACGCGCGGCTGCAGTCGATCATCTATGGCGGATCGGAGATATCCTTGGCCACCCTTCAGCGCGGCATGACGGTGTTCAGCTGCCAGTTCACCCAGGTCTATGCGGCGACCGAGACCACGGCGGCGGCCGTCAGCCTGTCGCCGGACGATCATCTGGGCGAAAACCCGCCCCTTCGGGCTGCCGGGCGCGTGCAGAAGGGCCTGGAGCTGAAGGTGTTCAACGAGCGTGGCGAGGAAGCCGCCACGGGCGAGGTGGGCGAAATCGCCCTTCGCGGCGCCTCCATCATGGGCGGCTATTGGCGTCGCCCCGCCGAGACGGCCAAGGTTCTCCGCGACGGCTGGTACATGACCGGCGACGCCGGCTTCGTGGACGAGACGGGCCTGGTCACCGTGGTCGACCGCACCCGCGACATGATGATCAGCGGCGGCGAGAACGTCTATCCGTCCGAGGTCGAGGCGGCGCTTCTGGAGCACCCGGACATTCAGGAGACGGCCGTGTTCGGCGTGCCCGACGCCCGCTGGGGCAGCCGGATCGCGGCGGCGGCCGTTCTGCGTCCCGGGGTGAACCCCGCGACCGTGGACCTGGCGACTGTCCGCACCTTCCTGGAAAGCCGGATCGCCCGATACAAGCATCCCCGCCAGCTGATGATCCTGGACCAGCTGCCGCGCACCCCGACCGGCAAGGTCGTGCGCGGCGTCCTGATCGAGGCCGCCGAACGCGAGGCGGCGCCCGCCTCGGTCTAGTCGCGCCCGAACGAGGCGGCTGCGCCGCGTCGCCAGACTTCCCTTCGATTCCCGCCATCGGGCGTCGTCCCCGTTCGCATTCCAGCTGGAGAACACCATGATCACCGAAGCCATCCCGGCCATCGTCACCGGCGGCGCATCCGGCCTGGGCGCCGCGACGGCGCGAGCCCTCGCCGAGGGCGGCGCCAAGGTGACGATCTTCGATCTGAACGCCGAAGCCGGCCGGGCCCTGGCCGACAGCATCGGCGGCGCCTTTCTTCAGGTGAACGTCACCGACGCCGAGGCGGTCGCCGGCGCCCTGGAAGAGGCGGAGGGTCTGCATGGCAAGGCGCGCATCCTGGTCAACTGCGCCGGCATCGGCCCGCCCAACAAGGTGATCGGCAAGGATGGCCAGCCCCTGGCCCTGGAACTGTTTCAGAAGATCATCGCCATCAATCTGATCGGCACCTTCAATGTGATGTCCAAGTTCGCCGCCCGTCTGCATGACGCCGATCCGGTGGGCGAGGAGCGCGGCGTGGTCATCAACACCGCCAGCGTCGCCGCTTTCGACGGTCAGATCGGCCAGGCGGCCTATGCGGCGTCCAAGGCGGGCATCGTCGGCATGGCCCTGCCGGTCGCGCGCGAGTTCGCCCGTTACGGCATTCGCGTGATGACCATCGCCCCAGGCATCTTCTGGACGCCCCTGCTGGAAAGCCTGCCAAAGGAGGCGCAGGATTCGCTGGGCAAGCAGGTCCCCTTCCCCAGCCGTCTGGGACAGCCGGAAGAGTTCGCCCATCTGGTGTCGTCGATCGTGGCCAACCCCATGCTGAACGGCGAAGTGATCCGTCTGGACGGCGCCATCCGCATGGGCGCGAAATAGCCGTCTGCCCCGTCCGCGGAGCGCGCAGCACGAGGCCGGAAACCATGCCGACAGACGCGATCAGCGCCCGCATCATCGCGGCGTTTCAGGACAAGGCGACGGGGGCGCTGGACAGTCTGTTGGCCGAGGACGTGGAGTTGCGTCCCCCGACCTATGGAAAATCCTGGAGGGGCAGGGGGCTTGTGGCCCCGCTTCTCGGGTTCGCGGCCGCGTCGTTCGATCGCCTGAGCTACACCGATGTCGTGGCGGACGGCGACATCCTGATCCTGCGCTTCGAAGCCGAGGTGGAGGGGCAGACCATGTCGGGCGTCGACTGGGTGCGGCTGAACGATCAGGGCCTGATCTCGGTCTTCGAAATCTTCTCTCGCCCGCCCAAGGTCGCCTTGCTGTTCCTTGAGAGAATGACCGCCAGGATCAAGGAGCATCCAGACATCGCCGCCATGATGCGCGGCCCAGCGCCAGGAGACGCGACATGAAGCCGTCGTTCGAGAACAAGGTCGCCTTCATCGCCGGCGCCTCCGGGGGGATCAACCTGGCCATCGCCGAGGCCTATGGCCGGGCCGGGGCGCGGGTGGTCATCCTCAGCCGCAATCCCGAACGGATCGAGGCGGCGGCCGAAGGTCTGCGCGCGCTTGGCGTCGACGCGACGGCCTATGCCGGGGATGTCCGCGACCATCAGCGGCTGGAGGCGATCTACGCCGAGGTCGCCGAAACCCATGGCCCCATCGACGTCCTGGTGTCCGGCGCCGCCGGGAACTTCCTGGCGCCGGCGGCCAAGCTGTCGGCCAATGGGTTCAAGACGGTGGTCGACATCGACCTCCTGGGCACCTTCAACGTCTTCCACGCGGCCTTCGCCCATCTGCGGAAGCCGGGCGCGGCCCTGATCGCCATCACTGCGGGCCAGGCCGTCAATCCGATGCCCTTCCAGGTGCATGCCTGCGCGGCCAAGGCCGGCGTCAACATGGTGGTCAAATGCCTGGCGCTGGAATGGGGACCGGCCGGCGTGCGGGTCAACGCCATTTCGCCCGGACCCATCAAGGATACCGAAGGCATGGCCCGTCTGACCGCCGATCCGGCGTCGGAGGCCGCCTTGAAGGCGCGTCTGGCCCTGCGCGATTACGGAACTCGGCAGGACATCGCCCAGGCGGCCCTCTATCTGGCTAGCGAAGCGGCCGCTTACGTGACGGGAACCATCCTGAACGTCGACGGCGGCAACGACCTGGGCGACGCCAGCGCCGATGCGTTGAACTGAGCAGCATACATCCCTCTTTCTTGCATTTGATAACTATTCGCATTACCAGCGAGGCGGATTTGAGGATTCGTCATGCGCCGTCGCCTATTGCTCGCCACCGTTTTCGCCTTTGCGCCCGTTTCGGCCCTTGCCCAGGCGCAGCAGCCTGCGGCGCTTGAGGATGTGGTGGTCACGGCCTCGACGCGGGCGCAGCGGGTGGTGGAGGCGCCGGCCTCGATTTCAGTGGTGACGGCGGAGACCTTGGCCAATCGACCGAACGCGGACCTGACCGATGCGCTGCGGGACGTGGAGGGCGTGTCGATCAGCGGCGGGTCGAACAATCAGGACGTCTTCATTCGGGGCCTGCCCGGCAGCTACACCTTGGTCCTGGTGGACGGCAAGCGCCAGTCCACGCGCGACAGCCGGGTCAACGGCAACGCCGGCTTCGAACAGAGCTTCACCCCGCCATCGGGCGCCATCGAGCGGATCGAAGTGGTGCGCGGTCCGATGTCGTCGCTGTATGGATCCGACGCCCTCGGCGGCGTGATCAACATCATCACCAAGAAGGTGCCCGAGCGCTGGGGCGGCTCCATCGGCGGCGACTATGTGGCCCAGGAGAAGGGCGCTTCGGGCGATTGGCGTCAGGCGCAGGGCTATCTGGCCGGGCCGCTGGTGGACGGCGTGCTGGGCGCGCAGATATGGGGCCGCACCTATAGGCGCGACGAGGATCGCATCCTGGGCGGCGTCAACGGCGGGGAGGACTGGAACCTGACCGGCCGCCTGGCCTGGACGCCGAATGCGGATCATGAGGTGCTGCTTCAGGTGGATCGCACCGATGTCCGGCGCGAGAACACGGCCGGCGCGACCCTGGCGGCCACGGCCGCGTCCAACTACAACACCAATGAGCGGACGGCCGCGTCGCTGGGGTGGAACGGCCGGTGGGACTGGGGAACCAGCGCCCTGTCTATGCTGCGCGAACAGACCCAGCGAAAGACATTCACCCAACGCAGCGGTTCGTTCACCCAGGACGCGCGCGCGCCCGAACTGACCAACACCGTCTATGACGCCCTGTTAAACATCCCGCTGGAGGGGACCCGTCTGGGCGACCACCAACTGGTCGTGGGCGGTCAGTCTATCGAGAAAAAGCTGGTCGATCTGAACCCCGGCGTCAGCGCGACCCAGCCGGGAACCTTCACCGTGTGGCAGCGCGCTCTGTTCGTCGAGGACGAATGGCGGTTGAACGACCGACTGGCCCTGACCGTTGGCCTGCGCTTCGACGACCACGAACGCTATGGCTCCCACTGGAGCCCGCGTCTGTATGGGGTCTGGACCCCGGCCGAGGCCTGGACGATCAAGGGCGGCGTCTCCACCGGCTTCCGCGCGCCCGAACTGCGCCAGGTGGCGACCGGCTATGCCTACACCACGGGCGGGGCCAGCTGTTCGGTTGGTCCGAACGGGACGTGCGGCGTCATCCTGGGCGATCCGAACATCGAGCCCGAGACCAGCACCAACTATGAGATCAGCGTGCTGTGGAGCCCGTCCACCACACTGTCGGCCAGCGCGACGGTGTTCCGCACCGCCTTCAAGGACAAGATCGACAGCGCCCTAGTCTATAACGCCAATGGGACCATCGCCCGTTGGAGCGAGAACCCGAACTATCGCCTCTACTACTGGTACAATCTTCAGGACGCCGATCTGCAGGGCGTGGAGCTGTCGGGGCGCTGGCGGCCCATCGACCGGCTGGGTCTGAAGGCGGGCTATACCTATACCGACTCCGAGCAGAATTCGGGGACCTACCAGGGTCTGCCGCTGTCGCGCACGCCCGAGCATATGGCCAATATCCGCGCCGACTATGACGCCAATGAGCGGCTGAACCTGTGGGGCGCGGTCAACTATCATGGCGCGGAGCTGAACGCCGGCCTCCGCGTGGGGGCGAACGGTCAGCCCATCCTGAACGGCGCGACCCAGGTCGGCCGTCGCTATCCCAGCTACACCACCGTCGACGTCGGGGCGAACTGGCGCGTGACCCCGGCCGTCAGCCTGAAGGCGGGCGTCTATAATCTGGGCGACGAGGCGATCAATGTCGCCGACTACGACTTCCAGGGCGACGGGCGTCGCGGCTGGATCGGCGTGAACTACAGCTTCTGATGCGCCGCGCCCTGCTCATCGCCGTCTGCGGTCTTGCGGTCCTGGCGGCCGCGCCCGCTCGAGCCCAGCCGGCCGCGGCGGCGCGCGTGGACCGGACCATCGCCGATGTCGGCTCGGCCTACTATGGGTTCGAAAGGCTGTCGGTGACGTCCGAGGACGGGGCGCGGGTCTATCGCGTCTGGATCGCCACGCCGAAAAAGACAGCGCCCCCCGGCGGCTATCCGGTCGCCTGGCTGTTGGACGGCGACGCCGCCCTGGCCCAAATCGACGAGGGGCTGCTGGCGCGGCTGGACGCCGGCGATCCGCCTGTCATCGTCACCATCGGCTATGAGGGCGATCGCCAGTTCGACGTCCTGGCGCGCGCCTTTGACTATACGCCCCCGCTCTCTGACGGCCCGGCGGTCGATCCGGCGGGGCGGCCGGGCGGCGGGGCCGACGCCTTCCTGACCCTGTTGAAGGATCGGATCGCGCCGGAGGTGGCCCGTCGTGTCGCGGTCGATCCGGCGCGCAGCCTGATCTGGGGCCATTCCTACGGCGGGCTGTGCGTGCTGCATGCGGCCCTGACGCGGCCGGACGCCTATCATACATTCGTCGCGGCCAGCCCGTCCTTGTGGTGGGGCTATGGCGCGGTGTTGAACGACGCCCCGCCCTTCCTGGCGCGGTCTTTGCGGCCCGACCTGGTCCTGACCCTGCTGGTGGGCGAGGACGAGGTGCGGGGACGCGGCTCGCGACCGCACACCCATCCGATGTGGACCTCGGTTCCCGCAGGCGCGACGCATGACCTGGCGGCCCAACTGGCGGGGGCGGGGGTCGATGTTCGGTTCGGCGAGTTGCCGGGCCAGGGCCACGGCGGAATGCTGGCCGCCTCGTTGATCCCGACCCTTCTGTCCCTGGCCGGCGTCGCCCCGGCGCCCGGAGAGCCCCTGTGATGACCGACCCGACGCCTTGCATTCCGTCTCGCCGTTCGGCCCTGCTGGCGCTGGGCGGCTTATCCCTGCTTGCGGCCTGCGGTTCGCGCGAGACGGCGGCGACGACATCCGGGCTGAAGGACCTGCGCGACCGGCCGGTCCGCCCCCTGACGCCGGGCCAGAAGATCAGCATCGACGACGGCCGCTATCTGATCGCCCTGGCGCTGATCCATCCCGATCCCGTGTCTCTGCTGGCGGCCTGGAGCGGCGACGTCAACCGGATCAGCCCGGATATGTACAAGGCCTATGTCGATAAGTTCCCGGCCCTGGCGACCCTGCCCAAGATTCCCCGCTCGGGCGAGCCGTTCAATCTGGAGGCCGTGCTGGCGGCGCAGCCGGCGACGGCGGTGGTGTCGATCGATTCCGGCCCAAGCGACGAACAGGTGGGCCAGCTGCAGGCGGCGGGCGTGCCGGCGGCCTTCATCGACTTCTTCAACCACCCGTTCGAGAACCAGGCCCGCAGCCTGGCCCTGTTGGGCGCCCTGATCGGGCGCGGCGAACAGGCCGCCGCTTTCAACGCCTTCAAGAAGGCTCGGCTGGATGCGATCTCGGCCAAGGTGGCGACCGTGCCGATGGACCAGCGGCCGACGGTCTTTCTGGAACCGCACGCCATGATCACGCCCGACTGCTGCAACTCGCCGGGGCGGGGCAATGTCGGCGACTACATCGCCTTCGTCGGGGGGCGCAACATCGGGGCCGACGTCCTGACCGCGCCGACGGGCAAGCTGAATCTGGAATATGTGATCCAGCGCGACCCCGACGTCTACATCGCCACCGGCGGCCCGCACCTGGCCAAGGCCGGCGGCTTCGTCGTCGGGCCGGACTTCAACGCAGAACAGTCGCAGGCGGGCCTGCGTCGCGTGACCGGCCGCCCCGGAATATCGACGCTGAAGGCGGTGCGTCAGGGCCGGGCGCACGGCCTGTCGCACCAACTGATCAACTCGCCCATCGACATCGTGGCCACCGAGATCCTGGCCAAATGGATTCAGCCCGAACTGTTCGCCGACCTCAACCCGCGCGCCACCCTGGACCAGATCAATCAGCAGTTTCTGGCCGTGCCCTATCGCGGCGACTACTGGGCCGACCTGACGCCCGCCTGACCTATCCCCCCGAAGACCGAAGAAGGACTATGCCGATGACCTCCATTCGTTTCGCCGCCGCTGCGGCCGCCGCCCTGCTGGCGACCGTCGCCGCTCCGGCGCTGGCCAACACGACCGCCCCGACCCCACCCGCCGCCAGCGCCGGCGCGCCCGCCATCGTCAAGTCGGTGAAGGTCGAGCCGGGCGGTCTATATGAGATCGTCTTCAACCCGACCGACAGCAACATCCTGATCGCCGCCGTCGGTCCGCGCGGCGAGACGCGCGGCGCCATCGCCCGCCTGAACGCCGATCTGACGCCGGGCCAGTCCATCGACGTCTCGGCCAATCCGCTCTACGGCCTGGGCTTCAACAGCCGCACCCAGACGCTTTACGGCACGGCGACGCGCTCCGGCTCGGTCGGGGTCGTCGATGTCCGAACCGGCCGCCTGGTCGCCACCATCAAGGACGGCGACGACGAGTCCGCCCACGTCCGCGAGGTCATCGTCGATGAGACGCGCAACAAGGCCTATGTCACCATCGTCGGCGGCGAAGCGAACGACGCCAGCCGCCCGAACCAGATCTGGGTGATCGACGGCGCGACCAACGCCATCGAGCGCAAGATCGCAGCCCCGGTCGGCGGACTGACGGGCGCGGCGCTGGACTCGCAAAACAACCGCCTGTTCGTGACGGGCATGAGCTCCAACGACGTCGGCGTCATCGACCTGGCGACGGGCCGGTCGGTCGGAACTTGGCCGACCGGCAGCGAAAAGCCGACCAATGTCGCCTTCGACGCGGCGGGCGGTCGTCTGTTCGTCGCCAGCCAGGGCACCGGCGATCTGACCGTCATGAACGCCGCGGACGGCGCCGTGATCAAGAAGGTTCCGACGGGGGAGGGCGCGCTCAGCGTCGCCTACAATCCCCGCAACGATCAGGTCTATGTCGCCAACCGCCAGGCGGGCACCGTGACGGTGGTGGGCGGCGGTGACTACGCCGTGCTGGCCAATCTCCAGACCGGCACCTTCCCCCAGACCATCGCCATCGATCCGGCGACCAACGCCGTCTATGTGACCAACAAGGCGCGGGGCCTGCCCCGCAACGCCCCGGCCGGCACACCGGTCCCTGTCGATCCGGCGGGCGACACCGTCACCCTGATCCGGCCCTGACGATGAGCGGGCCGGCGGTCTCGCCTTCGCTGGATTGGAACGGCGACAACGGGCGGCGGTGGGTCGAGAACCAGGACCGGCTGGACCGGATGCTGGCGGCCTATGGCGCGGCCCTGGCGCGCGCCGCCGCCCCGGTCGTGGGCGACCATGTGCTGGATGTCGGCTGCGGCGCCGGGGCGACCACCTTCGACATGGCCGCCCGCGTCGGCCCCTCCGGTCGGGTCGTGGGGATGGACATCTCGGCGGCCCTGATCGGGCGCGCCCTGGACCTGGCCGCATCGCAAAGTGGCGAGGCGGTGGAGTTTCGCCTGGCCGACGCCGCCCGGGCCGAGTTCACGCCCGACTTCGACCGGATCGTCTCGCGCTTCGGCGTGATGTTCTTCGACGATCCGGTCGCGGCCTTCGCCAATCTGCGCCGCGCGCTGAAGCCGGCTGGGCGGCTGGCCTTCGTCTGCTGGCGCGGCGCGGCCGAGAACGACTGGACCCGCCTGCCGATGGCGGCGATACGCGACCTCGTGTCGGCGCCGGCCCCGGCCGATCCCGAGGCGCCCGGACCCTTCGCCTTCGGCGACCGCGACCGGATCGCACGCATTCTTCTCGACGCCGGCTATGCCGACATCGATATCCGGCCGTTCGACAGTCCGGTCCATTTCGGCGTGGGCGACACGGCCGACGCCGCACTGGACGATGCGGTCGATCATGCGATCCGCGTCGGGCCGCTGGAGCGGGCGTTGAGGGGCGTATCGGGCCCGGTGCGCGCTCAGGCCATGGCGGCGGTGCGTCTGGCCTTCGCCGGCAAGCTCCGTCTCGATGGCGTCTGGATCGACGGCGCCGCCTGGATCGTCAGCGCACGTCGCGGTTAAAGCACCTCGTCCACCATCACTTGGATCTGACCCCGCGCGCAGGGTTCCACCCGGGCGCGCACCTGCCAGACATCGGCCAGGACGGCGGGAGTCACGGCCTCGGCCGGCGCGCCCTCTATCTGCACCCGGCCGTTCGCCAGCACCACGATCCGATCGGAAACGCGCGCGGCGGCCTGCAGGTCATGCAGCACAATCACCACCACCGCCCCGTTCTCGCGCGCATAGTCGCGGGCCAGGCGAAACACCTCCAACTGATGCCGCAGGTCCAGGGCGCTGGTCGGTTCGTCCAGCAGCAGGACGCGCGGCTGGCGGACCATGGCCTGGGCCAGGCCCGCGATCTGGCGCTGGCCGCCCGACAGCCGGTCCAGACGCTTTAGCGCCAGATCGACCGCCCCGACCCGCTCCAGCGCCGCCAGGGCGCGGACCTCGGCCTGGGCCGAACCGGAGGCGGAGGGCGACGCTTCCAGCGCCGCGATCACGGTCTCCAGCACCGTCAGGGCCACGTCCTGCGGCAGGGTCTGGGGCATATAGGCGACATGGCGCGCCCGCTCGGCGATGGACATCCGATTCAGGTCCAGCCCGTCCAGCATGACCCGTCCCGCCGCCGGCGTCAGGCCCGCGACGGCGCGCATCAGGGTGGTCTTGCCCGCCCCGTTCGGACCGATCAGCGACACGACCTGACCCGCCGCCAGCGGCTGCAGCGCCACGTCCGACAGGATTGTCCTCTCGCCATAGCGGGCGGTCAGATGCTCGACGATAAGGCTCATCCCCGCGCCCCGCTGCGGAAAATCAGGATAAGGAAGGCGGGCGGTCTGTTCGTGCTGGAGACGCTTCGAGCCGACCCCGCCCTGTTCGCCCGCTGGATCGCCGTCAGCCCGTCCCTGTGGTGGTCGACGCCCTCGCCAATGATCGCCACGCCCGACCTGCTGATCGGCTGCGGCGAGGCCGAGACGGGGCGCGACATGCGCGACCGCATCGCCGGCTGGGTGGCCGCGAAACCCGATGGCGCGGTCTTCAAACAGGCTCCGAACGCCGACCACGGTTCGGCGCCGTTCGCCCTGATCCCTGACATCCTGCGTCACGCCAGCGGCGCGCCGGCGTAAGGGGCGTCAGGCTTCGCGACGCCAGGCTGTGACGAAGCACCGGGCGTTGCGGTTGACGTGCTCGGCGTCCTGGCCCGGCTTGAACACGGCCGAGCCGATGCCGAAGCCCGAGGCGCCGGCGGCGCGCCAGCTGTCCATGCTGTCGGGATCGACCCCGCCGACCGCATAGACGCGCGTATCGGCCGGCAGGATGGCGCGGACGGCTTTCAGCCCCTTGGGGCCCGCGATTTCGGCGGGGAACAGCTTCAGCGCATCGGCTCCGGCGTCCAGCGCCACGAAGGCTTCGGACGGGGTGAAGAAGCCGGGCAGGGACAAAAGGCCCAGCGCCTTGGTCTGGCGGATCACCTCGGCGTTGGTGTTGGGCGAAATGATCAGCTGGCCGCCCGCCTCCGCCACCTGTCGCGCGGCCTCGACGCTCAGCACCGTGCCGGCGCCGACCAGGGCGCGGCCGTCCAAGGCGGCGCGCAGACGGCGAATGCTCTCCAGGGGTTCGGGCGAGTTCAGCGGCACTTCCAGACAGGTGAAGCCTGCGGCGACGATGGCTTGGCCCACCTCCACCGCCTCGTCCGGCGTCAGCCCGCGCAGAATGGCGATCAGCGGCAGGGCGTCCAGGCTTTCGATGGCGACAGGGATCATCGGGATGCGGCCTCGTGAATGCGCCACAGACCTCGGGCCGTGGCGGCGGCTCCGTCCGCCGTGCGGACATCTTGAAAACCGCCCATGGCGAGGGCGGCGGCGTAGCGATGACACAGGGCCTCGGCCCCGATCAGGACGACCGGGCGGTCGTTCATGGCGGATTGAGCGGCGACCTCGGCCCCGATCAGCAGGCCGGAAAGATAGTCCGCCGCCGCCCCGGCCGTCAGCCGCCCAGCCAGGCCGTCGATCCGGACCGAGAACAGGACGGCGGTGATCGCCGGATCGGCGAAGGCGCGCCCGACCCCGGCGGCGAAGGCGTCGTCGTCTACGCCCGGCTCGCCCATGTCGGCGCCCAGGATCGTGCCCTTGCGGATCGCCCCGAACAGTTCGCCCGTCATGAAGGTTCGGAAACCGACGATGCGGCCGGCCTGGGTCTCAATCCATTTGCTGTGCGTGCCCGGCGCGACGACCACCGCGTCTGAGGGTGCGTCCAGGCCCATGACCTGCGTCTCCTCGCCCCGCATCACATCGTGCAGCCGCCCGTCGCGATAGGCGGCGACGCCGGGGATCAGGGCGACGAAGGCGGCGTCGTCGGGCCGCTCCACCGCACGCGCCAGTTCCTGGATACCGGCGGGGCAGGGCGCATAGGCCATCTCGCGCCACCTGCCCCGGGCGCCCGCCATGCCGCCGACAATCACCGGCAGGCCGTTGCTCAGCCAGTCGCCGGCGACCTCTTCCAGCACCGGGCGGAACTGATCGCGGCTCAGGCCGCCGGCGCCGCGCGGATCGGATCGGCTGTCCAGCACTGCGCCGCCTTCGGCGATCCGCATGACGCGCAGATTGCTGGTGCCCCAATCGACGCCGATCAGGCGCGGCCCGCTCACCTCACCACCAGATCGTGTAGACGACGATCAGGAAGGCCACGACGCCCACGGCCGCCAGGTTGAAGCCCAGCGAGGTGCGATAGCTGATCTGGTCCAGCTTGATCTTCATCGCGTCGGGCTTGGCCGGGACCAGCAGGGACACGACGACCGCCGCGATCAGGGAGACGACGAAGACAACGCCGACCCGGTTCATGAAGGGGAAGATGAACTGCCCCGTCTCCTGCAGCCACCAGAAGATGGCCGACAACGCGACCGAGCCGACGGCGGCGGTCAGGGCGCCGGCTTCGGACGCCCGCTTCCAGAACAGGCCCAGCATGAAGATGACCACGATGCCGGGGGTGAAGAAGCCGGTGAACTCCTGGATGAACTGGAACGCCTGATCGAAACCGCCCAGCAGCGGACGGGCGGTCAGGATGCCGATGATGACGGCGGCGACGGCGGCGATGCGACCGACCGTGACCAACTGATGCTCGGGCGTGTCCTTCCGAATCTTGGCGTAGAGATCCAGGGTGAAGATGGTGGAGATCGAGTTCACCTTGGACGCCAGCGAGGCGATGATGGCGGCGATCAGGGCCGCGAAGACCAGACCCTTCAGACCCACCGGCAGAAGGTTCATCATGGTCGGATAGGCCTGGTCCGGCGCGGCCAGATTGGGGGCCAGGATCAGGGCGGCCATGCCCGGCAGCACCACGATCACCGGCATCAGCAGCTTCAGATAGGCGGCGAAGGCGATGCCTTTCTGCGCTTCCGGCAGCGACTTGGCGGCCAGGGCGCGCTGGATGATGTACTGGTTGAAGCCCCAGTAGCTGATGTTCATGACCCACAGGCCGCCCAGCAGAACGGCGATGCCCGGCAGTTCCTGATAGTGCGGATTGTCCTTGGACAGGATCATGTCGAACTTGTCAGGGAACTCGGTCAGCAGGGTGTGGAAGCCCGCCACGGCGCCGCCCGCGCCGCCGATGGTCGACAGGGCGATGAAGCCGATGATCAGACCGCCGCAGACCAGCAGAGCCACCTGCACGATGTCGGTCAGGGCCACGGCCTTCAGCCCGCCCCACAGTTGATAGGCCAGGGCGAAGACGCCGATGGCGATGATGGCGTAGTCCTGGTTGAAGCCCGTGACGGTGTGCACCGCGATGGCGCCCAGCCACAGGATCGAGGTCACGTTGACGAAAACGTAGAGCAGCAGCCAGAACACCGCCATCACGTTGCGGATCGTCGGTCCGTACCGCTGCTGCAGGAACTGCGGCATGGTGACGATCTCGTTGCGCAGGAAGATCGGCAGGAAGAACTTGCCCACGATCAGCAGGGTCAGCGCCGCCATCCATTCATATGACGCGATGCCCAGGCCGATCACATAGCCCGATCCGCTCATGCCGATGATCTGTTCGGCCGATATGTTGGCGGCGATCAGGGACGCGCCGATGGCCCACCACGGCAGGCTCTTGGACGCCATGAAATAGTCGGTTGATGTCTTCTGCTCGCCGCTCTTGCTTCGCGACACCCACTGGGCCAGGCCGAAGATGAAGACGGCGTAGATGGCCAGGATCGCCAGATCGATGCCCGCGAGCGACATGGTGCGTATTCCCCCTGCGCCCTGAAATCGAGCGTTCGAACGCAGCCTATGTCAGGCCTGACATTCCCGCAACGGGATTTTATATATGCGCCGCAGTTTCATCTGCGGTAATCTAGCGGGCTTGGCGCTGGATTTCAGGCTCGACATGGGCGAGCGTGCGCCGCAACCGTTTGCGACAGGATCACCATGACGGATCTGCCTCCCGACGACGAGAGAAAATACCGGGCCCCTGCGCTGGAAAAGGGGCTGGACGTGCTGGAACTGTTGTCGGCTCAGGGGCAGGCTATGACCCCGTCGCAGATGTCGGTCACGCTGGGCCGGTCGGTCAGCGAACTGTTCCGCATGATCCAGGTGCTGGAGTTTCGCGGCTATATCGAACAGTCCTCGGACGGTTACAGCCTGACCAACCGCTTGTTCACGCTGGGCATGACTCAGGCGCCGATTAAGTCGTTGGCCGATGTCGCCCTGCCGGCGATGCGGGACCTGGCCGCTGAAACCCTGCAGTCCTGCCATCTGGTGGTGCCTTCGGGCGACCAGATCGTGGTGATCGCCCGCATCGAGAGCCCTGGCGACCTGGGGTATTCGGTGCGGATCGGTTATCGCCGCAGCATCCTGCACGCCACCTCCGGCCTGATGTTCTATTCGCGCGCCAACGATCAGGCGCGCGCGCATCTGAAGGCCCGCCTTGTCGCCCAACACGGGCCAGAGGCTGTCGAAGCCTTCATCGAACGCGCGATGGCCATGACTCAGGGCGATCATGTCGAGCGCGCCAGCGACTTCGTGAAGGGCGTGACCGATCTGGTGGCGCCGATCATGGGGGCGGACGGCGTGATCGCCACCCTGATCACTCCCTTCATCGAGCAGGCGCCGATGCTTTGCACCAAGGATGAAGCGGCCTCCCGGTTGGTGGGCGCCGCCTCGGCGATTTCTTCTCAGATGAGCGCGGTTTCGCAGGCGTGATCAAACGCCGTTGACACCATCGTCGACGCCCGTCATTTTCGCTGACAGTAACGACTTTCATTTGTGAAATGTCGCGCGTCGGCCTTGTTGGCGGGCGTTGGGAGGCGCGAGAACGCTGATGGCCGCCATCTATTCGGACCTGAAAGACAAGGTGGTCATCGTCACGGGCGGCGCCGGCGGCATCGGCGCGGCGATCGTTCGCGCGTTTCACGCCCAGGGGGCGAGGGTCGGCTTTCTCGACATCGACACGGCGCGCGGCGAGGCCATGGCGGCCGAGCTCGGCGCCGGCGCCCGGTTCGCAGCCTGTGACCTGACCGACATTTCCGCGCTGAAGGCGGCCATCCAGACGGTCCGCGACGCCTTCGGCCCCATCGACATCCTGATCAACAACGCCGCCCACGACGAGCGTCACGAGACGCTGGACGTCACCGAGGACTATTGGGACGGCCGCATGGCCGTGAACCTGAAGCACCAGTTCTTCGCCGCCCAGGCCGTGCTGCCGGACATGAAGGCGACGGGGAAGGGCGCCATCGTCAATCTGGGCTCGACCTCCTGGGTCATCGGCCAGGGCGGCATGGCGGCCTATACGGCGTGCAAGTCCGCGGTGATCGGGCTGACCCGCTCGCTGGCGCGCGACTTCGGCGGTTTCGGCGTGCGGGTGAACGCCGTCGCACCCGGCTGGATCATGACCGAGCGCCAGCTGGAGCTGTGGGTCACGCCGGAGACCGAGAAAGACATCTACGCCAACCAGTGCCTGAAGCGCCGGCTCGTGCCCGACGACATCGCCCGCGTCGTCGTCTTCATGAGCTCTGACGAGGCGGGGGCGATCACCAATCAACACTATGTCGTCGACGGCGGCTGGACCTGAATGACCGACACCTCAAAGCCCAAGAAGCCGCTCCGCAGCCGCGCCTGGTTCGACAACCCCGAGAACCCGGACATGACGGCGCTGTATTTGGAGCGCTATCTGAACTACGGCCTGACGCGCAGGGAGCTGCAGTCCGGCAAGCCGATCATCGGCATCGCCCAGACCGGCTCGGACCTGTCGCCGTGCAACCGCCATCACCTGGTCCTGGCCGAGCGGGTGCGCGAGGGCATCCGCGAGGCGGGCGGCATCGCCATGGAGTTTCCGGTTCACCCCATCCAGGAAACCGGCAAACGGCCAACGGCGGGCCTGGACCGCAACCTGGCCTATCTGGGGCTGGTGGAGAGCCTCTACGGCTATCCGCTGGACGGCGTCGTCCTGACCATCGGCTGCGACAAGACCACGCCCGCCTGCCTGATGGCCGCCGCCACCGTGGACATTCCCGCCATCGCCCTGTCGGTCGGCCCCATGCTGAACGGTTGGCACAAGGGCGAGCGCACCGGGTCCGGCACCATCATCTGGAAGGCGCGTCAGATGATGGCGGCCGGAGAGATCGACTATGACGGCTTCATCGAACTGGTGGCCTCGTCCGCCCCGTCGGTCGGCTATTGCAACACCATGGGTACGGCGACGACGATGAACTCGCTGGCCGAGGCCCTGGGCATGTCGCTGCCCGGTTCGGCCGCCATTCCGGCGCCCTATCGCGAGCGCGCCCAGTCGGCCTACGAAACGGGCCTGCGCATCGTGGAGATGGTGCGCGAGGATCTGAAGCCGTCCGACATCCTGACGAAGGACGCCTTCCACAACGCCATCGTTGTCAACTCCGCCATCGGCGGCTCCACCAACGCCCCGATCCATCTCACCGCCCTGGCCCGCCACGCCCACGTCGACGTGCCGCTGCAGGACTGGCAGACCGAGGGGCTGCACGTGCCGCTGCTGGTCAACCTCCAGCCCGCCGGCGAATATCTGGGCGAGGACTATTTCCACGCCGGCGGCGTGCCGGCGGTGGTGTCGGAACTGATGAAACAGGGACTGATCCGCGAAGACGCCCTGACCGTCACCGGCAAGACCATGGGCGAAAACTGCAAGGGCGCCGAGATCGTCCTGCCCGACGTCATCAAGACCTTCGACGCCCCGATCAAGACTGACGCCGGCTTCGTCGTCTTCAGCGGAAACCTGTTCAACTCGGCCATCATGAAGCTGAGCGTGATCTCGCCCGAGTTCCGCGAACGCTATCTGTCCAATCCCGAAGACCCGAACGCCTTCGAAGGCCCCGCCGTGGTGTTCGACGGGCCAGAGGATTACCACCACCGCATCGACGACGAGAGCCTGGGCGTCACAGAGCAGACCCTGCTCTTCATGCGCGGCGCTGGTCCCATCGGCTATCCGGGTGCGGCCGAGGTCGTGAACATGCGGCCGCCGGCCTATCTGATCAAAAAGGGCGTCAGCGCCCTGGCCTGTATCGGCGACGGGCGTCAGTCGGGCACCTCCGGCTCCCCTTCCATCCTGAACGCCTCGCCCGAAGCAGCGGCTGGGGGCAACATCGCCCTGTTGAAGACCGGCGACCGGGTGCGCATCGACCTGAACACGGGTCGCGCCGACATCCTGATCTCGGATCAGGAACTGGCCGAACGTCGCCAGGCGTTCGAGGCGGCGGGCGGCTACAGCTATCCCGCCTCCCAGACGCCCTGGCAGGAGATGCAGCGCGCCGTGGTCGGACAACTGGAGACCGGCGCTGTGCTGGAACCCGCCGTCAAATACCACCGCATCGTCGACACCCTGGGCCTGCCGCGCGACAACCACTAAACCGACGTCGACGTCTCGTGCTTCGACCGGCGCGAACGATGGAGTTTCCAAGCCAATGAGCAGCAGCATGCCCGAACTTGTCTGGGATCTCCAGGCGGAACTGGGCGAAGGCCCGGTCTGGGATGTCGAGCGCCAGGTGTTGTGGTTCGTCGATATCAAGGGCCGCAAGCTGCACCGCTATACGCCGACGACGGGCGAAAAGCGGTCCTGGGACACGCCTGACCAGACCGGATTCGCCCTGCCGGCCGAGGACGGGTCGCTGGTCTGCGGCGTGCGTGGCGGCCTGTATCGCTTCCATCCCGACGAAGGCGATTTCTCGCGCTTTCAGCCGGTGGAAGAGGACCGACCGCAGAACCGGCTGAACGACGGCTTCGTGGCGCCCGACGGCTCGCTGTGGTTCGGTTCGATGGACGACAGCGAACAGGTCGAGAGCGGGGCCCTCTATCGCTGGTTCCGGGGCGAGTTGACGCGCCACGACGACGGCTATGGCGTCACCAACGGCCCCTGCCTCAGCCCGGACGCCCGAACCCTCTATCACCACGACACGGTGAAGAAGACGATTTTGGCGTTCGATCATGAGGCGGGCGCCCTGTCTAACCGCCGCGTCTTCGCCATGACCGAGGACGGCTATGCCGACGGACCTAGCATGGACGCCGACGGGGTGCTGCATGTCGGCCTGTTCAACGGCTGGGGCGTGGCGCGTTTCGCGCCCGACGGCGCGCCTCTGGCCAAGATCGAAGCGCCGGTTCAGACGGTGACCAAGGCGGCCTTTGGCGGGCCTGACCTGCGCGACCTCTATATGACCACGGCCTGGCTGGGGAATGCGGACAAGCGCGCCGAACAACCGACCCTGGGCGGGCTTTATCACGTCCGGGTCGAGACGCCCGGCCTGGCGCTCCATCGGATACGCCTGTGATCGTCCTTCAGGCCGGGGACTGGCGCGCGACCGTGGCGCCGGAACGAGGCGGGGCGATGCTCAGTCTGGATTGGCTGGGCCGTCCGGTATTTCGGCCGACGCCGGACGCGGGCGAAGACATTCTGCAGACGGCCTGTTTTCCTCTGGTCCCCTACGCCAACCGGATCGCGGACGGCCGCTTTGCGTTCGGCGGCCGGTCCGTCCGGCTGACCCCGCTGGAGCGGTTCGCCCCGCACGCCCTGCATGGGGACGGGTGGCTTTCATCATGGACCGTGACGCGCCAGACGCCAGAAGCGGTCGAGATGGAGCTGGAGTGGCCGGGCGATCCTGAGGGCTGGCCCTGGCCGTGGCGCGCGCATCAGCATGTTTCGCTGGCGCCGGACGGGCTGACGATCACCCTGACCATCATCAATACGGGCGACGAGGCGATGCCGGCGGGCCTGGGCCTGCACCCCTATTTCCATCGATCCGCCGATGCGGTTCTGACGCTGAACGCCACCGGAGTCTGGGCGACCGACGACCGGGCGATACCGCATCGTCTGGTCCAGCCGGGCGCGGTCGCCGATTGGTCCGGGGGGCGGGCCTTGAAGGCCGCGTCCTTTGTGGATCATGCCTATGCGGGGTGGGACGGCGCCGCCGTCCTGAGCGGCGCCGACCGGCGCATCATCCTATCGTCCGAAGCCCCGGCGCGATGGGTGCAGGTTTACGCCCCGGTCGTGGCCGACTTCGTATGCGTGGAACCTGTCACCCACCGTCCCGACGCTCACAACGCCCCGAGGGACGAGGACCATGGCCTGACCGTTCTGGCGCCGGGACAGACCTTGTCGCTGGTCATGCAGGTTCGGGCCGAAGCGGTCTGACGCCACGCCCCAGGCCGATCATCCGGCCCGGGGCGACGTCTTCGATCAGCGGCGGACGCGGCTTTCCAAATCGCCGATGCGGCGGGTCAGATAGGCGGTGTCGTCCGAGGACGGGCTGGTGCGGCTGTAGGCGGCTTCCAGACGCGTCAGGTCGCCCAGTTCAACCCGGATGTCGGCCGCGTCGGCGCGGGTGACGGCGCCGGCGCGTTCGGCCGTCGTCACGCTGGCTTCCAGGTTCGCCAGGCGGGTGCGGGCGGGCAGGGCGGTGGTCGGCGTCTGGCCGGCCGGGCCGTCGCCGACGCGCAGGTCCAGCGCATCCAGGCGCGCGTCCAGATCGGCGCGCTCCGTCGCATTGATCGAGCCGTCGGCCTTATAGCGGTTCTCGACCTGGATAAGCGCCTGATAATCGGCCTTCAGGCGCGTGGCCTCGGTGCGCGTGATGCGGCGCGCCGTGACGGCGGCGTCGACCCGCGCGTCGAAGGCGGCGCGGCCTTCCGCGACTGTGCTGACGTCGCCATAGCCCGCCGCGCCCGAGTCCAGCGTCTGGGTCAGGGCGGTGTAGCGCGCGTTCAGATCGGCGCGTTCCTGGGCCGAAATGCCGTCGGCGGCGTAGCGATTCTCCAGATCGACCAGGGCGGTGTAGTCGGCCCTCAACCGCGTGGCGGCCGAGGCGGACACGGTTCCGGCGCGGACGCCAGCATCCACCCGGCCGGTGAACTGCGTCTGGCCGTCACGTAAGGGCCGACCGCCGCGCAGCCAGGCCTGGTCCATGGCCGATAAGCCCAGCCGGTCGCCGAACAGGGCGCCGACGACGGCCCCCAGTCGATCCTGATTGGTCGGGGTCTGGGCCGAGGCGGCGCCGGCCGTCAGCGTCAGGCCCAGGGCGGTGGCGCCGGCCAGCGCCAGACGGGTCGGAACGGTGCGGGGAGAGGTCATGATAGATAGCCTTCGTGTTCTGTTTCGAGCCGAAAGAACGACGGTCGGCGCGCTTGGTTGCCGCCGAACCGGCCGCCGCCGCTAGCATCGACCCGTCCACTTCCCTTATGAGAGGCCGTTGCCCCCGTGACCGGACCGTTCTGACGCCATGACCCAATCGCCGCCCCGCATCGGGGGCCAGGACGTCGAAAGCTGGGGCGATCCCGAGGATCCCATCGTGCTGCTGATCGGTCGGCCCGACGCCCTGTTCGGCGACTGGCGGCGGTCGGTGCGTGCGCTGACGGAGGCCGGCCGCCACGTCCTGATCGCCCCCGCCTTCGATAGGGCGGACGATCCGACGGGCCAGCTTCGGCGCCTCTTGACCGATTTGCCGTCCCGCCCCGCCCTGATCTGCGCCGAGGCCAGCTTGCCGTCCGTGATCCCGGCGCTGCAGGTCACCGGCGCGGCCCTGGCCAGTTGTCTGGTGATCTCGGCCTCCGATGCGCCGGTGCAGTCGCCACCGGACCCTGCGGCGCTCGACCTGCCCGTTCGGCTCATGGCCCGCGACGACGGCGCTGACACCAGCGAGGCGGAAGACGCCCTGATCGGCTTTCTGGAACGTCATGCCCCGCGCGAGGCGCTGCACTATCACGCCGGGTCCGACCCGCGCACCCTGCGGGACGCACTGGGCTGTTTCGCGACGGGGGTGACGGTGGTCACGACCTTGGACGAGGAGGGGCAGCCCATCGGCCTGACGGCCAACTCCTTCTCCTCGGTGTCGCTGGACCCGCCGCTGATCCTCTTCTGCCTGGCCCGGTCGTCCGCCAATGTGGAGCGGTTCCGCCAGGCGGCGCATTTCGCCATCAATGTCCTGCACATCGGCCAGCAACCGACGTCGGGCGCCTTCGCGCGCCCCGGCGACCGGTTCCAGGACGTGGCGTGGGAGGCCTGGGACACCGGCGCCCCCATTCTGTCGGGCGCCTTGGCCAGTTTCGAATGCGCCACCGACCAGATCGTAGAGGCGGGCGACCATCTGGTCTTCATCGGCCGCGTCACCCGCGCCCGGTTCGAACCGCGCCGCGACCCGCTGCTTTATTTCCGGGGCAAGTATCGCCGACTGCACTTCTCCTGATCCGGTCGGTTCGCTATCTGTCTTTCCAAGATTAAACAGGAAACCGCCATGTCGTCCGCCGATCCCGTCGTCATCGTCTCCTACGCCCGCACCCCGATGGGCGGTTTTCAGGGCGCGCTGTCGGACGCCAAGTCCACCGACCTGGGCGCCGCAGCGGTGAAGGCGGCGCTGGAGCGGGCCGGTCTGGACGCCGCCAAGGTCGAGCAGATCATCATGGGCTGCGTCCTGCCCGCCGGTCTGGGCCAGGCCCCGGCGCGCCAGGCGGGCATGGGCGCGGGCCTGCCCGTCTCGGCTGAGGCGACCACCATCAACAAGATGTGCGGTTCAGGGATGCAGGCGGCGATGATGGCGCATGACGCCCTGGCCGCCGGTTCCGCAGACGTCATCGTGGCGGGCGGCATGGAGTCCATGACCAACGCCCCCTATCTGATGCAGAAGCACCGCGGCGGCGCGCGCATCGGCCACGACGTCATTTCCGACAGCATGTATCTGGACGGGCTGGAGGACGCCTACACCCCCGGCAAGCTGATGGGTCAGTTCGCCGAGGACACGGCCAAGGTCTATCAGTTCACGCGCGAGCAGCAGGACGCCTACGCCATCGAAAGCGCCGGACGCGCCAAGCGGGCGCAGGATTCCGGCGATTTCAACGCCGAGATCGCGCCGGTCGAGGTCAAGACCCGCAAAGGTCCGATCACCGTCGACCGCGACGAACAGCCGACCAAGTCCGACCCGTCCAAGATCCCCAATCTGAAGCCCGCCTTCGGCAAGGACGGCACCATCACCGCCGCTTCCGCCGCCTCGATCTCGGACGGCGCCGCCGCCCTGGTCATGATGCGCCAGTCGACGGCCGAGGCCCTGGGCCTGACGCCCGTCGCCCGCGTGGTGAGCCAGGCGGCCCACGCCCACGAACCGCACCTGTTCACCACCGCCCCGGTCTTCGCCCTGCAGAAGGCGCTGAAGAAGGCGGGCTGGACCGCCGACGACGTCGATCTGTGGGAAGTCAACGAAGCCTTCGCCATCGTGCCGATGATCGCCATGCAGGAACTGGGCATCCCCCACGACAAGATCAACGTCAACGGCGGCGCCTGCGCCCTGGGCCACCCGCTCGGCGCATCGGGCGCCCGCGTCCTGACCACCCTCCTGTCCGCCCTGAAGGCCCACGGCAAGACCAAAGGCATGGCCGCCCTCTGCATCGGGGGCGGCGAAGCGACAGCGATGGGCGTGGAGTTGGTTTAAAGCGCCTCAGAAGTCCGCGGCTTTGGTCAGGTGTTCAAGCGGGACCTTGTAGAGATCCTTATCCATCGAAGTGCCTTTCTCAAGGGTTTGACGCACCTTCTCAGTTCGTCGACGGGCGGTGATCAACCAGTACCTGGCGTCCATCACTCGTGTCACGAGGTCGGTACTAGGCATTTCGAACAATGGGACATTGCAGAGCAGATCAATGCACTCGTCTAAGTCTTCTTCGGTGGCGCTGACATTCCCGAGGGCGAACGTCGCCTTAGCGTTCCGCGTCATTTTAGAATGCGCTCGCCTGACAGCTTCATAGGAGCGTGTTAGCACGGCGCGAACAGCGGTAATCTTTGCTTCGGCAGCATCTTTCTCTCGGGCGATATGCTCTCTGTTTTGTCGGGAGAAAATTGCAAATGCTGCCCAAACCGCAGCTATGCTTCCAACAGCTTGAACCCAATCCGTGGTAGTCGACCAATCGACAGTCATGCAGCGTTTTCCAGTTATCAATGCGGCGATGCAGATCGCACAGCTATTGTAAACTTGTGGTTGCGAAGGGTGAGGTTGTTTGGGGATAAGTTTTTCGCATGCCCTACGTCACAATTGGCCTTTTTGAAGCTAGATAATCCCTGCTTCGATGGAGAAACGCCCTAAGCCGCGAACGCCGCCCGGATCGGCTGCACCGTCTGATCGGGGCGTTTCACCGGCAGGTCGAAGCTGACCACGGTGCCGACGCCCGGCTGGCTTTCCATGCTCAGCTGACCGCCGTGCATTTCGATCAGGGACTTGGTCAGGGCAAGGCCCAGGCCGGTGCCTTGGGTGGTCTTGGAATGCTGGCCCTCGACCTGTTCGAACGGGCGCGCCAGGCGCACCAGGTCCTCGGGCGCGATGCCGATGCCGGTGTCGGCGCAGGCGACGCGGACGCGCCCCTCGCCCGCCGGTCCCTGGAACGGTTGCAGCGACACGACGATGGACCCGCCCTCGGGCGTGAACTTCACCGCGTTGGAGATCAGGTTCAGCATCACCTGTTTGACGCCGCGCTGATCGGCCTCGATGTCGGGCAGGTCGTCGGCCTCGACCGCGATCGTCAGCCCCGCGTCCTGCACCTTGCCGCGCATCAGGCGCACCGCGTCCTCGCACACCGCCTGCAACGACACGGCCTCATAGTGCAGGGTCATCTTGCCGGCCTCGATCTTGGCCATGTCCAAGACGTCGTTGATCAGGCTGAGCAGATGCTGGCCCGATTTCAGGATGTCGGCGGCGTAGCCCTTGTATTTCTCGTTCAGCGGCCCGAACAGCTCGCTGGCCATGATCTCCGAGAAACCGTTGATGGCGTTCAGCGGGGTCCGCAACTCGTGGCTCATGTTCGCCAGGAACTCGGACTTGGCCTGGTTGGCGGCCTCGGCCCGGGTCATGGCGACCTCGTATTTGCGGGCCAGCAGCGACAGCTTCTCCTGGCTGGATTCCAATTGATCGACCGTGGCGCGCAGGTCGTCGGCGGCGCGACGGCGCTCGGCCTCCTCGCGCTTGATGGCGGTGATGTCGGCGGCGGTGACGACCGAGCCGCCCTCGGAGGTGAAACGTTCCGACAGCTGCAGCCAGCGCCCGTCGTGCAGTTCGACCTCGCGCAGCCCCGCCCGGCCGCCGGCCGGCGGATGCTCGGCCTTGATGGCCAGGGCGGCGATGCGGTTCAACTCGTCCTTCAGCGCCCCGCGCCGCACGACGCCGCGCCCAAAGCCGAAGGCGTCCTCGAACGCCTGGTTCCACAGGATCAGCCGACCTTGACGGTCGAACAGGACGAAGGCCTCGGAAATGCTTTCCACCCCGTCGCGCAGGCGGCTCTCGGCGGCCTGGGCGGCGGCCCTGGCGCGACGGGCCTCGGTGATGTCCAGCGCCACGCCCAGAATGGCCGTAAAGCCTGTGTCGCCGCGCGGGCCGCGCGCCTGGCCTCGCGCGTCGATCCAGCGCGTGCGCCCGTCCGCGCCGGGTACGGGGAAGGTGATCTCGAACGCGCCATAGGCCGCCGCCTGGCGCAGGGCGTGGCGGAAATCCTCGTGGAAACGGGGATGGACGCGGGCGATCACCTCCTCCGCCTCGGCCGCGCCCCCGCGTGAGAAGCCCAAAAGGGTCGCCATATAGTCGGACAGGGACACCTCGTTCCTGGCCAGATCCCACTCCCACACGCCGCACCGCGCGGCCTCCACGGCGATGCGGAACCGCTTTTCGGTGGCGATCCGCTCGCGGTGCTGGCGATTGCGGCGCAGGCCGTAAAGGCCGAACAGACCTATGACCGCCAGACCCAGCAGCAGCGGCGCGCCGATCAGCCAGGCGTCGTCCATCATCCCCGCCGTCGCATCGTCTGACACCGCCACGACATAGGGGCCCTGCGCCCCCGCGCGCGCCGTCGCCGTCAGCCGGTTTTGGCCGCCGATGGACAGGGGGGCGGGCGCGGTCAGGGGCGCAAGCGTCGCGATGTCCGCGCCGATCAGGGCGCGGATCGGCTGGCCGATCTCGGCGGCGCGGGGCGACGCCAGAACCACGCCGGCGGGCGAGACGATCCGCACGCCCTTCGCCTCGGCCAGCGGCGCGGTGATGCGCGCCTCCAGACGACCGGCTGGGGTCAGGGCCGAGGCGGCGGGCAGGGCGCCGTCGCCCGCCTGGGCTAGCACCGTTTCGTCCGGCCCGATCAGGGTGAAGCCGACATCCGGCGCCGCGCGACGTGCGGCATCGATCATTTCCACGGCGGGGCGGCCTGCGGCGGCGGCGGCTGCGGTCAGGCCCGCGTCGGCCGCGCGCGTCAGGACCTCGATGCGGCTGGCGGCCAGGCCGGCGTTCAGCATCAGGTTCTCGGCCGTCAGTCGATCCGCCTCGCGCGCTGGCCGACTGATTTCACGAGACGCCAGAAGCCCAAAGCCCGTGGACAGAAGGGCGGCGACCAGCACGCCGATGCGCAGCCAGGCGGGCGCGCCAGGGGCGCGGTCGGACGCGCGCCGCCCTCGCCCATGTTCCCGCCGCTCCGCGTCGCGCAAGCCACCCCTCCCGACCAATACCGGCTGAGACGGGAATCTAGGCTGCGTCGCGGATTCGTGTCGACCCTTCGCGGGGTCTTTTCGGCCGATTTAGGCCAGGACGGCCGGGGCTGGCAGGCGCTCGGGCGCGGCTTCCAGCACCCGGTTCACGCCCTGCAGCAGGCCGCGGGCCTGCCGCGCCAGGCCCAGTACGGCGGGCGGGGCGTCGTCGGGGTTTTCCGACACCAGGTCCACCAGACCCTGCGCCACCTGCATCAGTTGGGGCGCGCACGCGATCAGACGCGCCTGACGCTCGATCTGCTGGGGGTCGCGGTCGTATTCGGCGCCCGGCACGCGCCAGCCGCCCCAGTCGGCGCGGTCCGTCACGACCACCGGATAGGTGCCGGGCTGGGGGTGATGCAGGCAATCCTCAGGCTGTTGCCACTTGTTGCGGGCGCGCAGCACGCGCCAGTCGCCGCCGCCCTGGTCCGCGCCGGGATCGTCGGCGGCCAGCATCAGTTCGTTGGCCGTGAACTCGCGCCCCAGACCGACGTCGTAGGTGACGCGCACGGGCTCGTCGAACCCCTTGGCCCAGACAGGCTGAACCTGTTCGACGAACGCCCAGGCGCCGACGCACTCGACCCAGACCTTTTGACCCTTCTGGAACTGCGCGCGCGCCATGCCATTCTCCGAAACCAACGGCCAGGATGGATGACGATCGTTGACGCGCGGTGTCAGGGCGCGGTTACGCAGACCTTAACGCGAGATGCTTTCCAGCGTCTCGCCGGCGTATTTCTCCTTCACCCGCGTCGACAGGTCGCCGAGCGACACCACGCCTACCACGCGGCCGTGCTTGTCCACCACGGGCGCACGGCGGATCTGCTTCGATCCCATCAGATCCAGCACGACCTTCAGGTCGTCGGTGTCCAGCACGGTCTGGGCGTCGCGGGTGATGAACTCCACCACCGTCGCCGACGGCGCGGCGCCGGTCGCCAGGGCGCGCACCACGATGTCGCGGTCGGTGATCGTGCCGATCAACTGATCGCCGTCCGCCACGGGCACGAAGCCGAAGCCGCCCTTGGCCATGCGGCTGGCGACGTCCTGAAGGGTGTCGCCGGGGCGGGCCAGGTGAACGTCCTTGGTCATCACGTCGCGAATTTTCATGGCGGGTTTCCTGAGCTGAAGGTTGCGCTGAAAACCCGCCGCGAGCGTGGCGGTTCCGATCAGGGCGTTCGCCGCGGGGGCAGGGTCTCGGCCGCCCGCACCAGTTGGACGAATTCGGCACGGTCGCCATAGGGATCGTCGCCCCTGGCCCCTTGCGCCTGATCCAATATCCGGTCCCAGCCATAATCGCCGGCCATCCACGGATCGCCCCGCAGCTTCTGCCCGAAGGCGGCGACGGCCAGCGCCCACCGCGTGGCCTCGGGCGGCTGGGCGCTGACGGGGCCGGTCGTGCGATTGGTCAGGGGCTGCTGGATCAAGTCCGACCGGCTCTGGCCCGGCTGTTTGTAACGCACCTGGATGAAGCCGATCTCGCCGTTCGGATCGCCGCCGCCCACGCCGATCCGATTGTCGGGATAGCGGCGCTCGCCGATCTGGGCCGGCCCGCCGACCGGGGTGATCTCGTACAGGGCCGTGACGCTGGCGCCCGATCCGACCTCGCCTGCGTCGACCTGGTCGTTGTTGAAGTCCTGCTCGTTCAGCAGCCGGGTCTCATAGCCGATCAGACGCCATTCGGCGACGCGGGCGGGGTTGAACTCGACCTGTATCTTGACGTCGTCGGCGATGGGGAAGGCGCCCTTGTCGAACGCCGGGCCGAACAGGCGACGCGCATCCCTCAGGTCCCCGACATAGGCCGCGACCCCATTGCCGGCCTGGGCGATGGCCTGCATCCGCGCATCCTGATAGTTGCCGCGTCCGAAGCCATAGACCGACAGATAGACGCCGGTCCCGCGCTTGTCGGCGACATAGTCCTCCAGCCGCTTGTCGTCGGTGACGCCGACGTTGAAGTCGCCGTCGGTGAACATCAGGATGCGGTTGACCTTGTCGCGGGCGAAGCTGGCCTGGGCCTGGTCATAGGCGTTGGTCATGCCGGTCGCCCCGGCCGTGCCGCCGGATGCGCGCAGGCTGGCCACCGCGCAGCGCATCTTCAGCTTCTGGTCGCCGGGCGTCGGCTGCAGCGTCGTGCCCGCCCCCTCGGCGTAGTAGGTGACGGCCAGGGTGTCCTGGGGCCGCAGCCGGTCGATGGCCAGGTTCATCGCCTTCTTGGCCAGGTCCAGCTTGTCGGGCGACCGCATCGACCCCGACACATCGACCAGGAAGGTCAGGTTCAGCGGCCGCTGCTGGTCCGTCGGCAGTTCATATCCTTGAAGGCCGATGTGCACGATCTGCCGGCCCGTCGCCCAGGGCGAGGCCGCGACGGCCGTCGTGACGGCGAACGGCTGGCTCTGCGACGTGGGCCGGGCGTAGTCGTAGTCGAAGGCGTTGATCAGCTCCTCGACCCGCACCGCGTCCTTGGGCGGCGTCCGGCCTTCGCTGATGAAGCGGCGCACATTGGAATAGGACGCGGTGTCCACGTCGATGGAGAAGGTCGAGACCGGCTGGTCGCTGGTCCGTTTCACCGGATTGGGCGTGGCGTCGGGATAGCGTTCGGTGTCGGCCGGCGGCGGCGTCATGCCCGGCGACGCCATGACCCGAGAACCGGATACGACGATGTCGTTCACCGCGCCTGACCCTGACGATGAACCTTGAATGACGTTCGGCCGCATAGGCGCCGGCGGCGGAGGCGGAGGCGGCGGAGGCGGTGCGCCGTAGGGAACGCGGTCCTCCCTGCGGGTCGGCGCAATGTTCATGGGCGGTGTCGGCGGCCCGACCCGCCGCACCACCGGAGGGGCAACCACGGGCGCAGGCTGTCCCAGGTCGAAGCCCAGCGGGCCGCAGGCCGCCGGCGTCGCCTCCCCATCCAGGGGTTTGGCCAAAGCCACGGAGGGCAGGGCGACCGGCGGTGCGGCGAACGAGATGCTGAGCAGCGACAGGGCGGCGATCCTGGCCAGACGGGGCATGACGTCCTCCGGTTGTTGATTGAACAACACTGATCTTCGGTCCTGGGGCGAAACTGTGGCGCCCGCGACGCGCGCCGACATCGGATCGCGCGCCGTGTCTTTCGCGTCCTCTCGCAATCGCGCGCGGCCTTCCCCACAATAGACGCCAAGCTTGATGGGACACGCGATGGCCGAAGCGACGGCGGGACTGGATCTGGGCGCGGCGGCGGCCCTGCTGGCGGCAGGCGTGCTCGCCGTGCCGGTGTTCAAACGCATCGGCCTGGGGTCGGTGCTGGGCTATCTGGCGGCGGGCCTCGCCATCGGCCCCTTCGGCCTGAAACTGTTCCGCGAGCCCCAGACCATCCTGCATGTCGCCGAGTTCGGCGTGGTCATCTTCCTGTTCATCATTGGGCTGGAGATGCGGCCCAAACGGCTGTGGGGGCTGCGGAAGGAGATTTTCGGCCTGGGCGCGGCGCAGGTCCTGTTCTGCGGTCTGATCCTGACGGGCACGGCCATGCTGGCCGGCTTTTCGCCCTCGGTCGCCTTCGTGGGGGCCATGGGCTTCGTCCTGTCCTCCACGGCCGTCATCATGCAGATGTTGGAGGAGCGGGGCGAGATCGCTGGCGGGCCGGGCCAGCGCGCGGTGTCCATCCTGCTGCTGGAAGACCTGGCCATCGTGCCCTTGCTGGCCATCGTCGCCGTCCTGGCCTCGCTGACCGGCCGCGCCGCCGAACACGCACCGCCCCTGTGGCAGACCATCGGCTTCGCCCTCGCGGCGGTCGGCGGGGTGCTGCTGGCGGGCCGGTATGCGGTCAATCCGATCTTCCGCCTTCTGGCGCGGTACGGCGGACGCGAGGTGATGACGGCCGCCGCCCTGCTGGTGGTGGTGGGCGCCGCCTGGGCCATGTCGCTGGGCGGCCTGTCCATGGCGATGGGCGCCTTCCTGGCCGGGGTGCTGCTCTCGGAATCCACCTTCCGCCATCAGCTGGAAGCGGATGTGGAGCCGTTCCGCGCCATCCTTCTGGGGTTGTTCTTCCTGTCGGTCGGCATGTCGCTGGACGTGTCGGTGGTGGTCGCCGACTGGCGGCTGGTGATCGGCGGCGTCGTGGCCTTCATGCTGGTCAAGGGCGTGGGCATCTATGCGATCGCGCGCCTGTTCAGAGCCCCGCATCATGAGGCGGTCGAGCGTGCCGGCCTGTTCGCGCAAGGCGGCGAGTTCGCCTTCGTCCTTTACGGCGCCGCCGTCGCCGCCGGCCTGTTCGACGCCCGGATCGGGGCGATGATGTCGGCGGTGGTCATCCTGTCGATGGCCCTGACGCCCCTGACCTCGCTCTTGATCGCACGGCTGTCGCCCCATCCGGTCCAGGACGCCGAAAGCGCCGAGGGCGTCGATTTCGCCAAGGACCTGCGCGGCCAGGTGCTGATCATTGGCTTCGGCCGTTTCGCCCAGGTGGTGTCCCAACCTCTGCTGGCCCGCGACGTGGACGTCTCCATCATCGAAAACGACGTGGAGATGATCCAGGCCGCCTCTCAGTTCGGGTTCAAGGTCTATTATGGCGACGGCACCCAGCTTCACACTCTACGGGCGTCCGGCGCGGAAGAGGCCGAGATCGTCCTGGTCTGCGTCGACAAGCCCGAGGCCGCCGACCGCATCGTCGAATTGGTCAAGTCCGAGTTCCCGACCACCAGGATCATGGCTCGCGCCTTCGACCGGGGCCATTCGATACGGCTGATCCAGGCGGGGGTTGATTACCAGATTCGCGAGACCTTCGAATCCGCCCTGAAGTTCGGCGAACGCGCCCTGGTCGAACTGGGCCTGGACGAGCGTGAGGCGGCCGAGACTATCGGCGACGTGCGCCGCCGCGACGACGCCCGTCTGGACTTGCAGCTGACCGGCGGCGTCACCGCCGGTCGCCAACTGATGCGCGGCAATATGCCGACGCCTCAGCCCGCGCCCTACATCAAGCCCCGCCGCGAAGGCCGTCTGCTTAACGAGGACGAGGCCGGGCCCCCTGCGCCTGTAAAAACCGCCGACGCCTGACGCGGCTGGAGGCGCGCGTGACGATGCGCTAGAGCGAGCCGTTCCCGTCTTTCGAGGTCGCTCCCCATGAAACGTCTCGCCATCGCCGCCGTGGCCATGCTCGCCGTAGTCGCGCCCGCCATCACCGTCACCGCCTGGGGCAACACCGGCCACCGTCTGATCGGGGTGGCGGCGATGCGGGCCCTGCCGGACGATCTGCCCGCCTTCCTGCGCACGCCGTCCGCCATCGCCGACGTGGGCGAGCTGGCGCGCGAGCCCGATCGCTGGAAGGGCGCCGGCCAGCCCCACGACCGCGAGCGCGACACCGCCCACTTCATCGACCTGGACGACCAGGGCCGCGTCTTTGACCAGCGCGGCATGAGCATCGACGACCTGCCGCGCCTCAAATCCGAATACGACACCGCGCTGACCAAGGCTGGCCTGAGCGTCAATGACGCCGGATATCTGCCTTACGCCATGATCGACGGCTGGCAGCAGCTGGGCCGCGACTTCGCCTATTGGCGCGTGCTGAACGCCGCCGAGAAGCGCGAGACGAACATGGAGCGCCAGGCCTGGTACCGCGCCGACCGCCTGCGTCGCGAGGCCCTGATCCTGCGCGACATCGGCGTCATGGGGCACTACGTCGGCGACGGCTCTCAGCCGCACCACACCAGCATTCACTTCAACGGCTGGGGCGATTTCCCGAACCCGGAAGGTTTCACCAACTCGCGTCAGACCCATGCCTTGTTCGAGGGCGAGTTCACCGCCCGCGTCGCGCGCCTGGACGCCATCGAGGCCGCCATGCCGGCCGCCCGGCTTGACAGCTTTGATCCCAAGACGCGCACCGTCGCCTATCTGAAGACCACCCTGGGCACGGTGATCCCCTTCTACCGCCTGGAGAAGGCGGGCGGGTTCAAGGATCAGGACCCGCGCGGCGCGGCCTTCGTCAACGAACGCCTGGCGGCGGGCGCGGGCGAATTGCGCGACTTCATCGTCTCCGCCTGGACCGCGTCCGGCAGCGCCTCCATAGGCTGGCCCGCCGTCAAGGTCGCCGAGGTCGAGGCCGGAACCGCCGACCCCTGGATCGCCATGGTGGGCGAGGACTGAGCCCCCTTACTTTCATCATCCCCCCGGTCTGCGCCGCTGCGCGGCTTGCCGGAGGATGACGAAAAAGAGGGGTGCTTTGCGAGCGTGGCCCGAGGCGTTAAGCAGCGCCCATGTCCGACTTCACACCCCCCGCCGTCATCCTCGACAAGTCGCAGATGGCCGAGAACATCGGCGCCGTGGCGCGGGTCATGGCCAACTTCGGCTTGACGGACCTGCGCCTGGTCAGCCCTCGCGACGGCTGGCCCCAAGAACGGGCCTGGGCCACGGCCTCGGGCGCCGACTGGGTGCTGGATGGGGTGCGGGTGTTCTCGACCGTCGCCGAAGCCATCGCCGACCTGAACACCGTCTTCGCCACCACCGCCCGCCCGCGCGAAACACGCCAGCCCGTCCGCACGCCGCGCGAAGCTGGCCGGGTTCTCTATGACGACACCGCCTCGGGCCTGAAGACGGGCCTCCTGTTCGGCGGCGAGCGCGCCGGTCTGGAGACGACCGACATCGCCCTGTGCGCCGGCATCGTCACCATTCCGATTGATCCCAAACATCACTCGCTGAATCTGGCCCAGGCCGTGGCGATCAACGCCTATGAATGGCGCACCCTGATCCTGGACGCCCCGCCGCCCCGCTTCCGCGACAGCGAACCGCCGGCGTCTAACGCCCTGCTGGTCGGCATGTACGAGCATCTGGAGGAAGAGCTTGAAAACGGCGGCTTCTTCTATCCGCCCGAGAAGAAACGCTCGATGAGCCAGAACCTGCGCGTCATGCTGGGCCGCGCCGCCTTCACCGAACAGGAAGTCGCCACCATGCGCGGCGCCATCCACGCCCTGTCGCGCGGTCGCGGCCGGGTGCTGGCCAAGCTGGCGGCCGAGCGGGCGGCGAAGGAAAAGACGGACTAATAGGGGATCGCCCCTCCTCTTCCTCCGTCATCCTCGGGCTTGACCCGAGGATCGGGTGTGACAGGCGTCGGTTATCCCACCGGCGATTTGCGTGCGGACAATCCGATCCTCGGGTCAAGCCCGAGGATGACGGAGGGGGAAAAGACGGCGTAGGAAAAGCCCATGACGCCGATCCTCATCTATCCCCTTGCGGCCTTGGCGGAGATCGGCGGCTGTTTCGCCTTCTGGGCGTGGCTGAAGCTGGAGCGTTCGCCGCTGTGGCTGGCGCCGGGCGTCGTCTGTTTGATCGCGTTCGCCTGGCTGCTGACCCTGATCCCCACCGACGCGGCGGGGCGGGCCTTTGCGGCCTATGGCGGCGTCTATATCTGCGCCTCGCTGATCTGGATGGCGGTGATCGAAAAGACGCCGCCTGATCGGTGGGACGTGCTGGGCGGGCTGGTCTGCCTGGTCGGCGCGGGGATCATCCTGGTCGGGCCGCGCGCGGTCTAACCCGCCCCCAACAGGTCCGACCAGCGCCAGTTGCCCTTGCCCAAAGCCAGTTGCGCGCCGCCGGGGCGGTCTTCCAGCTTCAACACCGCCAGGCCGGTCATGCGCTGGGCCTTGCATTCGGCCGGGGCGAAGGCGACCTCCAGGGCGATGGCCTGGCGCACCCCGGCCAGGCCCTTGCCCGACTGGTTTCGGCTCTGCAGCCAGTCGCCGTTCCACACCAGGATGGCGCGACCGGAGGCGTTCATCTGCTGCGCGGCGTCGATGACGGCGCGGCGCACGTCCTGGTCGTCCCGCACCGCATCCTGGACCCAGCGCACCATGTCGCATGATCCGCCGCCGCGCCCTGTTCCGGCGCCGCCCGGCCCGGCGCCTACGCCCGCGCCGACGCCCTGACCGCCGCCGCCTCCCGGCCCCGCGCCCACGGTCAGGGCCCCCGCGATCTCGGCCGGACCCAGCAGGGGCAGGGGCGGCCCCGGCGGGGCGGGGGCGACGTGCAGCGGTTCGACGTCGGGCGGGCGCTTGACCATGACCGGGCGCGGCCGGGCCGCCGCCACGGCCGGCGGGCGACGCTGCGGCGCGGGTCTGGGCGGTGCGGCGGACGCGGCGGCGGCTGGCGCGTCCGGCTTGGGCGACGGTTGGGGCGCGATCACGCGAGCGGGCGGCGGCGGCGGCGGCAGGGGCGGCAGGGGCGGCAGGGGCGGATCGACCAGCTCCACCATCACCAACGGCGGCTCCGAAAGCTCGGGCGTGGTCGGGGGCTGCCCGGTCATCAACAGACCCAGGCCCAGGTGCGCCGCCAGAATCGGCGTCGCCGCCAGCGCCCATCGCCGTGTCCGCGCCGGTCTCAATCGCCGATCCGTGATGAGGCCGACAGCCTTGGTCGCATGGTCATCGCAACGAAACGCCTGTAAAAAATCACGACGCCCCGTTGAAAACATTCGGGCGCGTCAGGAAAGAGGCGCAGGCCCAATACAACCGGGCGACGTTTCAGGTTTCGTCGAGATTAGTCGGCCCGCCCTCCGGCATGGCCGTTGGCGGACCAACGTCGCATCTCGCCCGCCGGTTCCATGATCTGGCGAAAATCGCTGAAATGCGCCCGTTCGCTTATGGTCAAGCTGACATCTTCCTGCCCAACGCACGTCATTACTCCGCCTTTCAGCCTACGCCATTTTCATCTGGCGCATGAACTGGGCGTGGCGCCCCCGGCAAGAAGGAGACAGAACTTGAGCAGATCGAAACTCAGGACGGCGGTCGTCGGCGGCGCCCTCATCGCCCTCGGCTTTGCGGCCAGCGGCTGCGCCAGCCATCGTTTCGTGCGTGATCAGGTCGAAGTCGTCGACAACCGCGTGACCACGGTCGAAGGCACGGCGGGCCAGGCGCTTCAGCGCGCCAACGACGCCCACAAGCTGGCCGAGGGCAAGTTCCTCTATCAGGTGGTGCTGTCCGACGACTCCGTGAAATTCCCCACCGACGCGGCGGCCCTGTCGCCCGAAGCCGAGCAACGTCTGGCCCAGTTCGCCCAGCGCCTGCAAAGCGAGAACCGCAACGTCTATCTGGAAATCCAGGGCTATACCGACGCGACCGGCACGCCCCAGCATAACGATCAACTGGGCGAACAGCGCGCCGAGGCCGTGCGTCGCTTCCTGAACCGTCAGGGCGTGGCCCTGAACCGTATGGCGACCATCTCCTATGGTCAGGAACAGCCGGTGGCCTCCAACGATACGCCCGAAGGCCGGTCGCAGAACCGCCGCGTGACCATCGTCGTCCTGGCCTGATCCGCTTCGGCGCCGAACATTGGAACGGCGGCCGCTTCGCAGCGGCCGCCGTCTTCGTGTCTACAGACCGTCGAAGAAGCCAGGCACGGCGACAGTCGCCGGCCCATAGACGCCCTCGTCGAACAGGCGCGCCCCGGCGGTCGGCTCCAGATTGATCTCCACCGTCCGGGCCCCGGCGTGGCGCGCCGCCTGCACGAACCCCGCCGCCGGATAGACCGCCCCAGACGTGCCGATCGACACGAACAGGTCGCACGCCGCCAGCGCCGCCTCGATCCGATCCATGTGCAGCGGCGTTTCCCCGAACCAGACGATGTGCGGCCGCATGCGGCCTTGCGGGTGATCCGGCGAAGGTTCGTCCGCCGCCATGTCGCCGGGCCAGTCGCTGACCACGCCCGACCGGGTGCAGCGCCCCTTCAGCAGTTCGCCATGCATGTGGATCAGTTCGAATCCCGGCGCGGGGGGCGCCGCCTCGTGCGCGCGGTCGTGCAGGTCGTCGACGTTCTGGGTCACCAGCATGAAATCCCCCTCCCAGCGCGCCGCCAGATCGGCCAGGGCGCGATGGGCGGCGTTGGGTTCAACCTCGGCCAATTGGCGACGGCGCTGGTTGTAGAAGTCCTGAACCAGGGCCGGGTCGGCGGCGTAACCTTCCGGCGTCGCGACGTCCTCGACCCTGTGTCCGCACCACAGCCCGTCCGATGCGCGAAAGGTCGGCACGCCGCTCTCGGCCGAGATGCCGGCGCCGGTGAGGATGACGAGGTTCATGCAGGTTTCCGGCTGGGGACGACGACGGCTTCGCCTTGGCGAGGCTGAAGACCGATTCTATAGCCAATCATGCGCCAGATTCTGACCTTCATGTCCGCTCTCGCCGCCAGCGCCGTTGTGGCATGCGGCCTGCCGTCGCCTGCTGTTGCAGCGCCTCAGACCGTCGATCTGATGATACGGTCGGCCAATGTCATTGATGTGAAGACCGGACAGGTCACGCCCGGCCAGACGGTCCTGGTGAGGGGCCATGACATCTTCGCCGTGACGCCGGACGCCGAGGCGGCGCAGAATTTCACCGCCGCCCGCACCTATGAGGCGGCGGGCCGTTATGTGATGCCCGGACTGTGGGACAACCATGTCCATTTCGGCGGCGCGGGTCTGGAGGACGAAAACGCCGACCTCTTGCCCCTCTATGTCGCCAACGGCGTGGTCGCCGTGCGGGATGCGGCGGGCGACCTGGCTCAGACGGTGCTGGACTGGCGGGCGGCGCCGCCGCGCCCGATCGGGCCGCGCCTGTTCACCTCCGGTCCAAAGATCGAGGGGATCGCGCCGGTCTGGAAAGGCGTGATCGAGGTCGGCGGCGAGGCTGATGTCGACGCGGCCCTGGACCGTCTGCAGGGTCTGAAGGTGGATTTCGTCAAGATCACCGACAGCACCCTTAAGCCCGAATTATTCCTCTACGCCGTGCGTCAGGCCAAGGCGCGGGGCATGAAGACCTCGGGCCATATTCCTATGGGAATCACGGTGCTGGACGCCGCAGAGGCCGGCCTGTCGACCATCGAACACCTCAGCTATCTGATGAAGGCGGGATCGCGCGACGAGGCGGCGATTTCGGCGGATTATCTGGCCGGGCGCCACACCTATGCCGAGGCCATGGCCCGCTATGCCGCGACCTTCGATCCCGCCACGGCGCGCCGCGTCTATAGCCGCCTGGCCGAACTGGGCGTCATGGCCTCGCCCACCCAGCATGGATCGTCGACCCTGGCCTGGCTGGACCGCGACGACCACAGCCGCGACCCCGAACTGGCCTATATTGGTCCGGGCATTCGCGGCACCTATGGATGGCGGGTTGAGCGCGCGGCCCGCGCGACGCCCGAACAGGTCCAGGCGCGCCATCAGGTCGAGGCGACGACCCTGAAGACCCTGCCCCTGCTGCGTGAGGCCGGGGTGCGGATCTTGGCGGGGACGGACGCGGGCTTCCTGAATTCATTCAACTATCCCGGCTTTTCGCTGCACGACGAACTGGCCCTCTACGTCGCCAACGGTCTGACCCCGCGTGAGGCGCTGGAGGCGTCGGTGATCAACGGCCCGGCCCTGATGGGCGTCAGCGACCGTTACGGCGCGGTCGCGCCCGGAAAGGCGGCGGACCTGATCGTGCTGGACGCCGACCCGCTGACCGACATCGCCGCCACGCGCCGGATCAATGCGGTGGTGCGGGACGGACGCCTGCTGGATCGGGCTGAACTGGATGGGGTGCTGGCCGACATCCGGTCGCGCGTGCAGGCGCACGAGGCCGCGCAATAGGCGCTCAGGCCCGGACCGACAGGCTGGCGCGCAGCCAGTCGATCATCAGCCGCACCTTGGGCGGCACGTGGCGCGGATGGGGATGCACGGCCCAGACGCCTTCGTCGGGCGGTCGATGGTCGGGCAGGACAGGCATGAGGGCGCCCGACGCCAGGGCCTCGGCCACATAGAAGTCCGGCAGTTGGCACAAGCCCAGACCCTGCAGCGCCGCATCCAGCACGGCGGCGCCCGAGTTGCAGCGCCAGCGGCCGGTCGGGCGCAGGGTCACCTCGCGCCCGCCCTCGGTGAAACGCCAGTGTTCGGATGAGCCCAGCAGTCCGTCATGGCTGGCGATCTCGGACAGATCGCGCGGCGCCCCTCGCCGCGCCAGATAGTCGGGACTGGCGCACAGGATCAGCCGCCGCGACGCCAGCCTGCGGGCGATCAGGCGCGAATCGGTCAGATGGCCGAACCGGATCGCCAAATCATAGCCGTCGCCGACCAGGTCGCGCAGACGGTTGTCCAGGTCCAGTTCGATGGACAGTTCGGGATGGGCGCGGGCGAAGCGGTTGACCGCCGGGGCCACGAACCGTTCGCCATAGGAGACCGAACAGGTCATCCGCAACAGACCGCGCGGGGCGCTGTCGTCGGGCTGGACGGCGGCCAGGGCCTCGTCACGCTCGTCGATCAGGCGGCGGCAGCGGGCCAGGAAGTCGCGTCCCGCATCGGTCAGTTCGACCCGGCGCGTCGTGCGGTTCAGCAGCCGCGTCTGCAGCCGATCCTCCAGGCGCGCGATCTCGCGGCTTACGGCGGATGTGGACAGGCCCAGCCGTCTGGCGGCGGCGGAGAAGCTGGCCTGCTCCGCCACGGCGGTGAACTCGTCGATCCCGTCCCAGCGGCTGCTCATGCGGATGATCGTGCACGATTATCCCCGTTCAGCAATAATGTTTTGCGTTTGTCGCCGTTTCGACCGCGCTCTAACGGGCGTAGTAACGCACCAAATCCCCCTCAAGCAGCGAGCCGCCGCGCGGCGAGCGATGGGGGCTCCAGAGGACCTGAGATCATGAAAACCCGCGCCGCCGTTGCGTTCGAAGCCAAACGTCCCCTCGAAATCGTCGAGGTCGATCTGGAAGGGCCGCGCGCGGGCGAGGTGCTGGTCGAGATCAAGGCCACCGGCATCTGCCACACCGACGCCTATACGCTGGACGGTCTGGACTCGGAGGGCATCTTCCCGAGCATCCTGGGCCACGAAGGCGCGGGCGTGGTGGTTGAGGTGGGGCCGGGCGTGACCTCGGTCGAGGTTGGGGATCACGTCATCCCGCTGTACACGCCCGAATGCCGCCAGTGTAAGTCGTGCCTGTCGCGCAAGACCAACCTGTGCACCTCGATCCGTGGCACACAAGGCAAGGGCCTGATGCCCGACGGCACCAGCCGCTTCTCCTACAAGGGCCAGGCCATCGCCCACTATATGGGTTGCTCGACCTTCTCGAACTACACGGTTCTTCCCGAGATCGCCCTGGCCAAGATCCGCAAGGACGCGCCGTTCGACAAGGCCTGCTACGTCGGTTGCGGCGTGACCACCGGCGTCGGCGCCGTGGTCAATACGGCCAAGGTCGAGCCGGGCGCCAACGCCGTGGTCTTCGGCCTGGGCGGCATCGGCCTGAACGTCATCCAGGGGCTGAAGATGGTCGGCGCCGACATGATCGTGGGCGTGGACATCAATGGCGACAAGGAGGAGTGGGGCCGTCGCTTCGGCATGACCCATTTCGTCAATCCCAAGGATGTGCCTGACGTCGTGGCCCATCTGGTCGAACTGACCGGCGGCGGCGCGGACTACACCTTCGACTGCACCGGCAACACCGTCGTCATGCGCCAGGCGCTTGAGGCCTGCCACCGCGGCTGGGGCGAGAGCGTGGTCATCGGCGTGGCGGAATCCGGCAAGGAGATCGCCACCCGTCCGTTCCAACTGGTGACCGGCCGCGTCTGGCGCGGTTCGGCCTTCGGCGGCGCGCGCGGCCGTACCGACACGCCCAGGATCGTCGACTGGTACATGGACGGCAAGATCGAGATCGACCCGATGATCACCCACACCTTCGGGCTGGAAGACATCAACAAGGCCTTCGACCTGATGCACGAGGGCAAGAGCATCCGCAGCGTCGTGGTGTTCTGACCATGGCAGGGGCGACGAGGGGCTCCATCCTGCTGATCGGGGCGTCGCGGGGGCTGGGCCTGGCCCTGGCCGAGGCCTTCCTGGGGCTGGGCTGGTCCGTCGTCGCCACCGTCCGGTCCTCTGCAACGCCCCTGCACGCCCTGGCGGCCGACCATCCGGCGCTAGAAATCGAGGCGTTGGACATCGCGGACGGCGCCCAAGTCAGGGCGCTTTCGGACCGGCTCTCGGATCGAAGGTTCGACTGTCTGTTCGTCAATGCGGGCGTGGCCGATGCGCCCGATTCCATCGCCGCCACCTCGCTTGATGACTTCACTCGCCTGATGGCCATCAACGCCTGGGCGCCGCTACAGGTGGTCGAGGCGCTGGGCGGCCAGGTCGCGGAGGACGGGGTGATCGGCGTCATGTCCTCGGGGCAGGGCAGCCTCGCCAGCAACAAGGGCGGCGGGCTGGACGCCTATCGCGCTTCGAAAGCGGCCCTGAACATGCTGATGCGCAGCTATGCCGCGCGACACGCCGACGACCCCCGCGCCCTGCTGTTGCTGGCGCCCGGCTGGATAAAGACCGATCTCGGCGGCCCCGATGCGCCCTATACGATCGAGGACAGCATTCCCAAACTGGTCGAGGTGATCCTGGGCCAGAGAGGGCGTCCGGGCCTGCGCTATCTGGACCGCGAGGGTCAGCCCGTTCCCTGGTGATGGGGCTCGTTGTCAAAAGAAACGGTCATGGCTATCGTTAGCCGGCCACAGATCAGGAGGGCTCGCCATGTTCACACACGTCACCGTCGGCGCCAACGACATCGAAGCGTCGCGTCGGTTCTACGATGCTGCGCTTGGCGCGCTTGGCGTCGGGCCGGGGCAGGGGCCTGACCCGAAGGGGCGCTACTGGTGGCGGACGCGGCTGGGCGCCTTCGCGGTTGGGGCGCCCATCGATGGCGAGCCCGCCTGCCACGCCAATGGCGGCACCATCGGCTTCTTCGCCAAGGACGCCGAGGCGGTTCAGGCGTTCCACGACGCGGGCGTCGCCGCCGGCGGCCGCGCCATCGAAGACCCGCCGGGCGAACGCAACGGACCCTACGGCCCGATGGTTCTGGCCTATCTGCGCGATCCTTCGGGCAACAAGATTTGCGCCATGCACCGCGAGGGGTGACGAGCTTGCCTCTATGCTAGCGCTACGCTATCATAAGCGTATGGCTCAGGTTCTCGTGCGTGATCTGGATGATCGTATCGTCGCCCGCCTCAAGGTGATGGCGAAGGCGCAGAACATATCCCTGGAGCAGAAGTTCAGGGATATGGCGGCGCGCGAAGCCATGGATGTCGAGGCCCGCTTCGAGGAAGCGTCCCGTCGATCTCGTGAGCAGACGAGGGGCTCGTCGCTCGACTCCACGGCCCTGATCCGCGAAGATCGTGATCGGTGAGCGCGGTCTTCGACGCCAGCGTCATCGTCAAATGGTTCGTGGATGATCCCTTGGCTGACGCGGCGATTCAGGCGCGTAGGACCTACGCTTCCACAGTTGCGCCTGATCTGATGCTGATCGAAGTGGCGAACGTCTTCCGCCGATATGTCGTCCGTGGCGAGTTGCAGTCGTCGTCGGCGGCAGAGAACCTGGCCCTTATCCCGCAGGTGGTCGACCTGGTCGATCACCGAGGCCTGATCCCTGAGGCCTTCGCCATGGCCTGCGACCTGAACCATTCCATGACTGACTGCCTCTATGCCGTGATGGCGCGGCGGCGCGGTGTGCCGCTCGTCACAGCCGACCTCAAGTTGGCTCGAAAGCTGGGCGTGGTTGAGGGGATGGATGTTCGCTTGTTGAATTTTCCGGAATCGATCGCATGACCTTTGAAACCACCAAGACGCACATCGTCCACGGCGGAACCCTTCGCTATTTGAAGCACGACAGCGAGACGACCGGCACGCCCATGACCCTGTCGGTCTTCGTTCCGGGCGGAGAGGGGCCGTTTCCTGTCCTGATCTGGCTGTCGGGCCTGACCTGCACCGAGGACAACTTCACCACCAAGGCCGGGGCTTATCGCGCCGCCGCCGAGCATGGGGTCATCATCGTGGCCCCCGACACCAGCCCGCGTGGTGAAGGGGTCGCCGACGATCCGGCCTATGATCTGGGGCAGGGCGCGGGCTTCTACATCGATGCGACCGAGGCGCCGTGGGCGCCGAACTTCCGCATGGAATCCTATGTCGCCGGCGAACTGATCCGCCTGATCGACGCCGAGTTCCCGACGACGGGCGTACGCGCGATCTCGGGCCATTCGATGGGCGGGCATGGCGCCCTGACCCTGGCGCTGAAATATCCCGACCTGTTTCGCTCTGTCTCGGCCTTCGCGCCCATCGTGTCGCCGTCGGTCGTGCCGTGGGGCGAGAAGGCCTTCACGGCCTATCTGGGGGACGATCGCGCCGTATGGGATCGGCATGACGCCGCCAAACTGATGGCGTCCGGCGCGGGGAAGGACGTGTACGACGACATCCTGATCGACCAGGGCGACGCCGACAGCTTCCTGACCGACCAGCTGAAGCCCGAACTGCTGCAGGCCGCCGCCGACGCGACAGGCCAGAAGATCACCATCCGGATGCAGCCGGGCTATGACCACTCCTATTTCTTCATGGCCAGCTTCATCGCCGACCATGTGGCCTTCCATGCGCGGCGTCTGAAGGGCTGATCGGTGCAGCGGCGCAGCCTTCTTGTCGGGTTCGCCGCCTTGGCGGCCTGGCCGCGGAATGTCGCGGCGCAGGAACAGGCGCCTGATCTCGACTGGCGGCCAGAGCTGTCGTCGCCTGGCTACGCCCCCGCTTCAGGGCCTGTTATTCTGATCGACGAGGCGCATGACACCCTCCAGACCGTGGCGGGCCGATATGCGGGTTTCGCCACGCTGGCGCGCGCTGACGGCTATAGGGTGGAAGCCTTGCGCCAAGGTTTCGACGCTCCAGGCGCCCTTCACGGCGCCGACATTCTGGTCATTTCCAATCCTCGTCTTTCGTCGTCCCAGCGGATGGGGTCGGCGTTCTCAGAGGAGGAAATTCAGGCGGTCGCGGCTTGGGTCGAACAGGGCGGTGCGCTGCTTCTTGCGGTCGATCACGCGCCTTACGGCGCTGCGGCGGAAGCGCTGGGCCGCCGTTTCGGCGTGAGCATGGGCAAGGGGTACGCCTTTCAACTCGCCGGGGCGGACCTGACGACCAATCTCGTTTTTCCTTCGCCGGCCTTGGGCGATCATCCGATCATGCGCGGGCGCACGCCTTCCGAAGCTATAGGCTTGGTGCGGACCTTCACGGGGCAGTCTATTAGCGGACCACGATCAGCCACAGTCCTTCTGGCCATGAGCGACGATGCGTTGGAAGCGCCTGATCTGACCACGCTGCAGGCGATCCGTGACCGTCTGCGCGCCGGTGAGAATGCAGGACTTGTCACGATGGAAATGGCGCGTCCCGCCTTGTCGGCGCAGGGACTGGCGTTCGCTTTCGGGGCTGGGCGCGTTGTGGTCCTGGGCGAGGCGGGCATGTTGACGGCGCAGATGCTGCGTTTCTCGGACGGGCGGGCGCCGCGCCTCATGGGATTGAACACGTCCGGTCATGATGACCAGCAGTTCGCCCTGAACCTGCTGCACTGGCTGTCACGGCTTCTTCCCTGATGCTAGAGGGGCGGCATGAACGCTCTCGACGCCTACGAACCGATGTTTTCCGCCCTGTGCCGCGAGGTGGGCTTCTGCCTGCACGAAAAGGGTCAGAAGCGTGTGATCGAGGCTTTGCCCAAGGGTCTGGACGCCGCCGTGCGCGCGGTCTTCGCGGCCGAGGGCGTGGATGAACCCAATGCGCCGGGCGATCTGAAGCGGGCCGTGCGCGACTGTCTGAAGGCGAACTTGCCAGCTTGACCTTTACGGACCGATAAGTCGGAACGAATCCGGGCTTTGTCGCTTGGGTTTCACGAACGGGCGCCTATGTGTCGCCCATCAAGACTGTCGGAAAAAGGAGCTCTCCATGGCCTTCACCCTGCCCCCGCTGCCCTACGCCTATGACGCGCTGGAGCCGGCCATCGACAAGGAGACGATGACCTTCCACCACGACAAGCACCACCAGACCTATGTCGACAATCTGAACAAGGCCGTCGACGCCGACGCCAGCCTGCAGGGCAAGTCGCTGGAGGAAATCTTCACCAGCATCTCCACCGCGCCCAAGGCCGTTCGCAACAACGGCGGCGGCCACTGGAACCACAGCCTGTTCTGGGAACTGCTGGCCCCCGCCGATCAGGCTGGCGAACCGTCGGCTGACCTCGCCGCCGCCATCGACGCCGATCTGGGCGGGATGGACAAGTTCAAGGAAGACTTCAACGCCGCCGGCGCCGCCCAATTCGGCTCCGGCTGGGCCTGGCTGATCGTTCAGGACGGCAAGCTGAAGATCACCTCGACCCCGAACCAGGACAACCCGCTGATGGACGTCGTGGACGAACGCGGCGAGGTCATCCTGGGCGCGGACGTCTGGGAACACGCCTACTATCTGAAATATCAGAACCGCCGCGCAGACTATCTGAAGTCGTTCTGGACGGTGGTGAACTGGAACAAGGTCAACGAACTGTACGCCGCCGCCAAGTAAAGCCGGCCCCAGATCGAGACATGACGACGCCTGCCGGAACCTCCGGCGGGCGTTTTCGATTCATCTCATTCCAACGGAGACGAATGCGATGCGGATGATGATGACGGGGGCGGCCCTGGCCTGCCTGACCCTGGCGGCCTGCCAGCAGCCGGCCGGCGAGCAGAAGGCCGGCGATCCCGCCCCGCCCAACCCGACCCAGACGGTCGCGGCCCCGGCGGAGAAGCCGGTCTATCGCTTCAAGATCGGGGGGCTGGACGCCATCGCCCTGTTCGACGGCCAGAACCCCGTGCCGAACGACAACAAGGTGTTCGGCGTCGGCCTGACGCCCCAGGCGGTGGCCGCCCCCTTGACCGCCGCCGGCCAGCCGGCCGATCCCATCACGCTCGAAATCCATCCGCTGCTGGTCAGAAACGGCGCCCGGACGATGCTGTTCGACACCGGCCTGGGTCAGGGCAAGGGCCAGTTGATGCAGAGCCTGCGCACCGCTGGCGTCGATCCGTCCGCCATCACCGATGTCCTGATCTCGCATGGTCACCCTGACCACGTCGGCGGTCTGGTCGCGAACGGCGCCCTGGCCTTCCCCAACGCCGCCATTCGGATGTCGCAGGCGGAATGGGCCTCTCTGCGCGCCAATACCGAGATGGCCGATCTTGTGCGGATCATCACGCCCAAGGTCCAGGCTTTCAACCCCGGCGGGGAGGTGGCGCCCGGCGTCACGGCCCAGGACACGGCCGGCCACACGCCGGGCCATGTCGCCTATCTGATCGCCGATGCTCAGAACCAACTGCTCTATACCGGCGACCTGATGCATCACTGGATTCTGTCGGTGGAACATCCCGATTGGAAGGTCGGCTATGACGACGATCAGGCGGCGGGCGAGAAGGCGCGGCTGGACGAGGTGACGGCGTTGCGCAACTCCGGCGCCCACATCTACGCCTATCACTTCCCGTTCCCGGGCCTGGGCAAGATCGCCACGCGCGAGGGCCGGGCCATGTTTATCTCGGAAGCCCAATCGACCCAGTCGGCTTCCAAATAGGCCTCAGACCAGCAGGTCCACGCCGGGCGGCATCAGATCCTGCATCCGCTCGGCGTGGTGGCGGCGCACCATGCGGCGCTGGCGCAGCATCTCATGGATGCCGTCGGCCAGCTCCAGCAGCTGACCATCCGACAGCGGTTCGACCAGGTCGACCAGTTGTCGTTTCAGCGCCTCGACCGCCTGTTCGGAGAGGCCGGTCTGGAAGCTCTTGTCTTCGCGATGCATTCGACTCCTCCTTGTTCGGGTGCAGGGCTCGGTTGCGTCATCAGACAGAAGGCGGAGGATCGCGCCTTCGTTCCCGTCCATCGTGCTTAACGGCCCGCGCGCCTTGACTCTGTGGGCGCGTCTGGCCATAAGCGCCGCCTTCCACGTCCGATGGTTCGCCGCCGGGCGCGGTCATGACGGAAGATGCGTGGACCGCCGTTGAGATCGCATTCCCAATCCAGGGATGCCGGGCCGCATCGTCGAAAAGAGAATAGAATGTCCAAGCGCCACAGCGCCAAGTACAAGATCGACCGGGCCATGGGTGAAAACCTGTGGGGCCGCTCCAAGTCGCCGGTCAACAAGCGTTCCTACGGCCCCGGTCAGCACGGTCAGCGTCGCAAATCCAAGGTTTCCGACTTCGGCCTGCAACTGAAGGCCAAGCAGAAGCTGAAGGGCTACTACGGCAACATCACCGAGAAGCAGTTCGCCAAGACCTATGACGAGGCCGCTCGCCGCAAGGGCAACACCTCGGAAAACCTGATCGGCCTGCTGGAATCGCGCCTGGACGCCATCGTCTATCGCGCCAAGTTCGTGCCCACCGTCTGGGCCGCCCGTCAGTTCGTCAGCCACGGCCACGTCCTGGTCAATGGCAAGAAGGTCGATATCGCCTCCTACCGCGTGAAGCCGGAAGACGTCGTCACCGTGAAGGAAAAGTCGCGCAACATGGCGCTGGTGCTGGAAGCCCAGCAGTCGTCGGAACGTGACGTGCCGGACTATCTGGAACTGTCGGATCGTTCGTTCTCGGTCCGTTACGTTCGCGTGCCGGAACTGTCGGACGTGCCTTACGCCGTGAAGATGGAACCGAACCTGGTCGTCGAATACTACGCCTCGTAAGTCGCGTTTCGACCGTTTGAGTTGGAAGGGCCCCGGATTCGTCCGGGGCCCTTCGTCTTTCGCCCTGTTCCCTTCACGGGCGAACAGGCGCACTCTACGCCATCGGGCCTGGAGATCTGGGGAGGTCGTCGGTTGAGCGGCTCCATCATCGCACGCATCGTCCTATGCGCCGTCGCCGCCAGCGCTGCGGTCCTGTCCGGCTGCGCCACGACCGAACCCACCGTCTCGACGCGCGGCATGCCAGGCGAACTGGAGCCGATCCACGCCGCGACCTTCACCAAGGACGAAGCCATCTTCTGGGTCAGCTCCAACGGCTGCACCAAGAAGGACGATCTGATCCCCATCGTCAGTCTGCAGGGCGGACAGGCGGTCATCACCCTGCGTCGCATCGACGAGGACAAATGCCGCCAGGACTTGGTCCAGGGGGTCGAGCTGAAATGGTCGTTTCAGGAACTGGGCCTGACGCCCGGCGCGCCGGTCAGCGTCAACAACCCCTACCAGCTTCCACGCTCCTGACCGCCCCGCGCGAAGGGTTTCGTTAAGCCTGTTCGGGCGCGTCTGGTTAAAACTCGTGCGCTAATCAGCCGGGCTGTTTCCTTCCCGGTTCTTGGCTTTCATGCGTTTCCTCACCTGCCTGACCGACGACCATAACCTTTGGCTGGTCGGGCTCGCCGCCGCCCTGTGTCTGATCGGGTCGATCATCACCTTCCGTCTGTTCCGCCGTCTGCGCGCGGCCGAGAAGGGCACCCGTCTGGCCTGGAGCTTCATGGGCGCCGTGGCGACCGGGGCGACCATCTGGTGCACCCATTTCGTGGCCATGATCGCCTATGAGCCCGGCGCGACCGTCAACTACGAACCGCTGCTGACCGGCCTGTCGCTGGGCGTGGCCATGCTGGGCAGCGGCTTGGCCCTTTGGGTCGCCTCGCGCGCCATGCGCGGGTCCGCCGAACTGGGCGGCGTGCTGTTCGGCCTGACGGTGGTGGCGATGCATTATACGGGCATGGCCGGCTTCGCCACGGACGCGATCATCCACTGGTCTGCGATCTATGTCGCCGCCTCCGTCGCCGGGGCGCTGATCTTCGGCGGTTTGGCCTTCCACCTGGCCCGGCGTCCGGGCAAGGCGGCGCCGGTCGTGCTGATGGTTCTGGGCATTGTGGCCCTGCACTTCACCGGAATGGCGGCCATGACAGTGATCCCCCTGGCGCCGATCATTGACGCCTCCGCCGCCGACAACGCCAATGTGGTCCTGGCCTTCGCCGTCGCGGCCGTGGGGCTGATGATGCTGGGCACGGGCGTCGCCACCTATGCTCTGGACCTGCAGTTTCGCGTCCAGGCCAAGGCGCGTCTGGAACAGCTGCTGGAGGGCAGCGTCGACGGCATGGTGGTCGAACAGGACGGACTGATCCTCGCCGCCAACGCCGCCTTCGCCAATCTGGTCGGCGTCGATCACGACACGCTGGTCGGCGAGCCGCTGGCGCGGTGGATGACCGATCTGGCCCATCTTCAGGTCGGCTGCCTGACCCAGTCGCGTCTGGTCGGCCCGGCTGGGGCAGAAATTCCGGTGGAGATCGCCGCCCGTCGCGACGGCGGCCGCGCGGTCGAAAGCGACATCATGATCTATGCGGTGCGCGATCTCCGCACCCGCCTGGCGCAGGAGCGTCGCATCGCCCATCTGGCGCGCAACGACGGCCTGACCGGCCTGCCCAACCGCTCGTCCTTCCTGGAGTGGCTGACGCGCCAGACGTCCGACCCGATCGCCGCGACCAAGGTGGCCCTTCTGGCCATGGACATGGATCGCTTCAAGGAGGTCAACGATGTCCACGGCCACGCCGCCGGCGACCAACTGCTGATCCGGGTGGCCGAGCGGATGCGCGCCGCCCTGCGCCCCGGCGAGTTCGTGGCCCGTCTGGGCGGGGACGAGTTCGTCGCCGTCGTGCCGGTCCAGCATCGCGAGGATGCGCTGGACCTGGCCGGACGCCTGCGCGTCGCCGTCACCACGCCCGTCGTTCTCGATCACGCCGAGGTCTCCTGCGGTCTCAGCGTCGGCATCGCCGTGTGGCCCGACGACGCCGACAATACTTCGACCCTGATCAATGACGCCGACCTGGCCATGTACCGGGCCAAGGCTTCGCTGGGCACGGACGTCTGCTTCTATGAAGAGGAGATGGACGAGGCCGTCCGCATCCGCCGGCGCATGGCCCAGCAGATGCGCGAGGCCCTGGACCAAGGCCAATTCAGCCTGAACTGGCAGATTCAGGCCGCCGTCGATACCGGCGCGATCACCGGCTATGAGGTCTTGCTGCGCTGGGTCCAGCCCGACGGGACCTTCATCTCGCCGGGCGACTTCATTCCCCTGGCCGAGGAAAACGGCCTGATCCTGCCGATCGGGGAATGGGTGTTGCGCACCGCCTGCGCCGAGGCGGCGCTCTGGCCCGAACCGCACAAGATCGCCGTCAATCTGTCGCCGGTCCAACTGGGTCACGTCGATCTGCCGCGCCTGGTGCATCAGGTTCTGATCGAGACCGGCCTTTCGCCGTCGCGGCTGGAGCTGGAGATCACCGAAACGGCCATGATCACCGACATGGAGCGCACGACCCACGTTCTGCGCCAGCTGAAGCTGCTGGGCGTCTCCATCGCCATGGACGATTTCGGCACCGGCTATTCGTCGCTGTCGACCCTGCGCGCCTTCCCGTTCGACAAGATCAAGCTGGATCGCTCCTTCATGTCCGAACTGGACGGCGGGCCGGAATCCGCCGCCATCATCCGCGCCGTCCTGGCCCTGGGCGAAAGCCTGCACATCCCGGTCTTGGCCGAGGGGGTTGAGACGCTGGATCAGCTCAGCTTCCTGCGCGACCAGGGCTGTGACGAGGTGCAGGGCTATCTGTTGGGACGGCCGCAGAAGACGGCCGACGCCGAAATCCAGCCCGCCGCCCGGGTGCTGTGGGACGACAAGCCGCCGACGGTCGCTGCGGCGGCCTGACGAAGAGCAACACGCGCTAGACGCTTCGGCCGTATCCCGGCCACGTCGTGTTGCCGGCCCGCGCATACTGTTCCGGCAGCCGCTCCTCCTCGCCCAGAGCGACGGCGGCGTGGTGCGCCCAGTGCGGGTCGTCCAGCGCGGCCCGCGCAATGGCGATCAGGTCCGCCTGGCCCGACGCCACGATGTCCTCGGCCTGTTTCGGGTCGAAGATCATGCCCACCGCCATGACCGCCGCGTGGGGCGCCGCCGCCTTCACTGCCGCTGCGAAAGACAACTGATACCCCGGCTGGTCGCCGGGAATGGCCGCCCGCGCGACATTGCCGCCCGACGTCAGGTGCAGATAATCATAGCCCATGTCGTGCAGCGCCCGGCCGAAGGCCGTCACCTCGTCCAGCGCCACACCGCCCTCGACCCAGTCCGAGCCGTTGAACCGCGCGCCCAGCGCCTTTTCCGTGGGCCAGGCGTCGCGCAGGGCCTGGGCGACCCGCAGCGGAAAGCGCGCTCGGTTCGCGGCCGAGCCGCCGAAGGCGTTGGTCCGCTGGTTGGAGATCGGCGACAGAAATTCGCTCAACAGATAGCCGTGGGCGGCGTGCAATTCGACCAGGTCGAACCCGGCGCGTTCGGCCCGCCGCGCCGCCGCCACGAAGGCCGCGATCACGCGATCCATGTCCGCCTCGCTCATCTCGGTCGGCGTGTGCCAGTCGGCCTTGAACGGCAGGGCCGAGGGGCCGAACGTCTCCCAGGCGCCATCGTCCGCCGCCAGCGCCCCGCCGCCCTTCCACGGCGCGCTGGTCGAGGCCTTACGGCCCGCATGGCCCAGCTGGACGCCGATGGGCGTGTCGCTGTAGGTCCGCACGCCCGCTATGATCGCAGCGAAGGCGGCCGCCTGTTCGTCGTTCCACAGGCCGGTGTCGTCGGGCGTGATGCGGCCCGCCGCCTCCACCCCCGTCGCCTCGACGATGACCAGCCCTGCGCCGGAAATGGCCAGCCGCCCCAGGTGCTGCACGTGCCACGGCTGGGGCACGCCCTCGACGGCCGAATATTGGCACATGGGCGCGATCACCACGCGGTTCTTCAAGGTCAGCGGGCCCACGGCGTGGGGCGAAAACAGCAGGCTCATGACAAGGCGTCCGATGGGGGAGGGGAGGCTATTCAACGAGGTCCGCAGGGGACCGGTTCAACCGGCGCCTTTCGGATTGTTCATCCAGCTTGCCGATAATTCACGTGTGCCGATGCGACCCGCGCGGCACAAAGGGTCAAGCTTTCAAAGGGGAACCCAAATGCTTCGTCTCGCTCTCGCCATCGCCATCGCCGCGCCTCTGCTGTCGGGCTGCATCATCGTCTCGACTGAAAAGCCGACCACGCGCGTCATCACCGCCCCGGCTGCGGGCCAGTAATGCGGGGCGTGGTCAAGGGTCTGGCGGCGGCGCTCCTGGCCGCCCCCCTGTTGGGCGCCTGCGTCATCTATGACAGCACCGCGGGCGAGAACGTCTCGGTCAACGTCACCCGCAACGACGCCCCGCCCGCCGAAGCCATCCGCGAGGCCCGTCTCGCCGACGGCGCCCTGGTCGTGCGCGTCGATTCCAACGGCTGCACACAGGCCTCGGACTTCGAGGTGGCGGTGGCGGACAACAATCCGGTCGAGATCACCCTGCGCCGCACCAAACAGGACCTGTGCAAGGCCCTGGTCCCCGACGGTGCCGAGCTGCGCTGGACCTACGCCGACCTCGGCCTGGAGGCCGGCGCGCCCGCCCGCATCCTCAATCCGTTGAAGTAACGGCCGGAGCCAATCGGCATTCAGTGGGCCGAAATCTTTGATCGTCATTCCGGGTTCGTCCTACGGACGCCCCGGAATAACGGCGTGGAGCTGAAGGTCGCTTGAGCCTAGAGCCCATCCAGCCTCGTCATCCTCGCCCGTGTGGCGAGGATCCTTACTCCTGGTATGTCCAGGGCGTGCGCTGACGTCGGACAGCGCGATTATCGATCCCAGGCGCAGGGCCTAGGATGACGCATCATTGGCGAGGTCAGCCTGCCGCCGCCTCGAACACGCTCAGCATCTCTGGCGGAATGCGCTGGGGCCTCAGGGTCCTGGCGTCCACCAGAACCCATTCGGTCACGCCCTGGGCGCAGACGCGGCCCTGGTCGTCCTCGATACGGACATAGCGGTTGAAGCGCGGCCCTTGCGGCTCTCCGACCCAGGTGCGGGCCACGACGCCGATCGCGCCTGGCTCGATGCCGCGCAGATAGTCGATCTCGTGCCGGGTCGCGACCCACGACCATTTCGCCCGCGTCGTCTCATCGAACCGCGCATTCCAGTGGGCCGTGCCCGCGTCCTGCAGCCAGCCGACATAGACCACGTTGTTGACATGGCCGTTGGCGTCGATGTGCTCGGGCCGCACGTCCAGAGGCACGACGAAGACCTCCCGGTCCCCGCGCGGGGTCAGGGTCTTTTTGGCCATCAGGCCTCGCCGAGCGGAACGCCCTTCTCGACCATCAGGGCCTGAAGTTCGCCGGCTTGGAACATCTCGCGGATGATGTCCGATCCGCCCACGAACTCGCCCTTCACATACAGCTGGGGGATGGTGGGCCAGTCGGTGAAGCTCTTGATGCCCTCGCGCAGGGCCTCGTCCTGCAGGACGTCCACGCCGACGAAGGCGGCGCCGACATGATCCAGGATCTGCACAGCCAGGGACGAGAAGCCGCAGCGCGGCTGGTCGGGCGTGCCCTTCATGAACAGCACCACGTCGTGCTGGGCGACGGTGTCGCCGATGAAGGCGTGGACGGGATCGGCGGCTTGAACGGTGTCGGTCACGGGGTGGGCCTTTCGTGAAGCCCGTCAGCTAGGGAGCGCGAGGGGCGCGGTCAAGGCGTGCGCGACGATCCGTCGTGTCTATCAGGCGGCGTTCGCCACGACGCGCGCCATTTCGATCTGGGCGGCCAGGCCCGGCGGCATGTCGCGCTCGGGCGCGGCGGCCAGCACCGCCAGCCGGTCCGTGTCGGTCGGCCCCACGACCACGCTGGACACCGACGGATCGGTCAGGACGTAGGACAGGCAGATGGCCTCGGCCGTCCAATTCGGGGTCCGGTACAGAAAACCGAAGGCGTCCTTCTTGGGCGTGTCCGCGGGTCGTTTGCCGCCGCCCAGGCCGAACAGCCCCTTCTTGAACACCGGGGCGTCCGGTTCGCGGGTCCGCCGGTCGATGTAGAAGTCGTAGGCGAAGACGGCCATGTCCTGTTCGCGCGCCGAGCGGATGCGGTTGCGGATCGGCCAGCCGGCGTTGATGTCGAACGGCGTCAGCAGGGCGTCGAATGCGCCGGTCGAGACATAGGCGTCCATCACCGGCCCACCCCCGGCGATCCCCAACAGGCGGATGCGCCCGGTCTTGCGCAGCGCCTTCAGCGCCGCCAGCGACGACTGCGCCAGCTCCGTCTCGCCGGGCTCGTGCAGCACGGCCATGTCGATCCAGCCCAGGCCCGAGAAGTGCAGCACCCGGTCTATGGCGCCGGTCATCCCCTCGGCCGAGAAGTCGCGAGCGCCCGCATCGCCCGGTCCCTCGCCGGCGCCCAAGGTCACGCTGACATAGACCAGCTTGCGGTCCACGTGCGACAGGGCCTGGCCCAGCACCTCGGCCGCCACCGGGTCTGCCGTCTCCAGCCGATAGCTGTTGATCCCCGCCTCCAGCGCCGAATACAGCAGGTCCAGCCCGGCCTCGCGCCCGCGCGCCAGCGCCGCCGCCCCGAAGCTGAGCGTCAGGTTCGAGATGGCGGAGCCGGAAACGCCGAACGGGCGATAGCGCATGACCCTACCCCTCCTGGACCGGGGCAGAGGTCTCCAGCGCCAGGGCGTGCAGTTCGCCGCCCATCTGACCCTTCAGCGCCGCATAGACCAGCTGGTGCTGACGCACGCGCGGCACGCCGGAAAAGGCGCTGGACACGATGCGGGCGCGGTAATGGTCGCCGTCGCCGGCCAGATCCTCGATGGCGATCTCGGCGTCGGGAAAGGCCTCGACCAGATGCTGGCGCAGCGTTTCGACGGACATGGGCATGGGCGAGACTCTCGGAGCTTTCCCCGCCAGCGTGACCGATAAACCTTAATGGCTGACTACGGGGCGGCGGCGTTCGAACAGCCGCACGGCATGGTCGCTGTAGGTCGTCTCGGCATAGGGCCGATAGCCGAGACGGGCGGCCAGTTTCAACGAGGCCAGGTTGTCCGGCGATATCATGCAGACGGTGCGCTGGACGCCCAGAACATTTTCCGCCCAGTCCAAGGCGGCGCCCAGAGCCTCGGCGGCATAGCCACGGCCCTGAAACGCCGGGTCCAGCCCCCAGCCCAGCTCCGGCGCATCCAAGGCGGGCGTCATCTGGCGGCGATAGTTCAGCACCCCAATGCTGCCCAGATAGGCGCCGCCATCCTTCAACCGGATCGACCAGTTGCCGTGACCCAGGGCGGACCAATGCCCGATGTCGCGCAGCAGCCGGAACCAGACCTCTTCATCCGAAAGGGCGCGGCCCATGAGAAAGCGGGTGAAGTCCAGGTTCTTCCACAGGGCGGCGATGTCGGTGAAGTCATCCGGCCCGGCGGGGGTCAGGACCAGGCGTTCCGTCGTCAGCGTCGTCGTCACATCAACCCCAGTTGCTTCAAACTGGCCACCCCGTCGCGGCCGACGACCAGATGGTCGTGCACCTCGACGTTAAGGGCGCGGCCGGCCTGCACAACCTGTTTCGTCATTTCCACGTCGGCGCGGCTGGGGGTCGGATCGCCCGACGGATGATTGTGGATCATGCCTGTCAGTTTTCTAAGTCATTGACTTGTAAGCAATAAAAAGCAGGTTAACGAGGAATGGTGCTTGGGACTGGGATCGGTTGATCATGCCCGAACGTGACGATCACGCCTGATCACCCCGGTGCTCACCAAGACCCCTTGATGCACGGCACTGGACCTTATTCTTTTCATCCCACGCATCAAGTTCCTCGAGGGGGTAGAGCACGGCCTTGCCAATTTTGACGAAGGAAGGCCCGAGACGCATCGCGCGCCAATTTCGAAGGGTTCCAACCGAAATACCGCCCCGGTAGCGTTCAGCCACCTCGTCAGGCGTAAGGAATTTGCTATCTGGCACTATCGCCTCCTTCGGCAGCACGACCAAGGCGTGTCGCCGGGTATTTGAGTTGATCATCGCGGTAGTCTGTCGAGGCTCGCTTCGGATTTATGTTTCAAACGCCCGGGACCGATGCCTCACGCTTCCGCACGGACATACATGCTGCGCCATTCACCGCCGCGAAAGACGTAAGAGGCAGGTGTCGAACAAGCGGATACCATAGAGGCCACATAGGCGGAGTTGATTGCGCCGCCTTCGATCGACGGCGCTAGTTGCCGGGCAGGTGCTGCAACACGGGCCCGTGACCGATCTCTGTTGCAAAGCTTTGGGGGGCGTGCGGACGCGGAAAGACACGACAGACTTCAAAATCCGGTTCCGCAAGGAGTGTCGGGTCGACTTCGACCACCCGCACCAAGCCTCATTGAACTCAAGCGAGAGCCAACTCCAAGCGATGAACTTGGCGCTCGCGCCATCCTCCATACGCACAGGATGTCGGACGCCCATCCATGCGGAGTGCGGCGCTTTAGCACATCTTGCGTTTGGCCTGCGTCTCAGTGGCGATGCATTGACAGATCACGACGACGCTTCGCATACGTATCGATGTTGTGGCCTGGGACACTGTCAAAGGTATCTGTGGTCATTCTCAGCTTTTCAATCCGGTCGAGCCGGAAATTCCGCAGCGCCTGCCGCGTCTCGCACCATCCGCTGACGGTCCAACAATCTGTAAACGCCGTCAGAGTCATCGGTCGCAACCGCCGTTGAGCCGGTTGGGATTGTTCGCTCTGATAGTCAAATTCGACGATGGTGCGCGTGCGCAAAGCGCGACGCAGCACTGCAGCATGTGCCGGAGCGCGTCCCGACGCCCGGCGGGATGCGACAATAGGCGAACCGGATAGTCCCGGCTTGGATGCCTGAGGCAACACCGTGTCGATCTTTGCTTGCGCGGCTGCAGCGCTCTGCGCCAGTTCCTTATCGCCGGCCGCCATCACGAAACTCAGCCCCAGGGCCAACGCCTCTATCTGATCCAGGGAGAAGTTCAGAGGGGGAAGCTGGAGATTGTCGTCGGCGACGTAGCCTATTCCACCTACTCCCTCGATGCCAACGCCCGATGCCTGGAGGTGCGCGAGGTCGCGATAGATTGTGCGTTCGCAGACCTCCAGCGCCGCCGACAGGTCGGCAGCCGTAAGCACTTTCTTGTCTCGAAACATCCCGACAATGCGGAATAGCCGCTCAGCACGACGCATGAACTTCTCCGTCGCCCCCTGACAGAATGATGTCAGTGGCAGCGTGCTAGTGTCAACTCCAACCTGACCAGCATCTCGGATTAATCATGAGCGAACCTATGCGTAATGCCATCGTGACGGGCGGAGGACGAGGGATCGGTAAAGCCATCGTGGATCGCCTCGCCGAGGATGGTTTTGCAGTCATCTTCACTTATGAAGAAGATGACGACGCAGCCCGTGCAGTTGAAATCTCCCTCAAAGATGCTGGTCACAAGGTGAAAGCGGTTAAGGCCGACCAAGCTGACATTGGGGCGGTCGCCTCATTATTCAAAGATGCATCGGCTTGGTTCGGAGGAGGCGACAGTCCGTTTCTGGACACTCTCGTTTGCTCAGCGGGCATAATCGAGCACGCGCCGATTGAGACCGTCACCCCAGAGATGTTCGACCGGGTGATGGCGGTCAACGCGCGAGGAACATTCTTCACCTTGCAGCAGGCAGGCCGCATCATGCGCGACAATGGCCGGATCGTCTGTATCTCGACGATAGGCACGGCGTGGCCATCGCCTGGAGAAGCCGTTTATGCCGCCAGCAAGGCGGCAATCGAGCAATTCGCCCGCATTGCATCCCGAGAATGGGGGGCGAGGGGAATAACGGTAAACGTCATATCCCCTGGTCCGACCGATACTGATTTGCTGCGACGGGATGCAGATGCCTCGACGCTGGACAGTCTCAGTCACATGACCGCGCTGCAACGTTTGGGCCGGCCATCGGACATTGCCGCAATCGTCGGGTCGCTCGTCAGTTCGCAACAGGGGTGGGTCACGGGGCAAAACATTCGGGCGGATGGGGGGCTGGTATGACGGGCGACGCACCAAGTTCTCACCGAGGCGTCGCCAGAGTGATCGGCGTCAGAGGCGCGAGGGAAAACAACCTCAAAAATGTCGATCTCGATATTCCGCGCAATTGCATCGTGGCGTTCACAGGCGTCTCAGGCTCTGGCAAGTCGTCGATGGTGTTCGACACTGTCGGGGCAGAGGCTCAACGCCAACTCAATGACACGTTCACTGCTTTTCAGCGCAATCGCTTGCCGCACTACGGAAGGCCGGATGTCGATTCCATCAGCAATCTTTCCACCCCTGTAATTATCTCGCAGAAGCGAATTGGCGGAAATGCGCGTTCGACGGTGGGCACTTACACCGACGCCTATGCCCTGCTTCGCTTGCTGTTCTCGCGCGTCGGCGAACCCTATGCAGGCTATTCCAACGCCTTTTCGTTTAATGATCCCGAAGGCATGTGCCCCGCCTGCGAAGGCATCGGCACAGCGCGGACGCTCGACGAGAAGGAATTTGTTGATCTAGAAAAGTCCTTGAACGAAGGACCATTCCGGCATGGTCCGTTCGGCAAGGACGGCTGGTACATCAAGGTTTACACGCAGTCGGGCCGCTTCGATAACGACAAGAAGCTGAAAGACTACACAAAGGACGAGTGGGACGACCTCCTTTACGGGTCGGGATACAAGGTCCGGGTCGGCTCGGGAGCAACGGCGCGCAACGCTCCCTACGAAGGCGTCATCGACAAGTTCACTCGGCTCTACATCCGGCGCGACACATCCGATTTGTCGGAGGCTACACGATCCGGCGCAGCCAGATTCATAATCTCAAGCCCGTGCCGAGCCTGCGGTGGGACAAGACTCAATCAGCGGGCGCTTGGGTGTCGGATCAACGGCTACAATATCGCCGAGATGACTGCCCTGGAATGTCAGGATTTGGTCGAAGTGCTTCGGAAGGTCTCCGGCAGCGTCGGCGCACAGCTTGCGGCCGACGTGATCGAACGCCTGGAGCAACTCATCGGCATCGGCCTCGGCTATCTGAGCCTGGATCGCGAGACCGGCTCTCTTTCCGGCGGCGAGTCCCAGCGCATCAAAATGGTCAGGCACCTTGGCTCCAGTCTCGTCGAGGTGATTTACGTTCTGGACGAGCCGAGCATTGGTCTGCATCCCCGCGATGTTGATCGCCTCAATCGGATGCTCAAGCGGCTTCGCGACAAGGGCAACACGGTGCTCGTCGTGGAGCATGATCCTGACGTTATCGCCATCGCGGATCATGTCATCGACATCGGCCCCGAAGCTGGCCGCGACGGCGGGAAAGTCATGTTTGAAGGGTCGGTTCATGATCTTCTCATGGCTGACACTCCCACCGGCCGGGCATTGAGAACCCCGTTCGCCGTTAAAGAAGAAGTCCGCTCGGCCAAAGGCGTGTTCCCGCTGAGGATGGCTACCGGGAACAACCTGAAAAACGTCGATGTAGATATTCCCAAGGGGATCATGACTGTCGTGACAGGCGTCGCAGGGTCTGGAAAAAGCTCGCTGGTCAGCGGAGCTTTTGTCGCCGCCTTCCCCGAGGCCGTGCTTATCGACCAGTCAGCTATCGGCGTTTCCTCCCGCTCGACACCGGCAACCTATACCGGGATGATGGACACCATCAGGGAGGCGTTCGCAACAGCTACGCGTTCGAGCGCTTCCCTGTTCAGCTTCAATTCCCGCGGCGCATGTCCAGACTGCCAAGGACTCGGCATTGCCTATACCGACCTCGCTTTTCTCGATCCGATAAAAACGATTTGTGAGACGTGCCGAGGCAAGAGGTTCAAGGAAAGCGTTCTCAAGAAGCGCCTTCGCGGGCAATCAATCAGTGACGTTCTAGAAATGTCGCTTTCGGATGCTCAAAAGTTCTTCGACGACCCCGAAATTGCATTGACCCTTGATGCTCTGGTTGAGGTTGGCCTTGGATACTTGAGCCTCGGGCAGCCGCTTTCCTCGCTTTCGGGCGGCGAACTCCAGCGCCTTAAGCTGGCAATGAAGCTGGGCGACGGGCAAGGCACATACATCCTCGATGAGCCCACCACCGGACTTCATATGTCCGATGTCAGTCGGCTGTTCAAAATCCTGGATCGGCTGGTCGATGACGGCAGCACCGTGATTGTTATCGAGCATAACCTTGATGTGATTGCTAGGGCGGACTGGATAATCGATTTGGGGCCAGAGGCGGGTCGAAATGGCGGCGAGATTGTATTCCAAGGGACCCCGCTGACACTTGCTCAAGAGGCAAAGACCCTAACTGGCAAGTATCTGGCGATGAAGGCTTTCGACAATAATTTGCCCATCACCTCTATTACTCCTGCTGAGACTGCGAGGTGAGATGATCTGGTCCATCCTTGATGCCAATCTCATCACCGTTCCGACAATGTGGAGTCTTCCCCACTCTGCTGAAGCATTTGGGCGGATCAACGAGCTGGCTCGGCCGCTAGATCGGTTAAATGTGTGATTCAGCAATCTAGAAAGGTTACTGCCGTTGAACAGCCTCTCTCATGTAGTCAAAAGCTTCTTTCCGCGCTTCCGCCGTGCCGCACGCAGTCCGACAGAGCTGGTAGGGTTGCAACATGAGGCTCGCCCTTCGGCAGATTCATTACCTCACCGTTGCTGCCCAAGTGGGCAGCTTCAGGCGCACTGCGGAGATGTGCCAGGTAGATCAGTCGAACGTCAGCCGCACTGTGAAGCAGCTTGAGGACCATCTCGGCATATTGCTATTTGAGCGGACTCGGAATGGTGTTCGGCTGACCACGGCGGGGCAGCGATTTCTCGCCGAGGCTTTGCCGGCCTACGAACAGCTCGAGTCGGCAAAGCGTACTGCTCGGGCTGCGCGCAGCGGCGCATGCGGTTTGGTCCGCATCGGGATATTGACCTCGCTAGCGGGGGGATTTCTGCGGAAGCTTGTCCAAAGCCACACTGAAAGACATCCGCGAGTAACCATCGACGTTCGTGACGGTGGCCGGAGGAAGCATCTTGCGGCCGTCAGAGCCAGACGATTGGACGCTGCAATCATCACGGGCTCGGAACCTGTGCCGGGGTGCGAGACTCGAGAATTATGGCGCGAGCGCGTCTACGTTGCTCTGGCCGAAAGCCACAGGCTTGCCGCCAGACCCAAGCTCGACTGGCCAGATCTCAAGGCGGAGCGCTACATCGTAAGTCGGGAGGAACCTGGTCCCGAGGTCTACGACTACATCGTTCGTCGTTCCGCCGACTACAGCTCCTATCCCGAGATCGAAGAGAAGGAAGCGCTGCAGGACACGCTCATGAACCTCGTCAGCCTCGGTCAAGGAATTACCTTGGTTTCGGCCGCCTGGACCTCTGTCAGAGTCCCTGGGCTTGTGCTTCGGCCATTGACCGCCGAACCTGACATCGTGCCGTTTAGCGTCGTCTGGTCCTCGGAGAATAAAAACCCAGCGTTCCTGCGATTTCTGCACACGGCTCAAATGCTCGCAAGTCGCGGGCTCGGTGTGCCAATGCACGATACCAAGCTGGTGTTATGAGGTGATATCCAGTGCGTAGCGCCTATGCATTCAATGAATTCTATTGCGGATTACCGTTCATCTTCCGCATCTTATTGAATGCGCGATCATTGATCATGAAGCGTGCAATCATTGGCGCGATTAGCTTCAGCGGGTCGCTAATCTCCTGCTGGCTCTCACGAGCGAGGACTTCCGCGTAGGCCACCAAGTCGCCATGAATTGCTGCCGGCAGTTCGATCGTTACCTTCACCGGCTTGTCATCAGAAATACGGCTGAGTTTGAGCTTGGTCATGATCACCTTCCATACGGGTCTAGGATGAGATCGCGCGTGACGATTACCCGCACCGGGAAGCCGGGCCGGATAGAGAGCGTCGGCGCGATGCTGAGCTGGCGGCGGACGATCTGCTGACCGGCGTCGTTGATCGTGTCTTGCCCGCCGTTGCGAATTGCTTGGATAAGGCGGTCGTCGTCATTTGTGGCGAGCTCCGCCCCAAGGCTAAGCAGGGTCGATAGACCCGCTGCCTTCGCAAGATCCCACCAACGATAGTCGACGCCGTCTCGAAGGCCTGCATAGCCCTCGGCGTCGGCCCCCGGCTGACGCTCAAGTACGATGGAGTGGCCATTCGGCAGGATCAGCCGGTTCCAAACCAACAACACGCGACTTTGCCCAAACTGCACATTGTTATCGTATTGGCCGATCACGCGTGAGCCTTGGGGCACGAGAAGAATCCGGCCGGTCGGACTGTCGTAGATGTTCTCGGTCACTTGGGCGGTGATCTGGCCGGGGAGGTCCGATCTAATCCCCGTAATAAGTGCGGCGGAAATTACAGCACCTGCCTGAAGGATGTTTGGAGACACCGCCGCGGCGATGCGATCTGGCGCGACCGTGCGCCGATCGGCGGCGGCGTTGAGGAAGGCGTTCTGGCGGTCCTGAGCTGTGGGAGTCGCGGGGGGCGGAGCCAGACCAAGGCTGGTGAGATCGGGCGTCGGTTGCGCGCCGGGCGTAGTCTGGGTCGACGTCGCGCCGCCCGTACGGGTTTCAGTGTTCGCGAACAGCTGGGCCGTGCGTGACGCCTCGAGTTCCTGAATGCGGCGTTGCTCTTCCGGGCTGAGACCGGGGTTCGCGGCAGTCATGCCGGGTGTGGGCATAGGCTGGCCACGACTTTGCGCGTCGAGGATCGGTCGGCCCAAGTCCCCGGGAAGCGGGGGGCCGAGCTGAGGCGCGCCGCTATAATCTCGCGGCAGACCGGCAATGCCATCGGCCGTCGTGCGGTTTTCGGTCGAGTAGAGCTCGTCGGTCGGCTGACCGGCATCGCTGGTCTGAAGCGCATAGATGAGCGCACCGCCGATCCCGACGCTGGCGACTAGGCCGAGACCTGCGAGAACCTTGCGCGACAGGCGGGTAACGCGCGGCGGCTCCGCGCGCAGCCGCATCGGCGCAGGCCCGGCGGCCTCGCCGGTCAGCGGCTGGGCCTCCTTGTCTGGCCCATCCTCTTTCCGGTGCTCGCTCTCGCTCACGATGCAGGCCTCCCATCGGTACGCACGATGCGGACGCGCTTCTGGTTATCGCCGGAGCCGAAACGAAGTTCGGCGGCGGCAAAGAGCCGATCGACGATCATATGATGGCCGCGCACCCGGTAGTTCACCAGCTCCGAGGTGTTGCCCTCCGGGCCGACAACGAACAGCGGCGGCATCTCGCCCTGTCCAATACCGCTTGGAAATTCGATGAAGACCTGGCGGCCGTCGTCGAAGGCGCGCAGCGGCCGCCACGGCGCGCGGTCGCCGTCAATGGCGTAGCGAAAGTTGACGTTGGCGAGATCGACGCCGGATGCGACCGGTTGTGCTGCTTCGGCCTGTTGGTTCTGGCGACGCAGAGCGATGAGTTGATCCTGCGGATACTGCCACGAGACGGAGGCCATGTAGGTCCGCTCGGTCGAGCGCAACTCCATATGGTAGGTGCGCAGGTTGGTGTTGATGACGAGATTGGTCATCAGGTCCGGCCGGGTGGGCTTCACCAGGATGTGGACCTGCAAGGTTTGCCCGGCGCCGCTCTGCGTATCGCCGATGATCCAGCGTACGGTGTCGCCGGCCGCGACCGGTCCGGAGCCGACGAGCTGCTCGCCCGGCTGCAACGCGATGTCGGTGATCTGCCCGACGGCGGTATAGACCTGATAAAGCGCGCCGCCCATGTAGGGATAGACCTGCATGGCGTTGATGAAGCCGTTGCGCACAGGCTGGATGCGCGCAGCGGCGTTGGCTTGGTTGACTCGCGCCGTCGGATCGGTCGGCTCCGGCGTCGCTCGGGACGGTTCGACGCGCTGCAACTGTCCAGGCAGCGGAAGCGGTCGCGGGATCTCGACGACGGTGACCGGTGCCGGCGGATCGACGGTCTGCACGGCCGGAGCAGCGGCGTCGTAGGAAATTTCCGGCGGCGGAGTGCTGGTGGCGCAGCCGGCGAGCGCGGTTGTCGCCAGCAGGACTATGGGGAATGCGGCTCTGCGGAAAGCCGAGACTACGGATGTGTGTAAAGCCGGGTTTCCGGCTTTACGGAAATACAGCTTCATTGACCAAGCTCCCGTGACCAGTTGATGGCGTTGACGTAGATGCCGAGCGGGTTCGCCCTGAGCCGGTCGGCGTTGCGTGGAATCTGGACGACGATCGTCAGGATCGCGGTCCAGCGGGTAGTCTCGGCAAGCTGGCCGTTCTCATAACGGCGTTCGACCCAGGCGACGCGGAAGCTGTCGGGCGATGCTCGAATGACGCTGGAGACGTCGACGGCGACCTGCTGGCGGCCAACCTTCGTGAACGGGTCATTGGAGCGGGCATAGTCGTTGAGCGCCATGGCGCCGCGATCGGTCGTGAAGTCATAGGCGCGCAGCCAGTTTTGCCGGACGATGATGGCGTCGGCGGGGATCGAGCGGACCTGCTCGATGAAGCGCGCCAGGTGAAACGCGATCTGCGGATCGGTCGCGCGATAGTCGGCGACGGCGGGCGCCACGGCTTGCGCCTGACCCAGACGGTCGACCTGGACCACCCAGGGTACGATCGTGCCACGTGCCGACTGCCAAACCAGCGCGGCGGCGAAGCCGGCCGAGAGGATCAGCGAGCCGAAGGCCATCAACCGCCAGTTCTTCGCCTGGACGCGCGAGGCGCCGATCCGTTCGTCCCAGACTTGTGCGGCGCGCTGATAGGGCGTCTCGGGTTCGGGGGCTTTGCCATAATGGGTAGAAGGTCGTTTGAACATCAGCGGTCGCTTTCGGAGAGATTGACGGAGGAGCCGCCGCCATGGGCGTCGCCGGAGCGCACGGCGTGGGCGGTCGCCTGGACGGCGTGGGTCATGCGTTGGGAGCGGCGCATGCGTTGCGCCCAAGCGGGCGGCCCGCCCGCGGCTGCCGGAGCGGCCGAGCCGCCGCCGTCGCCGGTTGCGTCTCCACCGACCGACCCCATCGTCGAGGAGCCACCGGTGGCTTCGAACGCGGCCTTCCCGCCGGCATTGAAGCTCGAGCGCATGGTAGCGGCGGCGCGTGAGGCGGTACGCTGCAGCGGCGAGACCGCTGCGCTGCCGCCAGCGCGGGCGACGCCGCCAAGGCCGGATGCAACGCCAGCAGCGCCAGATTGCCCGGCCGAGCCGAGGCTATAGGCGGTCGAGGCGCCACCCGCCACGGCGGCTCCACCGCGCGCCGCAGCCGCGGCGCCACCGGCCAGCGCCGCGCCACCGGAAGCGACCGCACCGACCGCGCCGACACCGGCGGCGACCATGCCGCCTGCCGCCATACCCGTTCCGACCGCGGCGCCGGCGCTGAGTTGCGGACCGCCGGAGACGATGCCACTGGCGATACCAGGGCCGAAAATGCCGAGGCCGAGGAGCGACAGGGCGGCGAGCACGATCGCCATCGCCTCGTCTATCGTCGGCGTGGCACCGCCGAACCCCGATGTGAATTCTGAAAAAAGCGTCGAGCCGATGCCGATGATGACGGCGAGCACCAGGACCTTGATGCCGGACGAGATGACGTTGCCAAGCACTCGTTCGGCCATGAAGGCGGACTTGCCGAACAAGCCGAACGGGATCAGCACGAAGCCGGCGAGCGTCGTCAGCTTGAATTCGATGAGCGTGACGAAGAGCTGGATGGCGAGGATGAAGAAGGCGAGCAGGACCAGCGCCCAGGCGAGGAACATGCAGGCGATCTGGATGAAGTTCTCGAAGAACGACCAATAGCCCATCAGGCCGGAGATCGATTCCAGAAGCGGCCGCCCCGCATCGAGGCCGGTCTGCGCGACCTTGCCGGGGCGCAAGAGATCGGCCGTGGTGAAGCTGGTGCCGCTGGCTTTTAAGCCCAGGCCGGCGAAGCTCTCGAAGACGATGCGTGCCAGGTTGTTCCAGTTGCCGATGATGTAGGCGAAGACGCCGACGAACAGCGTCTTCTTCACCAGGCGAGCCATGATGTCGTCGTCGGCGCCCCAGCTCCAAAAGAGTGCAGCCAGCGTCACGTCGATGACGATCAGGGTGGTGGCGATGAAGGCGACTTCGCCGCTGAGAAGCCCAAAGCCGCTATCGATATAACGGGTGAAGACCTCGAGGAAATGGTCGATGACGCCGGTGCCGCCCATGATGTTATCTCGCTTCGTCGAGCTGCGGCGGCGCGATCGGCGCGGCGGGCTCCAAGGCCGGCTGATCGGTGCGACCCGGTTGGAGAGTGGCGTCGTTTCGCGGCGCTGGCGGCGTGTCCGGCAGTCGCTCGGCAGGCCGCGCGCCGGGAGCGAGGAAGCGGTTGCGGTTCTCGGCCCAGGCGCGCAGGCAGGCGGTGTCGCGGGGACCGGCTTCGCCGAGCCCCTGACAGCGGACCAGTTCATTGCGGAGCGGATCGGCCTGCGTCTGGATGGCCCGGCCGGACGCCCACGGCTCGGGCGCTTCCTCTTTCCGGTTCATCTCGATCGCGGTCGCGGTGATCGCAACCGCGACGAAGATGACGGCGCCGAGCCGGGCGAACAGCTTTCCGTCCATGGCCAGGCCCTCAGTTGCCGTTCGGGAACATGCGGGCGTTACCGGGCTGATAGCCCGTACCCGGCGTCAGGAAGCGGCGACGCTGTTCGCGCCCCTGTTCGGCGGCCGCGGCTCGCTCGGCTTCGGAGAGCGCCTGCGCCCGCCCATTCGCCGCGACGACGGCGGTCAGGTCGGCGAGTTGCTGCGCCTGCAGCGCGAGAAGCTGGTTGCCGGCCTGCGTCGCCTGTAGCGCGCCCGTCGCCCCTTGGCTGCGGCCGATCAGCGAGGACATCTCGGTGCGGTTGGTATCGATGTTGCCGACGACGCCAGCCTGTACCCGCATGGCGTCCTGAAGCCCGCCGACCGTGTTCTGCCAGCGCTCGCGGGCGCCCGCCACGAGTTGCTGATCGGACGCCGACATGGAAGCATTGCCGTAGGTCGTCTTGAACGCCTGATCGATGTTCTGGACATCATAGGCGATGCGCTGTGCCTGGGTGAGAAGCTGCTGCGTGCGCTGGACGGACTGCTGGATCTGCTGGAGCGAGGAATAGGGCAGGCTCGCGAGATTGCGGGCCTGGTTGATCAGCATCGTCGCCTCGTTCTGAAGCGAGCTGATCTGGTTGTTGATCTGCTCCAGCGACCTGGCCGCCTGCAGAACATTCTGCACGTAGTTCGTGGGATCCTTCACGATCAACTGTGCTGACGCCGGAGGAGCCCACAGTACCGGCGACAGCGCGATCGGCGTGGCCAGCAGAACGGCGGCGATGCGTACGATGGATGAAGCGACACGCTGTCGTCTGAGCCTTCGGTGAGGCCGCCGCCGAGATCGTGCCAGTCGCCACGCATGGCTAGCGCGGCCGCCCGGATCGAGCCGCCGAAGTCAAAGGCGAAGACCTGAGATTGCGGATAGCGCCGGAACTGCAATGCCATCAGCGCCAGCAGCACCGACTTGCCGGCGCCGGTCGGACCGACGATCAGCGTATGGCCGACATCGCCGACATGGATGGAAAGCCGGAACGGGGTCGAGCCCTCGGTCTTGCCGAACAGCAGGGGGGGTGCTGCGAAGTGCTCGTCCCGTTCCGGTCCCGCCCACACCGCCGACAGCGGGATCATGTGGGCGAGATTCAATGTGTTGATCGGGGGCTGGCGGACATTGGCGTAGACATGGCCGGGCAGCGAGCCGAGCCAGGCGTCCACCGCATTGATCGTCTCGGGCATCGCGGTGAAGTCGCGGCCCTGGATGACTTTCTCGACCATCCGCAGCTTCTCGGCGGCGATGCGCGGATCATCGTCCCAGACAGTGATCGTCGCGGTCACATAGGCCTGGCCGGCATAGTCCGCGCCCAACTCTTGCAACGCCATGTCGGCATCGGCCGCCTTGTTGGACGCATCGGTGTCCACGAGCGCGGAGGCCTCATTCGTCATCACCTCCTTCAGGATGGCGGCGATCGATTTGCGCTTGGCGAACCATTGCCGCCGGATCTTGGTTAGCAGCTTGGTCGCGTCGGTCTTGTCGAGCAGCACGGCCCGCGTCGACCAGCGATAGGGAAATGCCAAGCGGTTCAGCTCGTCCAGGATGCCGGGCGTGGTCGCGGTCGGGAAGCCGACAATGGTGAGGATGCGGACATGCGCATCGCCCAGGCGCGGCTCCAACCCGCCGGTCAGCGGCTGATCGGCGAGCAGCGCGTCAAGATACATCGGCGTTTCGGGGACGCGGACGCGATGCCGCTTTGTCGAGACAGTCGAATGTAAATAGGTCAGCGTCTCGCCGTCATCGAGCCAGGCGCATTCCGGCATGAAGGCGTCGATGAGCTGGAGGATCCGATCGGTGCGGTCGGCAAAGCCGCGCAGGATCTCGTGCGTATCGACGCCGGCGTGATCGCGGCCCTCATAGAGCCAGGTCTCAGCGCGGGCCGACGTCTTCGAGACCTCGGCGAGCAGCGCATTGGTGAGTGTGGTCTTGCCGGTGGATGTGCCGCCGGCGACGAGGATGTTGCGGCGGTCGGCGACGGCCTGACGCAGCGTCTCGGCCTGATCCGCCGCCATGATCCCCGCGGCGACATAATCGTCGAGTGTGAACACGGCCACGGCTGGCTTGCGGATCGCGAAGGCCGGCGCGGACACGACCGGCGGCAACAGTCCTTCGAACCGCTCCCCCGTCTCGGGCAGCTCGGCCGAGACACGCGGGGCGCCGGGATGAACCTCGGCGCCGACATGATGGGCGACCAGACGGATGATCCGCTCGCCGTCCGAGGGCGACAGCAGCTCACCCGTATCGGAAAGTCCTTCGGAAAGCCGGTCGACCCAGAGCCGCCCATCGGGGTTGAGCATCACCTCGACGATCGCGGGGTCTTCCAGAAACTGGGCGATCGCCGGCCCAAGGGCTGTGCGCAGCATGCGAGCGCCGCGAAGGATCGCCTCCGATTTCTGGTGAGTTGCCGCCACGTCGTCCCCGTTCTCTTGCGGGTCCGCGAGGTGCGGCCCTGGATCGGGGATGAGTAGAGGAGGCAGAAATCATGGCCTGACAACAACCATCATGTGGGTGTCGTACTGTGGCGTACAAAGACAGGAAAACGGCGGAACGTTGGAATACTTGTGGCGGACGCGGAGGTGATTAGTCCGCTTCGTGCGCGGGCGCGATGTCCTCCGAAATTTCTTGCCGAAGCTTCGGCCCGTGAGCGAGTCGCCGGCCGAGCGCGGTGACGAACGCCTCGTAGCGCTCGCCAGCCTTGGCCCGCGCCGCTGCCTGGGCTGGCTCCGGTAGCGGTGGGTTCGTTGTCAGCCAGAAGCGGATGAACACCGCCAGAGTTTCGACGGCGATGCCGAGGTCGCGCTCCATACGCGCCATTCGCCGGTCGAGCTGATCGAGCCGCTTGGTCGTCGCCGCCTCCTGCCGTTCGGCAGCGTCAGGCGAGAGGAAAGAGGCGATGCCCGCTTCAGCGATCAGCGAGAGGGATTGATCGCGGCGGGCGGCATGCGCGGCGAGTGCCTTCATGACGTCCGGTTCGAGGTACACGGATAGCCGCTGCTTTTTGGGAGGCTTTGCCATGATGCCTCCTAAAGCTCGATGCCGTCGCCGGGATCGAGCGACGCCTGGCGTGCCACCTGGCGCATCGCCTGGCTCATGCGCGAGAGACGTGCGGCGTCCTCATCGGCGTTGTCGCGAGGATCGATCTCGAACTCGTTTTCGATGGGTTGCTTAGGCTCGACGGGTTTTGAGCGGCTCAGTTCCGGCTGGTGCCGACGCTCGGAGTCGGTCGTGTCCTCATCTTCCGATCCGCCGCCGCCAGTAGCCGTGGCCACCGCCACCGCCGGCGTCACCGGAAGGGGCATTGTGCTCCAGTCGTCCGGCCGAGCCGTGGTCGACTTAGCGAGGTTCGGCGGCGGCAAGATGCGCTCCTGAAACCGGCGATCCTCATAATATCGCGCCTTCTTCGCGCGGATCGGCGGAGTGCCGGCGACCATGACGATTTCGTCGGATGGCGGAAGCTGCATTATCTCGCCGGGCGTCATCAGTTGCCGGGCTGTTTCCGAGCGCGAAACCATCATGTGGCCGAGCCAGGGCGACAGGCGATGACCGGCATAGTTCTTCATGGCGCGCATCTCGGTCGCGGTGCCGAGCGCGTCCGACACGCGTTTGGCGGTCCGTTCGTCATTGGTCGCGAAGCTGACGCGGACATGGCAGTTATCGAGGATCGAATTGTTCGGCCCATAGGCCTTTTCGATCTGGTTCAGCGACTGCGCGATGAGGAAGGCTTTGAGGCCGTAACCCGCCATGAAGGCGAGCGCGCTCTCGAAGAAGTCGAGGCGGCCGAGGGCCGGAAACTCGTCGAGCATGAGCAGCAGCCGGTGACGGCTGCCCTTTGCCTTCAGATCCTCCGTGAGCCGCCGGCCGATCTGATTAAGGATCAGGCGGATCAGCGGCTTGGTCCGGTTGATGTCCGACGGCGGCACCACGAGGTAGAGGGTCGTCGGATGCTTGCCGCCGACGATATCAACGATGCGCCAGTCGCAGCGACGCGTAACCTCGGCGACGACAGGATCGCGATAGAGACCGAGGAACGACAGGCGATCGAGCAGGGCGACGTCTTCCACCCAGCCGCCGTCGTCGCTCTGGAACAGGTCGCGCATGACGACGCCGCCGGCCTCGGCATAGGCGTCGACGCCCACGAATTGCACGCGCTTGTCGGACACCCGCACCGTGGTTTCGGTCAACATGCGGCGGATCTGATAGGGCTCCTGGTTATAGCCGCGCTGGACGGCCTCCCAGACCTGGTCCTGCCGGGCATGGTCGCCGGTCACCGTGAAGGCGATGATCTGTTCCAGCGTGATGCCGTCCTCGGCGTAGAGGTCGAGCAGCTTTTCCGAGACGGCGGCCAGGCGCAGGCGCTGTTTGACGACGTTGACCGTGGTGAAGAAGGCCGACGCGATCTCCTCCTCCGACATGCCCTTGTCGCGCATGGCCAGGAAGGCGCGGAACTGATCAAGGGGATGCAAGGGGGCGCGCTGGACGTTCTCGGCCAGCGAGTCGTCTTCGGCCAGGATCGTGGTGGCCGGGTCGCGCACCACGCAGGGGACGGGCGTGGTCTTGGTCAGGCGCTTGGCTTTGACCAGGAGGTCGAGGGCGCGATAGCGCCGACCGCCGGCCGGGATCTCGAACATGCCGGTCTCGGCGCCCTCGGCGTCGAGCACGGGTCGGACGTTGAGGCTCTGAAGCAGACAGCCGCGCCGGGCGATGTCCTCGGCCAGTTCCTCGATTGAGACACCGGCTTTGACGCGTCGGACGTTGGACTGGCTCAGGACCAGCTTGTTGAAGGGGATGTCGCGCGAGGACGACAGAGTGATTTTCTGGACGGCAGTGGTCATCGGATAGTCTCCGCGACGGGCGCCGAGAGCCTCTCTCTCGATCCTTACCCGTCACGAAAACCCGGCACTCCTCTCACTCTCACCCGGCCGGCAGGGCCGGTCACCGCCGTGCCCCGGTGCCCGCCGGGCCGAGTCGACCCTTCGTCACGGCCAGGCTGGACGAATGTCGACCGCAAGTTTTCGAGCCGTGCCACGACCGAGTAAGTCGACCATCTTGGACTCACGCGAACAGAATTAGGACAGCGCCACGGGCGTTGAACTATATTCTATGTTCGTCAGTCGAATGACCGAGAATTCACTATTCTATCGGGATCAGGACGCCCATCACGCTTCCATGAACACTGCGCGATCGCGGTTTTTCGACGACCATTGCTTGGTGCTCCAGGCGGTGGCCTTTGACTGACCGTCGGCTGGCGGTACTGAACCACTCACCGGAGCCAACCATGCTGAAGCTTCTCGCCCTGACCGCCGCGCTGCTGGTCCCGTCCGTGGCCCTCGCCCAATCGCCGCCGCCTCCGCAGCCGATCCAGGTCATGGTCGTCGGCACCTTCCATTTCGACAATCCGGGCCAGGACCTGAACAACGTCGCCGTCGATCCCGTGACGACGCCGGCGAAACAGGCGGAATTGGCGGCGGTGGCCGAGGGCCTTCGGCGTTTTCATCCTACCGCCATAGCGCTGGAGCGTGAGGCGACGGACACGACGACCCTGCTGGACCAGATGTACCCGGCCTTCACGACCGCCGCGTTGGCGAGCGATCCCGATGAGCGGATCCAGATCGCCTATCGGCTCGCCAATCTTGAAAAGATTGATCGCGTCTATGCGATCGACGAACAGCCGGGCGAGGGCGAGCGCGACTATTTCCCGTTCGGCCCTGTCGGGGCCTGGATCGAGACCCATCACCGCGAGGCGGACGTCGAGGCGCTGAACGCCACGGTCGCCGCCTCATCGGCCGATCTGGCCGCCCGCCAGCGCACCGAGACCCTCGGCGCGTTGCTGGCCGACACCAACCGGCGCGACCACCCGGTTCATGGCGGCCAGTCGCTGTATTACGGCTTGCTTGGGTTTGGTGACGCGGTCTCTCAGCACGGCGCCGAACTGAACGCGGGCTGGTACGAGCGCAACGCCAAGATCTTCGCCAAGCTGATGATGGTGGCCAAGCCCGGCGACCGCATCGTCATCGTCTATGGCGCGGGTCACGCCTACTGGCTGCGCCATTTCATCGAGAACACGCCAGGCTTCCAGTTGGTCGATCCCGCGCCGTATCTGGCCGGGACCTGATCTGCCGGCTCCAAACGTCGCTGGGGCGTTGCGGGGCCTCCCGCAGAAGGGGTCGACCGAGACCGCCGGGCTCGGGCGCAGGGGAAGGCCTTCCCCTTCCGGTATGTCTATGCGGAGATCACTGAAGTGGGCATGCATCAGTCGTAGGGCTGTATGGACGGAGGGCGACGGATGAGGATGTTCGGAGGCGAGATTTGAACGCCGCACAATCGGATATCGTCGCTTTGCTGGCGCGGTTCACGGGGCCGGACGTGACCGCAACCCTCTCGCGTCTTGAAGCGGCGATTCAAGGCGTGAGCGTTGACGAGTGTGCAAGCTTCCTCGAAGGGGCCAGCGCCGGCCGGGACGTTCTCGGGGCGGCGGCGGAACTGAAACGCCAGGCGGGTCAGATCAACGTCACCATCCATGCCCTGGGCATCCTGCTATGCCTGCCGCATTTGCTCGAACCCGGCGAGCGCGTGGAATATGTGTCGCTGGGGGCGGGGAATACGGGACGCGCCTTCGACCTGGAGACCAATCTGCGGGTCGCAGAGTTCAAGTTCATTCACTGGCGTGGCGGCGCTGAGTCGATCCGGCAGAATTCCGTCTTCAAGGACTATCTGCAACTCGCGTTGGATCCGACACCGAAGCGCAAGCATCTGTACCTGCTCGGGACGGATCATGCCCTGAAGTTCCTGCGCGGCGGTCGGGCGTTGGCCAGCGTGCTCAGCCGGAATAACAAGCTCCAGCGCACATTCTCCGACCACTACGGCGATGCCTATCGAACCGTGGGTGACTACTACGCCGACCATGCGGATGCGGTGCGCATCGAGGATGTGTCGCACTGGCTGTCTGAACTGGCGGGGGTGTTGATCGCCGAACCGGATCTGATGGCTGAAGACTCTCAATGATAAATCGGTTCTGTTGACACCGATCCTTCGGGCCTCCATATAATCGGTTCCAACAAGACCGATTCTGGAGCCGCTATGTCCCATCCCACCGTAACCACAGCGCGGGTGCTGACAGGCTAACGCTAAAAAGTCTCCACTTGGGTTGAAGGGTGGGGGTTTTCATGTCTGGCTTATCGTTCAAGCGTCACCGGTTTCCAGGATCGGTCATTTGTCAGGCGGTGCGTTGGTATTTTCGGTTCACACTGAGCATTCGCGACGTTGAAGAATTGATGGCGGAACGCGGGATAGACGTTAGCCGCGAAGCTATCCGGTGTTGGGTGAATAAGTTTGGGCCAATGATTGCTGCGAACATTCGCCGAATTCGTAATCGTCCGACGGGCCGTTGGCATTTGGACGAAGCGGTTGTTAGGATCCGCGGTCGCCGAATGTATCTATGGCGTGCGGTCGATGATGAGGGCGAAGTGCTTGATGTACTGGTTCAAAAGCGACGCAACAAGCACGCGGCTTTGAAGTTGCTGCGGCGTTTGCTCCGCAACACAGGCGTTCATCCGGAAGCTATCGTGACGGATAAACTTGCGTCTTATCGCGCGGCGATGAAAGTCCTGAATCTTCAAGGGCGTCATCATCCAGGCGGGATGCGCGAGAACAATCGCGCCGAGAATTCTCACCTCGTTATTCGCCGACGAGAGCGAAAGCAGCAGAGGTTTAAATCGCAGAGTTCAGCCCAGCGATTTCTCTCCAGCCACGGCCCGATTTACAACGTCTTCAATCTTCAACCGCACCTGATTTCCCGATCTGGCCTTCGCGTGCTGCGAGGTCAGGCCGAAACCGCTTGGTCGGCAGCAACGCAAGGGGCCTGAAATCGGCAAGGGGAGGGCTGCTTTTGGCTCAATCCAGTTAACTTGTCAGCACCAAGAAGGGTGCTTACCACGACTGCCGGATAGCGTCGGTATTGTGATGTTCCAGCTTCACTATTGCGGCAGTATTTTCGCAAAAATATTAAACTTTCCGGCGGTTATCTCGTGCCTTGTGGTGGTATTCAAACATTCATCAAGTTGACGCAAAACTGTAAACCGCCAAGCTTAACGGGTCACCCAAGTTTGTATTTTGGGGGTGAGCATGTTGCTCCGTCGTTTTGCTTTGGCTTCTGTATCTATGCGCACCGTGCTGCTCGGGGGAGCCGCGCTGGGTGCGATTGCTTCCACGCCGGCTCTGGCGCAAGTTTCTAACAATCAGGACGTCGCCAGCGTCGATGAAATCGTCGTCACCGGCTATCAGCGCCAGAACGAACTGGCTGTCGCCCAGAAGCGCAACGCCGACATCGAGGCCGAGTATCTGACGACCGACGAAACCGGTCAGGTGCCGGACTTCAACATCGCGGACGCCCTGCGCCGTGTGCCGGGCGTGGACACGATCTTCGACGAGGATGAAGGTCGCTACGTCACCATCCGTGGCATGGACCCGGACTACACCAGCGGCATGATGGACGGCGCTATGCTGGGCTCGTCAGAGCGCAACAACCGCCGTCTGAACATGGAAGCGGTGCCGTCGACCGCTATCAAGACCACCGAAGTCCGTAAGTCGCGCACGCCGGATATGGAAGGTAACGCCATCGGCGGATCGGTGAACATGATCACCCGTTCGGCCTTTGACACGCGCCGGCCCTTCTTTGTGGCCAACGTCTTTGCCGGCACCTATGACTCGACCAATGCGCCGGGCTCGGACGGTCTGTCGTATCGCATGGCCACTACCTATGCGACCAAGTTTGGTAACAACGACCAGTTCGGTATCGTAGGTGCCCTGAACTTCCTGCGCCGCAAGCGCGACCAAGAGCGCACCAACCCGACCTATACCCGCTCGAACGGTGCCTATATTCCCAACTCGTTCCAGTCGCACACCTATCCGCTGACCTCGGACAGATACGGCGGCTTCCTGAAGTTCGAATATCGTCCGACGCATAATTTCCGTTCTGCGATCACGGCCTCGCTGTTCCAGCAGGACGAGCAGGAACTGCGCCTGACTAACCACTTCTACATCCAGACCCCGCTGGTCATGGAAAACGGTGTGGCCCACTCCAGCCGTGGTCGCGCTAACGCCCGCTACAACGACTTCCCGATCGAAAAGCCGATGAAGACCTTCAACGGTACGGCCGAGTGGGACATCAACGAGAACTCGACGCTCGACGTGCGCGCCTCGTGGTCGCAAGCTGCCTTCGTGGAGACTTCGAACGAGCTGCGCTTCCTGACACCTACGAACCGTAACGAGCTGGCTTCGACCACCGATTTCAACGGCAAATTCCCGGTCTTCACGGTCAATGATCCGACCTATGTCCAGACCGCCAGCAACTATCTGTTCGACTACTACAAACCCTACATCGATGACTCGGTCGATACGGTTTCGGAGATCGAAGCCAACTACGGCTATAATGTCGCCAGCGGCTCGCGCGGCTGGGGCTTCAAGACCGGCGTCAAGATGCGTCGCACCGACCGTGAAATGGATCGCACGGAGTCCAACTGGAAGCTCGCTTCCGGCAACCGCCTGACCATGGATGGCTTCACCGACGGCTATTACCAGCCGATCGACGCCACCGACGCTGTGCTGGTCGTCGATTTCGACCCGTTCTGGGACTATTTCACCGCCAACCAGTCCAAGTTCGTCGAGACGCCGAACAACCTTCTGGGCGATTACCGCATGAAGGAGGACGTCAGCGCGGCCTATCTGTCGGCGACCTACGCCTCCGACCTGTTCAAGGTTGTCGGTGGTCTGCGTTACGAAGAAACCTCGACGCTCGTCCACCGTCCGCAGAGCGGTCTGGGCGAGGTCACCTTTGTCGAGCACGAGGCCAGCTACGGCAACTGGCTGCCGTCGGTTGTCGGCTATTGGAACCTGACCGACCAGATGCGTCTGCGCGCATCGTACTATAAAGCTGTAGGCCGTCCGAACCCGAGCGACCTGGCTCTGGGTGAAGTGTTCAGCACCAATGCCGATGGCGAGATCAGCATCAGCCGCGGTAACCCGGAACTGCAGGCCCGCGAAGCTGACAACTACAGCATGGGTCTGGAATACTACTTCCCTGAAAATCAGGGCATCCTGTCGGTTGGCGTCTACCGCAAGGAGATCAAGAACGAGATCTTCACCGGCCGCACCACGGGCATGTATGAAGGCGAGGAAGTCACCTTCCGCCAGTCGATGAACATGGCCGGTGCCGAGGTGAACGGTATCGAGTTCAACGCCGTACGCAACCGTCTCGACTTCCTGCCGGGCCGTCTGGGCAATCTGGGTGTCTCGACGAACCTGACCCTGCAACGCGGCGAAGCCGAGATCCTGATGGACAGCGGGGCCTCGCGCACGCTGGAATACATGCGCGAACAACCGCGTAAACTGTTCAACGCGTCGCTCTTCTATCGGGAAGGGCCCCTTCAGTTCCGTGCCACCTACGCCGCCAAGTCGGAGTATCTGAGCACCATCAACCTGAACAACAATGCCGCTCTGGAGGACCGCTACGAGACTCCTTACGAGCAGGTCGATCTGCAAGCGCGTTGGGATGTCACCGACAAGGTGCAACTGACCGTAGAGGCCAAGAACCTGTTGGACGAAGTGCGCGTCAACATCCAGAATCTGGATGAGCCGCTCATGCGTGACCACAACTACACCGGCCGGTCCTTCTGGGTGGGTGTTTCCTACAAGATGTAATCCCGCAGGGGATTAAGACGGGCGGCGCTTCTCGCGAGGTGCCGCCCGAACCTTGTTTAGTGCAGAGAGGGTTCGATGATCATGCTCCAGAAGCTTTCCTCCACCGCGTCTATCGGCGCACTCGTAGCGGCCGCGCTGTCACTGGCCGCATGCGCAACAGTCCAGCCCGCGCCACAGCCCCATTATGAGGACTCTTACCGTCACCATGTGGTCGAGCGCACGGCAGAGGCTTCTACGCGGGCGCATGTCATCACTGTGGACCTGACCCAGCCGGGCGTTCGCTTTGGCGTTACCCCTGCCGACAACAGTCAGGGCATGGAGCACACCGCTCGCCTGACCAGCGGCTATCTGGAAGAGACAGGGGCCAAGGTGGCCATCAACGCCAGCTATTTCCTGCCCTTCAAGGGCGGTAGCGAAGCGGGCCATGACTATTATCCCCACGTCGGCCAGCCGGTCAGCGTATCGGGCGCGGCGATCAGCGGGGGGCAACAGGTCTCTCTGCCGGAAACCCATCTGGACGATCGCGTGGACTCGATCATCTGTTTCGATCAGGCGCGTGTAACTATTGAGAATGGCCAACTGTGCCCGCAAGGCTTTACAGACGGTGTAGCCGCAGGCCCGCGTCTTATCGAAGCCGGCCAGCCGCGTGCCTTCAGCGGTAGCTATTCTGTCGGTCGCCACCCCCGCACTGCCATGGGGATTTCAGAAGACGGCAAGACGGCGTGGATCGTGGTGGTTGATGGCCGCCAAAGCCACAGCGAGGGGGCCAATCTTCAGGAACTGACCGATTTGTTCGTCGAGCTGGGGGCCAGCAGTGCCATCAATCTGGACGGCGGTGGTTCCTCGACCCTTGCCGTGGCGGCGCAGGATGGCCGCGCAGTGATCGTCAACTCACCGATCCATACCCGTGTGCCGGGGCGCGAGCGTCCGGTCGCCAACCATGTGGTTCTATTTGCAGGGGATAGCCAATGAGACTGACGACAGTCGTATCTCTGACCGCACTATCTCTGGCATGTGTGACCGCTCCGGCGGCGGCGGACACCCGCGCGATTACCGAAAAGATGACCAGCAGTTCCGAGGTGATGGTGGTTGCCCACCGTGCTTGCTGGAACAATGCGCCAGAGAACTCTATCGCCGCCATCGAGGCCTGTGTGCGTCTGGGCGTCGATATGATCGAGCTTGATGTGCGTAATACGGCTGATGGTGCGTTGGTGCTATTGCATGATGTTACGCTGGACCGGACGACCACGGCCACCGGCCCTCTCTCGGCGCTGACGCTGGAGCAGGTCCGGAGCTTGCGCCTGAAAGACGGTGCAGGCGGTGCCGACGCAGCCCTGACTGAACAGACCATTCCCACCCTCGAAGAGGCGCTGTTGGCGGCGCGCGGCAAGGTCATGGTCAATCTCGATCTCAAGGTCGAGAACGAGGGTGAGGTCATGGCCCTGCTGGAACGTCTGGGCATGGCCGATCAAGTCTTGATGAAGCTGGCGGCCCGTCCCGATGATGCGCGCATGGTGAATGCTCCCTTCCTCGGGCGCACCCATTTCATGCCCATTCTGGGCGAGTGCAAGGATGGCGGTCGCCCGCCATGCCCGCGCGTTCTGCAGGCCCCTTTGTCGGCCTATGATCGCTATCAGCCGGTCGCCTACGAGATTTCCTTCCTGGGTGACCGGCAGTTCCTACAAGGCGTCATCGCCTCGCCTCGCCTGCCCGGCACGCGCATCTGGGTGAATATTCTGGGCGAGGACGACCGTCTTGGCCTGAGCGATCCTGACGGCGTGTGGGGCGCTCTGATCCGTGACGGCGTCACCATGCTGCAAACCGACGAGCCCGAGGCTGTCATGCGTTATCTGGGGCGTCACCCATGAGCCTAACGGCCTTGACCCTCGCCTTGTTGCTGGGCGGTACCACGCAACAGACCGAGACCCCGCGTCGCCCGATCAGGGTGGATGCCCCTGTTCTGGTGCAGGACAAAATCATTCTGGCGGGGGACTCCATTATGGCCCCGCACAGCGGCTGGGGCGGTGCCTTTTGCGCGCACAGGGTCCATGCGGCTGTGGTCTGCGTGAATATGGGCAGGGGCGGGCGCTCGACCCGCAGCTACCGTGCCGAAGGCTCGTGGGATCGTATGATCGCCGAGGCGTCTGTCGAGGGCTATCGCGAGGTCTATGTGATCCTCGGATTTGGCCATAACGACGCCAATCCTATGGCTGACCGCTGGACCGACCTCGATACCGAATTCGCCGACAACCTGCGCCGACAGGTGGCCGAGGTCCGAGCCGTCGGGGCAGTGCCTGTGCTGTCCACGCCCCTTGCCCGTCGGGTATTCAATGCGGATGGCACGCTCGTTAACGCCATCGAGCCGTACGCCGGAGTGATCCGGCAAGTGGCTGCCGAAACCGGCACTCCGCTGATTGATCTGAACGCCATCAGCAAGAACCTGATCGAGCAGAACGGCAAGGACTGGGCCGATAGCCACGCCCAGCTTTTACCCGGTCAAACGGCTGAAGAGCCCGCGGAAACAGAGCTTCCTGCCCACGCGCCCACCTATCGACCCGGCCTCAAATACGACAATGTCCATCTTGGGCGCGACGGGGCGGACTATTACGCCAACATCATCGCCCAAGAACTCTCGCGCCTATACCCGACCCTGCGATCCAGACTGGTTCGTTGGTGCTGTCAGCTTAACTAAGCGAAGTCGAAAGACTCCTACCCCACGCGTTATCAGACGACAGCCGCCGTCCAAGCAGTATCTGCATCGGCACGAAAGCGACGAAGCGTGGACCTGCTGATCAGATGACGTTGGATGTTGAAGGTGTTGTAGATCGCCGCGTGGGTTGTGAGAAATCTTTGCGCTGAGGCTTGAGATTTGAACCTCTGCTGCTGTCGTTCCCGTCGTCGGATCGGCAGATGCGAGTTCTCAACGCGGTTATTGTCTCGTAGCCGGCCAGGGCGATGAAGGTGCCGCAGTTCCAACTGATCAAGCGCCGCACCGTACGATGCCAGCCCATCCGTTGTGATGGTTTCCGGCTCGATAGGTTGGTTGCGTAAAAGACGTTTGATCAGCTTCAAAGCCGCCTCTGTGTCCCGCCGGCGCTGGACAACGACGTCTAAAACCTCGCCTTCGTCGTCGACTGCGCGCCACAGATACATGCGCCGTCCTCCGATCTTGCAGACCATTTCCTCGAGATGCCAACGGCCAGTCGGAGGCACTCTCCGTTTCATCAGCCGCCGTGCAATCAGAGGCCCGAACTTGATCGTCCAGCACCGGATCGTTTCGTAGCTGACGTCAATTCCGCGTTGCGTGACGTGACCCCCTGAAACTCCTCCAGGAATAGCTAGAGTCCGCCCAACGAAGGACGGACAGAATGAAGCGATCAAGGTTCACGGAAGAGCAAATCATCGGGATCTTGCGGGAGCAGGAGGCCGGTGTGGCGACGGCAGAGGTGTGCCGGCGACACGGTGTCAGCTCGGCGACCTTCTACAAGTGGAAGGCCAAGTTCGGAGGCATGGACGTGTCGGAGGCCCGGCGGCTGAAGGCGCTGGAGGACGAGAACACCAAGCTGAAGCGGATGCTGGCGGACGCGATGCTGGACAACGTCGCGCTGAAGGATCTGCTGGGAAAAAAGTGGTGACGCCCGCCGGCTATCGCGAGGCGGCTAGCCATCTGCAGGCCGCCTACGAGATGAGCGAACGGCGGGCGTGCCGTGTGCTGGGCGTCGATCGGACGAGCGTGCGCTATCAGGCGACGCGCCCGGACGACGGCGCGCTGCGCGACCGGCTGAAGGCTCTGGCCCAGGAGCGTCGCCGGTTCGGCTATCGCCGCCTGCACGTGCTGCTGCGGCGCGAAGGCCATGCGGTCAACAGGAAGCGGATCCAGCGGATCTATCGCGAGGAGCGACTGACGGTCCGTCGACGCGGCGGTCGGAAGCGCGCCATCGGCACCCGAAGACCGCTGGAGTTGCCACTGGTGGCGAACCAGCGCTGGTCGCTGGACTTCGTGGCCGACCAGATGACTGACGGGCGGCGCTTCCGCATCCTGACGGTGATCGACAACTGCACGCGTGAATGCCTGGCGCTGGTGGCCGACACCTCGCTGTCGGGCGCGCGGGTCGTGCGGGAGTTGGACGCCGTCATCCGGCAGCGGGGCCGGCCCGACACCATCGTCAGCGACAACGGGACGGAATACACCTCGAACGCGGTCCTGGCCTGGGCCGACAGCACCGGCGTCGGCTGGCATTACATCGCGCCCGGCAAGCCCCAGCAGAACGGCTTCAACGAGAGCTTCAACGGACGCCTGCGCGACGAGCTGCTGAACGAGACGCTGTTCCGATCCCTGCCGCACGCCCGCGCAGTGCTCGAAGCTTGGCGGCGCGATTACAACGAACGGCGTCCGCACTCGAAGCTCGGGTGGCTGACGCCGCAGGCCTATGCAGAAGCGCTCACCGGACAGATCGGCCGGTCCGCTGCGCTGGTTGGGGGCTGCGCTGACCGGCCTCTTGCCAACCCCGACAACCCCAGCTCAGATCACCAAAGGACTCTCGTTATGGCTGGATGAGAAATGGGGGTCACGTCAGCATCTTGCTACTACTCCAACATCACCTTTGGGGACACCAAGGGTAAATTCCGAAAATATGGTGCGATCGGGATCGAGCCCATCTCGGTGGACAGCACCACCTCCGGCACCTTGAAAGGCGCAGCATGGGGCCTGATACTCGCCGGTCCTATCGGCCTCGCCATCGGCTCCATGGTTGGCGGCGGCATGAAGGTCGCTTTTGAGCTTCATACGTTGGAAGGCGAGACCCTCAGAGGCATAGCGACCAAGGGCAACTACCTGGACATCAAGAAGCAGGTGGAAACTCGCCCTGCGAAACCGAAGCTGCCCCGGAAGGAGCGGGCACGGCGTGAAGGCCCTCGTACAGTTGGCCCAGGCCTTCTTATCGGGCTAGGTGGTGTGGACAAAGTGCCTGACCCACAGGCGGATTGAAGCGACGAGGACGAAACCGAGGAAGCTGTCGGCGGTCTTGTCGTATCGGGTCGCCAGTCGGCGGCTGTGTTTGAGCCTTGAGAA
>NZ_JAHXPB010000022.1 GCF_023147505.1 Brevundimonas sp. EYE_349 | reverse complement strand
TAGGCTCAGGACTCATAGCCAGAACAGCACTGTGGCGGCGAGGGCTATGGCGGACAGGAAGACGGTCGGGCAGCGATCGTAGCGAGTGGCGACCCGTCGCCAGTCTTTCAGGCGGCCAAACATGATTTCGATCCGGTTTCGCCGCTTGTAGCGTCGCTTGTCGTAGCGGATGGGTTCGGTCCGGGATTTGCGGCCAGGGATGCACGGCGTGATCCCCCTGGCCTGCAAGGCGTCCCGGAACCAGTCGGCGTCGTAGCCCCGGTCCCCCAGCAGCCACTGGGCGCGGGGCAGACTGTCCACGAGAGCGGCAGCGCCGATGTAGTCGCTGACCTGACCCGCTGTCATGAAGAGGCTGATGGGCCTTCCGTTGACGTCTGTCACGGCGTGAAGCTTGGTGTTCATGCCGCCTTTCGTGCGTCCGATCAGCCGCCCGAGGCCCCCTTTTTTACCGCGAGGCTCGAAGCCGTGCGGTGCGCCTTCAGATAGGTCGCGTCGATCATGACAGTCCGACGTTCGGTCTGGGCGCCGGACAGGCCCTCCATCATCCGGACGAAGACGCCCGCCTCGCTCCACCGCTTCCAGCGATTGTAGAGCGTCTTGTGCGGCCCATAGGCCGACGGCGCATCCCGCCAGCGCAGGCCGTTGCGGTTGACGAAGATGATCCCGCTCAATACCCGGCGGTCGTCAACGCGCGGCTTGCCGTGGCTCTTGGGGAAGAAGGGCTCCAGCCGAGCCATCTGCTCGTCCGTCAGCCAATACAGGTCGCTCATATCCAGACTCCTCAGGAGCCTGAATCAGATCGCACGCCTCACTTCAATGGGTCCTGAGCCTA
>NZ_JAHXPB010000021.1 GCF_023147505.1 Brevundimonas sp. EYE_349 | reverse complement strand
GCTAGGTGGTGTGGACAAAGTGCCTGACCCACAGGCGGATTGAAGCGACGAGGACGAAACCGAGGAAGCTGTCGGCGGTCTTGTCGTATCGGGTCGCCAGTCGGCGGCTGTGTTTGAGCCTTGAGAAGCAGCGCTCAACGAGGTTCCTCAGGGCGTAGATATGACCGTCGATGACGGGCTGAACCTTGCGGTTCCGCCTTGCGGGAATGACGGCGACGACATCCCTGGCGTCAAGGTCGGCCAGGATGAAGTCGGCGTCGTATCCCTTGTCGGCGAGCAGCACGCGAGGCTGTGGGCCGGGTTCGTCCATGACCGGCGCATAGCCCTTCACATCGGAGACCTGACCGCCGCTCAGCGTGACCGCAACAGGGAGGCCCAAAGCGTTGCTGCGGAGATGGATCTTGGTCGAGAAGCCACCGCGAGAGCGGCCAAGACCCTGGTCCTCATCCCCTTTTTTAGCGCGCCGGCGGCGTGCTGATGGGCGCGGATGATGGTGGAATCGATCATCTGGACGCTGCCATGCCCTGCGCCGGCCTCGTTCAGCGCCTCCAGCATCACCTCCCAGGTCCCCGCCAGCGTCCAGCGCCGGAACTGCCGATAGACCGAGTTCCACTCGCCGAAATGGCTGTGCAGGTCACGCCAGGCCGTGCCTGTCCGAGCGATCCAGAACACTCCGTCCAGCACCCGTCGGTGATCACGAGGACGCCGCCCCCGTCTCGGCCCCTTCTCGACAACGAACGGCTCGAAGAACGCCCATTCCTCGTCCGACATCAAACCACGAACCAACGCCACTCTCCGCAAAGAGCAGCCTTGAATCAGTCATCTGGTGATTTGGGAATCCACTTTGTCCACACTACCTAG
>NZ_JAHXPB010000020.1 GCF_023147505.1 Brevundimonas sp. EYE_349 | reverse complement strand
AAGTATAGAACAGGGCCGCCTGATCGACCCGCCGCTCGCCCATCATCACGCTGCCTCCGGTCTCAATGACCAGAGTGAATCAGCCCCTGAAGCCCGTGGCAATTGCCGACTTTTTCAACGGTATCGGTGGTTAGCGGACTTTTGGCATCAACATCGCAATCAAAACCTCGACGCGCTTTCCGATGAGAACGCAGGCAGCAACAATTACGGCGGCTAGCGACACGTTGAGGATCGAATCACGAAGCCCCAATGCAGAAGCTTCGACGAATGAGTAGCGGCGTATCCCTTCCTCATCAGATGTAAAAAACCATGTCCCGTAGTTTATTGAAGCGAAAACGAAGCAACCGATAGCCATAGTGGTAATTGCGGCCTTGAATTCGAGCCAATCTCGCATCTGGTCTCGACCCAACCAGACTGCTGCTAACAATCCAGGCATACCAAAAACCAGATAGTTAAACGCTATACCCAACCACAACATCCCAGCCAGTCGCAGGCCAGCAGCTTGCGCCGTCAAAGCCATGAGGTAGCTGAGACCAATGGGACAAATGACGAAGATTAAAAGCCGACGCATTGCGCCCCCATAAACGCTGAGACTGTCGAGGTCCGCAATGGGTCGTTTCCAGCCTTAGCGCCAGGCGCCGTTTTCAGCCTTAGCGCCAGGCGCCGGAAGCGGACCTAGGCGATTGTGCCCGACAGCAGACGCGACGAACGACGCCTAGGGGTGGAAAGCGGACATCGGTGCTAGGCATTCTTCGAGATCAGTAGTGGCTGTGACCCGAGGACACGATGGTCGCCAGCGCGTAAATTCCGATGCAGCTACCTGCTAACCCGACCGCGACTCCAATGATGCGTTGAGCCCTCGTCCTTCTCGGCCAAACAACAGCAAAGACGATTGGCACAAGGAATGCCACTCCGACGGAGGTGTTCATCGTCAGCTCGTCGGAGAGAAAAATGCCATCAACCACGAGGAGCCATACGGCCCCAACAATTGACGATGCGAGGCCGATGAAGAGGCAGCCCACATGCCAAACACTGATCCATTTCCGGCCGGTCATGGCAACAAGGCTACGCTTAATCTGAACGTCTGCAATGGGCGGATACAGTTGAAAAAGTCGGCTGGCTGACGGGACAACACGGCTGCGTGGTCGGGCTGTGACGGTGTTCGTGACGCTTCAGGCCTTCAGGCGGGCGCTGGGGCGATCTGCAGTGGGATCAAGCG
>NZ_JAHXPB010000002.1 GCF_023147505.1 Brevundimonas sp. EYE_349 | reverse complement strand
AAGTATAGAACAGGGCCGCCTGATCGACCCGCCGCTCGCCCATCATCACGCTGCCTCCGGTCTCAATGACCAGAGTGAATCAGCCCCTGAAGCCCGTGGCAATTGCCGACTTTTTCAACGGTATCGGCGCATTTCGGAACTTGTCCTATGAGTATGCACTCTCGACCGGTTCGGGATTGGCGAGGTTGAAGTCTCGGTGGTCTGGGCGTCACCAGACCGTACGTCGTTCTGATTCAGTCGCTTGGCGCATCCGCCCCCAATCAACGCGTCGCCGCCAATGCACCGGCCGTTACCAGTGGGACTGATTTTCGAAGAATTGATGCAGGCACGCCGTCGCAGGCTAGCGTCGATAAGCCGATCAAATGCGATAGTAGATACTGGCTGAGGAAAGTGGGATCCGTGATGTCGGAGAAACCTCTCATCGCATGAGAGATCGCAGTGCCTTGTCGACTCCGGCGTTCTCGCAGCTTCAGGAGCAGCTTTCGTTGACTAGGCTTGTCGCAGACTCGGCCGCTTAAGATCATACAGCCGAGTGGGCGCCGAGGGGCCGTATACCTCGAGATTGCATCTTCGAGGAGGACGGTGATAGCGGCTGACAAGGAGGTCGATGCTTCAACTCGGCTCATGTTCAAGACGCCATGGGTGATCTCGAAGCGCTTAATGGCAGCCAGGTAGAGCGAAGCCTTGTCACCGAAGGCCGAGTAGAGGCTGGTTTGGCCCACGCCCATGACCGCTCCAAGATCTCGCACAGATGCGCCGTCATACCCTACCTGCCAAAACAGGAGCATTGAGCGCTCGAGCGCAGAGTCTTCATCAAAACTCCTTGGACGTCCGAGAACGCTGGTCGTCTCAGCCATCGATCGCTCCCACCCCGGGCATGGTTTTAACGAGCGAGTGCTACAAAATCCTTTCCCTACGAACAGCTAATTCCGAAGCGGCCGCTACAAAACGCGAGGAATTGATACGGCCGATTCCGTAGCGAATGCTGCACAAGTCCTTATTGAGGTCCTGCGCAGTCAGTGAAGGGATGACAAGTGATCGGGGACGCCGCGCGGACGTAGCGCCCCCCGAAGGGTTTAGGTCGGCACGCGCGGCTTCTTGATCAGGATTTGATGCGAGGCGAATTCGAACGTTGTCGCGGGCCGATCGGAAACCGGAGACGTCACGGCCATCGAGGACGTGATCGTCACGGCCCAGAAGCGCGCCCAGCGAATCCAGGACGTGCCGCTGGCCGTCACGGTGCTGGACGGCGACGACGCCCAGCGCCGCGGCATAGACAGCGTGACCGGTTTGGTGGACGAGGTTCCGGGCGTCTCGGTCAACTACGCCTTCGGCGGCACCAACTACGGCCTGATCAGCATTCGAGGCATCGGCGGCGCCGATGACTACAAGCCCAACGGCAACCCCTCGGTCGCCCTTCATGTCGATGGCGTCTACCAGACCTCCAACGCCTATCTGGGCATGCCCCTGTTCGACCTGGACCGGGTCGAGATCCTGAAGGGACCGCAGGGCACCCTTTATGGACGCAACACCACGGCGGGCGTGATCAACGCCATCACCAAGGGGCCGGGCGAGGTGGTCGAGGGCGGCGGACGTCTCGAGATCGGCAGCCATGACTACACCGCCATGGAGGCCGCTGTCGGCGGGCCGCTGAGCGACAAGATCGGCGTGCGTCTGGCCGTCCTGGCCGAGCAGGGCGGGGGCTTCATGACCGGCGCGGGCGCGGGCGATCTGGCCGGCTATCGCCCGGTCATCGGCGGGGTCGTCCAGAGCCAGGTTCCGGCCATCGTCGATCCGGGCCGTCGCGAAGGCTTCGGCGACAAGGACCTGTTCGCCGGCCGGGCCACGGTCGCCTTCGACTTCACGCCGGACACCAACCTGACCGTGAAGCTGTTCGGCAGCCGCGACCGGGGCGACACGCGCCAGTGCGACCGCATCTCGGCGGCGCTGGACAGCAACATCGCCAACGCTGGCGAGAACGACGACCCCTACGAGTTCTATTCGTCCGAATATCCGACCCAGAGCATCGACATCTACGGCGTGTCGGCCGCGCTGGCGCATCGGTTTGCTGACAACCTGAACCTGGCCGTGATCGGCAACGTCCAGGGCACGACCCGTTCGGTCCGGGGCAACGGCGACGGTTCGCCCTATCCGGCCTCGCGTTTCGACGCCGACGAGACGCTGAGCCAGGCGTCGCTGGAAATGCGCCTCAGCGACGACACCGGCGGCCGCCTGGACTGGATCGCGGGCGTCTTCTACGTCTCGGACGACATCGACTTCGACACCCACTGGACCAGCTATACGGCCCGGACCAAGTACGACAACCTGCACAAGCAGACCCGCAACAGCTTCGCCGTCTTCGGCCAGGCGGACTATGACCTGACCGACAAGCTGACCCTGTCGGGCGGCCTGCGCTACACGCGAGACGAGGCGACCTTCAGCGGTCGCAACGATGACCTGAACCCCTGGGGCATCTCGACCTTCACCACCACCTTCGCAACGACCAACCCCTTCATCTGGGACCGCGCTTTCGAGGACGACAATGTCTCGGGCCGGGTCACGGCCAGGTACGCCTTCACTCCGAACCTGAACGTCTTCGTCTCGGCGGGGACAGGCTATCGCGGCGGCGGCTTCGACGGCACCTCCATCTTCACCCAGGCCGAGACCCTGCCGTTCGAGTCCGAGACCGTCATCGCCTACGAGACCGGGCTGCGCTGGACGACAGCCCGCCTGCGCCTCTCGCTGGACGCCTTCAGCTACAGGTTCAAGGAGCTGCAGGCGACGACCCGCCTGGCCAACGACACCAATGGTCGCGCCAACGTCGGCGAGGCCGAGAGCAAGGGCGTGGAGTTCGCCGTCAACGCCCTGCTGTTCGAAGGGGCGAACCAGACGCTGGACCTGGATGTGGCGGCGGCCTTCCTGGACACCGAGATCATCTCCTTCAGCTCGGCGCGCGTGGCCGAGGTGCTGTCGACGGTCGGGGATCCCCTCCCGGGCGCGCCGGACGTGACGGCCACCGCCTCGCTGAACCACGGGCTGATGCTGGCCAACGGCTGGCGCCTGGACACACGGCTGTCGGTTTCGCACCACGGCGAGGAAAGCAACCGCCTGAACGCCGCGCCGGGCAATACGGCTGAGGCCTACACCCTGCTGAACGCACGGGTGGAACTGGAGAGCGCGGCCAACTGGGCGGTCTACGCCTATGGCCGCAACATCACCGACGAGGTCTACTTCCCGGAGCTGAACGGCGCGTCGCGGCTGGTCGGCGCCCCGGCGACCTATGGCGTGGGGCTGCGCTACAGCTTCTGAGGGTCCAATTGCGCCGTCGCTCTCACGTCAAGGCGACGGCGCATGCCGGGGGATGACCGAACAGTTCATATTGCTGCATTCTCGCTCGCGCGGCTGGAGGGTCGGTGATGTCGATGGGATGGAAGTCGGTCGCCGGCACCGTCGCTCTAGCGCTGATCGCCATGGCGCGGGGGGGCGTGGGGCGGGGGCGCCTGGGTGCAGAAACGCGATGCGCCGCCCTCGCTGCATGCCATCGTTTACCGCGATCTGGCGCTTGACGCCGATCAAGGCGTCCGTATCGAGGCTATTGAGGCGCGCTTCGCGCCCCGGCGGATCGCACTCGAGGCCCGCGTCCAGGCCGCGAATCGAGAATTGGCCGCCGCCATTTCCGCCAGCGACGGGGATGTGAGCGTCGTGCGGCCCGCCGTCGATCACTTCCATGACGCCATAGGGGAGCTTCAGCAGGCGACCATCACGCACATTTCCGAAATGAGAATGGTGAGACGCCGGTTCAGGCGGATCGGTTCGACGGGAAGCTGGTTGTCGCGATTCTCGCCGAGGGCGCATGAGCGTCGGTGACCCATAAGAGCCTTGAAGCCCGCGCCGCCCGCCGGCGCCGCTCGACAGCGCCGAGGCGTTGAGGGTGGGGAGGGCGCGCCTGCGCCTGATGACAGTCTCGCGACGCGGGAACTGCTCTCGGCCCTTGACCGTTCAGTCGTGGCCCTGCCTCCGAAATTGAAGGAGCCGCTGCTGCTGACGGCTATGGACGGCCTGAGTTAGGCGCAGGCCGCCGCGATTCTGGGCGTCTCGATCAAGACCGTCGAGACGCGCGTGGCCAGGGCGCGTCGCAGTCTTGCGGCCAGTCTGTCCAGGCTTCGGGACGTCTGAGGCGGACTTGGCCATCCGTCACGCCGGAATGGCGGTGCGGCGAAGGGTGCGGCGCCCTGTCGCGAGGGGCGCGGCTTTTTCTTGCGTAAATTTGATAAAAGGCTCGCGAGGCGGGCATAATCCAGGCGGAGTAGAGCATGAGGCTTCATAGACGGGCCCTCTTTGGCGGCGCGGCGGGGCTGTGGGCGGCTCAGGGGCTGATGCCGGCATGGGCGCAGTCGGGGTCGCGGGGACTCGCGCCGACGCTGCCGACCCTTGAAGGGCCAGAGGTTCGCCTCAGCGTCGGCCATTCGCCGTTCACCGTCGGCGGGCGCACCGGTCATGCCGTCACTGTCAATGGAACCGTGCCTGCGCCGCTGGTGCGGCTGCGCGAAGGGCAGAACGTCCGGCTGATGGTGACCAACACCCTGGACGAGGACACATCCATCCACTGGCATGGCCTGTTGCTGCCGTTCCAGATGGACGGTGTGCCGGGCATCAGCTTTCCCGGCATCCGCCCGCGCGAAACCTTTGTCTATGAGTTTCCGGTGATCCAGTCGGGGACCTACTGGTATCATTCGCATTCCGGCCTTCAGGAGGCGATGGGCCATTACGGGCCCCTGGTCATCGACCCGGCCGGGACCGATCCCGTGGCCTATGACCGCGAACATGTGCTGGTGCTGGCGGACTGGAGCTTCATGCATCCGCACCAGATCCTGGATAAGCTGAAGAAAAGCCCCGGCTATTTCAACCAGCAGCGCACCACCCTGGCGGGCCTGCTGTCCGGTGAGGACGGCGTCAGCCCGGCTGATCGGCGCATGTGGGGATCGATGCGCATGGATCCGCGTGACATCTCGGACGTCACCGGGACGACCTACACCTATCTGATCAACGGCCATGGCCCGCAGGAGAACTGGACGGGTCTGTTCCGGCCGGGAGAGCGGGTGCGGCTGCGCGTCATCAACGCCTCGGCTATGACCATCTTCAACGTGCGCATTCCGGGTCTGGCCATGACGGTGGTCAATGCCGACGGCGAGAATGTGCGGCCGGTCGAGACGGACGAGTTCCAGATTTCAGTGGCCGAGACCTATGACGTCATCGTCCAGCCGACCGAGGACCGCGCCTATACCATCGTCTCCGAAGCGGTCGACCGTTCGGGCATGGGGCGGGCGACACTGGCCCCCCGTATGGGCATGACGGCGGAGGTTCCCCCCCTCCGGCAGGTGCCGACCCTGACCATGCGCGACATGGGCATGGGAAGCATGGCCGGGATGGATCACAGCGGCATGGACATGGGCGGCATGGACCACAGCGGCATGGACCACAGCGGCATGGACATGAGCGGCATGGATCATTCCGCCATGGCGCAGGACGGCATGGGACAGGCCGCGCCCATGGATCATGGAAACATGGGCCATGACATGCGCAATCCCGACAATGCGCCGGCCAATATGGCGGTGGGCGTCGGGGTGGACATGGTGGCGCCGTCGCCCGCCAACCGTCTGGCTGAACGGCCCATGGGGCTGGAGAACGAACCGCATCGCGTGCTGGTCTATACCGATCTGGTGTCCCTGACGCCGAACAAGGATCAGCGGCCCCCGGCGCGTTCGATGGAAATCCACCTGACCGGCAATATGGAGCGGTTCATGTGGGGTTTCGACGGTCGAAAATTCTCTGAACTGGTCGAGCCTATCCGCTTCGAGCGCGACGAGCGCGTGCGGGTGACGCTGGTGAACGACACCATGATGTCCCACCCGATCCATCTGCATGGCCACTTCTTTGAACTGGTGACGGGCGGGCCGGCCGGGCATCAGCCGTTGAAGCACACGGTCAATGTCGCGCCCGGCTCCAAGGTCACTTTTGACCTGACCGCCGATGCGCCGGGCGACTGGGCCTTCCACTGCCACATGCTGATGCACATGCATGCGGGCATGTTCAACGTCGTGACCGTGCGACCCCTCGATGGAGACGCCGCATGATCCGGCTCGCGATCGGTCTTCTGCCTCTGATGGCCGCCGCAGGGACGGTTTCGGCTCAGGATCACAGTCAGCACCCGTCCGCCCAGAACGCGCCGCAGACCCCTGCGGCCACCGTAAGCGACCCACATGCAGGTCACGACATGAGCGCCATGACGTCTCAAGCCGCGGACCCTCATGCGGGGCACGACATGAGCGCGGCCCAGCGCCCGGCCCAGACTCCGGCTCAGACGCAGACCCCGGCTCCGACGCAGGCCGATCCGCACGCCGGCCACGACATGAGCGCCATGGCGCCTCAGGCTGCGGACCCGCATGCGGGTCACGACATGAGTTCCATGACGCCTCAGGCCGGGAACCCACATGCAGGCCACGATATGAGCGCCATGTCTCAGGCTGGTTCTCAGGCCAGTTCTCAGGCCGATCCGCATGCGGGTCACGACATGAGCGGCATGACCAGCATGGGGCCGCCCGATGTGCCGACCAGCGCCAATGACGCCGGACGTCCGCCTGTCCCGCCGCCGCCGGCTGCGGCGCTGTCGGGTCCGCGCCATGCGGCGGACGCCATCTTCGGCGAGGCGGCGATGTCGAGCGCGCGCGAGGTTCTGGTGCGCGAGAATGGCGATATTCGCACCACGGCCGTGGTCATTGATCGGCTTGAGGCCGGTTTCGGCGACGGAAACGAAAACTGGGCGTGGGATGTCGGCGGCTGGACCGGGGGCGACATCAACCGCTTCTGGTGGAAGTCAGAGGGCGGCGGCGACTTCGGCGGCGATGGCGAGGTCGAGGGTGAAGTCCAGGCGCTTTACAGTCGGGCTGTCGCGCCCTTCTGGGATGTCCAGGCGGGCGTGCGTCAGGACTTCCGCGAGGGTGGAGAAGACACGACCCATCTGGTGTTGGGCATCCAGGGACTGGCGCCCTATTGGTTCGAGGTCGACGGTGCGGCCTTTCTGTCGACCGAGGGCGACCTGACCGCACGTTTCGAGGCGGAGTATGACCAGCGCATCACCCAGAAGCTGATCCTGCAGCCGCGTGTGGAGGTCGAGGCGTCGGCTTCGGACATTCCTGAACTGCAACTGGCGTCAGGTCTGACCCATGTTTCGGCCGGAGTGCGCCTTCGCTACGAGTTCAAAAAGGAATTCGCCCCCTATGTCGGGGTCGAATGGAGCAGCGATCTGGGCGGCACCGCCGACCTGACGCGCGCCATGGGCGGGGAGCCCGAGCACACCCGGGTGGTCGTTGGTGTGCGTGCGTGGTTCTAAGGAGAAAAGACATGCGTAAATCCACCCTGCTGGCCGCTGTCGCGGCTGTTTTCATCGCCACGCCGGTTCTGGCCCAGCAACAGGGCCACGCCGGTCACGGCGACCATGGCTCTGCGCCGCGCGCCCAGGCTTCGGCGGCGACGCCGAGCGGCGTCGTCACCGTCCCGGCGGACGGGGCCATGCTGAATGGCTCGCCGCAGCGTTTCTCGGCGACTTTCCCTCAGCCGATGACCTTGCGCAGCGTCACCATCACGCCGCAGGGCCGTGCGGCCATTCAGGCGCCGGTGACGGCGGCGGCGGCGTCCAGGCAGGTCTCGACGGCCCTGCCGCGTCTCGCGGCGGGCAACTACACCCTGAACTGGACCGCTCAGGGCGCTGATGGGCAAGCCGTGAACGGCGCCGTGCGTTTCATGGTTCACTGACCCCCTGAGGCGAGCGATGACGCCGGATGATCCCGGCGTCATCGCCATTGCCTGACCGCCGCCATGACGACCGGGCGGCGCCTTCAGGAATTGCCTGTCCGTCCCGACGTCCGGCGCGGTTTGCCGCCGCGACGGACGCGCCACTGCACGAAATCGCGCTCTAGCCTGATCCAGAGCAGCACGAAGCCGGACAGGACGACGACGAGCGACAGGGCGCTGGCGGCGATGAGCAGCGGGTGGTTGAAGTTCTCGCCTGTCTTGAAGTCCAGAATGTGCAGGCGCCAGAAGAAGTCGTACAGACGCCAGACGGCGGACCGGCGCGTTATGACCTCGCCGGTGTCGGGCGAGACGTAGAAACGGGTTTTTTCCCGGTCATTGAAATCGACACGCCAGAGCGGACCCGTGCGACCTGTCTCGCGCTTGGCGTCGTTGAGCCGCGTCGCCGCGACGGCCTGGGCCCCGCCGCGATACACAGCCGTCGCCAGTCGCCGGGCCTCGTCTGCTTCCAGCGGTGCAAACGTCTGACCCGTGCGCGCGTCCAGGGTGATCGGCGCGCCTTCCGTCGGTGTCAGCAGCCAGGCGGGGCCGCGCGGCGTCGATTTAAGCTCGGCGCGCGTCGGCGTCAGATTCCGCTCGGCGACGACCGCGTCGAGGGCGCGTATGCCGGTCAGGTCCAGCGCCTGGGGCTGCGCCGTCCGCACCCTGTGCTCGCCACGGACAGTCTCGATCGGAATGGCGGTCATGACCAGACCGCCGCCGACCCAGAACAGTATCTGCAAACCGACCAGAACCGCGATCCATTTGTGGATCTGGGCGGAAAGACGAAGCAGCTTCATTCGCTTGGAGCCACAGCGACCGGCGTCGTCAGACAGGAGAGGCCCGGACAGGCAAAGTCAGGACAGGCAAGGGTAGGGCAGGCGCGGCTGGTCAAGATTGATCTCCCCCTTGAGACTCGGTTGTCTGACCGACGCCGCGTTTCACCTTAACGCCGGAAAAGGCGGCGGCAAGATCGGCGCAGGGGGCTGTTCAAAGCCGTCGGCGGCGGAGCTAGCGACGCAGGTTCGTGCGGGCCAGTTCGACCACTTCGTCGCCACGTCCGTTGATGATCGCCCGCAGCATATAGAGGCTGAAGCCCTTGGCCTGTTCAAGCTGGATCTTCGGCGGCATCACCAGTTCCTGCTTGGCCGTCACCACGTCGACCAGCGCCGGGCCGGGGTGGGCGAAGGCTTCCATGAGCGCCGCATCGACATCGTCGGACGCCTCGACCCGGATGCCCTTGACCCCCATGGCGCGGGCCATGGCGGCGAAATCGGGGTTTTTCAGGTCGGTGCCGGTGTCCAGATAGCCGCCCGCCTTCATCTCCATGGCCACAAAGCCCAGAGAGCCGTTGTTATAGACCACCACCTTCACCGGCAGGTCGAGCTGCGACAGTGTGATGAAGTCGCCCATCATCATGGTGAAGCCGCCGTCTCCGGACAGGGAAACGACCTGGCGGTCGGGCGCGGCGGCCTGGGCGCCGATCCCCTGCAGCATGGCGTTGGCCATGGAGCCGTGGTTGAACGAGCCGAGCAGCCGCCGCCGCCCGTTCATCGTCAGATAGCGCGCCGCCCAGACGGTCGGGGTGCCGACATCGGCGGTGAAGATGGCGTCCTTGGCCGCGATCTCGTCGATGCGGCGGGTCAGATACTGGGGATGGATGGGGCGTCCCCGGACGGACGGGGTCGCAAGGTCGTCGAGCGCCTGACGCGCTGAGGCGTAGTGCTTTAGGGCCCGGTCGAGGAAGTCGCGGTCAGGTCTCGCCTTCAACCGGGGCAGGAGCGCCGTCAGGGTCTCGCCGACGTCGCCGACCAGACCCAGTGTGAGGGGGGCGCGCCGGCCCAGGGCGCCCGGATCGCGATCAACCTGAAGTATTCGCGCCTCCTTCGGATAGAAGGCGCGATACGGGAAGTCGGAGCCGAGCATCAGGACGGTGTCGCTGGACATCAGTGCGTGATAGCCGGACGAGAAGCCGATCAGACCTGTCATGCCCACGTCGAAGGGATTGTCCCATTCGACATGCTCCTTGCCGCGCAGGGCGTGGACGATCGGAGCCTTCAGCCGCTCGGCCAGCTCGATCAGGGCGTCATGATGACCGGCGCACCCGCTGCCCGCGAGAATGGTGACGGCCTGGCTCTGATCCAGCAGGGCGGCGAAGCGATCCATCTCGTCCTCGGGAGGGAGAATCCGGGGCGGGCGGGGCGCCGTATAGCGGGGCGTTGCGGATACCGGCGACGGGGCCAGCGCCACATCACCCGGCAACACGAGGACGGCGACGCCCTTCTGTCCGATCGCAACGTTCAGGGCGCGGTGAAGCATTTCGGGAAGCTGGGCCGGATTGGAAATCAGCTCGACGAAATCCGCGCACTCCCGGAACAGCTCCTGGGGATGGGTTTCCTGAAAATAATTCAGGCCGATCTCGGAGGAGGGAATGTGGGCGGCGATGGCGAGCACCGGCACATGGTTGCGCTTGCAGTCGAACAGACCGTTGATCAGGTGCAGGTTGCCAGGGCCGCAACTGCCGGCGCAGACGGCCAGTTCCCCGGTGATCGCCGCTTCAGCCCCCGCTGCGAAGGCGGCTGTTTCCTCATGGCGCACCGACATCCAGTCGATCCGGCCCATGCGGCGCAGACTGTCGTTCAGTCCGTTCAGGCTGTCGCCGGTCACCCCCCATATGCGGGTCACGCCTGCGTCGGCGAGGGTTTCGGCGATAAGGTCGGCGACGGTTTCGGTCATTTCGAACTCCTCTGGCTGGCGATCCTGGCCAAACCTTGTGACGATCCCGCGACCGGATCGGACAGGGGGCGAGCGTCGCCGCCCGGGAGGCGGGATCTCTTCATGCGCGGAGGAGATCCCTGCCCGATACGGCTCAGGCGACAGGTGTCGAGGGGTAGCCGGCTTCGGCGAGCGCGGACTGGACCTGGGCTTGGTTCGAAACGGTGTCGACCGTGACCTCGCGTCGCTCGGTGGAGGTGTCGACCCGGGCGTCGGGGTCCAGGGCCAGGATGGCCTTCGTGACGCCGCTGGCGCAGCCTCCGCAGGCCATTTTCGGAATGCTGAGATGGATCATGGCGATCTCCTTGGGTTTGCAGGAAAACCACGGTCCGGCTTCCAACAGTGGCAATGTCAAGCCTCCGCCGGAATGATAATTCCGGGCTTGACCTTGCCACTGTTGAAAGGCCCATCCTGCCTGCGAAGGGCTGGTCAGCCGAGGCGTTCCCGGGCGCGGCGCCGGAATCGGTCCGTCCGCTCACTGAAGGGAGGCTTCGATGCCCAAGGGTTCCGACATTCTGGTCAGCGCGCTCGAAAACGAGGGCGTTGAACGCATCTTCGGCGTGCCGGGCGAGGAAAACCTCGATCTTGTGGAATCCCTGCGCAATTCAAAGATTGAACTGGTCCTGACCCGGCATGAGCAGGCCGCAGCCTTCATGGCCGCCACCTATGGCCGCCTGACCGGCAAGCCGGGGGTGTGTCTGGCGACGCTTGGTCCCGGCGCCCTGAACTTTTCGACCGGCGCCGCCTATGCCCATCTGGGGGCCATGCCGATGATCCTGATCACCGGCCAGAAGGCGATCATGACGGCCAAACAGGCGCGCTTCCAGATCGTGGACGTCATCGCCTCCATGCGCCCCCTGACCAAGATGACCCGGCAGATTCTGAGCGCCGCCAGCATCCCGACCGTGGTGCGCGACGCTTTCCGCGTGGCCATGGAGGAGCGCCCGGGTCCGGTGCATCTTGAACTGCCCGAGGACGTGGCGTCCGAGACGGCGGATGTCGCGCCCATTCCCATTCACGCCCTGGAACGGCCTGTCGCCACCGAGGCCGCCCTTGATCGGGCAGCCGGGATGATCCTGGCGGCGCAGCGCCCTTTGGTCATGATCGGCGCCGGGGGCAATCGTCCGCGACTGGTCGAACCGCTGTCCGCCTTTGTTCGCGCGACGGGCCTGCCCTTCTTCAACACCCAGATGGGCAAGGGCGCCGTGGATGGCGGCTCGAACCTCTACATGGGCACGGCGGCCCTGTCCGAAGGCGACTATGTGCATGAGGCGATCGGACTGGCTGACCTGATCATCGCCATCGGCCATGATACGGTCGAGAAGCCGCCGTTCCTGATGCGCGACGCCGGGGGGCCGAAGGTGCTGCATGTCGGGGTCCAGTCGGCGACGGTGGAGCAGGTCTATCATCCGGATGCCGAGGTGATCGGCGATATCGGGGCGACGGCCTCGGGGCTGGCCCGGCGCCTGTCGGGGCGACTGGCGCCCCAGACACGGATGCTGGAACTGCGCCAGAGCATCTTGGCGCGCATTGCAGACCGGGCGGACGAGGATCGCTTCCCGGTCACGCCACAGCGCCTGGTGCGCGATGTCCGCGCCGTCATGCCGGACGACGGGATCGTCTGTCTGGACAACGGCATGTACAAGATCTGGTTCGCCCGGAACTACCGGACCCATGTGGCCAACACCCTCCTGCTCGACAATGCACTGGCGACCATGGGGGCGGGTCTGCCGTCGGCGATGATGGCGGCGATGCTGCATCCCGACCGGCGGGTCATGGCGGTGTGCGGCGACGGCGGGTTCATGATGAACTCCCAGGAGATGGAGACGGCCGTCCGTCTGGGCCTCGATCTCGTCGTCCTGGTCCTCAACGACGGGGCCTATGGCATGATCCGCTGGAAGCAGGCGGTCGACGATTTTCCGGATTTCGGCATGACCTTCGGCAATCCGGACTTCGTGCGCTACGCCGAGGCCTACGGCGCCAAGGGCTCCCGCGTGACGTCGGCGGCGGATCTTGGCCCTGTGCTGGAGGCCGCGTTCGCCGGCGGCGGCGTTCACCTGGTGGACTGCGCCATCGACTACTCCGAGAACACCCGGGTGCTGGTCGATGAGCTGAAGACCCGGGCGTCGGCGATCGACCTGTCCTGAGCGTGCCGGAGAATATTATGCTGCAGATCGTACAACCCTACGACCAGGCCCTCATCGCCGGGATTGAGACTGACGACGCGGCGGCGCTGGAGCGAAAGTTGCAGACCGCCCGCGATCTCTTCACGCACCGTGACCGGTGGCTGAAACCGCATGAGCGGGTGGCCGTCCTTCGGCGACTGGCCCAACTGATGGAGGCGCGACGGGAGCATTTCGCGATGCAAATCGCGCGCGAGGGCGGAAAGCCGCTGGCCGACGCCCGGATCGAGGCCGTTCGCGCCATCGACGGGGTCCGGAACGCCGCCGACGAGCTCAGGACCTTCTCCGGACGCGAGATCCCCATGGGCCTGTCGCCCGCATCGGACGACCGCTGGGCCTTCACGACTCGGGAGCCGATCGGGGTGGTGGCCGCGATCTCGGCCTTCAACCATCCCCTGAACCTGATCGTGCACCAGATCGTGCCCGCAATCGCCGCCGGTTGTCCGGTCATTGTGAAGCCGGCCGAGGCTACGCCCCTGTCCTGCCTGGATCTCGTCGCCCTCGTCCGGGAGGCGGGCCTGCCGGAAGCCTGGTGCCAGACCCTGATCACCGCGGACACCGCGCTTGCCGAAAGGCTCGCCACGGATCCGCGCATCGCCTTTCTCAGCTTCATCGGCTCGGCCCGCGTGGGATGGTATCTGCATTCACGCCTGGCGCCCGGCGTGCGTTCCGCGCTGGAACACGGCGGCGCGGCGCCGGCCATCGTCGATCGTAGCGCGGATCTTGACGCCCTGATCGAGCCTGTCGTGAAAGGCGCCTTCTATCATGCCGGGCAGGTCTGTGTGTCGACCCAGCGGCTCTATGTGCATGACGTGGTCTTCGAGGCCGTCGCGGAGCGACTGGTCGCCCGCGTGGCGGCTCTGCGCACGGGCGATCCGACGCGGGAGGACACCGAGGTCGGCCCGCTGATCCGGGGGCGTGAGGCTGATCGGGTGGCGGCCTGGATCGAAGAGGCGGTCGCGGGCGGCGCCCGTCTGGCCATCGGGGGAGGGCGCCTGTCGCAGACAACCCTGGAGCCAGCGGTGCTGCTCGATCCGCCCGCCGAGGCCCGGATTTCGCGCGAGGAGGTGTTCGGGCCCGTGCTGGCTCTCTACCGCTACCAGGATCTAGACGAGGCGATCTCGCGCGCCAACGCTCTGCCGACGGCCTTCCAGGCCAGTGTCTTCGCTCGCGACATCGGTGTCGCGCTCAGGGCGGCGGACCGGCTGGACGCCTCGGCGGTCATGGTCAACGATCCGACCACCTTCCGGACCGACTGGATGCCCTTCGCCGGGCGTCGGACCTCCGGGTACGGGACCGGCGGGATCGGTTACACCCTGCGGGATATGACGCAGGAGAAGATGGTCGTGCTCCGCCGGGGTTGAGACCTGACGGTCGTTGCGGATGAGGGCGGCCTTGACGCATGGGGCCGAAAGGATTGTCGATGCGGGAAGGCCTGCATCCAGAAGGATCGGAGATGGACATGGCGTCGGCGAAGCATGATGAGGGCGACGGGCACGACCACGGCGAGGTGGTGACGGCGGATAACGAGCGGCGCATCCGCTTCGTCCTGATCTTCACCGCCGGTTACGCCGCCATTCAGGCCATCGGCGGGTGGATGTCAGGCTCTTTGGCCCTGATCGCGGACTCCGGCCACATGGTGTCGGACGCCGCCGCCCTGCTGCTGGCGCTGATCGCCTATCGGGTGGCGCGCCGTCCCGTCGATGGCGTGCGGACCTATGGCTATCACCGCGTGCGGGTGCTGGCGGCGCTGGCCAATGGCGCATCGCTGCTGCTGCTGGTGGCCTGGATCACCTGGGAGGCCGTCAACCGCATCAACCAGCCGGTCGAGGTCATGGCCGGGCCGATGTTGATTGTCGCGACCATCGGTCTGGTGGTGAATCTGGTCGGGGCCTGGATCCTGTCGCGCGGCCGCAAGGGCGACAGCAATCTGCGCGGCGCCCTGCTGCACGTGGTCGGCGACCTGTTGGGCTCGGTCGGGGCGATCGCGGCGGCGATCGGCATCATGCTGACGGGCTGGACGCTGCTTGATCCGCTGCTGTCGGTTCTGGTGGCGCTGCTGGTCGTGCGCTCGGCCTGGTCGCTGGTGAAGGAATCGCTGCGGGTTCTGTTGCAGGCGGTGCCGCGCGGACTGGACGCGCGCAAGGCCGAGACGGATCTGGCGACCCTGCCCGAGATCGAGGAAGCGGGCCATTTCCATGCCTGGACCCTGACCGACGAAACCGTGGTGGCCACCATCCATGTCACGCCTGCGCCGGGGATCGATCCGATCACCCTGCCGGCCCTTGTGGCGAACTGGCTGAAAACCCATCACGCCATTGATCACGTCACCGTTCAGGTTGACGCCCCCGGCGCCTTGCGGCGACCCGCGCCGATCTGAGCCTGTTTTTCGGGCCGTGTTCGGCCGACAGCGAACTGGTTCCAAGGGGCGCTGACTGACAGTCCGTCCCCTGGGGCCGATCAATTCCGTCAGGAGATGACCATGAAGACAGTCACGATCGGGGAGGTCGCCTTCAACAACAGTCGGGCGATGGTGTTGATCGGCGGGGTCAATGTGCTGGAAAGCCGCGATCTGGCCATGACCGTGGCCGAGGCGATGAAGGCGCAGACGCAGCGACTGGGCGTGCCTTTTGTGTTCAAGGGCTCTTTCGACAAGGCCAACCGGTCCTCGAACCGATCCTATCGCGGTCCGGGTCTTGAAGCCGGGCTGCGCATTCTTCAGGAGGTTCGCAGCGAATTCGCGGTTCCCGTTCTGACCGACGTGCATTGGCCGGAGCAGGCTGCGGCGGTCGCGGAGGTCTGCGACATCCTTCAGCTTCCGGCTTTTCTGGCGCGCCAGACCGATCTGATCGAGGCGCTGGCGCGCACCGGACGCGCGATCAACGTCAAGAAGCCCCAGTTCATGAGCCCGCAGCAAATCGCCCATGTGGTCGAGAAATTCGACGATTTCGGCGCCCCGGATGTCATCCTGTGCGAGCGCGGCAGTTCTTTCGGCTATGACAATCTCGTCGTGGACATGCTGGGTTTCGGCGTGATGAAGGCGGTCACTGGCGGGGCGCCGATCGTCTTTGACGCCACCCACGCCCTGCAGACGCGCGCCCCCGGCGCCGCCCAGTCGGGCGGGCGGCGTGAACAGGTGCTGGAACTGGCCCGCTCGGGGCTGGCCCTGGGACTGGCGGGTCTGTTTCTGGAGGCGCACCCCGACCCGGACCGGGCGCTCTGCGACGGCCCCAGCGCCCTGCCGCTGGATCGGTTGGGCGCGGTGCTGGAGCAGGTCAAGGCGGTGGACGATCTGGTCAAGAGTTTCGATCCCGTCGACCTGACCTGAAGCCGGGCGTCTCGCAGGCGCGCTACGATCAGACGCGGCATGTGCGAATGGCGTTGACAGATAACATATGAATACGTATTCATATGTTATCTGTTTTCAGCGGGCGCTGCTCCATGTCTCATTCTCATCACGACCACTCACACGACCACGACCATTCTCACGCGCCGACCGTGACGCGCGACAATGAACGCAAGGTCCTGCTTTCCTTCAGCCTGATCTTCACCTTCATGATCGTCGAGGTGATCGGCGGTCTGGCGTCCGGCTCGCTGGCTCTGATGGCGGATGCCGGCCACATGCTGACCGACGCCATCGCGCTGGCGCTGGCCTATCTGGCGTTCCGCTTCGGACGCCGCATGGCCGATTCCAAGCGCACCTTCGGTTATATGCGCTTCGAGGTCGTCGCCGGTTTCGTCAATGCGGTGACGTTGTTCGCCATCGTCGGCTGGATCCTGTTTGAGGCGTGGAACCGCTTCAAGGAACCGCATGCCGTTCTGGCCGGCCCGATGTTCTGGGTGGCCGTGGCGGGCCTGCTGGTCAACATCCTGGTGTTCTGGATCCTGACCCGCGGCGACACCGAACACGTCAACATCAAGGGCGCGGCCCTGCATGTGATGGGCGATCTGCTTGGCTCGGTCGGTGCTGTCGCCGCCGCGATCATCATCTCCCTGACGGGCTGGACGCCGATCGACCCGATCCTGTCGGTGCTGGTTTCGCTGCTGATCCTGCGCAGCGCCTGGAAGCTGCTGGGCAAGTCGCTGCACATCCTGCTGGAAGGCGCGCCTGACAACGCCGCGCCTGATGCGGTGACGGCTCACCTGAAGGCCAAGGTGCCGGGTCTGGCCGAGGTCAGCCACGTCCACGTCTGGCAGATCACGTCAGGCCGCACCCTGGCGACCCTGCATGTGCGTCCGGAATCCGACGCTCAGGCGCGGGCCGTGGCGATCGCTGTTGAGCGGGAGTTGAAGTCCAGGTTCAGTATTGAGCATCCCACCGTCGCCGTGGACTGGAACGATGGGTCCGTGGTGTGCAGCCTGTCGTCGCCGCCGGTCAATGACCATGATGCCCACGATCGCTCTGGCCACGATCACTCTGGTCATGACCATTCGGATCACGACCATTCGGGCCATGATCATGGAGATCATGACCACGCCGGTCACGATCACGAGCCAAAGTCCGCAGCGGGGGCGCGCAGGGCGCACGCCCACTGAGGCAGGTGATCCGGCGCCGGGCGACCGGCGCCGGACAGGCTATGTGCGGAGGCTCGTGGATGAGCTTCCGCTCAGTGCCCCATGGTCATCGGCTTGACGAGCATCCAGATCGCCATGCCGACCATCATCAGGTTTTCCGACAGCGAGACGAAACCCAGCGGCACCTTGCTGTCGCCGCCGACGCAGGCGCATTTCAGTTCACGCTTGTCGATATAGACCGCCTTGAACACCGATGCGGCGCCCACGCCGCCGATGAACAGGGCGACCGGGATCGAAACCCACATCAGCGCCCCGGCCAGCATCAGCACACCCGCCAGTGCTTCGGCGAAGGGATAGATCGTCCCATAGGGAACCCAGCGCTTGGCCAGCAGATCATAGTTCAGGAACATGGTGGCGAAGGCGTCCACGTCCTTGAGCTTCTGCAGGGCCAGAAGACACATGGCGATGGCGATGAACCATTCGACGACACGCACCGACATCAGTTCGCCATAGGCGGCCCAGCCCGCCGCGAGGGCCATCAGCACGGCCATGGCGAACAGGGCGATGACGGGCGTATAGGTGACTTCGTCCTTGTCGCGCACTCGCTTGCCGAAGAAGCGCCGCAGGTCGTCGTAGCCGCCGATCCGCTGGCCGTCGATGAAGGTCTGGGGCGTGGTCTGGACGCCGTGTTCGGCCTTGAAGGCGTCGGTTTCCTCACGCGAGGCGAGGTGGTGATCCTGCACCGCATAGCCCTGGCTCTTGAGCAGGTGCAGCGCCTTCAGGCCATAGGGGCAGGTGTGGCCCGGCATGACCATTCGGTAAATTTCGGCGCGTTTGGCGGGTGAGGCCATGGTTCCCTCCGGGTTCTAGAGTTTCGCTTTGGCGAACAACTCCGCCAGTTCGGTGAATTTTTCGCGCTGCTGAGCGGCGTCGCCTGACGCAATCGCGTCCTCGACACAGGACGCGGCGTGCGATTTGAGAATCTGGGTTTCGACACGGGCCAGGGCCGCGCGGGCGGCATGGACCTGATAAAGGATATCGATGCAGTAACGGCCGTCCTCCACCATCTGGCTGACGCCGCGAACCTGACCGGAAATCCGGTTCAGGGCGGAGCGGATTGATTTGACGTCTCTGGCCTGCATGTGTCTACCATACCCTGGCTAGGTATCGTGCAAAGCACCGATTTGTTCCCGCCCGGCCTCCCTCCCGAAGGTCTTCATGACTGATCAGTCGATCGCCCGCCGAAACATGGCCGTCCTCACCGCCGCCCAAGCATTGGGCGGCGCCAGCCCGCCGATCGTGATGTCCTTAGGCGGTCTGGTGGGGCAGCACCTGGCCGCCGATCCCGCCTGGGTCACGTTTCCAGTCAGTCTGTTCGGCGTCGGCCTCGCCCTCGGCGCACCGCCGGCGGCCTTCATCATGCGGCGACATGGTCGTCGGAACGGCTATCTGCTGGGCGCGCTGTTCGGCGTCGCCTCCGGTCTCGTGGCGGCCTTCGGCATCTTCATCGCGTCCTTCTGGCTCTTTTGCATAGGCGCCTTCACCGCCGGTCTCTACGGCGCCTATGTTCAGAGCTACCGCTTCGCGGCCGCCGACGGCGCCGAAGGAGACCTGAAAGCAAAGGCGATTTCCTGGGTGATGGTCGGCGGCTTGGTCGCCGCCGTCGTCGGCCCACAACTGGTCATCTGGACCCGGGACGCCGTGCCGGGCACGCCCTACGTCGGCAGTTTCCTCAGTCAGGCCGCCCTGGCCTTGCTGGTCATCCCGGTCCTGTTGCTGCTGCGTTCGCCGCCGGCGGTCGTTCAGTCCGGCGCCGGCGGCGGCCGGTCTCTGGGTCAGATCATGCGCGTTCCGCGTTTCATCCTGGCGGTGGCGACGGGCGTGGTGTCCTACGGCCTGATGGCTTTCGTCATGACGGCCGCCCCGGTGGCCATGGTCAACGCCGGCCATTCGGTGAACAGCGCGGCGCTGGGCATCCAGTGGCATCTGCTGGCCATGTTCGCGCCGAGCTTCTTCACCGGACGGCTGATGGGGCGTTTCGGCAAGGAGCGGGTCGCCGCCGTGGGCATGGTGCTGATCGCCGTCTCGGCGGCTGTCGCCCTGTCAGGCATGGCGGTGGCCAATTTCTGGCTGTCGCTGATGATTATGGGCGTGGGCTGGAATTTCAGCTTCATCGGGGCCACGGCCATGGTGACGGACTGTCATACGGCCGAGGAGCGGGGCAAGGCCCAGGGCGCCAATGACTTCTTCGTCTTCGGGGCCACCGCCATCGTGTCCTTCCTGGCGGGGGCCGTGCTGAACACCTCCGGCTGGCAGGCCATCAACTGGCTGCTGTTTCCGCCTGTCGCCCTGATTCTGGCGCCCCTGCTGTGGCAGGCCGCGCGGCGAAGCGCGCCCCCTTCGATCTGATCGCCGGTCCCTGAGGCCCGGCGTTCCGCGGACGTCTGGACGTCGGCTGTTCGAATATCAGCGATTTAACGCTTGACCTTCCTAGCGTTGGAATCTGCATCACCCATGGAAATCGGCGCCAAGCCGCCTTCGATCAGTGTCGAATCTGCGGCGATTTCCAAGGGGACGACCGATGCGCTTCAACAAGAAGACCGCCGTGATCGCGGCCGCCGGGCTGCTGGCCGCGGCGGGGCTGATCTATGTTCTGCAAACACAGGGCGGGGGCGCGCCGGCCGCCGCTTCCGCCCCGCCGGGAGCGCCCGCCGTTCCCGTCGCCAAGGTCGTCATGCGGGAAATCGCACCGGCTGCGGAATTCACCGGACACCTCGCTGCGCCCGATACCGTCGAGCTGCGCGCCCAGGTCAGCGGCCCGATCATCCGGGTCAGCGTGCCGGAAGGCGGGCTGGTCCAGCGTGGGCAACTGCTCTTCCAGATCGATCCCAGACCATTCCAGGTCGCGCTGGACGGCGCCCAGGCGCAGTTGAGGCAGGCCGAGGCCCTGCTGGCGCAGGCTCAGTCCGATCTGTCGCGGGCTGAGCAACTGGCGCCCGGCGGCGCCATACCGGTCCGCGCCCTTGAGAACGCCCAGAGCAAGGCGCGTCAGTCCGAGGCCCAGGTCGCCGCCGCGCGCGCCGCCGTCGCCGCCGCGCGTCTGGACCTGTCCTACACCCGCGTGACCGCGCCGATCAGCGGCCGGGTCGATCGGGTGCTGGTGACGACCGGCAATATTGTGGCCGCCGGAACCACGCCGCTGACCTCCATCGTCTCGGTGAACCCCGTCTATGCCTATTTCGACATGGATGAGGCGACCTATCTCGACTTCGCACAGCGCGCCCGTCCGAACGGCTCGGGCCGGGCGGGGCGTTTTCCGGTCCAGATCGGGCTGATGAGCGAAGACGGGTTCCCGCATCAGGGCACGCTGGACTTCCTCGGCGCCCAGGTCGATCGCGGCACTGGAACGATCCGCGCGCGTGCGATCGTGGCCAATCCGTCCGGTCAACTGGCGCCGGGTCTTTTCGCCAGGATCCGACTGGATACCGGGGCGCCGCGTCAGGCCATGCTGATCGACGATCAGGCGGTCGGCGCTGAACAGGGCCAGACCTATGTCATGGTTCTGGGTGAAGGAAACACCGCTGAATATCGCCCGGTGTCGCTCGGTCCCGTGGTTGACGGGATGCGTGTGGTGGAGACGGGCCTCAATCCCGGCGACACTGTCATCGTCAAGGGACTGGTGCGTCCCGGCATGAAGGTGACGCCGCAGCCCATGGCGGCCGCCCCGACTGCGGCTGCGACTGCGACGGGGGCTGCGGCCCCTGCTGGGCAGGCGGCCCCGTCGGCGGAGGCCGCCCGATGAAATTTCCCCGTTTCTTTGTGGACCGGCCGATCTTTGCGGTCGTGCTTTCGGTCTTGATGCTGATCGCCGGGGGGCTGGCCTTCATGCGCCTGCCGCTGAGCGAGTATCCCCAGGTGACGCCGCCCACGGTGCAGGTCACGGCCAGCTATCCCGGCGCCAATCCCCAGGTCATCGCCGAGACAGTCTCCGCGCCGCTGGAACAGGCCATCAACGGTGTCGAGGGAATGCTCTATATGGGCTCTCAGGCGGCCACCGACGGCCGCATGACCCTGACGGTCGCCTTCAAACAGGGCACGGACCCTGACCTGGCCCAGATCCAGGTCCAGAACCGTGTGGCCCGCGCGCTGCCGCGTCTTCCCGAAGAGGTGCAGCGCATCGGGGTCGTCACCCAGAAGACGTCGCCTGACGTGCTAATGGTGGTCCACCTGCGGTCGCCCAACGACCGTTATGATTCCCTGTTCGTCTCCAACTATGCGCGCTTGCATATCCGCGATGAACTGGCGCGTCTGCCGGGGGTCGGCGACGTGGTTCTGGGCGGCGAGGGCGAATACGCCATGCGCGCGTGGCTGGATCCTGACAAGGTGGCGGCGCGCGGCCTGACCGCCGGCGACGTGGTCGCGGCCATCCGCGAACAGAACGTCCAGGTCGCCGCCGGCTCCATCGGCCAGCAGCCCAACGCCTCGGCGGCCACCCAGATCACCGTCAACACCCTGGGGCGGCTGACATCCGAAGAGCAGTTCGGCGACATTGTGATCAAGTCGGGCGATGAGGGGCAGGTTACGCGCCTGCGTGATGTTGCGCGCATCGAACTGGGCGCCGACGCCTATGGCATGCGCAGCCTGCTGAACGGCAAACCCGCCGTGGCCATGCAGATTTTCCAGAGCCCCGGCGCCAATGCGCTGGACGTGTCCGACGCCGTTCGCGGCGCCATGGATCGTTTGCAGACCGAGTTCCCCGAGGGGCTTGAATATCAGATCGCCTATGATCCGACGGTCTTCGTCCGGGCTTCGCTGAAGTCGGTCAGCGTCACCCTGGTGGAAGCCATCCTGCTGGTGGTGCTGGTGGTGGTGCTGTTCCTTCAGTCGTGGCGCGCCTCGATCATTCCGCTGGTGGCGGTGCCGATCTCGCTGGTGGCGACCTTTGCGATGATGCATCTGTTCGGCTTCTCGCTGAACACCCTGTCGCTGTTCGGCCTGGTGCTGTCGATCGGCATCGTGGTCGATGACGCCATCGTCGTGGTGGAAAACGTCGAGCGTCACATCGCCATGGGCAAGTCGCCCAAGGAGGCGGCGCGCGCGGCCATGGACGAGGTGACGGGGCCGATCCTGGCCATCACCTCGGTGCTGGCGGCGGTCTTCATTCCCTCCGCCTTCCTGTCGGGCCTGCAGGGCGAGTTCTATCGCCAGTTCGCCCTGACCATCGCCATCTCGACCATCTTCTCGGCGGTCAACTCTCTGACCCTGTCTCCGGCCCTGGCGGGCGTGCTGCTGAAGCCGCACCACGGCGATGCGCCGCGCGACCGGCTGACCCGGATCATCGATCGCCTGTTCGGCGGCTTCTTCCGCCGCTTCAACGGCGCCTTTGATCGTGCGTCCAACGGCTATGTCTGGTCGGTGAAGCGCGCGGTGCGGGTCACGGGACTGGTTCTGATCGTCTATGGCGGTCTGATCGGCCTGACGTGGCTGGGCTTCAACCATATCCCCAACGGTTTCGTGCCGCCGCAGGACAAATACTATCTGGTCGGCGTGGTTCAGTTGCCCACGGGCGCCTCTCTGGACCGCACCGAGGCGGTGGTGAAGCAGGTGTCCGATACGGCTCTGAAGACGCCCGGCGTCGAAAGCGTCGTCGCCTTCCCTGGTCTGTCGGTCAACGGCGGGGCCAACATCCCCAATGCGGCCCTCATGTTCGTGATGCTGGACCCGTTCGACCAGCGCAAGACGCCTGATCTGTCGGCCAACGCCATCGCTGGTCGCCTGATGGGGCAGTTCAGCCAGATTCCCGACGGCTTCATCGGCGTCTTCCCGCCGCCGCCGGTGCCGGGACTGGGCGCCATGGGCGGGTTCAAACTCCAGATCGAGGATCGGGCGGGACTGGGCTTCGACGCCCTGGCCAAGGCCCAGGGCGAGGTCATGGCCAAGGCCTATCAGACGCCGGAACTGGCCGGCATGCTGGCCAGCTTCCAGACCAATGCGCCACAGATTCAGGTCGATATCGACCGGGTCAAGGCGCGGGCCATGGGCGTGCCCCTGACGACCGTTTTCGAGGCTTTGCAGGTCAATCTCGGCTCGATGTATGTGAACGACTTCAATCGTTTCGGCCGGACCTATCGCGTCATGGTCCAGGCGGACGCGCCGTTCCGTCAGCAGGCCGAGGACATCGGCCAGCTCAAGGTGCGCAACGCCTCGGGCGAAATGATCCCTCTGGCCTCTCTGGTCCGCATCACGCGCAGTTCGGGACCGGACCGGGTCATGCACTATAACGGCTATCCGTCCGCCGACATCAGCGGCGGCGCCGCGCCCGGCTATTCTTCAGGCCAGGCGACGGCGGCGATCGAGCGGATCGTGCAGGAAACCCTGCCGGCGGGCATGACCTATGAATGGACCGATCTGACGTTCCAGGAGAAGCAGGCGGGCAACACGGCCATGTATGTCTTCCCGCTGGCGGTCCTGCTCGCCTTCCTGATCCTGGCGGCCCAGTATAATAGCTGGTCCCTGCCTCTGGCGGTGCTGCTGATCGCGCCCATGGCCCTTCTGTCGGCGATCGTCGGCGTGTGGCTGTCGGGGGGCGACAACAACATCTTCACCCAGATCGGCTTTGTGGTGCTGGTGGGGCTGGCGGCCAAGAACGCCATCCTGATCGTCGAGTTCGCCCGCGCCAGGGAACATGACGGGGTCGATCCGCTCGGCGCCGTTCTGGAAGCCGCCCGTCTGCGTCTGCGGCCCATTCTGATGACCTCGCTCGCCTTCATCGCCGGTGTCGTGCCGCTGGTGCTGGCCACGGGCGCGGGGGCGGAGATGCGGCACGCCATGGGTATCGCCGTTTTCTCGGGGATGCTGGGCGTGACCCTGTTCGGTCTGCTGCTGACCCCGGTTTTCTACGTGATCGTGCGCCGTTTCGAACTGCGTCGTGAGCGCCGCCGCAATGCGGCCCGACACATCGCGCCGACGGCCGAGTGATGCCGTGGTCGTCCTCCGTTCAACGGCCCTCGCGGTCAGGACGGAGGACGACGCGGCCAACCCACAAGGAGAATGACTCCATGAAATCCTCTTCTCTGCTTCGTCCGGGCCGCAGGCTCGCTTACGGCGTCGCCCTGTCGGCGGTCTTTGCGGTGGCCGGTTGCGCCATGGCGCCGACGACGGTGCGGCCCGTCGCGCCGGTGGCGGCGGCCTATCCTTCGCAGGCGGATCAGGCGGCCGCTCCGGCTGCGGTTGCGGCGGCTGATCTGGGCTGGCGCGATGTCTTTCGTGATCCGGTCCTGCAACAGCTTATCGCGACCTCACTGGACGCCAACCGCGACCTGAGGGTCGCCGCCCTGAATGTTGAGGCGGCGCGCGCCCAGTATCGCATCCGGCGCGCTGACAGCCTGCCCCGCATCGACGGCGTCGCCGCGGGCGTGTCGCAGAGGACGCCGGCGGATCTCAGCCCAACCGGTCAGTCCGAGGTGACGCGCGCCTATGAGGCGGGCGGGGCGGTCACGGCCTGGGAGCTGGACCTCTGGGGCCGTGTGCGCAGCCTCAATGACCAGGCCCTGGCGACCTGGCTTGCGCTGGACGAGACGCGGACGGCCGCGCAACTCAGTCTGGTGTCGGAGGTGGCGACCGCCTATTTCACCCTGCGCACCGATCAGGCCCTGCTGGAACTGGCCAGGGACACCGCCGAAGCCCAGCGGCGCTCTCATGAACTGACCCAGCTTCTGGCCGAGGTCGGGGAGGCGGGCGAACTCGATGTCCGCAGGACCGAGATCGCGCTTCGCTCCGCCGAGGCGGATCAGGCGGTTTACGAACGGCAGGCGGCTCAGGATCTCAACGCCTTGACCCTGCTGATCGGCCAGCCTCTGGATGCGGACCTGGCCCGGACGCTTCAGGCATGGGCGGGCGAACCGCTGCCGGATGATGTGGTCGAGGCGAACCTGCCCGCCGGTCTGCCGTCCGATCTGCTGGACCGACGACCGGATATCCGCGCCGCCGAACAGATGCTGCGCGGCGCCGACGCCAATATCGGCGCCGCGCGCGCGGCCTTCTTTCCGACGATCACCCTGACGGGCTCGGCAGGATCGGCCAGCAGCGATCTGGACAATCTGTTCAGCGCCGGAACCAGAAGCTGGAGTTTCGCGCCCCGGCTCAGCCTGCCGATTTTCAACGGCGGCGCCCTGTCGGCCAATCTGGACCTCGCCAAGGTGCGGCAGAGAATCGAGGTGGCGCGTTATGAGCGGGCCGTTCAGGCGGGCTTCCGGGAGGTCGCCGATGGGCTTGCCGCGCGCGACGCCCTCGAACGACAGATCCTTTCCGAACAGCAGAGGGTGGATGCGAGCCGCCGCGCCTATGATCTGGCGCAGAGGCGGCATCAGGAAGGCGAGGACAGTTCGCTGTCGGTTCTGGACGCCCAGCGCACCCTTTATGGATCGGAACAGGCGCTGCTGCGCGCCCGTCTGGCCCGGCTGAGCAATCTGACGACCCTCTACAAGGCGCTGGGCGGCGGCTGGACCGAACAGACGCAGACAGGCGGTCGCACTTGATTGGAGCGACGCCCTGTCTCACGATACATGAACAGGTGAAGACATCGCCATATGTTTAATGATGCGGGGGAGCGTACGCCATGTCGGAACGGGCCAGCGACGAAAAGGTGCCAGCGCTGGATACGCGCCAACTGTCGGCTCTTGCAGAGACCTTTCGTCTGCTGGGCGATCCGACCCGTCTGAGAATCCTCATGTTCTGTCTGAATGGCCCGAAGCCTGTCAAGCAGATCGCCGACAGCCTGGACCTGTCCCAGACCCTCGTCAGCCACCATCTCAGGCTTCTGCGCGGGGCGCGCTTGGTCCGGGGAGAACGTTCCTCGCGGCAGGTTTTCTACGAGGTGGCCGATCATCATGTCAGTCATGTGCTGATCGACATGCTTCACCACATCAATGAGGATGAGGACGCCTGAAGACGACGGCGGCGATTGGGCGCTGTTCGGAAAAGGGTTCAGGCGCACCAGGGACTGGTGCGCCTGCCATGGCGTTCTCGAAGGTTTCTGTCCGATGACGCCAACTCCACCCCCACATCGGGGGAGGGAACGGCGGCGAAGGGGCGGCCTTTACCGGTTCCGGGTATCGAGCCAGGACTGCATCATGGCGATCTCCGCCTCTTGGGCGGTGATGACGGACTCGGCGAGCCGGCGAACCTCCGGATCCCGTCCATGTTCCAGCGCGACGCGGGCCATGTCGATGGCCCCCTGATGGTGTGGAATCATTCCCTTCATGAAATCGACGTCGGCGTCGCCGGTGAAATCGATGGTCATGTCGGCGTGCATCCGGTCGTTGGCTTCCTGATAGGCGCGCACGGCAGGATTGCCGGAAGGGACGGGGGCGGGGTGATTGGCGTGGCTGTTCTGGGTCATGGCGTGTTCCGAATCTCCTTTGACGATCTGGGACTGGGCATAGGCGAGACCGCTGGCGGCCAGGGCGACGCCGGCGATGAAGATGACGGTGAGAGCCTTCGCTTGCATGTCGGAAGAGCTCAGAGGGGCCGGGCGGTGTATCCGTCGTCCGCCAGCGCCTGCTGGATGGCGTCGGCGTCGGCGGTGGTGGTCACCGAGATGGTGCGCGACACCGTATCGGCCTCGAGACGGGCGTTCGGATCCACCGTGGCGATGGCCTGGGTGATGTGCTTCACGCACGAGCCGCAGGTCATGTTTTCGACGTGGAACTGCATGGGAAAAGTCCTTTCGCATCGGTTGGTGAGAGATGAAATGCCCCTTGCCATCGTTGGAAGGTCAAGGATGGTCGCGACTTTTTTTGGGGAGTTGACATTCCAACAATGGGAAGCCCCATCATCCCTGCGAACTCTAGTCACCCGTGTGAGGATCGCGCGATGAACGCCCCCTATGCGCCGACGAAAACCGTCGGCTCCCCGTTGAGTCTGCCGATCGAAGGCATGACCTGCGCGTCCTGCGTCGGCCGCGTCGAACGCGCCATCAGCAAGGCGCCGGGCGTGGCCGCGGTCAGCGTCAACCTCGCCACGGAGCGGGCCGACATCCAGGCGAGCGGACCGATCCAGATGGCAGACCTCGTCAAGGCTGTGGAATCGGCCGGTTACACCGTTCCGGCCGCCAGCGTCGAACTGGCGATTGAGGGCATGACCTGCGCGTCCTGCGTCGGGCGGGTCGAAAAGGCGCTGAAGGCGACGCCGGGCGTGGTGAGCGCCAGCGTGAACCTGGCCACAGAACGGGCCACGATCCAGGGGGCGGCGGACGTGTCGGCCCTGATCGCCGCCGTGGCTGGCGCGGGCTATACGGCGCGTCCGCTGAGCGACGCTGCGGATGCGGGCGAAGAAGCGGCCGAGCGCAAGGACGCCGAACGCGCCGCCCTGAAGCGTGATCTGATCATCGCCGCCGCTCTGAGCCTTCCGGTCTTCCTGCTGGAGATGGGGTCGCACCTCATTCCGGGCGTCCATGCGATGATCGCAGGGACCATCGGCATGCAGGCCAGTTGGTATCTGCAGTTTGCCCTGACCACGCTGGTGCTGGCCGTGCCGGGCGCGCGTTTCTACAAGAAGGGTCTGCCCGCCCTGGGGCGTCTGGCGCCGGACATGAACTCGCTGGTGTCTGTCGGCACCCTGGCGGCCTATGCCTATTCCCTGGTGGCGACCTTCGCTCCGGCGCTACTGCCGGCGGGAACGGTCAATGTCTATTACGAGGCGGCCGCCGTCATCGTCACCCTGGTCCTGCTGGGGCGCTTCCTTGAGGCCCAGGCCAAGGGCCGCACTTCCGAGGCCATCAAGCGTCTGGTCGGGCTTCAGGCCAAGACCGCGCGCGTGCGCCGCGACGGCATGATGGTCGAAATCGCCATCACCGAGGTGGCGGCTGGCGATCTGGTCGAGGTCCGTCCCGGCGAGCGCGTTCCGGTCGACGGCGAAGTCGTCGAGGGCGAAAGCTATGTCGATGAATCCATGATCACCGGCGAGCCGGTCCCTGTGGCCAAGACTTCGGGCGCAGCTCTGGTGGGCGGCACTGTCAATCAGAAGGGCGCCCTGGTGTTCCGCGCCACGGCGGTCGGCGACGGCACCATGCTGTCCCAGATCATTCGCATGGTCGAACAGGCCCAGGGCTCCAAGCTGCCGATCCAGGCGCTGGTCGACAAGGTGACGATGTGGTTCGTTCCGGCGGTCATGGCTGTTGCCGCCCTGACCTTCCTGGTCTGGCTGGTGTTCGGTCCGTCGCCTGCGCTCACCTTCGCCCTGGTCAATGCGGTGGCTGTGCTGATCATCGCCTGCCCGTGCGCCATGGGTCTGGCGACGCCGACCTCCATCATGGTCGGCACCGGTCGCGGCGCCGAACTGGGCGTGCTGTTCCGCAAGGGCGAGGCGCTGCAACTGCTCAAGGACGCCAAGGTCGTGGCCGTCGACAAGACCGGCACCCTGACGGAAGGTCGTCCCGCCCTGACGGACCTGCAGATTGAACCCGGCATGGAGCGCGCCCGCGTTCTGGCTCTGGTGGCTGCGGTCGAGGCCAAGTCCGAACACCCCATCGCCCGCGCCATTGTCGAGGCCGCCGAGGCCGAGGGTCTGACGCTGCCGCTGGTTTCGGCCTTTGAGTCCGTTACGGGACGTGGCGTGACCGCGACGGTGGACGGCGAGGCCGTGCAGATCGGTTCGGATCGCTACATGGGCGAACTGGGACTGGACGTGGGCGTCTTCGCCGCCGCCGCTGGCCGCATGGGCGATGAGGGCAAGACGCCGCTCTACGCCGCCATCGGCGGACGTCTGGCGGCGATCATCGCGGTGGCCGATCCGATCAAGGCCAGCACTCCGGCGGCCATCGCCGCCCTGCACGGACTGGGCCTGAAGGTGGCGATGATCACCGGCGACAACCGCCGCACCGCCGCCGCCATCGCCCGCCAATTGGGCATCGACGAAGTCGTGGCCGAGGTGTTGCCGGACGGCAAGGTCGAGGCGGTCCGCCGTCTCAAGGGCGAGCATGGCCGGGTCGCCTTCGTCGGCGACGGCATCAATGACGCCCCCGCGCTGGCGGAATCGGATGTGGGCCTGGCGGTCGGCAACGGCACGGATATCGCCATCGAGGCGGCCGATGTGGTGTTGATGTCGGGCAGCCTGAAGGGCGTGGCCACGGCCATCGCCCTGTCGCGGGCCACCATCGGCAACATCCGCCAGAACCTGTTCTGGGCCTTCGTCTATAACGCCGCGCTCATCCCTGTCGCCGCCGGCGTGCTGTATCCTGTGTGGGGTGTCTTGCTGTCGCCCGTGTTCGCGGCGGGCGCCATGGCCATGTCCAGCGTGTTCGTGCTTGGCAACGCCCTGCGGCTGCGTGGCTTCCGGTCGCCGCAGGGCGGCGAGGGCGATGGCGCGGGACGGCTTGGGTGAATAGGAGAGATCAGTATGAATATCGGTCAGGCAGCTAAGGCTTCCGGCGTATCCGCCAAGATGATCCGCTACTATGAGCAGACCGGACTGATCCCGGTGGCGGACAGAAAGGAGTCGGGCTATCGCGACTATTCGGACGCGGACGTGCACCGGTTCCGGTTCATCCGGCGCGCCCGCGACCTCGGTTTTTCCGTCGCTGAGATTCAGGACCTGCTGAGTCTGTGGAACGACCGGTCGCGTCAAAGTGCTGATGTAAAACGCATCGCCAGCGCGCATATCGCGGTGCTCAATGCGCGAATCGCCAGCCTCAGGCAGATGTCGGAAACCCTGCAGACGCTGATCGCCTGTTGCGCGGGCGATAATCGCCCCGACTGTCCGATCCTAATGGATCTGGAAGAAACCTCGGAAGCGCCGCCGACCGGTGTCCGGTCGGCCGGCGGGGTCGGTCAACTGAAGTCGCGCGTCTGAGCGATGACGGGGGTCGGATGATATGCATCCGACCCCCGCGCCGGGTCAGGCGTCGACCTTGATCACCCCGCGCCGGATCTGGTCGAGCTCGATCGATTCGAACAGGGCCTGGAAGTTGCCGTTGCCGAACCCTTCGTTGCCCTTGCGCTGGATGATTTCGAAGAAGATGGGTCCGAACAGATTCTCGGTGAATATCTGCAGCAGAATGCCTTCCTCGCCGACGTTTCCGTCGATGAGGATGCGGTTCGCCTTCAGCCGCTCCAGATCCTCGCCGTGGCCGGGCACCCGCTTGTCGACCAGTTCGTAATAGGTCTCGATCGTGTCCTGCAATCGTACGCCACGGGCGCGCAGGGCTTCGACGGTTTCGTAGATGTTATCCGTGGTCATGGCCAGGTGCTGGATGCCCTCGCCGTTGTATTCACGGATAAACTCCTCGATCTGGGACTGGTCGTCCTCGCTCTCGTTCAGCGGAATGCGGATGGCCTTGTCCGGCGCGATCATCGCCTGGGAGATGAGGCTGGTGGCCTGGCCCTTGATGTTGAAATACTTCTGCTCCTCGAAGCCGAAAATCTGGTTGTAGAAGCCGGACCAGGTCCGCATCTGGCCCCGACGGACGTTGTGGGTGAGGTGATCCAGGATATCGAGGCCGACGCTGTTTGCGGCCTCGGCCTCGCGCCATCCGTCGATCTCGGTCCAATCGTCGTACAGCGACCCGGCTGCGCCGTGGCGGTCGACGAGATAGAGGTAGGAGCCGCCGATGCCTTCCAGCACCATGGCGTCAGCGCCGAGCGCGCCGGCGGCGGCGTCGGCGGCGCGCGCACCGCGCGACAGGGCCAGATCATAGGCCTGGCGAGCGTTGGCCACGCGGAAGGCCATACCGCTGGCTGAAGGCCCGTGCAGCGCCCGGAACGCAGCCGCCTGTCCGGTCGCTTCGCTGTTGACGAGCAGATTGGTGCGCCCCTGCTTGTAGCGAACCACCGCCTTCGTCGGGTGACGGTGTGTGGCGACGAAGCCGAGGCGTTCGATCAAGGTGGTCATCGCCTCGGGATCGGGGCTGGTGAATTCCACGAATTCGAAGCCGTCCAGACCAATGGGGTTCTCGGGGGTGATGCTCATGGGGGTGTCTCCGGCATTCTTTGACGGCGCGCCTGTGACAGATGGCGCAGGCGCGCGCGAGGGAGGTGAGGCCAGAGCTCGCGAGGAGGCTGCGCCATCGTGGTCATTGTAGACCGGATAGGCGAGGATCGCCTTTCAAAGCGGCTCGAATTTGAGCGTGATATGAAATCCAATTCCAGAATGGACGAGTTCATGAAAGAAAGAGTGCTGGATGATGTCGATCGTCGGCTGTTGCGCGCCTTGCAGGGCGACGCCGGCCTGAGCCATGTGGCCCTGGCGGAGCTCGCCGGATCGTCTCCGGCGTCGTGCTGGCGCCGGATCCGGGCGCTGGAAGAGGCGGGAATTCTGAAGGGAGCCGTGCGACTGGTCGATGCCGAAAGGGTCGGCCGGGGCGTGAACGTGATGTGCCAGGTCAGGATGCGGTCGCACGCCCCGGCAGACAGGACCGCCTTCGAGGCCTACCTCGCCACCCGGCCGGACGTCATGGAGGCCCATTCCATGTCCGGGGAATGGGACTACCTTCTGCGGATCGTGGCCGCAGACGTCGCCGGTTACGAACGCTTCCTGATGTGCGATCTGCTGAACCATCCGAATGTGGCGACCGCCGCCTCCCACTTCGCGCTCAGCCAGGTGAAATACACCACCGCCGTGCCGCTCTAGGCGGATCGCATGGATCGACACGGCCGGAATCCCGCGATCTGCGCTTGAAACATGATATATGAATATGTATTCAGGTATTAACTTATAGCCTTGGCGGTCGGGTTCCCAGATCGGCCCTGGCCAGCGGAGCATGGATGATGAAAGACGACTATTACGACCTTGGCGACTTCCGTCGCGATGTGACGACCACCTCGCCACAGGCGCAACTCTGGTTTGATCGGGGGCTGGCCTGGGCCTACTGCTTCAATCCCGAGGAAGCGGTCCGCTGCTTCGAAAAGGCGCTCGACTACGATCCCGACTGCGCCATGGCGCACTGGGGCGTCGCCTTCGGCACGGGCCCGAACTACAACAAGGCTTGGCGGCTTTTCGACGCCGAGGACATGCAGAAGGCCGTGACGATCGGCCGTGGCGCGCTTGAACGCGCTCGCGAAGCGGTCGCCCGCAACGGCACCGCCTTCGAAAAGGCCCTGATCGCGGCGCTTGGACCACGCTTTCCCGAACAGGCGACCCGCGACCCGGAGGAATTCGATCGCCTGAACCGCGCCTACGCGGACGCCATGCGGGTCTTTTATCAGCAGTTCTCTGACGACATCGACGCGGCGGCGCTGTTCGGGGACGCCTTGATCTGTCTCAGTCCGCGGGCTCTGTGGGATCTCGATACGGGAGAACCGATCGGACCGGGCACGCTGGAGGCCCGGGCGGTGATCGAGGACGCCCTGCCGCGTCCCGGGGGCGACCGGCATCCGGTCCTGAACCATCTCTATATCCACCTGATGGAGATGTCGCCGTGGCCCGAGATCGCGCTTCCGGCCGCCGACCGTCTGCGTCGCCTGTCGCGGGACGGCGCCCATCTGGCGCATATGTCCACCCACATCGACAACGCCTGCGGCGACTGGCGCCGGGTGATCGATTCCAACCTCGATGCGGTCGAGGCGGATGAACGCTATTTCGGTCACGAGACCGAAGTCGGCGCCTGGTACAACGTCTATCGCGTCCACAACCTGATGGTCGGCGCCTATGGCGCGATGATGGCGGGCCGTTCGCGTGAGGCGTTGTTCATGGCGAACCGGCTGAAGGAAGTCCTGACGCCGCAACTGCTCGGCATCCAGAGTCCGCCGATGGCGGATTTGCTCGAGGCGCACGGCACCACGCTTCCGCATGTTCTCATTCGCTTCGGGCGCTGGCAGGACATCCTCGATTTGGAATTTCCGACGGACCGCGAACTTTATTGTTCGACCACGGCGATGATCCACTATGCCCGCGGCATCGCTTTCGCGGCCCTGCGGCGCGTGCCGGAAGCCGAGGCGGAACGGGAGAAATTCATCGACGCCGTCGCCGCGGTGCCGGACAGCCGTTTCAACTCCATTCCCGTGCCGGAGCTCCAGGCGCTCGCTATTGCGCGCAAGATGCTCGACGGGGAACTGGAATACAGGAAGGGAAATATCGAGGAGGCGTTCTCGCTGTTGCGCGAGGCGATCGCCCTCGAGGACACGCTGCCCTACAGCGACCCTCCGGCCTGGCTGCAGCCCGTCCGCCACGCCTATTGCGCCCTGCTGACCGAGCAGGGGCGGCACGCCGAAGCTGCCGAACAGCACAGGATCGACCTCGGGCTGGAGCGCAAGCTGGGCAGGCGGCGGATCCGACCGAACAACGTCTGGAGCCTGCACGGCCTCTACGAGTGTCTGACGAAACTCGGCCGGCACGACGAGGCCCGGGAGATCGTCCTCCAGCGCGACATCGCCGTGGCTTCGGCCGACATCAAGATCGCCGCAGCCTGTTTCTGTCGCCTGAGCGCCTTTGAGAACGAGGCCGACTGACGGGACCGGATGCTCGACCGGCCTGACCGTGCCGGCGCCGTCCGGGCCTGGCGCGCTGCGTGCGATGTCCGGATCACCTGCGTCTTCCTCTGATCCGTCACGGGCTTGCCGGACGCCGCCGGCGGGCTGGGGAGCCTTGCTCGTCGGCGATTGGAGGAGGCGATGAAGGGAAGCAGGATGTGGAACGGGACTCGCCTGGTCGCCGCCTCGCGCACCGCGCTGACGACGCCGATCCTCTCGGTCACGCTCGTTCTGCTTCTGTCGGCGAGCTGGCTGCTCGTCGGCTACCTCGTTTCGGGCGTGTCGCCGCTGCTGGTGGCCGCCGGCCGCACAGGGGCCAGCTTCATCGTCTTTGCCGCGATCGTGCTGTTTTCCGCTCGGAGCCGTTCCGAGGCGCGGATTGCGGCGCGACGCGGCGGAACAGTCGCTCTGCTCGGACTGCTGGGCTTCTTCCTCTACTATGCCGGAACCATGCTCGGCGCGGCGTTCATCGGCCCCTCCCGCACCGGTCTGATCATCTCGCTTCTGCCGAGCCTCACATTCGTGATCGGCGCCGTCGCCTTTGGGGAACGGGTCACCCGCAACAAGGTGCTGGGAGCCTGTCTCGCCCTGGGCGGCGCGCTGGCCTATGCGATCTCAGACATGCCCGCAAGCGAGGGTCATGCCGGGGCGGAGGGGCTGCACCTCATCGGCGGCGCCCTGCTCGTGTTCGGCGGAACAGCGTCCTACGCCCTCTATGGCTACGTCTTCCGCGCGCGCATGGCGGACCTGTCCGCCTTCTCGGCCTTGCCGGCCATTACCGGGGCCGGCGCCGCCATGCTGGCCGTGACGGTCGTTCTCTTCGTCCCGCTCGTCGGCGTCGCGCCTTCAGACTGGGCCGCCATCGCAGGTCTGGGCGCGGGGCTGACGGCGCCGGTCTTCCTCATCCTGCACAGGCTCATCCTGCGGAAGGGGGCGCTCTTCACAGCCTCGCTGATGCTGGCGGTGCCGTTCCTCGTCCGCATGGGGGAGTGGGGGCTCGGCTGGGAAGCCGCGCCGGGCGCATTCAGCCTGCTGTTGCTGCTGGTCTGCGCCGGCGGCGTCTGGCTGACCCTCCGGGACGGCCGACAGAGACCGAGGCGGCCGCCTGATGTGAAGCCCGACGACGCGTCGCTTGACCCTGCCGCGGCGGAACACTGTAGGCTGGGCCGCATCATCCCGAGCGGCCCGCGCCGATTGGACCCATGAATGGAGAACATGCGAATGAGCGGAGACAAGGAGTTCGAGTTCGGACTGGGGGACGGGCGCAGGATCGTCGGCGTGATCGAGCGGCCGCAGGCGACGCTGCGAGGCTGGGCCATCGTCGCGCATTGCTTCAGCTGTGGTCAGGACGGTCTGGCCGCGGTGCGGCTGTCTCGGGCGCTGGCGCGAAGCGGGGTAGGCGTCCTGCGTTTCAACTTCGCCGGGGCGGGTGATCGGGACGGCCAGGTCGCTGACGCGAGCTTCGCCGCCGACGTGCAGGATCTGATCGCGGCCAGCGGAGCCATGGAAGCGGCCGGCATGACGCCGAATCTTCTGGTCGGTCACAGCCTGGGCGGCCTGGCGGTGCTGGCCGCCGCCGAACATCTGCCCCAGGTGCGGGCCATCGCCACCATAGGGGCGCCCGCCGACGCGGCCCATGTACTGACCCATGTGTCAGAAGAGGATCTGAAGCGGATCGAAAGCGAAGGGGAGGCCGAGGTGACGCTCGGCGGTCGACCGTACCGGATCGGCCAGAGCTTCGTCGACGACGTCAGGACCCACTCGCCTCTGGATGCCGTCAGCCGTCTGAAACGCGCGCTGCTGGTGATGCATGCGCCGCTGGACGAGGTCGTCAGCATCGACAACGCTTCCGCCATATTCGTGGCGGCCAGACATCCCAAGAGCTTCATTTCCCTGGACGACGCCGATCACCTGCTCACCCGCCAGACGGACGCCGACTATGTCGCCGGCGTCATCGCCTGCTGGGCGTCGCGCTACCTTCCGGCGCTCGAGCCCGACCTGACGGGAGACGAGGGCGACTTGGCTGGCGTCCTCGTCGAGGAGACGGGCGGCGGCGCCTATCAGACCCGGGTTCGCGCCGGGCCTCATGCCTTCCTCGCCGACGAACCGGTGAGCCTGGGCGGCCTGGGCAGTGGTCCATCGCCGTTCGAACTCGTTTCGGCGGGTCTGGGCGCCTGCAGTGTGATGACCATGCGTATGTACGCCGCCCGGAAGGGATGGCCGCTGAAACGGGCCGCCGTTCGCGTCGTGCACTCGAAACGGCGGGACCAGACGCCGGCCGACGTCTTCAAACGCGCCATCACCCTTGAAGGCGCGCTGGACGAGACGCAGCGCGCCCGGTTGCTGGAGATGGCGGACCGCTGCCCTGTCGATCTGATGCTCGTCCGGGGCGCGGAGGTTGAGACCGAACTGCTCCCCGCCGCCTGAACGGTTTCGGCCGGGTGTGCGCCGAGTGCCGGTCGCCCGGCCACACCCGCCGAAAGTCACCCCCCGTTATGACGGCCGTACACCCGGGTCCGACCATCGGCGAGCAACAGCAGGGAGACGTAGGGCTCACGTCCGGCGGATTCCATCCCAGGCGAGCCGGCGGGCATGCCGGGAACCACCAGGGCGCGCCCAGCGGGCGCCTCCCTGATCAGCCGATCGATATCGGCGGCCGGCACATGACCCTCGATGGCGTAGCGGCCGACGACGCCGGTATGGCAGGAGGCGAGCCTGTCCGGCACCCCGTGGCGCGCCCGGACGGGGGCGAGGTCCTCGACATCGATGACACGGGCCGTCCAGCCGGCCTGGCGCAGATGACCGACCCAAAGGCCGCAGCAACCGCACCAGGGCGTCTTGTAGACCGTGATGTTTCGTCGCGTCTGGGCCATCGCTCCGGATCCGACGACGACGCCACAAAGCACCAGCCCGCCAGACAGAATGCTGCGACGGCTGGGGGAGGGTGGGAAGCCGTTCGGGCGGGAAATCAGTGCTCGGTTTGGCTATATCCGCTCTCGAGCGACGGGCTACGAAAACAGCAAGTTGAAGCTAGGCACGCTGCGCCATACGGCGATCGTCGAGTTCGGTCGCGCGGGCTGTACGGTGCCCATGATCGCTTCCGTCACCGGGCATTCGCTCAAGCACATCCACGCTACCCTAGAGCACTACCTATCCCAGGACGAATTGACGGCTGTTCAAGCCATGGGGCGGCGCCAGGCCATGCGGGATGCGAACACTTCCGGCACGATGCTTATCGAAGGCGCGCGGCGACAGCTTCTTACACACCGCAAGGCTGAGCAGCCGCTAACCCCAGCGGAGGTGGCGGCCTATGGATCTCTGTAAGCGACGTGTTGGAAGCAAAAGTGCTCGTCTTTGGCAAGGCGGCTGCGACCGCTCAACGCCTCTCCAACCGGGAGCCAGGTTCGGCGCCGAACAGGCTTTGATGCACCGCGCGTATTACGCCGCCGTTGACTCGTGTCTTGATCTTCACGAAGGGCGCGCGCGGCGGGGCGGGTGGTCTCGCGCCATCGAAGATGAAGATGATCTCATCGTATCCATGTTCTTCAGTCGAGTCTGGTCGCACCAAGCCCAGCCATACGGAAGCATTGGGACGCTCGAAGGTCAGATGGACTGTCCACCCCTTCGGCAAAAGCTCGGGGAAGCGCGCCCCTCCAGACATTTCCATAAAAGTGTCCGCAAGAGAGGTTGGAGCCGCAACCAGCGGCGCGAGTTCGATCAAGGCAGCCAAAGCGTGCACCAAATCGGGGGCCGCCCTGATCGCTTCCAGTTCTGGATAGACCCTTCCTGGGACGACGTTCTTAAAACTGGCCAACTCCTGCGCCGCGGCCTTTGCGTCGGCTGGGGTCGGGGCACCATAAAGTCCAAGCATAAGGTAGGCTGCATCAATCGAAGTCATGTCGGCCGCGCCGCGACCCCTCTTGGTGGTTCGAATCAGCCCCGCCTCGCGTACCTCACGGGCGACATGATCGACGCTGCGACGCGGGCGCCCGTCAGCGGCGGCAAGTGCATCGATAAGAGCCGGAAGGCGCGCCATGTCAGTCTACCCCAAATCAACCACATCTCTTATTCTGACCATTACGCAAAAAGTGACTCCTTTGTCTATGGGGTCTTCAAACAGGGAGCGCTGTATGACTGATCTTGAAGGTTTTCATCCTGCATGTCTGCGGGGCAATCTGCCAACATCGGCGCCAGGAGCCGTGTTGTTCAAGCTGCGGACGAGCATTGCCGCACGCGGTCCGAGCCCAGATGAACTTACCATAATTATGGAAGGTGAGCTGATGTTCGCCGAAGCGTCCACCCAGAGCGTGCGCGAATTGCTTGCCCGTCATCTTTGCGGACCAGCAGTAGGATCCATCCTTCGCCAAGGGGTGTGTTGGCTTGTCGGCATTGACGCGACGACCAGTGGGAACGCCGAGGAAGCCGCCATCAACAGCTGGATCGACGAGTCGCTCTTGGTGTTCCTCCAGCCTATTCGAGCATCGTTAAAGACGCCGGTCTTTCCGATACCGTCACGCCTCACTGGCACCGCCATACGGCGGCGACCTGGCTGATGGAAGCCGATGTGCCTACCCGCAAGGCGGCTCAGTACTTGGGTATGACCCCTCGAACCCTCGAGCGTGTCTACGGACATCACCGGCCTGACTATCAATCCGATGTCGGCGCCGCACTGACGCGCGGCGGACGCTCGTCATCCAAAGCCTGAACGACGCCGCATCATTTCATACTTACGAAAGGAAACTCTATGGAACTTGAACGCCTGCTGGACGACGCGGTTGGTGCTGCCGAAATCGACCCTGCCACGGAATGGCTCGACTCATCGATGGTCTTTCATGACCTGCCGCCAGCCGAGCGTGACCCTCGCGTCGAGGCTAACCGCGAAGCAGCGAACCGTGTCTGGCGGCTCGGTGGGTGGCGATCTTGCATCGATGCTATCGAGGCAAAACCGTCCTTCCAACGCCTGCCCCATGACGAACGACTCGAACAACAAGCGATGCACGATGCGATCTGTTTTCTGGGATCGGCACGCGAGGAGCGATTGCCGGCAAGTATGACGAAGCGTACCGCGCTGGCGTTGGCGGCGGGATTCGACATGGGGCGGCTGAAGAATCGAATGATCTACATGATGATCGTCCGTTTGTGCGACGAGGCCGTGGCGCAGGGGCTTCGAGAAGAGCCCCTGACGGAGTGATACTTGCCTCGCGATCATATGCCGAGGACTTGTCAAAATTTCGCGGCAGCGATCTCGTCGTAGAGCGCGGATGGATGAACGCCGAGTACGGTCGCAATCTTAGCGACCATCGACACTGTGGGATTGCCCTCGCCACGTTCGATCCGGCCGATGTGGCGCATCGCGAGGCCTGCGTCGCCGGCAAGCGCCTCCTGGCTCAACCCACGCTCTTTGCGGAGGCGCCTGATATTCGCGCCGACGATCTTCTCCCATTCCATCGGTGCGATGGTGTTAGCGGAGCGGTAACCCCGCTAGGACATAGATGTCCTATCTGAAGGGGGATGCAAAATGGGTTGCCTGATGGGCATCATATTCGGAGTGGTCGGCTTCTTCGTTGCCGGTCCTGTCGGGGCGATCATCGGGCTTCTCATCGGCATCTTCGGCGCCGTTCGGGGAAAACGTCGATGAAATCCAAACTGCTCGCAACACTGGTGGCGAGCGCGGTTCTTGCGGGCTGTGCAACTGTCGAGCCAGAATATCGCATGATCCCTACGGGTGATCACAATGTCGGTGTCCGGTTCTCGCGCGGCAACGCCGCGATGGTGTCGAATGGCCCGGCCGGTGCAGTGATGCTTCTGCCGGTCCGGTACAACGCGACCTCGAAGATGTATTTCGCCCTTGCAGCCTTCAACACGTCAGGTCAGCCGATCAATTTCGGCACCGAAGATGTTCGCATATCCCTAGAGGATGGCACGCCACTCTACGTTCAGGACTTCAACTATCTGCGCCATCAAGAGCGCGTTAAAGCCCAGCGCGACCTCAACGCGGCCTGGATCGACGCTGGTGTGGAGGGGTATTTGGCCTACCTCGACACGAAAGGCCTGCCCGACCGAACCCGCCGCCAGATCGCCTTCCGCACGGCTTCCGGTTCCTATGCAGTGGACTCCGCCACAATCGAAAGCCGACTACGCCATGCCATGTCGGCGTGGGGACGGAACGTCCTCCAGACCACAACCATCGACTCCGGAGCCACCTTCGGGGGCTACATCTTTGCGGACCAACTGCTGATCCCGGAAGGAACGGGCGCCAGATCGTCGTCGAGGTCAACTTCGCCGGCGCGCCACATCGTTTCACGCTGTATCTTGTCCCGTCTGGAACGGACTTTCCCGTCCCCACCGGCATTCCGGCGGTGCCCGGTCAGACCATCCAGTCCATGCAGCGGACGCCAGAGACGTGGCATTGGCCCGATGGTCCCCCACCGTCCAGAGCCGACGGTGTGCCGGTGATCGAGTAGAATGCGACAACCGCGCCTGCGAAGCCGTGGTGCAGAACCACCACGTCAGGTTCAGCACGACGTACAGCAGTAGGCAAACGACCATGCGGACGGTCAATCGGCCGAAAACATGCTTAGAGAGGTGGAAGGCCTCTTTCCGACCTATTGGTCGTCGGCTTGGTTGGAACGCGGACCGTCGGTGCCCATCCCCATCGCGATGATACGCTTGTCTGATCGGGTATCGGCTGTGCGGCTGTCGTCAGCGGTTGTGGATCCGCTCCTGCCGGGTCTGCAAGCCAATCTAAGCTTTGCGATGGAAGCGCCCATCATCTGAAGTCAGGTCTACGCGAACGTCTGGCTGATCAACTGATCGGTCAGGTCGAAGTGAACCTCCAGGGCGGCAAGGGCTTCCGTCCGCGCTCGCTCGGCCGCTGCTCGGTCGCCTGCCGTCAAGTGCGCCCCGAACTCGGTGATCTTGGCGGCGACCAGCTGTTCAGCCCCCATAGCGCGCCGCTCCAGCGTACCGTCATCCATCGCACCCCCCAATCGCTGTGATGCGGCCCGGCCGAATGTGCCCTCGCCCCGCCCGGGCCGCGTGACGCAGTTCGGGCATGAGCCGCGACAGCTCTGCCGTATCGCCTCAATGCCCGGCTTGGCAAATTTGGAAGACTGGCCGGGGCATCTGCGGAACCTCCGGCCCTAGCTCCCCGCTAGAGCGAGCCGAAAGGCTCAGCCTTGACGTTATCGCGCGCACCTATCGCGCGCAACCATCACAATCTGGAGAATGACAATGAGCGCCAAGGCTATTCGACGTGACGTGACCCCCGTTTCTCATCCAGCCATAACGAGAGTCCTTTGGTGATCTGAACTGGGGTTGGTGGGGTTGGCAAGAGGCCGGTCAGCGCAGCCTCCAACCAGCGCAGCGGACCGGCCGATCTTTCCGCTGAGCGCATCTGCGTAGGCCTGCGGCGTCAGCCAGCCGAGCTTCGAGTGCGGCCGGGTTTCGTTGTAGTCGCGCCGCCAGGTTTCGAGCACCGCACGGGCGTGCGGCAGGGATCGGAACAGCGTCTCGTTCAGCAGCTCGTCACGCAGACGGCCGTTGAAGCTCTCGTTGAAGCCGTTCTGCTGAGGCTTGCCCGGCGCGATGTAGTGCCAGCCCACACCGGCGTCGTCGGCCTAGGCCAGGATGGCGTTGGACGTGTATTCCGTGCCGTTGTCGCTGATGATCGTCTCGGGTCGCCCGCGTCGCAGGATGATGGCGTCCAACTCGCGCGCCACCCGTCGCCCTGACAGCGAGGTGTCGGCGACGAGCCCGAGGCACTCGCGGGTGCAGTTGTCGATCACCGTCAGGATGCGGAAGCGCCGCCCGTCCGTCATCTGGTCGGACACGAAGTCCAGCGACCAGCGCTGGTTTGCGACCAGAGGAATCTCCAGCGGCCGCCTTGTGCCCATCGCGCGTTTGCGCCCGCCGCGCCGACGCACCGTCAGCTTCTCCTCGCGGTAGATCCGCTGGACACGCTTCTTGTTGACCGCATGGCCCTCGCGCCGGAGCATCACGTGCAGACGTCGATAGCCGAACCGCCGACGCTCCTGAGCCAGGGCCTTCAGCCGATCGCGCAGGGCGCCGTCGTCCGGTCGCGTCGCCTGATAGCGCACGCTCGTCCGGTCCACGCCCAGCACCCGGCAGGCCCGCCGTTCGCTCATCCCGTAAGCCGACTGCAGGTGCGCCGCCGCCGCTCGATGCGCAGCGGGCGTCACCACTTTTTTCCCAGCAGATCCTTCAGCGCGACGTTGTCCAGCATCGAGTCCGCCAGCATCCGCTTCAGCTTGGCGTTCTCCTCTTCCAGCGCCTTCAGCCGCCGGGCCTCCGACACGTCCATGCCGCCATACTTGGCCTTCCATTTGTAGAAGGTCGGCGAGCTCAGCCCGTGCTTCCTGCACAGGTCCGCCACCGGAACACCGGCCTCCTGCTCGCGCAGGATCCCGATGATCTGCTCTTCCGTAAACCGTGATCGCTTCATTCTGTCCGTCCTTTCGAGGGGCGGACTCTAGCTATTCGTGGAGGAGTTTCAGGGGGTCACGTCATGACGCTTCGCCCTCGCTGCCCGATGACGGCGCTTACCAGAAACTAACCAGAAACGCATGAAAAAGGGCAGCATCTAGCTACATCAGCCGCAAACGAAGTGGCTCCACTGCTCAATCGTCGTCTGGATTTCTGTCAGAGCGCAGTTCGTTGACATCGAGGGGGTCACAGGTTCAATCCCTGTCGCGTCCACCATTTCCTTCTCTCAATGACAGATCGCCGACGGCTTGGCCGGGAGCCGACGTGCATCGTTCGTACAGGCTAGGCGAAGGCGGAGACCCTTCCGCGCCGCGATAGGGTCTTGCGTTCTGCTGGGCTGATGGGGCTCCAACGCTAGCGTGTGGGCGGTGTGCGATCGCGTTGCAGGAAGGCGTCGAACAGACCTTCCCACGCGGGCGGGCCTGACTGACCCGGATCGTTCAGGCCGTGGCCGCCTTTTTCGAACACGTGCAGTTCGGTGGGCAGGTTCTGGGCGCGCAGGGCCTGCCACAGCATCAGACTGTTCTCGACCGGCACCACGCGGTCGTCCGCCGCCGAGGCGATGAAGGTCGGCGGCATGTCGGCGGGTACATGGCGTTCGTTGGACCAGGCGTCGCTGGCGGCGTCCGTGGGTGCGGAGCCGACCAGGGCGCGCGTGGATGGGCCGTGGGCGTAGGGCTGGGTCAGGGTGACGACCGGGAACATCAGTCCGGCGAAGTCGGGCCGGGTCGGCAGGCGGTCGATAGCGTCGATGGGGGCGTAGGTCTCCTGGGCGAAGCGTGTCGCCAGCATGCCCGCCACATGGCCCCCGGCCGAGAAACCGGCGACCGCGACGCGGTTCGGGTCGAAACCCAGTTCCGCCGCGCGTGAGCGGACGATGCGGATGGCGCGCTGGGCGTCCTGCAGCGCGACGGCGGGACCGGCGGCCCAGCCGTCGCCGGGCAGGCGGTAATCCATGATGAAGACGGTGTAGCCCATCTCTGCCAGGCGCGCGTCGATGGCGCCGCCCGCCTTACTGACGGCGACGCGCTGATAGCCGCCGCCGGGGATCATCAGAATGGCCGCGCCATTGGGCCGGGCCGGACGACGCAGCATGATCCACGGATCGCGCACATGCACGAAGGCCGTGTCGTTGGGATCGCCGTTCGGGTTACGCAGCACGACCTGCTCCTGAACCGTCACCGCCTCGCCGCCCGGCGCGGCGCTGGGCCACAGGGGGCGGACCTCGAAGGGCGCGGACACGGCGGGCGTGGCCGAGGACGCCGTTTGCGAGCGGGCGACGGCGGGCGCAATGACGGCGCCCGCGCCTAACGCCAACAGAGCCCGACGCGGCAGGCGGGGTGCGGTCATCGCCGCCCCCCTTCCGTCGTGGTCTGAACGCCGCCGCGCACATTGCGCTGGGTGATCAGGCGAACGTCCTCCAGCACATTGCCGGGCGCCCCGTCGGTCGAGACGGCCAGGGCGATGCTGTTATGGCCGCGGGCGTTCAGTATGCCTTCCGGCAGGGTGAAGACCCGTTGCGGGCCGACGTTGGCGATGAACTGGCCCATGTGCCAGCCATTGACGAAGATCAGCACGCGATAGGCGGTGTCCGAACGCGGCTTGTCGATGTCGCCGAACGCCAGGGCGATGGAGGCGTCCTGGCCCTGGGGCACATTCAGGTCGAAGCCGGTGCGATACCAGGTTACGCCCGCCTGCAGGGGCTGACCGACCGTGGCGGCGCTCCAGCCCGTGTCGTCGAACTGCGGCAGGTGCCAGCCGTTGCGCTCGCCGAACAGACCGCCGTTGTTGGCGACGCCCCGCACGGTGTCCGTGAAGTCCTCACCGCCCTGACGGCCCTGGATCTTCCAGGCGACAGGCGCCGAGAAACCGGGGCCGCTGCGTGGTCCGACCGAGGCCGAGACCAGACCACGCGCCTCCTTGTGGAAGTCGTTGGCGTCCAGGTTCCAGTTGTGGCCGTTGTTGCGCACCATGACCGACAGGACGTGCGGACCCGGCGTGCGGGCGGCGGCGGGCAGAGTGAAGCGCGCCATGCCCGTGGTGATCGGGCGCGGCATTCCGGTGGGCAGTTCGTCCTGACCAACCAGTTCGCCGTCCAGGAACAGCTGCAGCATGCCTGCGCCGCCTGCGCCGTAGAACAGCTCGATCGTCTCGGCGTTCGGACCGCCCTCGAACCGGCCGCGATACCAGACGTCGCCTTCATGGAAGCCATAGGCGTCCATCAGCATGTTCGGCTGGCCGTCGGGGCGCAGGGTGTTGCTGGCGTAGGCGCGGTTGTCGATGGCCTGCCAGTCGCGGTCGTCGAAGTCCGGCTTGGCCTCGGGCGATCCGGGGGCCGCGCGCCAGTTCGTCAGAACGGGCAGGGCGAAGTCGGCCGGGCCGGGCAGGGCGGACCGGGCTTCCAGTCCGCCAGAGGCCGTGGTGCGGGTGGCGACGGTCGCGCCGTTCCAGCGGACGGACCGCACCGCCTGGGACGACCACAGCTCCAGCGGCGTCGCCTCACGGGTGTCGCCGGTCAGCAGCAGCTGGCCGCGGTCGATACGGGCGTGACGCAGAAGGGCCGGGCCGCGCACCAGGACATCGCCCTGACGCCAGAAGCGGGCGGCTTCCTTCTCTTCGCCGATCAGCAGCAGAAGGTCGGGACGGCCGCCGCCGCTGATCTTCACGCGGGCCAGACCCTGGTGGGCGTAGTCCAGCTTCAGGTCGCCGGCCGCCGCGTCGAAGGCGGAGCGAACCTGCCCCTCCAGCACCGTCACGGTCGGGGCCGAGGCGAAGCGCAGCATGGTCTGACCCGGCTCATCCTTACGGCCGTGGATCAGCACGACCGGCTGGCGCGCCGACGGCAGGACCGCCTGGACCTCGGACGTCGAATAGACCAGCCGCTGACCGGCCAGATCGACCCCCGCGACCAGCCATTTGGCGTCGAACCCGTTGAGCGTCATCGGCACGACATAGCGGCCATCGGGCAGGCTGGCGGTGACGGTGAAGTCGTCGTTCGTCTGGCCGTTCGACGGCTTGTGCGTGACCAGCAGGAAGCGGGCGTCCGTCTCCGGGCTGCGGTTATGATAGACTTGGATGTTCGGCGACGAGATTTCGACCGGCCCGGCGGGAATCATGCCGGCCAGATCGGGAACCGACTCCAGCAGGCCCGCCAGCTGCTTCATCTCCTCGGCCTTGGGCCGTATTTCGCGCGCCTCCGAGATGGCCGCGCCATAGTCGTAGCTGGTGAAGACCACGGGCGCCGCCAGCCAGCCCCAGCTGGTGCCGCCAAAGCCGACATAGATGCTCTGCAGCGTGATGCCGTTGGCCAGGTTCACGCCGTAGAAGACGCGCTGGAACCGTTCGCCGCGCTGGCGGGCGTTGCATTCATAGCCGCCGTTGGAGCCCCAATAGTCGAACCAGCCGCCGCCGATCTCGGCCATGAAGCCGGGGGTCGAAGGCGAGGCCGAGGCTCCGCCCTTGGCTCCGCCCGGACCATAGAAGCCCCAGTCGGGCGCCGCCGCGCCGCGCGTGACTTGGCCGCCTACTGTGCAGGTGCCGCCGGGATAGCCGTCGAAGGCGTAGAGGTCGACCGGACCGTGCACCACCTTGTCGACGGGCGAGGTCTCGGGCGCCCAATAGCCGTTGCGGCCCTGGTCGTTATGGAAGATCGGCACATTGATGCCGTCCGCCCGCGCCTTGGCGTACAGATGGTCCATGTAGCGGCGGTGCGCAGGCGTGGTCAGCGCCAGCTCGTTCTCGATCTGATAGAGGATGACCGAGCCCTGGTTGCCCTTGCCGTCGCCGTTGATCTGGTGGCGGGCGATGATGCCATTGATCTGGGTCATCCACTCGTCGGCGGCGGCCAGATATTCGGGCGAATCCGTGCGCGACGGCGCGCGCTGATTGACCAGCCAGCCGGGGAAGCCGCCGCGCGTCAGTTCGGCGTTGGCGTAGGGGCCAGGCCGGACGATGACGTACAGGCCTTCTTCCTCGGACATCTTCAGCAACAGATCCAGGTCGCGGATGCCGGTGAAGTCGTAAACCCCCTGTTTGGGGCTGTGGTATCCCCAGTCGAAATAGAAGGCGACGGTGTTGAACCCGCTCGCCTTCATCTTCTGCAGCACGTCGCGCCACAGCTCGGGGCTGGGCAGGCGGAAGGGGTGCATTTCGCTCGACCAGATGACCAGGCGCTTGCCGTCGATCATCAGGGATCGCGCGTCATAGGAGACGCGGCCGAAGGTCTGGGCGGGGGCGGTGAAATCGGCGGTGGCCTGGGCTGTCTGGGCGACGGCGGTCGAGGCTTGAACCAGCGGGGCGGCGGCGACGGCGGCCGCGAGAAGAAGCGCCCGCATCAGGCTTGATGGAACATCAGTTGCAGGGGCCATTCGCGCGGCTGGTCGCCGGGCAGGACCTCCATCAGGGGCGCCATATGCGTCCACCATTTCTTCATCAGCGGATGGTTGGGCAGGTCGTTCAGCGTATGGTCGTCCGCGCGGCGCAGCACCGCGAACAGGGACAGGGTCTCCTCATCCAGGAAGATCGAATAGTCGCTGACCCCGCTGGCCGTAAGCAGTTCGGCCAGTTCGGGCCAGATGGCGTCGTGACGCGCCTTGTATTCCTCGACCGCGCCGGGCTTCAGTTGCATGCGGAAGGCGTGAAGCGAACTCATGATTCCTCCAGTTCCGATTATTCGGTATTCTGTTTCACCATTTGGTAGTGGCTCCGACGTCGCGCGTCAAACGCTTCGCAGCGCGGTCAATCGCCGCGCGGGCGTTCCCGGCTTGCCGACAGGCTGGGGGCGATGTCGGTCTCGGACATCGGCGGAGCGTCGGGCGTGAAGGTGCGGAACTCGGGCGCGATGTGCGCCGCCAGATCCGGCGCCTTTTCGGCGAGTTGGGCGGCGACGGCGCGGGCCAGCAGCCAGGCCCCGGCATTGTCATGATGGGTGCGGTCCGCCCCGCCGTCGTTGAACAGGCTCGCCGCCTGATCCGGGCCCAGCGCCTCATAGATGCGGCGGGATGCGTCGTTCAGGTCGATCAGAGGCACGTCCTCTTCGCGCGCGACCTTGCGCGCCGCCTCGGCATAGGCGCCCAGGGTGTCCTGGATGCGTCCGTCGCGGAAGTTGCGCCGTTCGGGCGAGGTCACCAGGACCGGGTGGGCGCCGCGTCGCTTCGCCTCGGCGATGAAGACCTTCAGATAGGCGGGATAGGTAGTTTCAGGGTCCACATAGGTCTGGGGCCACTGGACCTTCTGATCGTTGTGACCGAACTGGATCAGCAGCCAGTCCCCGGCCTTCAGCGTGGTCAGAATCTTGGCCAGGCGCAGTTCGCTTATGAAGGATTTCAGCGTCTCTCCCGACTGGGCGTGGTTGGCCACGGCGATGTCGGGACCAAGCAGGGCTGGCAGCATCTGGCCCCAGCTGGCCGCCGGTTCGGACGGCTGGTCGGTGACGGTGGAATCGCCCGCCAGATAGATCACGGGCGCCTCGACCGGCGCGATGTCGATGGCGGCGACCTGTGGATGGTCCAGAAACTCCAGCGTCAGCCGGTCGTCCCAGGTGCGCGAGGCGAGCTCCTGCGGCGTCAGCACGACGGCCGCGCCGCCCGGCGCATTGGCGGGCGGCGCGGCCAGGGCGGGGCCGCGCACGGGAACGATGAAGCTGCGGGTCTGATAGACGCCGGGGGCGGTGACGATGTCGCGCGCCATCAGCCGCCGAGCCTCGGCCTTGACCGTGGTGCGCCCAGCCTGGGCGCTGCCGAAGCGGACCGTCACGCGATAGAGGCCCTCGGGGACGGCCGCCGAGAAGGCATAACCGTCCGGCGTCAACTGTGGCTCAAAGCCGTATCCGCCCGGCTGATAGGTCTGGCTGGGCTGGACCGCGATCCGATCCGGCGCGGTCGGCTGGGGCGCCAGGTCGAAACGCCAGGTCGATATCGTCGCCGCCATCAGGATCGCCGTCAGCATCGGGGTGTCTCTTTGGTGAGAGGACGGCCTATCGCCGGATGTCGAACCCGCCGTCGCCCATGGCGGCCTGAACCTGGTCGGCGGTGAACAGGTTGAAGTCGCCGGGGACCGAGTGTTTCAGCCCGGCGGCGGCCAGGCCGAAGTCCAGGGCCTGCTGATCCGCCCATCCGCTCCACAAGCCGAACAGGACGCCCGAGGCGAAGGCGTCGCCGCCGCCGACGCGGTCGACGACGCCGCTCAGGTGGATGGCTTCGGCATGGGTCTCGATGATGCTGTCCCCGTCGCGGGTCAGCATGACCGCCGACAGGGCCTGGTCGGCGACGCTGTCCTGAACCCGCAGGGTGCAGGCGATGCGTTCCAGGCGGGGGAAGGCGGCGAAGGCGGCCTTGGCGGCCTGACGGCGGCGCTCGGCTGGGTCGGGGCTGTCGAAGCGGGTCTTCAGCACCAAGGCGAAGTCGCGGTCGTCGGCGAAGGCGACGGTGGCGCCCGCCAGCATCTTGCCCAGTGTCGCGGGCGGATCGCCGTCCCACTGGTCCCACAGCTTGCCGCGGAAGTTGCCGTCATAGCTGACCTTCACGCCCATGCGGACGGCGGCCTCGATGAGGGCGACAGCGGCGGCCGAGCCGTTGGGGCCGGTCGCGGGCGTGACGCCCGAGGCGTGCAGCCACTCGACGCCGTCCAGCAGCCGGTCCCAGTCGAAGGCCGTGTGGACACGCTCCACGAAGGCCGAACCGGCGCGGTCATAGAGGACTTCGGACGGACGGCGCACGGCGCCGGGCGTCAGGAAATACAGGCCCATTCGTCCCGCCGTGAAGACGATGGGGGTGGTGTCGACGCCGTGCTTTCGCACCTCGTCGCGGGCGGCGTGGCCCAGCGCATTGTCCGGCAGGACCGTCGCCATCCGCGTCGGCGCGCCGAAGCGGGCCAGGGCCACGGCGACATTGGCCTCGGCCCCGCCCGGACGCACGGTCAGGGCGGGGGACTGCATCAGCAGTTCATTCTGATTGGGCGACAGCCGCAGCAGCATCTCGCCGAAGCAGAGGATGGCGCGGGAGGCGGCCGAGGGACCCGAGGCGGTGTTGGTCATGTCGGAACGCTAACCGTGTCTCAGCGCGCCTGCCAGCCGCCGTCGACCGGCAGGATGGCGCCCTGAACATAGTCGGAGGCCCGGCTGGCCAGGAAGACGGCGGCGCCGCCCAGGTCCGAGGGCTGGCCCCAGCGACCGGCGGGAATGCGGCCCAGGATCTCGGCCGACCGCACCGGGTCTTCACGCAGGGCCTGGGTGTTGGCCGTGGCGAAATAGCCGGGGGCGATGGCGTTGGCGGTGATGCCGTGCGGCGCCCATTCGTTGGCCATCAGCTTGGTCAGACCCGCCACGCCAGACTTGGACGCGGTGTAGGACGGCACGCGGATGCCGCCCTGGAAGGACAGCATGGAGGCGATGTTGATGATCTTGCCGCCATCGCCCTGCTTGATGAAGTGGCGGGCGACCGCCTGGCTCATGAAGAAGACGGTCTTCAGATTGATGTTCATCACCAGGTCCCAGTCGGCTTCGGAGAAGTCCACCGCGTCGGCGCGGCGGATCAGACCGGCGTTGTTGACCAGAATATCCACCCGACCCATGGCCTGAAGCGCCTCGGCCAGAACGCGCTCGACCGGTTCGATCGAGGTCAGGTCGGCGCTGACGGCGTGGGCGCGCCGGCCCATGGCCTGAACCTGGGCGACCGTATCGTCGGAATCGGACAGGGCGACCGAAACGATGTCGGCGCCGGCCTCGGCCAAGGCCAGGGCGATGCCCTGACCCAGACCCGTGTTGCCCCCGGTGACCAAGGCGACCTTGCCGGTCAGGTCGAACGGATTGCTCATGGTTGTTTCCTCTCCTGTTCGGATCAGCGCAGTTGGCAGATGTCGAGCTTGTGCATGTCGGTATAGTCGAGGTTCTCGCCGCCCATGCCCCAGATGAAGGTGTAGTTGGACGTGCCCGAACCCATGTGGATCGACCAGGGCGGGCTGATGACGGCTTCGCCGTCGGCCACGACGATGTGACGCGCATTGTCCGGCTCGCCCATGAAGTGGAAGACGCGGTCGTTCTCGCCCAGACCGAAATACAGATAGGCTTCGGAACGGCGGTCATGCAGATGCGGCGGCATGGTGTTCCACACCGAGCCCGGTTTCAGGACCGTCACGCCCAGCAGCAGTTGGCAGGACTTCACCTTCGCCGGGACGATGTACTGATAGATGGTGCGCTCATTGGAGGTCTCCAGCGACCCCATCTCCAACGGCACCGCCTCATCGATCGAAATTTTGGTCAGGTCGTAGCGGGCGTGGGCCGGCGTGGCGACTAGATAGAATCGGGCCGGCTCAGCGGCGTCCTTCGACGCGAAGGTCACTTCGGTCGACCCCATCGGCACATAGAGGCCGTCGCGGAAGGCCAGTTCGATGGTCTCGCCATCAACCGTCACCGAACCGGCGCCGCCGATATTGACCACGCCCAGTTCGCGGGCGTGCAGGAACGGCTTGCCCGCCAGGGACGGCGGCTCCGAATGGCTGGGCAGGCCCAGGGCGCCGTCCACCGGCATCGCCCCGCCCAGCACCATCCGCTCGTTGTGGGAATAGTTCAGGCTGACCTTGCCGGGCGTGAACAGCCCGCCGACCAGATAGCGATCCCGCAGCTGCTGGTTCGTGGCTCCCTCCATCATGTCCGGGTGGGTGGCCTGATAAATCTTGTCGTACATCGGATCGGACATGGCGTGGGTCTCGCGCTGGTTTGAGAGGGGCCGAGGCGTCTGACGTCGACGATCGATCCCAAGGCTATCTGAGAGCCGGCCGTCGCCTTGACGAGGCATTGCGGCTCACATAATGAGAGAGCTATATAAAAAATGGGACGGTGATGCCAGTCGCCGTTTCAAGGAATGGGGTGGAAACTGTCGGGGACGCCGAAGGCGCGCGATACGGCCTAGGCTGTCGCGCCAGCGGACAGACCCGCCTGCCGACGCCCGATGTTGTCTGAGCGACGGCGCCTCGGCGCCTTGGGAACCCGTCATGCCGAATCTGATCCACGACCTGCCTTACGCCGACGTCCGCGACGCCATCGCCCGCCTGCTGGACAATCTGGTGAACATCAAGGACGACACGGGCGAGTTCCTGCTGCGTCTGGAAGACGGTCGCGTCATCGACACCAAGGGCTGGAACGACTGGGAGTGGACCCACGGCATCGGCCTGTACGGCATCTACAAGCTGTATGAGCAGACCAATGATCAGGCGGCGCTGGACATCATGCTGAACTGGTTCCGCGACCGCTTCGCCGCCGGCACCCCCACCAAGAACATCAACACCGTCTCGCCCTTCCTGACCCTGGCCTATCTTTACGAGCAGACAGGCGACCAGACCTTCATCCCCTATCTCGACACCTGGGCGGAGTGGCTGATGGATGGTCTGCCCCGCACCGAGGAAGACGGCTTCCAGCACATCGTCTTCAACGACGAGAACCCGCAGGAACTGTGGGACGACACCTTGATGATGAGCGTCCTGCCACTGGCCAAGATCGGCCTGGTGCTGGGCCGCCCGCACTATGTCGAGGAGGCCAAGAAGCAGTTCCTCCTCCACATCAAATATCTGTTCGACCGCAAGACCGGCCTGTGGTTCCACGGCTGGACCTTCCTGGGACGGCACAACTTCGCCGACGCCCTGTGGGCGCGCGGAAACTGCTGGGTCACCATCGCCATCCCCGAGTTCATCGAGCTGCTGGACCTGCCGCCAGAAGACAGCCTGCGCCGCTTCCTGATCGAGACGCTGGAGGCCCAGGTGAAGGCCCTGGCTGAACATCAGGATGAGAGCGGCCTGTGGCGCACCCTGATCCCCGATCACGACAGCTATCTGGAGGCCTCGGCGACCGCCGGTTTCGCCTACGGCGTCCTGAAGGCGGTGCGCAAACGCTACATCAGCGCCGAATACGCCCCAATGGCGCTGAAGGCGGTCAAGGGCGTGCTGGCCAACATCTCGGATGACGGCGAGCTGCAGCAGGTGTCGTTCGGCACGCCGGTCTTCGACGACCTGCAGGGCTATAAGGACATTCCGCTGACCTCCATGCCTTACGGCCAGTCCCTGGCGATCCTGTGCCTGGGCGAATTCCTGCGTCAGTACATCTGACGCGCCGCGGTCTGGAGAAGCCGAGATGACGTCCACGGAACCGTCCGCCCGCATCCCGCGCTGGTACAACTACTGGGGCTGGGGCTCCGGCGACATGCTGGGGGCGGGCGCCCAGGCGGTGATCACCGGCTGGCTGTTCTACTTCTTCACGACCTTCTGCGACCTGACGCCGGTCCAGGCCGGCCTGATCCTGGGCCTGCCGCGACTGCTGGAGGCCATCACCTGTCCGCTGATCGGCTATGTGTCGGACAATCTGCGCCACACCTGGATCGGCAGGACGGTGGGGCGGCGCAAGATCTTCCTTCTGATCACCATTCCGCTGCTGCCCAGCTTCGCCCTGATCTTCATCAGCGGCCAGACCTTCGTCTATTATCTGACCGCCTTCATCTTCTTCGAGCTGCTGTACACGATGTTTCTCATTCCCTGGGAAACGCTCGCGGCCGAGATGACCAAGGATTACAAGGAGAAGGCCAAGTTTGCGGGCGCGCGCATGCTGATGGCCCAAAGCTCGGCCATCCTGGCCTCCTATCTGCCGACCCTGATCATCAACAACTTCGGCGGTCGGGATTCGGCCCAGACCTTCCTGATCATGGCGACCATCTTCGGCCTGTTGTTCAGCGCCGTTGTGATCCTGGTCGTGATCTTCACCTGGGAACGTCCGTTCACCGACGCCGAGAAGGCGGTGAAGGCCGAGCCGCCCAGCCTGCGCAAGGCGCTGCTGATCCCGGTGAACATGTTCCGCGACCTGTTCTCGACCCTGCGGATCCGGGCCTTCCGCCAGCATCTGTCGATCTATCTGGGCGGCTATATCTCTCAGGACATCTTCAACACCGCGTTTCCGATCTTCGTGGCGACCGTGATGCTGGGCGCGACGGTGATGATCTCGCAGATGATGACCGCCATGTATGTCGCCCAGCTGATCTCCGTGATGGTGGCGATCCATCTGGTCATCCGCATCGGGCCGGTGATCGCCTATCGGATCGCGGCGGGCTTCTTCACCGCCGCCCTGATGCTGTTGTTGATCTTCTACTTCGTGCGGCCGACGGTCGGGGGGCAGGATCTGTTCGCCCTGGTCAATCCGGGCTCAGGCGGGTTCAACCTGGGCGCCGCCTTCTGGCTGCTGGGGCCAATCGTCTTGGCGGGGCTGGGGCGCGGCACGCTGAATTTCGTGCCGTGGTCGGTCTACAACTATCTGCCGGACGTCGACGAGGCGGTCACGGGCCAGCGTCGCGAGGGCATCTTCGCGGGGGTAATGACCCTGGTGCGCAAGGTCGCCCAGTCCGGGGCCATCATCCTGACCGGCTGGATCATCGAGACCGGAGGCTATGTCTCGCCTAAGGCTGGCGCAGCGGGGGGCGTGGTCGCGCAGACGCCGGGGGCGGTGGCCACGGTCGCGGGGCTGCTGGTCGCCGGCCCGATCCTGGTCATGGCGGCGGGCGCGATCCTTTCGTGGTCATTCCGCCTAGATCAACCCAGCCACAAGGTCCTGATGAGCGAAATCGACCGTCTGCGGTCTGGAGAGACCGAGCCGTCCAGCCCAGAAGCCAAGCAGATCGTCGAAAGCCTGACGGGGTGGAAGTACGAGCGTCTGTGGGGCCGCAACCGGCTGGTGTGATTAAGTTTTTCTGAGCGCCATCTCTGATTTCCTAAAATGTGAGACGACAAATTCATATTTGGCACAAATCAGACCCGGTGCTATAGAGGGCTGGGTAGCGAGAATACGAGTCCGCAAAGGACCGCTGTCAGGAGGGAAGCGTGAATGGGCGCGTCTTCGCGTCCGGCGTCGATGGACGCTGACCGGAGCGCCAGCCGCAGATGATTTGCGGGCGTCGCAACGCCCGCGCCACAGCCTTCACACAATGCGCCGCCGGGGGGCGGCCGCGAGGGCGCCGCTCAAACAATAAGGCCATAGGCCGCAGGAGGAACTTCAGTGACGACACAGTCGAACGGGCGACGGGCCCGCCGCTTCATGTACACCGCCGGGGCCGCCGCCCTGATGCTGGCGTCCGCCGGCGCGGCGAACGCCCAGCAGCCGACGGGAACCCAGGCGTCGGACGCTCCGGTTTCGACCGTCGATGAAGTCGTGGTGGTCGGCACCCGTTCCAGCCTTCAGTCGGCCATGAACCGCAAGCGTTCGGCCAGCACCGTGTCGGACTCCATCGTCGCCGACGACATCGGCCAGTTCCCCGACAAGAACGTGGGCGAGGCCCTGGGCCGAGTGACGGGGGTCCAACTGTCGCGTGACTTCGGCGAAGGCAACGCCGTCTCGATCCGTGGCGTCGAGCCCGACCTGAACCGCGTCGAAGTCAACGGCGTCAGCGTCCTGTCCACGGCCGGAAACCTGAACGTCTATGGCGGCGGCGGCCGGTCCAACGACTTCCGTGAATTGCCGGCCGAGATCGTCAAGTCCATCGACGTGTTCAAGGGCTTCACTTCCGACATGACCGAGGGAGCCGTTGGCGGCACGGTGTCGGTCCAGACGCGAAAGCCGCTGGATTTCCGCGCGCCGACCTTCTCCATGACCTTGTCCGGTCAGAAGCTGGACACCCTGCCGGACTGGAAGCCCCGCGCCAGCGTGTTTGGTGCGACCCAGTTGCTGGACGGCCGTCTCGGCCTCATGGCAAATGTCACCTATGACAATGTCCTGACCCGCGGTGACTTCTACGACGATCACTCGTGGGCCCGCCTCGCGGACTTCGACAACTCGCCGAACAAGACGGTCAACTATTATAACCAATCCTATAGCCGCGCGGTGAACGACTATATCGCCGCCGTGGGCAGCGAGGCGGCGTGCGCGACTCTCACCACGCCCGACGCCAACACCCTGACTACCGCGCAGGCTCGCACCGCGTGCCAAAGCCAGTGGTACGACTATAATCCGCGCGTGTCGCGCTATCGTGTTTGGACGCGGGAGGACAAGCGCAGCTCCGGCGAGTTCACTGCGGAATACAAGTTCGCCGACAATCTGCGTGGCTTCGTCACCTATCAGACGAACCACCGGACGCAGCAGTTGAACGACATCAACTATGGTACGGACTTCACCGCACTTGACCGTCTGAACTACGGTCCGGCGTGCACCCGCGTCACACCGGCCACCGCCGAAACCGTTCCGGGCGTGGTCGTGGATGCGAACCACAACGTCATAAAATACACTGTGGGCAACTGCCTGGGCACCTCGGGTCGAGGCGGCGATTCGGCATTCAGCATCTCGTCGCGCGATTTCCGCTACGAGACGGACTCCGACTACATCACCTACGGGCTGAAGTGGTACAATGACCGTTTCAAGGTCGATTTCCTCGGCGCCAACGCCAAGAGCGAGACGCTGAGCCAGACCAACAACGTCTCGGTCAGCTTCAACACGCCCGGCATGGTCGTCAGCCTGGAACCAGGCACCTCGGCGCCGATCTTCACCTTCGCGCCCGGCTTCTCGCCGTCCGACGCCTCTGCGGTCAGCCAATACCAGATCCAGTATCGGCCCTCGCAATCGTCGAACAAGGAGGATCAGTACAAGCTGGACATCGATTTCGACCCGCGCACGACCTTCCTGACCAACATTAAGTTCGGCGGGCGGTATTCGAACGCCGAAACCAAGGGCTACGATTACGGCGGCTTCATCGTCAGCCCTGGCGCAAATCTGGCCTCGGAACTCGACAACATCGTCATCTACGCCAACTCGATTAACTCCACGGCCCGAGTCAGCGACACGGCGACGGTCGATCAGACGGCGCCGCTGTACGGCAATGCGTATCAGACCAACTATTGGAACACGACCGAGACCTGGTCGCGCGCCTTCTCGAACTCGGTGTTCGGCTCGGCCATGACGGCTCTGCCGTCCGACTTTTACTACGGCGGCGGCGCTCTGCCTTCGAACTGGCTGTATCCGAACTTCGGCGCCATCGCCCAGAACCTGGACACCAGCCACTTCAACCTGGACAACCTGTATTCCGGCGTCGGCAACGACGGCAAAACCTATGACCAGATTCCGTACCGCGTGAAGGAACAGACCGACGCTCAGTACGTCCGTCTGGACTGGGCCCTGCCGATCTTCGGCCTGGATCTGGTCGGGAACCTGGGCCTGCGCCGCGTCCATACTCAGACCAATACGGCGGGCAAGTTCACGCGCAGCGAGACCCGTCTGGTCAACGGCGTGGCGACCACAGCGGTCGTGTCCAACACCCTAGTCGAGCAAACGCGCGACTATACCAAGTGGCTGCCCAGCTTCAACGTCAACGCCTGGCTGATCGACAATATGCTGAGCATGCGGGTCGGTTACGCCAAGCTGATGGCGCGGCCGCTTTACAACTACCTACTGCCGAACATGACCTGCACCATCAACTACGCCAACGACGGAACGGCGGAAGATGGTCCCGACAGCTGCTCGGCCGGCAACCCAGACCTGAAGCCTTATGAAGCGGCGCAGTACGACCTGTCCTTCGAATGGTATCCGAACCGCGACACCCAGTTCTCGGCCGGCTTCTTCTATAAGGACATCCAAACCTTCTATCTGCCCTCGCGCACCAGCCTGGGCCAGCGGGACGTGTTTGGCGACGGCGTGCTGTACTACTATAACAGCTTCATCAACGGCGAAGGCGCTAAGATTTCGGGCGTCGAACTGACGGCCAAAACCGCCTTCACCTTCCTACCCGGCCTGTTGTCCGGCCTCGGCGCCGACGTGAACTACACCTATCAGGAAGCCTCGGACGTCGGCGTTTTCAGCCAACTCGATGGTTCGGAGTTGTCGTATCCCGGCCTGTCCAGCACCAGCTACAACGCGACCCTGTGGTATGAGCGCGGTCCGATCAACGCGCGCCTGGCCTACAACTATCGCTCGCAGTACCTGGTTACGGCCGCCGATCAGTCGGGCAATCCGATCATCAAGGAGCCAACCGGCTATCTGGACGGCAAGATCTCCTGGAAGCCCGGCCTGAAGGGGCTGACCCTGTTCGCGGAAGGCAAGAACCTGACCGAAGAGGATGAAAGCACCTATGCGGGCGACATCCGCCTGATCAACAGGGGCTATTCGGGCCGCCGCTTCTTCCTGGGCGCGACCTACAAATACTGATCATCTCGGTGATCGCGGCCGTCGCCTCTAGGGGCGGCGGCCGTTTTTCCTTCAGTGCGTAAAGCGCCGCTGGGGCGGCGGGAGTCGAACATGTCGTTCCAACCTTCGCGGCGTCACCTGCTGATGGGCGCCGTCTCTCTCGCCGCCGCTCAGGCCGTATCCGGCGTCGCCTTGGCCGCACCGCGCCGCGGCGCGCCCGCCACGCCTCTTCGCTGGCTGGATGGCCATAAGCCTGCCCGGCTTGAGGGCGCGACCTTCGGCGTGCCGTGGCCGCGCGGCGCCCTTCGCCCCAATCAGGCGTTCAGTATCCGCGACGGATCGGGCCGCGCAACCCCCGCCCAGTCCTGGCCGATCGCCTATTGGCCGGATGGTTCGCTGAAATGGTCGGCCCATGCGGTGACCGGGGATGCTTCGCTGGACGGTCTGACGCTGGCCCCCGGCGTCTCGCCTGCGCCCGGCAAGCCGGTGCGGGTCGCCGATCGGGGCCAGCAGATCGTCGTCACGGTCGGCGATCTGGAATGGCGCGTGCCGAAGTCGGGCGACGCCCTGGTTTCCGGCGCGACGCGCGGCGGCCGTTCGGTCGTGGGCAAGCTGTCCCTGGTCGCCCTGTCGCAAGACAAGCCCGAACTGGAAGAGGGCGGGGCGGTGAAGTCCTCGCGCTACGGCGTCCGCATCCGTCAGGCTGTGGTCGAGCAGTCCGGCCCCGTACGCGCGGTGATCAAGCTGGACGGCGTTCACACCGATGGAACGCGCGAGTGGCTGCCGGTCTCGGTGCGGCTGTACTTCTACGCCGGGTCCGACAGCGTGCGGATCGTCCACAGCTTCATCTTCGACGGCGACCCGAAGACCGACTTCATCCGGGGGGTGGGCGTCGTCGCCGACACGCCGATGACCGACGAAAGCTATAACCGCCACATCCGTTTCGCCGGAGAGGGCGAGGGGGTGTGGGGCGAGGCGGTGCGGACGCTGACGGGGCTGCGGACACGCGCCAACCCGGCCCCCGCCGTACGTCAGGCCCAGATCGAAGGCCGCGCCGTGGCCTTCGCCGACCTGCCCGACATCCTCAAGAACGACGGTCTGCAATGGGTGCCTGAGTGGGGCGATTTCGCCTTCAGCCAGTTGTCGCCCGACGGCTTCACCCTGCGCAAGCGGACCAGCGAGGGCCATGCCTGGATCGATTCCAATGCGGGCAGGCGCAGCCGGGGCCTGGCCTATGTCGGCGGCGCCTCGGGCGAGGTCGCCCTGGGGCTGAAGGACTTCTGGCAACGCGCGCCGGTCGCGCTGGACATCCGCAACGCCCATACCGACACGGCGCAGCTGACGGCCTGGATGTGGTCGCCGGAAGCCCCGGCCATGGACCTGCGCCCCTATCGCAGCGCCAACGGCATGGACACCACGGCCGAGGAGCTGGTCGGGCTGGACATCACCTATGAGGATTATGAGGCCGGCTGGGACGACGCCCACGGCATCGCCCGCACCTCGGAACTGACGCTCTGGGCCCTGGGCGGGACGCCCTCGCACGCGGACTTCTCGGCCATGGCCGAACAGATCGCCGATCCGGCGCGCCTGACGGTCGAGCCGGCGCGGATGCATAGGGCGGGCGTGTTCGGCGACTGGTCCCTGCCCGATGCCTCCACGCCCGTTCGCGCGGCGCTGGAGGGGCGGCTGACCCACCTGCTGGACCACTATATTCAGGAGGTCGATCAGCGGCGCTGGTACGGGTTCTGGTCCTATGGCGACGTCATGCACACCTATGACCCCGATCGCCACATGTGGCGCTACGACGTCGGCGGCTACGCCTGGGACAACTCAGAGCTTTCGACCGACCTGTGGCTGTGGACCAGCTACTTGCGGACGGGCCGAGCCGATGTGTTCAAGCTGGCCGAGGCCATGACGCGCCACACGGGCGAGGTGGACGTCTATCACCTGGGCCGGTTCAAGGGCTTCGGCACGCGCCACGGGGTGCAGCACTGGTCGGATTCGTCCAAACAGCCGCGCGTCTCGAACGTCGCCTATCGCCGCATCTACTATTTCCTGACGGCGGACGAGCGGGTCGGGGACCTGATGCGCGAACTGAACGAGTCGGACCACGCGCTTCAGAACGTCGACATCTCACGCAAGCTGCCGCCCGCGCCGGGACGCGCCGTCCCCGAGGGGCAGGTGGTGTCCGGCTTCGGCACCTCATGGGGCGCCTTCATCTCGGCCTGGCTGACGGAATGGGAGCGGACGGGCGACCGCCGCTGGCGCGACCGGATCGTCAACGGCATGACCACCATCGGCGGCATGAAGCGCCGCTGGTTCGCCGGAGAGGCGCCGTTCGATCTGGCCACCGGCCGCTATCAGGGGCAGGGCGATTATGTCGCCGTGTCGCATCTGAACGCCGTCTTCGGCGTGGCGGAGATGAACGCCGAACTGCTGGACCTGCTGGATGTGCCGTCCTATCGCGCCGCCTGGCTGGAATACTGCCGCTACTACAACGCGCCGGACAACGAGATCGCCGGCCTGCTGGGCCAGGCGCCCAGGGGCCGGTCGCTGACCGAGGCGCACTCACGCCTGACCGCCTATGCAGCCAATAAGGAAGGCGACCCCGCCCTGGCGCAACGGGCCTGGAGCGAGTTTCTGGGCAAAGATCCGGCCAAGCTGCAGGCGCTGCTGGGCGCCCGTTCGATGCCCGTGGGCGGCGTGGATGTTCTGCGTCCCATCCAAGAGGACGCGCAGGTGTCGACCAACGACGCGGCGCAATGGAGTTTGGCGGCCATCGAAAACCTGGCCCTGATCGGCGACAGTCTGGAGGAGGCGGCGGCGCGTCTGGGCTACAGGCCCTGACCGCCACATAGCGGCGAGGTCAGAGGCGGTAGATCGCCTCGGCGTTGCCCGCGAACAGGCGGTCTCGCTCGTTGGGCGAGAAGTCGGCGGTGATGGCGTCGAAGGCGGAATAGAAGGCGTCGAAGGTTCCGTGGACGCTTTCGACCGGGAAGTCCGAGGCGAACATGGCGCGCTCGGTTCCAAAGGCGTCGATGCACTCGAGGAAGGTCGGGCGGATGCTGTCGGGCGTCCAGGCGCGGTCGGTGATGCCAAGGCCCGAAATCTTGATCGAGACCTGGGGCTGGGCGGCCAGCAGGCGCAGGCCGATCCGCCAACGCTCCATGCCGATGTCGTTGCGGTCGGTCGGCAGACCGGCGTGATTGACGATCATCGGAATGTCGGGATGGCGGGCGGCGATGATGGCGGCGGTCGCCATCTGCGACGGATAGAGCTGGAGGTCGAACGACAGGCCGTGTCGGGCCAGCTTGGCGAAACCCTCGACCCATTTGGGATCGCGCAGCAGATCGCGGTCGGTGTAGGTCTTCAGTGGGTCTTCGTGCCAGCAGACGATCTGGCGCACGCCGCGCACGTTCGGACGCGCCGCCTGGGCTTCCAGCAGGGCGTCCAGGTCGGGATCCAGCAGGTCGGCGCCGGCGACGATGGCGTGGGGGTAGCCGCGCTGGTCAGCGATGGATTGCAGCCAGTCGGTCTCGGCCAACTGCCGACCGATGGGCTGGCCAGCCTCGACATGGACGATCTTGTCCACGCGCCAGCCCGCCGTATCGGCCAGATAGTCGTCCAGCAGATAGTTCCGGTGGGCGATGGGGCTCATGTCCCCCGCCGGATTGTTCGGCAGGGGATCGTCCTGAAGCCAATCGTAGCGGGCGCGCGACAGGTCCCACAGGTGGACATGGCTGTCGACGATGCGGAGGTCGTGGGCCACGGCTGCGTCCTTAGTACGTCGTTCTTCCGCCGGAGGTGTCGAAGGTGGAGGCGGTTGTGAAGCTGCATTCCTCGGAGGCCATGAAGCAGACCATAGCGGCGCTTTCGTCGACCTCGCCGAGGCGGCCCATGGGGATCTTGGAGCGCATGTAGTCGACCTGGCTCTGGGGCAGCTGTTCCAGGATGGGGCTTTCGAAGGTGGCGGGGGTCAGGCTGTTGGCGACGACGCCCTTGCCGGCCAACTCCTTGCCCAGCGACTTGGTGAAGCCGATCACCCCGGCCTTGGAGGCGGAATAGGCGGATGCGTTGGGATTGCCTTCCTTGCCCGCGACCGAGGCGACGTTGACGATGCGGCCATAGCCGTTGGCCAGCATGAAGGGCACGACGGCGCGGCAGCAGTAGAAGACGCCGTTCAGATTGATGTCGACCACGCGCTTCCAGCTGTCGACGGGGAAGTCCTGCACCGGCACGGTGGCGCCGGTGATGCCGGCCGAGGCGACCAGGATGTCGATGCGGCCGTCCAGCGCCTGGGCCGAGGCCTCGGCGGCGGCGGCGACGGCGTCAGGGTCGGCGACGTCCAGGGCGATCACATGGGCGGCCCCGACCTCGGCGGCGGCGGCGGTCAGCGCCTGGGCGTTCAGGTCCCACAGCACCACCCTGCCGCCTTCGGCGACGATGCGGGCGGCGGCGGCCTTGCCCAGGCCCGAGGCCCCGCCGGTGACGACGGCGGTGCGGCCCGCGAACCGGTCCCGATAGGCGCTCATCGGGTCCACTCCACGAAGGTCTGGCCCTGTTCGCCCAGCTTCTGGATGCCCAGACGCACCGTGTCGCCCGCCTTCAGATAAAGGGGCGGCTTCTGGCCCAGACCCACGCCAGGCGGGGTGCCGGTGGTGATCAGGTCGCCGGGCTCCAGCGTCATGAACTCTGACAGATAGGACACGATCTCGGCGACGCCGAAGATCATGGTGCGGGTGTTGCCGGTCTGCATGCGCTTGCCGTTCAGGTCCAGCCACATGTCCAGGTTCTGGACGTCGCCGACCTCGTCGGTCGTGACCAGCCAGGGGCCGACGGGGCCGAAGGTGTCGCAGCCCTTGCCCTTGTCCCAGGTGCCGCCGCGCTCGGTCTGATAGGCGCGCTCGGACACGTCGTTGATCAGCACATAGCCAGCGACGTGATCCAGGGCCTCTTCCGTGGTCACATAGGAGGCGGGCTTGCCGATGACGACGCCCAGTTCGACCTCCCAGTCGGTCTTCTCGGACCCGCGCGGAATGACCACGTCGTCGTTCGGCCCGTTCAGGCAGGTGACGGCCTTGGTGAACAGCACCGGCTCGGCCGGGATCGGCAGGTTGGATTCGGCCGCGTGGTCGGCGAAGTTCAGGCCGATGGCCAGGAATTTGCGCACGCCGTTTATCGGCACGCCATAGCGGGGCCGGCCCTCGACCAGGGGCAGGGTGGTCGGGTCGATGGCCTTCAGCGCCTCGAGCGCAGGGCCATGCAGTTGGTCCGGGGTGATGTCGGCGATGTGGCCCGACAGGTCGCGGATGCGCCCCTCAGTATCCAGCGTGCCCGGCTTTTCCTGGCCCCTGGGGCCGTAACGCAGCAGTTTCATGGTGGGGGAAGGGCTTTCGTCTTAACGCGCGTAGGGGCGCTGCAGGGCGATGTCGCGGTTCAACTCGACGCCGAAACCGGGCGCATCCGGCACCTTCAGGCGGCCATTCACCGGAACGGGTTCGCCGATCAGTTGCGGATGGAACATGGGCACGACCTCGTCGGCGCCGGGGGCCATCATCAGGAACTCCGCGAACGGGCTGTTATGGCGCGTCACCACGAAGTGGTAGGAATAGACCGATGAGCCGTGCGGGATCATCAGCACGCCCTTGGCGTCGGCCATGGCGGAGATCTTGATCAGTTCGGTGACCCCGCCGCACCAGCCCACGTCGGGCTGGATGATGTCGCAGCATTCCATCTCCAGCAGCATGCGGAAGCCCCAGCGGGTGGCCTCATGCTCGCCGGTCGTGACCAGCATCCCCTTGGGGGCGTTCTTCTTCAGCGCCTGATAGCCCCAGTAGTCGTCGGGGCTGAGCGCCTCCTCGATCCACTTCAGACCCAGCTTGTGGGCCTCGTGCGCCAGGCGGGTGGCGTAGTTCAGGTCCAGCGCCATCCAGCAGTCGAACATCAGCCAGAAGTCGTCGCCGCAGGCGTTGCGCATGGCCTCCAGCTCGGCGAGGTTCTTGCGCAGGCCTTCCTCGCCCTCGGCCGGGCCGTGGTGCAGCGGCATCTTGCCGCCGATGAAGCCCAGCTCCTTGGCTTTGTCGGGACGGGCGCCGGTGGCGTAGAAGGTCAGTTCGTCACGAACCGGACCGCCCAGCATGGCGAAGACCGGCTCCTGCCGCAGGCGGCCCAGCAAGTCCCACAGCGCCAGATCGACGCCGGAGATGGCGTTCACCACCAGACCCTTGCGGCCGTAATACTGGGTGGAGAAATACATCTGGTCCCAGATCTTCTCGACCTCGGACGGATCGCGGCCCTCCAGGAAGCGGGCCAGATGCTTCTCGACGATATAGGCCGCCGGTTCGCCGCCGGTCGTGACCGCAAACCCGACCACGCCGTTCTCGGCCTCGATCTCGACAACCAAGGTGCCCAGCACATTGATGCCGAAGCTGCGGCGGCTCTGGCGGTACTCGGGGTATTTCGCCATGGGGGTGGTGATATGATCGTCGATCCAGTGACCGTCGCCCTGATCGTGATAGTCGGCGCCGCCACCTGCGCCATCGTTCTTCACGACGAAGGCGCGGACGTGTTTGATGCGGGGCAGGCGGCTCATCGCGTCATCACCAGTGATTGGCGATTCGCTCCCATAATGCGGGATTTCACTGGCGTTCCTCCGTGCATGGCGTCAAAGTCAGGCTCGTGTGACGGAGCGACTTGCGCGTTTTGCTACATTCTGAGAATGAGGATTACGAAATGGGACGAACGCCGTCAATGAAGACCGCACAGGTCGATGGAGATGAAGAGATCGGCGCCAAGGCGTCCGGCAGCCAGACCCTGCTGCGGGGTCTGGACGTCATCGACGCCCTGATCGACGGCTCCCTGCCCCTGGCCGAACTGTCCGAAAAGCTGGAGCTGACGCGCAGCACGACCCACCGTCTGGCCTCGGCCCTGGTCGAGCGGCGGCTGCTGTCGTTCCGCCCGCGCGAGGGCTATTCCCTCGGTCCCAAACTGCTTGAGCTGGGCCATGCCGCCAGCCAGCAGATGCATCTGCCGCGCGTGGCCCGCCCGTGGCTGGAGCAACTGTCGGCCCAGACCGACGACACAGTGCATCTGGGCGTGCTGGACGGGCGTCATGCGCTTTATCTGGACAAGGTGGCGGGGCGCCGGCGCATCAACATCGGCTCGCGCCTGGGCGAACGTCACCCCATCGCCTCTACCGGCCTGGGCAAGGCGCTGATCCTGGACAAGACCGAGCCGGAGTGGATCGACTTCTACGCCGAGCCGGGCGCCGCCTTTGACTCGTCGGCCCGCGCCGTCTGGCTGGAGCGGATGCATGGCTATGCCCAGAAGGGCTACGCCTTCGACCTTGAAGAGAACGAGGACCAGATTCGCTGCGTCGCCGCTCCGATCCGTTCGGTGAACGGCCAGATCGTCGCCGCCCTCAGCGTCTCCTCGGCCGCCCAATATATGTCCGACGCCCGGATGACCGAACTGACCAAGACGGTGACCGAGGCCGCCGACGCGATCAGCGCCGACCTGGGCTGGTCGCCCAAACCCTGAAACCGAACCATCGCCGGAGCCCCCATGCTGCTTGAGAACAAGGTCGTCCTGATCACGGGCGCATCGCGGGGCATCGGGCGGGCGACGGCGATCGAGGCCGCGCGCCAAGGCGCCGACGTCGCCATCAACACCTTCCGGGACGATGCCGCCGCCGCCGAGGTGGTCGCCGAGATCGAGGCGCTGGGCCGCCACGCCATCGCCATCGACGGCGACGTGGCCCAGCCGGAAAGCGCCGCAGTCTTCGTCGCCGCGGCGGTGCAGGCGCTCGGCCGGGTGGACGTCTTCGTCTCCAACGCCGGCATCTGCCCGTTCCACGCCTTCCTCGACATGCCGGTCGAGACCCTGCGCCGCACGATGGAGGTTAATCTGCACGGCGCCTATTACATGGTGCAGGCGGCGGCCAATCAGATGGTGAAGCAGGGGGACGGCGGCGCCATCGTGGCGATCAGCTCGATCTCGGCCCTGGTCGGCGGCGAGATGCAGACCCACTACACCCCGACCAAGGCGGGGGTGCACAGCCTGATGCAGTCCTGCGCCGTCGCCATGGGTCGTTACGGCGTTCGCTGCAACTCTGTCCTGCCCGGCACCATCGCCACCGACATCAACAAGGACGACCTCGCCGATCCGAAGAAGCGCGAATATATGGAGGGTCGCATTCCGCTGGGCCGCCTGGGGCGACCCGAGGACATCGCCTCCGTCGTCGCCTTCCTGGCCTCGGACATGGCGTCCTACATGTCCGGCGCGGCCCTGCTGGTCGACGGCGGCGCCTTCGCCAACTTCCAGTAGGACAGGCGCGTGATCATCTCCTCGCCCGGCGATTATCGCGAGGCCGCGCGGCGCAAGCTGCCGCCTTTCCTGTTCCACTACATCGACGGCGGCGCCTACGCCGAACAGACGCTGAGGCGCAACGTCGAGGACTGGCAGGCCATCGCCCTGCGCCAGCGTGTGCTGCAGGACATGACCAGCCTCAGCCTTGAGACGAAACTGTTCGACGAAACCCTGCGCCTGCCCATCATCCTGGCGCCGGTCGGCCTGACCGGCATGTACGCCCGGCGTGGCGAGGTGCAGGCGGCCAGGGCGGCGGCGTCGCGCGGGGTTCCCTTCATCCTGTCCACCGTTTCGGTCTGCCCGATCGAGGAGGTGACGCCCGCCATCGACCGGCCCATGTGGTTCCAACTCTATGTGCTGGGCGACCGGGGTTTCATGAAGAATGCTTTGGAGCGCGCCAGGGCGGCGGGGGTGAAGACCCTGGTCTTCACGGTCGACATGCCCACCCCCGGCGCCCGCTACCGCGACGCCCATTCGGGCATGAGCGGCCCCAACGCCGAGATGCGCCGGATGGTCCAGGCCATGACCCATCCCGCCTGGGCCTGGGACGTAGGGTTGAATGGCCGCCCGCACGACCTGGGCAATGTGTCTGCCTATCTGGGCAAGCCGACGGGATTGGCCGACTATATCGGCTGGCTGGCCAACAATTTCGATCCGTCGATTTCATGGAAGGACCTGCAATGGATCCGCGACTTCTGGGACGGGCCGATGATCATCAAGGGCGTGCTTGATCCGCAGGACGCCCGCGACGCCGTCAGTTTCGGCGCCGACGGCATCGTGGTGTCGAACCACGGCGGACGGCAGCTGGACGGGGTCTTGTCGTCTGCCCGCGCTCTGCCCGCCATAGCCGATGCGGTGAAGGGCGACCTGAAGATCCTGGTGGATTCGGGCGTCCGCAACGGGCTGGACGTGGTGCGGGCGATCTCGCTGGGCGCTGACGCGGTCCTGCTGGGCCGGGCCTTCATCTATGCGCTGGCGGCGAACGGTCAGGCGGGCGTCGAAAACCTGCTGGACCTGTTCGAAAAGGAAATGCGCGTGGCCATGACCCTGACCGGGGCGAAGTCGGTCGCGGGCATGACTCGCGAGATGCTGGCGATCTGACCCGCGTCAGACCGCCAGCCGCTTCTCATCGATAGGGCGTCAGGTCGATGGCGTCGGCCATGGCGCGGAAGCCCGCGTCATTGGGGTGCAGATGGTCGCCGCTGTCATAGGCGGCGGCCAGTTTCAGCGGCTGGGCGGGGTCGCGCATCACGGCGTCGAAGTCGATGAGGCCGTCCGCCTCTGTGTTTGCACGTATCCAGGTATTGACGGCCTGGCGGGTCGCCTCGCCCTGTTCGGACCAGTAGTTGGCGTCCTTGAACGGCAGGATGGTCGCCAGCCTGATCTTCAGGCCGGCGGCATGGGCGCGGGCGATCATCTGGCGGTAGCCCGCGATCAGATCGGCCGGGGTCGGCGGCTGCGGATCATGATCGCGCCAGGCCATGCCGAAGTCGTTGACGCCCTCCAGCACGATCACATCCGTCGCGCCCGGCAGGGCCAGAACATCGCGGTCGAATCGCGCCAACGCCGCCACCCCCAGACCGGGCTTTGGCTTCAGGATGCGGTTGCCCGAAATGCCTGCGTTGGCGACAGCCACCGAGGTCAGGCCCGCCGCCTGCAAACGGCGCGCCAGCAGGTCGGGCCAGCGCCGGTCGGCGTCGCGCGTGCCGTTGGCGCCGTCGGTGATGGAATCGCCCAGGGTCACGATCACCCGGCCCGCTTCGGCCCGCTCGACATCGACGCCCGAGATCAGCAGCCGCTGCGTCACCAGGGTCGGGTCGGTCAATTCGGCGGCCGCCGTCTGATCGCCCGGCGCGATCCAGGCGGACGACAGGCCCAGCAGATGTATGGTGGGATCGGCGACCTCATCAGGCAGATAGAGGCTGATCGACAGACGGCTTAGCGCAGGCAGGGCAAGATCGACCGGATCGCTGAGCAGGGGCGCCTCCGGGGCCAGCAGGGCGCCCGCCGCGCCGTCGAAGGTCAGGTCGCGCGCCGCGCCGGGGACGGGGGCGCCGTCATCGGCTAACTGCACGATCCGCACCCGTCCGATCCGCGCGGCGGTCAGGCCGTATTCGTTTGTCAGCCGCAGTCGGAACCGTTCGCCGCCCGCGCTGACGCGGACCACCTGGCGGACCGTGACATCCTTCAGCGTCGGCGGGCGGCGGTCGGGCGCGGCGGCCAGGGGCGAGGCGTTCCAGCTTCGCGCCCAATGGTTCTGCGCCTGGGCGCCGGGGGCGAGGGCCGAAAGGGCCAGCGCCAGGATCAGAGCTTGCTTCTTCATGGGTTCCTCAGGCGGGCGATCAGGCGACGGTCCAGACGGAGAAGTCCCGGACGGTCATGTGATTCCAGGTGGTCCTCAGGGCGAACCAGCCGCGGCGATAGGGGGCGGGGTCGTCCAGGGCGAACAGGCGCCGATCGTCGCGCCAGTATTCGATACGGCCGCCATCGGCGATCAGGCGGATGCGGTAGGGGCGGTTGGCGACGATCAGATCGTCCGGCGCCGACAGATCGTGCTGGGGCAGCAGCGGCCGTTCTCCGTTCCCGACATAGCGACGGAAACGCGAGGAGGTGTTCGAGTTGCCGCCGAGCCCGACATAATAGGTCCGCATCACGTCATAATCGGCGAAGGCGCCCGAGCGCGGGCGGGCCAGCAGATCGCCGGGACTGCGTGGATCGTCGGCCATCCAGAAGCAGTTCAGGTCGCTGACGCGATCATGGGCGCCGTCCGCCGACACGGCCATCGCGGTGAAGCGGATCTCGACCGGCGAGGTCAGTTCTCGCCTGAACCAGGCGCTGGCGCCCAGCGGCACGTCGAAGGTCATGACCCCGTCCGCCGCGCTGACCGTACCGCGCCCCTGCTCCAGCTCGATCAGCCACTGGTCTAGCCCGCGTCGGAAGTCGTCGGCGTAGAGCCGCCGGGGCCCGGTCTTGGAGCCGATACGGGGTGCGGTGGCGCATCCCGCCGCCAGACCGGCGGCGCCCAGCAGGGCGAGGCGTCGGCTCAGGCTCACCGGCCCTGACCCAGGGGCGCGTCGAAGGCGAAGCTGGGGTGCGACGGCTGATTATAGGCCGAGTTCTGACCAGACACCTGCGAGCGATACTGGGCGTCGTGCATCAGGGTGGCATGACGCAAGGGGGTCGGGTGCGGGGTCACATAGATGCGCAGCGCCGAACTGTCGGCCGTGCGCCAGATCACCTCTTCACGCCAGTCGCCCAGGATGTCGGCGACCAGAACCGGATTGGCCTTGGTGCCGTTGTTGGAGGCTGCGCCCTCGGCGCTCAGCAGGGGGATGGATCGCTGGTTCTCCCAGTCCCATTTGAAGATGCGCGTGCCGTCCAGCAGTTCGCGCAAGCCGTCGCCGTCCCACCAGATGCCGAAATTCATCTGCTGCGGGCGGGTGTGGGAGATGACCCGGCCGTCCGCCGAATACAGATCGTTGCTGTTCGACGCCCAGATCTCGGCGCCCGGATAGCGCGGATCGATGTCGATGGCGACGCCGCGCCCGACATCCTGCTGTCCGGCTGTGCGCCACAGGACTTCGCCGGTGCGGGCGTCGACCATGGCCGAACCGACGCCGCCATTGCCGACGACGTTTTCATGCACCCCGAACTTCTCAAGCCCCGGACGGGTCGGGTCCAGGTCGCCGACGTGCATGGCGTCGCCGTGGCCCAGCCGCGTGGTCCACAGCGGCGTTCCGTCGTCATCCAGCGCCATGGCGCCGTAAATGATCTCCTGACGGCCGTCGCCGTCCACGTCGGCGACGCTGAACTGGTGATTGCCCTGACCGGCGTAGCCTTCGGGCGCCGTGTCGCTGTCGAAGACCCAGCGCTGGCTCAGCCGCCCGTCGCGCCAGTCCCATGCGGCGACCACGGTGCGTGCGTAATAGCCGCGGGCCATGACGATGCTGGGCAGACGCCCGTCCAGATAGGCCGCGCCGCCCAGATACCGCTCGGACCGATTGCCATAGCCGTCCCCCCAGATGGCCGCCATCTCTTCAGCGGTCGCCGAATCGCCCGCCCGACCGCGCGACGGGACATAGGGCGCGCTGGCCAGGGCCGCGCCGGTGCGGCCGTCGAAGACGGTGATGAACTCCGGCCCCGAAAGGATGCGGCCGACCAGACCGGCCGCCAGGCTTCCGTCCGCCTTGCGCTCGGCGCCCGTGCGATCATGGCTGGGGATTTCGCCGCCGTCTTCGCGCCAGTCGGCTTCGGCGTCGCCAATCATCCGACCGGCGCCGTCGATCGTGCCATCCGCGGTCTTCAGCACGACCTCGGCCCGTCCGTCGCCGTCGAAGTCCTGCACGACCATCTGGGTGTAGTGGGCGCCCGAACGGATGTTGCGACCCAGGTCGATGCGCCAAAGCCGCCGGCCGTCCAACGTATAGGCGTCGATCAGCGTGGGGCCGGTGAAGCCGGCGAAGGCGTTGTCCTTGGCGTTTGTCGGTTGCCATTTCAGGATGATCTCATAGCGCCCGTCGCCATCCAGATCGCCGACCGTCCCGTCATTGGCCTCGTAGTCATAGGCGACGCCGTCGGGCGTAACGCCGCCAGCGGGGCGGTCCAACGGAATGGTCAGATAGCCGTCAGCCAGGTTCTGCGCGACGGCGTCCTGCCTTTCGCCCGTCAGACGCACGGCGTAGCGGGCGCTGAGATCGCCGGACGGATCGCGCCATCCAGTCGGATCGGTCGATGTCGTCCGCCCAAGGCGAACGCCGTCCCTAAACACCTCGAAGCGCGCCCGCGCAGGGTCGGAGGCGCTCAGTCGCCATTGAACGAACACGCCTCCGTCCGCCATCGGCGTGGCGACAACGGATCGATCCAAGGTTTCCAGCCGGATGGCCTGCGGCTCCGCCTTCGCCGCCTGTGGCGCAAGCGAAAGGACGCCCGCCAAGGCGACGGCGGTTGTCATCCACGTCACAGACTGGACCACGACAGTTTCCCTATCAAATGTCCACTTATTGGGACTTTGTATCACTATAGGGGTTGTGATCCGTTTTGTTAAAGTCCGTTTTTGCGAAGTCGGACGCCGCGCCCTTGATCGGCCTCGCCTATCGGCGCCGCCGGATCAGCGCCCACGCCAGGACGATCAGCCATGCGGTCAGCAGGGCGGCGCCCAAGAAGTCCCAGAGACCGTCTTCCAACAGGGCGCCGATCAGGCCCGTGAGAGTCAGGGCGAACAGGATGGCGGGTATGCCGAAGATGGCGCGCAGGCCGAGGTCCTTGCGGCTCATGCCGGCTTCCTGCGCTTGGCCAGCCACAGATAGAGGCCGGAGATCAGGATAACGATGGTGGCGATGTCCAGCAGCGCCCAGACGATCTTCAGCCCCAGCCCGCCATAGTCGCCGAAGTGCAGCGGCTGGGACAGGGACAGGGTCTTCACATACCAGGGCATGGAGGCGACCGCCGCCAGTTCGCCCGTGCGCGCGTCGATCAGGGCGGGCGTGGTCATGTGCTTGGTCAGCGGCGTGTCCCCGTGGAAGAAGACGGCATAGTGATGGTCGGTCGAATAGGTCGATCCCGGAAAGGCCACGAACTGCAGCGTCATGCCGGGCAGGGCGGCCTGGGCGCGCTTGACCGCCGCATCCAGCGAGGCGCGCCGGCCGGCCGGCGCGGGGGCGTCATAGGCGACGGTCAGCTCCTTCAGCGCCGTATCCTTCCAAAAGGCGATGATCGGCGTCGCCAGGGTGTTGACCACCCCGGTCGTCCCCACCACCAGCACCCAGGCCAGGGTCACGACGCCCAACAGGTTGTGATAGTCCAGCCAGCGGGTCCGCGCCGCCTTGGACGCCCGAACCGTGCCGAACGGCAGACGGCGCATGAAGGGCGCATACAGGACCACCCCCGACACCAGGGCCGCCACCAACATCAGCCCCATGGCGCCCAGGAACAGCATTCCGGCCAGGCCCAGGAACATGTCGGTATGCAGTTGCAGCAGAACTCCATCACCGGATGGCCGGCGACCAGGGGGGCGACCTCGCCGCTGGTCTGGTCGATGGGTTCGAAACTGTATTGGCCGGCGGGGGCGTCGGGCGCGCGGCTGGTGACGTTCACCACCGGCCGATCCTCGTCAAAGCTCATGAAGGCCGGAACCTCGCCCGGATGCAGGGCCAGGGCCGCGCTCAACACCTGGTCCAGATCCAGAAGGGGCCCGTCCGGGTTCTTGGGCTGCCAGGGCTCATGCAGCAGCACCTCGTCCAACTCGTGGGTGAACACCAGCGGCAGGCCGGTGACGCACAGCATCAACAGGAACACCGTCGAGACCAGGCTCGACCATTTGTGGACCCAGGACCAGGCGCGGATGGTTCGGGCTTTCATCGGTAGCCTCTAGAACGGGCGGCCTCCGGACGGAACCAGCTCCTGGCTCCGTCCGGGGGCGTCATCGTATCGCGATTGAGCGGGCTCAGAACTCGGCCGAGACCGACAGGCGCAGGGTGCGCGGCCCGCCCAGCGTAAGATAGTTGGACCCCGGATAGCCGCCGACCGCGACCCACTGGTTCTTGTCCGCCAGGTTCTCGACCCGCGCCCGCAGCGTCAGCGGCTTGCCGCCCGCCTCGAAGGCGTAGCGGACGCCGGCGTCGTAGCGTGTCCAGCTGTCCAGTTCGACGGCGTTGTCCGCGCTGGCCGGTTGGGCGCCGGTATGTACGACCCGACCCTCCAGCGTCAGGCCGTCGATGGCCCGCACGTCCCATTCCACGTTCAGATTGGCCTGGAAGTCCGGCACGCCGATGGCGGACTTGCCGTTGAGGGCGGGGTTCAGGGCGCGCTTGATCTCGGCGTCCAGCCAGGTCGCGCCGCCGAGGACGCGCAGGCCCTCCAGCGGTTCGCCGAAGACGGTCAGTTCGACGCCCCGGTTCTCCTGCTCGCCGCCGGCGGAATAGGTGCGGGTCGCCGTGTCGAAATATTCGCTGGGCAGGGTGGTGCGGAAGGCGCTGAGCGTGGCGCCGAACAACCCGGCGTCATATTTCACCCCGATCTCGTTCTGCTCGGCGCGGAACGGCTCCAGAACCTCGCCGGCGTTGGCGACGGGCGCCCCGTTGACCGCGCCGGGCGCGGTCTTTCCAGGCACCAGCGCCTCCGAATAGTTGGCGTAGAGCGAGACCCGGTCGATCGGGCGGTAGACCACGGCGAAGACCGGGGTCACGGCATCGCTGGCGTAGCCGCCGTTGCGGGCGGTGGTGTTGTAGTCATAGGACCGGGTGTCGATCTCCTGATAGCGGGCGCCCAGGGTGATCATCAGACGGTCGTCCAGGAAGGACGCCATGTCGGCGATGGCGACGCTGTTGGTCCTGACCCGGCCCACCACGGTCGGGTCGGTCAGGGAGCCGGCGGCCAAGGCGGTCGGGGCCGGAGCGGGCGCGAACACCGGATCGTACAGGTTGCTGGCGAAGCCGCCGAAGTTGGAGAAGGCGTAGGAGTTCTTCTCGCGCGACTGCACCTGGGCGGCCGAGGCGACCAGGCGGTGTCGCACCGGGCCGGTGTCGAAGTCGGCGCGCACGCCCACGTCGGCCGAGAAGACCTGATCGCGACGGCCGTTGTCGAAGCGGTAGGCGTTCAGCGACCCGTCGGCGTTGGCGCGGGGATTGGCCAGGCTGTTGCGCTCCTTGCCGTCGCGACCGCCCACGGCGGCCCAGACGGTCACGGCGTCGGTGACGTCGAACTCGCCGCGCGCGGCGCCGAACAACTGGGTCTCGTCGGTATAGGTCCAGGGCTGGGCGAAGTTCTTGTCGGCGTCCGGCGCGCGGGGAATGGCGCCGTTCGGCGTCACCTGGGGACGCGGCGCGTCGATACGGTTGTCCTGCCAGCCCAGGTCGGCGGAAAAGCGCGCGCGGTCGCCGCGGTGGTCCAGACCCAGGCCGAGCACCTTCATGTCGCGGCCCTCGCCCTCGACGCCGCCCTCGCCGGCGCGGCTGGCCAGGTTCAGACGCAGGCCCCAGTCGCCATCGGAGCCGAAGCGGCGCGACAGGTCGGCGGCGGCGTAGATCTGATCGCCGCCTTCCCAGCCGGCCGTCAGCCGGTTCAGGGGCGCGTCGCCCGCGCGCTTGGGCACCAGATTGACCGCGCCGCCCACGCCGCTGCCGCCCGGCGCCGCGCCGTTCAGAAAGGCTGTGGCGCCTCGGAAGACCTCGACCCGTTCCAGCAGTTCGGCCGCCACATACTGGCGCGGCAGCACGCCGTAGAGACCGTTATAGGTCATGTCGTCCGAATAGACCGGGAAGCCCCGGATCACATACAGTTCCTGGAAGTTGCCGAACCCCTTGGTCAGCCGCACGGCCGGATCGTTCTGCAGCACGTCGCCGACGCTGCGGGCCTGCTGATCGCGCGCCAGCTTTTCGGTGAAGTTGGTGGAGGAGAAGGGGGTGTCCATGGCGTTCAGGGCGCCGAACAGGCCGACCCTTCCGCCACGCGCCACCTGACCCCCTGCATAGGCCGGCGGCAGGGCCACCTGCGATCCCGTCACGACGATGTCCGACAGGGTGGTGGGCGCATCCTGCTGCTGGGCCAGGGCGGGGGCGGCGCCAAGCAGCGTCGCGACGGAGGCGGACGCCAGAAGGCCGAACAGGGAAGCACGCATCGGGGGAGGATCGCTTTTGATTATAAGAATGCGTCGCAATACTCTCGTAACCGTCGGGTGACAACTGCGGCTTTCCGCTCACGTCTCGGGTTTGCCGATGGACGGCGATGGGCAAATGCGCGATCTCGGGCCATGGGGTTCGTCACGCGCCTGTTCCGTCTGCATTTCTCCCTTTGGCTGGGGCTGGCCGTGCTGGCGGTCGTGGTCGCGGCGACGCCCGCTTCGGCCGGTTTGGCTGTGCGGCTGGCGGCGGGATGGGACGCCGGGGTGGCGGCCTTTCTGCTCCTGACGCTGGTTCACATCCTGCGCTCAAGCTCTCAGGCGGCCATCCGACGCAGGGCGGCGGAACTGGATCAGGCCGGGGCGCTGGTCCTGCCGCTCAGCCTGACGGCGGCGGCGGCCAGTTTGGTCGTGCTGGTGTTGTCCCTGTTGCATGGCGGCAAGCCGTCGCTGGCGCAGGCCGGCTTTTCAGTTCTGACGGTGGGGCTGTCGTGGCTCTATGTCCACGTCATCTTCGCCCTGCACTACGCCCACGAGTTCTATTCGCCCAAGGACAAGGGCAAGGGCGATCAGGGCGGCCTGATGTTCCCGGGCGAGGACGACGCCGACTATTGGGATTTTCTGCACTTCAGCCTGATCATCGGGGTGGCGAACCAGACCGCCGACGTTCAGATTTCAAGCCGCGACCTGCGCCGGCTGGCGACGCTGCACTGCCTGATCGCCTGGTTCTTCAACGCCGTGATCCTGGCGCTGACGGTCAATCTGGCGGCGGCGCTGTTCTGAACGCCGCCGCCGAAGCGGTTCAGAGATCGACCGGCTTGCCGGATTTCTCTTCTTCCAGGGTGACGGCGACATCGGCGTTGGCCGACAGGCGCACCTTGTCGCCCTCCACGCCGGCGACGAAGCCCTTTTCGATATAGTGGTGATGGTCGCTGTGGGCGCCGGTGTTCTCGCGCCGGGTCAGCTTGATGCGGTCGCCGTCCAGGCGGTCCACCGTGCCGACATGGACGCCGTCGGCGCCGATGACGTCCATGCCTTCCTTGATCTCGCTCATCGTCGTTCTCCTGGCTGAAGCGGATTGCAGCAGAGGAGCGCGGCGGCAAAGCCGAGGTTCCCGTGGTGAACACCGGCGGACAAGGCAAAGATTAAAGTGTCATGGAGGATGGCCAGTCTCCCTCTTCCCTGGCGAACCGAGGAAAGAGGGAGACTGATGGTGGAGCTTAGCGGAGTCGAACCGCTGACCTCTTGCATGCCATGCAAGCGCTCTACCAACTGAGCTAAAGCCCCGGACCTTGCGGTCTGGTTCGCCCGGTTCATCTTGCGATGGCCCCCGGCGAGGCGGCGGAAACTATGTCAGGCTTTTTCTGCGATCAAGCCCGTTTCGAGATTTATTTTCACCGCGTTCCCAAAGGTGAAAATGCGCAGGTTTTTCAAACCAAAAGGCTCGAAAGTCCTGCTGTCCCGCCGCGCTTCTCTAGCGACAAATGCGGCGGGCGCAACAAGAATCTGGTCCCGGTCGCCGAGCGCGACCGGCCCAGCCGAACCTAGTCGTCGTCGCGCGACGGCTTGGCGATTTCGTCGTCGATGGAGTCGTCGTCCTCGTCCTCGATGAAGGGGACGGAATCGTCATCGTCGTCGGCCATCAGGTCGTCGTCGTCGCCGTCCGTCGAACCCATGCCGGGCTCTTCCGAGGCGTCGGCGGGGGAATCGTCGTCGTCGTCGGGCGTCAGGATCGGCTCATGACCTTCCTCGTCGATTTCCGGCGTGGAGGTTTCGTTGTCATCCTCGTCGTCATCGCCGTCGGCCGACTTGGTCTTGACCTGATCTTCCGTGTCCTCGTCGTCGGCCGGATAGCCGGGACGGGCGCGACGGCTGCGCAGCTTCATCGCCTCTTCGGGATCGAAGTCCGTTCCGCACTTGGGGCAGTGGGCGGGGCGGCGGTTCAGGTCGTAGAATTTCGCCTGACAGTTGGGGCAGACCTGTTTGGCGCCCAGTTCGGGATTGGCCACGGGGGACACTTTCAACGGGTTGAATTCGGGGCGGTCCCTTGCCACCCCTTAAGGCCGCTGTCAAAAGCTGTCTTTTCGCGCCGCCCGCGCGACCCTTCCGACATCGCAGCCTGAAGCGGGTGACCATGCCTTCTCAACTGACCGCAAGACGCGCCGCCGCACTGGCTGGAAAGGTCCGTGCGCCGGGCGACAAGTCCATGTCGCACCGGGCGATGATCTTCGGCGGAATGGCCGCGGGCGTGACCACAGTCGAGGGCCTGCTGGAGGGCGATGACGTTCTGGCGACCGGCCGCGCCGTCGAAGCCTTCGGCGCGAAGGTCGAGCGGACCGGCGAGGGCGAATGGCGCATCGAGGGCGCGGGCGGGTTCACCACGCCGTCTTCGGTGATCGACTGCGGCAACGCCGGAACGGGCGTGCGTCTGCTGATGGGGGCGGCGGCGGGCTATCCGCTGACGGCGACCTTCGATGGCGATGCGTCCCTGCGCAAGCGGCCGATGAAGCGGGTGACGGGACCGCTGGCCGAGATGGGCGCGGGGTTCGACTGGCTGGCGGCTGAGGATCGGGTTCCGGTCGCCCTGACCGGCGGGACGCTGACGGGCGTCGACTATGTGCAGACGGTGGCCTCGGCCCAGATCAAGTCGGCCATCCTGCTGGCGGGACTGAACGCTCAGGGCGTCACCACGGTCACCGAGCCGGAAAAGAGCCGCGACCACACCGAGCGTATGCTGCGGGCCTTCGGCGCCGAGGTGATGGTCGAAGAGCAGGGCGAGGGCTGGAAGATCACGCTGAAGGGCGGGCAGCCGCTGAAGGCCGCCCATGTGGCGGTGCCGGGCGATCCGTCGTCCGCCGCCTTCCCCCTGGCGGCCGGGCTGATCGTGCCGGGTTCGGAGGTGACGGTCGAAGGCGTGATGCTGAATCCCCTGCGCACCGGCCTGTTCGACACCTGGATCGAAATGGGCGCGGACCTGACCATCGCTAACCGACGTCAGGCCGGGGGCGAGGACGTCGGCGACATCACCGCCCGCTATTCCCAGTTGAAGGGCGTCGTCGTGCCGCAAGAGCGCGCGGCCTCGATGATTGACGAGTATCCGATCCTGGCGGCGACGGCGGCCTTTGCGGATGGCGTCACCGTCATGCGCGGCGTCGGCGAGATGCGGGTCAAGGAAAGCGACCGGATCTCGCTGATGGTCGAGGGCCTGCGTGCCTGTGGCGTTCAGGTCGAGGAAGAGCCGGAAGGCTTCCTGGTCACAGGCGGCGATGTGCGCGGCGGCGCCACGGTCGCCACCGCCCACGATCACCGCATCGCCATGAGCCATCTGATCCTGGGCCTGGCCGCCGAACAGCCGGTGTCGGTGCTGGACCCCGAAATGATCGCCACCAGCTTCCCCGGCTTCGTCGAGATGATGAACGGGCTGGGCGGCCGGATCGACTGATGCGGTTGCGCGAGGCCTTCCATCGCGGCCTTGCGGTTCTGGGGCTTCTGACCTGCCTTGGCGGGGCGGCATGGACGGGCTGGACAGCCTGGCGGGCGGCTTCAACCGGCGTGGTCCGTGGCAGGCATGGCGTCGTTCATCTGCGGGCGGATGGCGATGTCTTCTATTACTCGACCGCGATCCTGAATGTGGCGGCGTCCGTCATCTGGCTGGGCCTTGTGGCGTTTGCGGTGCTGGTCTTGGCGCGCTGGAAGGATTGGACGTGAGCAAACCTGGCTGGCTCAGTCCCCTCGTGACCCTGGCGATCGCGGGGCTGATCGGCTGGGGCTGCGTGATCGGCGCGCGCGAGGTTCTGCATGGCCTCGATGTGGGCATGCTGAACAACCGCAAGGGGCCAGACGTCTATCTGGTCGAGCACCCCATGATCTTCTGGGCCCTGATCGTTTTCTACACGACGGCCATCGTGGTCAGTGCGGGCATGGCGGTTCTGCTGGCGGCCATCGCCCTGCGCAGTCTGTTTAAGCGGCGCGCCTGAAGGTCTGTTGGGCCGGGCGGCTGGATTGCGGGCCTGATCCTCGCTATCTGGTGCGCCCTCTCGTGCGTTCGGGATGAAGTTTGATTGCGCCACGCGCTGCGGAGACCTGTTTGACCCTGATCATCGCCGTCGACGGCCCGGCCGCCTCGGGCAAGGGCACCATCGCCGCCCGTCTGGCCCAGACCTATGGCCTGCCGCACCTGGACACGGGCTTGCTTTACCGGGCCGTGGGGGCGCGTCTGCTGGCTGAGTGCAGGTCGCTGGACGACGAGGCGGCGGCGACCGAAGCGGCGCGCGGGCTGGATGCGTCCGGTCTGTCGGAAGACGACAGGCTGACGACCGGCGAGGCGGGAGAGGCGGCCAGCCGCGTCGCCAGCTTCCCCGGCGTGCGAGCGGCCCTACTGGAGCTGCAGCGGGCGTTTTCGGCCCAGGCGGGCGGGGCGGTGCTGGACGGGCGCGACATCGGCACGGTGATCGCCCCCGATGCTCAGGCCAAGCTGTTCGTCACGGCCACGCCGCAGGTGCGCGCGACCCGCCGCTGGAAACAGCTGGCCGCGCGCGGATCGGACATCGGTTTCGAGGCCATGCTGGCCGATATTCAGCGCCGCGACGAACGCGACGCCGGGCGTGGCGCGGCGCCGATGGTGCAGGCCGAAGACGCGGTCTTGCTGGACACGACCGACATGGGTATAGAGGCCGCCTTCGATGCGGCCCGCCGTATCGTCGAGGCGGCGCGCGCGAAACATGGCCTTTAGGCCGGGTTTGCAAATCCAACGCGCCACCCTCGGCTTCCGCGGGCGTCCTGATCGTTTCTGAACGGCCTCGCATCCTGACGACCTGACTAAATCCTTTTCCCATCGTTTCACGCGCGGCGCTTCGCCGTTCGAGAAGCGTTCACCTGCGTGAGGCCCTCCGGTCGCGCGCCTTCAGCCCCCAGGATGCTTTTCAGCTCCATGACTGACACCCTTACCCCCACCCGCGACGACTTCGCCGCCCTGCTCGACGAACAACTGTCGGGCCGCGACTTCGGCGAAGGCCAGGTCGTTCACGGCCGCGTCGTCGGCATCGAAAAAGACATCGTCATCATCGACGTCGGTCTGAAGACCGAAGGCCGTATCGCCATGCGCGAATTCGGCCAGGGCGAAGACGGCAAGCTGCCCAAGGTCGGCGACAACGTCGAGGTTTACCTGGAGCGCGTCGAGAACGCCCTGGGCGAAGCCGTCATCAGCCGTGACAAGGCCCGTCGCGAAGAAGCCTGGACCCGTCTGGAAGTCGTGTTCGCCGAAGGCCAGCCGGTCAACGGCGCCATCGTCGGCCGCGTCAAGGGCGGCTTCACCGTCGACCTGGGCGGCGCCTCGGCCTTCCTGCCTGGTTCGCAAGTCGACATCCGTCCTGTCCGCGACGTCGGTCCGCTGATGGGCAAGGAACAGCCCTTCGCCATCCTGAAGATGGATCGTCCGCGCGGCAACATCGTCGTCTCGCGTCGCGCCATCCTGGAAGAAGCCCGCGCCGAACAGCGCACCGAGCTGGTCGGCCAGCTGCAAGAGGGTGAAATCCGCGAAGGCGTGGTCAAGAACATCACCGACTACGGCGCCTTCGTCGACCTGGGCGGCATCGACGGCCTGCTGCACGTCACCGACATGTCGTGGAAGCGCGTCTCGCATCCATCGCAGGTCCTGGCCGTCGGCGACACCGTCAAGGTCCAGATCGTCAAGATCAACCCGGACACCCAGCGTATCTCGCTGGGCATGAAGCAACTGCAGTCGGACCCCTGGGACGGCGTGGAAGCCAAGTATCCGGTCGGCGCCAAGTACACGGGCCGCATCACCAACATCACCGATTACGGCGCCTTCGTGGAGCTGGAAGCCGGTGTCGAGGGCCTGGTGCACGTCTCGGAAATGTCCTGGACCAAGAAGAACGTCCACCCCGGCAAGATCGTCTCGACCTCGCAGGAAGTCGACGTCGTGGTTCTGGATGTCGACGCCTCCAAGCGCCGCATCTCGCTGGGCCTGAAGCAGGCTCAGGACAATCCGTGGGACGCCTTCGTCGCCAACCACCCGATCGGCTCGACCGTCGAGGGCGAAGTCAAGAACGCCACCGAGTTCGGTCTGTTCATCGGCCTGGACAACGACATCGACGGCATGGTGCACCTGTCCGACCTGGACTGGTCGGTGTCGGGCGAAGAAGCTATCCAGCGTTACCGCAAGGGCGAAATGGTCAAGGCCAAGGTCCTGGACGTCGACGTCGAGAAGGAACGCGTCTCGCTGGGCATCAAGCAGCTGGGCGGCGATCCGATCGGCGAGGGCGACACCTATCGTCGCGGCCAGCAGGTCACCGTCACCGTGACGGCGATCGAGTCGGGCGGCATCGAGGTCAAGTTCGGTGAAGACGACGCGCCGGTCACCTCGTTCGTGCGCAAGTCCGACCTGTCGCGCGACCGCAACGAGCAGCGCCCCGAGCGTTTCTCGGTCGGCGACCGCGTGGACGCCATGATCACCGCCGTGGACAAGGCCTCGCGCCGCATCTCGGTGTCGATCAAGGCGCTGGAAATGAAGGACGAACAGGAAGCCATCGAACAGTTCGGATCGTCCGATTCGGGCGCTTCGCTGGGCGACATCCTGGGTGCCGCGCTGAAGAACGCCGGCTCCAAGGAGTAAACGTTCGTCCCAAGAGCGTCAGGCGCTTCGCCACAGTCGCGAAGCGCCGCGCGCTTGCCGGCAGCGACAAAGACTGAAGGGCGGCGGGCGCGATCCCGCCGCCCTTTTTCTTTCCGGCCCTGGTTTGTGTGCGATAGCGGACGTATTTCTGACCCCGACGCCCCATCCTTGTCCGATAAGGGCTTTTTCGAACGTCAGTCGGGCGTTAGGGTGCTTCATCTGGACCGAGGCGGGCGAGACGGCCCGTCCTCACGACCTGACCGGGGACGCCGATGATCAAGTCCGAGCTGATCGAAAAGCTGGCCATGGAGAACACCCACCTGACCCATGCGGAGGTGGAGCGGCTGGTCAACGCCATCCTGAACACCATGACCACGGCCCTGTCCGACGGCGGGCGGGTCGAATTGCGCGGTTTCGGCGCCCTGTCGGTGCGCTCGCGACCGGCGCGCGCGGGCCGCAATCCCCGCACTGGGGAGGCCGTCGAGGTGCCCGCCAAGGCTGTGCCCTTCTTCAAGAGCGGCAAGGAGCTGCGCGAGCGTTTGAACGCCTCGGGCGACGCCTGAACCCGTCCCATCCCAAGCGCGAGGAGCGTCCATGAGCCTTCTGTCTGAGTTCCGCGAGTTTGCGGTCAAGGGCAATGTCGTCGATCTGGCCGTCGGCGTGATCATCGGCGCGGCCTTCAACGGCATCGTCAAGAGCCTGGTCGATCAGGTCGTCATGCCGCCCATCGGCCTGCTGACGGGGGGGATCGACTTTTCCGAGCTGGAATGGGTGCTGCGGGCCGAGAACCCGGCGACCGAGGCGGTCGAAAAGGTCTCCATCCAGTATGGCGCCTTCCTGAACACCGTGATCCAGTTCCTGATCGTGGCCTGGGTGGTGTTCCTGGTGGTCAAGGGCATCAACGCCCTGCGTCGTCAGGAAGCGGCCAAGCCCGATCCGGCGCCTGCCGCCCCGACGGCGACCGAGGCCCTGCTGACCGAGATCCGCGACGAGTTGAAGGCCCGGCCGAACGGCTGATCAGGCCTTGGCCGCCCGGCCGCGTGACGCGGCCGTGACGGCTGAACGTCGACGCACGACCGGCGACGGCGGATTGCGCGAACAGATGCCGTAGTCCCCGTCGAACGGCGTCGGAGCCCAGGCGTCGGCCAGCGCCGGATCGTCCACAATGGCGTGACAATGACCCCAGCCGCCCTCGCGGCGCCCGGTCTGCGCCAGATCGCCCAAGGCCGTCAGCAGGCGCGGCGTCGTCATCGGCAAGCGCACCTTCGCCGCCCCCAGGCCGCGCGCATTGACGATCAGGGCTCGCGTCAGAAGCGGCAGAGCGTCCTGGTCCGTCTCCAGCGCGATCAGATCGACGATGTCCAGACACGGCGGTTCGATCAGACTGGTCTTGGTGATCTGCGCCATGGCCAGGGCGACCACGGCGCCGCCACGCACGCAGGTCAGCATGATCGGCGGCAGGGTCAGGTCGGGATCCGAAAGACGCCAGCGCAAGGTCTCCGGGCTGCGATCCGCCAGAAGGCGATCCTCTTTGGCCAGCCGTGACCAGAAGTCGCCGTAGGCCGAGGCGTCGGACAGGTCGCGCAGCACCGTGACGCCCGCCGGCAGGTCCAGAATACGGCGACCGAACACCCGGGGGTTCATCAGCCGCTCGCCCAGCCGAGCCGCCGTCTCGGCCGAGACGCGGCCGAGGAGCGCCCGCAACACACGTCCCTGGACGCAAGCCGGTCGGTCGGTGGTCCACGACAGCTTCAGGGCGTGGGTCTGTTCGGGCCAGGGCTTGAGGCCGAACAGTCCATACAGCGGCGCCGAACGCGCATTGGCGTTGAAGGTGTAGCGAGCGAACAGGCCCGGCTGTTTCAGGAACGCCCGGATCAGCGGCCGGCTGGCGCCCTTGCGGCTGGGCGGCACGATGATCGAAAAGCCCGTCGCGCCGTAAAGGCTGCGCGCTCCATGCTGGAACCGCTGGATGAAGTTCCCCAGCATGGCCGCCGGCTGGTCGTCGTCGTCCGCCACCACCCAACCTGCAGGCGCGTCGAGGTCTTGGCGCGCCGGATTGCTTTCCAGCCAGCGCCAGCCCGCAGGCGACCGCTCGGGCCAGCCCACCTCGCGGTGCAGCCGGTTCAGGGCCTCGTGATCGGATCTCATGATCGGCCGCACAGCCATGGGACGGTCCTTCCCAAAATGAAACCGTGGTCTTCTTCGCCTCCGTCCAATGCAGACACGGCGCCAGAAGACGTCACTTTGGGTTGTGCGCCTGGAAGACGGCTCGCGGCACGCTGTCCCATAACGGCCTTAACACTTGTTCGGATTTCCCGGCCGTGCTGCTTATGCGCCTTTCGTGCGTCGGTGAGGGCGCAGCAGTCAGGAGTAAGCCGTTGACACAAACGGACATGGGGGGCGCGCGACTTACGCGCTGCGTTAACGGTCTTCGATGCGGGGTGGCGGTATGAATATCGTCGTCGCCCTCGGGCTGATCATCACCTTCGCGACCGGGGTGCCGGTCATGATGCAGATCTTCAAGAACCACCCGCGCGGACTGATCATCCTGTTCTTCGCCGAGATGTGGGAGCGCTTCTCCTACTACGGCATGCGCGGGATTCTGATCTTCTTCCTGACGCAACACTTCCTGTTCGACGACGCCATGGCGGGGTCGACCTACGGCTCCTACACCTCGCTGGTCTATCTGCTGCCGCTGCTGGGCGGCATCATGGCCGACCGCTTCATCGGCACGCGCAAGGCCGTGGCCTTCGGCGCCCTGTTGCTGGTCGCCGGTCACGGCATGATGGCCTTCGAGGGACGTCCGGCGACGGAAACCCTGACCTATGCGGGCCAGACCTATCAGATCGACGCCGAAGGGCGCGGGGCGGCGCGTGACGTCGCCATCGTCGTCGACGGCCAGAAGTACAAGTTCGAGCCCGCCGAGAACGGCCTGGCCATCCAGGGCCTGCCCGCGACCTCGACCCTGCCGGCCGTCATCCCGACCGCCGACTACAAGATCGAGACGACCCGCGACATGGCGGGTGTGAATGTCTTCTATCTGGCGGTGTCGCTGATCATCATGGGGGTCGGCTTCCTGAAGCCCAACATCTCCACCATCGTCGGCCAACTGTATCCGCAGGGCGATCCGCGACGCGATTCCGGCTTCACCCTTTATTACTACGGCATCAACCTGGGCGCCTTCTGGGCCGCCGTCCTGTGCGGCCTGCTGGGTCAGACAGTCGGCTGGTGGGCGGGCTTCGGCCTGGCGGGCGTCGGCATGGCGCTGGGTTGGGTCGTCTTCATGCTGGGCAAGCCGTTGCTGCAAGGCAAGGGCGAGCCGCCGGCGGAGGCCAATCTGAAAAAGCCCGTGCTGGGTCCGATCAACCGCGAATGGTCGATCTATCTGGCCAGCATCCTGGGTGTCGGCGTCGTCTGGTTCATGGTCCAGCGCAACGCCCTGGTGGGCTGGGTGCTGGGCGCCGCGACCGTCGCCTCGCTGCTGTTCATCCTCTACGTCATCGTCAAGGTGTGCGAGAGCAAGGCGCAGCGCGAGCGGATGATGTTGGCCCTCGTGCTGATCTTTGGTTCGGTGGTCTTCTTCACCCTGTTCGAACAGGCCGGCACCTCGCTGAACCTGTTCGCCGACCGTAACGTGGACCTCAGCATTACGCCCCAGGCCTTCCAGTTCCTGGGCATCACCGTCGGCACGCCGGCGCAACTGGCCGCGGCCGGCATCACGCCCAGCGGCATGTGGATCGACGCGACCATCACGGCCGCCCAGACCCAGTCGTTCAACGCCGGCTTCATCCTGATCTTCGCGCCGATCATGGCGGCGCTGTGGGCCTTCCTGGCCAAGCGCAACCTGGACCCCAATCCTACGATGAAGTTCGGCCTCGGCCTGCTGCAGGTCGGTCTGGGCTTCATGGTGGTGGTGTGGGGCGCCGGCATGGCCAACTCGGCCTTCCAGATGCCGTTGCTGCTGCTGGGCCTGCTCTATCTGTTCCACACGACGGGCGAGCTGTTCCTGTCGCCTGTGGGCCTGTCGGAGATCACCAAACTGTCGATGGCCAAGGTGGTCAGCTTCATGATGGCGGTCTGGTTCCTGGCCAGCTCAATCGCCCAGTACGTCGGCGGCTGGATCGCCGGACTGGCGGGGACCGAGACGGTGGGCGGTCAGGTGCTGAACCCCGGTCTGGCGCTTCAGACCTCGCTTGACGTCTTCGGCATGCTGGGGATGTGGGGCATGGGCATCGGCGTCGCCTTCATCGTGATCAGCTTCTTCATCAAGGGCTGGTCGCATGGGGCCAACAGCGGCGGCGACCATCCGGGTCCGGCGCTGAGCGACCGCGGTCAGGAAGACGGCAACGTCGCCGCCCCGCGCGCCTCCACCGTCGGCTGATCCCTTAAGCGGATCACCAAAGGAGAAGGGCGGCGTCCATGCGGACGCCGCCCTTTTTTCGCCCGGCGGGCGGAATCAGAAGGTCTTGCGGACCCGGATCGAGACGAAGGTGCGCGGGTCGACGGTGCGGTCCTCAATGAAGGCGACGGTGCGAGGATTGCGCGACTCGAACACCGTGCGGCGGGTGGTGAAATCGTCCCACAGGTTCAGCTGGGCGCGTATCGCCAGGGTCGGGGTCGGCTTGTATTCGGCGAAGGCCTCGATGTAGTCCGACCCGCGCCAGACGCTGATCTGGTCCGGGCCATAGGTGCCTTGGCCCAGACGCGGCAGCCAGTTGACCCCCCACTGCGTCTTCCAGCTGGCGATGTCCTGCTCGAAGCCGACATTGGCCTGACTGGCGCGCACGCCGGAGATGGGCCGCTCCTCGCCCGTGGTCGGGTCGGTGACCCGGGTCTTGTTCCAGTCGTTCCTGAAGGTGAAGCGGGCGCCCGAGATGCCGAACTTGTCCAGCGGCAGGGTGACGTTCAGCGACAGCCGATCCAGCGTGCCGTCGCCGATATTGCCCACGGCCGACAGGCCTTCGGGAAGGGGCAGGCGGTCGATGACGTCGATGATTTCGTCATGGCGCAGACCGATGGAGACCACGCCCTGACCCCAGAAGCGACGCTCGTAGCTGAGTTCCGAAATCCAGCGCTGCTCCGGCTCCAGATTGACGTTGCCGCCATAGACGTTGTTGTCGCCCAGGTCGGCCGAGGCCGCGAAGTCGCCGAAGTCCAGCTGGCCCAACTCGCGTTCGAACCGCAGCCGCACCTGATTGTCCGCCATGGGCGTCCAGGTCGCCAGGAAGCGCGGCTTGGCGAAGAAGAAGCTCTTCTCCTGGTCCGCATCGCCAGATTGTTTGATCGTGGAGGCCTCCAGCCGCACACCGCCTTCCAGCGTCAGCTTGGGGTTCAGCCGCCATGTGGCCTTGGAGAAGGCCTCGCCGCGCGTCTCCTCGACCTTGACCGAGGCGCTGGGCAGGTCGATGGCCGCGCCCCCGATTGTGAAGCCCTGATGGACGTCCAGCATATTGTAGGCGACCTCGCCGCCCGCTTCGAGCGTTAGGGCGGGCGAGCGCTCGTGACGGATCAGGCCGCGCAGGATGGTCTCGGATGAATCGCCGTCAGAGGTGAACTGCTGCTCCGGCGCGGTCACGCCGTCCAGCCGCTCATTGCTGTTGGAGGCGTTTTCGAAAGAGCTGAACTCGTGGATGAAGCGGGTCTCGACCTGCCAGCGGGGCCGCAATTGGCGAGTCCAGGTCACGCCCAGTTCGCCGGAATGGCTGCTTTCCTCGTAGTCGTTGCGACGAAGCGATGTGTCCGAACTCAGCTCGGACCAGCTTTGCCAGTCGTTGACGCCGAACCGGGCGGTGCTCTCCACCTTGCCGCCGAAGAGGGGACCGGAATAGTTGCCGCGGATCGAGTTTCCGCCGCCCCAGCCGTCGTTCTCGAACCGTTCGTCGCGGATGACCACACCCGCCGCATTCGTGCGAACCGAACGTCCGACGCCGTTGGAATCGCTGGACCCCATGCCGTCGGACAGGGTGACGCCCCAGCTGCGGTCGCCTTTGCGCGCCGTGAACTGGTAGCTGCCGCCGTAGATGTCATGGCCCCCTTCGAACAGCATGGCGTTCCAGGTCAGGATAGACTGGCGGCTGGCTGTGGATTTCAGGATGACGTTCACGACGACGGCATAGCCCTGCATGTCCACGCCGGCGGCGCCGCCCCGTATCAGCTCGATACGCTCGACCTGATCGGCCAGGGTTCGACCCAGGACGTTCGAGCCGGAATCGTTCTTGGACGCCGGGCGGTTGTTGTTGATCAGGACATTGCCGACCGCGCCTTCGAAGCCGCGCGCGCCCGAGCCGTTATCGATGGAGAAGCCGGGCACCCGGTTCACCATGTCCAGCGCGGTGTTCGGGCGCTGGGCCGCGAAGAAGTCGGGCGTGAAGACCAGCACGCCGCGCTGGGCGCCGTCGGTCAGCGGCGCCTGGCTGGTCGGGCCGGTGGGCGCCGGCGCCTCGGCCACCTGCGGCGCGTCGCCGGCGAAGGCGGAGGTGGCGGTCAGAAGCAGGGCGGTGCTGGCCAGCAGCAGGGTCTTTGTCATCGTTTTTCCCCTCGGTTTGTTGGCGAGAGGTGTGCCGGTCCGCCTGCTTCATCTCCAGTTACAAGGCGGCAAGGTGGATTAAATCGACGACATCATTACAGGGATTTCATTACAATATTGACAGTAGATGGGCCTATATCGCCGTAATGAACTCGCGATCTTCTTCCTTGTTATTGTCTATTCTCGCAGCGATCGCCCTGTCTGCGGGTGCGGCGGCGGCGCAGGAGCCGTCGGCGTCCGACGTGGTGGAAGATATCGTGGTGACCGCCCGGCGTGTCGAGGCCCCGATCTGGGAGGTGCGGCGCGGCGACAGCGTGCTGATCCTGGTCGGCGCCATCGAGGGGCTGTCGCGCGACATGGAATGGCGAACCGACGCCCTGGTCTCGGCGGTCGAGCGGGCGGATCGGGTGCTGTTCCCGGTCCAGGGCCAGGCGTCGCTGGCGGACTTGGGGCGGGTGATCTGGCGGATCCGCACCCTGACCCGATTGCCCAATGATCGCACCAGCGCCGACTATTTGTCCCCTGATCTGGAGGCGCGGGTCGAACGGATCACGGGCGAGGGCCCCAGCCGCAAGAGCTTTCTGATGCTGTCGGCGGACCTGATGGCGCGCGGCGGCTCTGCACAGCGCGCGCGCTCCGTGTCCGAGGTCGTCCGTCGCGCGGCGCGCGCCAATAAGACGCCGGCCGAGCCGGTGGGCGTCTATCGCGGAGACGAGCTGATCGACAATGTGCTGACAACGCCGCCTGAAGCCTATCTGACCTGTATGGAGGCGGCGGCGACGGCGGCCGAGGCCGGGCCTGAAAGCGGCGCCCAGCGGGCGGAGAACTGGCGGCTGCGCCGCATACCGGCCGTGCTGGCCTCGCCGCTCGAACAGGCGTCGAACGCCTGTTCTCTTTGGACGGTGATGGGGGAGGGGCAGCGGCTGCGCGCAATCTGGAACACAGCCGCCGACAAGGCCCTGTCCGAGCCGGGCGTCACCGTCGCCATCGCGCCGCTGAGATTGCTGGCCGAGCCGAACGGGGTGCTGGATCGGCTGGCGGCGGACGGGCTGGAGCCTTTGGGCCCCGAGTGGCGCCCGCTCCAGCCCTGATTCCTTGAGGTCAGGCGATCAGTTGGCCGGCGCGCGTTCAGGAACCGCGTCGCGGGCGGCGTTGCCGATGTTGTCGGCCGCATTGCCGACGCTCTCGGCCGCACCGGCGATGGCGTTGTCCTTCACCGCGTCGCTGCGGTTCATGTTCATCAGGAAGTAGCCGATCACCAGAATGGCCAGGAGGCCGATGATCAGGGCGACGATGGCGCCCATGCCGCTGCCGCCGCGACGTTCGACGACGGTGGTGGGGGCGGCGTTGGTCTCGGTGATGCGTTCGATCCGGCCATCAGGATGTTCGACGGTGCGTTCGGTAGGCATGGTTGTGCTCCTCTCCAGTATGGCGGGGAAACACACGGTCGCGCATTAGGGTTCCGCTGGCTCAGACCGCCGTGCCGCCGACCGTCAGGCCGCCGATCTTGAGCGAAGGCTGGCCGATGCCGACCGGCACGCCCTGACCCGCCTTGCCGCAGACGCCGACGCCTGGGTCGAAGGCGAAGTCGTCGCCGATCATCTGAATCTTCGTCAGGGCTGTCGCCCCATCCCCGATCAGGGTGGCCCCGCGCACCGGGGCGGTGATGACCCCGTCCTCGATCAGATAGGCCTCGTTGCACTGGAAGACGAACTTGCCGTTGGTGATGTCCACCTGGCCGCCCGAGAAGTTGGCGGCGTAGAGGCCGCGCTTCGTACTGGCGATCATGTCGGCCTTGGAATCCTTGCCCGCCTCCATGAAGGTGTTGGTCATGCGCGGCATCGGCATATGGGCGAAGGACTGGCGGCGTCCGTTGCCTGTGGCGGCCACGCCCAGCTGACGCGCCGACAGCCGGTCATGCATTAGCCCGACCATGATGCCGTCCTCGATCAGGACGGTGCGCGAGGTGGGGGTGCCTTCGTCGTCCACCGACAGGGAACCGCGTCGTCCCGCGATGGAGCCGTCGTCCACCACGGTCACGCCGGGGGCGGCGACGCGCTGCCCCATCATGCCGTTGAAGACGGACGAGCCTTTGCGGTGGAAGTCGCCCTCGAAACCGTGGCCGATGGCTTCGTGCAGCAGGACGCCGGGCCAACCCGCGCCCAGCACCACGTCCATCTCGCCCGCCGGACAGTCGATGGCGTCCAGATTGACCAGGGCCTGACGCAGGGCCTCGTCCACCTGGGCCTGCCAGCGTTGGGGGGCGACCCATTCCTCGAAGCCCGCGCGGCCGCCCGCGCCGGACGAGGCGCTTTCGCGCTTGCCGTTCTGCTCTACGGTGACGGAGACGTTCAGGCGCACCAGCGGACGTATGTCACGCACCGCCCGGTCGTCGGCCCGCAGGATCTCGATGGCGCGACGCTCTCCGACCAAGGAGGCGGACACCTGCACCACGCGCGGATCACGCGCCCGCGCCCAGGCGTCGATCTCGGCGAGAAGCGCGATCTTGTCGGAAAAGGCGGGAGAGGCGAGGGGATCGACCTCGCCATACAGTTTCTGATTGGTGGCGCGCGGGGCCTCGGCGACGCGGGCTTCATGACCCTGTTTCGCCAGGGCGGCGCTATCGGCCGCGCGGCGCAGGGCGGCGGCGGAAATCTCGTTGGCGTGGGCGTATCCCGCCGTCTCGCCCGCCACGACCCGCAGGCCGAAGCCCTCGGTGGCGTCATAGGCGGCGGACTTCAGCCGCCCGTCGTCGAAGACCAGGCTCTCGCTCTCGGACCGTTCCAGAAACAGTTCGCCGTCGTCCGCCCCCGTCAGGGCCGCCTTCAGGATGGACAGGGCTTCGTCGGCGTGGACGCCGGCGGCGTCGAGGATGGGCGGCGGGGAGGCAGGAACGGTCATGGCCCCTAGGTAGGGGCTCGGGGCCGCTTCGTCACCTGTCCCGGATCGCGAAACCTGGGGTCAGTCCAGCGGCTGGGGCCGCGTGACGACCGGACCGTCGGGATCTGTGGCGGTCGGGCGCGCGGCCGTCGGCGCGGGCGTCGAAGGCACGACGACGAGCGGTTCGGTCTGCACGGTCGGCGCCGGGGTCGAGGCGGCGGCGGGCGCCGGGCGGGACGCGGCGGGGACCTGGGGCGTCGTCGGGGGCGTCGGGCGGGTGGATGCCGTGGAGGACGGCGTGGTCGCTGGTCGGGCGGCGGCGGTCGACGCCGGCGCCGGGGTGCTGGTCGCCGTCGTCGGGGGCGCGGTCGGGGCGGGTGCGGTCACGACCGGCGTAGCCGCCGACGGCGTGGCGGCCGGCAGGGTCTCGGCGGGCGGCGCGGTCAGGGGCGTGTTCACGGACGCAGGCGCGGGCTGGGCCGGCGTCGCAGCCGGGCGCTGGGCGAACCACAGGCCGCCGCCCAGGGCCAACACGGCGACGACCCCGGCCCCGACATAGAGCGGCAGGCGAGAGGCCTTGGCGGGCGTGAGCGCGTAGCTGGGCGCCGCCTGGGGCGCTGGGGACATTGCGCGGGGCGCCATCACCGGCGTCGGTTCAGCCGCAGGCTCCAAGACCGGCAGGGGCGCGGCGACGGGCGTCGGCAGGGGGCGCACCGTCAGATCGGCCGGCGCCGCCCCTTGTTCAGGCGCTGGCTCGGGCTGGGCCAGACGCTCCGGCGTCGGGCCAGCCGGCCGGGCGGTCGGGATCAGCGACCCGCCCAGGATGCTGCCGCGCGCCGGCGCCTGACGGGGGGCTTGCGGGCGGGGCGCGGCGGGGGATTGCGCCTGGCGGGGCGGCGTGGGCGCGAGGCCCGAGGCCAGGCTCTGATCGCGAATGTCGCGCGGCTGCGGCGGCGCGGCCTTTCGCGGCGGATCGGGGATTCGGTCCAGCGGATTGGGCGCGACCGGCACCGGCCCGACGTGGAATGTCGTCGCGGGCATGCGTCCCCACTGCGCCGGCTTGCGGGCGAAGGGCTCGGGCGGGGTCTTCTGGTCGTCGGACATGGTCTCTCAATCGCTGGCGATCTGGCCCGTTTCGTGACGGGTCAGTTCTTGAGCCGGTAGCCGGTCTGGAACATCCACATGACGATGGCCAGGCAGACGGCGAAGAAACCCAGGGTCGCCGCCACGCTGATCCCGACCGCCACGTCCCCCTGACCGTAGAAGGCCCAGCGGAATCCCGAGATCAGATAGACCACCGGATTGAACAGGGTCACGGTGCGCCACCCCTCCGGCAGCATGTCGATGGAATAGAAGGCGCCGCCCAGGAAGGTCAGGGGCGTCACGATCAGCATGGGGATCATCTGCAACTGCTCGAACCCGTCGGCCCACACCCCGATGATGAAGCCGAACAGGCTGAAGGTCACCGAGATCAGAATCAGGAAGGTCATCATCCAGACCGGGTGCAGGATCTGCAGCGGCACGAAGAAGGCCGCCGTGGCCAGGATGATCAGGCCCAGCACCGCCGACTTGGTCGCCGCCGCCCCGACATAGGCCAGCACGATCTCCAGCGACGACACCGGCGCGGACAGGATTTCATAGATCGTCCCGGTGAACTTCGGGAAATAGATGCCGAACGAGGCGTTGAAGATCGACTGGGTGAACAGGCTGAGCATGATCAGGCCCGGCACGATGAAGGCGCCGTAGGGCACGCCGCCGACCTCCTGCATCCGGCTGCCGATGGCGCCCCCGAAGACGACGAAATACAGCGCCGTGGTGATGACCGGCGTGACCACGCTCTGCCACAGGGTGCGAAGCGCGCGCGCCATCTCGAAGCGATAGATGGCCCACACACCGTATCCATTGAAGGTCATGCGGCGGCTCCGTTCGTGTGGACCAGGCTGACGAAGATGTCTTCCAGCGAGCTCTGGCGGGTGTTCAGGTCCTTGAAGCCGATGTTCAGCCCTTCCAGCCGGCGGATCAGCGAGGGAACGCCGGTGTCGTCGGCGTTGGCGTCGAAACTGTATTCCAGCTCGCCGCCGTCGTTCTTCAGCGTCAGGTCCCAGTCGGACAGTTCGGCGGGCAGGGCGTCCAGCGCATCGACCAGGTTCAGCGTCAGGGTCTTCTTGCCCAGCTTCTTCATCAGGGCCGACTTTTCCTCGACCAGGATCAACTCGCCCTTCAGGATCACCCCGATCCGGTCGGCCATCTCCTCGGCTTCCTCGATATAGTGGGTGGTCAGGATGATGGTGACGCCGCGTTCGCGCAGGCGTCGGACCATGGCCCACATGTCGCGGCGCAGCTCCACGTCCACCCCCGCCGTCGGTTCGTCCAGGAACAGGATGTCCGGTTCGTGGCTGAGGGCCTTGGCGATCATGACGCGCCGCTTCATGCCGCCCGACAGGGTTCGCAACTTGGCGTCGCGCTTGTCCCACAGCGACAGGTCGCGCAGCAGCCGTTCGATGAAGCCCGGGTTCGGCGCCTTGCCGAACAGACCCCGGCTGAAGGTGACCGTGGCCAAGACCGTCTCGAAGGCGTCGGTGGTCAACTCCTGCGGCACCAGGCCGATCTTGGTGCGGGCGGCGCGAAAATCGGTCTGGATGTCGTGACCGTCCGCGACCACCTTGCCCGTCGATGGTGTGACGATGCCGCAGATGATGGAGATCAGGGTGGTCTTGCCCGCCCCGTTCGGCCCCAGAAGCGCGAATATCTCCCCCTTTTTGATGCTCAGGTCGATACGTTTCAACGCCTGAAGCCCCGACTTGTAGGTCTTGGTCAGGCTGTCGATCTGGATAACGGGCATGCAGCCTCCTGGCGCGGCGGGCGCAGGGGCGCATCGCCGGATGTGGCGGCAATATGGCGTGCCGTCGCCCGCACTCAAGAGGGGGGCGCCCGCCAAGTCGTTGTTAACCCGATTGGCCTACCTTGGCGGCCGTGCCATGGTCTCGACGGGAGCTTGCGTGTCGTCCCTGTCCCCCGCCCACCGCGCCGCCCTGACGGCGGTCGTCGAGGCCTGTCCCGATGCGTCGCTGGCGCAACTGGGCGTGGCGGTCGCGGCCATGCCCGGCGACAGGGCGGCGGAACTGGCCGTCATCGTGGGCGAAGAGGCGCGCGACCGCGCCCGGCGCGCCACCGCCTTCGCGCCGCTGCTGCCCCTGTTCCAGGCCCGCGCCGACGGCGTGCCGGCCCTGATCTTTCCCCCCGCAGTCCTGGCGCGGGTCTGGCGTGCGGCGGTGGTGGGCGAAGAAGCCTTTCTGCCCTTGCTGGACGGAGCGGCGACCGTCGATGGGGAATGGACCCTGGCGGCGGATCGGCTGTGCGCGCGGGCGGCGGCGGTGCTGCGCGACCGGTCGAGCGAGGTCTGGCCGGATTTTCAGCGCCCGGCGGCCGGGGCGCCGCCGTCCACCCCGTCCGAACTGGCGGGCTGTTTCGACCTGACCCCGCTGGTCCGAACGGCCCTGCCGCGCCTGTCGGTCTGGCTGGAGCGGCCCGACGACAACCAGTTGGCGGGGCTGCGTCTGCTGATCCAGGATTGCCTGGCCGTGGCCCCCGATGGCGGGCGAAGGATGATCGACATCCTGTTCGCCCATGTGGCGGACGCGGAGCGGATGCTGCGGGTGGTGACGCGCACCAGCCGCCTAGCCGACCGCGAGGTGACGCTGAGCCATTCGGACATGGGCGTCTTCGTCGAGCGGCTGCTGGCTTCGGTCCAGGCCCGGGTCCAGGGTGTGGCGGCGCTGCGATCCGCCTTGACCGCCGACGCCATGCAAGCCGTGGTGGATCAGGTCGGCTGGTGCGCCGGCGTCCTGGCCGAGATGGACATCTCCCTGCAGATCCGCCCTGATTCCAGCTGGGGCAAGACGGCGCGGATGGCGCGGGTGCAGGTGTCGGGCCAATTGTCGGGGCTGATGAAGTCGACGGCGGCGGCGGTGCACGCCGCCCTGCCGATGAAGCGCCGCCCCATCGCCGGACGCATGACCCGGATGTCTCCCTGGCTGGAGGCCCCGGCGGACGGCGAGCCGATCGAGGCGGCGGCGGCGCTGCTTACGGCGGTGGCGGCGCTCCGTGGGGCGGCCGTCACCTTCGGCTGCGAGGCCGACCGAGCGGCGCTGAAGACCGAGATGACCGACTATCTGTCCGCCTGGGCCAATGAGGCGCTGGACGGGGTGGCGGACGGCGAGGTCGACAACCCTGACCAGGCGCTGCGACTGATCGGGATCGCCGCGCGGTTCCTGACGCTGATCGAGGCGCTGGAGGCGGCGCGCGCGGTGCGACGACGCGCGGCGACGGCGGAGACCGCGCGTCTGCCCCAGGGCGCGTGAAAGGCGGCTCGCCCGACGGCCATTGTTCGTCTAGACCCTTGAACCATGATCGCCTTCTGGATGATGACGGGACTGGCGGCGGCCCTGGCCGCCCTGTTGGTGCTGGCAGGCGCGCGGCGCGGCGCCGAACCGGCGGCGGACGTCGAGACGCAGTTCGGATCACGTGAGATCGAGGAACTGGACCGGCTGAAGGCGCGCGGCCTTCTGGACGAGACCGCCCATTCAGCGGCGCGGGCCGAGGCGGGACGTCGGCTTCTGGCCATGACGGCGACGACGGCCCCGGTCGCGGGCGCCAAGGACAGATTGTGGGTGCTGGTCGGGATCGGCGTGATGGTGGCGGGGGCGTTGGGCCTCTATGTCGTCACCGGCGCGCCTGGCCTGCCCGACCAGGGCTATGAGCGGCGGGTGGACGCCTGGTCGGCCGATCTGAATGGGCTGGAGCCGGCGCAACTGGCGGCCGTGACCGCCCGCGTCGCCAGGGAAAGGCCGGGTGATCGCCAGGCCCTGGCCATGCTGGGCGCCGCGCGTTTCGCCGCCGACGATCCGCTGGGGGCGGCCTCGGCCTTTCGCCGGCTGATCGACCTGGACCCCAAGGACGCCCAGGCCTGGGCGCGGTTGGGCGAAAGCCTGGTGATGGCCAATGACAATCAGATCGGCGGCGACGCCGAGGCGGCCTTCCGCCAGTCGCTGAACCTCGACGCCGATCAGCCGGGCGCGCGTTTCTTCCTGGGCGAGGCGGCGCTCAGGCGGGGTGACCGGACGGCGGCGCGCGACCTGTGGGCGCCCCTGATCGCAGCCCTCGATCCGGCCGATCCCCGTCGCCAGGATCTGGAGCGCCGCCTGCCCGAGGCAAGGCCGCAATGACACATTGGTCGCGCCCGGCGCCGGGGCTATACGGCGTCGAATCGAAAAGGTCCGTTGCATGAGCTGGCTGCCCAGATCGCCAAAGGCCCGTCGTCGTCTGTGGGTCGTCGCCGCCGTGGCGCCGATCCTGGCGCTGGCGGTCGGCCTGTCGCTGTGGGCCATGCAGGACAGCGTGACCTTCTTCTACTCCCCGTCCGAAGCCACCGCCGACAAGGCGCCGGAAGGGCGCAACATCCGCCTGGGCGGCCTGGTCGAGGTCGGCAGCGTGAAGACGTCCGGCGACGGCGTGGTTGCCTTTTCCGTCACCGACAATGTGGGGGTGACCCGCGTCGTCTATCACGGCGACCTGCCCGACCTGTTCCGCGAAGGACAGGGCATCGTGGCCCAGGGATCGTTCGGGGCCGACCGCACCTTCCACGCCAGCCAGGTTCTGGCCAAGCACGACGAGAACTACATGCCGCGCGAGGTCGCGGACCGCCTGAAGGAAAAGGGCGAATGGCGACCTGATGCGACGCCCACGGCGGGCCTCGAGACGGGCGCCGAGACGAAGACCGTTCCCCTATGATCGCTGAGTTCGGGGCCTTCGCCCTGGCGCTGGCCTTGGCGCTGTCGATCCTTCAGACGGGCCTGTCGGCGGCGGGGCGCGTGCAACGCAGCCCGGTGCTGGCCGGAGCGGCGCAAGGGGCGGCCCTGGCGGCGGCGGCGGCGGTCGCGCTCAGTTTCGCCGCCCTGGTCTACGCCTTCGTCGTGTCGGACTTCTCGGTCTCGAACGTGGCGGCCAACAGCCACACCGACAAGCCGATGCTGTACAAGGTGGCGGGCGCCTGGGGCAGCCACGAAGGCTCGCTGCTGCTGTGGTGCCTGGTGCTGACCGTCTTCGGCGGGGCCTTGGCGCGGGCGCGCGGCCTGCCGTTCGGGCTTAAGGCCTCGGCCGTGGCGGTGCAGGGCGCGCTGGGGGCGCTGTTCCTGGCCTTCGCCGTCTTCACCTCCAGCCCCTTCACCCGTCTGGACCCCGCGCCGTTCCAGGGCGCGTCGCTGAACCCCCTGCTGCAGGACCCGGCTCTGGCCGTGCATCCACCGCTGCTCTACGCGGGCTATGTCGGGTTTTCGGTCTGTTTCTCCCTGGCCGTCGCGGCCTTGATCGAGGGGCGGGCGCAGACGGCCTTCTGGCCGGCATGGGGGCGCTGGGTCCGGCCGTGGGCGCTGGCCAGCTGGGCCTTTCTGACCGTCGGGATCACCCTGGGGTCGTTCTGGGCCTATTACGAACTGGGCTGGGGCGGCTGGTGGTTCTGGGACCCGGTGGAGAACGCCTCCTTCATGCCATGGCTGGCGGGCGCGGCTCTGTTGCACAGCGCGGTCGTGACCGAGCGGCGCGGGGCGCTGGCGGGCTGGACGGTGTTTCTGGCGCTTCTGGCCTTCACCTTCTCCATGCTGGGCGCCTTCCTGGTGCGCTCAGGCGTGCTGACCTCGGTACACGCCTTCGCCGTCGATCCTCAGCGCGGCATGATGCTGCTGGCCATATTGGGGATCACGGCGGGCGCCGCCTTCGCCCTGTTCGCCTGGCGCGCGCCACAGCTGAAGGGCGGGGGCCTGTTCGCGCCGATCAGTCGCGAGGGCGCGCTGGTGTTGAACAATCTATTCCTGACGGCGGCGGCGGCGACTGTGCTCATGGGCACCCTGTATCCTCTGATCCTTGAGGCGGCGTCCGGGGCGACCATCTCGGTCGGCCCGCCCTATTTCGCCGCCACCTTCACGCCGCTGATGATGGTCGCCTTCCTGATCCTGCCGGCCGGTCCGCTGCTGGCCTGGAAGCGCGGCGATCTGCCCGGCGCCCTGCAACGGCTGGCCGTGGCGGGAGGGATCGCCATTCTATCGGGCCTGGCGGCATACGCCCTGTGGGAGCCCAGAAAGGCTTTGGCCGCCGTCGGCATCGGCGTCGGGGCCTGGTTGATCGCCGGATCGCTGGCCGAGGTCGCCGAGCGCATCCGCCTGTTCCGCGCAGCCGGCGCCGAGACCTGGCGCCGGATGAGGGGCCTGCCGCTGGGCGCCTGGGGCATGACCCTGGCGCATCTGGGGGTGGGGGTCTTCATCCTGGGCGCAGTGGTCGAGACGGGGTTCAAGGCCGAGGCGGCGCGGTTGCTGGCCCTGGGCCAAAGCGTGTCGGCCGGCCCATGGACGGTGACGCTGGACGACGTGCGGGTGGTCGAGGGGCCGAACTACCTGGCCGAACAGGGGCGGCTGACCGTGCGATCCGCCGATGACCGGGGGCGGGCCACGACCGTCACGGCCGAACGCCGCTTCTTCCCCGCCGGCGGCCAGACCACCACCGAGGTGGGCCTGGATTTCCGGGGGCTGGACGACGTCTATGTGGTGATCGGCGAACGGGCGGGCAGTCCCCAGCAACCGGCCTGGGTCGTGCGCCTGTATTGGAACCCGTGGGCGCGGCTGATCTTCCTGGGGCCGGCGATCATGGCCCTGGGCGGCGTGCTGTCGCTGATGGATCGACGCCTGCGCCTGGGCGTGGGCCAAAGACGGCGGAGGGCGGCGTGAGGCGGCTGGCCGTCCTCCTGGCCGCGCCCGTCTTGGCGCTGATGCTGACGGCGGCCGAGCCGCCCGCTGCGCCTGACAGCCCCCTGGCCGACGCGGCGCTGGAGGCGCGCGCCCAGGCCCTGTTCAAGGATGTGCGCTGCGTCGTCTGCCAGCACGAGGCCATCGCCGACAGCCCGGCGGGCGTCGCCGGCGACATGCGCCGTCTGATCCGCGAAGAGATCGCGGCCGGCGCGACAGACCAGGCGGTGCGCGACGATCTGGTGCGCCGGTTCGGCGACTATGTGCTGTTCACCCCGCCGATGAGGGCGGGAACCTGGCTGTTGTGGTTCGGGCCGTTCGTGCTGGTGATGCTGGCCGGGGCCGCCCTGCTGCTGCGGGCCCGTCGCAAGCCCGCCGAGACCCCCGGCCTGACGCCCGAAGAGGAACGGCGGCTGGACGAAGTTCTACGAAATGAGAAGCTTCGCCGCGATCCTGACGCAACCTCGCCTCACGACGGGCTTTAGTCGAGATCAACCATCGAACGTCAGGATTGGCGCAAACGCCTTCCGGCCTATATCAATCGCGAAACCGGCGCCCGTCTGGCGCCGGACAGAGGATCGCAAGGACCACGATGCTGAAGCGCAAGGAGTTCATTCTCGGGGCCGCGGCCGGCCTGACCCTGGCGGCGGCGGCGACCGCCGGCGGCGTGATTAACTGGCCCGGCGCGCACGCCGAACCCCAGGCGGTCAACCGCATCACCCCGGTCCCGGCCAACGGCGACAGCTTCACCCCGCCGCCGGGCGCGCCTAACAGTTTCGCGACCATCTTCGAACAGGTGGCCCCGGCCGTCGTTCAGATCGACGTGACGGTCAAGGTCGACCAGCCCCAAGGCGGCGCCTTCACCATTCCGGGTCTGCCGTTCCAGTTCGTGCCCCCGCAAGGGCGCGGCGGCCAGGGCGGCGACGAGCCGCAGACGACCCAGGGCGCCGGCTCGGGCTTCTTCATCTCGCAGGACGGCTTCATCGTCACCAACAACCACGTCGTCGCCGACGCGACCGAGATCAAGGTCAAGATGTCGGACGGCCGCGAACTGCCGGCCCGCCTGATCGGCCGCGACCCCGGCACGGACCTGGCGGTGATCAAGGTCGAGGGCGCCGACTTCAAATACGTCAGCTTCGAAGAGACGGCCCAACCCCGCGTGGGTGACTGGGTCATCGCCATCGGCAACCCGTTCGGTCTGGGCGGCACCGCCACGGCGGGCATCGTCTCGGCCAAGGCGCGCGACATCGATCCGTCGGGCTACAACGACTACATCCAGATCGACGCAGCCATCAACCGGGGCAACTCGGGCGGCCCCACCTTCGACATCTATGGCCGCGTCATCGGCGTGAACTCGGCCATCTATTCCCCCACCGGCGGATCGGTCGGCATCGGCTTCGCCATCCCGGCCGAGACGGCCAAGGCGATCACCGAGCGGCTGATGCGCGGTGAGTCGATCGAGCGGGGCTATCTGGGTGTCCAGATCGGCAACCTGACTGACGAGTACAAGGAAAGCCTGGGACTGCCGGCGACCACGAAGGGGGCCTACGTCGTCGAAGTCACCCCCGACGCCCCGGCGGCGCGCGCAGGACTTCAGCCGGGCGACGTCGTGGTGAACCTGAACGGTCGCGCGATCGAAGGCTCCAGCGAACTGACCCGTGCCGTCGGATCGGCCAAGCCGGGCGATACCTTGCGTCTCGAACTGTTGCGAGAGGGGCGCCGCCAGACGGTCAACGTCCGTGCCGGCACTCGTCCTGCCAACCTCGAAGTTGCCGGAACGGAACCAGGCGACGGCTCCAAAGCGCCATCTAACCCCGGCGCCGCCACAGGCGAGGTCGTCGAAGGAATGACCGTCGCGCCCGTCACGGGTGCGCTGCGAGGCCGTTTCGACATTCCCGACGGCGTTCAGGGGCTGGTGGTGACGAACGTGAATCCGCAATCGCGCGCCGGTCGGCTGGGCTTCCAGCCTGGCATGGTCATCATCCAAGCCAATGGGCGCAGCGTTGGATCGACGGCCGACCTGAAGGGCGCCGTTGAAGCGGTGAAGGGCGCGGGACGTCCCGGCATCCTGTTGCTGGTCCGCACTCCGCGTGGGAACAGCCCCATCGTTCTGCCGCTGCAAGACAAAAACTGATCTTCATTCTGACCAAGCCTTAACTCGTCAATCGCCGCCGATGCGCTAACATCGGCGGCGATTTTGATTCCGGGAGGGGTTCATGCGGATTCTGGTGGTCGAGGATGACGCCGAGGCGGCGACCGCCATGGTGCGGGGCCTGTCCGAGGCGGGGCACGAGGTGACCCATGCGGTGGACGGCGCCTTCGGCCTGCTGGAATCGCAGAAAGGCGGCTACGACGTCTATGTCGTGGACCGGATGATGCCGCGCCTGGACGGCGTCGGCATGGTCGAGACGGTCAGGAAGGGCGGCGACCAGACGCCGGTTTTGTTCCTTTCGGCCCTGGGCGAGGTCGAGGATCGGGTCACGGGGCTGAAGGCCGGCGCCGACGACTATCTGGTCAAACCCTACGCCTTCGCCGAACTGATCGCGCGGGTCGAGGCCCTGGCGCGGCGCCGCGAGACGGGCGGGGTGCAGACCGTTCTGAAGGTCGGCGACCTGGAGATGAACCTGATCGGCCGCACCGTGCATCGCGGAACCACCGAGATCGACCTGCAGCCGCGCGAGTTCCAGTTGCTGGAGTTCCTGATGCGCCACGCCGGCCAGTCGGTGACGCGCACCATGCTGCTGGAGAAGGTGTGGGAATACCATTTCGACCCCCAGACCAACGTCATCGACGTCCACATCAGCCGCCTGCGCTCCAAGATCGACAAGGGGTTCGACAAGGCCATGCTTCAGACCGTGCGCGGCGCGGGGTATCGGTTGGAGGCGTGAGCAGGGACGGGTGAAAAGTGCTAGTGAGCGAGGGGGTGAGCGAGAAATCTCAATACGGCGACGCTTCGGCTCACCTCTTGCTCACTGGCACTTTTCACTGAACCCGAGCCGCCGCCCACCACCCCCTCATCCCATGCGCCTCCCTTCCGTCCTTCGTCGCACGCCGTTTCGGCTGACGCTGCTGTTCCTGGCGCTGTTCGTGGCGGCGGCGGGGGCGATCCTGGCCTATGTCTATTTCGCCTCGGCGTCGGAGGCGCAGGGGCGGGCGAGGGCGGATGTAGAGGGCGAACTGGGCGCCCTGACCGCCATTCACCGCACGCGCGGGATCGACGCCCTGAACCAAGCCTTGGTCGAACGCACCATTCGCGGCGGGCCGTACCTGTATCTGCTAACCGGACCGGACGGAAGGATCGTCACCGGCAATCTGTCGGTCATGCCCTTCGACCTGAAGGGGCCGCCGCAGGTCGGTCAGGGCGAATGGAGCACCTTTCGCCTGACCAGCGCCGACGCCGAGGGACGGGTGCAGAACCGGCGCTCCATCGGCGTGGTGATGCCTTTGGCGGGGGGCGACACCCTGTTCGTGGGCGAGGACATCGGCGGGATCGAGGCCTATTTGGCGCGCCTGACCCAGGCGCTGTGGGGCGCCATGGCCCTGGTCATGCTGCTGGGCCTGGCGGGCGGGCTCTACATCAGCCGGCGGGTGGAGCGGTCGATGGCCGGGCTGAACCAGGTCGTGCAGGCGGTGCAGGAAGGCGACCTGAAGGTCCGCGCGCCCGTGCGCCACACCGGTGACGAACTGGACGAACTGGGCCAGGGGCTGAACACCATGCTGGATCGGCTGGAGGCGTCAATGGCCTCGATCCGGCACGCGGGCGACGCCATCGCCCACGACCTGCGCTCGCCCCTGACGCGGATGCGGGCCAAGCTGGAGGTGGCCCTGATCGACGCAGAGGCGGGCAAGATCGACGGGGTGGACGCCCTGGGCATCGCCCTGGACGAGGCGGATCACCTGCTGAAAACCTTCAACACCGTGCTGGCCATCGCCCGTCTGCAGGCGGGCGGCGCGCCTGATCCGAAAGTGATGGACGCCGCCGAGCTGGCCGCCGACATGGCCGAGCTTTACGAACCGGCGGCCGAGGACAAGTCCATCGACTTCTCCGCTGAGATCGACCGAGGGCTGATGATCGAGGGCAACCAACCCTTCCTGGCCCAGGCCCTGGCCAATCTGATCGACAACGCCATCAAATACACCCCGGCCGGCGGGGCGGTGAAGCTGAGGGTGCGGCGGCGCTCGTCGGGCGAGATCGAATACTCCGTCACCGACACCGGGCCGGGCGTGCCGCAGGAGGACCGCGAGCGGGTGGTCCAGCGGTTCGTGCGCCTGGACAACAGCCGCACCGAGCCGGGCTCGGGCTTGGGCCTGTCGCTGGTGACGGCGGTGGCCGAGGCCCATGGCGGTCGGGTCGTGCTGGACGAAGGCCCCGGCGCCTATGGCGACTTCGGCCCGGGCCTGCGCGTGGCGCTGGTGTTGCCGGCCGCCTTGGCCACCCAGTAAATCCGCTCATCCCCGCGAAAGCGGGGACCCAGTTCTTTGGGCATGCGGACTTGTGGGCCGTGTCGGGATCGTGGTCCAACACCCTGCCGAGCGACAGCACTGGGTCCCCGCTTTCGCGGGGATGAGCGGAGGATTTGAATGCCTGAACTCAAGTCCAAACCCCTGTTTCAATCCCTCGCCCCCGCCGGCCCCGTCGCCAACCCCGCCGCCGCCGACCGCTTGCAGGAAGCCCTGACCGAGGCGGCCGCAGCAGACGGCTGGTCCGACACCCTGACCGCCGCCTGGCCCGCCCTAGCTCCCGTCTCGGGCGCCTCGCCTTATCTGACGGGCCTGATGCGCCGCCGCCCTGCCCATCTCCGCCGCCTGCTGGAGGGCGATCCGGCCGAGAGCCTGGCCCGGATCCTCGCCGAGGCCGACGCTTTGGACGGCGAACCCGACGATGTGCGCGCGCCGTTGCGGGTGTTGAAGGCCGATCTGCATCTGCTGACGGCGCTGGCCGATCTGGGGGGCGTGTGGAATCTGGATCAGGTCACGGACGCCCTGTCGAGATTCGCGGACGCCGCCTGCCGCGCGGCCCTGTGCGCCGTCGCCGCCGAGCAACGGGCGCGGGGTCGGCTGATCTCCCCGCCCGACGATTCGCGCGGTCCGGTGCCCGGCCTGTTCGGCGTAGCCATGGGCAAGCACGGCGCCAATGAGCTGAACTACTCCTCCGACATCGACATCTCGCTCTTCTTCGAACCGCGCCTGACCACCCTGGCTCTGGCCGAGGGGGTGGAGATGCAGGACTTCGCCAATCGCCTCGGCAAGGGGATCGCCACCCTGCTCAGCGAGCGGACGGCCGATGGCTATGTCTTCCGGGTCGATCTGCGGCTGCGGCCCGATCCGTCATCGACGCCGCCGGTGGTCGCCGCGCCCATGGCCCTGGCCTATTACGAGAGCGTCGGCCAGAACTGGGAGCGGGCGGCCTTCATCAAGGCGCGGCCGGTTCTGGGCGACCTGCGCGCGGCGGGGCGCTTCCTGAAGGCGCTGACGCCCTTCGTCTGGCGGCGCAGCCTGGACTATGCCGCCGTCCTCGACATCCAGGCGATCAAGCGCCAGATCCACGTCCACAAGACCGGCGAGGGGCTGGCCGCGGCGGGCGCCAATCTGAAACTTGGGCGGGGCGGCATCCGCGAGATCGAATTCTACGCCCAGACGCAGCAGCTGATCCTGGCCGGCCGCGATCCAGCGCTCAGGACGCCGCGCACTATCGAGGCGCTCTTCGCCCTGGCCGACGCCGGCCATATTCCCCGCGCCGTCGCCGACGAACTGTCGACCGCCTATGTCGAACTGCGTGGTCTGGAGCATCGGGTGCAGATGCTGGACGACGAACAAACCCACCGTCTGCCCGAGGACGCCGAACGCCGCGCCGCCGTGGCCGCCCTGGCCGGCGGCTCGGACCTGTCGGTCTTCGAGGCCCATGTCGAGGCGCTGCTGGCGAGGGTCAACGCGCGGTATGGCGAACTGTTCGAGGGCGGGGAGGATCTGGATTCCAGCTACGGCAGCCTGGTCTTCACCGGCGTTGAAAACGATCCCGAGACGCTGGAGACCCTGAAGCGGATGGGGTTTTCGGAGGCGGCCTCGGTCGCCGACACCATCCGCGCCTGGCACCACGGCCGCATTCCTGCGACCCGCACCGAACGGGGGCGCGAACTGTTCACCCGCCTGGCGCCGCGCCTGCTGGAGGCGGTGGCGCGGTCCGGCGCGCCCGACGACGCCTTTCGCCGGTTCGCCGTCTTCTTCTCCGGTCTGACGGCCGGGGTTCAGGTTCAGGCCCTGTTCCTGAACCAGCCGAAGCTGTTCGAGATGGTGGTCGGCGTCATGGCCTTCGCCCCGCGCCTTGCCCGCACCCTGGGGCGTCAGCCGGCGGCGTTGGACGGGGTGCTGGATGCGCGGTTCCTGGCCGACCTGGCCGACGACACCGGCCTGACCGAACAAATCCTGCGCGAGGCGGGCGAGACCGAGGATTTCGAGGGGGCCATGAATGCGGTGCGCCGCCTGCACCGCGAGCAGATGTTCCGCATCGGCATCCACGCCCTGACCGGGCGGGCGGGCGCCGAGGCGGCGGGCCGGGCCTACGCCGCCCTGGCCGACGCGGCGATGCGGACCCTGTCGCCGGCGGCTTTGGCCGAGACGGTGCGGTTGGGCGGGGCGTTTCCGGGCGCGGTCGCGGTGGTGGCGCTGGGCAAGGCCGGCTCTCGCGAGATGACGGCCGGGTCCGACCTGGACCTGATGACGCTTTACGAGGCGCCGCCCGAGGCGGCCTCGACCCTCAAGGACTGGACGGCCGACGTCTTCTACGCCCGCTTCACCCAGCGGCTGATCGCGGCCTTGTCGGCGCATACGGCGGAAGGGGGGCTGTATGAGGTCGACATGCGTCTGCGGCCCACGGGGTCGAAGGGGCCGGTTTCGGTGCGCCTGTCGGCCTTCGACGCCTATTACGCGAAGGAGGCGGAGACATGGGAGTTCATGGTCCTGACCCGCGCTCGGGTGGTCTGGGCCAGCGACCCGGTCTTTGGCGACCGTGTCGCGGCGGCCATCGAGGGAGCCTTGCGCCGTCCGCGCCCCGGCGTCGATGTCGCCGCCGATGTGCGCAAGATGCGGGGTCTTATGGACCGCGAGCGCCGTCCGCATGGATTCTGGGATTTGAAACTGTCGCCCGGCGGACAGGTGGACGCCGAGTTCGCGGCCCAGTTCCGCCAGCTTCAAGCCGCCGCCATCGGCGCACCGCTGACCCTTTCCACGTTGGAGGCCCTGCACGATGATCCGGTCCTGGCAGAGGCGTGGCGGGTTCAGCAGCGGCTGGCTCATCTGCTGGCCGCCGCCTTCGAGGGTCGGGTCGACCCAGAGGCCGAGCCGTCGGTGTTCCAGCTGCGTCTGGCCGAGGCGGCGGGGGCGCCCGATTTCGACACGCTGAAGACCGAATTGACGGACCTGCGCGTGCGCGCCCGCAAGGCCTTCGAACGGGCGTTTCCGGCGGGTCGCGACGGAGATTCGGGGACGTCGCGTTCAATCTCCTGACAGGGCTATGTCCGGCCGCCGTGTGCGGCCCAAGGAGATGATCGAGATGAGAATGACCCTTCTGACCGGCCTGGGCGCCGTCGCCCTGGCGGCCAGCGCTGGCGTTGCGACCGCCCAGACCCCGCCCGCGCCGCATCATGCGCGCGGCGAGCCGAACCGCCAGATCACCCGCGCGGAGTTCGTCGATGCGCCTATCGCCCGCCTGACGGCGATGGATGCGAACCGCGACGGCGTGATCAGCGTCGACGAGCGGCAGGCGGCCGTGCAGGCCCGACGCGCCGAACACGCCGACGCCCGCTTCGCCAAGCTGGACGCCAACGGCGACGGCTCCATCAGCCGCGCCGAGCTTGACGCCGCTCACGCCGCCCGTCCCGAACGCGGCGCCCATGAGGGTCGTCGCGGCGGTCCGCGTCACGCCCCGCGCGGTCCGGGCCGCGAGGGTCGCGAACGCGGTCCGGTGGTGATTTCGGAAGTCGCCGCCAAACTGGGCGAACGGTTCGACAAGATGGACGCCAACCGCGACGGCGTGATTTCGACCGACGAGCGTCGCGCCGCCATGACCGCCCACCGCGCCGACCGTCAAGCCCGTCGGGCGGAGCGCCAGGCCGCGCGTCCGGCGCCACAAGCCGCTTCCCCGGCTCCGGCTTCGGAGTAAGAACGGTGTCGGGGTCGGCCGTCGTGGACGAATCGGTCCCTTTCGTCCGCAGCGGAAGAGGCAGGCTTGGTCGCCATCGTCGACCCCGACGAGGATCTGGTGCGCCGCGTGGGTCAGGGCGACCCGGCGGCGTCGCAGGCGTTAGTCGCCAGAAAGCTGCCGCGCATCCTGGCCCTGGCGCAACGGATGCTGGGCGACGCGGCCGAGGCCGAGGACGTGGCGCAGGAGGCCATGCTCAGGGCCTGGCGACAGGCCCCGAAGTGGCGGACGGGCCAGGCGCGGTTCGACACCTGGCTGCACCGGGTGGCGCTGAATCTCTGTTACGACCGGCTGAGGCGTCGGCGCGAAATCCCGACCGACGCGCCGCCGGATCGGCCGGACGAGGGACCGGGACCGGATCGGGGGCTTCTGGCCGCAGAGACCGGCGCACGGGTGACGGCGGCCTTGAAGCGGCTGCCCGACCGCCAGCGCGAGGCCATCGTGCTGTGCCATTATCAGGAGCTCTCCAATATCGAGGCGGCCGCCCTGATGGCGATCAGCGTCGAGGCGCTGGAGAGTTTATTGTCGCGCGGTCGTCGCGCATTGCGTCAGGCGCTGTCGGATATTGCCCCGTTTGGGGCTCCGATCGCAGCCTCTAAGGGAGATGGACGATGAAGGAGGAACGGTTGCAGGCCCTGGCGGACGCCTATGGCGCGGACCTGCGTCGCTGGCCTGCGGACCAGCGCGCCTTCGCCGAAAGCCTGCTGGCCGCCGATCCGTCATTGCGGGAGGTGCTGGATCAGGCGGCGGCGCTGGACGCCCTGCTGGACACGGCGCCGGCGCCGGCGCCATCGGCGGCCCTGACGGCGCGCGTCCTGGCGGCGGCGCCTCGACCGAAGGCGAGGGCGGGGTGGCGTCAAGCGGTCTGGTATCTGGGCGCAGGCTGGGCGGCGGCGACCTGCGCCGGCGTGGTGGCGGGCGTCGGCCTGACCAGCCATCTGACCGCCGACGCGCGTGCGGATGCGGTGCTCTATCAATCAGCCCTGACCGGGGTGGACGACACCGAGGTTCTGGGATGACGACCAAGACGCTGAAGCTCGCCCTGGCCGTATCGGTGGCGCTGAACCTGTTCGCCGTGGCGGGGGGCGTGACCTATGTCGTCGGTCGCGACAAGATCGAACGGCGGATCGAGGAACAGCGCCGTGGCGGCCGCGAAGGGCCGCTGGCCGAGGTGCTGGCCGGGCTGGATCCCGCCGTGCGCCAGCGGGTGCGCGTTTCCTTGCGCGAAACCGCCCTGTCGGCCCGTCCCGATTTCGAGGCGGCGCGGGCGGCGCGGCGCGAGGCCATCGCCGTCGCGGGTCAGCCGACGCTGGACGCCCCGCGTGTCCAGGCCCTGCTGGAACAGTCGCGCGCGGCGGAGATGCGCGGTCGTCAGCGGCTGGAGACCGGGGCCGTGGCGCTGCTGGCCACCCTGACCCCCGAAGAGCGCAAGGCCATGACGCCCCTGCTGCAGCGCAAGGGCGCCGCCCGTCGCAACGCAGCGCGTCACGACGGCCCCGCGACGCAAAGGCCGGAAACAAAAGGGCCGGGCGGCGCAGGCCAGGACCGTCCCGGCCGCTGAACGTCCTAGGCGGCCTTCGAGGCGCGGAAGGCCGCGACGGCGTCCACCGCCGCGCGCACGGAGGTCTCTATGGCGGCCCAGTCTCCGGCCTTGACCGCCGCGTCCGTCACCAGTTTGGAGCCCATGCCCGCCGCCACGATGCCGGCGCCGAACCATTTGGCGATGGAGGCTTCGTCGGGATCGACGCCGCCGGTCGGCATGATCTTGACCCAGGGCATCGGCCCCTTGACCGCCTTGACGAAGTCCGGGCCGCCGACCGACGAACCGGGAAACAGTTTGACGATGTCGCAGCCCAGTTCGTGGGCCTCGCCGATGTCCGTCACCGAACCGCAGCCGGGGAAATAGGCGACCATGCGCCGGTTGCACACCTTGGCCACGTCGGGAACGAGGCAGGGGCTGACCACGAAGCGCGCGCCCCGGTTCAGATAGAGCGCCGCCGTGCCGCTATCGACCACCGAACCGATGCCCAGCACGATGTGCGGATCGGTCTTGATCAGTTCGCGATTGATCTCGCCGAACAGGTCGCAGGCGAAGTCGCCGCGGTTGGTGAACTCCACCACCGGCGCGCCGCCGCGCGCGCAGGCGCGGATCACATTCAGGCTGACCTCGGGATCGGGATGATAGAAGACGGGGCAGACGCCCTGGGTTTCCAGCGCCTGAAGCACGCTGACGCGATCATGGGCCATGGTCTGTCTCCTGAGGGGCCCGTGCGGCGGGATCGGGTGGGCCGTTAGGCGTTCTGCTTATCCCACGCCCGTCCCAGACCAAAGCCCGGGGCGCCAGCTTCGCCCTGGAGGCGACGGAACATATTGTTTCATCCCCCGGCCTTGATCGAGGTCAAGGCGCGGCGGCGACGAAGGGGCGAGGGTCGGGGTCAAAGGAGAAGCCCATGACCCTGCTCGATCACGAACGGCTCGTCACCCGTACTGGCCTGCGTCTGGAAGTCCGCGCGGCGCGCGGCGAGGACGAACGCGCCCTGGCCGCCTTCTTCGCCAGGGTGACGCCGGAGGATATGCGGTTCCGCTTCCTGTCCACCCTGGGAACGCCCGGTCACGACCAGCTGCTGGCCCTGATAGAAAAGCCTGCGTCGGACGGCGAGAGCTTGATCGCATGGGGCGAGGACGGGGCTGTGGCGGCGACCGCCGTTCTGGCCGGCGACGCGGCGGGCGAACGGGCCGAGGCCGCCATCCTGTTGCGCGGCGATCTGAAGGGGCGGGGGATCGGCTGGACCCTGCTGGAACGTCTGGTGGCCGAGGCCCGGGCGCGCGGCTATGCGGTCGTGGAATCGCTGGAGGACCGGGCCAACCACGCCGCCCTGCAGGTCGAGAACGACATGGGCTTCGACGTTGCTCCGGTCGAGGACGACCCCACCCTGGTCTGGGTCAGCAAGCGGCTGCGCTGATCGGCGTCCTGGGGCGTTTCGGCGGCGGTCGCCATGGGCTAGAAGGCGTCCAAACTTCAGGAAGGCCAAGCCCATGATGACCGCCATCTTCGTCTTCATCAAATGCGAGCTGGGTTACGCCAACGACGTGGCGGCCGACATCGTGGACAATGTGGAGAATGTGTCCGAGGTCTATTCCACCTCGGGCCAGCACGACCTGTTGGCCAAGTTCAACCTGCCGCGCGAGGCCGACATCGGCACCTTCGTCACGAAGCAGGTCCAGACGCGCCCGCACGTACGCGACACCTTCACCGTCATCACCTTCTCGCCCTTCCTGCCGTCCAAGGTCTGACCGCCGTCCGCGCGACGGCGAGGTCACGGCGGACACAACGAAGACTGGCTCCGTTCCGGCAAGTCCTGCGGACCTGCGGCGGCGAAGCCCGGATTGACGGCTGCTGGCAGAAACCTTGAGCCGACGCGCGTTCGGCCTCGTCGTGGTCCGTATGACCTCGCCGTGCCCGTTGGGACGAAAGCCTTTTCGAGCCGCACCAACTCCAGCGCGGAAGGCTCTAATGGATGGCTTCGCCGTGCTGGGTGTAGTCCAGCCCCTCGACCTCCTGGTCCCTGGTGACGCGCAGGCCCGTGGTGAACTTGCAGATCATCAGGACGACGAAGGTGCCGGCCGCGCTCCAGGCGATGACGCCAACCAGGCCGACGGCCTGTTTCCACACCGTGGCGCCATCGGACAGGGCGTTGACGGTCGTGGTGGCGAACAGGCCGGTCAGCAAGGCGCCGACGATGCCGCCGACGCCGTGCACGCCGAACGCATCCAGGCTGTCGTCGTATTTCAGCGCGTGCTTCAGCCAGACCGCGCCGGCATAGCAGGCGGGGCCGCCGATCAGGCCGATGAAGAAGGCGCCCTTGGGATCGACGAAGCCGGCGGCGGGGGTGATGGCGACCAGCCCGCCGACGATCCCCGACAACAGGCCAAGCAGGGTCGGACGCTTGCGGTCGAACCATTCGATGGTCATCCAGCCCAGGGCGGCGGCTCCGGCGGCCAGGATGGTGTTGAAGGCGGCGGTGGCGGCCAAGGCGTCCGCCGCGCCGGCCGAACCGGCGTTGAAGCCGAGCCAGCCGACCAGCAGCAGGCCCGTGCCGATGGCGCTATAGACCAGATTGGCGGGGGCCATGTTGTCGCGCCCGAAGCCGTGGCGCGGTCCCACCACCAGGGCGCAGACCAGGCCGGCGACGCCCGCATTGACGTGGACCACCGCCCCGCCGGCGAAGTCCAGCACGCCCAGTCCGCCCAGCCAGCCGCCGCCCCAGACCTGGTGACAGATCGGCGCATAGACGATCAGGTGCCACAGGCCGAAGAACAGCAGGCTGGCCGAGAACTTCATCCGCTCGGCGAAGGCGCCGGCGATCAGGGCCGGGGCGATGATGGCGAAGGTCATCTGGAAGCTGACGAAAAGCAGTTCCGGCAGGCCGGGCAGCAGGCTGTGGGCCGTTTGGGTCGTCACGCCGTTCAGGAAGGCGGCCTGAACCCCGCCGATGAAGCCGTTGACCGGGTCCGGTCCCTTGCCGAACGACAGGCTGTAGCCGACCAGGAACCACAGCACCGAGACGATGGCGAAGGCCGCCGCCGACTGGGCGACCACGCTGATGATGTTCTTCTTCCTGACCATGCCGCCGTAGAAGAGCGCCAGGCCCGGCAGGGTCATCAGCAGGACCAGGGCGGTGGACGTCAGGATCCAGGCGGTGGCCGCCGCATCCAGCACCAGCGGCGCCTGATGGGCCAGAAGGGCGGGGGCCGCAAAGGCGGGCGACGCCGCTGACGCCGCCCCCGCTGCAAGAGTGGCGGCGAAGGCGGCGTAGCGTTTCATTTGTTCGTCTCGGGGAGGAGAGGAGGGGTTGGAGGTCAGGCGCTGGTCTTCAGCCGTTCCGTCTTGGCGACGATGTGCGTCAGCGGGACGATGCGGACGAACCTTTTCAGGCTGTGCTCCCAGTCGTTCAGCAGACGGCGGGCCAGCGGAGAGCCGGTCGCCGCCAGGTGCGCCTCGATCAGGTCGTGCAGACGTTCGGCCGCCGCCGCGTCGATGTCGGTCACGCCCGCCAGGTCGCCGTTCAGGGCGCGCTCGGCATGGCCCGGCTGGTCCAGCACGAACAGCTCGCCGCCGCTCATGCCCGCCGCCAGGTTCCAGCCGACCGGACCCAGAACGACCACGCGGCCGCCGGTCATATATTCGCAGCCGTGCGCGCCCAGGCCCTCGACCACGGCCTCGGCGCCCGAGTTCCTGACCGCGAAACGCTCGCCCGCCGCGCCGGCCACGAACAGCCGGCCGGAGGTCGCGCCATACAGGGTGGTGTTGCCGCAGATCAGCTGATCCTCGCGCCATTCGGGCGTGCGGACCGAAATCTCGGCGCCCGACAGCCCCTTGCCGACATAGTCGTTGGCCTCGCCCGTCAGGTGCAGTTCCAGACCCTTGGCGGCGAAGGCGCCGAAGCTCTGGCCCGCAATGCCTTCCAGCCGCAGCTTCAGACGACCGGCGGGCCCCTGCGCGCCGAAGCGGCGCACGATGGCCGATGAGACGGCGGCGCCGACCGTGCGCTGGGTGTTGTTCAGCGGATAGGAGAGCTCCAGCGTCTGGCCGCGATCCAGGAAGCGCACGGCGTCCTTCAGCACGCGCGCGTCCAGACTTTCAGCGATGGGCTTCCTCGCCGCCTTGTCGGCCCATTTGCCGGCCGCGCCCTCGTCCACCTGAACCAGCAGCGGGTTAAGGTCCAGGTCGTCCAGATGCGAGCCGCCGCGACGCACCTGACGCAGAAGGTCGGTGCGGCCGATGATCTCGTCCATCGTGCGCGCGCCGATGGAGGCCAGGATTTCGCGCGTCTCCTCGGCGATGAAGGTGAACAGATTGACCACCTTGTCCGGGGTGCCGGTGAACTTCTCGCGCAGGCGGTCGTCCTGAGAGCAGACGCCGACCGGGCAGGTGTTGGAATGGCACTGGCGCACCATCAGACAGCCCATGGCGATCAGGGCGGCGGTGCCGACGCCGTATTCCTCGGCGCCCAGCATGGCGGCGATGACCACGTCGCGGCCCGTGCGGACCCCGCCGTCGGTCCTTAGCGTGACCGAGCCGCGCAGATTGTTCAGCGTCAGCACCTGATGGGCCTCGGCCAGGCCGATCTCCCATGGCAGGCCCGCGTGCTTGATCGAGGTCTGGGGCGAGGCGCCGGTGCCGCCGTTGTGGCCGGCGATCAGGATGGCGTCGGCGTTGGCCTTGGCCACACCGGACGCAATGGCGCCGATGCCCGAGGCGGACACCAGTTTCACCGTCACCCGCGCATCGGGGTTGATGGCCTTCAGGTCATAGATGAGCTGGGCCAGGTCCTCGATTGAATAGATGTCGTGGTGCGGCGGCGGCGAGATCAGGGTCGTGCCGGGCACGGCGTGGCGCATCCGGGCGATGAACTCGGTGACCTTGAAGCCGGGCAACTGGCCGCCCTCGCCGGGCTTGGCGCCTTGGGCGACCTTGATCTCGATCTCGCGACACTGGTTCAGATATTCGGCGGTGACGCCGAACCGGCCCGACGCCACCTGCTTGACCGCAGAGTTGGCGTCGTCGCCGTTCGGGCGCGGGTGATAGCGTTCGGGATCCTCGCCGCCCTCGCCGGACACCGAGCGGGCGCCGATGCGGTTCATGGCGATGTTCAGCGTCTCGTGCGCCTCTGGCCCCAGGGCGCCCAGCGACATGGCCTGGGTCAGGAAGCGGCGGCGGATGTCCGACACGCTCTCGACCTGGTCCAGCGGGATGGCCGTGCCTTCGCGGAAGTCCAAGAGATCGCGCAGGGACAGGTCGGCCTGGGCGCGGACGACCTCGGAGAACTGCTTGAAGCGGCGATAGTCGCCCCGGTTGCAGGCGTCCTGCAGCAGGTGGATGGTCCTGGCCTCATGGGCGTGGGCCTCGCCGCCCGCGCGGATCTTGAAGAAGCCGCCGATGGCGGGCGACGGGACGGCTTCGCCCCAGGCCACCTTGTGCCGCTTCATCGCCGCCTGCTCCAGACCGGCTAAACCGATGCCGGAGATGCGCGACGGGGCGCCGGGGAAGAACTCGGCCGTCAGGGCGCGCGACAGGCCCAGAACCTCGAACTCACAGCCGCCGCGATAGGCCGAGATGACGCTGATCCCCTTGCGGGCCAGGGTCTTCAGCAGCCCCGCCTCGATTCCGGCCTTATAGTTCAGACAGGCGTCGCGCAGCGTCAGGCCGGGATACAGGCCCCGGTCCAGACGCTCCTGGAACAGGTCCTGGGCCAGCCAGGCGTTGACGGTGGTGGCGCCGACACCGACCAGGACCGCGAACCCATGCGGGTCCAGCGTCTCGGCCGTGCGAACGACGATGGAGCAATAGGTGCGCAGGCCCGCCTTGGTCAGGCGGCCGTGAACCCCGGCGGTGGCCAGGATCATCGGCGCGGCCAGACGGTCCGCCGATCCGGCCTGATCCGTCAGCACGATCAGGGCGGCGCCGTCGCGGGCGGCGGCCTCGGCCTCGTCCATGATCCGGTCCAGCGCCGCGCGCAGGGCGGCGCCAGGGCGGGCGTCGTCGGACGGCACGTCATAGCTGCAGTCGATGACCACGGTCGAACCGGCGCCGACCGTCTCGATCATCCGCTCGTACATGCCGTTGGTCAGGACCGGGCTGTCCAGCACGAAGACGTCGGTCTGGGCCTCCTCCTCGGCCAGGATGTTGCCCAGGTTCTTGAACCGAGTCTTCAGGCTCATGGCCCCCGCTTCGCGCAGCGGGTCGATGGGCGGGTTGGTGACCTGGCTGAAGTTCTGGCGGAAGTAGTGCGACAGCGGGCGCGGCAGGGCCGACAGGACTGCGGGCGGAGCGTCGTCGCCCATCGAGCCGACCGCCTCCTTGCCGTCGCGCACCAGGGCGTCCAGCAGCAGGTCCAGGTCTTCGCGGCTATAGCCGGCGGCGATCTGGCGCCGCGTCAGGGCCTCGCCCGAGACCGAGCGCGGCTCGGGTCCGGGGCCGATGATCGGCTCCAGATCGACCATATTGTCCAGCCACGCCTCATAGGGGTGGGCGGCCGACAGGGCGTCGATGGCCTCATGCTCGTCATAGACGCGGCCATGCTTCAGATCGACGGCGATCAGCTTGCCGGGGCCGATGTGCAGGCGGCGCTTCACCCGGCTCTCGGGGATCGGCACCAGACCGGCTTCCGAGCCCGCCATCAGCAGGCCGTCGACGGTTTCGACGGCGCGCAGGGGGCGCAGGCCGTTCCGGTCCTTGCCCGCCACGATCCAGCGGCCGTCGGCGGCGCAGATGGCGGCCGGGCCGTCCCAAGGCTCCATCACCGCATTGCAATAGGCGTAGAAGGCCCGGTGTTCGGCGGGCATGACCACATCGTCCTTGGCCCAGGCCTCGGGGATCAGCAGGGCCTTGGCCATCGGCGCGGGGCGACCGGCGTGGACCAGCACCTCCATGACGTTATCGAGCGCGGCCGAGTCCGATCCGCCCGGCTGGACCACCGGCTTGACCTCGCGGTCGCGGTCGCCGAAGGCGCCGGCCGCCATGCGGATCTCGTGCGACTTCATCCAGTTCAGATTGCCCTTCAGCGTGTTGATCTCGCCGTTGTGGGCCATCATGCGGAAGGGCTGGGCCAGCTTCCATTCCGGGAAGGTGTTGGTCGAATAGCGCTGGTGGAAGACGGCGTAGGCCGAGACGAAACGCGGGTCCTCCAGGTCGGGATACAGGTCGCCCAGCAGTTCGGCGCGGACCATCCCCTTGTAGGCGATGGAGCGGGCGGACAGGGTGCAGATATAGACGCCCGCCAGGTTCTCGGTCTTGACCGTCTTCTCGATGCGGCGGCGGCACAGATACAGTTCGCGCTCCAGCGCCTCGCCGTCCAGCGGCTGGCCCGCGTCGTCCAGCGGCGGGGCCAGCATGATCTGCTCGATCTCGGGCCGGGTCGCCCCGGCCTTGGTTCCCACCACTGACAGGTCGATGGGCGTCTGGCGCCAGCCATAGATCCAGAAGCCGCCGCGCAGGGCCTCGGTCTCGACGATGGCGCGGGCGCGGTCCTGGGCGCCCAGGTCGGTGCGCGGCAGGAAGACCTGACCCACGCAGATGGGGCCGGGACGCAGGGACTGGCCGATGGAGGCGACCTGTTCGGCGAAGAAGCCTTGCGGCAGTTCGGCCATGATGCCCGCGCCGTCGCCCGACAGGCCGTCGGGATCGACCGCGCCCCGGTGGGCCACGGCCTTCAGGCTGCGGATCGCATATTCGACCACGTCGCGGCGCGGCGTGCCGTCGATGGAGCAGACTAGGCCCACGCCGCAGGCGTCGCGCTCGGAGCTGCGATCATAGGCGTTTCCGGCTTCCAGCCGGTCGCGTGTTGCTTCGTACTTATCAAGCCACTGGGTCATGCCGCGACCTCCTCGGTGCGGGTCTTAAGGTAGCGATCGATTTCGGCGGCGGCGTCCTGGCCTTCACGGACGGCCCAAACCACAAGCGACGCGCCGCGCACGGCGTCGCCGGCGGCGAAGACGCCGGGCAGGCTGGTGACGAAGCTGACGGCGCCGACCTTGATCGTGCCGTCGTCGCGCAGGCGAAGGTCAGGTTCGTGCGCCGCGAACGGCTCGGGCGAGAAGCCCAGGGCCTCGATGACGATGTCGGCGGGAATGTCGAAGTCGGCGCCGGGAACGGGCACGATGTCGCGGCGCTCGCCGGGGGCGGCTTCGGTCAACTGCATCCGTGCGGCGCGGACGCCGGTCACGGCGTCGCCTTGCGACAGCAGAGCCTTGGGCGCGCCCAGCCATTCGAAGACGACGCCTTCCTCCTCGGCGTTCTGAACCTCGCGGGCGGAACCCGGCATGTTCTCGCGGTCGCGACGATAGAGGCAGGTCACGCTGGCCGCGCCCTGACGGATGGCGGTGCGGACGCAGTCCATGGCGGTGTCGCCGCCGCCGATGACGACGACGCGCTTGCCGCTGGCCTCGTACCAGCCCGCCTGTTCGGCGTCGCCCAGGTCGCGGCGGTTCTGGTGCGTCAGATAGGACAGGGCCTCGACGGTCGAATCCGGGCCACGACCGGGCGCCGACAGGATGCGGGGCTGATAGACGCCCATGGCCAGCAGGACGACATCGTGGCGGTCGCGCAGTTCGGTCAGGGTCACGTCCTTGCCGACCTCGCAGCCCAGCACGAACCGGACCCCGCCCTCGGCCAGGCGATCCACGCGGCGCTGGACCACGTGCTTCTCCAGCTTGAAACCGGGGATGCCATAGATCAGCAGGCCGCCCGCGCGGTCGTGCCGGTCATAGACCGTGACCTGATAACCCTCCGAACGCAGACGGTCGGCGGCGGCCAGACCCGCAGGCCCCGCGCCCACGATGCCCACGGTCTCGCCGCGTTCGGCGGCGGGGCGGATCGGCTCGACCCAGCCCTTTTCCCACGCCTGATCGCCCAGCCAGGCCTCGACCGAGCCGATGGTCACGGCGTCCCAGCCGGACTGGTTCAGGGTGCACGATCCCTCGCACAGCCGATCCTGCGGGCAGATGCGGCCGCAGATTTCGGGCATGGTCGAGGTCTGGGACGACACGCGCCAGGCCTCGCGCGCCTCGTTCTCGGCCGACAGGCGCAGCCAGTCGGGGATGTTGTTCTGAAGCGGGCAGGCGTTCTGGCAGAAGGGCACGCCGCAGTCGGTGCAGCGCGACGCCTGTTTCTCGGCCGTCTCGGTCGAAGGCGGAATCGTAATCTCACCGAAACCGCGCGCGCGCAGTTCGGCCGAGGCCTTGGACAGGCGGCGGGGCTCGACGACGAAAGTCCCGCCTTGCTTCAGGGTCTTATGCATATCTCGCATATGCCGCAAAGCTGGGCGTCTAGGCAAATATTATTGCCGCGAGCCATTATCAGCGTTCGAAAAAGAATAAATCGTCCACTATCGGACGTTATGTCGTCAAATGATGCCGATTTCCCTGGTTGCGATGCAACGCTGTTTGGTTCCGAGCCTGCGACATTAGGAACCAGACGGGAGCTGAACCGTTGCAGCAACTGCAATCCCAGCAGGAGAGGCCGATCATGCCGCGATGGACAACCCCCGCAGGTCTGGGAGGCTGGCTGACCCTGCTTCTCGGCCTGCTTCTGGCCGTGATCGGCGTGGTGCTGACCGTGGGCGGGGTTCAGCTCGCCGCGCTGGGCGGCTCCTGGTACTATCTCCTGGCGGGCCTGGCGCTGATCGCGTCGGGCTTTTTCCTTGTCTATCGCGACGTTCGCGGCGCCTGGATCTATGGCGCGACCTTCATCCTGACCCTGGTCTGGGCGCTGTGGGAGAAGGGTCTGAACGGCTGGGCCATGATCCCGCGTCTGGTCGGGCCGCTGGTCTTGATGTTCTTGGTTCTGGCGACCCTGCCGGTGCTGCGTCCCGGGCGGGGCGGCGGTCGCACGGCCGGCGTCGGGGCGCTTGGCCTGGCGGTGCTGACGGTGGTGTTCGGCCTGGTGGTCGGTCAGATCAATCAGCCCGGCGTCGATAGCCCTGTGCCCGGCGCGCGCGGTCCCTTCGGCGATCCGGCGCTGATCAAGGCCGGCGTGGACTGGCCCGCCTATGGCGGATCGGAGGCCGCCCAGCGCTACTCGCCGCTGAACCAGATCAACAAGGACAATGTGGGCCAGCTGGAACGCGCCTGGACCTTCCGCACCGGCGACCTGCCGGGCCAGCGGTTCGGGGCCGAGACCACGCCCCTGAAGATCGCCGACACCATCTATCTGTGCTCGGCGCGCAACAAGATGTTCGCTCTGGACGCCAACACCGGCAAGCAGAAGTGGGCCTATGATCCCCAGGTGCCGGACGAGCAGATCCCCTATACGGCCGCGTGCCGGGGTGTGACCTATTACGCCGTGCCGAACGCGGACCAGGCCCAGCCCTGCGCCACCCGCATCATCGAAGGCACGCTGGACGGCCGCATCATCGCCTTGGACGCCAGGACGGGCGTGCCTTGCCCCGCCTTCGGGACCAATGGAGCGGTCAGCATCAAGGAAGGGATGGGCGACCCCTACCCCGGCATGGTGTCGATCACCTCGCCCCCCGTCATCGTGCGGGGGATCATCGTCACCGGCCACCAGGTTCTGGACGGCCAAAAGCGCTGGAACGCATCCGGCGTGATCCAGGGCTATGACGCCGTGACGGGGCAGATGCGCTTCGCCTGGGACATGATGCGTCCCGAGACCGCCACCACCCCGCCGCCCGGTCAGACCTATACCCCCGGCACGCCGAACATGTGGACCACGGCCACAGGCGACGAGGCCCTGGGCCTGGTCTATCTGCCGATGGGCAACTCGGCCGCCGACTATTATTCGTCGCTGCGTCGGCCTGAGGAAAACCAGTACTCCAGCGCCCTGGTCGCGCTGGACGTCACGACCGGCAAGCCGCGCTGGCATTATCAGACTGTCCGCATGGACGTCTGGGACTATGACCTCGGCTCGCAGGTCACGCTGGTGGATATGCCCACGGCGTCGGGCGTCGTGCCTGCCGTGATCCTGCCGTCCAAGCGCGGCGAGATATTCGTGCTGGACCGCCGCACCGGCCAACCCCTGCATGGCGTGCAGGATCGTCCGGCCCCGCGCGGCGGCGTCGAACCCGCGCAACGGGCGGCGACCCAGCCCTATTCGCTGTTCAACACCCTGGCCAAGCCCGATCTGCGCGAAGCCGATATGTGGGGCATGTCGCCGATCGACCAGATGATCTGCCGCATCCAGTTCAAGAAGGCGTCGTATCAGGGCCAGTTCACGCCCCCGACCGTGGATCGTCGCTTCATCGAATATCCCGGCTACAACGGCGGTTCGGACTGGGGCAGCGTGGCGCTGGATCCGCGTCGCGGCGTGATCATCGCCAACTACAACGACATGCCCAACTACAACCGTCTGGTGCCGCGCGCCGAGGCCGACAGGCTGGGCTGGTTCCCGCGCGACGACCCCCGCTACATCGCCCGCGAGAAGGAGCTGGCCAATCGGGGCGGCAACCTGTCCAAGGCCGAAGGCGCGGGCGACCCGCAGATGGGCGTGCCCTACGCCATCGACGTGAACGCCGGCTGGCGGATGCCCTTCACCGGCCTGCTGTGCAAGGAGCCTCCCTATGGCGGCATCCGCGCCATCGACGTGCAGAGCGGCAAGACCCTGTGGGACCGTCCGTTCGGCACGGCGCGCAAGAACGGGCCTTTCGGCATCCCCTCGATGCTGCCGCTTGAGATCGGCACGCCGAACAACGGCGGTTCGGTCGTCACGGCGGGCGGGCTGATCTTCATCGCCGCGGCGACCGACGATCTGATCCGCGCCATCGACATCGAGACGGGCAAGACCGTCTGGTCCGACGTCCTGCCCGCAGGCGGCCAGGCCAACCCGATGATCTATGAGCAGAACGGCCGCCAGTATCTGGTTATCGTGGCGGCGGGCCATCACTTCATGGAGACGCCGGAGGGCGATTACGTGATCGCCTATGCTCTGCCCAAGGGCAGAGCATAAGCTCTCTTGCTGGGCCTATCGCGCTTCGCGCTGCTTGAGGCCGAGTGGTGGGATGAATGTCAAAGGCTGGCGCGGACGGCTTGCATCGTCCGCGCCAGCCGATCGTCGTCGATGCGTCCAAGATGGGTCGCAACGGCGACATCAATGGTCGCGATCTTGGCTGGCCGGATGACAGACGGCGCGGGCAGGCCGGCGTCGGCATAGGTATCGCCGAACGGCACATCGTCGGCCCATGGCCGATTGTCGGCGCTGGTGATCATCACGACCCACAAAAGCCGGTCGCCGTCGCCCAGCGGCCCGTCGGAGACGATCAGGGCCGGGCGATGCTGGCGGGTGCTGCGGTCGGTATAGGGGAAGGGGACGCGGACGACGTCGCCGCGCTCAAAGTCCGGCATAGGCCTTGCGGTCCGCCTCGCCGTCCCATTCATCGAACGCCGCGAATGGATCTTCCGCCGGCGCACGGCGGGCCTTGCGCAGGATCACCCGGTCGCCGTCCAGATCATATTGCAGTTCGTCGCCGTCCTGCAGACTGAGCGCGGCGCGCACGGCCTGGGGGATGGTCGTCTGGGCCTTCGATGTCAGGCGGCTCTTGATCATGCAATGAAGGTAAGGAATTTCCTTACTGACGGCAAGCCGGGCTTCAGGGCCTGATCTGCCCCTGGCCGCGCACGACGTATTTGTAGGTGGTCAGCTGCTCCGCCCCGACTGGGCCTCGCGCGTGAAGGCGGCTGGTGGAGATGCCGATTTCGCCGCCGAAGCCGAACTCTCCGCCGTCGGCGAACTGGGTCGAGGCGTTGATCAGGACGATGGCGCTGTCGATCTTTGACGCGAACCGTTCGGCGGCAGCTTGGTCGGTCGCGACGATGGCCTCTGTATGGCCCGAGCCGTAGCGGGCGATGTGATCGACGGCGGCGTCCATATCCTCGACTATGCGGACGGCCAGCATGGGCGCCAGATATTCCGTCAGCCAGTCGCTCTCGACCGCCGGGACCATGCCGGGGACCAGCGCTTGCGCCTCGGCGTCGCCGCGCAGTTCGCAGCCGGCCGCGATCAGGTCGGCGGCGATGGGGGGCAACAGGTGCTGGGCCGCCGCCCGGTCCACCAGAAGGGTCTCTGTCGCGCCGCAGACCGAGACGCGGCGCATCTTGGCGTTCAGCACGATGGCGCGGGCGGTCTCCAGATCGGCCGACCGGTGCAGATATGTGTGGTTCAGCCCCTCCAGATGGCTCAGCACCGCCGTTCGAGCCTCGGCCTGGACGCGGGCGACCAGGCTCTTGCCGCCGCGCGGCACGATCACGTCGATGGCGCCGTCCAGCCCGGTCAGCATCAGGCCCACGGCGTGGCGGTCGGGGGTGTCGACCAGCTGGATCGCGTCGGCGGGCAGGCTGGCCTCGGCCAGGGCTTCGGCGATCAGGGCGGCGATGGCCAGGGACGACTGCAGACAGTCCGAGCCGCAGCGCAGGATGGCTGCGTTGCCCGAGCGGATGCACAGGGCGGCGGCGTCGGCGGTGACGTTGGGCCGGCTCTCGTAGATGACGCCCAGCACGCCGATGGGGGTGCGGACGCGGGCGATATCCAGGCCGTTGGCGGGAGTCCAGCGTTCGGTCTCGACCCCCAGAGGATCAGGCACGGCGGCGATGGTCGCCACCGCCTGGGCCATGCCCTCCACGCGGGCGGGCGTCAGCAGCAGCCGGTCGATCTGGGCCTCGGCCATGCCGCTGGCGCGCGCGGCCTCCACGTCGCGGGCGTTGGCGTCGAGGAGCGCGGGCTCGGCCGCCTTCAGCTTTTCGGCCAACAGCGCCAGCGCGCGTGTGCGGGCGGCGGCGGGCGCCTCGCGCAAGGCTGCGGCGGCGGCGCGGGCGCGGCGGCCCAGGTCGAGCATTCGTGCGGTCAGGTCGGTCATCGGTCAGCCAGAACCATGTCGTCTCGGTGGATAAGGACGGAGGCCCCGCGATAGCCGAGGATGGCCTCGATCTCATCGCTGCGGCGTCCACGAATACGGGCGGCGTCTTCGGCGGCGTAGGCGGCCAGACCCACCCCGACCGGCAGGCCGGAGGGATCGGTCAGGCGTACGCAGTCGCCCTTCTCGAAATCGCCCGATATGGCGATGACGCCTGCGGGCAGCAGGCTCTTGCCCGCCTGCAAGGCGGCGACGGCCCCGGCGTCCAGCCGCAGTTCGCCGGCCGGCGACAGACTGCCCGCAATCCACTGTTTGTAGGCAGCCATCGGGCCATTGGGCGCGACTATCAGGGTGGCCCGCGCGCCCTCGCGGATGGCGGTCAGGGGCCACAGGGCCTGGCCCGAGGCGATGATAGTGGCGCAGCCAGCGGAGCGTGCGATCTGGGCCGCCGCCAGCTTGGTGGCCATGCCGCCCGTGCCGACGCCTGCAGCGGCGTTGGCGCCTCCGCCCATGGCCAGGACCTCGGGCGAAAGGGTCTCGATCAGCGGCAGGTGGGCGGCGTTCGGATCGCGGCGCGGATCGGCGGTGTACAGGCCGTCCACGTCCGACAGCAGGATCAGCAGGTCCGCTCGCGCCAGTTGGGCCGCGCGCGCGGCCAGCCGGTCGTTGTCGCCATAACGGATTTCCTCGGTCGCCACCGTGTCGTTCTCGTTGACGATGGGAATGACGCCGTGGGCCAGAAGCGCGTGGACGGTGGCGCGACCGTTCAGCCAGCGGCGGCGGCGTTCGGTGTCGTCGCGCGTCAGCAGAACCTGGCCCGCCACCAGACCATGCGGCTCCAGCGCCGCAGACCAGGCCGCCATCAACAGGGACTGCCCGACCGAGGCCGCCGCCTGCTTGTCCTCCAGCCGAACGCCCAGCGCCGGCAGCCGCCCGCGCCCCAGGGCGATGGAGCCGGACGAGACGACGATGACCTCGCGCCCTTCGGCGCGCAGCGCGGCCAGGTCCGAGGCGATGGCGGCCAGCCAGTCGCGCGTCGGCCGGCGCGTGGCGGCGTCGATCAGAAGCGAGGATCCGATCTTGACCACGACCCGCCGCGCGACGCCAAGCGCCGACGCAGCGTTCGGGCCGGCGGGGAGGGCGGCGCGCTGGGACATGAAGCTTTCTCTAACGCCACGGTTCGGGCTTGTCTCTTGCCGCGTCGCGCCTCAATGCAGACGGATGATGGAATCCCTTTCCCCGATTGCCGCGGGCGGTCTCGGCAGCCTGGCGGCGGGCATGATGACGGCGGTGGGGGCTGTGCCGCTGCTGTTCTTCCGCAAGGCGGGGGTTCAGACCCAGAGCGCCCTGCTGGGCTTCGCCGCCGGCGTCATGCTGGCGGCGTCGTTCTTTTCGCTGATCATTCCCGGCGTGGACGTGCTGCAGGCGGGGGGCGCCGGACAGGCGATGGCCGCCGGGGTCATGGCGACGGCGGTGCTGATCGGGGCGGCGGTGATCGGCCTGATGAACCGGTTCGCGCCGGTCGACATGCTGGCCATCGGCCCGGCGGGATCGCGCGACCTGTCGCGGCGCATCTGGCTGTTCATCATCGCCATCACCTTGCACAACTTTCCCGAAGGGGCGGCGGTGGGAGTCAGCTTCGGCGGCGGCGACCTGCACCAGGGCCTGTCCACGGCTGTCGGCATCGGCATCCAGAACATGCCGGAGGGTCTGGCCGTGTCGGCCGCGATGGCGACCCTGGGCTATGGACGCTGGCCGGCCTTCCTGGCGGCGCTGGCGTCCGGCCTGGTCGAACCGGTCGGCGGACTGATCGGGGCCAGCGTGGTCGATCTGGTTCCCGGCGCGCTGCCGTGGGGCCTGGGTCTGGCGGCCGGCGCCATGATCTATGTCGTGACCGCCGAGATCATTCCCGAAACGCGCGAGAAGTCCAAGGGCGAGGGCTCGATGATCGGGCTGATGATCGGTCTGGTGGGGATGATGTTCCTGGACATCGCCCTGGGATAGGCGGGGGCCGAACGGGGCGCATCCCCGACAGAGCGACGGCGGCCATGTCGATCACGGCGCTGAAACGGACCTTGATCGGGCGGGCGGCCGTTACATCATTTACATCGTCGGCGGGGGTTGAAGCGGTCGGTCGCCAGAGGCTAGGCGTCTGAGCTTCGCTGCTCGATCTCGTCCCTGAAGGAGCGCCACTGTTGACGCGACCTCTCAAGCCTGCGGCTTCCCGTAGAAATTTCTTGTCTGGCCTGGGGCTTTTGGCCCTGATGGGCGCCGGAGTCTTCCCCATGCCTGTTTCCGCCCAAGCGTCCCGCACCATCGCCCGCCACCGCCAGAGGATCGAGGATCTGATCGCGGCCATGACGGTCGAGGAGAAGGCCGGGCAGTTGAATCTGCTGGCCGATCCGTTCCGCTGGATGCCGACGGCCGTGAATCCGCTGGACGGCACGGGCGATCCCGCGCGCGTCACCGCCCTGATCCGCGAGGGCAAGGTCGGGTCGCTGTTCAACGGCATCGGCGCCGAGGCGGGCCGTCGCATCCAGCAGGTGGCGATGGAGGAAAGCCGGCTGAAGATCCCGCTGCTGTTCGCCGCCGACGTGATCCACGGCCTGTCGACCATCTTCCCCGTGCCCCTGGCCGAGGCGGCGGCGTTCGACACCGAACTGGCCTATCGGACCGCACGCGCGGCGGCGGTGGAGACGGCGGCCTCGGCCGTGCACCAGACCTATGCGCCGATGGTGGACGTGGCGCGAGACCAGCGCTGGGGCCGCAACGTCGAGGGCGCGGGCGAGGACGTGCTGCTGAACAACCTGCTGGCCGCCGCCCGGGTGCGCGGCTTCCAAGGCGAAAAGGGCCTGGACGACCGTGACGCGGTCCTGGCCACCGCCAAACACATGGCCGCCTATTCCGCCGCCGTGGGCGGCGTCGAATACAACACCACCGACATGAGCGAACAGACGCTGCGCGGGGTGTTCCTGCCGCCGTTCAAGGCGTCGGTGGACGCCGGCGCCCTGTCGATCATGAGCGCCTTCAACGATGTGAACGGCGTGCCGGCCTCGGGCAGCCGCAAGTTGCTGACCGACATCCTGCGCGGAGAGTGGGGCTTCGAAGGCTTCGTGGTCTCGGACTACACCTCCGAGCAGGAACTGGTGGCCCACGGCTTTGCCGAGGACGGCCGCGACGCCACGCGCCTGGCCTTCAACGCCGGGGTCGACGTGTCGATGGTGTCGGGCCTGTATATGGAGCATCTGCCCGGCCTGGTGGCCTCGGGCGAGGTGTCGATGGCGCGGCTGGACGAGGCGGTGCGTCGCGTCCTGACCGCCAAGGCGGCGCTGGGCCTGTTCGACGATCCCTATCGCGGCACCGACGCTGCGCGCGAAAAGGCCGTGGTGGGATCGCGCGAACACATCGAACTGTCGCGCGAGGCGGGACGCAAGTCGGTGGTTCTGCTGAAGAACGAGCAGGACCTGCTGCCGCTGGACAAGGGCCGCAAGATCGCCCTGGTCGGCCCGTTCGCAGACGACGTGGACAATGTGTGGGGGCCGTGGACCATCTGGGGCGCGCCCGAGCGGCGGGTCTCGCTGGAGACCGGCTTCCGCGCCGCCATGCGCGATCCGCAGAACCTGACCATCGCGCGCGGTTCGGGCGTGGAGACGCCGCTGGACGGCGGGATCGAACAGGCTGTCGCCGCCGCCCGCGACGCCGAGGTCATCGTTCTGGCTATCGGCGAGGCGACCAATATGTCGGGCGAGGCCCAGTCGCGCACCGAGATCGTGGTGCCGGCCCCGCAGATGGCGCTGGTCGACGCCATGGCGGCCCTGGGCAAGCCCATGGTCGTCCTGCTGAGAAACGGCCGGGGCCTGGCGCTGGAAGGCAATGTCAAGAACGCCCAGGCCATCGTCGTGACCTGGTTCCTGGGCGAACAGATGGGCCATGCGGTCGCCGATGTGATCTTCGGCGATCACGGCCCGTCCGCCCGCCTGCCTGTCAGCTTCCCGCACAAGTCGGGCCAGCAGCCCTATTCCTACGACCGCAAGACGACCGGCCGCCCGGCCAATCCCGATCTGGCGACCGAGGAGTACAAGTCCCGCTATCGCGAGACCCCCAATACGGCGCTTTATCCGTTCGGCTACGGCCTGACCTATGGGGCGATCACATACGGGCCGATCGAGATGGCGACGGATCAGTTGCCCTGGGCCGGGACGCTCGAGGTGGCGGTTGCCGTGACCAATACCGGCCGACACGCGGCCGAGGAGCTGGTGCAACTCTATATCCATGACCGGGTGGCCAGCCTGACCCAGCCGGGGCGGCTGCTGAAGGACTTCAAGCGGGTGGCCTTGCGCCCCGGCGAGAGCCGCAAGGTCAGCTTCACCCTGAACGCCCGCCAGCTGGGCTTCATCGGGGCGGACGAGACCTATCGGATCGAGCCGGGTCTGTTCGACATCTGGCTGGCGCCCCACGCGCAGGGCGGAGTGACGGCGACCTTCCAACTGGTCGGACCGGCCTCCATCAGCGATGGGCGTTGAGCCGTGGTTGACGGCGCGAGCGGCAGGGCCTAACGACCCGGCCGTTTGCGTCCCGCCCCGGTTCGGGCGGGATTCGGTTTTAGGAGCGCGCCCATGACGACCAAGATTCTTCCGGGCGCGACGGGCGTCCTCGCACTGGCCGACGGCACCATCCTGCAGGGGATCGGCGTCGGCGCCGTGGGTTCGGTCCTGGGCGAGGTGGTCTTCAACACCGCCATGACCGGCTATCAGGAAATCCTGACCGACCCGTCCTACATGAGCCAGATCCTGGCCTTCACCTTCCCGCACGTCGGCAATGTCGGCACGAACGTCGAAGACATCGAACAGATGGGCGGCGGGTCCGACACCTCTGCGCGCGGCGCGATCTTCCGCGACCTCCCGACCGATCCGGCCAACTATCGCTCGGACGCCAGTTTCGACGACTGGATGAAGCGGCGCGGCGTCGTCGGCCTGGCCGGCGTCGACACCCGCGCCCTGACCAAGATCATCCGCGACAAGGGCGCGCCCCACGCGGTGATCGCCCATGACCCGAACGGCGAGTTCGACCTGGACGCCCTGGTCGCCCAGGCCAAGGCCTGGACCGGCCTGGTCGGTCTGGATCTGGCCAAGCCTGCTTCGACCCTGCAAGCCTTCGAGTGGAACGAGGGCGTCTGGGACTGGCCGGAAGGCTATCCCACCGTCGCCGGCGGCAAGACTGTCGTTGTCATCGACTATGGGGTGAAGCGCAACATCCTGCGCGCTCTCGCCTCGACCGGCGCCAGGATCACCGTGGTTCCCGCCACGACGACGGCGGAAGAGGTTCTGGCCCGCAATCCCGACGGCGTGGTCCTGTCGAACGGTCCGGGCGATCCGGCCGCGACCGGCGAATACGCCGTGCCGGAAATCCAGAAGCTGGTCGCCAGCGGCAAGCCCCTGATGGGCATCTGCCTGGGCCACCAGATGCTGGCCCTGGCCCTGGGCGCCAAGACGGTGAAGATGGAGCAGGGCCACCACGGCGCCAACCATCCGGTCAAGGATCTGACCACCGGCAAGGTCGAGATTGTGTCGATGAACCACGGCTTCACCGTGGACCGCGACAGCCTGCCCCAGGCCGTGACCGAAACCCACGTCAGCCTGTTCGACGGCACCAATTGCGGCATCGCGGTGAAAGACAAGCCGATCTTCAGCGTCCAGCACCACCCCGAGGCTTCGCCCGGACCGACCGACAGCCTGTATCTGTTCGACCGGTTCGCCGAACTGATGGGCGACCGCTGAGGCCATGAAACAGGGGGCGGCGCGGTCGGACTATCTGGACTGGCTGGCCCAGGCGCTGGCGGCGACGGAAGCGTTCGCGCCCCTGCCCGATGGCGATGCGGTGGTTGGCTTTGCCACGGGATACGACGCCGCCGACATCGCCCCCTTCGTGACCTCGCTGCGGGCCGTGTTCGACGGGGCGGTCGCTCTGGTGGTGGACCAGGACGCGGACCTGCGCGCCTTTCTGGCCCGTCATGAGGTGATGGCCGTGGATGCGCCGGTTTGGCGCGGCTGGACGCCCCATCCGGTGATGCAGCGGTTCGTCGCCTTTGCGGGCCTGCTAGGCGACCGGCCGGGCGCAGCCCTGGCCTGCGACGTACGCGACGTGATCTTCCAGGCCCCGCCCTTCGATCCCGCGCCGCAAGGACTAGAGGCCTTCGTGGAGGCGGACGGGCCGCTGGCGGACCACGCCTTCAACATGAAATATCTGCGCGCCCTGTTTGGCCAGGCTCAGGCGGATCGGATGGCGGACAGGGCCTGTCTGTGCGTGGGGACGCTGGTCGGGCCGCGTGCAGAGGTTTCGCGTCTGTCGCGGCTGATCCTGGCCCTGGCGTCCGCGCCGCGTTCGGAGATCGGCGGCGCGTTCGGCGCCGATCAGGCGGCCTTCAACCTGGCCATCCATCGGGGGCTGGTCGGGGCGACGGTGCGGGCCAACTATGGCCGGGTGGCGACGCTGGGCCTGACGCCCGGCGAGCGGCTGAGGTTCGCAGACGGGCATGTGGTCAATCCCGACGGCGGGATCAGCCCCATCGTCCATCAGCACGACCGCCATCCGCATCTGGACGCGCCGGTCCATGCCCGCTGGGGCGCGGGGCTGGAGCATCGCAAGCGGGTGCGGCCGAAATCCGCAGGCCAGAAGCTGGAAAAACTGAAAGCCTCGCTGCGCCGCCGGATGCCCGAACTGCGCTGAGGCGGTTGTGCCAGGCCCAGGCGCTGGCGACGATGGCGGACAGGTCGGACTGGCGCGGCGCAAAGCCCAGGTCCCGGCGGGCCAGGGCGATGTCGGCGACCAGATGCGCCGGATCGCCAGCGCGGCGTTCGCCCGATACGTCGGGCAGCCGCAGGCCGCTATGGCGCATGATCGCCGCCAGAACCTGACGCACCGAATGGCCCTGGCCGGCGCCGAGATTGTAGGCCGCAAAGCCGCGGCGTCCATCCAGCAGTTGCGCCAGGGCCGACAGATGTCCCTGGGCCAGGTCCGACACATGGACATAGTCGCGGATCGCCGTGCCGTCCGGCGTGGGATAGTCGGTTCCATAGACGGCGAAGTCGTCGACGCCGCCCTTCAGGGCCATCATGGCGCGCGGGATCAGGTGGGTCTCGACCGGCCGGTCCTCGCCGATCAGGCCGCACGCCGAGGCCCCGCTGGCGTTGAAATAGCGCAGGGCGACGGCGTTCAGGCCGTGGGCGGCGGCGGCGTCGGCCAGAATCTGTTCGCACCCCAGTTTGGAGCGGCCATAGGGGGTGACGGGCGCCGGCGCCTGCTCCTCGATGATCGGCCCGGCGCCGGGATCGCCATAGACGGCGCAGGTGCTGGAGAAGACGAGGGTGTTCACGCCCGCCGCCCGCATCCCGCCCAACAGGCCGAACAGCCCGCCCAAATTGTTGCGATAACAGTCGAGCGGCGCGCGCACCGATTCCGGCACGACGGAGGAGGCGGCGAAATGCAGGACGGCGCGGATGTCATGCTCGACCAGGGTCCGACGCACCAGTTCGGCGTCCCAGACATCCCCCTCGATCAGCGGCCCCCAACGCGCGAAGGCGCGACGGCCCGTTGACAGATTGTCCAGGACGACGGGGCGGTATCCTGCGGCGGCCAGGCCTTCACACACATGGGCGCCGACATAGCCGGCGCCCCCCGTGACCAGGATCGCCTTTCCGACGGAGAGTGTCGCGACGCGAGCGGCCATGCCCCTCCTTGTCGACATCAAAGGCCGTTTGGACAACCCCTGATGCCAAACAAAGTTATCTGAGGTAGGTGAAGTCCGTCACGGCAGGGGCGAGAAGCTGCGTTCCTCGCGCAGGGCGCTGGCTTTCCGAACGGCGATGGGGGCGGCGTGAAGCCAGTATTCGGCATCGTCGAGCCGATGCTCGCGACGGCGTTCCAGCCCGCGCAGGCGGCGCAAGGCGGCGTTTTCGAGAAGGCGCGCATGGAGGGCGCGGGGCGACAGTTCAGCGATGGCGGGAGAGCCGGGGACGGCGACGGCGTCGGGGCCTTGGGGCTCCACCGCCGGGCGGGCGATGGCGATAAACATGACGATCTCGGTGCGGGAGGGGAGGGCGCTTCTGCGCCGCGTTCACGGTGGATTAACCACAGTCCCTGTGGATAGTTCCTGAGTGCGGCCGAAAAAAGTCTGTGAATCGAAAGGCTTACCGCCGCGATCCGAACATAGTGATTACCAGAAGGTTAATCCGGGGGCGGAGCGTTCGCTCGACGCGGCGGATCGGAACGGTCGTGGAGGCGTCGCCGGTGGCAGTCCCTAGGGGAGTCGAACCCCTCTTTTCAGGTTGAAAACCTGACGTCCTAACCGATAGACGAAGGGACCGCGGCCGGGGCGGCGCATGTGCCCCGGTTCGGTCCCCTCTGCAAGCGAAAACTTATGCGGCTTCCGCCTTGACGGGCGCCAGGGCGTCCAAGGCCGGGAACAGGTCGCCGATCAGATCCTCGACATGCTCCAGCCCGACAGACAGGCGCACCAGGCCGTCGCCGATCCCGGCGGTGGCGCGCTGCTCCGGCGTCATGGCGGCGTGGGTCATGGTGGCGGGGTGGGCGATCAGGCTTTCGACCCCGCCCAGCGATTCCGCCAGGGTGAAAATCTCCAGCGCTTCGACCAGGTCGCGCACGGCGCCGGTCCCGCCTTCCAGCTCGAAGCTGAGCATGGCGCCGGGGCCGGCCTGCTGGGCGGCGACCAGGGCATGGCTGGGGTGGGACTTCAGGCCGGGATAGTGGACGACCTTGACCGCCGGATGGGCGTTCAACAACTCGGCGATCTTGCCCGCCGTGGCCTGCTGGCGCTCGATGCGGGCGAACAGTGTGCGTACGCCGCGCAGGGTCAGATAGGCGTCGAACGGCGATCCGGTCACGCCGGTGCAGTTGGCCCACCAGGCCAGGGTCTGATGATCCTCGGCGTCGGCCGAGATGACGGCGCCGCCCACCACGTCGGAATGGCCGTTGATGAACTTGGTCGTGGAGTGAACCACGAAGTCGGCGCCCAGCTTGATCGGGTTCTGCAGCGCGGGCGACAGGAAGGTGTTGTCGCAGACGACCTTGGCGCCCGCCGCATGGGCGCGGGTGCAGATGTCGGCGACGTCGACCAGGCGCAGCAGGGGGTTGGACGGGGTTTCGACCAGCACCAGCCTGGGCTTCAACGCCAGGGCCGCCTCCAGGGCGACGGGATCGCCTTGGTCGACCAGCAGCAGCTCGAAATGGCCCTTCTTGGCGCGGGCGTTCAGCAGGCGACAGGTGCCGCCGTAACAGTCGTGCGGCGCGATCAGAAGATCGCCCGGCTCCAGCAGGGCAAGGGGCAGGTCGACCGCGGCCATGCCGGTGGCGGTGATCACGGCGCCCGCGCCGCCTTCCAGCTCGGTCAGGGTCTCGGCCAGGACGTCGCGCGTCGGATTGCCCGAGCGGCTGTAGTCATACTTCCGCTTCTGCTCGAAGCCCGCGAAGGAATAGTTGGATGACAGATAGAGCGGGGGCATGACCGCGCCATGTGCCGTGTCCGAATCCACGCCCGTGCGGGCGGCGATGGTGTGCGGATTGGCGGGACGGGAAGTCATGCTTTGATGTCCTTGAAGGCGGCGCGGAGGATGTCGCCCACGAAGGCGTCCTCCTTCAGAAAGGCGTCGTGGCCATAGAGGGAGGGCGCCTCGACGAAGCGCCACAGGGTCGGCAGCCGCGCGGCCAGTTCGCGGATGTCGTCGATCGGCACCAGCCGGTCGGAAGTGAAGCCGATCAGGGTGACGGGGGTTGAAATGGCCTCGGGCGTCACGCTGTGGCGATCCAGGGAATCGGACATCGACAGCCAGCGGGCCGGGGTGGTGTGGGTGCGGTAGGCCCGGCCCCGCGCCGTCAGATAGTCGCACACAGGATAGGCGCCGCCGACGGCCGCAGGCGCGGTCGTATCGAAACGGTCGTGGAACTCCTCGGCCGTGCGATAGGTGGTCATGGCCAGTTCGCGGGCCAGGGCGACGCCTTCCTCCGGGCGACCGGCGGCGACGGCGAACTGCAGGATGCGGCGCTGGATGCCGCGCCAGGCCGTGGCCTGGGGGTGGGCGCGGTGGGCGGCGGACACGACGATCAGCTGCTCGGCCCAGTCGGGAAACAGTTCCGCGAAGGCCAGGGCGACCATGCCGCCGTAGGAGCAGCCGACGAAGGCGGCGATCCGCTCGATCTTCAGATGGGTCAGCACCAAGGCAAGCAGGCGCGCCTGATCCTGGGTGGTGATGGTGACGGGCGTGTCCAGAAACTCGGCGCCGGGGGCGAAATCCACGGCCAGAACCTGGAAGCGGCTCAGGTCGATAGGGCCGCGCACCGACACGGCGCCCGACCACCAGCCCAGGCCGTTGGTCTCGGTGCGGTGGACGAAACGCCCCGCGGAAATGCCGCCCGCGACGACGACGACGGGCGCGCCCGCCCGGCCATGAAGGCGGCCCACGATATTGGGTTGGTTCAGTTTTTCGCCCGAAGTCAGGCGGAAGTCGGCGGGGATGGAGACGATGACGTCACGGGCCCCGCCGCGTTCGCGCGTCGGTTCGCGCACGGCCGGCGCGTCGATCGGCTGGGGCCGACAGAAGGGCTCTTCAAGCAGGGATGTTTCAGCCAGGGTCATCAATCGTCGTCCGCATCGTTCTCGCCTCAGCAAGGCTCGATGCGGTGACAGATCGTGGAGCGTCGCCTCGTCGATGCTCCACTCATCTCTCGCGACCCCGAAGGACCCCGCAGGAGTTGGCACCGTTTCGGGCGGAACCCGATGGTTGCCCCGGCGTCAAAGGGCCTAATCCCTCAGCCGGTCTTGATGAGTGACTTTACGTTGATCAAACAGGCGGCACCGGTCAAGCGGAAAATTCGACCTCAATGCAGGGCTCGGGCGATGACGCGAGGTGCAAAAAGAACGCAAATGGCGCTGTCGTGAAAAAATCATCCACGGCCGCTTGACAGACCGGGGGTGCGCCAATCACCCTAGGCCAAGATTTCAACCGGACCTGTCCCGTGCCGCAGCGCTCGTTCATCGCCGAAGTCACCACCGTCGCCGGCCTCGCCGCGACGGTCTTCGGCATGGGCGCGACCCTCGGCGGAACCATTATCGGCGGCACGACCGGCGCCACCACCATGCCCAGTCGGGCGGGACGAGTTTAGCACGCCGAACACAGGCGAACGCAGAACCCGAACCCCGCCCGGTCCGCCAGGCGGGGTTTTTCTTTTCACCCCACGCTCCACGCAGAAATCCGAGAACCCCATGTCCGCCTCCCTCGCCGTCGTAGAGACATCCGAACCGCTCAATCCCGATTGTCGGCTCGCCGCCGATCCCGCCCCCGAAGTCGTGGTGCTGAAGTTCGGCTCGTCCATCCTGCGAAGCCCGGCAGAGGCGCCGCTGGTGGCCTCGGCCGTCTATGGTCATGTCCGGGCGGGGCGAAAGGTGGTGGCGGTGGTCTCGGCCTTCGGCGGGGCGACGGATCGGCTGCTGAGCGAGGCGCGGGCGTTGGGCTTAACCCATTCCAACGACCTGCTGCCCGGCTATGTGGCCCTGGGCGAGGAAAAGTCGGCGGCCCTGGTCGCCATCGCCTGCGACCGGATCGGCCTGGACGCCTGCGCCCTGTCGGTGCGCGAACTGGGCATTGTGGCGGAAGGCGAGCCGGAACATTCGCGACCCTGCGGCCTGCGCGCCGATCATCTGAAACAGGCGCTGGACCGGCATGAGGTTGTGGTGGTGCCCGGTTTCGGCGCCGTGCGGCCGGACGGGCGGGTGGCCTTGCTGGGACGCGGCGGATCGGACCTGACGGCGGTTTTCCTGGCGGCCGAACTGGGGTTGAAGAAGGTGCGGCTGGTCAAGGATGTGGACGGTCTCTACGACCACGATCCCAACGACAAGACGGCCCCGGCCCTGCGCTATCGCCGCGCGTCCTGGGACGTGGCGCGCAAGCTGGGCGGGGCCCTGGTGCAGCACGACGCCATCGACCTGGGCGAAAGCCGTGGGGTCGAGATCGAGGTGGCGGCGCTGGACCGGGCGGACGGCACGGTGATCGGCGACAAGTCGGCGCCCCCCGGGCCGGCCCCGGCCCTGCCGCCGCTGAGGGTGGCGGTCGCCGGGTGCGGCGTGGTGGGCGGCGGGGTGCTGGGCCGGCTGCTGGCCGATCCACGATACGACGTCGTCGGGGTGCTGGTGCGCAATCCGAACAAGGCCCGCGACGTGGCCTGCCCGCCCTCTCTGTTCACGGCCAGCGCCGACGACCTGCTGTCGCGCAAACCTGACATCGTGTTGGAGGCCCTGTCGGAGGGCGAGGCGGGTCATGCGGTGATCCGCGCCGCGCTGGAGGCGGGCTGCGACGTGGCCAGCGCCAACAAGCAGGCGGTCAGCCGCGATCCCGGCGGCTTGCAGGACCTGGCCCGACAGCACGGCCGTCGCGTCTTCTGGTCGGCCTCGGTCGGCGGCGGGGCGCCCATGGTCGAAACGGTGCGCGCCGCCCGCGCGGCCGGCGAGGTGGTCGGGTTCGAGGCGGTGCTGAACGGCACGGTCAACTTCATGCTGGAGCGGCTGGGCGACGGCGCGGCCTTCAGCGAGGCCCTGGCCGACGCCCGCGCGGCGGGCTTCGCGGAGGAAGATCCGTCGTCGGACCTCGAAGGTCTGGATGCGGCGGCCAAGGTGCGCCTGCTGTGCCACGAGGCGTTCGGCCGGTCGCCCGATGGCGACGTGCCGCGCGACCACCTGACCGAGGAAACCTCCGCCGAGGGCGGGGTTCGCCAGATCGGCGCCGCCCATCTGAAGGATGGGGTGATCAGCCCGTCCGTGTCGCTGAACGCCGACCATGGCGACCCCCTGTTCTCCAACCTGTGCGGCGAGGGCAATGCGCTGAAAGTCTATGGCGCTGACGGCCGGGTGTGGCGCTGTCGCGGGCGCGGCGCCGGGCGCTGGGCCACGACCGAGAGCATCATGGCGGACCTGGCCGAGATCGTCCGTGCGCGCCGCGCCGATGTGGGGCTGAATTAGGTCCATGGCCGTCTTCACCTCCGTTTCCCTGGACCAGGCGCGCGCCTTTCTGACCGGCTATGACATCGGCGAGGCGGTGTCGCTGACCGCCATCGCCGAGGGGGTGGAGAACACCAACTACCGGCTGGAGACGCAGCAGGACGGCGTGACGCGACGGTTCGTCCTGACCCTGTTCGAGGGGCGGACCGACGCCGCCTCCCTGCCGTTCTGCCTGGGGCTGACGGCCCATCTGGCGGGGCGGGGCTTTTCCTGCCCGATGCCGATTTCGGATCGGTCGGGCGGCTGGCTGGGGCGGCTGAACGATCGGGCGGCGGCGGTGATCGAATGGAAGACCGGCGCCTGGCTGCGCCATCCTGACGCGGCGGATCAGGCGGCGGCGGGCGCGGTCCTGGCGCGCCTGCACCAGACGGCGGCCGATTTTCCCCTGCGTCGCGCCAATCCGGTGGGGCCGGCGGTCTGGCGGAAACTGGCGGATCGGTGCGCCGGGGGGCTCACGCGCGCCTCGGATACGGACCGGGCGCTGTTGAAACAGGTCCAGGCGGCGTTGACGCGGCTGGGCGATCCGTTCACGGACGACCTGCCGGGCGGGGCGATCCACGCCGACTACTTCCCCGATAATGTGCTGTTCGCGGATGGGGCGGTGTCGGCGGTCATCGACTTCTATTTCGGCTGCGACGGCGCCTTCGCCTATGACCTGGCCATCGCCCTGTCGGCCTGGGGCTTCGACGCCGAGGGACGGCCCATGCCCGAGGCCCTGGCGGCCTTCCAGCGCGGCTACGAGGCCGTGCGGCCCCTGAGCCCCGCCGAGCGCGTGGCTCTGCCGCGCCTGGGCGAGGCCGCCGCCCTGCGCTTCACGGTCACGCGGCTGCACGACCGCATCTTTCACGACCCGGCCAACCTGGTCACGCCCAAGGACCCGGCCGTGTTCCTGCGCCGCCTGGACCACTGGCGGGCGGTGGAAATGGCCTGAAGCGGCGCCATTGCGGGAACCGAAAGCGACAGCCGGGATTTCTGTGATCAACGGCGAAAACCGCCGCTCTCCCCGAGGATGACATCATGACTGACGAACAGATCAACGGCGCCGCTTCGCAGGTGCAGGGCAAGGCGCAGAAGGCTTTCGGCAATCTGGTCGGCGACCAGAAGATGCAGGTCGAAGGCGCCTATAACGACGCCAAGGGCAAGTCGCTGGAGACCTTCGGCAAGGCCATGGACGCCGTGGATCGCCTGGTCGAGAAGGCGCCCGCCGACTATCGCGACAAGGCCCGCACCGTCGCGGCCGAGGCGCGCAAGCGTCCGCTGGTCACCACCCTGTCGGTCGCCGGCGTCGGCCTGCTGCTCCTGCGCGCCCTGACCGGCGGCGGTCGACGCTAAGCTCGGGTTCAGTGGCGGCCTGAAAAGGCCGCCACCGCATCCCGCGCCGCCGCCATTGTTCCATCGACGACCGTTAACCGCTCGGGCTTGTCGCCCAGGGCGGCGACGACGTTTGCGGGCTCGGGTTCGAAGCCCAGCACGTTCGAGACGAAGGCGCCGAACTTGGACGGATGGGCGGTGGACAGGGCGACGACCGGCCCCTTGGCGCGATCCTGCCGCCGGGCGGCGGCGAGGGCGACGGCCGTGTGCGGACAGATGACGCGGCCCCAGGCCTCATAGGCGTAGGCGATTTCGGCGCGAGTCTCGTCCTCGTCGATCGAGACGGCCGAAACCTCGGCGCGGAGGGCCGCCAGCAGGGCCGGATCGAAGGCTGCTGCGCCGTCGCGGGCGAAGCTTTCGAACACCGTGCGGGTGGCGTCGGCATCGCGGCCGGTCGCCTCGAACACCAGCCGTTCGAAGTTGGACGGCGCCTGAACATCCATGGAGACGCTGCCGCTCTCCACCGCCGGACGGCGCGAATAGAGGCCGTCGTTGAGCGCGCGGGCCAGGGCGTCGTTCTGGTTCACCGCCGCGACGAAGCCGTTAGACGGCAGTCCCATCCGGGTCGCGGCGATGCCGGCGAAGGCGTCGCCGAAATTGCCGGTCGGGACGACGAAGGTCGCGGCCTGACCCAACTGGGCGGTGGCGGAGACATAATAGGGAATCTGACCCGCCAGCCGCGCCCAGTTGATGGAGTTGACCGACGACAGGCGGCCCCGCGCGCGCAGGGCGTCGTCGGCCAGAAGCCCCTTCACCAACCGCTGGCAGTCGTCGAAATCGCCACGCACGGCCAGGTTCAGCACATTGTCCGCCTGGACCGTCGTCATCTGTTTGCGCTGGATCGGCGAGACGCGATCCAGCGGGTGCAGCACGACCAGATCGACGGATTTCGCCCCGGCGAAGGCGCGCACGGCGGCCGCGCCCGTGTCGCCCGACGTGGCGGTCAGAATGGTCAGCCGCTCGCCCGAGGCGGCCAAGGCCTCGTCCGTCAGACTGGCGACCAGCTGCATGGCCAGGTCCTTGAAGGCCGCGGTCGGACCGTGGAAAAGCTCCAGCACGAACAGACCCGGCTCCAGCTCCACCAGGGGCGTGACCATCGGATGGTCGAAGCCGGCCGCCAGCCGATCCAGCGCCCGTTCCAGGGCGCCGGTCGGCAGGGCGTCGCCGACGAAGGGCGTCAGGACCTGAAGGGCGATGCGTTTGTAGTCCGCCTCGCCGGTCCATGCGTCGGGCGACAGGGCGGGCCAGGCGGTCGGCATATAGAGGCCGCCGTCGGGCGCGATGCCCCGCAGCAGGGCGTCGGAGAAATCGGTTTCGGGCGATTGGCCTCGGGTCGAGACGTAGCGGGCGCTGGAAGTCGTCATGGCGGCTTGGTCGTAACCAGCGAACGGCGCGGCGTCATCCGGTTTCTGGCCAATACAGGTATGATTTTGTCGGCTTGCCAGGTGCTGTGACGGTGCGGCCGCATCCACAGCGCAAAATCGGGGCGTCGCGGCAATTTCATGCCGCCTGTGTCGCTGATTGGGAGCCGTACCCTCGGGGTCCTGCCGCTCGCGCATCTTGTGGACATGCCGGGATTATGGAACCTCGCCACAGGGGTGAGGATGACGGAGCGTAAGTGGTGAGAGAACGGGCGTTGCGACATCGCCCCGCTGGCGCCCGCCGCCGCGACAGTCCATGTCAGACGCATGAGACGACGCGATCTTCTGATCCGGCTGGGGCTGATCGCCGGGGGCGTGGGCGGGGCCTGGTGGCTGCGCGACCATGTGCTGTGGAAGGCGCCGACGGTGGTCTTTCCCGCCGCCGGGGCGAGCGACTGGCTAGGCTACGCCGAGCCGCGCGCCAGCACCCCCACGGTGGAGGTCTCGGTGAATGGGCGGCCTGTGCGGGCGCTGATCGATTCCGGCGCGCAGTATTCGGTGATCGACCGTTCGCTGGTCGCGACCCTGGGCCTGACCCAGGTGTTCGACATCCCCATGGTGGCCTATGGCGTCGGCGGTCAGGCCCAGGTCGGGCGCGGCGCGACATTGGACGTCCAGATCGGCGGCGCCCAGGCGGTGCGGCTGGACGGTTTGCGCGCCGCCATACTGGGTCTGGGGCCGCTGGCCAGCGACAAGGGACTGGGCGCGCCTCTGATCCTGGGCCAGGACGTGCTGCGCGAACTGATCCTGGAACTGGATACCCGCCGGCGTCGGATCAGGCTGATGTCGCGAGACGGCTGGGCGCCGCCGCCGGGAGCCGCATCCATCGCGGTGACGCGGGCGGGCAAGGCGCTGCAGGCGGCGATCACGGTGGAGGGGGCGGCGGTCGATGCGGTGATCGACACGGGCGCCTCGGCCGTGCTGGCCCTCACGCGCGAGACGGCGCAGGCTGCGGGCCTGCTGGACGGGCGCGCGCGGACGCCGGGCCAGAGCATCGTGCTGGGCGGCGTGGTGGGCGCCGAGACGGTGATCGTCCGCACCCTGACCATCGGCGACGAACTTTATCGGCAGGCGGCCGTGGCCATCTATGACGACGTGGCCGTGCCGGGCTTTCCCAAGGCCCTGGTGGGGATGGCGGCGTTTGAGGATCGCCGCGTCATCCTGGACCTGCGCGGCCCGCGCCTGTTCGTCGAGCGGCCGATGCAGATCACGGTCGGCTAGGCAGGTTTCAACTCGCCAAAGCGGCGGACACCACGGCCTTGGCCTCGTCCTGAACCTGGGTCAGATGATCGGGGCCGAGGAAGGATTCGGCGTAGATCTTATAGACATCCTCGGTGCCCGAGGGGCGGGCGGCGAACCAGGCGTCGGCGGTGACGACCTTCAGGCCGCCGATGGCCTCGCCATTACCGGGCGCCTTGGTCAGGATGTCGGCGATGGGCTGCCCGGCCAGGGTGGTCGCCGAAACGTCAGAGGGGCTGAGCGCGGCCAGGCGCGCCTTTTCCGCGCGGGAGGCGGGAGCGTCGACGCGGGCGTAGGCGGGGGCGCCGTACTGGTCGGTCAGGCCGGCGTAAAGTTGGCTGGCGCTCTCGCCCGTGCGGGCCTGAATCTCGGCGGCGAGCAGGCACAACAGGATGCCGTCCTTGTCGGTGGTCCAGACCGTTCCATCGTGGCGCAGGAAGGACGCGCCGGCCGATTCCTCGCCGCCGAAGCCGACCGTTCCATCCAACAGGCCAGGCACGAAATGTTTGAAGCCGACGGGGACTTCCAAGAGCTGCCGGCCCAGACCGGCGACGACCCGGTCGATCATGGACGACGAGACCAGGGTCTTGCCCACCGCCACCTCCGCGCCCCAGCCAGGGCGATGGGCGAACAGATAGGCGATGGCGGCGGCCAGGAAATGGTTGGGGTTCATCAGGCCGGCGTCGGGGGTGACGATGCCGTGGCGATCCGCGTCGGCGTCATTGCCGAAGGCCACGTCGTAGGCCGAGCCGCCCTGCATCATGCCGATCAGACCGGCCATGGCCGAAGGCGACGAACAGTCCATGCGGATCTTGCCGTCGGCGTCCAACGGCATGAAGGCCCAGCGCGGATCGACGGCGTCATTGACCACGGTCAGGTTCAGCCGATGGCGCGTTGCGATCTCGCCCCAATAGGCCACGGCCGCCCCGCCCAGCGGATCGGCGCCGATACGCACCCCGGCGTTTCGAATGGCGTCCAGATTCAGAACGTTGGGCAGGTCGTCGATATAGGCGGACAGATAGTCGAACCGGCCGGCCGTCGCATGGGCCTGAGCGAACGGAACGCGGCGCACCTCGGTCAGGCCGCCCTCGATAAGCTGGTTGGCGCGGGCCGCGATGGCGGATGTGGCCTCGCCCCCGGCCGGGCCGCCCGAGGGGGGATTGTATTTGATGCCGCCGTCGCGGGGCGGATTGTGCGACGGGGTGATCAGAACGCCGTCCGCCAATCTTGACGGGTTTCGGCGCGCATCCGCGCGGTTATGGGTCAGGATGGCGTGCGACACGGCGGGCGTCGGGGTGAAGCCGTCGCGGGCGTCGATCAGCACCTCGACGCCGTTGGCGACCAGCACCTCCAGCGTGGTGCGGAAGGCCGGCTCGGACAGGCCGTGGGTGTCGCGGGCCAGAAACAGCGGGCCATCGACGCCTTGCGCTGAGCGGTATTCGGCGATGGATTGCGCGATGGCCAGGATGTGGGCCTGGTTGAAGGCGCCGTCCAGGCTGGAGCCTCTGTGGCCCGAGGTTCCGAAGACGACCCGCTGCGTCGGATCGGCCAAGTCTGGCCGCACGCTCTCATAGGCGTCGAGCAGGGCGTCCAGGTCGATCAGGTCTTCGGGGCGTGCGGTCTTTCCGGCGCGGTCATGCATCGTCAGTCAATCAATCTTTGTGGGAAACAGGCGGCGATCAGGCGCCGCCGAAGGTGTCGCAGGACGCGGGGTCGCCCGACTGATAGCCGCGCTGCAGCCATTCGACCCGCTGGGCCGAGGAACCGTGGGTGAAGCTTTCGGGCGAGACACGTCCGCCGCCGCGCCGTTGCAGGGTGTCGTCGCCGATGGCCTGGGCGGTTTTCATGCCTTCCTCGATGTCGCCGGGCTCCAGCGCGACCTGACCGTTCGAGACGGCCGCGGCGTTCTTGGCCCAGACACCGGCGTAGCAGTCGGCCTGGAGCTCCAGCGCGACGGAATACCGATTGGCCTCGCCCTGGCCGCGCGCACGTTGTTGGGCCTGGCGAACCTGATCCGAGGTTCCCGTCAGGGTCTGGACGTGGTGGCCGAACTCATGGGCTATGACATAGGCGCGGGCGAAGTCGGCGCCGGATGCGCCCAGCTGGGTCTCCATCTCCTGCCAGAAGCCCAGGTCCAGATAGACGGTCTTGTCAGTGGGGCAGTAAAAGGGGCCCATGGCCGACTGGCCATAGCCGCAGCCGGTCTGGGTGCCCTGTTCGTAGATCACGACCTTCGGCGGTTGATAGCCTTTCAGCTTCTGGGACCAGACATCGTCGATGTTGCTGCCGATCACATCGACAAAGCGTCCGGCCTGATCCTTGGGCGTGCCGACCTGTCCCTGCTGTTCCGAGGCGCCGACCCCGCCCAGCTGGCTGGCCAACTGGGTCGTGGTGGATGGGTCTATGCCGAAGACGAAATAGCCGATCAGGGCCAGGACGCCCACGCCGATGCCGCCGCCTGCAATGGCGCCGCCGCCCATGCCGCGCCGGTCCTCGACCCCGCCGCCCGTCCGTCCGCCCTGCCAGCGCATATGTCGTTCTCCGCCTGATCCCTGCCTTAAGCTAGGCCGGAACGCGGGGGAGAGGGAAGGGATGCGTCGCCTTAATGCGGACGGTCCAGCCAGGCGTCGATCTGACTGACCCCTTGCGCGGTTTCCTGGCGGCGTTTGGCGGCGGACTGGCGCAGCGCCCGTTCCTGTTCGGGGCTGTAGAGGGGCCGGGGCGGCAGGGCGGACGGCGCCGTCGGTTCGCGCGCGGATTCGATGGCGCGCAGGCGAAGCTGGGTCTCGATCTGCTGCTGATGGGCCTGGTCGGCGTTGGCCTGAGACTGGGCGCGCAGGCGGTCGTTCTCATAGCGATGCTGGTCCGCGATGGCGGCCGGGACGCCGCCCGGATAGGCGCCGTAGGGGCGGCCGGGTGCGGGATAAATCTGGGCCAGAACGGGCGTCGCGGAGGCCGCCAATAGTGTCGTCAGGGTCAGGAGCATTCGCATGGGGGATATGTGGGGCGGACGGTCGTTAGCGCCAAGCGGAGCCGCAACCCTTTGACTTGCCGTGGGTTCATGGCGCCGAACCCCTTTCCAAAACGGAGCATGTCCCATGGCCCAGACCCTTTCCGGCAAGACCGTCGCCATCCTGGCGACCGACGGCGTCGAGCTGATCGAACTGAATGAACCGATGAAGGCGCTGAAGGATGCGGGGGCGGTGGTCGAGATCGTGTCGCTGAAGGCCGGAGAGTTCCAGGGCTTCGACCATCTGACGCCGGGGGACAAGGTGACGGCCGACAAGGCGGTGGCGGCGGCGGACGCCGCGGCCTATTCGGCCCTGCTGCTGCCGGGCGGGGTGGCCAACCCGGACCTGCTGCGCGCCGATGCGGACGCCGTGGCCTTCGTGCGGGCCTTCTTCGATGCGGGAAAGCCGGTCGCCGCCATCTGTCACGCGCCGTGGCTGCTGATCGAGGCGGGCGTGGTCGAGGGGCGTACGATGACCGCGTTCGAGAGCATCCGCACCGACCTGAAGAACGCGGGGGCTGATGTGGTCAATGAAGAGGTGGTGGTGGACCAGGGCCTGGTCACCAGCCGCTGCCCCGACGACATCCCGGCCTTCAACGCCAGGATGATCGAGGAATTCGGCGAGGGGCGGCACCAGGGGCAATCCGCTTAAAGCGGGGCCGCTTAGGGCATGGCCCAGACGGAGGACCGTTTGATCTCCTGGTCCTCCAGTTCTCGCGAAGTGGGAACGCGGTATTCGGCCAGGAAATCCAGGCCGGTGCGCGGGAAATAGGTGCGGCCCGGATCGCCGATCAGGACGCGCGTCCCCTTTTCGCGGGCCAAGGCCAGCCAGGCCAGGACGGCGTCGGTCATCGGGCGTTCGTAGCAGATGTCGCCGGCGCAGATCACCTCGACCTCCGGCGGCGGGGCGTCCAGCAGATTGGTCTGGGTGAACGCCAGCGTCACATCGTTGGCCGTGGCATTGGCGGCGACGGCGGCCTGGCAGAAGGGATCGATGTCGGCGCACAGGACCGAGGCCGCGCCCGCCTTCATGGCCGCCACGCCGACCAGGCCCGAACCGGCGGCGAAGTCCAGCACACGCTTGCCCGCGACCTCATGCGGGTGATCCAGGATGTAGCGGCTGAGCGCCTGCCCGCCCGCCCAGGCGAAGGCCCAGAAGGGCGGCGGCAGGCCCATCTCGCCCAGCTCCTCCTCCGTCAGCCGCCAGATCGGTGTGATCTCGTCCGCCAGCCATAGAGATATCTCTGGCGCGTGCGGCACGGTTTGCAGCCGCGTATTGTCGCGGATGAAGGCGGCGGGGTCCGTGATCGTCATGCAGGGCGGCGGGTCGCGGTTCGGATCACGTCCAGATAGCCCTGCGACACCTCCATGGCCTCGGCCTGCGGTCGGGCGTGGATGGCGCGGTGAAGACGGGGCAGCTTCCAGCAGGGCACATGCATGAACAGGTGGTGTTCGGCGTGGAAGTTGACCCAGTAGGGGGCGATGAAGGCGCGCTCCCACCAGGCGGCGCGGGTGGTGCGGGCGGCGCGAAAAGGGTCGACGGCCGAACCCTCGACGCAGGCGTGTTCGGCGATGTTCCTCAGTCGCGTCACCATCGGAAACCACGTCGCCATCGGCAAAAGCCACAGGGCGAAGAAGGCCCACCAGATTCCGCCTGCGACGAAGCCCGCCAGCAGGACGGCGTTGAAGATCAGGAAGGCTAGGACGGACCGGCCGGTCACGATGGATTCATAGTCGTGGGTCGCTTCGCCGGGCGGTGTCGAACGACGCTGCGCCAGCGGCAGCAGCACCCGCTGTTTGAAGAAGGTCTGGCCCGTCAGGTCGCGGATCAGCTTTCGCCGCAAGGAGGCCGGGCTGACGGGGAAGGGCGCCGACAGCATCAGGTCGGGATCCTCGGCCTGCTGGGCGAAACGGTGATGGGTCAGGTGATAGGGGCGATAGGCCGCCAAGGAGGCGCCGATGGGCACGGCGCACAGCCAGTGGCCCTGGAAATCGTTCAGGCGGGGCGATCTGGACAGACCGCCGTGCGCCGCCTCGTGCATCAAGATGGCCAGGCCCAGTTGGCGGGTCCCGACGATCATGACGCACAGCGGGGTCAGCCAGGGCAGGACGACGCCCGCCGTCACGGCCAGGACGATCACCACCCAGCAATGCACGACTAGCAGCGGCCCGGCCCAGGCCGCGCGCCTCTGAAACGGCGCCCATTCCTGGGGCGTGAACAGAACCGATGGGGCGATGCGCGGGGCGGCGGGCATGGCGCATACTATCGCCATCGGCGGGTGCGGAGAAGCGGTGGATGAATGTTGAGATGTCCTGACAAAAAGTCAGGTTGACATGACATTGAGTCGGTGTCAGGTTGGCCTTACAGGAGGAGATGGCGATGTTCACCGCATGGAAGACCGGAACCTCGGCGCATCGGCGCTATGTGATCCGAACGATGGCGTTCACCGCGCCCTATGTCGCGATCTGCGTCGCGATGATGACCACCGACGCCTTCGACGACCTGATGGGCAAGCCGGCGGCCTGGGGGCTGGCGGCGGCGGTGTCCGCGCCGGTGATCGGCCAGATCTGGGCGACCTTGGCCCTGATGCGGGAAAGCGACGAGTTCGTGCGCGGCGTGACCGCCAAACGGTTCATCGTCGCCTCGGGCCTGACGCTGGCCGCCGCCGCCTTTTGGGGCTTTGGCGAAAGCTTCGCGGGGGCGCCGCACCTTCAGACCTGGCTGATCGTGCCGGTGTTCTGGGCGATGTTCGGCGTCGTCTCGCCCTTCATAAAGACCAGTCGATGAAGAACCGTCTGAAGCTGTTGCGCGTCGAGCGCGGCTGGACCCAGGAGCAGTTGGGCCAGGCGCTGGGCGTCTCGCGCCAGGCGGTGATCGCGCTGGAGACCGAGCGGCACGACCCGTCGCTGGACCTGGCTTACCGCATCGCCGCGACGTTCGAGCGGCCGGTCGAAGAGATATTCGAAAATCCCCACTCAGCCTGACCGAAAAGTCAGAATAACCTTACAATCGGAGACTGCCATGTTGAAGCTCCCTCGCGCTTGCAGGGGCGTGCGCGCGCCTGCGCGCCTCGCCGCTGTGATCGGCGTCGTGATCGCCTGCTGCGTCGCCAACGAACCGGCGCGCGCCCAATCCCTAACGCCAGCGGTCGTCGCCGCGCCATTCGTCTCGGACCGATTGTCAGTCGAGGTCGTGGGTCAGGGGGCGGACGTGATCCTGATCCCCGGCCTGGCCTCCTCGCGCGAGGTGTGGCGGGCGACGGCGGATAGGCTGAAGGCGACGCACCGGGTGCATCTGGTGCAGTTGGCCGGGTTTGCGGGCGAGGCTTGGACGCATGGCGACGGCCCCTTCGTCCAGCCGGAAGTGGAGGAACTGGCTCGATATATCCGTGAAGCCGGGCTGAACCGGCCGGCGGTGATCGGCCATTCGATAGGCGGCTTGAGCGGCCTGTTGCTGGCGCAGCAGCAGCCGGAACTTGTGGGCCGCGTGATGACGGTGGATTCCCTGCCCTTCTACAGCGCCCTGTTCGGCCCGACCGCGACAGCTGAAAGCGTCAGGCCGTTCGCGGACCGGGCGGCCGCCATGATCCTGGGCGCCGACGACGCCGGCTTCCGCACGCAGCAGGAGGCGACGGCGAAGGCCCTGTCGCGGACACTTGAAGAACAGACGCGCATCGTCGCCTGGTCGATGGCCAGCGACCGGCGCGCCGTCGCCTCGGCCATGAGGGATGTGATGACCACCGACGCCCGGTCGGGCCTGGCCGCCATGACGACGCCGGTGACGGCGCTTTACGCCGCCGACGCGGACGGCGGGGCCCCGGCGGCCGGTGCGGATGCGATGTGGGGGCGGGAGTATGCGGCCCTGCCCGGCGCGACGCTGATCCGGGTGGATGGATCGCGGCATTTCATCATGGCCGACCAGCCGGCGCGGTTCGCCGAACTGGTGAATGCGTTCTTGGCGAAGTGAACCTTCAGATCCTCCCCCGCATGCGGGGGAGGATCTTAGACGTCAGCCGTTCTTCGGGGTCACGTCGCCGGCCTTGACCGGGGCGCCGTCGAACTGGTCGGCGTAGGCGGGGTTCAGTAGGGCGCGGAAGGCGCTCTGGGGCAGGGCGATCCAGTAGGGGCCGTCCGAATAGGGGCCGATCTGATACGGCCCCACCAGGAAGGTCACGCCTCCCGCCTTGCCGGGCGTGGAGCCGGGGGTCAGGAAGAAGGGGGTGGAGACGGCCTTGGGGCAGGTCCACATCTTGCCGTCCAAGGTCGCGGCCTCCGACCCTGGAGAGCGGGCCTGTTTGGCGGCATTGGCGGCGGCGCACAGGGCCTTGTCCAGCACGGCCAGGTCGGCGCCGGGGCGGAACAGGTCGGCGAAGCCCACCCGCTTGTTGGTCGTCTTGTCCCAGATCACCGAGGCGAAGCTGGTGTTGGGGTGGGCGCCGCCCGTGAACTCGAAATCGGTGCGGGCCAGGCTGACCAGTTTCGCGGTCTCGGCGCCGGGGGCGAAGGCGATGGACTTCTCATAGGGGTTGGAGCCGCCGCCGGCTTCGGTCAGGTCGGCCTGGGCGCCCTCCTCGAACTGCTTCAGGTCGCGCACCATGTCGGCGTAGAGGGCGGCGTGCAGGGCCGGCGTCGCCTTGACCGTCTGGGGCAGGGTCAGTTTGACGTCGGCGTAGGGTGTCTTGCTTTCATAGCCGACCGGGGTGGTGTCGGCGACGACGGCCTGGGCCGGCGCGGCCTTTGGGGCAGGGGCCTTTTCCTCGCGGCGCTGGCAGGCGGCCAGGGTCGCGGCGACGGCGACGGACAGCAGCAGGATGCGGGGGGCGGAGGTCATGGGGGTTTCCTTCACAGCGTGATGAATCCGAGGGCGATGGCGGCCAGCAGGATCAGGCCGGCCTCGCGGTTCGACTTGAACAGTTTCAGCGCATGCGCGCCATCATTGGGGTTCAGGCGGACGACCTGGCGCGCTAGCTGCCCGGCGTAGGCGACCAGGCCGATCCAGAAGACGGCCCCCAGCCCGCCCGCCGCCCCGGCCGCGCCGGCCAGAACGACCGCCAGGCCATAGAAGACGGCGACGCCGGGCCGCACGGCCGAGGCCAGGCGCCGCGCCGAGGACTTCACCCCGATCATGGCGTCGTCCTCTATGTCCTGCAGGGCGTAAATCGTGTCGTAGCCCAGGGTCCAGAAGACGCCGCCCAGCCACAGCAGCACGGCGGGGGCATAGGCCTCCCAGACCAAGGCGACGGCATGGCCGCTGTCGCTGGCGGGGGACCACAGGAAGGGGCGGAACTCGCCGGCCATGTCGGCGGGCAGAAGCAGCGCGGCCGCCGCCAGCGGCAGGGCGGCGGCGAACCCCATCAGCGCGCCCCAGTTGAACGTCAGGCCAAGCCAGGCCTGGGGCCACCAGGTGATCCGCTTCATGAAGGGATAGGCCGCGACCAGGGCCAGCGAGCCGACGCCCAGCAGGATGGCGACGGTCGGCAGGGTCAAAAGGATCGTCAGACTGATCAGGCTGCACGCCACCACGAAGGCCCAGGCCTGTTTGACGCTGATCCGGCCGGACGGAATGGGCCGCTGGGCGGTGCGGGCGACCTTGGCGTCGAAGTCGCGATCCACGATGTCGTTGAAGGCGCAACCCGCCGCCCGCATCAGACAGGCGCCGACAGCGAAGCCGACGAACAGCCACAGATCATAGAGACCCAGCGGCTGCCGATACTGCGCCAGGGCCAGGGCGATCCCCTGCCAGCCGGGCAGCAGCAGCAGCCAGATGCCGATGGGCCGGTCGAACCGCCCCAGCTTCAGCCAGGGTTTCAGCCCCTCCGGCGCATGGCGGTCCACCCAGTTGGCGCCGGCGTCGGGAAGGGGGGCGGAGGTCATGGCGACGACTTAGCGGTTCTGGGCCGGGGGGTGAAGGCGCAAGGGTCGGTCGGGCGTCAAAAGAAAAGGGGGCTGGTTGGACCAGCCCCCTGACCGTTCGAGCTTTTGGGTCGATCACTCCTGGGTGACCTGGCCGGAGCCGGACACGCTGCTGTTCAGCTTGGCGGGGCGGCCGGACAGGGTGACGTCGCCCGAGCCGTTGATCTCGACGTCCACCTTGCCCGTGGCGGCGATGTTGGCGCCGCCTGAGCCCGAGATGTCCACCTTGGCGTCCGTGGTCGACAGGCCGCTGAGATCGGCGTCGCCCGATCCCTTGATGCTCAGGTCCAGGGTCTGGATCCGGCCGGACGCCGTGACGTCCGCCGAACCCGAGACGTCCAGCGCCAGGGACGGCTGGTTGAAACCGGCGATGGTCAGGTCGCCCGAGCCGTTGGAGACGAAGCGGCGCACAGTGGGGGCGGTGACGACCACCTTCAGCTCGTCGCGTTCCGAACGGGCCGAGAAGTTTCCGCTGTTCCAGCCGAAGACGATCCGTTCGTCGCCGTCGCTCAGGCGAATGCGGCCGTCCTCGATCTGCACCCGGTCGGCCAGGGCCTTGGGGCCGGTGACGACGACGGAGTTGGCGTCGCCCTGGATGTATTCGACGTCGACGCTTGAATCGACGGTCAGGGTCTCGCCGCCGGTCCAGGCCAGGGTGCGGGTGGTGAAGGGACCCAGATCGTCGGCGCCGCCGCCCTTGACCCGCTCGAAGCGGACGGTCTCGCCGTTGTCGTCCTTGAAAGTCCAGGCCCAGCCGTGGCGCTGCAGGTCGTGGCCGCCGATGGCGAGGGCGCCGCCCACGGTGACCAGGCACAGCACCAGGGCGGCGCCGGCGATGATGAACAGGGTGCGGATCATGCCGAAGCTCCCGAAACAGGCGTGGATTGAGCGGGGGTGGGCTCAAGCGCGGGCTTGAGCAGGCGATAGTGCAGGCGGGCGAACCAGACGACGCCGTTGACCAGCCAGATGGTGAATATGGCCAGCAGGGCGCCGATGAAGACCGACCCGGCCATGAAGCCAAGGCCCATCAGGATGGCCGCGAACGGCCCGCCGGGGAAGCCGGCGAAAGGGCCGGCGACCATGATCACCCCGCCCGCGACGAACAGGCCGATGGCGGCGATGAAGAAGCCGAACACCGTCCCGACCACACCCATCAGAAGGGGCAGAAGGATCAGGATGTCCAGGGCGCCCAGGCCCAGCACCGCGAAGACGGCGCCGGCGGCGGCGGACGGGTTCTTTTCCTGATGCCAGCGCTGGATGCCGGCCTCGGCCTTCAGCTCGCGGGCCAGGCGGACCGGATCGCCCAGGGCGGCGGCGACCTCGGCCTCGGTGCGGCCGGCGGCGACGCCGTCGTCGAAATGCGCCTGGTAGTCGGCGACGATGTCGTTGGCCGTGGTGGTCGGCAGGCCGACCAGCCCGTCCTTCAGGCGGTTGATGAAATCGGCGCGCGTCATTGGGCGGCTCCCTGATCGGCGTCGTTCGCCACGATGGCGTCGACGGCCTTGGTGAAGGCGGACCATTCAGCGGTCTGGGCGGCCAAAGCCGCGCGACCCGCCTCGGTCAGGCGATAGTATTTGCGCGAGGGACCGGCGGAGGATTCGACCAGATAGGTCTCGACCTGGCCCTCCGACTGCATCCGCCGCATCAAGGGGTAGATGGTGCCTTCGCCCATGTCGATCGCGTCCGACAGACGGCTGGCGATCTCATAGGCGTAGCTGTCCGCCCGGCTTAGAAGCGCCAGGACGCATAGGCCCAGCACTCCCTTCTTCAACTGTATCTCGATGGTTTCAGGCACCGCGATCTCTCCTGTGTGTGGGGATTGATTACGGCAAGGTATCTGGCGGTGCAAGGTAGCTGTCGAAACATGACACCGATTTAATCGAGTGCGCCGAATGGCCGATCTTTGGCGGCTTTGCGGCGGCGCCTGCGTTGATCGCTTGGCAAGCCGAAGGCGATCCGATAGGTCAAAAAGATCGCCGGGCGTGGGAATCGCGCCAGTGTGATTACTTGCGAGCCATTCGCAAGTGTCTGCTGTAGAACGGTTTTATGGGGAAGACTCCGATGGGGATGGGCAAGCGAGCCCGGAGGACGCTGGGGGAGACTGCGGCCTCCATCGTTCTAGGCGCCGGATTGGCGGTGTTCGCCGCCGCGCCGACCTGGGCGCAGGATCTGATGGGACAGCCGACGCCGGGGGGCATCGACCTGCAACCCGCGGCCTCGCCGCTGAAGCATGACGCCATCGCCTTCCATAACGGGCTGCTGGTCGTCATCACCGCCATCACCCTCCTGGTGCTGGGGCTGCTGGCCTGGATCGTCTTCCGCTACAACAAGAAGGCCAATCCGACGCCGGCGCGCTGGAGCCACAACACCACCATCGAGATCATCTGGACGGTCATGCCGGTCCTGATCCTGGCGGGCATTTCGCTGTTCTCGTTCCGGCTGCTGTTCGCCTATCACGACATGCCCACGCCGGACCTGACGGTGAAGGTGACCGGCAACCAGTGGAACTGGGCCTATGAATATCCCGACCAGGGCGTGGCGGAATACATCTCCAACATGCTGCCAGAGGACGAGGCCAAGGCGCGGGGCGTGCCCTATCGCCTGGCGGCGACCGAGCCGATGGTCGTGCCGGTCGGCAAGACGGTCCAGCTGGTCATCACCGCCTCGGACGTGATCCACGCCGTGGCCCTGCCGGCCTTCGGTCTGAAGACCGACGCGGTGCCCGGCCGGATCAACACCACCTGGTTCAAGGCCGAGCGCACCGGCGTCTTCTACGGCCAGTGCTCCGAGCTGTGCGGCGTCGACCACGCCTTCATGCCCATCGAGATCCGGGTCGTGACCCAGGCCCAGTTCGAACAGTGGCTGGCCTCCAAGGGCGGGTCGATGACGCCCAAGGCCGCCGAGCCCGCGCCGACCGCCGCCGCGCCTGCCGCGCCCGCCGAGACGCCCGCCGCCGCGACCCCGGAAGCGGCCGCCGCCGCTCCCGCCGGCGCTCCCGGCGCCCAACCCGTTCCCGCCGCGGCGCCCGCCGCGCCGGCCGCCCAGTAAGAGGCGAAAAGACATATGGCTGACGCTACCGTAACCCGTGACGCGACCCAGATCGGTCACGCCCACGACCACCATCATCACGACGACCACAAGGTGGGCTTCTTCACCCGCTGGTTCCTGTCGACCAATCACAAGGACATCGGCACGCTCTATCTGATGTTCGCCATCATGGCGGGCATCGTGGGCGGCGCCCTGTCGGGCCTGATCCGCTGGGAACTCGCCGAGCCGGGCATCCAGATCTTCAAGGAGGGTTCGTCGATCCAGCTCTTGGGGCTCGTGGAGCAGTCCAAGCACGGCTACAACGCCGTGGTCACGGCCCACGCCCTGATCATGATCTTCTTCATGGTCATGCCGGCGATGATCGGCGGTTTCGGCAACTGGTTCGTGCCCATCATGATCGGGGCGCCGGACATGGCCTTCCCGCGCATGAACAACATCTCCTTCTGGCTGCTGGTCGCCGCCTGGTGCCTGCTGATCCTGTCGATGTTCGTCGACGGCGGGCCGGGCAAGGGCTTCGGCGGGGGCTGGACGGCCTATCCGCCGCTGTCGACCTCAGGCCACGTCGGTCCCGCCTTCGACCTAGCCATCTTCGCCCTGCACGTCGCGGGCGCCAGCTCGATCCTGGGCGCGATCAACTTCATCACCACCATCCTGAACATGCGCGCGCCGGGCATGACCCTGCACCGGATGCCGCTGTTCGCCTGGTCGGTGCTGATCACCGCCTTCCTGCTGCTGCTGTCGCTGCCCGTCCTGGCCGGCGCCATCACCATGCTGCTGACGGACCGCAACTTCCACACCCACTTCTTCGATCCCGCCGGCGGCGGCGATCCGATCATGTACCAGCACCTGTTCTGGTTCTTCGGCCACCCGGAAGTGTACATCCTGATCCTGCCGGGCTTCGGCATCATCAGCCACATCGTCTCGACCTTCAGCCGCAAGCCCGTGTTCGGCTATCTGGCCATGGCCTACGCCATGGTGGCCATCGGCTTCGTCGGCTTCATCGTGTGGGCGCACCACATGTACACCGTCGGCATGAGCATCAATCTGCGCGCCTATTTCATCGCCGCCACCATGATCATCGCGGTGCCGACGGGCGTGAAGATCTTCAGCTGGATCGCCACAATGTGGGGCGGCTCGATCAGCTTCAAGACGCCCATGCTGTGGGCGATCGGCTTCATCTTCCTGTTCACCGTCGGCGGCGTGACCGGCGTGGTCCTGTCCAACGCCGGCATCGATTACAGCCTGCACGACACCTATTATGTGGTGGCCCACTTCCACTATGTGCTGTCGCTGGGCGCCGTCTTCGCCATCTTCGCGGGCTTCTACTACTGGTTCGAGAAGATGTTCGGCGTGAAGTACAACGAGTTCCTGGGCGCGCTGCACTTCTGGATCATGTTCGTGGGCGTCAACCTGGTCTTCTTCCCGCAGCACTTCCTGGGTCTGCAGGGGATGCCGCGCCGCTACATCGACTATCCCGACGCCTTCACCCTGTGGAACCACGTCTCGTCCATCGGCTATGCGATCACGGCCGTCGGCGTGGTGGTGTTCCTGATCATGCTGGCCGAGGCGGCGATCCGTCGCCGGCCCGGCGTGGCCAATCCGTGGGGCGAGGGCGCCACGACCCTGGAGTGGACCCTGTCCTCTCCGCCGCCGACGCACCAGTTCAACGAACTGCCGGTGGTCAAGGGCGACGAGCACTGATCGCCATCCGGCGAAGCTGAGACCAGCGGGCCGCGCTTTCCATCGGAAAGGGCGGCCTTCTGCTGATCAGTGTGCTATTGCGGCCCGCACCGATGACCCAAGCCCAGACACCCCCCGCCCTCTCGACCGCCCAGCCGGAAGACTTCTTCCAGCTGTTGAAGCCGCGCGTGATGTCGCTGGTGGTGTTCACCGCCGCGACCGGGCTGGTCGTGGCGCCGGGGTCGGTCAATCCGCTGGTCGCCGCCATCGCCATCCTGTGCATCGCCGTGGGCGCGGGCGCAGCCGGCGCGCTGAACATGGCGCTGGAGGGCGAGACCGACGCCCTGATGCGCCGCACGCGCGGCCGGCCGGTGGCGGCGGGGCGGGTCAGGAAGAACGACGCCATGGCGTTCGGCGTGATCCTGAGCCTGTTTTCGGTCATGCTCTTGGGCATGAACGCCAACTGGCTGGCGGCCGGGCTGCTGGGCCTGACCATCGTCTACTACGCCGGCTTCTACACCCTGCTGCTGAAGCGCCGGACGCCGCAGAACATCGTCATCGGCGGGGCGGCGGGCGCCTTTCCCCCGGTGATCGGCTGGGCGGCGGCGACGGGCCATGCGCCGTGGCAGGCGTGGCTGCTGTTCGCCATCATCTTCCTGTGGACCCCGCCGCACAGCTGGGCCCTGGCGCTGTATTCGGCCGGCGATTACGCCAAGGCGGGCATTCCGATGATGCCGGTGGCGCGCGGCGCCCGGTCAACCCGGCTGCAGATCCTGATCTACAGCCTGATCTTCGTGCCGACCGCCATCGCCCCCGCCCTGGTCGGCCTGGGCGGCGTGATCTATCTGGTCGTGTCGGTCGTCGGCGGTCTGGGCTTCCTGGGCCTGGCCTGGCGGCTGTTCCGCTCGCGCGCGGGCGACGAGCCGGACAAGGCCGACACCGTGGGACGCGAGGCCGCATTGTATGACGTCAAGGCCCAGGCCAAACCGGCGCGGGACCTGTTCGCCTTTTCCATCCTGTATCTGATGGCCCTGTTCTCGGCCCTGTTGGTCGAGGCCCTGGCCGGCCTGGGAGCGTAAGCCATGCGTCTGACCCCCGAAGAGATGCGCGCGCGCAAACGCCGCAACATCTGGATCGCCAGCGCCCTGGTCGCCTTCATCGTCCTGGTCTTCGCCACGACCGTCCTGCGGCTGCAGCAGAACCAGGCGGCCGAACGCGCGCTGGAGCGCGCCGTCGCGACGTCCCAGCCGTGAGGAGCGACCGCAAGAATCTGATCGCCATCGTCTGCGTGCTGGGCGTGATGGGGATGACGGGCGCGGCCTTCGCGGCGGTGCCGCTCTATCGGATGTTCTGTCAGGTCACGGGCTTCGACGGCACGGTGCGGCGCGCGGAAAAGGCGCCCGACCAGGTGTTGGATCAGACCGTCCTGGTGCGGTTCGACACCAATGTCCGGGGCCTGCCCATGACGTTCCGGTCCGAACAGGCGACCCAGCGCGTGCGGATCGGCGAGACGGGCCTGGCCTATTTCGACGTGACCAACACCTCGGACCGGCCGATCCAGGTGCGGGCCGGCTATAATGTCGTGCCGGAATATACGGGGCCGTATTTCCAGAAGCTGCAATGCTTCTGCTTCACCGATCAGACGCTGAAGGCCGGCGAAACGCGCCAGTTCCCGGTGCAGTATTTCATCGCCCCCGAACTGGCCACCGACCGCGAGGCGCGGGGCGCGCGCGAGATCACCCTCAGCTACACCTTCTATCCCTCGGTGGATGCGCCGGCGGCCTGACGGCGAGGCTTGATTAGGGGCGACGCGGCGTCTGGCCTGTTGCGCTCGACGCCGTTATGTCGGAAGAAAAGACGACTTCATCACAGGATCGAGGCCTGACAAAAGGCTCGGCCGAGGATGGATTTGAGGGGAAGAGACCGCATGGCCGACGCGCACGCCGCTCCGCAGCACGACTATCACCTGGTTCCGCCCAGCCCATGGCCGCTGGTGTCGTCCATCGGCGCCACCATCATGTTCATCGGCGCGGTGATCTGGATGAAGGGTCTGGCCCCGGCCGACAGCGGTCCGATCGCCGCCAACTTCCTGGCCCAGGGCAAGCCTGGGATCTTCTTCGCCGGCCTGGCGGGCGTGCTGATCTCGGCCTTCTGCTGGTGGTCGGACGTGATCAAGGAATCCAAGGCGGGCGACCATACGCCGGTCGTCTCCATCGGGCTGCGCTACGGCATGATCCTGTTCATCGCGTCGGAGGTGATGTTCTTCGTCGCCTTCTTCTGGATGTTCTTCGACATGGCCCTGTTCCACGAATCGCGGGCGCTGACGCCGGAAGTGGGCACCTGGGCCGACACCGCCAAGGCCTGGTCGACCTGGCCGCCGAAGGGCGTGGAGGTGCTGTCGCCGTGGCAACTGCCGCTGTTGAACACCGTGACCCTGCTGCTCAGCGGCTGCACCGTCACCTGGGCGCACCACGCCATTCAGGTCGGGGACCGAAAGGGCGCCAAGATCGCCCTGGCCATCACCGTGGCGCTGGGCGTGCTGTTCACCTGCGTCCAGGCCTATGAATACCACCACATCCTGCATGAGAAGCTGTTCTTCAACGAAGAGGCGATCAACTCGGGCCTGTATGGTTCGATCTTCTTCATGGCCACGGGCTTCCACGGCTTCCACGTCCTGATCGGCACCATCTTCCTGGCGGTCTGCCTGATCCGGCTGCTGAAGGGCGACTTCACCCCGCAGAAGCATTTCGGCTTCGAGGCGGCGGCCTGGTACTGGCACTTCGTGGACGTGGTCTGGCTGTTCCTGTTCGCCTTCGTCTATGTCGTCTTCGGTTGATCCAAGACGGGCCTGAGACTGTCGAAACGGCGCGGGACGAGGGATCGTCCCGCGCCGTCGTCGTTTGCGATCACCCGGTTCGCGCGGCGTTGAAGGGGCGCTGCCCGCGCTGCGGCCAGGGGCGGCTGTTCGATGGTTTCCTGAAGGTTCGGCCGGCCTGCGCGGTCTGCGATCTGGACCTCTCGACCATCCAGACCGGCGACGGCCCGGCGACCTTCATCATGCAGATCGCCGGCTTCGTGGTGGTGTTCTCGGCCCTGTTCGTCGAGATCAAGTTTCACCCGCCCATGTGGCTGCATCTGATCGTCTGGCTGCCGATGGTGGCGGGCCTGTCTCTGGCGCTGATCCGGCCGGGGCGGGGGCTGATGATCGGCCTGCAGTACAGGAATCAGCGATGAAGCGTTTTCCCTGGATTCTGACCGTTCTGACGGCGGCGGCCATCGTGTTGCTGGTCGGCCTTGGCGTGTGGCAGGTCGAGCGGCTGAAGTGGAAGGAAGGGCTGATCGCGGCGGCCGATGCGGCGGCGGCGAAACCGCCCGCGCCGCTGGACCAGGTGCTGGCCAAGGGCGAAATGGAGTTCCGCAAGGCTCTGATCGTCTGTCCCGGCCTGGCCAGCGCGCCCTTCGTGGAGTTGCAGTCCATCCATGACGGCGAGGCCGGGGTGCGGCTGATCTCGGCGTGTCGGCCGTCAGGTCATGACTTCACCGTGCTGATCGACCGGGGCTTCGTCGGCGACGGCGTGACGGCCCGGCCGCGCGTGATCGAGACCACCTTGCCGCTGGTGCTGGTGGGCGAGTTCCGCACCTTTCCCAAACCGGGGGGAATGAGTCCCGCGCCGAGGGACGGCCGCTTCTACGCGCGCGACACCGCCGCCATGGCCAGGGCGCTGAACGTCACGGGGCCTGTGCGGCCCGAGGCCGTTTTCGCGGTCACCGCCGTCAATCCCGAGTTTCCGGCGCTGAGGCCCTCTGCGCCCCCTGCCGCCTTCTCCAACAACCATTTCGGATACGCCCTGACGTGGTTCGGACTGGCGATCGCCCTGGCGGGCTTCTATGTGGCCCTGCTTCGCCGTCGAACCAAAGAAAGACGGTCATCAAGCAGCCGCGCACCGCGTGCGCGGCGATAGGAAAGACTAAAGTCCTGACTTCTCTCCACACCCTGTCCAACGGCGTCCGCGTCGTCTGCGACCCCATGCCGGGGCTGAAGACCCTGGCCGTCGTCGTCACCGTCAAGGGCGGCGCGCGCTGGGAGGCCGAAGACCGCTCTGGCTGGTCGCACCTGCTGGAGCATCTGGTGTTCAAGGGCGCCGGCGACATGGCCGCGCGCGAGATCGTCGAGCGGATCGAGGCCGAGGGCGGCACGATCAACGCCTCCACTGGATACGAGCGGACCAGTTTCGAGGTGCGCGGCCTGGACGGCTCTCTGCCGCTGGCCATGCAGGTGCTGTCGGACCTGGTGTTTCGCCCCACGCTGGACCCCGCCGAGATCGTGCGCGAAAAAGATGTTGTGGCCCAGGAGATCGCCGAGGCCTTCGACACGCCCGATGACCATGTGTTCGAAATGGTCCAGACCCGCGCCTTCGCCAAACAGCCGCTGGGCCGCCCCATCCTGGGCTCGGTCGCCAGCCTGAAGCCCGCCGACAAGGCCGCGGTCGAGGCCTGGCGCGCGCGGCTGTATTCGCCCGACCGGATGGTGGTGTCGGTGTCTGGCGCGGTGGACGAGACCGAACTGCTGGCCCTGGCCGAGCGCTGGTTCGGCGATGCGGTCGCCACGCCGGCCGACGCCCCGGCCCCGGCCGTCTTCGTGGGCGGCCACGCCAAGCTGACGCGCAAGATCGAACAGGCCAATCTGGTGTTCCAACTTCCGGCCCTGTCGGCGACCGACCCCGCCCTGTCGGCCATGCGGCTGTTCGGCGAGATCCTGGGCGGGGGCATGGCCTCGCGCCTGTTCCAGAGCGCGCGCGAGGAGCGGGGCCTGGCCTACGCCATAGACGCCTATCAGGAGCCGTACGAGGACGCGGGCGTGCTGGGCATCTACGCCGGGGCGGCGGCGGATCGGGCGAAAGAACTGGCCGAGGTCTCGGCGGCCGAGGTGCGGGCGCTGGCCGAGCACGGCCCCACTGACCGGGAACTGTCACGCGCCAAGGCGGTGATGAAGGCGGGTCTGTGGATGTCGGACGAGAATCCCATGAGCCGGGCGGGGCGCAACGCCGCCCAGACCCTGATCTTCGGCGCGCCGCGCGCCAGCGCCTGGATGACCGAACAGTTGGAGGCCCAGTCGGTGGAGGATGTGCGGGCTGTCGGCGGACGTTTGCTGGCCACGGGCAAGGCGGCCAGTGCGGTGCTGGGGCCAAAGAGCGCCGCCCCGGCGGGCGAGGCCTTTTCCGCCGCCCTGTTCGCGACCTGATCCGGCCGGTTTGTAGGGAACATCGGCCGGGCGTATCGGTTATGCTGGCGCTTCAATACCCCAGCCCCGGAGTGTCCCATGTCCGTCCGCGTCGCCCTGATCGTCGGCAGCCTGCGCGAAGGCGCCTATTCGCGGGCCATCGGCCTGGAACTGAAGGCGCTCGCCGCACCGGCGCTGGAGCTGGAGTTTGTCGAGATCGGCGACCTGCCGCTCTACAACCCCGATCTGGAGACCGATGCGCCGCCGCCCGCCTGGACCCGCTTCCGCGAGGAGGTGGCGACGACCCAGGCCGTGTTGTTCGTCACGCCGGAATACAATCGCTCCATCCCCGGCGCGCTGAAGAACGCCCTGGACGTCGGCTCGCGTCCCTACGGCCACAGCATCTGGGCCAAGAAGCCCGCCGCCATCGTCAGCGTCTCGCCCGGCGCCCTGGCGGCCTTCGGCGCCAACCATCACCTGCGCCAGCCCCTGGTCTTCCTGGGGATGCCCACGATGCAGCAGCCGGAAGCCTATATCGGCAATGTCGCCGACCTGCTGGACGACGACGGCAAGCTGAAGAAGGACGACACCCGCAAGTTCCTGAGGGATTTCATGGACGCCTTCGCCGACTGGATCGAGAAGAACGCCGCCTGATCCGCGGCGGGCCCCTCACCAGATCAGGATCAACGCGCGTCCGACCATGACGGCCAGAACCATCGTGGCCAGGACAAACAGCGAAAAGCGCGCCATCACCCGGTTGATGCTGATCTGAACCAGGCTGTGCAGCACCCTTAGCGCCACATAGGCCCAGGCCAGACCCGCCATCCAGGCGTCGCCATGACCCGCCACCTGGATGGCCAGGGCCGCCGCGTAGAAGATGGTCGGCTGCTCCATCAGGTGGTTGTAGTTGTCGGCGGCCTGGCGGGCCGGAGCGGGCAGGACGTTCAGACTGCCGGGCATGGCCGCGTCCTGGGGCGCGATGCCCGCCTTCTGCATGGCCGGGATGCGTTTGACATACATCCACGCCCAGATGATCAGCGACCATGTCACCAGCGCCAGCACTGGAGCGACCATTGTCGTCATCGCGACAACCTCCCCAAAGAACGCCGATACTAACGGGATGAAGCCGGTCCGAAAAGCACAAGCTGAGCCGCAGGCGCGCCTTGTCGCGGGGAGCGATGATCGGGCAGTCGGCGGCCAGCGCGCCGGTCCATGAAATCCACGTCATGAGCTAAAGTTAAGCTGTGCTGTCCACGTTTCCCTGTCACCAGGTCCGTGACGGCTTCCGTTCCGCATTTGCGGCATCAGGCCGAACAGGGGATGGGATGGCTGAAGACCGATCCGGCCAGCGGAGCGGACGCCTCGAACATCGGCGTGATCGGCGTCAGTTATGGCGGCTAGGTGGCGTTGCAGACGGCGGCGGCGGATCATGGCGTGCGTTGCGCCGTGGCCCTGGTTCCGGCCGACATGGGCGTGATCGGCGCGCGCTGGGGAACGGACGCGGACTATCGTGCAGCCTGGAAGGCGGATCTGGACAGCTTCGCCGCCGAGCCCGAGACGGCCCGGTTTGGTCCTGAAGGCGTGGACGGGTTCATGAATGCGATCACGCGGGACGCCGCCGCGTCCCGCTTGGCCCAGCGCGCGCCCGACCTGGCGGATCGTCCGATCTTCGTCGCCGGCGGACGAAAGGATCCGGCCGCGCCGTTTGCAGATCACTATGCGCCTTTGGTCGAGGCCCTGCGCGTGGCCAAGGCGCCGTTCGCGGCTCTCGAGTTCGACGGCGGACACAATCCCTCCGAAGCCTCGGCCGCAGCGCAGGGCTTCATCGAACGGACCTGCTTCGGGCGATAGGCTGAGCCCCAATTGAAAACGGCGGCTCCGAGAGGAGCCGCCGTCGTCGTATCAGCAGGTGCTGAAATCAGCCTTGGGTCTGGAGCTGGCCAGCCGATTCCTTGCCCGAACGCTTGTCGCGTTCCAGCTCGTAGGAAACCTTCTGGTTTTCGTCCAGGCCGCGCAGGCCGGCGGCTTCAACAGCCGAAATGTGCACGAAGACGTCCTTGCCGCCGTCGTCGGGTTGGATGAAGCCGTAGCCCTTGGTTGCGTTGAACCACTTAACAGTGCCGGTAGCCATTAGTAGACCTCCGTTAGAAGTTGACCGAGGGAACGTCCCTGCGGCCTGTCGGGTCTGAATGGAGCGGCCTGGACTCGTGCGTTCGCAGAGAGAGTGGGCGTTACGCAGAGAGATCGACGAGGCTTATGTGCGCAGGTCTTCGTGACAAATGCAAGCGCGCCGCGTCGGAGGATAAAATCCAGCGCCTGGAACGGTTTAGCTTGCAAGGCGTTGATGTGGCGAACGAAAGGCATTTCCATGAACCGCACCCATGTCGTGGAGCGCGCCTATCAACTGGCCCGCACGCAAAACTGTCTCAACACCGGCGACGTCGTGAAGGCGCTGTCGGGCGAGGGCTATTCCGGCGCCGAGATTTCGCACTTCCAGGGCAGTTCGATCCGCGCGGATCTGAACCGCATCTGCAAGATGCCCAAGGCCGAGGTCGAGGCCACGCCGGACGCGGCCTGAGGGCCTGAGAGCTTGAGAGCGTGAACCTGGCCGCTTAATGCGCGCCGGCGTCGGCTGGCAGATGCATCTTCTCGAACCGCCCCACCCGCGCGACTAGGGTGCGGGCGGCGTCGTTCATGCCGACCACCTGAACCTGGGCGCCCTGTCGGCGATAGCGGAACACCACCTTGTCCACGGCGGCGACGCCGGTCAGGTCCCACAGATGGGCGTCGGTCAGGTCGATCTCGACGTGCGTCGGCCCGCCATGATGTTCGAAACTGGCGGCGAACAGATCGGCCGAGCCGAAGAACAACTGGCCTGACACGCGATATCGCAGCGCGCCGGGTTCGGATGTCTGAACTTCGGTCACGCTCAAGGTCTTGCTGACCTTACGCATGAAGAAGACGGCGGACAGCAGCACGCCAAGCACCACGCCCTTGGACAGGTCGTGGGTGACGACGACGGTCGCCGTGGTGGCGACCATGACGATCGAGGACTGGATGGGCAGGGTGCGCAGCTTCAACACCGAGTTCCAGTCGAAGGTCCCGACCGACACCATGATCATGACCGCAACCAGGGCCGCCATCGGAATGCGCGCCACCCAGTCCTGAAGCGCCAGCATCAGGAACAGCAGGAACAGTCCAGCCCACAGGGTCGACAGCCGCCCGCGCGCGCCCGATCCGACATTGATCATCGACTGGCCGATCATGGCGCAACCCGCCATGCCGCCGAACAGGGGCGACAGGATGTTGGCGATCCCCTGACCGCGCGTCTCGCGATCCTTGTCCGAGGCGGTGTCGGTCACGTCGTCGATCAGATTGGCGGTCAGCAGGCTCTCCAGCAGGCCGACGAAGGCCAGGGTGGCCGAGATCGGGGCGATGATGGCCAGCGTCCGCCACGTCAGCGGCACGGCGGGCAGGTGGAACGCCGGCAGGGCGGTGGGCATCTGACCCATGTCGCCGACCGTCCGCACGTCCAGCTTCATCACCATCACCGCGGCGCTGACGACCACGATGGCGATCAGGGGCGAGGGGACGGCCTTGGTCAGGCGCGGGGCGCCATAGATGATGGCCAGGGCCGCCGCGACGAGAACATAGGTGGTCGGCCCGGCGCCGATCAGTTCCGGCATCTGGGCCAGGAAGATCAGGATCGCCAGCGCATTGACGAAGCCGGTCATCACGCTGCGGCTGACGAACTTGATGTAGCGGCCCAGCTTCAGCAGGCCGATGACGATCTGAAACACGCCGCACAGGATGGAGGCGGCGAACAGATATTCGATGCCATGATCGCGAACCAGGGTGACCATCAGCAGCGCCATGGCCCCGGTCGCCGCCGAGATCATGGCCGGCCGCCCGCCGACGAAGGCGATGGTGATCGCGATCACGACGCTGGCGTACAGGCCCACCGCCGGATCGACGCCGGCGATCAGGGAGAAGGCGATGGCCTCCGGGATCAGGGCCAGGGCCACGACGGTTCCGGCCAGCAGGTCGCGGCGTGGACTGGCGAGCCATTGCTGGCGCGCGGATGCAATCAGGGTCATGTCAGGATTTCATCTGGATGAGCCGCGCCCGACGATGCGGTTTCTGGCGGTTCGGTTTCCCAGCGGATCGGCGGCGGGGATAGCCACCCGTCGCCTGCGAACAGGGCCGGGTCCAAGGTGATGACGTCCTGATGCGTCAGGCGCGTGCGGAAAGCAAGCGCAGGCTCCGGGGCGCGCGAAGGACGCCCCGGAATGGAGGGCTTTACGCCGGCTGGGCCAGGCCCATTTCGGCCTCGGCGATCAGGTCGCGGTCGTCAACCTGCCAGGGGTGGAAGTCGGGGCGGTAGAAGGCGAAATAGTCGCCGATCATCCGGCGATACAGGCCCGGCTTGAACCACAGCCAACGGAACAGGCCGAACCGGGCGCGCCAGCCGACGATGCCGTCCTGTTTCAGCAGCATCAGACTGGTCTGGCGCACCGTCTTGGTGAACAGAAGGGTCGTCAGCAGCATGGCCCAGCGACGCAGCCGCCAACGCTGCAGCGGCGACATGTCGCGCGTCGCATGCAGGAAGACGTCATAGGCCACGCCCTTGTGCTCGATCTCCTCGATGGAGTGCCAGCGCCAGAGCCGCGCCAGATCGTGGGGCGATCCTTTCAGCAGGTCCGGGTCGGCCAGAAGCCGGTGGGCGAAGGCGGCGGTGAAATGCTCCAGCGCCATGGTCGCGGCCAGTTGCGCCAGCGGCGGGCGGGCGCGGGCGATGTTCAGCCGTTCGGTGACATAGGCCTCGATCTCGGCGGTCCGATAGCCTGCGCGTTCGGTGATGGCGTTGAAGGCCATGTGCTCGCGCGTGTGCGCCCCTTCCTGCACCGTGAAGGCGCGGATGTCGGCGGCCAGATTGGGCGGCGCGTCCTTGGCGAAGCGTTTGACCGACTGGATGAAGAACCGCTCGCCGTCGGGGAAGGTCAGGCTGAGGGCGTTCATCACCGCCGTGCCGAAGGGGTCGCCATTGAACCACCAGCGTGGCGTGGCGGCCTCGCGGTCGATATGCAGGTCGCGCGGCGTGATCTGGAGGTCGGCGGGTGTGGCGGATTTCGCCATGATAAGGCTCCTTAAGGGTCTGCCCATCGATTTCGAGATCAATATGGAGATAACTGACATCTATGTCAACTAATGGCCCGGCAAGGCGGCGTCGAGGGGCTGCGGCGCGCGAAGAGGCGCTGGAGGCGGCGCGCGATCTGTTGCTGTCCGGCGGCCCGGCGGCGGTGACGCTGAAGGCCGTGGGCGAGCGCATGGGGGTGGGCCACGCCAATCTGATCCACCACTTCGGCTCGGCGGCGGGACTGCAGGGCGCGCTGATGGACCGGATGGTGCGAGACCTGGCCGACTGGATCGAGGCGGGCCTGGGCGCGGGACGGGACGATGTGGAGCCCGACCGTCTGATGACGGCCGTGTTCGACGCCTTCGGCCAGGGCGGCGCCTCGCAGATGGCGGCCTGGCTGGCGCTGGCGCGCGAACAGGCGCGGGCCGAAAGTTTCGCCCAGGTGGTGCGCGATCTGGCCGACCGGCTGGCGGCCATGGCGCCCGAAGATCCGCGCGCGGCGGAACGGGCCAAGGCCCTGGTGGTCACGGCGGCCTATATGGCCTTCGCCGAGGGTCTGATCGGCGACATACTGACCCCGATGCTGGGCGCGCCCGACGGACTGGGGCGCGATCTGGCGCTGAAACTGACGGCGACGCTTTTGGCCGAACCGTAAGGTTCAGGCCAGGATCTTGGTGCTATAGTCCCCACCCATGGCCCTTCTGGACTGGATGAGCGATGTCGGCGGACCCGTGGTGCGCGGGAAGGGCGTGCTGCTGCGCCCGCCGCGCGCCGGCGACCACGCCGCCTGGTCCACGCTGCGGGACGGGTCGCGCGACTATCTGCAACCGTGGGAGCCGGCCTGGCCCGAGGACGACCTGACCAAGGCGGCGTTCCGGCGGCGGCTGTCGATCTATGCGCGCGAGATGGAGCTGGGCCACGCCTGGCCCTTCTTCGTCCTGGTCGATGGAGGAAAGACGCTGGCCGGCGCCGTGACCCTGTCGAACGTGCGGCGCGGCGTCGCCGAGACCGGCACCCTGGGCTACTGGATCGGCCAGCCTTACTCGGGCCAGGGCGTGGCGACGGCGGCCGTCCAGGCGGTGGTCGGCTATGCGTTCGACGTGCTGAAGCTGCATCGGCTGGAGGCGGCCTGCCTGCCGACCAATCACGGTTCGCGCCGGGTGCTGGAGAAATCGGGCTTCCGCAACGAGGGCCGGGCGCGGGCTTATTTGAAAATTAACGGCGCTTGGGCAGACCATCTTCTGTTCGGCCTGGTCGAGGACGAGCGTTGACGGTCGCGGGCCGTCTGGAAGGGCGGATAGCGTGACGACACGATCCCGATCGCTGGCCTGGGACGCCACGACCGCCATCGAGGCGCTGGCCGCCGCCGACACGGCCCTGTGGATCTGGACCCCGGCCGAGAACGAGCTGCGTTTCACCGGGGCCACCCGCGCCCTGGGCCTGGGGCCGCTGGCCCCGGAATGCACCGCCGCCGGCTTCGTCGCCCTGGCCATGCCCCAAGACCGCAGCCTGGCCGAACGGATGCTGAAACCCCAGGAAGAGGGGACCGAGGTCGCCGTGCGTCTGCGGATGCGCGGGTCCGAAACCTGTCTGTGGCGCGGCGTCTGGCTGGAGGACGGCCTGCGCGCCGCCGGCGTCGTCGCGCTGGAGACCAAGTTCGCCGGATCGGATCAGGACACTTTGACCGGCCTTCTGGACCGTCGCGCCTTCCTGGCCCGCGTCACCGAGGTCCTGACCCAGGCGGGCGAATACGAGATGGTGGTCGGGGACGTCGATCGCCTGCGTCGCCTGAATGAGGCGCTGGGCCACGAACGCACGGATCTGGTCCTGTCGGCCCTGGGCTCGCGCCTGGCCGCCGCCTTCCCCAAGGACGCTTCGCCCGCCCGGATCGGAGAGGACGAGTTCGCCATCATCGTGCCGCGCAGCGCCTCGCACACCAGCTACCGGATGCGCGACGCGCTGGAACAGCCGCTGCGGGTCGCAGGCTTCGATATCTATCCGACCGTCTCCATCGGAGCGGTGATGGTGGAGGGCGGGCCGGACGCGCCGGACGCCGCCGAACTGCTGCGGCGGGTCGAGCTGGCGGTGGAATCGGCCAAGAGCGCCGGGCGCGGCGGATCGGCCGCCTATGGCCGGGCGCTGGAAAGCGACAGTCTCAGCCGGCTGGCGCTGGAGGCGGACCTCCGCAACGCCTTCGTGCGCGGCGAGATCGTGCCCTTCTTCCAGCCCATCGTGAACCTGAACACCGGGGCGGTGGCGGGGTTCGAGGCCCTGGCCCGCTGGCGGCACCCCCGTCGCGGCCTGGTGCCGCCGGACGAATTCCTGGGCCTGACCGCCGACCTGGGCATGATGAACGAACTGGGTCTTCTGATGATGACCCAGTCGGCGCGGCAGCTGGCCGAATGGATCGAACGCCATCCGCTGGCCGGCAAGCTGTTCTGCAGCGTCAATCTTTCGGTGGGTGAGATCGAGCGTCCGCACCTGTGCGAGGACGTGGCGCGCGTGATCAAGGAAAGCGGCCTGCCCAAGGGCGCGCTGAAGCTGGAAGTCACCGAGGGCGACATCATGCGCGACACCGCGCACGCCGCCGAGGTGCTGCAGTCGCTTAAGGATGTCGGGGCGTCGCTGGCGCTGGACGACTTCGGCACCGGCTTCTCGTCCCTGTCGTATCTGGCGCGCCTGCCGTTCGATACGCTGAAGATCGACCGCTACTTCGTGCTGACGATGAACAAGGACGAGGGCTCGGCCAAGATCGTCAAGTCGGTCGTCAACCTGGGTCGCGACCTGTCGCTGGAGGTCGTCGCCGAGGGGGTCGAGAACGCCGAACTGGCCCGCCTGCTGCTGGACGCCCAATGCCACTACGGCCAGGGCTTCGGCTACGCCCCCGCCCTGCCGGCCCAGGAGGCCGAAGTCTATCTGGCCGAAAGCCTGGCTGACGGATCAGCGCCGATCAAGCAGCGGTCGGCTTGATCGACGCCTGGCCGCCTCAGCGCAGCACCGCCTCGGGGTCGGCCAGCACTACGTCGTGCATCATGTTCAGATAGGCTTCGTAATAGGGTTTGTGCGAGGCGCCGACGATGGTCAGCATCCGCGTGCCCGGATAGCGACCCAGGACATCGCGCATATTGGCGACCATGCGCAGGTTCCGCGTCTCCCAATAGCCGACGTAGTTGCGGCCGAACCCCTGCGGCGACGGCTCCCTGAGCGCGGCGCCGAAATCGGATTGGTAGGTCAGCAGCGACTGACGCGGTTCGTTGTAGGCGCGATACAGGGCCAGGACGCCGCCCGGCGCGTTCAGGTCCGCCTGCAATCGGTCGGATTCAGCGCGGCGCTCACGGCTGTAGGGATTGTTCCAGGCGCCCATGACGGCGTCGGCATAGGCCTTCTTGACCGCCGGATCGGGGCTGTCGGGGGTGTCGGCGGAGTGATCGTCGACGCTCCATAGTCGCTCCAGTCCCAGGCGTGCGGCCAGGGGGGCGGAGATCTGATCGGTCTCGTTGCGGCGGACCCTGATCCGCTCCATCCGGGCGGCCAGATCGTCGGTCAGGCCGTCGCCGGCGCGGCGCTCCTGGGTCGGCAGACGCAGCCATTGAACCAGGGCCGAGCCTTGCTCGCCCGCCGCCAGGAAGACCGCCGTCAAATATCGGCGCTGGGCGGCCGTGGGCGACGCGGGCCAAGCGGCCAGCAGTCGTTCCGCCTCGGCGTTGGCGGCGGGCACGTCTAGGCCCAAGGCTGCGCCGGCCGCTGAAGGGTCGGAACAATAGGATTCGATCGTTTCGGCGTAGCGTTGTGGATAGCGGCGCAGGCTGTCGCATTGCAGGCCCGACAAATCCTCGGTGGCGATGGCGGTCGGCGCCCAGGCGGCCAGCTTATCCATCAGCGGCGCCAACAGGACCCAGTCGAAGCTTTCCGGCAGGCCGGACAGATGGACGGTGCCCAGAACCAGCACCGTGTTGGGCGCGCCGGAGGGCGGTCCCTTCAGCTGTTCGGGATGAAAGTCCGGGCGATAATCCTGAGCTGAGGCCAGGCCGGCGACCGCCGCAGCGGCCATGGCGACGACGGACGACAGGATGCGGTGATGGGGACGCGCCATGAGATTTGACCTTGAAACGACGCCGCCAACCCCGACGCCAAAGGCAGTCTGGCCCAAGCGTGGCCGCTGCACCCGTTAAGTTTTGGACAGCTAGCCATACGGCTCAGTTTGACGGACAGTGGTCGCCATGACCGACGCCAGACTGGAGATCGCCGCAGGCTTCGCTACCGCGCAGGGCCCCAAGGCGGACAATCAGGATTTCGGCGGGGTCCATATCGGCACCGCGGCGGAACAGCGCGAGCACGGGGTGGTGGCGGTGATCGCCGACGGGGTGTCGGGGTCCAAGGCCGGGCGGGTGGCGGCGGAACTGACCACGCGCAGCTTCATAGACGGCTATCTGGACCAGAACCCGCTGAACGGCATCGCCGCCAACGGGATCAAGGCGCTGCGGGGTTTCAATCGCTGGCTCCACGCCAAGGGGCGCAGCGACCCGGCGATGGAGGGGGCGGCGACCACCTTCACCGCCCTGGTGCTGCGCGGGCGCGAGGCCACGGCCCTGCACGTCGGCGACAGCCGCGCCTGGCATTTCCGCGACGGGGTTCTGACGCGGCTGACCGAGGACCACACCCGCGCCCAGCAGGGGCTGAGCCATGTGCTCTATCGCGCCGTGGGCATCGAGGCGGACGTCAAGCTGGATGTGCGCCAGGTGCGGCTGGAGCCGCACGACCGGCTGCTGCTGACCACCGACGGGGTGCATGGGGTGCTGACGGACGCGGCCATCGCCGGGCTGCTGGCGCGGCGCGGATCGCCCGATGCGGACGCCCGCGCCATCCTGGCCGAGGTCGAGACGGCGGGCGCGCGCGACAACGCCACGGCCATCGTCATCGACGTGGTCCGCACCGGGGCGCCCGACTGGGAGGCGATCACGGCCGAGGCGGAAGGGCTGGCCATCGCTTCCCCGCCCGAGGTGGGTCAGACGGTGGACGGCTTTGTGCTGCAGCGGTTGGTGGCGGACGGGCGCTATACCCGGCTGTTCCTGGCCCGGGACACGCTGGGCGACGCAGGCGTGGTGGTGCTGAAATTCCCCAAGCCCGCCGTGGTGTCCGAGCGCGGCGCCCGCACCGCCTTCCTGCGCGAAGCCTTCATCGGCCGTCGCATCGACAGCCCCTATGTCGGCAAGGTGCTGACGCTGGACGCCGGGCGTCAGAGCCGCCTCTACATCGCCCAGCCCTTCCACGCCGGCCGGACCCTGCACGCGCATCTGGCCGAGGAGGGGCCCTATCCGATCGCCGAGGGGATCGCGGTCGCCCTGCCGCTGGCGCGCGCCGTCTCGGCCCTGCACCGGGCGGGGGTGACGCACCGCGACATCAAGCCGGACAATGTGATCCTGGAGGCGAACGGCGGGTTGAAACTGGTCGATCTGGGCGTGGCGCGCCTGAGGCTGGCCGAGGAGTTCGCCGAGGCCGAGGCGCCCGGCACGGCCGGCTACAAGGCGCCGGAGATGTATGCGGGCGAGGCGGGCGACGCCCTGACCGACCAGTTCGCCCTGGGCGTGACCCTGTATCGGCTGTTCACCCGAACCTATCCGTGGGGCGAGGTCGATCCGGCGGACGCGCCCCGGTTCGACCGCGCGCCGGCGCCCCCGACCCGCCACCGGCCGGACATGCCCGCCTGGCTGGAAGCCGCCATCCTGCGCGCCTCGGCGGTCGATCCCAACGATCGGTTCGAGGATGTGGAGGAACTGATCCACGTGCTGGAGACGGGCAGCGCCGTCGCCGCCCCGCCGCCGCGCCAGCTGTCGCTGATCGAACGCGATCCGGTGCGGTTCTGGCAGGGGGTCAGCCTGATCCTTCTGCTGGCCTTCCTGATCTCCATGGCCACGCGCTAGGCGCCTACGCCAAAGCGCAGCCATCGGATGTGCGACATTTGGCGGCGCACCTTTTTCGGGAACGTCTCGTGCGGTTTCGCTTTTCCGACCGCGAGCGGGGACTTCGCGCCCGCAGCCAGCACGTAAGCCTCCCCCAATGATCAAGACCCTCGCCTGCAGCGCCCTGGCGCTGGCCCTCGTCTCCACCCCGGCCCTGGCCCAATCGACCGTGCAGAACTGGTCCGGCCCTTACGTCGGCATCTTCGGCGGCTACAACCAGACCAACGACGACGGCGACGAAATCCTGCGCTTCGACCGTAATCTGGACGGCGCCTATGGCGATCCCGTCAATACGGCGGCCGGCGCCAACGCCTTCAGCCCCGGCTTCTGCGGCGGCGCGGCCACCAGCACCGCCCCGACCACCGGGTGCAAGGGCGACAACAACGGCGTCGAGGCGGGCGTGCGCGCCGGATATGACTGGCAGTTCGGCAATATCGTCGTCGGCGCCCTGGCCGAATACACCGTCAACAACGCCCAGGATTCGGTGACCGGCTTCTCGACCACCCCGGCCTCCTACACCTTCACGCGCGAGCTGGAGAGCACGGCGGCCGCCCGTCTGCGTCTCGGCTATGCGGCCGGCAACGCCCTGATCTACGGCACCGGCGGCTACGCCTATGGCAAGTTCGACAACAAGTTCCGCACCTCGAACCAGGCCAACAGCTTCAGCCAGAACAGCGAAGGCGACGACGGCGACGGTTGGCAGGCCGGCGGCGGCGTGGAATACGCCCTGGGTCGCGGCCTGACCTTCACCGGCGAATACCTCTACACCTCGCTGGACGTGGACAGCCCCGTCGTCCGCGTGGGCCAAGGCACGGCGCCGGCGACCAACCCGTTCGTTCTGGCGCCCAACACCACGGGCACGGACATCACGCGCGGCAACGGCAAGTTCGGCACGCATATGTTCCGCGTGGGCATGAACTACCGCTTCTAAGTCCCGAAGCGGGGCGGTCGGGTCGGGTTCAGGCCCGGCCGCCCTGGCTGGACAGCATGGCTGCGTCCACGCCCAGCAGGGCGAGGGCGCGAGTCCATTTCGACGTGTGTTCGCTGTCGAAGATCAGATCCAGGTCCGCCTCGGCGGTCAGCCAGACGTTGTCGGCCAACTCCTCCTCCAACTGCCCTTCGCCCCAGCCAGCATAGCCCAGCAGAAGGGCAGAGCGGCGCGGGCCGCCGACATCGTCGGTCATGGCCGTCAGCGCCTCGCGCGTGCCCGTCATCGCCAGGCCGTCGCCAAACGGAAGGCTGTCCTCGCCGATCATCCAGTCGTCGGTGTGCAGGACGAAGCCCCGCTCGCGCTCCACCGGCCCGCCCATCAGCACCGCCCGACCGATCGACTGGTCCGGCGCGGGGGCGTCCAGCTTGTCCAGCACCGTCTTCAGGTCCACGCCCGGCGCGGGTCGATCCAGCCTGAGGCCCATCGCATGGTCCGGGCCATGGGCGCAGATCAGGATGACCGCATGTTCGAACCGGGGATCGTCGATGCCGGGCATGGCCACCAGCAGGCGGCCGGTCAGGGGGGAGGCTTCGCTCATGATCCGCCCATCATCCGCCGCGAAAGCGTCGGGCGCAAGACGCAGGCGCTTGCGGTTGGCCCGTCGGCCTCTATGTGTCGCAGGCGGCGTTTTTCATCCATTCGACGCCACGTCCTTTCCCTTCATCCTTCCCTGTCCGCGGAGACCCTCATGACCATCCAGATCGGCGATCGCATCCCCGACGCGACCCTGGCCCAGGCCACGTCCGAAGGGCCCAAGCCCGTCAGCACGGCCGATATCTTCGCCGGCAAGACCGTTGCCCTGTTCGCCGTGCCCGGCGCCTTCACCCCGACCTGCTCGGCCCGCCACCTGCCGGGCTTCAAGGACCATCTGTCGGACATCAAGGGCAAGGGCGTCGACACCGTCGCCTGCGTCTCGGTCAACGACGCCTTCGTCATGAAGGCCTGGGGCGAGAGCCAGGGCGTCACCGACGACAGCATCGTCATGCTGGCTGACGGCAACGGCGAACTGACCAAGGCCCTGGGCCTGGTGCTGGACGGTTCGGGCTTCGGCCTGGGCGAGCGCTCGCAGCGCTATTCCATGCTGGTCAAGGACGGCGTCGTGACCCAGCTGAACATCGAGGAGGGCGGCGAGTTCAAGGTGTCGTCGGCCGAGCATCTGATCGCCCAGCTCTGATGGAAGCCGGGCCGCGGCGTCGTTCTGCGGCCCGACGACCATGACCACTGATGTCTTCAGTCCCGAGCAGCGCAGCGCCGTGATGCGCCGCGTGAAGGGGCGGGACACGTCGCCCGAACTGGCCGTGCGCAAGGTTCTGCGCGCGGCCGGCGTCGGTTACCGGCTAGGCGGCTGCGGCCTCCCCGGTCGGCCGGATGTCGTGATGAAGGGCCGCCGCATCGCCCTGTTCGTCCACGGCTGTTTCTGGCACGGCCACGACTGCCCCCGGGGCGCGCGCCAGCCCAAGACCAACGCCGACTACTGGATCGCCAAGATCGCCCGCAACCGCGCCCGCGACGAGGCGGCCGTGCAGGCGCTGCTGTCGGCCGGCTGGCGGGTGGTCGTGGTCTGGGAATGCGACCTGCGCCGGCCCGACTTTCCCGCGGCCCTGATCGTCGAATTGACGGGTCAGGCGGCCTCGGATCTGGCCTGAGCGGTTTCTTCCAGCACGTGCTGCAGGGCGCCGATCAGGGCCGTGGGCGTCAGGGGCTTGGACACGAAATAGGCCATGCCCGCCGCCTGACAGGCGGCGACATCCTCGGGCGCCGTATCGGCGGTGACGGCGACCACGGGCGTCAGGGCGTTGGGGCCATGGCCGGCCCGCAGACGGCGCGTGGTCTCGCGACCATCCAGTTCGGGCATCCGAACATCCATGAAGATGACGTCGAAGACCGTCTCCTCGCAGCGTTCCAGCGCGATCAGCCCGTCGGCGGCCGTGGTGATTTCGCACCCCAGGGGCTGAAGGATCAGCTGCACCGCCCGGCGATTGATGTCGTGATCGTCCACCACCAGCAGGCGCAGCGGCTGGTCGGTTTCGTCTTCCGCTTCCGCCTCGGCCTCCATCGCGATGGCCGCGACAGGTTCGGGGCTTGGAGCGGCGACCGGCTCAGGCGCTGCAACGGGCGCGGGTGCGGGCGCGGAGGGGACGGGCGCCGTGGGGCGCAAGGTCCGGGCGATGTCCAGACGGCTCTGATCCGCAGGCTCGACCGACGGTGCCGCCGCCTCGCCGCGCGGCAGGACCAGCGAGACGGTGAAGCGCGACCCCTGGCCCGGCGTGCTGCGCACCGTCAGCCGTCCGCCCATCAGGTCCACCAGATTGCGGCTGATCGCCAGCCCCAGACCCGAACCGCCATAGCGGGCGGTGACCCCTTCGGCCGTCTGGTCGAACGGGGTGAACAGTCGGTCCAGCTGGTCGGGCGTCATGCCGGGGCCGGTGTCGGCGATCTCGAACGTCAGGGCGTAGGACGCCGGCTCTTCCAGCCAGCCCTGAACCCGCAGGGTGATGGTCCCGCTGGCGGTGAACTTCATGGCGTTGGACAACAGATTGTTCAGCACCTGGCGAATGCGGATCACGTCGCCCTTGACCGACCGCGGCATGGTCGCCGCCCCCTCGATCCGCAGTTTCAGCCCCTTGGCCTCGGCCGGCGCGCGCCACAGCTGCAGCGTCTGGGCCAGCATCTGGCGCAGGTCGAAATCCTTGACCTCTATGGCCATCCGACCCGCCCCTATGCGGGAATGGTCCAGCAGATCGTCCAGCAGGGACTTCATCATCAGGCCGGCGTCGGTGATCAGTTCGGCGTTCTGGCGCGATCCCGCGTCCGCGCCGCGCACCTCTGCCGCCCCGCTCAGGATGGCGCCGATGGGGGTGCGCAGGTCATGACCGATGGCGGCGAGAAAGGCGCGCTGCTCGCTCAGTTCGCGGCTCATCCGCTCGACATGCGCCTCGGCCCGCAGGCGGTCGTGCTGTTCGCGCTTCAGCCGGTCGGCCAGGCTGCGCCAGACGTTCAGACAGTAGATGGTGAAGATGATCACCGCCGCCGCCGCCGTGATCGCGGCGCCCAGCGGCGCGCCCAGCCCCATCAGCAGGAAGGGGAAGGCCGCCATATAAAGGATCTGCGGCGTGGTGGTGCAGGCCAGAACGGTCAGGGACCGGGGCGCATTGACCATGGAATAGACCATGGCGGCCGGAAGCATGATCGCCGCCGATACGCCGCCCGCCGCCCCGCCGAACACCCACAGCATCATCGACAGGGCGCCATACAGGCCCGTGTTGGCGAACATGGTCGCCCCGCCCAGGATGTTGCGCGCCTTGGACATCGGGCGCGGGATCGGCAGGTTCAGGGGCGCGAAGACGAAGGCTTCCCACGCCTGGATGGCGATATAGGCCAGACCCCAGCCCACGGCGATCGGCCAGCCCACCAGGGAGGTCGCGGCCAGGCTGCTGGCCATGCCCACGGCGATGCGCTGCATCATCGCGCCCCGGCGTTGCCGGACCGCATAGGCCCAGCCGCTGACCGTATCGGCGCCCGTGGTGTGCGACATGCATTTCCCCGTTGGCGCCATCAGACGCTTTGAGACGACTTTGCCCCGGTCGAGCCTAACGCTCCGTCAACGACCCGCGCCGATCGCCTCGGCCAGTGTGGAAAAGCCGTCGGCGCGCAGCCGGGCGGCAAGGTCGCGCTTGATCCGGGCGACCAGACCGGGACCTTCGTAGATCAAGGCGGAATAGAGCTGGACCGCCGAGGCGCCCAGGCGGATGCGGGCATAGGCTTCGGCGCCGCTGTCGATCCCGCCGACCGCGATCAGGGGCAGACGTCCGCCCGCCGCCTCGGCCGCCGCGCGCAGGGCCTTTTCGGCGAAGGGCCGGATCGGCGCGCCCGACAGGCCGCCGGTCTCGCGCGCCTGGGGCGAACGCAGGGTCTCTGGCCGTTCAAGCGTGGTGTTGGACACGATCAGTCCGTCGATCCGGTGCGCCAGCGACGCCTCCACGATCATGCTGATCTCGTCGGCGATCAGGTCAGGCGCGATCTTCAGGAAGACAGGCGCGCGCGCGGTGCCTGTCGCCGGACGGGCGGCGTCGATGCGGCCCAACAGGTCGTCCAGCTGATCGCGGCCCTGCAAGGCGCGCAGACCGGGCGTATTGGGCGAGGAGATGTTGACGGTGAAATAGCTGGCGCGACCGGCCAGACGCTCCAGGCCCTCCACATAGTCGGCGGCCTTGTCCTGCGTATCCTTGTTGGCGCCCAGATTGGCCCCGACCGCCACCCCTTTCGGTCGATGGTCCAGCCGGGCGGCGAAGGCGTCCAGCCCGGCGTTGTTGAACGCCATCCGGTTGATGACGGCCCGATCCTCGGTCAGGCGGAACAGGCGCGGCTGGGGGTTGCCGGCCTGGGCGCGCGGCGTGACCGAGCCGCACTCCACGAAGCCGAATCCAAGACGCGACAGGCCGCGCAGGGCCTCGCCGTTCTTGTCCAGCCCGGCGGCCAGACCGACCGGATTCGGCAGGGCCAGACCCGCCAACGTCGTCCCCAGGATCGGATCGTCGACCGGCGGCCGGGGCAGGGGGGCGAGCGCCAGGCTCTTGATCGCCAACTGGTGCGCCTGTTCGGGATCAAGGCGCCGCAGGGCGGCGGCGCCCGCGTCGCTGATGCGCGCCATCAGGCTCATGCCGGGTCCCCGACCTGCATCTCGCCCTCGTCGGTGACGTTCAGGGTGCGCGTGGCGGCCACGGCCGAGACGGGCAGGGGCGCATAGAGGTGCGGGAACAGGGCGCCGCCCCGCGACGGCTCCCAGACCACGTCGTCGCCCAGTCGCGTCAGGTCCACGTACAGCAGCAGCAACTCTTGGCGACCGGCGAAATGCCGTCGCGCCGTCTCGGCCAACTGGTCCTGGGTCGACATATGGATATAGCCGTCGGCCAGATCGACCGGCGCGCCGTCATAGCGGCCCTCGGCGACGGCCGCGCGCCATTCGGCGGCGTCCACGATCTTGTAGGCGATGTCGGTCACAGCGAGGGCGCGCCCAGCGACCGTGGCGTCAGAAACCCTTCGTAGGCGCATCGCCCCGCTGCATCGACGGTGAACAGGGCGGCCGCGCCGGTTGGAAAACCGCCCGACAGCTTGTCCACCACCGTCGGCGAGGCCGCGCTTTCAACCAGATACTCGGCCGCCAGCACATGGACGCCCGGATTGTGCGCCAGGACCAGCAGGCAGCCGGCCTCGTCCTCGCTGGCCTCGACAAACCGGCGGATGACGTCGGCGGAGGCGTTGTACAGGCAAGCCTCGTCGCGCACCTCCACGTCGCCCAGGGCGTCGTGCATCTGCTCCCAGGTCTGACGGGTGCGTACGGCGGTGGAAACCAGAGCCAGGTCGGGCTTCAGGCCCCGTTCGGCCAGGGCGCGGCCCATCAGCACCGCCTCGGCGCGGCCGGCGGCGGACAGGGGGCGACCCTCGTCGCCGCCGGACGGAGCGGAGGTTTCGGCCTGGGCGTGCCGCATCAGGATCAGTCGGTGCATGATCTTCGCCATAAGGCGGTTTCCGCTCGCCGACCAGATGCCGCGCCGGTCAACTCCCTGTCAGTCGCGCTGTTCACGTTGCGAAGGGACGGAGGTGACGGGCTGGGGCGCCAGGACGGGTGCGGCGACGCGCTGGGCATGGCCGCTGGGCCGGATGCGGGCGTAGCCCTGGCGCGACGCCTCGAGCAGGATCAGGCCGGCGGTTCCCGGAAAGACATGGCGGCCCACCTGTTCGAACCCTTCGGCCAAGGGCAGCAGCGGCCCCCAAGGCGGCACATACAGGGTCTGGGACCAGGCCGCCGGCTCCAGTCCCACGTCACGCACCAGCCGCTCCAGTTGGCGTCGGGTGAAGGGGCGTCCGTGGCCGAACGGGGTGTTGTCCGCCCGCGCCCACAGGCCCCCGCGCGCCGCCGCCGCCAGGATGATCCGCCCGGTGGGGGCCAGCGCCCTGACGGCTTCGAGCAGCAGGGCGGCGGGATCGTCCGCCTCCTCCAGCGCATGGACCAGCAGGATGCGGTCGAACGATCCGGCGGGGAAGGGCAGGCGCCGGTCGTCCACCAGCAGGGTGCGGTTTCGCCCGACGGCGGGCCATTGCTCCACCCCCTGGCCGCCCGGCATGGCCGCGACCACCCGCCGCGCGCCGACGAAAGCGTCCAGCCACGGCGTCGCATACCCAACGCCCAACACGTCGCAATCCGCCGCCTCGCCCCAGGCGTCCTCCAGCCGGCGCGCCACCAGACGCCGCGCCAAGGCGCCGGTCGGTTCGCCGTAGAAGGTTCGAAGCTCGTCGATGCTGCGCCGCATCGGGCCACTATAGGCCCGACGACCGCCTTCCTGCTAGGATGGCGGCATGACCCTGGACGTTCATCTGTTCCCTTGCCGCAGCGACAACTACGGCTTTCTGATCCGCGATGCGGCGACCGGCGTGGTCGCGGCGGTCGATACGCCTGACGCCGCACGCATTCTGGAAGAGTTGGAGCGGCTGGGCTGGGGCCGGCTGGATATGATCCTCAATACCCACTGGCACCCCGATCACACCGAAGGCAACGAGCGGCTGAAGGCCGAATGGGGTTGCGAGATCGTGGGGCCGGAAGAGGTGCGTCGCGTCGCCCCGCTGGACCGTGTGGCGGCGGATGGCGATGTGGTGATGGTCGGCGAGACGCGGTTCGAAGTCACGGCCACGCCCGGCCACACCCTGGGCCATGTGGTCTTCCGCGCGCCCGACGCCGGTCTGGCCTTTGTGGGCGACACCCTGTTCGCCCTGGGCTGCGGCCGGCTGTTCGAAGGCACAGCCGAGCAGATGTTCGCCAGCCTGCAACGGCTGAAGGCCTGGCCCGACGCCACGGTCATCTGGTGCGCCCATGAATATACGGCGTCGAACGCCCGCTTCACTCTGAGCCTGGACGACCGGCCCGAAACGGCGGCCCACGCCCAGGCGATCTTCGCCGCCCGCGAGCGCGGCGAACCCACCGTGCTGACGACGATGGGGGTGGAGAAGCGGTTCAACCCCTTCCTGACTGCGGCGGACGCCGAACAGTTCGCCGCGCGGCGGGCGGCGAAGGACGCCTTCTAGGCTTCAGCGGTTCAGCGCATCGCCGGCGACGACCCGCACGATCCGGGCCGACGACGGCCGGCCCGCCATGCCGGCGTCGGCGTCGATGACGATCCGCAGCGTGCCCTGAACCAGGGTGACGCCGGGCCGGCCCTGGTCCGAGACCACCACGCGGCGCACCCGCTCGACCTGGCCCCGCAGGTTGGAGGCGCGGGCCATGCGTACGATGGCGTCGCTGGCGGCCGAGACGGTTTCGGCCGCCACCTGTTCGGAACCCGGCTGGATGTCCACGTCGATCACGATCAGCCGACCCATGGCCGTACTGGCGCGATAGCTCTGACGCATGAAATAGTCGACCAACTGGGCCCCGGTCAGGGTGGCGCTGGCCAGACCTTGCGCGTCCCCGACGCGCGACACCGGCGAGCCCTGCGGCGTGGCTGTGGTGTAAAGGGTCACGCCCCCGTCCGGCGTCACGCGCAGCACCTGATCGCCATTGTCGTTGCGATAGATGATGTCGCCGCGCGGGGCGGGCGTGGGGCGCAGCACCCAGACCTCGGTCGACCGCTCGAACCGCATCAGGGCGCGAGAGCCGGAGGTGTCCAGGACGAAGGCCTGGCCGTTGCCGCTGACATAGCGGGCGGTGGGCGGCACGCTGCGGCGCGTCTGGGCGTGACAGTCGGCGGGCAGGACAGCGGGCGCGGCGAGGCTGACGCCCATGGCCGCGAGGGCGACGACCGCCATCGCGGTCACGCGCGGCGATTTTTTCGCCCTGACCGTTCCCAACAACTTCATGACAGACTTGATGAAAGCGACGCGCGGCGGATTTTGGGCGAAGGCCGTCTCAACCCACCAGGTATTGACCGCCGTTCAGCGACAGGGTGCAGCCTGTGACATATCCGGCACGCTCGCCCACCAGCCAGGACACCATGTCGGCGATCTCCTCGCCCTTGCCCAGGCGGCCAACGGGGATGTGGCTGATGATGCCTTCCAGCACCTTGGGGTCCATGGCGCCGACCATTTCGGTGTCGATATAGCCCGGCGCGATGCAGTTCACGGTGACGCCCTTCCTCGCATTCTCCAGCGCCAGGGCCTTGGTGAAGCCGATCATCCCGGCCTTGGCGGCGGAATAGTTGGTCTGGCCGATCTGGCCTTTCTGGCCATTGATCGAGGAGATGTTGACGATGCGGCCGTGGCCCCGGTCGCGCATCCCGTTGATGACCTGCCGGGTCATGTTGAAGACGCTGTCCATGTTGACGCGGATCACGTCGGACCACTGGTCGTGGCTCATCTTGTGGAAGAAGCCGTCGCGGGTGATGCCGGCGTTGTTGACCAGGATGTCGATGGGGCCGAGCTGATCCTCGACCTCCTTCACCGCGCGGGCGCAGTCGTCGAAGCTGCCGACATTGCCCTTGACCACCATCACGTCCAGCGCATCGGCGATGGCCTTGGCCGCCTCGTCGTTTCCGGAATAGCCGGCGGCGACCTTGAACCCGTCCTCATGCAGGCGCTGAACGATCGCCTTGCCGATGCCCCGGGTCCCGCCCGTTACGAAAGCCACGCGCGCCATGTCGTCTCCTGTCCCTTGCCGGCCCTTGGGAAGGCCTTGTCGGATTTCAGGATTAACGCCCAAGGCCGCGCGCGCAAGGCGTGAATCTGACGCAACGGAAGTTTCACGCCTCCGTCGCGTTTCGATCCGTCAGGCGGCCACCTTCGCCATGTCGATGACGAAGCGATAGCGGACGTCCGACTTCTCCATCCGCTCATAGGCCTCGTTGATCTGATCCGGGGCGATGGTCTCGATGTCGCAGGCGATCCCGTGCTGGGCGCAGAAGTCCAGCATCTCCTGCGTCTCCTTGATCCCGCCGATCAGCGAGCCGGCGATGCGACGACGACGCCAAAGCAGCGGCAGGGCGAACACAGGCAGGCCCTCGGTCGTCAGGCCCAACATGATCATGGTCCCGTCGCGGGCCAGCAGATGGATGTGGCTGGCGATCTCGTGGGTGGCGGACACCGTATTGATGATCAGATCGAACTTTTCCGCCGCCGCCTTCATCGCGTCCTTGTCGGAATTGATCAGGAAATGTTTGGCGCCCATCCGTTCGGCGTCGGCCTTCTTGCGGTCCGAGGTGGACAGGACGGTGACCTCCGCCCCCATGGCCGCCGCCAGCTTGACCGCCATGTGACCCAGCCCGCCCAGGCCGATCACCGCCACGTTCGAGCCGGGTCCGACGCCCCACTCCTTCAGCGGCGAATAGGTGGTGATGCCGGCGCACAGCAGAGGCGCCGCCACGTCCAGCGGCAGGCTGTCCGGGATGGACAGGACGAAATGCTGATCGACCGTGATGTGGTCGGAATAGCCGCCCTGGGTGATGGTCTCGCGGGTCCCGCCCTTCCTGTCCTTGCCGCCGTATGTGCCGGTGAAGCCGGGGACGCAGTACTGCTCCACCCCTTCCTGGCACGACACGCATTCGCGGCAGCTGTCGACCATGCAGCCGACCCCGACGCGGTCGCCGGCCTTGAAGCGGGTGACGTCGGCGCCCACCGCCTTGACCACCCCGGCGATCTCGTGACCCGGCACCAGCGGATAGGTGGATCGGCCAGTTTCGCTGCGCGCCGCGTGCAGGTCGGAATGGCAGACGCCGCAGTATTTGACGTCGATCAGCACATCGTCCGGGCCGGGATCGCGCCGCTGGAAACTATAGGGCGTCAGTGGCTTGTCGGCGGCGGTCGCGGCGAAGGCGCGTGTGGCGATCGGCATGGGGAAGTCCTTCAGACTTTGCAGGGCTGGCCTAGAAGCGGCCGCGGCCGAACGGTCGCAAGACGGCTCGGCCTATTTCAGCTTGGCGATCAGCGCCTGAGCCGCCGCCGGGTTCCGCACCTTGGCCCCCGAGATGAAATAGGCGAAGACGTCGCCGCGTTTCGCCCAGGCCCTGGCCTGATCGGCCACGGCGTCCAGTTCGCGCGGGGTCATGCCGGTCGGCTCGTCCTCGCGGCTGGACATCAGCCGGGCGTAGCTGAAATCGGCGGTCGCCTCGTCGATCTGGGGCCAGGTCGGCTCCTCGTCATCAACAGCGTAGACGATGGCTGCGCCGTATTTTCGGGCCAGATCATAGAACTGTTCCGTGGCGAAGGTCGGGTTGCGAACCTCCAGCGCGTGGCGCAGCCGCACGCCGTTCTTGTCCTTGGGCAACAGTTGCAGGAAGCCTTCGAAATCCTCGGGGTCGAATTTCTTGGTCCCCATGAACTGCCAGTTGATCGGCCCCAGTTTGTCGCCCAGTTCGGTCAGGCCCTGGGAGAGGAATCGGTCGAAGCTCTCGGCTCCGTCGGACAGCACCTTGCGATTGGTGCAGTAGCGGCTGGCCTTGACCGAGAACACGAAACCGTCCGGCGTCTCGTCACGCCATTTCTTCCAGCTGTCGGACTTGAAGGTCGAATAATAGGTGCCGTTGATCTCGATGGAGGTCAGCTTGGACGCCGCATACTCCAGCTCCCGCTTCTGCACCAACCCTTCGGGATAGAAGACGCCCCGCCACGGCTCGAACGTCCAACCGCCGACGCCGACATGGATGGGATGGGTCATGGTTCGCTCCATTCGTCGCTCGATCCGATGTCCGATGCATCGGACTGCCAATCCTCCAGCCCATGTCGAATGCGTCGGACGAACACGTCCGCACCGTCGATCCGATAGAGGATGGCGTGGCTCCTGTAGAAGATCACCAGGGCGTCCGGGCTCAACTCCGGCCGAGCGGCGCCGAGCCGTGGAAACTGCGCCAGCAGGTCCAACTTCGCGAAAAGGCCCTCGATATAGTCGTCGGCCTGACGGCTGCCGAACAGTTCGAGACCCTGCAGATAGACGTGTTGCAGGTCCGATCGCGCTTCGCGGCTGAGGCGAAGCATCAGGAGGCGCGGCGCAACTGAGCCCGCAGTTCCTCGATCACTTCCCGAGGAGACTGATCTGAAACGCCCGAAGCGTCCGCCTCTGCAATCAGCCTCTGCCAATGGGCGATCTTCTCGGCCTTGACTTGCTCGCGGCGGATCAGGTCGCGCACCACGTCGGACGTGTTGGCGTAGCGGCCGGATTTCGCCTGGTCCTCGACCCAGGCCTTCATCGGATCGGGCAGGGAGATGTTCATCGTCGCCATGATCGGCCTCCTGGCGACAAGAGGCGGCGCTTTGGCAATCCTTGTCAAGTTTGGTCTGGCGATATCGGCTGGCGTCGGGATCGGGTAGGCTTAGGATGACGGCATGATCGCCACCCTTCTCCTGATCGCCGCCCTTCAATCCGACCTAGGCGGCCTGCAGACCCTGACGCGCGTCGATGATCGCGCCTGCACCGGCGACGGGGGCTGGTGCGTGGCCTTGGTGGGGGGCGAACAGGATGGCGAGCCGGTGGTGCGGCCCGTCCTGCGCCGGGCCGACGACGCGACCGCCATAGCCAAGCCCGAGAACAGCGCGGTCGAGAGCTTTCAGCCGTGGACCCACCTAATCCGCCTGAGCAACGGCGGCGCCTTGGCCGGGGTGCAGGTGGAGACCCGCAGCATGTATTCGGGCGGCGGCGGCCAGGCGACGGAGCTGCGGCTCTATCGGCTGGATGCGCGGGGCGACGCCGCGTCGACGCCGGTCCTGTCCGTGCCAATCCAGGGTTCGCTGATGATCCGGGCCTGTTTCAGCGAGGAGGACATGACGCAGAGGGCGGGCGCCTGCCACGATGAATACGGCTTCGAGGGCGTGCTGACCGTCGAGGCGGAGGCGAGCGAGGCCCTGCCCGTGCTGACCTATGCGACCACCGCGACCGCCTATCCGCGCGGCGCCTCGCGGTCCGAGGATTCGCTGGAGAAGCCGCCGCTGAAGCCCGCCGACCTGATCACGGTGCGCGATCCGAAATGCAGTTTCACGCGCCGGTTCACGTTTGACGCGGCGGCGGGCGAATACCGACCGGATCGCAAAATGCCCGACTGTTCGGACTACACCACGCCTTAATAGGCGAAGTCGGCGTAGATGCGCTTGACGTCGCCCTGCCAGGCCCCGTGATACAGGTCCAGCAGGCGTTCGGCCGGGGTGATCCCGCTGTCGGCGATGTCTTCCAGTTCCGACAGATAGCCGCGCTCGTCCACCATGCCGCCCGAGAATTTGGCGCGGTTCTTCAGACCCTGTTTGGCGATGGCGACCAGATCGACGGCGATGTCGCGCACCGACCGGCCCGCGACCTCGGCCTTCAGGCCCAGGCGCGTCACGTCGCGGCGCAGGCGCTCGTGGTCGGCGATGTCCCAGTCCTTGACCAGGTCCCAGGCGGCGGCCAGCGACGGCGCGTCGTACAGAACCCCAGCCCACAGGGCGGGCAGGGCGCAGATGCGGCTCCAAGGCCCGCCGTCAGCGCCGCGCATCTCCAGATAGGACTTCAGCCGGACCTCGGGGAAGAGGGTGGTCAGGTGGTCGTTCCAGTCCTTCAGGGTCGGATATTCGCCGGGCAGGGCGGGCAGTTTCCCGGCCTGGAAATCCCGGAACGACTGGCCCGAGGCGTCGACGTATTTGCCGCCGCGCTTGGCGAAATACATCGGCGTGTCCAGGGCGTAGTCTGCGTAGCGCTCGAAGCCGAAACCGTCCTCGTACACAAAGCCCAGCATACCGGTGCGGTCGGCGTCGGTGTCGGTCCAGACATTGGCGCGGGCCGACAGGAAGCCGTTGGGGCGGCCTTCGGTGAAGGGGGAGCAGGCGAACAGGGCGGTGGCGATGGGCTGCAGCGCCAGCGAGGTGCGGAACTTCAGCACCATGTCGGCTTCCGAGTCGAAATCGAGGTTGGCCTGGATGGTGCAGGTTCGCAGCATCATGTCCAGGCCCAGGGTCCCGACCTTGGGCATATAGGCGCGCATGATGTCGTAGCGGCCCTTGGGCATGATCGGGACCTGTTCGCGGGTCCACAGCGGGTCGAACCCGGCGCCCAGGAAGCCGACGCCGATCTGGTCGGCCACCTGCTTGACCTCCATCAGGTGCTGGCCCGTCTCGTTGCAGATGTCGTGGATGGTCAGAAGCGGCGCGCCCGACAGCTCCAGCTGGCCGCCGGGCTCCAGGCTGACGGATGCGGTGAATCCCTCGGCGTTCTTGCGTTCCAGACCGATCAGGAAGCCGTTCTCCTCGACGCGCGACCATCCGAACCGCTCAAGCCCCTCCAGCATGGCCTTGATGCCATTCGGGCCGTCATAGGCGGGGCGCGCCAGGGTGATCTTGTCGAAGCCGAACTTCTCGTGCTCGGCGCCGATGCGCCATTGATCCTTGGGCTTGGCGCCCTTGGACATGGCCTCGATCAGGGCGTTGCGGCTCAGCGGCGCGTCTTCGGTCATGCGTCAGTCCCCTGCGGCGCGCCGTACGCGACCGTCTGTCGCGGCTAGATGGGCAAGATTGCGGCGTGGCTCAAGAGCATCCGTTACACTTATCGTTCCCAATCGCCGACCGCCGCCTGCCACAAGGTCATGGCGGCGATGGCGGCGGTGTCGGCGCGCAGGATGCGCGGACCCAGAGAAACAGCGGTGGTGAAGGCCAGGGACCGCAGCCGTTCGCCCTCTTCCGGCGCGAACCCGCCTTCTGGTCCGATCAGGATGGACCATTTTTGCTCTTGGGAGCCGGCGCCCGCGGCCGCCAGGGCCGACATCGGCGGCGCGCCGCCGGTCTCGTCGCAGAACATCAGGCGCCGTCCCGCCCCCCAGCCGTCAAGCAGGGCGTCCAGCTTGATGGGGTCCTCGACGACCGGCACGTCCATCCGGCCGGTCTGTTCGGCGGCCTCCTCGGCGATGGCGTCCAGCCGGTCCAGGCGGATGCGGTCGGCGTTGGTGCGTTTGGTCAGCACCAGCCGCACCCGCCGCGCGCCCAGTTCCGCCGCCTTCTCCACGATCGTCTCGACCCTGGCCTTCTTCACCACCGCCACGATCAACTCCAGATCGGGGCCGAAGGTCTGGGGGCGGACCTGGTCTTCGGCGCGCAGGATCACGCCCTTCTTCAGCACCTCCGCGACCGAACACCGCCATTCGCCGTCGCGGCCGTTGAAGGCCAGCAGTTCGTCCCCCGCCTTCAACCGCATGACCTGGGTCAGATAGCGGGACTGGTCCAACGTGGGGGCGACGGCGGCGGCGGGCGTTAGGGCGCCCTGAACATGCAGACGGATCATGGCCCCTGCATATCGTGGTTCAGGCCCCCGGACCAATCCCTGACGGCTCGAGGGGGCGGGGTGGAACGTCGCCCTCCACCCGGCGTTTGTCTGGCCATGTTCACAACCTTGGCTGTTGCCGCACGCGACCGGAAGCGTCTGACGGAAATCTCGGGCATAGCGGCTCGTTTCGGCCTGGGCGCGGTTCTGGCCCGGCTGGGACTGGGGCTGGGGCTGGGGCGCGAGGCGGGCGGTGTCGAGGACGCGGGGGTGGAGCCTCTGTCGCGGCGCACCCGTCTGGCGCTCCAGGCGCTGGGGCCGACCTTCATCAAGCTGGGCCAGATTCTATCGACCCGGTCCGACCTGCTGCCGCCCGACTGGATCGAAGAATTCGAACGGCTGCAAAGCGGCGGCGCGACGTTGGATTTCAACATCCTGCGCCCGGACGTGGAGGCCGCTTTGGGCGGCCCGCCGGAACAGATCTTCGCCCGGTTCGACGCCGCGCCCCTGGCCGCCGCCTCCATCGCCCAGGTGCACCGCGCCGCCCTGATCGACGGAACCGAGGTCGTGGTCAAGATTCGCCGTCCCGGCGTGCGGCCGCGTGTCGAGGCCGACCTGCGCCTGATCGCCGAACTGGCGCGAAAGGCGGAACAGGCCAGCGGCGAAATCGCCCGCTATCGTCCCCGCGCCCTGGTCGCCCAGTTGTCCGAGGCTATGCTGGACGAGCTAGATTTCACCAAGGAGGGGCGCAACACGGACCGGTTCGGCGCCGACTTCGCCGCCAATCCCGACGTGGTCATCCCGGCCGTCTATTGGGACTATACCACCGACGGGGTGTTGGTTCAGGACTATCTGGACGGGATCGCGCCCACCGACGCCGAGCGGCTGCGGGCGGGAGGCGTCGATCCCCAGCGGCTGGCCCGCATCGGGGCGGATGCGGTCTTGGACATGGTTCTGGTCAACGGCCGGTTCCACGCCGATCCCCACCCCGGCAATCTCAGGGGCATGGCGGGCGACCGGGTGGGCCTGCTGGACTTCGGCATGGTGGGCGTGGTCACGCCGCGCCGCCGGGCCGAACTGATCAGCTTCGTCCAGGCGCTGGCGGGCGGCGACGCCCAGCGGATGGCCGAGGTTCTGGCCGACTGGACCGAGGGCGCGGACGTGCCGTCCCAGAGCCTGACGGCGGGCGCCGAACGGCTTATCGCCCGCCATGGCCAGGGTCAGGTGGACCTGCCCGCGATCGTCGCCGACATGATGGCCTTGATGCGCCAAGAGCGGGTCGCCGCGCCGCCCGACCTGATGCTGATCCTCAAGGCCCTGGTCACCATCGAGGGTGTGCTGTCGCGTGTCGATCCCGACTTCGATCTGGTGCGCGCCATGAGCGGCGCCTGGAAACGGGTGGTCTTTTCGCGGCGTCGTCTGGGAACCGTGCAGAACCAGTTGGTCGGCGCCCTGCTGGACCTGTCGGCGTCAGGCGGCGACCTGCCGCGCCTTATCCGCGCGGCGTCGCGGCGTTTGCTGGATGATCCGGGCAGGCAGGCCGCCGCGTCTGATCGTGAGACAGCCAAGGCCGTGATGCAGGCCGGGCGATGGATCGGATTTTCCATCCTTTGCGCGGGCGGCCTGATCGCGCTCGGTCTGGTCGTGGGGGCGTTGCTGGGCGGCTGAGGCGCTCGATAGTGATAGCGACACTGAACGATCTCCAATCCCGCCTGAGACGCGCGATAGACCAGCCGGTGTTCCTGATCGATACGCCGGGACCACCATCCCGACAGTTCGCCCTTCAAGGGTTCGGGCTTGCCGGAGCCGGTGAGGGGCGTGCGCTGACATTCCTTGATCAGGGCGTTTAACTTCTTCAGGGCTTTGCGATCGGTGTTCGGCCACTCGACATATTGGGCCCAGGCGCGGGCCGAGAATATGAGGTTCATTCCTCGATCAGTGCGCGCGCCTGACCACCGCCCGCTTCAAGTTCGGCGATGGAGGCGCGCAGCGCCTCGCGATTAGCCGGGCTGCGCAGCAGATAATCGGTCTCCTGCCACGAGGCGAAGTCCTCCAGCGACATCAGAACCGCCGCCGGCTTGCCCCCTTCACGTGTGATGATGGTGTAGTCATGGTCCGACGTAACCCGGTCGATGGTGGCGGCCAGGGTCTTGCGCAGTTCGGTGACGGACATGGCGTTCATGGCGAGAATGTACGCATTCACGTACATTCTCGCAAGGGACTCACAGCGTCCGCGCGATCAGCAGCTTCATGATTTCGTTGGTGCCGCCATAGATGCGCTGGACGCGGGCGTCCTTGTACAGCTGGGCGATGGCGTATTCGTTCATATAGCCATAGCCGCCGTGCAGTTGCAGCATCTCGTCCAGGGTCTCTCCCTGGATGTCGGTGACCCAGTATTTGGCCATCGAGGCGGTGGCGGCGTCCAGCTTGCCCTGCAGATGCAGGCCGATGCAGTGGTCGACGAAGACCTTGGCCACGGTCAGCTTGGTCTTGACCTCGGCCAGTTTGAACTGGGTGTTCTGGAAGTCCAGGATTCGCTTGCCGAAGGCCCTGCGCTCCTTGACGTAGGCCAGCGTCGCCTCAAGTCCCCGCTCGGCGGCGGCGACGCCCTGGACGGCGATGTTCAGCCGTTCCTGCGGCAGTTGCTGCATCAACTGGACGAAGCCCTGGCCCTCGCCGCCGCCGATGATGTTGTCGCCGGACACCTTCACGTCGTTGAAGAACAGTTCGGAGGTGTCGTTGGCCTCCATGCCGATCTTGTGCAGATTGCGGCCGCGTTCGAAGCCGTCGGCGCCGTCGGTCTCGACCACGATCAGGGACACGCCCTTGGCGCCTTCCGCCGGGTCGGTCTTGACCGCCACGATGATCAGATTGGCCAGTTGGCCGTTGGTGATGAAGGTCTTGGAGCCGTTGACGACATAGCTGTCGCCCGACCTGATGGCGGTCGTCTTGACGCCTTGCAGGTCCGATCCGGCGCCCGGCTCGGTCATGGCGATGGCGCCGACCAGTTCGCCCGATTGCAGGCGCGGCAGCCAGCGCTGCTTCTGCTCCTCGGTGCCGTAATGCCAGATGTAGGGCATGACGATCGCATTGTGCAGGCTGATGCCGAAGTGATCCGCGCCCTTCCAGCCCAGCTGGCGCATCAGCACGACCTCATGGCGATAGTCGCCGCCGAAGCCGCCTTCCTGCTCGGGCATGGACAGGCCAAGCAGGCCCGCCGCCCCAGCCTCGTTCCACAGCTGGCGCGGCACCGAGGAGGCGGCGATCCAGTCCTGCACCTTCTCGGGCGGCGCGTGCTCGTCGATCCATTTGCCGACGCTGTCGGAGAAGAGGGTGATCTCCTCTTCCTTCATGAAATCGGGTTCGGGGCTGCCCAGCACGTTCATCGTTTCGTCCCTTGTCGCTATGATTTCAGTTGGGCTTCTGCGTCCCAACCGTTAGGTCTTGGTATGGATTTCGACCACCAGCGAAGGCCGGTCGCAATCCATTTCCGACGAAGCTCGGCGTGTGTCGCCTTTGCGTCGTCATAACCAAAGTGCGTCCCGCAACAGGGGCAGATTTCGAACGATTGCATCGGTTCGAAATCCAGCTCCCATTTGCAAACAGGACAGGCCGTCACCGTTCTCAGAACGCCTCGGCCGGCATGGCCATCAGCACGTCGGCGCCCGTCTTCAGCTTCTTCAGGTGGCTTTCCGCGTCGGGCAGGATGCGCTCGACGAAGTAGCGGCCGGTTTGCAGCTTGGTCGCATAGTAGGGGTCGGTCGAACCGGCCTCGACCTGGGCTTGCGCGACCTTGGCCATCTGCGCCCACATATAGGCCAGGGCCGTCAGGCCGAAGACGTTCAGATAGTCGGTCGAGGCGGCGCCGGCGTTGTCCGGGTTGGCCATGCCGTTCTGCATCAGCCACATGGTCCCCTCCTGCAGCTTGGCCTTGGCGTCGGCCAGGCCGTCGACGAAGGGTTTGATGGCTTCATTGCCGCTGTTCTCGGCGACGAAGGCGTCGATCTCGCCGAACCAGGTCATGATGGCGCGGCCGCCGTTGGCGGGCAGCTTGCGGCCCACCAGGTCCAGGGCCTGAATGCCGTTGGCGCCTTCATAGATCATGGTGATGCGGGCGTCGCGCAGATACTGCGAGGCGGGGAAGTGTTCGGTATAGCCCGAACCGCCGTGGACCTGCATCGCCAGCGAGGCGACATGGAAGCCCTTGTCGGTCAGATAGGCCTTCAGCACCGGCGTCAGCAGACCCATGTAGTCCTTGGCCTTGGTCGCCACGGCCTCGTCCTCGGACTTCTCCAGGTCGGCGTGAAGCGCGGTCCACAGGATGAAGGCCTGGCCGCCCTCGACGAAGGCCCGTGCCTCCAGCAGCATCCGGCGCACGTCGGGATGGACGATGATGGGGTCGGCTGGCCCGTCCGGGTTCTTCGGTCCGGTCAGCGAACGGCCCTGCAGGCGGTCCTTGGCGAACTCGACGGCGGCCTGATAGGCGGCCGTGCCGATGGCCAGGCCCTGCAGGCCGGTGCCCAGGCGGGCCTCGTTCATGACCACGAACATATTGTTCATGCCGCGGCCTTCTTCACCCAGCAGCCAGCCCTTGGCGCCCTCATACTGCATGACGCAGGTGGCGTTGCCGTGGATGCCCATCTTCTCTTCCAGCCCCACGCATTGCAGCGTGTTGCGTTCGCCCAGCGAGCCGTCCTCGTTGACCAGATATTTCGGCACCACGAACAGCGACAGACCCTTGATGCCCGGAGCCGCGCCCTCGATGCGCGCCAGCACCGTGTGGATGATATTGTCCGAGAAGTCGTGCTCGCCCGCCGAAATCCAGATTTTCTGGCCGGTGATCGAGAAACTGCCGTCGTCGTTGCGGACGGCCTTGGTGCGGACCATGCCCAGGTCGGTGCCGCACTGCGGCTCGGTCAGGTTCATGGTGCCGGACCATTCGCCGGACACCATATTGGGCAGATATTTGGTCTTGATCTCGTCCGAGGCGCTGGCGTGAATGCCGGCATAGGCGGAAGACGTCAGGCCCGGATACATCGAGAAGGCGGCCGATGCGCCCGCTGTCATCTGGCCGAAGGCCGAGGCCACTACGCTGGGCATGCCCTGGCCGCCATACGCCGGGTCGGCGGCCAGGGCCATCCAGCCGGCTTCCGACATCGCCTTGTAGGCTTCCTTCCAGCCCTTGGGTCCGGTGACCACGCCGCCCTCGGCCCAGTGACAGCCTTCCTTGTCGCCGGGATTGTTGATCGGGGCGATCACCTCGTCGGCGAACTTGGCGCCTTCCTCCAGGATCTGGCCGACCAGATCCGACGACACGTCCTGGAACCCCGGCTGATTGGTGTAGCGGTCGATCTCCAGCACTTCGTTGAGGATGAAGGTGAAGTCACGGACGGGCGACTTATAGGCCATGGATCAAGCTCTTGCTTTGAAGGGGTGATGGTCGTGGTTGAGGCGGGACTGGAGCAGTTTCTCGTAGTCCTCGGCGCCCGGCAGCAGGTCCGGGCGGTGTTCTGAAAGCTTGGATTCCATCCAGGCGCAGGCGGTTTCCGCCGTCTCGATCGCGCCTTCGATGTCTTCAAGCTGCTGTTTCAGCGCGGCGATCTGGGCGCGGTGCCGCACCAGGGCCACCGCCATCTGATGGACGTTGTGGTCCTTCTGATCATAGAGATCCATCATGTCCTGGATCTCCTGCAGGGTGAAGCCGATGCGGCGTCCCCTCAGGATCAGTTTCAGCCGTGCGCGGTCGCGGGAATCATAGACCCGCGTCTGACCCTTGCGCGCAGGGGTCAGAAGGCCCTTGTCCTCATAGAAACGAAGGGCCCGGGCCGTGGCGCCGAACTCGCGACACAGCTGGCGAATGGAATAGGTTCTGTGGTCGTCGGCTGTGGCCATGGGCCGACCATAACTTTACCCGCACGTAAAGGGAAGAGTTTACGCGCACGTAAGGGTAAGCTTTTTCGACGGCGCGCTTTCGGCAAAGAAAAAGCCCGGAACCGGGGGAACGGTTCCGGGCGCGAGACGCCGGATGGAGGGGGGAGAACGTCCGGCGCTCGAACTGGTCGGCGCGTCAGGCTCGGCGGCGACCCAGCAGCACCGGAACCGTAAAGGCCAGAAGGACGGCGTTGACCGCCGCCAGGGCGATGTCTTGATTGACGGCGTGGACGGCCAGCATGGCCGTCTCCAACACGACCAGGCCGGTCGCGGCGGTCAGCAGCAGCGGGCGGCCGACGCGCCAGGAGATCAGGGGGCTCAGCACGCCCATGGCCAGAACGATCTCGACCACGCCCAGGCCGCGCACCATGTTCTCGGGCGCGACGGCGGGCCAGCCCATCAGATTGATCAGATTGGTCATCGGCTCGGTCAGCTTGGCGTAGCCTGCCGCGATGAAGAACATCGCGATCCAGCCCTGCAGCGTCTAAAGGGCGATGTTGCGATAGGCGGCGCGGTTGCGGGACTGAGGGGCGGGGAATGTCGTCGTGGTCATGGGGCAAGGCCTAATTCGTAACAGCCGCGATATCGGATTGGTCGGCGCCGTTCGCAAGAGGGATATAGCGGCGCTTTCGATATTTGTCATCCGGCGATGACATCAGCTGATGACATCAGCTGATGACTTTGTGTTACAGCCCCCCAAACCGTTGAGGCGCGGAAAGATGTTTCCGCGCCTCGTCGATCATTCGGATTACGGATCGGGCCTATTCCGGCTGCGGCCCCGGCGTCTGGACGATCAGGTCGCCCGGCTGGCAATCCAGTTCGCGGCACAGGGCGTCCAGGGTGGAGAATCGGACGGCGCGGGCCTTGCCAGTCTTCAGGATGGACAGATTGGCCATCGTCACCCCCACCCGGTCGGACAGTTCGGTCAGCGACATCCGGCGGTCCAGCAACAGCCGGTCCAGTTGGATCATGATCATGGCGCGCCCTCAGACCGTGGTCAGCTGTTCGTCGCGCATGGCCGCGCCCTGGCGAAACACCTCGGCGAGGATGAAGACCACCAGAATGCCCAGCCAGGCGCCCAGGTTCAGGCTGCGGTTCAGCGCGCCTTCGCCCAGGGTGGCGGCCACGACGAGGGCCAGATTGACCAGCTGAAGACCGATCAATCCCAGACCGACCGCCTGAAGCCGTTTGACGTTGGCGAACTCGAAGGCGTCGCCCTGGTTCACCGACAACAGGATGCGCCGCAGTCGATTTATGATCCACCAGGTGAAGCCGCACGCCAGGGCGCCGCCGAGAAAGACCAAGGCGCCGCTCCAGTGCAGGATGTGGCTCGGATCCGCCGGTCGGCCCTCCATCCCGTCCAGCAGGCCGGCGCCCAGGCTAGGGTCCGCCAGGGCGAAGGCGAACAGGATCAGCGTCAGAACGCCGCCGATCACGACGAAGACGTTTGCGACGCCGAGGAGCCAACGCAGCGCGCTGGCGATGGAGTATTTGCCGATCAATTTCATTGCGAAAGCCTTCCCATCGGGTCGCCCTCCGCGACCGCCTTGGTGACTATCGATATGGATTTATCGATAAACGGGCAAGAAAATTATCGATAAACGAGATGAAGCTTTCGTAAGGTTCGGCGTCAGGAGGTGAAGCCCCAAGCGACGCGGGCCGCCTCCAGCCGGGCCAGTTTGGCCTGGAACGGCGCCCAGTCGTCGTCGGCGGCGATGGCGGCCCACAGGGTTTCAACCTCGTCGATCAGCATCTCCTCCGGTTCGCGCGCGGCGAACATCGGATGCTCCAGCCGCTCGATCCGGTCGGGCTCGTGCTCCATCAAGGCGAAGCGGAAGGCGTCGAAGGCCTCGCCCTGATACAGTTTCGCGCGGGGACCGGACAGGGCGCGGGCCGAGGAGGCGAAGCCGCCGAACCAGTCAAAGAACAGCGGCTCCCACCGCATCGCCTCGCCGCCTTCGCGCAGAAGGGCCAGGGTCGCGTCCACCAGACGCTGATCCGCCGCCTCGCCCAAACTCTGGACCCCGAGCCGCATCAGGAAGGCGGCGCGCAGTTCGCGGATATAGGCCGGGCCGAAGCCGTTCAGGGCGTCGGCCAGGATCTTGGGATCGGAAACGACCGCGAGGCAGCTGGCCAACTGCGTCAGGTTCCAGAACACGGCCTCGGGCTGGCGGGCGAAGGCGTAGAGGCCGCCATGGTCGAAATAGGCGGCGGTGAAGCTGGGCTGATACGCGGGCAGGAACCGCCAGGGGCCATAGTCGAAGCTTTCGCCCGTGACGTTCAGATTGTCGGTGTTCAACACCCCATGCACGAACCCGGCCGCGATCCAGCGCGCCGTCAGCCGGGCCGAGGCGTCGACGATGGCGCGCATCAGGCCGTGAACGTCGCCCGGCGCGACATGCGGGTGATAAAGGCTGCGGACGTGTTCGATCAGCCCCTCGATCTGGTCGGGCCGGTTCAGATAGGCGGCGCGCTGGAATGTGCCGAACCGCACATGGCTGTGCGACAGGCGCACCAGGACGGCGGATCGCGTGGGCGACGGCTCGTCCCCCCGCTCCAGCGGCTCGCCGGTCTCGATCAGCGACAGGGCGCGGCTGGTGGGCGCGCCCAGCGCCTCCAGCATCGCCGCCGCCAGCACCTCGCGCACTCCACCCTTCAGCGTCAGCCGGCCGTCTCCGTCGCGCGACCAGGGCGTGCGGCCCGAACCCTTGGTCCCCAGGTCCATCAATCTTGGCCTATCGCCGCGCTCGCGGAGCGCGGCTGTTTGAGGCGTTTCCCTCATCTGCGCCGCCAGGAAGCCGCGCCCGTCGCCCAGGTCGGGATTGTAGTGGCGGAACTGATGCCCGTGATAGCGCATGGCGATGGGGCCGGGCTGGCCGGGCAGGGGGTCGAACCGGCCGAAGGCGGCGATCCACTCGGCGTCGCTCAGCCCCTCCAGCCCGACCTCTGCGGCGGCGCGGTCGTTGCGGAACCGCAGGATCGTCTGCGGAAAGTCCGCCGATCGCACGGCGTCGGAATAGTCGGGGCCAAGGTCGATGAAACGTGGTTCGGGGCGATAGGCGCAGGAGACGGGCATGGAGAGCTAGGTGCGTGTCGCAAGGCAGGAGCGCAACCGCTTCCTGCCGATCTATTATATCGTCATCCTCCGGCAAGCCGCTTGCGGCGCAGATCGGGGACCCAGCGGCGCGCGTGAGCGCGAACCTGTCGCGGATTCGATCTGTGAAGCGCTTGGGGCGGATAGGTTTCGCCTTCGGCGCCGCTGGGTTCCGGGTCTTCGCTGCGCTTCGCCCGGAATGACGAAGGAAGCCGGCGATTGGTCCCGCAGCCAGATTCATCTATAATGCCTCCAGCCATCAGGTCGCCTCGCGCGGCCAGGCCGGCGCGCCCTCGCGGGCGGCGAATCCGGTCCGACGCCCGTCGATAACCTGGCGTCACGACGAAACTTCCTTTTGGAGGCCGCCGTGGCGCGCAGACTGACACTGGATTTCCTCAAGACCGAGGCGGCGTCCGGCCTGGCCCTGGCGCTGGCGGCCCTCGCTGCCTTGATGGTCGCCAACTCGCCCTGGGGCGGGGAGTATTTCGCCTGGCTGAAGACTTATCACGTCCTGCAGATCGGACCGGTCCGGTTGGAGGAGACGCTCTCCGACTGGATCAAGGAAGGTCTGATGGCGATCTTCTTCCTCGTGGTGGGGCTGGAGATCAAATACGAGATCGTGCGCGGCGAGCTCAGCGATCCCAAGAAGCTGGCGACGCCGGTGCTGGCGGCCCTGGGCGGCATGGCGGGGCCGGCGGCGGTCTATCTGCTGCTGTCCGGCCTGATCGGCGCGCCCCACGCGGGCTGGCCCATCCCTCTGGCCACCGACATCGCCTTCGCCCTGGCTGTCTTCGGCTTGGTGGGCAAGGGATTGCCGGCGTCGCTGCGCGTCTTCCTGTTGACCCTGGCCATCGTCGACGACCTGGGCGCCATCGCCCTGATCGCGGTGCTGTTCAGCGAGGGGACGAACTGGATTCCGTTGCTATGGGCCGCCGCCGCCCTGATCGCGGGCGCCGTCGCCGCGCACAGCATGCGACTACCCGCGCCCTTCTGGGGCGTGGGGTTCGCCCTGGTCTGGTATCTGACGGTGCTGTCTGGCCTCAGCACCTCCCTGACCGCCGTGGCCTTCGCCATGATCGTGCCGATCAGGGCCCGCGCCGAGGACGGCCGGAGCCCGCTCAAAGAGGCCATCCACGACCTGCATCCGTGGAACGCCTTTCTGGTCCTGCCCCTGTTCGCCTTCGCCAAGGCGGGCGTCTCCTTCGCCGGCCTGTCGATGGATCAGGCGTTCGCGCCCCTGGTCGTCGCCATCGCTTTAGGCCTGTTCCTCGGCAAGCAGATCGGCGTGTTCGGCGCCGCCTGGCTGGCCTCGACGCTGCGGATCGGCGCGCGTCCGACGGACGCCAGCTGGGTGCAGGTCTATGGGGTGTCGCTGTTGTGCGGCGTCGGCTTCACCATGAGCCTGTTCATCGGCGTGCTGGCCTTCCCTGGCGCGGTCGACAGCCCCGAACAGGTCGAGGTCAAGCTGGGGGTTATCGGCGGCTCGATTCTGTCGGCGGTCGCGGCGGCCGTGGTGCTGGGTCTGGCGGGCCGGACGCGCCGCTTCGACCCCGCTGCTCTGCGACCGGACGTAGAGCCGTTAGGGCCGAAAACCGGGCAAAAACTGACCTAGCGTCAGGGTTTTCTGTCGCTTCCCCGACACACAAAGGCGGATCTGCGGCGAAAAATCGTCGCGGGCGAGAACGCTCGCTTGTCGGTGGCGTCGAAGCGCGCTTAGCCTAGCGATAACGAACGCTCCCCCACGAAGGGGACGTCGATGGGAACAGGAAACGCCGCGATCGCCCAAGGCGACGCGACTTCAGCCGGGAGGACGCCAATGCGCCGCAATCTTCAACTCAGGACCACCGTGTCCGCCGCCGCCGTCATCGGCGCCGTGGCCTTCGGCTTCGCCGGCGCCGCCGCCGCGCAGGAAGCGCCGGCGACCGTGGACGACATCATCGTCACCGCCCAGAAGCGCGAACAGAGCCTGCAAGACGTGCCGATCGTGGTCACCACCCTGTCGCAGGAACTGCTGCAGGGCGCGGGCGTGCAGGACATCAAGGACCTGCAGATCCTGACGCCCGGCATGACCGTCACCTCGACCCAGTCGGAAGCCTCCACCACCGTCCGCATCCGCGGCGCCGGCACCGTGGGCGACAACCCCGGCCTGGAAAGCTCGGTCGGCGTGGTGATCGACGGCGTCTATCGTTCGCGCAACTCGGTCGGATTCGGCGACCTGGGCGAACTGAGCCGCATCGAAGTCCTGAAGGGGCCGCAGGGCACCCTGTTCGGCAAGAACACCTCGGCCGGGGTCATCAACATCATCACCGAACGGCCGTCGTTCGATCCATCGATCTCGGCCGAACTGACCGGCGGCAACTTCGGCGCCATCGGCGGATCGGTTTCGGCCACGGGCGGCCTGACCGATCAGATCGCCGGTCGCCTGTTCGTCGCCCACCGCGAGCGTGACGGCTTCTACGACGTCAACAACGGCGACGGCCCCAACAGCCGCAAGGACGACCAGAACCAGGACTACTGGACCACGCGCGGCCAGCTGCTGATCCTGCCCAACGACAACACCTCGATCCGCCTGATCGCCGACTACACCAAGCGCGAGGAATACTGCTGCGTCGCCGTGCAGACGCGCGTCGGCCCGTCCCAGGCCTTCATCGCCGCCCTGGCCGCGCCGAACGGCCCTGGCCAAACGCCGCCTGCCGCAGGGTTCGGCACGGTGCCCTTCTCGCGTCTGGCCTATTCGAACCGCGAGACGCCGCAAGAGATCGAGGACATGGGGCTGTCGGCGGAAGTCAACATCGACTTCCCCAGCATCAACGCCACCCTGACGTCGCTGACCTCGTGGCGCGACTGGTCGTTCCAGCAGGGGATGGACCTGGACTACACCGGCGCCGACCTCCTGTACCGCGCCAACGACGGCTCCAACGGCTATGGCGTCGGCAACCTGACCCAGGAACTGCGTCTGGCGGGCACGACGGACAGGTTCGACTGGCTGGTCGGCATGTTCGCCACGCGCGAGACGGTCTATCGCGACGACAGCTACGTCTATGGCTCGGACTACAACGCCTTCGCCTCCTTCCTGCTGACGGCCTCGGTTCCGGCGGCCTTCGGCGGCCCCAGCCCGTCGCGGATCGGCTGCTTCACCAATCCGAACGGCTTCCTGGTCGGCACGACCGGCGCCCTGGCCGGACAACCGCTATGCGTGCTGGGGCTGGCCCCGGCCAGCGCCGCGGCTCCCACCTTCGGCGTGGGCAAGGCCTATGAGGACCACTATTCCCAGAAGTCGGAATCGGTCGCCCTGTTCACCAACAACACCTGGAAGGTGAGCGAGGCCTTCGACATCAATCTGGGTCTGCGCTACACCTACGACAGCAAGCGTCTGCTGGGCCTGCAGGACAATCTGGGGACCAACGGCGCGGCCTGCGGCGGCGCTCTGGCGAACAACCTTGCGCCTGCTTTGCCGGCTTCGCCCATCCCCGGAACCGCCAACGTCCGCACGCCGGCGGCCGCGCTGGGCCTGCTGTGCCTGCCCTGGTCGAACCCGCTCTATGACGGTCGCCGCATCCAGGAGAAGTTCAGCGACACCGACCTGTCGGGCACGATCAAGGCGTCCTACCGCTTCAACCCCTCGATCATGGTCTATGGGTCCTATGCGCGCGGCTACAAGGGCGCGGGCTACAACATGGACCGGGTGCAGACCGGCGTGACGCCGGACGCCTCGCTGTTCTTCAAGGCCGAGACGGTCGACAGCTATGAGGCGGGGGTCAAGACGACCCTGTTCAACCGCACCATGCTGCTGAACCTGAGCTACTTCGACCAGAAGTTCGAGAACTTCCAACTCAACACCTTCCTGGGCACCGCCTTCGTGGTGGAATCCATCCCCGAGCTGAAGTCGCGCGGCGTGGACGCCGACATGGTCTGGTTCACCCCGGTCGAGGGCCTGACCTTCCAGGGCGGCGTGACCTATACCGACGCCAAATACGGCGTGTTCGGCGCCGGCGACCTGTCCAGCCCGGGCCGCTTCCCGCAGCTGTCGCTGCTGCCAGGCGCGCGCGCCTCGTTCGCCCCGGAATGGTCGCTGACCGGCGCCCTGGCCTTCGACCGTTCGCTGGGCGGCGGCCTGCGCGGCGGGTTCAACCTGTCGGCCAAATATTCGACCGAATACAACACCGGCTCGGACCTGCTGCCCTACAAGCATCAGGACGCCTTCACCGTGGTCAACGGCCGGGTGTCGATCGGGTCGGAAGACGAACGCTGGACCGTGGAGGTCTGGGGCCAGAACCTGCTGCAGGAAGAATACACCCAGGTCGGCTTCGCCGCCCCGCTGCAGGGCACGGCCTTCACCAACACCACCACGCCTCAGGCGGACGGCACCTACTACAACATTGCCACCGACACGGCGACCTACAACGCCTACCTGGGCGCCCCGCGCACCTACGGGGTGACGCTGAAGGTCAAATACTGATCGTCAGCCCGCAGGGCTGAACGATGAGGGGCCGACCGGGCGACCGGCCGGCCCTTTTTCCTGGGCGTTCGACCGGCCGCTATCCGGCCGCCTGTCGGGCCGAATGGCGAACGGTCTGGCCGTAGGACAGCTCCAGGGTGTTGCCGTCGGGGTCGGCGATATAGGTCCAGTACCCCACCGGTTCTGGGCTTTGCCTTGGCGGCGAGCGAAGAATGCCGTGCGCCTTGGCGAGGTCCGCCAGACGATCCACGTCCGCGCGACTGGCGCAGGCCATGCCCAGATGGCCGAACGGCCCCAAGGGCGTGTCGCGCAGGTCGTCGGATTCCACAAGCACGACGGCGAACGTCGTATGCGGGTCCGCCATCCAGACGACGCGATTTATGGGGCCCGCTCCCCCGCGTTCGTGGGTCGCGGAAAGCCCGGCGAAGGTTTCATAGAAGGCCCGGCTCCGATCCAGGTCGCGCACGACAAGCGCGATGTGGGTCAGGCCCCGGTCGGGCGTGGGTGTGTCGGACATTTCTCGCTTTCCTTGCTTGACGCCCGCATCCTTTTCCATGCGTTGAGCGAATGGAAATGAAGATGCAGTATGTCTGTCATGCGATCTGTGAATGACCTGAACGGCGTCGATCTCAACCTTCTCGTGGTGCTGGACGCCCTGCTCGCCGAACGGCACGTCACCCGCGCCGCCCTTAGGCTGAACAAGACACAGCCTGCCGTCAGCCATGCTTTGGCCCGTCTTCGGGTTCTGTTCGACGATCCGATCCTGGTGCGGCGACAGGGCGGACTGCAGCCGACGCCGCGCGCCTTGGAACTGGCGGCTCCGTTGCGGGACGCCCTGTCGACCCTCGGCGGCCTGGTTGACGATCGCGTCTTCGATCCTGGGCGCGCGAAGCGAGAGTTCCGGTTGTCGATGTCGGACTACGCCGCCGAAGTCCTGTTGCCCGCTCTGACGCTGCGGATCGCTCATGCGGCGCCCGATGTGACCCTGGCTCTGGTCTCTCTCGGTCGGGACGGCGCACGCGCCGCGATCCGGGCGGGCGAGATCGATCTGGCGATCGGGGTTTATCCAGAGGGGCGAGCCGAAGACCTTCGCACATCACCGCTGTTCGACGATGCGTTCGCCTGCCTCGCCGATGCGACATCGGGGGCGCCGGCTTCGCTACAGGCCTATCTGTCGCGACCGCACATCGCCGTCTCCGCTTCGCCCGAGGACAATGGAGAGGTGGACGCGGCCTTGGCCGCGCAGGGCCTGACCAGGCGCGTGGCGATCACCTTGCCGCATTGGTCGGTCGCGCCGCAGCTTGTGCGCGGCTCCGACCTGATCCTGACGGCCGCACGCCGGAGTTTGACGCCAAGGCCAGACGACGGGTTGGTGATCGCACGCCCCCCGATGGCGCTGCCGACCATTCCGCTGGTGCAGGCCTGGCATGTCCGGCGGGATCACGACCAGGGCCTGAGATGGTTGCGGACGCAGATCGGACAGAGCGTCCCCGCCGATCCCTCTGCCTAGGCGCCGTCTGAAGAGGCCAGGAGAGGTCCGCCGCCGGCCGACCTCTCCTGAAGAGCGTCCCTTATTCCGTCGCACGCTTCGGCTTGGCCAGTTCGCGCTGGCCGGCCGTCCTGCGGCGCAGGATGCGGCGAGCGCCTTGGGCGAAGTCGTCGACGATGGTGAAGATGGCCGGGATGTAGAGCAGGCTGAGGAAGGTCGAGGAGATCAATCCGCCCAGCACGGCGATGGCCATGGGCGCGCGGAACTGGACGTCGGCGCCCACGCCCATGGCGATGGGCACCATGCCCGCCCCCATGGCGAAGGTGGTCATCAGAATGGGGCGGGCGCGCTTGTGCGCCGCGTCCAGTATGGCTTCGCGACGGGGCATTCCCTCCCGTTCGGCCATGATGACGTAATCGACCAGCAGGATGGAGTTCTTGGCCGCGATGCCCATCAGCATCAGCACCCCGATCAGGGCCGACATGGAGAAGTTGGCGCCCCCGATGGCCAGGGCGATGAAGGCGCCCCCAATGGCCAGGGGCAGGGCCGCCATGATGGTGATCGGATAGGCGAAGCTTTTGAACAGCAAGGTCAGCACCGCATACATCAGCAGCAGGCCCGCGGCGAAGGCGATGGCGAAGCCGGTCACCATTTCCTGAATGAACTCGGCGTCGCCGGCTGGCACCTGACGCACCCCGGCGGGCAGGTTCTTGACCGAGGGCAGGCGATTGACCGCCGCGCTGGCGGCGCCGGTCGTGGCGCCGTCCAGTTCGGCGCTGATGGAGGCGATCCGCGACCGGTCCTGGCGCGTGACCGTGGCGGGGCCGGCGCCGAAGCGGATGTCGGCGACGGCGCTCAGCGGCACCGAGGCGCCGTTGTTGGCCGGAACCCGCAGGTTCTCCAGCACCGTTAGGTCCTCGCGCGCCGCCTCGGTCAGTTGCAGGCGGATGGGAATCTGACGGTCGCCCAGATTGTATTTGGGCAGGTTCTGATCGACGTCGCCGATGGTGGCGACCCGAACCGCCTGCGAAATGGCGCCGGCTGAAACGCCCGCCAGGGCCGCCTCGTCGGGCCGCGGTGTGACCAGGATTTCCGGTCGCGCGATGGCGGCCGAGTTGACCACGTTCGCCAGGCCCGGAACGGTCCGCATCTCGGCCTCGACCTTGCGCGCCGCCGCGTTCAGGGCGTCGGGATTGTCGCTCAGAATCGAGAAGGTGTAGGTCGTGCCGTCGCCGGGACCGCCGCCCTGCTGGGCGATGCCGGCGCGGATGCGGGCGCCGGGGATCTTCTTCAGCTCATCCACCATGGCGCGGGCGAAGGCCTGCTGGCTCAGATCGCGGTCGCCCTTGGGCACCATGTCGGCATAGACATTGGCCTGGGTCACGTCCTGACCCCCGATGGCGGCATAGACCGACGTCACCTCGGGCCGGGCCTCGAGGGTGCGGGTCACCTGCTGCACCACCGCATCGGTCTGGCGCAGGGTCGCGCCGGGCGGCAGTTCGACCTGGAAGGCGGCGCGGGCGGTGTCGCCCGGCGACAGGAACTCGAACGACATCTTGGCCACGCCCGCCGTGACGATGGAGCCGACCAGGAACAGGATGCCCAGGACGAACACCTTCCAGCGATTGCCCAGCGACCAGCGCAGCGCCTTCAGATAGCCGCCCATCCAGAAGGGGTCCTTGTCCTCATGGTGGGTGTGTTTGAGGATATAGGCGGCCATCAGCGGCGTCAGGGTGCGCGCCACCAGCAGGGAGAAGACCACCGACACGCAGGCCGCTAGGGCGAAGGCCTTGAAGAACTGTCCGATGATGCCGGGCATGAAGCCCACGGGGGCGAACACGGCGACGATGGTGGCGGTGGTGGCCACGACCGCCAGGCCGATTTCGTCGGCCGCCTCCAGAGAGGCGTCATAGGGCGGTTTGCCGTCGCGCATGTGGCGGACGATGTTCTCGATCTCCACGATGGCGTCGTCGACCAGGATGCCGATGGTCAGCGACAGGGCCAGGAGCGTGACCACGTTCAGCGACTGGTCCATCGGCCCCAGGATGGCGAAGGTCGGGATCAGCGACATCGGCATGGCCGTCGCCGCGATGAAGGTCGCCCGCCAGTCGCGCAGGAAGATGAAGACGATGATGACCGCCAGAACGGCGCCCAGCAGCAGGGCCTCCAGCGAGGCCAGATAGGATTCCTCAATCTGTTCGACGCTGGCGGTGACCTGGCGGATGGTCAGTTCGGGATGGGCCTCGTTCAGGCGTTTGACCTCTTCGCGGACCTTGTCGGCGACCTTGACCTCGGAGGCGGTGCGCGAGCGCAGGAAGTTGAAGGTCACGGCCTCTTGGCCGTTGTAGCGGGCCAGGCGGCGCGGCTCGCTCCACTTGTCCTCGACCTTGCCCAGATCGGCCAGTCGCACCGTCTTGCCATCGCCCAGCGGCACCAGGGTGTCGCGCAGCTGTTCGACCGAGGTGGCCGAACCCAGGGTGCGGACGGACCGTTCGGACCCGGCGATGGTGACGCGCCCGCCCGGCAGGTTGTTGTTGACGTTGTTCAGGGCCTGGCTGACCTGAGCCGCCGTGACGCCATAGGCGGCCAGGCGCTGGGGATCCAGTTCGACCCGCATCTCGCGATCGACGCCGCCGGAGCGGTTGACCTGACCCACGCCGCCCAGCGCCAGCAGGGCGCGGCTGACGTCATTGTCGATGAACCAGCTGATTTCTTCCGGCGTCATGGTGGGCGAGCGCACGACATAGGTGATCAGGGCGTCGCCGGTGATGTCGATGCGCTGGACCGCCGGTTCCTGCATGTCCTGGGGCAGGCTGGCGCGCAGGCCGGTCATGGCGTTGCGCACGTCGTTGGTGGCCCGGTCGGTGTCGGTGCCCAGTTCGAACTCGATGGTCGTGGTCGAGACGCCGTCGGTGATGTTTGAGTTGATGTGGCGCACGCCCGACAGGCCGGCCAGCGAATCCTCGATCAGGCGCGTGACCTGCACCTCCATCTCCGCCGGGGCGGAGCCGGGACGGGCGGCGGTGACGGCGACCAGGGGGAAGTCGACGTCGGGGTTCTGATTGATCCGCATCCCCATGAAGCCGACCACGCCGCCGAGCGTCAGCAGCAGGAACAGCAGGATGATCGGAATGGGATTCTTGATCGCCCAGGACGACATCTGGTTCATGGCGTCGGTCCTACTTGGTCGCGGCGGGCGCGGCGGCAGCCGGCGCAGGGGCGCCCACGGCCGGTGCGACGTTGACGTGGTCGCCTTCGTTCAGGAAGCCCGCGCCGTCCACCACCACGCGCACGCCGGTGTTGACGCCCGACACCGCCGTCTGGGCGTCGGTGCGCGACAGGACCGTGATCGGGTGGAAATGAACCCTGTCGCCGTTCAGGACGAAGACGCCGGGCTTGTTCTCCCGGTACAGCACCGCCCCGGTCGGAACGGTGGTCGCCGGCTGGTCGCCCACGGCGATGTCGGCGCGCGCAAACATGCCGGGCCGCAGCTGGGTGCCGGGCGCCAGGGAGATGCGGGCCAGGCCCAGTCGGGTGGAAGCGTTGACCTCTGGCGTCACGATGCGGACGGAGCCGGTGGTCTGGCCGGCCTCGCTGGAGGTCACGGTCGCCGACTGGCCGGCGCGCACCAGGCCCAGCTCCGTCTCGGGCACCTGGGCGTCCAGCTCCAGCCGCCCGTCGCGGACCATGCGGAACAGTTCGGTTCCGGCCGCGATGATCTGGCCCTTGGTCACGCTGCGGCTGATGATCAGCCCGCCGACCGGCGCGCGGATGGTGGATTGGCTCAGCCGCGTCTGGGTTTCCGACAGGGCCGCGCGGGCGGCGGCCAGATTGGCCGTCGAGGACCGCTGATTGGCCAGTGCGGTGTCCAGCGACGCCTGGCTCAGGAAGCCGCGCGCCTTCAACTGCTGGGCGCGATCAAGCGCGGCGTCGTCGCGCGACACATTGGCCTGGGCCAGCTGGACCTGGGCCTGCTGCTGCTGAAGTTGGGCGCGCAGCAGGACGTCGTTCATCTGCACCAGCGGCTGACCCTGCCGGACGTAGGTTCCTTCGTCCACATAGACGGCGACGGCGGTCAGGCCGCCGGTCTCGGCCGCCACCGGCACCTCTTCCCAGGCCGACACGGTGCCGGACGCGGTCACGGTGCGGTTGAGGCTGGTCTGGGACACGGTGGCGACGCTGACGGTCTGGCGCGAACCGCCGGCCTTTTCTTCGGTCTTTTCCTCACCATGCCCGCCGCAACTCGCCAGCAGGAAGGCCGACAGGGCCATGGCGCCGACGTTGAGAGCGGTTCGGGTCGTCTTGGACACGGGGGATTTCCTCGGTTGCAGGCGAAGCGGATCGCCGGCTCGCGCCGGTTCTGGGGAAGGGCTGATGCATACCGCGTCAGGACAGTGTTCTCAAACGCGGAAGCGGTTTATTGCGAAGCTGTAATGTGACCCGACGCGCGACAGATCGGCCGTGCGTCTGGCCCCGCATGCTTACGCATGATAGGGGCGCGCGGATGACGACTCCTCCTATTTCGAACATTCGCAACTTCAGCGTGGTCGCGCATATCGACCACGGCAAGTCGACCCTGTCCGACCGGCTGATCCAGCACACCGGCGGCCTGACCGCGCGCGAGATGTCCGAACAGGTTCTCGACAACATGGAGATCGAGAAGGAACGGGGCATCACCATCAAGGCCCAGACGGTGCGCCTGACCTATCGGGCCAGGGACGGGCAGGACTACATCCTGAACCTGATGGACACGCCGGGCCACGTGGACTTCGCCTATGAGGTGTCGCGTTCGCTGGCCGCCTGCGAGGGCTCGCTGCTGGTCGTGGACGCCTCCCAAGGGGTCGAGGCCCAGACGCTGGCCAATGTCTATCAGGCCATCGACAACAACCATGAGATCGTGCCGGTCCTGAACAAGGTGGACCTGCCCGCCGCCGAGCCGGACCGGGTGCGCGCCCAGATCGAGGACGTCATCGGCATCGACGCCTCCGAAGCCGTCCTCGCCAGCGCCAAGTCAGGCATCGGCATCGAGGAGGTGCTGGAGGCCATCGTCACCAAGCTGCCGGCGCCCAAGGGGGATATCAATGCGCCGCTGAAGGCCATGCTGGTGGACGCCTGGTACGACCCCTATCTGGGCGTCGTCGTGCTGGTGCGGGTGTTCGACGGCGTGCTGAAGACCGGGATGCGGGTCAAGATGATGCGCAACGGCTCGACCCACCTGATCGACCGGGTCGGCGTCTTTCTGCCCAAGAACACGCCGGTCGACCAACTCGGCCCCGGCGAGGTCGGCTTCATCACCGCCCAGATCAAGGAAGTCGCCCACGCCGCCGTCGGCGACACTATCACCGACGAGAAGAAGCCGACGGCCGAGCCGCTGAAGGGGTTCAAGGAAGTCCAGTCGGTGGTCTTCTGCGGCCTGTTCCCGGTGGACGCCGCCGACTTCGAGGACCTGCGAGCCGCCATCGGCAAGCTGCGCCTGAACGACGCCTCCTTCACCTATGAGATGGAATCCAGCGCGGCGCTGGGCTTCGGCTTCCGCTGCGGCTTCCTGGGTTTGCTGCACCTGGAGATCATTCAGGAACGCCTCAGCCGCGAGTTCAACCTCGACCTGATCGCGACGGCGCCGTCGGTCGTGTACAAGATCGGCCTGCGCGACGGGACCGAGATGGACCTGCACAACCCGGCCGACCTGCCCGACGTGATGCAGATCGAGACCATCGCCGAACCCTGGATCAAGGCCACCATCCTGACGCCGGACGAATACCTCGGCGGCGTCATCAAGCTGTGCCAGGACCGTCGCGGCCAGCAGATCGAACTGTCCTACGTCGGCAACCGCGCCATGGTGGTCTATGAGCTGCCGCTGAACGAGGTGGTGTTCGACTTCTACGACCGGCTGAAGTCGATCTCCAAGGGCTATGCCTCGTTCGACTATGAGATCACCGAATACAAGGTCGGCGACCTGGTGAAGATGTCGATCCTGGTCAACGCCGAGCCGGTCGACGCCCTGTCCATGCTGGTCCACCGCGCCCGCGCCGAGACGCGCGGCCGGGGCATGGTCGAGAAGATGAAGGAACTGATCCCGCCGCACCTGTTCCAGATCCCGATCCAGGCGGCCATCGGCGGCAAGATCATCGCCCGCGAGACCGTGCGGGCGCTCCGCAAGGACGTGACATCCAAGTGTTACGGCGGCGACGCCACCCGCAAGAAGAAGCTGCTGGAAAAGCAGAAGGCCGGCAAGAAGCGGATGCGCCAGTTCGGCAAGGTCGAAATCCCGCAGGAAGCCTTCATCGCCGCCCTGAAGATGGACGAGGATTGAGGTTTTAACTTCCGCTCATCCCGGCGAACGCCGGGACCCTGGTCTTTGGCGTCGAATGGGGGGCGAATGACCACCGGCCTTCGGCCCACGCACTCTTCACCCGAAGCGCTTGGTTCCGGCTTTCGCAGGGATGAGCGGCCCGCAGCTCAATGCGCCCCGTTCAGCCGCTCGAACACCGCCTCATAGCCGTTCACCTCGGCGAACCGCAGGGGCTTGACCCGTTCGACCAGGATTTCGCCGCGCGGCGTATCCCCCCGCTCGATCAGGCCGATCACCTCGGCCGTATAGTCGGCCAGCGGCATGGAGTTGGGGTTCTCCGCATGGCCTGGCACGATGTCGGTGGCCACGGCGGGCGGGGCCAGCTCCAGCACCTCGACCGAGGTGTCGGCCAACTGATGCCGCAGCGACTGGGTCCAGGAATGGATCGCCGCCTTGGTGGCGTTATAGGTCGGCGTCGCCGTCAGGGGGATGAAGGCCAGGCCCGAGGTCACCGTCATCACCGTCGCCGTCGGCTGGGCCATCAGATGCGGCAGCAGCGCGGCCGTCAGGCGGATCGGCCCCAGCAGGTTGGTGGCGATGGTCGCCTCGACCGAGGCGAAGTCGAACGGCTGGGCCTTCAGGTCCTCGGCCTTCATGATCCCGGCGTTCAGGATGACGCCGTTCAGGGCGGGGTGATCCTTGACCACCTGGGCGCCGAAGGCGGCGACGGCGGCGGCGTCCTCCATGTCCAGCGTCGCCCAGGCCATGCCGGGATTGGCGGCCGCCGTCGCCTTCAGCACGTCTTCGCGACGGCCGGTGATGATGATCCGATTGCCGCGCGCGTGCAGCGCCTCGGCCAGGGCGCGGCCGATGCCCGTGCCGCCGCCGGTGATCAGCAGGGTGTTGTCGGTGATGTTCACGATCGTCTCCTCGGGGATGCGTCAGCGATGACGATGAGGTATGACCGTCACTCTCCAATCGAAAGTAGGCACTTGAAACCGCCCTACTTACCGTCTGGAAAGAAATGGCTATGACAACGCTTCCGCCCGCCAGAATCGCTCATCCCGAGACCGGAGAGGTCGCCGATCCGCGCGTCGAGGCCCTGGTCAACGACGTGATCGGCCGCGTCGCCGACAAATGGACCATGCTGATCCTGGAGGTCCTTGCCGAACACGGCGAGCAGCGCTTCACCCGCCTCGGCGGTCTGGTCGGCGGGATCAGCCAGAAGATGCTGACCCAGACCCTGCGTCAGATGGAGCGCGACGGCCTGGTCGTCCGCACCGTCCATCCCGTCATCCCGCCCAGGGTCGAATACCGCCTGACCGACCTGGGTTTCACCCTGGCCGAAGCCTTCTGCGGCGTCTGGATGTGGGCCGAAAAGAACATCGACCGCATCGAGGCGGCTCGGGCGGAGTTTGATGGGCGCAAGGGGTAGGGACGGTCGGCGCCCTCCGCACCTTGACAAAGACCAGTGTTTGTCGTCTATTTCTGTCATGACAGAAACAAGTGACCGATCCTTGCCGTTCGCCGTCGAACAGATCGTGCTGCGCTGGGGCGACCTGGGCGCCCAGTGGGGCGTCAATCGTTCGGTCGCGCAGATCCAGGCGCTGTTGTATCTCAGCGAGCAGCCGCTGACGGCTGAGGACATCGCCACGACCCTGGGGCTCGCCCGGTCGAATGTCTCCAACAGTCTGAAGGAACTGCTGAGCTGGAAGCTGATCCATCGGGTTCCGGTGCTGGGCGACCGTCGCGATCACTATCAGGCCGAAACCGATCTCTGGCAGATGGCCACCAAGGTCGCCCAGGGCCGCAAGGCGCGCGAGATCGACCCGATGGTGGCCGCCATCAACGAGGCCGTCGCCGGCGTCGACGCCCAGGGTTCCGGCGTCACCCCCGAGGTTCGCGCCCGGCTGGAGCGTCTGCAGGGCTTCGTCAACACCGTCGACGGCTGGTACCAGCAGATGCTGGACGTGCCGCCCGACACCCTGATGCGGCTGATCCGCATGGGGTCAAAGGTCGTCGGCCTGCTCAAGTTCGTCGGCAAGCAGGACCGAGGCGGATGATTCATTTGCCCTGCAATTTCTTTCTCTGCAGAAACAACTGACGGGGCCGTCATGACCCAGAAAGACCCCCAGATTTCCATCGCCCGCAGACGTCTGCGCGGACGCCTCCTTTCGGGCTTCGCCCTGGCCCTGGCCATCGCGTTCAGCGCCTTTGTCCTGTTTTCGGCGTCGCGGGCAGGTTCGATCTGGTTCGCCAGCGTATGGTTTCTGGCCCTGTTGCCGGCCGTCCTGTGCGCGCTGATCTGCTACATCGGCGACCCGGACAAGACCCGGTCGATCGGCTTCTACTGGCTGGCGCCCGTGATTTTGGGCGTGATCGTCTGTCTGGCTTCGGCCTTCATCCTGCATGAAGGCGTCATCTGCATCGTCATGCTGTCGCCGGTCTGGCTGCTCAGCGGCTGGGCGGGCGCGCTCATCATGCGCTCGCAGCGTCATCGCCGTGGCGGGACGCTGCAGTCCAGTTTCCTGATCATTCCCCTGGCGGCGGCGATGGTGGAGGCGCAGCTGCCCATGCCGCACGAAGCCGTTTCGCTGAGCCGCACCGTCGTGGTCCGCGCCGCGCCCGAGGACATCTGGCCCTATGCGGTGTCCAGTCGCGACATCGGCGAACAGGAGGGGCGCTGGACCATCACCCACAATATCCTGGGCATCCCTCGCCCGAAGGAATCCACCGTCGTCGGGACCGGCGTGGGGGCGGTGCGGACGGCCTATTGGGGTGATCACGTCAACTTCCAGGAACGCATCGTCGCCTGGGCGCCGGGCCGCAAACTGGGTTGGGACTTCAACTTCACCAACAGTTCGGTGCAGGACTATACCGACAAGCATATTTCGCCGGATGGCGAGTTCCTGAAGATCGAGTCCGGCGATTACGTCCTGCGCCCGATCTCGCCCGGCCTGACCGAAGTGACCCTGACGACCCGCTACATCGCCAAGACCCACGTCAACGCCTACGCCAAACTATGGGGCGAACTGATGATGGGCGACATTCAGGCCAACGTGCTCACCATCATCAAGACACGGGCCGAGCGCGACGCGCAGCGCGGCCGGGCCTGAGCTCAGGCCTGCACCGTCTCGGTGATGAAATGCCGGCCTTGCCGGTCCTCGATCTCCACCACCCACAGGTCGGGGTCATACCCGCGCTGGCGGGCGATATAGGCGTCCAGTTCGTTTTCGCTGTCGGACGTGACGGGCTGGATCCACAGGCGGTCGCCGTCGGTTCCGAAGGCTTCGGTGTAGAGGCGGGCGGTGCGGGTGGAGGTGTCGTAGGCCTTGACGATGACCGAGCCGGCGCGGTCGTCGCCCTTGTTGACCACGGTCGCATAGGCGCCCTCGATCTGGGCGCGGCGGATCAGGGCGCTGACCCAAAGGTCGCTGGAAAGAAGCAATTCGCTAACCCTGCTCGAACACGGAACCCCAACGCTGAGCCGCTAGGGTCGAGGCATGAGGATAGGCCTTTCCCCCCGGCGGACCCAAGCCCTGATGTCGGCGCTGCTGATCGCGGCGACGCCCGTCGCCGCTATGGCCGCGCCACAGGACCGCTATTATGAGCGCAGCTTCGTGCTGGCCGCCAACGACCGCTGCGGTCTGTTCGAGCCGCAACTGACCGCCGCCCTGACGGCCGCCGCCTATCAGGCGCGGGGCGCGGCCCTGCGGGCGGGCGCCAACGACCGGCAACTGGCCGAGACGGCCCAGCGGGCGCGGGCGCGGGCGGTCACCACGCCCTGCGGCTCGGCTGATCTGAAGACGGTTCAGGGCCGGGTGCAGACCGCCTTCTCCGGCTGGTCGCGCACCATGCGGATGCAGTTTCCCGGCGACCGCAGGGGCTGGAGCGCCGACCGCGCCGCCTATGCGCGCCCGACCTGGCGGCTGATGCAGGCGACCGTGACCGGCGCCTCGCCCGTGCGGTTCGGCATGGTGGGCGGCATGGACCGGCCCGACCAACTGGCCGCCGTGGTGTCCTGGCAGGGGCGGTCGCGCCCGACCGGCGTTCGGATCGTGATGCGCGACGCCGACGTGGCGCCGCGCCCGTGGCTGGCGCAGGGTCTGCCCCCCGCGGTCCAGCGCCGCGCCTTCTGGGCCGCGGGCACGCAGGCGGCCGACCGCACCCTGCTGTCCGAGGGCCGCGCGGACGGTCAGGCCTGGCTGTTCCCCGCCGAAGCCGCCGACGCCCTGTCGCGGCTGGACCCGCGCGAGGTCTTCACCGTCGAGTTCGTCTTCCGCGACGGCAGCATCGCCCGCTCCACCTTCGAAGCCGGCGACTTCGCGGCGGGCCGCGCCTTCTTGGCGATGGGGCGGGTTTAGGTTCGGCTTGTCGGCGTTCGCCTGACGTGCGTCTTTCGCACCATGCGCCAGATGCTGTCAGTCGCCGCCGTCTTCATCCTGGCCTCGGCCTGCTCCAAGGAGGATCGGCCGCCCCCGCCTGTGAGAGTTGTCGCCAAGCCGGACTTCGACCGCGAATACCTTTGGGACCAGGCCCCCGCGACGTGGGCGAGTGCGCCGACCCTGGTGATCGCTAAAAGAGACAGTCTTTACCCGACGGTGCCCGACGCCGAGCTGCTGCTGACCTGCGAAGCCGACGGAAGTTTGCATGTGCGGGGCGACGCCTACGGTTTTGCGACCGACCTGGGCGGTCCTCCGCAACTGCTGCCGATGTTCGGGCTTCGAAGCCCGGGTGTCTCGCTGTTGGGCGAGCCCGTCTGGGAGTACGGCGGCTTCGACATGTTCGCCTCCTACCGGCTGCATCCGTCCAGGAGCGAGCTGGCCGCCTTGCTGGGTGGAGCCTGGTTCGAGATCGGCGAGCGATTTGCGGATGGCGACGGCGCCATCCGATACCCGCCGCCGCCTGCCGAACTGACGCATCGGTTCATGCAGCGTTGCGACAAGGTGCGCGAGGCCGGATAAAAGCCGCCGGTCAGGTCTCGGCGAGGATGCGAGGGGGCGTCGCCTTGGGCTGTTCGGCGCCCACCATCACCGGCAACCGGATCAGCACCGCCGCGCCCTCGCCCAGGGTGCTGTCGATGGTCATGCGGCCGCCGTGCAGTTCGGTCAGGCTGCGGACCAAGGACAGGCCCAGGCCCGTGCCTTGGGCCTTCTGGTCGGCGCCGCCGGCCTGTTCGAAGGGGCGGCCCAGGCGTTTCAGGTCTTCGGGGGCGATGCCGACGCCGGTGTCCGACACCGCCAGTTCCAGGTCCGGGCCGTCCGCGTCCAGCGTCAGGGTGACGGAGCCGCCGGCCGGGGTGAACTTGACCGCATTGGACAGCAGGTTCAGCGCCATCTGCTTCAGGGCGCGGGCGTCGGCGCGCACCTTCAGCGGTTCGGCCGACAGGACGGCGGCCAGATCCACGCCCTTGTCGTCGGCCTGCAGCCGGACCAGGGCGACGGCGGCCGATACGGCGTCGCGCGCGTCGAACTCGGCGACGGCCAGCTGATAGCGTTCGGCCTCGATCTTGGACAGGTCCAAGACGTCGTTGATCAGGTCCAGCAGGTGGCCGCCCGCCTGGTGGATGGCGTCGGCGTAACCGGCGTAGCGGTCGGGCAGGGGGCCGAACAGGCGCTGGCGCATGATGTCGGCGAAGCCCAGAACGGCGTTCAGCGGCGTGCGCAGTTCGTGGCTCATATTGGCCAGGAAGCGGGTCTTGCCGGCGGACTGGGCCTCGGCCTCGACGCGGGCGGTCTCCAGCCCCAGTTCGCGGGCGAACTGGGCCGTGCCGTCGAACGCCTGGGCGATCAGGCGGGGGCGGCTGGCGGCCGGATCATGGAAGGGCGCCACGATCAGGATGACGCGGCGGTCCAGGGCGCTGCGCGGGCTGAACTGCACCTCGGCCGGCTGGCCCGACAGGGCGCGCGACAGGGCGGCGGCGACGGCCGGCCGGTCGGGCGCGTGGGCGCTGGCCACCAGCCCCTGGTCGATCAGGGCCGGAACCGACAGGGCGGGCGGGGCGGCGCCCCAGGTCGCGACCGCATGGCCCGACGGCTCCAGCAGAAGGGTCAGGCCGGGCTGGTCGTGCAGCAGGGCGGCGATGCGGTCGGCCTGGTCCTGCGCCTCGATCAGCCGCAGCCGCCGCTGGCCCCAGGTCAGGCGAAGGGCCGATCCCACGGCGCCCAGGGCCAGGAAGGCCGAGGCGGCGGCCAGCAGCGGTTCTTGCGCCTCCGGCCCGTTCAGCCAACTGGACGTCAGGCCGCTGAACAGCGGCGGCAGCAGGCCGCCCACCCCCAGCCAGGTCAGGCCGTCGCGGCCGTTCCGTTCGTGATTCAGGGCCACCCCGGCCGCCAGCGGCAGGACGACCAGGCCCGGCAGGGCGCCGGTGACGCCCCCGGTCAGGCCCGCCGCCGCCGTCGCCGCGACCATCCAGGCGACCATGATCGTCAGGCGCAGCGCCAGGGTGTCGCGCACCATCAGCGCCACCCCCAGCACTCCGGGCAGGGCCATGGTCAGCAGCGCCGCCAGCGGCCCGTTATGCAGGCTGCCCGCCATCTGGGCCGACAAGGCCGTCAGGCTGACCGCCACGGCCCAGACGGCGTGCCACAGCGCCACCAGCGGCGCGCCCGTCTGGGCGTCTTGCGGCGGCGGGCGCGGGTCGTCCTGGAAGCGGTGGCGAGGGAAGGGTGTCAATCGGTCGGGCCGGTGTTCTGTCTGATCCCAGATTAGTCCCCGCCTTGAGTCGGTGCGAGGCCGCTCCCCCCTCAGGCGAACCCCATGGCGGCGTTCACCATGAATATCCGGGGACAAAACGGCCGGTTGTCGTTAACGGCCGGGCGGCCTATCCAGCGCCCATGACCGCAAGCGCCCGCACGCCCCCGACCGAAAGCCTGGATCAGACTCTGGCCGAACTGGCCGAGGATTTCGACCTGCTGGGCGATTGGGAGCAGCGGATCGAATATGTGATCGAACTGGGCAAGGGGCTGGCTCCGCTGGACGAGGCCGACCGTGTCGAGGCCAACAAGGTGCCGGGCTGCGCGGCCCAGGTATGGCTGGCCGTGATGGCTGCGGACGGCCGCCTGTGGTTCGCCGCCGACAGCGACAGCGCCCTGTCCAAGGGCAATATCGCCCTGTTGCTGAAACTGTATTCCGGGCGCACGCCGTCCGAAATCCTGGCCTTCGACTCCAGGGCCGCCCTGGACCGCCTGGGCCTGCCCTCGGCCCTGACCCGCCAGCGCGCCAACGGCCTGAACAGCATGGTGGGGCGGATCAGGGAGGCGGCGCTGGCGGCGGGGTGAAGGTTACAGCGCGACCCTCAGCGAGGCGCGCACGCTGCGCGGCGCGCCGGGGAAGATCCACAGGGCGCTGTAGGAGCTGGCGGCGTATCGCTCGTCGAACAGGTTGTCGACCTCGACCCGCGCCGTGACCTGGCGGGTCAGCCCATAGTCCAGCGCCGCCTTGGCCTTCCAGTAGGCGGGCAGTTCGGGCGCGCCCAGCGCCAGACCGCCGGCCCGCTCGCCGACATAGGATGCGCCGGCCATGAAGGACCAGTCCGTGCCGTGCGGGGTGGCGAACCGGCCGATCACGAACAACGAACCCGAGTGTTCGGGCACGTTCAGCACGGCGTCGCTGGCGAACCGGCTGTCGTCGGCCTTGGCGTCGGTCCAGCTGTAGTTGGCGACCACCTGCCAAGCGTTGTCGATCTTCAGCGACCCGTCCAGCTCGATCCCTCGCGTGGTCAGCTTGCCGACTGGCGCCAGGTAGTTGCCGGGATCCAGAACAGTCGAGTCATAGGGTTCGGTGGTCAAGATGTTCGACTTCTCGATGTCGAAGACAGTGGCGGCGAGGTCCAGTCCCTCCCAGGCGCCGGCCAGGCCGATCTCATAGCCCTGGCCCTTTTCGGGCGCGAAGCCCGCGCCGTTGCGGCCCGTGCCTGAGTTCAGCACGAACGACCGGCCATAGCTGGCGTGGGCGGTGATGGTGTCGGTCAGGCGGTATCGGGCGGCGAAGCGATAATCGAACGGCGTGTCCGCCGCCTCACCCAACGCGCCGGTGCGATTGTTGCGGATGCTCTGGCTGTAGTCGTCCAGCCGCAGGCCCGCCGACAGGCTCAGGCGGTCGTTCACCTCCCACAGGTCCTGGGCGTACAGGGTCACGACCTCGCGCGTCTCCAGATTGTCGGTGAAGGGCAGGGGCGCGGGCGCCGGAACCGCGCCATAGACCGGGTTGAAGACATTGATCGGATAGGGGTTGGCCGCCGTCGGATTGATCCGCAGCCACTTCTCTCCATAGGTCAGCTTGTAGCCCTTGAGCCCGAAGGCGAGGTTGTGGACGCCCAGGCCGGTCGCGACCGCGCCGTTCAACTCCAGCCGCGCCGACAGGTCCTCGACGCTGAAGTCGCGGCCCCGACGCTGGCGCCACAGCTGATCGTCGACCAGGCGCGACTGATCGCTGGACAGGCCACGCAGCGAGCCGCCGCGCCAGGCGATCCCGCCGTTCAGGCTCCAAGCGCCGTTCAGGGCGTATTCGCCCGTGATTTGATGCCGTTCGTTGCGGAACCGGGTCTGGCCGTCGCCCGGCTCGCCGTAGTAGTTCGATTCCGGCAGGGCCAGGGCGTCGCCTTTGATCGCGGGCATCCCCCGGTCGAACAAGGTGGTGAAAGTGGTGAACTCTCCCACATAGGTCAGGCGCAGATCGGCGTTGGGCCGCCAGGTCAGGGACGGCGCGACCACGGTGCGGTCCAGGCCGACATGATCGCGCCAGCCCGTGCTGGTCTCGCCCGCCAGGACGATCCGCCCGGCCAGTTCCTCGGTGATCGGGCCGGTCAGGTCCAGTTCGCCGCGTCTCAGACCGAAGGACCCGACGGTTCCGGTGAAGACGGCGGCGGTCGCGAACTTGGGCGTCTTGGACACCAGATTGATGCGGCCCGCCGGATCGATGTCGCCGAACAGGGCGCCGGACGGGCCCTTCAGCACCTCGATCCGTTCGGCCGTGACCGGGTCGCGGGGCGGGGCCATGCCGCGATTGGCCAGGAAGCCGTCAACGTAATATTCCGCCCCGCCGTCCGGCGTGCCGAGGAAGCCGCGGATGGCGAAATTGTCCATCACCCCGCCGCGGTTGTTCTGCTGACTGACGCCGCTGACCAGCTCCAGGGCGTCGACCAGGCGGGTGGCGCCGACGGCCAGGATCAGGTCGTTCTCGATCGAGCGGCTGGACGGGGACATGGTCTGGGTGTCGCGCCCGGCGCCCAGGGTGCGGTCGCGCGGCGCCGTGCGACGGCCCAGGACGACGATTTCGCCCAGGGCGGCCGGTTCGACAGCCGCCTCCGGCGCAGGGGCGACAGGCGGTTGGGCGGCGGCCAGCAGGCAGGCGCCGGCGCAGCTCGAAAGCAGGGACAAGTCAGGCTCCGTTTGAAACGTTATACTATATCGGCTATCCGCTCGGGCATGACGCTGTCAACCGCCGCAACGCTTTCGCCTTCCGCCCCGCGCCGCGCCGTGGCCCGATCCCGCGCCGCCGCCGGCGTCGGGGCGCGCATCCGCTCCATCGACGCCCTGCGGGGACTGGTGATCCTGCTGATGCTGGTCGATCATGCGCGGGAGTTCTTCTTCATTCACGCCCAGGTCTTGGACCCGATGGACGTGTCGGCGACGACGCCCGGCCTGTTCTTCACCCGGCTGTCGGCCCACCTGTGCGCTCCGGTTTTCGTCGCCCTGACGGGACTGGCGGCCTGGCTCTATGCGGACAAGACCGCGGCGGGCGGGAACCGGGCGCGGGCCGCCTCGGGCTTTCTGCTGAAGCGCGGCCTGTTCCTGGTGGCGCTGGAGCTGACGGTGGTCAGTTTCGCCTGGACCTTCTCCCTGACGCCGCAGACCATCTATCTGCAGGTGATCTGGGTCATCGGCCTGTCGATGATCGCCCTGGCGGGTCTGGCGCATCTGCCGCGCCCGGCCCTGATCGCGGTGGGCCTGGCGATCGTGCTGGGCCACAATCTGCTTGACGCGATCAGCGTTCAGCCGGGTCAGCCGGGCCATGCGATCTGGGCCATCCTGCACGACCGGGGCTTCATCGACCTGTCCGGGTTGGGACTGGGGGTCGAACAGGCCCGGACCTCCTATCCGTTGCTGCCGTGGATCGGCGTCATCGCCCTGGGCTACGGGGTCGGTCCCTGGTTCGCGGGGGCGCAAGCCGCGCGCCTGAAGCGTCTGGCGGCGACCGGCCTTTCGGCCCTGGCCCTGTTCGCGGTCCTTCGCGCGATCAACCTGTATGGCGATCCGACGCCTTGGGCCGTGCAGGCGACGCCCTTGCAGACGGCGATGAGCGTGCTGAACCTGACCAAATATCCGCCGTCGGCCGATTTCATCCTGCTGACCCTGGGTGGTGGCGCCCTGCTGCTGGCGGGGCTGGAGCGGGCGTCGGATCGGCTGGTCGGTCTATTGGCCGTGTTCGGCGCGGCCCCGCTGTTCTTCTATCTGATCCACCTCTACGGCCTGCATATGCTGCAACTGGCGGCGCTGGCGGTGTTCGGGGCCAATCAGGGCGATGGGTTCGCGGTGCCGGGCGTGGGCTGGCTCTGGGCGCTGGCGGCCGTCGTCGCCCTCCCGTGCTGGTTCGCCTGCCGCTGGTTCGGCCGGATCAAGCGGACCAGCGGCCAGCCCTGGATGAAATACCTCTAGACCCCGATGCCATAATGTTCGGCCAGGGCCTGGAGTGCGTGTTTCAGCACCGTCTTGCCCTGGCGGCGACGCAGGCCCAGCCCGGTTTCGGCCAGTTGCAGGCTGTCGCCATGGATGCAGATGCGGTTCAGCATCGGACGCAGGCGCGGGCCGACCGCCGCCAGCGCCGCCTCCACCCGACGCCCGGCCGACAGGGCGCGGTCGCTGGGCTCCAGCCGCGCGGCGGTTCCGGCGCCGGACGTCGGCAGGGCGTCCCAGCGCATGGTCAGGGACGGGCCGCGCAGGGCGAACTCGGCTTCGCGCCGCAGACGCTCCCCCGCCGCCGCCTCGGCCGGCGTCAGCCAGGGGCGGCCCGAGACGTCCTTTCGCCGCGCCAGCCAGGCGATGGGGCTTTCGCCCAGATTGGCCGCCCGTCGCGCCACCCGACCGTCGGGCTGGATCAGGTCCCGTTCGCCCAGGACCATGCCCGGTCGGCCGGGCGGAGGCGAAGCCGCCGTCTCTCCCTCGGGCCGGGCCTGCCAGCCGCCGCCGGGCCGCGCGCGCAGACCGGGCCTTTCGATCAGGGCGCGGAACTCGGCCTCGTTCAGCGTCAGGCTGATCCGACTGCGCCGATCCGCCGACAGCCGCAGCGCATAGCCGTCGCCGTCGCCGCTGGGGGCCAGCCAGGCGTCGGGGCGGTTCATCAGGCTGCGCGCCCGCTCCACGATGCGGCTCATCGGGCCAGGTCCATTACGGGCGGCTGATACAGGGTCTGGATGCAGGTCTCCAACTCGCTCAGCAGATCGTCGACCGGCCGGCGTTCGCGTTCGTCCTCGACCCAGCGACAGGCGGCCCCGGCGCTGGCCCGATTGACGCCGAAGACGTGGCTGACCCGCTCCAGCGTCCAGCCGAAGGCGATGTGCGACAGATACATGGCCAGCCAGCGCGGACGGGCCATGCGCGGATTCATCCGGCCCTTTCCCATCATCTGCGACGGCAGGGCCCCGGTGCGCACGGCGACCAGATGCACGGCCAGCCCGGCCTTGATCCGGTCCTCCTCGCTGACCGGCACGATATACTCCTCCACGGCGAACGCCTCCCTGTTCTTCTGAACTCCGACGCCGACACCATAAGGCGTCCCGACATCGTGGTAGGAATAAAAACCTATTCGACGTCAAAATCGGTCGTGGCGCCTTAACCGCCTTGAGGTTGTGAGATGGGCGATGCGCTGGATAGCGGCGGGCGTCGTTCACGTCCCGCGTGGCTTGGCTGGGAACATGGTTAATAAATTTCGAATCGTTGACTCCGGCTACTCGACGGCGATTCGCAAATCAGCCTAGATTCGACTCAATCGAATGACGTTAACCCTTCTTAAGGTTTTCACGTCTTAACCTGCGAACAAGGTTACCCCGGCCGTGCGTCAGGGTGGTTACCGCAAAGCTATGGCCTGGAGGGGCACGAATGCGCGTCCTGTTGATTGAAGACGATCACGCAACTGCCCAAAGCATCGAACTGATGCTGAAGTCGGAAGGCTTCAACGTCTACACGACCGACCTGGGCGAAGAAGGCATCGATCTGGGCAAGATCTATGACTACGACCTCATTCTTCTTGACCTGAACCTGCCGGACATGAGCGGCCTTGAGGTCCTGCGCCAGCTGCGCGTGGGCAAGGTCAACACCCCCGTCATGATCCTGTCGGGCAGCCACGAGATCGAAACCAAGGTCAAGACCTTCGGCGGCGGCGCCGACGACTACATGACCAAGCCCTTCCACAAGGACGAGCTGATCGCGCGCACCCACGCCGTGGTCCGCCGCTCCAAGGGCCACGCCCAGGCCATCATCCACACTGGTGAGATCGCCGTGAACCTGGACGCCAAGACGGTCGAGGTGAACGGTCACCGCGTGCATCTGACCGGCAAGGAATACCAGATGCTGGAGCTGCTCTCCCTGCGCAAGGGCACGACCCTGACCAAGGAAATGTTCCTGAACCACCTGTACGGCGGCATGGACGAGCCCGAGCTGAAGATCATCGACGTCTTCATCTGCAAGCTGCGCAAGAAGCTGGCCACCGCCGCCGACGGCAAGCATTACATCGAAACCGTCTGGGGCCGCGGCTACGTCCTGCGCGACCCGTCCGAGAGCGTCGTCACCGTCGCCGCCTGATCGTTTTTCGATCTGCCGATTTCGAAACGCCCGCCGGAAACGGCGGGCGTTTTTGCGTTTCGCCTACTGCCGCCTGGCCGGCATGTCGCGGCCGCCCTGGTGCAGGACCAGTCCATGGACGGCGCCGGTCGCGTCGCGGGTGAAGGTGATCTGGGCGTCGACGGCGGTCAGGTAGAAGGCGTCCTCGGCCTCCGCCGTCAGTTCGAACGCCTTCTGGCCCGTGGCCTGGGCCGTCAGCTTGCCGTCCACGACCGACACGGTCAGGGCGAAGGCGGGCGACAGGGCGTAGACGCCCTCATAGGCCCTCAGCGCCTCGGGCGACACGGCGACGGCGCGGCGCTCGCTGGCCAGGGTGACGGTCCCGCCGCGGGCCAGGGCGACCAGGGCCGCGCCCAGCTTGTCCGGCGCCTCGCCGTTCAGATTGCCCAACACGATCACGGCAGTCCGGTCGCCCGGATCATAGGCCATATAGGTGTTGAAGCCCTCGATGGCGCCATTGTGCCAGACCAGGCGCCGGCCATCGGACTCGCTGACGATCAGGCCCATGGCGTAGCCGTCGCGAACGGGCGTCGTCAGGGCGGTCAGGGACTGGGCGTTCAGAAGCCGGCCGCCGAACAGACCCTGTTCCCACTTCAGCAGGTCGTGGGTCGTTGAATACAGGGCGCCGGCGCCGGTCGGGATGCTCATGTCCACATAGTCGGCGTTGACGACCCCGTCGGCGCCCGGCGCATAGCCCGAGGCCCGGCGGGGCAGGACGACCTCATGGCGGTCATAGCCGCTGTCGTTCATGCCCAGCGGCTGGAACAGGTTGGCGGTCACGAAGTCGGCGTAGGTCTGGCCGCCAGCCGCCTCGACGATGGCGCTGAGCAACACATAGCCCGAGTTGGAATAGGCGAAGCGCGAGCCGGGCGCGAAGTTCAGCGGGCGGTCGCGGAACCGGGCGATCAACTGCTCCAGCGTCGACGGCCGCGTCTTCAAATCCTGATAGTCGGGAAAGGCGGTGAAGTTCGGCACGCCCGCCGTGTGGCTGAGCAGATGGCGCGGGGTGATCGCGTCCCAGGCGGCCGGGGCGTCGGGCAGCCAGGTCTTGATCGGCGCGTCCAGGTCGAGCTTGCCCTGTTGGTTCAACAGCATGACGGCGACGGCGGTGAACTGTTTGGACAGGGACCCCAGGCGGAACTTCACATCCCCGTCGTTGGGGATGTTCCACTCGCGATTGGCCAGGCCGTAGCCCTGATCCAGCAGGATGCGGCCGTCGCGCGCGACCAGGACGGCGCCCGAAAAGGCGTCGGCGTCGCTGGAGGCGCGCACGACCTGATCCATGCGCCCGACGTCCTGGGCCTTGGCCTGATTTGCCGCCAAGGGACCGAAGGCGAGGGCGAGCGTGCCGACGGCGACCAGCAGGCGGGCGGTGGTGCGTGGGGCGACGGGCGAATGGGGCAAGGCGGTCTCTCCTGAACGCGCCACGCTGACGCTTTCAACAAGAGGCGGCGAGGGGGCCTTGCGGATGCACGCCGTCGAAAAAACGCCAGGCCGTCGTCGGACGACCGGCCGCCTTCCGATCAGGCTGGGGTCCTGAACCCCGCAGCGATGGCCGCCGCCATCGGGTTGGGACGGCCGAAGCTGTCGAAGGGCAGGGGCTTGTCCTTGCCGTCGTCCTTTTCGCCCTGGCGATACCAGCTGTCGGTGTCGCGCAGGCCCCAGGTGGTGAAGGCGAACTGCTGGGCCTCGGGCAGGGCGGCGAAGGCGTGGGCCAGTTCGGTCACGCGCGCCCCCTGGGCGGTCAGGCGTTCGGCCTGACTGCGGAAGTCCAGCCGGTCCTCGGTGCGCAGGGTGCAGTCCAGCTCAGACACATGGATCGGCAGGCCGAACTGGGCGGCCTCGCGCATGAAGGCGGCGATCACGCCCGGCTTGATGTCGATCCACAGGTGGGATTGCAGCCCCAGTCCCTGCAGCGGGCAGCCCGCTTTCAGCAACCGCTCGACCAGTTTCAGGAACTGCGCGCCCTTCGCCGGCACGCTTTCCTGATTGTACTCGTTGAGGAAAAGCAGGGCTTTCGGATCGGCGGCGCGCGCCCTTTCGAAGGCGCGCAGGATATAGCCGTCGTGGCCGTAACGGGCGCTCCAGTGGCAGTCGCGCATCCCCGACCCGTCGTCCAGGATCGGCTCGTTGACCACGTCCCAGCTGCGGACCTTGCCGCGATAACGACCGGCCGTGGTTGCGATATAGCCGTCGAAGGCCCGGTCGAAGGCGGGGCCGGACAGGCCCTCGAACGCCTCTTTCCCTTGCGCGTACCAGATCAGGGTGTGGCCGTGCAGGGCCATGGCGTTGGCCTGGGCGAAGGCGGCGATGCGGTCCGAGCGATCGAAGTTGGGGCGATCCAGGCCGTCGGCCAGGATATATTCCATCTTCATCTCCCACTCGGGCGTGAGTTGGGAGGCATTGGCGCGGGCCAGCGCGACCCAGTCCGGGTCGTCGATCTGGCTGGCCTTGATCGCCGCGCCGAAGGGGGCGGGGGCGACGGATTTCAGCGGCCGAACGTTCGGCGGCGTCGCCTCGGCCGAGGCGAAGCGGTCGCAGGCGGCGAGGGCCAGAGGGGCGGCGAGGACGGTGCGACGGGTAAGATCCTCCCCCGAGAAGCGCAGCGGAACGGGGGAGGGGGACCGCGAAGCGGTGGAGGGGGCGGCCTCAGGTAGACTGTCAGCCTGATGAGCATGTTCTAATGTCGACGGTTCGTGCGACGTCCGCCCCCTCCACCACGCTACGCGCGGTCCCCTTCCCCCGCCATGCGAGGGAGGATCTTTGGAGTCAGACCGCACGTTTCCGCAGACCCAATTCGTCGAAGGCGGCGGTTTCGCGCTTGGCGATGGCGACCAGCTGGTTCAGGCGGGTGGTTTCGGCGACGTGTTCGAACTTCTTCAGCTCTTCGAAGGCGCCGGTCAGGGCGTCGCGGGCGCCGGCTTCCTCGGCGTCCAGCACCGACAGGTCGCCCTCGGCCTGGGTCTTCCTGGCCTTCCAGCCGTTCAGATAGGCGCCCAGCATCAGGGCGGCTTCGGCGTCCAGGCGGGCGCGGTCCCGTTCGGCCTCGGCCTCGGCGTCCAGAACGGCGATGCGCACCTCGGCGCCGGCGCGGCGTTCGGCGATCTCGGCCAGGCGCTTCTGCAGCGTCTCGACCTCGTAGTTGGAGATGCGGATCAGGGATTGAGCCCAAGCGGTCATTTCGTCGTCACTCTCTGATCATGCCTTGATTGAGGATTGCTTCCAGCCGGGTAAAGGAATCGGAAAGACGGGTGGCGTCGTCCTTGTCCTGACCCAGGAAATCCTCCAGCGCGGGGTTCAGGGCGATGGCGCGGTCTACGATGGGATCGGCGCCGGTGCGGTAGGCGCCGATCTTGATCAGCTCCTCCATGTTCGCATAGGCCGACAGACATTGGCGCGCCCGCTTGTTCAGTTCGCGCTCGGGCGGGGTCTGGCAGCCGGGCAGGGTGCGGCTGACGGATTTCAGCACGTCGATGGCGGGGAACCGCCCGCGCTCGGCGATCTTGCGGTCCATGACGATGTGGCCATCCAGAATACCGCGCACGGCGTCCGCGATCGGCTCGTCATGGTCGCCGCCATCCACCAGAACGGTGAACAGGGCGGTGATGGGCGCCGCCGTCGTGCCGTCCGGCCGGATCGGCCCAGGCCCGGCGCGTTCAAGCAGCTTGGGCAGTTCGGTGAAGACGGTGGGCGTATAGCCCTTGGTGGTCGGGGGCTCGCCCGCCGCCAGACCGATCTCGCGCTGGGCCATCGCAAATCGGGTGACGCTGTCCATCAGGCACAGCACCTCCAGATCCTGATCGCGCAGGAACTCGGCGATGGCCATGGTCATATAGGCGGACTGGCGCCGTTTCAGGGCCGGTTCGTCACTGGTGGCGACCACCACGACGGCGCGTTTCAGCCCCTCTTCGCCCAGGGTCTCTTCCACGAACTCGCGCACCTCGCGGCCGCGTTCGCCGATCAGACCGACGACGACGGCGTCGCAGGTCGCCTCCTTGGCCAGCATGGACAAAAGCACCGACTTGCCCACGCCCGACCCGGCGAAGATGCCCAGCCGCTGGCCCCGGCAGGTGGTGGTGAAGACATCCATCGCGCGCACGCCCAGGTCCAGACGCTCTCCGACCCGGCCGCGGGAATGGGCGGGCGGCGGGGGTGCGCGCAACGGATAGGGCGCCGGCCCCTGAGGCAGGGGGCCCTTGCCGTCGATCGGCTGGCCGAAGGCGTCGATGATCCGGCCCAGCCAGGCGGTGGTGGGGCGCACGCTGGCTGCGGTCTCGATGATCCTGATGTCGGCGCCGGGGGGCACGCCCTCGACCGGGCCGAAGGGCATCAGCAGGGCCTTGGAATCGCGAAAGCCGACGACTTCGGCCGGGAGGGGGTCATGGCCGCGCCGGCCGATCTCGGCCCGCGCCCCGACCGCCAGACGCGACAGGCCGCCCCGCGACTCGATCAGCAGGCCCGACACGCCCGCCACCTTGCCGGTGACGACCAGCGGGTCGATCGCTTCGACGGCGGCGACGAGATTACGCAAGCGGACGGCCCCAGGAACAGACCTCGATCAGATGGGCCATCGTGGTTAACGACCGATGAAGTCGGTTTCCATTCCAACCTTTGCAGTAACGCGAGTTGTGTGCGGTATGCAACTCAAGGGCGAAAGACTTCCGAAACCAATTGGGTGTCAACCTTGCAACCGAGGCGGGCGGGGGCTCGCTGATCGCGAAGGGGTGGAACCATGTTCGCAAAGCCGCATCGGGCCCGTGTGCAGATGCAGGACCGCTTGGCCGATCTGGATGGGAAGATGGCCGCCATCGGCCGATCCCAGGCGGTGATCGAGTTCAGTCTGGACGGCGTGATCATCGACGCCAATCAGAACCTTTTGACCACCATGGGCTACAGTCTGGATGAAATACGGGTCGCGCATCACCGGCAGTTCATGGATCCGGTTGAGGCGGCCTCGCCGGAATACGCCGCCTTCTGGCGCGAACTGAACGCCGGCCGGTTCCTGGCGCGCAAGTTTCGCAGGCTGGCCAAGGGCGGGCGCGAGGTCTGGCTGCAGGCGTCCTACAACCCGGTCTTCGGTCCCGATGGGCGGCCGGTGAAGGTGATCAAACTGGCCATCGACATCACCGAACAGGAGCAGGAGGCGGCCCGGCGCGAGACGGCGCGGATCGCCGCCGAACAGGCCCAGACCGTTCTGGTCGAGGCCCTGGCCGGAGTGCTGGCGCGCCTGTCGGCGGGCGACCTGACCGCGCGGATCGACGCGCCGGTCGAGGGGGCGCATCTGCGGGTGCGCGACGACTATAATGCGGCGGTCGAAAGCCTGCGCCAGACCCTGGGCCAGGCGTTGGGGGCCATCACGGCCTTGCGCGGCGGGGTGGGCGAAATCTCCGGCGCCTCGGACGACCTGTCGCGCCGCACCGAACAGCAGGCGGCCAGTCTGGAGGAGACGGCGGCGGCGCTGGATCAGATCACCGCCACCGTCAAACGCAGCGCGGACGGCGCCCGTCAGGCCTCGACCGCCGCCGCCGGCGCCCGCGCCGAGGCGGATCGCTCGTCCGAGGTCGTGCGTCAGGCCGTGGAGGCCATGGACGGCATCAAGCGCAGCTCGACCCAGATCAGCGACATCATCGGAGTGATCGACGAGATCGCCTTCCAGACCAATCTGCTGGCCCTGAACGCCGGGGTGGAGGCGGCCCGCGCAGGCGAGGCGGGCCGCGGCTTCGCCGTGGTGGCGTCAGAGGTCCGCGCCCTGGCGCAGCGTTCGGCCGACGCCGCCAAGGAGATCAAGACCCTGATCACCACCTCGGGCCAGGAGGTCTCGCACGGGGTTCGACTGGTGAATGAAACCGGCGCGGCGCTGGCGGCCATCGCCGTCAAGGTGGCCGAGATGGACGCCCTGGTCTCCGAAATCGCCGCCTCGGCCCAGGAACAGGCGACCGGCCTCAGCCAGGTCAACAGCGCCGTCAACCAGATGGATCAGGTCACGCAGCAGAACGCCGCGATGGTGGAACAGACCACGGCGGCGGCGATCAGCCTGAAGACCGAGACGGACCAGTTGGCGCAACTGGTCGAACGGTTCGAGACAGGAGAGGCCCCGCCGCGCGTCCACGATCTGTCGCGCGGCGCCGGCCCCATTCCCCTGGCTCGCGAACGCGCCCGCATCCGCGCCTACGCCACCGGAAGCGCGGCGACGGCGACCGTCAGCGACGGATGGGAGGAGTTCTGAGGCGGCTTTCAGCCGTCATTTTGCGGCGCCCTTAGGACGAAACTAAACCGGCTCCGGCCCTGTCTGCGGCTCGCGCGTCGTGGCGATGGCGCCGACGGAGGCGGCGACGATGGCGGCGATGGCCAGCCATTGCTGTCCCGTCAGATGCTCGTGCAGGATGATCAGGCCGGCCAGGGCGCCGACGGCCGGTTCGGCGCTCAACACCACGCCGAAGGTGCGTTTGGGAATGGCGCGAAGGGCCACCATCTCCAGCGAATAGGGCAGGGCGCTGGAGAAGATCGCCACGGCCACGCCCGCCAGCACGATGGCCGGGTTCAGCAGGGCCATACCGGCGTGGGCCACGCCGAACGGCACGACGACCAGGGCCGCCACGCTCATGCCCAGGGCCACCGACTGTCCGGCGTGCAGGTGCGACAGCCGCTTGCCGAACACGATATACAGCGCCCAGCACAGGCCGGCGAATGCGGCCAAACCCATTCCCACCGGATCCAGCGCGCCCACGCCGGTCTTCAGCGGCAGCAGCAGCCCCAGGCCCAGGACGGCGAAGCCGATGCAGACGAAGTGCACGGCCTTGCGCGAATGCAGCAGCGCCAGGGTCAGCGGTCCCATGAACTCGATGGCGATGGCCAGCCCCAGCGGAATGGTCCGCAGCGACATGTAGAAGCTGAGGTTCATCGCCCCCAGCACCACGCCGTACATAGCCACGGCGCCCAGATCGGCGCGCGTCAGGCGGAACCGCCAGGGCCGGAACACCGCGACCAGAATGACGGCCGACAGACCGACCCGGTAGGCGGTCGTTCCCTGCGCCCCGATCACGGGGAACAGGGTCTTGGCGAAGGAGGTGCCGCACGCCAGCGTCATCATGCCGCCGAACAGCGCCAGATAGGGGATCAGCCGCGCCATCAGCGGCGAGGACAGGTGCGATTTCAGGGCCACGGCGGTCATGGCCGATGACTAGCCCAAATAAGGTTGCGCTTCCCGGCGATTTCCGGCCTGAATGCGGCTGAATCCGGCATAGAAGGGTATCAAATGACGAATTTCGTCACGCTGGATGCGTTCGACCACAGGCTGCTGGATCGCGTCCGTCGCAACAATCAGGAACCGGCGCGGGTGACGGCCGAGGCGGTGGGTCTGTCGGAATCGGCGGTGCTGCGGCGATTGCGGCGGCTGCGAGCCGAGGGGGTGATCGTGCGCGACGTGGCCATGATCGATCCGGCCCGGATCGAGCCGCGCATCGTCCTTCATGTCCAGGTCGAGATGAACACCCAGGACCGCAAGATGATGGACGCCTTCCAGCGCGCCATGAAGGCCAGCCCCGAGGTTCAGGGCTGCTGGGACGTGACCGGCGAGACCGACTATCTGCTGACCGTCGCCGTCCGCTCCATGCAGGATTACGAGGCGTTCGGCATTCGCGAATTGGTCCCCGAAAAAGGCGTGCGCGGCTTCAAGAGCATGATCGTGATCCGCGAAGTGGTCGCCTTCGACCCCGCTCGCGCGGTGCTGGGGCGCTAGAGGCGGACGGTCGAAAGGCAGCCGCTCTGAAGGTCTCGCGCAGAAATGATCGTGCGCGGCCCCTTGCGCTGGGCCCTCAGGCCTTATCTGTTACGGGCCGCAGTTTCACGGAGACCTTCCTCATGTCCGACTTCAGCTATGACGCCGCCCGCCACCTGAAGAAGGGTCGGGGCAAGGTGTATGATTCGATCATCGACACCATCGGCGACACCCCGCTCGTGCGCCTGCCGCGCCTGTCGGCCGAATACGGCGCCAAGGCCACGGTGCTGGCCAAGCTGGAGTTCTTCAATCCCATCGCCTCGGTCAAGGACAGGATCGGCGTGGCCATGGTCGAGGCGCTGGAGCAGGCGGGCGAGATCGACCAGAACACCGTGCTGATCGAACCCACCAGCGGCAACACCGGCATCGCCCTGGCCTTCGTCGCCGCCGCCAAGGGGCTGAAGCTGATCCTGTGCATGCCCGAGAGCATGTCGATCGAACGGCGCAAGATGCTGGCCCTTCTGGGCGCGCAGCTGGAGCTGACGCCGGCCGAGAAGGGGATGAAGGGCGCCATCGCCCGCGCCCAGGAACTGCTGGATTCGACCCCGAACGCCATCAGCCCCTCGCAGTTCGAGAACCTGGCCAACCCCGCCATCCACCGGGTGACGACGGCCGAGGAAATCTGGAACGACACCGACGGCGCCGTGGACATCATCGTGGCGGGCGTCGGCACCGGCGGCACCATCTCGGGCGTCGGCCAGGCGTTGAAGGCCAAAAAGTCGTCCGTCCAGATGATCGCGGTGGAGCCCGAGGCGTCGCCTGTGCTGTCGGGCGGCCAGCCGGGACCGCACAAGATCCAGGGAATCGGCGCCGGCTTCGTGCCCGCCATCTATGACCCCTCGGTCGTGGACGGGGTGGAGCAGGTGTCCAACGACGACAGTTTCGACATGGCGCGCAAGGCCGCCCGCGTCGAGGGGATTCCGGTCGGCATCAGCTCCGGCGCGGCCCTGACGGCGGCCTTCCGGCTGGCGGCGCGCGACGAGAATGCGGGCAAGACCATCGTGGTGGTGATCCCGTCCTTCGCCGAACGCTATCTTTCGACGGCGCTGTTCGAGGGCCTTTAGTCGGCGCTTGTTTTCCGCTTTCCGACGACGCCGCCGCCGCGTGGCGCTGTCGGAAAGCGACCGATCGCCAAGCGGAGCCTTTTCGCCGTTCGCGTGTTCGATAGCGGACGCGCGTGCGGCTCCGCTTGGGAGGCGGGCGGACGCGCGTTGGATCAACAACGCCGGAGCGTTCCATGCCTGTCGCCCTTCGCCTGATCGCCGCCGCCGGGGTGTCCGCCCTGGCCCTGGCCGCCTGTTCGAACAACGAGGACAAGGCCGACGCCGCCATGTCCCCCGAACAGCAGGCCGCCGCCGCCGCCAACACCCCCGTCACCGCTCAGCCGCGCCAGACCCGCACCGTGCCGGTCGATGTGCAGGGCGTGACCGAGGTCGGGGCCACGGTGCGGGTCAAGAACGTCGATCTGGCCGAGGACGCCACCATCCTGGACGTCAGCATCTCCTTCGCCAGCGACATGACCAACAATGTCGAGATGGCCACCGCCGCCACCTATATCGAACTGCCCAACGGTCAGAAGCTGCGTCTGAAGCCGCCCGAGGGCAATCCGAACATGAACATCGTCAAGGGCGACACCATGAACGGCCGCCTGGTTTTCATGGGCGCCGTTCCGGCGGGGACGCCGCAGATCTCGCTGGTGTTCAACGAGGGTTCGACGTCGGACAGCATCATCGGCCCGTTTCTGCGCATGACCATTCCGCTGACGGCCCAGGCGGCGAGCGCAGGAGCCGCCGGATGACGGGCCGGCATGCGCCCGCCATGGCGGCCGCCCTGCTGGCCGCCGGTCTGGCGCCCTGCACGGCCTCGGCCCTGACCGTGCGGCTGATGAGCGGCAGCGCCATCGGCATGAAGTCCACCTTCGAAAAGGTGGAGACCCCGCGCTCCACCTTCGACAAGGCGGGACCGGACAGCGAGTTGCAGAGCGTCTTCGTCTCGTCCGAGGTCGCGCCCGAGCGGGTGGAGACGACCCGCACCCTGCTGAGCGAACTGAATGCGCGGCGCAGCGACGGCGTCATCGTGATCGACCTGCCGGCCGACGTCCTTTTCGACTTCGACAAGGCCACGATCCGACCCGATGCGGAACCGGCTCTGGCGCGGGCGGCCGAGCTGCTGAAAAGCTATCCGCGCGCCCAGGTCAGCATCGGCGGCCATACCGACGCCAAAGGCGATGACGCCTATAACGAGGGTCTGTCGCTGAGACGCGCGCGGGCTGTGGCGGATCGGCTGCAAGGCCCCGCCGGCCGGTCGCTGAAAGCAGAGGGCTTCGGCGAACGTCGCCCCGTTGCGCCCAACGTCAGGCCGGACGGCGCAGACGACCCGGCGGGCCGTCAGAAGAACCGGCGCGTCGAAATCCGCATCACCCCGCAGGCGGGGGGTTGATCATGGCGCTGATCCCCTGTCCGGCCTGCGCGCGTCAGGTGTCCGAGGCGGCCGTAGCCTGTCCCAACTGCGGCCATCCGATCGCGGGCGGCCAAGGCGGCACGTTCAAACAGGCCCTGACCCGGCCCGAGGCGGTGAAAAGCGGCTTCACCGTTCTGGGCGTCTTCGTCGCCGCGCCGTGGATCGCGCGCATCCTGGCGTTGATCCTGTTCGTCATCCTGGCCATCGTGGTGGTGATCAACAAGAGCTGAGGCCCTCACGCCCGGTTAACCGCTCGCGCCTAGATTGGGCGAATGGGCGAACTGACAGCCATGATCGGGCATAAGCAGGGCGGCGACACGCCGCTGCGGGCGCGCCGGGCGCTGCTGAGGCGTCTGGCCGATGTGGTGTCGCTGCCCGCCAGCCGGATCAACGCCTTCGAACGCGCGGTGACGGGCGATCTGCTGGTGGAGATGCTGCGTCTGGCCTCGCGCGAGGAGCGTCGGCGCGTCGCCGCCCGCCTGGCGCCCCTGGCCGAACTGCCCAACAGCGTGGCGCGCATCCTGCTGCGCGACGAGGTGGAGATCGCCGGGCTTCTGATCGAACAATGCGCGTCCCTGAGCGACGCCCTCATCGTCGGCTGCGCGCGCGACGCCAGCGCCGACCATCGCCTTCTGATCGCGGCCCGGCGCGGCCTGTCCGAGATCGTGACCGAGACCCTGTTCTCCTTCGGCGAGATGGCGGTGATGGAGGCGGTGCTGCGAAACCCGACCGCCCGCCTCTCGCAGGTGGGGATCGAGGCGGTGGTGGGCCTGAGCCGACAGTCGCCGGGCCTGTGCGGCCTTTTGCTGAAACGCCCCGAACTGAGGCCGTCGGGCGCCTATATCATGTTCTGGTGGTGCGGGCCGGACGACCGTCGCACCATCCTGCAGCGGTTCGCCGTGTCGCGCGAGGTGATGCAGGAGGCGTCCGAGGATGTGTTCGGCATGGCTGCGGCCGAGGACTGGTCCGACCCGGTGGCGCGCAAGGCCCTGCAGTTCATCGAGCGGCGCCAGCGCAATCGCGGCGCCATCGCCAAGAGCCCCTTCGACAGCCTGGAACAGGCCGTCATGGTCGCCGGCCGCGACGGGCTGACGCGCGAGACGGCTTCGGAGATCGCCTTCCTGTCGGGGGTCAAGCCGCTGACGGGCGCCAAGCTGCTGGGCGATCCGGGCGGCGAGCCGCTGGCCATATTGTGCAAGGCCACGGGTATGTCGCGCGCCGACCTGACCAGTCTGTGGCGCTCGATGCGGCGGCCCGAGACGACGGCCGATGGTCACGTGCATCCCGATTGGGAGCGGGTGCAGATCACCTATGAGATGCTGGCCGTGGACCGGGCGCAGACGGTTCTGCGTTACTGGAACTGGTCTCTGTCCTCGGCGCTGACGCCCAGTCTGTTACGGGCCATACGCGACGGCGAGGACGATGTGGTCGACGAATATTCGGCGCCCGAACGCGCGGCGATGATGGTTCTGGCCGAAGACTTCGGCCGCTGAGCTTCACCACTACAGATATATGCAGTAACGTGCATAGATCGGTCATGACGTACGGATTTGCTTTCGAACCCGAATAACTCTATTACCCGACGCAGGATGTTTCGGCTGGACGTTCGGTCGAACGCAATAGATCAGGAAAGCGAAGACGCGAATGGAAGATAAGCCCGAACTGCTTGAGATGACCGCAGACATCGTGTCCGCCTATGTGGGCAACAATACAGTCTCGGCCGAGACCCTGCCGTCGCTTATCGCCAGTATCCACGCCGCCCTGTCGGGCGTTTCCAATGGCCCGGTCGAGGCCGAGCCGGAACCCAAGGAACCGGCGGTGCCGATCCGCAAGTCGATCGCGCCCGACTTCCTGATCTGCCTGGAAGACGGCCGCAAGTTCAAGTCGCTGAAGCGCCACCTGCGCACCAAATACGACATGAGCCCCGAAGAATACCGCGCCAAGTGGGGTCTGCCGAAAGACTACCCGATGGTCGCTCCGAACTACGCCAAGGCGCGTTCGGAACTGGCCAAGTCGATGGGCCTGGGCCAGGGCGGCCGCAAGCCGGCCCGCACGCCGCGCGTCAAGAAATAAGCCGGATCCTTTCGGTATAGAGACGCCCGCTTCCGAAAGGAGGCGGGCGTTTTTGTTTTGGGGGGGCGCACAATCTTCTCCCTCCCCGTTCCGGGGAGGGTGGTCGCGCAGCGACCGGGTGGGGGCGGCCCGGCAGGGGCGCGCTTGCCGGAAACTCCAAGTGTCGTGGGACGTCGCTCTGCCGTCCCCACCCCGCTTCGGCTGCGCCTCAGCCACCCTCCCCCGCAGGGGGAGGGAGAAGTCAGTAGTGCGTTACGCCGCCTGCGCCGTGCGGCGCATCCGCCAGAAGCGCAGGGTGCGCAGGGCGGCGTCGCGGGTCAGTTCGCCGTACATCCGGCCATAGGCGGCGGCCTTGCCCATCGGATTGTCCTCGGACCCCAGCACGGCGACGGCGTAGGTCAGATAGACGGCGCGGTCCATGTCGGCCGCCTTGCAGACCACGGACAGGGCGTCCAAATCCTTGCGCTCGACGATGCCGCGCGCGGTGTGGAAGTCGATGTCCGCCAGCTTGGACAGGGCGATCAGGAAGGGCGTCCGACCATTCGAGCGCAGGAAGCGGATCAGCACCTGGGGCGTCAGTTGGCCGGCCGCGTGCAGTTCGTTCACATAGGCCAGGTTCTCGGCGTAGTCGGCCGGCAGGGCGCCGTCGTCGGTGGCGACCCGGGTGCGGCCGGCGGCCAGCGCCGCCTCCAGCAGTTCGGGGTCCATCCGCGCGTTCTGTTCCAGAATCTGGTGACGCAGCCGGGCCTCGACGACGAAATACATCTCGTTCAACAGGTCGACCGGCAGGCTTTGGCGCTCGATGGTGGCGGCGTGCAGGGCGGGATTGGCCTTGGCCCGTTCGACGGCCGTCTCGGACGCCGCGCGCGACAGGCGGGCGCCGTCGTTGCGCAACAGGGCGCCCAGGGTGTCGTCGTCGCCGCGCTCGACGATGATGTCCGACACCGCCTCGGACACCACGGCGCGGCCCGACACGGCGCGCAGATGACCCTGGCTGCGCCGGCGCACCACCTGCATCAGGTCGTCCTCGGTCAGGACCGCAGAGGCGCGCAGGACCGGCTCCGACACCTCCAGCTCGTCATCGGCGAGGCGCCGGATCAGGCTGTGCGGCGCATTGGCGGCGGGGGCGAAGCGGGCGGCCAGCTCGACGCGCACGGCCTGCTCCATTTCGGCGGACAGCTTGGCCAGGACGGCGCCGTACAGGGCGGTCTCGCTCGGGCTGTGCTCGGGGGCGCCGAAGAAGTGGCTCGTCAGTTCGCGCAGCAGCAGGCGGCGCTTGTCGCTGGATTCCTCGCCGGCCAGGGCGATCAGGTCGGGCAGGCGCGACGCCGAGACGACGGCGGTCTCGACCATGGACGTGTCGCTCATGGAAGGTCGTCGGCCTGGGTCTGCGGCACGGCGCGCAGCGAGCCGTTGGCGTTGCGGATCAGGGCGGGCGGGCCGTCGGGCTGGGCCAGGTCGTCGGACTTGGGCGTCTGGGTCATCTGCACGGGCAGGGCGTCCAGATAGGTCGGCTGGGGCGTGACGATGGTGTCCGGGTGGCGGCCGGCCTGGCGGTGGACCGAATAGTAGCGGGCGGTCTGCTCGCCGGGCGGCAGCTGGGCCGCCTGCTGGGCGCCGGCGACGGCCGCGCCGTCCAGGGCGACGCCGCTCTGGGGTCGCATCAGACGATAGATGGGGGCGTCGCGGCGCGGGGCCATCGGGTCGGCGGCGGTCTGTCCGGCGACCTGGGCGGCCGGGGTCTGGTCGGGCGTCGGCTGGACGGCGGGCGTCTCTGCGGGCGCGGGCTGGGGGGAGGGGGCGGGCTGGGGGGAGAGCGGCGGGACGGGTTGCGCTTCGGCCATGGCGGCAGGCGTGGGTCCAGGCGCCGGGGGCTGGCTGACCGCGACCGGCTGCGGGGCCGGCTGATAGGGAACGGGGGCGGGCGTTTCGGCGGCGGTCGAGGCCGGAGGCGGGATGGGCGCCCCGGCGGGGCGAACGGGGGCCAAGGTCGGATAGGCTTGCGGGACGTTGCGGGCGGCCTGGGGGTTGGTCCAGTCGCTGGCGGGCGTCAGACCTCGGCGAGGCGAGGGCGATGGCGACAGCGCAGGGGAGGGCGGCGTGTCTGCGGGCGACGGGGCCAGACGCGCCAGGGGCAGGGTGCGGCTGGCGGCGACGACGGTCGGGGCGGCCTCGGGCGAGGCGGGCGTGCGGATCGGCGCGGGGGCGGGCGCCAGGCGGGCGCCGACCGGCGGCTTGCCGGGCCAGGACAGATAGCGCAGCCCCGCGCCATTGGTCGGCGCCGACTGGGCGACGGCGCCGCCGGCAAGGGCGCTGGCCGCTGTCAGGACGGTCGTGAGAACGAGGGCGCGGCGCAAGGCGGCTCTCCGGCTTGGATTATCCAACCATCAGGATAGGCGTCAGCGCTTAACCCCGCGCTAACGGCGCAGGTCAGCCCCGACCAGGCAGATAGTTGTCGGTGAAGGCGTCGCGCCAGTTCAGGCCGGGCTCATAGACGCCCGCCTTAGAGGTGACCTCGAAGAAGGCCTGCCAGCGCTCGGCCGTCAGGGCGCCCAGGCCATAGAGGGCGGCGTCGCCACCATCCACCACGGCCTTGTCGCGCAAGCGCTCGCGCGCCTGGTCCAGCTGGGCCTGGCTCAGGTCGGGATTGTCCCGACGGATCAGGGCGTCGCCAGCCGAGGCGTCGCCCCGGATATAGTCGCGCCAGCCCTCGGCCGAGCCGGCGATGAAGCTGCGCAGGGCCGCCGCATTGTCGCGCGCGAAGGCGTTGGGGGCCAGGACGATGGCGCCGTAGGATGGATAGCCCTCGTCCGCCAGGAGGAAGACCTCGGGATCGAAATCGGCCGCCTGCTCGACCGTATAGGGATCGCTGGTCAGGAACCCCTGCTGCACCGCGCGCGCATTGGCGATGAAGGGGGCGGGGTCATAGGCGTAGGGCCGCAGCTGGGCGTCGGTGAAGCCATAGGTCGCCTTCAGCCAGACCCAGAAGGTCTCGATCCCCGCCTGGGCGATCAGGAACGGGCGCTCGGCCAGGTCGGCGATGGCGCGAAGCGCGGCGTCGGGGTGGGCCATCAGGATCTGCGGATCCTTCTGGAAGAAGGCGGCGACCGCCCGGACCGGCGCGCCGGATGCGACCAGGTTCATCGGGGTGAAGCTGTTGGAGGCCATGCCCAGCTCGACCGACCCCGAGGCCAGCAGTTGCGGCACGTTCACCGCCGGCCCGCCCTGGACGATCTGGACGTTCAGGCCGCGCTTCTCATAGGCGCCGCTGGCCAGGGCCTGATAGAAGCCGCCGTGATCGGCCTGGGCCCGCCAGTCCAGGGCGAAGCGCAACCGCACGCGGCCCTGTTCGTCCACCGGCGCCTCGGACCGGCCGCAGGCGCGCAATCCCACCGCCGACGCCCCCACGGCCGCAGCCCCCGCGATCAGGGCGCGGCGACGGGTCAGGAACCGATTCCCCGATAAGCTCATGCGCCTGACTTACGGGCGGATGGCGGCGTTGGAAAGGCGCGGCGTCAGTCGGCGGCGCCATCGGCAGCCGTCCCGCTGGCGTCGGGCAGGCGGTAGCGGATCGGCAGTACGCAGCGGACCGCGCCGGTCAGGGCCGGCTCGGTGCGGGCGGAGGCGACCAGGCGGCTGGCGTCCTCGCCGAATACGGCCGACGGCTGGGCGTCGATCACCTCTATCGCGCCCGTCTGGCCCCAGGTCGCCAGATCGAACCGCACAAGGGCCCAACCCTCGATCCGGCGTTTGGCGAAGGCGGGCGGAAAACGCTCGGGCGCGATATTCAGCCGCAGCCGGTCCGAGATGTCCGCCGGGCAGGACTGCTGCGGGTCCTCTTCGCGCCGGGGTAGATCGGGCGGCGTCAGCGTCTCGCCCGCGCGGTTGAAGTTGAAGACGCAGCCGGTCAGGGGCGCGCCCGGCCGCAGGACCGTCTCGGCCATGGCGCGACGGGCCTCACGATCCAGATCGGCGTCGCCGGACGAGCCGAGAGTCTGGACGCCCGTCGCCCGCCCCTGGGCGTTCACGTTCCAGCGCACCACCGACCAGGACCGGCCGCCCGGCGGCGGGCGCCGGCCGATCATGAAGTCGGGGACGCTGATGGTGCGCGCGGCGCGTCCGCCGCGACCGTCGCCGCCACAGTTCGCATCGGGGCCGCCCAGGCGCCTGGCGACGATGTCGCGCAGCGCGCCGCGCGTGCGGGTGACGGCGAAATAGCGCAGCAGATCGTCGGTGGTCGCCGCCTCCAGCGGCTTGGCCGAATAGCGGATCGTCGCCCGGCAATCGGCGCGCGGTCCTGCCGGGAAGCGCCAGGCGGCCAGGGCGGCCTGCTCCTCCTGGGCGGGGCTGAGCGCCGAAATGACGATCGGGCCTGACGGTGTCGAGGGGGTGTCCCGGACCGGCCGAATGTCGCGGGTGCGGCCCTGTTCGTCCACCGAAAAGGCCAGAATGACGGCTGGCCTTTCATGGCTGGCGCTGAGGGCGGCCCCTATGGCCAGATCGTCGGCGTAGAGAGGTTGGATCGGCTGGCCGCCGCAGGCGATCTCGGTCGTGGGAACCTGCAGCAGCGACGAAGCAGCCGAGAAAATACGCCCCTCCCGGACAGGCGACACCTGAATAGGCTCCAGCGCCTGGTCAGAGGCCGCCGCCAATGCGGGGGGCGTGGTCAGGGTCAGGCCGAGGGCGATCAGGGCTGCGCGCATGGGTGTCTCCGTCTGCATCTCATGGGTGCAGGCCGGGCGCGGTTTGTCTAGCGTGATCGTGTGACGATGCGGATAGGATCAGCCCCAACTGAGCGAGGGGACGAAGCGTGCGGGCGGACCCGCGTGCTTCGTCCCCTCGCCAAGTCCGGGTTGGACTTGGCCTTTCGGGTCAGGGCCCTGGCCTGGGCGTCGTCGCGGGCGAACCCGAAAGGACGGTCGGCTGTATCCTGTCGCGCTCCTGGTCGTGGGCGTTCTGCGGCATTGCGACCGCATCGTCCCTCGATCCCGATCCGGTTCCCCCTTCATCGTCGATCCGAAGACCGTCGAGGATCGGAGCCTGGATCCCGCCTGCCGCACGTTACGATCCGAAGACCGCCCGAAACGCCGGGTCGGAGAGCCGGGCCGGTTCGCTTGATCTTCCAGGGTCTCCCCCGGATTTCCGCGCCGCCGTGTCCCTTGGCCTGTTGACGTTCGGACGAAACCGGCTATGAGGCAAGCGCCCGATCCCGCCCTGATGTGCACGACTGGCCCGGCGGCGGTAGACAAACCTGTGAACATTGGTGGACGAATCGAATTCGCATTTGCGGATCAGCGCGTTGCGTTGTCCACAGGAACGCGCCGAGAAACACTTATGTCCGGTGACGAACACAAGATCGGCTGCAACAACTTCACCGGCTGGGGGTTCTGTGGTCGCAGACGTCAGACTCTGAGGAAAAGGCTTGTCCATCACTGTCTCCGAAGGCGCCTCCGTCGCTTTTAACCGCGCCCAACTGGTGCAGATGTTCGCCCATGCGCCGGGGTTCATGGCGCTGTTGGTCGGGCCCGACCATCGTTTCGAACTGATCAATCCAAACTATCGGACCCTGATCGGTCATCGGTCGGTAACGGGACGTGCGCTGGCCGAGGTCCTGAGGGATGCGGTCGATCAGGGCTATCTGGCGCTGCTGGACCAAGTGTATCGCACCGGCGAGGCCCATCACGCCGAAAGCGCCCTGTACGCCATGCAGGCCGTTCCAGACGGTCCGATCGAGGAACGTTACGTCGATTTCGTCTTCCAGCCGATGAAGACCGAGGACGGACAGGTCTGGGGCATTTCAATCCAGGGTGTGGACGTCACCGAACGGATGCGCGCCGACCAGGCGCTGGCCCTGAGCGAAGCGCGCTACGCCGCCCTGTTCTCGGCCATGGCGACCGGTTTCTGCGTCATCGAGATGAAGTTCGACGCCGAGGACCGGCCGGTCGACTACAAGATCGTGGAGGGCAATCAGGCGTTTGAGGAGATGACCGGCCTGGTCGACCCCTATGGCAAATGGGTGAGCGAGATCGCGCCGGGGCTGGAGCAGCACTGGTTCGACCTGTATGGCGGCGTGGCGCGCACGGGCGAGCCCGTGCGGTTCGAGAACCCGGCCGACATCTTCGGCCGCTGGTACGACGTGCAGGCGTTGAGGATCGGACGTCCGGGCGCCTATCAGGTCGCCATCCTGTTCAACAACATCACCGAGCGAAAACAGAGCGAAGCGCGTCAGGCGGCCCTGTTGGAGCTGAACGACGCCATTCGCGACCTGACCGACGCCGGCGAGATCGCCCAGGCGTCGGCGCGGGTGCTGGCCCAGGCCATGGGCGTGAGCCGGGCCGGATACGGGACGGTCGACACCGTCGCCGAGACCATCACCATCGAGCGCGACTTCAACCAGCCCGGGGTGACCAGCATCGTCGGCACCCTGTCCTTCCGCGAGCACGGCTCCTACATCGAGGACATCAAGCGCGGCGAGACGGTGGCCATCGCCGATGTCACGCTGGACCCGCGCACTGCGGCGACGGCGGACGTGCTGAAGCGGATCAGCGCCGGCTCCTTCGTCAACATGCCGCTGATGGAGCAGGGTCGGGTCGTGGCCATGGTCTTCGTCAACAATGCGACGGCGCGCCAATACAACGAAGGCGATTTTCAACTGATGCGCGACGTCGCCGAACGGGTGCGAATGGCGACACAGCGCGCCAGGAGCGAGGCGGCCCTGCGGGAAAGCGAAGCCCAGTTCCGGGTCTTCGCCCAGGCCACGCCGATCCAGATCTGGGCCAGCTGGGCGGACGGGGCGCTGTATTGGTTCAATCCCCAGGTCTATGCCTATACCGGCCAAAGGCAAGGCGAGCTGGACGGTTCGGACGGTTGGCTGGCGAACCTGCATCCCGAGGACGCCGACCGCGCCGCCGAGACCTGGGCGCGCGCCGTAGCGAGCGGCCAGGTCTATGAGACCGAGTTCCGCGTGCGGCGGCACGACGGCGTGTACCGCACCTTCATGGTGCGGGCTGAGCCCGTTCACGACGAGGAAGGACGGATCGTGCGCTGGGTCGGCTCCAACACCGACATCGAGGACCTGCGCAGTCAGTCGGCTGAACTGGCCCGGTTCAACGAGACGCTGGAGGAGCAGGTCGCCGAACGCACCAGCGCCCTGATGCAGGCCGAGGAGGCCCTGCGCCAGAGCCAGAAGATGGAGGCGGTCGGACAACTGACCGGCGGCATCGCCCATGACTTCAACAATCTGCTGGCCGGGATAACCGGCAGCCTGGAGATCATCGGTTCGCGCATCGCCCAGGGCCGGTTCGGCGACGTCGAGCGGTTCTCGGCGGCGGCGCAAGGGGCGGCCAAGCGGGCGGCGGCCCTGACGCACCGGCTGCTGGCCTTCTCGCGACGCCAGACCCTGGACCCCAAGCCGACCGATCCCAACCGCCTGATCCGGGGCATGGAGGATTTGATCCGCCGCACGACGGGGCCGGGGATTCAGCTGGAGGTCGTCGCCGGGACGGGGCTGTGGCCGGTTCTGATCGATGCGAACCAGCTGGGAAACGCCGTGCTGAACCTGTGCATCAACGCCCGCGACGCCATGCCCGACGGCGGTCGACTGACCATCGAGACCGGCAACCGCTGGATCGATCCGCGCGTGGCCCGCACGCAGGACCTGGAGCCGGGGCAGTATGTCTCAATCTGCGTCAGCGACACCGGCGGCGGGATGTCGCCGGACGTGGCGGCCCGCGCGTTCGAGCCCTTCTTCACCACCAAGCCGATGGGGGAAGGCACGGGCCTGGGCCTATCCATGATCTATGGCTTCGTGCGTCAATCGGGCGGACAGGTGCGAATCTATTCCGAGCGGGACGAGGGGACGATGGTGTGCCTGTATCTGCCGCGCCATCTGGGCGCGGTGGAGGACGAGCCGACGCCCGAGATCGCCCACGCCCCGCGCGCCCAGGCCGGCGAGACGGTGATGGTGGTGGACGACGAACCAACGGTGCGGATGCTGGTCGCCGAGATCCTGCACGAACTTGGCTATCAGTGCATCGAGGCGGCGGACGGGGCGTCGGGGCTGAAACTGCTGCAATCCGATGCGCGCATCGACCTTCTGGTGTCGGACGTGGGGCTGCCGGGCGGGATGAACGGGCGCCAGATGGCGGACGCCGCGCGGATCGACCGACCGGATCTGAAGGTGCTGTTCATCACCGGCTACGCCGAGAACGCCGTGGTCGGAAACGGCCAGCTGGACCCCGGAATGCACGTCATGACCAAACCCTTCGCCATGGAGGCCCTGGGCACGCGCATCCGCGAACTGATCGAAAGCTAAAGCCTGGCGTCCAGCCATGTGCGGATGGCTCTGCGCGCGCCACGCGCGGCGGGGCCGCCGAAGTGCAGGAAGCCGTGCGGGACCTCGGGCACGCGGATCAGGTCGGCGTCCGACGCCTCGCCCCAGCGCGTCGCCATAAGCAGGCTGTCCTCGAACAGCGGATCATATTCCCCGGCCAGGAACAGGGCGGGCGGCAGGCCGGTCAGGTCGGCGTAGAGGGGCGAGACGTCGGGCTGGCGCAGGCCCGCCTCGTCGCGGTCGGGGGCCAGACGCGCCAGATCGGCCTGCATCGTCGGCCCGTTGAACAGCAGGGTCTCAGGCCCGGCGGACCGCACGCTTTCGGTACCGGACAGATCGAAGACGCCGTAGGTGAAGACGCAGCCCTTCACCAGGTCGATCAGCCCCTTGTCGCGCAGGGCCACGGCGGTGAGGGCCGCCAGATGGCCGCCGGCGGATTCGCCCGCGATGAACAGGGTCGCGGCGCCCAGCCGATCCACGTTCGTCACGGTCCAGAAGGCGGCGGCCAGACAGTCGGCGATGGCGGCGTCGACATAGACCCGGCGACGCTCGGACAGCAGACGATAGTCGACCGAAACGATGCAGAAGCCGTGATGCGCCAGATGGGCGTTCAGCCGGTCGTTCAGCCCCGCGCTGCCCATCACCCAGCCGCCGCCGTGAATGTCCAGGATGACGGCGCGGGGCGCGCCCGGCGGATGCAGGAGGCGCAGATTGACCGGGTGGTCGCCATCCGTCTGGACGATCTCGACCGTGACGCCGCGCTTCCTGAGGCGAGGCGTGGTGACCCGCCCGGCGGCCGCGTCCAGCCACAGCGACAGTCGCTGGCCCGCATCGATCCGCCAGCCGTCGGTGCGCAGACGCGGCGCGCGGGTGAGGACGTCGTTGATGCGCCGGACGGCCGCCTGCTGAGGCGGGGCGAATTCGACGAGATGGCTACGCAGGGTCATGAAGCTTGAGTGTGCGCCGACGGGTTTGGTTTCAAGAGGGCAGACGTTCACCCTTCGCGTGAACCCTAGGGTGACGTCGTCTCCTGCACCTAACCCGCCAGACTAGCCTTCTTCTCCTCAAGCTCCAGCCATTCCATTTCAGCGGATTCCAGGTCGGCGCGGGCTTTTTCGGCGGCCTTCATGGCGGCGTCGAAGGCCTTGGGGTCGCGGGTGTAGAGGGCGGGGTCGGCCAGGGTCGCGTCGTGTTTGGCGATGGTCGCGGGCAGCGCATCGATCAGGGTTTCGAGCTCCTTCAGGCGGTGGGCGTCCTTGAAGGAGAGTTTGGCGGTCTTCTTGACCGCAGCAGGGGCGGGGTTGGCGGCGGCGCGCTGGGCGGCGGCCTTGTCCTGGGGGCGGGGATTGGCGCCGGGTTGCAGGAAGCCGGGGTTCTGGCGGATGAAATCGGTCCAGCCGCCGGGCGTCTCGACGATGTCGCCGCGCCCGTTCAGGGCCAGGGTCGAGGTGGACAGGCGGTCGATGAAGTCGCGGTCGTGCGACACCAGGATCAGGGTGCCGTCATAGCCCTCCAGCAGCTCCTCCAGCTTGTCCAGCGTGTCCATGTCCAGGTCGTTGGTCGGTTCGTCGAGGATCAGCAGATTGGCGGGTTTCGCCAACGCCCTCGCCAGAAGCAGGCGGTTTCGCTCGCCCCCCGACAGGGTCGAGATCGGCTGACGCAACTGGGCCTCGGAGAAGAGGAATTCCTTGGCGTAGGCGGCGACGTGTTTGGAAAAGCCGCGCACGATGATGCTGTCGCCGCCGCCCGGCGTCAGGGCGTCCCACAGGGTCATGTCCGACTTCAGCCCCTCGCGCGACTGATCCAGATAGACGGGCTCCAGATTGGCGCCCATGCGGACCGTGCCCTCGTCGGGCGCCAGTTCCCCCAGCAGGGTCTTGACCAGAGTGGTCTTGCCCGCGCCGTTGGGACCGACGATGCCCAGACGGTCGCCGCGCATGATGCGGGTGGTCAGGTCCTTGAACAGGGTGCGGCCGTTGTAGCCCTTGGACACGCCCTTGATTTCGGCGACCAGTTTGCCGGACGTGGCGCCGGAATCGACGCCCAGCGACAGTTCGCGCGGCACGTCCTTCATCTTCTCGGCGCGTTCGGCGCGCAGGGCCTGAAGCGAGCGGGCGCGGCCCTCGTTGCGGCTGCGGCGGGCGGTGATGGAGGAGTAGAAGGTGGCGGTCTCGCGCTCGATGGTCTTGGTCAGACGACGCAGGGATTCGGCCTCTTCCTCCAGCACCTTGGTCGACCATTCGTCGAACTCGACGAAGCCCTTGCTGAGGGTGCGGACGCGACGGCCCTCAAGCCAGTGGACGGTGTTGGTGACGCGGTTCAGGAAGGCGCGGTCGTGGCTGACGACCAGAAGGGCGAACCGGGCCGACAGCAGCTCGTTCTCCAGCAGTTCGATGGCCAGGATGTCCAGGTGATTGGTCGGCTCGTCCAGCAGCAGCAGGTCGGGCTCTTCGGCGAAGGCCTTGGCCAGGGCGGCGCGGCGGGTTTCTCCGCCCGACAGGCCTTGGGTGGACTTGGCGGGGTCCAGGCCGAAGGTGGCCAGCCAGGCCTCGGCGGTCCAGCTCTCGGCCTCGCCGGAAGAGGCGTAGTCCAGCAGAGTCTCGCCCGTGATGACCGGCTCCTGCGGCACATAGGCGAAACGGGTGGCGGACTGGACCGAACGGTCGCCGCTGTCCGGTTCGATCAGGCCCATGACGACCTTCATCAGGGTGGACTTGCCCGCGCCGTTGCGACCTACCAGGGCGGCGCGGCTGCGCGGTTCGACCGCCAGATCGACGCCGTCGAACAGGGGGCGCTGGCCGTCCTGAAGACGGACGTCCTTGAGTGCGACGAGAGGGGGTCTGGCTGCCATGGGCGGCCATATAGAGGAGGGGAAGTCGAACCGCCACGACCTTTGAGATTTGACAGTTACCGTCCGGTTGGTATGTAGTCGAAATGGACACGATCACACGCCGCCGCGCGCCCGACGACACCCGGGCCGAAATCATCGAAAAGGCGCTGGAGGTGGCGGCTGAACTGGGGGCGTCGGGCTTTACCCTGGATGCGGTGGCGGGTCGCACGACGGTCAGCAAGGGCGCCCTGCTGCACCATTTTCCCAGCAAGATCGCGCTGCTGGAAGGAATGATCGATCATTTGGGACAGATGCACCGGGACATGATCCTGGCCGAGGCCGCGCGCGATCCCGAACCCTATGGCCGCAATGCGCGGGCCTATCTGAGGGCGACGGTGAACGAGCCGGTGACGCCGCAGAACATCAGCATCGGGCGGGTGATCCTGGCGGCCTGCGCCATCGATCCAACCTTGTCGCAACGCTGGAACGGCTGGATCGACCAGGTGAAGAACGACGATCCCAGCGATCCGGTCGGGGCCGACGACGCCCTGATGCTGAGGCTGATCGCGGACGGGCTGTGGATGTCGGATCAGTTCGGCACGCACCGGGTTTCGCCCGAGCAGAGACAGGCGCTGCTGTCGCTGCTGACGCCTGGTCATCCGATCACGGCCAATGACGCATGAGCTCCGTCACCTGGGCCGCGCTGCTGGGCGCCATCGGGCTGGAGGTGGCGGGGACCAGTTTGCTGCAGGCCTCTGACCAGTTCACGCGGGCCTGGCCCACGGCGGGAATGGCGGTCTGTTACGGCCTGGCCTTCTACCTGCTGTCCATCGCGTTGAGGCAGATGCCGGTGGGGATCGCCTATGCGATCTGGAGCGGGCTGGGGGTGGTGCTGATCTCGGTGATCGGGGCGGTGGTTTTTCGCCAGAGGCTGGACCCGCCGGCCATCGCGGGCCTGGCGATGATCGTCGGCGGGGTGGTGGTGATCAACCTGTTCTCCAGAACCGTGGGGCATTGAAACGATCCTCCCCTGCGAAGCGGGGGAGGGGGACCGCGCAGGACATCGGTCGCGGCGATTCGGACGGTGCGGACGCCGCGTTCGGCGAGATAGGCGTCGCGGCGGCTGTCGTAGGCAGGATCGTGGTGCTGTCCGTCGATCTCGATGCACAGCCGATCCCTGGCGCGATAGAAGTCCAGGATGAAGGCGTCGAAAGCGTGCTGACGGCGAAAGCCGTGGCCGCGGATACGCTGCCAAATCAAGACTTCCGGCAAAGACATCGCCCGACGGAGACTTCTGGCGCGTTTTTGGGTAAGGACCGGCGCTCTCATGGAGTGCATCACCATCACAAGCTGCGCCTTTGGCAAGGGAATGCGTCGCGCGTCGTTCGGCCTTCGCCCCCTCCACCCCTTCGGGGTCCCCCTCCCCCGCAAGCGGGGGAGGAGCTGATGGCGGCCTACTGGGAAACCAAGACCCTGGACGAGATGTCGCCTTCCGAGTGGGAGGCGTTGTGCGATGGGTGCGGCCTTTGCTGCGTGATCCGGTTCGAGGACGAGGATACGGGCGAGGTCATTCCGACGCGGGTGCACTGCAAGCTGTTCGATTCGAAGGCCTGTTCCTGCTCGGACTATGCGAACCGCAAGGCCCAGGTGCCGGACTGCATCAAGCTGACGCCCGGCAATATCGAGGCGCTGGCGTGGATGCCCAAGTCCTGCGCCTATCGCCGGCTGCACGAGGGGCGGACGCTGGCGAAATGGCATCACCTGATCTCGGGCAGTCGTGAGACGGTGCATACGGCCGGGGTGTCGGTGCGGGGACAGACGATTTCGGAGCTGTCGCTGGCCGAGCCGGAGGATGCGCTGGACTTCGAGGCGCCGGAATGGGCGGTCGAGCGTGGGCGCGAGCGATAGGGAAGCACCCCCTAGCCAGCGCAATGTCGCTGGTTGAAATCGATATAAAACAAATCGTTGGCGAATTATGTAGGCGTTCTTCCGGCCTGAGGACGCTGGTGCGCTATGGTTTGGGCATGGCGGGAAATCGGGATGACGACGAGGGCGGCGGGGACGGCGCTCGCAAAACGGCTGCGTCCTGCGCCGGCTGGATGGAGCCGCTGTTCCTGAAGATGAAGGCCAAGATCGAAGAGGCGACCGAGAGCGTCTGCAAGACGGAGGTCACAGAGTCCGGAGCGGCCGAAAAGGTCGCGCGCCAGATCGGCGTGATCGCGCGCTCGGCCAAGGCGGTCGAGGCGATGCGGCTGCTGTGCCTGAGCGACAACGAAGAGGACGAGATGGGTGGACGGACCTACGATCCCGCAGACGACGAGCGAATCCGACAGGAACTGCTGGTCGAGCACGCGCGGCTTGATCGGATTCTGGAAGAAAAGAACGCCGAGGCTGCTGAAAGAGCACGGGCTAAGGCTGCATCGCAGCCACTGTCGGATCGCCAAGCATCAGTGTCCGCCGACGGACGATGACCTGCGGACCTGGCTGCTGCTGGGCGGGCGAGGGTCGGGCAAGACCTTCGCCGGGTCGGTCTGGATCGACATCATGGCGCGCGAACTGCCCGGCATCACGCTGGGGCTGGTCGGCCCCGCCCTGCACGATGTGCGCGAGGTGATGGTGGAGGGGGCGTCGGGGATCAAGGCGCTGGCGGAGCCGGGTGACCGGCCGCGCTGGGAGGCGGGGCGGCGTCGGCTGGTGTGGGACAATCAATCGGCCGCCTATGCGTTTTCGGCCGAAGACCCCGACAGTCTGAGAGGGCCGCAGTTCCACGCGGCCTGGGCCGATGAATTCTGCGCCTGGCGGCGGCCGGATCTGGTGCTGTCGAACCTGAGGTTCGGGTTGCGGCTGGGGCCGTCGCCGAGCGGATGAAGACGCTGTCGGCGCGCGATCTGATGGTGGTCTTGGCGGCGGTGTTGCGCGGGGGCGGGGAGACGGCGCCGGATGTGGCGGGCGTTGAACAATCCGACATCGGCGGTCTATGGCGGGCGGATGCTGGAGGCGGCGGACGCCTGGTGCTGGGACGCCAGGCCCTATCCGGCGTTTCCGGCGCGGGCCGACGTCTGGGCCGACGCAGGGGCGTGGCGGGCCGGACACTGGCTGAATGGACGGCTGGCGGGCGATGGCTGCGACCTGATCGCGGCGGTGCTGGCGCGGGGCGGCCTGGGGCCGGACGAAATGTCGGTCGAGGGCGTCCAAGGGGCGGCGGCCGGCTATGTCATCGACCGGCCGATGCGGACGCGCGACGCGCTGGAGCCGCTGCTCGCCGCCTTCGATGCGGTGGCGGCGGAACGGGCCGGGCGGGTCGCGGTCAGGGGGCGGGGGCCGGTAGAGGGCGAACTGACGGCCGATGCGCTGGCCCTGCCCGAGCGCGGCGCATCGGTCAGCGCGACCAGGACGCTTGAGGCGCGGCCTTCGACAGCGCGGGTGCGCTACATCGACGAGACGGCGGACTATCAGACCGGGGCGGTGGTGGTGCGGTCCGACGACGCGGAAGCAACCGGGGGCGGGGTGGACCTGGATTTGCCGGTGGCGTGCGGCGGCGGCCTGGCCATGGCGGCGGCGCAGGACGTGCTGGCGGGGGGCGGCTTGGAGGCCGTGACCGTGGCGCTGGGGCCGCTGGAGGCGATGCAATTGGAGCCGGGGGACGTGCTGCGGCTGGAGGGGCGGGCCGGCGACTGGCGGGTGGTGCGGACGACGGCGGACGAGACGCCCTCTGCCGAGTTGGAGCCGGTGACGGACCGGGCCCAACAGGAGGACGATGGCGGCTGGCGCGGCGGCGAGGCGCCGACGGTGGTCGGGGCGCCTTTCCTGAAACTGCTGGACCTGCCGCCGCTGATGGGGATGGAGGACGACGGGCGGCCCCTGGTCGCGGCGGCGGCGGACCCCTGGCGGGCGATGCGGCTGCACGCCGGCGCAAACGCCGATGTCCTGACGCCGCGCGCCGACATGGAGGCGTCGGCCATGGTGGGGACGCTGGCTCAGGCGCTGGCGCCTGGCGTGCGTCATCGTTGGGACGCGGCCAATGCGGTGGTCGTGCGGATCGAAGGCGGGGAGCCGGAAAGCGCGGTGGAGACGGCGGTGCTGGGTGGGGCCAACGCCCTGGCGGTCGAGACGGCGGCGGGGTGGGAGGTGATCCAGTATCTATCCGCCGCCCTGGTCGGGCCGGGAACGTGGAGGCTGACGAACCTGCTGCGGGCGCAGCAGGGAACCGAGGTCGAGATGCGAGCCGGAGCGCCGCAAGGGGCGACGGCGGTTTTTCTGGATGGTCGGCTTGCGCGGGCCGAGATCGGGCGAAACGAGCGGGGGCTGCCGTTGGTCTGTCGCGCAGGACCGGCGGGCGCGGCGCCGGGCGGCGGCGGGTTTCGGGAGATCGACTTCGCCCCGGGGGGCGTCCATGCGCGGCCGTGGTCGCCGCGCGCTCCGGCGGTCGAGGCGACCGAGGCTGGGCGGATCGTGCGCTGGACGCCGCGCGTGCGCCTTTATGGCGACGGCTGGGACGGGGAGCCGGCCGAGGTCGATCCGCTGCGGTTCCGGGTCAGGGTGCTGGACGGCGACGTTGTGGTGAGGAGGTTCGAGGTGGAGGGGAGCAGCCTGCTGTATCCGGCGGCGGCGTTCGCGGCGGACTTTCCGCAGGGGGCCGGGAGCGAGGCCCGGATCGCCGTCGCGCAATGGGGCGGTGGCTTTGGCTGGGGCGTGGAGGCGTCGGTCGCGCTGGAAATCGGGCCCCTCTGACGAAATATGACGGACCCGGCCCTTTGCGGAGGCGGGGGCATGGCTTAACTGACGGCCCATCGGTTTTCAGTTGGAGCGACAACGGACGTGGCAGGCGACCCCTATAAGGAACTGGGCGTTTCGAAGGGCGCGAGCGCGGACGAGGTCAAGAAGGCGTACCGCAAGCTCGCCAAGGAACTGCACCCCGACAAGAACCCCGGCGACAAGATCACCGAGGACAAGTTCAAGCGCGTGACCGCCGCCTTCGACATCCTGGGCGACAAGGACAAGCGCGCCAAATACGACGCGGGCCAGATCGACGGCGACGGCAACGAACAGTATCGCGGCTTTGGCGGAAGCGGCGGGGGACGCGCGGGAGGCAATCCGTTCGGTCAGGGGGGCGGTCCCTTTGGTCAGGGCGGCGGGCCGGGCGGGCGCGCCAACTTCGAAGGCGTCGATCTGGACGATCTGTTTGGCATGTTCGGCGGCGGGGGGCGTCAGCGCGGGGCGCGGGATTTCACCGCGCGCGGCCAGGACGTCAAGGCGACGCTGGACATCAGCCTGGAAGACGCCATCGCCGGGGCGACGCGCCGGATTCAGTTCTCGGACGGGCGCACGCTGGACGTGACCATACCCAAGGGGGCGTCGGACGGCCAGACCATCCGTCTGCGCGGGCAGGGAGCGCCGGGGCGCGGGGCCGAGAACGGCGACGCCCTGATCGAGCTCAAGATCGAGGCGCACCCGATCTATCGCCGCGAAGGCGCGGACCTGACGATGGATCTGCCGATCTCGGTGCCCGATGCGGTGCTGGGCGCCAAGGTGCGCGTGCCGACGCCGGAAGGGGCGGTGCAGATGACGGTCCCGGCCGGCTCGAACTCGGGCAAGGTGCTGCGGCTGAAGGGGCGCGGCGCCTTCGCCCAGGGGCGGCGCGGGGATCTGTTGGCCAAGCTGGTGGTCACGCTGCCGGACGAGCCTGACGCCGCGCTGACCCAATTCGCCGAGGACTGGCGCGCCAAGCGGCCCTATACGCCGGGGCGTTGAGCGCGCCGGGCGAGGAGACGATCATGACTGTGAAGCCCGATGTGAAGCCGGCGCGGCCGTGGTTCTCGGCCGGACCGACGGCCAAACGCGCGGGCTATGCGCTGGGCGGCCTGCCCTCCGACCTGCTGGGGCGCGGCATCCGCGCGCCGGAGGTGGTCGAGTGGTTCGCCCATGGTCTGCGCCTGACGCGCGAGGTGCTGGAGGTCCCCGACAGCCATGTGATGCTCTATACGCCGGGGTCCGACACGGGCGCGGTCGAGGCGGCGCTGTGGGGGATGCTGGGCGCACGGCCGGTGCAGGTGGTGGCCTATGAGAACTTCGGCCTGACCTGGCTGGCGGACGTGAAGGATCATCTGGGGCTGGAGCCCGAGGCCCTGACCGCGCCGTGGGGCGAACTGCCCGACCTGTCGCGGGCGGACTGGTCCAAGGACGTGATCTTCCCCTGGAACGGCACGACGTCGGGCGTGCGGGTGCCCGACGCGGACTGGATCGCGGACGACCGCGAGGGGCTGGCCATCTGCGACGCCACCTCGGCCGCCTTCGCCATGCCGCTGCCGTACGACAAGCTGGATGTGGTGACGTTCAGCTTCCAGAAGGCGTTGGGCGGCGAGGCGGGCATCGGGGTGATGGCGCTGTCGCCGCGCGCGGTGGAGCGGCTGGACACCTATCGACCGGATCGGCCGATTCCCAAGCTGCTGCGTCTGACCGATGGTCAGGGCCGGTTCGACCGGGCGCTGGCGGATGGGGTGGCGATCAACACCTTCTCGGTTCTGACGCTGGAAGACTGGATCGACGCCCTGGGCTGGGCGCGCGACATCGGGGGCTTGAGCGAACTGATCCGGCGGACGGACGCCAACTATGCGGCGCTGGCGGCGTGGGTGGATAGGACCGACTGGATCGACTTCCTGCCCGAACGGCCCGACATCCGCTCGACGACCTCGGTGTGCCTGAAGTTCGTCGATCCGCGCGTGACCCGCCTGGATGACAAGGCGCAGAAAGCCTTCGTCTCGCGCTTCAAGGCCCTGCTGGAAAACGAGGCGGCCGTGTTCGACATGGAGCCGCACCGCAATGCGCCGCCGGGCCTGAGGTTGTGGTGCGGATGCACGGTCGAGACGGCCGATGTGATCGCGGCGACGCCCTGGCTGGAATGGGCGTTCGAGACGGCGATAGGTGTTTAAATTGAAGTTGATTATCAGACGTTGGATTGCCATATAGCGGCTATCACTTTTTCCCCGCCGGACACGCCTCGCAAGAGGCCTCTGGCGGGGTTATTGATTTTTGGGTGCAAGTTTCGCAACTCTTGCGATATGGCCCAGCTTCCACAGACAAAACGCGCCGTCGCATTTTTCGACGGTCAGAATCTGTTTCACAGCGCAAAAGCCGCCTTCGGCTATCCGTTTCTAAACTACGACCCCGTCGCCCTAACGAAAGCGGTATGTGCGGGTCAAGGTTGGCAGGTGGAGGGTATGAGGTTTTACACCGGGGTTCCGGATGCGGCAGACAACCCTTTTTGGCATCATTTCTGGACGGCCAAAGGCGCGCAGATGGGACGTGAAGGCGCCTATATCTGCACCAGACCGCTACGATACCGAAACAAGCAGGTGAAGCTGCCTGACGGCACGATTCATACGTTTCTGGACGGCGACGAGAAGGGTATAGACGTCCGGATTGCATTGGACGTGATCCAGATGGCGCATCGGAATGCCTATGATGTGGCTCTGCTGTTCTGTCGCGATCAGGACCTGGCTGAGGTCGCGTCGGAAATAAGGTTAATCGCCGACGAGCAGGATCGCTGGATCAAGATGGCGTCCGCCTATCCGTTCAGTCCAGCGACCAAGGGATGGCGGGGTATCAACAAGACGGACTGGATCAAGATCGACCGGGCCACATACGACGCCTGTATCGACAAGCGCGACTACCGGCCCAAAAAGTCAGCACCCTGAGGGGACATTCGGCGATTCCCCGGCTATAGGCTGCGCCCGCGTTCGGGTCGCCGCGCCGTTGCCGCGTTCCCGATGATTTTGACGCATTCTCTTAAGGAGAGTGCTTGGGCGGAGAAGTGCTTTGGCGAACGTGGCGGTGGTCGGCGCTCAGTGGGGCGACGAGGGCAAGGGCAAGATCGTGGACTGGCTGTCCAACCGCGCCGACATGGTGGTGCGGTTCCAGGGCGGGCATAACGCGGGCCATACGCTGGTCGTGGACGGCAAGGTCTATAAGCTGGCGCTGCTGCCTTCGGGCGTGGTGCAGGGAAAGCCATCGATCATCGGCAATGGCGTGGTGGTGGACCCCTGGCATCTGGTCGGCGAAATCGAGAAGATTCAGGCGCAAGGGGTGGCGATCACGCCCGACATCCTGACCATCGCCGACAACGCCTGTCTGATCCTGCCGGTTCACCCCGCATTGGACGTGGCGCGCGAGGCGGCGGCGAGCGCGCCGGGCGCCAAGATCGGCACGACCGGACGCGGCATCGGCCCGGCCTATGAAGACAAGGTGGGCCGTCGCGCCATCCGCGTCTGCGACCTGGCCAACGAAGACGATCTGAAGGTCAAGATCGACCGCTTGCGCTCACACCACGATCCGCTGCGCGCGGGCCTGGGGCTGGAACCCATCGATCCCGAGGCGCTGCTGGGCCAGCTGCTGGAGATCGCGCCCAAGATTCTGCCCTATGTGAAGCCGGCCTGGCGCGTGCTGGATCAGGCGCAGAAGGACGGCAAGCGCGTGCTGTTCGAGGGGGCGCAGGGCGCATTTCTGGACGTGGATCACGGCACCTATCCCTATGTCACGAGCTCCAACACCGTGGCGGGACAGGCGGCGGCGGGGTCGGGCGTCGGTCCACGCGGCGTCGGCTATGTTCTGGGCATCGTGAAGGCCTATACGACGCGGGTGGGCGAGGGGCCGTTCGCCTGCGAACTGGACGATGAGGTCGGCGAGCATCTGGCGACCGTGGGCCGCGAGGTCGGGGTGAACACCGGGCGCGCGCGCCGCTGCGGCTGGTTCGACGCCGTGCTGGTGCGTCAGTCAGTGGCGATCAATGGCATCGACGGGATCGCCCTGACCAAGCTGGACGTGCTGGACGGGCTGAAGACGCTGAAGATCTGCGTCGGCTACAAGGTCGATGGCGAGGTGCTGGACTATCTGCCCTCCAGCCTGAAGGCCCAGGGCGCCGCCGAGCCGGTGTTCGAGGAACTGGAAGGCTGGAGCGAAAGCACGGCCGGTGTACGCAGCTTCAAGGACATCAACGCCAACGCCATCAAATATGTGCGTCGGATCGAAGAGCTGATCGGCGCGCCGGTGGCGTTGTTGTCGACCAGCCCTGAGCGGGACGACACCATACTGATGCGCGATCCGTTTCAGGGCTGATCGGGCGTAACGGCGGATTCAACAGGCTTTAACCCAGGGGCGGTAAGCATAAGGCTCCAACCCGGAGCCGGACGTGTTCTCAACCAACGCCAGAACCCTGAGCCGCATAGAGCCCGCGATAAGGCGGGTGGTGATCGTCGATCCCAATGCGTCGGCCGTCCGGTTGCTGACCGACATCATCAAGGGCATGGGCGCGCGCGAGGTCTATAGCGAGAGCGACGAGGAACGGGCGCTGGAGCTGCTGCGCGACGTCGAGCCGGGCGTGATCTTCACCGAAAGGTCGGGCGAGACGCTGAACGGCGAGACCCTGACGCGGCGCGTGCGGCGCTCCAGCATGTCGTGCCGGATGTCGCCCATCATCATGGTGACGGGCGAGGCGACGGCCGCCGCCATCAAGGGCGCGCGCGACGCCGGCGTCCATGAGTTTCTGAGAAAGCCCTTCACGACCGGCGACCTGTTCAAACGGGTCGAGAATGTCGCCCTGAAGCCCCGCCCGTGGATCGAGGCGGTCGGCTATGTCGGGCCGGATCGCAGACGCTTCAACTCGGGCGAATACACCGGGGCCAAAAAGCGCCGTAGCGATGGCGCGGCTGGCGGGGCGGCGGAAATGCGCGATCAGGCGACACGTATCCTCGTCTCCGCCCTGTCGCAGTTCGAGCAGGATCCGTCCCAGGCCACGCGCGCCATTCGCCAGCAGGCCGAGACGTTGAACAGTCTGGCGATCAAGGCGTCGGACGCCAAGCTTGTGATGGTGGTGGCCACGCTGCAGGCCTATCTGGCGACCGGGCAAGTGACCAAGGCCGGATTGCTGCAGCCGGTGAATGCGGTGGTGAACGCCGCCCGCGCCGCAGACGCCCAGCCGATGGCCAAGGCGTCCTGAGGCGCAGGCGACAGGCTTAAGGTCAGGCGTCGACCAGGTTCCGCTCTTCGGCGGCGGCGCGCATGGCCTTTTGCAGTTTCTCGAAGGCGCGGACCTCGATCTGACGCACGCGTTCACGCGACACGCCATACTGACCGGCGAGTTCTTCCAGAGTGACCGGATCGTCCTTCAGGCGGCGTTCGGTCAGGATGTGCTTCTCGCGGTCAGTCAGCTCTTCCATGGCCTCCTGAAGCAGGCTCATGCGGATGCCCTTCTCCTCGTCGTCGGCGAGTTGGGTCTCCTGAGAGACGGCCGTGTCGTCCGCCAGCCAATCCTGCCATTCGCTTTCGCCATCGGCGCGAAGCGGCGCATTGAGCGAGGCGTCGCCGCCGAGACGGCGGTTCATGTTGGTCACCTCTTCCTCGGTCACACCTAGCTTGGTGGCGATGGCGGAGAGGTGTTCGGGGTGCAGGTCGCCTTCCTCGAAGGCCGAAATCTGGCTCTTGGCCTTGCGCAGATTGAAGAACAGCTTCTTCTGCGCGGCGGTCGTGCCCATCTTCACGAGCGACCAGCTGCGTAGGATGTATTCCTGGATCGAGGCGCGAATCCACCACATGGCGTAGGTGGCCAGGCGGAAACCCTTGTCGGGGTCGAACTTCTTGACGGCCTGCATCAGACCGACGTTGCCCTCGGAAATCACTTCGCCGATCGGCAGGCCGTAGCCGCGATAGCCCATGGCGATCTTGGCCACGAGACGAAGGTGCGAGGTTACAAGGCGGTGGGCGGCCTCGGGGTCCTGATGCTCGGACCAACGTTTGGCGAGCATGAACTCCTCGTCCTTGGTCAGCATCGGAAACTTGCGGATTTCCGTCAGATAACGCGACAGGCCCTGTTCAGGCGACATCACCGCGAGCGTACTATTGGCAGCCATATAATGGTCCCTCCGACCGTCTTGAACGAGCGGGCTCTTCGTCCTCGACCACCGCATGTGCGCCGAAGCCTCTCCCCTCAACCAACCAGATGGTGATGAGTTGCCCCTATTTTTAGAGGCGAATGGTCACACGAAAGCGTGACAGTCGCCGCCACGCCGCGCCGCACCGGGACCATCAACGGGCTCATATAGGGTTGGTAAGTTTCTATTCAAGACCTACTTGGCGACAAGTCACGATGTGGATAGGCGGGTCAGAGGCCCAGAATGGTGCGATAGGTGGGGTGAACCACCTCCGCGAGTTCAGGGTGTTTCTGGAAATAGGCGGCGAAGAAGGGGCAGACGGGCAGGATCAGCAGTTCGCGCGCGCGGGCGTCCTCGATGACGTGCTTGGCAAGGCGGCTGGCGATGCCGCGACCTTCGAGCGGCTGAGGCACCAATGACTCGGTGATCATCAGATTGGGCGGCGACAGATTGTAGGTGACGACGGCGATCTCGCCCTCGACGGGCAGTTCGTACTGATGACGGTCGGCGTTGTCGCGGATTTCTGTGTCGGCCATCGGTCGGCGCCTTTCAGAGCGTGGTCAGAAGGGTTTCGAGCATCTGCATATCAGCCGGGGGCGGGGTTTCGAAGCGGAGCGGTTGGCCGGTGACGGGGTGGACGAAGCCGAGCACGGCGGCGTGCAGAGCCTGACGAGCCAGCCCAGCTTCGGCGATGGCTGCGCGGACGGGGGCGGCGGGGCTGCCGGAGCCATAGACCGGATCGCCGAGCAAGGGCGAACCCTTGGACGCCATGTGAACGCGGATCTGATGGGTGCGTCCGGTGTGCAGGGTGCAGGCCAAGCGGGCGGCCATTGGCGCGCCGCCAGCCTTGGCCGGTTCTCCGAAGACGGCTTGGACGACATAGTCGGTGATCGCCTCACGCCCCCCGGATTTCAGCACGGCCATCTTCTTGCGATCGCCATTGGAACGGCCGATGCGGGTTTCGATCCGGCCTTTTACGGGCGAGGGAGCGCCGCGCGTCAGGGCGATGTAGGTGCGCTCGATGTCATGGGCGGCGAACAGGGCGGACAGGCCCTGGTGAGCGCGATCGGTCTTGGCGGCGACCATGACGCCAGAGGTGTCCTTGTCCAGACGGTGAACAATGCCGGGGCGGGCGACCCCGCCGATGCCCGAAAGGCTGTCGCCGCAATGGGCCAGAAGGGCGTTGACCAGCGTGCCGGTCTCGCAGCCGGGCGCCGGATGGGCGGCCATGCCCGCAGGCTTGTCGATGACGATCAGGTCGGCGTCTTCGTAGAGGACGGTCAGGGGAATGGCTTCCGGCTGGGGCGTGGCGGGCGCGACGGGCGGCAGGGCGACGGCGTAGAGGCCGGGTTGGGCCTTGGCCGACCCGGTGGTCAGGGCCACGCCGTCACGGCTGACGGCGCCTTCGGCCAGCAGCGCTTGAAGCCGTGCGCGCGACAGGGTGGGAAAGGCCGTGGTCAGCGCCTTGTCCAGACGGACGCCGGATACCTCGATCCGCGCCTCCAGCACTTCAGCGGCTGCGGCGTCTTCGTCGTCGGGCAGATCGGGTTCGGGCAGGTGTTCGGGCAAGGCGGTCTCCAGCTGCGGATGTAGCACGTCGAAGCGCTTGCGCGACGGTGCGGCGTCGTCTGATAGTAGGCCGGGGCGTAGGGGATTTCCGATGAGACGTTTTTTGATCGTCAGCGTCGGGGCGGCTGCGGCGGCCCTGCTGACAAGCTGCACGACCATGAGCAAGGACGAGTGCCTGGCTGGCGCCTGGGGTGAAAAGGGCTATGCCGATGGGGCGTCAGGCTATCCCGTGACGCGGCTGGAAGACCACGCCAAGGCCTGCGCCAAATATCAGGTTGCGCCCAATCCCGGCGCTTATCAGTCCGCGCGCGAGGATGGATTGCGGAGCTATTGCACCTTCCAGCGCGGCTGGAGCGAGGGCAGGGCGGGAAATACCTACTACGGCGTCTGTCGCCCGGAAGAAGAAGCGGAGTTCTTGCCCGCCTATCGTGACGGACGACGCCTGTATGAGGTGGTGACGGCGGTTGAATCCGCCCAGAGCGCGCTGAACAGCGCCATTTCGCGGATCGAGAACCGCGAGGACAAGCTGGAGGCCAAACAGGCGGAACTGCGCCAGAACGGCTTATCCGACGAGGAGCGCCAGAAAATCCGAAATCGTATTCAGGAAGTGCGCGGGGAAATCCGCGATGCACGCCGCAATGCGCGTGACGCCAGCGACGCCCTGGACATGGCGCGGCGGGAAGAAGACCGGGTGCGGTACGAACTGTCGCGCCGCTACCCGGTCTGAGACTTATCAGGCAGCCTTGACGGCGGCGCCGCGGAACGATGGATCAAGGTCGCCCGCGGCGTAGCGCTTGGCCATCTGAGCGGTGGAGAGCGGGCGGATCTTGGCGGCCTGACCCTCGCAGCCGAACTGCTGATAACGCTCCATGCAGAGCTTCTTCATCGCCTCCTTGGCAGGCTTCAGATAGTAGCGGGGATCGAACTCGCCCGGCTTCTCGATCAGCGCCTTACGGATGGCGCCGGTGATGGCCATGCGGTTGTCGGTGTCGATGTTGACCTTGCGCACGCCGTGCTTGATGCCGCGCTGGATCTCCTCGACCGGCACGCCCCAGGTCTGGGGCATCTCGCCGCCATAGGCGTTGATGATGTCCTGCAGATCCTGCGGCACGGACGATGAGCCGTGCATCACCAGGTGGGTGTTGGGCAGGCGGCGATGGATTTCCTCGATCACATTCATGGCCAGGACGTCGCCGTCCGGCTGGCGCGTGAACTTGTAGGCGCCGTGGCTGGTGCCCATGGCGATGGCCAGGGCGTCGACCTTGGTGGCGGCGACGAAGTCGACGGCCTGATCCGGGTCGGTCAGCAGTTGCGAGTGATCCAGCTTGCCTTCGAAGCCGTGGCCGTCTTCGGCCTCGCCCATGCCGGTCTCCAGCGAGCCCAGGACGCCCAGTTCACCCTCGACCGAGACGCCGCAGGCGTGGGCCATTTCGGTGACGCGACGGGTGACGTCGACATTGTATTCGTAGGAGGCGGGGGTCTTGGCGTCCTCTTCCAGCGAACCGTCCATCATGACGCTGGTGAAGCCGTACTGGATGGCGGTGGCGCAGGTCGCCGGGCCGTTGCCGTGGTCCTGGTGCATGCAGACCGGGATGTGCGGATAAAGCTCGGCCAAGGCGTCGATCAGCTTGGCCAGGACGATGTCGTTGGCGTAGTTGCGGGCGCCGCGCGAGGCCTGAATGATGACGGGGGCGTTGACATCATGGGCCGCCTCCATGATCGCCAGGCCCTGCTCCATGTTGTTGATATTATAGGCCGGCAGGCCGTAGTCGTTCTCTGCCGCGTGGTCGAGCAGCTGTCGCAGCGTGATGCGCGCCATGATAATAGTCTCCTGAGCCGAATAGTCTTTTTTAATTGGGCGCGAGACTAGCCGTGAGACGCGCCGAAGTCACGCCGTGTTACAGCGGCCGCACGGGCATTTCGCAGGGAACGATGCAGGCGTGATCCGCCTGCATCGCCGCCGATCAGGCGCGCAAAGCCTCGACGCCCGGCAGGGGCTTGCCCTCCATCCATTCCAGGAAGGCGCCGCCGGCCGTCGAGACGAAGGTCAGGTCCGCCGCAACGCCCGCATGACCGACAGCCGCGACGGTGTCGCCGCCGCCCGCCACCGCGATCAGGGCGCCGGCCTTGGTGCGTTCGGCGACGTGCTTGGCGGCGGCGACGGTGGCGGCGTCGAAGGGCGGAACCTCGAACACGCCCAGCGGACCGTTCCAGATCAGGGTCTTGGAGGCGTCGATGGCGGCGTTCAGGCGGGCGACGGTGTCAGGGCCGGCGTCCAGGATCTTGTCTTCGCCGGACAGGGCTGCGCCGGTCTTGACCGTGCGGGCCTCGGCGCCGGGCTTGACCTCGGTCGCCACGACGACGTCGACGGGCAACAGGATGTCGCAGCCCTTGGCCTGGGCTTCCGCCAGGATCTCGCGCGCGGTGTCGGCCATATCCTTCTCGGCCAGAGAGCCGCCGATATCGATCCCTTGTGCATAGAGGAAGGTGTTGGCCATGCCGCCGCCGATGGCCAGCGTATCTAGCTTGCCGACCAGGTTCTTCAGCAGGTCCAGCTTGGTCGAGACCTTGGAGCCGCCGACGATGCCGACGACCGGCTTTTGCGGATTGCCGAGCGCGGCGTCGAGTGCGTCCAGTTCGCGACGCATGGATTCGCCCGCATAGGCGGGAATGTGGTGCGCGATTCCTTCGGTCGAGGCGTGGGCGCGGTGGGCCGCCGAGAAGGCGTCGTTGACATAAAGGTCGCCGAGGTCGGCCAGCTTTTGGGCGAAGACCGGATCATTGGCCTCTTCCGCCGCATGGAAACGCACGTTTTCCAGCAGGACGACGCCGCCCGCATCCAGATCGCGAATGGCCGCCACGGCGGGGCCGCCGATGCAGTCGTCGGCGAAGCGGACAGGCGCGCCCAGCACGGTCTCCAGCGGCTCGACGACGGGCTTCAGGCTCATGGACGGAACGCGCTGGCCCTTGGGGCGGTCGAAGTGGGCCAGCAGCACGACCTTGGCGCCCGCGTCGCGCAGGCGTTGGATGGTCGGCAGGGCGACCCGCAGCCGGGTGTCGTCCGTGACCTTGCCGCCCTCCATCGGGACGTTAAAGTCCACGCGGACCAGGGCCGTCTTTCCGGCGAGGTTCTTTGCATCATCGAGAGTGCGGAAGGTCATTGTAGTATCCTAGCTTACGGACATTAGCCGTCGAAGTTCGATAGCCCGCTTATCTCTGCTGGCCAGAAAAATAGAACGGAAAGCTGATTGCGGATCGAGCGCTGGATCCAGGTATCGCCACTCTAGCTTGTCGAAATCGGTAGGCTTGGCTGGCGGCGCCATGTCGGGGCTCCATCCATACCGACTCCACGCATGATACTGCAGATAGCCTACAAGCGGACCCTTCTTGTCTGAAAGGCTGCCGAAGAATTCCGGCATCATGCAGAGATTAGCCAAATGGGTGTAGGCGTGGTGGGGATGCAGAGCTGCGGTTGAACGATCCCAGACGTGGGCAAAAGTCCACCCGTGCGCGCGGGGCAAGCTCTTGATCCCGTGTGACCACAGTAGAGCCCAACGCGGCGTAGTGTTGTCGTCGAACATCACGGCTTGACCACCGCGATCTTCGACCTGCCCACGTCTGCGAGCGTCTCTGACTGAAGGAAAAACGGCGTGTGGGAACGCTGACACCACATCGGGGTGAGGCATCAAGCAATGTCGGATCGCGATCGTTACGAGCGCGATCCGGTCATCGCCCAGGTCTTGCAACGTTGGTTTCAAAACGTCTGCGGGCACCCTGGTCTTAGAGGAACTTCGCCATCACCAGGGCGGTGTCGCTCATCCGCGTCGCGAAGCCCCATTCGTTATCGTACCAGCTCAGCACGCGGGCCAGTTTGCCGTCGACGACCTGGGTCTGGGGCAGGGCGGCGGTGGAGGAGGCGGCGATGTGGTTCAAGTCGTGCGACACCAGCGGGTCGGTCGTGGTGAACAGGACGCCGTTCATGGGGCCGTCGGCGGCAGCCTGAAGCGCGGCGTTGATTTCCTCGACGGTCACGTCGCGGGCGGCGACGACCTTCAGGTCCACGACCGAGACGTTCGGGGTCGGGACGCGGATCGAAGAACCGTCCAGCTTGCCCTTCAGTTCCGGCAGGACCAGGCCCAAGGCCTTGGCGGCGCCGGTCGAGGTCGGGATCATCGACAGGGCGGCGGCGCGGGCGCGATACAGGTCCTTGTGCATCGTATCCAGCGTCGGCTGATCACCGGTGTAGGAGTGGATGGTGGTCATATAGCCGCGCTCGATGCCGAACAGGTCGTTCAGCACCTTGGCCACCGGAGCCAGGGCGTTGGTGGTGCACGACCCGTTCGACACGACGATGTCGTCGGTGGTCAGGGTTTCGTGGTTGACCTTGAAGACGATGGTCTTGTCGGCGCCGTCGGCGGGGGCCGAGACCAGAACGCGCTTGGCGCCGGCCTTCAGGTGGGCGCTGGCCTTGTCCTTGGACGTGAAGATGCCGGTGCATTCGAAGGCGATGTCCACCTTCAGCTCGGCGTGCGGCAGGTTGGCGGGATCGCGCTCGGCCGTCACCTTGATCTTGCCCGTGCCGACGTCGATCCAGTCCTCGCCCGACGTCACCGTGCCGGGGAAGCGACCGTGGACCGAATCGTAGCGGAACAGGTGGGCGTTGGTCTCGACCGGCCCCAGATCGTTGATCGCCACCACTTCGATGTCCTTGCGGCCATGCTCGACGATCGAGCGAAGGACGAGACGGCCGATGCGGCCGAAGCCGTTGATGGCGACGCGGACGGTCATGATGGAAGGCTCCTCTGAACGGATAGGTGTGACGCTTATATAGGTGGGCGTCTCAATGGAGCGCTCGGGCGCGGCTTGCAACCCTGAGCCTGTAACATGATGTGATGAACGGTTACGCTTTGTCGGCTCTCTGTCTCGTGTTGCGGCAAGAAACACCTCTTCAAGGTCTTTGCGGCTCCCATTGAGCAAAATTTTTGCGACAGGGCTTGTGCCCGTCCGGGCGGTATGGTTTCTTGGCGTCAGACAAGGAGCCGCCCGTGGCCACGATGATGCGCGACATGATGAAGGGAAGCACCGCCAAGGCGGTCGCGGCCATTCGCGCGCCTGTCGGCCTGCAAAGCCCCGTATTCCTCATTACCCTCGTACTTCTCGGCCTGCTTACGCAAGCGGCGTGGATGCACGTGACCTGACCTAAACGCACTCAGGATCGCCTCGCACCACCCCGCCTCCGAAAGGAAGCGGGGTTTTTAGTGCGCGGCGGTTCGAAATGAACCGGACCGATGACGCAAGATTCTACCTCTCAGCCCAAGAAGCCCAATGCGCGCAGCGCGGCGGTGACGGCCGGCCCGAACCGGGCCGCCGCCCGCTCGTATCTGCGGGCCGCCGGCATGCAGGACGCCGATTTCGACAAGCCGATGATCGGCATCGTCAACACCTGGTCGACGGTCACGCCCTGCAACATGCACCTGGACCGCCTGGCCAAGGACGTGCGCGCGGGCATCGTGGCGGCGGGCGGCTATCCGGTCGATTTCAACACGATCGTCGTGACCGACGGCATCTCGATGGGCACGGCGGGCATGAAGGCCTCGCTGATCAGCCGGGAGGTTGTCGCCGACTCGATCGAACTGGCCATCGAGGGCCACCAACTGGACGGCGTGGTCTGCATCGTCGGCTGCGACAAGACGATCCCGGCGGCCGCCATGGCCCTGGCGCGGATGGATATCCCCGGTCTGGTCTATTACGGCGGCACCATCATGCCGGGCGTGATCGGGACCAAGGAGGTCTCGGTCCAGGAGGTGTTCGAGGCCATCGGCGCCCACTCGGCCGGCGCGCTGGACGATGCGGGCCTGAAGGCGGTCGAGAGCGCGGTCTGCCCCGGAGCCGGCGCCTGCGGCGGGCAGTTCACGGCCAACACCATGGCCATGGCCCTGTCGGTCATGGGCATCAGCCCCATGGGCGCCAACGACGTGCCGGCCGTCGATCCGAACAAGGGGGCCGAGGGCGAACGCTGTGGACGCCTGATCGTCGAGCGCGTCTTCGCCGGCGATACAGCCCGCAAATACATCACCCGCGCCAGCCTGAAGAACGCCGCCGTGGCGGTCTCGGCCTCGGGCGGCTCCACCAATGCGGTCATGCATCTGACGGCCATCGCGGCGGAAGCCGGCGTCGATTTCGGCGTCGAGGATTGCCACCAGGCCTGCGTCGAGGCGCCGGTCATCTGCGACCTTAAGCCGGGCGGTCGTTTCCTGGCCTCGCACCTGTTCGCCGCGGGCGGCACGCGACTGGTCACCCAGCGGATGGCCGAGGCCGGCAAGATCGTGAACACCCCGACCGTCAGCGGCCGCAGCCTGTTCGCCGAGGCGGCCGAGGCCGAGGAGACGCCGGGCCAGGTGGTGGTCACGTCCTTCGAGGCTCCGGTGATGGAACGCGGCAGCTTCGCCGTCATCTACGGCGATGTCGCTCCCGAAGGTGCGGTCATCAAGTTGACGGGTCACAAGGTCGATACGTTCGAAGGCCCGGCCTGCGTCTTCGACTCAGAGGAAGACGCCTTCCACGCCGTTCAGGACGGAACGGTGGGCGAAGGAGACGTCATCATCATCCGCTATGAAGGGCCCAAGGGCGGTCCCGGCATGCGCGAGATGCTGCAGGTCACCGCCGCCCTGAAGGGCCGCAAGATCGACAACGTCGCTCTGCTGACCGACGGCCGTTTCTCGGGCGCCAGCTACGGCTTCGTCGCCGGACACGTCTCGCCGGAAGCCGCCGTCGGCGGACCGATCGCTCTCATTCGCGATGGTGACCGCATCACCATCGACGTCACCAACCGCCGGATCGACGTCAACGTCGACCTGGCGACGCGCCGGGCGGGCTTTACGCCCCACGTAGTCCGCCCGGCGCGAGGCGTCTTCGCCAAATACCGCGCTTCGGTGGCCTCGGCCGCTCAGGGCGCCGTCACCATCCCCAACCCGCCGCCGGCTCAAGTTCCGGCATCCCATAAGACCAACGCTGCTCAGGACGCCTGATCCCATGGCCATCACCATCTACACCAACGAAGACATCAAGCCGGGCGCCATCGCCGGTCAGCGCATCGCCATCATCGGCTATGGATCGCAAGGCCGCGCACACGCCCAGAATCTGCGCGACAGCGGCCATGACGTGGTCGCCGGCGTCCGCCACGGCGGCACGGGCTGGAAACACGCCACCGAGGACGGCATCCCGACCGCCGAGCCGGCCGAGGCCGTCAAGGGCGCCGACATCATCGCCATCCTGACGCCGGACATGGTTCAGGGCGACGTCTATCGCGAGGTCATCGAGCCCAACGCCAAGGAAGGCTCGGCCCTGCTGTTCGCCCACGGCTTCTCGATCATCTATGAACGCATCACGCCGCGCCCTGATATGGATGTCATCCTGGTTGCGCCCAAGGGGCCGGGCGATCTGGTCCGTCGCGAGTTCCAGCGCGGCCGCGGCGTGCCTTCGCTGTTCGCCATCGAGAAGGACGTGACCGGCAAGGCGCGCGACCGGGCCATGGGTTACGCCAAGGGCAATGGCGGCGCGACCGGCGGTCTGCTGGAAACGACCTTCCGTGAAGAAACCGAGACCGATCTGTTCGGCGAACAGGCCGTTCTGTGCGGCGGCGCCAAGGAACTGGTCATGCAGGGCTTCAACACCCTGGTCGAGGCCGGTTACCAGCCCGAGATCGCCTATTTCGAATGCCTGCACGAGTTGAAGCTGATCGTGGACCTGTTCTACGAAGGCGGCATCTCCAAGATGCACCATTTCATCTCGGAAACGGCCAAGTACGGCGCTGTCGCCAGCGGCCCGCGCGTCGTCACCGAAGAGACAAAGGCCCGCATGAAGACCATTCTGGACGAGATCCAGAGCGGAGCCTTCGCGCGCAACTGGATCGCCGAAAACGAAGCCGGCAAGCCGCAGTACGAAGCCTGGCTGAAGGCCGACCGCGAAAGCCAGATCGAGCAGGTCGGCGCGCGTCTGCGCGAGCGCATGGCCTGGCTGAATACGCCCAAGTCCGAAGCGGCCTGATCCAAAAAAGACCGGATGACCCTGATGACCGCCGCCGCCTTGAAACCCTCCGCCGAGGTCGCCCAGTCGGGCGCCCGCCTGCTGGTCTCCACTCTGGAGCGGCTGGGGGTGGAGGTGGTGTTCGGTTATCCGGGCGGGGCGATCATGCCCATCTATGACGCCTTGGCCGGTTCGAAACTGCGGCACTATCTGTGCCGCCATGAACAGGGCGCCGCCTTCGCCGCTGATTCCTATGCAAGGGTCAGCGGCAAGGTCGGGGTCTGTATGGCGACCTCGGGGCCCGGTGCGACCAATCTGGTCACGGGCATCGCCAACGCCATGCTGGATTCCGTGCCGATGGTCTGCATCACCGGCAATGTCGCCCAGGGCGTCATGGGCACGGACTCATTCCAGGAAGTCGACATCCTGGGGGTCACCCTGCCCTTGGTGAAACACTCCTATCTGGTTCGTCAGGCTGCTGACATTCCGGCCATCATCCAGGAGGCCTTCCACATCGCGCGATCAGGTCGTCCGGGGCCGGTCCTGATCGACCTGCCCAAGGATGTTCAGTTCGAACTGACCAGCGAGCCGCGCGGCCTGCATCTGCCGAACGAAATCGCTGTCGCGGAGCCTTCGGTCATCGCCGAGGCCGAGGCGGCGATCCGGGCTGCGCGCCGTCCGGTGCTGTACGTCGGCGGAGGGGCCAAGATTTCGGGCGCCGTGGACGCTGTTCGCGATTTCGCGGCGGCCACCGGGATTCCGCAGGTCTCGACCCTGAATGCCTTGGGCACGATCCCGACGGGTCAGGACAACTATCTGGGCATGCTGGGCATGCACGGAACGCCTGCCGCCAATGAGGCGGTTCAGGAATCGGACCTGCTGATTGTCGTCGGCGCCCGTTTTGATGACCGCGCCACGGGAAAGCTGGTCGAGTTCGCGCCCAAGGCCGGCGTCATCCATTTCGACATCGACCCGTCCGAAATCGGCAAGCTACGTCCAGTCGCCGTGGGCGTCGTCGGCGACCTGAAACCCAATCTGGAGGCGCTGAACCGGCGTCTGGCCGATGGTCCCGCTATCGATGTTTCGGCCTGGGCCGACCGATGGCGCGCGCGTTCGGCCGAAACAGAAGTTCGTTATGATGCGCCGGGCGACAAGGTCTATGCGCCCGCCCTGCTGAACGAGCTGTCGCGTCTGGCTGGGCCCGGCTTCATCGCCGCCTGCGATGTCGGCCAGCATCAGATGTGGGTCGCGCAACACTGTGAGTTTTCGCGCCCTGAGGCGCACATCACCTCGGGCGGTCTGGGCTCGATGGGCTTTGGCCTGCCTGCAGGCATTGGCGCCAAGCTGGCCGAGCCGGATGCTGTGGTCGTCACCATCAGCGGCGACGGCGGCATCATGATGAACATTCAGGAACTGGCGACGGTCAACCGCTTCGGCATTCCGTTGAAAATCCTGCTGCTCGACAACTCGCGTCTGGGCATGGTGCGCCAATGGCAGGAGTTCTTCTTCGAGCGGAACTTCTCCGAGGTCGACCTGTCCGACAACCCCGACTTCGTGAAGGTCGCCGAAGCCTTCGGCATCGAAGCCTTCCGCATCGAACGCCGCGATCAGGTCACGGCCGGGCTGGAGCGCCTGCTGAAGACCGAAGGGCCGATCCTGGCCCACGTCATCATCGACCCGGCCGAAAACGTCTGGCCGCTGGTGCCGCCGGGCAAGAACAACGCGCAGATGATGCACGCTGCCACTACTGAAGGAGAACTGTGATGACCGACACCATCCACATCCAGATCGACCGGGCCGATGGCTCGCTTCAGCGTCTGATTGGTCTGGTGGAGCGCCGGGGCTTCCACATTGACGGCATCAGCATGGCCGATGAGGGCGCATTCCGCCGCATCGCCCTGACGCTGCGCAGCCGGGACGCCGCCCGTTGCATGGACAATCTGGGCCGCCAGATTGATCGTCTGTTCGGCGCGCGTCGCATATCAAACGACATGATCCAGTCCGAGGCCGCCTGATCGCGGTCTCGCGGCGCTCAGTGGTCGAGCGCCAAGCCAAGACGTAAGAAGGAAGACGTGCATGCAGCCGCTGGCTGAGAACATCTGGGTCAATGGCCAACTGACGCCATGGGCCGACGCCAAGATCCATGTGATGAGCCATGCGCTCCACTATGGCACCTCGGTGTTCGAAGGCATTCGCGTCTATGACACGCCCAACGGCCCGCGCGGCTTCCGTCTGCGTGAGCACGTCCGTCGCCTGTTCGACAGCGCGCGCATCTATCATATCCAGTTGCCCTATACCGAGGATGAGCTGGTCGAGGCCTGCAATCTGGTGGTGCGGACCGAGGGGCTGCGCTCGGCCTATATCCGCCCGATCGCCTTCCTGGGTCAGTGCGGCATGGGCGTGACGCCTCAGCCGCAAAACATGACGGTCGACATCGCCATCGCCGCCTTCACCTGGGGCGCCTATCTGGGCGAAGAGGCGCTGGAAAAGGGCGTGGACGCCTGTGTCTCCAGCTGGAACCGCATCGCGCCGAACACCACCCCGTCGGCGGCCAAGGCCGGCGGCAATTATCTGTCTTCCTATCTGATCGGCCGCGAAGCGCGCGTCGGGGGTTTCGGCGAGGGCATCGCCCTGGGTGTCGATGGCCGTCTGTCCGAAGGGGCAGGGGAGAATCTGTTCGTGGTCAAGGACGGCAAGGTCATGACCCCGCCCGCCGCCAACTCCATCCTTATGGGCATCACCCGCGACAGCGTCATCAAGCTGGCCAGGGCGCAGGGGTATGAGGTCATCGAACAGGCCATGCCGCGCGAGGCCTTGTATCTGGCCGACGAGATTTTCATGACCGGCACCGCCGCAGAGATCACGCCGGTGCGTTCGGTCGATGGCATAACCACCCGCGCCGCTGGACCTGGCCCGGTGACCAAGGCGATCAACCACGCCTTCCGCGGCCTGTTCACGGGCGAGACGCCGGACACGTTCGGCTGGCTGGAGCCGATTGACGCGCCCGCAGAGAAACGGACGCCTGAATATGCCTAAGACCCTGTTCGACAAGGTCTGGGACGCTCACGTCGTGCGGTCGGAAACGGCCGAGACGCCGGGGGTTCTGTATATTGACCTGCATCTGGTGCACGAAGTCACCAGCCCCCAGGCCTTCAGCGAGATCGAGGCGCGCGGACTGAAGGTTCGCCGTCCCGACCGCACCTATGCGACCCTGGACCATTCGACCCCGACCCTGCCTGCGGGGCTGAACGGCTTGAAACCCTATGTCACGGCCCAAGCGGAGGCCCAGGTGCACACGCTGGAGCGCAACTGCGCCGCCCACGGCGTGCCGCTGGCGGGATGGGATTCGGATGATCGCGGCGTGGTTCACGTCATGGGGCCGGAGCTGGGCCTGACCCAGCCGGGCATGACGGTGGTTTGCGGCGACAGCCACACGGCGACGCATGGCGCCTTCGGCGCCCTGGCCTTCGGCATAGGCACCTCGGAAGTCGGCCATGTGTTGGCGACCCAGTGCCTGTTGCAGCGCAAGGCCAGGTCGATGCGTGTCACCGTGAACGGTCAACTCCAGCCCGGCGTGTCGGGCAAGGATGTCGCCCTGGCCGTCATCGCCGCCATCGGCTTCGGCGGCGGCACTGGCTATGTCATCGAATATGCGGGCGAGGCGGTGCGGTCGCTGGACATGGAAGGGCGCATGACCCTGTGCAATATGTCCATCGAGGCCGGTGCGCGCGCCGGCATGATCGCGCCCGACCAGACGACCATCGACTGGCTGCGCGGCCGCAAGAATGTTCCAGCGGACTATGAGGCGGCGGCGGCTGATTGGCTGAAGCTGGCGTCTGATCCTGACGCGGTGTTCGATGCCGAAGTGGTGCTGGACGGCGCGGCAATCCGCCCTATGGCGACCTGGGGCACGACGCCGGACGCAGGCGCCCCTATCGGTTCACCGGTGCCGCAGCCTCAGTCGGACAGCGACCGCAAGGCCATCGCCTACATGGGCTTCACCGCAGGCGAGGCGACGACCAGCCAGCCGGTGGATGTGGTCTTCATCGGCTCCTGCACCAACGGCCGTCTGCCCGATCTGCGGGCCGCCGCCGATGTGTTGCGAGGCCGCAAGGTGAAGCCGGGGCTGCGGATGTTGGTGGTGCCGGGGTCCGAGGCCGTGCGTCGCGACGCCGAGGCGGAAGGTCTGCACGAAGTCTTCATCGCCGCCGGGGCCGAATGGCGCATTCCCGGCTGTTCGATGTGCATCGCCATGAACGGCGATTTCGTCGCGCCGGGGCAACTGGCCGTATCCACGTCGAATCGCAACTTCGAAGGCCGTCAGGGCAAGGACGCCCGCACCATCCTGGCCAGCCCGGCCACGGCGGCGGCGACGGCGGTGGCGGGCGTTCTGACCGACCCGCGCGTCTATCTGAACGAGGCGGAGCATGTCTAACGCTGCATCCTTCCGCTCATCCCCGCGAAAGCGGGGACCCAGTGCTTTCGCCAAGCGCCGCGCGCTGGATAGACGCCAGGGCTGGACGGGTGGCGCCCGTCGCCCACAGAACTGGGTCCCCGCTTTCGCGGGGATGAGCGGAGATGATTATGTCTGAGCCCTTCAAGGTCCTGACGTCGAAGACGGTCACGCTCAGCCAGGCCAATATCGACACGGATCAGATCATCCCCGCGCGCTTCCTGACCACAACCACGCGCGAAGGGCTGGGCAAGGCCGCCTTCTATGACTGGCGTTACGAAGACGACGGATCGGAAAAGCCCGAGGCCATTCTGAACCGCATCGATCCGGCGGAGCACCGCATCCTGTTGGCGGGCAAGAATTTCGCCTGCGGGTCGTCGCGCGAACACGCGCCCTGGGCCTTGCTGGACTATGGGTTTCGGGCGGTGATCTCGACCGAAATCGCTGACATTTTTACATCGAATGCGTTGAAAAACGGCCTTTTGCCCATCGTCGTCAGCCAGGCCGTTTGGGACGATCTGGCGTCCCAGCCGGACCAGCCGGTCACGATCGACCTTCAGGCCAATCAGATCCAGCGCGGCAATGCCGAACCGGTGCCGTTCAGGGTCGAATCCTTCGCCCGCCAATGCCTGCTGGACGGGGTGGACACCCTGGGCTGGCTGCAATCAAACATGACCGAGATCGAAGCCTACGAGCGATCGAGAGAGACCACCTGATGACCACCGCCGCCCCCAAGACCTACAATATCGTCGTCCTGCCCGGCGACGGCGTCGGACCCGAGGTGGCGGGCGCCGCCCGCCAGGTATTGTCGGTCATCGCCGACTTCTACGGCCACCACTTCGCCTTCACCGAACATCTGATCGGGGGTGCGGCCATCGATGCCACGGGCGAGGCTCTGCCCGACGTCACCAGCGCCGCCTGTATCGAGGCCGACGCGGTTCTGCTGGGCGCGGTCGGCGGGCCCAAGTGGGACGGCGCCAAGGTGAGACCCGAACAGGGGCTGCTGGCCATTCGCAAGGCCATGGGGCTTTTCGCCAATCTGCGCCCGCTGCAGGTTTCGCCGGTGATGGCGCACCGTTCGCCGTTGAAGAAGGAGATCGTCGAGGGCGTCGATCTGATCGTCTTCCGCGAACTGACCGGCGGCGTCTATTTCGGCAAGAAGACCCGCGACGAGAAGGGCGCCACCGACCTGTGCGAATATACGGTGGTGGAGATCGAGCGCGTCGCCCGCGCCGCCTTCCAGACCGCGCGCCAGCGTCGCGGCAAGGTGACGTCGGTCGACAAGGCCAATGTCATGGAGACCAGCCGCCTGTGGCGCGAGGTGGTGAGCCGCATCCATGCCGAGGAATTCCCGGACATCCAACTGGAGCACGCCCTGGTCGATTCCATGGCCATGCACCTGATCCGCAAACCGCGCGACTATGACGTCATCCTGACCGAGAACATGTTCGGCGACATTCTGTCGGACGAGATTTCGGTGCTGGGCGGCTCAATCGGCCTGCTGCCCTCCGCCTCATTGGGAACCCAGGGGCCCGGTCTGTTCGAGCCGATCCACGGTTCGGCGCCCGACATCGCCGGTCAGGACCTGGCCAATCCGGTAGGGGCCATCCTGTCGGCGGCCCTGCTGCTGCGCCACAGTCTGAAGATGGAGGACGAGGCGGATTCCATCGAGGCCGCCGTCGCCGCCGTCCTGGCCGCCGGCGCCGTAACCGCCGATCTGGGCGGCGAACTGGGCACGCGCGCCGCGACCGAAGCCGTCATCGACGCCATTCGCGCCATCCACTGGGCGGCCGCGCACCGGGTGCAGATGCACTGGGCCTGAAGTCGGCCGGCAGGGGCTGAAAATCTTTGCGTTAAGCTTGGCCTTTTCGGCGGTATGAATCCATGTTTCTGACGAAAGATCGAATGATCTTTCGTCTTTAACTTTTTGTGACCAGACCGTTGCAAGAATGTTGCGCTGTTCGCGCGCTTGCCTCTTGCGCGTTTCGCAATTGCGGTAAAACCTTCGCAACTGCGAGATTGCATAGGGGGTACTATTTCATGTCGCAGCTTGGAAACCGACTTATCGGGGCCGCGGGCCTCGTCCTTCCCACACTCTGTCTTATCGGCGCCGGCGCGGCCCAGGCGCAGGCGGCGGCGCCCACGCTTCTAGGCCACCAGGCTCCGCTGGTGCTGGACAGCGCCGGGGCCTCCTGGCTCGGCACCTCCACCGCCCTGGTTCTGCTGATGACCCTCCCCGGTCTGGCGCTGTTCTATGGCGGCATGGTGCGCAAAAAGAACGTGATCGCCACCATCACCCAGTCCGTCGGCGTTTTCGCGGTGGTGTCGCTGGTGTGGTTCATCGCCGGCTACAGCCTGGCGTTCGGCAAGAACGGAAGCGCTGGCCTTCAACCCTTCATCGGCAGCCTGGACATGCTGTTCCTGAACGGCGTGTCGCTCCAAACCGCCAACGCCCTGTTGCCGGGCATTCCCGAGTTCCTGTTCATCTCCTTCCAGATGACCTTCGCCATCATCACCCCGGCGCTGGTCACCGGCGCCTTCGCCGAGCGGATGAAATATTCGGCGCTTCTGCTGTTCACCGCCCTGTGGTCGCTGCTGGTCTATGCGCCGATCTGCCACTGGGTCTGGGGCGGCGGCTTCCTGGGTTCGGCCGGCGTGCTGGACTTCGCCGGCGGCGCGGTGGTTCACGTCAACTCGGGCGTCGCGGGTCTGGTCTGCGCCATCGTCCTGGGCCGTCGCAAGGGTTATGGGATCGAGCCGATCCTGGCGCACAATCCGGTCCTGACCATGATCGGCGCCAGCCTGCTGCTGGTCGGCTGGATCGGCTTCAACGCCGGCTCGGCGGGCGCGGCCAACGACCTGATGGGCGTGGCGCTGCTGAATACCCTGCTGGCCGCCGCCGCCGCCGCCCTGACCTGGAAGATCGTCGAATATATCGAGAAGAAGAAGGTCTCGCTGATCGGCATGTTGTCGGGCGTGGTCGCGGGCTTGGTCGCCATCACCCCGGCGGCCGGCTTCGTCGATCCCAAGGGCGCGGTGATCATCGGTCTGATCGCCGGTCCGGCCTGCTACGCCTCCTCGGTGTGGGTCAAGAAACTGCTGCGTTACGACGACAGCTTGGACGCCTTCGGCATCCACGGCGCCGGCGGTCTGATCGGCGCCCTGCTCACAGGCGTCTTCGCCACCACCGCGATCAACAGCCTTTCGGAAGGCGCCAACGTCGGCGCCCAGGCCCTGGGTCTTCTGTGGACCATCGTCTACAGCGCCGTGGGCACGCTGATCATCCTGATGATCTGCAAGTTCACCACGGGCCTGCGGGTCAGCGAGGCGGAAGAGGCGGCCGGCCTGGACACCTCGCTGCACGGCGAAGCGCTGGAACACTGATCCGGCGACCGGGCGCGGCTCCATTCCCGCGCCCGGCCATCGCCGCCGGTTCATCAATCAAAACAAGGGGATAAAACTATGATCAAGAACCTGTTTCGTGCGGCCGCCGCCGGCGCCCTCGCCACGGCCCTGATCGGCGTGTCCAGCCCGGCCTCGGCCCAGAGCGACGTCAAGGTGGCCTGGAACGTGGGCGTCGTCAGCGACTACATCTTCCGGGGCTTCAGCCAGACGGGCGAGGACCCGGCCATCCAGGGCGGTGTCGATCTGACCTCAGGCAGCTTCTACGCCGGCGCCTGGGCCTCCAACGTCGATTTCGGCGACGACACCGATGCGGAGATCGACGTCTATGGCGGTTATCGCACCGAGGCGGCGGGCTTCGCTTGGGACTTCGGCGTGATCGGCTACCTCTATGCGGGCGAGCCCAAGGGCGCGGACTATAACTACGCCGAGTTCAAGGCCGCCGCGTCGCGCGCCGTGGGTCCCGCCACTGTCGGCGCCGCCGTCTATTACTCGCCGGACTTCTACGGCGTGGATAAGGAGGCGACCTATGCCGAGATCAACGGCGCCTTCGCCCCGGCGCCCAAATGGACCGTCTCCGGCGCCGTCGGCCATCAGTGGCTGAATGTCAGCAGCGACTACACCACATGGAACCTTGCCGTCGGCTACGCCCTGACCGACAATCTGGGGCTGGACGTGCGCTACTACGACACCAACGTCAAAGGCGTTCCGGCCGCCGACGACCGGATCGTGGGCGGCCTGAAGCTGACCTTCTGATCCACCAAAGCCCAGAGGTGAAAGGCCCCGGAGATCGCTCTCCGGGGCCTTTTTCGTTCAGCGGGCGTAGCGGTCGTGGACGGGATCGTAGCTGTCCCAGACCTTGCCGTCGGCCAGCGACCGCAGCAGCTTCAGATATTCCGCGTGGGTCCAGGCCAGGGGGGTGGCCGAGTCGGTGTTCTGGCCCAAGGCGTAGTCGCGGGCCGTGGGGTTGCCGACCCCGTCCCAGACCTGTTCGGCCAGCATCAGGCCGTCGTTGGCGAACCGCTCCATCCCGCGCACATAGGTCTGGCGGATGGCGGCGATGTCGGCGGCCGAGGGCGCGCCCTTCACGCTGGCGCGCGCCAGTTCGTAGTGACCGCGTTCGCCGGTGAAGAAGGGCCAGACGCGGCCGCGCTGACCGGGGCTCATCTCGCCGCCGACGCCATAGTTGGCGCCGGTGACATGATCCTCGCCATAGCCGTCCACGCCGTAACGGCGCCAGCCCGGCGTCTTGTCGCCCTCGGGGCCGAAATCGAAGCGGACGCGATACAGGTCATCCAGCCCCTGGTCGTCATAGACGGGCAGGGTGGCGACGATGTGCGGATCGTCGGCCTTGCGCACGCCGTAGCGGACCAGCTCCAGGAAGCCGCCGTCCACCACCTTGTCCTCCGCCGGGGCGACCTGGCCGTTGGCGGCGCCGATCGGGGCCTTGTCGTTGGGGTTCTCGTTCTGGGTGATGCGGATGAAGTAGCGGCCGTCGCCGAAGTCGCCGTTGGTGGTGAACATCCGCTCTTCGATCTTGGAGGCGTAGTTGTCGGCCGCCGCCTGATAGCGGGCCGCCCCGGCGGCGTCGCCCGAGGCGCGGGCCATTTCTGCGGCGACCGTCAGGCCCGCGACCACGGCGGCGGTCGATGACGGCGAATAGCCCTGCTGCTCCTCCCAGCGTTCCTGCTGGGTGAAGGGCGGCTTGATCTCGGCATCGTTCCACAGCAGGCCGACCTTGCCGCCATCGACCAGGAAGTCGGCCGCCGGCTTCAGCATGGATCGATAGTGTTCGGTCATCTGGGCGTCCGACAGCCAGCCCATTTTCCACAGACGATAGCCCAGCATGATCGGCATGGCCGTCTGGTCCAGCTGGACCGCGACCCATTCCAGTTCGCCGTCCACATGGGTCTTCTGCAGGAACCAGCCGCCGACGCCGGTGTTGCCGGGCGTATTTGCGCCCACCTGGACCTGGGGCAGATAGTTGAAGGCCGCCAGCGGCGTCTCCCTGTCGCCCAGCGCCGCCAGAGCCATCGCCACCTGATAGAAGTCGCGCGGCCAGACGGCCTTGTAGCCGGTCGAGGATTTCGAGGCGTCCACCGTGTCGCCCCACGGGTTGGACAGGCTGGCGATCAGGGCGCCGGCATGGGTGCGATCTTCCTGAACCTTCAGCATCAGGGCCGAGGCGTAGGCCAGCTTGCCGCCGTCCGTCGCCTGTTCGGCGATGCGCGGCAGTTCGGTTAGGGAAGCGACATAGTCCTCCCAGCCCACGCGCTCGCCCTCGCCGTTGAAGCGCGCCAGCACCTCGTCCAGTCCCGTGGCGAACGATCCGTCCGCCGCCGCGCGCGCCTCGGCCTCGCTCTGACCGAAGCCGATGACGAAGTCCCGCGTGATCTGGGTGCTTTCGCGCATCCGGGGCAGGGCGCCGGTCATCATGGTGTTGCCCGCCTGGTCGCCGGTCGAGGCGTATGTCCAGTCCAGCTTGCCGTCCTTCAGATCGGTCAGACCGTCTGAGGTTCCGACGAAGCCGACGCTGGCCTTTTCGAACGCCTGGCTGGGCTTCAGGAACAGATGGGTGTCGCCTTCCCAGGCGTGGAAGCCGTCGCGCGTGACCTGGCCACGGTCATCGACGCCGGTGTTTGCGATGTGCGGCTCCAGCATCAGATAGGGCGTCACCTCGCCCTTCAGCGCCGTGATCGTGACGCGCAGAACCAGGGCGTTGCGGTCCGGGTCGCTGAAGATCTGCTTCTCGATCTGGAAGCGGCCGTTCTTGTCGCGGGTGGTGATGCGATAGGCGGGCGACAGCGGCCGGCCTTGCGCGTCCACGTGCAGATATTCAGTGCGGCTGGTGGTGTCCGGGCCTTCGACGACCAGGCCGTCTTGGGTGACGCCGGCGAAGCGCAGGGCCTTGATCTGGGCCTCATGGATCAGGCCGTACATCGTCTCGGTCAGGACGCCGTCAGCGATGGAATACCAGACCTTGGACACCGCGCCGGTCGGGCCGCCGTCGCGATACTGGCCATCGACATAGGCTTCGTAGGACGATCCGGCGCCGGTCTTGGCCGCGCTGGACCAGACGGGCGGCGCGCCGGGGGCGCCGGGGGCGACGCCCGACTGGGCGGTCGCTGCGGAAGCGAGGGCCAGGCCGGCGGCGCCAGCGAGGCAGAAGGTACGGAAGTGACGCATTGTGGTCCTCACGGGTTGCGCGTGGGGGCGGGGGAAAGAAGGAAGGTCAGAGGCGCGTCCAGACGCTGGTTCCACGACGCCTCGGTGTGCTGGGCGCCGGGGAAGACCAGGCTCTGGAAATCGCCGGGGGCATAGCCGCGACGACGGAACGACTGGTCCACCTGGGTCTGGAAGTCGGCGTAGAACTGATCCAGCGTCTCGTCGCCCCGGTCGAAATAGAAGCGGTGCGCGCCCGGCGCCGGCAGGCCGCGTTCGATCACGCCGGTCCAGGCGGCGACCAGTCGCTCGCGCCAGGCGTCCAGCGCCGCGCCCGCCTCCAGCCCCTCGACCTTCAGCGGCCAGTGGGTGGACAGACAGGCGGCGGCGGAAAAGACGTCGGGCCGCTTCATCACCGCAGCCATCGAGATCAGACCACCCATGCTGGACCCGGCGATCATCGTATCCTGAGGCCCGGTCAGGGTGCGATAGGTCCGGTCGACGAAGGGCTTCAGTTCCTCGGCCAGGAACCGCAGATAGCCGTCGGACAGCGACGGGCCGCCATAGATGGCCTGAACCTCTTCGCGCATATCAACGGGCAGGGCCGCGATCAGGTCGGCCGGCACATATTCCCTGAGGCGCAGATCGGTGTTCCACACGCCGACGACGATGGGCGCGCGCACCTGACCGCCCGCGATCAGGCGTGTCAGATGCTCGTCCACGCCCCATTCGCCGAAGTTGGCCGTGGCCGCATCGAACAGGTTCTGGCCGTCATGCATATAGAGGACCGGGTGGCGGGCGTCCGCCCCCTCGTATCCCGGCGGCAGCCAGATGGAGACCTTGCGCGCCTTCGCATGGGCTGAAGCCATGTCTGGGTGGACGATCAGGCGCCCGCCCGCGATGGGGCCCTCGGCGCGGGCCGCGCCGGCGAAGGGCAGGGCGGCCAGCAGGGCCAGCAGGCTTCGCCGGTTCATGCCCGATGCTCCTTGACCAGCAGGGCGCTGGCTGCCGCAAGCACGAAGGAGCCCGCGCCCAGCACCAGGGCCCATATGGCCTGGCCGTCGAACAGGGTCTTCAGGATCAGGCCCAGGACCGTGGCGGCCAGCAACTGCGGCACCACGATGAAGATGTTGAACACCCCCATATAGACGCCCATCTTTCGGTCCGGGACCGCCGCCGACAGGATGGCGTAGGGCATGGAGACGATCGACGCCCAGGCGAAGCCGACGCCGATCATCGGCAGCCACAGCAGGCCCGGCTCACGAATGGCGAAGACGCCAAACAGGCCGGCCGCGCCCAGCAGCAGCATCAGCGCATGGGTCGCCCTGCGCCCGATCCGCTTGGCGATGACCGGCAGGGTGAAGGCCGCCAGGGCCGCCACGCCGTTATAGACGCCGAACAGCACCCCCACCCAGTCCGCGCCGGCCGCATAGGCGGCGGATGTCGTGTCGGTCGCGCCGTAATGGACGCGGGTCACGGCGGCGGTGGTGTAGATCCACATGGCGAACAGGGCGAACCAGCTGAAGAACTGAACCACCGCCAGGCCGCGCATCGTCTGCGGCATACGGAAGATGTCGTTCAGAATCTCGGTCGCGGCGTTGACCACGCCCCGCCGCTGCATCATGCCGACGGCGATCATCAGAAGGCCAAATCCAGCGACAAAACCGCCCAGGATCAGCAACTCCTTCTCAAGCCCCAGCGCCGCGATCAGGCCAAGCGCCAGAACCCCCAGCACCAGGCAGATCAGGCCCGATCCCAGCCAGCCGCGCACCGACCGGGCCGGCGCTTCAGGCGCGTCATCGGCGACCGGCGTGCCGGCCCGTTCGAAGGCGGCGATCTGTTCGGGACTGTATTCCCTGGTCGACAGCACAGTCCACAGAACGGCTGCGAACAGGCCCACGGCGCCCACATAGAAGGCGATCCTGACCGACAGGGGCACGACGCCCGCCTCGGCCGTCGAGGCGACGTGGAAGACGTTGGACAGCAACCACGGCAGGGTCGAGGCGAAGACCGCGCCCGCGCCGATGAAGAAGCTCTGCATCGCATAGCCGGCGGTGCGCTGCTCCTCGGGCAGGTTGTCGCCGACGAAGGCGCGGAACGGCTCCATTGTGATGTTGATCGAGGCGTCCATGATCCACAGCATGGCGGCGGCGAACCACAGGCTGGGGCTGTTGGGCATGGCGATCAGCGCCAGGGTCGTGGCGATGGCCCCGATCAGGAAATAGGGCCGCCGCCGCCCGAACCGGGTCCAGGTCTTGTCGCTGAAATGGCCGATGATCGGCTGGACCAGCAGACCCGTCAGCGGCGCGGCGATCCACAGGATGGCCAGCGTATCGACCTCGGCCCCCAGGGTCTGGAAGATGCGGCTGGTGTTGGCGTTCTGCAGGCCGAAGCCGATCTGGATGCCGAAGAAGCCGACGCACATGTTCCAGATCGCCAGGCCGGACAGGCGCGGGCGGTGGGAGAGGAGGGTCATCTCCGACGCCCCCGGCCCATCGGCACGAACCGGATCGCCTGGCCGCCGCCGGGGGCCAGGGCCAGTGTCAGGACGTCGCCGGATGTCACCTCGCGCTGCTCGATCACGATGTCCTCGCGCTTGACCCTATAGTCGGCGTCCGGGCCGTCGCGGTAGATTTCGGCGCGATAGCGGCGGCCCGCGTCCAGGAAGTCCAGCGGCGCGTTCAGGACGCGCGGATGCTCGTCGGTGACGGCGCCCAGGGCCCAGACGTCGGAGGCGCGGTCCTTTCTGGCGATCACGACATAGTCGCCCATCTCGGCGGCCAGCACGCGGGTCTCGGCCCAGTCGCACGGCACGTCCTTGATGAACTGGAACGGGCCGGGATTGGCCTCGTAGTTGACCAAGAGGTCCGCCGCCATCTGGATCGGGCTGTAGATGACGACATACAGGGCCAGCTGTTTCGCCCAGGTCGTCTGCACACCGCCTGGGCTGCGCGTCTCCATGCCGAAGATGCCGGGCGTATAGTCCATCGGCCCGGCCAGCAGGCGGGTGAAGACCAGGTTCGGTTCATGCTCGGGCGGATTGCCGGGGTTGCCCCAGGCCGAATATTCCATGCCGCGCTGGCCCTCGCGGCTGATCATATTGGGATAGGTGCGGCGCAGGCCGGTATCCTTGAACGGCTCGTGGGCGTTGACGGCGACCTTGTGCCGGGCGCCGGCCTCGATCACGCGCATATGGTGCTGGGCCATCGGCTGGCTTTCGTGCCAGGCCATGACCATCCGGCCGTCCGGCCCCGCCACGCGCGCCCCGCCCGCATCAGCGACATAGCCGGTCTTGACCGAATGGACGCCCAGCCGCTCGTACAGCGCCATCGCCGGCTCCAGCTGCTGCTCGTAGTGGAAGGCGTTGCCGCCGGTCTCGTGGTGGCCGATCAACTGCACGCCCTTGGAGCGCGCATGGGCGCAGACCGCCTCGATGTCGAAATCGGGATAGGCCTCGGTGAAGCTGAAGTCCGCGCCGTTGGCGAACCACTGGCCGTCCCAGCCCTTGTTCCAGCCTTCGACCAGCACCCCGCCCAGGCCGTGTTTGGCGGCGAAGTCGATGTGTTTGATCGTATTTTCTGTGGTGGCGCCGTGCTTGGGGCCAGCGTTCCAGGTCTTCAGCTCCAGGTGCATCTCCCACCATACGCCGAAATATTTCATCGGCTTGAACCACGACACGTCGCCCAGCTTGTTCGGCTCGTTCAGGTTCAGGATCAGGCTGGATTCGATCAGTCCCGCCCCATTGTCGGCGATCTGCAGCGTGCGCCACGGGGTGTTGAACGGCGCCTGGCGCACCACCGCCGCATTGGTCAGGCCGGGCGTCAACTGGGCCCGGAAGTTCGTTGCCTCTGAGCGACGCAGATTCATGCCGGCGTAGTCGATGCAGGCCGCCTCGTGGATCGAGACGTGCAGGCCGGACCGCCCCTTGACCGTCATCGGCGTCTGGGCGCTGCCGACCGCGTCGATGGGGGTGCGGTCGTAGAGGTATTCCTCGCGATTCCATTCCCAGGCCGGGCACCACAGGGCCTCGCCATTTTCCGCCAGATTGAACTCGGTCAGTTCCGAGCCGATGCGGACGGTCTTCAACGCGGGCTGATCCGGGAATTCGTAACGGAAGCCCAGGCCGTCGTCATACAGGCGGAACACCACGTCCACACGGCGTTGCAGGCCCCCGGTCTCGGCATAGACGACACGCCATTCGTTGTAGTGGTTGCGGATGAAGCGGCGCTCGCCCCACGGCTGCTCCCAGGTGTCATCCACCGTGACCGGCTGACCGGCGGTGATCGCCAGACCGCGCTCAATGGCGGGGGCGTCGGTCAAGAGGAAGCCCAGCTTGGACGGCGCCACCACGACCCGGCCCTGGCGCAGGACCGAATACATCGGCCGCCCGTCATTGTCGGTGAAGGCCTCGACCGTCAGCACCCCGCCCGGCGACGAGGCGCGGGCATGGGCGGGCGTTGTCTGGGCCCGAACACCCGTCGCCCCGAACGCCAGGATCGACACGCCGCCAAGGGCCAGAAAGGATCTGCGCTGCATCATGGGAACTCCGTTACGCCGCCTCTTGCCAACCGCCGCGAACGGTGGCTGAAATATTTGCAGAAAAATTTGCAGCTTCACCATGCTGCCGTAAGGACCCGCGACCTTGAGCCGCAAGACCACCCGTCTGGAAGACATCGCCCGCCTGGCCGGGGTGTCTATCGCCACCGCCTCGCGCGCCCTGAACGACAGCCCCGCCGTCAACGACCGCACCAAACAGACGATCTGGAAGCTGGCCAAGGAGCATGACTATCCGTTCCGCCGTCACATGCCGGCCGGCCCCATCGGCGCCCAGGGCACCATCGCCCTGGTCGTGCCGCGCCCGCAGGGGCGGGAAGGGCGCCTCAGCGACCCCTTCTTCCTGGAACTGCTGGCCGGGGTGGGCGAGGCGGCGCGCGAACGCGGCTGCGACCTGCTGATGAGCCATATCTCGCCCGCCAACTATGACGAACTGTCGGCGGCGTTGAACACCAGCCGGGCGGACGGGGTGATCTTCCTGGGCCAGTCCAGCCTGCATTCCGCCTTCAACCGGCTGGTGGACGCCGACCACCGATTTGTCGTCTGGGGCGCCGAACTGCCGGATCAGGATTACTGCTCCATCGGCTCGGACAATATCTCGGGCGGACGCCGCGCGACCCTGCATCTGGCGCGGCTGGGGCGAAAGCGCATCGTCTTCCTGGGCGACCTGGATCCGCCCGAGGCCATGCAGCGGCATCGCGGCTATCTGGACGCCCTGACCCAGGCCGGGCTGGAGGCGAACGCCGAACGGATCGTGCCCGCCCATTTCGAGGTCGAATCGGCAGAGGCGACCGTGGACGCCCTGATTCGACGCGGCGTCGCCTTCGACGGGGTGGTGGCGGCGTCCGACCAGATCGCGCTGGGGGCCGTGCGCGCCCTGCTGCACGCCGGCGTCGATGTGCCGGGTCAGGTCTCGGTCATCGGCTTCGACAATGTGCCCTTCAGCCGCTATTCGCGCCCTGCGCTCAGCACCATCGCCCAGGACACGATGAAGGCCGGTCGGCTGATGGTGTCCAAACTGCTGGATCACGGCGGCGCGTCGACGGGCATGGGCGCGGGCCGGTCCGAGCGCGTTCCGACCGAACTGATCGTTCGCGAGACCTGCGGCGGCTGAACCCCTCATCCGGCTTCGGCGAAGATCAGGCCGGCCAGCGGCTTCAGCGCCGCGCCGTCCGCTTCCGTCCAGTTGACCGCCGCGATCGGGCGCGCGCCGACGGGCGGGGACCAGTCCAAGGCCTCGAAGCCCAGGTTGAACACACACAGCAGGCGCTCGCCGCCCGCAGTCCGTTCGAACCGGCGGAAGACCACGAGGTCGCCGGCGCTTTCGATCTCCAGCCCGCCGGTGCGCAGCGCCGGGTGGGCATGACGCAGAGCGATGATGCGGCGCGCAGCGTGCAGGACAGAGTTCGGGTCCGCCTCCTGCGTATCGACCGACAGGGACAGGTGGCGTGGATCGACCGGCAGCCACGGCTCCACCGTCGAAAATCCGGCGTTGGGTGCGGTCTCGACCCAGGGCATCGGGGTGCGGGCGCCGTCGCGTCCCAAGGTCTGGGGCCAGTTGGCGATGGCCTCGGGGTCGACGAGCCGTTCGAACGGCACCTCGGCCTGCGGCAGGCCCAACTCCTCGCCCTGATAGACGAAGACATTGCCGCGCAGGCTCATCAGCAGCAGCAGCGCCATCTCCGAAAACGCCTTCTCGTCGCGCCCTTTGGCCCAGCGCGACACCGCGCGTGGCGCGTCGTGGTTCGAGAAGGTCCAGGACGGCCAGCCCTCGCCCTGCTGGTCCGGCCACATCTGGTCGCCCTGGCCGATCAGTTCGCCCTTCAGCGTGTCGGCGTAGAGGTAGAGAAAGCCGTAGGCCGAGTGCAGCCTGTCGTTCCCGGCGGTGAATTCCTTCATCTCGCGGTCGGCGTGGTCGCCGCCGACCTCCGCCACGGTGAACCGGGCGTCATAGCTGTCGGTCAGGGCCCGGATGCGGTTCAGGAAGCCGATGATGTCGGGATGGGACTGGTTGTAGATCTTGTCCTGAAAGTCGAACGGCCGTGTCCGCTTCTTACCGTCCTGGATCGGCGGATTGTCCTTCAGCGACGGGTCGTGGATGGCGAAGTTGATGGCGTCCAGCCGGAAACCGTCCACCCCCCGATCCAGCCAGAACCGCGCCGCCGCGATAAGGGCGTCCTGCACCGCCGGGTTCCTGACGTTCAGCTGAGGCTGAGAGGCCAGGAAGTTGTGCATGTAATACTGGCCGCGCCGCGCATCCCAGGTCCAGGCCGGGCCGCCGAACACCGACTGCCAGTTCGACGGGGGCGAGCCGTCCGGCTTGGCGTCCGCCCAGACATACCAGTCGGCGTATTCGCCATTGCGGCTGGTGCGGCTGGCGGTGAACCAGGGGTGTTCGTCCGAGGTATGGGAGAAGACCTGGTCGATGACGACCTTCAGCCCCAGCGCCTGGGCGCGCGCCATCAGGGCGTCGAAATCGGCCAGGCTCCCGAAGATCGGATCGACGTCGCAATAGTCCGACACATCATAGCCGAAGTCCTTCATCGGCGACTTGAAGAAGGGCGACAGCCACACTCCGTCCACGCCCAGGCTGGCGACGTGGTCCAGATGCGCCGTGATGCCCCGCAGGTCGCCCACGCCGTCGTCGTTCGCATCGGCGAAGCTGCGCGGATAAATCTGGTACAGGACCGCGCCCCGCCACCAGTCGTGGCCGAGTGCAGGGGCGACGGCCGCCGGGGAAAAGTCGATGGGCTGGGCGGTCACGGCACGCTCTTGCAGACAAGGTAATCGAGAGGGGGAACGCGAACGGCGACGCTGGCGGGCGCCGACGAACGGGCCGCGCAGTCGCCGCGCAAAGCCTGCCACCGAAGCGAGCCGGGCTCCACCTCGACCTGGGCGCTGACGGGGGCGGTCGAACTGTTGAACAGAACCAGCACCTCGCCGTCGTCGTCGGTCAGGCGAGACAGGGCGAACAGACCCGGCTTGTCGCCATAGGCCCGAACGACCTGACGACCGCGACGCAGCGCCGGTTCGGCGGCGCGCAGACGCGCCATTTCCGCTATGGCCTTATACAGCGGCGCCTCGGTCGAATAGGCCGCTCGGCGGCCGCCGACGGGCGTCTCGTTCGCATAGATCGGCGTGCGGCTGGGCCACATGTCCTGGCGTGAGTTTCCGTATCCGCCCGCGCCGGCGAAGCCCTGCTCGTCGCCGTAATAGAGGGTGGGCACGCCTCGGCTGAACATCATAAGCGCATGGGCCAGTTTGATACGGGCCAGCAGTTCGGCGTCGTCTGCGTTCGGGTTCGCCTGTTTCACGAAGAAGCCGATCCGGCCCATATCGTGATTGCCCAGGAAGGTCGGCAGGATGGCGGCCGTCTCGGCGCCGTTCGCATAGATCGCATCGGCGTCGAAAAGCTTGGCCAGGGCGTCGGTCCCGACCTTGCCCGCCGCCACGTCGGTCGCCTGTTTCTGGAACGGGAAATCCAGCACCGCCGGATACCCATCGACCCGCGTAAACCGCGCCGTCACCGCCGGATCGGGGTCATAGACCTCACCGAAGATGTGGAAGTTGGGAATGCCCTTGGCGGCGGCGCGGGCCGTCATGGCGGGGATGAAGGCCTGCCAGAACTCGGGGTTCACATGGCGGGCGGTGTCGATGCGATAGCCGTCGATGCCGTATCGATCGATCCAGCCGCCGAAGATGTCGATCATGCCCTGCACGACCACCGGATCCTCGGTCAGCAGGTCGTCCAGACCGGCGAAGTCGCCGTCCAGGCTGCTTTCGCCCGAAAAGGTGCTCTCGCCGCGGTTATGATAGCGGATCGGATCGTTCAGCCAGGCCGGAACCTTGGCGTTCTCCTCGCCCGCCGGGACGTAAGGGCTGTAAGCATAGTCGGGCCGGATCAGGCGCGAAAAGTCACGTCCGTCGAAGCTGTCGTTGATCGGCGCGCCGTCCACCCCGCCCTTGCGCGTATAGGGATAGTCGGCGCGGCTGCGATAGGCGCAGTCGTTCTGCGGGCATTCGCGGTAGCGGATGACGTCGGCGGTGTGGTTGGCCACAATGTCCAGATACACCTTCATGCCGCGCGCATGGGCCGCATCGACCAGGGCGCGCATCGTCGCCTCGTCGCCGAAATGGGGATCGACCGTGGTGAAGTCGGTGATCCAGTATCCGTGGTGCGCCGCGCCGGTGTAGTCGCCATGCGTCTGGACCGGCTTGTTCTTGAAGATGGGCGCCAGCCACACGGCCGTCGCGCCTAGACCCTGAATATAGTCCAGCCGCTGGATCACGCCCGCCAGATCGCCGCCGTGATAGAAGTCGGTGTCGGTCGGATCGAAGCCGCTGACCAGCCGCTGAGGGGCATAGCCGCCGTGGTCGTTGGCCGGATCGCCGTTGGCGAACCGGTCGGGCAGCAGGAAATAGATCACCTCGTCCTGGGGCGGGCGCTGGCGCAGCGCCTTCAGCCCGGCGGGCGTCGGGGCGGTCTGGGCCAGGGCCGAGCCGGCGGACATCAGGGCGGCAGCGGCCGCAGCCGCGCGCCATCTGTTTCGTGTCTTGGCGGTGTTCATGGTCGTCGCTCCCACACGTCTGGCCGATGCAAAGCCTTCCAGATCAGTTTGCAAGATTTTGCAGCAATGGCCCCGGCTGTCAACGCGGGTTGTTTTTGCTGCGATGCAAACACTATGCGTGCCTTAAAGCCGCTATCAGGTGTTGCAGCTGCAAAAATCCCGCCCTTGTGAAGGCCGTAAGGCGGCGGCAACATTAACTGCTTGCAAGGTCCGCGAAGATTTGCATATTTTTGCGACGGCTTAGGGTCGCGACGTTCAGAAATGCGATCAGCCCCAGGGAGGATGATCATGTTCCAACGTCTCAACCGACGCGCGCGTCTGCTGTCCGGTGTCGCCTTCGGCGCCGCCGCCGTCATGACGGTCGGCTCGGCCCACGCCCAGACCACCGCGACGACCACCGCTCAGGCGGGCGACCAGCCGACCGAAGTCGGCGAAATCGTCGTCACCGGCATTCGCCGCTCGATCGAAGCCTCGATCTCGGCCAAGGCCAACAACACCTCGATCGTCGAGGTCATTTCCTCCGAGGACATCGGCAAGCTGCCGGACGTGTCCATCGCGGAATCCCTGGCGCGTCTGCCGGGCGTGACGATGCAGCGGCTGGACGGCCGCAGCCAGGCGATCTCGATCCGGGGTCTGGGCCCCGACTTCACCACCGCCCTGCTGAACGGCCGTGAGCTGGTCACCACCGGCGACAACCGCGGCGTCGAGTTCGACCAGTTCCCCGCCGAACTGCTGTCCAGCGTCGTCGTCTACAAGACCCCGGATTCGGCCCTGATCGGCCAGGGCCTGGGCGGCACAGTCGACCTGCGCACCGTGCGCCCGCTGGCCTATGGCCGCCAGGCCATCGCCCTGAACTATCGCCACGAGTGGAACGACATCGGCGCCCTGAACTCGGGCACCACCGACAAGGGCGACCGCTACACCGTCTCCTACGTCGATCAATTCCTGGACGGCACCCTGGGCGTGGCCCTGGGCTACGCCCACATGAGCTCGCCCTATCAGTCCGAGCGGTTCAACGCCTGGGGCTATCCCAACTACAGCGACGGAAATCTGCTGACGGGCGGGGTCAAGCCCTACGTCATGTCGTCGGAGCTGGAGCGCGACGGCTATATGGGCGTGCTGGAATGGCGCCCGAATGACCGTATCCACTCGACGATCGACGCCTTCTATTCCGAGTTCAAGAACACCCAGGTTCTGCGCGGCATCGAATTCCCGCTGGCCTGGGGCGGCCTGGCTGAAAATCCTAACCGCAGCACCAATCCTGTCGTTCTGGGCGGTTGTCAGATCACCAACAACGTCGCGACCCCCAACGTCTGCCGTCCGGCGCCGTCGCTGCGTCCCGGTTACACGGTCGAGGATGGCCTGATCGTCGCGGGAACCTGGGACAACATCAAGGGTGTGGTCCGCAACGACCTGAACAAGCGCGACAGCAACATCACGGCCCTGGGCTGGAACACCGAGTTCACGCTCAGCGACGACTGGTCGGCGAACCTCGACCTCAGCTATTCGAAGGTCGAGCGTAACGACATCATCCTGGAAACCAACGCCGGCACCGGCCGCAACATCAACGGCGCCCTGGACACCCTGGGCTTCCAGCTGACCGGCGACGGCGTGACCCGCTTCACCAGTCGTCTGAACTACGCCGATCCGACGCTGATCAAGATCACCAGCCCGCAGGGCTGGGGCGGCGACGTGATCCCCGAGGGTCAGGCCGGTTATCTGAACACCCCGTCCATCGAGGACGAGCTGAAGGCCGCCCGCTTCTCGGTCACGCGCCAACTGCACCAGAGCCCGTTCAAGTCGATCGACTTCGGCTTCAACTACACCGAACGTCAGAAGACCTTCGTCAACGATCAGTATTATCTGGGCGTCCCCGGCGGCGGCGATCTGACCGTGCCGACCGCCTTCCTGCTGGACCCGACCGACCTGGGCTATCTCGGCATCTCGCAGGTGCTGAGCTATGACGCTCTGGGACTGCTCAACAGCGGCGCGCTGAACCGCATTCGCAACCCGAACGCCGATGTCATCTCGGGCAACTGGGAGGTGACCGAGAAGGTCTCCACCGCCTATGTCCGCGCCAACATCGACCACAACCTGTTCGGCCTGCCGTTGACCGGCAATGTGGGCATGCAGTTCGTCTATACGGACCAGAGTTCCACCGGCTTCTCGGCCCGTCAGGCTGGACTCGGGGTATCGGAAACGGTCGCGGTGTCGGGCGGGAAGGATTATCTGGAGATCCTGCCCAGCTCGAACTTCATCCTGCAGGTTGCGGACGATGCCTTCGTGCGCTTTGCGGCCGCCCGCACCCTGGCTCGCGCCCGCATGGACGACATGCGCGCCTCGCGGAACTATTCGTTCGACAACGGTAAGAATAATGGCAATGCGTCGGCCGACCAGAACTCTCCCTGGAGCGCCTCTGGAGGCAATCCGACGCTGACCCCCTATATCGCTGACGTGGCGGATATTTCGTTCGAGAAGTATTTCGCCAATCGCAAGGGCTACATCTCGCTGGCGGCCTTCTACAAGCATCTGGAAAGCTACGTTTATAACCACGATCAGATCTTCGACTTCACCGGCTATCCGACCGGCGGCGTGACGCCCGTCATCAACTTCGGCAAGTCCTCGGCCCCCGACAACGGCGAAGGCGGTTGGATCAAGGGTCTGGAGCTGTCGATCTCGGCGCCGTTCGACATCTTCCATCCCGCGCTGGAAGGTTTCGGCGCCCAGTTCAGCGCCTCGACGACGGACAGCGAGGTCCAGCCCGATCCGACCCAGGCGCCGACCGCCCTGCCGGGTCTTTCGGAGAATGTCATCAACGGCTCGCTGTATTATGAGCGGTACGGCTTCCAGTCGCGGATTTCGGCCCGCTATCGCTCGGACTACCTGGGCGAGGTCGCCGGCTTCGGCAACGGCCGCACCCTGCGTTCTGTGGCGGCGGAAACCGTGGTCGACGCCCAGATCGGCTACGAGTTCCAGTCTGGCGCGCTGGAGGGTCTGTCCGTTCTGGCCCAGGTCAACAACCTGACCGACGAACCGTTCAAGACCTTCCAGAACGGTGATGAGCGTCAGACCATCGACTACCAGCACTATGGCCGCACCTTCGCGGTCGGTCTGAACTACAAGTTCTGATCCTTTTCTCTCCGAGCAGACTGAGGGCCGTCCCGTTCGCGGGGCGGCCCGTTTTTCGTGCGGCGGCAAAAGTTTGGTTACAGGGCGCGCTTTTCGGCTGGACGCACGGCCTGCGATGTCGGAACCACGTCGATCTGAAGAACCGCGCGGCGCAGCGCGGCCTATGACGCCTCTGGGGGATCTGACTTTCATGACCACGACGGACGCTGGAAAACGCCAGGGCGCAGGCCTGGCCTTCGCCTATGTCACCACCCTGTTCTTCGCCTGGGGCTTCGCCACCTCGCTGATCGATCCGCTGATCGCGGCCGTGAAGCGGGTGTTCGACCTGAACAACGCCGAAGCCTTCCTGACCACCTTCGCCTGGTTCATCGCCTATGGGCTGATGTCGCTGCCGGCCGCCTCGGTGCTGAGCAAGCTGGGCTATAGCCGCTCGATCATCGGCGCCCTGATCGTGATGGTGGCGGGCTGCTTGATCGTGCCGGCCGCGACCGCCGCCGACTGGTATCCGGGCGTGCTGATCGCCCTGTTCGTGATCGCCTCGGGCGTCACCCTGCTGCAGGTCGCCGCCAATCCGCTGGTCGCCGAGCTGGGCAGCCCCAAGGGCGCCTCCAGCCGTCTGAACCTGTCGCAGGCCTTCAACTCGCTGGGCACGACGATCGGGCCTTGGCTGGGGTCGCACGTCCTCTTGACCGGCGGGGTCTTCGCCGCCGGCGCGGTCGTGACCGCCGCAACCCGCACCCAGTCGCTGCGCAGCATCGACATGGCCTTCCTGGGCATGGGTTCCTTCTTCGCCCTGGTCGCCGTCTTCATCTTCACGGCGCGCAAGAAGATCAACGCCGCCGCCCCGGCGACGACCGAGGCCGTGTCGCCGCTGAAGGCCCTGTCTTCGCCCTGGGCGATCTTCGGCGCCCTGGCCATCTTCCTCTATGTCGGGTCAGAGGTGGCCATCGGCGGGATGCTGACCAACTTCTTGGAAAGCCCTGAAATCCTGAACGCCCCCATCGAGACGGCGGGCAAGATGGTCGCCCTGTACTGGGGCGGCGCCATGGTCGGCCGCTTCATCGGCTCGGCCGTCCTGACCAAGGTGCGCCCTGGTATCGTCCTGGCCTTCTGCACGGTCGCGGCCGCCATCCTGTGCCTGACCGTAAGCCAGCTGGGCGGACCGACGGCGGCCTATGCCGTCCTGTCCATCGGTCTGTTCAACTCCATCATGTTCCCCACCATCTTCACCCTGACGCTGGAGCGGTCCACCGCCCCGACCTCGGCGACGTCGGGCCTGCTGGTGTTCGGCATCATCGGCGGCGCCCTGCTGCCGCAGGTGGCGGCGCGCATCGCCGACGCGGCGGGCAATTTGCAGCCGGCGTTCATCGTGCCGATGCTGGGCTACGTCGGCCTGACCATCTTCGCCATCGCCTGTATCCGCACCAAGGCGAGGACAGAGGTGACGACGACCGCTTCGCACTAAGGAGCGAGACGCCGGACAAGACAAAGGGCGCGGAAGGGAGACCTCCGCGCCCTTCTGTCATTCCGCCGCGACGATCAGCCGTCGATCAACGCCTGAAGAATGGGGGCCAGCCGGTCGCGCATCTCTTCGCACTGGGCCGGTTCGATGTTGAAACTGCCCCCGCCCAGCTCGCGACTGACGGACATGCCCATGATGAAGCCGGCCAGCAGCCGCGCGCGCACCGTGGCGTTCGGTCCGCTCAGCCACTCCTCCAGGGGGCCGAAGAAGCGCGCGGTGCAGGTCGTCTGCACCATCTCCGCCGCCTTGTTCGAGCCGATGGAGCGCAGCATGATCGACATGCCCTTGAGCTTTTCGGCGGTCTTGGGCTCGAACACGATCTCGTTGGCCGCGCGCGCGCCGAACTCGGACTTGTCGCCCGACATCAGGCTGCTGCCGTCGCCGCAGCTGTCCAGCGCGGCCAGAAACAGATCGTCCTTGGAGCCGAAATATCGGCTGATCAGGGCGGCGTCGACCCCGACGTCGCGGGCGATGTCACGCATGCCGACGTCGTCATAGCTCTCGGCCGCGAACCTTTCGCGCGCTGCATCGAGAATGGCCGTGCGCGTGGCGGCGGCGTTTCTCGGGCGTGGGCCGGGACATAACAAGGGTGTGACACTCCACAGAACAATAACCGTAGCTCCCATATGGCTTTGTCAACGCGTGTTGACAAGCGCCACGGCTCCGACCATCAAGTCACCATGCGTTGACAAGGCCGACTCCCCATTGGCCTCTGTCCGCTCGACAGGAATTTACCTCCGACAGGGAGATTGCGCAGATGCGCGGGCTGAAGATTGCGGCGGTATCCGTCATGGTGACGGGTGCGCTTTATGGTTGTTCGCCTAAGGCGGAAGCGCCGGCGCAAGGCGCGCCTCCGGTGACGGTCGCGACGCCCCTGCAGCAGCAGGTGCGCGACTGGGACGAGTTCACCGGCCGGTTCGAGGCGGTGGAGACGGTGGACGTCCGCGCCCGCGTCGGCGGCTATATCCAGGCCGTCCACTTCCGCGACGGTCAGATGGTCCAGCGCGGCCAGTTGCTGTTCACCCTGGACCCCCGCCCCGCGCAGGCCGCCCTGGCCCAGGCCCAGGCCCAGGTCGCTCAGATGCAGTCGCAGCTGACCCTGGCCCGCGCCAACCTGGCCCGGAGCGAGACGCTGCTGGCGTCCCAAGCGGTGTCCAAGGCCGAGTATGATTCCAACAAGGCCGCCGTCGATGCGGCCCAGGCCAATCTGGCGGCCGCCAACGCCGCGGTCCGCAATGCGCGCCTGAACCTGGACTACACCCGCGTCACGGCGCCGACCTCGGGCCGGGTGTCGGACCGTCGCGTCGATCCGGGCAATGTCATCGCCGGCGGATCGTCGGCGGGCGACGTCCTGACCACCATCATCTCGGGCGGGCCGATCCACTTCGTCTTCGACGGTTCGGAAGCGGTGCTGCTGAAGTACCTGCGTGAGGGCGGCGCCAACCAGGGCGCGACGGTCAACGTGCGCCTGCAGGACGAGAGCACCTACAAGCACACCGGCCGTCTGGACTTCTCGGACAACGCCGTGGACACCGCTTCGGGCGTGATCCGCCTGCGCGCCATCCTGCCCAACGCCGACGGCTTCCTGCGCCCCGGCATGTTCGGCAGCGCCCAGGTCGCCGGCGCTGGGGCCTATAACGCCCTGCTGGTGCCGGATTCGGCCATCGGCACGGATCAGACCCGCCGCACCGTCGCCGTGGTCAACGCCGACGGCACCGTGACGAACAAGGCGGTCCAACTGGGCCCGATCGTCCAGGGTCTGCGCGTCGTCCGTTCGGGCCTGGCCCCGACCGACCGCGTCATCATCGCCGGCCTGCAACGCGCCGCCCAGCCGGGGTCCAAGGTCACCCCCAAGAACGGCAAGATCGAACCCGTCGCCGCCGACGCCTCCCAGGCGCCGGTCACCCAGGCGGCGCCAGCGTCCAGCGCCTCGTTCGCCAACTCCATTCCCGCTGGCTAAGCCATGAACATCTTCCGTTTCTTCATTGATCGGCCGATCTTCGCGGCCGTGATCGCGGTGGTGATCTCCATCATCGGCATCGCGGCCTATCCGCTGCTGCCGCTGTCGCAGTATCCCGAGATCGCGCCCCCGACGATCACCATCAACGCCGCCTATCCCGGCGCCTCGGCCGAGACCCTGGCCGAGACCGTCGCCGCGCCCATCGAGCAGGAGGTGAACGGCGTCGAGAAAATGCTCTACATCACCTCTTCGTCCACCTCGGACGGGGCGGTGGCGATCACCGTGACCTTCCAGCCTGGAACCGACCTCGACGCGGCTCAGGTGCTGGTCCAGAACCGGGTCGCCCTGGCTGAACCCCGCCTGCCCGAGGCGGTCCGTCAGACCGGCGTGGTCGTCAACAAGGCCGAAAGCGGCTTCCTGATGATCCTTGGCCTGACGTCGCCCGACGGCACGCTGGATAACGACTATGTCGGCAACTACGCCAACTCGACCCTGCGCGACCGCCTGCTGCGGATCGAGGGCGTGGGCGCGGTCCAGGTGTTCGGCGGCGGCAACTATTCGATGCGCGTCTGGATCGACCCGGCCAAGGCGGCCGAGCGCGGTCTGACGGGTCCCGAGATCGTCTCGGCCCTGCGCGCCCAGAACGTCCAGGCGGCCGCCGGCTCCATCGGCCAGCCGCCCTTCGCCAACAGCGCCGCCGCGTTCCAGCTGCCGGTCCAGGTTCAGGGCCGCCTCAGCGATCCCGAAGAGTTCTCCAAGGTGATCCTGAAGACGGACGCTCAGGGGCGCGTCACCTATCTGCGCGACGTGGCGCGGATCGAACTGGGCGCCCAGGATTACGGCATTCGCGGCTTCTTCGACGGCCAGCGCGGCGTCGGCATCGCCATCGTGCAGCAGCCCGGCGCCAATGCGCTCGGCACCGCTGACCGCGTCCTGGCCGAGGTCGAGGCCCTGAAGGCCGATCTGCCGGCCGGCATGAACATCTCGGTGCCCTACAACCCGACCGAATTCGTCGCCGCCTCGGTGGAGTCGGTTCAGCATACGCTGGTCGAGGCCGTCATCCTGGTCGTCATCGTCATCATGGTCTTCCTGCAGACCTGGCGTGCGGCCATCATCCCGATCATCGCCATTCCCGTGGCCCTGGTCGGCACCTTCGCGGTGCAGTTGGCGCTGGGTTATTCGATCAACTCCCTGTCCCTGTTCGCCCTGGTCCTCGCGGTCGGCATCGTCGTCGATGACGCCATCGTCGTGGTCGAGAACGTGGAGCGGGCCATCAGCGAGGGTCTCAGTCCAAAGGAGGCCGCCTATCGCTCGATGCAGGAGGTGTCCGGCGCCCTGATCGCCATCGGTCTGGTGCTGATCTCGGTCTTCATCCCGACCATGTTCGTGCCCGGCATCCCCGGCATCTTCTACCGCCAGTTCGCGGTGGTGATCGCCTCGGCCTCGGTCATCTCCCTGTTCGTGTCGCTGACGCTGTCGCCGGCCATGGCCGCCCTGCTGCTCAAGCCGCACAAGAAGGACCACGAACACGCCCGCAAGCCGGGCGTCCTGGGCGCGGTCGTCTATTACGGCGGCTGGGCCGGGCGGAAGTTCAACGAGGGCTTCGACTGGCTGTCGGATCGCTACGGTCGTCTGACCGCGCGTCTGGTGCGTACGGTCGGCCTGGTGCTGATCGTTTATGCCGGCCTGCTGGGCCTGACCGCCTGGCGCCTGATCGACACCCCTTCTGGCTTCATCCCCGAACAGGATCAGGGCTTCCTGATCGGCGTGATCCAACTGCCCGCCGGCGCCTCGCTTGATCGGACGGAGGCCGTGATGACGCGCGCCACCGACATCATCCGCAAGACCGACGGCGTGAACGGCGCCATCGCCTTCGCCGGCCTGGACGGCTCCAGCTTCTCGTTCGGCTCCAACGCCGCCACCATCTTCGTGCGCCTGAACCCGTTCGAGGAGCGCTCGAAGCAGGAGGCCGCGACGGCCCTGGCCGGGGCCATCACCCAGGCCACGGGTCAGATCGAGGACGCGCAGATCTTCGTCATCGCCCCTCCGGCGGTTCAGGGTCTGGGCACCGGCAACGGCTTCTCGATGATGATCCAGGATCGCGAAGGCGCCGGCTATCGTCCGCTGGAAGGCGCGACCTTCGCCATGATGGGCGCGGCCGCCCAGGCGCCGACCGAGGTGAACCAGGTCTTCTCGACCTACAACACCGCCTCGCCGCGCATCACCGCCGACGTCGACCGCGACAAGTCGCTGATGATGGGGGTCCAGCCCAGCGCCGTGTTCGACACCCTGGGGGTCTATCTCGGCTCGTCCTACGTCAACGACTTCAACATGCTGGGCCGCACCTTCCGGGTGACGGCGCAGGCGGAGCCGCAGGCGCGCGACGACATCGCCGACATCGCCAATCTGAAGACCAAGTCGGCGTCGGGGGCCATGGTGCCGATCGGTTCGGTGGCCAATCTGACGAACGATTCGGGCCCGTCGCGGATCGTCCGCTACAACCTGTTCCCGGCGGCCGAGCTTCAGGGCAACGCCGCGGCGGGCGTGTCGTCGGGCGAGGCGCTGCAGGTCATGGAGCGTATGGCCGCCCAGACCCTGCCGCAGGGCTTCTCCTACGAATGGACGGGCCTGGCCTATCAGCAGAAGGCGGCCGGTTCCGGCGCGACGGTCATCTTCCTGATGGCGGTGGTGTTCGTCTTCCTGGTGCTGGCGGCGCAGTATGAGGCGTTCACGCTTCCGCTGGCGGTCATCCTGATCGTGCCCATGTGTCTGCTCGCCGCCATCGTGGGGGTGAACCTGCGGGGCCTGGACAACAACATCCTGGTCCAGATCGGGCTGGTGGTGCTGATCGCCCTGGCGGCCAAGAACGCCATCCTGATCGTGGAGTTCGCCAAACAGGCCGAGGAAGAGCAGGGCATGAACCGGTTCGACGCGGCGGTCGCCGCCGCCAAGACCCGCCTGCGTCCGATCCTGATGACCTCCTTCGCCTTCATTCTCGGCGTCGTGCCGCTGATGCTGGCGTCGGGTCCGGGCGCGGAGATGCGTCAGTCGCTGGGCACCTCCGTCTTCTCGGGGATGCTGGGCGTGACCTTCTTCGGCCTGATCTTCACCCCGGTCTTCTATGTGGTCTGCCGCTGGCTGTCGTCCAAGCTGCCGCAGGGTCACAAGCCGGGACCCAAGCCGACCTCGACCCCTGATCGGATCGAGGGTTACGACGAAACCAGCGACCTGACCGATCCGAACGCGCCTGCGCCCGTGACCGGCCGGGGAGGGGACATCTGATGACCCGCAGAACTACGCTCAGCCTCCTGACCGCCGCAGCGTCCAGCGCCCTGCTGGCCGCCTGCGCGGTCGGGCCGAAGGCGCCGACGGCGGACCTGCCGACCGCCGGAACCGGCGCCTTCGTCGGTTCGACCAGCCCTACCGTCTCGACTGCTCAGGCGCGCGACGACTGGTGGCGGCTGTACGACGACCCGCAACTGGACGCCCTGATCCAGCAGGCCTTCGCCGAGAACAACCAGCTCGAGGCCGCCTTCGCCAATCTGCGCGCCGTCCGGGCGTCGCTGTCAGAGGCGCGCGTCGGCCGCTTCCCGACCACGACGACCAGCGCCCAGGCCCAGCGCAGCCGCGCCTCGGCCGCCACCGTCCCCGGCCTGCCGGCGGGCGAAAAGGCGCCCGAGGTCGACACCTACGACGTCGGCATCCAGGCGGCCTATGAGGTCGATCTGTTCGGCCGGGTGGAATCGACCATCCGGACAGCCCGCGCCGACACCCGCGCCGCCGAGGCCGCTCTGGCTACGGTTCAGGTGACGGTCGCGGCCGAGACCGCCCGCGCCTATGCCGACGCCTGCTCGGCCAACGCCCAGATCGCGGTGGCCGAACGGACGCTGGAGCTGCAACGCAACACCGCCAGCCTGACCCAGACCCTGCTGGACGGCGGGGCCGGCACAGGGCTGGACGTGGCCAGCGCCCGCGCGGCCGTGGCCCAGACGGCGGCGACCCTGCCGACCCTGCGCGCCGCCCGCAACGAGGCGCTGTTCCGCCTGTCGACCCTGATCGGCCGCACCCCGGCCGAGGCCAGCCAGGCGGCGGCGTCCTGCGTGCGTCCGCCGCAGCTGTCCCAGCCGATCCCGGTCGGCGACGGCGCCGCGCTTTTGGCCCGGCGTCCCGACGTGCGCCAAGCCGAGGCGGAACTGGCCGGCGCGGCCGCTCGCGTGAATGTGGCGACCGCCAACCTGTTTCCTCGCATCAGCCTGGGCGGCTCCTACGGCTCGACCGCGCTGAAGTCCGGCGATCTGGGCGAAGACCAGAACTTCCGCTTCAGCTTCGGCCCGCTGATCAGCTGGTCCTTCCCCAATGTCTTCGCCGCGCGGGCTCAGATCAAGGCGGCCGGCGCGCGGTCGGACGCGGCCCTGGCCACATTCGACCAGACGGTGCTGACCGCCCTGCAGGAGACGGAGACGGCGCTGAGCAACTACGCCAACGAGCTGGACCGCCGCGCGGCCCTGACCGAGGCGCGCGATCAGGCGGCCCGCGCCGCCGACCTGTCGCGCCTGCGCTTCAACGCCGGCGCCGACAGCTTCCTGTTGGTGCTGGACGCCCAGCGCACCCAGGCGGCGGCCGATGCGGCCCTGGCCCAGTCCGACGCCCTGGTCACCACCTATCAGATCGCCCTGTTCCGCGCCCTGGCCGGCGGCTGGCAGGCCGACAGCTGATCCTGCAGCGATCCTGAAACAGAAGGGCCGGGCGACGCATCGCCCGGCCCTTTTTTCGTTCGTCCACAGGCTGACGATCGACTCGGTGTTCCTCATTTGTTCCGGCCATGCTCTAACCGTCTGCGGCGGTCGGCGGCGTGATGGAGGATCAGATGAACGATGCAATCCTGGCCCGGATGATGGCCGAACTGGACGCCGAGCTGGCGCGGGCCGAGCCGTCCCTGCCGGCCTGCCCGGAACACGCACGCCAGACCGAGGTCATGCGCGCCCTGGCGCTGGGCCTGGGCAATTTCGAGCGGATGCGGGCGCATGACGCCCACCTCCTGGCGGCGCAGCTGTCTGCGCGCCGCGCCGCCTAGGGCTTGCGCTTGAAGGTGTCGCCGATGACCGAGGCGTCCGGGCCGTCCGGCCCGGCGCTCTTCTGCTCGGCCTGACCAACACGCTTCACCGCCTTGTCGGAAGTGGCCCCATCCGGTTTTCCGGCAGGGTCTGCGCCGTTCTTTTCGCGCCCTTTGGTCTGTTCGCGGTCCATGATCTTCTCCTTCTTGTTGGAGAGGGAGCGCAGCGCGGGCGAACCTGTTCCTTGGCGTCCTGAGATCAGCCTGCCGTATCCACCTTGGCCACCACCGACATCCCCGGCGCCAGGCGCTGCGCGGCCTCTTGCCCCGGATCGATACGGATGCGGACGGGGATGCGCTGGGCGACCTTGGTGAAGTTGCCGGTGGCGTTGTCCGGGCGGATGACGCTGAACTCCGAGCCGGCGGCGGGGGCGATGCGCTCGACGCGGCCGCGCAGCGTCTGGCCGCCCAGGGCGTCGACGGTCAGGGTGACGGGCTGGCCGACGCGGATATTGCGCATCTGCGTCTCCTTCATATTGGCGGTGACCCAGACCACGTCGGGCACCAAACCCATCAGCTGGGTGCCAGCCGTGACATACTGGCCCTGACGCACCCCGACCTCGCCCAGCCGACCGCCGCGCGGCGCGACGATGCGGGTGTTGGCCAGGTCGATCTGGGCCAGGCGCACGGCGGCGCGGGCGTTTTCCACGGCGGCGGCCAGGCTGTCGCGGCCGACCACGGCGGACGTGACGCCGGTCTGGGCGATGCCTTCGGCGGCGCGGGCCTGGGCGACCTGCGCCTGGGCGCTGCGCAGGGCGGCCTCGGCGATGTCGACATTGGCCTGGGCGACCCAGCCGCCGGCCTTCAGGGTGCGGGCGCGATTGGCGTCGGCCTGGGCCCGCGTCAGCGTCGCCTCGGCGGCGGCGATGGAGGCGCGCTGCTGGGCCACGGACCCCCGCGCGGACGCCTGGGTCTGGGTCGAGTTGGACAGAGCCGCCTCGGCGGCGTGCAGACTGGCCTCGGCCTGCTCCAGCCGCTGGCGATAGATGCGGTCGTCCACCTGGGCCAGCAGTTGGCCCTGCTGCACCGTCTGGAAGTCCTGAACCGGAACCTGGGTGACATAGCCGCTGACTTGTGGGCTGATCAGCGTCACCTGACCCCGCACATAGGCGTTGTCGGTCCGCTGGATATGGCCTGTGAAGGGCGGCAACTGCCAGGCGTAGAGCACCAGGCCGATGGCCAGCACAGCGATACAGGCCGCCACTACCGACCACAGGACGCGCTTCTTCGGCTCGGCGGGCGCCGGGACGGGTTGAGGAGCAGGAGCGGAGGTCGGGGCGGTGGTGTCGGTCATGTCGGTTCGGCTCTCGGTAGGTTTCAGTCGACGGCGGCGGCTGCGGCGGCCTGTTGCGCCGCCAGCCGGGCGTCTTGGCGCGCCTGTTTGCGGGCCTTGAAGCGGGGAAGAAGGTGGATGACCGTGACCCAGGCGCAGCCCAGGGCGGCGATGACGGAAATCAGCAGGAAGACGTCGTTATAGGCCAGGATATTGGCCTGCTGCGTCACCTGCCGGCTCAGCAGGGCCACGCCCTCGGCCTTCAGAAGCGCTGGGTCGCCGACGACGTGGCTATAGGCGCCGGACAGCTGGGCCAGGCGTTGCACGACCAGCGGGTTCATGGCGTCGATCCCGGCGGCCAGTTCGTTGGAATGGAACTTCTCGCGCAGGACCTGGACCGTGCCGACCAAGGCCGATCCGGCTAATCCCCCCACGTTCTGCAGCACGCTGAACATGACGATGAAGCTGATCAGATTGCGTGGATTGGTCTGCAGCACCCGTCCCACCCCGATCAGCAGGGCCGGTCCCACGAACATGGCCGAGGCGAAGGCGACCAGGGCTTGGCTGAAATACAGCTGCGCCGGGCGGGTCAGGACGGTGGCGTGGCTGTCGATGAAGGCGCCGATGGCGATCAGACCCAGGGCGATGGCGATGGGCTTGTGCAGCTTGGTCATGTTGAGCGTCAGGGCGCTGACCGCCGTGCCCGCCACCATCGACAACAGGATCAGCAGGAACAGGCCGTGAAGCTGGTCTTGGCCCAGGCCGACGACGGTCAGGAACCCCACCGCGCCCGAGGTCTGTTCCGACAGGGTGACGCGGATCAGGATGACGGCCCCGAACAGGCGCAGCACGTCCTTGCCGGTCAGCCAGCGGGTGTTGATCAGCGGATTGGCGCGATTGTGCTCGATCGCCAGAGCCACGCTCAGCAGGATGATCGACCCGACCAGGGCCCAGCCGATCCACGCCGCCTCGGTCCACCAGACGATCCGCCCCAGCCCCAGCGCGGCGGCCAGAAGCGCCACGCCCGGCGCGAACAGGGCGAAGGTCAGGAAGTCCAGCGGCTCGAACAGTTTCAGCCGCTCGGCCGGCGGCAGACGCAACACCTGCACCGCCGCCCAGGCCAGAAGCGCCATCCCCAGCTCGAAGGTGTAAAACGCCTTCCAGTCGTTCAGTTGCAGCAGGGTCGGCATCACCAGGCGCGCGATCGGCACGGCGAAACTGGCCAGGCCGATGCCGATCACCAGCCCCTTCAGGCGGTGTTTGGCAGGAAAGGCCTGGATCATATAGAGGAAGCCCAGGCTGCTCAGGCCTGCCGCCGCCATGCCCGCCGCCGCCCGAACCACCAGGGTCGATTCATAGTTGTCGACCAGCAGGTGCGCCGCGCAGGTGGCCACGAAGGCGCCCAGGCAGATCTGGGTGAACAGGCGCAGGCCGTATTGCTGACGGAACTTGACCAGGATCAGGTTCATGCAGGCGTTGGTCATCACGAACACGACCGGCAGCCACGCCGCCTCGGTCAGGGTGATCCCCAGCGACCCTTGCAGGCTGGTGATGTTGGCGGTGACGGCGGCGTTGCCCAGCGCGCCGACCATGGCCACCAGAACCCCGGTCAGGGCGTACTGCACCCTCAGCCAGGGCGCGTGATCCGGCGTGGCGGGCGAGCCGGGCAGGGTGGGCAGTTCGTGCGGCTTCAGCGTCGCGACATACTGGTCCCACGGCAGATGCCAGTGACGGTCGGCGCGGGCCATCAGAACGCCTCCTCACTTCAGCCCGTCCAGGATGATCTCGCGGGTGCGCAGGGACACGGCCTCGCGCTCGGCCGCGTCGGCGCCCTGGAAACCGGCGCCCAGCAGGGTGGCGATCAGACGAATGTCCATCGGCCGCATATCCTCCCGCACCAGACCGGCGGCCTGGGCCCGCTTCAGCGATGCGGCGCCCGCCTCCATCAAGCTCTGCCGCAAGGGAGTAAGCGCGTCTGGCGACCGCACGTTCCGCACCAGGCCCGCAAGGCCCGCATTGCGGATCATGTCCTCGGCCAGCCGGTCCAGGAACCAGAAGAAGACGGCCGGGTCGTCGCCCTGTTCGTCGGTGCGTCGCCCCAGGTCCGCGACATCGGCCTCCAGCACCGCCAGCGCCAGTTCGGTGCGGTCGGCGAAATGACGATAAAGCGTGCCGCGCCCGACCCCGGCCTTTTCCGCGATCAGGTCTAGCGGCGCGTCCAGCCCCTGTTCGGACAGCACGACGCGCGCCGCCTGCAACAGGGCGGCGCGGTTCTGAACGGCGTCCTTTCGGACAGGTCTGGGGGCAGGGCGCGACATGGTGACGCGCTTAAATGGACAGTCGTGTCCGTTTTGCAAGAGGCTGCGAACATCTTACCTGCTTCCGTTGGGAGAGGGCTTGAACGCACGCTGGCGACAGCCGGCGTTCCGGCGCGAAAGGATGAGGGTCGGGTGCTACGACCTGGCCCGTCGCTCGACCCTCATCCGGCCCTTTAGGCCACCTTCTCCCACACGGAGAAAGACAGGTTCAGAGCCCCTTCTCCAGCACCACGAACGCCAGTTCGGGCCGGGGCGGATCGACAGGGAAGGGGCGGGTCTCGCCGGTCGGGGCGTAGCCGCGCCGCGCGTACCAGGCGATCAGTTCCGCGCGGCGATGGATCACGGTCATCTCCATGCGCCGCGCCCCGAACCGGGCGACGGCCTCGGCCTCTGCGACGGCCAGCAGACGACGCCCCAGGCCGGACGCCTGCAGCGTCGGCTCGACCGTCAGCATCCCCAGATAGGCCCGGTCCTCGCCGGCCCGGGCGACCTGCACGCATCCGACCAGATCGTCGGCGTCGTGCGCCAGCAGGATGACCCGATCGGGATCGGCGATCAGACCCGCCAACTCCTCGGCGCTGGTCCGCCTGTCGAACAGCAGGTCGGCCTCGTGCGTCCATCCGGCCTTGGCCGTCTCGCCGCGATACGCCCGTTCGATCAACGGATGCAGGGCGGCGACATCGTCGGACGTCGCCGCCCGAAAGGCGATCCGGCTCAATGGCGGACGCCCAGCTCCGTCAGCAGGTGGTCCATCCCATAGACATCGCGCAGGGCCACCGTCACCGCCTGGGTGGTCACGATCACGCTGCGGTTGGTGTTGCGGTCGTAGCCATAGGCGTTGCGCTGGGTCAGGACGGTGGAATCGAAGTTGGCCCCGACGATCTCGCCCTTGGCGTTGACGGCGGGCGAGCCGGATGAACCGCCGATGGTGTCGGTGGACACGGCCATGTCCATCACCGCGTTCGGGTCGATCCGGTCCTTGGCGGCCATCAGCTTGGGCGCGACCTTGAACGGCTCGGCGCCGGTGGCGCGGTCCCACAGGCCGGCGAAGGTGGTGAAGGCGCCGAACCGCTGGCCCGGCACGTCGGAGCCTTCGACCTTGCCATAGGTCAGGCGCAAAGTGCCGGTCGCGTCGGGATAGACCGCGTCGCCATAGGCGGCGAAGCGGGCGGCGGCCAACTGTTCGGAAGCGCGGTCGGTCGGCGCCTTGACCTTGTTCTCCCACTCGGCGCGGGCGGCCCGGGCGTCGGCGTCGATCGACAGCACATATTGGATCATCGGATCGTCGGACGCCTGAACCGCCGCCAGACCGCCGGTCCACAGGGCGCGACGCACCGCCGGATCGGCCAGCCTGGTGCCGGCGACGACGCGCGCCGACAGGTCCTCGGGGCTTTCCTTGCCCAGCAGGGTGCGAACGTAGGGGCTGTCGACCGTCAGCCATTCGCGGGTCTTGGACAGCCACCATTCCAGCCGGATCTGCTCCAGTTCGGGATAGGTGGGCTTTTCAGCGAACAGGCCGGATTCGACGCCGGGCAGGCGGCTGTCGGCGAACTCGGCCAGACGCTGGTCCGACGGCTTGGCCCGCTCCTGCGCGCCGCGCACGATGGCCTTGGCCCACTGGAACAGCTGCGATCCGCCCGCGACCGAGGTCGTGCCCATGGCGGTGCCGCCCTCCAGCAGGGCGGTGGGCGCGTAGAGTTCGCGGGCCAGCGGCTGAATGGTCTTCAGCGCCTCCCACGGGTTCGAGCCGTTGGCGTCGGCGGCGGCGTAACGCTGCATGAAGTCGGCCTCGGCCGCCGCCTTGGCCTGGATGAAGTCGGCGTCGGTCAGGGCGCGCATCCGGCCCAGGCCGCGCTTGTAGGTGTTCTCCACGCCGACGATGGGGTCCATGGCGATGAAGGCCTGGTCCTCGCCCTCTTCGGAATAGCGGATCAGACGACCGCGCAGTTCGGATGCGATCAACTGATCCAGCGGCAGGACCACGTCGCGGATGGTGGCCAGCTGATCCATGGTCAGCAGGCGCTGCGTCGCGCCCGGATTGCCCGAAACGAAGACGGCCTCGCCCTCGGTCGGCTTGTCGGCGTTCCAGACGAAGTGGGTCGGGGTCTCGACCGGCTTTCCGTCCTCGTACAGGCGGATGAAGGCCGCATCGATGGCGAAGCGCGGGAAGGAGAAGTTGTCCAGATCGCCGCCAAAGGTCGCGGCGCGGTCTTCCGGCGCCCAGGCTAGACGCACGTCGGTGTATTTGCGGAACTTATAGAGCTTGAACTGGCCGCCGCGATAAAGGCTGACGACCTGGCAGCGGATCTTGGGGTCGGCGCCGCAGGCCTCGGTCTCGATGCGCCCGGCCTCGGCCTCGCGCGCCTGGGTGAAGGCCTGGCCGTCCAGGCCCTCGCCGGCCTTGTGCATCCGCTCGGTCACGTCGGAGATGTCGGTCAGGATTTCGGCTGTCGCGCCGGGACATTTGCGCTCTTCCTCGCGCGTCTTGGGCGTAAAGCCCGTCTCGCCGTACTGCTGTTGCGGCGTGGACAGGTTGGCGACGCAGGTGGCGACGCAGTGGTTGTTGGTCATGACCAGCCCCTGGCCCGACACCACCCCCGCCGAACAGCCGCCGAACTTCACCGACGACAGCCGCACCCGATCCAGGAAGGCCTGGTCGATGTTAGTTCCCAGCGTCTGGTTGGCGCGGGCGATCGGGAAGTTGTCGTAGGTCCACATGCCTTCCTCCGCGCGCGCCGACGTGGCGGCGAAGGCGATAAGGGCGGCGGAGGCGAGGAGAAGAGGGCGCATGGAGCGATCCTTGAAGTCTCTCCCCGCTGTGCGGGGAGGTGGCGCGGCGCTTCTTCAGCGTCGTGACGGAGGGGCTCTGCGACACATGACAGGCCCCGGCGCGGTAGTGAAGAGCCCCTCCACCGCTTCGCGGTCCCCCTCCCCGCAAAGCGGGGAGGAGACTCCGTCCTTGATCAGCGACGCACGCCCAGTTCGCGCAGCAGGCGCGGCTGGTTGTAGACGTTGCGCAGGGCCTCGGTGATGGCGGCGGTCGAGACCGTCACCGTGCGGTTCAGCTCGGGGTCGTAGCCGAAGCTGCCGCCCAGCGAGTGGATGTTGCCGTCGAAGGCCGCGCCGATGACTTCACCCTTGGCGTTGATGACCGGCGATCCCGAGTTGCCGCCGATGATGTCGTTGGTCGAGACGAAGTCATAGACGGTCGCCTTGTTCACCTTGTTCTCGGCCGCCAGCCAGTCGGTCGCCGCATTGAACGGTTCGGCGCCGGTGTTGCGCTCATACAGGCCGCCGATCTGGGTGAAGGGCTCCACCGTCACGCCGCGATAGGTCCAGCCCTTCACCTGGCCATAGGACAGGCGCAAGCTGAAGGTCGCGTCGGGGTACAGGTTGGTCCCGTAAACCGCGAACCGGGCCTGGGCGATCTTTTCGCCCGCGCGGCTGGTCGGGCCGGACACGGCCGATTCCCATTGGGTGCGCACGGCCTGGGCTGCGTCGTCATTGGCCAGGACGAAGGCGATCAGCGGATCGCCCGAAGCGGCCAGTTGCTCCGGCGTCATGGCCAGGGCCTGGGCGCGGAAAGCTGGATCGGCCAGGCGCGTGCCGTCGATCAGGCGCTGGGCCACCTGCTCGGGGCTTTCCTTGCCCAGCAGCGCCTTAACGTTGGCGTTATCGACGGTCAGATACTCGCGGGTCTTGGACAGCCAGAAGTCCAGGAAGATCTTCTCCAGATCGGTCGAGATCGGCGTCTCGGTCGCCAGGCGGCGGCCCAGCGAGGCGATGTCGGCGTCGGAATAGCCGGCGCGGCGCTCAGCGACCGGCTTGGCCCGCTCTTTGGAGGCGCGGACGATGGCCTTGGCGTAGCTGTACAGCTGCGACCGCTGGCCCGCCGCCGATTCCAGCTGGCGATAGGGCAGATACAGGTCGCGTTGCGCGGTCGAGACGCGCTCCAGATCGGCCCAGGGGTCGCCGATGCGCTGGGCCAGGGCCGGGTCGGCGGCGACGCGCTGACGCAGTTCCTGCTCCTCGCGGCGCTTGGTGGCCATGAAGGCCGGATCGGTCAGGGCGCCCTGCTGGCCGTAGAAGACCTTGAAGCTGTTCTCCAGGCCGAACAGCGGATCGACGGTGACCCGCTTGGCCTCTTCGCCCGCGGTCGAATACTCCAGCAGGCGGCCGCGCAGTTCGGACGACTGGATCAGGGTCAGCGGCATCTGCTGATCGCGCAGCGCCTCCAGCTGGGCCACCGTCAGCAGGCGCTGGGTGGAGCCGGGATTGCCGGCGACGAAGGTGACGTCGCCTTCCTTGGGTGCATTGGCGTTCCAGGTCAGGTGGTTCGGCGTAGCGACCGGCTTGCCGTCTTCGTAGATCCGCAGGAAACCGGCATCCAGGGCGTAGCGGGGGAAGTTGAAGTTGTCCGGGTCGCCGCCGAAGAAGGCAGCCTGAAACTCGGGCGCGAAGACCAGGCGCACGTCGTCATACTTGCGGAACTTGTACAGCTTGTACTGGCCGCCCCGATAGAAGCTGATGACCTGGCAAGTCAGCTTCTGGTCGTCGCCGCAGACCTCCTTCTGGATTTTGTCGATCTCGGCGGCGCGCGCCTGGACGAAGGCGGCGCCCTCAAGCCCGGCGCCGGCGCCGACGACCCGGTCGGTGACGTCGGTGATGTCGGTCAGGATTTCGGCCGTCTGGCCGGGGCACTTCTTCTCTTCCTCGCGGGAGCCGGGCATCCAGCCGTTCTTGACGTAGTCGTTCTGGGCCGTGGACAGGTCCTGCACGCACGAGACGACGCAGTGGTGGTTGGTCAGCACCAGGCCTTCGCCCGACACCAGCGAGGCCGAGCAGCCCTGAAGGCGCACGGCGGCGTTGCGGACCCGGTCCAGCCAGGCCTGATCGATGTTGGTCCCGTACTTCTGGTTCACCGTAGCGATGGGGAAGTTGTCGAAGGTCCACATCCCCTCGTCGGCCTTGGCCGGAGAAGCGGGCGCCGACAGCACGGCGGTCGCGGCGCCGAGCGCGGCGAGAGAGGCGGTGAGACGAAGCGAGGGCAAGGACATGGCGGCGTGTTTCCCGGAACGTGGGACAGCCTGTCCCATCTGTTATGTTGTAACTAACGCCGACGATGGGCCGGCGCCAAGGGCTGCACGGGCCTTAATCTCGTGTTCAATACGGCGCAACCGATCAGGCCCGCTCGAACACGACCCCAGCCTTACTGCGATTTAACTTGGCGGTGCGATGGCTCGCGGTCAGATAGCGCCCAGTTCGGGGGAACCGCCGGTTCATGTCGCTTGCACTTTCAACGCTGCTCTACGAATGGCGCCGCTACATGGCCGCCATCGTTGCGCTGGCCTTTTCGGGTCTGCTGGTCCTGGCCCAGGTCGGCATGTTCATGGGCATCGGCAAGGCGTTCACGGCCCAGATCGACCGTGCGCGCGCCGACATCATGATCCTCAGCCCCGGCGCAACGGCCCTGTTCAACGGCGGACCGTCGGGCGTGCCCCGCCGCATCATGCCGGTGGTCTATCAGCACCCTGAGGTGATCGCCGTCGCCGACCTGGATGGTTCGGGCGGTCGTTGGCAGAACATCGTCAAGAACCAGGATACGCAGGGCAAGGCGTCCGAGGGCGCCAAGAAGATGGAATTCGTCAATGTCACCACCATCGACGCCGTGCCCGGCGCGGTGACGGTGCCGACCGACTATTCCGACGACCTGGTCGAGGCCCTGCGCCAGCCCTACGCCGTGGCGGTCGACCAGACCGCCCTGGGACGTCTGGGCGTCAAGCTAGGCGACCAGGCGTCCTACAACGGCAAGACCGTGCGGGTCGCGGCCGTGACCCAGGGCTATCCCAACATGATGCAGGCCACCGTGGTCATGTCGCGCGACACCCTGCGGATGCTGGGCGAGGCCAACACCGGCGAGCGGGTCGGGCCGCTGATGGTGCAGATCAAGAACCCGGCCCGCGCGGCTGTCGTGGTGGCCCAGCTGAACGCCATCGCAAACGGCCAGTTCAAGGCCTGGACCCGTCAGGACCTGGCCAAGGCCAATGAGGGCGCGATGATGAAGGAGAGCTTCATCGCCATCATGCTGGGCTTCTCGCTGTTCCTGGGGATTCTGATCGGCGTGGCCATCACCTGGCAGACGCTGCGCGGCGCCATCATGGCCAACATCAAGGAGTTCGCCTCGCTGCGGGCGTTGGGCGTCTCCATGGGGTCGCTGCGTCGGATCGTGCTGGAGCTCAGCTTCTGGGTCGGCATCGCGGGCGTGCTGGCGGCCTATGTCCTGACCTGGCTGGTCAGCCTGCTGGCGGCCGGCACGGGCCTGACCATGTCCTTCCCGCCGACGATGGTGCTCATGGTTTCGGCCATGCTGGTGCTGATCGCCCTGGGCTCCGGCTTCCTGTCGCTGGGCGTCCTGAAGAAGAGCCAGCCTGCGGATCTGCTGCGATGACCTCTCATACCACCACGCACGGCAAGCACGGCGATTTCGCCATCGAGGCCAAGGGCTTGGTCAAACGGTTCAAGACCGGCCGCAGCTGGGTCGAGGTGCTGAAGGGCGTAGACTTCGACGCGCGGCACGGCGATCTGACCATGGTCATGGGGCCGTCCGGCTCGGGCAAGTCCACCCTGATCGCCAATCTGTCGGGGCTGCTGAAGCCCGAGGAGGGCCGGGTCGACATCCTGGACGTCGACGACCTGTGGAAATACGGCGCGGGCCGGATCGACAAGTTCCGCCTGGACCACTGCGGATTCATCTTCCAGGGCTTCAACCTGTTCCCGTCGCTGACGGCGCTGCAGCAGGTGATGACGGTCCTGAAGTATCAGGGCCTGTCCCAGTCCGAAGCCAAGGCGCGGGCGACTACGGCTCTGGAGGAAGTGGGGCTGGGCCATCGCCTGAACCAGCGGCCCAGCGCCCTGTCGGGCGGCGAGAAGCAGCGCGTGGCCATCGCCCGCGCCCTGGCCAAGAACCCCCAGATCCTGTTCGCCGACGAACCAACCTCGGCCCTGGACGGCGAGAACGGCCAGGTTGTGATCCGTCTGTTGCGTCGCGCCGCCACCGAACACGGCGCGGCCGTCATCTGCGTGACCCACGACCCGCGTCTGGAAGCCTGGGCCGACCGCGTCATTCACATCGAGGACGGCAAGATTCTGGACGATCAACGCCGCATCCCCAATCCCGACGCCCAGCTGGCGTCCCACTAAGCCCTCTCTCGAACGGACCCTGCCGTCATGCCCGCCTTCCTCAAGAACAAATGGCTCTGGATCGGACTGGTCCTGATCGTGCTGCTGGCCGGGGGCTTCATGGCCTTCTCCAAGGCCGGGGCCGCCAAGAAGGCGCAGCAGGAGAAGGAGGCGTCCCAGAAGATCGACAGCCCCTACGCCGCCATCGCCAACGGCAAGGCCGACGTCGAGGGCGGGGTGATCAAGGTCGCCGCCCGTCGCGGCGGCGTGGTGCGCGAGGTTCTGGTCAATGAGGGCGACCGCGTCGTCGCCGGCCAGATCCTGGCCCGCCAGGAAGACGACGAGACGCGCCTGGCCGCCCAAAGCGCCGCCGCCGCCGTCACCGAGGCGCGCGCCCAGCTGGGGATGTCGCGGGTGGAACTGACCACGGCGCGGCGCGAATACGACCGCCTGTCGAAACTGTCGGCCACCAACAATGTCGCGGCCCAGCGGCTGGACCAGGCGCGCGATCAGATCGCCCAGGCCGAGGCGCGCATCGCCTCTCAGGACGCCGCGATCCAGACGGCCCAATCGCGTCTGGCCGAGGCCCGCTACAATCAGGAACTGACCGTCATCCGCGCGCCGATGGACGGCCGGATCGCCCGCCGCTACGCCCAGCCCGGCGCCGGCGCCTCGACCCTGAACGTAACGGCCATGTTTGATCTGGAGCCGGACACCGCCCGCATCGTCCGCGCCGAGATCGTCGAGGCCGACATCCCCAATGTCACGGTCGGCCAGGAGGTCGAGCTGACCCCGGAAGGCGATCCCACCAAGATCACCGTGGGCCGCGTGCTGCGCCGCGCCGCCGTGTTCGGCGCCCGTCAGCTCCAATCCGAAGACCCCTCGGCCCGCACCGACGAGCGGGTGGTCGAGGTGGTGGTCTCGGCCGACGACACGCCCTTCCTGATCGGCCAGCGCGTTCTGGTGAAGTTCATGAAGCCCGGTCAGAAGGCCGGCGTCGCCCGCCCGGTCCAGGCCGGCGTCAGCCCGTCCGCCGCCATGCGTCCGGCGGGGCAGAAGTAACCGACGCCGCCGATCGGTCGTGGGAAGGGGCGCTGCGGCGCCCCTTTTTCGTTTCGGGGCCGCCAGCCCCGTTCAGTTTCCTTTGAAATCGCCTGGTCGCTTTTCCAGCACGGCGGCGACGCCTTCCTGGTGATCGTCGGTCAGATGGGCCAGGGCCTGCATGGCCGCCGACATCTCCAGCATCTGGTCGAAGGTCGTGTCGCGGCCCTGGCGCAGCAGGGTCTTGGCCATGCGCAGCGCCTGGGGCGGCTGGGCCGCGATCTGAGCGGCGGTGGTCAGGGCCTCGTCCATCAGCCTGTCATGCGCGACCACGCGGTTGACCAGACCCCATTCGGCTGCGGTCGCGGCGTCGATGGACCGGGCGGTGAACAGCATCTCGGCGGCGCGGGCGTAGCCGATGTTGCGCGGCAGCAGCCACGACCCGCCGTCGCCGGGGATGATGCCCAGCTTCAGGAAGGGCACGCCGAAGCTGGCCCGCTCCGAGGCGATGCGGATGTCGCCCAGACCCGCGATATCGCAGCCCAGTCCCATCGCCGGCCCGTTGACGGCGGCGATCAGCGGAACCTCCAGCCCATACAGGGACCGCACGATCCGGTGCACGAGGCGGCGATAGCGTTCGCGGATCGCCGCGCCCGATCCCTCGAACAGATCGCGCCGGTCCCGCATGGCCGTCAGGTCGCCGCCGGCCGAGAAGGCGCGCCCCGCGCCCGTCAGCACCACGCAGCGGACCGATGGATCGGCGTTGACCCGCTCGCACGCCGACGCGACCTCGTCGCCGTCGCCCAGGTCCGGCAGGGCGTTCAGTCGCGCCTCGCGGTCCAGCGTCCAGATCAGGATCGCGCCTCTTCTTTCCTCAGCGATCAGGCGCTCTTCGGCGATCAGGCCCATGTGTCGTCTCCGATGTTCGCGCCCGTCATCGACCGGCGCCGCAGGGTTAGGCAAGGGCGCAATTGCAAAAGCCCCGGCGAGACCGGGGCTTCCGCAGGCTTGGGCCGCACAGGGCCGTCAGCGTTTCTTGATCGTATACGGTACGAAGTTGGACGGATGGCTGACCACCCGGCCCGAGTTCGACGGCATGTGCCGACTGTTCACCAGCATCCCGCCCCACAGGGCGAAGGACATCATGGCGTGTTGGAGGTTACGCTCCTTATCGTTCATCTTGGCGTCTCCTTTCGCAGAACGATGAAAAGAGACGCGTCGTACCAATGGGATTCCACCGTCAGTCGTTTCGCGTCATCGGACAACATAAGACAGTTTCGTGAATTTGCAAATTTATTCGTCAGGAGTCGGAATGATTTTCGTTCGGACGTCACAATGACCCCGCCCGATCCCGCTCCTCCCGGTCCCCCCAAGGCCATCGCCAGCCCCTGCGTCATGGTGTGCGCGGTGGATGGCGAAAGCGGCCTGTGCCTCGGATGCTTTCGCACCCTGAAGGAGATCGCCGGCTGGCGGGCCCTGAGCGACGACGCGCGTGCGGCGGTGATGGCCGACCTGCCATCGCGCCGCGACCGGATTGATCCGGCGAAGCTGGGCGGGGTTTAAGCTTTCGTCAGCCACGTCGTTTCACGGCATCCAAAGATCGCCTCGCTAGACAGGGGGCATGATCCGCATCGATTTCCAGTCCATCACCGTGTTCGGCGTCGCCCTGACGGCGTCCTTCGCCACGGCGCTGACGATCCGGCATCTGGAGGGCGACGGGGCGGCCCAAGCGGCGACCGCCCCCGCCGCTGTCGTGGCGCCCGCCGCAGTCGGCACGGCCGCCCAGGTGGTCAAGGCCGACGACGGCCACTACTGGGCCCACGCCCGGATCGACGGAAGGGCGGTGCGGGTGCTGGTGGACACCGGCGCCAGCGTGGTGGTCCTGACGCGGGCCGATGCTCGTCGGCTCGGGGTCCAGCCGGAACCAGCGAGCTTCACCGGCCGGATCCAGACGGCGTCGGGCATGGTGCGCGCCGCGCCGGTTCGGCTGAACACCGTCTCGGTCGCCGGGGCGCGGGTCGATCAGGTCGAGGCGCTGGTGGTCGAGCAGGGGCTGGAATACTCCCTGCTGGGCATGAGCTACCTGGGTCGCTTGTCGGCCTTCGAGGCCACGCCGACGGGCCTGACGCTGAGGCCCTAGAGGTCCCGCATCTGGCGGCGGGCTTCGTGGAAATACTGCCAGCCGGTCCACAGGGTGATGATGGCGGCCAGCCAGATCAGCACGTCCGAGAAGAACTGGAAGTTGTCGAGCCAGTCCAGCGACAGGCCGAAACCGTCCCAGTTGCGGGCGAACAGCTGACAGCCCAGGGCGACCAGTTGCAGCGTGGTCTTCCACTTGGCCGCCAGGGTGACGGGCAGTTCGATCCGCCCGGCCATGGTCTCGCGCAGGGCCGAGACGGCGAACTCGCGGAACAGGATCAGGCCGCAGGGGATGATGATCTGCGGCACCGAGCCGGACGTCAGCACGCCCAGGATGGCGCCGGTCACCAGAACCTTGTCCGCGATGGGGTCCAGGATCGCGCCCCAGCGTGTGGTGGCGTTCCAGCGCCGCGCCAGGAAGCCGTCGATCCAGTCGGTAGAGGCGGCGATGACGAAGATCCAGAAGGCGACGCGGTAAAGGGCGAACTGGTCGTCGGGGCTCATCCACTGATCGGCCAGGGGGAAGCCGCTGGTCGCGCCCGCCAGGATCAGGAACATCACCACCCCGGCGGCCAGGCGCGCGCCGGTCAGGATGTTGGGAATGGGGTTGGCGCGGTGGGCGGTCATGGCAGGGTCTCCAGCAAGGACGCCAGCAGCGGATGCGGCGTCTCTGCGAACGGATTGGCGACGGTCACGCCTCGATAGACGAAGCCGTCCTGCATGTCTTCGGAAAGCAGAAGGCCGCACCCGGCTTCGGCGGCGGCGGAAAGGATGATCGCGTCGAATATCTTCAGTCGATGAAGATCGGCTAGCGCCGTAGCCTCAGCCAACAGGCCATCCGTCGTTGGAACCGTCTGATAAAAGCCGGCCAGTTGACCCGTGAGGCCGCGCGCTTCGGATGCTGGAATGCGCGCTTTCAGGGTCAGGACGTTGAAGAATTCCGCCAGAACCTGGACCGGCACGACGGCGTCGGTCTTCAGTCGGTCCATAAGGAGACGGGCCGTTTCGCCCTTGTGGGCGCCGCTGACGCCCTCGGCATAAACGAGGACGTTGGTGTCGATGGCGACCTTCACCGCTCGTAAAGCTCGTCGCGCGTCCAGGGTCCAATATCGATGACGGGACGTTGGGCGGCGCGAGCCAGATAGGCCTTCAACGCCGCTTCACGCGCCTTGCGCGCATCGGCCTCCTGATCGGCGGGCACGATGCGAGCCACCACCTTGCCGTGTCGGGTCACCGCCACAGTTTCCCCGCCCTCCACCTGCCGGAGCAGTTCGGAGAAGTGCCGGTTTGCGGCGGAAGCGGTGACGGTTTGGTCCATGCTCAAAAAGTAGTGACTTTCACTACTTTCTGCAAGTCAGGCCAACGGTTCGAACCGGGGCTGGTCGGTCAGGGCGGTCAGGGCGCCGTCGGCGATGCCGAAGTGAAGACCGCTGAGCTGAAGCTCGCCCTTGGCCTCGCGTTCCGCGATCCAGGGGAAGGTGCGCAGGTTTCGGATCGACAGGCGCACGATGGCCTCCTCGGCCGCGCGCTCCAGCTGGTCGGGGGCGACAGTCTCTGCGACGTGCTGGACGACGGGCGCACCTTGCGCGATCCACGGGGCCACGAAGTCGGCGACGATCTCGGGCGCGCCGTGGATCATGGCGTTGACCCCGCCGCAGTGGGCGTGGCCCATGACCACGATCCGCTTGACGCCCAGCACCTTGACCCCGAACTCCAGCGCCGCCGACACGCCGTGCAGCTTGCCGTCCGGCTCGTATGGCGGGACCAGATTGGCCACGTTGCGGACGACGAACAGCTCGCCCGGCTTGGCGTCGAAGATCAGGGCCGGATCGGCGCGGCTGTCGGAACAGGCGACGATCAGGGTGTGCGGCTTCTGGCCCTTGGTGGCCAGGGTTTCATACTCGGCGCGCGCGGTCGGCCAGTGGTCGGCGCGGAAACGGCGATAGCCGGCGGTCAGTTCGTCTTCGATGTCGCTCATGACGGGGTCTTTACATCCGGCTCAGTTTTTACGGAAGAAGGCGTGGATGCGTTCGGCCAGGGGCTGGCTGACGCCGTCCACCTTGACCAGATCGACCACGGAGGCGCGGCTGACGCCCTTGGCGGAGCCGAAGGCGTGGAGCAGGGCCTTCTTGCGGCCGGGGCCGACGCCTTCGATCTCGTCCAGCGGGTTCTTCTTGATGTCCATCGAGCGGCGCTTGGCGTGGGCGCCGTTGGCGAAGCGGTGGGCTTCGTCGCGCAGTCGCTGAAGGTAGTAGAGGGCTGGAGACTTCAGGGGCAGCATGAAGGGCGCCTTGCCCGGCATGAAGAACTTCTCCATGCCGGCATCCCGATCCGGCCCCTTGGCCACGCCGACCACGGCGATGTCGTCCACGCCCATCTCGGCCATGACGGCCAGAACCTCGGCCAGCTGTCCCGCGCCGCCGTCGATCAGCAGCAGGTCGGGGCGGACGACGTCCTCGCCTTCCTCCTCGTCCTTGACCAGGCGGGCGAAGCGGCGGCGCATCACCTCGCGCATCATGCCGTAGTCGTCGCCGGGGGTCAGGTCTTCGCCCCGGATGTTGAACTTGCGGTACTGGGACTTCTGGAAGCCCTCCGGCCCCGCCACCACCATGCCGCCGACGGCGTTTGTGCCCTGGATATGGGCGTTGTCGTAGATCTCGATCCGCTCGGGCCGGGCCTCCAGGCCGAAGGCCTCGCACACCTCGTCGAGGATCTTGCCCTGGGCCGAGCTTTCGGCCAGGCGGCGGCCCAGGGCCTCCCTGGCATTGGTCAGGGCGTGGTCGACCAGGGCCAGCTTCTCGCCGCGCTGGGGCCGCGCGATCTCGACCTTGCGATCCGCCTTCATCGAGAAGGCTTCTTCCAGCAGCTCCAGCTCGTGCGGGCGGACGTTGGACAGGATCAGGCGCGGGATGGGCTTGTCCTCGTAGAACTGGCCCAAGAAGGCGGCCAGGATCTCCGGGTCCGTGTCGGACTTGTCCACACGCGGGAAATAGGCGCGCCCGCCCCAGTTCTGGCCAGCGCGATAGAAGAAGACCTGGACGCAGGCCTGACCGCCATCGGAATGCAGGGCGAAGACGTCGCCTTCGGCCACGCTGTCGGCGCTGACAGAGTTCTCCATGGCGATGGCCGACAGGGCCCGGATGCGGTCGCGCACGCGGGCGGCCTGTTCGAAGTCCATGGCGTCCGAGGCGGCCTGCATCTCGCCCGACAGGCGGCCGATGACGGCGCGCGACTTGCCACGCAGAAAGGCCTCTGCCTCATCGACCAGTTCGCCGTAATCCTCCAGCGAGATCAGGCCGGTGCAGGGCGCCGAGCAGCGCTTGATCTGATGCAGCATGCAGGGGCGGGTGCGGGTCTCATAGACGCTGTCGGAACAGGACCGCAGCAGGAAGGCCTTCTGCAGGGTGTTCAGCGTGCGGTTGACCGCCCAGGTCGAGGCGAAGGGGCCGAAGTAGTGGCCGGGCGTGGTGTGGGCGCCGCGATGCTTCTTGACCTGGGGGGCGCGGTGGTCGCTGCGGATCATCAGTTCGGCGAAGGATTTGTCGTCGCGCAGAACCACGTTGTAGCGCGGCTTCAGCTTCTTGATGAAGTTGGATTCCAGCAGCAGGGCCTCGGTCTCGGACGCCGTGACCACCAACTCCATCGACCGGGTCTGGGCCACCATCAGGCCGATGCGCTGGGTGTGGAACCGCCCTTGCGCATACTGGACGACACGCTTCTTCAGGCTGCGGGCCTTGCCGACGTAGAGGCACGACCCGTCCTCGCCATACATGCGATAGACGCCCGGCTTGTCCGGCGCGCGCCGCGCCTCGTCGGCGATCAGGGCGGCGGCGGTCAGTTTCGAATCGGGGGGCTCCGCGGTCATCGGGCGGGATATAGGGTCAGGAGCGCCGGACCAGAAGGACGCCGGCCAGAACCAGGCCCACGCCGGCGATCCGGCCCAGGTTCAGCGGCTGGTGCGGCACGCCCAGGGCGCCGAAATGATCCAGCGCCAGGCTGAGCATCAACTGGCCCCCGACCATCAGGGTGATGGTCATGGCCACGCCCAGACGCGGCACGCCCCAGGCGGCCGCGACCACGAAACAGGCCCCGTAAAGCCCGCCCAGCCAGGCGTACCAGGGCAGGGCGCGCACCGCCGTCATATCGGGCCGGGTGTGCAGTATGGCGGCCAGCACCCCCAGCACCGTGGTCCCCACCGCGAACGAGATGAAGGCGGCGTTGACGGGCGAGGCCACGGCGCTGGCCAGCCGGGCGTTGGTGGGCGCCTGGAGCGCGGTGGCGCCCCCGGCCAGGACGACGACGAGGATGGCGAACAGGGACGGGTTCATGGCCCCTGGCTAGCACGGCTTTCATGGCTTGCGGAGGGCGGCGTTCGGCGATGGGCGCGACGCAGGCGGCGGCGCTCGGCCCGGTTGAGGGGCGCCTGGGGACCGTCGGCGTCGGCCGACGAAGAAACAGGGTGCAATGGGTGCACTTCGTCCGGTTCGGTCCCAACGTCGGGGGCTGTGGCGGGGATTGCGGTCGGATCGCCCTGATCGGACGGCGGGGGCGCGAAATCAGGGTGCAATGGGTGCACATCGCCGGCTTCGGCCGCCAGGACGGACAGGGTTTCGAAAATCTTCAGCCAGCGCTGGGCCTCGGTCGCCTCGCCGTCCATCAGGGCCAGTTGCAGGCGACGGCGCGCCGAGGCCGCCATGTCGGAAAAGGCGACATCCTCGACCGCCTCCAGCGCCAGGGCGGGGTCGTAGAGATCGGGGTCGTCCTGATCCTGGCGTCGCCAGCCCGCCTTGCGGGCGCGGATGCGAAAGGCCGACAGCCCCAGGTCATAGCGGCGGCAGACGATGCGCGCAGGCTCGCCCGCCAGATAGTCGTCGCGCGCCAGGTCCCAGACCTGCTGCGAGCGGACGCGATAGACGGGGGCGGCCTGGGTCATGGTCGCACGCTGCCATGGTCGTGCGTCAGATGCGGACGTGACGCCAGGGCCTACCAGTCGGCGTCGACCGGCGCGCCGTCGAAAATCTCCGCCAGACGCGCGCGACAGCCCCGATTGACGTCGGCGGGCAGGGCGGCAGGATCGAACCAGCCGACCTCGGCGATCTCGCCGTCGCGCGGCGCATCGGGACCCGCCTCGAAGGCGTCGATGCGAAAGACCGCCACATGGTCGCCGGGAAAGAAGCGGTCGTTCGAATGCAGGGAGATCAGACGCGGCGCCCCGCGCGCGATCAGTCCGGTCTCCTCGCGCAGTTCGCGCACCACGGCGGCCTGCGTCGTCTCGCCCCGGTCCACCCCGCCGCCCGGCAGCCACCAGCCCGCCAGATAGGTGTGCCGCACCAACAGCACCCGCCCCTGCGCATCCACCGCCACCGCCCGCACGCCCAGCGTCTTGCCCCGCGTCAGCCGCGACCAGGCGAAGAAGAGCGGGCGGGTGAAGGGTTCGACGTGGATGCGCCAGGTCATGGGTGGGGCAAGGCCTCTGAGTTGCGTTTCGTGCTCGGATTACGGACAGCCAAGTCTTGCGCGCCGGACGAAGATGCATGATCTTGATCCTATGGCGAAGTCACCTGCGCAAAACCCGAAGATCGCCCGTAACGCCTCCACCGGACGTTACGTGAGCCTCGGACGGACCTCGGACGGGGTCACGGTGCTGAAGTCGTCCAAGCCGTCCAACCATTTCACCGTTCGTGAAGCGAGGGGCGCCATCGCTGCGCGTCTCGAAGCGACGTCTCAAAAATAGTGGCGTCCTTCGCTCGGGACGTCTTTATCAACTGCCCGTTCGATTCCGCTTATCAGACGATGTTCCGGGCGATGGTGTTCGCCATCACCCGGTCTGGTTTTCGCGCCCGATGCGCGCTGGAGGTCGATGACGCCAGCCAGAATCGCTGGGCCTCCATTTCAGACATTGTGGATCAGTGTCGATACGGGGTCCATGACATCTCACGCACGGAATCCGACGGTGATCCGCCCCTGCCGCGATTCAACATGCCGCTGGAACTGGGCCTGTTTCTAGGTGCGAAACGGTTCGGCGACGAGGTGCAGAAGCGCAAGCGCTGCCTGGTGATGGATACGGAGCGATACCGGTATCAAAGGTTCATCTCGGACCTGGCCGGCCAGGACATTCACGCCCACGGCGACGACCCTGCCGTCTGCATCGAGGCGGTCGCCAGTTGGCTGAGGGATCAGAGCCGGTCCAAGACCGTGCCGGGTGGACGGGCCATGGCCCGCGATTTCGAACAATTCGAAGCGCAGTTGCCGGCCCTTTGCCAGGGACTTCAGCTGGAGGTGGACGAGATGACGTTCGGAGATCTGACGACCCTCATGTCGGAATATATCGCCGCGGCGCTGTAGGCGCCCAAGACGGGCGCTTGAACCCCGCCCCATCCGGCTCTAAGCCAAGACGGACAACAGGAGCATTCCATGCTGGCGCTCGGCATCATCTTCGGCTTCATCGCCGTCATCGCGGCCTTCAATGTGTTCGAGTTCGGTCGGGTTGACTGAGGCTGTCGCTGGACCGGGGCGCGGCGTCGCCCTGGTCACGGGCGGGGCGCGGCGGATCGGGCGGGCCATCTGTCTGAGGCTGGCGCGGGCCGGGTTCGACGTGGCGATCCATCATCATGCGTCGGGCGACGAGGCGCGGGGCCTGGCCGACGAGATCGCGGGCCTGGGGCGGCGTGCGTGCCTGTTGCAGGCGGACCTGACGGACGAGGCGCGGGTGCGGGCGCTGATCCCGGCGGCGGTCGAGGCGCTGGGGCCGGTGACGGCGCTGGTCAACAACGCCTCGGTTTTCGAGGACGACCGGATCGGCGGGCTGGCGCGCGAAAGCTGGGATACGCATATCGAGACCAATCTGCGCGCGCCCATCGTGCTGGCCGAGGCGTTCGCGGCGCAGGCTGTCGAGGGGGCCATCGTCAATCTGCTGGACCAGAAGGTGCTGAAGCCGGATCCGCGCTTCTTCTCCTACAGTCTGTCGCGCAACGGGCTGTGGTGGGCGACCCAGACCCTGGCCCAGGCGCTGGCGCCGGGCATCCGCGTCAACGGGGTCGGGCCGGGGCCGACCCTGCCGTCCATCCACCAGACGCCCGAGGAGTTCGCCGCCGAGGCGCGCGCCACCCTGCTGGAAACGCCCGGCAGCCCGGAGGCGGTGGCCGAGGCCGTGCTGTGGCTGATTGACGCCCGGCTGGTCACGGGCCAGATGATCGCCGTCGACGGGGGCCAGCATCTGGCCTGGCGCACCCCCGACATCCAGGAGTAGGCTGCGTGGTCCAGTCGTCGCAGGTTTCGCCGTCGCCGGCGGACGATCGGTTGCGTTTCGAACGGTTGAGCGTCTTCGTGCGCGGACTGGAGGTCGAGGCGGGCATAGGGGTCTATGACCACGAACACGGGCGGCTGCAGCGGCTGGTGATCGATGTGACGCTGGAGCTGGAGCCGCGCCCCATCGAGCGGCTGGCCGACACCATCGACTACGAGACCGTGGCCCAGGCGGCGCGGGCCATCGCCGAGGCCGGGCACGTGGGTCTGGTGGAGACCTTCGCCGAACGGCTGGCGCGGGCCTGTCTGGAGGACGGACGGGTGCGGCGCGCGACCGTGCGGATCGAAAAACCCGGCGCCCTGGCCGCCGTGATCGCCCCCGGCTGCGAGATCGTGCTGGCGCGCTGAGGGGCGTCAAGCCCGGTTGCGTCCGGCCCGCCCGACCGCCATTGTCGGCGCCTTGAGTCCAGCCGGGCGTCCGGCGTGAGAGAAGCGTTGTTCATGGCCGAGCCCGGCGATCCCAAGACCCCCGCCCAAGCGCAAGACGAGACCGATCACGACGCCCATGTCGGCTTCGTCTCGCCCGCCTCGCTGGCCGGGCGGGCGCGTGCGCCGGAGCCGACGCCGGCGCCGGAACCGGACGACGAGCCGGACCTGTTCGATCCGCCCCTGGCGCCCCAGGCGGGACCGTTCGAGCGCAGCGAGGGGGTGCAGCCCGTCGCCCGCTTCGCCCCGCACCCGAAGCCGAACGCCGCCCCCCATGCGGTCATGCGCGACCGGATGCGGGCCGAAACGCCGCGCGCGTCCGAGCGGGTGGCCGAGCGCGCGCCCGGCCCGGCCGTGCCCATACGGCTTTATGCGGTCTATATGCTGATCCTGCTGGCGGTGCCGACCCTGGGCGCCTCGTGCCTGGTGGCGCTGCTGGCGGTGATGCGGCGCGATACGGCGGGCGACGCGCTGGAAGGCAGTCATGCCCTGTATCAGAAGCGCACCGTGTTCGGGGCGATCGGGGCGGCCGTGCTCGGCGCCGGGCTGGTGGTGGTCAATGTCGGGGTGATCGTCCTGTTCGCCGTGGCGATCTGGATACTGGCGCGCGGCGCCTATGGCGTGCTGAAACTGAAGAGCGGCCAGGCCGTTCCCCAGCCCCGCAGCTGGCTGTTCTGAACCAAGGATCATCATGACCGACGCCCCCGAATTCATCGCCGGACGCGAACCGGAAGGCAAGGTCGGCGCGCTGATCGCCTGGGCGCTGTTCATCCTGTCGATCCCCAGCGCCAATGTGCTGGTGCTGATCGGGCTGGTGGTGTCCTACGTCGCGCGGGGGACGGCGACGGGCGTGGCGCGCCAGCATATAGACGCGCAGATCGCGCTGTTCTGGTCGGTGTTCTGGTGGACCATCGCCGCCTGGGTCGGGATCGCGGTCAGCGCCGTGGCCTCGGTGGTGCTGATCGGCATACCGTTCCTGTTTCTGTTCCTGCTGATCTGGTTCCTGCTCAGCGTCTGGTTCACGGTCAAGAGCGTGCTGGGACTGATCAACCTGTTGCAGAACCGCCCGATCTGACGGGCGGGAACGCGGCGGGCCGGTCGGCGGTTGAGGCTTCGGAAACAGGAGCGAAACATGACCGACGGACAGGGCCGACTGATCGACAAGGCGGACGAGAACCGCTTCGAACAAGACTTCAAGAGCGACGGCGGAGAGGGCCAGGTCTGGGCCGATTACGCCGTGCGCGGCGACACCCGGATGATCCTGCACGTCGAGGCCGATCAGGCGTTGCGCGGGTCGGGCGCGGCGGGGCGGTTCATGCAGGCCCTGGCCGAACATGCGCGCGAGAGCGGGATCAAGCTGTTTCCGCAGTGCAGCTATGCGGTGGCCTGGCATAAGCGCCATCCCGATTACGACGACGTGCTGGCCTAGGTCGGCGCTTGGCGAAGGCTCGTCCTCCCCGCCCTCTTGGGGAGGACCTATAGGCCCGGTGTTTAGCGTGGCGCTCCCGTCGGATGAACTCGGCGGTGAGAGCGTTGCTTCAGCCGCCCGAATAGCCGCCGATGATCGGCAGGATCTCGCCGGTGATGAAGCTGGACATCTGGGGCGAGGCCAAAAAGACGTAGGCGGGGGCGATTTCCTCGGGCTGGGCCGGGCGTTTCATCACCGTCTTGGCGCCGAACTGGGAGGTGGCCTCGGCGTCCTTGTCGGCGGGGTTCAGCGGGGTCCAGACCGGGCCAGGGGCGACCACGTTCACGCGGATGCCGCGCGGCGCCAGATGCGTGCCCAGTGATCGGGCATAGGCGTGAATTCCGCCCTTGGTCAGCGAATAGTCCAACAGGTCCTTGTTGCCCTGAAGCCCGGTCACCGAGCCGGTCATGACAATGGCGCCGCCGGTCTTCATGTGCGGCACCGCCGCCTTGGTCATGTTGAAATAGCCGTAGAGGTTGGTCTTCAGCGTGCGGTCGAAATGGTCGTAGGTCAGGTCCTCGAAGGCGCCGACGTGTTCCTGGAAGGCCGCGTTGGGCACCAGGACGTCCAGCCGGCCGAAGGCGTCCAGCGTGGCCTTGACCGCCGCTTCGGCGAAGGCGGGGTCGGAGACGTCGCCCTTCAGCACCACGGCGCGACGGCCCTCGGCCTCGACGGCGGCACGGGTGGTTTCGGCGTCGGCGTCCTCGTCCAGATGGCAGATGACGACGTCGCAGCCCTCGCGCGCAAACAGGACCGCGACCGAGCGGCCGATGCCGGAATCGGCTCCGGTGATCAGGGCGGCGAACCCGTCCAGCTTGCCCGAGCCCTTCCAGAAGGGGGCGTCGTACAGCGGCGCGGGGTCCAGCGCGGCCTCGTCGCCCGGCTTTGTCTGATGCTGTTTGGGGAAGGGCGGTTCGGGATAGGGGCGGGCGCCGGCCTGGACCGCGCCGGAGGATGTGTCGTCGCCGGACGTCTTGTCCTTGGCGTCGATGTCGCGCTGGATGGCGCGTTCGTGGTCGGCGACGGCGTCGGCGCGGGCGGTGTCGGTCATCGAAGGCTCCTGAAGGACGGGACCTTCAGGAAGCGGACGAGGCGGACAGGCGTTCCCTGCGCGCGATCAGCTGACGCGGTGGATGATGGTCTTGATGGTCTCGGCGCGGTTAGGCAGGTCGGAGGCCAGGCGCGAGGCGATCTCGCGCGCGCCGACGGGATAGGCGTCGCCGCCCTCGGCGATGGCCTTGGCCTTGGCGGCGGCCTCCAGCAGCAGCTTCTCCAGCGCCTCGATCTCTTCCAGGGCCAGGGCGTGAGCTTCGAGCTGCAGGCGTTTGACCCGATCAGCGGTGGTCTCGGGCGCCTTCATCAGATCGTAGATCTCGGCCTCGGCCGCGACGAGCCGCAGGTCGGGCTTGGCGTCGGAACCGTTGGACTGGGCCATGGAATCACATCTCCCCGAAAAGGTCAGGGGCCAAGGGTGATGCGAAGTCGCCTCCGCGTCGAGCTTGACCGTAACGGTTGTGGCGGCGCTGTGGCCGCCACGCATCGGTTTGGCCGTCTTTAAAGCTCCGGCGCGCGGGCCGGGACCATGGCGGGGGCCGCGACCGGGGCCAGGACGCCGCCGGCGACCGCGCGCAGCGGCGAACGGGGCGTGTGCAGAACGGCCGGCGAGACGCTGACGCCGTCCTGAACCGGGGTGACCAGGAAGCCCTTCTTGGCCAGGGCGTCGCCGGAGCGGACGCGCGAGGTCCACACGGAGATGGGGGCGGCCAGCAGCAGCGGCAGGACGATCGGGGCGAACCAGGTGGCCAGGTCGGGGCGCACGCACAGGGGAACCATGAAGCCCACGCCGGCGATCATCTGCCAGCGCATGGCGCGGAAGGCGTCGGACCAAGCCAGGCCGTCGGCCTCGCGCTGCTGGGTCGACCAGCCGGTGTCGTGGCCCGAGACGATCTGGAGAAAGGCCTTGGTGTTGGCGACCATCAGGATGGGGGCCAGGATGGCGGACAGGGCGATCTCGGCCGCCATGCCGCGGGCGATGGCGCGGCGCCCGCCGAAGGCGCGCAACTCGGCCGGGCGGCTGAGCACCAGGGCCGCGCCCATGAACTTGGGCCCGATCAGCAGGATGCCCGACAGGAAGGAGGCCAGCATGAAGGGCGTGAACTGCGGGTTCAGGATGTAGAAGAAGCTGGACCAGTCGACCGGATAGAACATCTGAATGAACAGGCCGGTCATCAGCGAGGCCAGCCACAGCGGCGAGGACAGATAGGCCATGCAGCCCATCAGCAGCTGAAGCCGGCTCATGGGCGACAGGCCCTTGGCCGTGATCAGGCCCAGGTGCTGCAGATTGCCCTGGAACCAGCGGTGGTCGCGGCGGATGAAGTCGGTGATCGAGGGCGGGGTCTCTTCCCACGAGCCGTCCAGCGAGGCGGTGACGTGCACGGCCCAGCCGGCGCGGCGCATCAGGGCGGCCTCGACCACGTCGTGGCTCATGATGTGGCCGCCGAAGGGTTTGCGGCCCTTCAGGTGAGGCAGGCCGCAGCAGGCGGCGAAGGCGCGCGTGCGGATGATGGCGTTGTGGCCCCAGTAGCTGGATTCCGAGCCGGTCCAATAGGCCAGACCGGCGGCGGCGACGCGGCCGTACAGGCGCACCGAATACTGGGACACGCGCGCGAAGATGGTGCGGGCCTTGATGATGACCGGGGCGGTCTGGATCAGGCCCACGCCCGGATTGCGCTCCATGGCGTCAACCATGCGCAGCAGGGTTTCGCCGGCCATGGTGCTGTCGGCGTCCAGCACGATCATGTTCTCATAGGCGCCGCCGAAACGACGGACCCATTCGGCCAGATTGCCGGCCTTGCGCTCGGCGTTGTCGGTGCGGCGGCGGTAGTAGGCCTTGGAGTTGGCGGTCAGGCGGAAGGCCTGGAAGACCGAACGCTCGGCGGCGGCGGCGTCCTCCTTGGTCGAATCGCTGAGCACGAAGATGTCGAAGGCCGAGGCGGCGCCCATGCGGGCCAGTGACTGGTCGATCATGGCCAGACGGGCGAAGGAGGCGCGCGCGTCCTCATTGTACAGCGGCATCAACAGGGCCGTGCGGGTGCGCGGCATCGGCGGGTGGGGCGAGAAGGCCAGGTCCTGCTGATCCTTGCCGCGCAGCATGACGAACAGACCCATCAGGCCGCTGACGAACCAGCAGGAGATGGCGGTGATCAGCACCATGAACAGGCTGAAGGCCAGGATCTCGGTCCCGTCCCAGCCGTTGCGGGCGTAAAGATAGAAGGGGGTGATGGCCGACAGGCCCGTCAGGACGATGGTGCCGGCCAGAAGCGCCAGGCGGCGCAGCGCCACCGTGCGCGGGGAGGTCGCGGGCGTCAGGTCGGCCACGGCGTCGGGCGCGGCCAGGGACTGGACCGGCATGGCCAGGCGCGCCTCGTCGGGCAGCCAGGACCAGGACGGCGCCTGAGCCCGCTCGACAGTCTCGATTTCAGCCTGTTCGACAGGCCGGATCGCCAGCTTGTTCATGCCGCTTCTGGACGCCCCCGTGTTGACCGATCGTCTTTCCGAAGGCAGGAAGGACGCGGAGTGCTGCACTGCAACACGTTCCGCCATACTCGATCACATTCGCGCGATTTTCAATCACGCAATGTTGATTGCAGCGAATTTTTCCGGGGATTTTTCAGATCGGGACGTCAAGCGCGGCGGAAGCCGGGCGACGGGGCGGCGAGACTGTGGCGTGATCCAGCAGTTTGCGGTCCAGAACCCAGGCCGCGACACCGACCCAGCTTACCAGGACGATGGCGTAGGCTCGTTCCCACCAGCCGACGTTGGCGTCATTGACCGTGCCTGGCAGGATCAGGTGTTTGGTCAGGACGGTCAGGATCGCCATGACCACGAATGTCGCGGCCAGGAAGACCTTCAGCCGGGGCATGTCGCGGCGGCGGTGCAGCCCCCACAGCAGCAGCAGCGGCGCCAGCTGGATGCCCAGGGCCAGGTTGATGATCATGTGGCGCGGATCGGGCCAGGGATACAGGGTCGATCCCGCCATCCCCGCTCCCGCCAGGACGAAGACGACCGCGATCACCCAGCCCGCAACGCGCGCGCCGGTCAGGGCGTAGATCCCCAGGCCGAAGCCGATCCCGGCCAAGCCCGCCATGACCCCGGCGACGAAGACCCCGCCGTTGAAGATGATCGGCGCCCTGGCCGAGGCGCCGCCCAGTTCGCTGAGATACTGGGTGGCGTTGTTGAAGCCGGGATAGGCGGCGATGGCGGCGGCGACCACGGTCAGGGCCAGGATCGGGGCGGCGACCCCCACCCCCAGCAGCCGCCGGCGACGGTGATAGGGCTGGGTCGGGCGGATCAGCGCCTTCAGGTCCAGCGGCCAGGGACGGTCGTCCAGCGGCTTCAGCCCCCACAGCGGGCGGATGGAGGGGATGCGACGCACGACCTCATAGACCGCCAGACTGCCCAGGAAGGTCGCGGCGACCAGGAACAGCGCCTCCAGCCCCGCCGGCAGGGCGGCGGGCCGGATGATCCAGACGGCGGCGACCAGGATGGTCTGGTGCGCCAGATAAAGAGGGAAGGTGGCTTGGGTCAGATAGTTCAGCACCGGCCCGCCCCGCGCCCGCAGATGGCGCGAGCCGAAGCCCAGAATGGCGACGATGGTCGCCCATTGATCCACGCCATAGACGAAGGCCCTGGGCACGCCCCAGAAGGCCCGCGCGCCCGGATGCCAGACCTGAACCATCATGATCGGCAGGGCGACGGCGGCCAGTCCCAGGGCCAGCCAGCGATAACGCTCCATGTCGCGCCAGACGCTTTCGCGGCCCACGATGCAGAAGCCGAACACGAAGGCCGCAAGCGACAGGGCGTGGTTGTACCAGTCCCAGTGCAGCATGTTCGTGATGCCGAAGTGGGGGAACAGAAACAGACGAATGGCCGACAGATAGAGGATCGGCAGGACCAGCAGCCAAGGCCCCCTCAGGACCCGCTGCAAGACATCGCCCAGCCGCTCGATCAGGCCCGGCCGGCGCCACAGCAGGATGGTCACGATGCTGTAGGCGGCGATATAGACGATGAACCACAGGTGATTGACCGGCACGCCGTCGGCCAGGCCCGCCGGGCTGAACTCGCGCGCCATCCAGGCGACATAGCCGGCGACGCCGCCCGGCCAGCCGCCCTTGTCCATCGCCTCGATCCAGGCCTGGATGGGCACCAGCACGACCGCGCCGAACAGCAGGGGCGGGACTAGCCGCTCGAACCGCGCGCGGGCCACCTGGCGCGGGGTGCGGCGCAGGGTCATGAAGCGCAGGGCGGCGCCGGACACCAGAAACAGCAGCGTCAGCCGCCAGGGATTGGTGACCAGGATCGCTTCGCGCATCCACTCGAAGGTGTGGGCGCTGTGCACGTGCCAGTCATAGACGCCGTAGACCAGGCCGACGTGATACAAGATCAGCAGGCCGAAGGCGCCGACCCGGATCCAGTCAAGATCGTAACGGCGCTGGGTCGGGGAAGCGGACGGGTTCACGGCCGCGTCTATGGGACCAGCCGCGCGGTCAGGCAAGACGACGGATGGTCTCGGGGATTGCGCCATTCCGCTCCTCCCGGCGAAAGCCGGGACCCAGTGCTTTCACGCGCCAGGCGCATGGGATCAGCGCCGATCTCTTAATCTCACGTCGAAACGCCCAAAGAACTGGGTCCCGGCTTTCGCCGGGATGAGCGGTGATTCATGCCGCTGTCGCCAGTCCCAGCGCCTTCAACGCAGCGGCGATGGAGGCGTCCTGTTCGGCGCGGTACAGGGCCATCTCGTCCTGGACCGGGCGGCCCAGGGCGGTTTCGAAATCGGCGCGGGCGGGATCGACGGCGTAGGCGGTCTGGCGGGCCTCGGCGCCCAGGTTGGACTGGAAGATGCCGGCCGCGCTGACCGGCAGGAAGTCCTCGTAGGTGATGGGTTCGGCGACGACGAAGCCCGCGGCGATCAGGGCGTCCAGGTCTGCGGTCTCGGCGTGCGACGCCAGCCCTTGCGGCGTGGCGCGATAGCGGAACCAAGCCAGGTCGCCCCGACGCAGCGCGTCCCAGTCGTCGGGCAGGGCGGAGAAGTCCCCGGTCGCCAGGGCCTGATCGTACAGGGCGCGCCCGGCGGGGGTCAGGGCGCAGCCGCGTTGCTCGATCTCGCCGAAGCGGGCGGTGTGGGTTCCGGCGACCATTTCTCGAGAGTCTGGGCCGTCCGCGCCGGGGAAGGCGATGGCCTCTTCCAGCGCCTTGAAACTGGTCTGGCGCAGCAGGACGGGGCAGGCGCGGGCGGGCGGCCCCTCTATGGTCTCCTTGGGCGTAATGCCGCGTTCGGGCATGGCCGCCTGGGCCGCGTCGATGTCCAGAGTGCGCGGCGTCAGATGGTTGATGTGCGGCCCCTTGAAACTGACCACATCGGCGATCAGCCGGTGGGCGGCGACCAGACGGTCGTACGTCTGGGCGCTGACGGTCGCCTCGGCGTGCCAGCGGAAGGTCTCCAGCAGTTCGGCGACGAAACGGTCGGCCTGATCGGCGTCCAAGCCGCCCCCGCGCTCGGCCGTCTCGATCAGTTCGCGCGCGCCAGGGGTGAAGATGTCGCGGCGGGCCAGGGTCTGGGCCGCCTCGGCCCGCAGGGCTTCGTCCTCGATCAGCTCCAGCCGCAGCAGGGAGCAGAAGACCCGGAACGGATTGCGCGCCAGGGCCGCCGGATCGACAGGCCGGAAGGCGGTGGAATGCACCGGCACCCCCGCCGGGGCCAGGTTGTAATAGCTGACCGGCTCCATCCCCATGACGGCGAAGGCGCGGGCGATGACAGCCAGTTCGGCCGCCGTGCCGACACGGATGGCGCCGTGACGCTCTTCGGACAAGCGCGCCAGTTCGCCCGACGCCGCCAGCCGGTCGGCGCCGGCCGCATCCGCCTTCAACGCCTGGGCGTTGATGTCCGAAACCAGGGTCAGCAGGTCGCCGTATTGCGGCACCTCGGCCCGGTACAGGGCGGACAGGGCGGCCGAGAACCGGCTGCGGATATCGTCGGGATGGACGAAGGCGGACATGAGCGCTCCCTGCTTTTTCGTCGGTCCTAGAGCATGATCGTTTCGGACGGAACTGCTCCGCGGTTCCGTCCGAGGCGTGGATCAGGCTCTCGGATTGAAACTGAAGCCTGATTCACGGCATCGAAAAAATCGCGAAGCGGTTTCCTCTCAACCGATCAGGCGCCGGGGCCGACTGGCCGCCGGGCGAAACCCGGCGGCCGTAGGAAGCGTCAGGCGTCCACGCCGACCCCGATGGGGCAGACCACGCCGGTCCCGCCGATGCCGCAGTATCCCGCCGGGTTCTTGGCCAGATAGCCCTGATGATAACCCTCGGCGTAGAAATAGTCGCCGGCCGGTTCGATCTCGGTGGTGATGGCTCCACGCCCCGCCTTGGTCAGGGCGGCCTGATAGGCGTCGCGCGAGCCTTGCGCCTCGGCCTGCTGCTCGGCGTTCAGCGTATAGATGGCCGAGCGATAGGTGGTGCCCACGTCGTTGCCCTGACGCATTCCTTGCGTCGGGTCGTGGTTCTCCCAGAAGGTCTTCAGCAGTTCGGCGTAGGAGATGACGGCCGGATCGAACACCACCTTGACCACCTCGGTGTGGCCGGTGCGGCCCGTGCAGGTCTCCTCATAGGTCGGGTTCGGCGTGATCCCGCCGGAATAGCCGGCCGACGTGACCCACACGCCCGGCAACTGCCAGAAGATGCGCTCCACGCCCCAGAAACAGCCCATGCCGAAGATGGCCGTCTGGAAACCGTCGGGATAGGGCCCCTTCAGCGGATGGCCGCTGACATAGTGGTTCAGATCAGTGGGCAAGGGCTCGGCGCGGCCGGGCAGGGCGGTCTCGGGCGTGGGCAGTTCGGCGCTTTTCTTGAACAGCATGGGCGGGTCCCTCATCGGAAAATGGCTTTGATCCCCATATGGGGATGCGAGAGGCGCTTGCCGAGGGGGCGATGGTGTTCTATCAGGCCCGCCTCCCGCCGGATCGACCTCCGGCGGCGCGCACGAGCAGGCGTGAAACGGACAGGTGGCGGAGTGGTCGATCGCGCACGCTTGGAAAGCGTGTGTAGGTGAAAGCCTACCGAGGGTTCGAATCCCTCTCTGTCCGCCACTTCAGTCCCAAGCTGGGCACGCCGATTCCCGCCGATTTCCCGCTGGAAACGGCGGTGAGCGTGCGAAGCAGCTCTCCCTTCGATCCCATGATGCGAACTTCGGCCTCTCCGACCTCGACCCGTTGGGCGAAGGCGCGCAGGTGATCCCGCCGATAGCCGCCCCCGTCGAGGCGGATGCGCTGCCGCGCCACGTCGGCGAACCGGCGCACGGTGGCAGGCGTCACCGCCTGATTGCCGGAGCTTTCGAGCATGGCCTGCGCGCGTTCGGCATCGACCTGCGCCTGGTCGCGGAGCGCCTTCAACCCAGCGATGCGATCTTTCAGCGCCGGGTCGGACAGATCGGCCACGCCTGATTCGATCGCGTCATAGAGGCGCTTCAGTCGAAGCTCGGTCTCGGCCGCCCGGCGGTTCAGTTCGGCGATATGGTCCTGCCGGCGTTCGGCGCGTTCGTGCCGGCGGTCGAGGACCGAGGCCAGCACCTCCTCCAGCCGGTCGGGCTGGAGCAGCCGATCCTCGATATGGCTGGCGACGATGGTGTCGAGCTTTTCCATCGGGATCGAACGGCCCGAGCAGCCGGTCTCGCCCTGCCGCGCCTTGATCGAGCAGGTGTAGTAGCGATAGCGCCCGCCCTTGCCGGTGCGGATCGTCATGGCTCCCCCGCATTTTTCGCAGAAGCAGATCCCGGTCAGCAAGGTCGGGCCGCTGACGACGCGCGGCGGCGTGACCTTGGGATTGCGGGCCTTCAGATGCGCCTGCACGGCGTCGAAGGTTTCGAGGTCGATCAGCGGCGGCACGGGCACGGTGACGATCTCGCTGATCGGCTTCAGTTCCTTGGTCTTCGAACGCTTATTGAACTCGTGCTCGCCGATATAGGTGCTCCGGGTCAGGATGCGGTGAAGCTGGCCGATGCCCCAGCGCCCGCCGTCGCGGGTGAAGATGCGGCGCGCGTTCAGGTGGCTGACGATCGCCTTGACGCCCATCGGGCCGGACGTGCCATTCCCTTCCAGCGCCAGCCGGTAGATCAGCCGCACGGTGTCGGCGTGCAGCGGGTCGATCTCCAGCTTCTTCTTGGTCTTGGCCCCGCGCTGCTCGGCCGCGACGATGCGGTAGCCGATCGGCGGGAGCGCGCCGTTCCAGAAGCCCTGCCGCGCGTTCTCCTTGAGGGCGCGCATGACGTGCTTGCCGTTCTCCTTCGACTGATACTCGTCGAACAGCGCCATGATCTGACGCATCATGACGTGCATCGGGTCGTCGCCCATCTCCTGCGTGATCGAGACCAGCTTCACGCCGTTCTTGGCGAGCTTGCGGACATAGAATTCCAACTCGAAGTGATCGCGGAAGAAGCGGCTGAACGAGTGGACCACGACGATATCGAAGGGCGCGGGCTTGGACGTCCCCGCCTCGATCATGCGCTGAAACTCGGGGCGGCGATCGTTGGTCGCGGATGCGCCCGGCTCGACGAAGGTGTCGATGAGTTGATAGCCGCGCGACACGCAATAGGCCTCGCCCTGGCGCTTCTGGTCGGGGATGGAGACATCGTGCTCGGCCTGGCGGGTCGTCGAGACGCGGAGGTAGAGAGCCGCGCGGATGGCGACCAATGGAGTTTCCTTATTCATGGTCGGTTTCCTTACGGCGTGATGGCTGGCGACGGCCGGTCAACGCCAGTTCCAGCACGACGCGATCGTGGATGAGTTTAGGTGCGAGCTTACGGCCATCGCGCTCCATGCGGATCAGGCCGTAGCCGATCATCGCTTTCAGGGTGCGCGACAGATTGGATTTCTGCCGCCCAGTCAGCGTGGCCAAGGCGTCGAGCGAATCCGGCTTCTCCTGCGCGATGATGCGCAGCATTTCGCGATTGGGAGCCGACAAGATCTTGGCGAAGGATTCCGTCGAGACGAACCAGGCACTCGGATCACCCGGTGACGGTTTCTCCTCCCCCCGCGCAATGCGCAGCGTGCGGGCCTTCATCTCTTCGGGATCGGCAATTCCGACCTTCAGCGTGGTCACGGGCGGGGCCTCCATTGGGGCGCTCGCCGACCGACGAAGGCGTCAAACGGCGAAGAAAATATTCGCCGTATTGTTATCATACCCAAGCAACTTAAGCAAGGAAAATGAGCATCCTGGCCTATGTCGGCATTCCTTTGACGGCATCATGCGGGCGGCCCGAACAGCTCGTCGAAAATGTCGCCGAACCATGCCTCGAACAGGTCGATCTCGGCCTCCGTCACCGGCACGCGGTCGGGCCAGTCGTCGGTGACGGTCCAGGATTCGACATCGTGCTTCGGCGGTCGGCCGATGCGCGGGGCCGGCGTCTCGATGTCGTCCTGCGGGATATAGTCGTAGAGGTCGTCGGGCAGAGCCGCGGACACGATACGGAGCCGGCGTTGCGGGCGATCAGCGGCGCGCCGGGACATGGGAATCACGTTCTGTGAGATGACCAACCGTAACGACACCTGACCCTTCATCCTGATGCTGGCCTTCGCCCTGACGCCGCGCAATTCTTCCAGCATCGGCGGATTGCACGAACTGTGAAGACGGCGCGTTGCGATACGTCGATCGTATTCCGCGATCGGTCTCACGATGATGGGCGGGCGTCGGCATCATGATGACCTGTCCCCGCTCGCCGCCGTGCCGCGCTTCGCTTTGGCAAACGCCCGATCGGTGGCGATGAACCGCTCCAGCATGGGCACGATGAGGCGAACGGGATCGGTGGGCGGATGGCCGCTCTCGCGGCCGAGCACCTCGGCATAGGCGGCGAGATCTCGGTGCAGATCGGCGGGCAGCTCCACTGTCACCTTCACCGGCTTGTCGTCGGCGATCGGGCCGAGCTTCAGCTTGGTCATGGCGTGGCTCCGTAGGGTTCAAGGACGAGATCGCGGGTGACGATGACGCGGACCGGGAATCCTGGCCGGATGGTGAGCGTCGGCTGGACGTTGAGCTGGCGGCGGACGATCTGCTGACCGGCGTCGTTGATGGTGTCCTGCGCGCCGTCGCGGATGGCGCCGATCAGGCGGTCGTTCTGGTCGGTCGCCAGTTCAGCTCCGACGCCGAGCAGGGTCGAGAGCGCTGCGGCCTTCGCCAGATCCCACCAGTGATAATCGACGCCGTCCTCCAAGCCTGCAAAGCCTTCGGCGTCGGCGCCCGGCTGGCGCTCCAGCACGATCGACCGGCCGTTCGGCAGGATCAGCCGGTTCCAGACCAGCAGGACACGGCGCTGACCGAAGCCGACGCCGTTATCGTACTGGCCGATCAATCGCGTGCCCTGCGGCACGAGCAGGATGCGCCCGGTCGGGCTGTCATAGACATTCTCCGTGACCTGGGCGGTGATCTGGCCGGGCAGATCGGAGCGGATGCCGGTGATCAGCGCCGCCGGGATCACGGCCCCGGCTTGCAGGATGTTCGGCGATGCTGGTGCGGCGACGCGATCTGGCGCAACGGTGCGCCGGTCGGCCGCCTGATTGAGGAAGGCGAGCTGGCGGTCCTGGGCCGTGGGCGTCGCCGGCTGCGGCGCGAGGCCCAGGCTGGTCAGGTCCGGCATAGGCGGCGTGGCATTGGCGGTCGCGGTGGCAGGCGGCGCGGTCGCCCGCGTCTCGGTCGAAGCGAACAGCCGGCCGGTCCGCGCCGCTTCGATTTCCTGAAGCCGGCGCTGCTCTTCGGCGCTGAGACCCGGCGGAGTCGCGGCGGGTGTACCGATGCCCGGCGTGGGCACGGGCTGACCGCGGTTCTGGGCGTCGAGGATCGGTCGCCCGAGGTCGCCTGGCAAAGCGGGTCCGAGGATCGGGCCGGTATAGTCGCGCGGCAGACCATTGAGCCCATCGGCGGTCGCGCGGTTCTCGGTCGAATAGAGTTCGCTGTTGGCGACGCCGCCCTCACGGGTCTGGAGCGCATAGATCAGCGCGCCGCCGATCCCGGTGCTGGCGACCAGGCCGAGACCGATCAGAACCTTGCGCGACAGCCGGGTGACGCGCGGCGGCTCGGCACGAAGACGCATGGGCGCCACCGGCTCGCCGGTCAGCGGCTTGGCGTCATCGTCATCCGGCTCAGGTGTCGGCCCCTTTGCTTTCTCGGGATCGATCTCGCTCACGATGCCGGCCTCCCGTCGGTGCGGGTGATCCGGACGAGCCGCTGGGTGCCTCCGGTGCCGAAGCGCAGTTCGGCGGCGGCGAACAGCCGATCGACGATCATGTGTCGGCCGCGAACGCGGTAATTGACCAGTTCGGAGGTGTTGCCCTCCGGCCCGACGACGAACAGCGGCGGCATTTCCCCTTGCGCGATGCCACGCGGGAACTCGACGAACACCTGCCGGCCATCGTCGAAGGCGCGCAGAGGCCGCCACGGCGCGCGGTCGCCCTCGATCGCATAGCGGAAATTGACGTTGGCCAGATCTACGCCGCTGGCGATTGGCTGCGCGGCCTCGGCCTGTTGATTCTGGCGGCGCAGCGCGATGAGCTGGTCCTGCGGATATTGCCAGGACACGGACGCCATATAGGTCCGCTCGGTCGAGCGCAGTTCCATGTGATAGGTGCGCAGGTTGGTGTTGATGACGAGGTTGGTCATCAGCTCGGGCCGCGTCGGCTTCACCAGGATATGCACCTGCTGGGTCGCGCCGGAGCCGCTAAGCGTGTCGCCGATGATCCAGCGTACGGTGTCGCCGGCAGCGACCGGGCCAGAGCCGACGAGCGTTTCGCCCGGCTGGAGGGCGATGTCGGTGATCTGTCCGACGGCGGTATAGACCTGATAGAGTGCGCCGCCCGTATAGGGATAGACCTGCATGGCGTTGATGAAGCCGTCCCGCACCGGTTGGATGCGAGCGGCGGCGTTGGCCTGGTTGACGCGGGCGGCGGGATCGGTCGGTTCGGGCGCACGGCGGGATGCCTCCACCGGCTTCATCTGACCGGGCAGCGGCAGAGGACGCGGCAATTCGACGACGGTGACGGGCGATGGCGGATCGACCGTCTGCACGGCGGGCGCGGCATCGTCATAAGAAATCTCGGGCGGCTTCTGCGTCGTCGCGCAGCCGGCGAGCGCCGTGGCGGAGAGCAGCAGGACCGCGAACGCGGCTTTACGGAAAACAGGTTTTCCGGCTCTGCGCATTGGCGGAACGGCGGGAACACGGTTCGCCGGATGTCCGGCGGTCAGTTGAGACGGCCGGATCATTGTCCAAGCTCCTTCGACCAGTTGATGGCGTTGACGTAGATTCCGAGCGGATTGGCTCGGAGCTTTTCGGCGTCACGCGGCGGCGCGACGGCGATGGTGAGAATGGCGGTCCAACGCGAGGTCTCCGCGAGCGAGCCATCCTGATAACGGCGCTCAACCCAGGCGACGCGGAAGCTATCGGGTGACGCCCGGATGACGGACGACACTTCGATGGCGATCTGTTGCTTGCCGACTTTCGTGAAAGGGTCGTTGACGCGGGCGTAGTCGTTGAGGGCCATCGCGCCGCGATCGGTGGTGAACTCATAGGCGCGCAGCCAGTTCTGGCGGACGATGATGGCGTCGGCCGGGATCGAGCGGACCTGCTCGATGAAGCGCGCGAGGTGCCAGGCGATCTGCGGATCGGTCGGGCGATAGTCGGCGACGGCGGGTGCGATGGCCTGCGCCTGACCCAGCCGGTCGACCTGCACCACCCACGGCACGATCGAGCCGTTGGCCGATTGCCAGACCAGCGCGCCCGACAGCCCCGCCGACAGGATCAGCGAGCCGAAGGCCATCAGCCGCCAATTCTTCGCCTGAACGCGGGCCGAGCCGATGCGGTCGTCCCAAACCTGGGCGGCGCGTTGGTATGGGGTCTCGGGCTGCGGCGTCTTGCCGTAGTGAGTGGCGGATCGTTTGAACATCAGCGGTCGCTTTCGGAGAGGTTGACGGAAGAGCCGCCGCCGTGGCTGTCGCCGGATTTGACGGCGTGGGCGGCGGCCTGGATGCCGTGCGAGGCCTGCTGGCCGCGCTTCATGCGCTTGGCCCAAGCAGGCGGGCCGTCAGCGCTGGCGGAGGATGAAGAGCCGGACGGCGCATCGGGGGCGCTATCCGGCGCGGCCTCGCCGCTGACGGCGCGTTCGCCGGCCTGGAAACTGTCCTTCATCGACGCGGCAGCGCGCTTGAACGGACTGGCGATGGCGGACCCGGCCTTGGATGCGCCGGTGCTGGCAACGCCCGATGCGCCACCGGCGAGATAGGCGGCGGTCGCACCACCCGCGAGGGTCGCGCTGCCTCGGGCGGCAGCGGCAGCGCCCCCGGCCAAAGCGGCTCCACCGGACGCGACCGCACCGATTGCAGCACCTCCGGCAGCGACCATGCCGCCCGCCGCGAGACCGGTACCGATCGCAGCACCCGCGCCGAGCTGCGGGCCGCCGGAGACGAGACCGTTGGCGATTCCGGGACCGAAGATGCCGAGGCCGAGCAGCGACAGCGCGGCGAGCACGATCGCCATGGCGTCGTCGATCGTCGGCGCGGTGCCACCGAAGCCTGCGGTGAACTGGCTGAACAGGGTCGAGCCGATGCCGATGATGACGGCGAGCACCAGCACCTTGATGCCGCTGGAGATGACGTTGCATCACCTCGCCGGGGGTCAGCAGCGGCCGAGCCGTCTCCTGCCGCGATACCATGAGATGGCCGAGCCAGGGCGACAGCCGATGGCCGGCATAGTTGGTGGAATCGCGCATCTCCGTCGCGGTGCCCAGCGAGTCCGACACCCGCTTGGCGGTGCGCTCGTCATTGGTCGCGAAGGCGACGCGGACATGGCAGTTGTCGAGCACCGAATTGTTCGCGCCATAGGCTTTCTCGATCTGGTTGAGGCTCTGCGCGATCAGGAAGCTCTTGATGCCGTAGCCGGCCATGAAGGCCAGCGCGGACTCGAAGAAGTCGAGCCGCCCGAGTGCCGGAAACTCGTCGAGCATCAGCAGCAGCCGATGTCGGTTGGCGGCGTTCAACTCCTCCGTCAGTCGTCGCCCGACCTGATTGAGGATCAAGCGGATGAGCGGCTTGGTGCGGGCGATGTCGGACGGCGGTACGACGAGATAGAGGCTGACCGGCCGCTTGCCCGAGACGAGATCGGCGATGCGCCAGTCGCAGCGCGCCGTCACCTTCGCCACCACGGGATCGCGGTAGAGACCGAGGAACGACATGGCGGTGGACAGCACGCCCGATCGCTCGTTGTCGGATTTGTTGAGCAGTTCCCGCGCCGACGAGGCGATGACGGGATGGACGCCAGCCTCGCCCAGATGCGGCGTGGACATCATGGCGCGCAGCGTCGCCTCTATCGGCCGCTTCGGATCGGAGAGAAAGTTGGCGACGCCGGCCAGCGTCTTGTCGGGTTCGGCGTAAAGGACATGCAGGATCACGCCGACCAGCAGCGAATGACTGGTCTTTTCCCAATGGTTGCGCTTGTCGAGCGCGCCTTCGGGATCGACCAGGATGTCGGCGATGTTCTGGACGTCGCGCACTTCCCAATCGCCGCGCCGCACCTCCAGCAGCGGATTGTAGGCTGACGACTTCGCATCGGTCGGGTCGAACAGCAGCACGCGCCCGTGTCCTGCGCGAAAACCCGCCGTCAGCCCCCAATTCTCACCCTTGATGTCGTGGACGATGACGCTGCCCGGCCAGGTCAGCAGCGTCGGCACGACGAGGCCGACGCCCTTGCCGGAACGGGTCGGCGCGAAGCACAGCACATGCTCCGGTCCGTCATGGCGCAGATAGTCGCGCTCCAGCCGGCCGAGCACAACGCCGTCCGGGCCGAGCAGCCCCGCCGCCGTCACCTCCTCGGGCGAAGCCCAGCGCGCCGAGCCGTAGGTGGCGACGTTCTTCGCCTCACGCGCCCGGATGATCGACAGGGTGATGGCGACGGCGATGGAGAGGAAACCGCCTGACGCGGCGATGATCGCACCCTCGACGAAGATCGCGGGCGCATAGGCGTCGTAGGAATACCACCACCAGAAGAACAGCGGCGGATAGTAGACTGGCCAGCCGCCCAGCTCGAACCATGGCGCGCCGAGTTGCCCCTGAAAGCCGAGCCGCCATGCCGTCCACTCGGTTGCGCCCCAGATCGCCGCCAGCACGATGACGAAGACGATGGTGATCTGGCCCCAGAGGACACGGCTTCCCGACATACAGACTCCAATCGGCAAAAGAGACGGAGCCGATCAGAGAATAGGCGGTTTCGCGAGAGGCAACAGGAAAGAACAGCGAGCGCGTTGCCGGATACCATGGCGTAGAAATCGGACGGTCTGCGGCGGCGGTCGTAGCTGTGTTCAGCGATCGGGCGCCAGGTAGTCTCTTACGATGTCGAGTTGCCGGCTCAGCAGACGCATCGCCTCGGCCGGTTCGAGCATGGGCCAGTCGAACCATTGCGGGTAGCGGAACGCCTGCATGGCGTGAGGCCGATCTAGAGCTTCCATGAACGCGGCGAACTCCTCGTTCTCCAGACCAGCAGCGCCACCCTCGATCGCCCGGACATGGCACCGCTCAAGCCAGTGCCCCATCATCATCAGCCTTTCCTCGTGGTGTCCCTGACGACTGAGCACCGCCTTCAGCATCAGTTCGATCGCATGGGCGACGAGCTGAAAGAACGGAATGCGCACTGCGCTCATATCATCCGCGCGGTAGGCCAGCCGCTTGGCGGCTTCGGTATAGGCTTCGGCGTAGGCGAGATATTGCTGATCGCGGCCGGGATCGGCGTGCCCCGGCGTGCTCATCATGGATGTCCGCGTGGTGTGGAGCGTGCATCCTCGATCGCCTGTTCGAGGATCCGGCGATAGCCGATCTTCGTCATCCATTGCGCGCGGGCGAGATGGCTTTCCCAGCATGTGCGGGTCCGGCCGGTCTCCGCCGCTGGATCGCGATGCAGCACGATCCGCGCGACCTCCGTCCAGTCGGCACCGTCCGTCTCGGCGTCCAGCAGGCGCAGATAAGTGACGAAATGTGCCTCGTCATAGCGGGTCACGTCCGGCTCCACGGGAGCCAGATCATCGACGTCGGGATCGAGTTCGAGTTTGACGCGCATATGTCGGTCCCCCCTCGGACCTGCTGCAAAGGCAATCCTGAAATGGGATAATCCTGAATCAGGATTAGCGGATCGGCTCCTCATTTTCAATGGAGAGCCGATCCGAATGCAGAAATCCTTGCGCTCGCCCCGCCAGCAACTTCTTCAGACGCTTCTTTCGGCAGCGCGCAAGGACGGAAATCTGACACAAGCGGAACTGGCCGAGCGACTGAACAAGCCGCAGTCCTTCGTCGCCAAGTATGAAAACGGCGAACGGCGGATCGATGTCATCGAGTTTATCGACATTACACGCGCGCTCGATATTCAACCGGTCGATATTCTTGGTCAGATCGGAGCGGATGCCGATCGACGTAGGGCCTAAATCGACGAACCACGGACGATGACGTTATCGATAGCCGGCCAGAATTCGCGGTATTCGCCATCGAGTCAGGACCGCTTCCGCAGAAGTCAGGCAGACCGAACTGACTTCTCCATCTGATCCGCGAGGTCGAGCAGGTTCTTCAGCGCTGCGCTGCGGTTGTGCGGCGACCATATCGCCCTGAAGCGGGCTTGTTCGGTTTCGTCAGCGATGGAGCGTAGCATAGCCGAGCCGCTCATGTATCGGGCACTTTCGATGGCGAGCGTTACGCCTTCGCCGCTCGCAACCATGTGCATCAGCGTATCGTGGCCGACATCACAGCGCCGGACTCGCGGTGAGTTGCCCCGCTCCGCCATGCGTCGCACGACATGCTCGAACAGTTGTGGCCCAGCTCCCGCGACGGGAAGGAGAAACGTCTCCGAAGCCAGGTGCGCCCATGTGATCGCATCACTTTCTGCCATTGGGTGTGTGATGGGTAGCGCGATCCTGTAAGGCTCACTCCACAGCAATCGCGAATGGCAGTCCGGTGCATCTGCGGGGTCGAGCACCAGCGCCACGTCAAGCTTTCCATCCCGCACCAGCGCAATCGTCTTTGCCGAGGAGCCTTCCATGACCACCTGCTCGACATCAGGATAGGTCTCGCGGAACCTACTGCGCAGGCCGCAGAGGAAATCGCCGGCAATTGATGAGACGAAACCGATGGCTAACTGCCCAGTCGAGCCGGAAGAGACGGCCCCTGCTGTTCGGACAGCATGATCGAGTTGGGCGATACCAGCCGACACTTCGACGATGAACCGGCGTCCGGCCTCGGTCAGCCGGACGCCGCGATGGCGACGCTCGAAGAGAAGGATGCCTAGCGCCTCCTCAAGCGCCTTGATCCGGGCGCTGACGCACGATTGCGTCGTGCCGAGGATGTTGGCTGCGTGATGAAAATTGAGCACCTCAGCCACCACAACGGCATGACGCAACGCCGTAAGCGGAATACCCTGAAGACTATCGGTTCCGCATCTTCTCTGTCTTTTGGCCCACCGCATTCCGACTGGACATTCAATCAGGCGAAACGTTTGGCGCCAGCGACGCACAACACCACGATCACCGTTGATGCAAACATCGTCCAGACAACTGCTTCGTGCAGAAAGATCGCCGCCAACATCAGGCCGAAGAAGGGTTGCAAAAGTTGCAACTGCCCAACACCGGCGATCCCGCCGAGCGAAAGGCCGCGATACCAGAAGACAAATCCGAGAAACATGCTGAACACGGAAACATAGGCGAGGCTCATCCAAGCCTGCATCGCAATGCCATTCCAGCTTTGTGGCATTGTGAATAGCGAGATTAAGGCCATGATCGGCATGGACAGAACGAGAGCCCAAGAGATCACCTGCCATCCGCCGAGACGGCGCGAAAGAGTCGCGCCTTCTGCATAGCCCAGTCCGCAAAGCATGATGGCCGCGATCATCAACAGATCGCCGATCAGCGACCCACCGCCGCTACGAGCGAGCGCGAAACCGGCGACCGTTCCCGCTCCAATCATAGAAAACAGCCAGAAAGCTGGGTTTGGACGCTCGCCGCCACGCAATACACCAAATATTGCGGTGGCAAGTGGCAACAGCCCGATGAAGACGATCGAATGGGAAGCCGTAATATGCTGGAGAGCCAATCCCGTTAGCAGTGGGAACCCCACCACGACGCCGATGGCAACGATGACCAAAGGGATCAGGTCGTTGCGGGTGGGTCGCGACTGACGAAGCGCTAATAGGCATATGCCGCCTAGCACGGCGGCAATCACTGCCCGTGCCGAGGTGAGAAACATTGGCGTGAAATGCTCCACCGCGACGCGGGTCGCAGGCAACGATCCGCTGAAGATAATCACCCCTAGAAGGCCACTGCCCCATCCTGCTGTCGATCTCTGCATTCGTCCTCGCTTTCTCGGACTTCGTGTATCCGAGCGACGAGAGTGCAAAAAGAGACACTATCATACAATTTCGGCAAAGTGTATTGGTACGAAGGCGGATACAGTTTAGAAGCGGAAGCAGAATGATCGGATCGACCAGAACGGAAGCGCTCATTGCAGCGGTCCGCTCGAAAATTGCCAGCAGGGCTCTGAAGCCGGAAGATCGATTGCCCTCTGTCCGCCGGTTCGCAGAGACAATGGGCGTGTCACCTTCAACGGTAGTCGAAGCATATGCACGCCTTGAAGCAGAGGGCGTCATTCGCGCACGTCGTGGCTCTGGGTTCTTTGTGACAGGTGCACATCTGCTCCCGATGGCGCTGACCGACATGGGAACTCCCAAGGATCATACCGTCGATCCCTTCTGGGTTTCAAAGCAATCGCTGGATGCTGACCCCACCGCGCTCAAACCAGGATGCGGATGGCTGCCTGTCGACTGGATGCCGAACGCAGCGCTTCGCAAGGGCTTGAGGGCACTAAGTCGATCTGATGGCGCGCTACTATCCGACTATGGATCGACACGCGGCTCCCTAACTCTACGCCGTCTGCTGCTCGGGAGGTTTGCAGATGAAGGTATCACTGTGAGCGCCGACCAAATTTTGCTGACAAGCTCCGGCACCCAAGCCATCGACCTGATCTGCCGGTTATTATTGCGACCTGGCGATGCTGTCGTTGTCGATGATCCTTGTTATTTTAATTTTCAGGCGCTGCTGCGGGCGCATCAGGTCAAAATCATTGGTGTGCCTTTCACGCCGACTGGCCCGGACATCGAAGCCTTTGAAAAAGCTCTCATCGCGGCGGCGCCACGGCTCTACATCACCAACTCGGCCCTGCATAACCCGACAGGAGCAACTATCTCCCCACAGACCGCCCATCGTGTGCTTAGCTTGGCAGGCGTACATGGCGTGACGATCGTAGAAGACGATATATTCGCTGATTTCGAACCCACACTATCGCCGCGCCTCGCCGTTCTCGATGGTTTCAACCGCGTGATCAGAATTGGCAGCTTTTCTAAAACGCTTTCTGCCTCGATCCGCTGTGGATACATCGCAGCACGCCCCGAGTGGATCGAAGGACTGGTCGATCTCCAGATCGCGACGCATTTCGCCGGCCCCAGTCCGATGGCAACGGAACTGATCGCGGGTGTTCTCGCGGGCGGTAGTTATCGCAGGCATATGATTAACGTCCGCCAGCGCCTTGCGCATGCCCGAAATGACGTTGCGGAGCGACTCGCTGTTCTAAACATTGCCCCATGGATCATCCCGCGCGGCGGGTTCTATCTGTGGTGCAGCTTGCCCGAAGGCCTTGACGCTTCAGTGATTGCGCAACGCTGCATGAAAGACGGGATCGTTCTGGCGCCGGGGAATGTCTTCAGCGTTTCGCAGTCCGCAACCACGTTCCTCCGTTTCAACGTCGCTCAAATGACGGATGAGCGACCATTCTCAGTCTTGAAGAGGGCTATGAAAGCCTAAATCACATCGCAAGTCCGCGTTGCCGCCCCATCTGCCACGACACCGATCCGCCCTGGACAATTCCCGTCACCTCTTTGCCGAGCTGACGATCGATCACCGGCCGCCACGGGACCAGCGTGAACTCGTGGCTCTTCTCGACGATGGCGAACTTGCCGCTGGTGAGCTGGACGGTCCCGGTGAAGGTGCCGCTGACCGTCTCGCCGTCCCCGGCGGCGCGGAACGCTATCTGCTTGGTGGCCGCCAACTCCGCTCCGGCGCGTGCCAGGTCACGCGTCTCCAGCGTCGATAGAAGATCGCGCCGGTAGAGGACGCGGCCGTTCTGCTGGCGCGTGGCGTCGCCTTGTTCGATCAGGCGCTCGTGTCGGCGGTCCATGGCCTGACTGACCTCCTGACCGAACCCTGCCGGCGCGACATCGGACGGCCCGCGCCCGACCAACTTCCGGTCGAGCCAGGTCGCGCCATCCGCCGTGATCTGCGTCTCCAGATCGAAGGTCGAGAGGACGCGGATGTTAAGCTGCCGTCCCTGGCCCGCATCGTGCGCGGCGGCGCGCGCCTCGAAGTCCTGCGGGATGCGCCATTGGTCGGCGTCGATCCGCTCGACGATCCCGTTTCGGCGCAGCGCCTCCAGCCGGCGCACATGGGCATCGACGAACCCCTCATAGTCGCCGCCGGGCACACGGCCATCGAAGCGGGCCTGCTCCAGATGGCAGCTCGGCCGATAGATGCCGTCCTCGGCTATGCCGGCGATGGCACGGTCGGCCGGGCGTGGTCCGGCGTCGGTCGCGCCGATCTTGATGACGCTGCCGATGCGGGCGTCCGCGACCTTCGCCTGATCGACCCCGGAGATGTGGTGGGTGCGGCCGTCGATGCCGTCGATCACCAGCGTCAGGTTCTCGCCCAACTCGTCGGAGAGATGCTTGTCGACCACGCGGCCGACGATCGGCGTCGCCGGCGCGGTATCGTGAATCCGGAAGCTCATCGGATCGCGGTCATGACCCTCGGCGCGCATCGCCTTCTGCATGGTGCGGACGATGTCGCCGCGCTCGCCCATCTCGCGCAGCGTCGGCTCCAGCCGGCCGCTCAATTCCCAGACGCCGGGCGTCGGTTCGGCGGCGAGGCCCATCTTCTCCAGCTTGCCGAGACGGCGGAGGCGCAGCGTCCGGTCTTCCTGGCCGCGCCTATCGTCGGGCGCATGGCGCAGGTCGAGCGCGCCGCCATCGGCCTCGTTCAGCATCGCTCGATCGATGCGGGTGAAGCGGTCCTGATTGATCTCGACCGTCAGCTTGCGGCGCTGCTCGATCTCGGTGACGGGACCGAGTTCCAGCGTCGCCAACTCGCTCGCCCGTTCGCGGATGCCGTTGGCGAGATAGTCGCCGTTGATGACCAGATCCTCGCCGAGTTCGTCGCGGCCGTTGACGATGACGTGGACATGGGGATGACCGGTGTTGAAGTGGTTGACCGCCACCCAATCGAGCTTCGTGCCGAGGTCGGCTTCGAGCTGGCGCATCAGGTCGCGGGTGTGGCCGGTCAGGTCTTCGATGTCGGCTCCGTCTTCCGGCGAGACGATGAAGCGGAACTGGTGACGATCGTCCTTGCCGCGATCGAGGAAGGTGTCGCCATCGGCGCGGTCCTCGGTCGCCGAATAAAGCCGGCCGCGCTCGCCATCGCGCGAGGTGCCGTCGCGCTGGATGTAGCGCAGATGGGCGGCGGCCTTGCCGCTCTTGCCGGCGGCGCGGACGGAGCGCGATTTGACGATGACGCGGCGGCTGCCGGGCTGGCGATGGCTCCAGCCGTTCGACAGGTTGCGCGAACGGACGAAGGCCGCGCCACGCCCGCGCTTGACGCCCCGGCCGGACGCGACCGCGCCGTTGCGTCCCGGCTTGCCGGAGGCTCCGGTGCTCCCGCGCGAGACCTGCCCGGAGGCCGCGCCCTGCTGGCGGGCGATCTTCCGGACCTTGGTAAGGAAGCTCTTCGCCTGGCCCGCCTTCGACGCATCGGAGCGGATGCGGCCGGGCTTCGGGCGGAAGCGGTTGTCGTCGTCCGCGCTCATGGCCGCCGATCCACCCAAAGCCGCCGATTTCCGGCAAGAGTGCCGTGAATAACGCGGCAGATACTGGCTTTACCGCGCCTCGCGGCACCATGCAGACCCGGCAACGGTGCCGCGCCAAACAGTGTGCAGACAAGGGCTTGGCCCCGGGATCGGACCCATGGGGTGCCGTCCGCTTTAATCTTGCCCTCCCGCCTTCCTACCCCTTCTGCCCCTCCTGACCCTGGTTCCGCCTGACCCCACCCATTCCCGCTGCACACTGGAAAGGGCTGCCGGCCGCTCCCTCGCGCCATGCTCATCGCGGCCCTCCCGTCTCCGGTCGGGCGACGAACAGGCCGCCCGGCTGCGGCACGATCGCGGAGAGATCGCGCACCGGCGTTGCACCAGAAGTGTCGCCGGATTGCGCGTCGGGCTGCACAGGATCGGCGGATGCTGTGCGCTCGGCCTGCGCGACGAACAGCGGCGCGCGGGTCCAGGATCGGGGATCGGCCGACACGACGGCGACCGGCGCGGTGATCTCGTCGCCGTCGATCTGCGGGGCGAGCGTGGCGACATAGGCGCGGGTCTCGGCGGGCAACGGACGGCCCGCGAGATGCTCTTCGTAGCGACCGGGACCGGCATTGTAGGCGGCCAGAAACCCCGGTGATCCGTAGCGGTCATGCAGCTCGCGCAGATACGCCGCGCCCGCCAGAATGTTGTCGCGCGGATCGTAGGGATCGCCGCCGAGCCGATGGCGGGCGCGCAAATCCGCCCAGGTCGGCGGCATGATCTGCATCAAACCCATCGCGCCCTTGGGCGAGATCGCCCGCACGTCATTGGCGCTTTCGACGCGCATGACGGCCCTGATCCACGCCGCCGGAATGCCGAACCGCTGCGCCGCCTCGGCGATGTGCGCGGCATGAGGATCGGCTTGGGATTGGCGCTGGACCGGCTCGGGCTGCGCCTGACAGGGCAGCGGCATCGCGACGGCGAGCACGCCGGAAAGCAAAAGGACCGCTGATCGGATGGGCGTTCTGTCTCCGCATCGACGCCAGCCTGCCAGTGTGCTCGCTGCGGTCAAGGGTGCGCGCGAAGCGCCGATCTTCGATCGCCCTTGACCTTCGCTGCGCGCGCCGGCCAACGGATCGTCGAGCGGGACGAAGGGATGAGACGGCCTGTTCGCGAACAAAGGGATGGGACTTCGACGGGACAGCAGGCGCGCACTTCTGGAGGGATAGCGCATGGCGTCACTCCCGCTCGCTGCGCTTGACGGGCCGCGTCCAGTGCAGCGACCAGACGGCTCCGCCGTCGTCGTCGCGGAACAGGTTGGCGCGGATCGGCTGCGGCAAGGCCGGATCGTCGATCAGCAGCGAGATGTATTCGCCGGCGCGCTCGCCGGTGCGTTTCCAGCCCGCGCCGATCTCCGGCCCGTCATCGGCGCCGTGATGGATGCGATAGTCAGGCGCGTTCTCGGCATCGGACGGCTCGGCCGGCACGATGGTGAGTTCGCGATAAAGCGTGAGCGTATGGACGCGCCCGACGAAGCCTGTCGTCTCGCGCGTGAATTGACCGATCTGCGGCATGGAAGTCTCCTCGATGCTGGGGGTTGGGTGGAAGCCAGCGAGCACCGCGCCCGCCGGAAACGTGGCGGTCAGCGCGTCGCGGCGCGCCAGACGAAGCGACCATCGCCGGCCTCGTCGGTGTAGATCGGCGTCGCGCGACCGGTGACGGCGCTGACCGGAATCGGGCCGAAATAGCGGCCGTCCAGACTGTCGCGGACATCGGCGTTCATCAGGAAGATCTCGTCACCGCCGATGCGGCGGCAACCGTTCCACACCGGCAGCTCCCGGCCCGAGCGGTCGCGGTCGAGCGCCGTGCCGAGTTCCACGCCATCGACCGTGATCGTGCGGCGGACGCGGCAGACTTCCTGCCCCGCCAGTCCCATGACGCGCTTTAAGAGCGGCACGCCACGGCCGATATAGCCGCGATCCACCATGAAGTCGGCGAGCGGTTCAGGCGGATCGACTGCGACCAGATCGGTGACGGTCAGGTCGCCGGGCGGATCGATGGCGTAGAGGCCGATCGGCGCGCTGGCGGAGACGTTCCAGACCAGTCGGGTCGGCGTCGGAACGAAGGACGCGATGGCGACGCCCGTGATCGAAAAATAGGTCACCATCACATAGCCGAAGCGGGTCATGGCGCGACGCTCCGACGCTTGAGGAACGCCCGATGCTGGTCGGCGCTGTAAGCTCGCGGCTCGTGTCCGGCGGTCAAACGGTTGTGGACGTGCCGCCAATGGTCGGACGAAACATCCTCCGGATCGATGCCGATCGCCTGGACGGCGTCGATGTGCCGGAGCACCTGTTCGACCTTGGGCCAACCGTCGATCTTGAGCAGGATGTCGCCGCCGGGCCGCACGAAGGGCAGCGTCTGATAGGGTTCGTGCGGCTCCACGGCGCGCACGATGTCGATTCGCGAGATGATCGTGCCGAAGTCGTTGGACGCCCAGCGGACGAAGGCGAAGATCGCACCGGGTCGGAACGCGAAGATGCGCCGCCGCCGGTCGATGATGGTTTCTTCGGCGAGGCGACCGAAGCGAACCCAGTGCTCGATCTTCTTCTCGATATGGGTCAGTTCGACATGGGTCAGGTCGTCGGAGGTAAGCGCGGACGGCACGGGGCCGCCGCGCACGCGGGGAGCCGCGGTGCCGGTCATGATGGGTCTCCTTCGGTGGTGGGGAATTCGCGCGCGAGCAGACCGCGCAGCATGTCGGCGACGGTGACGCCGCGCTGGAACGCGACGATCTTGATGCGGCCACGCAGGTCGGGTGTGATGTCGATGGTCAGCCGCGCGGTGAACGCCGCGCCGTCGTTCGTGCGGGCCGATGGCGGTTCGGCGGACTTCACCCAGCTCTCGGGATCGGCGGGCCGCGCCGCGAAGCCGCGTTTCGGGGATCGTTCGCTCATGGCGCGATCCCTCCGATGCCGAGGCGGTCGATCTCGCTCACGAGCGCCGCGATCTCGCGCGCGGCCGGACTGTCGGCGTCGATCTCCGATGCCAGGCGCCCAGATTGCGCGGCATCGGCGAAGACGACGCGCTGGCCGATCGTGGAGGCGAGCAAGGGCGTATCATGGTCGGCCAGCGTCTCGGTCGTTTCGCGGGCAATGACGGTTCGCGCGCCACAGCGATTGAGCACAAAGCGTGCGGCCAGCTCGGGCCGGTAGATGCGCGCCTCCGTCAGCAGCGCCAGCATCTCGGCCGAGGCCCAGCCGTCGAACGGCGATGGCTGCACCGGGATCAGCACCAGGTCAGCGGCGAGCAGCGCCGAACGCATCAGACCGGCGACGCGCGGCGGGCCGTCGATGACGACGTGATCGACATCGCGCGCCAGCTCGGGCGCTTCCCGGTGCAAGGTGTCGCGGGCCAGGCCGACGACACCGAACAGCCGTGGGCAGCCCTCACGCGCCCGCTGCTGCGACCAGTCGAGCGCCGAGCCTTGCGGGTCCGCGTCGATCAGCGTGACGCGGCTGCCGGTCCTCGCCCATTCTCCGGCCAGATGCAGGGCCAGCGTGGTCTTGCCGACGCCGCCCTTCTGGTTGAGCAGGGCGACGATCATGGCACGCGCCTCGATCGCCCAGCGGCACTGGCACCGTGGCTCGCGCGTACGCCCGTCAAAGAAGAAGAGTTAGATTCTTTATTAGACTCTAAGTTAGCAGTCGGATTCCCCGTTTCGGGCCAAAGGTTTAACTGCGGTCCGTGCGCCTGATGTACCGATAGGGCTGCGCCTGATGTGCCGATACCCTTTGCGCCTGATGTACCGATGGCTTCCACAGCCTTATCCACAGGCACTGTGAATTGTTCGACGGGCCGGATGCGCAAGTATTCGCGCCGTCCCTCGCGCCAGATGTCGAGGCGGTATCCGGGCAGCGGCTGGCGCGCGACGATGCGCCGAAGATCCAGCGCGAAATCCGAAATCCGGGCCAGGCTGCCGGACTTCTCGTGGAGATGGGCGACCTCGAACAGCCAACCATGCGGCTGGCGACCGGCGTGCTTGCGGGCGACGCGATAGAGCCAGCGTTCGATCCCGCCCGTCAGCCGGAAGTAATCCGGGTCGATGGTCAGAACCAGCGAGCGATCGACCACGCCATTGTAGAACCATTCGGGCAGGACGAACTCCATACCCTCGACGCGTCCGTCATGGGTGGTCATCTCCTCCCATTCGTTGATCCAGGAGAATTGCCGCCGTCGCCAATGGACGCCGTTGCGGATGGTGGTGGCGATGACGGTGGACTGGAGCCGCGCCAGTGACGCCTTCAGCAACTGGTACTGGCGATTGCCGGTATCGCGGCCGATGCCGCGCAGGAGCTGATACGGCGTGAAGCGGAAGAAACGCGAGGTGCGCAGGCCGTGGTTCTCGGCCTCGACGATCTGGCTGGCTGCCCAGATCAGCACGTCGGCGTCCCAGATGGTCGCCATGCCATGCTCGGGCATACCGAGCACCTGCACCTCGATGTCGGCAGCCTTGTAGAGGATGGGTCTGGTGCGCGGCGTCTTCGACAGCGAGAAGAACGGGCGCTCCATCAGGTCGCGTTGATCGCGGGGCGACGCATCGCCCGTCGCGACGACGAAGGGATCGAGCCGCGCCCGCTCGCTGCCGATCAGGCGCTGAGCGCGCCGTCCGGCATCATGGGATGGACCGCCCGACATTCAGCGTGTGCCCCGTTCGGCGGGTGTCAGGGGCCGTGCCGGGAAGACCCGGCCGGCATCCTTGTCGGTGGTGGATTTGCGGGCGGCGACCGCCGTCCAGGCCTGTAAGTCCTCCAGCGCATAGACGACACGCCCGCCGATCTTGCGGTAGGTCGGCCCGGTGCCATAGGTGCGGTGCTTCTCCAGCGTCCGCAGCGAGATGCCGAGAAAGCGCGCTGCATCGGGCGTGCGAAGGAAACGGGGCGGCAGCCCCGTCTTCGGGTCGATCATGATTGGACCTCCGGGTCGGGTTCGGCGGCTGTCGGTGGCGACAGCGGGCTATGGCGAACCGTGGCGGAGGATCGGCGGCTTGCAGCGTGCCAGAATCAGGGGGGTGCGATTCCGGCACCCCCGATGACCGATCTTAGATGGCAGACCTTCAGGCAGGTTGGCGTAGACTCGGCGGTCGATGAATGCGCAGCGCGCTAGTGGCGTAGGATCGTCAACGCCTGTCGTGATGGCGTCGTGGCGCTCGCGAGGTCGAGGAGCGCCTGCGCCAACGCCCTTCGTCCAACGGTGGCGGAAAAGGCGACTGGGAGTGCTTCCCCCAGACGAAACGCATCGGGCATGCCGTCATCGACGAGCCGTGGCGGCCGCACGATGACCCAGTCGAGATCGCTTGCCCCGATGATGTCTTCCTGCTGTCCGGCCTGGTCGAGATGAGCGCGACCCACGATGAGCGGCAGCAGGGCTCGCGAAGCCCAGCTCTGGTGCGGGTGCGTTGCGGCGACGCCGACCGTCGTCACCGCCACCAATCGTGCCACGCCAGCGGCCTTCATCGCCGGAACGAGGACCGCCGTGCTGTTCGGACGCAGGAGCGCCGGATCACGTCCCATCCGGGCGCCGATCAGGCCGATGACGGCGTCGGTCCCTGCGACGGTCCGGCCAACGGCGTCGGCATCGAGCGCGTCGCCGCGTACGATCGTCAACCGCTCGCCCTCTGGCAAGTCGGCTGCTGTATCACGAGCCAGAGCACGGACTTCCCATCCTCGCCCCAATGCCTTCGTGAGAACGTGTCGTCCGGTGGCGCCCGTCGCGCCGAGAACTGCGATTTTCATGATCCTGGCCCCTTGCTGTGCAAATGGCGCGAACATGAAGGGTCGCCATTATGCAGACAACGATCTATTCTCGACAATAGAATGAAGCCACACTTCAAGATCGATTCGCTGCGCCAGATGGCTGTGTTCGCACAGGTGGTTTCGGCTGGCTCGATGGTCGCGGCGGCGGAGCGGCTGAAGATGTCGCCGTCGGCCGTCAGCCAGCATATCCGCGCCCTGGAGCGGGAGACCGGCATTCGCCTGCTGGCGCGCACGACCCGCCGCCTTCAGCCCACGGAAGACGGGCTGCGATTCTTCGAACATTGCCGTGCGATGCTGGACAACGCCGAAGCCGCGATGTCGGGTGTCGATGCGGCACGCGACACGCCGAGAGGCGATCTGCGCGTGACGGCGCCACTCGGCTTCGGCAAGCCGATCGCGGCGGCCCTTGCACCGCTGCTGCGGACATATCCCGATCTGCGTTTGACGCTTTCCCTGACGGACGACACCGTCGCCCTGAATGCAGAGCGTTGCGATATCGCCATCCGCGTCGGACATCTGGCCGACACGGACTGGGTCGCCAAACGGCTCGGCGGTCTGCCCGTCCATCTCGTCGCTGCGGCGTCCTATCTGGAACGGATCGAATGGCGGCCCGATCTCGAGCGCCTCAAGGCGCTCGACTGGCTGGTGCTGGAGGCCCACCATACGCGTGGCGCGGCGTTGGATGTTATCGACCCTTGCGGTGCGCCCCATCGTATCCGTCTCGACAGAAACGCCGTCCGAGGCATCGGCAGCACACAGGACGCGCTTCAGGCGCTCTGCGAAGCCGGCGCCGGCGTAGCCGTGCTGGCGGGACGCGATATAGCGTTTGCCATGGGAGATGACCGACTGCGGCCTGTGCTTCCCGGCTGGACCATCCCCGATCTGCGAATATCCGCGCTGACGCCGGACCGCGCATCCCGACTGGCCAAGGTCCGCTTCGGTCTGGATGCGCTGCTTCGCCATTTCGCGATGTAAACGCAGAATTGGGCCCCACGGCATTCCGAGACGATCAGCGAACATTCTCATCCGCTATCGACGGCTTCGTTTGATGGGATAGGTCAGCAGATCGCGATAGCCGCCGCGCATGTAGAACAGGCCGTCCGCAACGAGGCGGCGGACCTGGTTCTTCAAGGGGCTGACTTCCCAGTCGTTCTTGGACCGGCCGCGAAATCCGAGCAGCGCTTCGGCGATGACGCGGTAGCTGGCCCCGGCCAGTTTTGCGTCGAGCGCGCGCAGGATCAGGATATGCCGGTCGCGGGTCTGCGTCGGCAGGTCGTGCCGCCGGTCGCCGGGCGGGCGTCCGGCCAGCGCCAGCCAGAAGCGCAACGCCGCTTCGGCGCGCAACTCGAACAGGGTGTCGAGCGGCAGGATGACGACGAAGCCTGTCGGACCTTCGGGCGGAGCGTTCGCGAGCCAGAAGCGATGTTCCTCGCCCGATCCGCGCCAGAGACCGTGCCAGGCTCTGTCAACGGCCGGTCGTGCAGCCAGACCGGGAAGCCCCGGCAGCACGACGGGCATGGCGAAGTCACCGGGCGGATCGCCAGAGGGGCGAAGTTCGAAGGCGTCAGGCTGGAGCGCAGGTGTCCAGAAGAGCGATGCGCGATCGGCGGGCTGGTCCGGGTCCGCCGCGAAATCGCAACCCCCAGCGGTTGGAGAACGCGGTCTGCGCTTCGGTGTCGTGACCGGATATCCGTTTCATGCGATGGAAATCGCGGCGATACTCGTCGTCGCGGCGGAGATACTCCCAAGCGAAGCCGGCGGCAGGAATGCTTTGCGCATGTCCATAGGCGGCCGGCGCGCGCCAATCGAATCCTGGCATGGCGTCACCTCTTTCTTCCAGCATGGGATCAGCGCTGGAAAGACGAAGTGTCCACAACTTCCGATATACTTTGAAGTCAGCGTTATCGGATATGTAGATCGCGCATTGCGATCAATATTGGTGAATCATGACTTAACATAGCAGACGTGTTTTGGCGAGCCGGGCGCAGCCCGGCGAGCGGCGGCCGTGGCATCGACACGGCCGCGCCGCCGATCCGGATCGACGGATCGGCGGAAAATCGGATAGCCGCAAATAAGCAGAGCCGTGCAACCGGAAACCCGGCTGCACGGCTCCACGATCATCCGCGTTTCAGGCGCTGCATCCCTTCGGCCAGCGTCCACAGCGCGCGGTTCAGCCCGACATTCTGGTCGATGCCGTTGATGGCGCGGGTCTGGCTGCGACGAATACGGCCCTCGGCATTGGTGCGGCGACCGTCCAGCCCGCCGCGTATCATGTTCTCCTGAATGACGTTGAACGTGGTCCACAGGCTTTGCCCGACATCCTCGCGGCGGCGCGGGGCGATGATCTGATCGGGGCGGACGGGGCTTTCGTCCTCGCCATAGCGGGCGACAAGGCTGGCCTGGGCCAATACCCGCTGTTCGTCGTGCGACAGCCGGGTGTCCTTCATCGTCTCGGTCGCATCGATCAGACGCGGGAAGTCTTCGGCGACCGTGTAGACCCCTTCGATGATCTGATCCTGTATGCCGCCCTTGTGGGGGACGCGGACTTCCTCGAAGCGCTCGCCCGCGATCATGCTGTTGGTGCAGACGAACCGCAGCATCCCGGCGAACATCTGATAGGCCGACGTTCCATCGTGTGAATTCACGATGATGACTTCCGCCGCCTCGGGCTTGCCGATGCCGTCATCGCGGCGCAGGCGCAGCATATGCTTGGCGTGGCCGTGGCGGCTGCCGTCGCGCGGCACCGACTGCACGGCGAAGAACGGAAACCATCCTTCCTTCCGCAGCCCCTCCACGATCTCGATGGTGGGGACGTACACATAGCGGTCCGACCGGCTGTCATGCGCCTCGCGGGCGAAAACGGACGGGACGTGGCGGTAAAGGGCTTCGTTGTCGAGGGCTTCGCGCCCGCTGATCTGGTGGCTGTTGCGGCCGAACCGGGTGGCGAGTTGATGATACATGATCTGTCTCCGTGGGTCTGGGTTGGAGCGCAGCGCTGCGCTGCAACCCTGGCCGTCGCCGAGACCGGGGTAGCAAGGTGCAAGGGCGGCCGGGCCGGAGGGGGATCACCCGGCCTGCACGGAACGGAGGAACGACGTGGAGGAAGGCCGGGGACACCGGCCCGGACGAGCGTCAGCGATCCCTTGCAACGCGCGGGGGCAGCGCCCCTAGCCAGACCCGCCCGGCATGAGCGCCAACGGGCGCCGGGCATCAGGATCTGATCGGGATGTGCAAAGCCGTGGAACCTGAAAACCGTACATCCTGATCGCCGCATTCCCTGACAGGCGGTGACCGCCATGACCATGACGAAGCCCCGCTCCGGTGAGCGGGGCTTCGGGGCGTGTCCGGCTCAGTCGCCGTTGCGGCGGGACCAGATGAGGTTATGGGCTTCGCCGTCCTCGCCCTCGACCAGGCTGGCGTAGATGGGTGCGGGAAAACTCGGATCGTCCAGCTTGACGGAGAGGTACTCGCGCTGCGTCTCGCGGGCGGTCTTCTTCCAGGCTGCACCGAATTCTGTAGCCCCTGCGAAGATACGGAAGTCGGGGCCGCGCTCGCTTTCGCCCTCGGTGGGGACGAACTTGGCCTTGACGTTGAGGGTCAGGGTCTTGACTGCGCCGGTGAAGCCCGCGCCGTTTTCGTTCTTGGTGAAGGTGCCGATGGTCGCCATTGCCGTGTTCCTTTTCGCATCCGGCCGCGCCTGTCGCGACCTCGATGGTGGTCGTGCGACCGGGGACGATCGGCCCCGCACCCGTCAGGGCGGGAATGCAATGTACGGCGGACGGCGGCAGCTTTTTTGTCTCGCGATGCAAAGCGCGCCTGCGCGCGGCGGAAAAAAGCTGGCGACGGACGTTGCGGGAAGACGAGCGAGGCGCAGCCGGTCTTCGGTCAGACCCAATCCATTCGAGGACGCCGTGGGCGTGGCTGTCAACGAAATCGGAGGAACACAGCACTGGTGGCGGTCGGTCCCCGCGCCACTCACCGGAAACGTTCGCAAACCTTCGGTCGAGTCAACTTTACGCCTGACCTTCGATGGCAAGGTCCGCTCATGTTCACCGGCGGGCTTGGGTGCTTCCTGATCTTCGCCTTCATCACAGCACCGGCGTTGGCAGGCCGGAGACCATTGTCAGGCTGAGCAGCGTGACCGTCCTTACCCACGGGCGATCCGAGAATCCACGCGCGCAACCCGGCGAGATGTCGCTACCGAGACCGGAGAAACCGTCGTCATGGTCCTGCCGCCGTTGCTTTGAACGGATATTTCTGCACCCTCGCGCGTCTGAGCGGGGCATCATCAGCGGAAGGGCTACAACGCCGCCTTTCGTGTCAGCGATCGAAGCCGAATGGCGGACACGCGCCGTCGGCGTGGTTCCGGCGCAGCCGAGAGCGCGGCCCGCAGGGGACACCCGGATTTGCCCCTCGCATCACGTCGGCTGTTGAACGATACTCGGCCAAAAGCGATACACGCCGACCGGGGAGCAACGATTACATGATACTGCCGAGTCCGACCCATTCGAACTACACAAATCTTCTGACCGACATTGAGCGCGGTCAGGTCAAGATTCCGCAATTCCAGCGAGACTTCGTCTGGACCATGCAGAAATCCGCCGCCCTGCTCGACAGCGTCCTCAAAGGATATCCGGTCGGCACTTTCATCTTCTGGTCAACGAAAGACCGCCTGCGCAGCGTCCGCGATCTCGGCAACACGCCTCTGCCGGAGCCGAAAGACGGGGAAACCGTCTCATTCGTACTCGACGGCCAGCAGCGTCTCACCAGCCTTTACGCTGCGCTGCGCGGGATCAAGGTCGAGCGCAACTCGGGCAAGACCGACGACTTCGCCGACATGTTCATCAACCTCGACGCAGGCGAGGACGATCAGATCGTCGTGACGGAGGTCGCCGATCTGGCGGACGGAACGTGGATCAGGCTGCGCGACCTGATCCACGGCAGCTTCAAGACGCTCGCGGCCTACCCGGCCGACTATCACGAGCGACTATCGGAATACCGGCGCCGGATCGAGTCCTATGACTTCTCGATCATCCTTGTGAAGGACGTGCCGATCGACGTCGCCACCGAAATCTTCACGCGCATTAATGTTGGCGGCAAGCCGCTTAGCGTGTTCGAGATAATGGTCGCGAAAACATATGACGAGCCGCGCGAATTCGATCTGGCGGAGAAGTTCGATGAGCTGGTCGCCAGACTGGAGCCGCTCGACTACGAAACCGTCTCCGACGCGACGCTCCTGCAACTGGTGTCGCTGATCCTGACTAAGGAGTGCAAGAAGCAGACGATCCTCAAGCTCGGCAAGACCGCATTCATCGACACGTGGCCCCGTGCCACCGATGCGTTCGAGCGGGCCGTTGAGTTCTTCCGCAACAGCTACCGCATCCCGGTGTCGCAACTGCTGCCGTACAATACGTTGCTCGTGCCGTTCGCATATTTCTTCTTCCATCACCCGGACAAGCCGTCTGCCGCGCAGCGTCCGCTGCTCGAAGATTTTTTCTGGCGCTGTTCGCTGGGGGGGCGCTACTCGTCGGCGGTCGAAAGCAAGCTCGCGCAGGACGTTCGCCGGATCGACCGCATCCTGAAAGACAAGTCACCCGACTATGATTGGGCGGTGGACATCTCGCCCGACTTCCTGCTGGAAAATGGATGGTTCAACGCAGGACGCAGCTCGATCAAGGCGATCCTGTGCCTCTACGCCTTCCACGAGCCGAAATCGTTCAACGACGATTCCATCGTCAGCATTCGCAATTATTGGCTGAAACAGGCCAACAGCAAGAATTATCACCACTTCTTCCCGCGCACCTATCTCGGCAAAAAGAATGTCGAGGAATGGCGGATCAACAACATCCTCAACATCACCATCGTCGATGACTATCTGAACAAGCGAGAAATCCGCGCCAAGCCGCCTGCGACCTACATGAAGACATTCAAGAAATCGAACAAGGCGCTGGACAAGACTATGGCCTCGCATCTGATCGGCGACCTGGACGACTTCGGCGTGTGGGAGAACGATTACGACACGTTCCTTGCCGAACGGGCGAAGCTGGTCAGCGAGGAACTGAGCAAGCGGATTATCAGCCGTCAGATCGACACAGACGGTCAACCGTCGCGTGACGACGACTACGAAGAGGAAGCCGTCGCCTTCGAATGAGAAGCGGTTTCGATCCGGCAGAATGGAGGCCGCATGTTTGCGTCCCTTGATCTATGAGCGCTGATGACAATGCCAGCCTTGTCGAACGGAAAGACGCATCCGCGACCTTTGTAGTCCTCTCGGGCTGTTCGGGCGGTGGTAAATCGACGGTGCTGGCGAAACTGGCGGCGTTAGGCCACGCGGTGGTCGAGGAACCGGGCCGCCGTATTATAGCCGAAGAGATCGCCAGCGGCGGAACGGCGCTGCCGTGGATCGATTTGGAAGCGTTCCTGCGCCGTGCGATCGACATGGCGCTAGCGGACAGGGCGGCGGCGGCGGCAAACCAAGCTTGGACGTTCTTTGATCGCGGCCTTGTCGATGCCGCGTCGGCTCTGGAAGATCTGACCGGCGAGCCGGTGCTGCGCTCGCTCTGCATGGCACATCGCTATCATCGGCGCGTGTTCGTGACGCCGCCGTGGTCGGAGATTTATGTCACTGACGCGGATCGCAAGCACGATTTCGATGAAGCGGTCGCCGAATATGATCGGCTCGCACAAGCGTTCCCGAGCTTGGGATATGAAGTTGTGCCGCTTCCGAAGACGACGCCAGCGGCACGAGCAGACTTCGTGCTTGCGTCTCTCGAAGCTTTCAACGCGCCGGGTCGATAGACGAATCGGCCAACCGCACCAATGCCGACGCCCCGACGACACTGCCGCCGATGACGCAGAAAATCTGCCGCCAGACCTCTGACGGCATGGCCTCGCCGGTGACGCCGTGGACAAGGGCGTAGCCCGCAACGGCGGCGGGCGCGGCGAAGACCAGCGCCACGATCAGGCGCAGGACCGGCGAGCGTAGCGACGCGAAGGCGAACACCAGCAGGCCATAGGCGGCGGACCCGGCGACGAGGCCGACAAGGCCCGCGCCGATCAGGCCGGAGCCGGTGGCGTAGGCCATGCGCGCCGCTTCGACGGAGAGCATGAAGGGCAGCGCATACACGGCGAGCGTATAGGCCAGGACGCACAGTCCCGCGATCAAGGCCACGCTCATCAACATCACGGCGATCATGACGGAGTCTCCATAGCGGCGATGACGGTCGAAGTCATCGAACAGTCGAGGTCGGCCGGTCGCGCGGTGAACACCGCGCGACCGGAATTTTGGGGTGTCGGGCGGAAGGAAGGCCGGGACCGCTGATGCGATCCCGGCCCGGTCCTCACTCGGCGGCGATCTGGAAGGCGTCACCGTCCTGCTGCGCCTCGCCCAGCCACGCGGGCCGCGCCGTCTTCATGACGGCGGGAAGCCAACCGGTTCCAGCCAGAAGCTGTGCGGCAGCCTCCGCCATGTCCGTCTTCTTCAAGCCCGCGATCCGCTCCGCCGCCGCGTCGCTGACGGCCTCGCGCACGGCGGCGAGGATGTGCGCCTTGGTGACGCGACCGAATAGGTCCGAACGGTGGGCGTCCAGTGCGCCGTCATGTCGAGCGCCACCGCCGTCGCCAGCCTTTCGGCCGTCGCATGGGCATGGGGCTTGCGCTCCCAAGGCTGCTTCACGGCATTGACGGTGAGCGAGGCGCAATGGGCGAACAGCGCCATGACGCTGGCATGGTCCAGACCGGCGATGAAGCCCCACAGGTCGGCCACGTCGCGCGGCATGTCCGCCGCCCATCCGGCATGACGATCCGCTAACGCCTTTCCCGCCGCCGTGTCCTCGATGCCATCCGCGTGGGATGCAAGGGCGCTGCTGGTCGGGCGGATTTCGAGGCAGGCAGCATCCGCCCCGCGATAGAAGGTCTGCGCCGCCAGCGTATGGGTGACGGCGATCAGCGCCATGTCCGGCTGCTCGCCCAGCGCAAGGCGAAGGCCCAGCGTCCGATGCGAGGTCAGGTCGCGGACGAGAAGGTCCGACAGCGGCTTGCCCGCATCCCCGACATCCTCGTCCTCGGTCTCCGATGCGGTAACGGTGTTGCCGTTGCCGTCCCCGTCACGGTCGCCGTCCTCGATGATCTCGCCGTCACCGGTGACGCGAACGCCGTCCACCACGCTGCCACCGTCACCGTCTGCATAATCCTCGGGGGCCGGCTGCTCGTCCTCGGCCCGGATGAAACCGCGCTCGATGCGGGCTTCCCCGTCATGGGAGAGGATGACGAACACACCGCCGCGCATGATCTCGTCGGCATCATAGGCATGACGCAAGGCGTCGATGCGCTCGATCTCGGCTTCCAACTCCCCGAACCGCTGATCCACGTCCTCGGGCAGTTCTTCGGCGCTGTCATACTGCTCGGTCAGCGCTTCATACTCTCCCTGCGCGGCGGCATAGGCGGCCTCGTCTTCCTCTGACAGGGCCACCGGATGCGGATAGGTGCGGCGAAGGCCGTTGCCGTGCGGATAGTCGATATGGGCAGCGGCCCACTTCCAGCCTTCCTCGGCCTTCACGCTCTCCGCGATTTCGTGCAGGTTCTCGATGACAAGCCGGTCCAGAAGCGCGGCATCCTCATAGAAGCCGCCGCGATCCTCGGTGAACAGGTCGCGCAGGATCACGCCGCCCGCTTCGGTATAGGCCTCCGCGCCGACGAAGACCGCCCGCCGATCCGTCGCCGCGATGTGCATCCGGGTCAGGTCGCGGCGGATGGTCGAGGGGTCCTTGTTCCACGACAGGTTCTCGTACACCTGCTCCTGCCGGGCCGGATCGTCCACGATGGCGAAGGCCATCAACTGCTCCAAGGTCAGGCCACCGTCACGGTAGACCTGCATCAGCTTGGGGCTGACAGCGCCGAGACGCATCCGCTGGCGCACGACATGGGCGGTCACGCCGAACCGGGCGGCGATATCCTCCGCACCCCAACCGCGCGTTTCGGCAAGCTCGCGGAAGCGCTCGAACTGGTCGGCGGGCGAGAGGTCTTCGCGCGTGACGTTCTCGTCCAGACTGATTTCGCTGGCGTCGTTCACGGTGTCGATGACGCAGCGGATCGGTTCGGTCTTCTTGATCTGCTTGCGCTTCACGCGCAGCAACTGCGCCAGCCTGCGGCCTTCACCGATGCTGACGAGATAGAAGCCGGTCGCGGCTCCCTCGGCGTCAAGCTCCGGCTCCACCACGAGGTTCTGCAGGATGCCCTTGGCGTGGATGCTCGCCGCCTTCGCCTCGATGGACGCCTCACTGTGCGGCGTCTTGCGGGCGTTGTTCGGATGCTTCTTGAGCTTGTTGAGCGGGATGAACACTTCCGCGCCGGTCACGGCAACGGGGATGGCGGTCGTCTCATTGGCAGGGGTCGTCATGGTCTTTCTCCTATGGGCTTGGGTTTCGCGCAGCGAAGCGCCGCGCTGAAACCCTGCCCGTCGGCGAGACCGGGGGGTGCAAGGGCCAGGGCGGCCGGGGTGGAGGGGGATCACCCGACCTGCACAAGCGGATGTCCGTCATGACGGATGTGCTGAACATCCCATCCGCGCGGAAGGTCGGGGAGACCACCCCGGCCGGCGCGGCTTGCCGCGCTTCACCCTTGACCGCGCCAGGGGGCGGCGCCCCCAAGCAACCCGCCCGGCGTGAGCGTCAGCGGGAGCCGGGGACAAAAAATCGGATCAGGATGTGCAAAGCCGAGAAACCGGAGAACCGTGCATCCTGATCGCCGTATCGTCTTGGGGCGTTGCGGGGTTTCCCCGCAGAAGGGGTCGGACGAGACCTTGGCTCGACCGCAGGGGAAAACATTCCCCTCAATAGATATTTGTGCGTATTTAGTCTGGGCAGACATGAACATCGCGGAGCATGAATGCTTCATCATGGCTCTGCTATTACTTTAACGGTCTTGATGGGTAGCGCAGATACCTCTCAGTTCATCGGATACGGGAGAATTTTTGTGGACTTTGAAGATCTCGTCACGGCGCTTTCGCCGCCACCAAACCGCATTGGAAAATCCAGCGGGGAGCACGAACACCATCTCTATGAAGGGGCGGTGATGGTCGCCTACGCCATGCACCTCTTGCGAACCCAGGACACCCGTCATGTCCGCGTCCACCCCGATGGAGAACATGGCAAGCAGTTCGACTTCTCAGGCTGGTTGCTTCGGCGTGACTTCGCCAAGGTTTCCAGCATCGGCACCACCAGCTATGGCGGCCTCTATCGGAATGCTGCGGGCCAGGAGATTACCGTCAATCCCAAGTCGGGTTTGGGGGATGTGGTCGCGGAGGTCGGCAGCCAGGTCATTTCGGCAGAATGCAAGGGTGGGATCATCAACACACGGCATTCGGGACAGGTGTCCCGGCTCTACAAAGGGCTGTGCGAGACGGTCGGTCTTTTGATGGCGACGCCATCGCAAGGGCGTCAGGTCGCGGTCGTGCCGTTCACGGAAAGCACCTTGCGTCTTGCGGAGCGACTGGCGCCGCGCTGCGCGTTGGCCGGTATCGAGATCGCGCTGGTCGGAAGTCGCGGCGAGGTCAGGGATGTGAAGCCGATCGCAGTCGCAGGGTAACCCTTCGAGATTCGGCGGCGGACGACGTGACATAACAACAATGAGGGAGAGAGAGATAATGAAGCGCGTACTGACGGTCGGGGTCACCTATACCGGCGAGACGATCGAAGGGGTTGAGATTGAAAATCTCGGGCTTTGCCAGGCTGGGGTCGATAAGGCGCGCGCGGCGTTCCCCCTCTACGAATACGACACGATCATTATCAATCCGCAGAGCTACACGCATTTCCTGTTCGGCGCAGAAGGCGAGTTCTCGAACGAGCCTCACGAACTGGGAAAGCTGAAGGGCCAGAACGACAGCTACGACATCGATGCTGCTTTCGATGCCGAGGACCGGGAAAAGGAGATGGAGGCCGCTATTGCGGCCGGTGCCACCGTCGTCTGGTGCCTGTCGGAGCCGAAGCGGATGAACTTCTACGGCTATCGCGAAACCCATCTGGGCTATGCGGCCCCGAAAGTTGCCGCGCTGGTGAAGCGTTCAGCGCTGCTGGTGAAGAAGGGCCGGCGGATGGGCGCGATCGATCACGACAGCCCGTTCGTGCGCTATTTCGATGTCCTGTCGAAGACGGGCTGGAGCTTATGTCTGTCAGATCCGGCCGAAGGCATGACGTCGATCGCCTCTACGCCGGAGGGCTACAGCCTCGGCGGACACGTTGTGCGGGGAACGACGGTCGGATGGTTGCTCACACCGCCGACATCGGCAGAAGCCGAGAACCAGTTGGTGCGAGACAGCCTGGCGTTGGAGAAGGCCGATCCGGCGCATGAGAAGTATCGTGGTATTTTCCTAAGCCATACCGGCGTCGACAAGCCGTTCGTGCGCCGCCTGCGTGACGATCTCCTCGCGCATGGCGTGCCGCGGGTCTGGCTGGACGAGGCGGAAATCGACATCGGCGACTCGCTCATCGCCAAGATCGACGAAGGCATGAAGCTCAGCCGCTACATTGCCGTCGTGCTCTCCAAAAAGTCGATCGACGCGCCATGGGTGAAGAAGGAACTCGATGTCGCGATGAACCGGGAGATCACCAGCGGCGAGGTTGTCGTGCTACCGCTGCTCTACGAAGCCTGCGAGCTGCCAGAGTTCCTGAAGGGCAAGATGTACGCCGATTTCTCAAAGCCCGAGGAATATGAGGCCATGCTGGCAAAGCTCTTGCGCCGACTGCGGATCACCTAATGGACGACGCAGCGCCGACGCCGAACGAGGCGATGCTTAGCGCGATGGCGGAGCTGTGGCGGCTGAGCCCGCCTGGGCCTGATAATCTCTTAGCTGCACCGGCGTTCGAGCGGCTGCGTGACGCCTGCCGTGACGGTTATCCTAATGTCGGGAAGAAGGGGCCGGCATTCGCCCTCTCGACCGCGCTGCGTTCGCTCGGTCTGCCATGCGGGCTTCGCGCGGACGCGGCGCATCTCGCATCTCCTGTCGAGGCGGCGGCAATGGGGCTCGACATGGCGCTGCGTGCGACTCATGCGCGCCGCCTCCATCTCGCGCCGCTGGATATGGCGGAGGAAATCCCATCGTTGGCGTTCGGGTCGGCGCGGATTGGCCGTTTCACTTCGGACGAGCTTCGCGCGTTCGTCGATACGACACGGTTGCAGCGCGTGTTCCAGGGCGTGGATTTCGATGCCGATCGATTTTCTGAATTCCACTGGCTGGTTGTCGAGGAGCATGTGGCGCTTGAAAACGAGCCGGAAGCGCGTGCCGTGCCGGTCCTTTTCATGGACATGCGAGAGGACTTTGGGCGGATCGAACCGCACAAGGGGCGATTTCCCAGCGCGCTTGAAGACGCGCTGTTTTTCTTCCTGCTCGCGCCTTGGGAAAGTTGGTCGACTATGCCGGAAGTCGATTGGCGCGGTTTCCGCGTCCCATGGGTTTATACGGTCGATAGCGACATCTTCGTGCGCCCCAACTCACCGCCGTCAGCCGATACGCTCAACTGGGAAGACCGCATCTATGACGACGGTTATGGCGGGACGGTCGAAGTCCAGCGCCCGCTGGAACTGCAACTGTCCGACGAGGCCAAGACGGGGATCACCGTCTGGGATCAACATCGGTGGACAATCGTCGAACAAGCGAAGCGGACGGTCCTGTTCGAAACGCCGATCTCCCACTTCCTCGTCCGCGCATTTCTGTCAGAGGACGTCGATGAGTTTCTGGCGCATGTAACCACCATCGAGGCGGCTTTGGGCCTACAGGCCGACTACCAGAAGAGTTTTCGCGTCGTCCCGGATCGGCACAAGAAAATGAGTCCGACGAAAAAGATGCGTGGACGGGTGGCCGGACTGCTGGGCAATCGCGACTATGCCGACCAGTACGAGACGCTCTTCAACGTCAGGAGCGCTTTCCTGCATGGCCGCGCGATGGCGTCGATCTCGACTGACGAGCAAGTTCTGGCTCGGTCGTTGGCGCGTCGCATCGTCGAAGCGCTCATTCTGGCGACACAGGCCGGACCGATCACCTCGCGCGAAGATTTCTTGGACGATCTGCTCGATAAGGGGATTCAATTGATCCAGGCGCCCGCAGCGTCAACGATCTAGGGCCTGTGGGGATTCATCGTGAGTTGATGACACCTGCGGCAAGGTAGATCATGGCTTCGAAGCTGCGGTCGGTTTTGCAGGCGCGCATGGCGATGCGCTTGAACTCTTTGATTTTGCAGAAGAAGTTTTCGATGAGATGGCGCCATGCGTAGATGGCGGCATCGATCTTGAGCTTCTGCGCGCGGGCCGGATGCTGTGAGATGACGATCCGGGCGCCGCGCTTGTTGAGTTCGGCGACGAGTGTATTGTTGTCGAAGGCCTTGTCGGCGATCAGCCCGTCAAAGGCGACGCCCTCGATCAGCGGCGGCACCTCGACACTGTCGTGGCGCTGGCCCGGCATCAGCCGGAAGCGCACCAAATTGCCCAACGCATCGGTCATCGCGAGGATTTTCGTCGTCATGCCGCCTTTGGAACGGCCAATGGCCTGGCTTTGAGTCCCCCTTTTGCGCCTTGACCGTGACGGTGAACCTTGACGATCTTGGCGTCGATCATGGCATATTCCAAGTCCGGCTCATCCGACAGCGCATCGAATATGCGCTTGAAAACATCGGCTTCCCGCCAATCCCGGAAGCGCCGGAACGCCGTGCTCCAGTTCCCGAACCGCTCCGGCAGGTCGCGCCATGGACTGCCCGTACGAGCAATCCACAGCACAGCCTCCAGGAACTGACGGTTGTTCCGACCGCTACGTCCGGGATCGCTCGGCTTGCCCAGACAATGCGGCTCGATCTTCGCCCACTGGGCGTCTGTCAAAACATCTCTGTCCATCCACAGCGTGAATCACATCCGCCTCGACTTGTGAATCCCCACAGGCCCTAGTCGTCTTCGCCATACCGACTACGATAGGCCCCAGGATATCCTCGCCCGAGAGCCACAAAGTCTGCCTCGCCTGCGCTATGGACGTTTAGCAGCCTGTCGGGGCCAAGGTGCGAGGTGGCATATAGGTCGAATCCGCCCCAATCGGTGTGACATGAGAGGGAGCGCGCGTAGAGTGCGATCACCGCTTTGGCCGCTGAATAGGCGTCGGGCGTGACGCCGAGGGGAACGGCGATCTCGAAAACGCGCGGGGTGCCTAGATTCGATAGCTTGTCGAGCATCTCGCCTTCTTCGTGATTGAAGTAGGCGGATTCACCACCCCAATGAGCGAGCAGAGATGTGACGCCGCCATCGTCGATGCGCTGCGGGTGAGATGTCATCCAGAACTTGCCGCCGCGCGAGCCGAGTTGGTCATTCTGAAAAGGGCTGGCCTCGAAAATCACACGCGCCTCGTCGCTGGTGAAGTCACCATCAGCCACTCGATCAGCAAGGCGTGCGCGCAAAAAGTCCAACGTCGCCGGATAAAGACCATTGTTCCTTGCCGAGGCCACTTCGCGGTCGGTCATGCGCGTATGATGCCAAGCCCGGATCGTGCGGGTCTGCATGACGGCCATTAAATCATCGGCGAAACGATAATAGGCGCTGGCATGAGGGTTGGAGGGGGGTGGCCCCCGCCGGTCCGATGCTTCGCGTTCCAGGTAGTTCGCCCGATCGGTTGCAAAGTAATCGACAAAGACCTGTTTTTGGCTGTGCAACACGTCGATCAACGCCGCGTCGAAGGTGTCGAGATTCCAGACGTCGATCGGCGCGGTCGTTGTTCGGTCACCGCGTCCAGCCGTTTGAGAAGATTTCATGTCAATTCGGTCTGAATTCCGCCGTCCAAGATTTGGCTGACAGGCGCGATCAAGAGACCGTCCTTTCCGACGAGCGAGAGACCGCCGATCCGTTCTTGCTGTCTCGGCACAAGGGGTTGTCCTTGGAGATACGTAGAGAACAATTCTTCATCCAGGCCAACGAAGCGAACAAGCCCAGGATCGGGAAGGAGTTTCGACAGCTCGTTGGCCTGGTCGAGGTCAAGATCGAGCGGCCCAAACGGCGTAATCACCACACCCGAGAAATGGCGCTTCTGATCATCGCCCTGTACCCGCACGCGCCGACTCGGCGTCAGGATTTTTCCATCCTCTCCGCCGGGCTTCAATAATCCGAGACCAATCGCCGTTTGTGCGACATGGGTGCGAGCGACCGCCTGGACCAAGTCTTCGATCTCTTCCGGTGTCAGCTTCTCTCCCTCCGTTTCAGGGTCGAGCACATAGAGATAGGGATCGCGCGACGGTGACGCCAAACCCCATCGCGACATGACGGCCCAACCTTTCACGCTCTTGGAACGCCAGCGCGGACCGCGAACAGTCGGTGTACGCTTTTGCACACGGACACCCATAATTTGTCCCTCCGCGGTCTTGATCGGACCAGGTTTACCGCCGCGCGTGGCATTCCCCTTTTGATGCGAGCCTTTTGCCTCGCCAATGGCGAGTTCGCCTGGCCTGGCGCATATCCAGTCGGGCATTTCCGTAAGCGAGCGCGGTTTCCGGCTGACGCGCCAGTTTGGTGAGAGGTGGAAATTGTCGCCATCGATCGCAGCGAACCAGACGAAATCATGGTTGAGCTGGAGATAGGCGCGCGCGAAGAAGCGTCCGAAGAGGGCGGAGAAAGCACGGCGCATTTCCGTACCGCGACCTGGACCCTGTTCGCGCCAGACGAGATTGGTGCCCGGTTCAAGCAGATCTTCGAGGAATGCAAAAAGAGACGTTGCTCGTGGCGCGGTCTGGAGAATTTCATTCCATGCGCATCGCGCGACATCGTCCATGTCGAAGGACATCTGACTCATCGGGTGCCCGCTTGGCATCCGCAGATGGGCTGGGCACGCGCTTGGAGGATCGATTATGTAGCGTTGGAATCTCGTGCTCATCCTGGGCGGGCCTATAAAAACGAATGCACGGTCAACGCGCCTGCGACGCTGGAGCCGACCCATTTCTCACCGTCCGCAGCCTTGAGGTCGATCGCATCGGTTTCATAGTTGACGCAAACGAGCGTCTGGACGGCCGGCTCGTCGAGCTGTGTCAAAGCCTCCACGAGACGGCGCTTGTTGTCGCTATCCAGGCCCAAAAATAGGCTGGAATCCACGATGATCATCCAAGGGGTCGGCCTTGGGTCTGCCCGGATCATTCGGAGAAGGACGTCGAACAGCGCGAAGCTATGTTCGGAACCAGCCAGTCCTCCCGTCTCATAAAAGAAGTCACTGCCGGCCGAGCGGACCTCCGCGCGATACTCGCCGATCCGGCGAATTCGCGATCCGAAGGTCGAGCTACAGAACAACTCTTCGCGCAGCGCGTCCCAGACCTGATCCTCGCTCATCCCAAGTTGCGGCGCGAGCGCGCGCAGATCTCGGCGAAAAGGGTCTTTGATCCGGTTGGGTTTCAGGCTTTGACTATCCAAGTATACGATGTTGAACAGCGATCGAGGCCAGTGTGCTGCGACGTTCCCGTTCACCTCTATATGAAGACGGGTCTGATGGAGTTTCGGGACACGTTTGAGGGCAACAGGCTCTTCGCTGAGCCGCACGGTTGTTCTCGCGCCGTTCACTGAGACGGCCGCCTCGATCATCATTGACGGGGAGCCAGCCCCGAAGAGGCGCCAGCGTTTGCGGAAATTCTCGAAGTTCACGCCGCCTGCAAAGGCCGCAATGCTCTCGCAAAGACTGGATTTCCCGGAACTGTTCAGTCCGAAAACGACATTGTGCCGACCAAGGGAGATGCTGGTCCGTTGGCGAAACGGACCGACATTCTCGATGGAGATGTTGGTAATTCCATGCTTGAGCAAACTGTCGGCGCTGGCGATGCGCGCGAAGACCCATTCCTGGTGTTGCGATTTCCAACGTTTCAGATCGTCAGCGGTGTGTCGGCTGGGATTGTCGTCGATCTGTTTTCCGTGGAGCTGGCACATCCAGATGCCGTTGGCCTCGCTCGCCCGTTCTTCAGACGTGAGGTTGCCGTCGTAGCGCGGCCCTCCTGACGAGGCGGCGGTGATATGGGCGCCCACTCCGACCATCGTCAGGCCCGACCTGCGATCGTCGGACGGGCCAATCGTCAGTTGTCGGCAATCAGGATAGGAACACATGTATCCTGCGCGCTGCGCCATCAGCCTAAGCGTAGGTTTCGTAAAATCATCGCGCGCGCCTGTCGAGGTCATAGGCGCCCCGATGCGCGCAACGGGTTGATGATCGTGACGCCGGCAAAGTCTTTCTCGTTATCGGTGACGACGGTGCATCCGTGAGCCTCGGCGACGGCGGCGATGATCGTGTCGAGCGCGCTGCGGGGCCGACCCTGCGATTTCCCCTCGGCCATCAGGCGCGCCCAGATCAGGCCGGCGTTTTCGTCGAAGGGGAGTATGCGGCCGACGAAAAGTGCCTGTGGACCCTCTGGCCCTGAGAACCATGCCTCAAGCTGATCGCGGCGTTTGCCGGCCGGCTTCTCCAGAACACCTCGACGGATTTCGGCGATGGTCAGCGAGGCGATGAAAAGGTCTTCGTCGTTTTGCTCCCCCATCCATGCGAGCAAGGACTCCGACGGGGCCGGTTTCGCGATGTCGCTGATGATGTTGGTGTCGAGCAGGTAGCGCATCAGATTTCGACGTCTCGCCCTTCTTCGCGGACCCGGACGAGATCAAGGTCAGCGCCCACGAGAGGGGAGCGTCGTAGCGCAGCCAGAATTCCCCCCTTCTTCGGCGGCTCGCCGCCGATGGTCTGGCTCACTGCCGCGCGGAGACGCGACGCCTCTGGGCCGTCTTCCGCAAGGCGACGGGCCAAGGACCGGATAAGGTCGCGATCGGCATCTCGCGCCAGTACCTCAAAGCGCGCCAAGCCGCGCTCGCTCAAGCGAGATCGATAGTTTTGAATGGCACGTTTTTGCGAGCTGCCCATGGCTACCTCCTAGATATTTCCAGTAATATAGCCGCACGGCACAATTTTTCAAGGATGCTCTGAAAGGCGAAGGAGCAGCCTCTCGCAACCATCGAAAACTTGGAAGGCCTATCAGATGAGAGGCATCTCCAAGGCCAGTGACGCGATGGTCGCGGCAATTGAAATGGGCGCAGTGCGGCATTAGAGGGCTATAGCGTAGATGTAGTGCTCATCATCGTCGGGCGCGGCCCGCCACGCTCTCCAGCAACTCCTCTTGCTCTGCGTACCGACCTCTAAGCTCGCGAAAGCTGGCGTATTTTCCTACCCATCGTGAACCGCCACGGGCGGTTTTCCGGGCGTTCCACGCGTTTCGCGACGGCTTGGCGATGCGTGTCTCTGCGCGCTTTTGGCCGCACCCGGTTTCGTCGCGGAAGCCTGTTTCACCTGTTATGTAGATTTGTCGCGCGTTCGAGCCGCAGCCGACTTGCGCGCTAGGACAGTCATGTCACGGACAACAAGCGGTTTTTTCGCTCTTCATTGGGCCCAGCGCCGCTAAAAGAACAGGTCCAGAACAGGCCCTGTTACTTGATATGGATTAGGGCCTGTTTGCCCGCCGAACAGGCCCTGTTTGGCGCTTCATCAGGACGGTCGTTAGGCCGTCAATCCAAATGGAAGCCCAGCTGCTCCCGCTGGTCGGCCCAGGACATAGGGATTTCCCGATCCCGCAGGGACTGCAGCGTCAGTCCGACCGGCTGGCGGCCGTCCATGATCGCCGCCTGAATGTCGGGAGCCAGGAAGGCGAGGGGGACCAGCCGTCGCAAATAGCTGTCGTTGATGCCGACGACGTCACGCCAGGATGTTGCGTTGGGCGCCGCCGCGTTGACCCCGGCCTTTGCGAGTTCCGCGTGGGCGCGGCGGAGAGCCGCGATCAGAGTGGCCTGGCGGCTTCAGACCCATGCGAATGGCGGCATCGAACCGGGCCTCAGACGACGCCTTCGGGGCCAGGGCCGCGTGGGCGAGGGGCTGGAGCGCGGCGGCCGGATCGTCCGCGAGTGGCGCGGCCAGCGTCATGAGGTGGAGGTGGTCGATGGCGGCTATCTCTGGAACGGCCGCCGGTTCAAGAGCCTTTCGCCGATCGCCTTCGAGATCACGGGCGCGCGCTGGAACGGTCCCAAGTTCTTCGGCCTGAGGCCGGGCTGATGAAGCCTTCTCGCTGCGCCATTTACACACGCAAGAGCACCGAGGAGGGTCTGGAGCAGGACTTCAACTCCCTGGACGCCCAGCGCGAGGCCTGCTCGGCCTACGTGGCCTCGCAGAAGGGCGAGGGCTGGCTAGAGCTGCCGAACCGCTATGACGACGGCGGCTTCTCCGGCGGCAACATGGACCGTCGGCCCTTCAGCCGGGGCGCGGTCTTTCACCTGCTGCGCAATCGGCTCTACGTCGGCGAGATCGTTCACGGCGATCGAGTTTGGCCCGGCCTGCATCCGCCGATCCTGGATCGCCCCCTGTTTGAGGCCGTGCAGGCGGCGCTGGCGAAGCAGGTCGTTCCGAGACAGGCCCGTGCAAGACGATCGCCGGCCGTGCTGACCGGGTTGATCAGCGATGCGCATGGCGCTCCGATGAGCCCCGTCACCGCCAGCCGGGGCGACGGCCGCTGGCGCTACTATGTCACCGCCTCCACCCAGCAGGGTGCTAGACGCTCAGACCTGCCGCCGGGTGGGCTGCACCGGATCGCCGCCGCGCCGGTTGAAAAACTGGTCGCCGAAACCCTGCGCGATCTTATCGGTCAGCCGACCGCACCCTGGACGGAGTTGCGTCCGCTGGTCACCCGAGTGCAGGTCCATGCCGAGCGGGTCGCCATCTGCCTGACGATCGAAGCCGCCGCGCGCGCCGTCTCTCCACTGCCTCCCGTCGCGGCGGATGGTTCGATCACGCTCAACGTGCCTGTCGTGCTCAAGCAACGATCTGGCCGGGCTTGGTTGGAATCGGCCAGACCGAGCGCGCCACGTCGCCGACCGGATCGGATAAGCGGCATTTTCAGAAGCTGCACTGCGGGTAGTTGGTCGCCTCGCTCCAGCACGCCGGGGTAGGCTCGTAGGGCAGTGACGGGAGCAGAAAAATGTATATTGGTCTTCTAACGAAACTCATGCAGTGACTTTAGTTGTGGCTGATCGGAAGGCGATTATGACGATGCGGTTCGATGGACAGGTGGCGATCGTGACGGGGGCCGGCGGCGGTCTGGGGCGCGAGCACGCCCTGGCGCTGGCGGCGCGCGGGGCCAAGGTGGTGGTCAACGACCTGGGCGGGGCGCGCGACGGCTCGGGCGGATCGGCGACGGCGGCCGAGACCGTGGTGGCCGAGATCGAGGCGGCGGGCGGCGAGGCCATGACCAATGCGGCCTCCGTCACCGACGCCGCGGCGGTCCAAGCCATGGTCAATCAGATCATGGCCAAATGGGGTCGGATCGACATCCTGGTGAACAACGCCGGCGTCCTGCGCGACAAGTCCTTCGCCAAGATGGAGCTGGAGGATTTCCGCTTCGTCGTCGACGTTCACCTGATGGGGGCGGTCAACTGCACCAAGGCGGTGTGGGAGATCATGCGGGGTCAGAACTATGGCCGGATCGTGATGACCACCTCGTCCTCGGGCCTGTACGGCAACTTCGGGCAATCGAACTATGGCGCTGCCAAGATGGCGCTGGTCGGGCTGATGCAGACATTATCCATCGAGGGGGCCAAGAACGACATCCGCGTCAACTGCCTGGCGCCGACCGCCCACACCCGCATGACCGAGGACCTGGGCGCGGCCCTGCCGCTGGAGGCCCTCGCTCCGGCCCTGGTGACGCCTGGCCTTTTGTATCTGGTCAGCCGCGACGCCCCCAGCCGCGCCATCCTGGCCGCCGGCGCCGGCGGGTTCGAGCGCGCCTATGTCACGCTGACCCAAGGCGACTTCATCGCCGGCGACGACGCGCCCGAACAGATCGCCGCCCGCTTTGACGCCATCTCGGACCGCGCCGGCGAGATCGTGCCGGACATGGGCGCCGCCCAGGGCATGATCGAACTGACCAAGGCCCAGAAGGCGCACGGCGGCTGAAGGGGCAGGAACAAATGACAGTCCAGACCGTCGCCATGGACACTCGTCTGCCCGAGCGATCCCCCTGCCGTCCCGTCCGGTTCGGAGACGTCGGATTGAACCTGGAGCGGCGCGAGGACGGCGTGCTGCTGTTGTCAGCCGCCCGGTCGCTGACCGATTACGAACCCAATCTGATGGCGACGTTCTGGCGGTGGGGTGACCGTCAGCCGGACGCGCCGTGGGTGGCGCGTCGCGAGGCTTGGGCGGGACAGTGGGAAGTGATGACCTATGGCGAGGGGCGCAAGGCGGCCTCGTCCATTGCTCAGTGGCTGCGCCGTCATGCGCCGCAGGGGCGGCCCGTGCTGGTGCTGTCGGAAAACTCTCCAGTGCATGCCGCATGGATGTTCGGCGCGATGGCGGCCGGCGTCCCGATCTGTTCGGTCAGCACCAATTACGCGCGGTTGGGCCCCGATTTCGATCGGCTGAAGCATGTGGTGGACCTGCTGAACCCAGGCGTCATCTTCGCGGAAAGCGGCACCGATTATTCGGCAGCGGTCGAGGCGATCGCGACGCCCGACATGCGGTTGGTCGGGCCGGATGATCGGTCGCTGCATCCCGGTGCGACTCCCTCAAGCGAGGTCATGGGCGCGCCGGATGTCGAAGGTGTTCGACGCCTGATCGAGGCGTTGGATCCCACGGCGCCGGCGCGATATCTGCTCACGTCAGGCTCGACGGGAACGCCGAAGGCGGCGATCCATACCCAGGCGATGATGTCGGCGCACGCCGCGTCGGGCTTTCAGGCGATGGGCGACGCCTTTGCGTGGGACGGCCGGGTGCTGGACTGGCTGCCGTGGAGCCATATCGCGGGATCGTCTCTGCTGACCAATGTGTCGAGCCTGGGCGGGTCGTTGTTCATCGACGACGGGCGGCCGACACCAGCGGGTTTTTCGGAGACGTTGAAGAACCTGCTGGATTGTCCGCCCACATTCTACGGCACCATGCCGACGGGCTACGCCATGTTGGCGGACGCCCTGGAAAAGGACGAGGGCTTGCGCGCGGCCTTCTTCAGTGAGTTGCGCGCCCTGTTGTTTGGCGGCGCGGGTTTGCCCCAGGTGCTGCACGACCGCATCCAGGCGCTCGCGGTGGCCACGATCGGCCAGAGGATCGCCTTCGTCTCCGGCTATGGCTCGACCGAGACGGCGTCGGCCGTCAGCTACACCTGGTGGGACAGCGATCGGGTCGGAATGGGCCTGCCGACGCCCGGCGTGAAGCTGAAGCTGGTTCCGTGCGACGGCGCCTATGAGGTGCGGGTGAAGGGGCCCAGCGTGACCCCTGGCTATCTGAACGATCCCGCGCGTAGCGCGGCGGCCTTCGACGACGAAGGCTACTTCAAGATGGAGGATCTGGCGGACTTCCATGATCGTGAACGACCGGAACTGGGGCTGTTCTTCGCCGGCCGGCGTGCGGAACAGTTCAAGATGGGCAACGGCACCTTCGTTCAGGCCGGACAGATTCGCGATTCCCTTTTGGCGGCCTGTCCCGGCCTGCTGCGCGATCTGGTGGTGTGCGGCGATGGGCGGGACCGGCTGGGCGTGCTGGTCTGGTTGGCGCCGGAGGGTGTTCGCGCGCTGACAGGCGGCGATCTGTCCGCTGACGCCGCCGCACGTCATCCCGCCGTGATCGCGGCGCTGACTGACGGGTTGAGCGCATATAACCAGCGCGATCCGCAACAGAGCCGCCGTGTCGCAGCGCTGATCATCCTGAGCGAGCCGCCCAGCAGCGCCGATTTCGAGATTTCGGACAAGGGTTCGATCAACCGCGCCGCCGTGCTGAAACGACGGGCCGACGCGGTCGAGCGCCTCTATGCAGACAGGATCGACCCCGAGGTGATCGTCGCCGGCTAGGCGGTCGGCGGGGGCCAAAGTCCGTCGTTTGCGATCTGCGCCGCAGTTTCGAGCGGCACAACATCCGCATCCCCGCCGGTGAGCCGAGGGTCGGCGTCGCGGTGGCGCTTCAGCTCGAAGCGGGCGATCTGGTTGCGGTGAACCTCGTCCGGGCCGTCAGCCAGACGGAGCAGACGGGCATTGGCGAAGGCGGCCGCCAGGAAGTGGTCGTTGCCGGTGCCGCCTCCGCCGAACACCTGCATGGCCCAGTCCACGATCTGTTGCGCCATGGCGGGTGCAGCGACCTTGATCATGGCGATCTCGGCACGGGCGGTCTTGGCGCCGTGCCGGTCGATCATCCAGGCGGCCTTGAGGGTGAGAAGGCGGGCCTGTTCGATCATCACCCGGGACTGGGCGATGCGCTCCAGGGTGACGGTCTGTTCGGACAGCGGTCGACCGAACGGACTGCGCGTCTCGGCGCGGCGGCACAGTCGTTCCAGCACGCGTTCGGCAAGACCGATCAGCCGCATGCAGTGATGGATGCGGCCAGGCCCCAGCCGACCCTGGGCGATCTCGAACCCTCGACCTTCTCCCAACAGGATATTAGAGGCAGGAACTCGAACCTGGTCGAAGATTACTTCGGCGGCGCGGTCGGGCACGCCGTAGAAGCCGAGCACCGGCAGGGCGCGAACGACGCGGACGCCGGGCGTATCCTTTGGGACCAGGATCATGGATTGGCGGCGATAGGGATCGGGGTCGTCCGGTCGGCTCTTGCCCATGACGATCAGAATTCGGCAGCGGGGGTCGGTCGCGCCGGTCGTGTACCATTTGCGTCCGTTGACGACGTAGCCGTCTCCGTCGGCCAGAATGGTGCTGGAGATGTTGGATGCGTCGGACGAGGCCGTTTCCGCCTCGGTCATTGCAAAGGCGGATCGGATGTCCCCGGCCTGCAGCGGCTCCAGCCATTGCGCCTTCTGCGCCTCGGTTCCGTAGCGCAGCAGGGTTTCCATATTGCCGGTGTCCGGCGCCGACGAGTTGAAGACCTCGGGCGCGAAGAGGGACCGGCCCATGATTTCGCACAGCGGCGCATAGTCCAGGTTGGTCAGCCCGTCTTCGACTTCCGACGCCGGTCGCCAGAGGTTCCACAGGCCAGCCTGACGCGCCAGGGGCTTCAACGCCTCGACAACCGGATAGACCGCCCACGGCCCCAGCCGCTCGGCCTCGAGATAATAGCGCCGCTCGTTGGGATAGATATGCTCGGCCATGAAGGCCGTCAGACGCGCGGCGAGGTCGAGACCGCGTGGAGTTGGGCCGAGATCCATGGTTCGATCCTGTCGTGTCAGCGTGAGTTCGCGGCGCGCGCCTGGGCCCAGCCCAGCGCGGCGAGGGCTGGAAACTGCTCCGCGCGCGTCTTGGCCTGGGGCGAGACTGCATTGCCGCGCGCGACCCGCCCTCGGATGCCGTGAATGATGGCGGCGAAACGGAACAGGTTGAAGGCGATGAAATAGTCGAGGTCAGGGATGCCGTCGCGGCCGGTCGCGCGACAGTAGGCCTCGACCTGGGCCTGTTCGCTGGGAATATTCTCGGACGCCAGATCGATGTCGGCCAGGCCGCCAAGGGCGGAGGGCATCCGATAGACCATCAGGTGATAGGCGAAATCAGCCAGGGGGTGGCCGAGGGTGGACAGCTCCCAGTCGATCACGGCGGTCAGCTGCGGCGTGTCGGGTGCGAAGATCAGATTGTCGATCCTGAAGTCGCCATGGGCGATGGCGCTCTCATCGGCCGGCGCGGGTCGCGCCTTCAGCCAGTCCAATAGATGATCCATGTCGTCGTTTCGGCCGGCGTCGCCGTCCGCGAGATACTGTTGAGACCAGCGGGCGATCTGGCGGGGCACGAACCCTTCAGGTCGACCATAGCCGCCCAGTCCGATCGCTTCGGCGTCGAGGCCGTGCAGTTGAGCCAGTCCCTCGATCATGGCCTTGAACAGCATCGGGCGCTGCTGGGGCGTGGCGGCGCTGGCGCGCGCATCCCAGAAGATGCGGCCCTCGACCAGAGCCATCACATAGAAGGGCGAGCCGATGACATCGGCGTCCTCGCAGACCCCGAACACCTGTGGAACCGGAAAGCCCTGGCGGCGCAACGCGGTCAGCACCGTCGCCTCGCGCAGCACGTCGTGCGCCCCCTTCAGAAGAAGGCCCGGCGGCTTGCGGCGAAGCACGAACCGTCGTTCGCCAGCGCTTAGCCGGTAGGTAGGATTGGATTGGCCGCCGGTGAACTGCGTCAGTTTGATCGGCCCGTGAAAACCCACGATGAAGGCGGCGCACCAGTCGCTAAGGCGGCCGGTGTCGATCTCGAATCCTGCGCGAACGGGGCCCAGGCTGTCGGTCATGCGACCGGCCCCGTCAGGAAGTCGTCGTCGAAGACGACGTCCGTTCGTCCAATCCGCCGTTTCAGATTTCGCACATCCGACAGCCGCTGATCGAGCAGGACCGATTGGGCGTCCAGAAAACGAAGAATGCGGTGGTTCGCTTCAGCCGGGTCGTCGAGAACCGCGCGTATCTCCGAGATGGGCATGTCCAGGTCGCGCAGCCGAACAATGATCTGGGCGCGTCGTCGCTGCTCCGGCGAAAAGCTTCGCGTGCCGCCCCTGGATCGGTACGGCGACAGCAAGCCTTCGTCTTCGTAGTGGCGCAGGGCGCGAGCCGTCGCCCCGGTCAGGGCCGACAACTCGGCGATGGTGGCGCCGGACGCGAAGCGAACATCAGGCGCGCTGCGCCGACGACGCGGCAGGAAGGCGGGTTCGAAAGCTTGGGTCATGCTCTGTCTCAGATGGCCGTGGCGCCGCCATCCACGGCGAGGATCTGGCCCGTGATGTGCGCGCCGGCGTCGGAGGTCAGCAGCAGCGCCGCGCCCATCAGGTCGCCGGGGCCGCCTAGTCGGCCCACGGGCGTCTCGTCGATCATTTCTGCCTCGTGCCGCGACACCGTGCCGGCCGACATTCGGGAAGGAAAGAAGCCCGGCGCGATGGCGTTGACGCGGATGCCGCGTGGACCCCACTCGGCCGCCAGGGCGCGGGTCATGTTGATCACGCCGCCCTTGGCTGTGTTGTAGGCGATCGTGCCCATGCGGCTGTGGTGATGACCGCGCAGACCTTCGATGGAGGCGACATTGAGAACGACGCCACGGCCCTGCGGCAGGAAACAGGCGGATGCGGCGGCTTGCGTCAGCAGGAACAGGCCGGTCAGGCCAAGATCGATGACCTTGTTCCAGCCTTCGACCGGATAGGTTTCGGCCGGCGCGCCCCAGGCGGCGCCCGCGTTATTGACCAGGATGTCCAACCGGCCAAGGGCGCCCACCACCCGGTTGGGCAGGTCGGCGGCGGCCTTGGCGGAACTGAGGTCTGTCGGAAGGGCGACAGCGTCGACGCCGCGCTCGGCCAGCAGGGAGACGGCGCTGTCCAGTTCCTCGACATTGCGAGCGGCCAGGGCGATGCGTGCGCCATATTCTCCGAGAGCGGCGGCGATCTGCAGGCCCAGACCACGCGATCCCCCGGTGACCAGCGCCACGCGGCCGCCGAGGTCGAACATCGGCGCGGCGTACGGGATCATGACGGCCGAGATCCGACCAGGTTTTGACGGTCGCGCTCGAGGAAGGCGACGATGTCCGCCGGCGTCGTTCGCGTAACCCGCGTCGCGGGGTAGGCGTGGGCCGTGCGGGGTTTCCGGTCGAACCAGATCTCGTCCACCACCTCGGTCGGGCGGGTGGCGGCGAGCCAATCGATGGTGTCCGCGCCCTGGTCCGAGTTGCGCAGGATGGGCGCCAGTATGCTGCGGAACTTGGGCAGGGAATGTTTGACGCCGGCCGTGTCGGCCCAGCCGGGATGCACGGCATAGGTCTTGATGCCGAGGTCCCCAAAGGCCGCGCGCCAATGCTCGGTCAGAGCCAACTGGGCGCGCTTGTGGGAGGCGTAGGCCGCAAAGCCGTTGAACCGTTCCTCGGGGATGTTGAGCATCCCCTTGTTCAGGCCGACATTGTAGAGGCCGCCCGATACGACGTTGATGATGGCTCCGCCGGCCTTCAGCCGCCCAGCCGAACGAAGCTGTTCGGTGAGGACGTAATGGCCCAGAAGATTGGTCGCGTAGGAGACCTCAAGACCTTCGCTGGTCCGGGCGAAATCGCGCATCAGAAGTCCGACGTTGTTGACCACGACATCGAACGCGACCAGGCGCAGAGCGGCGCGGGTCGGCAGTCTGGATACGGCGTCGATGTAGGACAGGTCGCATTCGACCGGAATGATCCGGCCCGGCATGCCGGCGGCCGCCGCCTCCAGCGCCGCGAGGCCGGTGCGACTGCGGCCGACGGCATAGACGGTCGCACCCTTGGCGACGGCGCGTAACGCCGCAGCGCGGCCCAATCCTCCCGTGGCGCCGGTGATCAGCCAGGTCTGGCCGCCGTAGTTTGCGCGGACCGGCTGGAACGGCAGTCCCCGCGACCAGTAGCCGATGCGGGTAAAGGAAGGCGCGAAGCGACCATAGAAGCCGACGGACTTCGTCAGCGCCTTCCAGGCGGTGGGTTCGGCCATGGTGATGCTCGTTCCATCGCGCCGTTTCGACGCTTTCGTAAAGATACTAATCTGGTCGATTTCCTCTTGGCAAGTCGCTTGCGTTTCAGAACTTATCTTCATACGGTTCGGTAACGAAAGTGGAGAAGTCGATGTCCGGGCCGCCCATTCGCGTGATCCAGTGGGCGACCGGGTCGATGGGCAAGACCTGCCTGCGGGCGGTGCTGGATTCGCCGGACTTGGTGTTGGTCGGCCTGTTCGTTTACGGCGAGGACAAGGAGGGGCTGGACGCTGGGGACATCGCACGCCGTCCTTCGACCGGCGTCAGGGCCACACGCTCCATCGACGACGTTCTGGCGTTGGACGCCGACATTGTTCTGCACTGCCCGCGATTGCCGGCTCCCTACGACGCCGACGACGAGGACGTGGGGCGGTTGCTGGCGTCGGGCAAGAACGTCATCTCCATCAACAACTACTTCGAGCCCGAAGCGATGGAGACGGCCAGCGCGGTGCTGCTGAACGTCAGCGCGTTGAAGGGCGGGGCGACACTGGCGGGTTCGGGCGTCAACCCTGGTTGGGCGGCGGAGCGGATGGCGGCCAACGCGGCGAGCCTGTGCCTGTCCCACCGCCATATCCTGACACGCGAGATCATCGACTGCGCCGGCATCCCAAGCCCTGAATACGTCTTCGGGACGCTGGGCTTCGGCGCCGATCCTGCAAAGGTCGATCTGCGAGATGGGCCGCTGGCGCAGACGTTCGGGGCCATGTTCAGACAGAGCGTCGCGGGTCTCGCCTTCCGCATCGGTCTGGAACTGGACGGCTTCGAGACGGATCACGAGCTGCACCTCGCGCGCGCCCGGTTGCCGATCGCCGCCGGCACTGTCGATCAGGGCCAGGTCGCCGCCACCACATGGCGAGTGCACGGATTACGCGATGGCGTCCGCCGCATAACCCACGAAGTCAACTGGATCATGGACCGTACCGATCCGCTGTTCCACGGCAAGCCGCATTGGGAAATCATCATCGACGGGACGCCGGGTCTCAAGCTCGCGATGGATCTGGTCGATACCGCCGAGCCGGGTGTCCGCACGCGGCCCGAGCAGTTCGCTGTGGCGGCCATGGTGCTGCAGGCCATTCCGAAGGTTGTTGCAGCGCCGCCGGGACTGTTCCGATTGTGACTGCGCATCCGTCTTGCCAGCCAACATCGACCATGTAACTTTCATTTAAAGACTATAAAAACTAGGAGGACGCATTGGCCCATTCCCGAGATCCCGAAATCCAGGCGCTTCTCGACAAGAAGGCGATCGAGGAAACGCTGGTCCTGTTCCTGCGCGGCTGCGATCGGGCGGACGAGACCCTGGTGGAGCGCGCCTACTGGCCAGATGGCTGGGAGGATCACGGGGGTACCTTCAATGGGCCCGCGTCGGAGTGGGTGGCCATCGTCAAGGGCCGGCTGCCGAAAGCTGGTCTGATGAACCATCTGATGATGAACCTGATGATCGAGCTGAAGAGCCCGACCTCGGCCCTGGCCGAAGCCTACATCCTGACCGCGTCGCGCTTGAAGGTGAAAGGCGAGTGGTTCGACACCCGGACCCTGGCGCGGTGCGTGGACCAGTTGGAGAAGCGCGGCGACGAGTGGCGCATCCTGCGCCGCACCATGTGCTGGGAGTGGAACGAGGAGCACGAGATCAGCGAGACCTGGGCCCGGGGCGCGATCACGGAGGACGCCAGTCAGCTGCGGCGCGGCGCCAAGAAGCCCGACGATATCCTTTATCTGGAGGTCTGAGGCGTCGTCATGGATATCAAGGGCTGTGTGGCCATCGTCAGCGGGGCCAATCGGGGTATTGGCGAAGCCTTCGTCAGGGTTCTGATGCAGGAAGGCGCAGCGAGGGTTTACGCTGGCGCGCGCGATGCCGCCTCGGCGGCGCATCTGGAGCAAGAGTTTCCTGATCGGGTGCAGGCGATCCGTCTGGATGTGTCCGACCCGTCGACTATCGCGGCGGCGGCCGTCGCCTGCCCGGACGTGTCGGTCGTCGTCAACAACGCGGGCGCCTTCACCAACCGGCTTTTGATCGGTGCGGAGGACCTCAGCGGTGCGCGCGAGGAGATGGAGGTCAACTATTTCGGACCGGTCAACATGGCCCGCGCCTTCGCGCCGATCCTGAAAACCAATGGCGGTGGGGCGATCCTGAACGTCCTGTCGGTCGGCGGCATTCTGGCGGCCCCGAACATGGGCGGATACAGTCCGTCGAAGTTCGCCATGCGCGCGGCGGGCGCCTGTATCCGCGCCGAGCTGGCAGGGCAGGGCACGACCGTCACGTCGCTGATCGTCGGTTCGGTGGACACGCGCATGGCGGCCCATGTCGACGGCGCCAAGGCCACGCCGGAAGAGATTGCGCGCGCCGCAATGCGGGGCATCACACGTGGCACGGACGAGATCGACACCGACCGTTTCGCCATCGAAAGCCGCGCGGCGATGGCGCGCGATCCCAAGGGTCTAGAGCGTCAGATGGCCAAGATGGTCCACGCGACAAACGTCTCCACCGGCCGCTGAAAACAGAGGACAAAGCCGATGCCGCCCGTTTCGGAAATCGCGACCATATTGGCGATCAACTTCGCCTTCTGCGTTGTGTCGTTCGTCATCCTCTGGCGGATCGGTTGCGCCATCAAGGATGTCACCTTCGTCGACGCCTGGTGGGCGTTGGGACTGGCGTCGATGGCCGTGCTGACCTTCATTCAGGCGGATGCCGGCGCGGCGGATCGCAAGTTTCTGCTGCTGGCGTTGGCCGTCGCATGGGGGCTGCGGCTTGGGCTGCATATCCTGTGGCGTTGGCGGTCTCACGGCCCGGATCGTCGCTACGTCAAAATGCTGTCTCGCGCGGAAGAGAAGGGCTGGAGCTATCCCAAGGCTGCCTGGCGGCTGGTGTTCCGGCTTCAAGCGCCGATCCTTTGGGTCGTCAGCCTGCCGGTTCAACTGGGTCAGCTTTCTTCCAACCCGGCGAGTATCGGCGTCCTGGGGATGACCGGCGCCGGGCTGGCGGCGTTCGGCATTCTGTTCGAAAGCCTGGCCGATGTGCAGTTGACTCGGTTCAAGGCGAACCCGGCCAATACGGGCAAGGTCTTCGATCAAGGGCTATGGCGCTATACGCGGCATCCCAACTATTTCGGCGATCTGTGCGTCTGGTTCGGGTTGTGGCTCATCGCCGCTGAAACGGCGCTGGGCATCGCTGCGATCCTTGGGCCGCTGCTGCTGCTCGTCATGTTCGTCAAATACAGCGGCGGTCCATCGTACGAGAAGCGGCTGACCTACCAGCGGCCAGGCTATGCGGACTATATCGCGCGCACCAGTTCGCTGGTGCCGTGGCCGCCTCGGCGCGCCTGAGGCGACGACCATGCGGCGTCCCGCCCGTCCTCGCAGCCTGCTGACGCCCGGCGCGCCAATGTCGGCCCCGCGATCCATGGGCGCCCTGCTCGATCTTCAGGCCGAACGCGCGCCTGACCGCGCCGCCCTGACGTTCGAAGGCAAGACCCTGACGCGCGCCGAACTGGCGGCTCGGGTCAATCGCCGGGCAAGAGCCCTGGCCAAGCTCGGCGTGGTTGCTGGCGACTTCGTCAGTATCGCCTTGCCCAACGGTCCGGCGTTTCTTGAGCTGGCGTTCGCCGCCTGGGCGCTGGGCGCGACGCCCGCGCCGCTGGCGCATACTCTTCCCATGGTCGAGCGACAGGCCATCCTCGATCTTCTGTCGCCACGCCTCGTTGTCTCCGAGACTGCCGCGCCCTGCGGCGTCCATCGCGTCGTCGCTGCGGTCGAGACCTATGACGAGAGGGAAGACGCCACGCCGCTGCCTGAACATACGGCGCCGCATCTGAAAGCGATCGCCAGCGGCGGCAGTACGGGGCGTCCCAAGGTGATCGTGGACATGGCGCCGGCGCTGGCCGATCCCGACGTCCTGCTTCTGGGCATGATGGCGGACGACGTCATGCTGAACCCTGGGCCGCTGTATCATGCCGCTCCGTTCGGCATGACCTGCTACGCCTTGGCGTGGGGACTGCACGTGGTCCTGATGCGCCGCTTCGACGCCGAGGAGACGCTCAGGCTGATCGACACGGAGAAGGTCAGCTGGCTGTTTCAGGTGCCGACCATGATGCACCGGATATGGACCCTGCCCGATGCGGTGAAGGCGAAGTATGACGTGTCCTCCCTGGACGCCGTGGTGCACATCGCCGCCGCCTGCCCGCCCTGGCTGAAGCGATGCTGGATCGACTGGATGGGCGCCGAAGCCGTCTGGGAGATCTATACGGGAACGGAGGCCTTGGGCGGCACGATGATCGGGGGGCTCGACTGGCTGAAGAAACCGGGGTCGGTCGGTCGCGTCCTGCCGGGCTTCACCTTGAACATCCTCGATGATGCGGGCGATCCTTGTCCGACTGGAACGGTCGGGGAAATCTACTTCCTTCCGAACAGAGGTCAGGGATCGACCTATCGGTATCTGGGGGCCGACGTCCGCGCGCGCGGCGATTTCGAAACGCTGGGCGACCTGGGCCATGTCGATGAAGACGGCTATCTGTTCCTGGCCGACCGTCGGGTGGACATGATCGTGACCGGCGGGGCCAACGTCTATCCCGCCGAGGTCGAGGCGGCGATCGACGCCTTTCCCGGCGTCGAATGCAGCGTAGTGGTCGGCTTGCCCGACGCCGACCTGGGCCAGCGCGTCCATGCCATCATAGAGGCGAACACCTCGCTCGACTTGTCCGACCTGACAGCGTTTCTGGCCGAGCGGATCGCGCGCTACAAACAGCCGCGCACGTTCGAGATCACGCGCGAACGTTTGCGTGACGATGCGGGCAAGGTGAGGCGAGGCGCTCTACGCGACGCCCGGATCGGCTTGGTCGGCTGAACGATCAGACGCCCGATCAGTGGGCGGCCGGATCCTGCATCTGGAAATAATCCCGCCAGGCGACGATCTTCCCGTCACGAAACTCGATGAACCCCATATAGGGGTGAGAGATCGCAACCCCGGCCGCATTGACATAGTCCTCTCGACCCTCGGTCAGGATGACGTCCCCATTTTCCGCCCAGTTCATCAGGACCCACTCTGTTTCGCTGTGATCCCGCCAGTATTTGGTGATGAAGCGGTCGACCCATTCGACGCCGATGAGAGGGCGCGAGCCGACGTGGTAGTGGTACTCGATCGCCGGGTCGAAGAAGGCGAGGAAGGCGGCCTTGTCGCGCGCCTTCGACACCGCCATCAACGCCCTCAACTGCTCGATCGGGCGTGTCACGCCGATGCCTTGGCCGCATCCGGCTTGGCCGGGGCGTGGACCTGAGCCGTATCATAGTAGTCGCGCATGCGCGTGATCAGCCCGTCGCGGAGTTCGAAGACCTGGACGAAAGGATTGTCCATCCGCGCCCCTGTCGAACGATCCACCAGCACCTCCTTGCCTTCGACGAACAGAACGTCGCCCGCTTCGGCGGAATGCAGAATGGTCCATTCCTGCTGGTCGAAGCCCGCCTCGTAGTTCGACAGGAATTTGCGCATCTTGTCCTTGCCGACGGCCGGACGCTTTGTGGGATGCCAGTGGTATTCGATGTCGTCGGACAGGGTGGCGATGAAGCCCTCCACGTCCCGGCGCTTCCAAGCGGCCATCAGGGTTTCCACGACTTGCAAATTGCGACCCACGACATCTCTCCCTTTGTGATTTTGGAGAACGCTATGTGGTTAGGTCTTCTAATGCAAGGCGGTTAGCCGGCGCGTCGTCCCGATTTCAGCAGAACATTGTCCATCGTCAGTCGGCCTCGGCAGGCGCCGCATTCCACCGACACATCGAGGTCGGCGCCGCACTTGTGCCGGATCAGGATCGGCGGGCCTGACCGCAGCTTAAGATAGGTTTCGGCCCAGGTCAGAACCGCCAAGGCGTGCGGATAGAGATCGGCGCCCTTCTTCGTCAGGTGATATTCGTATCGGGGCGGCGTGATTTCATAAAGGCGCCGCTCCAAAATGCCGGCCATCTCCAGTGTCCTCAGCCGATCGGCCAGAATGTTGGAGGCGATGCCCAGCATTGACTGGATTTCGTCAAAGCGGTGCACGCCGAAATACTGGACGCTGACGACCAGACCCGTCCAGCGATCGCCCAGCAGATCGACCAGCTCCACGCCTTGGGAATCGTCGCCCGTACGTCGGCGATGCATGCGCTGGGTCGGCAGCTTCTCCACTCCCGCGCCCGGACCGGGTTCGAAGGTGCAGCTATGAAGCGTCAGAGGATCGCCGCAGGCGCCGCAGCGGATCTCGGGCAACATGGCCTTGCCGCAGTCGATGTGCGTGAACAGCGTGGGGGCGCGTCGTCCCGCAACGCCCCACCGCACGCCCCAACCCCACATCACCAACATGCTGTCGAACAGCCCGCGTCCTCGTGCCGTCAGGTGATAGGCCATGCGCGAGCCATTCTCGCGCTGCAGCTTCTTCTGCAGAATCTGGTGGGTTTCGAGCGCCTGAAGGCGGCTGGAGAGTGTGCTGCGCGCCCCGCCCAGGCGTTCGTGAAACTCCTCGAATCGCGTGGCGCCCAGAAACGCTTCCTGGATCACCAGCAGGCTCCATCGATCGCCCAAGGCGTTCAGGGCGCGGTTGAGGGAGCTCTTGGGGACCGAACGAGTCTTCGGGGCGACGGAGGTCATGCCTTTCCGTAGCGGCTGGCCAAGGCCTTTTTCAAGCCGACGTAAGCTTTTGTCTGCGGACCACTATGCCTGCTGCCTCTCTATCAAAGGTGGCGGACGTCACACCGTCGGCGCGCAGGCCCGTCTTCTGCACCTTGTTGGACGGCGTCTTGGGCAGGGCGGGTTCGACGCGAACATAGCGCGGCACCATGAAGTGGGTCATGCGGGGGATCAGGAATTCGATCAGCGCCTGCGGGTCGATCTCAGCGCCATCCACCGGCGCGACGGCCACCATGACCTCCTGCTCTCCGCCGGGAAGATCGACGCCATAGGCGGCGGCCTCTCGCACCAGCGGGTGCGCATCGACCTCCAGTTCGATCTCCAGCGAGGACATGTTCTCGCCTCGTCTGCGGATCGCGTCCTTCTTCCGGTCGATGAAGAAGAAGCAGCCGTCCGCGTCGCGACGCATCAGGTCGCCGGTGTGGAACCAGCCGTTTCGCCACGCATCCGCCGTCGCCTGCGGATCGCCGAGATAGCCGCGCGTCAGAACCCAAGGATTATCGGACCGGATCACCAGTTCTCCGGCTTCTCCGTGCGGCAGTTCGTTGTCGAAGGCGTCGACGATGCGGCATTCGATCCCCTCGCGCGCGCGACCGCAGCTGCGCATGACCTGATCGTTCACCGCACAGATGAGCGGCCCGGAGGCCTCGGTCATGTTGAAGCCCGATAGATAGTCGAACCCAAAACGCCTGGCCAAGGCCACCGTGTCCTCATTGATGGGCGACAGGGTCACCATGCGCAGGGGATTGTGGGCGTCGTCCTCGCGCGGCGGCTCCTTCATCAGGAAGGTCGTCAGGGCGCCGATCAGGCCGCTGCACACCGTGGATTCGGTTTTTCGGATCAGGTCCCAGAAGCGGCGCGTGTCGAAGGATTCGAACAGGGCGATCGACCCGCCACACTGAAGCGCGGCGGTGATGGCGGCGATGCCCCCGACATGAAACATCGGCAGGTTCACCAGCATCCGGTCGGACTGGACCATATAGCCATAGGTCACCACAGCCGTGGTCCATTCCTGGACATAGGAGGTGATCACCGCCTTGGAGGGCCCGGTGGTCCCCGAGGTGAAGATGATGACGGGCGTATCCCACGGCTGGGAGTCAACCTGTTCGTACTGATCGGGATCACCGATCAGAGCCGTCTCGTCCTCCACGACGACTCCCGGGGGGGCATAATCCGAGGTCGCCGGCCCGGTCAGGATGATGCGATTTACGGCGCCCAGCGACAGGCCTTTCAGCCGGTCGATCAGTTCGGGGTGCAGGATCAGAATGTTCGCGCCGGTCTTGGCGATGGCGTGTTCGAGCAACAGACCCCTAAAGCTGCTGTTGATCGGCGCCAGAGCCGCGCCGGCGTGGTTGGAGCCGAACCAGGCGCCCAGCAGGGCCGGCCCGTTCGGCGCCCAGGCGGCGACGATGTCGCCCTTACCGACGCCACGCGCCTGCAAGGCGCTGGCTGTCTCGCGCGCCCGCCGACGCGTCTGTTCCCAGGTCCATGTCTCGCCGCTCTCGAAGAGGGCGAACAGCTTGTCGGGTGTCTCTGCCGCGAAACGCTCGATCAGCCGTGACGTCACGCATTGGTCGGCGGTCGGGGGCGCGGGGTCGAACGACGGGATCGTCTGATGGTCGGGCCTGCTGCTCATTTGGAACCGCTCCAGCTTTCGGCCTCGTCCAGGCTGCGGCGGAAGGCCGGCATGGTGAGGATCAACGTCGCGCAGGCGAGGACCAAAGCGATCCCGCTGACGATCGACAGGGACAGGCCGATCTTCTGCGGCCCGCCCAGCACGGCGTCGCTGAAGGCGGCGACGATGGTGGGGCCAAGTCCCAGCGAAACCAGATTGCCGATCAGGAAATAAATGGCGGTGACCTGGGCTCTGAACTGGTTGGGCGACACGGCTTGGAGGGACGTCGCCGGCAGGCTGTTCATCACGCCGGCGAAGAAGCTGAACACGGCCAGGCTCGCCAACGCCAAAGACGCGGTGGGCATCAGGGGCGTGGCGATGGCGAAGGGTATGCAGCAGGCCATGGCCAGGATCGCGGCGCGCAAGGGCGCGTCACGCCTGCCACGCGCCGACAGCCAGTCCGACAGCCATCCGCCGACCAGGACGCCGGGCGTCGCGCCGAACAGCAGGATGGCGCCATAGGCCACCCCGACCTGAGACGGTTCCCAACCATGCACGCGGATGAAGACGGCCGGGATCCAGGCCAGGTATGAAATCCCGGCGATGCCGAACACCGAGAAGCCCAGGATCATGGCGTAGAAGGTCGAGCGACGCGCCCACAGGAACGGCAGCACCGCGGTCTGAACGCCCGTCTTCACTACGCCGTGTCGCGGCGGTTCGCGCACGACCAGAAACAGCGCCGCGATCAGCAGGCCGGGCGCGCCGACCAGCACGAAGGTCTGCTGCCACGGCGCCATCTGGCCGATGAAGGGAAGGCTCAGGTCGCCGGTCCGGGAGATCAGGTCGATCACGCCGCCGCCGATCATCAGCGCCAACCCTGCGCCGATGTATGGGCCCATGGAATAGACGGCCAAGGCGCGCGCGCGTTTCGCCGGCGGGAAATAGTCGGAAATCATCGAATAGGCCGCAGGCGACAGGGCCGCCTCGCCGATGCCTACACCCACACGGGCCGCAAACAGCGCCCAGAAACTGGTGGCGAAACCGCAGGCGACGGTCATGACGCTCCAGATCGTGATGCCGATCAGGATGATCAGACGGCGACTGCCGCGATCCGCCAGCTTGGCCAGCGGGACCCCCATCACCGTATAGAACAGGGAGAAGGCCAGGCCGGCCAGAAGACTGAACTGCGTATCGCTGATGACCAGATCGCGACGGATCGGTTCAACCAGAAGACTTAGGATCTGCCGATCGATGAAACTGCTGGTATAGGCGATCATCAAGGCGGCGACGGTAAACCAGGCCCAGGCTGGCGAAGGCCAGCTGGCATGGGCCTCGGAGGGGGATCGCGCAGGGCGCAAGGCGTCAGCAGTCATGATCGCAAACCGTCCCAATGATCTTGTGTTGAAAGGAACAAATGTCACGCGATTGGCGACGGCCAGAACGCTTATCGTCGCAGTGATGCGTCTGTCGCTCTGGAGACGGCCTTGGCCTCTTGGACGACAAGCAGACGCGCGAAGGCGCGTAATAACAAGGCATTGAGCCATTCCTCCGCTAAATTGCGCATCGTCTCGTTCAGCGGACGGGGCGTCAAAACCAGCGTTAGAAGGTAAACACAGATTTTGGTCCGATTACAAAAGCTATTTGACAGTCTCGTTCTGCAAGTGAGAAGCTGGCCTTCGATACACCTCGGATAAACGAGGGATCTAGGGAGGTAGAGCGTGACCAGGCAAGGTATGACAAGTGTGTATGCGCTTCTGATCGGGGGCGTCCTCGGCGCCTCGCCGGCCATTGCGCAGGAAGCGCCCGCTCCGGCGACCGTCGACGACATCATCGTTACGGCGACGAAGCGCGAAGAGCGATTGATCGATGTTCCTGTCGCTGTGACCGCGATCGGATCCCAGCAGCTTGAGAACTCCGGCGTCAGCGACATTCGCGAGCTGACGGGATTGGCCCCTAGCGTGCAATTCCAAACCCCGGGCGGAGGTTCGGACTCGTCCGTTCGGATCCGTGGCGTCGGCACGACCTCGACCAACCCCGGACTGGAATCCTCGGTGGGCGTCGTGATCGACGGCGTCATCCGGGCGCGAACGGGCGTCGCGCTGTCCGAGCTGGGCGACCTGGAACGGATCGAGGTGCTTCGCGGACCACAGGGCACGCTGTTCGGGCGCAATACCTCGTCCGGCATCATCAACGTCGTGACCAAGTCCCCGAACCTTTCGGGAATCGAGGGACGCGTCGAAGGTACATATGGCAACTTCGATGATCGGCGGATTTCCGCTGCGATCAATCTGCCGCTCGTGGATGACGTCGCGGCGCTGCGCGTGGAAGGCAGCTGGGAGCTGCGCGACGGCTTCTATCCCAACACCAACAACGGCACGCGGTTCGACGATCTGGATCGCCAGTTCGTCCGGGCCAAACTGCTGTATCGTCCGTCGGAGACCATGCGTTGGCTGTTCAGCGCGGACTATACGACCCGCGACGAGAACTGCTGTGTCGCCGTGCTGGCCATCGCCGGTCCGACATACAACACAGTCAATAATCTGGCCGCCGCCAGGGGACAGATCGGCTATGCGACCTCCGATCCGAGGGCGCGTTCGGCGTCGGTCACCAATGGCCGCGTCAATGCGGAAGCCATTCAGGATTACGGCTTCTCGGCCCAGGGCGACTTCGACTTCGGTTGGGGGCAACTGACCTCGATCACGGCCTATCGCAGCTGGGAGGCATGGCGGTCGCAGGACTTCGATCACTCGGGCGCCGATCTGGGCTTCTTCGCGCCCAAGGGTCTGCACCAGGGCTTCGACGTCTTCACGCAGGAACTGCGCCTGCAGGGCACGCGCGGTCGCCTGGACTGGATGGTGGGCGCCTTCTATTCGGACGAGAAGGTGATGAACGATTCCGCCTTCCGCATGGGGGCGGACTATCCGCTGATCTACGGCGGCGCGGCGACCTTCCAGGCCAGCACCCTGGCGGCCTTCAAGCCCGGCGACGGCGCGCGTGGGATTGGGCATCAGGACGGGTCCGACAAATCGGTTTTCACCCACAACATCTTCCACCTGACCGACCAACTGAGCGTGACGGCGGGCCTGCGCTATACGCAGAACGAGAAGTCGATCGATTTCCGGGGCGAAAACTTCAACCCGGCCTGCGACAGTGCGCGTGCGACCGGGGATGCGCCGGGCGTGATCCGCTTCTGCGCGCCTTTCTGGGATACGCGGCTCAATCCGGCGGGCGACACGGACTCCAGAACAGAGGACGCGCTGACCGGGACCTTCAACATCGCCTATCAGTTCTCGCCGCAGCTCAATACCTATGCGTCCTATTCCAGGGGTTACAAGTCCGGCGGCTACAACTTCGACCGCGCCGGCTTCACCACGCCCGCGACGCCGAACGCCGCCGATCTGGCCTTCAAGGAAGAGACCGTCGACGCCTATGAGATCGGGGTGAAGGGGGAGTTCTTCGACCGGAGGGTGCGTGCGAACTTCGCCGCCTATCACCAGTCGTTCAAGGGCTTCCAACTGATCGAATATACCGGCGTCAACTTCGTCGTCCGCAGTCTGGAGGAAGCCACCACCAGCGGCGCCGAGCTGGAGGTGACCTGGCGGCCGACGGATAGTGTGACCCTTACGAACGGGCTCAGCTACACGGACGCCTCCTACACCGACGCCGCAGGCAATCTGACCTATGCCGGACGGCGGATGGAGCAGGCGCCGGAGTGGGTGAACGTGTCCTCCGTCACATGGGAGTTCCCGCTCGGCGAGCAGCTGAAGGGCACGGCCTATGCGGACGCGCGCTACAGCTCCGAGTTCTTCACCGGCGGGTTCGATCCCAATCGGGTGCAGGGCGCCTTCACCACGGCCAACGTGCGGCTGTCGGTTCAGGACACGTCTGAAACCTGGCGCGTCGATCTGTGGGCGCGCAATGTGTTCGACGAGTTCTACTATCGCCGCGTGCTGCCGGCGACGTTCCAGGCAGGGTCCTATTCGGCCTTCCTGGGCGATCCGCGCACCTACGGCATCACCCTGAAGCGCACCTTCTGAAGCGAAGACGTCTTCTGTACCCAACTGGCCCCGCCGATGATCGGCGGGGCCTTTTTCTTGTCTAGAAGCCGAGTTGTTTGGCAGCAAGATCGCGCAGGATTTCCTCCGAGCCGCCGCCGATCACGAAGATGCGGGCCTCGCGATAGATGCGTTCGACCCTGTTTTCGCCTGTGTAGGCGCGGCCGCCCAGAACCTGCAGGCTTTCGCGCGCGCAGTGCTCCAGCGTGTTGGTCGCCTGAACCTTCATCAGGGCCAGTTCCGCGATCGGCGCCTCGCCGTTTTCGAACCGCCAGACCAGCATGTCGAGATAGGCGTAGGCCACCTTCAGACGCTGAACCATGTCCACAATCTTGTGGCGCATGACCTGGTGGTCGATCAGCCGCTTTCCAAAGGTCTGGCGTTCGCGGGCGAAGGCGATGGCTTCGGCCACGCAGGTGCGCGTCATGGCCAGGGTGGCGGCGATGCCGCTGAAGCGTTCGATGTTGAACTGGCGCGCAAGGCCGGCGAAGCCCTTGTTCTCGACGCCGATCAGATTGGCGACCGGGACCTCGACATTGTCGAACTTCAGCCAGCCGTTGTTTCGGTTGTACCACTCCAGACCCGGCGTGGACCCACGCGTTACGCCCGCACGGTCCGCCTCGATCAACAGCATCGACAGACCTCCGATGCCAGGCCCGCCGGTGCGGACGGCTGTCAGGAGAAAGTCGGCCTTCATCGCGCCGGAAATCAGGGCCTTCGCGCCGTTGACGACGAAGACCTCGCCGCGTCGTTCGGCGGTGGTGGTGAAGCCGGACACGTCGGAGCCGCCGCCTGGTTCGGTGACGGCGAAGGCGATCTTGCGCTCACCCGCCAGCACGGGCCTGGCGACGCGGTCCAGCATCTCGGGCGCGCCGCCCGTGATGATAGGGGGCAGGGCGATCCAGGGGGTGGCCAGATCCGCGAAGACGACGCCCGACCCCAGCCGGAAGAACTCCTCGGCGAAGAGGATGCGGTCATACAGGCTGACGTCCTCGCCCGTTCCGCCCAGGTCTTCGCGGAACCCCATGCCGGAAATGCCTTCCTGCGCAGCGATTCGGTAAAGGGCGTCGGGAAAATCAGAGGCCGCATCCCATTCAGCCAAGTGCGGCGCCACGTGCCGGTCGATGAACCCTCTCAGCTTGCGCCGCCAAGCATCGTGTTCGGCGTTGAGAAACGGGGAGGGCGGTCGCAGACCGTCGAAGTCCAGCGCGTGCGGCGCATCTGTGGGGCGGCTATCGGTCATCGTTCCTCTCCATCGGGCCGTTCGGCGGCCTCGCTTTCGAATTGATACTAAAACCACTCGCCTTCATCGGCAATAATGGTATTCTAACGCAACCGACTATCTTTGTTGGTCGTCCAAAGGAGGCCGCCGTGGCGTTTTCTCAGACTGCAGTCGCTGATCAGTCCAGTTCCGATGACCTGTTGGAGCGACCTTTGAAGGTCACGCTTCAGCCCGGCGATCATCCCTATATGACGGGGGCCTGGACACCGCAGCATGAGGAATACACGGCCGAGAACATGGTCGTGATCGGCGCTATTCCCCTCGATATCGACGGGGTCTATGTCCGCAACACGGAAAACCCGATTCAGCAGCCGATCGGCCGATATCATCCCTTCGACGGCGACGGCATGATCCACGCCATCAGCCTGAAGGACGGCAAGGCCGCCTACCGCAACCGGTTTGTCCGCACGAAGGGCTTCCAGGCCGAACAGGAGGCCGGTCGCGCCCTGTGGGCCGGACTGGCCGAGCATCCGTCACAGTCCGAACGCCCCGGCTGGGGCGCGCACGGCGGGCTGAAGGATTCGTCCTCGACGGACGTCATCATTCACGCGGGAGCGATCCTGTCGACCTTCTATCAGTGTGGGGAGGCCTATCGTCTGGATCCCTACACGCTGGAGCCGTTGGGAACGGATGACTGGTGCCCGCCCGAGGGCATTTCGGCCCACCCCAAGGTGGATGAAAAGACCGGAGAGCTGCTGTTCTTCAACTATTCCAAGACCGCGCCGCACATGCACTACGGCGTGGTGGGGGCGGACAATCGGCTGAAGCATCTGACGCCGGTGCCTCTGCCCGGCGCGCGCCTGCCGCACGACATGGCCTTCACCACCAACTACGCCATCCTGAACGACTTCCCGCTGTTCTGGGAAGAGCATCTGCTGCCCAAGGGCTATCACGTCGCGCGTTTCCACCCCGACATGAAGTCTCGCTTCGGTGTGATCCCGCGGATGGGATCGGCCGAGGACGTGCGGTGGTTCGAGGCGAAGGCCACCTATGTTCTGCACTTCCTGAACGCCTGGGAAGACGGCGACACCATCGTCATGGACGGCTATTTCCAGGACAATCCGGTGCCCGAGACCAGCCCGGACGCCCTGCCGGGCTATGAGCGGATCATGACGTTCCTGGACCAGAACATGCTGCAGCCCAAGCTGCATCGCTGGCGGTTCAATCTCAGCACCGGAGAGACGACGGAAGAACGGTTGGACGACCGAGTGCTGGAGTTCGGCGTCATCAACAACCAGTTCGCCGGAGTGAAATACCGCTACGCCTATAGCGCGGTGTCCAAGCCGGGCTGGTTCCTGTTCACAGGACTGGTCAAGCACGACATGGAGACCGGTGAAAGCTGGGCGATCGACTTCGGCCCCGAACGCTACGGATCGGAGCCGGGCTTCGCGCCCCGCGTCGGCGCGACCGAGGAAGACGACGGCTATCTGATCACCTATGTCACCGACATGATCGAGGATCGGTCGGAGTGCGTCATCTATGACGCGCGCAAGCTGGACGACGGGCCGGTGGCGCGCATCATCCTGCCGGGTCGCATCTCCAGCGGCACGCACGCGACCTGGTCCCAGGGTGAGACGATCCGGGCCGCCCGGAGGGCTGCGTGATGGCCGATCGCAGCGCGGTCTATATCCTCGGCGGATGGCAGTCGGATTTCGCGCGGAACTGGGCGCGTGAGGGTCTGGAGATCGCCGACGGGTTCGGAGAAGCCTTGCGCGAGGGCCTGGACGCCGTCGATCTGGAGCCGGGCGACATCGAGGTCGGGCACGTCGGCAACTTCGTGGGCGATCTGTTCGCCGGCCAAGGTTTGCTGGGCGGCTTCTTCGCCATGACGGACGATCGTTTCGACGGCCTGCCGACCAGCCGGCATGAGGCGGCCTGCGCGTCTGGCAGCCTGGCGCTGCTGGCCGCCTGTGCGGACATCGAGGCGGGTCGCTATGGCACGGCCGCCGTTCTCGGGCTTGAGCTGATGCGCAACGTGCCGGGCAAGACCGCCGCCGAGCATTTGGGCGCGGCCGCCTGGCATGGGCACGAATATGGGGACGCCACCTATGTCTGGCCACGCGCCTTTTCGGACCTGACGGACGAATACGACCGCCGCTACGGTATCGACGAACGCCACCTGCGCCGGATTTCCGAGATCAACTTCGCCAACGGTCGGCGTAATCCGAACGCACAGACGCGCAACTGGGCCTTCGACAATCTCAGCTTCAGTGACGACGACACGGCCAATCCGCCCATCGAAGGACGCACGCGCAAGTCGGACTGCGGCCAGGTGACCGACGGGGCCGCGATGGTGGTTCTGGCGTCCGAGCAGCGCGCGGCCGACTATGCCCGCAAGCGCGGCGTCGACCTGGACACCCTGCCGCGTGTGAAGGGGTGGGGGCATCGGTCGTCGCCGATCAGCTATGCGCGCAAGATCGCCAACAGCGCCGACGCGCCCTACGTCTTCCCGCAGGTGAAGCGCGCGATCGACGATGCGCGTGAGCGGGCCGGTATTGGGCTGGACCAGGTGGACGTGGTCGAAACCCACGACTGTTTCTCGATGACCGAATATATGGCCATCGATCACCTGGGGCTGACGGCGCCCGGCGATAGCTGGAAGGCGGTCGAGGCCGGCGACATTGAGATCGGCGGACGGCTGCCCATCAATCCGTCAGGAGGGTTGATCGGTTGCGGCCATCCGGTCGGCGCGACCGGCGTCCGCATGGCGCTGGACGCCTTCAAGCAGACGACCGGCACGGCCGGCGATTACCAGGTCGAAGGCGCCCGCAACGTTCAGACGTTGAACATCGGCGGATCGACGACGACCACGGTCAGCCTGGTGATTGGGGTCTGACTTCAAACCGGGTGTGGACGGATCGCGAGGCCGACGACGCCACGCGCGACGTCTAGGCCATCGTCGGTCGTGACCACGACATCGACCACGGCCTTGCGCGCGTCCTGATAGGTGACGACGCCCTTGGCCTCCAGCGCGGTGCAATCCTGTGACGCGCCGTTCAGATAACGCACGGCCAAGTCGGTGGTCAGCACGATCTGGCCCGGCGTCAGTCGGCTCATCATGGCGCCGCCCGCCATATCGATCAGGGCTGCGGTCAGGCCGCCGTGCACCAAGCCGATGAAGTTGGCGTGGCCCTCGTCGATCTCGCACCGTACGACGACTTCGCCGTCTGCATAGGCCTCGACGCGGGCGCCGATGAGGGAAAAGAAGCCGCCAAGGGACGAGCCGCGATCCTGCCATTGGCGCAGCAGGTCCAGGCCTGTGTCGCCTTCGTGGACGTGAAGCGCGGAGGCGGTGGAGGTCATGCCGGCGATAAGGCCAGCGCGTTGAACCGCTGGCTGGCGGCCCGATACTCCTGAGTCAGTTGTTCTACGACCTGCGACACCGGCTCGATTCGGCGAACGGCGTCGATACCCTGGCCGGCCGCCCAGAGATCCTTCCAGCGCTTCTGGTTTCCGCCGCTGGTATAGTTGCGGTCGACAGGACCGCCCAGATTGTCGGGGTCCAGTCCGGCGGCGATCAGGCTGGGGCGCAGCCATGAGGCAGCCGTCCCTGTGATGGCCGGCGAGACGACCAGGTCGTCAGGCCCGGATTGGACGACCATTTGCTTGTAATCGTCCTGCGCCAGGCTCTCCTGCGTCGCCAGGAACCGCGTGCCCATATAGACGAAGTCCGCACCCGCAGCGACCGCGCCCGCGACGCCCGCCCCGTCTCCAACGCCGCCCCCCACCGCGACATAGCCGTCAAAGAAATCCCGCACCGCCGAGATGAAGGCGAAGGGGGACAGGTGCCCCGTGTGCCCCCCGGCGCCCGCGCTGACGCACGCCAGGCCATCGACGCCGGCCTCGGCCGCCTTGCGCGCCAGCTTCATGCTGACGACATCGGCGAACACCAGGCCGCCGTAGCTCTTGACGGTCTCCATCACCGGGCGAGGGGATCCGAGGGCCGTTATGACCACCGGCGGCTTGTATTGGGCGATCAGCCGCAGGTCTTCGGAAAGCCGCGTATTGGTGGAATGGGTGATCATATTGGCGATCCAAGGCGCATCGCCGGGCAGGCGAGCGCTGACGATCCGATCCATCCACTGATCCAGATCTTCGATCGTGCGGCAGTTGGGCGTCGGGAACGCCCCGGCGACCCCGGCGCGACAGGCCGCGATGACCAGTTCCGGTCCGCTGATCAGGAACATGGGGGCCGCGAATACGGGCAGGCGCAGGGTGTCGAACGGAGGCTTCATGCGGACTCTTCGGTTTTCAGCAGGTGGCGCAGGTCGCGTTTCAGCACCTTGCCGACAGGGTTTCGGGGGAGGTGATCGAGAACATGCAGTCGCTCGATCTGTTTGAAGACGGCGACCTTCCGCTCGACCGTCAGGAAGACATTGATGTCCGACAGCGTCGCGGTTCGGTTTGGCTTGAAGGCGACAAAGGCCGCCAGACGTTCGCCCAGCCTCGGATCGGGCGCGCCCACCACTGCGGCTTCGGCGATGGCGGGATGGGCGATCAGATGATTTTCGATCTCTTCGGACGAGATGTTGGCCCCGCCTCGAATGACGATGTCCTTGAGGCGACCGACGAACTTCAGATGTTGGGCGTCTTCGCCCGCGTATTCGAACAGGTCGCCGGTGTGGAACCAGCCGTCGTCGTCGAATGCGCGGGCATTGATCTCGGGCGCCCGCCAATAGCCGGAGAAGACCGTCGCGCCCTTGATGCGCAGCTCTCCGGCCATCCCCTTGTCGGAGATTTCCACGCCCGTTTCCGGATCGACCAGACGCGTGAAGACGCGATCATGCAGTTTGGCCTTCCAAACGAAGCCGGGCGCGAGGCGAGGGAACAGGGTGGCGCGGTCGGCCGCCGCCGGCATGTCCTTCATTGCGCTGGCGAACGAGGCGCCTTCGTTGGAGCCGAAGTAGTTGACGATCTGGACGCCGTATTTCTCGTGGAAGGTGCGGACCATCCATTCAGAAAGCGGCGCCGACCCCGAGCCTATGGATTTCAGCCTACCGAAGTCGATGCCGTCCAGAAGTCCTTCGGTCTGGAGCAGGGTGTTCAGAACGGCGGGCGGGGCGACCGTATAGTCGATGGCCTCGTCGCGGATCTGGGCGAGCATGACGTTAAGATCGAACGGATGATGCTGGACCACCACGCCGCCCGTCAGCAGCCAGCCGACCAAAGCGGTGGAGATGCCGGCCATATTGACCATGGGAAAGGGGTTCAGCACGCGCGTTTCCGACGACAGGTCGGCGGCGTCCACCACGCCGTCGCCCATGACGATCCACTCGTTATGGCTGCGCGGGACGCCTTTGGGTTCGGCCTCCGTGCCGGATGTCCAGCAGATCGTGACGACGTCGTCGGCGGTGACCTGCGCGGCCTTGGCGGCGGCGTGGGCTGCGGCGATTTCAGCATGAGCCACCTGATGCAATGCGCCGTCCAGATCGATGGCGCCGTCCGGCGCGCCGCCCAGCACAAACACATCATTCAGGCTGGGGCATCGGGTCTTGAGCGCGGTCAGCATCTCGCCATGCGCATGTTTGCCGATGCGGGCGGCGGTGATGGCGGCGACGGCATCGGTTCGTGCGACGATATGGGCCAGTTCGCTTTCGCGATACTGAGCCGGTGCGGGCGTCACGATGACGCCCAATCGTGCGCAGGCCAGATAGACGCTGGTCAACTCGCCGATGTTGGGCAGTTGGACGACGACCACATCGTCACGCCGGACGCCTGCGGCGTGAAGAACGGCGGTCATGCGATCGACTTCATCCGCGATCTGGCCCCAGGTCAGCCTGCGCGGCGCACGACCGACCACCCCCATCGCATTGACGGGATCGACCAAGGCTAGGGTGTCTGAACGGCGGGTGACTTGGGCGGTGAACAGGTCGTCGAAGGTGGCCTCCCCCCACCAACCCCGCGCCTTCATGGCCTGGATGCGCGCCTCCGGTATCAAAATCATCGCGCGAGGCGCTCCACAACCATGGCGGCCCCGATGCCCTGCGCGCCGACTGCGACCACGAGCCCATAGCGCCCCTGACAGTCATCCATCGCGTCCAAGAGGGACGACAACAGAATGGCCCCTGTGGCGCCCATGGGATGGCCCTTGGCCAGATGCCCCCCGCCGACGTTGACCTTGTCCACATCGACATCCCGTTCGCGCAGGAATTTGACGATGGTGACCGCGAACGCCTCCATGAACTCGACCCTGTCCATGGCCTTCAGGTCGAGACCTGCCTTGGCCAGGGCCCGGTCCATGGCGGTGAAGCCGGCCGTAAGCGAGGCGTGCGGGTCGCCACCTGTCTCGACATAGGCCACGATGCGCGCCCGCGCGCCTTTTCCATTCGACGACATCAGGGCCAGGCCCGCGCCGTCGCACATGGGCGGCGCGTGCGCGACGGTATGGCGGTGGTCGATCGTGCGCCCGCCAAGCGCATCGGCGTATTGGGCTCCGAGAGCCTCGAAGGCGGCGGGCATGACCGCCAGGGTTTCGGCCGTGGTCGATGCGCGCGCCGGCTCCTCCACATCCAGGCCGTTTACGGCGATGCGGGAGGCTGTCAGCATCGTGCCTTCTGCGGCGGCGGTCCTTTGCTGCGACCTCAGGGCGGCGGAATCCATCTCCTGGCGCGTGACGCCGATGTCTTCGGCCAAACGATCGGCCGCCACGACCACAGGGATGTAGCGCGTTCTCAGAGGAAAGCTGGCGTCCTCGTAATAATCGGCCTTGTCGCCCATGAAGGGGACGCGCGACATCATCTCGACCCCGCCCGCCAAGATCTGATCGGCGCCGCCGGACGTGATCATGTTTGCTGCCTGTCCAATGGCGGTCAGGCCCGAAACACAATAGTTGTTCAGGCTGAAGGCGAAGGCTTCGTCGGGCAGTTCGGCGTGCAGCTTGGACACCAGGGCGACGTTTGCGCCCTGGGCGCCGACCTGTCCGACGGCGCCGATGATCAACCCCTCGGCGCGCCGCGCCCGGCCTTGGGTCCGCACCGCCAGAGTGTCGATCAGGGCGGCGATCAGGGCCTGGGGCGTCAGACTGGCCAAACCGCCATCGGGCCTCGCCTTGCCGCGCGGCGTTCTCACCGCATCGACGATATAGGCGCTCCGGCCTTTTCTCTCGGCGATGGCGACGTCGTCTTCCAAGGCAGCCTCCGATCCGTCCAAGTTTGCAATGTAGGACTCAAAGGTTTCCTAATGCAAGTGACTGGAGTTTGGATCGTCGCACGATCAACGGTGCGATAGGCGGGAGCGCCGACTGGTGCGTATCAGGACTTCGCCGTGACGGCGTCTTCCATCTCCCAACGCATTCGTCGAGGATCGAGGGCGACGCCCGTTTCCGCGTCGCAAACGACCGGGGTCACGCGCTGGCCCGTGCGTTTGTCGATCAGGTGCAGCGGAGAACCGTCGGGGCATAGCCACCGCTCGCTCCACCCGTGCATGGCGATGATCATGGGAAACAGATCGCGCCCCGCCTCCGTCAGCCGATATTCGAAGCGCGGCGGCGTCTTTTGATAGAGGTCTTTCCTCAGGATGCCGTGCAGGACCAGCCGGTTCAGCCGATCCGCCAGGATATTGGTCGCGACCCCCAGCGCCTCGTGGATCGCGTCGAACCGCCTGAGCCGGAAAAATGCGGCCGCCAGCACGCCCCAGCTCCAGTAGTCGCCCATCACATCCGTGGATCGGTCGATCATCGGCCGGTCGGTTTCGATCGGTTGAGTTCTTCGCCGCCGCGAGGTCGGCGCGGGGATCGCCTCAAGCCCATCGCGCGCCTCCCACCCGATATGACGCGGATCGACGACATGGCCCCGCTTGTGGTCGAAAACAGCAGGCTCAACCCTCGCATCACTGAGCCGGTCGTAGAAGGTCAGGGCGTAACGATCCTGCAACGGCGAACTCGCCCACCGCCGTTCCCACTGACCCTGGATGACGGCGACGCCGAACAGATCCAGGCCCATCTCGCTCAGATGATATTCCGTTCGCGTGCTTCCTCCGCCAACCCCGCGCTCGTCCAGCACCCCGACCTCCACCAGCCGCTTCAGCCGATCCGTCAGCACGCTGCGCGGAATATTCAGACGCTCGCGCCAGACCGAAAACCGACGCGCGCCATAGAAGGCCTCACGAAGAATCAGCTGCGTCCACGCATCGCCGATAATGGCGAACGCCTTGGCCACCGGATTGCCCATGATCAGCAAACGCATGGGCATGTCATGTGCCGACGGATCGTCGAGATGTGTCATCGTGGAGCTTTAGCACCACCACGTGTCGTCGCGAATGATTGTGGTCGAGTGCTGTCAGGTTAACCGCTCGAAGTGGCGAGTTTCTAAAACATTTTCCAGCGCTGTCAGGTTAATCGCCGGCAGCCACAACTTGTCCAACCCACCAAAATCTCAAGCCACGGCCGCCGCCCAAGCGGACGCGGCCGTGGCGCGGAAGCGTCGCAGCGTGGGCCGACTGACGAGGTGACGCTGGGTGTAGAAGGTGTTGTAGATCGCTGCGTGGGTGGTGAGGAATCGCTGGGCTGAAGCCTGGGACTTGAACAGCTGTTGTTGCCGCTCTCGCCGTCGGATAGGGAGGTGGGAGTTCTCCGCCCGATTGTTCTCCCGAAGCCGGCCTGGTGAATGCAGATGGCGCAGGCCCAATGCCTCAAGAGCAGCTGGATATGATCGAAGGCCGTCGGTGACGATGCGTTCTGGCTAGACAGGCTGGTTCCGCAGCAATCGCTTCAACAGCACCAGAGCCGCCTCCGTGTCTCGCCTGCGCTGGACAACGAGGTCCAGGACCTCGCCCTCATCGTCAACCGCGCGCCACAGGAACATCCGCTTTCCGCCGATCGAACAGACCACCTCATCCAGATGCCAGCGAGGGGAAGGGGAGGGGCGGAGCCGCTTCAGCCGCCTTGCGATCTGCGGTCCAAACTTGATCGTCCAACAGCGGATGGTCTCGTAGCTGACTTCGATGCCTCGGGCCGCGAGAAGCTCTTCGACATCCCGAAGGCTCAGGCTGAAGCGGAAATAGAGCCACACGGCGTGGCGGATAACCTCCGCCGGGAAGCGGTGGCGCTTGAACGATAACGGCTTCATGGAATTCGTCCCCAGTCAGCCGCTTGCTTTGGCCTTCAGTGGAGACAAATTAGCGTTAGACTGACAGCACCCCTCGCCTTCATCATCTACGGCGCGCCATAGGAACATCCGCTTCCCACCGATTGAGCAAACGACCTCGTCGAGAGGCCAGCGTGGCGAAGGGGAGGGGCGAAGCTTCTTCGGCCGCCGTGCGATCTGGGGTCCGGACTTGATCGTCCAGCAACGGATTGTCTCATAGCTGACATCGATCCCGCGCGCGGCCATTAGCTCTTCAACGTCACGAAGGCTGAGGCTGAAGCGAAAGTAGAGCTACACAGCTTGGCGGACTACCGCCGCAGGAAAACGATGGCGCTTAAACGAGCAGTTTCACGAAATGCGATCTCCCATCGACCGTTACGCGGCCCTGAAGTGGAGACAAGTCAGCGTTAGACTGACAGCGCCCTGACAGCACCCCGACCAGGAATCAGGGCGCCGCCGGTTGTGGAAGCGATTTAATAGGTGCTGAACCTAGAGTGACAGCGCTCTTCGGATGAGTTGAAAGACATAGGTCGGTTCGATCACGCCGCGCACCAGATAGGCTTGAGGGCCGTCGGCATAAACCGGGACATCCTCGCCAGCGTGTCCCGCGCTGGACAAGGGCACGGCGACCGAGCGCAGAGCGTCGGCGTCTGACGATCCTTCTGCGCGGGCGATAGCTTGCGGTCGCGTCGGCGACGGGCCCGTGCCGTATATCAGGGTCGGATAGGGCGCGTCGTCCAAGGCCTTGTTCGGTGCGCCGTCTGCGCCGGCCAGGCCAAGCAGCGGCGCCTTGCGGTCCGCCCCGGCGGTGAGGACCAGGCTGTGGCTATGGTCCGCCGTGACGATGATCAACGTATCGGCGGGATCGGTCAGTCGACGCGCGGCGTCCACGGCTTGGGAGAACTCGGCCACAGCGGCCAGAGCGCGACGTGGATCATTGGCGTGGTGATAGGTGTCGATCTGGGCGCCCTCGACCACCAGCAGATAGCCCTCAACGTTCTGCGACAGGGCACGGATCGCCGCTGCCGTCATGTCCGGCAGTCGGGGCATGGTGCTGTCGGGCGCTCGATCGGCGTCCGCCGGCAGGGCGGCCTTGGAGAAGAGACCCATCAGGCGCGGCGTGGTGCTGGCCGTCAGCCCTGCAAGGTCGCTGACCACGGTCGAAGCGCCGCTACGGCGGCGCCAAGCCTCGACCAGATCTCGACCGTCCTTGCGGCGTCCTCCGTCCGCCTCGGGTTTCAGATAGGCCAGTCCGGCGCCCAGAACGACCTCGGGCGTGGCTTCGCCTTCGACCAGTTGTCGCGCGATGTCGATACAGCCCTGGGACACCGCCTGGGCCGGCATGTCGATGTCGCTCTGCCACCCGCGGAAGGGGGTGTGGGCATAGGTGGCCGCAGGCGTCGCGTCCGTGATCGGCGCGGTCGTTACGACCCCGATCGCCAGTCCCTTGGCCCGCGCCAGTTCCGACAGTGTCGGCACGCGAGCCGCCGTGACGGAGGTGCAATCACGCGCCCGCACCTGGTCGTTGACGCCGATGGCGCCGTTGATGGTCTTATATCCGGTCATCAAAGCCGAAGCGCCGTTCGCGGAATCCGTGACGAAACGATCAGCCGAATAGGTTCGCGACAGGGCCGTATAGGGAAAACGATCAAAGGACAGCCGATGGCTGGCGCCGTCTTCGCCCAGGGCCTGGCCCTCGTAGATGCGACCGGCCGTGACGCTGTTGATGCCCATACCGTCGCCGATCATCAGGATGACGTTCTTCGGCCGCCCCGTGTCGGGCCTCAACGCCGTCGCTGCATCGAGTGCTGTGATGTCGGCCTGGACCTGGGCCTGAGCATGGATCGGCGGGAAAGAAAGAGCGGCGCCGAGCAGAGCGGGCAAGAAGAGTTTCATGACGATCTCCTAAAGACAGAAAACCCCGCGCGTCGCCGGCGACGCGCGGGGTGGCAGGTGGATATTAGAAACGGGCGCTCATTCCGACGGAGATGGTGCGGCCGTAGTCGGTGTAGCCGACGAAGCGGTTGTCAGCGACGAACTGCTCTTGCGGCTGGTCGGTCAGATTGATGGCCTCCACGGAGACCGTCAGTCGATCGGTGAGCTTGTAGCTCAGGCTGCCGTCCAGCGATCCGAAGGCCCGATCATTCGCCGACTCGAGACCGTTGGTTCCGACTTCCTGCAGCACGTCACCCCGCCAGGAATAGCTGAGACGCGCCGCCAGCGGCCCCTTCTCGTAGAAGCCGGTCAGGTTGACGCTCTGCTTGGCGACGTTTTCGAGGTCGTCCTTGAACTCGCGCGTACCGTCGTAATAGGTCGCGTCGGTCGTGGTCAGGGTCAGGTTGGCTGTCATCCCCAGACCGTCGAACGGCGCCGGCAGGAACGGGAACAACTGCTGGTAGGCCAGCTCAATCCCCGCGATCGAAGCCGTGCCGCCGTTGACCGGCGCAGTCAGTTCATAGGTCACGTCGTCGATGTCGATATTGGACCGGCGACGGGTCGAGAAGGTGGTGATGTCCTTGTAGAAGGCCCCGCCGATCAGGGCGCTGGACGGCGAGAAGTACCATTCCGCCACCGCATCGTATTGCCAGGCCTCGAACGGCCTAAGCTCGGGGTTCCCACCAACGGCGGTGAAGAGGGCGCCCGATGAGTTGAGCGTCAGCCTGGGGGCTAGGTCCGACAGGGACGGGCGAGTGATCACCTTGGCCGCCGCAATGCGAAACTGGAAGTCGTCGCGCGCTTCCCACACCAGGTTCAGAGATGGCAGGACGTCATTGTAGGTCTTGTCGAACGACACCGGCAGGGCGGCCCGCCCGTTGTCGGCGTGCCCCGAAGACGTCTGCTCTGTCTGGGCGACCCGCAATCCGAAATTGCCGCGCAAGGGCGCCCCGAACAGCATGGTCTCGACGTCGGCCATGCCGTAACCGGCCAGGATGGTCTCGTCGATCTGGTAGGAGTTGCGTAAATCGCCCCGCGACAACGGCGCGTCCAGATCGGCTTGGGTGATCTGGCGCAGGAACCGCGTCGGGTTCGGCACGACCCAGTTGCGCGGCAGTTCAGCCCCGACCTTGGACAGGAAGTCCTTCTGCGAGAAGGGCTGGAAAAAGTCCGGAGCCAGGGTCACGCCGGAAATGCCGCGCGTGATGTTGAAATCGCGACGATTGTAGTCGCGCGCACGATCGCGATATTTGGCGCCGAAGGCGACCTTGGCGATGGGCCCGAAGGAGACGGAACGGACGAAGTCCAGTTGGATTGCGGTCTCTTCGTCCAGGGTGTCGTTGACCCGATATTCCAGACGCCGTCCCGGCAGCGTCGAGATACTGTTCATGTCCGCGTCGAGAAAGCGGATCGAAGGGACGCCGCCGCCCGACCTGGGCATGTCGATCTGGATCCGCCCGACCGGGCCCTGAACCCGCGATCTTGTGATCGGGTCGGGCGTGTCGCTTGCGGCGCGGGCATAGGCGGCGTCTCCCGACACGGTCCAGGCGCCGATCTGCTGACGCAGGTTCAGACCCACCGACAGGTTGTCGTGATGCAGGCGCGAGACTTCGTGACCAATCTGGCTGGTGCCGCCGCTGAAGGTTCCGCCCACCAGGGCGCCGTTCTCGACCCGCGCAGTGCCGCGCACCGCATTCGCGACATTGGCGTCGGCCGAATAGGTCAGTTCGTCGTAATCGACCATCAGATCGGTGTAGGTGATGTCCAGATTTACGTCGGTCGTCGCGGTAGGCCGCCATTGCAGGGCGGCGTTCAGGCCGTAGCGCTCACGATCTTCCGTCTCCAGCGTAGGGCGCAGCGCCTGCGGATAGATGATGGAGCCGCTGTCGGACACGCCGTCGCCATTCGTGTCCACGCCTGCCGCATATGTGCCCCAGGTGACGCCGGTGATGCGGTCCTGGCGCAGGGAACGCTGGTCATATACGGCGGCGAGCAGGGCGCCGAAGGTGCGATCTTCGTTGACCCAGGATCCCAGTGCGGACAGGCGCGGGTTCAGATCCCCAGCGTTCTCCGCGTAGTTGACTTCGCCGGACAGGGCCAGGCGCGACGTCTTCAGGTCCAGCGGACGGAAGGTGCGCACATTGACCACGCCCCCGATCGCCCCTTCGTCCAGCGAAGCGAGCGGGCTCTTGATCACGTCCACCCCCGCGACCAGTTCGGACGGCAGGGTGTCGAACCGGAACTGACGCCCGCTCTGACCGCTGTCGCGGACATTCTCGTTCACGGCGGCGCTGCGGCCGTTCAGGGTCGTGATCTGGAAGTTGGCGCCCAGGCCCCGCACGCGCACGAACAAACCTTCGCCCCGGTCGCGGACGATCGAGACGCCTGGCACACGCTGAAGGGCTTCGGCGATATTCTGGCTGGGAAAGTCGCCGATGTCCTCGGCGGTGATGACGTCGACGACATTGTCGGCGCGGCGCTTGATGTCCAGGGCCTGGGTCAGGCTGGAGGAGAAGCTGCCGGTGACCACGACCTCTTCAAGCTCGGCGAAGGTTTCCGCCTGATCCTCGGTCGAAACCACGCGCGACGCCGCCGGCCCGGCCGGCCGAGCCTGTGCGCCCCGGGTGATGACGACAGCGTCTCCGTTCAGACGCCAGACCAGTCCCGTGCCGCTCAAAAGACGATCCAGCGCCTGTACGGCCGTGAGGGTCCCCGACACTCCCTGAGTGCGCCGACCGCGCAAAAGGGCGGGATCGGCGATGACCTGAAGTCCCGAAGCCCGCGAATATTGCGCCAATGCGGCCGACAGATCGCCGGCGGACGCGGATACCGCGACCGGCGCGCGCCCTCGGGCGGACGTCTGAGCCGAGACGGAACCGGCCGCCGCGAGCATGACGAAGGCCATGACGGATGTCGTCGCCTTGAGGCGAGTAAGAGTTTTTGAGGTGCTCATTGAGCCTTGATCCCTTGAACCCGCCAGCCCCCTGCGGACGGTCAGAAGGCTAAGACGCGGGCGGGCCAGATACCGGACAGGGATTTTTGCAAATCTTTCGCAACCGCAGCATGGCGGATTCGCTAAGGTTCATCCTCGACCGGATCAGGATTTCGTGGGTGAAACGATGATCGAGTCTGGGCCGGCCGCCACATGGAAACCGTGCACGACAGCGAGGTTTCGCAACTGCCCCTCGGCGTCGTCCAGACGAAAACGCCCAGCCGCTTCAAGGCTTTCCAGCTTCTCGTCCTGGATGATTATGGGCCGCTTCGAACGTCGCGAAAGGCGCTGGACCAATTCTTTCAAGGTGATTGCGTCGGTCTCGATCCATCCGTCGCTCCATACAGTTTCGTCCGGCGCGAATGCCGCCCCAGCCTTGACATGGCCGTCCCTTGCCGAGGCTCGCTCCCCCGCGCCCACTTCTCTGCGCGCCCCGGCGTCGGTCGAGACCGCGACGCGACCGCGATAGACGTCCACGTCCAGTCGTCCATTGGTCAGGCTCATTGTGAACCGCGTACCGAGAACGCGAACCTGGCCTTCGTCCGTACGGACTTCGAAGACACGGGAGGCATCATGCGCCACGTCGAACATGGCCTCGCCACCGGTCAGCGATACTTCTCGTTTTCGCCCAGCCATCCTCACTTTCAGGTGGGTGTCGCCTGTCATTAGCACATGGCTGCCGTCTTCAAGCACAAGCCGGCGGGTCTCGCCGCGCGACGTGTCGTAGACCGTCTCCAGCGCGGTGGCCTCGACGGCGAGATCGGCGAGATGGGGACCGGCCAGCACTCCGCCCACCACCATGGCCAAGGCCGTCGGCGCCCACACCACAGGCCGCATCACCCTTGTGGTCCAACCTGCCCGCTTCGTTCGGACGGTCTTGCGAGCCGCGTAGGGCGAGCTCGCCCGCAGAGCCTCCGACAGTGCTGGGTCGTCGAACGTATGCCGCATGGCCTCGACCAGCGAGGGGTCTGCGGCAGACGCACCTGCGCTTGGGACGCCGTCGAGCAGAACGTGGCGCGCCGCCCGCCGATGCGCTACGCGGCGCGTCGTCCAGTAAGATAAGAAGCGGCTCATCGCGCTCCTCCTTCCACGGGCGAGGTCGAGTTGGAGACAGGGCGCGGTCGTTCGGCTCTTCCGACTTCACGGTGAAGCTGTTCCAGTGCGCGGGTCAGATGTTTCTCCACGGCTGCCTCGCTGAGGTTCAGCGCGGCGGAAATTTCCCTCGGCGTCTCGCCGTGCAGACGTAAGCGGGTAAAGACCTCTCGACGCAGCGGCGGCATGGTTTTGAGCACCCGTCCGAAGGCGCGTACGCGTTCGCGGTGCATGACGATCTCCTCTGCGTTTGCGGCGGGCGTAGGCACGTCTTCGGACAGGTCGTTGGTGGGGTGACGTATCCGGTCGCGGAAATGGTCGGCGATCAGGTTCAGCGCGATCCGCCGTGCAAGCGCGCCGGCGTCTTTGACCTCGTGCATGTGGCTGTAGGCCAGCAGGCGCGTAAGAGCCTCCTGCACCATGTCTTCACGCAACGTACGGTCGCTCAGCCGCCGACCGACGAACCTCGACAATGAGGCGGCGATGTCGTCGATCGAGGATGTTAAAGGCATGATCTCGCACACATGGGGCGGACCGCTACCTTGGAAGCGCGACACCGCGATGACGACGCTTGCAAGACAGTGGGCGTGAAGGCTGTGCTGACGGTGCGAGGCTGGCCAGGCTGCCTAGTCGCGCCCGGACCTCCTCACAACGTCAGCACCAGCTTCAGCCCGCCGACGACGATGCCGTCGCGGTCGGATTGGCCGCCGGGGTTGTGGATGTACTGGACGCCGGGGCGCACGGTGATGGCCGGGGTCAGGCGGTAGCCGTAGTTCAGCTCGACCGCATATTCGGTGTCTTGCGGATCACCGACGCGTAATCCCGCATCGTTCTGGGCGCGCTGGGCGTCGGTGACCCGCCCGTTCACGATGGCGGCGCCGACGCCGAAGGTGACGTCGTCCTTGGCTCGGCCGGGGATCAGGCCGGTATAGGTCACGATGACCGCCGCCTTGCTGCGCAGCTTGTTGGTGGCGCGATCCGCGATGGCCAGGTTGCCGACCACCGACAGGCCGTGGGCGCCGTCCGCCTGGGGCGCGATCAGCTGCTGCTGGACGTTGGCGTGAACGCCTGAGTGATGTCCCTCGCGCGCAAAGGCCAGGCCGGTCAGCGCCTGATAGTCGCCGTTGACGTCATAGACGATATTGTTGGACTCGCTGGAGTCGTACCAGGCGCCGATCTTGTAGGTTCCGGGAAGGTCGCCGTTCGCGCCGAACTTGGGCGTCCACTGCAGCTCGCCGGCGTAGATCGTGCCGGTCGCGCCCTGGGTCCCCAGATAGAAGCCGCGATCCTCGCGCAGGTTTTCGGGGTTGGATTCGATAACGCCCAGATTGACGTGCAACTCCGGCGTGATGCGTTGGCGCAGCCGTGCGCCCCAGGAGCTGACCGGCATGTTATAGAGATAGCCGCCGACGATCTGGCTGGACGCCGGGCCGCACAGGATGAGGTTCATGACGTTGCCGCAGGGCGTGGCGCCGAAGTCCTCGCCATGGGTGACACGGCCGAGCTTGAGGGCGGTCGCTCCGTCGTTGAAGCTCTGCTCGTACCAGAGCTGGCCCAGGCGCCAGATCGTGCCGCGACCGTAGATGGTCTGAACCGGCTGAAGAAGATCGAGTCCCGCGTCATTGGCCAGGCTGTTGCCTTGCCGATTGAAAACGGTGGCCTGGACCTTGCCGCCGGGCAGGCCCCAGGCCTTTTCGGTATCGATCGTTGCGCCCAAAAACAGCTGGCCGGCCGCGCGGCTTTCCTCGCGCACGCCGCCGTTGAAGTTGTGAACCGCGTCCACGACCTCGTTCAGGGTGAAGGTCACGCCATTGTCTTCCAAGCGGCGGCGCGCGCCGCCCCAGTCGCCCGTGAGCGCTGGGCGGTCCCACAGGCCGGGCTGGGTCGCGGCGGCTTGTTGCGTCACGGCCTCAGACGGGGCGTTGGATGGCGTGGAAAAGGCCGTCTGGGCCTGGACGGAGCCGGCGGCCAACAGGGCGGCGGCGATAGCGCCGCCGCACAGGGCGACGGAACGGGTGTTGGTCATGCGATTGTTCCTCCCAATGCATGAAAGCGGCCGGCGCCTTTGCGGCGCTTTTGGATTTGAGCCGGCGCGGAAGGCCTGGAACCCGCGCCGGCGGGTCGGGTCAGGCCGCTTCCGTTGCGGCCTGCGCCTGAAGCAGTTTCTTGACCTCGGCCTTGGCGACCTTGCCGTAGCCGGACTTGGGAAGCGCATCCCAGAACAGGACGTCGGTCGGGAGCTTGTAACGGCTCAGCTTGCCGTCGAGGTGCGACAGGACCGCCTGGGCGTCGGCCGTATGGCCCTTGCGCGCGACCAGAACGGCGACCCCGCATTCCCCCCATTTGTCGTGCGGCATGCCCACGACGCAGGCTTCGGAGATGGCCGGGTGGGTCAGGATCGCTTCCTCGATCTCGCGCGGATAGACGTTGGATCCGCCCGAGATGAACATGTCCGACGCCCGGCCGGTGATGTAGAGGAAACCGCGGTCATCCAGATGGCCGAGGTCGCCGGTGTGGAACCACCCGTCCTTGAACGACTTTGCGTTCGCCTCGTCGTTTTCGAAGTAGCCGAGGAAGACGGCCGGGCCACGTACGCAGATTTCGCCTGTCTCATTGGCCGACAGGCGCTTGCCGTCGTCCGACAGGATTGCGATGTCCATGCCGGTGCGCGGCAGGCCGCAAGAGCCGATCGGATACGACGCATCGTCCTCGATCGTGTGCAGGCGCGGCGGCAGGACTGTGATGTTGCCCGTGACCTCGCCGAGACCGAAATACTGGACCAGAACCTTGCCGATCTTGCGAAGGGCGTGTTGCTGATCGGCCCGGTACATGGGGGCGCCGGCGTAGATGACGTAGCGCAGCGACGCATGATCGTAGCGGTCCACCGCCTCATGCTGGGTCAGCATGGTCAGGATGGTGGGCACGGTGAACATGTTCGTCACCTTGTGCGTCTCGACCAGACGCCAGGCCTCTTCGCAATCCAGCCGTTCGGTGGACAGCAGCACGCTGGCGGCGCCCTTGGCGACCTGAGTGACAGCGTGGATGCCCGAGCCGTGCGACAGGGGCGCGACGACCAGGGAGACGTCGTGCTCCGTCGTGTCCGGCATCAGGTCGCACAGGTGGTTGACGGTGACGAAAGCCATCTGGCCGTGGGTCAGCATCCCCGCCTTGGGGCGTCCCGTGGTGCCCGAGGTGTAGAAGAACCAGCATACGTCGTCGCGGCCCACGTCGGCCAGGTCGACGTGCGGGGCCGAGACGTCGGCGACCAGGGCCTCCCAGTCCTCGCCCGGTGCATCGGCGCCGATCCAGAAGACCCTATCGCAAGCCGTGTTGGCGTCTTTCGCCGCCGCCGCGTGGTCAGGAAAGCCGGTGTCGAAGATGTGGGTCGTGGCGCGCGAGGAGGAGGCCAGATAGGCCACTTCCGGCGGCGTCAGACGGAAGTTGGTCGGCACCCAGACCGCGCCCAGGCGCCAGCAGGCCCACTGGGTTTCGAACATGGCGTTGCAGTTGCGCGAATGGACCAGGACGCGGTCGCCCTGTTGGACGCCGCGCGCGGCCAGGGCCGAGGCGGCGCGGGTGACGCGGTCGTTGATTTCGGTCCAGGTCCAGACGCGGTCGCCCTGGATCAGGCCGGGGCGGTCGCCGAAATGCTGGGCGGCGTGAACCAGCATGGAGGCCAGATTGCTGGTGGGCAGGGTCATGCTCTGATCGGCTCCAGGATGGAGACGTAGTTGGCGACGGCGGCGCCGCCCATGTTGAACACGCCCGCGACATCGGCCTTGGGCAGTTGCATGTCGCCTGCTTCTCCGGCCAGCTGCATGGCCGAGATGACATGCATGGAGACGCCGGTGGCGCCGACCGGGTGGCCCTTGGCCTTCAGCCCGCCCGAGCGGTTGACGGGCAGGCGGCCGTCGGCCTGGGTCCAGCCCTCAAGCGCGGCGCGTGCGCCCTGGCCCTGCGGCGTCAGGCCCATGGCCTCGTATTCGATCAGTTCGGCGATGGTGAAACAGTCGTGGGTCTCGACGAAGGACAGGTCGTCCAGCTTGATGTCCGCGATTTGCAGCGCCCTGGCCCAGGCCTGGGCGCCCGCCTCGAAATGGGTCGGATCGCGGCGCGACAGCGGCAGGTAGTCGTTCAGATGGACGGCGGCGCGCCAGCGGATCGCCTTCTTCATCGACTTGGCGGTCTCCTCGTCCGTCAGGATCAGGGCGGCGGCGCCGTCCGAGATCAGCGAGCAGTCGGTGCGCTTCAGCGGGCCGGCGACGAAGGGGTTCTTCTCGGACTCGTTGCGGCAGAAGTCGAAGCCCAGGTCCTTGCGCATCTGAGCGTAGGGGTTGTCGACGCCGTTCTTGTGGTTCTTGGCCGCGATGGCGGCCAGAGCGTCCGACTGGTCGCCATACTTCTGGAAATACATCTGGGCGATACGGCCGAAGGCGCCTGCGAAGCCGGCGGGAATGTCGCCCTCTTCCTTGCGATAGCTGGCCCCCAGCAGGACGTCGCCGGCCACGGCGCTGGTGGTGTGGGTCATCTTCTCGGCGCCGACGACCAGGGCGAAGCGGCCCCGGCCGGCGGCGATGAAGTCGCGCGCCTGGAAGACGGCGGCGGCCCCGGAGGCGCAGGCGTTCTCCACCCGCGTCGCGGGCTTGAACCGCAGGCCCGGCACGCTGTGCATGGCCAGGGAGGAAGGAAAGTCCTGCTTCGAGAAGCCGGCGTTGAACACGCCGACGAAGACGCCGTCGACCTCGTCCTGCTGAATGCCGGCGTCGGCGATCGCCTGGGCGGCGACCATCTCGATCAGGCTTTCGACGTCGGGTGCATCATGGAGTTTTCCGAACGGGCTGTGGGCCCATCCGACGATGGCGGCTTCAGTCATGGGGTTTTCCTCAAGCGTACAGGGGAGCGCGCCGGTTCGGGCGCGGGGGAGGTGATTTCCGGGCGGGCGAGGCGCAGCGACAGTTTCTGTGCTTCTTGCTGGACAATCGGAGCCAGTTCGGCGCGGCGGGCTTCGCCCAGTCGGCTCTCGATGGCCGAGATCGACAGGGCGCCCACGCAGTCGCCGTCGGGCCCGATCACGGCCACGCCGATGGCCCAACTGCCGGTCAGCAGACGGCCGGGGTTGAAGGCGAATCCAGAGGCGCGGGTCTCCGCCACCGCTTCGCGCAGGAAGGCGGGGGAATAGGTCGGATAGGAGAAGGCCAGTTCGGGGGCGATGGACTCGAGAATTCGCTCGACCTCGTCGTCACTCATGGCCGCCAGCATGGCCAGGCTGCCGGCGCCTACGCCCAGCGGATGCCGGTCGCCCGCCTGGAGGACATGGGTGCGGATAGGAAAGGCCCCGTCCAGCCGCTCCAGGCACACGGCATGGCCGTCGCGCGGCACGGAAAGGAAGACTGTATCTTGGCTGGCGGCCGACAGGCGCTGCAGGGCGCCGGACGCCAGACGATGGATGCCGAACCGTTCGGTGGCGAGAACGCCCAGGACGAAAGCCTCCGGCCCCAGATGATAGAGACGGTCCTCGGCGCTCTGTTCGATGAAGCCGTTACGCTCCAACGCCTTGAGCATCCTGTGAGCGGTAGGTTTGGCCAGGCCGGACTGGCTGACGATGTCGGCCAGGCGCAGGCCCTCTTTCGAGCGGGAACCCACAAGACGTAAAATTCCCAGCGCCCGGTCCAGCGCCTGCGCGCCGTCAGCCTTTGTTTCCAGGTCCGTCATCTCAAACTCCCAAATGGTCCATATATTGGACTCTTATATAGGCATTTCTGGATCGGAAACTGAACCGACTTATTTTCCCTGTCAAATGGGCATTTAAAGAAATGTGATAGGTCCAAATGGTGGACCGAAAGAATAAATTTGCGCGCCGACAGTTGTGGATGCGGATCGGTTACGGTATTCCGTATTCCATCATGACCCATGCAATGGACTCGATCAGCACCGCCCCCATGCTTGTGGAGCAGGTGTATCAACGCCTTCGGGCGGCGATCACGGACGGCTCCCTGGCGCCCGGCCAGCGCGTGCGTCAGGGCGAACTGGCGGAAAATCTGGGCGTCTCGCGCGCCCCGATCAGCCATGCCCTGCATCTGCTGAAGCATCAGGGACTGGTCATCGAATCCGGGCGTCGCGGCGTCGAGATCGCGCCTCTGGATCCCGATCAGCTGCGAGATGTCTATCAGATCCGAGCGGCGCTCGATTCTCTCGCGTCGCGATTGCTTGCTCAGAGATTTGCGGACGGCCGAGTATCGGAGTCTGAGGTGCAGCGCCTGGATGCGGCCCTTAATGCGGGTGACGCCATTCGTCCGAAGACGCCTCTGGCCGAGCGGGCTGCGCTCGACGTCGCCTTCCACCAAGTCATCTACGGCCTGTGCGGCAATCCGACGATCGAGGAGACGTTGGCGCCGCTGTGGCCGCACATACAGCGCGCCATGAATGCCGTGATGGCGGTCGACGAAATACGCATCCGCGCCTGGCGCGAGCACGCCGAGATCGTGCGCCTGGTCCGGGCGGGGGATGCGGAAGGCGCGGCCTCGGCCGCCTGGAGCCATGCCGCCAACGCCGGCTCCGAAACCGAGCAGAGACTCCGGGCATCCAATCCGGCGTGAAGACCGGCGCTCATTCCCTCAGAACAACAGGAGAAACGTCCGTGAAACTGACCCAGGAACAGCTCGAGCACTTCCGCACGGAAGGCTATATCTTCATCCCCGAGGCCTTTACGCCCGAAGAGGTCGAGGTGCTGCGCGAAGCCGCCGTCGATGTCTTCGCGCCGGAACGGCCCGAGATCTGGCGAGAGAAGTCGGGCGTGCCGCGCACGGCCTTCGCCTGCCACACCTACAACAAGGCCTGCGAACTGCTGGGCAAACACCCGCGTCTGGTCGAGCCGGTGGCCCAGGCCTTCGACGAGCCGGTGTACATGCACCAGTTCAAGATCAACGCGAAGGCGGCCTTCACCGGCGACGTCTGGCAGTGGCACCAGGACTTCGTGACCTGGCACAACGACGACGGCATGCCCGAGCCGCGCGCCATGAACATCGCCGTCTTCCTGGACGACGTCCTGCCGATCAACGGCCCGCTGATGCTGGTGCCGCGCAGTCATGAGGGCGGAGCCATCGAGGCCGGTCATGACACCGAGACCACCGCCTATCCGTTGTGGACCTTAGACAACGATACGGTCGCCAATCTGGTGGAGCAGGGCGGCATCGTCGCCCCGACCGGCAAGGCCGGCGGTCTGCTGATGTTCCACGGCAATCTGGTGCATGGATCGGCCGGGAACATCACCCCGTATCCGCGCAAGATCGTCTATCTGACCCTGTCGGCCCTTTCGAACGCCATCACCAAGCCGACCCGTGCGGAATATATCGCCCACACGGATTTCACGCCGATCGAGCCGGTGTCTGACGACGCTCTGGTCGAATATGCGCGCAGTCAGAAGGCCGCCGCCTGAACCTGAATATGGCGAGTACGGACGCGGGCGCGGTCACGAGGCCGCCCCGCGTTTCTTTCCGCCGGACGTAAAGACGTGAGGAGACGCCGATGGGCGAGCGAATGAAGGACAAGGTGGTCCTGGTGACGGGCGCAGGCTCGTCCGGGCCGGGATGGGGCAACGGCAAGGCGGCGGCGGTGCTGTATGCGCGCGAGGGCGCCAAGGTCTTCGCCATCGACCTGCGGATCGAGGCGGCCGACGAGACCAAGGCTCTGATCGAGGAGGAGGGCGGCGTGTGCCAGACCTTCGCCTGCGACGTGTCCAAATCGGATCAGGTCCAGGCCATGGTCAAGGCCTGCATCGACGCCTTCGGCCGCATCGACGTGCTGCACAACAATGTCGGCATCTCGGAGACTGGCGGCGCCATCGATGCTTCGGAAGAGAGCTGGCACAGGTTGATCGCCATCAACCAGACCAGCGTCTTCCTGACCTGCAAATATGTGCTGCCGCATATGGTGGAGCAGCAGAAGGGCGCCATCGTCAACGTCGGCTCGGTCGCCGGCACGCGCTGGATCGGCTTTCCCTATGCGGCCTATACGGCGACAAAGGCGGCGGTCATGGGTCTGACCCAGAATATCGCGCTTCAGCACGCAAGTGTCGGCATCCGCGCCAACTGCGTGCTGCCGGGCCTGATGAACACGCCCCTGATCAAAGGGGCGCTGACCAAGGGCTATGACGGCGATTTCGACGACATGGTGGCCCGGCGCGACGCCCAGTCGCCGACCGGCAAGATGGGCGACGCCTGGGACGTGGCCTACGCCGCCCTGTTCCTGGCGTCGGACGAGGCGAAATATGTCAACGCCACCCAGATCGTGGTCGATGGCGGCCTGACCGCGCGATGCGCCTGATCGAACGACCATGATCGCCCCGACGTCATGACCGCCCTGCTGAACGTCGTCCTGCCGGTCTTTGCGCTGATCGCGCTGGGCTATCTGTGTCGGCGGGTGAATGTGCTGGGGCCGGCGGCGGTCACGGAGATCAATCGGTTCGTGGTCTGGCTGGCCCAGCCGGCGCTGCTGTTCGGCATCACCGCCAACGCCCACTGGTCCAGCTATCGGCTGGACTTCACCCTGGCCATGGCCGGGGCCCTGGTCGGGACCTTCGTTCTGGTTCTGGCCCTGACCTGGCGCAGGATGGGCGCGGGCGATGCGGTGGTCGACGCCCAGAGCGCCGCCTACGCCAACAACGGCTTTTTGGGCATTCCGCTGGGGCTGCTGGTGTTCGGGGACTGGTCTCTGCCGTTCTCGGGCGTGTCGGTGATCCTGACGGCCTGCGTCCTCTACGCTCTGGGCCTGATCGGCCTGGAGATGGCGCGCGCGCACGGTCATGGGCTGGGCAAGGCGCTGCTGAAGGCCGGCGGGGCGGTGGTGCGAAATCCGATGATGATCGCCCCGGCGGTCGGAGCGGTTTTCTCCACCCTGGGGCTCAAGCCGCCCGAGGGCGTGACCACCCTGCTGGGGCTGCTGGCCGGCGCCGCCATTCCCTGCGCCCTGGTCGCTCTGGGTCTGTTCCTGGCCGAGAACGCCAAGGCGGGATTCGGCGATTGGAGCTGGGCGTCCCTGACGGCGGCCAAGCTGATCGTCCAGCCGGTGATCGCCTGGTTGATCGCCGGGCCGATCCTGCACGCGCCGCTGCAGGTGGTGCAGATGGCCGTGCTGATGGCCATGATGCCGACCGGCGCCGGCCCCTTCATGCTGGCCCAGGTCTATGACCGGCGCGGCGCTGTCGCTTCCCAGACCATTCTGATGACGACCGTCCTGTCGATCATCTCCATCTCCGTTTACCTGACCATGATCCGATGACCGCCCCCCGTTCGACTGCCGTCCCTGCGCGCACGCCCGTTTCGTCCGACCAGTTTCGCGACCGACTAAGGGCCGTCGTCGGCGCCGCCCATGTCCTGACCGAACCCAAGGCCACGCGCCGCTACAGCCGGGGCTACCGGTTCGGCGAGGGCAAGGTGGAGGCGGTGGTGCGGCCCGGCTCTTTGGTCGAGCAGTGGCGGGCCTTCAAGGCCTGCGTCGAGGCAGGCCGCATCGTCATCATGCAGGCGGCCAACACCGGACTGACCGGCGGATCGACCCCTGACGGACACGACTACGACCGGCCGGTGGTGGTGATCTCCACCCTGCGCATGACGGCCGTGCATCTGATCGAGGATGGGCGTCAGGTCATCTGCCTGCCCGGCGCGTCGCTGGATCGGTTGGAGCGGATGCTGAAGCCCCTTGGGCGGGAGCCGCATTCGGTGATCGGTTCGTCCTGCATCGGCGCCTCGGTCGTGGGCGGGGTGTGCAACAACTCGGGCGGTTCGCTGATCCAGCGCGGCCCGGCCTATACCCAGATGGCGCTGTACGCCCGCGTCGACGCGGACGGCCGGGTGGAGTTGGTCAATCATCTGGGCGTGGCCTTGGGCCACGATCCCGAGGCCGTGCTGGCCCGCGTCGAGGCGGGCGACTTCCAGCCGGGGGAAATCCTGGCGGATGACCGCCGACAGGCGTCGGACGGCGACTACGCCCGCCGGGTCCGTGACGTGGACGCCGACAGCCCGGCCCGTTTCAACGCCGATCCCGACCGGCTGTTCGAGGCGTCGGGCAGCGCGGGCAAGGCGGTGGTCTTCGCGGTGCGGCTGGACACCTTTCCGGCGGCGGGCGAGACAGGCGTCTTCTACATCGGGGCCAACGATCCGGCGGTCCTGACCCGCATCCGGCGCGACATCCTGAGCGGTTTCACGCATCTGCCGGTCGCCGGCGAATACATGCACCGCGACTGCTACGACATCGCGCGGAAATACGGCAAGGACACCTTCCTGGCGATCCGAACGCTGGGCACGGGACGGATCGGACAGTTGTTCGGCATGAAGTCGCGGTTCGACGCCTTTGTCGAGGATTTGGGCTTCCTGCCGAAATACCTCGGCGACCGCCTGCTGCAGTTCGCCAGCAGCCTGTTCCCCGAACACCTGCCGGCGCGGATGAACCAGTATCGCGACCGGTTCGAACACCATCTCATGCTGAAGATGTCAGGCGAGGGCGTGGAGGAGGCGAGGGCCTATTTGGCGCGCACCCTGACGGGCGACGACGCGGCCTTCTTCGAATGCACGCCGGACGAGGGCGCCCGCGCCTTCCTGCACCGGTTCGCGGCGGCGGGGGCTGCGGTGCGTTACCGTGCCGTCCATCATCGCCAAGTGTCGGATATCGTCGCCCTGGACATCGCCCTGCGTCGCAATGACCGGGACTGGATGGAGGTCTTGCCCGAAGACGTGCAGCGGCCGATCCTGAAGAGCCTGTATTACGGCCACTTCTTCTGTCACGTCTTCCATCAGGACTACATCGTCGCCAAAGGGAACGACCCCATCGCCCTGGAGCATCGGATGTGGGGCCTGCTGGACCAGCGTCGCGCCGCCTATCCGGCCGAACACAACGTCGGTCATCTCTACAAGGCCAGTCCGGCCCAGGCCGCCCACTTCAAGCGGCTGGACCCGTGCAACTGTCTGAACCCGGGCATCGGCATGACCTCGCGGCGCGCCGAGTGGGTCTGAGGCCTTATTCGGCGGCGATCGGCGCCGCCAAGCCTTGCGCCACGAAGCCGCCGTCGACCGTCAGCACATGGCCGGTGACATAGGTGGCCTCGTCCGACAGCAGGAAGACGGCGGCGCCCGCCATCTCTTCGGGCGAGCCATAGCGTTTCATCGGCACACGGCGGCCCCATTCGGCGCGCGTCTCGGGCGAGTGGACCTGGGCCACCAGCGGCGTCTCCACCGGGCCGGGCGCGATCACATTCACCCGTATGCCGAACTGGGCAAGGTCCACCGCCATCACCTTGGACAGGGTGACGACGCCGCCCTTGGAGGCGCCGTAGGCGCTGCGGCCCGCATTGCCGAGAAGGCCCGACACGCTGGCGATGTTGACGATCGAGCCGCCGCCGCTCGCCTGCATCGCCCTGGCCGCCGCCTGACCGATAAGGAAGCTGCCGCGCAGGTTGACGGCGATGATCGCATCGAACGCCTCGACGGGGGTTTCTAGGAAGGGTTGTTCGCGGGCGATCCCGGCGCTGTTGACCAGCCCGTCCAGTCGCCCGTGCTTGGCGACGATGGCGTCGATGGCGGCCTGGACCGAGCTGGAGTCCGAGACGTCCAGTCTCAGCGGCGTCACGGCGGCGTCGCTCAGGTCGATGGCCTGCGCCGACAGATCGCCCGCGATCACAATGGCGCCTTCCGCCGCCAGCTTCTGACATACCGCCGCGCCGATTCCGGATAGGCCCCCGGTCACAAGCACGACGCGATTATCGAGACGTCCAGCCATGTTTCTCAACCTCAACTGACAATAGGTCCACAATACGGACTATTGGTGTGATGATATTTCCTAATGTAGTCGGGTTGCGTGTCTAAATATGGCTGCTAATAATGGCAATATAGAAACAAGTGGTCCAATATATGGACCCGTCAGGGAGTATTTAGTTTGGCTGATCGACTTAGGCTTATTTTGAACGACGGCGCGCGATGAGCGCTCCGCTTGTCGAAACCCGCCGCGTTGTCCATCCCGGCGCTTCGCGCTTCAGCCGTGTCCTGACGGCCGCCGGCGATCAGTCCCGCCAATCGCTGGGCTCGATCCGCGAGGGCGAGACAATCCAGGCCGGAATCGAACGCCTGTTCGCCGCCTTGGGCGAATCCTGCGGCGGCTTTCGCCTCATCGGCGGCCGTCTGGCTGAGGCCTATTACCACGTCGCCATGCCGCGCGCCGACAGCGAGCGCGCCGTCGAATACGGCGCGGCGCTCCAGATCGAGGGCGGGGCCGCCGTGGTCGCCGCATCGGGATCGTTCGGGCCCTCAGTGTCCGGCGCTCCCCTGTTGCACCTTCACGGCGCCCTGGCCGACGACCACGGACGCGGTCACGGCGGCCACCTGAACGTGGATCGCTGCGTGGCGGGGCCCGGCGGCGTGCGCGTCCATCTGATGACCGGCTCGGGATTCCGCCAGGCGGCCGATCCTGAAACCCGGTTCTCGACCTTCTTCCCAGTATCCGAGTACACGCATGAACCCGTCGGACATCACTGACATTCGCACCGGCCGACTGGCGACGGTTCGGCTGGGGCCGAACCAGGATCTGGTCGAGGGGCTGCAGCAGGCCGCCGCCGAACTGGGTTTCGAACGCGCCCTGGTCCGCAGCGGACTGGGCAGTCTGAACGACGCGGTCATCGAAACCGCCTCGGGCGAACCCAAGGTGCTGCGCGGTCCGGCGGTCGAGATACTGACCCTGTCGGGCGAGATCGTCCTTGCCGAGGGCGCGACTTCCGCCGGCATATCAGGTGTCGTGGGCGAAACCACGGGCGACGTTTGGGCCGGGCGGTTCACGCCCGGTCGCAATCTGGTCTGCGTCACGGCGGAAATCGTGATCGAGGAAGTCATCGACCAAGCGGAGACGACCACCGCTTGAATCATCCCGGCCGGACGATCCGGCCGTCGTCAATGGGTTGAACCGGCCGCCAAGAGCCGGATCACCCGAGGAAGAGGACAGGAAGAGGCCATGAACACCTTAAGTCGCCGCACGCTGCTGGCAGGAGGGCTGGTCGCACCCGTTGCGCTCAGCGCCTGCGGCAAGGGGCCGGACGCCGACATCGTTTGGCGATTGGGCACGAACCTGCCGATCACCCATCCGCTCAGCGCGCGCATGAAGGAGGCGGCCGGCAGGATCTACGAACGGTCCGGCCATCGGCTGTTCATCGAGGTCTATCCCAGTTCGCAACTGGGCACAGACGCCGATATGCTGGCCCAGGTTCGCGCCGGCGCCATCCAGATGCTGTCGATCTCGGGCCTCATCATGTCGATCCTGGTGCCCCAGACGGCGCTCAGCGGCATCGGCTTCGCCTTCCAGAACCGCCAGCAGCTGTTCAACGCCATGGACGGCTCCCTGGGCGCCGAGATCAAACAGGCCCTGGCCGCTCGCCACCTGATCGCCACGCCCAAGGTCTTCGAAAGCGGCTTCAGGCAGATCACCACCAGCAGCCGACCCATCAACTCTCCGGCCGACCTGGCGGGGATGAAGATCCGCGTGCCGTTGGGCTCGCTGTGGACCTCGATGTTCCGCTCCTTCGGCGCGGCCCCGACCTCCATCAACTTCAGCGAGGTCTATTCGGCCCTGCAGACGCGGGTCGTCGAAGGCCAGGAAAATCCGCTGGCGGTGGTCGATACGGGCAAGCTGTACGAGGTCCAGCATTACTGCGCCCTGACCAACCATATGTGGGACGGCTTCTGGTTGCTGCAGAACGAAGAGGCGCTGAACAAGCTGCCCGGCGATCTTCGCGATCTGGTCCAGGCCGAGTTCTCCGCCGCCGCCGACCTGCAGCGCGAAGACCTGGCGGTCCTGGCCGAGACCCTGCCCAAGAAGATGCAGGACGAGGGCCTGATCCTCAATCGTCCCGACACCCAGGTCTTCCGCCAGCACCTGCGTGACAAGGGCTTCTACGCCCATTGGCGTGAACAGTTGGGCGAGACGTCCTGGCGTGTTCTGGAGAACTATGTGGGAGGTCTGGCATGAGCACGGCCGCAGTCGAAAACGCCGTCATCGCCGAGGGCGTGACCCCGCCCGTTCATCCTCGCGGCCGGTTCGCCCATTATTTCGAACAGGCCGTCGCCATCCCGGCCGCCATCATCGTGCTGGTCGAGATCGTGCTGTTGCTGACCAGCGTGATCTTCCGCTTCTTCCTGCATAGTCCGATCGTCTGGGCCGACGAACTGGCGTCCACCCTCTTCATCTGGATGGGGATGCTGGGGTCTGTGCTGGCCCTTCAACGTGGCCAGCATATGCGGTTGACGACCATCGTGACCCGATCCTCTCCCAGGGTGCGACCGATCCTGGAGGCCTTGGCCGTCATGGGACCTGCGCTGGTCCTGGCGCTGATGCTGCCGCACGCGATCTTCTACGCCTATGAAGAATCGATGATCACGACGCCGGCGCTGAACTGGTCGCTGGGCGTGCGCGCCGCCGCCCTGCCGGTCGGTATCGGCCTGATGCTGATCGTGGCCCTGACGCAGTTGCCGCGGCATTCGCTGAAAGCCATCGGCGTCACGGGCGGAATATTGGCGGTGGCCGCTCTGGGTCTTTGGGCGCTGTCTCCCTTGCTGATCGGCCTGGGTCACATCAGCCTGATCCTGTTCTTCGTCGTCGTCCTGCTGGGCGGCGTGGTCCTGGGCGTGCCGATCGCCTTCGCCTTCGCGCTGGCGACGGCCGCCTATCTGCTGACGATGACGGACGTCCCGATGCTGGTCATGACCAGCCGGATGGACGAGGGAATGAGTTCGCTGATCCTGCTGGCCGTGCCGCTGTTCGTCTTCCTGGGCGCGCTGATCGAGATGACGGGCATGGCCGCCGCGATGGTCGGCTTCCTGGCCTCGCTGCTGGGCCATGTGCGGGGGGGTCTGAACTACGTGCTGCTGGGCGCGATGTATCTGGTGTCCGGCATCTCCGGTTCAAAGGCCGCCGACATGGCCGCCGTCGCGCCGATCCTGTTCCCCGAAATGAAGAAGCGCGGCGGCGACGAGGGCGAGATGATCTCCCTGCTGTCCGCCTCAGGCGCCATGTCAGAGACCATTCCGCCGTCGATCGTCCTGATCGCGATCGGGTCGGTCGCCGGAGTGTCGATCGCCTCGCTGTTCGTCGGCGGCCTGTTGCCGGCCTTCGTCCTGGCCATCGCCCTGGGCGTCATCTCCTGGATGCGGGCGCGCAAGGAGGACATGAGCAAGGTCGTGCGGCCGAACCGCAAGATGATCTGGCGCGCCTTCCTGATCTCCGTGCCGGCCCTGCTGCTGCCGGTGGCCATCCGCTTCTTCGTGGCGGAAGGCGTGGCGACGGCGACCGAGGTCTCGACCCTGGCCATCGCCTATGCGGTGATCGCGGGCCTCTTCATCTACCGCAAGTTCGACTATCGCCGGATCATCCCGATGCTGGCCAGCACCGCCGCCCTGTCCGGCGCCATTCTGCTGATCATCGGCGCGGCCAGCTCCATGGCCTGGTCGCTGACCACCTCGGGCTTCTCGGCCGACCTGACGCACATGATGTCGAACCTTCCCGGCGGCGCCTTCGGCTTCCTGGCCATGTCGATCGTCATGTTCATCGTGCTGGGCAGCATTCTGGAGGGCATTCCCGCCATCGTCCTGTTCGGACCGCTGCTGTTCCCCGTGGCGCGAGCGATGGAAATCCACGACGTCCACTACGCCATGGTCGTCATCCTCGCCATGGGCATCGGCCTCTTCGCCCCGCCCTTCGGCGTCGGCTACTACTCCGCCTGCGCCATCGCCAAGGTCGATCCCGACGCCGGCCTGAAGAAAATCTGGCCCTACCTCGGCGCCCTGGTCATCGGCCTGATCGTCGTGGCCGCGGTCCCCTGGATTTCGACGGGCTTCCTGCCGACCAAATAGCAATAACCGATGTGAGCTACGGTGTCCCAGGACTGTTCCGTAGCTCACGTCGGAATGCTGTCGGATGAGTGTTCTAAGCTTGATCGGGGTGGGCTGCAGCTTGTCCAACTTGGTGAAAGCTCAGGCGACAGCGCCGTTGGCCAGTAACAGGGGCAGGGCGTTGGCGCCCAAGCGGCGTTCCTGGAAATCAGATTTAAGACCCATCAAGCCCACCGAAATGGTCGATTTCGGCGGGTGGTGGTCCGCAATAATCGTCAAATTGTGAGGCAAGCCTAGGCAAAGCCAGCGACTGAAATCCCCCCTAGCGTCAGGGTCAATAAAAACGGGTCGAAACACGGCCTCTGATCCTTAGGGAGGATAATGGCATGGGCGTTAAACGGCACAGGTGCGTCTTGTTGGCCGCCTTGATGAGTTCGGTCGCGGGCGCGGCGCTGGCGCAGTCCGCGCCGTCTGCTCCGCCCCAGAGCGCGTCTTCGGTCGACGATATCGTCGTGACGGCGCAAAGACGCAGCCAGGCGCTGCTCGATGTTCCGCTGGCGGTTTCGGCCCTGAACACCGAAACCCTGGCGAACAAGGGCATCACCAACTCGGCCAATCTGGCGACGGCGGTTCCGAACCTTCAGGTGTCCAGCCCCTATGGCTCGACCCAGCCGAACTTCTCGCTGCGGGGGATTTCGGTCGCGAACGAATACAACGCCAACCAGGCCTCGCCGGTCGGGGTCTATATCGACGACGTCTATATCGCCTCGCGCACCAGCCAGGGCATGGGCCTGTTCGATCTGGATCGGGTCGAGGTGCTGCGAGGGCCGCAGGGCACGCTGTTCGGGCGCAACACCACCGGCGGCGCCATCAACTTCATCACCATGCGGCCGGACCTGTCCGGAACCGAAGGCCGGGTCGAGGCGGGATACGCCAACTTCAACACCGTCAGCGGCCAGGGCGCCATCGAGTTCACGCCGGTCGAAAATCAGTTCGGCGTGCGCGCGGCGGTCAACTATGTGAAGGGCGACGGCTGGCTGAAGAACCTGGCCCCGAATGGCCGGGCGGCGAACTCGACCGACACGCTTCAGGGGCGACTGTCGCTTCGGTGGAAGCCGAACGACGGGCCGGTCGATGTCAATCTGCGCGCCTACGCCGGCCGCGATCGGGGCGCCCAGGCCGGCATCCATGGCCTGTTCGGTCCGAACAGCGGGACAGGCTTCTTCGAGATCAACGAGAACCGGGTCGGCGACAACAAGACCGACGCCTGGGGCGTCGCGCTGAATGTCGCGGCCGAACTCAGCCCGACCGTCACGATCACGTCGATCACGTCCAAGGATGGCGGCAAGCAGAACCTGCAACAGGCCGCGGACGGTTCGCCGCTCGACATTCTGGACATCAACTGGCGATCCGACTTCGATCAGTTCAGCCAGGAACTGCGGCTGAACTACGACACGGACAAGATCCACGCGGTCTTCGGCGGCTTCTACGGCGCCGACAAGATCACCACCGACAACCTTTTCAACATCGGCAGCGCCCTGGCGCCAGGGGTCAATGGCGGCTTCTTCCAGCATTATGCTCAGGAGCGCAAATCCTGGGCGGTGTTCGCCCAATCCGATTTCGTCCTGACGCCCAAGCTGACGCTGACCGCCGGGGTGCGCTACACGCAGGATGACGCCGAATATCGCGACGGCTTCGCCCATCTTTTCGCAGGCAATGTCGGCGGGACCTCGACGCCCATCGCCTCGACGGTCCCGTGCCCGACCCCGGCCGGCACCTGCGCCTACAATCCGGCGGCGCGTTACAACATCGACGGCGATTCCGACGCGGTGACGGGCCGACTGGCCCTGGCCTATACGTTCGACAGCGGCGTTCTCGCCTATGCCAGCTATAGCCGGGGCTATCGCTCGGGAGCCTTCAACGGCGGCGGCTACACCTCCTCGATCGGCATCACCTATATCCAGCCGGAACAGGTGAACGCCTATGAGGCCGGCCTCAAGGGTCGCTTCATCGACGACCGGCTGACCCTGTCGTCGGCCATCTTCTACTACGATTATTCGAACCAGCAGGTGCAGGACACGCGCGCCGGCCCTGTGTCCTTCCTGGTCAATGCGCCGAAATCCGAGGTCTATGGCGGCGAAGTCGAGTTCGGTTTCCGGGCGACCCCCGATTTCCGGCTGAACGGGTCGTTCGGCTATCTGGATGCGACCTACAAGGACCTGACGCTGCAGGGGGTCGATCTGTCCGGCAATGACCTGCCCTTCGCGCCGAAGGTGACGGCTCAGCTCGGTTTCGACTGGACCATCGCCCGTCCGGCGGGCGGCGACCTCGTGCTGTCGCCCACGGTCAGCTATTTCAGCCGACAGTATTTCTCGCCGTTCAATGAGAAGAATGCGACGGGAACCGGGCAGGTCAACTCCGAGCTGCGGCAGGACGCCTACGCCAAGGTGAACGCCTCGCTGGCTTGGACCCGCGATGACCTGACCGTCCGCGCCTTCGTCAACAACGCCTTCGAGGAAAAGACCTATTCCTACGGTCTGGACCTACGGGGGGCGGGTTTCCCGTTCAACTTCCTCGTTCCAGCGGCGCCGCGCACCTATGGGTTCGCGATTTCGAAGGCCTTCTGATGACCGTCCTCGCCAGCCAAACCCTCATCGACGGCCCGGACCTGAAGAACCCGGACCTCTATGTCGATCGGATGCCCTATGGCGTCTTCGCGACGCTGCGCCGCGAAGCCCCTGTCTACTGGAACCCCGAGACCGACGGCGCCGGCTTCTGGGCGGTGACGCGCCATGCGGACATCGTGGAGGTGTCGAAACAGCCGCTGCTGTTCTCGTCGGCCTACGCCAACGGCGGGCACCGCATCTTCAACGAGAACGAGGTCGGGTTGACCGGCGCGGGCGACTCCGCCGTGGGCATCCCCTTCATCTCGATCGATCCGCCCGTCCATACCCAGTATCGCAAGGTGATCATGCCGGCGCTGTCGCCTGTGCGGCTGGGCGACATCGAGACCCGGATCGAGGAACGGGTGTCTGGCCTGCTGGATCAGATCCCGATGGGCGAGGTCGTGGATCTGGTGCCCTTGCTGTCGGCCCCCCTTCCGCTGCTGACCCTGGCCGAACTGCTCGGCGTGCCGTCGGAAAGCTGGAAGGATCTCTATCGCTGGACAAACGCCTTCGTCGGCGAGGACGACCCGGAGTTCCGTCAGTCGCCCGAGGCCATGGGCGCGATCATGGGCGAGTTCTTCGCCTTCAGTCAGGATCTGTTCGAGCGTCGCCGCGCCGAGCCGGGGCCGGATATCGCCAGCCTGCTGGCCAATGCCGAGATCGATGGACAGCCGACCCAGTTTCGCGATTTCGTCGGCAATCTGATCCTGGTGCTGGTCGGCGGCAATGAAACGACTCGAAACTCTCTGAGCCACACCATCGTGGCCCTGTCGAATGACCCGTCCCAGTGGGATCGGCTGCGCGCCGACCCCGATCTTTTGAAGACCGCGACGGCGGAGATGGTGCGTCACGCCAGTCCGGTGATCCACATGCGCCGCACCGCGACCCAGGACGCCGTCATCGGCGGCCAGACGATCCGAAAGGGCGACAAGGTCGTGCTGTTCTATGCGTCGGGCAACCGGGACGAGGCCGTGTTCCAGAACCCGGACCTGTTCGACGTCACCCGCAAGGGCGTCGTTCACGTCGGTTTCGGCGCGGGACAGCACGTCTGCGTGGGGTCGCGCCTGGCCGAGATGCAGTTGCGCGTGGCGTTCCGGCTGCTGGCGAAAAGGGTCGCCCGCTTGGAAGTCGTTGCGCCCCCGCGCCGTTTCAGATCGAACTTCATCAACGGACTGAAGAACCTGGACACCAGGCTCGTCCCGGCTTGAGGAAGCGACCATGGCGGACGACTGGACCAACGAAGCGATCATCAGCGACACCCTTTGCGAGGCGCCGGATGTGGCGCTGGGCGGCAAGGAAGACGGTTGGCGCCTTTCGCGCTGGCGGCATTTCGTGGGCAGCTACGCCTTGCCGCCCCTGCCGGCGCCGACCTTCGTCGTTCACATCGGCGGCAAGTCCCAGGTGAAGACCTGGTGGCGGGACGGGTGGACGGAAGCCGGCTCCATGCCGGGGGATTCCACCATCCTTCCGCCTGGCATGGCCTCGCGTTGGCTGGTCGATGGCGAGCTTGACGTGGTGACGCTGAGCTTCGCGCCCCACCTGATCGACGCGACGCCCAACTCCTCGCGGTTCAGCCAGCTCAGGTTCGCCTTCTCCGATCCCTTGGGCACGGCGCTGACGCGCCAGGTGCTGTCCGAGCTGTACACCCCGGCCAGCACGGAACGGGACGCCTATGTCGGAACCCTGGTCAACGCCCTGACCGCGCATGTGCTGCGTGGAACCAGCCTGTCCAGCGGCCCCGAGATCCCTAGCACCCAGTCTTCGTCGTTCCGGCTGCACACCGTCATGGCCCAGATCAAGGAGCACCCCGAGGCTGACCACGGGCTGGAATCGCTCGCAGCGGCCGCGGGCCTGACCCCCTCCCACTTCTGCCGCGTCTTCCGCAAGGCGACGGGCTCCACGCCGCACCAGTTCGTGATGCGGACCAAACTGGACCGCGCGCGGCATCTGCTCGCCCAGTCCGAACTGCCGGTGGCGCAGATTTCGGACAGTCTGGGCTTCAAGAGTCAGAGCCATTTCACGCGGACCTATCGCCAATATTTCCACGAGACGCCGAGCGATTTTCGCCGGCGCGGCAAGGAGGCCGCATGATGGCCAGCATCCAAGGTTTCGACGATCTGATACTGCCGGAGCTGACGCTTCGGGCCGGCGGCGATCCGCTTTCCGTGGTCAACGCCTTCGGCGACGAAGACCCGTCGCGCGCCGAGGTGTTCGCTGAAATCCCCGATGCGTCGGCGGCCGATGTCGATGCTGTGGTCGATGGCGCTCTGACCGCTCTTAAGTCGCCGGCCTGGCGCGACCTGATTCCGCTGCAGCGCGAGGCCCTGCTGCACAGGTTCGCCGACGCCATCGAAGCCGACCTGCCGCGCTTGGCCGCGCTTGAAGCGCTGGACGCCGGCAAGCCCATTTCGATGGCCGAAACGATTGATATTCCGGCGACGGTCGGCTGGCTTCGCGCCTATGCGGGGTGGCCCAGCAAGATCCAGGGGCGGGCAGGGGGGCTGGCGGCCACGCCGGGCGGCCATCACGTCTATACGCGCCGCGAGCCGGTGGGGGTGGTGGCGGCGATCACGCCATGGAACTTCCCGCTTGTCCTGTCGATGTGGAAGATCGCGCCCGCCCTGGCGGCGGGTTGCACGGTCGTGCTGAAGCCCGCGCCCGAGACCAGCCTGTCGGCGCTTCGGTTGGCTGAACTGGCGATTCAGGCGGGGCTTCCGGCCGGCGTGCTGTCCGTGGTGACGGGCGGCGCAGAGGTCGGCGCCCGGCTGGCGTCTCATCCGAAGATCGCCAAGGTGGCGTTCACGGGATCGACGCGAACGGGTCAGTCCGTGCTGGCGGCGTCCGTTCCCGATCTGAAGCGCGTCACCCTGGAACTGGGCGGCAAATCCCCGTCGATCCTGTGTCAGGACGCCGACCTGGCCAAGGCCATCCCCGAGGCCGCCTTCGGCTGCTTCTTCAACTCCGGCCAGGTCTGCTACGCCGGGACACGGCTTTACGCCCATCGCTCGATCTACGAAGCCGTTCTGGATGGTCTCGCCGCGACGGCCGCCGCCCTGCCGATCGGGGCGAGTTCGGATCGCCAGGCCCAGCTTGGCCCGTTGATCAGCGCGCGTCAGCATGAGCGCGTCTCGGGATATGTCGACCGGGCGCTCGCCGCCGGAATCGCGCGGCACGGACCGACGCCGGTGGTGCCGGATCGGGGCCACTTCTATCCGCCGACCGTGTTGCGCGACGTGCCGACCGATGCCGAGATCGCCCGCGAGGAGGTGTTCGGCCCCGTCCTGGCGGTGACGCCGTTCGACGAGTTCGATCAGGCCATCGCCATGGCCAACGACAGCGATTACGGCCTGGCGGCTCACGTCTGGACGCGCGACCTGGGCGCAGCGCATCGCGCGGCCGCCGAGCTGGAGGCCGGCACCGTCTTCGTGAACTGCATCCTGGCCGCCGACCCGGCCTTCCCCTTCGGCGGCATGAAACGCTCGGGCATCGGACGCGAGAACGGGCCGGATGTGCTCGACGCCTATCTCGAGTCCAAGTCCGTCGTCATGGCCCTGCCCTAGTCGTTCACGCCTCAGTTCTCTGCGTTATCAGGATCGCCACCATGCAGATCACCGCCGCCGTCGCCCGTAAGCCTCATGCCGATTTTTCGGTCGAGACCGTCGATATCGAAGCCCCGCGCGCCGATGAGGTGCTGGTCCGCATCACCGGCGTCGGCCTGTGTCACACCGACCTCATCACGCGCGACGGCTTCATCCCCGTCGCCCTGCCCGCCGTCCTGGGTCATGAAGGCGCGGGAATCGTCGAGGCTGTCGGCGCCGAAGTGACCAAGGTCGCGCCCGGCGATCGGGTGGTTCTCAGCTTCGCCAGCTGCGGCCATTGTTCGCGCTGCAACGACGATCTGCCGTCCTACTGCCGTGAATTCCCGGCGTTGAACTATGCCGGCGCGCGCAAGGATGGATCGACGGGGATCAGCATCGACGGCGCGCCCATTTCAGCAAACTTCTTCGGTCAGTCGTCCTTCGCCAGCCACGCCCTGGCGTTCGAGCGTAATGTGATCAAGATCGAAGACCCCGACGCGCCGCTGGAGATATTGGGCCCGCTCGGATGCGGGTTCCAGACGGGGGCGGGCGGGATAATGCGGTCTCTGGCCTGTCCGGCGGAGTCCACCCTGGCCGTCTTCGGCGGCGGTCCGGTCGGGCTGTCGGCCGTCATGGGTGCGGTCGTCCAGGGCTGCGGCGTCATTATCCTGGTCGAGCCCATCGCGGCGCGTCGCGAGATGGCGCTGGAACTGGGCGCGACGCACGTCATCGATCCGGCGGTCGGCGACGTGGCGGCCGCCATTCGCGCCATTCTGCCGGACGGCGTGGATTTCGCCTTCGAGACCAGCGGGCGAGAGCCGGTGGTCGAGGCCGCGCTGGCCAGTCTTTCGAGCCACGGGGTCCTGGGCCTGGTCGGCGTGCCGCCCAAGCCGGAGAGCAGCCTGTCGGTCAACCTGGCCGGGCTGATCACCTACGGCCATCGCATCCAGGGCATCATCGAGGGCGACAGCGACCTGGACGGCTTCATTCCCCAACTGGTCGATCTGCATCGCCAGGGACGGTTTCCCATCGAGAAGCTGACGAAGACCTGGCCGCTGTCCGAAATCAACGCCGCCGTCGAGGCGCAGCACCGAGGTGAATGCGTCAAGGCCGTCCTCATTCCCTGATCCACGGCGTCGCCGCCGCCGGACCTCCGCTCCTCCCCGGAGAAACTTCCGCCGATCGCCGCCTTTGGGCCGGGCGATCGGCGGGCTCTTGTTTTCGAAAGCCTGACCATGTCCTTCACCTTCACCCAACCCCGGCCTGCTTGCGGCGCCTCTCGGCGGGAGCGTCGCTGATGCCGACCGTGACCGTCATTCTTCGTGGGGGCGACGCCGTGCCGATCGCCGCCGCCGTCGGCGCCTCCGTGATGGAGACGATCCGCAACGCCGGTATCGACGAAGTCGTGGCCCTGTGCGGCGGCTCATGTTCGTGCGCGACCTGTCACGTCTTTGTCGAGGCCGGCGGCGAAACCCTTGCGCCCATGGAGGGCGACGAGGCCGATATGCTGGAATGCAGCCTGCATCGTCAGCCGAACTCGCGCCTGTCCTGCCAACTGGCCGTCACCGACGACAGCGACGGCCTGGTTGTCCGTATCGCGCCCGAGGAGTGAGCCGATGGCCGTGGTCCCGTCTCATCAGGACGTTCTGATCGTCGGCGGCGGCCAGGGCGGCGCCCAGACCGCCATCTCACTGCGTCAACTGGGGTTCGAAGGATCGATCACCATCGTCGGCGATGAGGTCGAGCTTCCCTATGAACGACCGCCGCTGTCCAAGGAGTATTTCGCATCGGAGAAGACGTTCGACCGGCTGCATCTGCGCCCCGCGGCCTATTGGCAGGACAAGGCGGTGACGCTCGTCAGCGGCGAAACCGTGGTTGGGTTGGACCCCCTGGCCAAGACCGCGCGGACGGCCTCGGGCGACAGCCTGTCCTACGGGGTGCTGGTCTGGGCGGCCGGCGGTTCGCCTCGCAGGCTGACCTGTGACGGAGCGAATTTGGCGGGCGTCCACGCCGTCCGCAGCCGCGCGGATATCGACGCGATCCTGGGCGAACTGCCGAGGGTCGACCGGGTCGTCATCGTCGGCGGCGGCTATATCGGGTTGGAAGCCGCCGCCGTGCTGAGGAAACTGGGCAAGGCCGTCACGCTCGTCGAAGCCCAGACGCGACTGCTGTCGCGCGTCGCTGGACCGGCCCTGTCGGCCTTCTTCGAAGCGGAGCATCGGACGCACGGCGTGGATATCCGCCTGGGTCAGGGCGTCGATCGTCTGGAGGGCGACGCGCGGATTTCTCATGTCGTTCTGACGGGCGGCGAGAAATTGGCGGCGGACCTGGTGATCGTGGGCGTTGGCATAACGCCCAATGTCGCGGCCCTGGAAAGGGCGGGGGCGACGGCGACCAATGGCGTCGATGTCGACCTGCGTTGCCGGACCAGTCTGTCGGACGTATTCGCCATTGGCGACTGCGCCAACCAGATCAACGCCTACGCCGGGGGCGAGCGGACGCGGATCGAATCCGTTCCCAGCGTGTCGGAGCAGGCGGCGACGGTGGCGCGCGAACTGACAGGCCAGGGGCGTGATCATGACGCCTTGCCCTGGTTCTGGTCGAACCAGTACGATCTCAAGCTTCAGACGGTCGGCCTGTCTGGCGGGTTCGATCAGGAAATCGTTCGCGGAGACCCGGCTTCACGCAGCTTCTCCGTGACCTATCTTCGCGGCGGGCGGATCATCGCCGTGGACGCCGTCAACGCCGCCAAGGCCTTCATGCGCGGTCGGGCCCTCGTCGCCGGCGGGGCAGGCGTCGAGGCCCTGTCCGACTGAACCGATGGCGCGCGACAGCGCCAGCGTTCGCCATGCCTGAAACCCGTTGATCGGCGCGGCGCGGCCCAAAAGCAAAAAACGACAAAAGCCGCACCCAGATTCGGCAATGCCTATGTTGCGTATCGTGCGCATAATGAGGGTTCATAAGAGCGGTTCAGCCGCCGATGGAGAGGGAAGCAGGATGCGGGCGCAAGGCCAGTCGAATCGCGAGTTCCGTCAAACCCGACCGTCCGCGCAGGCGGTCCGGGCGCCGTCGCCGTTCTCTAGCGTCCTCGATGCGCCCGGCACGCCGCGCGCCATCGTCTGCGACGGGGGCGTCTGATGCAGGGCGCGCTGCTGCAGGAGCGGTCTGGGAGCGCGGAAGCGATCATCAAGGACACCCTGCGCCGCGGGCCCGAGATCAGCGTCGCCTCAAGCGATGGCCGGTGGCGGTTCAGCCGTTGGCGCCAGTTCCTGGGCAGCTATGCGCTTCCGGCCCTTCCCGATCCCCTTTTCGTGGTTCAGCTGGCCGGTAAGGCCGACGTGCGCACGTGGGTGAGGGACGGCTGGAGCGAGGCGACGTCCTTCCCGGGCGCCGCGACCATCGTGCCGGCCACCATGCCCACGCGGTGGCTGGTGGACGGCGAACTGGACTGCATCACCTTGTCGGTCGATTCTCACGGGCTGGAAGCGGCGTCGGTCCTGGACCAGTTCGCCAACTTCCGCTTCGCCTTCGCCGATCCCTTGGGCAGCGCCCTGGCGCGGCAGATTTCGACCGAACTGTATCAGCCGGCGTCCGGCGCCCGCGACGCCTATGTCTCGGCCCTGATCGACGCGCTGAAGGCGCACATGCTGCGCGGCGCGGCGACGGCGCCGGCCAGCGCCCTGCCGACCTCGGCCTTCTCCTCCTATCGCATCCATCACATCATGAATGCGGTCAGCGAGCATCCGGAGGCGGAATACAGCGTCGAGGAGATGGCCGCCCGGTCCGGCCTGACGCCATCGCATTTCTGCCGCGTCTTCAAGAAGGCCACGGGAACCAGCCCGCACCAGTATGTTCTGAAGGCGCGACTTGATCGGGCGCAGCGCATGCTGGCCGAATCCGACACCTCCATGAAGGTCATCGCGGATCTGCTGGGTTTCACCAGCCAGAGCCACTTCAACCGGGCCTTCAAGACGCACCTGGGCGAGACCCCGACGAGTTTCCGCGCCCGGCGCCAGGGGGCGAAGATGGCGTAGCGCGCGCCACGTCAGGATCAGCCGCCGCCGGCGGCCCGTCGTCAGAACCGTGAACGAGATCGCCCCGAGGCCCACCCGCCCCGGAATGCGAACCCGTGCGCGTGCCAAATCAAACAAAACAATCAAGGGAGGACATAGAATGAAGCTCAAGAAACATATTCTCACGGCGGCCAGCGCGCTGGCCCTGACTTGCGCGACAGGCGCGGCATGGGCGCAGACCAGCCCACAGCCGACCGCCCAGCCCCAGCAGGGCGAGGAAGCGACGGTCGTCGACGAAATCGTCGTCACCGGTTCGCGACTGCGCGACGAGTCGGTGCAGGAGACGCCGATCGCGGTTTCCGTGGTCAACGCCCAGATGATCCAGGATCTGCACGCGCCGGACGTTCGCGCCCTGTCCAGCACGGTTCCCAATCTGCAGATTTCGCAGAACCCGACCGCCAGCGGCACCCCGCTGATCTTCCTGCGGGGCTTTGGCGTGGTCGGCACCGAGGTCGCGACCGAGCCGGGTGTGGCCCTCTATGTCGATGGCGTCTACCAACCCACGGTGTCCGGCGCCCTGGCCGAACTGTTCGACACCGACCGGGTCGAGGTGTTGCGTGGTCCGCAATCCACCCTGCTGGGCAAGAACGCCAGCGCCGGCGCGCTTCTGCTGCAACGCATCCGTCCCAAGCCGGGCGCCGATCCCAGCACCAAGATTCAGGCGGAATACGGCAGTTACAACCTGGTTCAGACCCAGGCGCTGACGACCTTCCCCATCCTTCATGACGTGCTGGCCGGCAAGCTGTACGGCTATTATCGCAAACGCGACGGCTATATCGAGAACCGCTTCCCGGGCGGGGAGGACGGGGGCGCCGAGGATACCTGGACCGTGCGGGGCGCCGTGGTGTTCGAGCCGACGCCGGACTTCAACCTGTATGTGACCGCCGATTATTCGGCGCGCCATCCCACCCAGTCCGTCGGGCGCGTCGCCACGCCGGCCACCGCCTTCCCATGCGCGAACTGGGGGTATTGCACCACGGACCTGGACAAGCGCCGGGTGATGAACATCGACTACAATGATCGGCCTCGGGCGCGGGACCACAACATCACCGCTGACGCCGAATGGAGCCTGAACGGCGCCAAGCTCAGCGCGATCAGCGGCTATCGCCGGTATTCGCTGCTGAATGACGCGGATCTGGACATCACGCCGGTTCCGGTCTTCCACGTCAACGATCAGATCTTCCGGGTGAAGTCCTTCTCCCAGGAACTCCGGCTGTCGTCGGAAGAGAACGGAGGTCTGGACCTGGGCGGGCGTCTCGCCTGGCTGGTCGCCGCCTATTACAATCACAGCACCTCCGACCAGACCCAGCCGCAGTACACGCGCTTCAGCCCGGCGGCGGGGGTTTCCGTGTCCAACCAGGCCAGCCAAACGGTGCGGACCAGCTATGCGCTGTTCACCCACCTCGACTATGACGTCACCGACCGGCTGACGGCCTCGTTCGGGGCGCGCAAGTCCTGGGACGAGACCGAGCACAACTTCTCCCTGCGGGCGCCGGGGGCGGCGACGCCGGCCATGGACAACACCCAGAGCCGCAAGGACGACAACTTCTCGATCGAGGCCGGTCTGAACTATCAGATCGACGACACCAAGATGGTTTATGGCCGTTATTCCGAAGGCTATCGCGGCGGCGGCTTCATCGGTCTGGTCGGATCGCTGGCCCAGTCGGTGGGCGGATACGGGCCCGAGACCTCGACCTCCTGGGAAGTCGGCGCCAAGACCGAATTCTACGACCGACGCTGGCTGGTGAACCTGGCGATCTACGACACCAAGTTCGAGGATCTGCAGCGCAGCCAGACCGAGTCCACCGGCACCGGCTTCATCATGGTCACGCGCAACATCGCCGGCGCCCGCACCCGCGGCGTCGAGCTGGAGACCGTCGTCAAGCCGATGGACGGCCTGCAGCTTCGGGGATCGGTCGGCTATCTGGACGCCAAATACACCAACTATGTCGTCAATGGCGTCGACCTGAGCGGCACGCCCTTCTCGTTCGCGCCGGAATGGACGGCCAGCTTCATGCCGTCCTACACCTTCCCGATCGGTTCGCCCGGCGATCTGTTCGACAATGTTCGACTGCAGGCCAATGTGGCCTACGGATCGGAGCGTCTGGTCTCCAGCGTCAACGATCCGCTGTTCATGCAGAAGGCCTATACGACGGTGGACGCCCAGATCAATCTGAGCGGTGGTCAGGCGGCCGGTTACACCCTGTCCCTCTACGCCACCAATCTGTTCGACCAGGACTATCTGACCTATGCGTCGCGGATCGCCAGCATCTCGACCTTCCTGTTCGACAACCCCGGCCGTCTCTTCGGCGTGTCGCTGGAGGTGAAGTTCTAGTTCTCGCCGAGCGATTCGTCTTCCCGGGCGAAGTCTCAACGCCTTCAGGCCGCCGGAGCGATCCGGCGGCCCTTTGTTGTCGTTGGAGCGAGTCTTGAAAGGAGCGGCTTGGCGCGCTTCAGGCCTGAGCCGCGGCCGCGCGTCGGCGCAACAGCACCGCGCCTCTGAACAGGACGACGACCGCCAGCAGGATGGCCGGGATCAGCGCCGCGAGTCCGAAACGAAGCGACTCGGCGCCGAAACGCGGAGCCAGGGCGTCGCTGACCCACCCGACCAGGAACGGACCGCCGCTCAGGCCGATCAGATTGATCATCAGCAGCAGGATGGCGCCCGAAGTGCTGCGTTCGCTGGGATGGACAGCGTTCTGGATCACCGAAAGCGCAGGGGCCAGATACATGCTGAAGGTCAGGCCGGGGACGACGAAGAGCAGCAGGGCCAAGGTCCAGCTATGCGCTGTCAGGAAGCCGATGAAGAAGGGCAAGGTGATCAGCAGACCGATGGCGGGCATCAGCGCATAGGCGCCGGGATTGGTGCGCGCCCACCGGTCGGCGACCCAGCCGCTGAGGAAGATGCCCGTCGCCATGGCGACGCCGTTGACCAGACTGTACCACAGGGCGACCTCGGGCAGGGTCATGCCCAGGGTGCGGATCAGATAGGCTGGCGCCCAGGCCGTGGCCCCATAGCCGCAGAAGGCCGAAAGGCCGGCTGACAAGGCCGTGGACCGCAGCACCGGATTGGAGAAGAAGGCGCGAAGCGCGGTCGGCAGCGACGATGTGATCGACGCCTGTTTCAGCCGGTCCAGACCGCCCCGCAGCGGCTCGCGCACCGTGGTCACAAGAAGCACGGCCAGAACGATCCCGGGCGCCCCGGCCGCGAAGAAGGCGACGCGCCAGCCATAGGTATTGGCCACGAGGGCGCCGAACGCGGTCCCCAGCGTGATGCCCAGGGGGATGCCCAGCGAATAGAGGGACATGGCGTAGCCGCGATCCTGCGGGGGGAAATAGTCGGCGATGATGCTGTAGCTCGGCGGCGATCCGCCGGCCTCGCCTATGCCGACCCCGATCCGGGCGGCGGCCAGTTGCAGGAAGTTGCCCGCCAGACCGCAACACACGGTGAAGCCGCTCCAGATCGCGCAGGAGACGGCGATGATCCGCACCCGATTGTAGCGATCGGCCAGACGCGCGATGGGCAGGCCCAGCGTGGCGTAGAACAGGGCGAAGGCGACGCCGCTCAGCATGCCCAGTTGGGTGTCCGAGAGATGCAGGTCCTTGCCGATCGGCGCCACCAGAATGGCCATGATCTGGCGGTCGAGAAAGTTCACCGCATAGATCAGCACCAGGACCGCCACGACATAGTAGTGGTATGCGGTGCGTCGCGGGGCAGGATCGGCTGGCCGTTCGCCGATGGTGTCGTCCGTCATGGTGTTTCCCCGTGATGTGCGCCCTTTGGGCTGCTTTTTAAGCGTCGGCTGCGGCGATGAAGTTCGCCGGTCTGCGCTCGACGAAGGCGGCGATCCCCTCGCGACTCTCTGCGCCGCGTCCGGCATTTGCGATGGCGCGGGCCTCGGCCTCGAGGTGGCTCTCGAGCGATGCGCCATAGGCGTTCAGCAGAAGCTCCCGCGTGCGACCCCAGGCCTGGACGCCGCCGCGCGACAGGGTGTCGGTCAGAATGGCGGCCTGGGCCGAGAGCGTCGTCGGGCCGGCCGGCGCCTGGCCCGACTCGTCGGGATCGCACAACCGCGTCACCAGCCCCAGGTCCGCCGCCTGCGTGGCGGTCAGGGTGGGATCGGTGAGCATCAGCTCCTGCGCCCGGCGCAGGCCGATCAGACGGGGCAGCAGCCAGGTCGATCCGCCATCGGGCGACAGTCCCAACTTGCCGTAGGCCAGGGTGAAGCTGGCCTCGCGCGAGGCCAGGGCGACATCCCCCAGCAGCGCCAGACTGAACCCGGCCCCGGCCGCCGGTCCGTTGACGACGGTGACCAGCGGCTTCTGCATCCGCGCCAGGCGCGAGATGGCCGAGTGCAGGTAGCTGGTCAGTTCCTTCAGCAGATGCGGAATGCGCTCGCCGGCCGAGGAGAACAGCTTGACGTCCCCGCCGACGCAAAACATCCGCCCGGCGCCAGTCAGGACCACGCAGCGGACGGCGGGATCCTCGTCGCAGGCGATCGCGGCCTCCATCAGCGCCTTGGCCATCGGGACATCGATGGCGTTGCCCGCCTTGGGACGATTGAAAACGAGCCGAACGATGGGCCCGTCCCGTTCGACCAGCAGAGGCGGCGCCTCGGTCGGGGCGGCGGTCATGGGCGGGCCCCTTGGGCTTGCTGGACGGCGATGGCGGAGAAGACGGGCAGGGTGGCGATCATGTCCTGCGCATGGGCCGAAGACGCGGTGCCGCGAGCGATCCGCGCCTTGATGCCATGGAAGATCGCCGCCAGCCGGAACAGGTTGAAGGCGACGTAGAAGTCCAGATCCGGCGCCGATTCCAGACCGCGCGCGCGCCGATAGCGATCCACATAGTCCGCCTCGGTCGGCAGATTCAGCGCCTCCAGGTCCGCACCCACCAGACCCGTCAGCATGGTCGGCGGTATGCGGTACATCATCATATTGTAGGCGAAGTCGGCGATGGGCTGGCCGATGGTGGACAACTCCCAATCCAGCACCGCGACGATGCGCGGTTCGGTGGGATGGAAGATCATGTTGTCGATGCGGAAATCGCCATGGACGATGGATGGCGCGCCGTCCGCCGGCATATGCGCGGGCAACCAGTCGATCAGGGCTTCAAGGTTCTTTTCCTCGCCCGCTTCGGGCAGATCGGCCTGATACTGCCGCGTCCAGCGCCTGACCTGACGCGCCACATAACCGTCCGGGCGGCCGTAGTCTTCCAGACCGATGGCGCGATAGTCGATGTCGTGAAGGCGGGCCAGAGTCTCGGCCATGGCGTCGAAATAGGCGGGCCGCTCGGCGGCCGGGACGTCGGGAAGGGTGGCGTCCCAGAAGATGCGCCCCTCGACCAGATCCATCACATAGAAGGCCGTGCCGATGATGGCCGGATCCTCGCACAGCCCATGCACATGGGGGACCGGAAAGTCGACCGTGGCCAGCGCCGTCAGGATGCGGGCCTCGCGGTCGATGGCGTGGGCGCCGTCCGCCAACTGGCCTGGCGGCTTGCGGCGCAGGACATAGTTGCGACGCGGCGTCGACAATCGATAGGTCGGATTGGACTGGCCGCCCTTGAACTGGTGCACAGTCAAGGGGCCTTCGAAGTCGGGAATGGTCTGCGCCATCCAGCCGGCGAGGGCGCTCTCGTCGAAACGGTGGCGGTCTCCGACTTCGGTGAAGCCCGCGTTGGGGTTTTCGGCCTCGGTCATGCGGCGGCTCCTTCAGCCTCGGCCTGAGCGCGGGCTTGCCTCTTGATGGCCTTGGCCAGGCTCCATTTGTGGACCTCGGTCGGCCCGTCGTAGATGCGGAAGGCGCGCAACTCCTTATAGACCTGGGCCACGATCGTATCATCGGTCACGCCGGTTCCGCCCATGACCTGAACGCAACGATCCGCGACGGCGTAGAGGCCCTCCGACACCGCCACCTTGGCCATGGAGCTTTCGACGGTGCCAAGCACGCCGGTGTCCAGCACGCCGGCGCACCAGTCGATCATCAGTTCGGCCTGCTTCAGGGCGATCTGGTTTTCGGCCAGCATGAAGCCGACGCCCTCGTGGTCGATCAGGGGCTTGCCGAAGGCATGCCGCCTGACGGCGTAGGCTGTCGCGATCTCATGGGCGCGCGTGCAGGCTCCCAGCCAGCGCATGCAATGCGACAGACGCGCCGGCGCCAGCCGGACCTGGGCATATTTGAACCCCTCGCCGCTGTGGCCCAGCATCTGATCGGCAGGGACCCGCAGGTTGTCGATCATCACTACGGCGTGGCCGCCCGGCATGGAGGTGTCGAGGGTATCAAGAATGCGCTCGATCCTTATCGCCGGGTCCGGCAGATCGACCAGGAACATGCAGGCGCCGTCCTCGGACTTGGCCATGACGATGCCGACATCGGCGCCGCCGGCCCCGGTGATGAAGGCCTTCCGGCCGTTGATGACCCAGTGATTGCCATCCAGCCGACAGGTTGTCTTCATCATCGAGGGGTCGGAGCCGGCCCCGCCGTCCTCGGCGGGTTCGGTCATGAAGAAGGCCGAGCGGGCCTGGCCCGCGATCAGCGGCCTCAGAAAGCGCGCCTTGATCTCTGGAGAGCCGACCTTGCCGATCAGGAACATATTGCCCTCGTCGGGCGCGGCGACGTTGACGGCGACCGGGCCAAGCGGCGACAGGCCAGACGCCCGCAGCACGACAGCGGTTTCTCGCTGAGTCAGGTGCGAGCCGTCGGAGCGGATGTGAGGGGTGAGCACGCCCGCCTGCCTGGCCAGGGCGCGCAGTTCGTCGACCAGTGCATCGGAAGGGCCGTGGGCCGAGCATCGGGGGTCGGCCTCGAAGGGCGCGACGACGTCGCGAACGAAGGTTTCGACGCGGGCGGCGATGCCGCGCGCTTCATCCGAAATCAGGGTCAAGACGCGACATCCTTTGCGTAATAGTCTTCACGGATCAGGCGTTTGAGCAGCTTGCCCGTGGGTTCGCGCGGCAGGGACCGGCGAAAATCGATCTGGCGCGGGGTCTTGACCCCGCCAAGCTGTTCCCGGGCGATCCGGGTCAGAGCTTCGGCCAGGGCTGGTCCGGCATCGGCCCAATCCGTGGGCTGAACCACGGCGACGACCCGTTCGCCCATTTCGTCGTCCGGCGCGCCGATGACGGCGACGTCGGCGACGGCCGGATGAACGATCAGCAGGTTCTCGATCTCCTGCGGGTAGATGTTCACCCCGCCCGAAATGATCATGAAGCCCTTGCGGTCGGTCAAAAACAGATAGCCGTCCTCGTCCAGCCGGCCGATGTCGCCCAGCGTCGCCCAGCCCTGGGGGCTATGGGCCTTCGCCGTCTTGTCTGGATCGTTGTGATAGGCGAACGCCGGACCGTCCGAGAAATAGACCTCGCCCACCGCGCCGACAGATTGCTCGCGATAGGCGTCGTCGAGGATCCGCACCCTGCCCAGGACGGCGCGTCCGACCGACCCCGGCTTGGCCAGCCATTCCTGGGCGGACAGGGCGGTGATGCCGCAGGTCTCGGTGCCGGAATAGTATTCGTGGACGATGGGGCCCCACCAGTCGATCATCGCCTGTTTGACCGGCACGGGGCAGGGCGCCGCCGCATGAACGGCCGCCGTCATGCTGGAGGTGTCGTAACGCGCGCGGACAGCATCGGGCAGTTTCAGCAGCCGGACGAAATGGGTGGGAACCCAGGTGCTGGCCGTGATGCGGTGCTTTTCGATCAGGGCCAGGGCCTGTTCGGCGTCGAACCGGCTCATGATGACAACCGTCCCGCCGAACCGATGCACCGTCATGGCCCACCGCAACGGCGCCGCATGATAGAGCGGCGAGGTCGAGAGATAGAGGGTGTCGGCGTTCATGCCGTAGAGGTCGCGGCCCATGGTCATCAAGGGCGTAGGCGCGTCCAAGGGACCGTCGGGCAGCGTCGGACGCACCCCCTTGGGGCGGCCGGTGGTGCCGGACGAATAGAGCATGTCCGTTCCGGGCTGAGGGTCTTCCAGAGGATCGGCGGAAAATGCGGATCGGGCGTCGCTCCAGGCCCTCAGTCCGCCTTGACCGGTGATGGAATAGGCGGCGACATCCAGCCCCTCCGTCGCCTGCTTAAGTTCCCCCGCAAGAGCGTCAGAGGCGATGACAAGACGCGCATCCGAATCGCGCAGAATGTAGGCCAGATCGCCGACGCTGCTCTTGGTCGACAGGCTGGTCAGGAAGACGCCGATCCGCTGCGCGGCCCAGGCGATCCGAAACGTCTCGAACCCGTTTTCCAGGATGACCGCGACCACGTCGCCGCGCTTCAGGCCCAGGTCTCGCATCAGCCGGGCGCCCTGGTTGGCCGAGGCCTCCATCTCGGCATAGGTCATGACCTCGTCTGTCTCGGCGAGTATGCAGGCGGCCTTGTCGGGGACGCGCCGGGCATGACCCAGCGGGTGTGTGGCCTCCGCCATGAATTGAATCCTCCTACGAACGAGTCTCGCGCCGAACGCATCCGGGCTGCTCGATAATCTTGTTGGGGTGATGCGAGCCGCAGTCGGAGCCGCGAAGCAAGGGCGCCGCAAGAATCGTCAAATCTTGCAGCAAGCCGGGGCAAAGCCTTCGACCGGGATCGGACGTAGCCTGACACTCAACGACAACGCTGAAATGCGGCGATCCCCCTGGAGGAATGAGAATGCGGCCCCAATCCCGTCCCTGCGCGACCCGATCGAACCCCGGCCACAGACGCCCGAAAACGACCGCCGGGCGCGCCTTCTAGCCGTTCGTACGCTGCGCGCTGCGCCGCCCATTCTTTCCAAGTCGAACCCTTTATCCGGACGCCCCGCGCCCGCCGTCACCTGCCGAGAAGGACCACCCCCATGAACATCGCCGGACACGCCGCCATCGTCACAGGGGGCGCCTCGGGTCTGGGCGGCGCAACCGCCGCCCGTCTCGCCAAGGCCGGAGCCAAGGTCACGATCCTGGACCGCAATCCCGATCTGTCGGCGGAGACGGCTGATCGGATCGGAGGACGTTTCGCGGTCGTGGACGTCGCCGACGAAACCGCGGTCGCCGACGCCCTGGCCGAGGCCGAAGGCGTGTATGGCAAGGCCCGCATCCTGGTGAACTGCGCCGGGATCGGCCCGCCCGCCAAGGTCATCGGCCGCGACGGCAAGGCCATTCCGCTGGCGGATTTCGTCAAGATCATCACCGTCAACCTGATCGGCAGCTTCAACGTCCTGTCCAAGTTCGCCGAGCGTCTGCATGACGCGGAGCCGGTCGGCGAGGAGCGTGGCGTAATCGTCAACACCGCCAGCGTCGCGGCGTTCGACGGCCAGATCGGCCAGGCCGCCTATGCGGCGTCCAAGGCGGCGATCGCCGGCATGACGCTGCCCGTCGCGCGCGAGTTCGCCCGCTACGGCATTCGGGTGACGACCATTGCGCCCGGCCTGTTCCTGACGCCGCTGCTCGCCACCCTGCCGCAGGAAGCCCAGGACTCGCTCGGCCAGCAGGTGCCGTTCCCCGCCCGTCTGGGCGACCCCGACGAATACGCTCAACTGGTCGAGGCCATCGTCACCAACCCCATGCTCAACGGCGAGACCATTCGTCTCGACGGCGCCATCCGCATGGCGCCGCGCTGAACCGCTGGAAAGGACAAGGTCCATGGCTGAAGCCTATATCGTCGAAAGCTTGCGCACGGCCGGCGGCCGTCGCAACGGTCGCGTCTCCGGTTGGCATCCCGCCGACCTTGGTGCGGAAATCCTCAATGCGCTCGTCGACCGTTCGGGCGTCGATCCGGCGGCGATCGAGGACGTCATCATGGGCTGCGTGACCCAGGCGGGCGAGCAGTCGTTCGCCTTCGGCCGCAATGCGGTGCTGGCCTCGCGCCTGCCCGAATCGGTTCCCGCCGTGACCATCGACCGTCAGTGCGGTTCGTCCCAGCAGGCCGTTCAGTTCGCCGCGCAGGCCATCCTCAGCGGCTCGCAGGATGTGGTCGTCGCGGCGGGGGTGGAGAGCATGAGCCGCGTGCCGATGTTCACCAACCTGTCGTTCCACGAGGAGAAGGGCGTCGGCGAAGGGCCGTTGAGCGCCAGGCTGAAGGCCAAATACGGTCGCGACGTCTTCAGCCAGTTCGAAGGGGCCGAGATGATCGCCCGCAAATACGCCTTCGACCGCGAAGCGCTGGACGCTTACGCCCTGCAAAGCCATCGCCGGGCCGCCGCCGCCACAGAGGCCGGCGCCTTCGACGCCGAGATCGTGCCGCTGGAAATCCAGACGCCCGACGGCCCCGCGATGCACACCAAGGACGAGGGCGTTCGCTACGATGCGACCATGGACAGCATTGGCTCGGTGAAGACCTTGGTCGAAGGCGGGGTGGTCACGGCCGCCAACGCCAGCCAGATCTGCGACGGCGCCTCGGGCATGCTGATCGTCTCGGAAGCGGCGCTGAAGCGTTACGGCCTGACGCCGATCGGTCGCATCCACAGCTTCGCCGTCACCGCCGGCGATCCGGTCATCATGCTCGAAGAACCCATTCCCGCCACCCAGCGCGCCTTGAAGCGAGCCGGGATGCGCATCCAGGATATCGACCTCTATGAGGTCAACGAGGCGTTCGCGCCCGTACCTCTGGCGTGGCTTCAAGCGCTGGACGCCGACCCAGACCGACTGAACGTCAATGGCGGGGCCATCGCCCTGGGCCATCCGCTTGGCGCGTCAGGCACGAAGCTGATGGCGACCCTGGTCCACGCCCTGCGCGCGCGGGGCAAGCGATACGGCCTTCAGACCATGTGCGAGGGCGGCGGCGTCGCCAATGTGACGATCGTGGAAGCGTTGTGATGATCGGCGGTCGTGTGCAGGGAGGCGACGTGTAATGGCCATTCGGACCCGTCTGACCGAATTGCTCGGCATCCAGCATCCGGTGGTGCAGGGCGGAATGATGTGGGTGGGCCGCGCCGAACTGGCCGCCGCCGTCTCCAACGCCGGCGGTCTGGGCCTCATTACCGGCCTGACGCCGGGCTCGCCCGATGCGCTTCGCCGCGAGATCGATCGCTGCCGCACGATGACGAACAAGCCGTTCGGCGTGAACCTGACCATCCTGCCCTCGGTCAGTCCGCCGCCCTATGCCGAGTACCGCAAGGCGATCATCGAAAGCGGCATCACCATCGTCGAAACCGCCGGCCACAAGCCGCAGGCGCATGTCGAGGACTTCAAATCGCACGGCGTCACCGTGCTGCACAAATGCACAGCCGTGCGCCATGCCGTCTCGGCAGAGCGCATGGGTGTCGACGTCATCTCCATCGACGGTTTCGAGTGCGCCGGCCACCCCGGCGAGGACGACATCCCGGGCCTGGTCCTGATCCCTGCGGCCGTGGACAAGGTCTCTATCCCGGTCATCGCCTCGGGCGGCATCGCCGATGGACGCGGACTGGCGGCCGCCCTGGCGCTGGGCGCCGAGGGGGTCAATATGGGCACCCGCTTCTGCGCCACGGTCGAGGCGCCGATCCACGACAAGATCAAACAGTTCATCGTGGCCAATGACGAGCGCGCGACCAATCTCATCTTTCGTCAGTTTCACAACACAGGCCGCGTCGCCAGGAACAGCGTTTCGGACGAGGTCGTCGCCCGATCTCGCAGCCCCGGCGCTGTCTTCGAGGATGTCCGTCCGCTTGTCTCCGGCGCGCTAGGGCGGGAGGCGCTGGAGACCGGCGATCTGGACCGGGGTCTGATCTGGGCCGGCCAGGTCCAGGGTCTGATCCACGACATCCCGACCTGTGAGGCCCTGCTGGCGACCATGATCGCCGACGCCGAGTCCATCATCGCCCGCCGTCTGGCTGGATTGCTCATTCAGGACCACGCCGCATGACCTACCAAGGCATCGTCAAGTTGAGATCGCCAAGTTGAAAAGCCCGCTAACAGCCCCCCATCAGACGAAAGCCGTGGCCATGCGGCGGCCGCATCGTCACGGAAGGCTTGGAGAGTGCGTCTGCTGATAAGATGGCGTTGAATGTTGCAGGTGTTGTAAACGGCGGCGTGCGTAGTGAGACTCGTTGGTAGTGATAGATTCAGGCTCGACAGGCTGACTGTGTAAAAGCCGCTTCAGGAGCCTCACTGCTGCGTCCATGTCGCGTTTTTGCTGGACGGCGACGTCCACGGCCTCGCCCTCGTCGTCCAAGGCCCGCCACAGATACATCTGTTTGCCACCGGTTCAGCAGAAGACCTCGTCCAGACAGCGCCGTCGAAGCCCATCTCCGCTTCTTCAATCACCGCGCGATCAGCGGTCCGAACGTGATCGTCCAGCACCGGATCGTCTCATAGCTGACGTCGATCCTGCGCCGGCCATCATCTCCTCGACGTCGCGAAAACTGAGGCTGGACCGAAAGTGCGCCCACACCGCATGACGGATCACATCCGCCGGAAACCGACCAGAAGTTCCACAACCTTGGCCTTCACTTCTATGGGCGTGGATTGAAAGATCTCGGACGTTACCAAGTGACAGGCCGGTCGCAGGACGTCGGCGCGTTCCGCACGCCCAGCCTGCTCGGCGTGCGAAAGACCGCGCCCTACATGCACACCGGCCTGTTCGGCGACCTGGACAACGTGCTTCGCTTCTACAACGCGGGCGGCGCCAATCCCCGGCCGAGGGCTGATCTAACGAGCGCCGCATCGCGCGCTTCGATTTTCGGGTCGTCAGAGCGCTTCTAGGCCGATGTCGCCTATTCCGGCACGTAGATCAGATTGCCGTTGGGAAGCCGATAGGCGGACCCGGCCTTCTCGCCCTGGCCCTCACCGATCCGACCTTGGGATTCATAGCGGGTCAGTTGTTCTCCGTCCTTCACCGTGATCCGCATATGGGCTTGGCCGGGGTTTTCGATCACGACGACATTGCGGGCGTTGAACGGGTTGAGCGGGTTCTGGACCAGCACCACCAGCAGGATGGCGATGATGACCACGAACAGGTCCACCAGATTGACGACCGAGGTGATCGGGTCGTCGTCGTCTTCGTCCAGGAACCGCATCAGCGGGCCTCTTGCGCGCGTTCGATGGCGCGCAGGTCCTGCAGCAGCCACCGTCGGCGCACCGTCAGGACATAGTGGGCGATGCTGGCGGCGATCAGCGCCAGGGTGACGCCGGAAAAGGCGACCACCATGTTCTGGCCCACGCCGGACGCATCGCCTCGGCCCAGCGACAGCAGCGCCGGCCCCATCGGGATCATGGTGGCCACCAGTCCAAGCATGGGGGCGCTGCGCGACACGATGCGAAGGCCTTCGAGGTCCTTCAGGATCATCAGCTCCAGATCGTCGCTGGCCGCATCCGTCTGAGCCTGCCGGCGCGAGAGGGAGGAGCGCCAGTCTGCGCGGCGACGCTGGACGCCTTCCACAAGAAAGGCGCCAAGGGCGAAGACGGCGTAAACCAGGGCGGCCAGGATCAGGACAAGGGCCGGGATCAAAAACAGGCTGGAGACCTGATAGAGGCCGGCTTCAAACTGGGGCATGGGCGAGCTTTCGACGGATGACAAGACGGCTGGCGCCGCCGCAGAGGAAGACGAGAAGGAGAACCAGGGCGCCCCAAGGAGACGGCGACGGCTGGGCCTGTTGGGGGGCGATTCTTTCCAAGACCTGGCCGCTGACTGTGTCTGGCGTCGGTTTAGCGGGCGCTTTCGCCTTAGCCTGATCGGACGCGGGCCGGGACGCAGGTCGGAGCCCCATCGAGGCCGACTGCGGTGTCGCGGCGTCCCGGCCGAAGCCGACAACGGCGCGTGAAGCCGAGGCGTCAATCTGGGCCAGTCGCGCATCGAGTTCCCGGCGCGTCTGATCGTCGGGGGACCAGAACCCCTTGCGGATGGCGTCCTTCAGCAGGTTCAACACCTGGCGTTCGGACGAGGGATTGTTCGTCGCGAACCACTCGCGAACGCCCAGGCCCCGCTCGTCGCGGACATAGACGTCATGCAGGGCCTGCCATTGGTCCGCCCGAACCATGTCCGGCGCCGTCGCCTGCCAGCCGAACAGATTGTCGGCGAGATCCACCACGGCCAGGGTCCCGGCATAGCCCTCGGCCTGCATGGCCTGAATCCAGCTGCGGTTCAGGTAGCGGCTGCGCATCTCGGCGGCCAGGAAGTCGCGCGCGGCGACCGTACGCGGCGCGCCCGCCCGTGCATCGGTGACGTAGAGCGAGGGCGCGGCCCCGCCCGCCCGTCGGATGGCCAGCGACAGACCGCCCAGATATTCGAAGGGATGATCGGTCGACAGGACCCCGTGCAGATTGCTGGAGCGCGACAAGGCGGCGGCCTGGACCCCGGCCAGCTGGGCGGCGAAGACGTCGGCGCCCTCGATCTTGGCGCCCCAGCGACCTGCGCCATAGACATAGCCCAGCCGATCCAGGAAGGGGTCGGCCAGGGTGGCCGGATCGTCCCAGCCCGTCGTATCGCGCACCGCCTCGGGCAGGCCGCTGCCGTAATCGCCCGGCGCGTTGCTGAAGATGCGGGCCCGGCCGAGCGCGGCGGCCTCTGAGGCGGCGACCCCTTGGGTCATCAGACGCCGGGCGGCGATAAGGCTGTTTTTCGCAACCGGATCGTCCGGCTCGTCCAGGGCGACGATGCGATCGACGGCATCGGCCAGAAGCCTGAGAAAGCCGTCGAACTGATCGCGATAGACGCCGGTCGCATGAACGACGACATCGATGCGGGGGCGACCCAGCTCCGACGCCGGAATGATGTCCAGTGCGACGACCCGCCCGCCCTCGTCCCACCGGGGACGCAGTCCCAGCGCGTGAAGGATCTCACCCTCGGGCAAGCCCAGGGTGCGGATGGTCTCGGACGACCACAGGGTGATCGCCAGCTTGGTCAGGGGGCGACCGTCATGCTCGACAGCGTAGGCGTCCGTCAAACTCTTCAGGGCGCCGGCCGCAGCGGCATAGGCGGCCGAGGCCGGCATCTTGTCCGGCTCGAAGGCGTAGAGATTGCGCCCCCCTACGGCGTCCGGATTGCGGATGGGATCGCCGCCTTCGCCGGGACGGACGAAACGCCCCCCAAGCGCCTGGAGCAGCCCCTCCATCTCGCCGGTGTCGGCCAGGCGCCGATCCAGCAGGCGCGCGCGCGTCAGTTGCTCGCGAAGGGCCGGATCGGCGGTCTCGATCAGGGCGCCGTCGCGCAGATAGGCCTTCAGGACGGTGAAGGCGCGGCTGGCGTGAAGGCCCGCTTCGTCTTGGGCCAGGGTTTCGCTCTCGGTTTCGCCCAAGGCGTCGAAGAAGGGTCGACCCAACTGCTGCAGCACGGTGATCAGCCGGTGGTCGGGCGACGCCGCGCGCCCGAAAGTGTGCAGGCCCATCGGCGTCGGCGCCCCGCCGACCTGGTGCAGATAGTCATGCAACTCGCCCAGGAAGACCGGCATGTCCGCTCGCGCCCTGGCCGGCGTCCAGCCCATGTCCGCATCGATATGACGCGCGCTGGCCAGGCGCAGGATCTGGTCGGCGACCGCGTCCCGCACCCCGCCCTCGTCGAGTTGGAGATACTGGTGGATCAGGTCGTGCAGGGTCTTGAGTTCGTCGTTCAATCCCGCAGGGGCGAAGGGCGGCGTCTGGTGGCTGACGGTGACGGCGCGACCACGGCGCTTGGCCTGGGTGGCTTCGCCGATATTGTCCTGAATGTAGGGATAGATGACCGGCAGGTCGCCAAGCGCCAGGAAGGCGTGGTCCGTGACCGCCAGACCGCGATCCTTGCCCGGCAGAAACTCCTGCGTGCCATGGGTTCCCAGGTGGATCACGGCGTTCGCCTGACTAACCTCCCGCACCCACAGATAGGCCGCGAGGTAGAGATGGTCGGGCGGCGCGGCGACATCGTGATAGGCCTCGCCCACGCGCGCCGCACGCGGCGGCTGCGGCAGGACGGTCAAGGCGCCGTCGCTGAATGCGGGGATCAGGAAGACGGGCTCGCCATCCACGGTTCGAACGGACCAATGCCGCGCCGGATCGCCCCAGCGGGCCAGGATCGGATCGCGACTGGTCGCTGGCAAACCATCCAGCCAAGCCCGGTAGCGGGCGACCGGCAGGGTGACGGCCAGCCCCTGCGACGGCAGATCGTCCAAAGTCTCATGCCGGTAGAAGGCGCCCAGCATGGCGCGCGCCGCCGCGATCCAGCGGGCTTCTGACAGGGCTGGAATGGCGTATCCGGCGGCGTTCAGGTCCGTGCTCAGCGCCTCGAGGCTGCGCGGCGCATTGAGGTTGGAGGCCGAGATATTGGCTTCCCCGCCCGGATGGTTCCAGAACATCAGCGCCAGACGCTTCTGCCCGTTCGGGGTCCGGCGCAGGGTGATCTGGCGCGCGGCGCGGGCGGCGACGGCCTCGATCTGCTCGGGGATAGGAATCAGGGCGCCGTGATCGACGGCCGAAACGATCATGGGATCGCTCATCCCCCAGGTTTCGGCAGGCGCCAGAAGGGCCGCGGCCGAACGACTGTTCAAACCGGCGGAGGCCCGTCGCCAAGCGTCTGCGTCGCCCTCTCGGTAGGAAAAGGTCATGGCGGCGGGTAGGTCCAGTTCGACCAGTTGATCGCGGACGACGCCCCCGGCGACGATGTGCTGTGTATTGATCAGCAGGTCGGGGCTCAACGGCTGAACGGCCTCGATCAGGCCCCGCGGCGCGCGTTGGTCGAACCACAACGCCACGCCATCAATCCCCTTGGCGTCCAGGGCGGCGATCAGGGCGTCGACGACGGTCGTGTCGTCATCCGCCACCGTTGATGCGCCGATCAGTATGGCGGCGCGGGGACGTTCGGCACGCGCCGACAGCCAGGCCGGCAAGGCTGCCGCGGCAAAGCTTGACGCCGCCGGATGATAATAGCCGACCGCGCCCAGCGGGGCCGGTGGCGGAACCGACAGGTCGTCGCCCATCTTCCATTGCTTCAGATAGGCGAACAGGGCGGTGAAGTTCTGTCGCCCTCCGGCGGCGTAATAGGCCGCGATCCTGCGGCCCGTCTCGGGCGGCAGGCCGCCGAACGCCGGCGGACCGCCGCCGACCCGCACCCAGGGTCCGCCCCGTGCACGCAGCGCCTCTCCGATGCGCGCCTCCACCGCCTCGACGTCGGCCGGTCGCGGCGTATCCAGAAGGATAAGGTCGGCGTCGTTCCACGCCGTCGCCTCAGGCAGGGCCGACAGCGACCACCCCTGGACCGCCACACCCTCGGGCGCGGCGAACCCGGCCAGCCGTCCGTATTTGGCCGGCAGGACGAAGTCGCTGCCGATGACGTTCACCCGCAGAACGGGGGCCGTTTGCGCTCCCGCGCCGCCCACGACGACGAAAGCCCAGAAGCCCGCCAGCAGCAGCGTCTGCAGGATACGCCGCAAGGGCTCAGAACCCCGCCGTGAAGCCGAGATAGTAGAACCGCCCAGGCTCGGCGAATGAGAAATAGGCCGATTCATTCGCCAGCCGCACATCGCCCAGGTTCTGCACCCCGGCGCGGACCCACAGGTTCTCCTCCAGCCGAAGCCCCCCTTCCAGCGACACCAGCGCATAGTCCGGCACGGCGTACTGAACTGCGTTCGACAACATCAGCTGCTCGCCCACATATTCGCCGCGCAACTGCACGAAGCGGTGATCGTCGGGCTCCCAGCGCAGGGTCGCATGGCCGCTGTGGCGCGGTCGTTCCGACAGCGGTTGGTTGGTCGTCCGGTTCTCGCTGTCCAGATAGGTATAGTCGCCGCGCAGGCTGAATCCGGCGGGAAGCCGGGTCTCCGCGCCCGCTTCGAGTCCGGTGATCCGGGCCTCGTTGATGTTCTGATACAACCGCACCTCGCGCCCGCGAACGCCGCAGAAGGCCGTGCAGCGCGTTTCGATCAGATTCTCGATGTCATTGGAGAAACCGCCCAGACGCACGGCCCAGCCGTCGCGGCGATACTCCGCCGACGCCTCATAGGATGTGCCGATTTCCGGCTTCAGATCGGGATTGCCATAGACGGTGAAGCGACCGCCCGCAGCCACCGTCACGAACTCGGGCGACAGTTGCTTCAGGCTGGGCGACTTGAAACCCCGGCCGCCGCCGCCCTTGAGGGTAAGACCTTCGAGTGGCGTCCAGACGGCGTAGAGCCGTGGGCTTGTCTGCCATCCATACTGGTCATGATGGTCGAAACGCGCGCCACCGGTCAGGGACAGGCTGGGCGTCAGCGCCCACTCATCCTGGGCGAATACGGCGTAGCGTTCGCTGGTCAGAACGCCGGAGACGGCTGCGGCGGCGTCCTGCAACGCCTCGCGGCGCCACTCGCCGCCGACGCTTAGGCGGTGGCCCGCGATGGGATCCGCCGTGACGCGCCCATCGACGATGTCTTCCTGCATCCCGACCGGGCGGGACGCCGTCTGGCCGTTGGTGGCGGTGTTGGTCCGATCCAGGGTGGAGCGATAGGCCCGCAGCACACTGTCACCCCAGCCCCAACGCCCCGTATGCGACAGGGCGTACTGCCGACGATCAACCGCATCGGCGTAGCGGTAATAGACCGGTTGCGCGGCTGTGGTCGCGGTGTTGCGCGATCGATCGTCGCGACCGGCCAGAATGGTGAAGTCGATCCGCTGGGCTGCGTCCGGCGTCCAACTGAGCGTGGCCGAACCCGACAGCGCCTCGCGGGCCTCGAGGTCTGATAGACGCGCGTTTGGGGCTTGGGGCGTGTCGCCTCGCGCCTTCGATTCCGCATAAAGGCTGAGGCCCAGACGGTCCTGAAGTAGCGGTCCACCGGCATAGGCGCCGAGCTGATAGGTCTCGCCGCCGCGTCCATCCTCGCGCAGCCCGCCCATGGCCCGCAGACTGCCGCGCCACGAATCGGTCGCGCTCCGGGTGATGACATTGACCACCCCGCCCAAGGCTTCCGACCCATAGAGCGACGACATCGGCCCGCGCACGATCTCCACCCGATCCATCGCCTCGACTGGAACCCAGTTCAGCTCGAAATCCGCGTGGGCTATGGCGCTGGCCGAGCCGTTCACACGACGACCATCGACCAGGAAAAGCGTGTGTTCGCTGGGCATGCCCCGGATGGAAATCCCGCGCCGCGTCAAGCCCGCGCCATTGACCGTCACGCCCGGCACGTCGCGCAGCACGTCGGTCAAGTCCTGAACGGGTCGACGCGACAGCGCCTGTCGGTCCACTACCGTCACGCTGGCGGGCGCGGTCTGCAGCGCGCGCGGCGTCGCCGTCGCCGTCACCACCACCTCAGGCAAGGCTTGGGGCGGTTGCGTTGTATCCTCGGCCGATACGCCTGAAGCGAATGCCGACACCGCGCCAGCGGCCATGGCATGTGTGACGAAACGAAAACTCAACGCAAGCCCCCCCAAAACGAGCGGGAGGTGATGTTATAACATATCAAAATTGTCAACTTTGGATTGGCTGTCGCCGGACGGGCGAAGCTTCCTCAGCGGTTCGATGGCCCGCGCTCAGGCCGCCGACCCGGACCTGCGCGTCTCGGGCGTCAGCTTCCCCGACAAAAAGGGACGCGGCGTCTTGGTCGTGGGGCAGGCCAGGGCGATCCTGGTGCGCGATCGCGGCAAGGCCGTCTGGGTCGATCCTCGCGACGGGATGGTCCTGCTCGCGTTGCGGTGGGGGGAGGGAGAACCAGAACCCTCACCAGACTCTGGCCGATCAGGCCGGAAGAGGCTGCCGGATCGGCGCGATCTTCCAGCATGTCATGCGCGTCGATCCGGGTGGTGAACCTCGTGATTGTATTGCGCGGCGCCCGAGGCGGGGACCTGTTCGTCGGTGCGGTCGGTGATCCGGGGCCAGTTGGCCTGAATCTGGTCGGCGGCGTCGGGGGCGGCGCCGATGTGGACGCCCCGGGTCAGGGTGATATTGGCCTGTTCGAAGGCGCCGGCGCCGGCCAGAAGGATCATGCGGGTAGGGGCGTCGGCGGCGGCGAGGGCGACCACGCCGGGGCTGACCAGGTCGGAGGACAGACCCTTCAGATCTTCGGCCGAATAGAGGCTTTCGGTCATCTGGGTCGCGGCGCTGGGCGCCAGGCAGTTGACGCGGATGCCATGGCGTTCGCCCTCCAGCGCCAGGGTCTGCATCAGGCCGACCAGGGCCATCTTGGCCGCGCCGTAGTTGGCCTGGCCGAAGTTGCCATAGAGGCCTGAAGAGGAGGTGGTGAAGATCACCCGACCATAGTTCCGCTCGCGCATATGGGACCAGGCCGCCTTTGTCACATTGACGGACCCCATCAGGTGGACGTCGACGACGGCGGCGAAGTCGTCCAGGTCCATCTTGGCGAAGGTCTTGTCGCGCAGGATGCCGGCGTTGTTCACAAGGATATCGACCGCGCCCCAGTGATCGACGGTCGAGGCGACCATGGACTGGACGGCGGCGCGATCGGTCACGCTGCAAACCTGGGGCAGGGCCTCGCCGCCAGACCGAATGATTTCCTCGACCACAGCGTGAACGCCATCGGGCGACAGATCGTTGACCACCACCTTCGCGCCATAGCGGGCGAGGGCCAGGGCGTGGGTGCGACCCAGGCCGCCGCCGGCGCCGGTGACGATGGCCGTGCGGCCGTTCAGGTCGATGGTCATGGTCTTCCTCCAGAAACAATCATCGGACGGAAGCCGATGTTGACCGCATCCTGACCCGGCGTTGGTCGACAGGTCAATATTCACCCGTCGACTAGTGAAGTTGACAAGGCGCGCGATCGGTGTGAACGTCCGGTCATGGCGCCGAAGAGCGCCGAGGAAACATCGGGAAGGATCGATCATGGGCCGCAGGCTCTGGATTACGGCGTCCGCCGTTGCGCTTCTGTGGGGTGGAGCAGCGCAGGCCCAGCAGGCCGACCCTGCTGAAACCCAGGCGGACAAGGACAAGGCCGCCGTTCTGGGCGACGTGGTGGTCACCGCCGAACGCCGCACCAGCAATCTTCAGACGACCGCCGTCGCCGCCACGGTCCTGAGTGGCGAAGACCTGGCCGCCAAGGGCGTGCTGTCCCTGGACCAACTGCAGTTCGCGGCGCCGTCCACCACGGTTCAGAACTTCGGTCAGGGCAATTTCTTCAATGTGCGCGGCATCGGCAAGTCCGAGGCGACGACGGCCGTGGGCGTGGGGGTCATCACCTATCGCGACGGCGTGGCGGCCTTCCCGGCCTATTTCCAGACCGAGCCCTATTACGACATCGGCAGTCTGGAGTTGTTGCGGGGACCGCAGGGCACCTTCGCCGGGGCTAATGCGACCGGGGGTGCGGTCTTCATCACGGCGCGCAATCCCGACTTCTCGGGCATCAACGGCTATGTTTTCGGCCAAGCCGGAAACTACAACGACATCAAGCTTCAGGGCGCGATCAACCTGCCGCTCAGCGAAACCCTGGCGGCGCGTCTGGCCTTCAATCATGAGACGCGCGACAGCTTCTACACCATCACCGGACCCTATCGCGGTCGTCCGGGCGCGGTGGATTCCAACAGCGTGCGCGCCAGCCTGTTGTGGCAGCCGACCGACGCGCTGAAGGTGTTGTGGAAGACCGATTACAACAACATCGATCTGGGCGGCTATCCGGCCGATCCGGCGCTGGCGACCAACGACCCGTTCCACATCACCTCGAACGGCCCGAACGAGGCGCATGACGAGTTCGTGCGCTCGTCGCTGAACGTCAGCTATGTGTTCGACAGCGGCATGACGCTGAAGTCGATCACCGGCTATCAGGCCGGCCGCTCGCGCTTCGCCACCGATCTGGACGGCACATCGGCGCTGAACAACACCTTTGTCGATCAACTGGACGAAGAGGTCTGGTCACAGGAGTTCAACCTGATCTCGCCGGATCAGCAGCGACTGAAATGGCTGCTGGGCCTCTATTATCAATACGACATGGCCCGTTTCCCGGCCAAGACCTTCCCCACGGCCGAATACCGGATCGGTTTCCCCGAGAACGTCCTGGATATCTACCTGTGGGGTGACACGCCCAAGGAAACCGCCGCCGTCTTCGGCCAGGTCAGCTACGACATCAGCGACCGGCTGCAGCTGCAGGTCGGGGCGCGCTACGCCCATTCGGTGTCGACCAACGACGACGTCTATACGACCTATCCGCAGCTCGGGATCGTTCTGTTCCAGGACGACAAGGTCAAGGACGACAAGGTGACCGGCAAGGTCACGGTGAACTGGAAGATGGACGACGCCAACTTCGTCTATGGCTTCGTGGCGACGGGGCACAAGATGGGCGGTCTGAACGCGCCCAACCTGTATCGTCCGGCCCAGACCTTCGGCGCCGAAGACCTGATCGACTACGAGCTGGGGTGGAAGTCGACCTTGCTGGACGGCCGACTGCGCACCCAGATCGGCGCCTATTACACCGTCTATCAGGATTACCAGGTCAACATAGGCGACCCGCAGTATCCCCAGATCAGCCGCATCCAGAACGTCCAGGGCGACACCAAGATCATGGGTCTGGAAGCCTCGGCCCAAGGCCGGTTCGGGCCGCTGTCGTTCGACATCGCCGGGTCGGTGTCCAACTCTGAAATGGGCGACTTCTTCGGCGCCGATCCGCGTCTGGGACGGACGGGCCTCTGCGATCCGTCCACGGGACCGGCCAGCGCCAACTGCGTCAACATCGCGGGCAACACCAAGAGCTATGCGCCGGAGTTCACCTTCAACGCCGGGATCGAATACGCCTTCCCGATAGGGGCGAACATGACGCTGACGCCGCGAGTGGACTACGCCCATATCGGCGAAAGCTGGACCACCATCTTCAACAATGCGGCGCTGGGCGACCGGCTGGGTGCGCGTGATATCGTGAACGCCTCGGTCCGGCTGAACACGGGCCAGTGGACCTGGACGGCCTATGCGCTGAACGCCACGGACGAGACCTATATCGCCGCCATCAACTCCGGGCTTCGCTACGCCGGGCCGCCCCGACAGTACGGCGTCAATCTGACCCGCACCTTCTGATCCCTGCGCCAAGGCGGGCGGCGCACGTCGTCGTCCCGCCGCCCTGGCTGATCTCACGGAACCCCTTCGCGTATGCCGCCTGCCGCCTTCGATCCCATGCAAGACTACGCCCTGACCGTGGATCGTTTTCTGGATCACGGCGCGAAATGGCATGGGCGCAAGACGGTCGTGACGGCGGGCGGGGCGGGGGACGCCGTGCTCGGCTATGCCGACCTGCGTCGGCGCGCCAACCGTCTGTCGGGCGCGCTGCTGGACCTGGGGCTGAGGCCAGGCGACCGGATCGCGACCCTGGCCTGGAACACACAGCATCATCTGGAGGTCTGGTACGGGGCCATGGGCGTCGGCCTGACGTGCCACACCCTCAATCCGCGCCTGACGGTCGCGCATCTGACGACCATGATCACCGAGGTCGGCGACCGGGTGCTGGCGGTCGGCGCCGGCCTGTCCGACCTGGCTCGGGATCTGGCGGCGGCGTGCCCCTCGCTGGAACGGCTGATCCTGCTGGATGGCGATACGGACGATGGTGAAGGCGGCCTGCCCGTCGATGCGCTGGAGACCCTGTTGGCGGAGCGCGGCCGGGCGGTCGCGTGGGGGGCGTTCGACGAGCGCACGCTGGCGGGTCTGTGTTTCACCTCGGGAACGACGGGGGCGCCCAAGGGCGTCGGCTATACCCACCGCTCCAACTATCTGCACACCCTGCGCGCGCTTCAGGCGGACGCCATGGCGCTGACGGCGCGCGACCGGGTGCTGGTGGCCGTGCCGATGTTTCACGCCAACGCCTGGGGCCTGCCGTTCGCCGCACCGGCGGTGGGCGCGGGGCTGATCCTGCCTGGGCGGGCGACGGATGGGGCGTCCTTGGCGCGGCTGATCCAGCAGCACGAAGCGACCGTTGCGGTCGGGGTGCCGACGGTGTGGCTGGGTCTGCTCGATCATCTGGATGCGGTCGGGGGCGAGACCCCAAGTCTGCAAAGGATCATCATCGGCGGGTCCAGTTGTCCCGACGCTCTGCTGCGGCGGATGGAGAGCCGGCTGGGCGTGGTGGTTCAGACCAGTTGGGGCATGACCGAGCTTTCGCCGCTGGGCGCCATCTCGCCGCCGACAGCCGATATCGGCGGGCCGCATGGATCGGGGCGGCCGGCGATGGGGCTGGACCTGCTGTTGACCGACGAGGATGGCGCGCCGCTGGCGGACCAGCGCAACACGGTCGGACGGCTGAAGGTGCGGGGCGACAGCGTCACGCGCCGCTACTTCGGGGCGGCCGTCGATGCGGTGGACGCCCAGGGCTGGTTCGACACCGGCGATCTGGCCAGTCTGGACGACGCGGGCAATCTGACCCTGGCGGGGCGGTCCAAGGACCTGATCAAGTCGGGCGGGGAATGGATCAATCCGGTCGAGATCGAGGACATCGTCGGCGCTCTGCCGGCGGTGGGTCTGGTGGCGGTGATCGGCCGGGTGGATGGCAAATGGGGCGAACGGCCCCTGATGGTGATCGAACCGGCGCAGGGCGAGGCGCTGGACGACCACGCGCTGACGGCCAGTCTGAAGGGCCGGGTCGCCGATTGGTGGATTCCCGACCGGATCGTGCGGGTCGACACCATGCCCCTGGCCGCGACCGGAAAGATCGACAAGACGCAGCTTCGCGCCATCTATGGAGGCGCATAGGATGGGCGCCGTTTCCGTCATGGAGCCGGTGCGTCGTCCAAGGACCGCGCCGGACCGTCTTGAGGTTGTGGTCATGTCCAAGTCGCCCCGCAAGCCGCGCAGCAAGGCCGAGCAGCGCGCCGAAACCCTGGAGCAACTGCTGGACGCGGCCGAGGCCCTGTTCTCGCAAAACGGCTTTTCCGCTGTCACGATCAAGGACATCGCCGATAAGGTCGGGGTCCATAAGTCGCTGGTCCACTATTATTTCACCGACAAGCAGGACGTGTTCGACAAGGTTCTGGCGCGCCGGGCGCCGGTGACCAGCGGCCGCCGGATGGATGCGCTGGACGCCTATGAACGGTCGGTGGACGGCAAGCCGACCGTGGAGGGCGCGCTGAGGGCGTTCCTGGACACCGACCTGGACACCTATTCGACCGGCGGGGAGGGGTGGCGCAACTTCGGCTCGCTTAGCGCCCAGATCAACAACACGCCGGCCTGGGGCGCGGAGATCATGGATCGGCTTTACGACCCGGTGGTGCTCCGCCTGATCAGCCTGCTCAAGAACGCCATGCCCGACGCATCGGACGAGGACATCTTCTGGGGTTATCATTTCGTCTCGGGCGCCCTGACCCTGACCCTGGCGCGCACCGGGCGGATCGACCGGCTCTCGGACGGCCTGTGCCGGTCCGACGACTTCGAGGCGGCCAAAGCGCGGATGGCCGAGTTCATGGCGCACGGCTTCATCGGCATCTGCCGCAGCCGGGCGGACGCGCGGGAAGGACCGGGGCATGGCTGACGCAGTCGGCCTGGCCTTCGCCTCCAGCCCGGAGGCGGTCGGCTTCGATTCCGAACGGCTGGGGCGTCTCGACGCCTATATGGCCGGCATGGTCGAGGCGGGTCATGTGGCGGGCGCCGCCACACTGTTGATGCGGCACGGCCGGGTCGTGGCCTTCGACACCCACGGCAAGGCCGATCTGACGTCCGAGGCGCCTTTGGGGCGCGACGCCATCTTCCGCATCTATTCCATGACCAAGCCGGTCGCGGGCGTGGCCCTGATGATCCTGTTCGAGGCGGGACGCTGGAGCCTGGACGACCCGGTGACGCGGTTCCTGCCGGAACTGGCCGATCTGAACGTCTTCGCCGGGCGTGACGCCAGCGGCGCGATCCAGACGACGCCCGCCCACCGCCCGCCCACCATGCGCGAACTGCTCAGTCATACGGCGGGCTTCGGCTACGGACTGTTCGATATCCACCCTGTGGAGCGCGCCTATCGCGAGGCCGGCGTGCTGCGCGCCGAAAGTCTGGAACAGATGGTCCAGCGCGTCGCCGAACTGCCCCTGATGTTCCAGCCGGGCACGGAGTGGTTCTATTCCATCGCCGCCGACCTGCAGGGGCTGATCGTCCAGCGGCTGTCGGGCCAGAGCTTCAGCGATTTTCTGCAAAGCCGCATCTTCGCTCCGCTTGGCATGGCGGATACCGGCTTCCAGACGCGGCCGAACAATGCCCACCGGCTGGCGGCCATGTATTGCGACGACGGGACGGGGAGGCTGAAGCCGGCGACCGAGGCCTTCGACATGCCAATCAACGACTTCACCAAAGCTCCGCCGTTCGAGGGCGGGGGCGGAGGGCTGGTGTCCACCGCCTCGGACTACGCCCGCTTCTGCCAGATGATCCTGAACGGCGGCGAACTGGACGGGGTGCGCGTGCTGTCGCCCGCGTCCGTCGCCCTGATGTCGACCAATGTGGTGCCGGATGCGGTTCTGGCCGTCTCAAATCCCTTGCGGCTGCTGCCCTTCAATCCCGCCTTCGGCTTCGGGCTAGACTTCGCCGTGGCCATGGATCCGCGCCGGATCGGCATGGTCGAGGGGCGCGGCACGCTGAGCTGGGGGGGCGGCGGCGGGACCTGGTTCTGGATCGACCCGGAGAACGACATCGTCTTCGTCGGCATGATTCAGCGTCTGGCGGACCCCGTCAGCAGCGAGTTCCGAAACCGGGCGCGCACCTTCGTCTATCAGGCGCTGACCCACCCCGAAAAATAGACGGGCCGTCAGGTCCGCATCACGAGGAAACGACCATGAGCCAGCCCGAAGCGATTGTTCCCGATGGGCCGATGACGGCTGCGCCGCCGGGCCAGGGGGTCGGGGCGCGCGCCTGGGTGGCGCTCGGCGCGCTGTGGTTCATCTATGTGCTGAACTTCCTGGACCGACAGCTGCTGTCCATCCTGGCCAAGCCGATCCAGGACAGTCTGCAGATCACCGACAGTCAGTTGGGCCTGCTGGGCGGGCTCTATTTCGCGATGTTCTACTGCTTTATCGCCATCCCGGTCGGATGGCTGGCCGACCGGACCAATCGGGTGCGCGTCCTGGCCATCGCCTGCGGCATCTGGAGCGCGGCGACCGTGGCGTGCGGCCTGTCGCGAACCTATACGCAGCTGGCCGTGGCGCGCATGACGGTGGGGTTCGGCGAGGCGGGCGGGGTGCCCCCGTCCTACGCCATCATCGCCGATTATTTCCCGCCGCATCGGCGCGGGATGGCCTTGGGGCTCTATAATCTGGGGCCGCCCATCGGCGCGGCCTTGGGCATCGCCTTCGGCGCCTCGATCGCCGCCGCCTTCAGCTGGCGTGACGCCTTCCTGGTGGTGGGCGCGGTTGGGATCGTGGCGGCGATCGCGGTTGTCTTCGCGGTGCGCGAACCCCGGCGTGGCGGGCTGGATGGGCTGGCCGTGGGCGCCGTGCAGCACAAGGCGGGTTTTCTGGAGACGCTGAAGATGTTCTTCACCAATCCGGCCCTGCTCCTGGCCTCCTTCGGCAGCGGCGCGACCCAGTTCATCACCTATGGGCTGGGCAACTTCGCCACCCTGTTTCTGATGCGGGAAAAAGGCATGGCGCTGGCCGACGTCGCCGTTTGGTACGCCCTGGTCGTGGGCGTGGGGATGAGCGCGGGCATCTTCTGTTCGGGCTGGGCCATCGACCGCTTCACCCGCCGGTCAAAGCGCGCCTATGGCCTCGTGCCGGCCCTGTCGCTGGTTCTGGCCATTCCCTTCTATTGCGCCTTCGTCTGGGCGCCGACCTGGCCCCTGGCTCTGGCCTTCCTGACCGGCCCGACCTTCCTGAACTATTTCTACCTGTCGTCGTCTGTCGCCCTGGTCCAGGCCGAGGTCCGGCCCAATCAGCGGGTCATGTCGGGCGCCCTGTTGCTGCTGGTGATGAACTTCATTGGCCTGGGCCTGGGGCCGACCTATGTCGGGGCGGCCAGCGACTTCTTCCGCGCCAGCCACCCGGATCATTCGCTGCAGATGGCCCTCTATACGCTTGTGCCCTTCTATCTTCTGGCTATCGGCCTGTTCCTGTGGCTCGCGCGTGTGCTGGGCCGCCGCACCCCTACGGAGGTTTCCCAATGAGCCGCAGGATCGCAACATTGGCGCGCCGCACCGCCCTCGGCCTGGCGGCCGCCCTCGGTCTCTGCGCCTCCGGCGCGGTCGCGTCGTCGCTCGTCGCCAGCCCGCCGGAGCGGGCGGTGGTCCACGCCCCGGCCGGAGACCTGTCTGGCGTGACGGCTGACGGAATTCGCGCCTTCAAGGGCGTGCCCTACGCCGTGCCCCCGGTAGGGCAGGGCCGCTGGCGTCCGCCCGTCGCCGCGCCGCGCTGGACTGGCGTGCGCGACGCCCGCGACTTCGGCCCGGCCTGCGTCCAGCCGACGCCGCGCGTGCAGACGATCTATTCCTCGGACCTGGGCCGAACCAGCGAGGACTGTCTGACGCTGAACGTCTGGTCGCCAGCCGATGCGCAAAAGGCCCCGGTCATCGTCTGGATCCACGGGGGCGCCCTGGTCACCGGGTCGAGCCGCGAGACCCTGTATGACGGCGCGCGCCTGGCGTCAGAAGGCGTGGTGGTGGTGTCGATCAACTATCGACTGGGCGTCCTGGGCTATCTGGCCCATCCGGCGCTCAGCGCGGAATCACCTCAAGGCCTGTCCGGCAACTATGGGCTGATGGACCAGATCGAGGCCCTTCGGTGGGTCCAGCGCAACATCGCGGCCTTTGGCGGCGATCCGCAGAACGTCACAATCGCCGGTGAATCGGCCGGCGGGCTCAGCGTCGTCTATCTGATGGCGTCACCGCCCGCGCGCGGCCTGTTCGCCAAGGCCATCGCGCAGAGCGCCTATATGATCTCCACGCCCGAGCTTAAGACGGCCCGATATGGCGCGCCTTCGGCTGAGGATGCGGGCGCGCGGCTGGCCCGAACCCTTCAGGCCCCCAGCGCCCGCGTGCTGCGGTCCATGGACGCCCAAGCCCTGACCGACGCCGCCGCTGTGGCGGGCTTCTCGCCCTTCGCCGTGGTGGATGGTCAGATCCTGCCCCGTCAGCTGGTCGATGCGTTCGATCGCGGCGAACAGGCGCCGGTCCCGATCCTGGCCGGGTTCAACAGCGGCGAAATCCGCTCGCTGAAGATGCTGGCCCCGCCGACGCCGTCGTCGCCCGCCGAGTACGAGCGGATCATCCGCGAGCGCTATGGCGATCTGTCCGAGGCCTTCCTGACCCTCTATCCGGCGTCCGACATGGGAGAGAGCATTCTGGCGACGACCCGCGACGCCCTCTACGGCTGGACCTCTGAACGGCTCGTCCGATCGCAGACCGCGCTGGGCCGCCCGTCGTTCCTCTACGCTTTCGACCACGGCTATCCAGCGGCCGATGCGGCGGGCCTGCACGCCTTCCACGCCAGCGAACTGCCCTATATGTTCGGACGGCTGAACCGCACGCCGCCCCTGTGGCCAAAGATTCCCGACACGGCCCAGGAGACGGCCCTCTCAGACACCATGATCGCCTATTGGACCCGCTTCGCCCGTTCCGGCGCGCCGGGGCGGGCCGCCGACGCCACATGGCCCGCCTATGGCGACGACGCCGACTATCTTCTCATCCAGACAGCGCCCAAGGCCGCGACCCATCTGTCGCCTGGCATGTTCGCCTTGCACGAACAGGCCATGTGCCGTCGCCGCGCCAACGGCGGCCAGCCCTGGAACTGGAATACGGGCCTGGCGTCCCCCGTGCTGACGCCAGCCGCCGCCTGTCGCCAGGAGATGGGCGACGCTTCCTGAATCGTCCCGGTGCTGACGGTGTCGGCGGCCTTTTCAGCCAGCCGTCTTGGCGATCAAGTCGCCGCGTTCGCGGCTCACGCCGGTTCGAGACTTGTAGGCGTCAGGCTGGAGGGCGGACGACCCGCATTCTACCACCGCTTGCTCAGCGTCAGGCGCGCGGCGCGGGGCGCCTGCGGATAGATTTGAGAGAAGCCGCCGGTGATGAAGATGGTCTCGTCGGTGACGTTGTCGAGGTTCAGCCGAACCTCATAGCCGTCGCCGAACCCATAGGCGGCGTTGAGGTCCAACCGCGTATAGGCCGGCAGATCGAGGGTGTTGCTGGTGGTCGCCGCCTGGCTGGAGGCGTGGAAGACGCCGCCGCCCAGGGTCAGACCTTCAAGCGCGCCATCGAAAGCCCAGGAGGTCCACAGGGCCGCCTGATGGTCCGGGACGCCGGCGAGCCGGTTGCCGATGATGAAGCTGTTGGTGTCCTCGACGATCTCGCTGTCGCTGTAGGCGTAGGAGGCGACGATGGTCCACGGATCGAGCGGTCGCGCCGACACTCCCGCCTCGACGCCGCGCACGCGGATCTCGCCAGCCTGGATGACCAGGTTGAAGTCGATGGGGTCGGCCACGACGGCGTCGGTCTTGGTGATCTCGAAAGCCGAAAGGGTGAGTTCGGCCCGGCCATCGAAGGCCAGGGCCTTTGTGCCGATCTCGAACTGCTCGCCTCGGGTGGGCTTGGGCGTCAGGCCGCTATCGAGCAGGCCGGCGTCCCCTTCGTTGCGCGAGGATCGAGCCCAACTGCCGTAGATCGACCAGTCCGGCGTGACCAGATACGTCAGGCCGGCGCGCGGCGAGAAAGGCCGATCGGTGCGGCTCACGCCCGGGTCGAGCAAGTCGGCGGTGAAGGCGTAGGTCCGAACCTCCTCCAGCCGTCCGCCCAGCAACAGGCGCCAGTTGTTCCAGGCGATCTCATCCTGAACATAAAGGCCGGTCGAGGTGTATTCGTAATGGCTGTCGCCGACCGGCAGATAGCTGGTCGGGCGGCCCGTGCGGATGGGATTGAGCAGGTCGATCGGCTGGCCATAGGCGATCTGACCGTTGAGGTAGGATAGGGCGTCCCGGCTGTGATCGAGGCCGATCAGCAGGCGGTGGGCCAGCGGGCCGGTGACGATCCGGCCGTAAAGCTCGGCCTGGAGCGTCAGATCATCCTGGGTTTCGTCATAGCTGACGAAGCTGCGGTTCACGGTCGTGCCGGACAGGGGCGGGAAGCCGTAGTTGAAGAACTGCTCCTCGGGCACGTCCACCGCAGAAACGAAGCCGCCCAGCCGCAGGCGCCAGTCGGCGTTCAGGCGGCGGTTGAACTCCAGGCCGGCGACCCACTGCTCCTTCTTTATCCGCATGAAGTCCTCGCCGTAGTTGCGGCTGACCGGCTGATCGAGGAATGCGGCGTTGGCGCCGAAGCCGCGGTCGAAGGCGGCGTCGCGCTTCAGATACTCCAACCGGGCCAGAAGGTTGGTGTCGGCGTCGGGACGCCATTCCACCACCGGCGAGATGTAGAACTGCGCGTTGTCCACCAGATCGCGATAGCTGTCCGCGTTCTCATAACCGACGTTCAGGCGGGCCAGCAGCCTGCCGTCGGCGGTGATCGGCGCGTTCACATCCAGACCGCCGCGCCAGTAGTCGTTCGACCCGCCGACGACGAAGGCCTCGCCGCCCGACCCGCCATAGGGGCGTTTGGAGACGAAGTTGACGACGCCGCCAGGCTCGAAGCGTCCATAGAGGGCGGATGCGGGGCCTTTCAACACCTCAATGCTCTCGACGCCCTGCAGGTCGATCTCGGGCTGGCTCACCGCCTGGCGGAAGCCGTCGCGCAGGGTCGAGATGTTCTGAAAACCGCGAATGCGGAAACGCTGATTGCCCGAGAATCCAATGGTCCGCTGGACCCCGCTGACCGTCTCGGCCGCCTCGCCGATATTGGAGACGTTTCGCAGATCCAGCAGTTCGCGCGACACGATATTGATCGTGAACGGCGTCTCCAGAACCGGCGCGCCCGTCTTGGTCGCGGTCTCGCCGGGAACGCGACCCAGCGGGCGGCCGAAGACCGTGATGGCGTCCAGCTCGACGGCGTCGTCTTCAGCCGTGACGATCGGCGCTTCCTGGGCCAAGGCCGGCGTGGCGAAAAGGGCGGCGAGGCTGGCGGTGGCGAGCAGCGATTTCATGGGTCCCCCGGACGAAATGGCCGGGCTTGTTATGCTATAACATTGCGTTTAGTCACCCCTGGGGACTGATTTTTCCTGTCCCACACCGGACAGGGGCGGCAGACATGCTGAGACGATCATTCCTGCTGGCCGCCGGCGCATCGGCGCTGTCGGCCTGTTCGGACGGCCAAGGCGCGGGGTCTGAGACGGGGCGCGCCGGTGGAACGCCGATACCGCTCAAACATGCGCGCTATCTCAAGCTGCAGCGGCACGACGGCTACACGGTGGCGCGGCTACGGGCGCCCGTGGCGGATCAGAGCGGCGGCCAGGCGCAGGAGCAGGAGGCCGTGTTGGTTCTGGCGCCGCGCGAGGGCGTCGAGCCGCGCTTGCCCCCCGCGTTGCGGGACGCCACCCTGATCCGGACGCCTGTGATGCGGATCGCCGCCAACGCCAGTTCAGACGAGGCCTTCCTGGGCCAACTCGGCGTCAAGGACCGGCTTGTGGCGGTGGGCGGTCGGGTGTCTTTCGACGACGATGTCCGGCGCGGCGTCATGGAGGGCCGCATTGGCCAGATCGGCTATAACTGGCACGCCCCGCCCAATCTGGACGTGCTGCTGGCCGCCCGGCCGGACGTCTTCCTGATGCGCCTGTCCGACCTGGCCCATACGCCCGTGCTTGATCGGGCCCGACGTCTGGGTGTGATCGTGGCGCCGACCTTCGCAGAGGACGAGCCCACCTATCTGGGAAGGGCGGAATGGATTCGGCTGCATGGATTGCTGACCGGGCGGGAGGCCGAGGCCGAGCGTCTGTTCGGCCAGATCGAGGCGAAGGTCGAGGCGCTGAAGACGGCGGCGGCCCTGCGTCCCGCCGTGCCGATGCTGTGGGCCTATCCCGCCGGCGGCGATCGCTGGGTCGCCACCGTTCGTGGAGCCGAGCAGGCGTATCTGGCCGACGCCGGGGGCCGCAACCTGCTGCTCCGCCCGGAAGACCCGCGCAAATGGTCTTCGGAAACCCTGGCGACCGAACAAATCCTGCCGGTGGCGGATCAGGCCCAGGTCTGGATCGTCGGCGACCTGCACGCGGCCCCGCCGCGCAGCACCGTGGTGGAGAGCGTCTCGCCGGCGTTCCGCGCCGACCGGCTGTTCGCCAACACAGGGCGCAGCAATCTGTCAGCCAACGCCTATGACTGGTACCAGACCGCCTTTGTCCGCCCCGACTGGGTCCTGACCGACTTCGTCAAGGCGCTGCATCCGGACCTGGTCAGCGAACCCTTCCGCTTCCTCAAACCCATCGCTCGCGGCGTCTACAAATGACCCTGGTTTTCGCGCGGCCCGCGCTCATCGCAGGGGCTCTGGCCCTGGTTCTCCTGCTCGCGATCCTGGCCAGCCTTATGATCGGTCAGGTGATGCTGAGCCCCGGCGAGGTCCTGTCCGGTCTCGGCGCCATCGGATCGGGATCGATGGAGACGCGCATCGTCGTCGATCTTCGCCTGCCCCGGGTCCTGGCGGCCGTGATCGGCGGCGCGGCCCTGGGCCTGGCCGGGCTTTTGATGCAGACGCTTTTCCGCAATCCGCTGGCGGACGCCTGGTCGTTGGGCCTGATGGCGGGGGGGCAGTTCGGCGCCGCCCTGGTCATCGTGGCTGGCGCGGTCGTCGGGCCCGGCTTTCTGATGGTTCTCACCGGGTTCGCGGGCCTGGGCGTCGTGGCCGGGTCGGTCCTGGGCACGCTCGGCGTGGCGATGGCCATGAGCGCCATGGCGCGCCGCGTCGGGGCCGTCACCCTGCTGGTCCTGGGCCTCATGCTGGGCTTTCTGGCCCAGGGCCTGATCAGCGTCTTGCTGCACTTCACCAACCGCAGCCAGGGACGGATTTTCGAGGCCTGGAACGACGCCACCTTCGCCAATGTGGTTTGGGGCGACTTCGTCACCTTGGCGCCGCTGTCGGTGCTCGGTCTGGTCGGCGCCGTGGTGCTGGCCAAGCCTCTGACCGCGCTTCTGCTGGGCGATGTCTATGCCGAGAGCCTGGGGGTGAACGTGCCGCGCCTTCGCCGGCTGGTGCTGGGGACGACCATACTGCTGGCGGCGCCCGTGACCGCCTTCTGCGGCCCCGTGGCCTTCGTGGGCCTGATCGTGCCGCATCTGGCGCGCGGCCTGATCGGTTCGGCGCGGATCGGCGCCCTGATTCCGGCGACCGCCCTGATCGGAGCGCTGCTGGCCCTGGCGGCGGATCTGGTGGTTCATCTGCCGTGGGAGCAGCACTTCCTGCATCTCAACGCCATTCTGGCGCTGATCGGCGCGCCGCTGGTGATCCTGCTGTTGCTGAAGTCGCGCAGTCTTCGCGGCGGAGAGGGCTGATGTACGCGATAGATGCTCTGCGGATCGGCTATGGGCGAAACGTCCTGTCGACGCTTGAACGGGTCGTCGTCGAACCCGGCGAATTCATCTGCCTGCTGGGACGAAACGGTCAGGGCAAGTCGACCCTGTTGCGGACGCTGGCGGGCTTCATCCCCGCTGTCGACGGCGAGGTCCGCCTCGACGGGCGGCCGGTGCGCCAATGGCCCGCCGCCGAGCGAGCGCGCAAGGTCGCCGTGGTTCTGACCGACCGGCCCCAGGTCGGCGCGCTGCGGGTCCACGAACTGGTGGAGATGGGCCGTCAGCCCTACACAGGTTGGACCGGCGCGCTTTCGCACGAGGATCGAGAGATTTGCGAGAGCGCCTTGAAGCAGGTCGAGGGCGAACATCTTCGCGACCGGTTCGTCGACAGTCTCTCGGACGGGGAGCGCCAGCGGGTCATGATCGCGAGAGCCCTGGCGCAGCGCCCACAGGTCATGCTGCTGGACGAGATCACCGCCTTTCTGGACCTGCCCAGTCGGGTGACCATCACGGCGACCCTGCGTCGGATCGCCCGTGAGACCGGCGTCTCGATCATCTTGTCCAGCCACGATCTGGAGCTGTCGCTCAATGCCGCCGACCGGATCTGGCTGTTGCCCGGTGAAGGCCGCTTCATCGACGGCGCGCCCGAGGATGTCGCCCTCTCGGGCGCGATCGGCGAGGCTTTCGATCAGGCCAATCTGGCGTTCTCGCTGACGAGCGGCCGTTTCGAAACGCGGGGCAGCGCCCGCGGGACGGCCTTCATCGACGCAGAAGGCGCCGCGTCAATATGGCTTCAGAGGGCTGTCGAACGCATCGGCTTCGCCCGCGTCGCGAGTGAACGGGGCGCGGCTGTCGTCATCCGCCGCGCGGCGGACGGTTTTGTGTTTGATGGGGCGCGCCATCCCTTCATCAGGGACCTCGTCCGAGCCATCGACCATCGCAATCCGGCGGATCTCAGCAAGGTCGGTGCGGACGCCGCAATGTGAGGTGAAGGCTCTGCAGACGAAGGCGAGGTTCGCTGGGCCGCTTTGAAGGTCCGTAAGGGGTGAAATCCGTCGCGGACCTCGCCTTCAGGGCCGCGCTTGGCCAGCAACCCGTCAACGTCCTGCAAGTTCGGCGGCGGCGCATCATCGAACGGCGATCAGATCATTGGCGAGGTCGGCCGCCACACGGCGCGCCTTGCGATGGGTGACGGTGCGAGCGCCGCTTTCACGCCGGAGGAAAGCTACCAGTTGAATTCCAGCCCGAGGGAAAACTGTCGGCCCGCCGAACCGAGTTGAAGCAGACGCGCCGCAGAGCCTTCGTAGGCGAGGTCGCGCGTGTCCGTCAGGTTGGTCGCCGCGATGGACAGTCGTGTCCGCTGATCGATCCGGTAGGTCGCCTGAGCGTCCATATAGCCGGCCGGCCCGATGACGAAGGCCGAGACGCCGCCCCCCTGAAGGTCCGCCTCGGATCGGAAGGCCGATCGCCATGACCATGACAGGTTTACCGCCAGGGGGCCGCGCTCCAGATAGGGATTGATGGACCACGCCAGGTCGGACACGCCCGTCAGCCGCTCGCCGCCCGCAAGCCGGCTGTGGGTCCAGGTCGCGTTGGCCCAGACGCCGAGGCCCCCCGCCAGACGCTGGTGCACTCCCATCTCCACTCCGTCGATCCGGGCGCGGCCGACGTTTCGCGGCCGTGACATCAGGACGTCGGCGTGGACTGCGACGCCGGTCCTGGTTTCGAAGACCAAGGTCTCGGTCGCCGCTTCGGCCTGGATGAAGTCGTCGATGGTCTTGTGGAAGACGGCCACGCTGAAACTGGTCCGGCGACCGGTGATCTCATAGGACAGGTCGAGGCTGGTCGCGAGATAGGGCGTCAGCGCGGGGTTGCCGCCGACGCCGCTGAAGATCACCCCCGGTTCTGGACGATCGACAGCCGCCTGACCGCGGACCGAGATGGCCGAGATCAGAACGCTGGCCGGCACGGTGGAGGCGCGCAGATCGGCCAGGGACGGGCGCGTGAGGCTGCGCGACGCCGCCAGCCGCAGCGTACGGCCGTCGCCCATATCCGCCGCCAGGTTCAGGCTCGGCAAAAGCCGGGTGTCGCAGCTGTCGTGGGCGACCGGCCGCACTTCGGCCCGCCCCTGAGCTTCGATCATGCGCGCGCCCTCGACGTGGGTGCGGGCGCGCACCAGCCGGAGCCCCGCATTGCCGGACCAGACCAGCCCCGCACCCGATCCCTCGAAGTCGAGCCGGGCGTAGGCGGCGTCGACCCGCTCCTGGACGCCATAGCTGTTCTGCAGGTCCGTGCCGGTCGCGACCAGATCGCCGGGGCGGAACACCACGTCCGCCCGCGCGTCCGGCGTGGCGAACGCCGCCCGCACCCGCGCGAAGTCGCTGACGATCCAGGGGCCGGGACGCGCGCCGACCAGATCCGAAAAGACATCGGCGGCAACGGTCGCATCAAACAGTCCGACGATCCCGTCCGCCTCGTTTCGCAAGACGGCGCGGCGATCGCGACGTTGATAGTCGCGGCTGCGTCGGCCCCACTGTGTTCCCAGACGCAGGCCGGTGAATCGCAGCGGACCCGATCCCCGGTCCAACAGACGCCGCACGTCCAGAGCGGCGGTCATGTCGTCGTCGCGGGACTCCACCGCCCGGATCGCCAACTGCGCCAGCGTCAGCCGTGACGGGTCCAGAAGGTCGAAGTCGGTCGTCAACCACGCAGCTTGCCGCCGATCCGCCGCGCCGGCCAGGTCGAAGGCGTATCCGACGCCTTCGGGAGACTGGACCGACAGCCGTTCCAGAGGCGTCTCCAGAACCGACTGGGCGCTGGACAGGCTGACGCGCGGGACCAGGCGCCAGTCGCCATGCTCGATTTCGGCGCCTATGGAGGCGGCCAGGTTCAGGTGCGACTGGTCTGAGAACTCGGTGTTGTTGTCGATGCGACCATCGACGACCCGCCCGGCCACGACCACGCCCTCATGCATCTGAACGGCGCCGCCCGGCCGCATCAGTCGCTCGCCCAGGCCGAAGACCAGCCGATCCTCCCGTATGGTGTTGTCGAAGGTGGACGCCAGGGCGTCGAAGTCGAGACGAACGCCCGGTGTGGCCTGCCAGTCGGCCCCCAGGAAGGCGCTGCGTCGGCGGCGATCCTCCTGCTCGACCGTGGTTCGCAAATCGTTCGGAACGGCGATCATGCGCCCGTCCAGCATCTGCTCGCCATAGCGCATGATCTGGAAGCGATCATAGCGCACCGCCCGTCCCTCCTGAGACAGGCCCGCGACCAGGCCGAAGGCGCCGCCGGGCGACACCCAGCGGCCGGCCAAGGATGCATCTGGCCCGAGATCGGTCCGGCGCTCGACGGTCTCGGCGCCCAGCCGCGCCGTCAGGAAGGGCGCGCCGTCCAGCCCGCCCTGCGTCTGGATGTCGATGTTGGAGCCGATGCCGCCGTCGGGCAGGTCGGCGGCGGCGGATTTGGTCAGTCTGGCCCCCGCCAGCAGGTCCACCGACAGGGCGCGGAAGCGGAATTGGCGACCGCTCTGGGTCGAGTTGCGGATGTTCTCGTTGAACGCCACCGGCGCGCCGTTCAGGGTCACGGACTGGAACAGCGGGCCGAGGCCCCGCACGCTGACGAACTGGCCCTCGCCGACCTCGCGTTCGATGGCTACGCCCGGCACGCGCTGCAACGCCTCGGCCAGATTGGCGGACGGCAGGTCGCCGATCCGTTCGGCCGATACGCCGTCGGAGATCACGTCGGCGTCGCGTTTGCGGCGCAGGGCGCGGTCGATCTGGTCCGACAGTCGCCCCACGACCTCGACCGCCTCCACCTCGGTCGCGGCGACGGGCGCGACGGCGCGGTGCGTGGCGGCGGGGCGTCTGACGTCTGGGCGCCGGGGCTCGACCCACAGCCGCACGCCCCGCGCGCCGACGAACCGATAACGCAGATCGGTGCCCTGCAGCATGGCGTCCAGCGCCGCGCGCCAGCTCATGCGGCCGTGGACGGCGCGGGTGCGGATCTCTCGACCCGGCGGTTGGACGAAGGCCAGTTCGCAGCCCGCCTGAAGACAAAGGTGCAGCAGGGCGGACGGCGCGGCCTGGCTGTCGATGTCGAAGGTCTGGACGGAAGGTCCTGTCTGGGCCTGGGCGGGCTGGGTCGCCGCCAGTGAAAGCAGGAGGCCGGTCGCGGCCAGTATCCGACCGTCGCTGCGTCGCGCGCCGACGGGCAGCGATGCAGCGAGCGATCTCAACGGCGGGCCTCGGGCAAGACAGGAACCGCGAAGGCCTTAGCCCAGCCGCGTGACAAGTCCGCGAAGCGGTGGGATCGAGCCGGGGCCTATTCGCGCCTGACGATCCGGCGCCCGTCGTCGGCGGTCTCGATGCGAATGGGCAGAAGCGCGGTCAGGCGCTGCTCCAGCGGCTGCAGACCCTCCAGCGGCACGACCAGTGTGACGCGCGTGCGGCCCAGGGCCGGGTCGGCCAGGATAAGCGGATGATCCCCATAACGGGCCGCCGACGCGATCACCTGCGAAAGCGGCGCGTCCTGGAACACCAACCGCCGCTGGCGCCAAGCCGTGGCCATGTCCACGTCGGCGTCCGCCTTGCGCACGCCGGGCCGTCCCCAGCGGAAGTCCGCCCGTTCGCCGGGCGACAGAATCAGCGCGCCGTTCAGCGCGTCCTTGGCGCCGACATCGCGCGTGGAGACGGCCACCCGGCCTTGCAGCAGCGACACCTGAGCCGCGTCGCCGGCCAGGGCCGTCACGAACCGGGTGCCGGTCACGATCACGCGGCGGTCCGCGACCGCCACCTGGAAGGGGCGCCGTGTATCGTGGGCGACGTCGAAATAGGCGGCGCCGCGCTCCAGCGTGGCGCGTCTGGCGTCGCGTCCCAGGGCGACGCGCACGGCCGACCCGGCGTCCAGCGTCATGCGCGATCCGTCGTCCAGGGCGATGTCGGTGATCCTGCCCGGCGCGCTTTCGTACAGCCGCGCCTCAGGCGTGGACGTCATCATCGGGATCACGAACACGGCGCCGACCGCTGCTGCGATCACGCCCCCGGCCAGAGCGCCGCTCAGGACGGAACGCCGCGCCGCCGGTCTTCTATGGCCAGATCGCAGGGCCGCAAGGTCGTCGGCGAAGGCGTCTTTCAACGGTTCCAGCGCGGCCTGATCCGCCTTGGTCTGCCGATATTGGCGCAAGTGATCGGGGTCGGCCTCCAGCCAGGCCAGCAGGGCCGCCTGATCGCGCGCGCCGACGCCCGGCCGCGCCATGCGGGCCAGCCACGCCTCGGCCGTCCGCGGACGGCGCGCGAGCAGAATGTTCAGGCGCTGCAGCATCGGCGTTGCGGTCTCCTCTTCGCAGGGCGTCGAGGTCCGCCGTCGCGACCCCTCTCGAAACCTACAACGATCCGAATGCGCGACACCTCAGTCATCCCGCGATTTCTTCAGTTGACGGAGCGCTTCGGCGATATGTTTCTCGACCATGCTGACCGAGACGCCCAGCCTACCGGCGATCTGGCGATAGGTCAGGTCCTCGAACCGATGCAGCAGAAAGGCGTCGCGCGTCCTGGGCGGCAGGGCGCGGATCACGGCGGCGGCGGCGGCCAGGTTCTGGCGCCGTATCAGCCCGTCCTCGGCGTCGGGCGTTTCGCTGGCGATGGCCTGCGGGCCTTCGACCAGGTCGTTGATGTCATGCGGACTGCGCCGCGCGGTCTCTCGTCCGGCGGCCTTCCATCGGTCCAGCTGAAGGTTGCGCGCGATCACGAAGAGCAGGGGCCGGGCATCGGCGGCGCACAGGTCGTGGCCGGTCCGATGAAAGCGGACGAACGCCTCCTGCACCAGGTCCTCGGCGTCGGCTTCGCCGCGCGTCCTGCGATGCAGATAGGCGATCAGGTCGGTGCGCAGCCGTTCGATCTCGCTTGCAGCCGAAGCCTGCGGCGCACGCGCAAAGACGCCCCCTCCGGCGGAGGGAGCGTCTCGGCGAGGCGAGCGCGCGGGGATCACGCGCCCGCCCGGCGGTCGGGGTTCGACGTCGGGGGCACAGGTGCGTCAGAACTCCAGCCGAAGCCCCAGATTGATGCGGCGGCCCGACCGTTCGTACATCGTGGGGAAGGACGGGTTCATCGTATAGCCCTTGGTCGCCTCGTCGGTGACGTTGATGCCTTCCAGATTGATCTGCAGCCTGTCGGTCAGATTGTAGCTGGCCGACATGTCCAGCTGGCCATAACCTTCGCGCCAGATCGGATACATCTCGTAGCCGATGCCCTCGACGTACTTGTCCTTGTAGTTATAGGACGCCCGCGCCTGGAACTTCGCGTTCTCGTAGAACAGGGTGACGTTGTAGGCGTTGTCGGCCAGGCCGACCGGCGGGGTGGGAATGCCCAGTTTGGACGATCCGGTAAGGGAACTGTCCAGCACCGTATAGTTGGCGTTGATCCCGAACCCTTCCAGCGGCGCATAGAACTGTCCGAACGGCACGATGGCGACCAGTTCGACCCCGCTGACCTCGTAGGAGCCTGGCTCGTTGATCGGTTGATAGACGTCGAAGGTGTAGACGCCGTCGATGGTGCCGTTGGCGTTGTATTTGGTCACGTTCGGGACCGTGCCCGTCAGGGCCTGGCGCACCACCCCCTCGATCTCCTTCCAGAAGTAGGAAACCGCCAACAGGCCGCCGTCGCCCAGATATTGCTCCAGCCCGACTTCCCACTGTTTGGCGTAGGTCGGCTTCAGGTTCGGGTTGCCGTCGGTGAACCGGAACGAGTTGAAGCTGGCCGTGCGTTTGTAGGCCAGATCGGTCAGGGCCGGGCGGATCAGGGTTTCGGACGCGGCGGCACGGAAGATCAGGCTGTCGGTCAGTTCCGCCGTCACGTTCACGCTGGGCAGCACCTTGTCGTAACCGCCGTCGCTGGAGACCGGATCGGACGTATAGCCAGTCGAGCCGTTCGGGTTCTGGATCTGGTGATAGCCCGCAGAGGTGATGGAGGTGTCCACGTAGCGGGCCCCGCCGTTGACCGAGACCGGCACCGGGCCGATGTCGAAGTTCAGGTCGGCCATGGCGTAAAGGGCCAGCACCTTCTCGGACACTTCGTAATAGTCGCCGACGTTGAACGGCGTGAAGAAGCCGTCGTAGCGGAAGGTGCGCCGGGCGTAGTCGTTCGGCACCTGGCTCCAGTTCAGGTCCCGCACACGGAAGCGGCCGCCGGGCACCAGATCGTCGATGGGCGTCAGTTCGCTCTGCGACATCGGCCTGTTCAGATAGTCGACGCGGCCTGCACCCGTTCCTTGGACCTTCAGTTCGCCGTACTGGCGTTGCTTGGACTTGTCCGTATAGCGCGCGCCGATCTGGATGCTGGTCAGGGCCGGGAAGACGTTGAGACCCAGATATTTGGTGAAGTCCACCTGGGCGGCGTATTTGTCGTCCTGGATATGCTCCAGCGTCGTCTCATAGGCCTCGAACAGATAGCGTTCGGGGCTGTTGTACATGTCGATCGAGGCCGGGTTGGCGCTCTTGATCGTCTCGCCGCCGTCGGCCGTCCAGCGGGTGCGCGACGGCGCATAGGCGACGTGTTTCAGGTTGGCGTAGTCCAGCGTCTTTTCGGCGCCGGAATAGCCGGCCAGGGCATGCAGCTTCCAGCTGTCGCCGCTCCAGTTCAGCTCGGTCCCGAACTGGCGATAGTCGGTCTCGTTGATCTGCTCCTTGGAGAGCATCTCGTGCTGGGTGGCGGTGTAGGAGACGTCGCGCAGAACCACCATGCCGTATTCGGCCAGGGTGGTCTTGTCGAACTCGTGGATGGTTTCCAGCGTCGAACGGCTGGAGGCCGAATAGGCCGCCGCGTCATACTGGTCCTCGGTGGTCTCGTAGCGGCCGATCAGGGCGTCGAACGCCAGGCTGAAGTTGGACGACGGCCGGTATTGGAGGGACACGGCGCCGCCCCACTGGTCCTGGGTGTTCAGATAGGCGCGGTCGCCGACCTTGTCCTGGAAGATGATCCGGTCGGTCTCGGCGGTGTTGGCGCGGTTCTGGACCACCACGCCGGCGTCGCGCGCCAGCACGGCCTGGGCCTGGGCGCCCCGAGCGCCGGTCGATGTGGCCAGAAAGCGCGTCAACGGCCGGAAGTTGATGCCCGATTCCGAGTCCGTCCGGTTGGTGCGGCGCGCGCTCGAGAACGACACCAGACCGCCCCAATCGCCCCAGGTGTCGCTGGCCAGGAACGACAGTTTGGGATCGGTCTTCTCGGAGATGGAGTTGTAGGCGCCCTCGGCGGACGCCACGACGCGGCGACCTTCGTAGTCGAAGGGGCGGGCGGTCGAGATATTGACCGATCCGGCGATGCCGCCTTCTTCGTCCGCGGCGCGGGGCGATTTCTGCACCGTGACCTGCTGGATGATCTCGGAGGCGAAGATGTCGAACTCGACATCCCGGCCGCCGCTGCCCGAGGCGGTCGCCAGGCCGTTGATGGTGACGAAGGTGAACTCGCTGGGCAGGCCGCGCACGGACACGCGCTGGCCCAGGCCGCGATTGCGTTCGATGGTCACGCCGGGAATGCGCTGCAGCGCTTCGGCCAGGTTCTGCTCCGGGAAGTTGGCGACGTCGGTCGCCACGATGGAGTCAGAGAAGCCGACGCCCTTGCGCTTGATGTCGACGGCCTGCTCCAGGCTGCGGCGATAGCTGCCGGTGACGACGATTTCGTCCACCTGGGCGACGTCGGACGACGTCGGGGCCGCGCTCTGCGCGAAGGCGGCGAACGGCGTGGCGGCTGCGACGACCAGGGCCGTCGTGCCGAGGATTTGGTTCTTCATTTGGACTACCCCCAGAGAGCCTGGCGCGCCTCGTGGCGAGACGCGCCGACCGGCCCCGTGGCGTCTCACGCCGGCCGATCTAACGCCCTCAACGACAAGCCTGGACGGCCCCTCAGCATGTGACAGTCGATTTCATTCAAGGTTCACGGCGCTGTCGCGTTCGAGGCCCGAACCGGCGCGATCCCGGCCTTTGAGAGCGCCGCCTGAACCTCGGCGCGGGCCGCCTCCATGTCGCGCCGGAACACATCCGAACGCTGCTCGGCGCCATAGATCACCGCCCCGGACAGGATGCCCGCCTCCACGGCGCTGTAGGTGTGCGAGCCGCAGATGAAGCGGCTCTCGGCGAACTCACGACCCCGCGCATAGAGGGCGTCGGCCCGCTGGGGCGCCAGTTCGGCCAGGATCATGGCGATATGCATCCCATGCGCCGAATGGCCGGACGGATAGTCGGGATTGCCCGCCAGATGATCGCTCTTGGCCTCGCAGATCGGCAGGTCCGTGCCGAGGTAGGGCCGCTTGGTCCCCCAATGATCCTTGGCCGCGCCGACGACCGACCGGTCATTTCCCGAACGGTCCAGCAGGGCGGTCAGCACCGGCGCCGTCTCCGGCGTCAGCCGCACCCCCAGCGCCTGGGCGAAGTGATCGTATTTGTCGCCAGACACGTCCGCAGTCGCCAGGTCCCAGCGCGGCGTGCCCTGCAGCGCGCGGGTCTCGCGGAACACCTCGGCGTTGGCGCGGTCGCGTGGCGATCCCGGCGCGGGCGGCGGGGCCAGAACCCTCGTCAGGTCCGGCCGATCCGCCGGCGCCAGATAGCCGCGCACGGGAGCGCGCGCCACCATCTCGACCGCCAGGCCGTCGCAGCGCGCCGCCGTCCGCACCGGATTGCAGGCCGCCGCCTCTGCGCCGGGCAGGCGCACCTCATAGGTCGGGAAGCGCGGATCGGCCCAATAGTAGTCGGTCGACACATATTGCGCCCCGCTGGCGAAGGCGGCGGTGCGGCGCGACACATCGGCCGTCCTGGCCTCCACCGTGTCGGCGTCGGCGCGGGTCCGCACGATGAAGCCCTGGCGCACGGCTTCGCGGATGCGCGCCTGCTGGCCCACCGGATCGTTCAGCGTCAGATAGGCGGCGGCGGGGCTGGTCTCGTCGGTGTTGACGAACAGGACCCGGCCCTGCAGCGACGGCCGGCCCGCCGCATAGGCGGCGACCTTCTCCGGGGCTTCGTCCAGGGCGAAGAAGACCTTGCCGCGCGCGGCGCCCAGGGTCGGCCATCCGCCGGCCATCACACCCTCGCGCAGGGTGGCGTGGCGTCCGCGCACCAGATCCGGCGTGATCAGATGTCCGGCCTCGAACACCGCGCGGATCTCGGCGTCGAGGGCGTCCCAGGCCGTCGCGTCGAAGTTAAGCGGCGCAACCCCGCCCGGCATCGAGGCCGCACCCGTCTTGGCGTTCAGCAGGATCAGCAGGGGGGCGTGATCGGGATGGGCCGCCGACCAGTCGCGAATCTGCGTCAGACAGACGACGAAGGTCAGGCAACTGCTGCGGAAATCCACGTCGGGCCTATGCAGCACCTTGAATCCAGGCCGCGCCATCGCCTGCTGGAAGGCCGCGCCGACCGGCGCGCCGGCGCCGGGCCGCCCCAGCGCCGACAAAGGGTGGGCGTAGCGGCCGCCGTGAGGATCGTTCAGCACGTCGATCTCCAGCTGGCGCGCACCGGCGTCCAGCTGTTCCACGAGCGGCCGGTGGGCGTAATCCAGGCCCGCCGCGCGCGGATCGACCGCCGTCATCGCCGCCAGTTCCGCCTCGGGAATGGCCAGCTTGTAGGCGTTGTGGGCGCCGACCGCGGCGATGTCGTTCATCCGCAACGACCGGTCCATCCAGGCTGCGGCGCAGGCGTCGCCCCCTGCCGCGCGCACATCGGCCGCGGCCGGGTCGCAGGCGGTCGCGGCGAGAAACAGGGTGGCGAGAAGGGCGCTCATGATCGATCTCCGTGGGACGCCGCCAGACATCGCGCGTCCCTCCAACAACGATCCTGAACCACGTCTCCTCAACAGCCGTGTGACGCGGGGGCGCCCTGCCGGCCAGGCGATGGAAATCAATAAAGCCAGCCGGACGCCGGCTCGCCGGGACCTGTCAGGTCAAGGCTGTGCCGGCCGAGTGCGGCAGCGATACCCGATCAATGCTGGACCACGTAACTGGCGCTGAAGCCCTGGCCGGTGACCGTCGCCTCGATCAACTGGCCGTCGCCAAGGACGCCGCGATCGAACGGGCGGCGGTCATAGACCTGGAACCGCAGGGTCGCGTCCGGCTGGACGGTGGTCGTGTAGCGATAGAGGGTCGGGTCCTGGGGGTCGGGCGCCAGGCGGATGGCGATGTCGTTGGCGCCCAGGAAATCGCCCCATAGCCAGAGCGGGCCTGTGGCGCCGGCGGGACGTCGCAGCGTCAGGGTCAGGGGCGCCGCCTCCCGATAGGTCGCCTTGGCGAAGCTGGCCGCCGGGGTCGCCTCGTTGCCGCGCCGCCAGTCGAAATAGGTCGCATTCTCCCAGTTGGAGCCCTGGCCCCACCGGGTCGAGCAGGGGGTGGAGACCCAGGCCGGCTCCCAATAGACCACGCCCACGCCGCCGGCGAACTTCACCCGCTGGGTCAGGTCGACCATGTAGCGGCGCTGCCCTTCATAGGTGGCGGGATAGTCCGGCAGAAGAGAATCGGCGCCCAGCAGATTGGGCGAGGCGTCGGCGGCGTCGGTGGTGAAGGGATAGGCGGTCTCGACCACCACCACCTCGGCCGGATAGCGATGCCGCAGGCGATTGATCGTCTGCTCCAGGCCGTCCAGATCGCGCGTGGACCATTTGCGATAGTAGCTGAGGCCGATCAGGTCGAAATCGCGCACCCCGTGCGCCCAGGCCGCCGCGAACCACGGCTCCACATTTTCGGGCTGGGCGATGTGGAGCATGACGAGCGGCTGGATGGCCGACTGGGCGCCGGCGTCGCGCACGGCCTTGATCCCGGCGTTCAACAGGGCGGCGTTGCGCGGCCAGTCGATGCCGGGACGGGTCGTCTTCCAGTCCGCCTCTCCCATCAGTTCGGGATTGGTTTCATTGCCGACCTGGACCTGATCGGGCATCAGGCCTTCGGCGTCCAGCGTGCGAAGGGTCTGGAAGGTGTAATCGTACACCGCCTTGGACAGGGCGGGCGCGTCGTCGCGGATGGACCGCCAGGCGGCGGGCACGATCTGTTTGTCGCCGTCGGCCCAGTCGTCCGAGTAGTGGAAGTCTAGGAGCACCTCCATGCCCGCCGCACGGGCGCGTCGGATCGTCTGGCGTACATCGTCCAGGTCGCTGTACTTCGTCCATTCCGCATTGTGCCAGAGGCGCACCCGCACCAGGTTCGTGCCCAGTTCGGCGAACAGGGCGTAGGGGTCGCGGGCCTGACCGTCCTTGCGATAGACGGCGCCGCAATCCTCCATTTCGTTCACATAGGACAGGTCGGCGCCAAAGTAGAAAGGCGGCGTCGGCTGGCGCGCCTCCTCGGCCTGCGCGGGCAGGGCGAGGAGGGCGACGAGGGCAGGAAGAATCAAGCGACGGATGGTCGTTCTCCGGTGGTCATAGGCCAGGGCGCAGCGGCGCCGCCTCAGTAGCGGAAGGTGGCGTCCAGACTGAACCGGCGGCCGTAGCGGCTGTCGCTGGCCAGACGGTTGGCGGTGTTGTCGTAGTGAAGCCGCACGCGCTCGTCGGTCAGGTTGCTGGCCTGGAACCGCAGGCCGACCTGGGAGGTCAGCTGGTAGGAGGTGCTGAAGTCCAGGGTCTTTTCGCTTTCCAGGGTCCGAAGCGCGGAACCATCCCAACCGGTGATCACGGTGAAGGGGCTATGGTACTTGAAGCCCAGTCGGCTCTCCAGCTTGCCGTCCGAATACCACAGGTCGACCGTCGCGGTCTCCTTGGCCAGACCCGTCGCGGACAGGGGATTGTTCGCCGGATAGAACTCCTTCAGGTCGGAATCCACATAGGCGAAGTTGGCGTAGATGCCGAAGTTCCGTAGCGCAGGGATGAAGCTGAACGGCGTCTGGAAGGTCAGTTCCGCGCCGGTGATCCCGCCGCCCCCGCCGTTGAACGGGCCGGTGACGTTGTAGGTCGTGCCGCCGATCGTTACGGGCTGGGTCGAATAGCCGATATGGCTTTCCACATCCTTGTAATAGACGGCGGCGGCGAACAGGGCCTCCGGCGCGAAATACCATTCGTAGGACAGGTCGACCTGATTGGCGATGTAGGGCTTCAGCAGCGGGTTGCCGGCCGAGCCCGTCGGCGGGGGGGTGGTGTTGTACAGGGTGCGGCCGGCGCGCAGTTCGTCCAGCGGCGGGCGCGCCAGCGTGCGGGCCAGGCCGAGGCGCAACTGCCGGCCTTCCGCCAGGGTCAGCGTCAGGTTCAGGCTGGGCAGCAGTTCGAAGTGGTCGTTATCGACGCTGACGGGGGTGTAGGCGCCGCCGTTGACCGATTCCTGACCGTGGCTGGACGTCTCGGCCTGCACGGCGCGGGCGCCGACATTGCCCGTGAACGGCAGGCCCGCCAGGGTTCCGGCGAACTTGGCCTTCACATAGGCCTCGGCCACCGTCTCCTTGACGGACCAGCCGGATTTGGGATCGGCGCTGTTGGCGGGCTGGACGAAGCCGCCGATGGCGGCCTTGGCCACGGCGTCGAAATCGCCGTTGATGAAGGACGGCGTATCGAAATCCGGGACGGTGAAGCTGGTCAGCAATCCGGCCGGCAAGGTCGCGATGATCGGCGTCTGGGTCCAGAAGGTGCGGTCATAGGACTTGGTGCGGTCGGTCACGCGCGCGCCGAACGACAGTTCGGTGATCCCGCTGTCGCCCAGGTAACGGGTGGCGTCGAACCGGGCCGAGGTCAGTTCGTCCGACAGGTCTCCGCCGTCCGCCTGGGCCGGGCGATAATCCTGCAGCGGCTGACTGGCCGGATTGCCGGTGTCATAGACGGCGTAGGCTGAAGGTCGGCGGCCAGGCGTCATGTCGACGCCGGCCAAGGACGGATACTGTTCGGTGAAGACAGCCCGCCACAGGTTCTCGCGCTTGGCCGAGGAATAGGCGAGATCGCCGACCAACGTCCAGTCGCCCAGGCTCCACTTGCCGTTCAGCCCGGTGGCGAACAGCGTCTTGTCCTCGGTGTATTTGGCGATGACATTGGTCACCGAAGCATAGGGCAGGCGCGCCGCGACGACCGTGCCGTCGATCAGGGTGTAGGAGGCCTGCGGATCGCTGTAGGCCCAGGATGAACCGCCGCCCCAGTTGCCGTAGGTTCCGTTGTTTCCGTACCAGATCTGGTTCTGGTCTTCGTCGATCTTGATGTCGGAATACAGGGCGTCGAAATTCAGTTCGAACCGGTCGGACGGCCGCCATTGCAGGGCGCCGTTGACGCCGTTGCGCGTCTCGGTCAGGCGCTTCACCTGGCTTTGCGCGCCGTAGAAGGTGGCGTCAGGCCTGCCGTCGTTGTTGATGTCCCCGGGCGAGCCGCCGGTCGCCGCGTCGTTCCAGCCCCAGCCCTCGAAGGTCGCATAGCCGTTCTTCTGAACCTGACGGGTCAGTCCCAGGTTGACGGCCAGGGTGTCGTTGACGGCGTGGTTGACGTTGGCGCTCAAACGATAGCCCAGGGGGTCGTAGTCCGGCAGATCCTTGCCGGCGTCGTAGTAGGCCGCGCCTGCCGTGCCCACGAAGCCGGGCCCGCGATAGTCCAGCGGGCGGGTCGTGCGGATGTCGATCGTGCCGGCGATGCCGCCCGACACCAGATCGGCGGACTGGGACTTATACACCTCTACGCCGGAGACGATTTCGGACGGGTAGATTTCCCAACGAATGTTGCGGTCAGGCTCGGACGAGGCGACCTCGCGTCCGTTGACCAGGCCCAGCACCAGGCGTGGTCCCAGACCGCGGATCGCAGCCTGGCTCTGATTGCCGCGGTCGCGCGTGCCGTTGATGCCCGGCAGGCGCACCAGCTCTTCGGCGATGGTGACGTTGGGCAGTTGGCCGATGTCCTCGGACGAGATGGCTTCGACCACCAGGTCCGAGCGTCGCTTGACGCCGATGGCGCTGCGCAGGGCGCCGCGAATGCCCGTGACCACGACCTCGTCGACCTGGGTCGCCCCGTCGGACGGGGCGGCGGCCGGCGCCGTCGTCTGGGCCAGGGCCGGTGCGGCGGCCACGAAAAGAGCCGAGGCGGATACGCCGGCGGCGACGATGGTCTTGCGGTTGATGATCATGGAATCCTCCCCTGGTCGCCTGTTTTCAGGTCGATTGTCTGGTTTGTCGGGCGTCAAGCCGCAGCGAGGCGGGGCGCAGGCCCCCAGCGCTGGCGGTGATGGTGATGGGGCCGCCCTGGCGGCCTGTCTGCAGTATGGCCTGGGCCAGGCCGTTGAATAATCGCCGCCGGTCGGCGCGATCGGCTTCGTGGCTGACGGGATCGCCATTGCCGACGCCGATGATCCGGCCGTCGCCCGTCGTACTGAATTGAATCAGGTCGGCGGCGCGCGGACACGGACGGCCGCGGGCATCCACCGCGTCGACGGCGATCATCGCCACGTCCTCGCCGTCGGCGACAAGCCTCAGACGGTCCGCCGACATCCGCAGGGCGACCGGCGCACCGGCCGTTTCACGCCGTTGGGTCGTGACCAGCCGCCCGTCCTTCCACCCCCGCGCTTCCAGCACGCCCGGCGCATAGGCGACGGACCAGGCCAGGTGACGATTTCGGGTCACGGACTGGGCGCCCAGCGACCGGCCGTTCAGGAACAGTTCGACCCGGTCCAGGTTGGAATGAACCCAGACCTCGATGTCCTGGCCCCCGCGCCCTTCCCAATTCCAGTGAGGGAACAGGTGCAGCAGCGGCTCCGGCCGCCACCAGGCGCGGTAGTACCAATAATTGTCCTTGGGGAAGCCGCAGGAATCCATCGCGCCGAAGTAGGAACCGACGCTGGGCCAGCGATTGTAAGGCGTCGGCTCCCCGCGATAGTCGAAGCCAGTCCAGATGAAGCCGCCTGCGATGTAGGGACGATCCGCCGCCAGGATCCACCACTCTTCGGCGGTCGAGGCCCACCAGGGATGTTCGCGATCATAGGCCGGCACGATGTGACGGGCGGCGTCCAGCACATATTCGCCGCGCGTGGCGACGGTGCTTCCGGTCTCCGTGCCCATGATGGGCTGATCCGGGAAGCGGGCGTGATAGCCCTCCATCTGCGGCGTGCGATAGTTGAAGCCCAGAATGTCGACCACCCGCGACACCCCTTCGCCGAAGTCCTGATCCTTGGCCGCCGTGATGGGCCGAGACGGGTCAAGGCGATTGACGACCCGCTTCATGGTGCGGGCGATGGCCGCGCCGACCTCCGTCCCCTGGATGGTCTGTTCCTCGTTGCCGATGGACCAGGCGATGACTGAAGGCCGATTGCGGTCCCGCCGCACCAGGGTGGACAGTTCCTCTAACGACTCCGGATCGGAAGACATCCGACGGGTTTCGGCTATGACCAGCATGCCCAGCCGATCGCAGGCGTCCATCAGTTCAGGCGTCGCTGGGTTGTGGGCGGCCCGGTAGGCGTTGCACCCCATGGCCTTGAGCTGCTGAATTCGCCACACCTGAAGCGCATCGGGTAGGGCGGCGCCGACGCCGGCGTGGTCCTGGTGGCAGCAGGCGCCCAACAGCTTCAACGGCTGCCCGTTCAGCAGGAAGCCCCGACGCGGATCGAACACGGCCGAACGGACGCCGAACGGGACATCTACGGCGTCGCGCACCACGCCATCCAGTTCGACCTCGACCGACAGCCGGTGAAGCTGCGGATCGGCCGGCGACCACAGGGGCGCCGCGTCCCACGCCAGGTCCGCCTCGCTGCGTCCCTCGCTCCAGGCGTCAACCGCCACCAACCGCTCGGTCCTGGCCATGGCCAGTCCGTTCGGCGCCAGAACCGTCATCCGCACCCGGGCCTGTCGGGGCGTGTCGGACTGATTGCGAAGGGCGACCTCAACCTTGCCGGTCGCGCCGGCGCCGTGCGGCGCCGCCTGGATGAAGGCCCCGTAAGGCGCGACATGCAGCGGGTCGGTCGCTGTCATCCAGACGTGGCGATAGAGGCCCGCTCCCTCATAGAACCAGCCTTCGCCCAGGCTGGCGTCGACCCTGACCACAAGCCAGTTGACCTCTCCCGGTCGGGCGATGTCGGTGATGTCCACGTCGAACGGCGTATAGCCGCCCGCGTGTTCGGCGACGATGACGCCGTTCAGGAAGACGATCACGCTGCGGAAGGCGCCGTCGAACGTCAGCCCCAGACGTCGGCCGCTCCAGTCGGCCGGAATGGCCAGTTTGCGACGATACCAACCGACGCTGTTCTCGGGATGATCCCGCCCCAGGGCCTTGTAGCCATGGGCGGCGCGCGGATCGTCCTGCCCATCCGCAGGCGCCGCCGAGCCGGGATCGTAAGGCAGGTCGATCGCCCAGTCGTGAGGGATCTGGACGGACGCCCAGCCGGAATCGTCGAAATCGGCCATGGCGGCCTGCGCGATCGGCGCCGAGGCCGAGCCGCCGACCTTGGCGTAGGTGCGCTGGTCCCGCCCGAAACCGAAATCCTTGTCCTCGTCGGCGGCATGCCCCAAGGCGTGTTTCCATCCGAACGCCAGCTTCACGCGATGACGGCGAGCGCTCTCAGACACGGCCGCAGCCTGAGCGGCGCGGGAGACAACGGGGGCGGAAACAGTGGCGGCCATCGCCACGCCGGCCGCAGCCTGAACGAGGGCGCGACGATCGACAACCGGCTGTCGCCCTCGATTATGCAAGTCGTCCCCCCTCCGCCGGTCAAATCGCCTGCTTCTTTCCCGCATACAGGATTGGGCGGTCTATTCTGTCAATGAAATTTATTTCACAGGTGACGTTTTGTTCTGGCGCATACGCCGCATGGTCAAGCGGCGGTTGGGGTGGGGAACGCGACGTTGATGCCGTTTCGCGCGGCCTGCAGCTTTTCGAAACGCCTCAGAGCGCTTCGACGCCCTCGCCACGACCTCCCCCGGTGGAGATTACTGGTTGCGGCCCTGAGACTGGCTACGGCCAGTCTGTCGGCGCCGGTGCGGGCGGGGCAGATGCCGATTATCGGGCTGGGTAAGGCGCTGTTGCTGCAGCACGCGCGGTTTGGAGCGGACGGGCTGCGGGCGCGCTCGCTCGATCCCACATGAGGATTTCTTTCTTAACGGATAAAATTTACGCTGATCCTGCTGCGGGGCGAGGCGCAGTTTGCTTGGGGGGGCGTTCGGCCGGCGATAGGGCCGGGCGGGCGGCGAATGGCTGTTTCGGCATGCAGGATATGAGCTTGGACGACGATAGACTCGACGCGAGTTGGTTCGCGGCGATGGCGCCCCATCTGACGCTGGCGGCGCGCGAGCGGCTGAAGCAGACCCCGGTTCGTGTCACCATGGGCCTGCTGATCGCCTGGGTGTTCTGGATGGCGGGGCTGAAGTCGTTTGTCGGGCCTTGGCTTGCGATCAGCACGGCGGTGCAAATCTTTGAGTATTTCGCGATGGAGCCGTACCGTCGCCGCAGCGCGGCGGCGTTGAGCGACGCGCGGCCCGTGCTGACCGCCCTGTCCAGCGCGGGCCTGTTCTCGATCACTTTCGCGGTCGCCATCGCGGTGATGTGGAGCCACGGCGATCAGGTCATGACCGCCATTGCGGTGATGGCGATCGCAGGCACGCTGGTCAGCAACATGGTGTCCGGCATCGGATCGCAGACGCTGTTCCTGATCGGCGCCCTGCCGTACTTCGCCACCCTGTTCGCCATGCCCTTCATCGCGCCCAAGCCCGCATCGCCGGCGCTCGCGCCCCTGATAGGGTCGGTGATCCTGCTGGTGCTGGCCGTCATCGTGATCTGGTCGCGCCTGAAGTCCGCGCGGGCGCAGGAGGTCGCGGCCCTGAACGAGGCGCAGCGCCGCTTGGAGCAGGCCGAGCGCGCCATGGCCGATCGCGCCGCCATGGCCGCCATCGTCAGCCACGAACTGCGCACGCCGGTCAGCGCCATCCTGGCTGGCGCTCATGTCATTCGAAAGGGCGACAGGCCCGAGACCACGCCCGAGACGGCCCAACTGATCATGGACGCCGGCCGGCTGATGACAGGGATGCTCAATGATCTTCTGGACCACTCCAAGATAGAGGCGCGCGCCATGACGCTGGAGGCCAGGGACTTCGACCTGGCGGCCTTCATGGACGATACGGCGCGGTTCTGGGCGGCGGCGGCGGACGAGAAGGGGCTGCGGCTCGGCGTCTCGCCCATGGCCGAGCCGCTGTGGCTGAAGGGCGATCCGTTCCGGCTGCGCCAGATCGTCAACAACCTGATGTCCAATGCGCTGAAGTTCACGCCCCAGGGCGGATGCGTAACCTTCGGCGTAACGACGCGGGACGGGGCGCTGGATGATGTGGCGGTGGTGATGACGGTCGCCGACCAGGGACCGGGGATCGCGCCGGACGCGATGGCGCGCCTGTTCTCGCCCTTCGCCCAAGGGTCGGCGCAGGTCGCGCGCACCTATGGCGGGACCGGGTTGGGGCTGACGGTCAGTCGCGATCTGGCGCGCCTTATGGGCGGCGAGCTTTCCGCGCGCAGCGAGGACGGGCAGGGCGCGGTCTTCATGCTGGAGATCAGCCTGCCGCGCGGCGTTCCGGTCGATCAGGCGCTCGAAGACACGGCGGCCCCGCCCGTGCTTGACCGACGGCTGCGGGTGCTGGCCGTCGACGACCACGAGATCAACCGCCGCACGCTGGCCCTGGTTCTGCATCCCCTGGATGTCGAGCTGTCGATGGCGTCGGATGGGGCATCGGCCCTGAAGGCCCTGGCCGCGCAGGTGTTCGATGTCGTGTTGATGGACGTCAACATGCCCGGCATAGACGGCAATGAGACGACGCGGCGCCTGCGCGCCTCGAGCGGCCCCAATGCGGCCGTGCCGGTCATCGGCTTCAGCGCCGGAACCGAAGACGAGCAGATCGCCGCGACGAAAGCCGCCGGCATGACGGATTGGCTGGCCAAGCCGCTGGAGCCGTCCCGGCTCTACGCCGCGCTGGAGCGCGCCGTGCGGCAGTAGGGTGGTCGTCGTTCTGATCGCCCGCGTCGCCTGGCTGGATCTGATCCCCGCAGGATCATGCGGCTGACCGTCTGTGGCGGAAATGTGGTTGACTAGGGACGTGGCAGCGTGCGGAATGCGGGCCTGAATTGCGCCGTGGGGTTGCAAGCTTAAGCGTTCGGCGACACGCCGTGGGGAGATATCGAGTGTCTTTTAGTTTCAAGCTCGGCCTATTGGCCGCGACGGCTGGCGTGGCTATGCTGGCGGGAACGGCGGCCAGCGCCCAGACGACGACGGCGCCGACGCCGCCCTCGGGCGGCTTCTACATGGCCAATGGGACGCGCACGACCAACTATCAAACGGCGCTGGCGTCCTGGCGCACGAACGCGCAGTTCTCCATCGATTATTCCAAGGGCTTCCTAGGATTGGAACACGCCTACGCCATGGGGCTGTCGGGGCGAGGGCAGACGGTCGGGGTCAATGACGCCGGGGTCTATGTCGACCATCCTCTGTTCGGTTCGGCCGGCAAGGTGACGGGGCTGCGCACCCAGGCGATCGCCGGATACGGCAACGATGGCCTGATCAATCCGCGCCGCCGCTGGGAAGGCCACGGCACCCACGTCTCGGGCACCATCGCGGGCGACCGGGTGGCGGGTCAGCCGATGTTCGGCAACGCCTTCAACGCCAAGCTCTACGCCGCCACCGCCAATTTCTCGGCCGGCGACTTCCTGTGGTTCAAGGATGCGGTCATCGACGGCAAGATCGTCGCGACCCAGAACCAGAACATCGTCGATCTGGCCAATACCGGACAGGTGCGGATCATCAACAACAGCTGGGGCAGCAGCACCACCCTGCCATTCAACGCCTCGCTGCCGACCGTGCTGGCGTCCTTCAACCGCAACTACGGCGACTTCTACAAGCCCGTGTTGGACAAGGACGTGCTGGTCGTCTTCTCGGCCGGCAACGGCTATGGCGTTCACGCCGGGATTGATGCGGCGGCGCCGCTGAACGACCCGCGCCTACGCTCCAACTGGCTGTCGGTCGCCAACTATTCCAGCTTCACCGCCGCCGACCCCTCTACAAGCTTCTGCGGTCAGACGGCGACCTGGTGCGTCGCCGGACCGGGTTCGGAGGTCATTTCGTCGGTGCCGGCCTATGAGATGGATTGGCGGGGCATCCTGGCGCTATATCCGCGCGCTAACTATGCGGGCCTGTATTCGGCGACCACCTATTCGGCCCTGCAGACCGCGTCGATCAATCAATTCCTGGGCGTTCTGAACGCCTATCTGGATGCACGCAGAATCGGCGGCCCCAACTACAACGAAGAAGCCTGGCGCCGTGAGGTCGCGCGTCAGGCTGCGGCCATCACCCTGGTTTCAGGCGCTCGCCTTGGCGACCCGGATGGCTTCACCTCGATCCTTGGGCAGTTGCTGACCTCGACCGGCAATATGGCGCTCTTGACGCCCGCATTCTCCAGCGCGGTCCTGCAGTACGCCAATGACGAGCTGCAGCGCGTGCTGAACCAGTATATCAAATACACTGGCGCGGGTTACGAGGCCTTGACCGGCACCTCGATGGCGGCGCCGAACATCTCGGGCTTCGCCGCGCTGCTGATGGAGAACTTCCCCGAATACTCCACGGCCCTGATCTCGGACATTCTGGTGTCCAGCTCCAAGGATCTGGACACGCCGGGCGTCGATCTGCGCTCGGGCTGGGGTGCGCCGCAGATGGACGTGGCGCTGCGCGGCCCGACGGCGCTTCGAGACACGCGCGACGTCACCGTCGCCGTGGGTACGGTCGATATCTGGAGCAACAATATCGGCGATGCGCGCGACCGCTATTCGGCCGAGGTCCTGGCCAACTTCGGCAACGACATCGGCGGCCTGGTCAAGAAGGGCGGCGGCCAGCTGATCCTGACCGGCGCCAACGACTATAGCGGCCCGACCCGGGTCGAGGGCGGCCTGTTGACCGTCAATGGCAGCCTGCTGCGCTCCAGCGCCACGGTCGGCGGCGTCGGCATGATCGGCGGGACGGGCCGGTTGCTGAACCTGACGGCCGAAAGCGGCGGGGTGGTCTCGCCCGGCGACGGCGTTAATCCGTTCGGAACCCTGACGGTCGCCGGCAATCTGAACTTCAAGCCGGGTTCCTTCCTGTGGATTCGGTCCAGCGTGAACGGCGCGGCCTATTCGCGCCTGAACGTCGGCGGCACGACCAAGATCGACGGCGGTCAGGTCATACTGAAGGCCGATAACGGCGAGTGGAACCTGCGCACCCGGATGAACATCATCAACTCGACCGGGGCCGTGACCGGAACGTTCAGCGGGGCGCAGAGCGATCTGGCCTTCCTGGCGCCGGTGCTGACCTATTCGACCAACGGGGTGGTGCTGACGGTGCGGCGCAACGACGTAACCGTGGCCTCGCTGGGTCTGACCGACAATCAGAAGTCGGTCGGCGGCGCGCTGGATGTCATGATCAACAACACCTCGACCGGCGCGAACCGCGATCTGTCCTTGGAAAACGCCCTGCTGGACGCCAGCGTCCCGGCGGTTCAGGGCGCGCTGAGCGGCCTGACGGGCGAAGTTCACGCCTCGCTGGGCGGCCTGGCCGTGTCCGACACCCGTTCGATCCGCGAGGCCATGTCCGAGCGCGGCCGCAGCCAGGGCGGCGCCGCGACCTACGCCGGAAACGGCGTTTCGGTCTGGGGCAGCGGTGTTTATGGCAACGGCCGTGGTTCGGCCCATGACGGGATCGCCGGCTTCCGCAGCGAAGGCTCGGGCTATCTGGTGGGGGCCGAAAAGGCGCTGTCGAACGACATGCATATCGGCCTGGCTCTGGGAGAGACGCGCTCGGAACTGCGGTCGTCGCGCCTGCGCTCGACCGGCCGGGTCAACAGCGAACAGATCGGGGTCTATGGCGGCGCCGGCGTGGGCGACTTCCAGATCCGCATTGGCGGATCGTGGGCGAACGCCGACGTCCGCACCGATCGCACGGCCCAGCTGAACCAGTTCACCAACGCCCTGGTCGGCAACTACGACGGCAACGTCTGGCAGGCTTACGGCGAAGTGGCCTGGAGCCGCGCGGTCGGCGCCACCACGTTCGAACCCTATGGCGCCTACAGCCACGTCGAATATGACGCCGACGTCTCCGAAACGGGCGGGGACGCCGCCCTGTCGGGCAAGGTGAAGCAGAAGGCCGATCTGCTGACGGCCGGCTTCCGCACCCGCACCATCCTGGCGGGCGGCGAGGGGCGGCCGCGTCTGTCGGCGGTGACGCACCTGGCCTACACTCACGATCTGAACGGTGACGGTCCGCTGTTCGACGCCGCCTTCGCCGATGGTCCGCGCTTCCTGATCGAAGGCGCCAATCCGGGCGATGACGTCGTCTCGGGCGGTCTCGCCTTCAATATCCAGGCGACCGAACGCACGGCCGTCGAGATGGGCTATAGCGGCGTCTATAAGGACGAATACCGCGACAACCGCATCTATGGCCGGTTCAGCGTCAAGTTCTGATCGAAGCTGAAAATCCGCAAGACTGTCGCGCCCCCGGTTCCTGACCGGGGGCGCGATTGCGTTTTGAAGGGATCAGTTGGTCTGGGCGGACAGGGCGTCGTCGTCCTGGGTGAAGGGGCGGTCACGGTTCGCCAGACGCTGCTCGACCCAGACGCCATGAACCCGCGTCAGACGTTCGACCGCCTGGACCGCGCCGCGCATGAAGGCGGCGGGCGTCTGACCGGCCGGGGGCGGGGCGACGGCGCCCTGGTCGCCGTGAAACAGGGTCGCCGCGTAGAAGTCCAGGCGATGGCCCTGGCGCTGGCCGTCGCGATAGGGGAACAGGCACAGGGTGTATCGCTGCTCGACCCGGCCGGGGCGGCGCGGGGCGACGTCGGCGCGCCAGCTGGCGCCGTCACAGACCGCCGCCCGAACCGGGCGCAGCCAGCCGGCCGGCGCGCGGTCCGCCGGGCCTTGCAGACCGAAGCCGCCGGGCGCTGCCGGATCGACCAGGGTGAACCGACCCGGCATGCGGGGAATCCGCGCGAGGGGCTGGTTTCGGGCCACGACCGCGACGTCGGGGCTCGCCAAGTGGCGTTCCAGAGCCCGGCCGATCTCGCGCCCCGAGCGCGTGCTCTGGAATTCGACGATGGCGTAGGCCTCGTCCAGGGTCTGGGTGTCAGGGCGCGCGGTGAGGGGCGTCTGGGCGGACGTATTGCTCGCGGCGGCCAGCGCGATCAGACCGACGAAGGCCATCAGGGGTTTGTGCATCGCCATGCGCCATCAAGGTCACGACCGCCGCCCCTGTCAACGCCGCGCCTCAGGCGGCGTAGTATTTGCGATAGGGGTCGTGGGGATAGAGGCCATAACCTTGGCCTTGGCGGGCCTGGGCGCGAGCGTCGACCTGGGTCAGGCAGACGCCCAGCAGACGCGCGCCGACGGGGTGAAGCAGGCGGGCGGCCGAGGCGACGGCGCGGGCTGGCGTGCGTCGCCAGCGCGCCAACAACAAGACGGCGTCGGCCTTGGCGGCTAAAATGCGGGCGTCGGTCAGGACCAGCATGGGAGCGGTGTCGATCAGGATCAAGTCGAAGGCCTGACGAAGCTCGGCCAGCAGGGCGTCCATCGCAGGTGTCGCGAAGGCGTCGTCGGCCGCCAGTCCCAAGGCAGCCATCGGCAACACCTGCAGGCCGGTCGCGGGATCCAGCACCACGAGATTGCGCCAGGCGGCGGCGCCATGCAGCACCTCGGCCAGACCGGCCGGGGGATTCAGGCCCAGCATACGCGTGGCGCCGCGTCGACGCGGGTCGCCGTCGATCAGCAGGACGCGCCCGCCCGACCGCGCCGCGACCCGTCCCAGACACAGGGCGGCGGTCGTCTTGCCTTCGCCAGGCAGGGCGGAGGTGATGGCCACGATCCGCGCGCCGGGCGTCGCCATAGGGACGACGGCTGAAGGCATGGGCGACAGGCTGGCCCGAAGGGCGCGAACGGCTTCGGCGAAGACCGAGGTCGGGCGCTGGACAACCAGATCGATGGGGTTAATGTCGTGCTCGTCCCCGGCGGCGACCGTGGCGGCCAGGGGCAGGGCGCCCAGCGGCGCCAGGCCCAGCCGCCGCTCCACGTCCTGAGGCGTGGACAAGCCTTGCTGCAGGGCTTTTGCGGCCAGGACGGCGACGACGCCGGCGCCCAGGCCCAGCACGACCGCCAGGGCCAGGCTGATCGTCAGGTTGGGCGCGCTGGGCGCCGTGGGCGGGGTCGCGCGCGAGACGATGCGGGCGTCGGCCTGTTCAACGCCAGTCTGGGCCCCGGTCTCGCGGTAACGGTCCAGGAAGGCGCGGTAGATGGCGCGCGCCGCCTCGGCCTCGCCCTCCAGTTCGCGCAGGCGGACGGAGGCGGCGTTGTTGTCGGCTAAAGCGCCGCGCGCGATCTCCAGGCTGGACTGTACCGAGGCGGTCCGTTGGCGCGCCACCTGGGCCTGGGCGTCCAGGTTGGAGACGACGCGGCGGATTTCGGCCTGGATCTGGACGTCGATGTCGGCCAGTTCGCTGCGGGCGCGAACCATGTCTGGATGCAGCGGGCCATAGCGGACCGACAGGTCGGCGACGCGCGTGCTGATGGCGGCGCGCTGGCCGCGCAGGTTCTGCACCACGGGCGAGGTCAGCGCCTCAGCCACGTCGTCGCCGTTCGACCCGGCCGCCATCTGGGAACGGGCGGTGCGAAGGCGGGCGTCCTGCTCGGCTTGATGGGCGCGGGCGGCGGCCAGTTGCTGATTATAGACCGAGATTTCCTGTTCGGTCAGGGTCGCGCCCTGGGCGCTGAGCAGGCCGTGGGCGATGCGGTAGGCCGAGACGGCGGCGTCGGCCGCCTCGACCTGACCGCGCAAATCCTCCAACCGGTCGCCAAGGAAGGCGTTGGCCTGGGCGTTGGCGTCGAACTTGGCGGTCAGTTGAGCGCGCAGATAGTGATCGACAAAGGCGTTGGCGATACGGGCGGCCTTGGCCGGCTCGTCGGCAGTGAAGCCAACCGCCATGGAATAGGTCAGACCGACTCGACGCACGGTCAGACGGCGGCTTGCGGCCTCGATCACCCGCTGGCGAGTAACGGCAGGGTCAGGCGCAGGCGACGCGCGGCCGGTCAGGCGCGCCAGCAGCGTGGGGCGAAGGGCGGGGTTCAAGGCGGGGTCGCCGGTCAGGTTCAGGTCGTCCACGACGGCGGCGGCCAGTTGCGGTGAGCGCAGCACCTCGACCTCGGTGTCCACGACGGCGGCCTCGGCGTCCAGGGCGGACAGGACGGCGGGGCCAGCGACCACCTGAGCCTTGCGGGTGTTGATCTGGAGACTGGCGACGGCGGTGTAGGCAGGCGGGCGGCCGAGCATAACGGCCAGGACGATCAGGGCGACCAGGGCGGTGGCGGCGGCGAACAGGCCCGCGCGGCGGCGAAAGCCCGCGATCCAGGCGTCGATGTCGATCTCGTCTGTTGCGGCGCGGTCGGCGGAAGCCGGCGATGGGTCGGTCAAGGTCATCGCGCCGCCAAACGGGGATCGTCCGCCGAAGTGGTGCGTTGTCGCGTGCAGGTTGTCAATGTTCTCCGGGCGTTAGAAGCGCGCCACCGCCGCCAGAATCAACCACAAGGCGCGATAGCGAGGACCGGGCGCGGCGCCGACCGACGCCTGGTCGATCCAGTTCAGATCGGCGGTGAGGCCCTGTCGGCGGTTCAGGCGATAGTCGGCGGTCAGGCCGGCGCTGAACCGTCGGTCGGTCCGGTCGCGACCGATGTAGGCGTCCTCGACATGCGCCGTCCGCCCCGACAGGATCAGGTTGCGCAGAAGTTCGTGATCGACGCTAAAACACAGGTCGGTGCGCCGGGCGCCGGCCGCGCCGACCACTCCCGTATCGGCGACCGCGCGTTCGGCCGCTACGGAGACGGTGGTCAGGGCGGTGGGGAACCAGCTCACGCGCCCACGGCCGCCCAAGCCGTCCAGGTCGGCGAATCTCGGGTCGTCGAAGGTCTGGCGCCGATGGCCCAGCGCGATGTCGCCGCGTATCAAGCCGCCCAGTTCGAAATCCACGCCTGTCAGGGTCTCCCGCCCGGTCGAGGTTCGGTCGGGCCGGCTGGGGACGCGGCGATAGTCGCGGTCGTCGGCGGCGACCTGCAGATAGACCGCCGTCGCCGGCGACAGGGCGTAGGCCGCGCGTCCAGTCAGGGTCAGGGTCGTGCGGTCGCGGTCGTCCTGCTTGACCAGGGCGCCGGCCGCGTCGGCGCCGTCGTCGTAGTCGCGACGCTGCACCTCGGCGCTGGCGTCGAGGCGCAGCCGGCCGCGTGTCCGCCGGCCCGCCAGCCGGGCCGAAACGCCGTCGAAGGCGACAGGGCGCACGGTCAGGGGGTCGGTCCCGACGGCGGTCCGGGCCTCATGCCCATGCTCCAGATCAAGGGCCAGGGTCAGGTGGGCGCCCTGCGCTATGTCCAGACGGCCGGCCCCGCCCAGTCGCCAGTCGGTGGCGCTCTCGCGCGAGACGTTCAGGTTCCGGTCGAAATCGAGCCGGACATACCCTTGGATCTGATGACGGCCCCAGTCGGAGCGGGCCGTGACGTCGGGCGTCAGGCGCAGGGTTGTGGCGGCGCGGGGGGCGGTCGGGGCGGCGAAGACATTGTCGTCGAACACGGCCGCCGACTGGAGACGCGGCCAGAGGGTGAAGCCCCCGACTTTCAGGCCCACGGCGTCATAGGCCGGCTGGGGCCGGTCGCGCACAGCCTGGCCGCGCTGGCGAAAGAACGGATCGGCTACGGGCGTCTCGACGGCGGTCTGGGCGCCGGCCTGATCCGCAGCGAACAGGCCCAAGGACGCGGCGACGGCGGGAGGAACAGCGCGTCGCATCACCGCGCGCGTCAGCCGTTCTGATACTGCCGCCACCAGGCCACGAACTTCTCCAGCCCGTTCTTGAGGGGCACCTGGGGCCGGTAGCCGCACAGGGCGTTCAGCTTGGAGACGTCGGCATAGGTGGCGGTGACGTCGCCGGGCTGCATTGGACGCATGACCTTCTTGGCCTCGACGCCCAGGGCGGTCTCCAGGGTCGAGATCATCTCCATCAGGCCGACCGGCTGGCTGTCGCCGATATTGTAAATCTCATGGCGGCCGGAGGCTGGCGGGCGGTCCAGCACGCCGACGATCCCGTCCACGATGTCGTCGATATAGGTGAAGTCGCGCGCCATCCGCCCTTCGCCATAGACCTCAATGGGGTCGCCGCGCACGATCTTCTGGGTGAAGCCGAAATAGGCCATGTCCGGCCGACCCCACGGCCCATAGACGGTGAAGAAGCGCAGGCCCGACTGAGGAAAGCCGTAAAGCTTGGCGTAGCTTTGGCTCATCAACTCGCACGAGCGTTTGGTCGCGGCGTAAAGCGACACCGGATGGACGGTCGGATCGTCCTCTCGAAAGCCCGAACCCTCCAGGGGGCGGTCGCCATAGACCGAACTGGACGAGGCATAGACCAGATGGGTCACGCCGCCGTGGCGCGCGGCCTCCAGCATCGACAGATGGCCGGCCAGGTTGGACCGCTCATAGGCGAAGGGGTTCTCCAGCGAATATCGCACCCCCGCCTGGGCGGCCAGATGCACGATCCGCCGCACGCCCTCATCGGCGACCAGGGCCCGCATCCGCTCGTGTTCGGCGATGTCGGCGCGCACCATGCGAAAGCCGTCGCGCCCTTCAAGTCGCGCCGCGCGGGCCGCCTTCAGGCGCGGGTCGTAGTAGTCGTTGAAGACATCGACGCCGATCACCCGTTCGCCCCGATCCAGCAGGCGTTCGGCGACGTGCATGCCGATGAAGCCGGCCGCGCCGGTGACCAGGATCGGCGACCCCATCAGCCGCGCCCGACGCCCATGTAGCGGAAGCCCCGGCTCTTCATGTCGTCAGGCCGATAGATGTTGCGCAGATCGACCAGCACCGGCTGTTTCATCAAAAGCTTGATCCGGTCCAGGTCCAGGGCGCGGAACTGGTCCCATTCGGTGACCAGCACCACGGCGTCGGCGCCGACCACGGCGTCATAGGCGTTATCCTTCATCTCCACGCCGGGCAGCAGCTTGGCGGCCTCGTGCATCCCCTCGGGATCGAAGGCCTGGACATGGGCGCCGGCCGCGATCAGGGCGGGGGCGATGTCCAGCGAAGGGGCGTCGCGCATGTCGTCGGTGTTCGGCTTGAACGTCAGGCCCAGCAGGGCGACGGTCTTGCCCGCCACGCTGTCGCCCAGGGTGGTTTCGACACGGCCGGCCATGGCCTTCTTGCGGGCGTCATTGACCTCGACCGTCGCCTCGATCAGCCGGGTCGGGGCGCCATAGTGCTGGGCGGTGCGGACCAGGGCGATGGTGTCCTTGGGGAAGCAGGAGCCGCCATAGCCAGGGCCGGCGTGCAGAAATTTGGAGCCGATCCGCTTGTCCAGGCCAATGCCGCGCGCAACCTGCTGCACGTCCGCGCCGACGGCCTCGCACAGGTCCGCCATCTCGTTGATGAAGGTGATCTTCATCGCCAGGAAGGCGTTGGCGGCGTATTTGATCAGTTCGGACGTGCGACGGCCCACGAACAGCAGCGGGCTCTCGTTCAGGTTCAGCGGGCGATACAGTTCGCTCATGACCTTCTGGGCGCGCAGCCCCACCTCGCCCTCCATGTCATTGACGCCGATCACCACCCGGTCGGGGCGTTTGAAGTCGCCGATGGCGGCGCCCTCGCGCAGGAACTCGGGGTTGGAGACGACGGCGAAGTCGGCGTTCGGATTGGCCTTCCTGATGATGGCCTCGACCTCGTCGCCCGTGCCGACCGGAACGGTGGACTTGGTCACGACCACGGTGAAACCGTCGATCAGTCCGGCGATCTCCTCGGCCGCCGCATGGACGTAGGACAGGTCGGCATGGCCGTCGCCGCGGCGCGTCGGGGTGCCGACCGCGATGAAGACCGCATCGGCGGTGCGAATGGCTTCGGCCCCGTCCAGGGTGAAGAACAGCCGCCCTTCGCGCACGTTCGCGGCGACCAGATCGTCCAGACCCGGCTCGTAGATCGGGATCTCGCCCCGCTCCAGCCGGTCGATCTTGGACGGGTCCTTATCGATGCAGGTGACGACATGGCCGAAGTCGGCGAAACAGGCTCCGGACACCAGGCCCACATAACCCGTCCCAATCATCGCTACGCGCATCGACATCCCTCATCAGCGGCGACCGACCTTTAGCGGGTGAGCGCGGCGGGGGACAATGGGCGTTTGGCCCAAGTGGTCAGATCGTCTCTTGTCGTCATTCCGGGGCGTCCGCAGGACGAACCCGAAACCCAGGCGGCTCGCATCCAGCATCGAATGCATAGGGCGGCCGTGCGGCCCTGGGTTCCGGGTTCTTCGCTACGCTCAGCCTCGGAATGATGACCTAAGCCAGGGTTTCAGAGGACGCCGATCATGGAGGCGACCAGTGGGTGGCGCACGATGTCCTGCTCGGCCAGGCGCACCACGGCGATGTCGGGCACCGCCTCCAGACGCGCCGAGATGTCAGACAGACCCGATATGCCGGGCAACAGGTCCGACTGCTGCGGATCTCCTGTCACCACCATGGTCGAATGCCAGCCCAGGCGGGTCAGCAGCATCTTCAACTGGACGTAGGTGCAGTTCTGGGCCTCGTCCACGACAATGAAGGCGTTGTTCAAGGTGCGGCCGCGCATGTATCCCACCGGCGCGATCTCGATCAGGCCCTCAGCCATTAGGGCCTTGACCCGCTTCATCGACAGCCGATCCGATAGGGCGTCGTAGAGGGGGCGCAGATAGGGGGCCAGCTTGTCCTCCATGTCGCCGGGCAGGAAGCCGATGGACTCGCCGGCCTCCACGGCCGGACGCGACAGGACGATGCGCCCGACCTTGCCGGCCTCCAGCGCCTCAACCGCCTTGGCGACGGCTAAGTAGGTCTTGCCCGTACCTGCCGGCCCCAGGGCCATGACCAGATTGTGGTGGTCGATGGCCGCCATCAGCTCACCCTGGCCTTCGGACTTGGGCTTCAGCGTCTTGAGATAGGCCTGGTCGCGGTCGTCGTTGGAGGGATAGGGCGACCAGCCTGCACGCGCATTGTTGGGCGCATGGAGCCGGCGAACCTTCGACTCTTCGATGAAGTCACGCGAATCCAGGATGCCGTTTTCACGGGACTGACGCTTCGTAGCCGCACGCTTGGTCATGGACGCCTCCAGGGCATGAAAAAAGGCGGACCCGAACGGGCGCCGCCTTGGACGGTCTTGGGGAGGAGAGAATCGCGGCCCACACAGCAGCCGCCCGGATCGACAGCAGGGCCGTCCGCAACGGGATCAACCCGCCGCCGAACAACCGAACCCGGATCCCAACGCGCCACGCGAAAGCCCCGACAACTGACCGGACCGGGCTTGATCCGGCTTCGGATACGGGAGCGAATAGACGCGCCCGAATCACATCAACAGAATGATGCTATCGTGGTTAGCGTTCCGTTAAAGCCCTCATTTTTCAAAGATTAGGTGGTGTTCTGATGACTGTTTACGCATTGGGCGACAGCAAGCCTCAGCTTCCGCCGGAGGGCGAATACTGGGTGGCGCCAAGCGCATCGGTGATAGGGGATGTGATTCTGCATGCGAACGCCAGCGTCTGGTTCGGCGCCACCCTGCGCGGGGACACCGATCCCATCACAGTGGGGCCCGACAGCAATATTCAGGACGGCAGCGTGCTTCACGCCGACTTCGGCTCGCCGCTGACGATCGGGCGCGGGGTGACGGTGGGCCACAACGCCATGCTGCACGGCTGCGAAGTGGGGGACTACAGCCTGATCGGCATCGGTGCGGTTGTGCTGAACGGGGCGAAGATCGGCCGCAACTGCGTCATCGGCGCCAACGCCCTTATCACCGAGGGCAAGGTCATCCCTGACAACAGCCTAGTCATGGGCCAGCCCGGCAAGGTGGTGCGCGAACGCGACCCCGACCATATCGCCGTGCTGAAGATGTCGGCCGATCACTATGTGCAGAACTGGAAGCGGTTTGCGGCGGAGCTGCGTCCTATGTAACGCCGCGATGAGGGGATGTCAGGAGGACAGAATGACCCGCGCCGCCGCCGCATCGGCGTCGATCTGGGTCTTCAGGGCGTCCAGGCCGTCGAAGGTCTCCTCGCCGCGCAGCCAGACGATCAGCTGGGTATCCAGCGTCTGCCCGTAGAGGTCGCCATCGAAGTCGAACAGCCAGACCTCCAGCAGCGGCGTCTCCAGCGCATACATGGGCCGCACGCCCAGGCTGGCCACACCATCAACCACGCGCCCGTCCGCCAGCCGGCTGCGCGTCGCATAGACGCCGTAGGCGGGCCGCATATAGTCGCCCAGCGGCACATTGGCGGTCGGCACGCCGATGGTGCGGCCGCGCTTGTCGCCGTGGATCACCTCGCCCTGGATCGCGAAGGGGCGGCCCAGGATGACGGCGGCGCGGGCCATGTCCCCAGCCTTCAGCGCCTCGCGCACGGCGCTGGACGACAGTTTCAGACCATCGGCGTCGTCCAGGCGCGGCGCCGTCGAAACGTTGAAGCCGAGCCGCTCGCCATAGGCGCGCAAAGCCTCGGGCGAGCCCGACCGTCCCTTGCCAAAGGTGAAGTCGAAACCGACGGCGGCATGGCGGATGCCCAGGCCTTGGGCCAGCACCCGCTCGGCGAACTCGGCGTCGCTCATGCCCGCCATCTCGGCGTCGAAGGGCAGCAGATACAGGGTGTCCACGCCGAGCGGCGCCAGGGCCTGGGCCATCTGGTCGGCGGTCATCAGGCGAAAGGGCGCGGCGTCCTTCTGGAACCAGCGGCGGGGATGGGGATCGAAGCTGACGACGCCCAGCGGCGCGCCCAGCCGGTCGGCCGCCGCCTTCGCATCGGCGATCACGGCCTGGTGGCCCCGATGCACCCCGTCGAAAGCTCCCACGGCGACGGCGGCGCCCTTTGCGGCGTCCGGGAGGTCGCGCCAGTCGCGAACGACCTGCATCAGCGCTGGGACGGTTTGCGCCGGCGAGGAACGCGGACCACCGCGACGCCGTCCATGATCATGGTCTCGCCCACGAAGCCCTCGCAGCTGAGCTTGACCCGCGCGCTTTCGGCCTCGACCTCGATCACCGTGATGACAATCCGCACGATGTCGTCGATCCGCACCGGTTGGTGGAAGGCCAGGGTCTGGGAGATGTAGATCGAGCCGGCGCCCGGCAGGATGGTGCCCACCACCGCCGAACCGAACGAGGCGCTGAGCAGGCCATGGGCGATCCGGCCGCGATAGGCGGTCTTGGAGGCGAAGGCCTCGTCCAGATGCACCGGGTTGAAATCGTCGGACGCCTCGGCGAACAGGCGGATACGATCCTCCGTCGCCACGACGATTTTCTCGGCCGCCATGCCGACGTGAAGTTCGTCCAGGATGTAACCACCGGACGGATGCTGCTGAACCAATTCGACCATGATTGTGGCTTTAGCCGCCGTGCGACAAAATGGCGAGCCTTACCAAGCCAGTTCCAGCGCCGCGTAGCGCGCATAGGCGGTTTCCGCCTTCAGCAGGGCGCCGGCGCGGGCGGGGTCCAGCGATCCGTCGTCGCCCTTGGCCTGATCGCCGTGGATGCCCTGGGCGATGAACAGGCAGTCCAAGCCTTGCGCGTTGGCGCCCATGACGTCGGTCACGACACCGTCGCCGATGCACAGCACGCGCGAGCGGTCGACCGGGCGGCCCAGCAGGGATTCCGCCTCCTTGATCGCCAGGTCGTAGATGGGGGCGAAGGGCTTGCCGGCCATCACCACGCGCCCGCCCTGCGAGGCGTAGAGATCGGCCAGCGCCCCGCCGCAATAGATCAGCTGGTCGCCGCGCTGCACCACCCGATCCGGGTTGGCGCAGATCAGTTCGATGTCGCGCCCGGCGCCCACGGCGAACCGCGCGCGATAGTCTTCGGGCGTCTCTGTCGTGTCGTCGACCGGGCCGGTGACGGAGATAAAGGCGGCGTCCTCCGGCGAGGCGGCCCGCTCCAGCCCAAGGCCGGCGTAAAGGGGGGCGTCGCGTTCGGGGCCGACGATCCAGGCCGGCCCGGGCGCGCGCTTGGCCAGTTCCGCCCGCGTCGCGTCGCCCGAGGTGACGAAGGCCTTCCAGCTTTCACGCGGCACCCCCAGCCCGTCCAGCTGCGCGATAACGTCCGAGGCCGGGCGCGGCGAGTTGGAGATCAGCACCACATGGCCGCCCTCGCGATTGAACCGGGCCAGGGCCTCGCATGGCGCTTTCCAGCTTTCGCGGCCGTTATGGATCACGCCCCACACGTCGCAGAGCAGAATGTCATAGTCGCCGGCGACGGCGCCGAAATGGGGCAGGGCGTGGGGGAGGGTCATGAGGGGTGAGTAGCCGCTAGGACGCAGGCGCGAAAGCCTCCTCCCCCATGAAATGGTGCGGAGACGACACCCCGCCGCTCGGCCCAGCTCTCCATCCCCTTCGCAGCGAAAGCGCGAGGGCGACGCCGCGCGACACTGCGTCATCTTGTCAAACGCGCCCTCGCGCCCCAACTGCAAAGCCTAATCCAAAACCGAGACCCCGCCCGCGACAGGAGCCCTGATGCCGCATGCCGACAGCCTGATTCTCACCCTGGTCGGGGGCTTCGTCCTGGCCTTCGTGTTCGGCATGTTGGCGCATCGGCTCAGACTGTCGCCTCTGGTGGGGTATCTGGTCGCGGGCATCGTGGTCGGTCCCTATACGGCGGGGTTCGTCGCCGACACCGAACTGGCGCCGCAATTGGCCGAGATCGGCGTCATTCTGCTGATGTTCGGCGTCGGGCTGCATTTCTCGCCCAAGGATCTGATGCAGGTGCGCGAGGTCGCCATCCCCGGCGCCCTGGTCCAGATCGCGGCGGCAACCGGCCTTGGCTGGGGGTTGGGGCGGTTCGTGCTGGGGCTGGGCGACGTCGAGGCCCTGTTGATGGGCTTCGCCTTGTCGGTCGCCTCCACCGTGGTCCTGCTGCGGGCGCTGGAAGAGCGCAAACAGGTCAAGGGCGAAATCGGCCGCATCGCCGTGGGTTGGCTGATCGTCGAGGACCTGGTCATCGTCATCGCTCTGGTCATGCTGCCTATGATCCTGGCGCCCGCGGGCGCCCAAGCGAACCTGGCGGCCCTGGGAACGAACGTCGGCCTGACGCTGGTGAAGGTCGTGCTGTTCGTCGTCGGGATGTTGGTGGTGGGCGGCAAGGTCATTCCCTGGCTTCTGATCCGCATCGCCCACACCAAGTCGCGCGAACTGTTCACCTTGGGCGTACTGGCCATCGCGCTGGGCATCGCTTGGCTGGCCTATTTCCTGTTCCACTCTTTCGCGCTCGGCGCCTTCCTGGCGGGATTGGTGATGAACGCCTCGCCCCTGGGACACAATGCGGCCGAGCGGTCGCTGCCGCTGCGCGACGCCTTCGCCGTTCTGTTCTTCGTGTCGGTGGGGATGCTGTTCGACCCGATGATCCTGGTGCGCCAGCCTTGGGCGGTGCTGGGCGTCCTGGGCATCGTCATCGTGGGCAAGTCGGTCGCCGCCCTGGTCATCGCCAAGGCGTTCAAGCTGGATCGGCCGACGGGCCTGACCGTCGCGGCCTCCCTGGCCCAGATCGGCGAATTCTCCTTCATTCTGGCGGCGCTGGGCGTGTCGCTGGGGGCCATGAGCCGCGAAACCCACGACTTGATCCTGGCCGCCGCCCTGCTGTCGATCTCGTTGAATCCCTTCGTCTTCCTGTTCACGGACCGGATGGGTGGACGCCCCAAGCCCCCGCCGCCCGGCGCGACAAGGCCCGCCGCCGCGGACGGGCCGATTACGGATGCGGTCACTTCGGCCTGAGGCTCTTTTCGTCCGGGCGGGCCGGGGGTATCGTCGGGCCATGGACATGACCGCTGCAGACCAGGCCGTTCTTCACTATGGCGACGGCGAGTTCGCGGTGCTGAAGCCGGGCCGGTTCGTGCGCTGCGCGGTGACGGACCGGCCGATCCCGCTGGAGATTCTGCGCTACTGGAGCCCTTCGCGCCAGCAGCCCTATTACGGCCCCGCCGAGTTCATCGCCGCCCAGATCGCCGTTCAGTCGGCGGCGAAATGATCGCCACGCGCCGCGCCGTTCTGGCCGGAGCCGGGGCCGGGCTGATCGCCGGCCCGCTGAGGGCGCAGGACCGAAACGCCATGCCGTTGGCGCTGAACGGGGCCTGGCGCCAGGGCGGCTATGCGCTGGGCCGCACCGCGCCGGGCGCCCTGGTCTTCGTGGACGGCGAGGCCCTGACCACCGCCTCGGCGGCCGGTCTGTTCGTGATCGGCTTCGACCGCGACGCCGGCCCCGGCGCACGGATCGAGGTCCGGTCGGCCGACGGCGCCCGCTCAGCCCGGCGCGCGCTGGACATCGCGCCCTACGCGTTTCCCTCGACCCGCGTGAACGGCCTGCCGCCCTCGACCGTCGAGCCCAGCGACCCGGCCCTCTTGGTCCGCATCCAGCGCGAGATCGCGCTGAAGACCGAGGGCTTCGCCAGCCGCATCGACGCCGACGACTTCAAGGACGGCTTCGTCTGGCCGCTGGACAGCTACCGCGTCTCCAGCGCCTGGGGCGCCCAGCGCATCCTGAACGGCACGCCCGCCCGCCCGCACTACGGCATCGACCTGGCGGCGCCGCAGGGCAGCGTGATCCGCGCCCCCGCCGACGGCCGCATCGCCTTTGTCCGCCCTGACATGCATTTCGAGGGCGGCCTGACCCTGATGGACCACGGCCAGGGGCTGATCACCTGCTATCTGCACCAGTCGCGGCTGGACGTGCAGCAGGGCCAGCGCGTGCGGCGCGGCGATCCTCTGGGCCGCGTCGGCATGACCGGTCGCGCGACAGGGCCGCATCTGTGCTGGCGCATGAAATGGCGCGACCGCAATCTGGACCCATCGCTGATGGTGGGCGCCCAGGCGCCGAAAACGCTCGCCTGACAAGGGGCCGGATGTCTTCCCTGAAATCGCTGAACGTCCTGCTGGTGGACGACAATCAGAACATGCGAGCCATCGCCGCCGCCGTCCTGCACTCGGCCGACATCCGCAGCGTCAAGGAGGCGGAGGAGGGGACGGCGGCCTTCGATCTGTTGCGTCGCCACCCGATCGACCTGGCCATCGTGGACTTCAACATGTTCCCGCTGGACGGGGTCGCGTTCACCCGCCTGGTCCGCACCAGTCCCGACAGCCCCAACGTCTATCTGCCGATCATCATGATGACCGGCCATTCCGAGCGCGCCCGGGTCTATGAGGCGCGCGACGCCGGCGTGAACGAGTTCATCGTCAAGCCGATCACCGCCAAGGCCATGCTGGACCGGATCAACGCCGTCATCCTGCGGCCGCGCGCCTTCATAAAGGCCGAGGGCTATGTCGGCCCATGCCGTCGCCGCCGGGACCCGCCGGACTACGAAGGGCCGTTCCGCCGCTATACCGACGCTGGGCGATCCAGCGCCGCATAGACCTCGTCCGGCCAGCGCTTGTGGACCCAGAACCAGTCCACCGGATGCTCGCGCACCCGATCCTCGACGAAGCGGTTGGCGGCCTGGACTCCAGCCAGGACGTCGGCGGCCTTGTCCTCGCTGTGGTTGACGGAGATTGGCTCGTGCGCCGTGACCCGGAACCGGGCATTGGGCAGGCGCACCACCGAAAGGGGCTGCATCACCGTGTCGAAGCGCGCCGCCAGCCGCGCCGCGCCGGGCGAGGCGTTCACTGGCTGGCCGAAGAACTGCACCTCCGGCCCCTGATTGTATTTTTGGTCGACCAGCAGGGCGATGGAGTCGCCCCGCTTCATTCCCGCCATCAGATCGCGTGTCCCGTCGCCCTTGGGTGCGAACAGGCGGATGCCGTACCGTTCCCGGCTCTTGCGGATCAGAGCGTCGACATAAGGGTTGTTGGCGGCCCGGTAAGTGACCTGGCAGGGCACGCCCGCCGCCATGATGACCGCCGCCATCACTTCGAAATTGGCCAGGTGGCCCGAGATCAGCACCGCCGGCTTGCCGCTGTCGCGCAAAGCGTGCAGCCGCTCCAGCCCAACCACCTCCACGCGGCCGCCCTCGGGGGTCAACTGGTCCATCACCGCCAGTTCCGCGAAGGTGCGTCCGGTCTGGTCCCATTGGGCCAGGGCCAAGGCGTTGCGCTCGGCCTCATCCATGTCGGGAAAGGCGATGCGCAGATTGCGGATCACCGTCTTCTGCGTGCCCGTCAGGGGCCCCAGGGTGCGCAACAGCCAGCCGCCCAGGCCAGACGCCCGCTCCACGCCCAGCAGCCGCAGAAAGCCGAACAGCGCCTGAAAGCCGAAGGCTTCCAGACGCCATGCGAAATCCTGTCGCCAATCGCTACTCTTACCAGGCAATCGTCAATCCACCGTCCACCACAAGGGTCTGTCCGGTCACATAGGCCGACGCAGGGCTGCACAGATAGACCGCCGTGCCGGCGATTTCATCCGGTTGGCCGATCCTTTTCAGCGGGGCGGGTTCGGTGACCGTCTTCAGCAACTCCGGATTCTCCCACAGATATTTGGCGAAGTCGGTCTGCACCAGGCCCGGCGCGATGCAGTTGACCCGCACGTTCGACGGCCCCCACTCCACCGCCAGATTGCGCACCAACTGCATGTCCGCCGCCTTGGAGATGTTGTAGGCGCCGATCAGGGCGTTGCCGCGCAGGCCCCCGATGGACGAGATCACCAGGATCGCCCCGTCCTTGCGCTCCACCATCTGCGGCGCGACCATCTGGATCAGCCAGTGGTTGGAGATGACATTGTTCTGAAGAATCTTCTCGAACTGGTCGTCGGCGATGCCCGCCATCGGACCGGCGTAGGGATTGGTTGCGGCGTTGCAGACAAGGATGTCGATCTTGCCGAACGCGCTGTTCGTCTCGTCCACCAGGCGCTGGAGGTCTTCCTTGGAGGCGATGTTGGCGGGAACAGCAATGGCGCGCGGTTCATCGGCTTTGGCGCCGTATTTGCCGTTGATCTCGCCGGCGACCTCTTCGCACGGCCCCGCCTTGCGCGAGGAAATGACGACCTTGGCGCCGTGTTCGGCGAGCCGTTCGGCGATGGCCTTGCCGATTCCGCGCGAAGAGCCGGTGATGATGGCGACCTTGCCGGTCAGATCGAACAGTTCCATTGCGTTTCCCGTATGTTTCTGCGGGGATATTTATCGTCCCGCTCTAGCCGAATGACATTGATAGCCTGATACTCAGGCGATTCCATCCGGGAGTGGCCGACCGCCAGCCGATGCGCAACGTAACCACGGGCTTTCTGTATTTCGCCTATCTGTTCCTCGGCATGACCGTGGGCGCCTTCCTGTGGCGCGCCGGTCTGGGGATCGGCGCGGGCGTGGCCGGGACGCTGGGCGCCTTGGGTCTGCTGGGCGCCTTCCACGGCATCGTCACAGGCATCGCCGACCGCCGCGCCCTTAAGAAGGAGATCGCCCAGGTCCGCGAGGCGCACCGCCTGCTGGCCGATGCGATGGAATCGACCCAGGGCGCCCTGACCGAACTGGCCCACGCCATCGAGAGCGGCGTCCTGTCCGACACCGACGCCTTGACCGGCGAGGTGCGGATGCTGGAATCCTTGGTTCAGCAGATGAGCGTGAGCATCGACGAACGCCTGTCGGCCGCGCCACACATCGGCGTCGAGACCTTCGAGGGCCGCCGCCAGGCTCAGTCCACCGTCCTGTTGCGCACCATCCACGAGGCGCTCAGCGAAGGCCGTGTGGACCTGTATCTGCAGCCGGTCGTCTCCCTGCCGCAGCGCCGGACCATCTTCTACGAGAGCTTCACCCGACTGCGCGACGCCACGGACCGGGTGATGATGCCGGCGGAATATCTGTCCTTGGCCGAGGGCGAGGGGCTGGTGCCCGCCATCGACAATCTGCTGCTGTTCCGCTGCGCCCAGATCGTGCGACGGCTGGCGCGCCAGGACCGCAAGGTCGGCGTCTTCTGCAACGTGGCCCTGACCTCCCTGGGCGACGAGACCTTCTTCCCTCAGTTCCTCGACTTCCTGTCCGAGAACCGCGACCTGAACCAGGCCCTGATCTTCGAACTGGGTCAGGCCACCTTCGACGCGCGCGGCGCGGTCGAGGCGCGCAACATGGCCAAGTTGGCCGACCTGGGCTTCCGCTTCTCGCTGGACAAGGTGCAGACGCTGGACCTGGACTTCGCCGACCTGCAACGCTCGGACGTCAAGTTCATCAAGGTCGCGGCCGACCTGATGATCGAACAACTGCTTGACCTGGACGGCGGTGCGCCCTTGCGCTCCATGCCCGACATCCAGGCCGCCGACTTCGCCGCCCTGACCCGCCGCTATGGCGTCGAGGTCATCGCCGAAAAGGTCGAGAACGAACGCCAGGTCGTCGACATCCTCGAACTGGATGTGGCGATGGGCCAGGGCCACCTGTTCGGCGAACCCCGCGCCATCAAGGAACAGGTCCTGGCCGAAACGGACCCCCCGGCCGAGTTCCTGCGCTCCACCCTGCGCAGCGCCGAACAGCGTCGGCGTTTCAGCTAAAACAGTTCGTCTCCTCCCCACCCCGTGGGGAGGTGGCGCGGCGCCCTTCGCGCCGTGACGGAGGGGCTCTTCAACCATCACACGCGGCTGGGAGACTTCAAGAGCCCCTTCACCGCGTAGCCTGCCCTCGGGCTCGCCTTTGGCGGGACCCGGGGGTGGTCCCCCTCCCCACGCTGTGGGGAGGAGACATTTTTGCCATCAAGCGTGCGTCTGGTCCCAATACCGCACGGCATCGGCGTCGCGGGCCGACAGGTCCGGGTAGGCCGGGTCGGAGCCGACGTCGGGGACGCGCCGCCAGGAGCGGGCGCATTTGGGGTGGTCGGCCGGGTTGACCGCCACCGTGATCGATTCACCACTCTCGACCAGGTCGGCGCCCGAGGTGCGGAAGATTTCGGCCGCGTCCAGACCCTCGAAAGGCGCGAAGGCCGAGGCGGGGCCGGTGACGGTGGGCCAGGCGTCCAGGGCGCCGCCGATCAGCTTCTCGCGGCGGGCCGCTTCCAGCGATTCATTGACCACTTCGAGGACGGTGTTGATCGCGGACCAACGCTCGGCCTCGGCCGGGTTGCTCCATGCGGCCGGAGTGTCGGGGATGACGCGGGCGCAGTTCGTGCCGGCGTCGGGGAAGCGCGTGGTCCAGGCCTCTTCCATGGTGAAGGGCGTCAGGGGGGCCAGCCAGGCGGTCAGGCGGGCGAAGACTTCGTCCATCACGGTGCGGGCGGCGCGACGGCGGATGCTGTCGGGACGGTCGCAGTAGAGGGCGTCCTTCCTGATGTCGAAATACAGGGCCGACAGGTCGTTGGAGCAGAACTCCAGCACCGGACGCACCACATCCTGGAAGCGGTATTCGGCGTAGGCCCGACGCACATGGGCGTCCAGTTCGTGCAGGCGGTGAAGGATGAACGTCTCCAGCGGCGGGAACTGGTCGTAGTCGGTCAGGCGCTCGGCCTCGTCGAACCCGGCCAGGGCGCCCAGCAGATAACGGACGGTGTTGCGCAGCTTGCGATAGGCGTCGACCGTGGTCTGCAGGATCTGTTTGCCGATCCGCTGGTCCTCGGAATAGTCGACCAGGGCCACCCACAGACGCAGGATATCGGCGCCGGATTCCTTGATGACCACCAGCGGATCGGTGGTGTTGCCCCTGGATTTCGACTGTTTCTCGCCGTTCTCGTCCAGGGTGAAGCCGTGCGTCAGGACCGCCTTGAACGGGGCGCGGCCGCGTGTGCCGCAGCCCTCCAGCAGCGACGACTGGAACCAGCCGCGATGCTGGTCCGAGCCTTCCAGATAGAGGTCGGCGGGCCAATGGGCCGGACGGTCGCCGACATAGCCGTTTTCGGGCAGGCGCGGGTCCAGGGTGAAGGCGTGGGTCGAGCCGGAATCGAACCAGACGTCCAGGATGTCTTCGATCTTCTCGTAGCGGGCCGGGTCGTGGGCGCCCAGGAAGTCGCTGTCGGGCGCGGTGAACCAGATGTCGGCGCCGTGTTCGGCGATGGCGGCGACGATGCGGGCGTCGACCTCGGCGTCATGCAGGGGCTGGCCCGTCTGCTTGTCCATATACATGGCCAGCGGCGTGCCCCAGGCGCGCTGGCGGCTGACCAGCCAGTCGGGGCGGCCCTCGACCATCGAGCGGATGCGGTTCTTGCCCGACGCGGGGTGGAAGGCGGTGTCGTCGATGGCCTGAAGCGCGGTTTCGCGCAGGGTGTCGCCCGATTTCAGTGGCTCGTCCATTCGGATGAACCACTGGGGGGTGTTGCGGAAGATGATCGGGGCCTTTGAACGCCACGAGTGCGGATAGGAATGCTCCATCCGACCACGCGCCAACAGGTTGCCCGCCTCGATCAGCTTTTCCATCACCGCGCCGTTGGCGGAGCCGAACTTGCCGGTCTTCTTGCCTTCGGTTTCCAGGACTTTCAGCCCCGCGAACAGGGGGACGTGCGCGTAATAGGCGCCGTCGGGATCGACGGTGTCGGGCACCTCGTGATGGCCGTGGGCCTTCCACACCTCGAAGTCGTCGGCGCCGTGGCCCGGCGCGGTGTGGACGAAGCCGGTGCCCGCATCGTCGGTGACGTGATCGCCGGCCAGCAGCGGCACGGAGAAGCCATAGCCGCTGTCCAGCGCGGCCAGCGGATGAGCGGTTTCGAGGCCCGACGGATTGATGTCGTAGACGCGGGTCCAGGTGGCGATCTTGGCGGCCTTGAACACGTCCTCGGCCAGTTTGTCGGCGAGGATCAGACGGTCGCCGGGCTTGGCCCAGGGCGCGAACTCAAGACCCTCTTCCATCGCCGTGACCTCGTACAGGCCATAGGCGATCTCTGGGCCGTATGAGATGGCGCGGTTGGCCGGGATGGTCCAGGGCGTGGTCGTCCAGATGACGATGGACGGGGTGCTGGAACGGAAGGCCAAGAGGTCGTCGGGGTGATCGTCCGACATGGCCGTGACCGGGAACTTGACCCAGATCGTGGGGCTGACGTGGTCGTGGTATTCGATTTCGGCGTCGGCAAGCGCCGTGCGCTCCACCGGCGACCACATGACGGGCTTGGAGCCGCGATACAGCTGGCCCGAGTTCTTGAACTTGTGGAACTCGGCGACGATGGCCGCCTCGGACTTGAAGTCCATGGTGGCGTAACGGTTGGCGAAGTCGCCGGTGACGCCCAGGCGTTTGAACTGGTCGCGCTGCAGGTCGATGTATTTGCCGGCGTAGTCGCGGCAGGCGCGGCGGAACTCGTCCTTGGACACCTCGTCCTTGCGGCGGCCCTTGGCGCGGAACTGTTCCTCGATCTTCCACTCGATCGGCAGGCCGTGGCAGTCCCAGCCGGGGACGTAGTCGACATCATAGCCCAGCAGGAACCGGCTGCGGACGACAAAATCCTTGAGCGTCTTATTCAGCGCATGGCCGATGTGGATGTCGCCGTTGGCATAGGGGGGGCCGTCGTGCAGCACGTACAGAGGCGCATTCTGCTTCTGACGTTCGGCGCGCAGGGTTCCATAGAGGTCGCCCCACTGCTCAAGGATCAGCGGCTCCTTCTGGGGCAGGCCGCCGCGCATGGGGAAGGGCGTCTCGGGTAGGAAGACGGTGTCGCGATAATCGCGAGCGGAGGTTTCGGTGGGGGCGTCGGCCATGGGTCGTCTCGGCGTCTAGGTTGTCGTTCGCTGGTCTGTTCGCCCTGTCGCGCGTCGCGCGCCTTGAAGGGCTGTCGATCCCGGCGTGCACGGGGCCAGATGGCCCGGAAGCGCTACGCCGGGCGGCTAATCGAAATCAGGCGAAGAAGGACGCGGACGGTCATTGTGAGGGCGGTCTAGCAGACCGATGCGGCATTGCGCCATCCCGAAGCGTCGCCGCCATCAACGGAAACGAAAGGCTTTTGCCGTTTTGTGACGGCAAGGATCGGCCGAAATCCAATTCGGCCGAGGCAATGATCGTCTGGGAGTCCCGCCGATGCGGCTGCGGATCACGAAATGGATGCTGGGCCTGGCGGCCGGTCTGGCCGTGTCGGCCGGCGCCGGCGCGGCCCTGGCGCAATGCGGGTCGGGGTGCGAGCCGCCGCCCTGCACCTCATGCGAACCTCCCCCTCCGCCCGAGCCCCCCTGCGGCGGCGGCGGCGGCGGCGGCTGCGTTCCCGGCGGCAACCAGTGGAACAACAACGTCAACACCAACGTCAATGTGAACGTGAACCTCGGCGCGAACGCCAATGCGAACGCTGGGGCCAACGCCAATGGTTACGCCAACGCCGGCGCGCGGTCTTATCTGAACGCGCGGGCCGGCGGGTTCTCGGGCAGCTACGGCGGTGGGGGCGGCGCGGCCTACATCAGCGTGGACCAGCCCTATCCAACCACGATCCAGGGTCTGGCGGTCGAGGGCATGGTCGCCCAGACGGTGCGCACCCCCTACAGCGCCTTTCGCAGCATGATGAAGCGCGTCGTCATCCAGGCCGTCTGCATCGACGACCGCCAGGTGCCGCACCCTGCGTCCCAGGTGCGGCCGGACCGCGAGATCGCCGACGGGTTCGAAGGCGAAATCTATCGCTGCCTGGCGGGCACCTGGCTGCAGGCGACGCTGGCGGACTATGAGGGGAATGTGAACTTCGACCACGGCACGACCCTGACCTGCCGCAAGCACGAGGCCCTGTGGTTCGGAAACGGCGGCAAGCTGGAGTGCCGTCCCGAGAAGCCTGAGCGGGACTGCAACGAGCGTTCGCTGCTGCGTCGCTACGGCGCCGGGATCAAGATCCTGACGATGTATCGCGAAGAGGAATACACCGAGTACCGCGAGGAACAGGTGGAGAGCGCAACCGTCCTGACCGGCGCCATCACCCTGGACGGCGGCGTCGGCGGCCGGGTGTTCTGAACGGCGGGTTGACGATCCCGTTCAGCCGCCGCTCAGGCGACGGATGAAAGGATCGAATGTGCCGGCTCTCCGTCGACGATCCTGAAACGACTGGCCCCGGCCCGCAGGATGCGAGCCGGGGCCTTTTTGTTTGATCTATTGAGCGCCCTGGGCCGTGACGGCGGCGCGCCAGGCGGCGTCGGGCTTCAGATACTGGCGCGCCAGGGCCTGAAGATCGGCGGCGGTGACGGCTTCCAGGGTCGAGAGCTGGTTGCGCGTCTGGTCCAGGCCCGCCGGATCGGACTGGGCCTGGGACAGTTGGGTCAGCCAATAGCCGTTGTCGGCCATGTTGCGACGGATGCGCTCGACCGCCGGGCGACGGGCGCGGTTCAGCTCGTCCTCGCTGACAGGATCGTCTCGCAGATCGGCGGCGATGGCGTCCACCGTCTCGAACAGCTTGGGCAGGGCCGCCGGCGGTGTTTCGGCGGTCACGGCGATGAAGCCATAGCCGGGGAAGACGTTTGACGAGGTGGAGCCGGCGCTGGGCGAATAGGCCAGTCCCTGTTTCTCGCGGATTTCGTCGTTCAGGCGCAGTTGAAGCACGTCGGACAGGATCGACAGCTGACGCGCGGTCTTGCGGTCGTGGACCTGGTCGGTGGTCGGCCAGGCGACGAAGCCCAGCGCCTGTTCCGCCGGGCCGGTGTGGTGCAGTTGGACCGGCGCGGTCGTGGGGGCGGGGAACTTGCGCTGAGCAGACCCGGCGGACGGGGCGGGAGCGGCGCTGCGCGCGGGCAGGGCGCCAAAGGTGGCGCCGACGGCGGCGATGACCGCGTCGATGTCCACGTCTCCGACGACGGTGATCTCCACCGGACCCTGGGCCAGCGCCGAACGGACTCCGTTTCTCACGTCGTCGATCTGGATGGCGGCCACCTGATCGGCGGTCGGAGTGGTTTCGCGCACATCGCCGCCGGCCAAGAGGCCCGAGGCGTCACGCTGGAACACGCCGCGAGGGGTGGCGCCCAGTTGCGCGAGAATCTGCGGGAACAGGGCCTTGGTCTGTTCAAACGGCGCGGCGCGCAGACCCGGATCGGTCAGATAGGCGGCCAGGACCTGAAGCTCCAGCTGCAGGTCGGCGGGCTTGGTCGCGCCGGAGAAGACATAGGCGTCGGTCGCCTGATTGACCGAGGCGCTGTAGGTGCGGCCGCTGAGGACGCGGTTCATCTCGTCCAGGCTGAGCTTGCCCAGGCCGCCGGCTGTCAGGATGGTGCTGGCCATCGACAGGGGCGACAGCTGGTCGGCGGGCAGGCCCAGTTCGCCCAGGCCCGTGCGGGCGCTGACCAGGACTTGATCGGTGCGGAAGTCGGTCTTCTTGATGTTCAGCAGCGTGCCGTTCGGGAAGCGGACCAGGGTGGCGCCCAGGTCGGCCACCTCGCTGCGGGCGGACGGCTGCGCCGGGACGCCGAAGCTGTCATAGGGCCACTTCAGTTCCGCCTCGGCGGCGCGGGCCTGGACCGGGGTGTTGCGCGACGCCTCCAAGGCGGCGGTGACGGCGGCCTCGCCGCCCTCGACCGGGACCGGAGAGCTGAACAGGACCAGCGGACCCTGGCCTTCGAACACTGCGCGGGCGGCTTGGTCGACCTGGGCGACGGTCAGGCCGTCGACGGCCTTGTTGAACAGGTCCAGATTGGTCTGGGGCGCGCTGAAGACCTGATCGTCGTTCACTGCGCTGAGCAGGGCGGAGGCCAGGGTCGGGGTGGAGCGGGTGGCGGCCGAGGCGACCGCGTTCTGAAGCGCGGTGCGGGTGTTGACGATTTCGCGCTGAAGCTCGGCCTCGGTCACGCCGTACTGGACCAGACGGCGGCTTTCCTGCTCGACCGTCTCCAGCGCGCGCTTCCAGCCGCCGGGATTGAAGGCGACCGACAGGGTGCCGGCGTCCAGACTGTCGAACAGCGACTGATAGCCAGCGCCGGCGCCGATGAAGGGCGGATTGTCCGCGCGGGCGATCTCGCCCAGGCGACGGTTCAGCACGGCCAGACCCAGGCCGCGACGGATGTCGGCTTCACGCTCGGCCACCGTGTCCGCGTTCAGGTCGGGGGCCTTGATCCAGTTGATCTGGATGGAGGATTGGATGCCGGGTTCGACGATGATGCTGGTCTGGGGCTGGCGCGCGGCGACGGCGCCCAGGTCTGGCTCGGGGCCGTCCGGCGCCTTGGGCGTCCAGTCGGCGAAGGCGGCGCGCACCTTGGCCTCCATCGCATCCATTTCGAAATCGCCCACGGCGATGAAGGTCGCGCGCGAGGGGCGGTAGTAGGCGTCGTAGAAGTCGACGAACCGTTGGCGGGGGGCGGTGCGGATGATGTCCAGGTCGCCGATGGGAAGGCGCTGGGACAGGCGCTGGCCGGGCGCCAACAGGCCCAGCTGGGTCTTCAGCACCCGGAACTGCGGCGTGTCGCGGGTGCGCTCCTCGCCGACGATGACGCCGCGCTCGGAATCGATGGCGTCCGGCGCCATCAGGGCCGCCGACATCATCTCGCGCAGGATGTGCAGGCTCGGGTCGACAGTCTCGTCTTTGGTGTTCGGCAGCTCCAGCATATAGGCGGTCTGGTCGAAGCTGGTGAAGGCGTTGGTGTCGGCGCCGAAGGCCAGACCCAGCCGTTCCAGGATGCGCATCATCTCGTTCTCGGGCACGTCCTTGGTGCCGTTGAAGGCCATATGCTCCATGAAGTGGGCCAGACCCTTCTGGTCGTCGCGCTCCATCAGCGAGCCGGCGTCGATCCGCAGGCGGAACGACGCCTGACCGGGTGGCGTCGCATTCTTCAGCAGGGCGTAGCGCATCCCGTTCGGCAACAGGCCGTAGCGCACGGCGGGGTCGGCCGGAATGTCGCTGGCCGTCTGGGCCCAAGGCTTCGACGGCGCGACCTGGGCGGTCGAGGCGGCGACGGGCGCTGCGCTTTGTGCATTGGCGATGGAGACAAGGCCCGCCGACAGGGCCAGGCCGGAAGCCGCGACGAGCAGCAGGCGACGCGCAGAACGCATGGAATTTCTCCGAAACCGCAACCCCCGATGGCGCGGTGTCGGATGTGTAAAGCGAGCTTGCCTTTTCGGCAAGGTGTGCGGTCGAACCTTACAAGCTTGTCATCTTTGGTCAGCCGCCGGGGCGGCTGATGTAGAAGGTGGCGGTGTTGCCCACGGCGTTGGCGCCGACAGCGGCTGTGCGGCCAGAGGCGACTGTGGCGTTGGCGTTGGCGGTCACATTGCCGCTGTTGGTTTGACTATTAGTGATGTTGACGTCGCCGCCGCATCGCGAACAGGCGTAGCCCGTCACCGCATTGCCCACCGCATCGGCGCCGACATAGGCGTCATAGCCGTTAACGCCGACATAGGTGGCGGTCGCCTCGACCCCGCCGGTGTTCAACTGGGTGTTGTCCAGCTTCAGATAGATGTCGTTGTTGCCGGCGACGGTTTCGTTGGCCACGCTGCGGGCCGCAAGGACGGTTTGGCCCTGCAGATTGGTCTGAACGCGCGCGTCCGACCGCACCCGCCCGGCGTTGGACTGATCCACATTCGCCAGCATGGAGCCGCCGGCGTTGGTCATGATGGCTTGGTTCGCGCCGGCGTTGGCGCTGGCCGTCAAGTCCCAGGCGTTGTCGACATAGACGTCGGTGCGGGCCTCAACGGTTGAGGGCGCGTTGGACTGGCGCACGGCCAGATCCTGGTGCGAGGCGCCTGTGGTGTTGGTCTGGACGACATTGGCCGCCGATTGGGATGCAAAGACGGCGGGGGCCGGAATGTACTGCACATCCGCGACCGTCTCGGAAAAGACGGTGGTCTGGGCGCGCTGATCGACGACGCCGGTCAGGGACGAGGAGGGCCCACCCATGGCCACGGTGTTGGCGGTCGCGGCGCTGGAGGCGAAGCCGCCTTGCAACATACGGCCGGTGGGGGCGCGTACGACGGTCTGGGCGCGAACCTCGGCGCCCGTGGTCGACTGATCGGCGTCCACGGCGAAGGTGGCGCCATCTGTCGTGACGCCCAAATAGTTGCCGCGCGCCTGTGTGGTCACGCTGACCTGCCCGTCCGCTGCGCCGTTCAGACCGACAGTGCTGCCAGCCCGGGCCGAGCCGGTCATGGTCTGACGCGACGCCAAGCCGGCGGACGCAGCCGTCACACCGCCCGCGAGCGAATTGCCCTGGGCGCTGGTGGTGACGGTCAGCTGATCGACCGTCAGGTTCAGATCGACCTGGCCCGTGACGTCGCCGGACTGGGTCTGGCGGCTGAAACAGGCCTCCACCAGAGCGGGGTCGCAGGCCGGGGTCTGCTGTGCGCTCGCCTCAGTGGCGAGTGCGGCGAACGTCGCTGTCGCGGCCATCATGCCAGCGAGACGGATCGGCGCGGGTTTGGCCATTGTTCGTCTCCTGCGTGGGATAGGCCGGATAATAGCCGCCGGTCGGCCCGACGGTTGAACCGCCAAGGGGATCGTTGGCGGGGTTGAGGCAGATTTCGGGGCCGGGCGCCCCATAGAGGTTGGCCATGAACTCGACCGTGGCGCGTTCGACCAGGGCGCGGACGGCCAGCTGGACCGGCTCCATTCCGCCTGTCCCGGCCGAGATGTCGAAGACATTGCCGTTCAGGAAGTCGAACACCCCGGCCGAGATCTCGCGGCCGATGATCTGCTTCTGGTACGAAACGACGTCGACCACCTCCAGCGTGGTGGTTTGCACCAGGCGCAGGTCCATGGCGATGTTCATCACATAGACGCGATGGTTCAGCATGGTCGAGCCGGGACGGGCGGAATCCACCTCGCCCTGGCCGATATCGACGCCGCCGGAGCGGATGTTGTAATTGACCTCGGTAATGCCGCCGACCACGTAGAAGTCCGAGCCCGGCACCTGTCCGGCCAGGATGCGGCGGTACTGGGTGTCTTCCGGGCCCTGGGCGTCCGGCGTATTGTCGCCGATCAGCTTATTGTTGGCGTAACGCAGTTCAAGCTCGGAAACCGACGTGTCGTAGCGTTCGACGATGCGGGCGCCGGCCTTGGCCAAAGCCGAGTTGGCCATCAGGGAGGCGCCGCCGGTGATCTGGCGCCCGCCGTCCGAGGATACGGTGCCGGTGTAGTCGCTGATCCGACCCACGGCCATGCGCGGCGAGGGCAGGTTGTAGCGACGGGCGTAGTCCGCCAGGCAGTAGAGCGAGGCCGAATAGGGCGTCGGATTGGCCGTAACCGGCGCATTGCCGATAGGCGTGGCGTACTGGCCCGACGGCCCGGCGACCGGACTGACGCAGCCGGCCAATAGAAGCGCGACGGCCGAGGCGGCCGCACCGCCCTTTATGAGATGACGACGGCTCATGGCAGGTTGATGTTCCCGTTCAGGGCCGTGCCGGCGTTGACCGCGCCGGTGTTGGTCTGGTTCGAATTGACGATCACGGTGTTGCGGTTGCCCTGCACCACCACGTTCAGCTGGTTGCCGATGGCGGTAGATCCGCCGATGGCCGTACCGCCGTGGTTGGACGACCCCGCGCCCGCATAGGCCGAGGCGACCCCGCCCGACTGGCTGGAATAGGAAGAGGCGCCGGACTGGATTATGCCGTTGACGATCAGGCGATTGCCGTTGGCGTCGCGGGTCGAGCCGGTCGTGGCGTTGGTGGCCGCCGAACGGGCGCCGCCATAGCCTTGCTGAAAGCGCGATGCGCCGCCCGAACCGGTCGATTGCGCGACGGCGGGCACGCTGGCCAGGCCAGCCAGAGCCGTGACGGCGGTGGTTAGAAACAGCCTCTTGACGGCCACTGGTCGGTTCCTCGCGCAGACAGACGACGGACCCCCGTTCGGCGATCCGCATCCGACCCTTGCATTAAGGTTATTAAGAAGCGCTTGATGTCGCGAAATCCGTTGCGCATCTGTGGGCCATGTCAGACGCGCCCGGTCGATTCGAACCTCCCCAGCACGCAAGGCCGCCGCGCGAGCCTCTGTTCAACGTGCCGTTGGTCGCCTTGCTGATCGCGGCTTCCATTCCCTTGCTCTATCTCTTTCAGCGCGATCTGCCGGACATGGGCATGAGCATGGCCTTCGCGCCCGTCGATCTGGAGCAGGGAAGGTGGAGCGGGCTGCTGACCGCCATGTTGCTGCACGGCGGCTGGACCCACGCCTGGATGAATGCGATCGGCGCCCTGGCCTTCGGCGCGCCGGTCGCCCGACTGCTGGGGGACCGGATTGGTCCGATGGTGTTTCTCCTCTTCTATGTGGCGTGCGGCGGGCTGGCGACGCTGGGCTATGGGCTGATCCACTGGGGATCCGGCGCGCCGATGGTCGGAGCGTCGGGGGCGGTGTTCGGCTTGATCGGGGCGGCGACGCGTCTACTGGGCGTGCCGCCCGGCGGCGGCGTGCTGGCGCTGACCGATAGAAGAGTGGTCACGGCGTCGCTGGCCTGGATGGGCGTCAACGCCCTGACGGGCCTGATCGGCTTTGCGCCCGGTGCGGACGGCGCGGCCATCGCGTGGGAGGCCCATGCGGTCGGCTTCGTCGTCGGCATTTTGGCCATCGGCCCCTTGGCGCGCGCCTTTGGCCGCGGGGTGGATCGTGCGCCCGCGCACGGCTGACCCGGGTTTGCCTCTACGGCCTGGTTGCGCGATCATCGCGCCCTGATGCGGCCCTGTCGCCATCCCGGCCCTGCGGTCGCTTCTCTGATAGAGAGAAGGAGCCGCGATGTTCGTCGCCGAAATCCTAAAGACCAAGGGAGACGCCGTTATCTCCATCGCGCCGGAGCAGACCGTGGCCAACGCCTGCGCAGCATTGGAAGAGAGGCGGGTCGGCGCCCTGGTCGTCTGTGATGGGGACCGGGTCGCGGGCGTCTTCTCGGAACGAGACGTGGTGCGCGCCCTGGCGGCGGACGGAGGCGCCGCTCTTGGCCGGCCGGTGGCCGACTATATGACGGCCAAGGTGATCTTCGCCGAGCCCAGGGAGGAAATGTCCGCTCTGATGAGCCGGATGACCGATCGGCGCATCCGGCATCTGCCGGTGCTGGAGGGCGAACGGCTTATCGGCGTCATCTCCATAGGCGACGTGGTGAAGTGCCAGATCGCCGAACACGCTAAGGAGGCCGATAGTCTGCGCTCCTATATCGCCGGCTGAACCGGGAGCGACTGCTGTCGCGTGACGGTTTGACGACCGTTGTGTTGCCAGTTTTTTCGAGAATCCCGACGATTCTTCTTGCTGAGTAAAAGTGGTGCCCGTATAGGGCTGCCTCGCTCGGAAACGGGCCGGCCTACGGGGCCTTGGGGACTGGTTTCCCGGGGTTTTGAGGGGAAGAAAGAGTTGAAAAACTTCTTGCTTTCCTGGGTTGGTTTGAATA
>NZ_JAHXPB010000019.1 GCF_023147505.1 Brevundimonas sp. EYE_349 | reverse complement strand
TGGCCAAGGAAAAGTTCGAACGCACGAAGCCGCACTGCAACATCGGCACGATCGGTCACGTTGACCACGGCAAGACGACGCTGACGGCGGCGATCACGATGACGCTGGCGAAGGCTGGCGGCGCGAAGGCGATGAACTACGCCGACATCGACGCTGCGCCGGAAGAAAAGGCCCGCGGCATCACGATCAACACCGCGCACGTGGAATATGAGACGGCCAACCGTCACTACGCCCACGTCGACTGCCCCGGCCACGCCGACTATGTGAAGAACATGATCACGGGCGCGGCGCAGATGGACGGCGCGATCCTGGTGGTTTCGGCCGCCGACGGCCCGATGCCGCAAACGCGCGAGCACATCCTGCTGGCCCGTCAGGTCGGCGTGCCGGCCCTGGTGGTCTTCATGAACAAGGTCGACCTGGTCGACGACGAAGAACTGCTGGAACTGGTCGAGATGGAAGTGCGCGAGCTGCTGAGCAGCTACCAGTTCCCGGGCGACGACATTCCGATCACCAAGGGCTCGGCCAAGGCCGCGACCGACGGCGTGAACCCGGAAATCGGCGAACAGCGCGTTCTGGCCCTGATGGAAACCGTCGACGCCTACATCCCGCAGCCGGAACGTCCGGTCGACCTGCCGTTCCTGATGCCGGTCGAAGACGTGTTCTCGATCTCGGGCCGCGGCACCGTGGTCACGGGCCGCGTCGAGAAGGGCATCGTCAAGGTCGGTGAGGAAGTCGAGATCGTCGGCATCCGTCCGGTCCAGAAGACGACCTGCACGGGCGTGGAAATGTTCCGCAAGCTGCTGGACCAAGGTCAGGCGGGCGACAACGTCGGCGTTCTGCTGCGCGGCACCAAGCGCGAAGACGTCGAGCGCGGTCAGGTTCTGTGCAAGCCGGGTTCGATCACCCCGCACACCAAGTTCCAGGCCGAAGCCTACATCCTGACGAAGGAAGAAGGCGGCCGCCATACGCCGTTCTTCACCAACTATCGTCCGCAGTTCTACTTCCGCACGACGGACGTGACCGGCATCGTGCACCTGAAGGAAGGCGTCGAGATGATCATGCCCGGCGACAACGCCGAGCTGAGCGTCGAGCTGATCACGCCGATCGCGATGGACCAGGGCCTGCGCTTCGCCATCCGTGAAGGCGGCCGCACCGTCGGCGCCGGCGTCGTGGCCAAGATCGTCGAGTAATCGACGACACGACCCAGCCCACCGGCTGACCGAGTAGCGTACAGAGCGGCCCCCGGAGCGATCCGGGGGCCGCTTTTGCTTTGCGGCGAGACA
>NZ_JAHXPB010000018.1 GCF_023147505.1 Brevundimonas sp. EYE_349 | reverse complement strand
GTGATCGACCTGCTGATCCTCGTTGGAACATGACCTCCAACGGTGTCCGCCACCTATCCTTACTTATACCGGTCAAGAACTGGCGGCGGCTATATCTTTCGACGTGGTGAGTGAGGGTTCTTAAAGGAGCGGAGCGACCACTGTGTCCTCCTGCTGAACTTTCCCCCGTTAATGGCCTTGCTAATAGAGGTCTTATTAGGAGAGCCGATAAAGGGGGAAACTCCCCTCTCCCCCTGTGTCCAAGGGTGCCGCCGCCAGATCGGTCTGGCAGATGGCGGCATAGTCGGAGCGAGGTCGGCTGCGATCCTGACAGAGGCTTCAGCCAGATCGCGATGACATCGGCTGGAAGATCGCTCGAAAATCCCACTACGACCGTTCTCGTAAACAGGGGTGGAAATCGCTGTGTTTCACGGCCCGCAAACGCAGTGCTGGCGTAATCGATATTTTGTGCCCGCTTCCATCTGTTTTCCGGCTCAGCTTGTGCCTTTGGCAGAGCCGTGTTCTGCTTCAGCCATGGGACGGCTTCTGGAAAAACTGAAGCACGGCGCCCCCGCCTACGACGTAAAGGTCGAGCGGGACGGGTTCACGCTGATCGGCAAGCCCGACCACATCGACGAGTTCAGCGACATCGTGCGCGAGGCGGCGGAACAGGCGGGCGAGGAGTTCGTGGTCTTCACCACGAGCGATGGCCATCAAGGCTACAGCCAAATGTTCGTCATGCCGCTGGACGCGGTTGATGCTCGCTGAGCGGAGTCACCTCGAAAACAACGGTTGGGGAGCGCGGCCCTGTGATCGGCGTTCAGATCGCATGCGTCTTCCGACCAGCTATAATCGACTGCGGGCTGCGCTGGCCCGAGAGCAGGCCAGCAAGACCTTCGTCGTCGAGCATCGTCAGCACTATCTACGACTCGCCTTTCAATACGACGCCATTGCCGCACTGGAAGCGGAGCGACCGCGCCTGACGGCGCCCGCACGACGGCCTGCCGGGATCGTCGCCTCACTTCCCAACTGAGCCGTTCTGAACCATCCGACGCCTCACGCCTTCCAAGAACATGGATCGGCTCAACACCCTTCTCGAAGGCTCCCCGGCGTATGGAGTGCTCGACGCCAAGGACGGCGTGGTGCTGTTCCGCCGATCCGGCTTCGAGCAGGAGTTCAACGAACTGGCCGCTGAAGCCGTGGAGGCGGCAGGGGAAGAGTTTGAGGTCATCCCATTGACCAGCGGTGACGACTGCGACCGGCTCTTCATCGCGCCGAGGGAAGAGCGGTCGTTCGCCCGATCTGATTGACGCTCTGCCGATCCATGAGACCCTTACGTTCTCCCAACTGCAATCGGAGAACACCCCTGACCAAGCGCGTCGCGATCTACGCCCGTGTGAGCACGGCCGATAAGAACCAGACCGTCGAGAACCAATTGCGCGATCTGCTGGCCGTCGCCGAGCGTCAGGGCTGGACCGTCACCGCGACCTTCACCGACGAAGGCATCAGCGGCGTGAAGGGGCGGGATCGGCGCCCCGGCTACGACGCGCTGCTCAAGGGCGTGGCGCGCAAGGACTTCGATCAGATCATGGCGTGGAGCGTGGACCGCCTCGGGCGCAGCCTTCCCGACCTCGTGGCCTTCCTGAACGACATTCAGTCCAAGAATGTGGACCTCTACCTGCACCAGCAGGGCCTCGACACCTCGACGCCCTCAGGCCGGATGATGTTCCAGATGCTGGGCGTCTTCGCCGAGTTCGAGCGCGCCATGATCCGAGAGCGCATCCTCGCCGGTCTGCGTCGCACGACCAAGAAGTCCGGGCGGAAGCCTATGCCTGACGACCGTGTGGAAGCGATCAGGAAATCGTTGGCGGACGGTCAGGGCATCCGCGCCACCGCCCGGCTCCATCGTGCCTCGCCCATGACGGTGACCGCCATCAAGCGCTCGATGGAGAGCGTCCCGGCCTAAGCCAAAGCCAGCCTCGCGTTCACCTGATCTTCCTCGCGGCTGAACTGGAAGCGCACCTCGACGCCGCCATTGCCGAGCGGGTAGTGCGGCCAGTTCGACGGCTCGATGCCGATAGACATCACTACCGCCTTCGCCCGCTCGGCCAGCACCTGCTGGGCCAGTGCGTTCAGCGACAGCTTCCCGACATCGTAGCCCGCCTTCGCAAGCACCTCGGCGAGACGCTGCTCTTCGACGTCAACATCGGACGCCGGGACGATGTGATCCAGCTTCCACACGTTGACCTTCCCCCCGTCCAATCAGAGCCTTGGCGATCTCCTAACCAACCGAGTCGCGCACTGCCACCATGACCGACGAAAGCGACCACACGGCCGTCCCCTCGGCTCCACCA
>NZ_JAHXPB010000017.1 GCF_023147505.1 Brevundimonas sp. EYE_349 | reverse complement strand
GGTGCCCGTATAGGGCTGCCTCGCTCGGAAACGGGCCGGCCTACGGGGCCTTGGGGACTGGTTTCCCGGGGTTTTGAGGGGAAGAAAGAGTTGAAAAACTTCTTGCTTTCCTGGGTTGGTTTGAATAGGTTCCGCGCTTCAATCGAATCGCCGGTTTGGTGAAGGGGCAAGCCTCTTGGTTTTCTCCGGCGGTTTTTTGCGGTTTGAAGGGTTCGCTCTTCGGTCTGCAAAATCTCTGAAAAGAGCGGTTGACACGGGGTTCGCGGTTCTCTAAATCGCCGCCTCCGCCGACGACGAGGCGCTAAACAAGTCGGGCCGCTTCGGTGGTTCTGGTCTTTGACATTGTTGATATGGAAAGAGAAACGCAGGCGGCGGTGTTCTTGCGATGACCTTCGAGGTCATCATACGACACTGACTATCTGCGGTCTTTTTGAAAAGATACCATGCGTCGGTCTTCGGATCGATGACGTGGGAACTCGTCAATAAAATACGTAGAACTAATGCCAAGGACGACTTTTAGTCGATCCGATGCTTAGGTCAGAAGTCAACTCAACCTGAGAGTTTGATCCTGGCTCAGAGCGAACGCTGGCGGCAGGCCTAACACATGCAAGTCGAACGAACTCTTCGGAGTTAGTGGCGGACGGGTGAGTAACACGTGGGAACGTGCCTTTAGGTTCGGAATAACTCAGGGAAACTTGTGCTAATACCGAATGTGCCCTTCGGGGGAAAGATTTATCGCCTTTAGAGCGGCCCGCGTCTGATTAGCTAGTTGGTGAGGTAAAGGCTCACCAAGGCGACGATCAGTAGCTGGTCTGAGAGGATGATCAGCCACATTGGGACTGAGACACGGCCCAAACTCCTACGGGAGGCAGCAGTGGGGAATCTTGCGCAATGGGCGAAAGCCTGACGCAGCCATGCCGCGTGAATGATGAAGGTCTTAGGATTGTAAAATTCTTTCACCGGGGACGATAATGACGGTACCCGGAGAAGAAGCCCCGGCTAACTTCGTGCCAGCAGCCGCGGTAATACGAAGGGGGCTAGCGTTGCTCGGAATTACTGGGCGTAAAGGGAGCGTAGGCGGACATTTAAGTCAGGGGTGAAATCCCGGGGCTCAACCTCGGAATTGCCTTTGATACTGGGTGTCTTGAGTATGAGAGAGGTGTGTGGAACTCCGAGTGTAGAGGTGAAATTCGTAGATATTCGGAAGAACACCAGTGGCGAAGGCGACACACTGGCTCATTACTGACGCTGAGGCTCGAAAGCGTGGGGAGCAAACAGGATTAGATACCCTGGTAGTCCACGCCGTAAACGATGATTGCTAGTTGTCGGGATGCATGCATTTCGGTGACGCAGCTAACGCATTAAGCAATCCGCCTGGGGAGTACGGTCGCAAGATTAAAACTCAAAGGAATTGACGGGGGCCCGCACAAGCGGTGGAGCATGTGGTTTAATTCGAAGCAACGCGCAGAACCTTACCACCTTTTGACATGCCTGGACCGCCACGGAGACGTGGCTTTCCCTTCGGGGACTAGGACACAGGTGCTGCATGGCTGTCGTCAGCTCGTGTCGTGAGATGTTGGGTTAAGTCCCGCAACGAGCGCAACCCTCGCCATTAGTTGCCATCATTTAGTTGGGAACTCTAATGGGACTGCCGGTGCTAAGCCGGAGGAAGGTGGGGATGACGTCAAGTCCTCATGGCCCTTACAGGGTGGGCTACACACGTGCTACAATGGCGACTACAGAGGGTTAATCCTTAAAAGTCGTCTCAGTTCGGATTGTCCTCTGCAACTCGAGGGCATGAAGTTGGAATCGCTAGTAATCGCGGATCAGCATGCCGCGGTGAATACGTTCCCGGGCCTTGTACACACCGCCCGTCACACCATGGGAGTTGGTTCTACCCGAAGGCGCTGCGCTGACCGCAAGGAGGCAGGCGACCACGGTAGGGTCAGCGACTGGGGTGAAGTCGTAACAAGGTAGCCGTAGGGGAACCTGCGGCTGGATCACCTCCTTTCTAAGGATGCTTCTCCAGGCCGTCTCTCACGAGACTGTCTATTGAGGCTCCACTAAACGGCGGAACGCCGCCGTCTCCGTTTCTCTTTCCACTTTCGTCATCGACGCCTCGACCATACGGGTCGTTGAGTTGGTGACGCGATCGCGAGCCTGGGCTTTTAGCCTGGCTGTCGCTGCCATAGGCCCGTAGCTCAGGTGGTTAGAGCGTACGCCTGATAAGCGTAAGGTCGGCAGTTCGAGTCTGCCCGGGCCTACCAGGACTTCTGGTTCGCTGGGGGTTCTCAGCCTCAAGACGGCATCGCCGACAGCTCTCCTGGGCTTCGCACCGTTCCTCGGAATGGGGCCATAGCTCAGTTGGTAGAGCGCCTGCTTTGCAAGCAGGATGTCGTCGGTTCGACTCCGTCTGGCTCCACCATCCCGCAGATGCGGGACGGCGAATGACCCAAGGCGCGCATCGCAAATGGTTTGCCACCGGCTGAAAAGCCGACTGGCATTGAAATCGTGAAGGAAGAACTAGACCGGCTCCCCTGAGCTTTTAGGTCGTGTTCGAGAAGAAGACATTGTCTGACAAAAATCAGGCTTGGTCCCCCGGCATCTTTCCAGTCGGGCGGAATAAACCAAGCATGAGTTTTGCTGAGAAACGATCAAACGTTGAAGGGCTTCTGACGGATGCCTTGGCGTAGAGAGGCGATGAAGGACGTGGCAAGCTGCGATAAGAACCGGGGAGGCGCTAGCACCCTTTGATCCGGTTATTTCCGAATGGGGAAACCCACCTTTACAGTCTTCCAACTCTGCTCTTCGGGGCAGCGATTGGCGGATTGTTGAAAGGTATAATGAGCTGAATACATAGGCTTCATTAAGCGAACCCGGGGAACTGAAACATCTCAGTACCCGGAGGAAAGGACATCAACCGAGACTCCCGTAGTAGTGGCGAGCGAACCGGGACCAGGCCAGTGCTCTTGTGAAATAAAGACGAACGATCTGGAAAGGTCGGCCATAGTGGGTGAAAGCCCCGTAGTCATCAAACAGCAAGAGACTCGAGTAGGGCGGGACACGTGAAATCCTGTCTGAACATGGGGGGACCACCCTCCAAGCCTAAGTACTCCTCTACGACCGATAGTGAACAAGTACCGTGAGGGAAAGGTGAAAAGCACCCCGACAAGGGGAGTGAAACAGATCCTGAAATCGGAAGCCTACAAGCAGTCGGAGCCGCCAAGCGCGGTGACGGCGTACCTTTTGTATAATGGGTCAGCGACTTCATGTGTCGAGCAAGCTTAAGCCGTTAGGTGTAGGCGCAGCGAAAGCGAGTCTGAATAGGGCGCTAAGTTCGACGTATGACGACCCGAAACCAGGTGATCTATCCATGAGCAGGTTGAAGGTTAGGTAACACTAACTGGAGGACCGAACCCGTGAATGTTGAAAAATTCTGGGATGACTTGTGGATAGGGGTGAAAGGCCAATCAAACCTGGACATAGCTGGTTCTCCGCGAAATCTATTTAGGTAGAGCGTCCGACGAATTCCTTGGGGGGTAGAGCACTGGATGGTTGCGGGCTGCGCGAGCGGTACCAATACTAACCAAACTCCGAATACCCAAGAGAACTATCGGGCAGACACACGGCGGGTGCTAACGTCCGTCGTGAAAAGGGAAACAACCCTAACCATCATCTAAGGCCCCCAAGTCACGGCTAAGTGGGAAACGATGTGGGATTGCTTTGACAATCAGGAGGTTGGCTTAGAAGCAGCCATCCTTTAAAGAAAGCGTAACAGCTCACTGATCAAGCGATCCTGCGCGGAAAATGTAACGGGGCTCAAGCCGTGCGCCGAAGATATGGGTTTGCAGTTTACTGCAAGCGGTAGCGGAGCGTTCCGTAAGCCGGTGAAGGTCAGGCGTGAGCCTGGCTGGAGGTATCGGAAGTGAGAATGCTGACATGAGTAACGATAAGAGTGTGAGAGACACTCTCGCCGAAAGACCAAGGGTTCCTGCGTAAAGCTAATCTGCGCAGGGTTAGTCGGCCCCTAAGGCGAGGCTGAAAAGCGTAGTCGATGGGAAGCAGGTAAATATTCCTGCACCAGCTGGAAGTGACGGATGGCTTAACTCGTACCCACTTATTGGATTGTGTGTGCGGGGGCGTTGTCCCAGGAAATAACTCCAGCAGAGACCGTACCCGAAACCGACACAGGTGGTCAGGTAGAGCATACCAAGGCGTTTGAGAGAACTGTGCTGAAGGAACTCGGCAAATTGCACGCGTAACTTCGGAATAAGCGTGACTCACCTTGCGCAAGCAGGAATGAGTGGCACAAGCCAGGGGGTAGCGACTGTTTAGCAAAAACACAGGGCTCTGCGAAGCAGCAATGCGACGTATAGGGTCTGACGCCTGCCCGGTGCCTGAAGGTTAAAGGGAGGAGTGAAAGCTCCGAACTGAAGCCCAGGTAAACGGCGGCCGTAACTATAACGGTCCTAAGGTAGCGAAATTCCTTGTCGGGTAAGTTCCGACCTGCACGAATGGCGTAACGACTTCCCCACTGTCTCCAGCACAGGCTCAGTGAAATTGAATTCCCCGTGAAGATGCGGGGTTCCCGCGGTCAGACGGAAAGACCCTATGAACCTTTACTATAGCTTCGCCTTGGCGTTAGCGACCGTATGTGTAGGATAGGTGGGAGACTATGAAACCGGGGCGCCAGCTCTGGTGGAGTCGTCCTTGAAATACCACCCTTACTGTCGTTGACGTCTAACCGAGGGCCGTTATCCGGTCCCGGGACATGGCGTGGTGGGTAGTTTGACTGGGGCGGTCGCCTCCCAAAGTGTAACGGAGGCGCGCGATGGTGAGCTCAGAGCGGTCGGAAATCGCTCGTCGAGTGCAATGGCATAAGCTCGCCTGACTGCGAGACTGACAAGTCGAGCAGAGACGAAAGTCGGCCATAGTGATCCGGTGGTCCCGAGTGGAAGGGCCATCGCTCAACGGATAAAAGGTACTCTAGGGATAACAGGCTGATTTTGCCCAAGAGTCCATATCGACGGCAAAGTTTGGCACCTCGATGTCGGCTCATCACATCCTGGGGCTGGAGCAGGTCCCAAGGGTATGGCTGTTCGCCATTTAAAGTGGTACGTGAGCTGGGTTCAGAACGTCGTGAGACAGTTTGGTCCCTATCTGCCGTGGGTGTTCGAAGCTTGAGAGGATCTGTCCCTAGTACGAGAGGACCGGGATGGACATACCTCTGGTGTACCTGTCATGGCGCCAGCTGTGCAGCAGGGTAGCTAAGTATGGAATAGATAACCGCTGAAAGCATCTAAGCGGGAAACTAACCTCAAAACAAGGCTTCGCTGAGGATCGTGGAAGACTACCACGTTGATAGGCCAGGTGTGGAAGTGGGGCGACCCATGAAGCTTACTGGTACTAATAATCCGATCGGTTTGATCGTTTCTCAGCAAAACTCATTCGATGATGACCTCCGAAAGGTCATCTCAGACAATGTCTTCTTCATCCTTGTTCAAGCTGACGCCCTAGCGCGACTTGAGCTCGGATTTGCAATCCTTCTGTCCCCCTGGTTGACCCGGTGGCTATGTCGGAGGTTCCCCACCCGATCCCATCCCGAACTCGGTCGTTAAGCCCTCCAGAGCCAATGGTACTTCGTCTCAAGGCGCGGGAGAGTAGGTCGCCGCCGGGTCTACCAGGCGGACAGAACGATTGCGCAAAGGCCAAACGGCCCTTCTCGAACACACTCTTCCTTACCGAAAACCCGTTTGACGCGGGATGGAGCAGCCCGGTAGCTCGTCAGGCTCATAACCTGAAGGTCGTAGGTTCAAATCCTACTCCCGCACCCAA
>NZ_JAHXPB010000016.1 GCF_023147505.1 Brevundimonas sp. EYE_349 | reverse complement strand
TTCACTTCATACTTCCAGCTTGCGCCGGTGGTGGACGACTCGGCCGTGATGTCGTCCATGGTGTGATAACCGGCGTCGATGGCGCCGTACCAACCATTGGGTTCCGCCGATGCGGCGCCGGCTGCGAACAGCCCGACCGCGGCGACGGAGGCGAGAAGTTTGAGCTTCATAGCTTCCTCACTGTGTGAATGCGCGAAGCTGCGCACTAGCACAGCATTCGCGATCCAAACGGCGAGGCTGGCGCGCGGTTCCGCTCCCAGATTATGATTGTGTCCACTGTGGCGCCATTTCAACACATTGGCAGCCCGCGAAAGGGAGCGATTATGACGATGCGGTTCGACGGACAGGTGGCGATCGTGACGGGGGCCGGCGGCGGTCTGGGGCGCGAGCACGCCTTGGCGCTGGCGGCGCGCGGGGCAAAGGTGGTGATCAATGATCTGGGCGGGGCGCGCGACGGCTCGGGCGGATCGGCCACGGCCGCCGAGGCCGTTGTCGCCGAGATCGAGGCGGCGGGCGGCGAGGCCATGGCCAATGCGGCCTCGGTCACCGACGCCGCCGCCGTCCAGGCCATGGTCGATCAGGTCGTGGCCAAGTGGGGCCGGATCGACATCCTGGTGAACAACGCCGGCGTCCTGCGCGACAAGTCCTTCGCCAAGATGGAGCTGGAGGATTTCCGCTTCGTCGTCGACGTTCACCTGATGGGGGCGGTCAACTGCACCAAGGCGGTGTGGGAGATCATGCGGGGTCAGAACTATGGCCGGATCGTGATGACCACCTCGTCCTCGGGCCTGTACGGCAACTTCGGGCAATCGAACTATGGCGCCGCCAAGATGGCGCTGGTCGGGCTGATGCAGACATTATCCATCGAGGGGGCCAAGAACGACATCCGCGTCAACTGCCTGGCGCCGACCGCCCACACCCGCATGACCGAGGACCTGGGCGCGGCCCTGCCGCTGGAGGCCCTCGCTCCGGCCCTGGTGACGCCTGGCCTTTTGTATCTGGTCAGCCGCGACGCCCCCAGCCGCGCCATCCTGGCCGCCGGCGCCGGCGGGTTCGAGCGCGCCTATGTCACCCTGACCCAAGGCGACTTCATCGCCGGCGACGACGCGCCCGAACAGGTCGCCGCCCGCTTTGACGCCATCTCGGACCGCGCCGGCGAGATCGTGCCGGACATGGGCGCCGCCCAGGGCATGATCGAACTGACCAAGGCCCAGAAGGCGCACGGCGGCTGAACAAGAAGGCGCCTTGCGTTGACGCGACGTGAGGCGCCTATCGTGTTCGGAGAGGAAACCGGCCTCAAGTAGCGCGAACGCGCGATAGGCCAAACAGAAATGGCCTCAAGTAGCGCGAACGCGCGATAGGCCCAGGACAGAGAGCATCCATGCGCGAAGCCGTCATCGTCTCCACCGCCCGCACCCCCATCGGCCGCGCCTATCGCGGCGCCTTCAACGACACCCAGGCGCAGAGCCTCGGCGCCCATGCGGTCCGACACGCGGTTCAGCGCGCCGGCGTCGATCCGGCCGAGATCGAGGATGTCGTCATGGGCGCGGCCCTGCAGCAGGGTTCGACCGGAACCAATGTGGCCCGCCAGATCGCCCTGGCCGCCGGCCTGCCCTCTTCCGTCCCGGGCATGAGCCTGGACCGCCAGTGCGCCTCGGGCCTGATGGGCATCGCGACGGCGGCCAAACAGGTCGTCTTCGACCAGCAGAAGATGGCGGTCGGCGGCGGCCTCGAAAGCATCTCCCTGGTCCAGAACCAGCACATGAACCTGTACCGGATGAAGGACGAGGCGCTGCTGAAGCTGTCGCCCCACATCTATATGTCCATGCTGGAGACGGCCGAGGTGGTGTCGCGCCGCTATGGCGTGTCGCGCGAGCGTCAGGACGCCTACGCCCTCCAGTCCCAGCAACGCACCGCCGCCGCCCAGGCCGCCGGCCGGTTCGACGCCGAGATCGTACCGATGACCACGACCATGCTGGTCATGGACAAGGCGACCGGCCGGACCTCGTCCAAGGAGGTGACCCTGTCCAAGGACGAGGGCAACCGCGCTGACACCACTTTGGAAGGGCTCCAGGCGCTCAAGCCCGTCTTCGGCGGCGGCGAGGAGATCCAGACGGGCGAGTTCGTCACGGCCGGCAACGCCTCGCAGTTGTCGGACGGCGCCTCGGCCTGCGTCGTCATGGAGGCCGGCGAGGCGGTGAAGCGCAATCTGCAGCCGCTCGGCGCCTATCGCGGCATGGCCGTCGCGGGCTGCGAACCGGACGAGATGGGCATCGGCCCCGTTTACGCCGTGCCCAAACTGCTGAAGCGTCACGGCCTGACGGTGGACGACATCGGCATCTGGGAACTGAACGAGGCCTTCGCCGCCCAGGTCCTGTATTGCCAGGATCAGCTGGGCATTCCCGACGAGCGTCTGAACGTCTCGGGCGGCGCCATCTCCATCGGCCACCCTTACGGCATGTCAGGCGCCCGCATGACCGGCCACGTCCTGATCGAGGGCAAGCGTCGCGGCGCCAAATACGGCGTCGTCACCATGTGCATCGGCGGCGGCATGGGCGCGGCCGGCCTGTTCGAGATTTTCTGAGAACGGCCGAAAGCCGCGCCCACAGAAGACAAGGCTTCGAAACGCCAGCGTTTCGAAGCGGAGCGGCCGGCCTGTTCGAGATTTTCTGAGGAGAAACCATCGTCTCATCCCTATTCACGGGGAGGTGGCGCGGAGCGAAGCGGAGAGATGGAGGGGGTCTTCGCCGCATCGCAGACGTCTGTGGGTCTTCAAGAGCCCCTCCACCACTCCGTGGTCCCATCCCCGCTCCGCAGGGAGGAGACGGTTTAAACCTTCTCGCTGATCTTGATCGCGACCCTGCAGCCCGCCTTGATCACACCCGACAGCAGCCGATAGGCGGGCGCTTCGCGGCTGCCGTGTTCGACGGCGTGGTCGTGGTGGGCCATTTCCTCGTCGCGGAACTGTTTCAGCTCGGCGGCCAAGGCCGGGTCGCGCTCGCCGATCTCGGCGATCTGGTCGGCATAGTGTTTCTCGATCACGCTCTCGACCGCCTCGGTGCAGGCGTGGGCGGCCTTTTCGCCCATCAGGGCCGTGCCGGCGCCCAGGGCCGAGGCCGCGATCCGCCACAGGGGCGTCATCACCGTGGGCCGCACCCGGCGTTCGTTCAGCAGGCGATTGAAGCGGTCCAGATGCACCGCCTCCTGATCCTGCATCTCCGACAGGTCGCGCGCCATGTCGCCATGGGCCTTGCGCCCCTCGAACACGGCCTTCTGCGCCCGATAGATCAGCACCGCCGCATATTCCCCCGCGTGATCGACGCGCAGGATTTCGTCCATCCGGGCCTTGTCGGCGCCTTGTCCGGGGCGGGGGAGAGGAATGGAGCCGCTCATAATCTATGTCAGGCCTTTTCGATCCGGGGCGCGCGGGCGTCCTTGGGCCGTTTGGCGGCCAGCAGGCTGAACACGGCCAATGCGGCGCTGATGATCGCATTCCACCCGGCCATCGACAGGCCCAGCCAGCTCCAGGCCACATCGCCGCAGCCGATCACCTTGACGACCGGTCCCGTGCCCAGCGCCAGCGCCGCCAGACTGTCCATGTCGATGGCGCCGCCGCCGGGCGAACAGGTCGCCGGCAGGGCCCACCATCTATACTCGCCGCCCATGTGGAAGACGGCCGTGATCGCCCCCGTGGCGAAGACGGCGGCCAGCAGGAAGGCGGCGATGCGCGGCGTGCCGCGTCGTCCGCCGCTGAACAGGGTCCAGGCCGTGGCCACCGCCCCCACCACGACGGCGGCCCAATAGACCTCGCGCTGCTTCAGGCACAGATTGCACGGCGCCAGCCCGCCGAACCGCTCGAACGCATGGGCGGCGCCCAGCATGGCCAGCGACGCGGCCAGGGCGAAGGCGGTCCACCAACGGGTCAGAAGGCGATAGGCGTCTGTCATCGTGCTTCGCTCTTACCGCGCCCGCCCGCATCCGTCGACTTACAGAACCTTCAGCACGACGATCAGCCCGACCAGGGCGACCAGGCCCACCCCGGTCCACAGCGCCAGCCGCTTCTCCACCTGGGCCAGCATGGCCGGACCCCAGCGTTTCAGGATCCACGCCTCCAGGAAGAACCGCCCGCCCCGTGTCGCCACGGACGCCGCGATGAAGATCGGGAAACTGAACGCCGCCAGGCCCGATGCTATCGTCACCAGCTTGTAGGGAATGGGCGTCAGTCCCTTGACCAGAATGACCCACAGCCCCCACTGATCGAACCACTGACGAAACTGCTCAAGCCCGTCCGAATGGCCCAACACCCGCATGATGGCCAGGCCCAGATCGGTCAGGAAATAGCCGATGGCGTAGCCCAGCACGCCGCCCAGCACCGAGGCGACGGTGCAGACCGCAGCATAGAAATACGCCTTCTGCGGCCGCGCCAGGATCATCGGCGCCAGCATCACGTCGGGCGGGATCGGAAAGAACGAACTCTCGGCGAAGGAGACCACAGCCAGAGCCTTGGTCGCGTGCCGGCTGCGGGCCAGTTCGAACACGCGGTCATACAGTTTGCGAAGCATGGGAATCCTCGGCGTCGAACCGACGCCCTTTGACGATGCGGATAACACGCCGCGCGCCGTCGCGTCATCCGCCCGCACCTGACGCAAACCGTCGCTGGCGCCCGGGCCGGTCATCACGTCCCCGTGGCTTCGTCTTGGCTCCGTGGACTTCCATGACTAGGTTCCGCCCCAATCGGCGGCCCCTTCCGGGTAAGACCGCCTCAAAATCTGTGCGGGAGACGCGCCATGAACGACATGACCAAGGCCGAAGTCGAGAAGCTGGATCTGGAGAACCCCCTCGGCGTCGACGGTTTCGAATTCGTCGAATTCACCGGGCCCGAGCCCAAGGCGATGATCGCGCGCCTGGAGACGATGGGCTTCACCCAGACCCATGTGAACCCCAGGACCGACGTCGTCAGGCTGAAACAGGGCGACATCAGCTTCCTGGTGCACCGTTCGCCGGCCGCCCACGCCGCCGACTTCGCCCGCGACCACGGCCCCTCGGCCAACGGCATGGCCTTCCGCACCACCGACGCCAAGGCCGCCTATGAGGGCGCGGTCGAACGCGGGGCCAAGCCCGCGCAAGGCGTGAACGGCGGGGCGCTGGGCGACGACTATCCCTATATCCTGGAAGGCATCGGCGGCAGCCTGCTCTATGTCATCGACCAATATGGCGACGAAGGTTCGCTTTACGACGCCTGGGACGAGATCGAGGGCTGGGAGGAGGCCGAGCGCAAGAACAGCGTCGGCCTGGAGGTGCTGGACCACCTGACCCACAACGTCCGTCGCGGCCAGATGCGGACCTGGTCGGGCTTCTACGGCTCGGTGTTCAACTTCGAGGAGCAGAAGTATTTCGACATCAAGGGCAAGGCCACGGGCCTGTTCTCCCAGGCCATGATCGCGCCCGACCGCGCCATCCGCATCCCGCTGAACGAAAGCCAGGACGAGAATTCCCAGATCGAGGAGTTCATCCGTCGCTACAACGGCGAGGGCATCCAGCACATCGCCCTGACCACCGAGAACATCTTCGAGACGGTCGAGGCCATGCGCGAGCGCGGCGTGGACTTCCAGGACACCATCGAGACCTATTTCGAACTGATCGACAAACGCCTGCCGGGGCACGGCGAGGACGTGGAGCGGATGCGCAAGAACCGCATCCTGATCGACGGTTCGGACGAAGAGGGTCTGCTGCTGCAGATCTTCACCCAGGACGCCTTCGGCCCGATCTTCTTCGAGATCATCCAGCGCAAGGGCAACGAAGGCTTCGGCAACGGCAACTTCCAGGCCCTGTTCGATTCCATCGAGCTGGACCAGATCCGTCGCGGCGTCATCAAGGTCGACGCCTGAATGAAGATGCGGCCGCCGACATGGCTGCCCTGGCTCGGCCCGGTCCTTGCGGCCGGCGCCGGGGCCCTGGCGGGCGAATACTGGCTGGGCGGCGGGTTCTGGGTGGTGCTGTTCACCGCCCTGATCTGCGGCTTCGCGCCCATCGTGGGCTATCAGGTGTGGAAACGGCTGCACCACCGGGGGTGAGGGGCGAGAGATCGGTCTCTTATGGAAGCGGGCCGGATCGGGGTCTGATATGGGTGGATTGCGGTCACGCTTTCAGACAAGCTCGACCGATGGCATGGCAGCGCACACACGTTGGACCAGAACATGATCACGGCAACGTCGGCGGCCTGCCGGTCTGGAAGCATGAATGGCGCAAGCTAGGTGGTGTGGACAAAGTGCCTGACCCACAGGCGGATTGAAGCGACGAGGACGAAACCGAGGAAGCTGTCGGCGGTCTTGTCGTATCGGGTCGCCAGTCGGCGGCTGTGTTTGAGC
>NZ_JAHXPB010000015.1 GCF_023147505.1 Brevundimonas sp. EYE_349 | reverse complement strand
AACCCTCACTCACCACGTCGAAAGATATAGCCGCCGCCAGTTCTTGACCGGTATAAGTAAGGATAGGTGGCGGACACCGTTGGAGGTCATGTTCCAACGAGGATCAGCAGGTCGATCACGTCCGTCACTACAATCCTGACCTGACACGACCTTAAGATGAACATCTATGAACCAGTGTGGGCGCAGTATTACGCCCCCAAATTGTCCGCGCGCGAGATCAACCAGTTCCGCCGAGCGGAGATGCGAGGCCCATCGCTTCTCCTGACCGACATCATCCAACGCCAATCATTCGATCCTGCGAACCGTCGCTACATGGCCGTCGCAAACCAAAAGGGCGTCAGGGGCAGAAATCACTTCCAGCGGGTCGAACTGGAAGACGGTCGAGCACAATGGGCACATCAATGCTTCTTCACGAACGCCTTGCGGATGGCCTTTCCGTGGGATGACGACTTCCGCCATCCGTCAGACCGCGTGGAAATCGCCCCCCACCACATCATCACCATCGAGTTCGACTCGACGAGCCTCCAGTTCTTCAAGCAGCAGCTTTCGTGGTTCCGGTTCGAGAAGAAGCCGACCGACAGCCCCATCGGCAAATTCGTTCGGCATCTGCGAGCGAAATACGCCGACTTCGCGGGCCTGAATGTCACCTATTCCGGCAACAAGAGCTTCCACTACCACTTCGTCGTCGAGACGTCCTTGATCGCTGGGGCGGTGCCAGAACCGTCAAGCGCGCGGCTTGGTTCCCAGAAAGCGTGGGACCGTCTTCGAGACGAGTTCGCCAGTTCCGCCTTTCTCATGGTGCCCTCAACAGAACGACCGGATCAGAGCTTGCGTGAGCCGGAAATGTATCGGCGCCTCCCTAACGGCATGCGGCTCAACGACAAGGAAGACCACTTCTTCGGCGTGCCGGTCGGAGATGTCCTGATGCAGGTCGTTATGTGGGAACACCTGACGCTCCAACGAAGCCGAGGCGGTAGCCAGACGCTTCTCGTTCCCGCCGACTTCTCGATGGTGGCCTCAACATCTGCCACCGCATCTCGGGCGAGCGGCACGCCGATTCAAACATCTATTCAGCCGGGCGAGGAGGCATACTGCGCCGCCAAACTGGAGGCGATCTTCAACGGGGTCGAAGCTTGGCCGAGATTTGCGGGCTTCGACCGTTCGCAGGGCGATCTGCGGGCGCAGTTCTTCAACTCGCCCGGCGATAAAAACCCGACGTCGATGATGCGGACAGATTTCGCGACCGTGTTGGTTCAAGGGGCCAACCCCTTGGGTCTCACGAACGTCGAACATTCGGGAGGCGTGCTTATGCCCCGACTTCCGCGCCCACTCGGCGAGATGATGGAACTCTGGTCCCAAGAGCACCGGGAGCGTCAACTTGGCCCCGGCGGTCGGGTGCGGGCGCCGGTTGAACAGCAGTTCGCAGACTCTGCCACGACCAAGGTCGCTGCCACCAGCGCGCTCGGCGAGGTGATCAACGACCTCATCCCCAGCAAGATCAACCGACCGGGCGTCGATCTGCTGTGTGCGCCAGAGGGCATTAGCAAGTCGGGCACATTGCTCGTGAACCTGCCTCGATATCACCGGCTTCTCTCCGGCCATGGTTTGCCATCGCGGATGATGTTCGCGTCTCCGACCTACGACGGAGCGGAGGAAAAGGCTCAAGCTTTCGAGAACGCGATGAGGGCCGCCGACAAAAACCATTTCGCCGCTGTCGTGCTGCCTTCCTTCTCCAGAATCTATGAGGAGGAATTCGGCGGGCGTGGAGGGAACTTCATCACTCACACCGCAGCCGCCGAGATGGGCTTTTCATCTCGGTTCGATGCAATCCGAAAACACCAACCTCAGATCATGGAGCACATTCGGAAACGCTATGCGGCCTTGCACTCCTCTTACAAGGGGCGTCACCCCGTCTTCTTCACCGTCCATCCGGTGGCTCAATCGTGGGGCAGCGGCCCTGACAGCCGTTTGATGCTCTCGCCTACTTTTTGGGAAAACCCTACAGAACGCGGCGCGCTTCGGTCAGGGCTGATGGAAGATACTCGGCTGGGCTTCCTCATCCACGACGAGATCGACGCCGCGAGCATCGTCGATTTGCAACCTGCCGAGACAGTCGCGACGGTGCGTGCGTTGGCTGAAGGTGCTGGCTGGACATCGAAGACGACGAAGGCGACGAAGTTCAAAGATCATCATCGGTTTATGGGGCAGCTTCCGCTTTCACACTTCGTGTCTTTCGAGGAGACATGCCGCATCGCCGAGGTGAGGGAGACGGACTGGGACGTCATCGCAGCGCATCCGGCCGGTGAGTATGGTCCGCGCTCAAACGGCTTCGACAATATCTACGATCAGGCGGAAGAGCGTCACTGGTGCGTGCGCCCGCACAAATGGGCCAACATCGCTGCCCACAAGACGCTTATCCTCACGACGGAGGCGGTGCCTGTCGCTTTGGCCGAACAAGCCGGTCAGTGGGACATTACCACTCTCGACACTCCCCTCATCGAGAAAGATCGGGTGGAAACGCTCCCGTTGCGGTCTTTGAAGTCATCGACGGCCGCCCAGCACGTCGCTGATAGAGTGCAGGATGCTAAAGCAGCCGGATGCGAGCTTTTCGCGATTGGCAACAAGCTCGACCCGCTCGAAAATACGCGCTCGCATATTGCAGCGAAGGGTTCGAACGAACTCATCGGCAAGGACATCATCCAGACGATGACGCTGATGACCCCGGACGAATATGCGCGCTATCAGGCCCTCAATGCGTGGACCAGCCGAGGTGACCTCGCCCGCCTCAAGCACATCGACGACATCAACCAGTCTGCGGGGCGCAACCTCGGCTTCCGCGCGGCTCACACCGGGCCGAAACCCAGCCACACGCTGCTGATCAACCGACGCCTGTTCGATTGCCTCGTTCCGCTGTTCAGCCACCTTCGCTACGATCTCGTCGATGCGACGGCGGCCCAGTCGCGGAAGAATGCTCGAAAACGCGGCCAGAAGGTTCTGCATCCGCTCCTGACCAGTGGAAGCCGTCAACTCGAAAGAGTTAGAACTGCACTGACCGACCTCGCCGCCTGACTTCGCGGGGCTATGACGCGGTGAAGCCTCTGAAACTTTGGCTACGGCCGTTGACGCAAATGGCGGATTGGATCAGCGGAACTGTCGCGCTATACGCGAAATATGCCCGTGAGCGTTGCCTCAGAACTTGATCTACAAATCGGGCACGCCGTCCGTTCTCGCCGTGAAAAAGCTGGCCTTACTCAGGCTGATCTGGGTCGTGCAATAGGCGTCACCTTCCAGCAGGTTCAGAAGTATGAGCGCGGCGCCAACCGCGTGTCCGCGGCTGCCATGATCAGGATCGCGGACGCTCTCGGGTGTCATGTCGCCGACCTTTATGACGACCCTGATCCCAGCGGCCGATCAGCTTCGGAACGCGCCATCCTCAAGTTGTGGGCAAAGCTGAATCAGCCCGAACGCGATGCGGTCACTTCGCTGATCCGCGAATTCACGAAGCGGCAGTAGTAGGGCTTCCAATGTCTGACGCGATGTCGGCTCCACGAACACATTGCGAAGCAATCATTTCCTACGACGACCTTGCCGCCGGTAGCGACATCCACATCGTCGTGCATTTGTCAGGAGCGATCCTGATCCAGCCCCGACCGGAATGTGAAGTTGAGTTCGATACGCTCGTGGCCCACCTCTACGAGATTGAGGACCGAGGCTTCGCCATCTTCCCGAAGGTCGGACCCGAGCGGCTTTATGTCTCGGCCGAGGTCATGAGGCTGAACTAGCTTTCCCTTTCAGCGCGCTCGTCTTCTGCGTTGAGCCGGTCCATCTCATCAGCGCGCGTCATCAAATCAGCCGCGTGATCTTCGATGGTTTGCAATGCTCGCTGGTCGGAGGTGAACTTCGACAGTGAACGAACACGAACCGCCTCGTCTCGTAGGGCCTTGGAAGCAAACGACATCGCCCCCAAACGACCCCACGAATTCAAGGTTCGAGCGTGGCAGCAGAAAATTAGGCTACCACTTCCATCAGGTCGCTGAACCGCGTCGTGTATCGCGGCGACCGATTGTTCGCCCGCGTTGACCATGGCGTCACCGGACGTATCCCGCCCGGCCGCAGCGTCCCTCGGCTACGACAGCAACCGTCGCGACGAACCTCGCGGTCTCGCGCCGGTCCTTTGTCTTCGACCGACGTTTCGGCCAGCGTCGGTAGCTTACGATTTTGGGCACTCTCTTCATGCGTTGAGCATGGCCACGTTCTGGGAAACGACAGCCTAACGTCGCGCTAGAGCACTGCTCATTCACGGTGATTTGGTTGACGGAACTGACTTCCGTGAGACCTTGAAACCTCCATCATAAAGGAGGTTGAATGGCGCCGCTGGAAGCCCCGCTGCGATGTCTTGCTGTCCGCGTCGTCCTTGACGAGGCGGGCGAGATCGATGGTCTCGAACTCGAAGCCTTTCTCAACGACTGCGTAGGCCGCCACCAGTGGCTCTCGACGACTGAATGGCTGTTCGTCGAGCCGCCTGTGGAGGCTGGCGGTGAACTTACGGTCCCAGTCGTGGTGCTCGAAACCGTCGCGGTAAAGGCCGTCTTGAACGATCTCACCAACAAGCCGCCGCGCATCCTCTTCGACCATGCAACCAGCCCTTCGGAGACGCGGAAATGGCGCTGGATCGCCTTCCAGACTGCGCCGAACGCTCAAGGCCAAGGCCGCTTCCCTTGGGAATGCACGCATGCGTGAGGGCGGGCTGCTCGGGTGGGCCACGGCTGCGCTTGTGAGGTTGGATGACGAAGTTCCGGGTATCATCGCCCGAACTTTGACGGCGGCGCCCCCGCGTCGTCAGGCGATCTTCGCTTCGCTGGCGGCGCGAGAAGAAAAGGCTGATTTTAACAAGGCCCACGAAGATCTCTTCCCGTCGTCGTTCGCCGAGGTTGTTCGCCATAGGCGCGCGAACGACATTCTGCGCCATAGCTTCGGCGACGTGCCGGATGGTCTCCCCGGTCTCTTGACGCAGATCGGTGAACGGCCGTTGCCTCGGGCCAAAGATTATCTCACCCTCCACGACTTCCTCACCGGCGACGATATGCGCGGCGCCGAGGCCCTACGCGCCTCCGGCCAGATTACCTGCCGGAAGCTGGAGGTGTTGCTCGCGCTCGATCCGCGCTGGCGCCATGCCCACACACTCGACCGCATTGACTCTGGCGCCGAGGCCATGACGTTCAACAAGGCTGTGGCCTTTATCCAGTCCGTAAACTCGAAGGCATCTGACGAGGTGGTAGCGGAAGCTATCGCCCGCATGGGGCCGACCTCCTCTTTGCCCCGACTTCTCGATCGGCTGCTGCGCCGGGCCGACCGGTTGCCGCCTCACCCTGTGCCCGAGGGCGACAACGAACTCCGGCCGCTCGCTTCCATGCGTGACTTGCTGGAAGCTGGACGGAAATACCGGAACTGCCTCGCTCACCGTCTGGCCGACGTCGCCGCCGGAAAAATCGCCATCGGCGGGTTTCGCGGCGAATGCCTTGTGGAGTTCCGACCTATGACTCGGGGAGCGGGATGGCTGCTGCGCGATGTCCACATCGAGCGAAATCGCCCTGTTCCGCTTGCGCTGTTCTCGGAGGTGGAGGCGAAGTGCGACTTCCTCGGCATTCATCGAATCGACGAAGCGGGCGGTGGCGACGGCTGGAAGAACTATCGCCGGTTCACCGGCGAACTGGAGTGGGGCTGATCGGCCACAAGGTGAACTTCACTTCCGCTGGTTCGGCTGGCATGGTGCTTGCGATCATGTCGTCGTCGATACACACCAACCGCTCGGCTCTTCAGGCTCTCCAAGCTGTGAATGCTTCCGGACGCGATCTCGCCACCGCGCAGAACCGAGTCTCTACGGGCCTCAAGGTTTCTGGTGCGAAGGACAACGGAGCCGTTTTCGCTATCGCTTCCGCCATGCGAGCCGATGTCGGCGGCTGGGGCGTGGTGGCGACGGGTTTGAACAGGGTCCAAACCATCACGGACGTTGCCCTGATGGGCGCCGAACGGATCGGCGAGCTTCTGATCGAACTTCAGCAACACGCCGTCTCCCTGAACGATTCCCTTTCGGGGACATCGCGGCAAGCGATCATCAATGACATGACCGCCATGATCGACGAGATCGATAGGATCGCGCGATCCACAGAGTTCGACGGGATCAACCTGCTGACCGGCAGACCGACCATCACAACCACGTCCAGCGTGGCCTATGGTCTGCCGAAGACAACCTTGCCCCAGCCCGCCTTTCCTCGCATGGCGGCCCTTCCGCCCGGCTCGTTTTCGTCCACGGGCGCCAGTGTCGCTTATTCACTGCCGTCCTCTGCCCTAACGCCATCCTCATTTGATACGGCGGTCGCATCTATCTCCGGCACCAGCAGCCAGACGGTCGTGGTGGACGCTGGTCTAACCGCTGGACGGGTTAGTCTCCTGTTAGATGCCTATAGCGCGCCTGATGTCGTTGAGATTTGGCAGAATGGCGTGCGCGTCGCCGCTGCGGGTCAGCCCTATGTGGCTGCTGGCGCCGCTGTGGGCGCCGGATCGGCAGTGACGGGGCCGAACGTTATCAGTTTCGACTACGACCCTGCCAACGGTCAGAACATCGAGTTTCGCTTCAACGAAAACATCGCGACGACCGGGACGGCTTGGACGGTGGGAGGATTAATCCTTCAAGACCCTGCCGATCCAGTCCCCACGGCCATCGCGACCTACACACCGACCGGCAGCCTACAATCGACGGCAGCCTTTGATCCGCCGCTTCCATTCGCCAACCCCGAACAGGCCGCCGTCGCATTGGATGAGCAGCCGCAGGGTGTGGCGGGCACTTACAGCTTCGCCGGAACTGCTGTGGCTGGGCGCATAGACATCGTGTTCGACGCCTTCGACCTACCCGATGCCATGGAAGTTTGGCAGGGCGGTTCTCGCGTCGCAGCGTCAGGACAGAGCTATGTGCCGGGCGGCGCTCCAGTGGGACCGCCGGTAGGCGTGACCGGCCAGAACATACTGTCCTTTGACTACGATCCGGCCAAAGGCGCGCTGGACTTCCGCTTCAATCAGGGCGCAGCCAACGCCGATAGCGCATGGGTCGTTGGGGCCATGTCGCTATCTCCTGTCGGCTCACCATTGGCCACGGCGACGGCCTCAACCTCATCCCTCCAAGTGGCTGGCTTTGGCCCATTCCACCTCGATGTTCCCACCTCGCCGTCCGGGCAGACGATGCGCGTGTCGTCGCGTGATCTGACGGCTACGGGACTCGGTTTGGACCCGATGGATTTTGCGGATGCGACGACTGTGCTGGACCGCGTGAAGGGCGCGCTCAACAGAGCGACAGACTCGTCCTCCTACTTTGGCACACGCAATAAAGCTCTAGGTCGCTCTGCGCTCTATGCGGTGAAATCCGGCGACGCCCTTGAAGTCGGAATCGGCAACCTTGTTGATGCCGACCTCGGCAAGGAATCGGCCAAACTTCAGGCAGCGCAGATCAGGCAGCAGTTGGCGACGCAGACGCTCTCCATAGCCAACCAGCACCCCCAATGGCTTCTGGCCTTGTTCAAGGGTTAGGCTGGCATAGGAGCGGCGCGTCACCGATTTCGGCCATGAGGTAAAGCTGCGTTCCCGCAAGCTGGGCGGGCATACGTAATCATTTTGAATTATGCGCGAACTTCCATCAGGTCGCTGATGCGCGTCGTGTAGCGAGGTGAACGGTTGTTGGCCCGCGTGGACCACGATGTTGTCTGGCTGATCCCACCGGGCCGAAGCGTGCCCCGCCCAAAGCGCGCATTCACCGCATCAAGCGCCGTCATCAGCTTCTCGGATCGCACTGGGTCAGTCGTCGGCAGAAGGTCGCGCGGAGCGTCTCGCTCGGCGTGTAGGTCCAGCAGGATCACCCCGGCCTTGGCGTATCGCGTGTTCGGTTTCCACATCGAACGGCCAGCCCCAACCGCCTGACGGATCAGCGCAAAGCTGTCCGATGTTGGCTCGATCTCGAACGACCGCTGGCCATGATACCAAGGGTCGCCGTTATGCGGGTGCGTGTGGAAGAACACCTGAATGGCGTTGGCCACTAGTCCATGCTTCCTTATTTTCTCGGCAGCGCGTGAAGCGTGCGCCGCCAAAGCCTCGCGCATGTCCTCCCATGTCTCGACCGGGCGCCCAAACATTCGCGTCACCGCGACGGTTTGCTTTTGGTCGGGGGCGAGCATCAGCGGCATACACGATACGCCGAGCAGTTCGGCATGGGTCCGCTGGCCGGTGACGGTCATAAGTTTCCTGACCGAAGCCGAAGGCATGGCCGCAAACTGCTGGACCGTGAAGATACCGAGAGCGTTTAACTTCTCGGAATTGCGTCCGCCTACGCCCCAAATCTCCGAGATCGACATTTCGGCGAACGCCTCACGGCGGGCGTCAATGTCGCTGAAATCAGACACACCGGTCGGCCCGCTCTTCGCGTGTTTGTTCGCCAATTTCGCCAGCGTCTTCGTCGGGCCGATTCCGATACAGGTCGGAATCTTCGTGATGCGCCGCACGCGATCTCGAACCCGGCGGCAGTAGTCCACTCGCGCGAACTCGGTCAGGTCCACGAACATCTCGTCGATGCTGTAAGGCTCGACCTTCTGAAAACTCTCCGACAGAACCTCGAACACCCGGCGGCTCATGTCGCCATAGAGGGCGTAGTTTGAGGACTTGGCGATCACGCCCCGAAACTCCGGCTTGCGCTTCGACAGATGCCAGACCTCGCCCATCTTGATCCCGAGGGCCTTGGCTTCGGCAGATCGCGCGATGGCGCAGCCGTCGTTGTTCGACAGCACGATCACCGGCTTTCCGATCAGCGTCGGGTCAAAAGCCCGCTCGCAGGATACATAGAAGTTGTTGCCGTCGATCAGCCCGAACATCAGACATCAGTCCGAACCAACGCGGCGATCATGGCCCAGACCTCTGTCTCGTCGGACACAGGTTGAGGCGCATGGTTGGAAGGCTCCAGCCACCATTGGCCGTCTTTCTCGGTCAGCACGGCCAGCACGACATCACCATGGAGGAACGCTACGCAGACCTTTCCAGAGGCTGGAGCCGCGTCGGTGTTGACCACGAGGATGTCGCCGCCGTGGATGCCGCGCTGTCGTAGCCCTTCACCCTTGACCCGAACCGCATACCTCTGGGGCCGCCGTAGCTCCAGCAACTCGGCCAGATCGGGCACGGCCTCAACGTGATCCTGTGCCGGGCTTTGGAAGCCTGTTGTCTCGGCACCTTTGTAAGCGGCTGCATCCATGCAGGAACATATGCAGAACATTGACGAGGACGAAAGGGCATTGGTGATGCTGGGTAAAGACTCCTGTTGGCGACGTTGGGGAGAAACTCCTGCCTCCGGCCGCGATGTGACGGCGATTTGGTTGACGGATTCAGCTTCCGTGACACCATGAAACTTCCACCACACAGGAAGTCAGTTGGAGCCGTTCGAAGAGCCGCTGCGATGTCTCGCGGTCAGCGCAGTCCTTGATGAGGCAGGCGAGGTCGATGGGATCGAACTCGAAGCATTCCTGAACCACGTCGTGGGCCGACATCAGTGGCTTTCAACGACGGAATGGCTCTTCGTCGAACCTCCGGCCGAGGCTGAAGGGCATGTCACCGTGCCCGTGGTGATGCCGGAGGGGGCAGCAGTTCAGGCAATCCTGAACGAACTGACCAACAAACCGCAGCGGATCATCTTCGACCTGCCGACAACCCCGGCCGAAACGCGAAAGTGGCGGTGGGTCGCGTTCCAGAGCGCGCCGAACAATCAAGGGCAGGGCCGGTTCCCATGGGAGGCCGCCCATGCGTGATGGAGGCTTGCTCGGCTGGTGCACGAACGCGCTGGTGAAGCTGGATGACGCCGCTCCCGGTGTTCTGGCCCGCGTTCTGACGGCGGCGCCCGCTCGCAGACAGGCGATCTTCGCTGCGCTGGCATCTCGGGAGGAACAGGTCGGCCTCTACGATGCCGGTGACGATCTGCTCCCGATGTCGTTCGCGGAGGTGATCCGCCATGGCCGCCCCGGCGACATCCTGCGACAAGCGTTCGGTGAAGTCCCCGAAGGCTTTGCCAGCATGCTGACGAAGATCGGCGAACGACCTCTGCCGCGTCCCAGAGATTACATCGCTCTTCGCGACCTCCTCGCTGATGAGGATACGCGAGCAGCGGATGCGCTGCGCGGTTCAGGTCGGATCACCTGTCGGAAGCTGGATGTCCTGAACGCGCTCGATCCACGCTGGCGGCATGCCAACACGCTGGAGCGGATCGACAGCGGCGGCGAAGCCCTGATGTTCAATCAGGCCATCGGCTTCATCCAGTCGCTGAACTCGAAAGCGACCGATGAGGTGGTAGCTGGAGCTATCGACGGGATGCGTCCGACCTCCACGCTTGCTCGGTTGCTCGACCGATTCCTACAGCGTGCCGATCAACTGCCTCCGCATCCCATCGCATCGAGCGACAACGAACTACGTCCTCTGCTCTCGATGAGAGACGTGTTGACGGCTGGCCGTCGCTACAGGAACTGCCTTCGTCACCGCCTCGCCGATGTCGCGGCTGGGCGCATGGCTCTGGCCGAGTTCCGTGGTGAGTGCCTCGTGGAATTTCGCCCTTTGACGGCAGGGGTGGGCTGGCTTCTTCGAGACGTCCACATCGAACGAAATCGCCCCGTGCCGTTGAGCCTGTTCGCCGACGTCGAGGCGAAATGCGACGAGATCGGCATCCCCCGGATCAATGAGGCTGGAGGCGGCGAGGGTCGGTCGAGCTACCGCCACTTCACCAAGGAAATGGAATGGGTATGACGCAAGTGTCCCAGTCAGATCGCGCTCGCGAGGCGGACCTCACCCGGCAGATCGCCGTTTTGGAGAGGAGGGCCGTTTTGCTCGCTGGCCGCACCTGCTCGGATGCGATCAGCGTAAGCGACCTGAAGATGATCGAAAATCGATTGACCCTCCTCGATGATGCGAGAGACCAACTGTTGTTCGAGCGAGCCTGCGTCCGCCGCGCACGATGGCGACCCAACAATTGAGCACACAAAGAGAACAAATGACTGGCATGGGAAAAAGAACGGACATAATGTCCGCTGAAATTCCCAGCGAAGAGTGCCAGATGCGTCAGTCCGAATCCCTTGATGTGCTGCGGCAAGCGCGAGAACGCTTTTCGCAAAAGGAAATCGCCGATCTGATTGGCAAGGATGCGAAGACGATCCGTCGTTGGGAGAAGGGGGAGATTGCTTGTCCAGCGATGCTGGAAGCAGCCCTGCGCGGAATCCTACAATCTCATCAACCCCTTCCGGCCAACGATGCGCGCTTTAGGGTGATTGACCTGTTCGCTGGGGTTGGCGGAATTCGGCTGGGCTTCGAGGCACATGGTGGACGGTGCGTCTTCACCAGCGAGTGGAACGACTTTTCCAAGAAGACCTATCTCGCCAATCATGGTGACGATCATGAGTTCATCGGTGACATCGTTCCCGTTGAAGCGGCGGATGTGCCCGATCACGACGTCCTTCTCGCGGGCTTCCCATGCCAGCCATTCAGCATTGCCGGTGTGAGCAAGAAAAACTCCCTCGGACGGCCGCACGGCTTCGAATGCACGACACAGGGCACACTCTTCTTCGACGTCGCACGGATCATCGAGGCGAAACAGCCAGCCGCCTTCCTGCTTGAGAACGTGAAGAATCTGGTGTCCCATGATGGCGGCAACACCTTCCGCGTGATCGTGCAGACCCTTCGAGATGAGTTGGGCTATGACGTCCATACCAAGGTCATCGACGGGCAGCATTTCACGCCACAGCATCGTGAGCGGATCATCATCGTCGGTTTCAAGCGCAAGACCGGATTTTCGTGGGACGACCTCCAGCTACCATCGCCCGGTCCCCGCTTGGGTTCGATCCTCCACAAAACTGACGGGAGCGAACCGCTGCTTCCTTGGGATGGGGATCGCTACTTCGACTACGAAAAGAACGTTGTTCAGCCGAAGTTCACTCTCACACCCAAGCTCTGGGAGTATCTCCAGAAGTATGCGGAGAAGCATAAGGCTGCGGGCAATGGGTTCGGCTTTGGCAAGGTGACGGCCGAGAGCGTGACCCGCACCTTGTCCGCTCGCTACTACAAGGATGGGTCTGAAATCCTTGTCGATCAGGGAAGCAAGAAACGCCCCCGCCGTTTGACCCCTCGCGAATGTGCACGTCTGATGGGCTTCCCTGATACCTTCAAGATTCCGGTCAGCGACACACAGGCTTACCGGCAGTTCGGCAACAGCGTCGTGATGCCGGTGATGCAGGAAGTAGCGCGCATCATGACCCCGCATGTCGAGGCCATCTTGGAGCAGAACGAGTCTGGCGTGGTGCAGGAGCCGCTGTTCGGATGATCTGATGGCGGACATCGTTGATGCAGCCACCCGAAGCCGAATGATGTCGGGCATTCGAGGAAAGGACACGAAACCAGAACATCTCGTCAGGCGCGGTCTTCACGCGCGAGGATTCCGGTTTCGATTGCATGGATCGACACTGCCGGGTCGTCCAGACCTTGTGCTGTCGAGATACTCGGCGGCAATTCTGGTTCACGGCTGCTTCTGGCATGCTCACGGCTGCTCCCTGACAAAAGTGCCGAAGACCCGCACGGACTTCTGGCGACAAAAGCTGGAAGGGAATCAGACTCGCGACGCACGCCAACTCCAAGAGCTTCACAGCATGGGCTGGAGGACTTTGACGATCTGGGAATGCGCGCTGCGCGGGCCGAAGGATTTGGTTGAGTTCACCCTCGACAGGGCGGCCAACTGGCTTCGTGATGGCGACACATCGGCAGAGATCGCTCGTTCAGATTGGCCAGTGCCTACGGCCGGGTCTTGAACATCCCGAAGGCGGATGGCCCCGCGCTCGTGAAAGATTTCACATCATTGGCGAACATGTTTAGCGGCCGATAGAACAGGCCGTTTTCCGTGTTCAAGGATTTTATTGGCTACCGATTTGACGAACAGGCCACGGTTTTTCGCCCTTTGGCCCTTGAAGCCCAGCAGCGCGCCCACGTCTTCTGCGTCCATGCCCGCAATCAGCGTGCATACGGCAGAGGGGTCCGTCAAATCAGTCATTCGCGTTCCAGTTGACCGACGCTGGCGATTCGGTCGTTTCGTCGTTTACCATGCCTACTTAAGGCCGGAACATCCGAGCGTATTCCGAGCAGACCTTGAGCGGGGAAAGAGCCAGTGAAGCACGGCTATCTGTCGCAGTATTTTCAGAGCGTAGGGGTCAAGAGACTCAGTGGCGTCGAGGCAGACGTCATCAAGTCCAACCAGCATGAGTTCAATGGCGTTGAGGGGTTTCGCGCCATGTTCGGCGAGCCGGAAGGCAAGGTCCGGTATCCCGCGCGCTTTCTCTATCTGACCGATCAGGAGGATCAGCCGGTTTCGGATGAGGGCTTCCTGACTTGGTATGACGCTCGTGCCAAAGCTCGGCTGGAGCGTGGTGTGATGAGAACCGAGTATCGCCTCTACTTCCCAACTAATCTCGTCTCTATGTGCGCCGCAGAAGGCGACCTTCTCCTAATCGCGCGGCTTGCTGGTGGCAGTGTTCTCGCAATAGTCGCCGAGTCCGGCACGACCATTGAACGTCAAATTCAATGGCTCTTCGGGTTTGGCGAAGGCGCGCATCCCGGCTTCTCTGTCAAATCCGAACTTGAAACGGAGCAGGATCGCATTGGGTTCGCGGCACGCACGGTTCTCGAAGCTATCGGGATCGAGATCGAGGAAGAGGCTCCCAACTATCTCGATCAGATGATGGAGCGGTTCGCGGGAGCCTTCCCCAAGACACTCGAATTCTCGGCTTACGCCCGTAGCACCCTTAAAGACATCAGCGCGAAGGACGACCCAGACGCAGCCCTCGTGGCATGGATGGAGCGGGAGGAAATCCTGTTTCGAACGCTGGAAAAGCATCTGCTGGGGGAGCAGCTACAGCAACTGACCGCCAAGGGAGATGCCGAGCCTGATGCCTTTATCAAGCTGGTCCAGAGTGCCCTTCAAAGGCGAAAATCTCGCGCTGGATCGGCGTTGGAGAATCACCTTGAACAGGTCTTCGGCGATCTCGGGATCAGCTACACGAGAACGGGTGTCACCGAGAATCGTCTCAAGCCTGATTTCATCTTCCCTTCGATTCCGCACTACGCCGACCCGACATTTCCGGCCGACCGGCTCACCATGCTTGCGGCGAAATCCACCTGCAAAGATCGTTGGCGGCAGATACTGAACGAGGCAGCGCGCATTCCTCGTAAGCACCTCCTTACGCTGGAGCCAAGCATCAGCACCAACCAGACCAATGAAATGGCTCTGGAGCAGGTCCAGTTGGTTATCCCGGCGCCGCTGTTCCCGACCTACTCGGACGTCCAGCAGCGATGGCTGCTCAACGTGCGAGGCTTCGCGGAATTGGTCCACGCTCGACAGTGAGTATCGTCAGCGCGATCCAGACGTCGGCTGCTCGGCAAGCTGGTCTGCAAGCCAGTCCCAACGGGGCGAGTATGAGGCGAGCTTTTCACGCAACCGCGAGCCGACATTCGTGACGGTATACTTGCCGCCAACGGTCCACGATTTCGTAGAGATGGCGGCCTCTCCCAGAACCTCAAGTGCTTCCTCATAGGTCAGGAAAAATGCCGTAGGCTGGCCCAACACGTCCCATATGTAGACCAGAGGAATGCCCCTTCCTTCGTATTTTCTATCCAAACCGAATGTCGCGACAGACGCGCACTTCAGTTGCAGGGGCAAGGCCCGAATACCCCTCTCGCCTACTTCTCTGAAGACGATCAGATCGACCCCCTGATCGACAACAGGTGTCGCTACCTCGAAGCCCCGCAGAAGCAGTTGAGCGGTGAGCCAGTTTCGACCAGCGATCTCAATGGTGGCTGAACTCATTGCAGCAGGAGTATTCATCAAGGGTCCGTGGTCGAGATAAATATCGGAAACGAAAGGCTCCGATATGGACATCTACCACTACTTTCTGGAACGCGGGTTGACCGATTCACGCAGACATTTTTCGTCCGCGTGGCTCGGCCGCGCCGAAAACTACATGTGTCTGCGATCAGGTCGCGAGGCATCACCAGACGCGCTGATCGAACTCTTCCAGACCCTGTGGCGTGAAGGCCGCCTGATGCTGGCGGCGAGGGTCGCTTGGGCGGTGCTTTGGCTGAAGCCGGAGGCGCGACGATGAACTATCACCACGTCTTCCAGTTTCCCAGCGACAACGAGGCGACGCTGGAGGCAGTTCTCCGGCAGATGAGAACCGGCGCAGTCACGAGTCCGATGGGCGACCAGCTTCTCACCCTCTCGTCGGTCGCGGAGGCAATTTATGTTCGATGCGCCTTCGGCGACCTGCGGCCTACCGGAGACGTTTCCCTGCTTGTCCGAGAGGCAAACATAGCGAGCGTGCAAGGCTGGCTGGATCAGCATCTTCCCACTAACCGCTACGCTTGGGCCGCTCTGGAGCACTTCGAGTTCTTCCATTTGGCAGATGTCGAACGGCTGATGGAGGTGTTCAGCGGCATCCTCGGGCGACCGCCCATATCGATGCCGCTGAACCTGTGGCCGGATGTGTTCCCGTCCAGCGACGCCTCCTAAGCCGCGTCGCCGAGCGTCGGAGCTTGATCCGCTGCGAGATCGGCATTGTCATTGGAACTTCCACGCAGATCATCCGGCAGCGGCGCATCTCCTTGAAGAACGACGCCGAGGCGTTCCTCGGCCATCCGGCAGTAGTCCGCTGACTGCTCGATGCCGATAAAGCGGCGGCCCTCCATTAAAGCGGCCACGCCCGTCGATCCAGAACCGAGGAAGGGGTCGAGGACCGTTTTGGCATTCGTCGCCGCGATGATCATGCGCGGCAGTTCGACCGGGAACGGGGCGGGATGCTGATTGCCCTTATCTGCCAGCAGCTTCATGACATCCTTCAGCCCATGACCTTTGCGGAAGCGGAACTTCGGCTTGGCGAAGATGTAGATCACCTCGTGCGTAGGCAGGGCGAAGGCGGCGTTGAAGTTATGACCCGAGCCGCGATCCCAGACAATGATCTGGCGCAGCGGCAAGCCGGGATTGAGGTCGTGCGGCGTCCGCAGCAAACCCTTCTGCACACGATTTTTGTGCTGATAGAAGATGGCCCCATCCTCGGGGATCAAGCGCCAGCACTCCGTGAGAAATTTCTTTTGCCATGCCACATAATCGGCATAGGGCATGGCGTCGTCATACCCGTCATAGCCGTCAGCCAGCTTGGCGTTCTTCCACTTGCCGCGCCCTTTTTGTCCTTTGAAACCGCCGCCGCTCGATTCACCGAGGTTGTAGGGCGGGCTGGTGAAGATGATATCGACCGATCCGTCAGCCATCTTGGCCATTTCGCTAAGGCAATCCCCATTCACTACCGTCGCGGGCTTGTCGGCCTCCGTCAGGCAAAGACGCTTCTCGATGATCGGCCAGTAGGTCGGCTCGCGCTCAATCACCACTGCCGAACGACCGTGAGCAATCGCCGCAGCACCCGTCGTTCCCGACCCACCAAAAGGATCGAGCACGACCTCACCGGGGTTCGAGCAGGCCAGCACGATGCGCTCGATCATGGCTTGCGGGAACGGGCACGGATGGCTGGTGCGCTCCTTCGAAGTTCCGTGGACCTGCGTGAAGGCCCAGATGTCAGCCGGGTTTGCGCCTGCCGGATTGTTGCGCTTGTCAGCCGACGTCGAAGGACGTCGCACATCGTCTAGATTGAAGGTGGGCATGATCGTCTTCGGACGACCGCGCCCGCCCTTAAGCACACCGGGCTTCACCAGATAGAGCCAGCGTTCCGAACGGGTAGAGAAGCGTTGCGTGGTGTTCTGCTGGGCGCGACGATCCCAAACGATCTCCTGAATGAACGTCAGTCCGGTCCCTACAATGAGCGGGAACAGATAGTAGGTGATGGGCACGCGGCTGTTCGGCCCAGCCTTATGCGTTCCGACATTGATCCACATCGCGCCGCCGGGCTTCAGCACACGCGCCGCCGCCGTAATCCACTGCCGCGAGAATTCGATGTAATCTTCGACGCTGGCGAAGGCGTCGCCGTAGGGCTTGCCGATGTTCAGATAGGGCGGCGACGTCACGACCAGATCAACCGATCCAGCGGACATAGCGTCCATGGCGTCGATGCATTCACCCTTCACCAGTCGCGCGGTCGGCGAAGCGGACGGCGGCGTAGTGTTGGGCAGGTTGTCGTTGGCGGCCGGAGCCTTCTGAACTTGAGCGACCTTTTGGCGGCGGGTGACCATGTGTTGTGATGTCCTCATCGGTAAGTGATGAGGCAGTTGTGATGTTTGGCGTCGTCTCGGTCGAGCACAGGGAAATGATGATCGAGGGGCGCATTTTCACTTCAGCTTCCGAGTTCTCACATTGGCATCCGAACTATCATTCCGGGGCCTCTCCGAAACCGGATCGTAAGCTTCGGAGTGCGAGGTTGAACGGATGTCCGAAGCCGCTTCTCCCTATCGTTCGATTACAAAATCCGCGCTCGCTGGGTTGCTCGGCATTCCTGAAGCCGACCTCCTCTCCCGGAAAGCGGCGGCCGAAGCGATGGAAATTAGCGAGGGCTATTTGGCCAATCTCGCCATGCCTGACGCGGAGGGGGTAGGTCGCGGCCCAGCCTATTATCGCTCTACGACCAGCCCAACCGGCGGGACCTCTTGGTATCCCAAAGCCGAAGTGAAAGCCTTTAGGGATCACCGCACAGCCTCGATCAAGCGGAGTTACCGGCGCAGAAGTGGTCAGCAGGATTGGACCGCGCTTCAGGATGACGCAAACCGGCTTCCAGTCCACACCGTGGTCTCGATGATCGAGGAGTGGCGTGAAAGCGAACTCTATCGACGCGCCCAAGCCATTCTTCACGACCCTGATCCGATGGCCGGTCGCGCGACCTATGAGGAAGAATGCCGATTGTTCGGGGCAGCGCATAAAGGCGGTCGCATCGAAGCGTTTGCTGCCATCGCCGGTTCTGACGATGCGGCCGCCAAGCGAAAAGCAATTTTCGAGAGCCTCGACGATCAGACGAATGCCGTAGAGACGCACCTGCTCGCGCTGGCGGCGTCGAGAGGGCTGTCTGTCTCATCAACCCATCCATCGTTCTTCGTCCTGACGACGATGTTCGAAAGGGCATGGGGCGAGGTTCTGGAGGCCGAAACGCGCTGGCGGAACTTCGACTACTCGGGAATGCCCAAGCACCGGCCGAGCACAATCAGCGAGATCACGATATCCGCTGGACTGAAAGGGTGATCGACCTGCTGATCCTCGTTGGAACATGACCTCCAACGGTGTCCGCCACCTATCCTTACTTATACCGGTCAAGAACTGGCGGCGGCTATATCTTTCGACGTGGTGAGTGAGGGTT
>NZ_JAHXPB010000014.1 GCF_023147505.1 Brevundimonas sp. EYE_349 | reverse complement strand
TCGCGCCGCCAGCCTTCGCCAGCGTCATCGTGATCGCCGCCGTCAGCGTCGTCTTGCCGTGGTCAACGTGACCGATCGTGCCGATGTTGCAGTGCGGCTTCGTGCGTTCGAACTTTTCCTTGGCCATTCTCTAGCTCCTAAGGTCCCCGAACCGGGGTTCCTGCAGTTTGGGGGTTAAGGGCGCCCGGCCGACGGCCGACCGGGCGCTATTTAGGTGCGCTTTTCCAAAAGGAAAAGCTTAGGCGTACTTCTTGATCACTTCGTCGGCGACGTGTTGCGGCACCGGCTCGTAGTGGTCGTATTGCATGGTGAACTGGGCGCGGCCCTGCGACATGCCGCGCAGCGTGTTCACATAGCCGAACATGTTGGCCAGCGGCACGAAGGCGTTCACGACAGTGGCGTTGCCGCGCATGTCCTGACCCTGGATCATGCCGCGACGGCCGTTCAGGTCGCCGATGACCGAGCCGAGGTATTCCTCGGGGGTCACGACTTCCACCGCCATGATCGGCTCGAGCAGCTTGGGCGCACCCTTCTCCTTCAGTTCGCGGAAGGCGGCGCGCGACGCGATTTCGAACGCCAGCACGCTGGAGTCGACGTCGTGGAACTTGCCGTCCGTCAGCGTCGCCTTGAAGTCGATCAGCGGGAAGCCGGCCAGCAGGCCGTTGTCCTTGGCCGAGTTCAGGCCCTTTTCGACGCCGGGGATGTATTCCTTCGGCACCGCGCCGCCGACGATCGAGTTCTCGAACACGAAGCCCGAGCCCGGCTCGCCGGGTTCGAAGGTGATCATGACGCGGGCGAACTGGCCCGTACCGCCGGTCTGCTTCTTGTGGGTGTAGTCGATGTCGACCTTGCGGCCCAGCGATTCACGATAGGCGACCTGCGGCGCGCCGATGGTGGCCTCGACCTTGTAGGTGCGCTTCAGGATGTCGATCTTGATGTCCAGGTGAAGCTCGCCCATGCCCTTCAGGATCGTCTGGCCCGACTCGTGGTCGGTCGAGACGGTGAAGGACGGATCTTCCGAAGCCAGCTTGGCCAGGGCGACACCCAGCTTTTCCTGGTCGGCCTTGGTCTTGGGCTCGACCGAGATCTCGATGACCGGGGCCGGGAATTCCATCTTCTCCAGGATGACGGGCGACTTCAGCGGATCGCACAGGGTGTCCCCGGTGCGGGTTTCCTTCAGGCCGGCCAGGGCGACGATATCGCCGGCGTAGGCTTCCTTGACGTCTTCGCGGTTGTTGGAGTGCATCTGCAGCATCCGGCCGACGCGCTCTTTCTTGTCGCGGCTGGAGTTCAGCAGGCTCATGCCCGTTTCCATCTTGCCCGAATACAGGCGGCAGAAGGTCAGCGAGCCGACGAAGGGGTCGTCCATGATCTTGAAGGCCAGAACCGACAGGGGCTCGTCGTCCGACGCCTTGCGGGTGATGGGTTCTTCGGTCTTGAAGTCGATGCCCGGGGTCGGCGGGATGTCCAGCGGCGACGGCAGATAGTCGACCACGGCGTCCAGCAGCGTCTGCACGCCCTTGTTCTTGAAGGCCGAGCCGCACAGGATCGGATAGAAGGCGCCGGTCAGCACGGCCTTGCGGATGCACTTCTTGATGGTGGCTTCGTCGGGCTCGTTGCCTTCGAGGTAGGCTTCCATCGCCTCGTCGTCCAGCTCGACAGCGTTGTCGATCAGGTACTGGCGGGCTTCGTTGGCCTTGTCGACCAGGTCGGCGGGGATCTCTTCGTCACGGTAGGACGCGCCCAGGCCGTCGTTGTCCCAGACCACGGCCTTCATGCGGACCAGGTCGACCAGGCCCTTCAGCGAGCTTTCGGCGCCGATGGGGAATTGGATCGGCACGGCCTTGGCGCCCAGACGGTCGCGGATCGATTCCACCGACTTGTCGAAGTCGGCGCCGATCTTGTCCATCTTGTTGACGAAGACGATGCGCGGCACCGAATATTTGTCGGCCTGGCGCCAGACGGTTTCGGTCTGCGGCTCGACGCCGGCGTTGCCGTCCAGCACCGTCACGGCGCCGTCCAGAACGCGCAGCGAACGTTCGACCTCGATGGTGAAGTCCACGTGGCCGGGGGTGTCGATGATGTTCAGGCGCTTGTTCTGCCAGAAGGCGGTCGTCGCGGCCGAGGTGATGGTGATGCCGCGTTCCTGCTCCTGGTCCATCCAGTCCATGGTCGCGGCGCCGTCGTGGACTTCGCCGATCTTGTGGGATTTGCCGGTGTAATACAGGATCCGCTCGGTCGTCGTCGTCTTGCCCGCGTCGATGTGGGCCATGATGCCGAAGTTGCGGTAGTCCTCGAGCTTGTGCGTACGAGCCATGAAAACGTGCCTTGGAAGTAGTGCAGGACGCGAAGCGCGCCCTCGGGGATGATCGTCGATGCGGCGGATAAGCGAGCGCGGGCGATTTAGCTCAAACCGCCCGCGCCGGATAGTCTCAGATAGTCGCCGCAGTTGGCGCTTTTAAGACGCTTACCAGCGATAGTGGCTGAAGGCGCGGTTGGCTTCGGCCATCTTGTGGGTGTCTTCGCGCTTCTTGACCGCGGTGCCGCGGTTGTTCGAAGCGTCCAGCAGCTCGGCCGCCAGCTTTTCCGTCATGGTGTTCTCGCCACGCTTGCGCGCGGCGTTGACCAGCCAGCGGATGGCCAGGGCGCGGCGGCGGTCCGGGCGGACTTCGACGGGCACCTGATAGGTGGCGCCGCCGACGCGACGCGAACGGACTTCGACCGACGGGGCGACATTGTCCAGGGCGGCGTGGAAGGTGGCGACCGGCTCTTGGTCCTTCTTCTTGTCGGCCAGGATGTCGAAGGCGCCGTACACGATGTTTTCGGCGACGGCCTTCTTACCTTCGTACATGACGTAGTTCATGAACTTGGTGACGACCAGGTCCCCGAACTTCGGATCCGGCAGAACTTCACGCTTCTGGGCGCGGTGACGACGCGACATGGGTTATTCCTTGCAGTGCCCGGCCTGCGCCGGGAATATCTAGAAAAGGCGTCCGGGCGCGACGGCCCGGAAGCGAATGGCTTACTTCGGACGCTTGGCGCCGTAGTGCGAACGACGCTGCTTGCGGTCCTTGACGCCTTGGGTATCCAGAACGCCGCGCAGGATGTGGTAGCGAACGCCGGGCAAGTCCTTCACGCGGCCGCCGCGGATCAGAACGACCGAGTGTTCCTGCAGGTTGTGGCCTTCGCCGGGGATGTAGCACACGGCTTCGTAGCCGTTCTTGGCCAGACGGACCTTGGCGACCTTACGCAGAGCCGAGTTCGGCTTCTTCGGGGTCGTGGTGTAGACGCGGGTGCAGACGCCGCGACGCTGGGGCGAACCCTCCAGGGCCGGCACCTTGTTGCGGGTGGGCTTGGGCTTGCGCGGCTTGCGGATCAGCTGGTTGATCGTAGGCATTCGAAACTCGTCTCGACTTCTGATGGAGGCGTGTGTCTTTCGACCGAAGCGCCTCTCGCCTTCTTGTGAACGGGGGACCATCCCCTCGCCCGGGTGTCATCGAGACTGAGGGCCTGACCCGAACGCCCCCGGTTTGCTCCGGTGAACCGGAAATACAAAACACAAAGGGCCGGAACGCGCGCTTTGGGCGTTCCGGCGGGCACAGCCCGTCCGTTCGATTGTCACGCTCTCGGCAACCGGCGAACCGGCCACGCCTCGAGAGTGCGCGGCTTCTACGCGGGATGGGGCCTCAGGTCAAGAACGCCCGTTAACCCCTCGCTCCGCACCGCATTACGAACGAGCGCGACCGTCTTCATTAGAGCGTCGTTCGGCCTGAAACCCGCCACGCTTCGCGTTCAGCTTGATCGAACGACCAACCGGGGATGGTTTATGGCGGGGCTGGCCAGAACAGGGGCGATTACGCTCTCGCTTGCGATCAATGCAAGCGTGCTGGCGCTGCTCGACCTTGAGGATCGACGCCCGGCCTCACGACGAATCCCGGCGTCGTCTCCCATCTACGTCGATATCGAGCCCGTCTTCATCAAGCCCCCAGTCCAGCGACAGCCACCCCCTGCCATGCAGGCGGCGGCAGACCGCCCGGCGGCGCCCTCCCCGCAACTTCTCGGGGATCGACCTTCGGCGCCGACCAAGCCGCCGAAGTCGGATGTTGCTGCGACGCCCGACTACGATCCGCGCTGGACCGTCCGCCCCCGCGCCTCGGCCAACCTCGCCTGGCCGCCGGGCGCTGCGGCGCGGAGCGAAGGGCCGGATTGCCGCCCCGGTGAAGCGCGATCTTTGCAGGACAGGCAGACCTGCCGCGCGCTGGCCATGGCGGCCGCGGAGCCCTCCGCGCCGATGGTGCGCTCCAGTGACGAGGATCGGACAGCGGCCTTCGCCAAGGAGGCCGCTGTCAAGAAACGCTGGCGCGACTACCGCGAGGGAGACGGCCCCTACCCCGGCCTTCGATCCTTATTCGGCTTGAACTGACGCATGGCGGATTCGATGTCGGACCTGACGCGATGAGGGCGAACGCGACCGGCGCCCGTCTGGCTTGGCGCAAGGCGGGCTTTGCAGCGGCGTCCGTCGGCCTGAACGCGGGGGCCGTCGCGCTTCTTTGCATGACCGATGTGAAGCTGGGCGTCCGGCCGCCGTCCGCCGGGTCGATAATCGTCTATCTGGACGACGCCTGGCCGACCCTTGCCCGCGCGCCGAAGTCGGCCTCCGCCCCTCCATTGGAGGAAACACTCGCCGCGACCCGCCGGCCGCAGGCGTCCCCGACGGATGCGTCGGACAGCGGCGGAACGGCCATGTCGCCGCGCCAGGCCCTGACCGAGGCGGCAACGCACGACGGGATCGACGGCCGCTGGCGGGTCGATGCCGCCGTCCCGGGGCAGAGGGTCCCCCTCCTGTCGTGCGACGCCCCTCACCGCCTGTCGCTCGACGCCCGCCGTGTCTGCGAAGACCGCTGGGCCGACGCCGAGGCCGTTCCCGTCATCCGGGGCACGGGCGATGCGGAACGCGACGCCGCCTTCGCTCGTCAAGGCGCGCGCCGTCTGGCGGAGTGGGAGGCTCAGCGGGCCGATCCGTCGCGCGTCAAAGGGTCGTGCGAAGACCCAAACCCCGTGGCAGGATGCCCCGACGTGAATATTCGGATCGATCTCTTCTCCTCGCGGGACGGCTTCCTGCCCAACCTCAGAAAGCGTCGCGAATGACCGCTGCGTCGATGTTTCCGCCTGGCCCCTGGTCGCGACGGCGCCGCCCGGACTGGCGAAAGGTCGCCCTGGCCTCCGCCTCGGTCGTCATCAACGCCGGTCTGATCGCCGTCCTGTCCCTGACGGCCCTGGGGATCGACGCGCCGCTGACCGCGCCGGAACAGCGGCCCGTCTATGTGGACATCACGCCGCGTCCCCTGCTGCCGGACGAACGGCCGCGCCCGGCGATCCAGCCGCCGGCCCCGGCGCCCGCCGCCGCGCCGCGCGACGCCCGCAACATTCAGACCCCGGCCACGCCCCAGGCGTCGCCCCTGCCGGATGCGCGCCCGGCGCCCCTGCGTCCCCGCCTCGCCGCGCCCGCGCCGCAGGGCGTGCCGGTCCCCGCCGATCCGTGGCGCGTCGATCCGGGCGACCGGACCAACGCCATGGCCCGCGCCCTGCGCCAGGGTTTGATCGGCTGCACCACCCCGGATCGGTTGAACGCCGCCGAGCGCGCCCATTGCCGCGAGGACGCCATGCGTCGCGGCCTGAACGCCGCCCCGATCACCGGCACCGGCAACCCCGAACGCGACGCCCGCTTCGCCCGCGAGGGCGCGCGACGCCTCGCGGAATGGGAGATGATGAACCGCCCCTTGTCCGGGGGCGTCGGCGTAGTCGGGCCGGGCGACTGCCCCGGCTCCAACTTCGGCACGGGCTGCGCCGGGGCTCACCTGGGCGACGTTCCCGGCGTGGAAATGCGCCAAGGCGCGGAGTCGACGATCAACCGAGGCGAACGCCACCGTCAGGGCTTCTCGGCGAGCATCGGCGGATTACGCATTGGCGGTAAGGACTGACAACGACGTCAGCGATGATCCTGACAGTGGATATCGTGCATCACCTGCCCAAGATGCATCGCGCCCATGGCAAGACCGACGTAGCCCACCCCGCACCACAGGACGACGTTCAAGGCGATCGCAGCGGGCGACGCCCGTTTTTCCTTGGTCATGATGCGCCCCACACACGCCTTGGGCAGCCGAGCGGCTGGTTCATCCGTGGTCCTGGCAATGGGCGTCGTGCATGGCGGCGCCGAGATTGAGCATCATCGTCTTGGCCTCCACCCAGACGAACAGCGACAACACCAGGGCCGTCAGCCCCCACAGCACCTTGTCCGATTTCGTCACGGCGGCCTCCCGAACAACCTCGAACTATCTCCGCACAACCCGACGCCGCGTCAAGCCACAAGAAAAAGGGCGGCGCCGTCGCCGGCGCCGCCCTCTTCATGTCGTTGGTTCCGAACCCGGAGATCAGCCTTCGCTGCTCTCCAGCTCCAGTTGCAGATCGGCCGGCAGCGGCTCGATCGCATCTTCGCGGGCCTGGGTCAGTTCCGCGTCGCGCTCGTTGGCGATCTTCTGCAGGCTGCGCAGATAGGCGCCCGTGCCCGCCGGGATCAGACGACCCACGATCACGTTCTCCTTCAGGCCCTCCAGCATGTCCTTCTTGCCGTGGACCGAGGCCTCGGTCAGGACGCGCGTGGTTTCCTGGAAGGACGCCGCCGAGATGAAGCTGCGGGTCTGCAGCGACGCCTTGGTGATGCCCAGCAGGACGGGCTGGGTGGTGGCCTGACGACCGCCGCGCTTCTCGACCTTGGCGTTCTCCAGGACCGCTTCGGCGACTTCGACGGTGTCGCCGCGGATCAGGGTGGTTTCACCCGCGTCCAGGACTTCCACCTTCTGCAGCATCTGACGCACGATGACTTCGATGTGCTTGTCGTTGATCGGCACGCCCTGCAGGCGATAGACCTCCTGCACCTCGTTCACCAGATATTCGGCCAGCGCCTCGACGCCCTGGATGCGCAGCAGATCGTGCGGATCCGGGTTGCCGTCGATGATGTAGTCGCCCTTCTGGATCAGATCGCCGTCGTGGACGGAGATGTGCTTGCCCTTGGGGATCAGGAACTCGACCGGCTCGCCCTGCACGCCGTCGGCGTTGACTTCCGGCGTGATCTTGATGCGGCGCTTGTTCTTGTAGTCGCGACCGAATTCGACGCGACCATCCATCTCGGCGATGACCGCGCAGTCCTTGGGACGGCGAGCTTCGAACAGTTCGGCGACGCGCGGCAGACCGCCGGTGATGTCGCGGGTCTTGGCGCCTTCGGTCGGAACGCGGGCGATGATCTCGCCAGGCTTGACCTCGTCGCCGTTCGACACGGACAGAACCGCGCCCACCGGCAGCAGATAGCGGGCGTCAGAACCGGACGACAGCTTGGCGTAGGCGTCGCCCAGGGTGACGCCCATGGCCGGACGCAGGTCCGAACCACGCGGGCTGGCGCGCCAGTCGGAGACCACGCGCTGGGCGATGCCCGTCGCTTCGTCGGTCTCTTCCTTGACGGACAGGCCTTCCACCAGGTCCTCGAAGCGGACGACGCCGCCCACTTCGGTCAGGATCGGGGTGGTGTAGGGGTCCCACTCGGCCAGGCGTTGGCCGCGCGCGACCTCGCCGCCGTCCTTGACGCGGATGCGGGCGCCGTACGGAGCCTTGTGGGTCTCGCGGTCCTTGCCGTCGACCACGACGGTCACGGTGACGTTGCGGCTCATGGCCACCAGGTCGCCGTGCGCCGCGACGACGGTCGGGCCGGCGATGCGGGCCGTACCGGCGTTGGTCGCCTCCATGAAGGAGGTTTCCGCCACCTGGGCCGTGCCGCCGATGTGGAAGGTCCGCATCGTCAGCTGGGTGCCCGGTTCGCCGATCGACTGGGCGGCGATGACGCCGACCGCTTCGCCGATGTTGACGTTGGTGCCGCGCGCCAGGTCACGGCCGTAGCAGTGGGCGCAGATGCCGGCGTCGGCTTCGCAGGTCAGGGCCGAGCGGACCTTGACCGACTGCACGCCGGCGGCGTCCACGGCCTCGACCACTTCTTCCACCAGATAGGTGTCGGCGGGGAACAGGACCGTATCGGTGCCCGGCTCCTTGATGTCCTCGGCCGCATAGCGACCCAGGATGCGCTGACCCAGCGAGACCAGCACGTCGCCGCCCTCCATCACCGCACGCAGGGTGATGCCGCGCGTCGAGCCGCAATCCTGCTCGGTGACGATCGAGTCCTGCGCCACGTCCACCAGACGGCGGGTCAGATAACCCGAGTTGGCGGTCTTCAGCGCGGTGTCGGCCAGACCCTTGCGGGCGCCGTGGGTGGAGTTGAAGTATTCAAGGACGGTCAGGCCTTCCTTGAAGTTCGAGGTGATCGGCGTCTCGATGATCTCGCCGGACGGCTTGGCCATCAGGCCGCGCATCCCGCCCAGCTGCTTCATCTGCGCCTGCGAACCGCGGGCGCCCGAGTTGGCCATCATGAAGACCGAGTTGATGTCGGGGTTCTCGCCCTCGATCAGCACGCGCGGCTGCGCGATCTCTCCCATCATGGCGTCGGCGATCCGGTCCGTGGCCTTGGCCCAGGCGTCGACGACCTTGTTGTACTTCTCGCCGCGCGTGATCAGGCCGTCGGCGTACTGTTGTTCGTACTCCTCGACCTGGGTGCGGGTCTCGGCGACCAGTTCGACCTTTTTGGCCGGGATCACGATGTCGTCCTTGCCGAACGAGATGCCTGCCTTGGCCGCCTCGCGGAAGCCCAGGCCCATCATCTGGTCGGCGAAGATGACCGTCGCCTTCTGACCGCAGTGGCGATAGACCACGTCGATCAGGTTCCCGATCTCCTTCTTGGTCAGGTTCTTTTCGAGCAGGCGATAGCCGACGTTCGGGTTGCGCGGCAGCAGGGCCGCCAGCTTCATCCGGCCGGGCGTGGTGTCGATGACCTTGGTCACCTCATTGCCTTCGGCGTCCTGCTCGGTCCAGCGCGCCTTGATGCGGCTGTGCAGGGTCACGACCTTGGCGTCCAGCGCGGCGTCGATCTCGCCGATGTTGGCGAACAGCTTGCCTTCGCCCGGCTCGCCGTCCTTGACCAGCGACAGATAGTACAGACCCAGGACGATGTCCTGCGACGGCACGATGATCGGCTTGCCGTTGGCGGGCGACAGGATGTTGTTGGTCGACATCATCAGCACGCGCGCTTCCAGCTGGGCCTCAAGGCTCAGCGGGACGTGAACGGCCATCTGGTCGCCGTCGAAGTCGGCGTTGAAGGCGGTGCAGACCAGCGGGTGCAGGCGGATGGCCTTGCCCTCGATCAGCTTGGGTTCGAACGCCTGGATGCCCAGACGGTGCAGCGTCGGCGCGCGGTTCAGCAGAACCGGGTGCTCGCGGATGACCTCGTCCAGGATGTCCCAGACGGCGGGCTGCTCGCGCTCGACCATGCGCTTGGATTGCTTGACGGTGCCCGACAGGCCCTTGGCGTCCAGACGCGCGTAGATGAACGGCTTGAACAGCTCCAGCGCCATCTTCTTGGGCAGGCCGCACTCGTGCAGCTTCAGTTCCGGTCCCACGGTGATGACCGAACGGCCCGAATAGTCGACGCGCTTGCCCAGCAGGTTCTGACGGAAGCGACCCTGCTTGCCCTTCAGCATGTCGGCCAGCGACTTCAGCGGACGCTTGTTGGCGCCGGTGATGACGCGACCGCGACGGCCGTTGTCGAACAGGGCGTCGACGGATTCCTGCAGCATCCGCTTTTCGTTGCGGATGATGATGTCCGGCGCCCGCAGCTCCATCAGGCGCTTCAGGCGGTTGTTGCGGTTGATGACGCGGCGATACAGGTCGTTCAGGTCCGAGGTCGCGAAACGACCGCCGTCCAGCGGCACCAGCGGACGCAGTTCCGGCGGGATGACCGGCACGATGGTCAGGATCATCCATTCGGGCTTGTTGCCGGACTCGAGGAAGGCCTCGATCAGCTTCAGGCGCTTGGAGGCCTTCTTGGCCTTCATTTCCGAGGGATTGTCGGCCAGCTCGCCACGGTGCTTTTCAGCCTCGGCGTGCAGGTCGATGCCCATCAGCAGGTTGCGGACGGCCTCGGCGCCGATCTCGGCGGTGAAGCCGTCGTCGCCGAACTCTTCCTGATAGCGATAGAACTCGTCTTCCGTCAGCAGTTGGTTCTGCTTCAGCGGAGTCAGGCCCGGCTCGGTGACGATGTAGTTTTCGAAGTACAGGACGCGCTCGACGTCCTTCAGCGCCATGTCCAGCATCAGCGAGATGCGGCTGGGCAGCGACTTCAGGAACCAGATGTGGGCGACCGGGGCGGCCAGGTCGATGTGGCCCATCCGCTCGCGGCGAACGCGGGCCAGCGTGACTTCGACGCCGCACTTCTCGCAGATGATGCCCTTGTACTTCATGCGCTTGTACTTGCCGCACAGGCATTCGTAGTCCTTGGTCGGGCCAAAGATACGGGCGCAGAACAGGCCGTCACGCTCGGGCTTGAACGTGCGGTAGTTGATGGTTTCCGGCTTCTTGATCTCGCCGAACGACCACGACCGAATCTTCTCCGGCGAGGCCAGGGCGATCTTGATCTGGTCGAAGGTCGGGGTGACCGGGACCGGGTTGAAGATGTTCAGGACTTCCTGGTTCATCTTGGTTTCCTTCTGCGGCGCGAGGGCCGCTTAAAAACTTCGTCGATGGAGAGCGGCTCGTGATCCGTGAGCCGTGAAGCGTGACGGGATCGGCCCACTCACGATTCACGGCTCACCATTCACGCCTCAGCTGTTCTCCAGCTCCACGTTCAGACCCAGCGAACGCATTTCCTTGATGAGCACGTTGAAGCTCTCGGGAATGCCGGCCTCGAAGCTGTCGTCGCCGCGGACGATGGCCTCGTAGACCTTGGTCCGGCCGGCCACGTCGTCGGACTTCACCGTCAGCATTTCCTGCAGGGTGTAGGCGGCGCCATAGGCTTCCAGAGCCCAGACCTCCATTTCCCCGAAGCGCTGACCGCCGAACTGCGCCTTGCCGCCCAGCGGCTGCTGGGTGACCAGCGAGTACGGGCCGATGGAGCGGGCGTGGATCTTGTCGTCGACCAGGTGGTGCAGCTTCAGCATGTAGATGTAGCCCACCGTGACCGGGCGCTTGAACTGCTCGCCCGTCTGGCCGTCGTACAGGATCGACTGGGCCGACTTGTTCAGCCCCGCCTCTTCCAGCAGACGCTCGATGTCGCCGATGTGCGCGCCGTCGAAGACGGGGGTCGCGAACGGCACGCCCTTGGACAGGTTCTTGGCCAGCTCGATCAGCTCTTCCTCATCCTGCGGCAGAGGGGTTTCCTCGCCGTAGATTTCGGTCAGCCGCTCGACCAGGGCCTGCTTCTGCCCGCCCTGCTGCCAGGCTTCCAGCAGACCGGAGATCTGCTTGCCCAGACCCGCTGCGGCCCAACCCAGATGGGTTTCGAAGATCTGGCCGATGTTCATGCGCGACGGCACGCCCAGCGGGTTCAGAACGACGTCGACGTGGGTGCCGTCTTCCAAGTGCGGCATGTCCTCGATCGGCAGGATCTTGGAGATGACGCCCTTGTTGCCGTGACGGCCGGCCATCTTGTCGCCGGGCTGCAGCTTGCGCTTCACCGCCACGAAGACCTTGACCATCTTCATCACGCCGGGGGGCAGTTCGTCGCCGCGCTGCAGCTTCTCGACCTTGTCTTCGAAACGACGGTCCAGTTGCTTGCGGGCGTCTTCGAACTGGCGCTTCATCGCTTCCAGCTCGCCCATGGTCTTTTCGTCGTCCAGGGCGATCTGCCACCACAGACCACGGCTGACCTCGGCCAGCTTCTCGTCGGTCAGCTCGCCGCGGCCGATGCCCTTGGGCCCCGACACGGCGTTCTTGCCGACGATCAGCGGCTTCAGGCGGCCATAGACGTTGCGCTCCAGAATCTTGAGCTCGTCGTCGCGGTCCTTGCCCAGGCGTTCGATCTCGGCGCGTTCGATCGCCATGGCGCGCTCGTCCTTGTCGACGCCGTGACGGTTGAAGACGCGAACGTCGACGATGGTGCCGGCGACGCCGGGCGGCAGGCGCAGCGAGGTGTCGCGCACGTCCGAAGCCTTCTCGCCGAAGATGGCGCGCAGCAGCTTCTCTTCCGGGGTCATCGGGCTTTCGCCCTTCGGCGTCACCTTGCCGACCAGGATGTCGCCCGGCTGGACCTCGGCACCGATGGCCACGATGCCCGCTTCGTCGAGGTTGCGCAGGGCTTCCTCGCCGACGTTGGGGATGTCGCGCGTGATTTCTTCAGGCCCGAGCTTCGTATCGCGGGCGGCGACTTCGAACTCTTCCAGGTGGATCGAGGTGAAGACGTCGTCGCGCACGATGCGCTCGGAGATCAGGATGGAGTCTTCGAAGTTGTAGCCGTTCCAGGGCATGAAGGCGACCAGGGCGTTGCGGCCCAGGGCCAGTTCGCCCAGGTCCGTCGACGGACCGTCGGCGATCACGTCGCCGCCCTTCACCTGATCGCCCACGCGCACGATCGGGCGCTGGTTGATGCAGGTCGACTGGTTCGAACGCTGGAACTTCGACAGACGATAGATGTCGACGCCCGAGCGGGCGGCGTCCACGTCGCCTGTGGCGCGCACGACAATGCGGGTGCCGTCGATCTGTTCGACGACGCCGTCACGACGGGCGACCACGACAGCGCCGGAGTCCACGGCGACGACCGCTTCCATGCCGGTGCCGACCAGCGGCGCGTCCGACTGCACCAGCGGCACGGCCTGACGTTGCATGTTGGCGCCCATCAGCGCGCGGTTGGCGTCGTCGTTTTCCAGGAACGGGATCAGGGCCGCAGCGACCGAAACGACCTGTTTCGGCGACACGTCCATCATGTCCACGGCGTCCTTGTTCAGGAGCTGGGATTCACCGTTGATCCGGCCGGGGACTAGGTCCTCGACGATCTGGCCGTCCTTCAGTTCGATATTGGCCTGAGCGATCGTGTACTTCGACTCTTCCATGGCCGAGATGTAGACCACCTCGCCCTGGGCCTGGCCGTCCTTCACGCGACGATACGGGCTTTCGATGAAGCCGTACTTGTTGACCCGCGCGTGGGTGGCCAGCGAGTTGATCAGGCCGATGTTCGGGCCTTCCGGCGTTTCGATCGGGCAGATGCGGCCATAGTGCGTCGGGTGCACGTCGCGGACTTCGAAGCCCGCGCGCTCGCGCGTCAGACCGCCCGGGCCAAGCGCCGAAAGGCGACGCTTGTGGGTGATTTCCGACAGCGGGTTCGTCTGGTCCATGAACTGCGACAGCTGCGACGAACCGAAGAACTCGCGAACCGCGGCGGCGGCCGGCTTGGCGTTGATCAGGTCGTGCGGCATGACTGTGTCGATATCGACCGACGACATGCGCTCCTTGATGGCGCGCTCCATCCGCAGCAGGCCGACGCGGTACTGGTTTTCCAGCAGCTCGCCGACCGAACGGACGCGGCGGTTGCCCAGGTTGTCGATGTCGTCGATCTCGCCCCGGCCGTCCTTCAGGCCGACCAGAATCTGCAGCACCTTCAGCACGTCTTCCTTGCGAAGGACCCGGATCTCGTCGGAGACCTCGGGGCTTTCCAGACGCATGTTCATCTTGACCCGGCCGACGGCCGACAGGTCGTAGCGTTCGCTGTCGAAGAACAGCGAGTTGAACATGGCTTCGGCGGCTTCCGGGGTGGGCGGCTCGCCCGGGCGCATCACGCGATAGACGTCGAACAGGGCGTCCTCGCGGTTGTCGTTCTTATCGACGCGCAGGGTGTTGCGCATATAGGCGCCGACCGTGACGTGGTCGATGTCCAGCACCTCGATGGTGGTGAAGCCGTTCTGCTCCAGCACTTCGATGGTCGGGGCGTCCAGTTCGTCGCCGGCCTCGGCGTAGATTTCGCCGGTCTCGAAGTTCACCGCGTCATTGGCCAGATATTTGGTCAGCAGGGCGTCGGCGGCCAGCGAAAGCGACGTCGTGGTGTCGCCCAGCTTCTTGGCGGCGCGCGCGCTGATCTTCTGGCCGGCCTGGGCGATCACTTCGCCGGTGTCGGCGTCGACCAGGTCGAACTCCGGCTTCACACCGCGCCAGCGCTCGGCCTTGTACGGCGTGACCCAACCCTCGCCGCGCTTCTCGTAGGGCACGGTCTCGTAGAAGGTCTTCAGGATTTCCTCGCCGTCCATGCCCAGCCCCATCAGGAAGGTCGTGGCCGGCAGCTTGCGGCGGCGGTCGATGCGGACATAGACCACGTCCTTGGCGTCGAACTCGAAGTCCAGCCACGACCCGCGGTACGGGATCACGCGGGCGGCGAACAGCAGCTTGCCCGAGGAGTGCGTCTTGCCCTTGTCGTGATCGAAGAAGACGCCCGGCGAGCGGTGCATCTGCGACACGATCACGCGCTCGGTGCCGTTGACGATGAAGGTGCCCTTGTCCGTCATGAGCGGGATGTCGCCCATATAGACGTCCTGCTCCTTGATGTCCTTGACCGAACGGGCTCCCGTTTCCTCGTCGGTCTCGAACACGATCAGGCGCAGCTTGACCTTCAGCGGCGCGGCATAGGTCATGTCGCGCTGAATGCACTCCTCGACGTCGTACTTCGGCTCTTCGAACTCGTACGAGACGTATTCCAGGATGGCGCGTTCGTTGAAGTCCTTGATCGGGAACACCGACTTGAAGACCGCCTCGATGCCCTGCTCCTTGCGCTGGCCCGGACGGACCTCACGCTGCAGGAACTGTTCGTAGGAGGCGCGCTGAACCTCGATCAGGTTCGGCATCGCCACCGCTTCGGGAATGCGCCCGAAGGATTTGCGGATGCGCTTCTTGCCGGTGAACGAGGTGGCGGAGGCGATCTGACCGTTGATGGCGAGATCGTGGGCGACGTCAGTCATTCAGTGTTTCCCATGACGCACGACCCGGGAAAGCCGTGCGTGAAATGCAGCAGCCACGGCGCGCCTTTCAGCGTCCGCAGCCAGGTTTTCGGCGCCCACCCTCGGCCCGCTGCCGGGCCAGGACGCCTGAAATGTACCGGCTCCCTGGGGAAGGAGCCGCGCCTTCGCACGGTCGGAGGGCGACGGACCGGGCCTCGGCGCTTGCGCGCAGACTCATATGGAGTGGTGCGGGAACGCGCACATATACGCGCATTCGCGACGAAATAAAGGCCCCGGGCCAAATCTTGCGCGGGCGAACTTCAGTTCGGCGTTGGCCCGCTTGTCTCGAACCGTGTCGATCCATCCGATTGAACGGTCATGACAAGATTCAGGGACGTATTCAGACCGCAGGCGGTCCAGGTCCAACGCTCGGTCCATTGCGTCGGATTGAGCGGATCGCCGGTCAGGGAGGTCATTTCCGTATTGGTCAGTCGGCCGGCGGGCTGAGGAACCCGGCCCCTGCAGGATCCGCTATCGGCGTTGAGCACGGGGATCAGCCGAGGCGTGACCTGCTGGAGAATGTCCATATAGAGCCTGGGTCCGGTCATGGTGCCGCCCACGCTCATGTTCAGTCCGCGCCACTGTCCGCCATGAAAGAAGACCAGGACATTGATTTCCCGGTCGGCCCCGCACCAGGGAACGACCGTGCGGATCAGCGCCTCTCCTCGTTCCACCTGCTCACCGTTCGGCGCCACCTTGATCGGCAAGCTCTCCATGGCGCTGCGCGCCACGATGCTGTCGGGGGGCGCGCTTGTGTCGCTGCAATCCGGCGACACGCCCGCCGCGGCCCAGGACGCCAGAACATCCCGAACGACCGGCTTCCAGTTTCGGTCAGCGGTCGCCTTGATCAGGACGGCAAGCGGCTCGGTCGGGCTCAGAACCTCCACCGGACGATAGATGGGCGCGGTGGCGACGACCTGCGCCGGCGGCTCGGCGGCCTGGATCATGACTGGCAAAACGTCGCTCCCCGTGTCCGCGACATCTCTCAAACCTCACGGGTTTGGGCAAGCTCTACATCTGGCGGCGTTGCGTTCGCGTTGCTAGACGTGCTCGCATGATCCGCATCGCACTTCCCCTGTTCGCCGTCCTCGCCCTGTCCGCCTGCGCCACACGCCAGCCCGTGACCTATGCCGAGACGGCGTCCGCCGCCGCCCGCGCCGCCGCCCAGGTTCAGGGCGAGGCCGGCCTGACGGCCCAGCAGCTGTGGGACCAGGGCAACGCCGACTATCTCGCGTGGAACGGCGCGCGGCGCGGCTGGACGACCACCGAGAGCGGGCTGCAATACCGCCGCGTCGGAAAGGCTCATCCCGACGGCGCCCAGCCCTCCGGCTCCGACACGGTCAAGGTCCACTATCGCGGCACCTTCATCGACGGGCGCGAGTTCGACAGCTCCTATTCCCGCAACGAACCGGCCGAGTTCCCGCTGAACCGCGTCATCAAGGGCTGGACCGAGGGCGTGGCCCTGATGCACGTCGGCGAGATCTACGAGTTCGTCATCCCCGCCTCCCTGGCCTACGGCTCGCGCTGGGTCGGCGGCGACGAACTGCCGCCCAACTCCACCCTGCGGTTCTCGGTCGAACTGCTGGAGGTCAAGCCCGGCTGAACCCTGGAAATAGGATGGTTGGCGCCCGCTCTCCATCCTATGTGCGGACAACGCAGCCCGTGGTTTCAATGCCTTGCAGGCCGCCAGCGTCAATTTTCCGGCCATAGGAAGCGGCGCGCGCATCATGGTCGGCATGACCGATGACCGCTCCGATCCCCAACCGAACGCCCCCGACTGGACCCGACGGTCCGCTGCGACGTGGGCCGCCGCCCGCAAAGACTATCTGGCCGGCGGTTTCGCCGTCGAGGTATGCGAGCGTCACGGCCTCAGCCTCTCGACCTTCCGCTGGCGCGCCCGCACCGAGGGGTGGCGCAGATCGGATCAACCCCATGGCGCAGTGTTCGAGCCGCTCGCGGACTACGAACTGGACTTCATCGATCAGCGCCTGCCCTGCAACGCCGCCGACATGGCGCGATTGGCTTGGGCCAACGCATCCAAGGCGATGATCGACGGAAAACTGATCGAGGCGCGGGGCTGGTCGCGACTGCACCGGGATCTGGAGGCCATAGCCAAGATCGACGACCATGCCGTACGCTACTATCGCGGCATGGCGAACGACCCGAAAAGACAACACAATCTGCCAACCACGCCGCCTCTTCGTCCGATGGAGGAAGACTGAGCGAAATTGCACTTTCTTGTACATTGCACGCGTTTTCGGAAGTGCAGTGCAATTTCGGATCACCGCTGACGCTTGACGCCCCCGCTCCTGCGGCGGACTGTCGCGCCTCCCCCCGGAAGGCTTTGAGAGTCCGTGATGATCCCCACCCGTCTTCGCGTCGCCGGTCTGGCGCTTCTGCTCGTCTCGGCCGCCCCTGCCGCCTTGGCGCAGCAGGCCTCGACCTACGCCCCCGCCCTGCCCGCGCCCCTGCCGCCGATCCCGGACTCCCAGGACGTGGCCTATCCCGGCGTGATCAAGCTGGATATCGACGCCACCAACCTGTCGCAGCGCATCTTCTCCGTGACCGAGACCATTCCCGTCGCCCAGGCCGGGCCGATGGTGCTGTATTTCCCTGAATGGCTGCCCGGCAACCATGGCCCGGTCGGCCCTATCCCCCAGCTTGCGGGAATCGAGATCACCGCCGGCGGCCAGCGGGTGGAATGGGTGCGCGACACCCTTCGCCCCTTCGCCTACCACATCGTGGTTCCCGCCGGCGCGACCGCGCTTGAGGTGAAGCTGCAGCACCTTTCGCCGACCGCCGGCGCCCAGGGCCGCATCACATTGACGCCTGAGATGCTGAACCTTCAGTGGGAGAAGATGCTGCTCTATCCGGCCGGTCACTGGTCGCGAAACATCATGGTCCAGCCCACCGTCAAACTCCCGACCGGCTGGCAGTTCGGCACGGCGCTGGAGCCGCTGGAAAAGAACGGCGACGTCCAGACCTTCAAGCCGGTCGATCTGGAAGTCCTGATCGACAGTCCCATCTTCGCCGGCGTCCACTATCGCCAGATCGACCTCGATCCCGGCGGCCGCTCGCCCGTGCGGGCCAACATCGTCGCCGACGAGGCCGACAGCCTGAACGCCACGGACGAGCAGATTCAGATTCTGCGGAATCTGGTGACGCAGATGGACCGCCTCTATGGCGCGCGTCACTTCGACCACTACGACTTCCTGATCGCCATGACGGACAAGCTGGGCGGCATCGGGCTGGAGCATCACCGCAGTTCCGAAAACTCGGTCGATCCCGCCTTCTTCACCGGCTGGGCCACGCACCTGTCCGACCGCGACCTGCTCAGCCACGAGATGAACCATTCCTGGGACGGCAAATGGCGCCGCCCCGCCGACCAGTATGTGCCCAACTTCAACTCGCCCCTGCAGAACAGCCTGCTGTGGGTCTATGAGGGCCAGACTCAATACTACGGCCAGGTCATCGCCGCCCGTTCGGGTCTTCTGACCGCGCAACAGGCGATGGACGCCCTGGCCCTGACGGCGGCGACCTATGACGCGCGCGTCGGCCGCCAATGGCGCGCTCTTCAGGACACCACCAACGACCCGATCATCAGCCAGCGCCAGGCCAAGGGCTGGCTGTCGTGGCAGCGCGACGAGGACTACTATTCCGAGGGCCAGCTGATCTGGCTCGACGTCGACACCCTGATCCGGGAGAAGACGAATGGCCGCAAGTCGCTCGACGACTTCGCCCGCGCCTTCTACGGCGTCCAGGATGGCAGCTACGCGCCCGCCCCCTATACGTTCGAGGATGTAGTCGCGGCCCTGAACGGCGTGGTCGCCAGCGATTGGGCCACCTTCCTGCGCACCCGTCTGGACGCCGATGGTCCGAACGCCCGCGCCCCGCTGGACGGCCTGGCGCGCGGCGGCTGGCGCCTGGCCTTCGCCGACAAGCCCACCGACTATATGAAGACCCTGTACGCCGAGCTGAAGCGCAACGACTTCACCTATTCCCTGGGCTTCCAGACCGGCGAGGGCAACAAGATCCGCAGCGTCCAGTGGGACAGCCCGGCCTTCAAGGCGGGCCTGGCCGTGGGCATGGAGATCGTCGCCGTCGACGGTCAGGCCGCCACGCCCGACAGGCTCTCCGCCGCCGTCACCGCCGCCAAGGACCCGGCTGTCCCCGTTGCGCTGATCGTCAAGGACGGCGACCAGTTCAAGACCGTCGCCCTCGACTACCACGACGGCCTTCGCTACCCCCGCCTGGAACGCATCCCCGGAACGCCCGACCGCCTTACCGACATCCTGACGCCAAGGCGGCGATAAAAATATCCTTCTCCCGCTGGGATAAGTCCCAAACGCTAACTTGCTAGAATCAAACGATATTTTGTGCTATGAAGTTCATACACGATGTATGCACGTCACGGCAGATCAATGACTTAGCGCCGCGATGTGCACGAAATCTGCACGACGATGGAGGCTGTCATGGCGTTTGTCACGGACAAGGAAGAGCTGAAACCCGGACTGGTCATCTTCCGGCGGGGCGATTTGCAGACCCGGGATTGGTATTGTCGAGTCCGACTGCCGAAGGCGACGCGCTACAAGACCATCGCCTTAAAGACGCCGGACATCACGACGGCGCGTACCCTAGCCTACGACCACGAAAGCGAAGTCCGCTTTGCGTTGAAGCGAAATCTGCCGGTGTTCAACCGTCCATTTTCGGCGGTGGCGAAGGACTACATCGCAGAGCAGAGACTGCGCGCGCAGCGCGGCGAGATCACGCCGGGCCGGGTGAAGCTCATCGAGTCGGTCGTGAAGAACCAGCTCAATCCCTATGTCGGCAAGATCCAGATCGACCTCATCGCTCTGGACCGCTGGCAGAACTATCCGTCCTGGCGACGGTCGCTCGGTCAGGGGCGGATGACGCGCCATGGCAATGTGCGACCGATGACGGACGCCGAACGCGATGCTGCCAAGGCCCTCGCCGATGACAAGGCGAAGCAGAAAGGGGGCGCGGTCGGCAAGCAAACGGCGGAGACCCCGGAGCCCGAGAACACGGACTGGATCATCGTCAGTGACGCGACCATTCGCTTCGAGATGAAGATCTACCGCGCCATCATCAATGACGCCGTTTCCAAACAGGAGGCCCCGCCTCATCACCGGATCGAAGGCATGCCGTCGCTTGAGAAGCAGCGCCGGGATGCGTTCTCGCTGGAGGAATACCGCCGCCTCCATACCCACGCCCGCACCAAGTGGGTCGATGCCGCGAAGACCGAAACCGCCCGCTGGTACCGGGCCATGGTTTATCAATTCGTCCTGATCATGTGCAACACCGGCATGCGGCCTTCAGAGGCGCGTAACCTGCGTTGGCGCGACGTGATGGAGGCGACTGACAAGAACGGTCAGCCGGTGACGGTGTTGTCCGTGCGTGGCAAGGGCAAGTCCCGCCAGCTTGTCGCGCCGAGCAGCAATGTCGGGAAATATCTGGACCGCATCCGCGCCATCGCGGTGAGCACCGCGCCAGAAGCTCCGGTGTTCAGCAGCGCCACCGGCGCAGAGGAACGCACCCTCTACAAGGCCTTCATCGCGGACCTGCTGGACCACGCGAACCTGCGGGTCGGTCCATCCGGCATTCTGCGCTCGACCTATTCGTTCCGGCACACCTACGCCACCATCCGCCTGACCGAAGGCGTCAGTGAACTGCTGCTGGCCGAGCAGATGGGAACGTCGGTGCAGATGATCCAAGAGCATTACGGCCATGTGGACACCATCAAGCATGCCGACCTCGTGTTGCAGGGCATGAGCGACTGGGAGCCGCAGGAGCCAGCGATCCCGGCGGATGAAAAGCAAACCGCGAAGATCAAACGGAACGCGCGGGCGAAGATCAGCACCGAGCCGCGCAGACCTCATTGATGTCCTGCCCGTCGCCGCCGAGGATCACGCGCCGAGTTCGGTGCGCCGCTGGTGGCGAAGGGCTGGTCTGTGCCCTCTGCCTAGCGTCCGATGCGCAGCTGCGCTCTTGATCGGCCGATTGGCGAAGCAGGCCGGTGGATTGAGCCGCGTCGAGTTCGATGCGGCCCACTGGCCTGCGTCTTCCGCCGCTTGTCCCCCGCGCGCCGTGGCGCTCTTGGAGGGGCGACAGCAAGGCCCTGGCCTTCGTAGGATTGCCACCAACATCAGTCCGCTAAGCTTGCACTGCGGAACGCGCTCGCTTGCATTCGACGCAGTATGCGCCAGGCTCAGCATTCTGATACAGATCCGGCGGTCTCGCCGCTGACGACATTCCGGCGCTAAGCACTCCTAACGCATGCAATCCCGACAAATTGTCTCCATTTGGATGCCGTCAGAACCGTCGCGTCCCGAACCACGACGAGAGCTAGCTCCCGTCTGCACGGTTGGTGTTGGTAGAGTTTAGCTGAGCGGTTTCGTCACGCCTTGGTTGTGCTAGTCTGACCGAAGGGAGCGGGCATGACAAACACAACAGATTTCAACGACGTCTTGGCATTACCGAACGGTGCAAGCTTCGTGCGTGGCGACCTCCATATCCACACCGTAGTTGGATCACACGACGTAACCGACCCGGCTGCGACGCCTGTCAACATCGTGCAGACGGCCATCGACAACGGCCTTTCGGTCATCGCCATTGCCGACCACAACGAAATATCTGCGGTCGAGGCGGCGATCGATACCGCGCGGGGCAAACCAGTGCTCGTCGTTCCAGCAGTGGAACTCAGCACAATGCAGGGGCATCTGCTCTGCTACCTGCCTGACCTGCGCTCCCTTCAGCAGTTCCATGCTCAGCTAACCGTGCGTGACTCCGGCAACCCGAACTCTCGGGTAGAAAACGCCATGATTGATTGCCTCAATAGGCTCCAGGGTCATGGCGGATTTGCCCTCTTGGCACATGTTGATGGGCCGAAGGGCCTAGAGCGCGAGATGCCGGGCGCCGCCCCCCACAAACTTGACATCCTCAGCCATCCTTCACTGCTCGGCATCGAGCTAAAGAATGCTGCCTCCGACATCAGTTACACGCCGAAAGACCCCGACAACGTCAGGGCCGGAATCGGTCGCGATCGTGAGGGGCGAATTGGTTCGACATCCAGCAATCTTGCGCGCGTCCTCAATTCTGATTCCCATACTTTGGCCGCGCTAGGTCGCAACGCTGCCGGCGATCAGCGCGTCACGCGATACAAGCTTCAGACGCTCAGCTTCGAGGCTCTCAAGCTAGCACTTTCCGACGCTGAAGCTCGCGTCCGCTTGGAAGATGAGGTTCCTCGTTCTGTTCCGATTATCACCGGCATCCGCTTCAAGGGTGGTTTCATCAAAGACCAGGCGATCCATTTCAGCAAAAACTTGACCTGCATCATCGGGGGCCGAGGCACCGGAAAATCGACCACATTCGAAGGTGTTCGCGCGTTCTCGAAATACCCAAGTGGCAATTCTGTCGTGAACTCCGACGTGTGGCCCGACCGTATTGACGTCGTGTTTCGCGATGAGGCCGGCGCAGGCCATCAGTTGGCCTGGAGCAAGGGGGACGTGTGCGCCACGAACGTGGGTGATCCGATAGAAGGGCCAGATACCATCCCGATCGAGTGCTATGGCCAAGGGGAAACTCAAAAAATCAGCCAGAAGGCACAGGAAGATCCCGGAGCGCTACTTGGGTATTTGGATCGCTTTGTTGAAGTCAACGTCGAACTCGCGAATGAGGAAGCCTCCCGAGCGCAGCTCTTTCAAATCGACGCAAAAATTTCTGAAGCGCGGACTAGGCTCAGGACTCATAGCCAGAACAGCACTGTGGCGGCGAGGGCTATGGCGGACAGGAAGACGGTCGGGCAGCGATCGTAGCGAGTGGCGACCCGTCGCCAGTCTTTCAGGCGGCCAAACATGATT
>NZ_JAHXPB010000013.1 GCF_023147505.1 Brevundimonas sp. EYE_349 | reverse complement strand
TCGCGCCGCCAGCCTTCGCCAGCGTCATCGTGATCGCCGCCGTCAGCGTCGTCTTGCCGTGGTCAACGTGACCGATCGTGCCGATGTTGCAGTGCGGCTTCGTGCGTTCGAACTTTTCCTTGGCCATGGCCAAAACTCCTCGAGGCCCTGGTCCGTCAGCGGAGGGGCGCTGTGCTGATAAAACCTGGAGCGGGTAGACGGGATCGAACCGACATCCTCAGCTTGGAAGGCTGCTGCACTACCATTGTGCTATACCCGCGCGGAGACTGCGGAAGTTCTTGGGGAACGCCGCAGCCGATCCTCTCCGGCGTCCTGATCCGTCGTGTTCGAAGGCGCGTGGTGGGGGAAGAAGGACTCGAACCTTCGAAGCTTACGCAGGGGATTTACAGTCCCCCCCCTTTGCCGCTCGGGACATTCCCCCAGCGCGCCTTGTCGAACCGCCGGACCCCTCGTTCCGCCCATAAAGATGCGGGACGAAACAAAAACCTTCGGCTTGTCGCCTCCTCTGCAGTAGAGGGGGCGCCCAGACCCGAAAGCCCTTGGGGCTCCAAATCGGAGGGCGTCTTATAGTGTCGTCGAAATCAGAACGCAACGACCGTAAAAGCGGTAAAAAACAAGTCTTCGGAAACCGGCCCGGAGGACTGCGCGACAAGGCTCAAAAGCCCGCCACGCAAGGGTTTGGCGGGCGAGAGGAAGGGCCGCGCGCGCCCCGTTCGCCGGACCGAAGCCGGGTGGACGCCGATAATTATCTGTGGGGCCGCCATCCGGTTCTGGCCGCCTTGGCGAATCCCTCGCGTCGGGGAACGGGGCGATTGATCGTCACCGCCGACCGCGCGCAGGAGATCGAGGACGGCCGGCTGAACCACGGCCACAAGATCGAGGTCATGGACAATCAGGCCCTGACCCGGATGCTGCCCGCCGGCGCGGTGCATCAGGGCATGGTGTTCAAGGTCCAGCCGCTGGAAGGCGTGGCGCTGGAAGACCTGGCCGATCCCGCTCACGGCGTCATCGTCATGCTGGACCAGCTGACCGACCCCCAGAATGTCGGCGCCATCTTCCGCTCGGCCCTGGCCTTCGGCGCGCGGGGAATCATCGTGCAGGATCGCCACGCCCCGGCCCTGGCCGGCGCCCTGGCCAAGGCGGCGGTCGGCGCCACCGAACGCCTGCCCCATGCCCGGGTGACCAACCTGTCGCGTGCGCTGGAGCGTCTGTCCGATCTGGGCTGGCGCGCCGTGGGCCTGGACGGTTCGGGCGAACAGACGCTTGAAGAGGCGCTTGATTCGCAGCCCACCGTCCTGGTCATGGGGTCGGAGGGCGACGGCATCCGTCGGCTGGTCGCCGAACATTGCGACGTGCTGGCGAAGATCCCCATGCCGGGCGGCTTCGAAAGCCTGAACGTCTCCAACGCCGCCGCCGTGGCCTTATATGAAGCGGCCCGCGCGCAACGCGGCTGACAGAAGGTCGCACCCGGGGTAGAGAGCGGATATGGATTTCCTCTCCTCTCCCGAACTCGCCAGCCAGGCCACAGCCCTGGGCCAGGTCGTCCTGATGGATCTGGTCCTGGCCGGCGACAACGCCGTCGCCGTGGGCCTGGCCGCCGCCGCCCTGCCCCAGGACCAGCGAAAGAAGGCCATTCTGATCGGTCTGGCCGCTGCCGTGGTCATGCGAATCGGATTCGCCCTGATCACCGTCCAGCTTCTGGCGCTGGTGGGTCTGCTGCTGGCGGGCGGTCTTCTGCTGCTGTGGGTGTGCTGGAAGATGTGGCGCGAACTGCGTGAGCAGGCGACCCACGATCAGGCCGAGGCGGAGGCCGAGCTTCAGCTGGCCCTCAGCATCGAACATGGCACCGGCCCCTCGCCCGAGGAACTGGGCGTAAAGCGCAAGTCGTTCGGCGCCGCCCTGATCCAGATCATGATCGCCGACATCACCATGTCGCTGGACAATGTGCTGGCCGTCGCCGGCGCCGCCCACGAACATCCGTGGATCATGGTCTTCGGCCTGATCCTGTCGATCGCCCTGATGGGGGTGGCGGCCACCTACATCGCCAAGCTGCTGCATCGCTTCAGCTGGATCGGCTACATCGGCCTGGTCGTGGTGCTGTATGTTGCCCTGCACATGATCTGGGACGGCGCCCGCCAGGTCGTGGTCCGCACCGGCCATATGGAGGCGTTCAACGCCTCCGCCCCAGCCTTCCTTGAGATCGGTCCCGAGGAAGCCGCCAAACACCTGGGCCGGAAACGCACCGAGGACAGCTCGACGCCGACGCCCGCTGAACCAAGGGTCGCGCCATGACCGTCGCCACGGTTACGGTCGAAGAGGCCGCCGCCTGGCTCCAGGCGGGCGAGGCCGTCCTGATCGACGTGCGCGAGGCGGACGAGTTCGCCGCCGCCCGCATCGACGGCGCCGTCCTGGCTCCCCTCAGCCAGATGCCCGCCGCCTGGGAGGCGCTGGACCTGCCAAGCGACAAGAAGATCATCGTCCAGTGCCTGAAGGGCGGTCGCAGCCATCAGGTCTGCGCCTTCGTCGGCCCGACAGCGGCGGACGGCCAACCGCTGTTCAACCTGACGGGCGGAATCCAGGCCTGGCACGCTGCGGGCCTGCCGATCATCGAAGGTTGAAGCGGTCTCCGCGCGAAAGCTCTAGACGCCCCTTAGCCACCCCGTGACGGAAATCCGGTCCGCCCCCGCCGACAGGGCCACCTGCGTCACCGAATGCGGCGACGGCACCTTCAACAGGTTCAGGGTGTTGAAACGCGGGGTGAAGGCCTCGGCTACATTGCCGTCGGTCCCGTGGAAGGCCAGCAGCCCGCCCCATTCGATCCGCCATGCCGGCGTCAGATTCAACACATAGGCGAAGAAGCGGTTCTTGCCTTCGGCATGATCGTCATGCTCGGTCAGAAAATGGCCGGCCCGAAACCGCGTCAGCTGGGCGTCGGCCATCGCGATGCGCGGCTCGCCGGTCAGGTCCCGCATCAAATCCAGAAACGCCTCGCCGTTCAGGAACCCCAGCAGATCGGCCCAGATCGGCGCCGCCTGCCCCAACTGAAGCAGGTCATAGATCGGGTGATTGTCGTACAGATACTGAAAGTCGTCGCGGGCAGAGGTCTGGACCGCCTGTCCCAGCGCCGTCTTCTGATCCGGGCTCAATGACGCCAGCCAGGCCGCCGGCAGATCGACATGACCCGACCCGCGCCGCGTGACGATATTGTATTCGACGCCCGCCGCCGCCTGGTTCAGGGCCAGAGCGTCGTCGGTGGCCATCACGCCGTCGACCTGGGCGCGCCCTGTCCGGTGCAGACGTTCGCGGATCGCCGCGCGTCGCGTCTCGTTCAGCGGCGCCAGGTTCATTGTCATCCGCCGTCCCCTGTCCCGCGATCAGGCGTCCGCACCGCCGAACCGTTCGGACCATTCCGTCACCTGGGCGTCCTCGATCTTGGCGAACAGCACGCCTTGGGCCTGGACCTTGCCGCCGACCGGCAGGACGTTCAGCAGATCCTCGTCCGCGCCCGGCCAGCTTAGGTCGTCCACGCCCACGGAGGCCGCGATCTTCGGCGCCGTGAACGGCAGGATCGGCGCGGCCAGACGCGCGAACAGCGCGACCAGGTTCAGCCCCGTCCGCACCCCCACCGCCGCCTGGTCGCGGTCGCTCTTCAACGCCGTCCAGGGCGCCGCGACCTGCAGATATTCGTTGCCCAGCACCCAGGCGGCGCGGATGGCGACGGCGGCCTTCCTGAACTCCATCGCCTCGAACTGTTCAGTCGCCTCGGCTACGGCCGCCTTGATGTCGGCTTCCAGCTTGGCCTCGACCAGGCCCGGCTCGCCGCCTTCTGGCACGACGCCATCGAACTTCGACTCGACGAATTTGACGATCCGGTTGACGAAATTGCCTAGCACATCGGCCAGGTCCTTGTTGATCGAGGCCTGGAAATCCTCCCAGGTGAAGGCCGAATCCGCGTGTTCCGGGCCATAGGCCGTCAGACGCCAGCGCCAGTAATCGGCCGGCAGCAGTTCCAGCGCCTGGTCCATGAAGACGCCGCGCTTCTGGCTGGTCGAGAACTTGCCGCCGTACCAGTTCAGCCAGTTGAAGGCCTTCAGCTGATCCACCGTCTTCCACGGCTCGCCCGAGCCGATGATGGTCGCGGGAAACGATACGGTGTGGAAGGCGACGTTGTCCTTGCCCATGAACTGGACGTAGCGGACATCCTCGGCCCCCTCGTCCAGACGCCACCAGTCGCGCCAGCTGTTTCCGGTCGCATCCGCCCATTCCTCGGTCGCGCCGATATATTCGATGGGGGCGTCGAACCAGACGTAGAAGACCTTGTCCTCCATGCCCGGACGCGGGAAGCCGTCCTTGGTCACCGGCACGCCCCAGGCCAGGTCGCGGGTGATGCCCCGGTCAATCAGACCCTCGTCCAGATGCTTGTAGGCGATGGATTTGGCCAGGGTCTGCCAGCCGCTCTTGCCGTCGACCCAGGCGCGGATTTCCGGCTCGATCTTCGTCTGCAACAGATAGAGGTGGCGGGTATCGCGCACCTCCAGATTCCGCGTACCCGACACCGACGAATAGGGATCGATCAGGTCGGTCGGGTCCAGCAGCCGCCCGCAGTTGTCGCACTGGTCGCCGCGCGCGCCGACGTGGCCGCAATGGGGGCACGTCCCCTCGACATAGCGGTCGGGCAGGAACCGGGCGTCGTCGATGGAGTAGATCATCCGATCCACCCGCTCCTCGATCAGGCCGTTCTTCTCCAGCGCCTCGGCGAAATGCTGGGTCAGGCGATGGTTCTGCGGGTTCGACGACCGGCCGAACCAGTCGTAGCTGAGCCCGAACGCCTGGCCCGCCGCCTTCTGAATCTCGTGCTGCTCGTCGCAATAGGTCCGCACGTCCTGACCGGCGGCGGCGGCGGCCAGCTCGGCTGGGGTGCCGTGCTCGTCGGTGGCGCAGATGTAGAGCACCTCATTTCCTTGCGCCCGCTTGAACCGCGCCCAGACGTCGGCCGGCAGCATCGACCCCGCCAGATTCCCCAGGTGCTTGATGCCATTGATGTAGGGCAGCGCCGAGGTGATGAGGATGCGGGCCATGGTCGTCCAGTCGTTCCGGGAAGCCGTCGGATATAGAGCGACGAAACCGAAACGTCACCTTTGACGTGGCTCGCTCAGGAAACCGTCGCCTTCACCATCGGCGCCCGCCGCGCCACCCGCAGGAACCGACCGGTCAGCAGCACGCCGGAAATCAGGCTGGCGACGATTACGGACCAGACCAGGCCGTCGACGCCTGTCCGGTGCGCCAGCCACCAGCCCAGCGGGATCATGATGATCCCATAGGACAGCAGGTGCATCAGCGTGGGCCAGACGACGTCGCCCGCCGCGCGGTTGGCCTGGGCGGCGACCACCTGCTGGGCGTCGGCGACGAAGAACAGGGTGGCCAGCACCAGGGCGGGGGCGGCGATGGCCAGGATCGCGGGGTCGGTCGTATAGGCGCTGACCACCGGCCGCGCCGCCAGCCACAGGCCCACGGCGATGATGAAGGCCAGAACCGTCACCACGGCGATGCCCAACAGGCCGCTGCGCATCACGCCCGGCCGGTCGCCTGCGCCATAGGCCCGGCCCACCAGCACCGCCGTAGCCGACGACAGGCCCATCGGCACCATGAAGACGATGGCGGACACATTGATGACCACGGCCCAGCTGGCCGTCTCGGCCGCGCCCAGCTGTCCGGCGAACAGGGTCATGGCGGCAAAGGCGCCGACCTCGATGAAGTTGGACGATCCCGCGCCAATGCCGACGCGGATTTGCTCCACCTCGACCGAACGGTCGCGCCTGGGCTTGGCGAACAGCCCCCAGGCCCGCGCTTCCGGCAGGCGCAGGATGAAGACGACCAGAAACACCGCCAGCGCCGTCCGCGCGCCGAACGTCGCCCAGGCCGAGGCGATCGCTCCATCCACGCCCAGACCCAGCATGTCCGGCACCAAGACGATGTTCAGCGCAAGATTGACCGCATTGGCGACCCACATGGCGACCATGCCCGCCTTGGGCCTGTGCAGGCCCTCAAGGAAGAACTGGGCCGCCACTGAAATGAGATAGGCCGGCATCGACAGGGCGAACACCATCAGCACGGGCGATGCGCCCTCGCCCAGTCCATCCTCCAGCCCCATGTGCATCAGACCGAACGGCCCCAGCAGCATCAAGCCGATCATCGAGACGACGCCGATCTGCAGCGCATAGACCATGCCCCGGCGCAGGACGGCGCCGACCTCGTCGCCACGCCCCTCGCCCCGCAGACGGGCGGTCATGACCTGCACCCCCATCATCAGCCCGACCGCCGTGGTCAGCACCACCGAAGACGGCGCCCAGGCCAGGGAGTGGAACGCCAATTCGCGACTGGCGTAATGGCCGACCACGATGGCGTCGGTCAGCCCCATGGTCATGATGCCCAGACGCGCCAGCACCACCGGCCAGGCCAGTGTGGTCAGTTCTTTGAGCGTGGAACGGGTGGCGGCGCTGATCTTGAACATCGGACGCGGCACAGGCCATGCGCGCCCGCCAGGGTCAACACCCAATCGGTTCGTGGTCTTTGGCTACCAGGCGCCCAGTTCGCGCAGTTGCCGCACCAGTTCGTCCGGCGCCTCGCCCGCCTCAAGCATATCGATGTCGGCTGGGGCGTCCTTGGGCTCGAAATAGCGCCAGCCCTGGAACGGCCGGCGGGCCATCGGGGCGGTGCGGATCACCCGGGGCTCCAGCGTGATCTCGCAACGACTATCCTTGCCCTCGCCCAGGGTCGTGATGTCCACAATGGGCTGACGGCAGGCGATGCTGCCCTTTATGACCCAGTACAGCGACCCGCCATCCTCGATCTCGCCCGCCCGTTTGGGGGTCATCCGGGTGTGAACCACCAGAGGCTGGCCGCTGGCGGCTCGCGTCTCCAGCCATTCTACGTCGGACACCCCGACGCAAAGCTTGATCATGTGAAGCGACATGGCGCCCACCTAGTGATCCTGAGCGGCATTGGCCAGTTTCTTAATCCCCGTCCGGTAGGCACGACGCGGCGCCCCCTCTCCTCCCCGGCGCGGCGCGAGACAGAATGTACGGATTGATCACCCGCCTTACGGCCCATCCCGGCCGTCGCGACGAACTGAGCCTGTGTCTGCTCGACCCCAGCGTCAGAAGACCCGGCTGCCACAGCTATGTGCTGGCTCAGGACCTGACCGACGCCGACGCCCTATGGGTCACCGAGGTCTGGATGAACCAGGCCACGCACGACGCATGGTCGGCCGATACGCGCGAAAACGGCGCCCTTCGCCCCGCCCTGGCCATGGTCGCCACCTTCGGCGACACCATCTTCACCCGGCCGCTGGGCGGCGTGGGGCTTTAGTCCGGTGAGGCGGCGATGGCCGCCGCGAGGTCAGTCAGGACAATCCGAGTAGAGGCTGCGGTCGGAGCCAGCCCTTCCATCAGACAACGCGCGTCGTGGTCCTCGACCACCTTGTCGCGACCTGTCTGGTCCAGACCCGCGCGATAGGCGACTACAACCTTGTCCCACCGTTCGAAGCGCCCGCGACCGGCGATCTTGCCCATGAAGTAATTCATGGCGGGCATGAGCGACGCCTTCTCCGCCTCGTCTTCACCGATCCCTTCCATCAGCGTCACGATGCATTGCAGGTCCGCAAGGTCGTCCGGCTCGACGCGGACCGTCTGCATTCCCGGTTCACCCATCAGGCTGGCCGTCATGGCCATCGCGGCCAGAGCCCCCGAAACCACGATCACGCCTCGCTCTTGATACGCGCCAGTTCGAAGCCGTCGACGACCTGATCCCCGACCGAGGCCGACAGACTTTCCACCACCCCGTCGAACGGAGCGGTCAGGGCGTGTTCCATCTTCATGGCTTCCAGCACCACGACCGGCTGGCCCTTGCTCACGGCGTCGCCCGCCTTGACCGGCGTGGCGACGATCTTGCCCGGCATGGGGGCCCGGAGGGAGCCGTCGGAGGTGACGCCCGCTGTCGCCGAGGCGGCCTTATGGGGACGAACATTCACCGACAGGCCATTGTCGAAGATGACGGCATCCCCCTCCCCCTCACCGAGCCGGAAGCCAAGGCGGCGACGATCAGGACCGGCTTCCATGCCAGATCGAATTTCTTTCAGCCGGTTACCGGGCACATGCTTCACTCGTAGAGCGCCATCACCGAAATCGACCGCATAAGACCATTGCTCCGCACCTGGCGAAATCTTGGCAGAGCGGCGGACGCCATCCGCGTCGATCACCAGAAGAGACGACGGACATGCGTTGAGGCGGAACCCGAACAAGTCGCTGACGCGCGTATCCCAAGCGTCGGCGTTGTCACGATTGACGAACCGCCAAGTCGTTTCTTCCGCCACCAACACCGCGCCGGCCGCAACAGCTTCATCGGAAGCTGCAGGGACGAGAGCCGTATCTTCCGCCGCGATGAAGCCGGTATCCACGTCGCCCGCGACAAAGCGCGGATGCACCAGACAACGCTTCAGGAAGCCGGCGTTGGCCTTGACCGGCCAGACCTCGACCTCGCCCGCCGCCTCGGCCAGACGCGCCGCCGCCGCCTCGCGCGTGTCCTCATGCACGATCAGCTTGGCGATCATCGGATCATAGAACTGGCTGACCTCGCCGCCCTGCTCCACGCCGGTGTCGACGCGGATGCCGTCCGGCATGACGAAATGCTCCAGCTTGCCGATGCTAGGCAAAAAGCCGTTCGCTGGGTCCTCGGCATACAGCCGCGCCTCCATCGCCCAGCCGTTCAGCTTGATCTGATCCTGTTTCAGCGGGATCGGATCGCCCGCCGCCACGCGGAACTGCCATTCGACCAGATCGACCCCGGTCACGCTCTCGGTCACCGGATGCTCGACCTGCAGTCGGGTGTTCATCTCCATGAACCAGACGCCGTCCGCCTTCAGCCCGTCGGAAGCGTCGGCGATGAATTCGATGGTTCCGGCCCCGACATAGTTCACGGCCTTGGCCGCCTTGATGGCGGCCCCGGTCACGGCGGCGCGCACGGCCTCGCTCATGCCCGCCGCGGGGGCCTCCTCGATCACCTTCTGGTGGCGGCGTTGCAGGGAGCAGTCGCGCTCGTACAGGTGAACGACATTGCCGTGTTTGTCCCCGAACACCTGGACCTCGATGTGGCGCGGGCGGGTGATGTAGCGTTCGATCAGAACCCGGTCGTCGCCGAAGGCCGCCGCTCCCTCGCGCTTGGCGCTGGCCAGACCGGCGGCGAAGTCGGCCGGATCATCGACACGCTTCATCCCCTTGCCGCCGCCGCCCGCGACCGCCTTGATCAGCACCGGATAGCCGATCCGCGCCGCTTCCGCCGTCAGCGTGGCCTCCGACTGGTCCGCACCCTGATAGCCCGGCGTCACCGGCACGCCGGCCTGGATCATCAGTTCCTTGGCCGCGTCCTTCAGGCCCATGGCGCGAATCGAGGACGGGTCCGGCCCGATCCAGATCAGGCCCGCCGCCGCGACGGCTTCCGCGAATTCGGCGTTTTCGGACAGGAAGCCGTATCCGGGGTGGATCGCCTCCGCCCCCGTCGCCTTGGCCGCCGCCAGCACCTTGGCGCCGTCCAGATAACTTTCGCGCGCCGCCGCCGGGCCGATCAGCACCGCCTCGTCGGCGTCGCGCACATGCAGGGCGTTTGCGTCCGCCTCGGAATAGACGGCGATGGTGCGAATCCCCATCCGCTTGGCGGTGCGGAAGACACGACAGGCGATTTCGCCGCGATTGGCGACAAGGACGGACTTGAACATGAAGCGGTCTTAGCCGGATCGTGCGCATCAGGCGAGAGGCTGCGCACGACCCTTCTCAGGCGGCGCCGCACGGGGTAAGGCCCCTCCATGTCCCTGCGCCCCCTCTTCGTCACCCATATCTATGAAGCCTCCCTCGCAGAGGGTCGGGGTTGGGCCGACTTCAATGCGCAACTGATCGACGTCGTCCGCATGATGGCCGAAGAGGATGCGGCCGGCCGACGCTGGTGCCGCGACAACGCCTATCGCGGCTACACCTCCTACGGCTCGCTGAACGACCTGCCCCAGCGCTTCCCCGAGTTCGCCGAGCTGAAGCGCCACCTCGACCGCCACGCCGTCGCCTACGCCAAGGCGCTGCACTTCGATCTGGCCAGGAAGCCCCGCCTGGACAATCTGTGGGTCAATATCCTGAAGCCCGGGGGCGGCCATACCGGCCATATCCACCCCCACGCCTTCCTGTCCGGCACGGTCTATATCGACATCCCGGACGGCGCCTCGTCTCTGAAGATCGAAGACCCCCGCCTGCCCTTCATGATGGCCCGCCCCGGCGTCACCGACGACGCGCCCGAGGCCGAACGCCCCTTCGTCTATCTGCATCCGAAGGCGGGCACGGTTTTGATGTGGGAAAGCTGGCTGCGCCATGAAGTCCCGACCAATCAGGCCAGGTCCGACCGAATTTCGATCAGCTTCAACTACGCCTGAACGGAACAGCCCGTCAGTCGGTGGAACCTAGCCGTCCGATCACACCGTCCAACTGGCCTTGCGCTTTTCCAGGAAGGCCAGCACGCCTTCGCGGCCTTCGTCCGACACGCGGGCGCGGGCGATGCGTTTGGCGGTTTCGTCCATCAGGCCCGAGTCGATCTTGTGGTGGGCGATGTCGTTGACCAGGCGCTTGGCCTCTCCCATCGCGCCGGGCGCATTGTTGGTCAGGCTGTCGCTGAGCATCGCGATGAACTCGTCGACCGATCCTTCGGGCAGGACCAGGTCGATCAGGCCGGCGTGTGCGGCGTAGTCGGCGTCGAAGGCGTTGGCGGTCAGGAACAGTTGGCGGGCGCGGCGCGCGCCGACGGCCTCGATCACATAGGGGGCGATGGTCGCGGGGATCAGGCCCAGCTTGACCTCGGAGAAGGCGAAGCGCGCGCCCTCGACCGCCACAGCCATGTCGCAGGCGGCGACAATACCGGCCCCGCCGCCCATGGCGTTGCCCTCGACCACGGCCACCGTCAGGGCCGGAATGTCGTGCAGCGCCTTCAGCATCCTGGCCAATCCCATGGCGTCGTCGCGGTTGTCGCTTTCGGACCAGCCGGCGGCGTCGCGCATCCAGTTCAGGTCGGCCCCCGCGCTGAAGGTGCCGCCCGCCCCGCGAATGAAGACGGCCCGCACCCGGTCGGCGCCGTGCAGCGTCTCGAACGCCTCATGCAGGGCGGCGATGGTCGCGGCGTCGAAGGCGTTCTTCTTGGCCGGCCGGTTGATGGTGACGAAGACGACGCCGTCGGTGGTCGAATCGATCTGCACCAGATCGTCGTCGGCGTCGGGGGCCGCGTCCGGCACCAGCGGCTGGGCGATGCTGTTGATCTCGGCCGCCTCGGCGTCGGTGATGTCCAGGGCGTTCAGGTCGGCTTCGGTGGGCTTGTCGGTCATGGGAGGCTCCTTCGAAGGATCAACGCGCGAGGGGAGGTTTGGTGAATGGCGCAAGCCAGGATCACATCCTGAACAGGCCGAAGGTCGTCTCTGGGATCGGGGCGTTCAGGCTGGCGCTGATGGCCAGGCCCAGGACGTCGCGGGTCTGGGCCGGGTCGATGACCCCGTCGTCCCACAGGCGGGCGGTGGCGTAATAGGGATTGCCCTCGTCCTCGTATTTCTGGCGGATTGGGGCCTTGAAGGCTTCGGCGTCGTCCGCGCTCCAGGTCTCGGCGTCGCGGTGGACGGTGGCCAGGACGCTGGCGGCCTGCTCGCCGCCCATCACCCCGATCCGGCTGTTGGGCCAGGTGAAGAGGAAGCGCGGCGAATAGGCGCGGCCGCACATGCCATAGTTCCCTGCCCCGAAGCTGCCGCCGATCAGAACGGTGAACTTGGGCGTCTCGGCCGAGGCGACGGCCGTCACCAGTTTGGCGCCGTCCTTGGCGATGCCGCCCGCCTCGTATTTGCCGCCGACCATGAAGCCCGAGATGTTCTGCAGGAACAGCAGCGGGATCTTGCGCTTGCAGGCCAGTTCGATGAAGTGCGCGCCCTTCTGGGCGCTCTCGGAGAAGATGACGCCATTATTGGCCAGGATGGCGACCGGATAGCCCCAGATGCGGGCGAAACCGCACACAAGGGTCGAGCCGTACAGGCTCTTGAACTCGTCGAACTCCGACCCGTCAACCAGCCGGGCGATGACCTCGCGCACATCATAGGGGGCGCGCACGTCGTCGGGGATCAGGCCGTACAGTTCCTCGGCGTCAAAGGCCGGCGCGCGCGGTTCGCGCACATCCATCTCGACGGTCTTGGTGGTGTTCAGATTGGCGACGATCGACCGCACGATCTCCAGCGCGTGCTCGTCGTTCTCGGCCACATGATCCACCACGCCCGAGCGACGGCCGTGGGTCTCTGCCCCGCCCAGCTCCTCGGCCGAGATCACCTCGCCGGTCGCGGCCTTCACCAGAGGCGGTCCGGCCAGGAAGATGGCGCCCTGGTTTCTGACGATGATCGTTTCGTCCGACATGGCCGGCACATAGGCCCCGCCGGCGGTGGACAGGCCCATGACGCAGGCGATCTGGGCGATGCCCTTGGCGCTCATCCGGGCCTGGTTGAAGAAGATGCGGCCGAAATGGTCGCGGTCGGGAAACACCTCGGCCTGGTGCGGCAGGTTGGCCCCGCCAGAGTCCACCAGATAGACGCACGGCAGGCGGTTCTGCTCGGCGATCTCCTGGGCGCGCAGATGCTTCTTCACCGTCATGGGGAAATAGGCGCCGCCCTTCACCGTCGGATCGTTGCAGACGATCATGACCTCGCGGCCCGAGACCCGTCCGATCCCGGCGATGACGCCCGCCGCCGGCGCCTCGCCGTCGTACATGCCGTGCGCGGCCAGCTGCCCGACCTCCAGGAACGGCGAGCCAGGGTCCAGCAGCCGCTCGACCCGGTCGCGCGGCAACAACTTGCCGCGGGCCACATGGCGTTCGCGCGACTTGTCGGACCCGCCGCGCGCGGCCTTGGCCACATGGTCACGCAGTTCGGCGACCAGGGCGCTGTTGTGGGCGTGCAGGGACTTGTATCTTTGGCTTTGCGGATCGACCGCTGACGTCAGCTTCGGCATGGGCCTGGTTTAAGGGCGGTTGGTGAAAAGTGCTAGTGAGCCAGAGGTGAGCTGATCAAACCTGCCGCTCACCCCTTCGCTCACTAGCACTTTTCACCTCGTCGGCGCCGCCATCCTTGCCTCCCCGCCCCTTTTCCCCTATAGGCCCCGCCTTTCCAGGGCTTCGGTCCTGACGTGGAGCACCAAAGGGTTGGACGTTCGGTCCGGCCGCCGCGCCAGGAGCCATCGTGGAGATCGACTTACCCGGTCGTTTCCGCGCCGACGCCCACAAGGGAGACTACCGCATGGCTCTTTACGAGCACACGGTCATGACGCGCCAGGACATCTCGGCGCAACAGGCCGAAGCGCTGAACGACACCATCAAGGATCTGATCGTCGCCGGTGGCGGCTCGGTCGCCAAGATCGAATACTGGGGTCTGCGCAACCTGACCTACCGCGTGAAGAAGAACCGCAAGGCTCACTATTCGCTGCTGGCCGTCGACGCCCCTCCGGCCGCCATGGCTGAAGTCGAGCGTCAGCTGGGCATCAACGAAGACGTGCTGCGCTGGCTGACCGTCCGCGTCGAGGAACTCGACCTGGAACTGTCGCCGCTGCTGGCCCGCCGCGAGCGTGAACGCGAGCGTGAGCGCGAGCGCACCCCGCGCGAAGACGCCGCCGCCGACGCCGAATAAGGAACCCGGAACATGACCGACACCACCGCCCCGACCCCGGGCGCCCCGGCCGGCTCCGGCTCGGCCGGCCGCCGCCCCTTCTATCGCCGCCGCAAGGTCTGCCCGTTCTCGGGCGCCAATGCGCCGAAGATCGACTACAAGGACGTCAAGCTGCTGCAGCGTTACGTCTCCGAACGCGGCAAGATCGTGCCTTCGCGCATCACCGCCGTCTCCCAGAAGAAGCAGCGCGAACTGGCCAAGGCCATCAAGCGCGCCCGCTATCTGGCCCTCCTGCCGTACGTGGTGAAGTAAGATGAAGGTCGTTCTGCTGGAACGCGTCGAGAACCTCGGCGCCATCGGCGACGTCGTGTCCGTCAAGGACGGCTTCGCCCGCAACTTCCTTCTGCCGCGCGACAAGGCCCGCCGGGCCACCGCCGCGAACCTGAAGGCGTTCGAACTCGACCGCGCCGCCATCGAGCAGCGCAACGAGAAGAACAAGGCCGATGCACAGAAGGTCGCCGACAAGATCGACGGCCAGACCTACGTCATGATCCGTCAGGCCGGTGAAACCGGTCACCTGTACGGTTCGGTCGCCGGTCGCGACGTCGCCGAGGCCATCCAGGCCGAAGGCGGCAAGGTCGAGCGCTCGCAGGTCGTCCTGAACACGGCGATCAAGAGCCTGGGCGTCCACGAAGTGCCGGTTCGCCTGCACGCCGAGGTCCGCGCCACGGTCAAGATCAACATCGCCCGCTCGATGGACGAGGCCGAGCGCCAAGCCAAGGGCGAGGACGTGATCCGCAGCCAGTTCGACGACGAGCGCCAGGCCGCCGAGCAATCGGCGCAGGAGCTGATCGAAGGCGGCGCCGGTCAACAGGAAGGCTTCGGCGACGAAGCCTGATCCCTGCCCGGCCCTCGGGCCGGATCGGTGAAGACATCAAGGGCGCGTTCCGCACGGGACGCGCCCTTTTTGCTGTGCGCACCACGCCAGACCATGCGCGAACGACAGGATGACAAGTTTACAACACTGTTCGCCACTCGCGCCGACGGTGCCGTGACACGCACGAAACAACCTTGACGCCGCGCCTTTGCGAACGACACCTTCGTCGAAGATCGCCCCAAACGATCTGCCTGGTAATTTTTTGCCCGGAATCCTTATTGCTTGCTCGCTAAGGGAAACTGGACGGTTCGTTGGACACGGATCTGGAGGTCACAGAATTCGCGCCATGCTCAGCATACCGTCAGCCGCACGCCGGCATCGCCAAAGCCCTGCTCGAGGGATTAGATTTTCTGAACGCTGCGACCAGCAAACATGGCCCGGCGGGCGGATTGACCCGCCCCATATCCGCCCCGATATGGCCATGAACATTGGGCGACGCGCTTGTCGTCCTGGGGAACTCTGAATGTCCAAGCCACGTCTTCGTGCAGTTTTTCTGCCGCCGCACGCCCGATGTCGCCTCCAGGCCATCCCTCAAAAGCTCACGCGCCAAGACCAATAACAGGACACTCTCTCGATGCGCCGCCCAACCTTACAGACTTCCGCCTCCGCCCTGCTGATCACGGCCTCGGCCTTCGCCCTGATGACCGCCACGCCCGCCCTGGCCCAGCAACAGCCCCAGGCTGACAACGTCGACGACATCGTCGTCACCGGCACCCGCGTCGCGGGCCGGTCGAGACTCGACTCCGTCGCGCCCGTCGATGTGGTCACCGCCGAGGCCCTGCAGCAGCGCGGCTCGACCGAACTGGCCACCCAGTTGGCCGCCAGCGTCCCGGCCCTGAACTTCCCGCGCCCCTCCGCCACCGACGGCACCGACTCGATCCGCCCGGCGACCCTGCGCGGCCAGGGGCCGGATCAGACCCTGGTGCTGGTCAACGGCGTCCGCCGTCACGCCACGGCCCTGGTCAACACCAACGGCTCGGTTGGACGCGGTTCGGCCGCCGTCGATCTGAACGCCATCCCTTCAACGGCCATTGAGCGTATCGAAGTGCTCCGTGACGGCGCAGCGGCCCAGTACGGATCGGACGCCATCGCCGGGGTGCTGAACCTGCGCCTGCGCCAGGCTTCCAGCGGCGGCGGCGCCAGCGTCACCTACGGCGGCTATCTGACCGACTTCACCGGCTTCTACGGCGGCGGCAAGGACATCAGCGACGGCGAGGCCCTGACGGTCGCGGGCTGGCAAGGCTTCGGTCTGGGCTCCGACGGCTTCCTGACCGCTTCGGTCGAGTATCGCGACCGCGCCCGCACCAACCGCAGCGACATCGACCCCCGCTTCACCCCCGCCGAGGTGCGCGGCGGCCAGGGCGACCCCGAATCCGAGGATCTGGCCATCTATCTGAACGCCGGCAAGCCGCTGGGCGCCGGTTGGGAAGCCTATGGCTGGGTCGGGTATCAGACGCGAGACGCCTCGGCGGCCGCCTTCTACCGCACGCCGACCGACAACGCCCAGAACCCCGCCTACGCCTCGGGCCGCGTCTATCCCAACGGCTATCTGCCCTACATTCTGACCGACACCACGGACTGGACGGCCACTGGCGGTCTGAAGGGTCAGGCGGGCGGTTTCGACATCGACGTCAACCTCGGCTACGGCAAGAACGAGATCAGGTTCGACGCCGAAAACACCCTGAATCCGTCGCTTGGGCCGACCTCGCCGACCAAGTTCTACGCGGGTTCTCTGACCTACGATCAACTGGTCTTCGGCATCGACGCCAGCCGCGGCTACGACGTCGGCCTGTATGGCCCGCTGAACGTCGCCTTCGGGCTGGAGGCGCGCCGTGAGTCCTATCAGATCGGCGCAGGCGAACCGGGCTCCTATCAGCGCGGGACCTTCCTCAACGTCAACGGCACGGACCTTAACTGGGGCTCGCGCGGCTTCACCGGCTTCACCCCCGCCAATGTGGTCGACAAGGACCGGAACAACGTCGGCGTCTATGTCGATCTGGAAGGCGAACTGTTCGAGAACTTCACCGCCTCGGCGGCGGTCCGTTACGAGGACTATTCCGACTTCGGCGACAACGTCTCGGGCAAGATCGCGGCGCGCTACGATTTCACGCCGGCCTTCGCGGTGCGTGGCGCGGTCTCGACCGGCTTCCGGGCGCCCAGCCTGCAACAGCAGTATTTCACCCAGACGGCGATCCTCTACATCAACAACGTGCCCTATGAGACCGGCACCTTCCCGTCCGTCAGCCCGGTGGGCGCGGCCCTGGGCGGCACGCCGCTGGAGGCCGAGACCTCGACCAACTATTCGCTGGGTCTGGTCTATCGCAAAGGCGCGTTCGAGCTGACGGCCGACGCCTATCGCATCGACATCAAGGATCGGATCATCCTGTCCGAAACCCTGACCGGCAGCGCCACGGCGGCGGCGGGCAGCAACGCCCGCGCCATCTTCGACCTGCTGCAGCCCTATGGCGCCACCGCCGCCCGCTTCTTCATCAACGGCGTCGACACCGAGACGACGGGGCTTGATGTGGTCGCGCGTTACCGGGTGCTGTCCGACGTCGGCTCGCTGGACTTCACCCTGGCGGCCAACGTCAACGACTTCGACGTGACCAAGACGCCGCAGACCCGTTCGGGCATCCTGCCGACGCCGGCCTCCCTGTTCGCGCGCCAGGCCACCCTGCGCTTCGAGGAAGGCACCCCGCCGTGGAAGACCGTGTTCCAGACCGACTGGACGCGCGGCAAGCTGGGCGGCACCTTCCGCGCCACCGGCTATGGCGACGTCCTGGCGCCGGGCGCGACAGAGGCCACGGACCTGCAACTGGGCGTCGGCCTGGTCGTCGATGTCGAGGCCCGCTACGCCCTGAACGACCGCCTGACCCTCGCGGTCGGCGCGGACAATGTGCTGGACGAATACCCGCGCCAGATCCAACGGGCCAACAACACCTCCGGCGCCTTCCCCTTCTCCAACTTCTCGCCCTACGGCTTCAACGGACGGTTCGTTTACGGCCGCATCGCGCTGAAGTGGTGATCGCTCGAAGCTGAACGATCAGACGGGAAAGGGCGCTCTTCGGAGCGCCCTTTTCTTCGATTGGGGACCGTTTTAGTTGTGCGCCACCTCTCGCCCTGATTGCGCCACAGATGAAAGGTGAAGCTTCGCCTTCAACCTACGGGGCCCGATATGAAGATCAGAACGATTGCGGCGGGGGCCTTGGCGCTTTCGCTAACAGCCAACGCCATGCAGGCCATGGCGATGCAGTCCATGACGGTGCAGGAGTTCGTGACCACCGCTAACCGCATTCCTCAGAATCCCACGGCTCTGCTGCGCGCCGACACGCGCCGGCTGATGGCCGAGTTCCGCAGCGCCGCTCGCACTGTGCGGGCCGAGCAAGCCGCAGCCACGGCGGCCGGCCGTCCCCCAGCCACCTGCATGCCCGAAAAGGTCGGTTTCTCGCCAGACCAGATCCTGACCCGCTTCAACGCCATTCCGCCAGCGCGGCGAAGCATCACTGTGACCCAGGCGATGCGAGAATGGATGGCGGCGGACTATCCGTGTCGCTAACGGCGGACCTTCTGCTGACAAGCTACCATTGAGGAATTCCGGTTCGTCCCCAGCCGGGACGATCTGTCCACGACGCTGGCGGCGTCCCGGTCTGACGCAGGCGTGTGAGAGGGCTAAAGCGTTAATCGATGAACGCCTTCGCCCCCATGCCCTTCTCGTCCTCGCCCATGGAAACCGGCGGCGTCAGTTCGATGCCGCACAATCTGGAAGCCGAGCAGGCGCTGCTGGGCTCGCTGATGTTCGACAACGCCGTGTTCGAACGGCTGAGCGACCGCCTGCGCGGATCGCATTTCTACGAGCCCTTCCACCAGCGTCTGTACGACGCGATCGAGGATCACATCCGCCAGGGCATGCTGGCCGAACCGACCATTCTGATGGAGCGGTTCAAGCAGGACCCCGCGTTCCAGGAGTTCGGCGGCCTGCGTTACCTCGCCGACCTGGTGGACCGGGCGCCCCCCGCCGCCAACGCCCCCGACTACGCGCGGGTCGTCTATGACCTGGCGCTGCGACGCGACCTGATCCGCATCGGCGGCGAGATCATCAAGGAGGCGCCCAACCCGGAGACGCCCGCCGACGAACAGATCGAACAGGCCGAACAGACCCTCTATTCCCTGGCCGAGACGGGCAAGCCCTCGTCCGGCTTCGTCAGCTTCTCGCACGCCCTGTCCGGCGCCGTGCAGATGGCGGCCGAAGCCTATCAGCGCGACGGCAAGCTGGCGGGTCTGGCGACCGGCCTAAACGATCTGGACCGCAAGCTGGGCGGTCTGCACCCGTCCGACCTTCTGATCCTGGCCGGTCGTCCGTCGATGGGCAAGACGGCGCTGGCCACCAACATGGCCTTCAACGTGGCCCGCGCCTATCAGTGGGAGCCGACGCCGGAGGGGCGCAAGACCGTCAACGGCGGGGTCGTCGCCTTCTATTCTCTGGAAATGAGCGCCGAACAGCTGGCCATGCGTATTCTGGCCGACGCCTCGGGCGTATCGTCGGACAAGCTGCGCAAGGGCGAGATCGACGCCTCGGACTTCGGCAAGCTGCGCGATGCGGCGGTCGAGATCGGAGAAAGTCCCCTCTACATCGACGCCACCGGCGGCCTGTCCATCTCCAAGCTGGCCGCCCGCGCGCGTCGCTTGAAGCGGATGGAGCATGGTCTCGATCTTATCATCGTCGACTACCTGCAACTGGTGACCACCGGCGAGAACAGCCAGAAGAACCGGGTGCAGGAGGTGTCCGAGATCACCGGCGGCCTGAAGGCCCTGGCCAAGGAGCTGTCCGTGCCGATCATCGCCCTGTCGCAGTTGTCGCGTCAGGTCGAACAGCGCGACGACAAGCGCCCGCAACTGTCCGACCTGCGTGAATCTGGGTCGATCGAGCAGGACGCCGACTGCGTGATGTTCGTCTATCGCGAAAGCTACTACCTGGGCCGGGCCGAGCCCAGAGAGGGCACCGAGGAACACCTGCAATGGCAGCAGGACATGGACCGCCTGCAGGGCCAGGCCGAGGTCGTCATCGGCAAGCAGCGCCACGGCCCCATCGGCATCGTCAAACTGGCCTTCGACGCCGACACCGTCCGCTTCGGCAACCTGGCGCATGGCTATGAAGAAGTCAGCTACGAATAGGGATGTGAACGCCGCCGCTCGGGCGGACACGCTGACGCTGGGGCCGGACGGCGCCGAACGCCGCCGGGCCGCCGTCTCGCACCATCTGCATGACATCGAAACGGCTCTGGCCGCCCTGCCCAAGGATCAGGCCGGCGTTCGCATTCAGAACGCCAAAGCCTTAAGAGGGGCATTAGGTCGGGATGGCGCCATTGGCTCTCTCGCCGCGCAGACGCTCGGCCAAGCGGCCCGTCCGGTCCGCGCCGTGCTCTTTGACAAATCCGCCGCGAATAACTGGGCGCTGGGTTGGCATCAGGACCGCACGATCTGCGTCAAGGCGCGAGAGGATACCCCCGGCTTTGGCCCGTGGTCGACCAAGGCGGGGATGCAGCACGTCGCACCGCCTTTCGACCTCTTGGCCCGCATGGTCACGGTCAGGGTTCATCTGGATCACGTGCCGGCGGGCAACGCTCCGCTTTTGATCGCGCCGGGATCGCACCTAAAAGGCCGCCTGCCCATCGACCGCATAGACGAGATCGTTCAGGCGTGCGGGGTCGTGGCTTGCGACGCCGAGGCGGGCGACGTCTGGCTTTACTCCACCCCAATCCTGCATGCCTCCAACGCCGCCGACACGCCTGATAGGCGCAGGGTGTTGCAGATCGACTATTCCGCCGACGATCTGCCCGGCGGCCTTCAGTGGCTGGGCGTCTAGGTCCAATCGACAACCCCTCTGGTCTCGTCACCCGCTCGGGGCTTCCATCAGGGCGGCATTGGCGCATAAGAGCCTGATGCGCGACCCGATCACCGCCCCTGCCCTCCTGTCCGTCGATCTGGACGCCCTGGCCCGCAATTATCGCACCCTGGGCCAGGTCAGCGGCCTGCCGGTGCATCCGGTGGTCAAGGCGGACGGCTACGGCCTGGGGGCGCAGGCCGTGGCGCAGCGGCTGATGGCCGAGGGGGCCGACACCTTCTTCGTGGCGCGCGCGGCCGAGGGGCTGCGGCTGCGATCCGCGCTGGGGCCGCAGGGCGCGGGCGGGCCGATCATCTATGTGCTGGACGGCTGTCGCGAGGGCGAGGCTCAGGCTCTGAAGGCGGCCGACCTGCGGCCGGTGCTGAACCATCCCGCCCAGATGCAGACCTGGACAGCGGCCGGCGGTGGGACGTGCGGCTTGCAGATCGACACCGGCATGAACCGGCTGGGCCTCCGCCCCGAGGATGCGCCCGAGATGTTCGACGGCCTGGCGCTGGTCTTGACCCATTTAGCCTGCGCGGACGAACCGGCCAATCCGATGAACCGGCGCCAGCGTGACCTGTTCGCCGGCGTGGTCGGTCGCTATCCCGGCGCGGTCCAATCCTTCGCCAACTCCAGCGGTTGTTTCCTGGGGGCGGATTTCGCCTTCGACGCGGTGCGGCCAGGCATATGCCTGTATGGCGGCGGACCCGAGGGGCGGCCCGATGCGCGCATCGCCGCCGTCGCCACCTTGACCGCGCGCGTGCTTCAGGTCCGTGACGTGCCGGCGGGCGAAAGCGTCGGCTATTCCCAGGGCTATGTCGCCGACCGTTCGATCCGCATCGCCACGGTGGCGGCGGGATACGCCGACGGTCTGCTGCGCGCCTATTCCCCCACCGGCGCGGTCTTCGTCGCCGACGAGACGCGCCCCCTGCTGGGCCGCGTGTCGATGGATGTCTGCGCGGTGGACATCACCGGCCTGGACGTCGCCGTGGGCGATCCGGTCGAACTGTTCGGACCGAACCGCCTTCTGGACGATGCGGCGGCGGCGGCCGGGACCATCAGCTATGAGCTGCTGACCTCGATCACGCCGCGGGTGCCGCGGGCCTATTCTCAGTAGCCGCTGGCGCCGAGCGCTGCGACCCCGTGCGTCGTCAGCACGAAGGCTGCTGCGACCATGCCGACGATCACGCCCATGATGACGCCCAGCACGATGCCGGCCAGCAGGATCACGATGTAATAGACGACCTTCTTGTCCTCCGGCGCCTTCATCAGGATCGGCAGACCCAGGAACAGCAGCACCAGGCTGTAGATCGCGCCGATCAGGGCGATCAGGCCGCCGGCGACCGGGATCAGGTTGGCGATACCGGCGATCCAGGCGGCGGTGTAGGAATAGACGGCCAGCTTGTGGGCCTGAACCGGATTGGGCGTGGCGCCGAAGCTGGAGGCCAGCGCATTGATGATGACGCCCAGGATGAAGACCCCGGCCAGCCCCAGAACATAGGACAGAACCGCCAGAATCAGGGCGCCGACGACGCCTTGATGCAGGAAGACCAGGCTGGCGATCAGGGTCGCGATCGGACCGATGGCCGCCAGGATCATGGCGTAGCGCGTGTAGAGGCTGTTGACCGTGGCGAACTCGCGGTCGATGACCAGCCACTCGGCCTTGGGCTGCAGCAGTATTCCCTTGATGCGGGCGGTCAGGGCTGGATCGACGGCGGGTTGCGACGAGGGGGGCGTCGGATCGGTCATGAATCAAAATGCCTTTGAGATAGGAAGCCGGGTCGAATACTGATGTTACGTCGCTCACCAACGCAAGCGCCGTGCGACATATTCTCAAATACTTCGTAATGGCGAAGGTTGCCTCTGCGACCGTCTTTGTCGTGAATGGACGGCAATGAGCTGCGATGGGCCGGCGAATCGGTCGGTCTGCTAAAGGAAGCTCATGGCTCGCGATTCCGCTCTCTATGTCTGTCAGTCCTGCGGCTCGGTGCATGGCAAATGGGCGGGCCAGTGCAGTGGCTGCGGCCAGTGGAACACCCTGACCGAAGAAAGCCGCTCGGCCCCGCCAGGCGCGATCAAACCCTCGGCCGCCGCCTCGGCCCGCACGCGCGGAATACAGTTCGAGACCCTGCAGTCCGACACGCCAGAGCCGCCGCGCATCACAACGGGCGTGGCCGAATTCGACCGCGTCTGCGGCGGCGGCGTGGTGCCCGGCTCGGCCATTCTGCTCAGCGGCGATCCCGGCGTGGGCAAGTCCACCCTGTTGCTGGAGGTGGCGGCCAAGGCGGCCCTGCGCGGCGCGCGCGTGGCCTATATTTCGGGCGAAGAGGCGGTGGAGCAGATCAGGGCGCGGGCCAAACGGATGGGCCTGGCCGATGCGCCGGTGAATCTGGCGGCCGCGACGGCGCTTCGCGACATCCTGGGCACGCTGAAGCGCGAAAAGTTCGACATCGTCATCGTCGATTCCGTCCAGACCCTGTGGTCCGACGTCCACGACAGCGGCCCCGGCTCGATCACCCAGGTCCGGGCCTGCGCCGGCGAACTTGTGCGTCTGGCCAAGAACGACGGCCCCGCCATCGTCCTGGTCGGCCACGTCACCAAGGATGGCCAGGTCGCCGGCCCGCGCGTGGTCGAACACCTGGTCGACGCCGTCATGACCTTCGAGGGCGAACGCGGCTATCCCTTCCGCATCCTGCGCGCCGGCAAGAACCGCTTCGGCGCCACTGACGAGATCGGCGTGTTCGAGATGGGCGACAGCGGCCTGCGCGAAGTGGCCAATCCGTCCGCCCTGTTCCTGGGCGAGGGCAAGGAGCGCGCGCCGGGCGCCGCCGTCTTCGCCGGGATCGAGGGCTCCCGGCCCGTGCTGGTCGAGATGCAGGCCCTGGTGTCCAAATCCGCCTATGGCACCCCGCGCCGGGCCGTGATCGGCTGGGAGACTGGGCGCCTCGCCATGGTGCTGGCCGTGCTGGAGGCCCGCTGCGGCTTCGGCTTTGGCGATCAGGACGTCTATCTGAATGTCGCGGGCGGCCTGCGGATCAACGAGCCGGCGGCGGATCTCGTCGCGGCGGCGGCCCTGATCAGTTCGGCGACCGGCGTCTCCCTGCCCCAGGGCTGCGTCGTCTTCGGCGAGATCGGTTTGTCCGGCGAGGTCCGCAGCGTCGGCCGCGCCGAGGCCCGCCTGCGCGAGGCGCAGAAGCTGGGCTTCGACCAGGTTCTAGCCCCGCCCCTGACCGCCAAGACCAAGGGGGTTAAGGTGACGTCCGCGACCCGCCTGACGGATGTGGTCGAACGAATCTCGCAGAACCGCTATTAGGCAGGCGTAGCAGCCGCAGGATCCCGCAAGCGTGACCGGATACGACGTCTTCGCCATCGTGGTGATCCTGTTCTCGGTCGCGGCCGGCTGGGTGCGCGGGGGCGTGCGCGAGATCATCACCCTCCTCAGCGCCACCCTGGCGGCTCTGGTCGCCCTGATCGCCCTGCCCTGGACGGCCGGCGTCGCCCGCGCCTTCGTCGATCCCGAGTGGGCCGGGTCGATCCTGGCCGCCGTCCTGACCTTCTTCGTGGTCTATTTCGGCCTGCGCCTGATCGGCGGCATGCTGTCCAAGGGCGCCAAGGACCATCCGCACCTCGGCGTGCTGGACCGCGTTTTCGGCTTCGTCATCGGCGCGGTGCGCGCCCTGGTCCTTATCGGAGCGGTTCATCTTGTGATCGCGGCGGCCCTGCCGGGCGAGCGGACGCCCCGCTGGCTGGCCGACGCGGCCCTCTATCCAGTCAGCGCCATGGGCGCGCGGATGATCCAGATCGTCCTGCCCAGCATCGGGCGCGGCGCCGACGCCATCACACCCGTTGTCGATTCGTCCGTACGCAGGGGGTTTTCCGAAGACGAAGCCTTGCCCCCGACGCAATCACGGCCTAACTCGCCGCGCGAAGCCGCCCGTTAAGTTTCCCCCGGTCATCGGAGCCCCACGATGCGCCACCATATCGCCGATCCCGTCGTCCACCGCGAACACTGGCGCGAGCCGGAGGACGATCAGCTTCGTCTGGAATGCGGCGTCTGCGGCGTGTGGGGCGCGGACGAGGACGAAGGCTCTTCGGTCGTGGCTCTGGGCCTTCACGCCCTCCAGCATCGCGGCCAGGAAGCCTGCGGCATCGCCAGCGTCAAGGACGAGCGTTTCTACACCGAACGTCACCAGGGGCTGGTGGGCGAGGCCTTCGGCGGCGCCGATCTAATGACGCGGATGCCGGGCCGCGCGGCCGTGGGCCACACCCGCTATTCCACCGCCGGCGGCAGCTTCCTGCGCAACATCCAGCCGATGTTCGCCGATCTGGACCAGGGCGGCATCGCCATCGCCCACAACGGCAACCTGACCAACTTCAAGTTCCTGCACAGCCAGCTGGTCAGCGAAGGCGCCATCTTCCAGTCGACCTCGGATTCCGAAGTCATCCTCCACCTGATCGCCCGCAGCCGCAAAGCCAAGATCGTGGACCGCTTCATCGACGCCTTGGCGCGGATCGAGGGCGGTTACGCCCTGGTCGCCCAGACCCGCACCAAGATGATCGGCGCGCGCGACCCGCTGGGCATCCGTCCGCTGGTGCTGGGCCAGTTGGGCGACGGCTGGGTTTTGGCGTCCGAGACCTGCGCTCTGGACATGATGGGCGCCACCTTCGTGCGCGATGTCGAACACGGCGAGATCGTCGTCATCGACGACAGCGGACTGCGCTCGCTCAAGCCCTTCCCGGCCCGCGCGGCCCGACCCTGCCTGTTCGAATACGTCTATTTCTCGCGCCCGGATTCGGTCGTGAACGGCCGCTCGGTTTATGAGGTCCGCAAGGAAATGGGCCGCGGCCTCGCCCGTGAACTGGGCGTCGAGGCCGATATCGTCGTGCCGGTTCCCGATTCCGGCGTTCCGGCGGCCCTCGGCTATGCCCAGGAAAGCGGCATCCCCTACGAAATGGGCATCATCCGCAGCCACTATCTGGGGCGCACCTTCATCCAGCCCAGCCAGGGCGCCCGACAAAAGGGCGTCCGCATGAAGCACAGCCCCAACAAGTCGGCCCTGGCCGGCAAGCGGGTCGTGCTGATCGACGACTCCATCGTGCGCGGCACCACCTCGCTGAAACTGGTCCGCGCCGTGCGCGCCGCCGGCGCCGCCGAGGTTCACCTGCGTTCGGCCAGCCCGCAGATTCTCTTCCCCGACTTCTACGGCATCGACATGCCCGAGCGCGCCCAGTTGCTGGCCGCCAACAAGACGCTGGAAGAGATGCGGGAGATGCTGGAGGTCGATTCCCTGGGCTTCCTGTCTATCGACGGCCTGTATCGCGCCATGGGCGAGATCGGCCGCAACGCCGCCGCCCCCCAGTTCACCGACCATTATTTCACCGGCGACTACCCCACCCGCTTGCTGGATCGCGAGATCGAGGAAGGCGGCCGCGAGTTCGGCGCCAAGCAGCTGTCTCTGCTGGTCAGCGCCTAGGGCCAAATCTGATACCGATCAGGCTCTAGGTCTCGGCTCTTGGCTTGAAGGGGCGGGCCGCGCTATCAGCGGCCATGTCCGAACTTCCCCTGAACGACCGTATCGCCCTCGTGGTCGGCGCCTCGCGCGGCATCGGTTATGAGAGCGCCCTGGCCCTGGCCAAGGCCGGCGCCCACGTCATCGCGACGGCGCGCACCCAGGGCGGTCTGGAAGAACTGGACGACGCCATCTTCGCCGCCACCGGCCGCCATGCGACCCTGATCCCCTTCGATTTGGTGGACGGCGGGGCCATCGACCGGCTGGGCGGCGCCATCTTCGAACGGTTCAAGAAGCTGGACATCTGGGTCCATTGCGCCGCCACCATGGGCCCCTCGGGCCTTACGCCGGTGTCGCACGCCGACCCGCGCGAGTTCGCAAAGGTCGAGAAGACCAACTTCACAGCCGTCTATCGCCTGATCCGCTCGCTGGAGCCCTTGCTGCGCGCCTCCGACGCCGGCCGCGCCATCCACTTGACCACCAGCGTTGCGACCGCGCCCAAGGCCTTCTGGGGCATGTACGCCGCGACCAAGGCGGGCGCCGAAGCCCTGGTGAAGGCCTGGGCCGACGAGATCGAGAGCACGCCCGTCCGCGTCAGCATCGTCGATCCCGGCCGCATGCGCACCGCCATGCGCGCCCAGGCCTATCCGGGCGAAGACCCGTCCGTCCTGCCCGACCCGTCCGAGATCGGCCCCCTGGTGGTGGACCTGGCGCGCGCGGACACGACGCCGCCGCTGACGATCAAGTTCCAGGAATGGCGGTCCGGCCCCTCGGTCGAAGCCCTGATCTGAGGACTACGTCCCTGCCCGCCTTCGTTCATCCCCGGACGATGGCGCTGCGGGGGCGGGCGGATCTTGGGTCAGACCCTTCAGGATCTCCGCCAGATCGTCCGGCCAGATCGTCTCTGCGCTCGCCCGAATGTCGGCGGCGGTCCACCAGCGGTGCTCGCCCAGAACCGTGCGCTCCTCCTCGGTCCAGCCGGCCGAGGACAGGTCAAAAGCCTCGGCCCGCAACAGAAAGAACCGCTGGTCCACCCGCGCCATGCGTCCGTCAGGCAGGCGGAAACACTCTATGCGCTGGGCGACCTGCGAACCGGGATCATCGACCGTCAGGCCAGTCTCTTCGAACAGCTCGCGGCGCGCGGCGTCCTCAAAGGTTTCGCCGGCCTCGCACCCGCCGCCGGGCGTCGCCCAGAAGGCTGTGCCGGCCAGCGGCCCCTCGGCATAGTCAAAACGGAACAGCAGCACCCGCCCCTGCTGGTCCACGATCAGCCAGCGCGAGGTCGGTCGATCAGGCAGGACGGGCGCAGCCGCCTCGCTCACGCCGTCACTTCTTGGCGCCGCCCTTTTGGCCCGTGCGCACCCGGCCTGAACGCGAGACCTGCCGCGCGCCGCCCCGGGCGCCCTTCTGGACCGCCACGGACGATCCGGCCTTCTTGGACGCGCTGGCCTTCAGGCCGCCCAGGACCTTGGGCTGCGCCTTGCGCGTCTTCTTCTGCTCCAACGCCTTGCCGGGCAGTTTGGACAGAGCCTCTTCCTTCTCGGCCTTCTTGACGCGGCGCGGCGCGGTCTTGGCGTCGCCCTTGTAGCGTTCGGGCCCAGACTTCGCGCCGCCCTCGGCATAGGGGTTCACGCCGCTGGACTTGACGTTCAAGCGGATCGGCGTTCCCGGCAGGTCGAAGCTCTCGCGGATCGAGTTGACCAGATAGCGCTTGTAATGCTCCGGCATCGACTCGGCGCGATTGGCCATCAGCACGAAGGTCGGCGGGCGCGCCTTGGTCTGGGCGATGTATTTCGGCTTGATCCGCTTGCCGTCCACGGCGGGGGGCGGGTGCCGCTGGGTGGCCATCGACAGCCAGGTGTTCAGGTCCTTGGTCTTCACCTTGACCGACCAGGTGTCATAGGCCTGAAGTACGGCCGGCATCAGCCGTTCGACCCCACGCCCTGAGTGCGACGACAGGGCCACGAAGGGCGATCCCTTCAGTTGCGGCAGCTTGTCCTCGGCCATGCCCTTCAGCTTGGCCATGCGGGACTGCGGCTCGTCCTCCAGGTCCCATTTCGACGCCACATAGACCAGGGCGCGCCCCTCGCGCTCGACCAGGTCGGCCAGCTGCAGGTCCTGGGTGTCGAAGGCGTCGTCCTTGTCCATCATCAGGATGACCACTTCGGCGAAGGTGATGGCCCGGATGGTGTCCGCGACCGACAGCTTCTCCAGCTTTTCCTGCACCCGCGCCTTGCGACGCATTCCGGCCGTATCGACCAGCCGGATGTTCTTGCCTTCGAACTCCCAATCGACCGAGATCGAATCGCGCGTGATCCCCGCTTCCGGCCCGGTCAGCAGGCGGTCGTCGCCGATCAGGCGGTTGATCAGGGTGGATTTGCCCGCGTTCGGGCGGCCGATCACGGCGATGCGGATCGGCTTGTCCGGCTCGTCGATCTCCTCGACGAAGATGTCCTGAGAGGCGGCGACGATGGCGGCGTAGAGATCGGCCATCCCCTCGCCATGCTCGGCCGAGATGGCGACGGGTTCGCCAAAGCCAAGGCCGTGCGCCTCGCCCACGCCGCCGCCGCTCTCGCGGCTCTCGGACTTGTTGGCCAGCAGGATGATCGGCTTGTGCACCTTGCGCAGCCGCTCGGCGAAGATGCGGTCCAGCGAGGTCACGCCCTCTCGCGCATCCATCATGAACATGATCAGTTCGGCGTCATCCAGCGCGGCCTCGGTCTGCTCGCGCATCCGGGCTTCCAGACTTTCGTCGGTGACGTCCTCGTACCCCGCCGTGTCGATCAGCGTCAGGTCCATGTCGCCGATGTTGCCGTCGGCATAGCGCCGGTCGCGGGTCACGCCGGGGCGATCGTCGACAAGCGCCAGACGCTTGCCGACGAGGCGGTTGAACAGGGTCGACTTGCCCACATTGGGGCGGCCGACGATGGCGACCTTCAGAGCCATGTCGGCTTTCTAGCTTAGTTCGGGCTGAAAATCAGCGGATGCAGATCAGCTGGCCGTTGTCGGTCAGCACGTAAAGGGCGCCGTTATAGGCCGCCGGAGCGATATAGGCGGGCGCGCCCAGTTTCAGCGTGGCCTGGGCCGCGCCGGTCTTGGGATCGAAGGCCACCGCCTCGCCGAACGAATTGACCATCACCAGCCGGTTGGACGCCAGCAGCGGTCCCGACCATTGCGGGCGGATGGTGCGGCGGCCGAAGGTCAGGAACCCGCCCTCGCGGCGTTCGCGCCCTTCGTTCAACTCGCGCGTCCAGTAGATCTGGCCGGTATCGCGGTTGACGGTGATCAGCTGGCCCGACTTGGACACCACGAACACGGCGTCGCCGACCGGCAGGGGCGCGTTGACGCCCGTCACCGGCAGTTGCCACTTGGGCTGGCCCGAACGCAGGTCCAGGGCCGACATCACGCCGGAATGGCTGACGCCGAAGACCATGCCGCGGCTGATGACCGGGCGTCCGGCCACGTCGCGAACCTCGGACAGGGCGCTGGTGCGGCTGGTGCGCGACAGGGTCTCCTCCCACACCGCCTGGCCGTTCAGGGTGCTGAGCGCGACCAGCTGGCCCGAGGCGAACGGTGCGACGACCGTGGTGCCGCTGACCGCTGGGCTGGAGGCGCGCATCACCCGCGCCGGCTCGGCGATGCCGCGATAGGTCCAGTCCTGGGCGCCGGTCGTGGCGTCAAAGGCGAACAGCTGGCTGTCCACGTCGACCACGAAGACCCGGTTGCCCGAAACGGTCGGCGCGCCGTGGATCGGGGCGTCCACCTGCTGGGTCCAGACCACTGCGCCGGTGTTGGCGTCCAGCGCCGACATGGAGCGATAGCCGGAAGAGACGAACACCTTGCCCGCGCCGACGGCGACGCCGCCGCCGAAGCCGCCGTTGCGATCACGCTCGGCGTTCTTGACGTTGACCTTCCAAAGCACCGCGCCGGTGTCGGCCGACACCGCCGAAACGGTCGATTCGCCGTCCAGCACGAAGATCTTGCCGTCGGCGGCCACGATCGGCGCCATGACGTTGCCGACGCGCGCCGAGCCGGAGCCGATGCTGCGCTTCCAGGCGACCTGGAAGTTGGGAGCGGCGATGACGTGTTCGACCAGGTTCTCGGCCGTGCCGCCGGGCTGGGTCCATGATGTGACCGCCTGCGGGCCGGGCAGGAAGTAGTCGCGGCCGGACAGGGCGGCGGACGGCGCCAGCTGCTGCTCGAACTCCAGCACCGAGATTCGGTCGCCGGCAGAGGCCGTCGCCTTGGGGGCGTCCTTGCCGCCCAGGCCGAACGGCAGGTTGCGGCGCACGGTGCCGCACGACGCCATGGTCGCAGCGACGCCGCAGATCAGCGCGACTTTCAGAACTCGGTTCATCTGGGGCGTCCTAGAAGGGGTCGTCACTGTTGGGCGGGCGCGGCGGCGGGCGCCGCAGCAGCCGCAGAGGGGGTCATGGCGTTGGCGGCCCCGGCGGCGGGCGGCGTGGCCTTGGCGGCGTCGCGAATAATGTCGGGTAGCGCGCCGGCGGTGGCGGCGTCGATGCTTTCCACCGCGATCTGGGCGCGCTGGCGGATAGAATCCGGTACGTCCTGGCCCAGCTGCAGCTGGACGAAGGTCTCGCGCGCCTCCTTGGTCTTGCCGTGCTGCAGACGCGCCAGGGCCAGGGCTTCCTGGGCGAAGGCGTGCAGCGGGCGCTTGTCGTCGGCCAGCGGCTCAAGCCGCTTCTCGATCTCGGCCAGGGGGGCGGTGTCCATGACCAGGAAGGCGGCCTTCAGCGCGGGCGGATCGGACAGGATCGGATCGCTGGACGCCTTGGACGCCTCGTCGAACAGGCGAACGGCGTCGGGGAACTTGTTGGCGGTCACGGCCAGGCCGGCCTGCTGCTGCAGGGCCAGGACCTTATAGGCGCCGTTGCCTTCCTTGACCGCTTCTTCGAAGGCGGCGCGGGCGTCCATCGGCTTGTCCGCGCGCAGCGCCTCCATGCCGCGATCATAGGCTTCGGCGGCCTTGGCGGCCTTGTTGGAGTTCAGGCTGTCCCAGCCCCACCAGCCCAGGGCGCCGATCAGGGCGACGACCAGCACGACGCCGAAAACCGGCAGCCATGTGCGGGCGAGGCGCTTCAACTTAGCGGAGCGAAGCTCCTCCTCGACCTGCTCGAAGACATCAACCACTTAAACGTCGCCCCAAAATCGCGAAATGCAAACCGGCGCGGACCCTAGAAGGTCGGCGCATGGGCCGCAACGTCGTCCGTTACTGCGACGCCGGCTTTTTCGAGAAGTAGGTCTCGACTTCGGCAGGAAAACGGCGGGTTTTCACATCGGCGGCGAATGCGGCGGCGGCCCGGTCGATCTCGCCGCGCAGATCGGCGTATTTGCGAACGAACCGGGGCGTCCAGTCGAACATCCCCAGCATGTCGTTGATCACCAGCACCTGACCATCGCAGGCGGCCGAGGCCCCGATGCCGATGGTGGGGACATCGATCGTCTCGGTGATCTCGCGCGCCAGCGATTCCGCCACGCCTTCGATGACGATGCAGAAGGCCCCGGCCTCGGCCGTCGCCCTGGCTTCGGCCTGCACCCTCTCACGCTCGCCGTCGGTCTTGCCCTTGGCCTTGAACCCGCCCTCGGCCAGAATCGCCTGGGGTCGCAGGCCGACGTGGCCCATCACCGGAATGCCGCGCTGGACCAGAAAGGCGACGATCTCGGCCATTTCGATGCTGGTCTCCAGCTTCACCGCCTGGGCGCCCGTCTCCTTCATGACCCGCACGCAGTTGGCGTAGGCGATCTCCTTGCCGCCTTCGTAGGAGCCGAACGGCATGTCCACCACGACCAGGGCGCGCCTGGCCCCACGCATCACGGCCTGGCCGTGCAGGATCATCATCTCCAGCGTCACGCCGACCGTATTGGGCAGACCGTGCACCGCCATCCCCAGGCTGTCGCCGACCAGCAGCACGTCGCAATGCGGGTCCAGCATCGCCGCCATCGGCGCATCATAGGCGGTCAGGCAGACGATCGGCTCGCCGCCCTTTCGCCCGGCGATATCGGGGGGCGAGATCCGCTTCACGGTCTCCTGAGTGTGGATGGACATGCGGCGGGCCTCCTGTCTGAACGGGGTTCAGATAGGCCGCCGGGCCGCCGAAGTCACCTTCAGACGTCCTGCGACAGCCGCGCGGCCCCCGCGGCCAGCACCGCGACCATGGCGCCGGCCACGATCCAGAAGGCCAGCATCCCCGAACTGCCGCTCAGGTCCAGACCGCCAACGCCCAGGGCGTCCAGCCCGTTCTGCGCCGCGCCCTGGGCGGTCGCCGCGGCCGCCCGCATCCCCTGCGACAGAGTGGCGTCGCCATCGGCGGTGAAGTCCAAGTTGACCCCCTCGCGCACCGCCAGCACTCCGCCGACCAGCCCCGCCGCCGTCAGCGTCAGCGTGCGCCAGCGCGACCGCTTCTCCAGCCGCGTCTGCAGCGTAGCCAGGAACAGGGCCTCGTCGGCCAGGCGCGGGCTCTGCGCGAACATCCGCTCGATCGCCGGATCGAATTCGTCAGCCGACATGCACCGACCTCCCTTCGCCTTGCGCCGGCGAAAGCCGGGCGCGGAGTTTATCCAGACCACGTTTGACATGGGATTTCACCGTTCCGAGCGGCAAATTCATGGCTGCCGCGATTTCGGGGTGGGACATCCCCGCGCCGTGGCACAGGGACACGCACACCCGTTCGGTCTCGTTCAGCGACTTCAACGCCTCGTCCAGGTCCATCAGCCCGCCGCGATCCACCGTGATCCCGGCCTGATCGGCCTCCACCTCGGCGACGTAGCGCGCCTCCTTGGCCACCCGCTTCAGATAAAGCCGCGCGGCGATCTTCTTGATCCAGCCCGCGAACGTCCCCTGCCCTCGAAACTCCGAACATCGCTGGAAGCCCTGAAGAAAGGCGTCCTGCGCCACGTCGTCGGCCAGGGACGGCGCCGCGCCCATGCGGCGCAGCAGCCCGCGCACCGCCGAACCATGCCGCCGGACCAGTTCGCCATACTCCCGCCGTCCGCCGGCGGCCGCCTGGGCCGCCAGCTCGACGTCGTGGAAATCGCGCAAGGATTTGCTCATGACGCTCCCCCCTCTCAGGCGAAGGTCACGCCTTGTTCGGGTTGAAGAAGCCCAGGACGATGAAGGCGATGCCGATGGCGATGGGAATGCAGGCGATGCCCAGCAGCGGATTGCCAATCCCCCCGTTCCACTGGTTGCCGCTCAAATCGCTGAGCAAACCAAAGCCGCCGATGCCCAGGCCGGTCGCCACGCTCAAAACGCCCTTGCGAATATCCTTGGTGCGCGACGGCAGGTTCTTTTCGACATCCTTGGTCATGGCGTCGATCAGTTCGGGCGGCAGGGTCTGCCCATTATCGACCGCATGGCGCACGGTCAGCTGCATCTCGCGCCGGTCGCGACTTTTCAGGAAGGACGGCCCCACGATCACGGCGACGATGGAGGCGAAGACGATGAAAACGATGACGACGGGGGTCATGGCGCGGTCCTTCTTGGTCGATTTCGGCAGCCTGATGCGGCGGCCTTCTGACGACAAGAGGCTGCGGGATGCCCGCACGGATGCGCCCCCTCACGTGAAATCTTCGTAAGGTCGTCGTTCCCGCCGTCGCCGGTTCGGTCTAGGGTCGGCCCTTATCAACCACAGGAGCGCACGCCATGGCCCACGTCACCTATCGCATCGTCGAACACGACGGCGGCTGGGCCTATCAGTCCGGCGACACCTATTCCGAAACCTTCGCCAGCCATGACGCCGCCAAGGCCGCCGCCGTCCGCGCGGCCCGCGAGCAGAAGGTGCCGGACCAGACCGCCGCCATCGAATACGAGACGGCGAACGGCGAATGGGTCACCGAAAGCGCCGACGGGCACGACCGCCCCAGCACGGACGTCGAGGGCTGATCGCCGCGTGATCGTGCGCCGCACCCTGCTGGCCGCCGGGGCGCTCGCGCCGCTATCCGCATGCGCCACCACTCCGGCGGCCCGGCCCGGCGGCGAACTGACGCTGGCCACCTTCAACATCTGGCACGATCAGGGCGACTGGACCGCGCGCCGTCCGCTGCTGATCGCGGCGCTGAAGGCGCAGGACGCCGACGTCATCGCCCTTCAGGAGGTGTTGCAGGACGCCGCCGTCGGGCTGGAGAATCAGGCGGAAATGCTGGCGCGCGAACTGGGCGGCTATCGCGTCGCCTTCGTCTCGACCGACGCGGAGGGCGCGCCCCGACGCTACGGCAACGCCCTTCTGACCCGCCTGCCCGTCCTGGCCGAGGCCTCGACGCGGCTGGAGCCGCTGGACGATTATCGCACCGCCCTGCGTCTTCGCGTCTCGGTTCGGGGTCGCCCCGTCGACGTCGTCGTCACCCATCTGGCCTGGCAGGACGACGCGGGCCCGGTGCGCGCGCGCCAGATCGCGTCCTTGCTGGACTGGCTGCCCCACGACGGCGCGCCCCTGGTCGTCATGGGCGACTTCAACGCGACCCAGGAGGATTCCGGCCTGTCCGTCCTGACCGGCCCTCGCTTCTTCAGCGCCCTGCCGGGCGGATCGGTCGCCACCACCCTGAACCCGGCAAAGGGCCACCCCAACCGCGTCATCGACCACATCTTCGCCGAGCGGTCAGACTTCACGCCCATCCAGGCCCATCTGTTCGGCGACATCGCGACCAACGGCGAATACCCGTCCGACCATTTCGGCGTGACGGCGACCCTCCGCCTTATCTGAGCGCCGCCGCGTAAAGCTCGGGCTTGAAGCCGACCAGACGACGGTCCCCCAGGTCCAGCACCGGCCGTTTGATCATCGACGGCTGGGCCAACATCAAGGCGATGGCCTTGTCCCTGTCGATCCCCGCCTTGTCCGCGTCCGGTAACTTTTTGAACGTGGTCCCGCCCCGGTTCAGCACCGTCTCCCACCCATGTTCGTCGATCCACTGACCCAGCCGCCCCGCATCCGCCCCGGCCTTCTTGTAGTCGTGAAACACATAGTCGACCCCGTTTTGCTCCAACCACACCCGCGCCTTCTTCACCGTGTCGCAGTTGGGGATGCCGTATAGGGTGTAGGTCATTGTTCCTCGGTGGATGTCGGGTTTGGGTTCGAGAGTCAGTAGCGCAAATCGACCCGTTGCGGACATTTGAGCAGGGCGTAATCTTCCCCAATGAAAAGAACCCACGTGGCCTTGATTGGGATGGTCAGCCTTACAGCGTGCGCCACCACGTCGGGGCCGCGAAGCTATTTGACGCCATCGGAAGCCCTCTCCCGCGCCGCCACGCTCGATGGGACTCGGGTGACGGTTGGCGGAGTTGTGGATTTAGGGACGAATTCCCGCTGCCTTTTCGATTCGGTGGAGGCAATCCGGGTTCGCAACGGCGACGGATCGAGAGTTCTCACCCTATCCGAAGGCGACCGCCTTCTTGAACATAGAGCGGACCTGAACCATCGCTTCGTCATCGTAACGGGCACATTCAAGCGAGTGTTCAATGAGCCGGACGTGCTGGACCTCTACCAGTGTAACGAGGCCGGGATTGAGCAGGACTTTGTCCGGAGAGCGCGCCGTTAACGGGCGTCCGCGTTCAACCCACAACTGCCGTTCGCAGCATCCGCTTAGGGGCAGTCTTGGGCGTCCTGCGCGCAAGCCGAGATTATCGGCCAATCTCTGTAGAGCTGGTAGAACGAGGGCCCGCGCCAAATCAAAAACGTTAACAACAGGATGGCGGCGATGGTCAACAGGATGCGTGTCCGCTGCTTCATATCCTCCACGCTATAGATTCCAACGTCCACTTCCCGCCCCAAGCCGCAGTCCGGCGGGTCCGCTTTTGGGCTGTGGTGCCGACGTCCGCTTTCCGCGCTGGAGTCGATGTCGTGGTCCGACCCGTACCGGACCTTGCCTATCGCGAGCCTCGCTACTCGTAGGCTTTACCCTTTTGAAGAAGGGCAAGGCGAGGCAGCGCCTCTGCCTTGGAGGCGAACACCTTGAAGAAGGGGTAGGTAGGGCTTGTCTCGGCATTGAAGGTCAAATGCACGAGCGCGACCCTGCCGTCCGATAAGGTGAAGGCAACGTCCTTGTTCGGCCATGCGATCCGCCACGGAATCAAGTCTAACCCGTAAAGTGGATGTTCCGGACAAAGCTCGCGCTTTAGTTCTGCATGAAGGGTCGTGACCTCGTCACCCTCGACCTCTCGCCACTCCCCGTGCCTGTGCATGGACCAATGCATAGCCAAGGGAATGGCTGGAAACCACCCTTAGCTGACGCCGACCGCAACCGCTTCCAGGCCGAGAGGCCTGCGTCCTCTTTCGGCGGTGAAGCGCAAGACTGAAATCGACCCTTAGCGGACCTTCGATAGGCTGCTTGCCCGACCGATCCAGACAACGCATGGTCAGTGCATGGCACTCGCGCACTATCCACTCGCAGTTCCGGCAGATCGTCTGATGGCGGACATCGAGGCGCGACGAGTTTCCGACCCGAACGGTCGTGTAGGATACGAGTGCCTGTTCATCGCGACGAAATCCACCAGACCAGCGATGGCGTTCGAACTCTTACCGGACGCCGTCAGTTCTCGGGACTGGAGAGCGCACGTTGTCGAACGGGTGAGCCGAGCAAAGAGAGACGCTCGAGAGGGCGAGGCTGTCTACTTCGAGCCTTATGGCGACAATGTCCGCTAAGCACCGATACCGTTGAAAAAGTCGGCAATTGCCACGGGCTTCAGGGGCTGATTCACTCTGGTCATTGAGACCGGAGGCAGCGTGATGATGGGCGAGCGGCGGGTCGATCAGGCGGCCCTGTTCTATACTT
>NZ_JAHXPB010000012.1 GCF_023147505.1 Brevundimonas sp. EYE_349 | reverse complement strand
GCCGGCTCGGAAGGTGACCCGTTCCATCCACGAAGACGCCAGGGACGTCGCCCGCGACATCGCCAGGGCCGACGCCTACGTCACCTCCCGACGCGAACGGAAGAAGGTCGAGATGCTGTTCGCACACCTCATCCGGTTTCCCGTCGCAGAGATCTCCACCGTGGCGGTCTGCGAGCCCTTGTAGAACTTGATCGTCGCCGACGTTCTGATTGCCGTGTTGAGGGCGGTCAGGGCCGCCGATGCGGCGGCGTCAGAGATTCGAAAGGCCATTTGGCTCCTTGGTGAGGGGTTCGGAGCATTTTGCTCCGCAGCCCACCCATGAGTGTCCGACGCGAAATCGGTGGAGAACTGCCCCACCGCGTTCTCAGATCCCAAGAACGAGGGTATCCAGCGCGCAAACGGGGATTTGGCGTGGCCGCTTCGGACTTTTATCTGACACTCTTCGCGGTTCCGGCGACCGGTCCGCGCGACGGCGGTTTGGAGGATCGCGTCAAAGCCTTTCTGGAATCGTCTCCGATGACGGAGTCGCTGGATGACGCCAAATTTGCCGACGTCATCGGTTCGGCGAGCAAGGCCGACTACTTGCTGGCCAACCGGGCGTTCATCTTCGAACTGAAGACGCTGAACGGCGACCCCAAGGATCGCGTCGAGAACCGTCTTCGCGAGCGGTTCGCTCAGCCGGGCGGCCCGATCGTCTTCGGCCAAGTCGGCCTCAGTCAGATCGTTGACGGCCTGGATGACAGCCAAGCGGTTTATAAGGCCGTTCTCGACCTCTCGTCGCGGGCCGTCCGACGCCATCTCCAGAAAACCAACGAGCAAGTCGCGTCCACTCGGGAGGGCCTGTCGCTGGACGATGCGGCCGGAATGCTCGTCCTGATGAACGACGGCGAGCCTATGATCGACGCGGCTTGCATCGGCTATTCAATCAAGGCGGCCATTGAGGCCGTCGAAAGCGGCTATCCCGAGATCAGATACGTCTTGGCCATCATTGAGAGCCACAGGATCAGGCTACCGGGTGGCGGTGAGGGCTACCCCCTGCTTTTGGTCTGCCGCCAAACCGACATCCCGATCCAAGACGCCCAGTTCCTGGGCCTGATGCTGGATAGCTGGGCGAAGGCACACGGAGCCGGTCTCGTTCGGATCAGTCATCACGGCGATTGGTCGGCGATGGACCCCATCTACGACGGCGGTCCGCCCGTCCTGAGTCCCTATCGGTAGGTTCGCCGTCTTCCTGACCCAACCTGCCTGATGGGAGAGGCCGCTTTGGACACCTATGCTGAGCGGCTGCGACCTGCCCAGCAGTCGACGTTCCCAACCGCCGTTAAGAGTCACGAGCGGCTGCTGAAGTGCACCGTCCGACTAGTGCCGGACGAGGACCTGGTGGCTGAACAACAACTTCGCAGCCGGGTTTCTGGCCAGTTTCTGGGCAGCGGCTATGTACGGAAATCAGCTAAGTTATTGAAGGAAATGGTGGACGCGACAGGGATTGAACCTGTGACCCCCTCGATGTCAACGAGGTGCTCTCCCGCTGAGCTACGCATCCGCCGTAGGGCTCCGAAAAAGCGGTTCGGAGCGGGAAGAGCGGTCGTATAGCGGCGCGGCCTGTCGGCATCAAGCCGATTTCACGGCAAGAAAGAGATTTCTCGAAAAACGTCGTCGGACAAAGGCGTCAGGCGGCGACCATGCGCTCGACCTCGTTGACCAGGTCGCGCAGATGGACGGGCTTGGACAGGACCTTGGCGTCCGGCTTGGCCTGGGCGGCGGTCAGGGCGACGGCGGCGAAGCCGGTGATGAACATGATGCGTAGGCCCGGCTGGCGAGCGGCGGCGACGCGCGCCACCTCGATCCCGTCCGCGCCCGGCATGACGATGTCGGTCAAAAGCAGGTCGTAGGGGCCGTGTTCCAAGGCGTCGATGGCGTCGTCGCCATTCTCGCAGTCGATCACCTGGTGGCCCGCACGCTCCAGCGCCCGGGTCAGAAACCCGCGCAGGGAGCCGTCGTCTTCGGCCAGGAGGATACGCGCCATGGAGAAACACCCTTGAAACTGACGGCCAGCCTAGGGCCCCAACGGTAAACCGCCCATGAAATTCAACGATCAGCCGACTTCCTTCCACAGCGAAACCCGCTATGCCGGGGCATGACCGACGTCGGCGACAGCTTCTGCATCACCCCGGCGTCGCCGACGGCCGAGGCCACGGCCCTGGTGTTCGCCTCGCCCCATTCGGGCGACCTCTATCCCGAGGACATGGGCGCCACGCCGGGCCTGACCGCCGCCAGCCTGAGAAGCGCCGAGGACGCCCTGGTCGCCCAACTGATCGCCGATGGGCCGCGTTGGGGCGCGTCGCTGATCGAGGGTCGGATCGGCCGGGCCTATGTCGATCTGAACCGAGATCCGGGCGAACTGGACCCCGCCCTGATCGAGGGTTTGGACGGCCCGGTCGGGGCCAAGACGGCGGCGGGCTATGGGGTGCTGCCGCGCCTGGCCGGCGACGGCACGCCGCTCTACGCGCGGCGCATGAGGCGGGAAGAGGCCGAGACGCGAATCGAGACAGTCCACCGCCCCTATCACAAGGCGCTGGGAGAACTGATGCAGGCGACGCGGGCGCGGCGCGGGCGGGCGGTGCTGATCGACTGGCATTCCATGCCGGCGCGTGCGGCGGGGGTCGAAGTGGTGCTGGGCGACCGTTATGGCTCGGCCTGCAGCGCACGACTGACCCGCAGGCTGCGCGACCTGTTCGAGGGACTGGGGTGGCGGGTGTCGCTGAACCGCCCTTACGCCGGGGGATGGTCCACGCAATGCTGGGGCCGGCCGGACGAGGGGTATGAAGCCATCCAGATCGAGATCAGCCGGGGCCTTTACCTGAACGAGGCGACCCTGACGCCCAGCGCCGGCTATGGCCGCACGCACAAGGCGCTGAGCCGGGTCATCGCCGCCCTGTGCGCGGAACGCTGGGCTGACTGATCGTTGATCAGATCAAAAAAAAGCCGCACCCGAGGGTGCGGCATATAAGTCTATAGGGAGGAAACGCCCAGGAAGGGCAAGACGTCCGGAGACGTCGAAGAACAATCTAGGTTGCGATGCACAATGGGTCAAGGCCCCAGTTGTCACGCCGTGTTACGTAATTCCAACGTTCTGACTACGTCCTAGACCAAAGTCGAACATGCAGCCGATTTCGCAGGTGCGAAGACGCAAGGATCAATGCTCCAGCAGACGGCGCGCATTTCGGATTGCGCGGGCGGCCGGCGACGCCTCCTGGCGATAGATCAGAAGGCCGAACGACGACGCCACGCCCAGCGCCAGCCACAACGGCCCGAACAGCCAGGCCGCCGCCGCCAGGGCGAAGTAATAGCCGCGCACCCCCTGGCTGAACGAACTGAGCGCCGGGTTCAGCAACTGGCCCGCCGCCTCGCTGAACGCCTTGCGGTCGGTATTGGAATGCAACTCCGGCGCCGATCCGATCAGAGCCAGGGCGTAGTTCATCTGACGCAGGGCCCAGATGAAATCCAGGAAGCCGCGCGCCAGGCAGATCAGCACCAGGGCCAGCTTGGCCTCCAATATCCGGGTCGGCACATTCTCGGCCCCGACCGCCGCGAATCCCTGCAGAGCGCTCTCGCCGCCAAACAATATGCCCGCCACCGCCGCGATCAGCAGCAGATTGGTCGAGGCGAAGAAGGAGGCGGAGTTGATGGAATGACCCATCAGCTGGCTGTCGATCAGCTTCATCTCCCGGTGCGTCATGGATCGCATCCACATGGCGCGCACATGGGTCATGTCGTCGTTCAGCGACCCGCCCTTCCTGCTGATGAAGGACAGGATGGGTCCATAGCCCAGCCAGCAGATGAAGAAGAGGGCCAGCGCCGCCCAGTCGATCCAGGTCATGACGTCATGATGTCCGCGATCCGCCGGGCCTAGGCAAGCCCGTTCGCCACAGGTCGCGCTTGCCGTTCGCGCCCGCGCGGCCTATCACCCTTCGCCTTTCAGAATTTCGCAGTCGCAGCAAAGACCCGCCATGAACCTGGACGCCATTCCCGTCGGTCCGAACGCCCCCTGGGACATCAACGTCGTCATCGAAATCCCTCAAGGGGGCCTGCCGGTGAAATATGAGATGGACAAGGAATCGGGCGCCCTGTTCGTCGACCGCTTTCTGCACACGGCCATGTATTATCCGGGCAACTACGGCTTCATCCCCCACACCCTGTCTGACGACGGCGATCCGTGCGATGTGATCGTGCTGAACCCCACGCCGGTCGTTCCGGGCTGCGTGATCCGTTCGCGTCCCATCGGCGTGCTGATGATGGTGGACGAGGCCGGCGGCGACGAGAAGATCCTGGCCGTGCCGGTCGACAAGCTGAACCCCTATTACACCGAGATCGCCAGCTACCGTCAGCTGCCGGCCATCCTGATCGAGCAGATCGAGCACTTCTTCACCCGCTACAAGGATCTGGAGAAGGGCAAGTCGGTCACGGTAAAGGGCTGGGGCGACGCAGGCGAAGCTGCCGCCCTGATCGAGGCCGGGATGAAGGCCCATCAGGACAAGCTGGCCAAGAAGGCCGCCAACGCCGCCTGATCCGGCGCAGACAGCGATGAGCCGCAAAAGGCGCTCTCCGGCAGGGGGGCGCCTTTTTTTACTCCGCCTCAGCCCGGCCATTCACGCCTCAGGAGGGCGTACTGAAAGGTGTTGACGTAGATCGGCTGGCCCCGGACATCGTTCACGAAAGAGACAAAATCCCGGAACAGTCCCTCGCGCTGCATGCCCAGCCGTTCGCACAGCCGCTGGGACGCCAGATTGTCATCCTCCACATAGGCGTAGAGACGACGCGCCTGTTTGTCATCAAACAGATGCCGCACCAGGGCGCTCGCCGCTTCGAACGCATAGCCGACCCCGGCGAAGTCGGCGTTGAAGTTCCAGCCGATGGACCAGGTGTCCGGCTCTTCGAAATGGGCGAAGACATCGCCGATCACGCGCCCGTCGGCCTTGGACTGGACGGCGATGTATTCGCCGGCTGCACCACGCTTGGCCGCCTCGGCTTCAGCAGCCTCCATGTCGGCCAGTTGCATCGACAGGAAGCAATCGGCGCGGGGCCGATGCAGATAGGCGAACAGGTCGACGGCGTCGCCGGCCTGAAAATCCCTCAGGATCAGCCGATCCGTCTCAATCGATGTCATCCGCAGTCTCCGGTTAGGCGGCCACAGTCCTAGCGCAGGACGGCGGCGGGCACGGCGCGACATGACGCCCCTGACCGGCCCGAGGATTACACCGATTTCATTTGAGCCCCAGCGGCGCTTGGGTCCCCATGCCCGTCCTTCGAGGGGAGACCATCATGCGCCACGTCCTGTTCGCCGCCTTTACGGCGCTCGCCGTCCTGTCGTCCGCGCCCGTGACGGCCCAGTCGCCCGCCGCTCCCACACCGCGTGTCCAGGTCGTCGACGGCGACATCGCCCGTTTCTGGGCCGCCTATGACGCCGTGCGCGCCGAGAGCGATCCGGCCCGCCAGCGCGATCTGTTCCAACGGCTCTACATCGACCAGGGCACGCCGGGCCTGGCCGCCTTCATGCAGGCCAAGGGCTATACGATAGACACCTTCCTCGACGCGATCCGCGCCTATCCGGCCTATTGGGACACGGTGCGTCCGCGCACGGCCCTGGCGGGTCAGGCGCTGGAGAAGCTGGAGATCCATCTGGCGCGACTGCGCGAACTTTATCCCGACCTGCGTCCCGCCAGCGTCTATTTCGAGGTCGGCGCCCTGCGCTCGGCCGGCACGACCCAGGACGACAAGGTGCTGATCGGGGTCGAGATGGCTGCCGGCGACGCCAGCGTGGACCTGTCGCAGATGCCGCCCAATCTGAAGCGCTTCTTCACCACCTATTTCGCCAGCGATCCGCTGGAGAACCTGGACCTGCTGGCTGCGCACGAGGTGGTCCACACCCAACAGCGGGGCGAGCGCCAGACCCTGCTGGCCCAGGTGGTGTATGAAGGCGTCGCCGATTTCGTGGCCGAAAAAGCCACCGGCCGGCTGCCGAAACTGCCCTATGTGACCTATGGCCCGGCCCACGATGCGGCGATCAGGACGGCCTTCCGCGCCGACATGAACGGCGAGGACTTCAGCGGCTGGCTGTACAATGGGGTCAACAACCCGTTCGGCACGGCCGACCTAGGCTATTACGTCGGCTATGTCATCGCCAGCCGCTACTATGACCGCGCGCCGGACAAGGCGGCCGCGATAAAGACGATGCTGGAACTGGACTATGCCGATCAGGCGGCGGTGCAGGCTTTCGTCGACGGCTCGGGCTATCTGGACGCGGGCGTTTGATCGAGGATTTGACGCGCCGCGACGCCCTGCCCTCTCCCGCAACGGTTTGCGGCCTCCTATCTGGTCGGCATGACTGAACTGACCCCCCGCGAGATCGTCTCGGAACTGGATCGCTACATCGTCGGCCAGATCGACGCCAAGCGCGCCGTCGCCGTCGCCCTGAGAAACCGCTGGCGCCGGAAGCGCGTGCCGAGCGACCTGCGCGATGAGGTGACGCCCAAGAATATCCTGATGATCGGGCCGACCGGCGCGGGCAAGACCGAGATCGCGCGGCGCCTGGCCAAGCTGGCCGGCTCGCCCTTCCTGAAGGTCGAAGCGACCAAGTTCACCGAGGTCGGCTACGTCGGCCGCGACGTGGACCAGATCGTGCGCGACCTGGTGGAGAGCGCCCTGGTCATGGTGCGCGACCGTCGGCGCGGCGACGTACGGGCCAAGGCCGAGGCCGCCGCGGAGGACCGCATCCTGGACGCCCTGGTCGGGCCGGGCGCGGGGGCTGCGACCCGCGACAGTTTCAGAAAGAAGCTGCGCGCCGGCGAACTGGACGACAAGGAGATCGAGATTTCGCTGGCCGACAACGCCTCGCCAATCCAGGGACTGGACATCCCCGGCGGCGGCAATGTGGGTTTGCTGAACCTGTCGGAGATGCTGGGCAAGATGGGCGGCGGGCGCACCAAGACCGTCAAGCTGACCGTGCGCGACGCGACCCCGCCCCTGATCGCCGAGGAAGGCGACAAGCTGCTGGACCAGGACAGCCTGACCAGCGAGGCCCTGTCGCTGGCCGAGAACGAGGGCATCGTCTTCCTGGACGAGATCGACAAGGTGGCGGCGCGCCAGGGCGCATCCGGCGCCGACGTGTCGCGCGAGGGGGTGCAGCGCGACCTCCTGCCCCTGATCGAGGGGACCACCGTCTCGACCAAATACGGGCCGGTGAAGACCGACCACATCCTGTTCATCGCCTCGGGCGCCTTCCACGTCGCCAAGCCCTCGGACCTGCTGCCCGAGCTTCAGGGCCGGCTGCCGATCCGGGTCGAGCTGAAGGCCCTGACCCGCGACGACTTCAAGCGCATCCTGACCGAGCCGGAAGCCAATCTGATCCGCCAGAACCAGGCCCTGCTGGCCACCGAGGACGTCACCCTGATCTTCACCGACGATGCGGTGGAAGCCATGGCCGATGCGGCGGTGGCGGCCAACAGCGCGGTCGAGAACATCGGCGCCCGCCGGCTTCAGACCGTCCTGGAGCGCGTGCTGGAGGAAACCAGCTTCAGGGCCTCGGACCTGTCCGGCCAGACCGTCACCTTCGACGCCCCGGCGGTGCGCGACCGCATGGACGCCCTGACCAAGGACGTGGACCTGAGCCGGTTCATCCTCTGACACCCAGCGTCATTCCGGGCCCAGCAAGGCGAGGAACCCGGAATGACGATCAGGCGCGCTCGTCGCCTTGTCGGCCGTTGCGCTTCAAGCGGCGCTTCAGCAGCTTGTCGGCCACAGCCTCGGCCTGACGCTGGGTGAAGGCCAGGGCGGCGGGGTTGCCGCGCCGGGCGCCCACGCTGTCGGCGACCATGGCGCCCCGCTCGCCTAGCGGCAGCGGCTTGCCGGTGGTGGTGTCCACGGCGGTCTGATGCTCGATCTCGGCGTTCAGCGCGGCCCCCAGCAGGATCACCTGCACCGACAGCCAGGTCCACAGAAGGAAACCCATCATGGCCGCCAACGGGCCATAGCTGTCGGTCCGCACGAAGTGGCTCAGATACCAGCTGAACGCCAACGACAGGCTGACGCTCAGCGTCGCCGCGAAGATCGCGCCCGGCGTCAGCCAGCGCCAGCGCGCGTTCTGGCGGCACGGGCCGTATCGATAGATGCCCATCAGGGCCAGCACATAACCGGCGAACAGCAGGGGCCAGCGCAAGGGGGCGAACAAACCCCACTCCTCCTCCAGCCCGAACAGGCGCACCACCACCGGCACCCCGACCACCAGGCCCGACGTCACCAGCACCGCCAGCAGGCCGCCGATGGTGAAGGTCAGGCAGGTCAGGTTGTAGCGGATGAAGTTGCGCTTCTCTGTCTCGTGATAGGCGACGTTCAGCCCGTAGAACAGCATCTTGACCGCCCCGTTGGCCGCCCACAGCGACAGGATCAGGGTCCAGATCAGGGTCAGGGTCAACTGGGTGTTGGAGTTCTCGGCCAGCCGTTGCATCTGGGCGCCCAGGAACTCCGCGATACTGTCGGGCATCAGGGCGTAGAGGAACTGAAGCCGCCCCCAGGCGTCGGCCGGATCGGCGAACAGGCCGTACAGCGTCACGAACGAACCCAGCAGCGGGAACAGCGACAACAGGGTAAAGAAGGTCACGCCGCCCGCCACAAAGCCCACGCGGTCGCCGAAATAGGACGCTCCGGCCCGCCAGACGATGTCGGTCCAGCCCTTGCGCGGGATACGGTGCGGACGGTCCGCCAGACGCCCCCGTCCCGGCTCCTTGGCGTCGTAATCGGCGGGCGTGGGCGGGGGCGGCGGCAGGACCTCGGGCCGGGGCGCGCGAAGCTCCACCCCCACCTTGTGCCCCTGGCTGTAGAGCAGATGGGCCGCGCCCGCGCCGGCCGCCAGTCCGCCGGCCGCCGCCGCCAGATAGCGCCACAGGCCGCCGCCCCCCCGCCATCCACGCCGCAGGGGCGAACGGGCCGAGACGGCGGCGGTCAGACGGGACAGGGGCGAGGCGTGCTTGGACATGGACAGGCGAACGGTATAGCTGGCCGCGCGTTCCGCAAATGCTTGAAATCGTCGTCGGCTGGGGCCAATCAACGCCCATGACCGACCCGATCACGCCAAAGCCCGTCGACGACGCCCCCACTCTGCTGACCGCCTGGAAGGCGGCGCAGGCCCGGCTGAAGACCGGCCGCATCGACAGCCCCGCCATCGACGCGCGCCTGCTGCTGGAGGCCGCCGCCGGCGCCAGCCGCATGGACATCCTGACCGACCCCTATCGGCCCATCACCGCCGATCAGCTGAGCGCCTATGAGACCATGGTCGAGCGCCGGATGAGGCGCGAGCCGGTGTCGCGCATCGTCGGCAAGAAGGGGTTCTGGAAGATCATGCTGAATGTCACCCCCGACGTCCTCAGCCCCCGCCCCGACACCGAGACCCTGATGGACGTGGCCATGCTGGCCTTCGCCAAGAACGAGGCGTTCGAGGCCATCGACCTGGGGACCGGCTCGGGGGCGATCCTGCTGGCCCTGCTCAGCGAGCGGCCGGCCGCCAGGGGCGTCGGCACGGATATCTCGTCGGAGGCCCTGGCGGTGGCCAAGGAGAACGCCGCCAATCTGGACCTGAACGAGCGCGCGACCTTCCTGCGCACCGAATGGGCCGCGGGCTTCGGCGACGCCAGCTTCGACCTGGTGCTGTCCAACCCGCCCTATATCCCGACCGACCATATCGCGACCCTGGACCCGGAGGTCCGCGACCACGACCCGCACCTGGCCCTGGACGGCGGCCCCGACGGCCTGCAGGCTTACCGTGACCTCGCGCCCGAGGTGAAACGCATCCTGAAGCCGCTGGGCGTCTTCGCCGTCGAGATCGGCTTCGACCAAGGCCCGCAGGTCAAGGCGCTGTTCGAGGCCGTCGGCTTCACCGACGTCAAGATCATCCAGGACCTGGGCGACCGCGACCGCGTCGTCACCAACGGCCCCGACCCGCGCACCAATCCGATCCCGCAGGACTGACCGAGATCAGACGGTCGGCGGACAAAAACACCGTCTAATTCGTCTAATTCGTCTGAATTGCCCCTCCCCGACCGTGCGATGCGTCCCCTGCGGACGAACCGAGACAGGGTCGCACGGTTCGGGGGCGTGGGCAGGAGGATGACGCTGGCGGGCGGCAGGGTGTTGGAATCGTTCGCGATATGCGTCGCAGATGCGCGGGCTGGCGGCTTTCTTTAGGACTGCTGCGAGCGTTTACGCGTTCACGTCCGAGATTGACGCAGAGTGTCGTCATGCTCAACATTGACGTGATTAATGGCACCTTAGGATTGTCACGTCACTTTGCTGCCAGAAGACGGAAAGCGCTGTATGGCCTACATATTCAGCATCAAGCCAGAATACTGCGCTCAGATTTTCGATGGACTGAAAACGGTCGAACTTCGCCGCCGAGTTTCGCCCCGGATTTCTGTGGGTTCGTTGATGCTGGTTTACGAAACCATGCCTACGAAAGCCATAACTGGCGTGGCAGTCATCACCTCGGTTAACGCCATGCCATTGCATTCCCTCTGGAGCGTGGCGGAACGCGAAGGCGGCATCTTACGGGATGCGTTCTTCTCATATTTCGACGGGCTAGAGGACGGCTTCGCGATCAGCATAAGGTCTGCAACAAAGTTTCCAGTCCCAGTGCCTCTAAGCGCCATGATGGAAAAATATGAGTTGCAAGCGCCACAATCTTACAGAGAGATACCCGATCACGTAACGGCGGCGCTTCTTCGGCATGGCCAAATTTCTGCTGGACACCAACATTCTGATCCCAGTGGAGGACGCAAGAGCCACACCGGATTCCTACGCCTCGCTGCTGCGTGATCTACAAGCAAAAGGTCACACCTCACACATTCATGAAGCTACCTTAGCTGACATCAAGCGCGATCCGGACGTTTCGCGCAGATCAATTTCACTATCCAAGGCCGCAAAGTATCCGCATGTGAAGAATAGCTGGCGAGACGCAGCTGCCTTAACGAAAGACTTCGGAGAGATACGTAACGACAACGATCTGTCTGACGCCCACATTCTCAGTGCGCTCTATGATGGCATCGTGGACGCCCTGATAACTGAGGACCAAGGGCTTCACACGAGGGCCCACCGCCGAGGTCTCGGACAAAAGGTTCTGACAGTTCGTCAGGCGCTAGATTTTATCAACGGCACATACGCGCGCATCGACTATGTGCTCAAATCGGTATCTAGAATATTCTGCTACGAACTTAAGCCCAGCGACCCAATTTTTGGTTCTTTGATTGAAGACTATCCGCCTTTCGCCGCTTGGATGGAAAAGTGCCGAAAGAATGATCGTGAGTGTTGGGTTGTTGAGGACGATAGCTCGATAGCTGCTTTAGTCATATTCAAGGATGAAGCCAGCGACGAAACACCGGAGGGCGTGGTTGGAGAGCGCGTTCTCAAACTCTGCACATTCAAAGTTTCGGAGCGCTATCGCGGCGGTCGGCTAGGAGAGCAGTTACTCAGACAGGCGATGTGCTTCGCTTATGATGGCGGATATGACACGACATATTTGACCGTGTTTCCAAAGCAGATTGCTCTGCGCGAGTTGATCCAATCGTTCGGTTTTCGAAATGTCTCTGAGCAAAGTAACGGCGAGCTTGTTTATGCCAAGCACTGGGATCGGACGCAAAAATTAGATGCTTCCGACGCTGTCCGAGTACGTCGAAACTATCCCGCTTGGCCGTCAATCTTCCACAACGGGCTGATCGTCCCTGTGCGACCCGGCTACCATGATCGCCTTTTCCCAGAGGCAGCATCACGTTTGGCCGATATGCCGGGCGATCTTTTCGCATCTGCTTGGTCACAGGGAACGCCGGAACGCTCCAGCCCGTCCAACAGCATTAGAAAAGTCTATCTAGGCTATACGCCAACCAGCGAAGTCGCACCGGGGACCCTCATCGCGTTTTACAGATCCAGCGACAACGAAACGGGCGTCAAAAGCGCGATCGCTGCCGTGGGAATAGCCGAGCGATACGACCACATAGCAGACTACGAGCAGGCAGTTACTATCGTTGCTAAAAGATCAGTCTACACAAACGAGGAGCTAGAAAGCCTCGTACGAAAGCCGGGACTAAAGGCACTCACTTTTTTATTTTACGGATACCTGAAAGAACCTCTCCAGCGGAAGGACGTCGAGGGCCGAGGATTGCTCGACGGCCCTCCGCAGTCTTTCGTTGGAGTCTCGGGAAATCGCCTCAAGCTGCTCGAGCAAATCGTCCGCGGCAATCTAGAGGCGGCTTAGTCAATGCACCCGCATCTTCCCGATCTCCAATCCGCCCTCGCCAGCGGTGACGGCGATCACCCCGCCGTCCTCGATCTCGCCGGCCAGCAGCTTGCGCGCGATCGGGTCCACCAGGTCCTTCTGGATCACCCGCTTCAGCGGCCGCGCGCCATAGGCGGGGTCGTAGCCGCGGTCGGCGAGCCAGGCCAGGGCGCTGTCGTCCAGGTCCAGGGTCAGGCGGCGGTCGGCGAGCAGTTTCTCGAAGCGTGACAGCTGGATGCGGACGATGCCGCCCATCTGGTCGCGGCCCAGGCGGTGGAACAGGATGATCTCGTCGATCCGGTTCAGGAACTCGGGCCGGAAGTGGGCGCGCACGGCCTCCATGACGAAGGGGCGCACAGCCTCCACATCATCGCCCTCGCCCTGATCGGCCAGATACTGGCTGCCCAGGTTGGAGGTCATTATGATCAGGGTATTGCGGAAGTCGATGGTTCGGCCCTGCCCGTCCGTCAGGCGGCCGTCGTCCAGCACTTGCAGCAGCACGTTGAAGACGTCGGGGTGGGCCTTTTCGACCTCGTCGAACAGGACGACCTGATAGGGGCGACGACGCACGGCCTCGGTCAGGGCGCCGCCCTCGTCATAGCCGACATAGCCGGGAGGGGCGCCGATCAGGCGGCTGACCGAGTGTTTCTCCATATATTCCGACATATCCAGGCGGGTGATGGCCGCCTCGTCGTCGAACAGGAAGTCGGCCAGGGCCTTGGTCAGTTCGGTCTTGCCCACGCCGGTCGGGCCCAGGAACAGGAAGCTGCCGAGCGGACGGTTCGGGTCGTTCAGGCCGGCGCGGGCGCGGCGCACGGCGTCGGAGACGGCGGCCAGAGCCTCGTCCTGACCGACGACGCGACCGCCGAGCGCGGTCTCCATCTGAAGCAGTTTTTCGCGCTCGCCTTCCAGCATCTTGTCGACCGGCACCCCGGTCCAGCGGCTGACGACGGCGGCGATCTGTTCGGCGTCGACGACCTCGAGGGTCAGAGGGCCTTTTCCGCTGGTTTCGTTCGCCTCGGCGTCTTCGAGCTGTTTTTCGATCTGGGGGATCTGACCGTAGGCGATCTCTGATGCCCTCCCTAAGTCGCCGGCGCGCTGGGCGTTGGCGAGTTCCAGGCGCAGGCGGTCCAGGGTTTCGCGCAGCTGGGCGCCCTGGCCGACCTTGTCCTTTTCGGCCTTCCACTGGGTGGTCAGATCGTCGGACTGGCCTTCCAGATCGGCGATCTCGTCCTCCAGCTTCTCCAGACGGGCTTTGGACGCCGTATCGGTTTCCTTCTTCAGGGCCTCGCGTTCGATCTTGAGCTGGACCAGGCGGCGGTCGATCTCGTCCAGGGCCTCGGGCTTGGAGTCCACGGCCATGCGCACGCGGCTGGCGGCCTCGTCGATCAGGTCGATGGCCTTGTCCGGCAGGAAGCGGTCGGTGATGTAGCGGTTCGACAGGGTGGCGGCGGCGACGATGGCGCTGTCGCTGATGCGGACCCCGTGGTGGACCTCGTACTTCTCCTTCAGTCCGCGCAGGATCGACACCGTGTCCTCAACAGTGGGCTCCGCGACGAAGACCGGCTGGAAGCGACGGGCCAGGGCCGCGTCCTTCTCCACGTGCTTGCGATACTCATCCAGCGTGGTCGCGCCGACGCAGTGCAGTTCGCCGCGCGCCAAGGCCGGCTTCAGCAGGTTCGACGCATCCATCGCCCCGTCGCCCTTACCGGCCCCGACCAGGGTGTGCATCTCGTCGATGAACAGGATGACGCCCCCCTCGGCGGCGGAGACTTCCGCCAAGACGGACTTCAGCCGCTCCTCGAACTCGCCCCTGTATTTGGCGCCTGCGATCAGGCTGCCCATGTCCAGGGCCATGACGGTCTTGTCGCGCAGGGATTCGGGCACGTCTCCGTTGACGATGCGCAGGGCCAGGCCCTCGACGATGGCGGTCTTGCCGACGCCGGGTTCCCCGATCAGGACGGGGTTGTTCTTGGTGCGGCGGGCCAGGACCTGGATGGTGCGGCGGATTTCCTCGTCGCGGCCGATGACCGGGTCGATCTTGCCGTCGCGGGCGGCCAGGGTCAGGTCGCGGGCGTAGCGTTTCAGGGCGTCATAGCCATCCTCGGCGCCCGCGCTGTCGGCGGTCTTGCCCTTCCTCACCTCGGCGATGGCGGCGTCCAGCTTGTCGGCCGTGACGCCCGAGGCCTTCAGCACCTCGGCGGCGACCCCGCCTTCCTTGGCCAGCGCGGCCAGCAGGCGTTCAGTGGTGACGAAGGCGTCCCCGGCCGATTTGGAAGCTTGCTCGGCGGCGGCGAAGACGCGGGCGGTGTCGCCGTCCAGATAGAGCTGGCCCGACCCGCCCGAAACCTGGGCGCGCTTCTTCAGGGCGGTTTCGACATCGGCCTCGGCCCGGCGGGCGTCGCCGCCGGCGGCCGTGATCAGATTGCGCGCCAGGCCGTCGCGTTCCTCCAGCAGCACCTTCAGCAGATGCTCGGGCGCGAACTGCTGGTGACGGCGGGCCAAGGCCAGCGACTGTGCCGACTGGACGGCCTGTTTGGCGCGGTCGGAATAGAGTTCGAGATTCATCGGTGTCCCCTCATCAGGTGGATTTCCGCCCGCGACGCCCTTTCAGGAAGCGACGACGCGGGTCTGTGAAACCGAGATGGTGTGGCGGATGAGGCACACAAGGGGTCGGCTGACGGAGATTTTCGCCCGCCCGCGCGGGGCCTCAACCGCCCGACGGGCCGGTCGAGAAGTCGAACTGTTCGGGCTGGCGACGCTGGCCGCCGCCGAAGTTCCAGGTCAGGCCGACATAGAAGGCGCGCAGCTTGATCTTCTGCTCGTTCCGCTCGCTGAACAGCGGCGTGTCATAGACGGTCGTGTTGCTGAACGAGTTGAACAGGTCGCGGCCGGTGAAGTTGAACGACAGGGTGTCGCTGAGCTTTCTGCGATAGCCCAGATTGACCATGCCGCCGGCCTCGCGCGTGCCCTGGGCCAACAGGCTGTCGCCCTGCCAGAAGCCGCTCAGCTGGACGAAGTCCTTGGTCGTCGGCTGCCAGTTCAGACTGAGACGGCCGCTGGCCAGGGTGGACTCGCGGTCGCCGCCGCCCGCCACGGCCCCGGCGTCGATCTCCTGACGGAAGACGTTGATGCTGGCGTTGTAGCGCAGGGTCGGGTGCAGGCGGCCGTTGGCCGTCAACTCCAGGCCGATGTCGCGGCGCGACCCCAGGTTCTCTGGCCGGGTCAGCAGGACCCCGCCGCCGATGTCGGTCGCCACGTCGGTGAAGGCCTTGTCGGTGTCGCGCAGATAGGCGGTGGCCTGATAGAAGCTCTGGCCCTTCCGCATCTGCCACATGGCCTCGAACGAATCCGTCTCCTGCGGCTGCAGGTCGGGATTGCCGGACCGCCGGTTCAGCGGGTCCTGATAGGAGACGAAGGGATTCAGCTGGCTGGGCTGGGGCCGCTGGATGCGGCGCGAATAGCTGGCGCGCAGGGTTTGTTCGGGGTTCAGCTGATACTGCAGATGGGCGGTCGGATAGGCCCGGAAATAGTCCTGGGACGCCGCGGCCCCGCCGGTCAGATCCTCGATCCGGATGTCAGCCCGCTCCAGCCGCAGACCCAGCTGGCCGGACAGCTTCTCGCCCAGAGGCCGCTCATAGGTGGTGTAGAGGGCGTGGACCGTCTGGCGCGCCTCGAACCGATTGTTCAGGGCCGGAACCGGGACCACCGCCGCCTCGGACGGGCCGCGCAGGAAGTCGGTGCGCTGTTCCGGGCGCTGGTCGTTCAGCTCGTACCCCAGACGCAGCTTGCCGCCGGTCGACAGCGGACGGGTGTAGGCGCTGGTGAAGCCCCAGTTGACCTGATCGGTGGCGTTGGCGGTGCGTTCGTACAGCGCCTGACCGGCCGGGATCAGATAGTCGGTGACGGCGAGACCCGAGCTGTCGTTGCTGTTCTTGTCATAGCGCAGCTCGTTGGACCATTCGTGACCCGCATCGTCAAAGCGGCGCAGCACGCGGGCGGTGACGCCCCAGTTGGCGAAGTCGAAGTCCGAGGCGCCGTCGCGGCGATAGCTGCTGGTCACCGCGCCACTGGCGTCGCGTGTCTCGAACAGGCCGCCGCCCGCGCCGCTTCCATCGAAGGCGACGCCACGCAGTTCGCCGGTCAGCTGGGTCTTGTCGTCCAACTTGTATTCGGCGGTCAGGCGGCCGAAGGCGCCGTTCTGCTCGGAGGCGACGTCCTGATCCATCCGCGTGGTCGAAACCGTGGCGCCGGTGATCGGATCGCGCTGATCGCGCTGGCGCAGGATGGTGATGTCGGTGGGATCGGCGCGGTAGCTGAAGTCGCCCGACAGGGTCAGACGGTCCTTCTGATACGAACCGCTGAGGCCGGTGTTCCAGCGGCCGTTGTCGCCGACGTTGACGCGCAACGAGCCGGTCGTCTGGGTGCCCGGCTTGGGCGCCGTGGGCTTGGTGATCAGATTGATGACCCCGCCCGAGCCTTCGGGGCTGTAGGCGGCGGACGGATTGGTCATCACCTCGATGCGCGCATACTGGCTGGCGGGCAACTGGATCAGCGCCTGGCCGCGACCGGGGCCGGTCAGGATGCCGGACGGACGGCCGTCCACCAGAATAGTCACATTGGCGTCGCCGCGCAGGGAGACATTGCCTTCCGGGTCAACATCGACGGAAGGCACGTTGCGCAGGGCGTCGGCCAGGCTGCCGGTCGTGGCCTGCAGGTCGTTGGCCAGGCTGTAGCTGATGGAATCGATGGAGGTGCGGACGTCCGCGGCGCGGGCGTTGACCACGACGTCGCCCACAGCGGCGGGGGCCTTCTGGTCGTTGGCGGTCGGCGGGGCGGGCGGGGTCTGTTCCCGAGACTGAGCCGGAGTTTGGGCCGGAGCTTGGGCCTGTGCAGGCGGCGTGGCGGCCGCCGGGGTCTGGGCTAGGGCCGCGCCGGCGGGCAGGGCCAGGACAGCGCCGACCACGGGCGCGAGTTTGATGATCGACATTGACGTCCCCCTACGGCGTTTCCGCGCCGCCTATCTTTTCGCAACTATCAGGCGGCGCCCGCGCGCCCGAGTTACATCTTTTTCATCGACAAGGCGGCCGCGTGGCCAAGCTTGGGGAACCGTCAGCGTCGCCATACGCTTTGGCGCGATGCTGACCACAAAGATGAACCCCCGCGTGTTCTGGGGCGCCAGCGCCATCGCGGGCGTCCTGCCGCTGATGACGCTGGTTGCGCCCAACACCTCGGACCTGATCTTCGGACACGCCCAGGCCTGGGTGATCGACACCTTCGGCTGGTTCTACGTCGCGGCCGTGGCGGGCTTTCTGGGGGCTGTGGTTTGGCTGGCGGTCGGGCCGACCGGGCGGCTGAAACTGGGGCCGGACGACGCCGATCCCGACTTCCCCTATCTGTCGTGGCTGGCCATGCTGTTCGCGGCGGGCATGGGCATCGGCCTGATGTATTTCGCCGTCGCCGAGCCGGTGCAGCACTATATCGCCCCGCCCGACGAGGCGCCCGGCACGGTCAAGGCCGCGCGCGAGGCCATGGTCATCACCTTCACCCATTGGGGCGTCCACGCCTGGGCCATCTATGCGGTCGTTGGACTCAGCCTGGCCTATTTCGCGCACCGGAAGGGCCTGCCCCTGACCATGCGGTCGGGCCTGTTCCCCCTGCTGGGCAGGCGGATCAACGGGCCGATCGGCGATGCGGTCGACATCTTCGCCATCTGCGGCACCCTGTTCGGCATCGCCACCTCGCTGGGGCTGGGCGTGGCGCAGATGGCGGCGGGCCTGAACTATGTGTTCGGCATTCCCAACACGGTGCTGATCCAGGTCGGACTGATCGTGGCGGTTATGGGGATCGCGACCCTGTCGGTGCTGTCGGGCGTGGAGAAAGGCGTGCGCCGGCTGTCGGAGCTGAACCTGATCCTGGCGGTCTGTCTGATGCTGTTCGTCCTGTTCGCGGGGCCGACCCTGTTCCTGCTGCGTGCGCTGGTGCAGAATTTCGGCCTGTATCTGGACCACTTCTTCCAGCGCACCTTCACCCTCTACGCCTATGAGCCGCGGGCCTGGATGGCGGACTGGACCCTGTTCTACTGGGCCTGGTGGATCGCCTGGTCGCCGTTCGTGGGCATGTTCATCGCCCGCATCTCGCGCGGGCGCACGGTGCGCGAATTCGTGGTGGGCGTGCTGCTGGTGCCGACCGGCTTCACCTTCCTGTGGATGACGGTCTTCGGCAATACGGCCATGGCCTATGACATGGGCCAGGCGGCTGGCGCGATTTCCCAGGCGGTGCAGGCCGATCTGTCCACGGCCATGTTCCACTTCTTCGAACAGCTTCCGGGCACGCTGTTCACCTCGACCCTGGCGATCCTGCTGGTGGGGGTCTTTTTCGTGACCTCGGCGGATTCAGGCTCTCTGGTGATCGACACCCTGGCCTCGGGGGGGGCGGACGACACCCCACGCTGGCAGCGGATCTACTGGTGCGTGATGCAGGGGGCGGCGGCGGCCCTGCTGCTGCTGGCCGGCGGCCTAGGGGCCTTGCAGGCCGCGACCCTGGTGGCCGCCCTGCCCTTCTGCATCATCATGATCCTGTTGGTCTTCGGCCTGTTCCGTCAGATGAACGCCGACCTGAGCGGCGAGACCCTGACCACCGAGGCCGCGCCCCTGACGCAACAGCTGAAGCGGATCATGACGCCGGCCAGCCTCAGCGACATCCTAAAGGAGATCGAACGCCAGGGCCTGCCCGCGCTCGAGACGGTCTACGCCGCCCTGGGCGCCGAGGATTCCGACGCCGAGATCGGTCGCGACGACGCCGCCGCCTGGCTGACGATCCGTCACGCCGACCGGGTGTTCATGTATCGGCTGGGCGCCCGATCCCGCGCCCGTCCCGCCATCACCCAGCGCGACGCCCCCGTCGGCCGGCGCCCTCTGGAATGGCGCCTGACCGCCCAGACCGGCGCCGGCGAACGCCCCCACGACATCACCGGCTTCACCCATAGCCAGATCGTCGCCGACGTCCTGGACAAGCTGCAGGGCTGGCGACTGGCGTAAGCCGATGTGGGGCGCTAGCGTCGCGGGGTCTTCGTCGGAGTTCGCCATGTCCATTCGCCTTTCGCGCCGGTCCCTGTTCGCTTCGGGGGGCGCCGCAGCGCTGGCGGCGCAGCCGGCGTTCGCACGAGCGGAGGCTCAGACGCCGGCGGCGAACGACGACGCCGCGCTGGCTCAGGCGGTGGACGCCTATGTGGCGAAATGCATGGCGGCCTGGCCCGATCAGCCGGCGCTGGGCGTCGCCGTGGTCAAGGACGGAGCGACCGTCCTGGCGCGGGGATACGGCGTCAAGGTTCAGGGCAAGCCGACGCGGGCCGACGAGCATACGGTGTTCGCCATCGCGTCCAACACCAAGAACGTCACCGCCGCCGCCCTGGCCATTCTGGTCGACGAGGGCAGGGTGAAATGGGACGAACCCGTCAAAGCCTATCTGCCCGACTTCAAACTGTCCGACCCCTATATCGGCGACCACATCACGGTGCGCGACACCCTCAGCCACCGGGCTGGGTTCGGCCTGGGCGCCGGCGACCTGCTGTTCTGGCCCAACAGCGACCGCACACGCGCCGAGGTGGTGGCCCAGGCCGCCTTCGTGCCGATCGAGGACGGGCTCCGGGCGCGATATCACTACTGCAACCTGATGTTCGTGGTGGCGGGCGCGGTGCTGGAGGCGGTGTCGGGCATGACCTGGGAGGCCTTCATCCAGACTCGCATCCTGGACAAGGTGGGCATGACTGAGACCGTGCCGCTGGCGCGTCTGGCCGACCCCGCCAGGTCCGCCCTGCCCCACGCCCGCGTCGGACCGCCGCTGCGCACCCACGGGCCGATGGTTCAGATCGCCCAGTCCATCGCCGAGGTCTGGAACTGGGATTCGGCGGCGGCGGCGGGCGGCATCTGCACCACCCCGGCCGACTGGGCCAAATGGATCGCCGTGCGCCTGAACGAAGGCAGGCTGCCGGACGGTTCGCGCCTGTTCTCCGAAGACGCCGCACGCGAGATGTACCGGCCCAACATCATCGTCGGATCGTCGCCGGGGCCGACGGCGGAACTGCCGAACCGGGCCATCGCCTCGACCTACGCCATGGGTCTGCAGGTCCAGGACTATCGCGGCGAGCGGATCGCCAGCCACGGCGGCGGATCGCCCGGCGGGATTTCGGCGACTGTGCTGATCCCCGGCCGCAAGACCGGCTTCTGCATCTTCTCCAATGCGGAGGAAAGCTTCCTGCTGCGCGCCCTGCGCTCGGGGATTTCCGACCTTTGCATGGGTAAGGTGGACGTCGACTGGATCGCCGATTCCAAGAAGCAGGAGGCCGAGGGCGAGGCCAAGTCCCAGGCGGCCGCCATCGAGATCGACGCCAAGCAGCGCGCCGGCGCCCCGCCCGCCATGCCGCTGGACGCCTACGCCGGGACCTGGCGCGACCCCTGGTACGGCGACATCGTCATCGAACCGCGCACCCAGGGCCGGGGTCGCAACAGAAAAAGCGGCCTATGGCTGCGCTTCACCCACACGCCTGCGCTTCAGGGCTGGCTGGAGCCGTACGACGGCGAGACCTTCCGCACTCGTTTCCCGGACAAGCGCGAGGAGGACGCCTTCATCACCTTCGCCATCCAGACGGCCCGTCCCGCGACGGCGACGATGAAGGGCGTCAGCCCCGACATCGACTTCAGCTACGACTATCAGGACCTGCGCCTGACACGGGTATGACGCGGGCCTGAGGGTCGCCGGTCGGCCCTGTGACCCAGGGTCGCAAAGCCGGAACGGGCCCGGGGGCCGGGCGCTGTCTTCCCATCAACCCGAAGGGAGACCGTCATGTCCAAGACCCAGAACCCCCGCGCGCTCGACCGCGATGAAGCGCAGATGGTGGAGCAGTCCAAGGCCCTGACCGACCAGGGCCCGGCCGAGCTGCGCGACCTGATCGGCCGGCTGCGGGCGCGTCGCGACCGGGTGCAGCGTCAGATTCGAACGCGTGTGCGCGACGGCCGCGAAGGCCCGGATACGGGCGCGCGCGACAAGAAGGAGATACTGACCGAGGCGATCGCCCGCGTCGCCGACGAAATGGCGGCGCGCGAGGACGGCCGATCCGCCGCCGCCAACCTGCGCGAGGCCGTGGCGCGAAAGGCCGAAACGCCCCGCTGGACCGGGCCGGACGACCGCACCGCCAACACCGGCCCGGCCGAGACGCCCAACACCAAGATCGCCCCCTCCGGCGCCCTTCACGCCGAAGGGATGCGCGCCGCGATCGCCCGTGCGACCGGGGCGCGCTGATAGGCGACCTTGCCGGGCTTAGTGTGATCGAAACTCGAGCCGATAACGTCATTCCGGGGCGTCCGAAGGACGACACCGGAATGACGAACCCGGAGCCCATGCCGAATGCAGGTCCGTTGACCTAGCGCGCGATCTCCAGCAGCTCCAGCTTGGCCTCCTGCTTGGGCCAGGGGATGACCAGACGCCAGCGGTTCTGACCGATCCGCTCCAGCACGCCCAGCTGGTCGCGCTCGGCCGTCTGGCCATAGCGGGGGTAGTGGGCCTCGTCCCCCCAGGCCTGGGCGCCGACATAGACCAGGCGACGGTCCGTGTCGGGATAGAGCAGCCCCTGGGTCCGTTGCGAGCCGGTGGTCTTGCTCAGGATCAGATCGCCGCCCGCCGTCAGTTCGACCGAACAGGCGAACCAGGGATAGTCGACATAGGCCAGACCGCCCCCGTCGCGGCTGCCCATCTTGATCGTGCGGCAGCGGTAGGTTCCGGGCGCGGGTTGAAGGCGGCCGCTTTGGCCCGCATTGGGATCGGCCAGCGGTCCCAGGGCCTCGACCTGACGAGAGAAGCCCCCCTTCTCGGCCTCGGCGCGGGCCAGACGCCACGCCTGGTCCATGCGGCCGAGGTTTGAGGCGTCATCAGGCTTGGCGATCTTGCGCCAGTCGTCGGTCCCGCCCTGCATTCCGCCGTCTGTGGACGCATCAGGGGTCGCGGCCTGCTGCTGGGGCGTCGCCGTCGCTTCCGGCGCGGCCTGGGGCGGGACGCCGGCGGCGGGTTCGGACACGGCGGGCGAGGTTTCGGCCGGCCCAGCCGGTCGGTTGTCGCCGCAGGCCGCCAGGACAGCGGACAAGGCTGTCGCCGTGGTCAGGGACAGGATCAACGATGTGCCGCGCATAGACGTCTCCTTCGATTGCGAGGAGGAAAACGCGGCGGTGCGCGCCCGGTTCAGCCGTGTGGATCAGGACGTCGGCCGACCGGGGACCAGTTCGATCAGATCAAGGTTCGATTCGTTCTGCGGCCAGGGCACGACCAGCCGCCAGCGCGCCTCTCCGATCCGCTCCAGAATGGCGACCAGGTCGCGCTCGGGATTGCGGCCATAGGAGTTGGCCGCCGGCTCCTGGGCCAGGGCCAGCGACCCCAGCATCACCATGTGACGGTCATTCTCGGGAAACAGCAGGCCGGACGGACGCTGCGAGCCGGTCAGTTTGGAGAACTTCAGCCCTCGCGACGTCATTTCGATGCGGCAGGCGAACCAGCCATAGACGACATAGCCCAACCCGTCCTCGCCGCCCTGCGACCCCAGTTTGACGGTGCGGCAGCGATAGTCGCCGGGCGGGGGCGTGACGCCGGGGCGGGCGGCCTTGGGCTGGATCAGGTCGCCAAGGCCGCTCAGATCGCCTGACCCAGGCTGGCGCCGCGCCTGTTGCAGAGCCAGGGTCCAGGCGGCGTCCACGCGGCGATATCGGTCTCGGTCGCCCGAGGTGACGACGCCGCGCCAGTCCAGCAGAGTCGCCGCGCCCGGCGCGCCCGTCGATGCGGGCGGAGGCGGAGGCGGCGGCGGGGTCGCGGCGCAGGCGGCCAGGGTCGCCACCCCGCCCAGCACGGCCAGAGACGACCAGACGCGGACGCGAAGACGGGACGAAACCAACCGGAGAAACTGAGGCATCGAACGCTGACCTTGGGCGGACCTGGGGCGAGATCGGTCCCTTAGGCCCTTTGGCGCCGGTCCCCGTCAAGACCGCCAACCTTCCGCGACTGCGACAGAAGGCGCGACAGGGCGTCCGTCAGGGCGTTCAGGTCCAACGGCTTGGTCAGATAGGCGTCGAAGCCCGCCGCCCGTCCACGCCGCCGATCCGCAGGCGCGCCGGCCCCGGTCACGGCCATCACGGGAATGTCGCGCGTCAGCGGATCGGCGTCCAGCGCCGCCTTGACCGCATAGCCGTCCAGGCCGGGAAGACCTAGGTCCAGCAGGATCACGTCCGGCCCCAGAACGCGCGCCAGTTCCAGCCCTTCCGGCCCCGTGGTCGCGGCGTGCAGCGTCAGCCCCATCGTCTCCACCGCATGGCGCATCAGGGCGACGTTGGCCGGATTGTCCTCGACATAGAGAACCGTGGCCTGCGCACGATCCATCGCCGCCAGGTCCGCGCCCGCCGCCGGCAGGGTGAAGGAGAAGGTCGTCGCGCCCCAGGCGTCGTGCGCCGCGTGCAGACGTCCGCCCATCCGCTCGGCCAATCGTTGCGCGGCGCCCAGGCCCAGGGCCGTGCCGCCCCGCGCGTCCTGCCCGTCCAGCGGCTGGAACGGCCGGGCGGTCGCCTCCTCGGGTTGGCGGGCGGGATCGTGCACATCCACCGTCACCCGGTCGCCCTGACGGGTCGCCGTCATCCGCACCGTCGCGCCGGGCGGAGAATGATGCAGGGCGTTGGCGACCAGCCTGCGCAGGATGCGCCGGACGTGGACCGGATCGGCCATGACGCCGAGACCCGCTTGAGCGTCGGGACAGGCCAGGGTCAGGCCCGCCGTCTTCGCCTGCGGCTCCAGCCCGTCGCAGACCTGGCGCAGAGCCAGCCGCAGATCGACACGTTGAAGAAACGGGGCCGCGCGGGCGTCGCCCGAGACGACGAAATCGTCGGCCTCCTCGATCAGAGCCAGAAGCACGCCGCCGGCGGCCTCGATCTGACGCAGGCCCTGCGACTGGCGCGTTGTCAGCCGATCGGCCTCGGCGTGGGTCCGCAGCAGCTGGCCGAAACCCATGATGGTGGTCAAGGGCGTACGGAGTTCGCGCCCCAACGCCTGGATGACCTCGCCCTTATTGGCGTCCTCTGCGGTCAAACGTCGAACCTCCGCCTCGACGACGGCCAGGGCCTTAAGGTGCGCCTCGGCCGCCAGGGACAGACGTTGCTCCAGCCGGGCTCGATCCTGGGTCAAGCCCTCGACCGCGCGATAGGCGCGAATCCACAGACAGATCCCCGCGCAGGTCCCCGCCAGGGACAGGGACAAAACCCACAAGACGAAATCCATAACGCCCTCCCACGCGGCACGAATAACACGCCAGGGTTGCGATATGGTAAAATGCTGGCGTGCGCCTTTCGTCAGTCCTCGCTGACCGCGGCCTCGGTCTTGCGACGCGGGGCGCGACGGCGGACAGGGGCCTCAGCCTCGCCTTCCGTCGAAGCGGCGGGGGCGGCGGCCGGCTCACGGGTCAGGAAACCCGGCAGGGCGGTCGGGGCCTCGCCCTCGTCCGACACGGCGGCGGCGGCGGTGCGACGCGGGCGACGGGCGGGACGGGCGTCGGCGACAGGCGGGGCGGCGACCTCCGCAGTCGGTTCCTCGGCCGGGCTTTCGACGGCGGGCGCTTCGGTCGGGCCAGCTTCGCCCTCGGCGCGGGCGGCGACGTCCTCGGCGCCCTCCTCGCGGTTGTCGAAGCGGCGGTTGCGTTCCTCGCGGCGACGCTCCCAGCGCTCGCGGCGGCTTTCGCGACGACCGCCGCCTTCGCCGTCGGCGCGGGTCTCGCCGTCCTCACGCGGTTCGCGCGGTTCACGCGGCTCGCGGTTCTGATCGCGGTCCCGATCCCGGTCGCGATTGTAGTCGCGGTCACGATCGCGCGGCTGACTGTGGTTCTGCTCGGCGCGTTCCGCGGCTTCCTGGGCCTGGCGTTCGGCGGCCTGTTGCGCGGCCAAGAAGGCGGCGGCCTGGACGCCCGATTCGTCCTCGAAATCGATGTCGAAGCCCTGGTTCGACTGTTCGCGCGCGGCGATGTCGGAGAAGGACCGCTGGGGCTGAAGCGCCCTGAGCACGCGGTAATAGTGTTCGGCGTGCTGCTGATAGTTTTCGGCCAGCACCCGGTCGCCGCTGGACGCCGCGTCGCGGGCCAGCTGCTGATAGCGTTCATAGACCGTCTGGGCGTTGCCCCGGACCTTGATGTTTTCGGGGCCTTGCGAATCCCACGAACGATTCGGATTGGCGTTGTTGGCGTTGTTGGCGCCCGCCTTGTTCCGATTGCGTCCGCGCTGACGCTTCATGCCCTTGAAATCTCTCATTCGCGCTACCGTGTGCAGGGACGAGGCCGGGCCGGGGGGCCAGATCGTCCGTTTCTGGGTTCCGTTTCGCTCGGGGCCGATCCCCGATTGTCGATCTGTCGGAATGCCTTGTCGCCCGCATGGTGCGCCGGTCCTTTCGGGACCGACCGTCATGATCGGCTCAAGCCGCGAACAGCCGGGTATGCGCCCGTAAAGCTGCGTTTGAGTGGGAGACAGGCCAGACTTAACCCGTGCGCGCCGCCTTTCCAAGGGGGATTCGTCAAAGCGTCGCACCGGGTCTTTAACAGCCGCGCTTTGCCGCGACCGCTCCGCTGGGCTAGGCATGACCTTCGAGACGACGAAAAGGCTATCCATCCATGCGCGTTCTGGTTCTGGGCGGCGACGGTTTCTGCGGCTGGCCGACGGCCCTGCATCTGTCGGCCGAAGGTTGGGACGTCACCGTCGTCGACAACCTAAGCCGGCGCAACATCGACAACGAGCTGGAGATCCAGTCCCTGACGCCCATCCGCACCATGGGCCAGCGGATCAAGGCGTGGAAGGACGTGTCCGGCCGCGACATCGGCTTCGTCAACATGACGGTCGGCAAAGAATTCGACCGCCTGGTCGCCCTGATCCGCGATCTGGCGCCCGACAGCGTGGTCCATTTCGCCGAACAGCGAGCGGCCCCCTATTCGATGAAGTCGGCGCGGCACAAGCTCTACACCGTCGACAACAACATCAACGCCACCAACCACCTGTTGGCCGCCATCGTCGAGAGCGGGCTGGACGTCCACCTGGCGCACCTGGGAACCATGGGGGTCTATGGCTATGGCACGGCGGGCTTACGCATACCCGAGGGCTATCTGAAGGTGACGGTCGACACCGACCAGGGCCCGTCCGAGCAGGAAATCCTGTTCCCCCCCAATCCGGGCAGCATCTATCACATGACCAAGACGCAGGACGCCCTGCTGTTCCAGTTCTACGCCAGGAACGACCAGTTGCGGATCACCGACCTGCACCAGGGCATCGTCTGGGGCGCCCAGACGCGCGAAACCAAGATGGACGAGCGGCTGATCAACCGCTTCGACTATGACGGCGACTACGGCACGGTGCTGAACCGCTTCCTGATGCAGGCGGCGCTGGGCCATCCGCTGACGGTGCACGGATCGGGCGGCCAGACGCGCGCCTTCATCCACATCCAGGACACGGTGCGCTGCGTCGAACTGGCGCTGAAGAACCCGCCGCGTCGGGGCGAGCGGGTCAAGATTCTGAACCAGATGACCGAGAGCCGCCGGGTGCGCGACCTGGCGCGGATGGTCGCCGACATGACCGGGGCCGAGATCCGCAACCTGCCCAACCCGCGTCAGGAGGCCGACGAGAACGAACTGGTCGTCGCCAACGACCAGTTCCGTGAACTGGGGCTGAAGCCCATCACCCTGGCCGAGGGGCTGATGCAGGACGTGACCGACATCGCCCGCCGCTACGCCGACCGCGCCGACCTGGGCCGGGTGCCCTGCGTTTCGGCCTGGAACCAACGCCGCGCCGAGGCGCTGCAAGCCGATGGGGCGTCGTCCGTCGCCGCCCCCGCCCAAGCCCTGTCCGCCTGATCTTTCACCGCCCGAGCTCCGATCCGATGCCCCACGCCTCCGCCCTGAACCTGCTGGTCTTCGGCGGCGGCTATGTGGGGCGGGCGGCGGCGCTGGAGGCGATCCGGCGCGGCGGCCGGGCGACCGCCACCTCGCGCGATCCCGAACGGCGCAGGGCGCTGGAGGCCGAGGGGATCGCGGCGCTGGATCCCGGCGACGCCGTGGCCCTTAAGACCGCGCTGGAGGCCGCCAGCGCCGTCCTGATCACCGCCGCCCCCGACGCCCACGGCTGTCCCGCCCTGCGCGCCCTGGGGCCGCTGGCGGGCGACGCTTGGCCCGACTGGATCGGCTATATCTCCTCCACCTCCGTCTATGGCGACCGGGCGGGCGGCTGGGTGTTCGAGGACGGCCCGCTGAACGCCGCCAATCTGGAAGGCGCGCGGCGCGTCCGGGCCGAGCGGGACTGGCTGGACGGGGCGCAAGGGATGGGCCTGACCGTGCAGGTTTTCCGCCTGCCCGGCTTCTACGGCCCCGGCCGCAATGTCATGGAGCGGTTGCGCGACGGCTCGGCCCGGCTGGTCAGAAAGCCAGGTCAGGTCTTCAACCGCATCCATATCGACGACATCGTCTCGGGCCTGTTCGCCTCGATGGCCCGCCCGCGACCGGGCGCCGCCTACAATCTGACCGACGACGCACCTGCGCCCGCAGACGTAGTGATGGCCTGGGCGGCGGACCGCATGGGCCTGGCCAGCCCGCCCGAAATCGACTGGACCGACGACAGCGTCAGCGAAGCCATGCGACGCTTCTATCTGGACTCCAAGCGCGTCTCGAACGCCTTGGCCAAGGCCGAACTGGGCTGGCGGCCCGCCTATCCGACCTGGCGCGAGGGTCTGGCCGCGCTGCTGGACGCGCCGCCGCCGTTGCGGTTGGTCAGCTAGACCGCCCCCGCCAAACTGACGTCATCCTCGTCCTTGTGACGAGAACCCATTCGCAGGATCTTCGCTCGTTGAAGGCCGCGCGTATGGATCCTGGGGGCGAACCCTAGGCTGACGAGAGAAGAGAGGCGTCAGAACGGCAGCAGGTTGCGCTGGCGGCTGTAGCTCATGGTGCCGACATTGGCCCCCAGGCGCAGGCCGACGCCGGTGCGGATCGGCGCCAGCACGATGCCGTCGGCGCGCTGATAGTTCACCCCCAGCCCCGCCACCAGATAGGCCGACCCCTCGATGCCGGGATAGCGGCGATAGATCATGTCGGGGTGATACAGGCCATAGACCAGGGTGAAGACCCGGCTGGCGTTGCCGCCCCAGTCCCAGCCCACCGACGCGCCCTGCCAGAACACTTCCTGAGAGGCCGACAGATCCTTCATATGCAGGGCGCCGCGTCCGTAACGCGCGCCCACGACCACGGCGCCGGAACCTTCCTCGCCCGCGATATAGGCTGTCGGTCGGTCGCCCTGATCGGCGAAGACGCGCTCGATGGCGCCGCCCACGACCTCGGCCGCGATGCCCAGCTCGCGCGACCCCGCCGCCACCAGTTCGTCGAAGCTGTAGGCCTGGGCCGTCTGGTCAGAGGCGATGGGATAGTTGGGATCGCGCGCCGGCGCCGTGGCGCACGCCCCCAGGGACGACGCCCCGGCGGCGGTGGCCAGGCCGGACAGAATCAGTTGGCGACGATGCATGAGGGGCGCTCCGAAAGACGGCGAGAGGACGGCCGGCTGAGGCGCCGAACTTGACGCCACCGTCCCCGACCTTTGCGGCAGCCTTGCGGCTTCAAGGTTAACGGGGACTTACCGGACGGCAGGGTCTCGGGCCTCCTGAGTCAGATCAGCCAGTGCGAGGTCTCTTCACGCACCGCGCGGGTCAGGCCTTCGAGCGTTCGCGAGGCGATCCGCTGATGTTGCCAGAACAGGGGCACGTCCAGCGACGCCTCGGGCTTCAGCTGGATCAGGCGCCCGGACGCGGCCAGGGGCCTCGCGATCTTTTCAGGCGTCAGGGACCAGGCGACCCCGGCAAGGGTCAGGTCCAGCATCCCTTGCGTCGACGGCGCCCAGTATGTGGGCGCCGACACACCGCGACCAACGACATCCGCCGCCCACCGATCCTGCAGGTGGTCATCCTGGTCGAACCGCAGGACGGGCGCCTGGCTCAGGGCCGCCTCCGTCACGCCGTCGGCGAACCACCGCCTTGCAAAATCCGGCGAAGCCGTCGCCACGTAACGCATCTGCCCCAATGGCGCGACGCGGCATCCCGGCGCCGCTTTGCCGATCGTGGTCACCGCCGCGATGACTTCGCCCGTCCGCAGTCGCTCGGCCGTGTGGTTTTCGTCGTCCAGCACCAGCGCCAGGGTGACCGCGGCCGAGGTAGAGAAACGGGCGACGGCGGCAGGGATCCAGGTGGCCAGACTGTCCGAGTTGACGGCCAGCCTGACGGTCGGACGCGGCCCGCCGAATGCTGCGGCCCACGGCGCCCCCTCCTGCAGCAGGTCATGCTCCAGCAGCGACACCTGATCGAAATGCGCCACCAGGCGGACGCCCGCGTCCGTTGGCCGACACGGCGCGGATCGGACGATCAGAGGCAGGCCGAGACGCTCCTCAAGCCCCTTGATCCGCTGCGACACCGCAGACGGCGTGACGGCCAGCCGTTCGGCGGCGGCGTCGAAGGCGCCGGTGCGGATAACGGCCGCCAAGGCGGCAAGGGCGGAATAGTCCAACATTAGGTCGACTAATCTAGAGTAAGCAGGATTAGCTCGTCTACATCGACACCAGATGGCATTGCGCCGTCATGACCGTGTTCTTTCTTCCTCCCCTGATGAAGGGCCTGGCCATGACGGCGGGCTTGATCGTCTCCATCGGCGCGCAGAATATGTTCGTGCTGCGCCAGGGTCTGCGACGTGAACACGTCGGCCCCATCGTCCTGTTCTGCGCGGCGTGCGATTCCGCGCTCGTATTCGCGGGCGTCTATGGCCTGGGGGCCATGTTGGCGCTTGTCCCCGGTCTGACCGTCGCCTTCAGCCTGGGAGGGGCGGCCTTTCTGCTCTGGTACGCTTTCGGGGCCTTCGGCCGCGCCTTGAGGCGCTCCAAACTCATCATCTCAGGCGCCGCGCCCCTGTCCCTCGGGGCCGCCATCGCCGCAACCGCTGGTTTCACCCTTCTGAATCCGCATGTCTATATCGACACGGTGATGCTTATGGGCGCGGTGGGATCAGCATTGCCAAAACGGGAGTGGCCGTACTTCGTGCTCGGCGCCGCGACCTTCTCCTTCATCTGGTTCGCGGCCATCGGCTTCGGCGCACGCCTTCTGACGCCCGTGTTCGCCCAACCCATCGCCTGGCGGGCGTTGGACGCCGTCAACGGCCTGATGATGACGGCCCTGGCTCTCGGTCTGTTGCTGGAGCTCCGGCCATGATCGACGGCATGATATCGAGCGCCGAACCGCGCGCTTCGATTACATCGACATGACGCCCGTCGATTGAAGTCGTCAAACGCCGAAAGCGGCTTCCGAGCCTGGCGCCTGGAAGCCGCTCTGACGATCAGGCCCGCAGCTTGCCGCCCTGCTTTTCCACCGCCGCCACGACCTTGGCGGTCAGGGCCTCGATCTCGGCGTCGGTCAGGGTTGCGTCGCGGGGTTGGAGGACGACCTCCAGGGCGACGGACTTGAAACCGTCTTCCACGCCCTTGCCGCGATAGACGTCGAAGACCCGGACATCGGCGATCAGCGCCTTGTCGGCGCCGCTGACGGCCCGGACCAGATCGCCCGCCGGCTTGGCGTCCTCGACCACGAAGGCGAAGTCGCGGGTCAGGGGCATGAAGGCCGACAGGTCGGCGGATCCGCGCGCCTTGCCCTTCTGTCCGCGCGGCTCGGGCACATTGTCCAGCACGATCTCGAAGGCGACCATGGGGCCGTCCGCATCCAGCGCCTTCAGGATGCGCGGGTGCAGTTCGCCGAACTCGACCATCACATTCTTGGGTCCCAGCTGCAGTCGGGCCGAACGACCGGGGTGCCACCAGTCACGGTTCTGCCCCTGCACCAACTGCAGCGAGGCGACCGGGGCGCCGATCTCCTCCAGCACCGCGTTCAGGTCGGCCTTCAGCGCGAACAGCGGGTTTTCGCCCGCGCCGTCCCAATGCCGGGCGGCGTGGGGCGCGATCAGGCCGGCGATCACCGTGCGCTGATCCTTGGGTCCTTCGCCCAGATAGATCGGGCCGATCTCGAACAGGGCGGCGTCGGCGTGACCGCGCGCGGCGTTGCGGGCGGCGGCCAGGATCAGGTTCGGCAGCACCGAGGGGCGCATGCAGTCCAGATCGGCCGCGATGGGATTCTCCAGCACCAGACGGTCATCGCCCCCGCCGAACAGCACGGCCGTCGACTGTTTGGTGAAGGACCAGGTGACGGCCTCGGCGTATCCCAGCGACGCCAGGGCGCGGCGGGCGGTGCGGACGCGGGCCTGGCGCGGGTTCAGCACCCCCCCCGCCGGAACGGCGACCGGCGGCAGGGCCACGTCGGGCAGGCTGTCGAAGCCCTCGATCCGTGCGACCTCCTCGACCAGATCGGCCGGGCCTTCGACATCGCGGCGCCACGACGGCGGGGTGACGACCCACGGTTCGGCCTGACCGGCGGGCGCGGCCTGCACCAGGAAGCCCAGTTGACCCAGGATGGTCCCGATCCGGTCGTCGGACAGCCCCATGCCCGTCAGTCGCTTCACATGGGCGGGGTCGAAGGCGAAGGGCGCGGGGTTGGCGGGCGGTTCGCCCACGAAGACGATGTCGGACGGTTCGCCGCCGCACAGGTCCAGGATCAAGCGCGTTCCCAGCTCGACCCCCGGTGTGAGAGAGACCGGATCGACGCCGCGCGCGAACCGATACTGGGCGTCGGAATGGATGCCCAGGGTTCGGCCCATCTGGGCGATCACCAGCGGATCGAACCAGGCGCTTTCCAGGAAGACGTCGGTCGTGTCGTCGTCGCAGCCGGTCGATTCTCCGCCCATGACGCCGCCCAGGCCGATGGGCCGCTCTCCGCCCGCGTCGGCGACGACGCAGTCGGTTGGCGACACCGCATAGGTCTTTCCGTCCAGGGCGATCAGGTGTTCCGCCTCGCCCGTCTCGGCCGAGGCCTGTCCCGCGCGCACCACGATCTCGGTTCCCGACAGCTTGGCCAAGTCATAGACGTGCAGCGGCCGCGCGCGGTCGTAAGCGATCAGATTGGTCACATCGACCAGGCGGTTGATCGAGCGCAGGCCGATGGCGGTCAGACGCTTCTGCAGCCAGGCGGGCGACGGGCCGTTCTTGACGCCCCGGATCACGCGACCGGCGAAGACCGGACACATCTCGGGCGCCTCCAGCCGCACTGAGATCGGCGAGGGGAAGGCGCCGCGCACCACGGCGATGTCGAAATGCTTCAGCTTGCCCACGCTGGCGGCGGCCAGATCGCGGGCGATGCCGGTCACGCCCAGCCAGTCGGGACGGTTCGGCGTGACCTCGAAGTCGATGACGGGTTCGGCGCCGAACAGGCCGGCGACCGGGGTTCCCACCGGGATCTCCGGCGGCAGCTCCTGGATTCCGTCGCTCTCGTCAGCCAGCTCCAGCTCGGACGCCGAGCACAGCATGCCATTGGACACCACGCCACGCACCGGCTTCTCGACCAGGGTGACGCCCAGGCCCGGCACATAGGCGCCGATGGGGGCATAGATGGTGGTCAGGCCCGCGCGCGCGTTCGGCGCGCCGCAGACGATCTCCTTCATTCCATCGACCGTCTCGACCTGGCAGACCTGCAGCCGATCGGCGTTGGGGTGACGCTCGGCCGAAACGATCCTGGCCACGGTAAAGGGGGCCAGTTTGGCGGCGGGATCGAGAACCTCCTCGACCTCCAGCCCGGCCATCGTCATGGCCTCGGCGATCTGGTGGACATCCGCCTCGGTCTCGAGGTGGTCCTTCAGCCAGGAGAGGGTGAATTTCATGCCGCCGATCCCGCGTTCGGGCCCGCCACGGTCGGCACCGCCGCCAACTGCTCCAGGATGTCCTTCGCGCCGGTGAAGCCGACGTTGTAGAACTCGCACCCGACGAAGGTGCAGTCATGCATGGGCACGGTGCCCAGCGCCTTGTCGCCCATCGGCTGGAGCAGCAGATTCTTCATGCCGCCGCGCGGATCGCCGAAGTTGGTTTCGTCAAAGGTCGTGCCACCGCCGATCAGGACGATGGCCGGCCCTTGAAGACGGCACCCCGTGAAGGTTCGACCGACGATGGCCCCCTGCTGCTGGTGGGCGGCGTAGAGGTCGTACAGATTGATGTCCACGTCGACAAAGTCCATTTGCGTCAGCGACTTGGCGACGCTCATGGGGCGGGTGATCGGCAGGCGGCTCATGCCCGGGCCGCCTGGGCGCTGAGCAGGTTTTCTTCGATCTGCTTCAGCAGTTCCGGCCATCCGGTGAAGCCCACCTGGACGAAGCGGCAACGCACGAAGCGGCAGTTGGACATCCCCACCACGCCCGCGATCATGTCGCCCAGGGGCTGCAGCAGCAGGGTGCGCGGGTTTCCGGCCACGCCCATGTTGCAGCCGTCGAACGTCGTGCCGTTCATGACCGCCATGACGGCAGGCCCCTCGATCAGGCATTCGGTGAAGGTCTTGTCCTCGATGAAGGTCTTGCCCGCATTCATGTGATGCACCGCCAGAGACGGCAGCCACACGGCCTCCTTCTCAAAGGTCGTGCGCGCCACCAGTTCGCGGCCGAACTTTTCGTCAGGCGACATCGGCGTTTCGGTTTGATCTGTCATCTTGAAACTCGTTCAGCTCAGGCCCGAGGCCGGGTTGGGGGCGGCGAAGGCGGAGAAGCCGTAGTGGGCCAGCCAGCGGGTGTCGGCCTCGAACATGGGGCGCAGGTCCGGCACGCCATATTTCAGCATGGCCAGCCGGTCCACGCCCATGCCGAAAGCGAAGCCCTGGTATTCGTCGGGGTCCAGGCCGCAGTTGATCAGCACATTGGGATGCACCATCCCGCAGCCCAGTATCTCCAGCCAGTCGTCGCCGGTGTTGAACACCAGTTTGCCGCCCGAACGGTCGCACTGGATGTCCATCTCCGCCGACGGCTCTGTGAAGGGGAAGTGGTGCGGCCGGAAGCGCGCCTGAACCGCGTCCAGTTCGAAGAAGCGGGCGATGAAGGTCTCGAGCGTGGTCTTCAGGTGCCCCATATTGATGTCGCGGTCGATCACCAGACCCTCGATCTGGTGGAACATCGGCGTGTGGGTGGCGTCCGAATCCTTACGGAAGGTGCGGCCCGGCGCGATGATGCGGATCGGCGGCTTTTGCGACATCATGGTGCGGACCTGCACCGGGCTGGTGTGGGTGCGCAGCACCTTGCGCTCGCCGGTTTCCGGATCGGGCTTCAGGAAGAAGGTGTCGTGCATCTCCCGCGCCGGATGTTTGGGCGGGAAGTTCAGGGCGGTGAAGTTGTGGAAGTCGTCCTCGATATCCGGGCCTTCGGCCACGGCGAAGCCCATCTCGGCGAAGATGGCGATCATCTCGTCCATCACCTGCATGGTGGGATGCACGCCGCCCTTGCGACGCGGCCGCGCCGGCAGGGTCAGGTCGATGCGCTCGGCCTGAAGCCGGGCGTCCAGTTCGGCGGCCTCCAGCTCGGTCTTGCGCGTCGCGATGGCCGAGGCGACCCGGTCGCGCAGGCCGTTGATGATCGGCCCCTGCTCGCGCCGCTGATCGGGGCTCAGGGCGCCCATGCCCTTCAACAGGCCGGAAACCGAGCCGGATTTGCCCAGAGCGGCGACGCGCACCTCTTCCAGGCCGGCGACGGTTTCGGCGCCGCCGATGGCGTTGATCAGTTCGAGTTCGAGTGTGGCGAGATCGGTCATTTGGGCCGTGCCTTAGCGGGCCTGAGCGATTTCGTCACCCTTCAAGGCGCGGTTTGGCCCGCCGCGATGGCCTGAAGCTCCGACGCCGGGGCCGCATTGGCCGCCGCGATCCAGGCGGGCGGCTTGGGCTCCCAGCGGATGGGACGGCCGTCCGTCTGGGTCCAGCGGTGCAGCCAGGATACGCCATTGGCCGCCACGAAGGCGTCCGCGTGGCTGTAGATCGGATCGGCCAGGGCTTCCTCCAACGGCACGAAACGATAGCTCCGCGACAGATAAAGGGCGTGGATCTGAGGATAATAGGCCTGGTTCAGGCTGTTGGCGTGCAACAGCAGCACCTGGGCCGGTTCGCGACCGCCGTTGATCTCGGCGCTGTAGGGTTCCAGGAAGTCCAGCACCGTCGCCATGTGCGCCACATAGGCCGCGCCGATCCGATGCTTCAGCGCCTCGTCGCCGATCTGCTCGGCCTTGCGATAGACGTCGGCGAACATCCAGTCGTTGTTGTCCAGGGTGACGGGCGCGATCGCATAGCCGCGCTGGGCCAGGCCGGCGGCGATGGCGTCGTGCTTGTCCTGGGTCTCCCCGGTGAACAGATAGGGATGACGGAACCAGCGCAGACGCATCCCCCGCGCTTCCAACGCCGTCCGCACGACGGGCGCCCCCGCATCGACATCGGCCAGATAGGCTTCTGCCGTCGTGCGATGGATGTTGATATGGCTGAAGGTGTGGTTGCCCAGGTCCAGCCCTGCATTTAGCCAGACGTTCAGCAACTGCGGCAGGATCGCGTCGCGCGCCGCATCGCACAGCCGCCCCGCATTGACGAAGGCGGCGCCGTGGGTGTCCAGCGGCTTCAGCATGGCGGTGAAGTCGCGGGTTATCGCCATCACCCTGGCGGGATCGCACATCGTGGCGGCGTCCGCCTGGAACGGCAGGTCGTCGAAGGTGACGGCGACGCGCCGGTCCTGCGCCATCGCAGCGTGGGTGACAAAGAAGGCCGTCGCCAGGCCGCAGATCAGGGCGCGCATCATGGGCCGAACCTAGCGGCTGAACGGGAGCGTGGGAACGCGGATCTATCGCCATGCGGCTTTTCAATCCGTTCACGGATCGACTGTCGAAAAGCCGCCACGAAAGGTTCATGAACCGCAAAGCTGGCGTTAAATATCCGCCTCTAAGGCGATGGCGGAACAGGTGGGGACCTTGATGCCGCTGATCGGTGATTTCGTCGATTTGATTGCGCCCGTGGCGCCGTCCACCTTGGGTGCAGAGGTGTTCGAGCGCTTCCAGAACGAGCCGAACACCCTGGCGCTGGCCGTGGTGGACGACCAGGGCCGGCCGTTGGGCGTCATCGAGCGCAACGCCTTCACCCTGCGCATGGCGGCCGAGTTTGGACGCGCCCTCTATGCCCGCAAGCCGGCCGAGAGCCTGATGGACCGCAATGCGCCGGTGGCCGAAGCCGCGACCAGCGCCGAAGCCTTCTTCCACGCCTATGACGCCGCTGAACTGGGCGCCTTGCTGGGCGGTTTCATCGTGGTGTCGAACGGGCGCTATGTCGGGGTCGGCACGGCGCTTCAGATCGTCCAGGCGGGCGCGGCCCTGCACCGCCAGCGCGCCGAGGAGATGGGCGCCCTGGCCCGCGACCTGGCCCTGGCCGAAGCCGAGGCCGTCGCCTCCAGCCGCGCCAAGTCCGAATTCCTGGCTGTGATGAGCCACGAGATCCGCACGCCCCTGAACGGGGTGCTGGGCGTCGCCGCCCTGATGGACAAGAAGCTGGAGCAGGAGGAACTGCGCCCCTACGTCCGCACGGTGGTCGATTCGGGCCAGAGCCTGCTGCGGCTGCTGACCGACGCCCTGGACATGTCGCGCGCCTCGGCCGGAATGTTGACCCTGGAGGAGGAGCCGCTGGACCTGTCCTCGGTCGCCTTCGACATCGACGCCCTGTGGCGGGCGCGGGCCGAGGAGAAGGCCCTGACGCTCAGCGTCCGCACCGAACTGGCCATCCCCTTCGTCCAGGCCGATGGAATGCGGCTGAAGCAGTTGCTGAACAATCTGATCGGCAACGCGCTGAAGTTCACCTTGACGGGCGGGGTTTCGGCCCTGATCGAAAGCCGCGCGGACGGCCAGGTCATCCTGACCGTGGACGACAGCGGGCCGGGCGTGCCCGAGGCGGCCGCCGCGACCATCTTCGAGCCGTTCAACACCGGAAAGGCGGGCCGCGAGGGCGCCGGCGCGGGCTTGGGCCTGGCCATCTGCCGCCAGATCGCCGAGCGGATGGGCGGCGACATCGCCTTGAGCGCCTCGCCCCAGGGCGGCGCGCGGTTCCAGGTCCGACTGCCGCTGCGCCCGGCGATCCAGGGCCAGGCCGCCACGCCGGACATGGTCGCCCCCACCCCGCACGCGACGCTGCATGTGCTGGTGGTGGACGACAACGCCGCCAACCGTTTCGTCGCCGGAAAGCTATTGGAGATGTTCGGCTGCACCGCCGAGATGGCCGAGAACGGGCGCGAGGCCGTCGCCGCCGTATCCGCCGTCTCCGCCCGGCCGTTCGACCTGGTGCTGATGGACATCAAGATGCCGGTGATGGACGGTGTTCAGGCGACTCGCGCCATCCGCGCCCTGCCCGCTCCTGTCGGCGCCCTGCCCATCCTGGCCCTGACCGCCAACGCCGACGAGCGCGACGAGATGGACTATGTCGCCGCCGGTATGAACGGGGTGGCGCAAAAGCCGATCCAACCCGACGCCCTGCTGAACGCGATCCGCCTGGTGATGACCGCCGCCGCAGAGACCGCCGCCCTTTCCCAGGCGGCCTGAAGGCCCCATTCCCCAGACACGAGAACGCCCGCCCCGGCGAACCGGAGCGGGCGTCATTTCTCTTGCGCTACGCTCGCGACTTGAGCGCGACCCTTACGCCAGAGCGGCGCGGACCTTGTCGGCGACGGCCTTGAAGCCGGTCGCATCGGCGGCGATGGCGGCCAGGACCTTGCGGTCCAGTTCGATGCCGGCCTTGTTCAGGCCATTGATGAACTGGCTGTAGGTGAAGCCTTCCAGGCGGGCCGCAGCGTTGATGCGCTGGATCCACAGGGCGCGGAAGTTGCGCTTCTTGGCGCGACGGTCGCGATAGGCGTATTGCCCGGCGCGGTCGACGGCGGCCTTGGCCGTGCGGATCGTATTCTTGCGGCGGCCGGAGAAGCCCTTGGCCTGCTCCAGAACCTTCTTGTGCTTGGCGTGCGAGGTTACGCCACGTTTAACGCGAGCCATTTTTTGTTCCCTTCGGGAAGTCCCTGTCGTTCGCCGCGCGGCGGCTCACTCCTTGAGGGACTGTCTGTTCAAATTCGATACGGTGAGAAGAAGTCGAACCCTGCGCCTTAAGCGTAGGGCATGTAGGACTTGATCTTCTTGGCGTCGGCGTCGGCCATGACCGAGGTGCCGCGGTTCTGGCGGATGTATTTCGAGTTGTGGCTGATCAAGCGGTGACGCTTGCCCGCAACGCCGGCCTTCACCTTGCCAGTGGCCGTGAATTTGAAGCGCTTCTTGGCGCCCGACTTCGTCTTCAGTTTCGGCATTTCAGTCTCCTTTTTGGAGAGGCCGCCCCCCTTCGGACCACATGGGCCCGCTGGGCGAGGCGTCTCTCCAGAGTTTAAGAACCGCCCAGGCATGCCTGTTCGCCCGACGGTTCGGTACGCGAAGGCGCGGCTTCTACGCCAAGACGCCCCGCGACGCAAGACGAGTCAGTTCAACGGCTTGGCCGCCGCCTGCGCCCGCCGGATCGCCCGCCCGGCGTTGATCGCCATGACGGCGGCCGGCAGGGTCAGCAACGCCCCGACCAGGAAGGGCCAGTCGTGCCCCAGGCCCGAGAACAGGGCTCCGGCGATCATCGGCCCGAAGATGCGCGCCACCGAGCTGGACGCCATGTTCAGCCCCAGCATCGCCCCCTGCCGGTCGGGCGGCGAGGCCCGGCTGATCATGGCCGAGATGTTGGGCATGGCCAGCGACATGCCGCAGGCCCCCACCGCCATGACGATGGGAATGATCCAGCCCTGCACCAGCGGAATCGACACCGCCCCAAGCTCCAGCCGCATCGCCGGGAACCAGGCGACGGGGGCCAGCACCTGCAGCACCAGCGAGGTTCCGAACAGCAGCATCCCGACCGCCAGCACCCGCGATTCCCCGAACCGCCGCGCCAGCCGTCCGGCGAAGAAGCCCTGGTTCAACGTCGAGATGATGCCGACGATCATGAAGCTGAGCCCCACCTCGCGCGCGCCCCATTGATAACGGCTCTCGGCCCACAGGCCGAACACGCTCTCCATCGCCGAAAACCCGGCCATATAGATCAGGGTCACGACCAGAACCCGGGACACCACCCCGTTGTCGCGCGCGGCCTTCAGGCCAGACAGGAACGCCGGGCGCGGCGCGGCCGGGTCCGCCTTGGCGCGGCTTTCACGCAGGAAGACCACCACCCCGACCGCGGCCAACGCCGCCAGCGCCGCCGCCAGGAAGATCGGCAGCTGATAACCGATGTGACCCAGCTGCGGCTGGGTCAGCAGCCCGCCCAGGCCCGGCCCGACGATGAAGCCCAAGCCGAACGCCGCCCCGATCAGCCCCATCCGCCCCGCCCTCTGCTCCGGCGGGGTCACGTCGGCCACATAGCCCTGGACCGTCGAGATATTACCGGCCCCCAGGCCGGTGAACAGCCGCACCGCGATGGCCAGCCAGATGTTGGGCGTGAAGGCCAGCATCAGATAGCCCAGCGCATTGGCGATCAGGGTGATCAGCAGCACCGGCTTTCGCCCGATCCGATCCGACAGCCGCCCCCAGAACGGCTCGGCGAAGAACTGACCCAGCGAATAGGCCGAGAACATCAGGGTGATCTGCCACGCCTCGGCCTTCAGGCTCTGCGCGAAGAAAGGCAGCAGCGGCACCACCAGCCCAAACCCGACCAGATTGATGAACACCACCGCGAACAGCACGGCCAGAGCGGGGGTCTTCAGCTTGGGCGGGGTGGTGCGCGCAGCGACCGTATCGGCGTTCGTCATTGGACCCGCTTAGCCGTTTCTCCGGCAAAGAAAAACGCCCCGGCCTTTCGACCGGGGCGTTTCGTATTCAGCGTGGAATCGCGATCAGCGCGGGGCCAGGATCATGATCATCTGGCGGCCTTCCATCTTGGGCGCGAACTCGACCTTGGCGATTTCGTCGAAGTCGGCCTGCACCTTGTGCAGCAGTTTCATGCCCAGTTCGGGGTGGGCCATTTCACGACCGCGGAAACGCAGGGTGACCTTGACCTTGTCGCCCTCGTCGAAGAAGCGGTGCATGGCCTTGGCCTTCACCTCATAGTCGTGGGTGTCGATGTTCGGACGGAGCTTGATTTCCTTCAGCTCGACGACCTTCTGGCGCTTGCGCTGCTCGGCCTTCTTCTTCTGCTCCTGGAAACGGTGCTTGCCGTAATCGAGGATCTTGGCCACCGGCGGCTCGGAGGTGGAGACGATCTCGACCAGGTCCATCCCGGCTTCCTCGGCGGCTTCAAGCGCGGCGGAGGTGGGCATGACGCCTTGTTTTTCGCCGTTCTGGTCGATGAGCAGAACGCGAGGGGCGCGGATATCCTGGTTCATACGCGGCCCGTCTTTCACGGGTGGCGCTTGCATGGGACGGCGAATGGGCGTCGTTTCCTTATGTGGTCAGAAGAGGCGTGTTTTTCGATAAGCGGAAATGCGCGGCTGCCGCCACGTTTCCCGCAGGGTCGGCAATATGCGCCCGAAGCCCCGGTTTTTCAAGGCTTGGCGGGCGTCTGGGCGATATAGGCGTCGTGCAGGGCCAACACGGCCTCGAACACGTGATCGACGGTCAAATCTTCAATGGGGGCGAACTGGCCGCGCGTCTCATTGGACGCCGCCGTGCGGGTCCTGGGCCCCCAAGGCCCATACAGCCACCACTCGGTCGGACCGAACAGGCCCAGGGTCGGACGCCCCAGCGCCGCCGAGACGTGCATCAGGCCGCTGTCGTTGCCGACGAACAGATCGGCCCGGTCGATGGCGGCGGCCGAGGCCAGAATATCGCCCTTGCCCACGAAGTCGACGCCGCGCGGCCCGGCGGCCTCCAGCGCGGGCGTCGCGGGCGGCCGGTCGCCAGGCCCGCCCACCGGCATGAAGCGCCAGCCGTCGAAGCGCGGCTCGGCCTTCAGCTTCTCGACCAGGGCGCCCCAGCGGTCGGCGGGCCAGCTCTTGCCCGGTTGGTGGGCGATGGGGGCCAGGGCGATGATCGGGCCAGGACCTGCGCCCCCACCCAGCTGCGGATCGATGACGGCGGCGGCCTCGGCCCGCGCCCGATCGTCCAGGAAGATTTCAGGGTCCAGAGGCGTCTGCGAACCCATCAGGCGCGACACCATCTCGACCTTGCGCAGCCCGGTCTCCCAACGGCGATTATAGACGACCCGACGCCTGGCCGGGATCAGATAGGACAGGGCCGATCCCCGGATGTCGATCACCAGATCCCAGCGCGTCGAACGCACCTGCCTCCACAGATCGAACCAGTGGCCGGAGAGCTTCTTCTTGTCGAGGATGATGGTCCGCACCACGCCCGGCGCATTGCGGAAGAAGGGCGCGGGCGGCCGACCGCAGGCGACGGTGATCGCGGCGCCCGGAACCTGGCGCGCGATCTCGCGGATCACGCCGGACGAGATGACGCAATCGCCGATACGGTTGGAGGTGACGAACAGAACCTGGGGTGCGGACATGCCGCTCTAGTTCCGCGTCGTCGCCGCAGGGTCAAGCCTGAGGATGACGAACGCCTTCTGACAGGGCAGAACGTCGGCATGACCGACATCCAGCACCTGCCCCGCCCCGAGGACGAAACCTTGGCCTTCAAGCGCGTCGGGGGCGACGGCCCGACCGTGATCTGGATCGGCGGCTTCCGCTCGGACATGGAGGGGACCAAGGCCCTGGCGCTGGACGCCGCCGCGCGCGAACGCGGCTGGAACTTCGTCCGCTATGACCATTTCGCCCACGGCCGGTCCTCCGGCGACTGGCGCCAGGCGACCATCGGCCGCTGGCGAGAGGACGCCGTCGCCCTGATCGACAGCCTGTCGGGGCCGGTCATCCCGGTCGGTTCATCGATGGGCGGCTGGGTCTCGCTGCTGGCGGCGCTGGTGCGGCCCGAACGGATCAAGGGGCTGGTGCTGGTCAATCCGGCCCAGGACTTCACCGAACGGCTGATGTGGCCTGGCCTGGCCGATCACGAGCGTCAGACCATCCTGCGCGAGGGCGAGACCCTGATCGTCGAGGACGGGTTGGGCGAATATGTCCTGACGCGGCGTATGTTCGAGGAGGCGCGCGACTGGCTGCTGCTGGACGGCGCCATCGCCATCGCGGCCCCCGTCCACATTCTTCAGGGCCGCGCCGACGACGTGGTGCCTTGGCGCCATCAGGTCGAACTGGTCGAACGCTTGACCGGCGGCGACGTGCGACTGGACCTGATCGAAGGCGGCGACCATCGGCTGTCGTCGCCAACCGATCTCGACAGGCTGATCGCGGCGGTCGAGGCGATGCGCCTGTAAATCCTCCCCCCCTGACGCAGGGGGCGGATCGGATCAGCCCTTGCCCGTCAACGCCCCGTAAAGGTCCGTGCGGCGGTCGCGGAAGAAGCCCCAGGCCGCACGGTATTTGTCCAACTCATCCAGATCGAAGCCGTGCACCAGTACGCCCTCTTCATCCGCCCCAAGGCTCTCAACCAATTCGCCCTGCTGATCGGCGATGAAGGAATGGCCGTAGAAGGTCTGGCCCACCTCGGTCACCGTCTCATGGCCGATGCGATTGGCGCCGACGACCGGCACGGCGTTGGACACCGCATGGCCCTGCATGGCGCGCCGCCACGGCTCGGCCGTGTGCAGGGTCGCGTCGTGCGGCTCGGTGCCGATGGCGGTCGGATACATCAGGACGTCCGCGCCCATCAGCATCATGGCCCGCGCCGCTTCAGGGAACCACTGGTCCCAGCAGATGCCGACGCCGACCTTGCCGAACCGGGTGTTCCAGACCTTGAAGCCCGTATCGCCCGGCCGGAAATAGTATTTCTCCTGATAGCCGGGGCCGTCGGGGATGTGGCTCTTGCGATAGATCCCCAGGGCCTCTCCGTCCGCATCCAGCATGACCAGAGAGTTGTAATATTGCGGCCCGTCCTTCTCGAAGATGGAGACCGGAATGGCCACGCCCAGTTCTTTCGCCACCGGCGACAAAGCCGTCACGCACGGATGGGTGCGCCATTCATAGGCGTGACTGAACCAGTGCTCCTCCTGCGACACGCAGAAATACGGCCCCTGAAACAGTTCCGACGGCAGGATCACCTGCGCGCCCCGCCCCGCCGCCTCGCGCACGAAGCCGATGGTCTTGTCGATATTGGCCTGCAGGTCCTCGCCATAAGACGTCTGGATGCCGGCGACGGTGATCTTGCGGGTCATGCGGGCTCCTGCTGGGAAATGCAGTGGAAGGATCCGCCGCCCGTCAGGATGGCGTTGGACGGCAGCGGGATGATCTCGCGATCGGGGAAGGCCTCCTGCAACGCCTGACAGGCCATGTCGGCTGCACGCGCGTCGCCATAGGTCGGCACCATCACCGCACCGTTGGCGATCAGGAAATTCATGTGGCTGGCCGGGATCGGGCGTTCGTCCTCGTCCAGCACCAGGCCGGGCGACGGGATGCGCACGACCTTCAGCCGGCGTCCGGCCGCATCCGTCATGGCCGACAGATCGCGCGCGGTGGCGTCATAGACATCGGCGTTGACGTCGTTGGTCCCCCACGCGATCGGGCAGGCTACGACGCCCGGCGCCACGAACCGCGCCAGGTTATCGACGTGCCCATCGGTGTGGTCGTTCAGCAAACCGTCGCCCAGCCACAGCACCGCCTTGGCCCCCACGGCCTGTTCCAGCGCGGTCGCCGCGACAGCCTCGTCCTGGTTCCAGGCCGGATTGCGGTTGGGGTTCAGAAGGCACTGGCGGGTGGTCAGGACCGTCCCCTCCCCGTCGTGATCCAGCGACCCGCCTTCCATGACGAAGTCGTTCCAGGTCAGGGGCGTGCCCGAATGTTCGCCGATCTGGCCCGCGACCCGATCGTCGCCCGGCATGTCGTACTTCCCGCCCCAGCCGTTGAAGCGGAACGCCGCCGCCGTCTTCGAACCCTCGCCGAAGATCGGCCCCGTGTCGCGAAGCCAGATGTCGCCGAACGTCCCGGCCACCACCTCGACGTTCTCCACGCCCGCGAACCGCGCCTGAACCTGGGCCAGGATTTCGGACTTGCCGACCATCAGCCGGACCTGCTCGCGCCCCGGCCCGGCCAGCGCCCGCACCAGCCCCTCGACCTCGTCCTGCGCCTGCTTCAGCGCATCGAACCAGTATTCCGCATGGCTGGGCCACCCCACCCACATAGCGCGGTGCGGAGCCCATTCGGCGGGGATGGGAGCGGTCATGCGGACGTCCTCAAAGCGGCGAAACCCGGCAGGCCGCCGGGCCGCGCCATATGGCCCCAACCCCCGCCGACTTCAACGCCAGGCCTCAGACAAACAAAAAGGGCGGCCCGCGCACGGACCGCCCTTCGTGGTGTTCAGCGCGATCTAAGAGTTAGAAGGCGTAGCGCAGCGTCGCCATCATCGTGCGCGGCGCGCCGACGCCAGCGAACGAACGGCTGTAGCCCAGTTGCCCCGGGGTGCCCGATGCGCGGGTGCCAAGGGTGCTGTAGTACTGCTCGTCAAACAGGTTGGTGACGTTCAGCTGCAGATAGGTGCCTTCGAAACCCAGCGAAGCGAAGTCGAAGCGGGCGTCCAGATCGACGACCGTATAAGCGTCGACCTTCAGATCGTTGACGTCGGTCACCCAACGCTCGCCGGTATACTTGCCCTGGATGCCGGCAGAGAAAACGTCGTTGAACTGGTACGACGCCCGCAGCGAATACATCTGGTCGGGCGTTTCGACCTGCTTCTTGCCCTTGGTGGCCAGGCGGTTGCCAGCGCGATCGTAGACGTAGTCGTCCTGCAGTTCGCTATCCAGGAACGAGGCCGAACCGTACAGGCTCAGCGCCTGGATCGGCGACCAACCCACCGAGATTTCGACGCCCTTGGATTCCACCGAACCCACGTTGCGATCGACGAACTGGTCAAGATCGGGTTCGAAGGTGCTGACGATACGGTTGTCGAACTGGTTGAAGAAGCCCGAAGCCTGAGCGATCAGCGTGCCCGAAACATAGCGATAGCCGAAATCGACGTTCTTGGAGGTCTCCGGCTGGACCGTCGGGTTCCCGATGGAGCCGTCGGCCAGACGCGTTGCGGCGTACAGGCTGTCGGTACGCGGCGCCGACAGCGATTCCGAGTAGCTGGCGTAGATCGACTGAGCGGCGCCGAACTTGTAGGTCGCGCCGATGTTGGGCAGCACGTCGTCGTACTTCACCGTGCGCTGATACGGAGCGATGTACTGGGTGGTTCCACGGCTGGCGAAGGTCAGGTTGCCGTTGGCAAGGGTCGCCGAAGGACGCTCCGAGGTGCAAAGCACGTTGGAAGAGGCGTTCTGGGTGTAGCAGAACTGGTTCAGCTCACGCTTGAAGAAGGGCGCGCGCACGCCGATGTTGACCGTCAGCGCCTCATCCAGGAAGCGGCCGATGTATTCCAGCGAGAACTGGTTCAGTTCGGCATACGACAGGCGGTCACGCGAGCGCAGGGCGTAGCCGTCAAGGTTGACGACGCGGTTGCCTTCTTCCTTCAGGCCGCCGAACTCGTCCACGAAGCGCGGGCTGGTCGGATCCGAGAAGTCGATGCGGCCGAACAGGCCGGTCTGGCGGTGACGACCCCAGTCCAGAGCATAGGCGGCGCGGATGCGGTGTTGCGCGTTCAGGTCCCAGATCAGCGAGCTGTTCAGGGTGTAGCGCTGGGTGTGGGTGTTGGACGGCGACATGACGCGCACGCGGTCCAGGATATCGCCGTCGCCGTTCAGATCGACGCCGCCCGTGGTGCGGGTGCCGCGCAGCAGCGCGTCGTTCTCGGCCAGGACGGTCTGTTGCGAGCCGCCGTTCGCCAAGGTGTAGGAGAACGAAGGATCGACCGTCAGGATCAGGCCGTCCCTCAGAGTGAAGCGCGATTGGCCGCGGATATTGCCTGTGTCGGACGGGTTGATGCGCAGACCCCAGTAGTTTGCGCCGTTCGAGTCGACGTCGGCCAAGCCCGGACGAACGGTCGGAGCGGCGTAGGTGCGGTCGAAGTCGACGCCCCAGCCGAATGGGCTGGTTTCGACGTCGCTGACGCAGACCTGGGTGCGAGCCACGTCGCAGAAGCCGGTTGCGGTGGCCAGGTTCGGGCCGTTGTAGTTGTTGTTGCGGTTCTCGTTCCAGTGCGCGGCCAGCGACAGGAAGTCGCCGTTATCGCGCAGCGGCTGATAGATACGGGCGTTGTACTGGGTCTTCTCCAGTTGGCCGATGCCCTTGAACTTGTCGTATTCCTGGTGCGAGACGGCGAACCAGGCAGAGGTGCCCCACGGGCCAACGGCGCCGGTGTCGATCAGGCCCATGATACGGTTGTAGCTGAAGTCGCCCAGCGAACCCTGCAGCCAGCCGCCAAAGTCGTTGGCGGGGCGGCGCGTGACGTAGTTGATGGTGCCGCCGGTCGCAGAGGCGGTCGGGCTGTCGACGTCGGTCGAACCGGTGTTGATCGAGGCGCGCTCGATCAGTTCCGGGTCCAACTGCTGGTTGGTGTAGGTGGCGTAGTTGCCGGTGTCGTTCAGCGGGATGCCGTCGAACGTCAGCGAAACGCGGTTGCCGTCGAAGCCGCGCAGACGAATGTTGCCGCCCGACGAGCCGTAGGGATCAGCGTTGGTGAAGCTGAGGCCCGGCGTCAGGTTCAGCGTCTGCAGGATGGTCTGGCCAGCCGACTGGGTAGCGATGAACTCTTGGCCGATCGTGTTGCGGGTCTTGGCGACGGTTTCAGCAGTGGCCAGACCTTCGATCGTGCGCTGCCCGCGAACGCCGGTGACGACGACTTCGCCGACTTCGGTGGCTTCGGTGCCGGTCGATTGCGCGGCGGCGGCGCCGGCGATGGCGAGCGAGCCGACGAGGGCGGTGGTCGCCCAGATCAGGCTTTTGCGAGTGGTCATTACATCTATCCCCAGATGGATGGTGGCGCAGGGCCAAGGCGACAAGCGGCCATCGCCCGTCGTAATCCCGCCCCCTCTAGGGCTGATGTCCGAACGTGGGGCGACAGTTATGTAACAGCAATATGACAGAGACAGAGGGTGGCCTAGACGCCACACCTCATGGGCTTCAGGCCAAATCCTGTCGGCCAGCGCGCTCGAATACGTCGGCGACGCCGCGCGCCGTGGGCAGGATGGCGTGCGGCTCGTGGAAGTTGCCGTTGACCTGGCTCTGGGCGATCACATGGGCGCGGAAGCGGGTGAACAGGGCCGTGTCCGGCGCCTGGGGCGCGGACCAGAAGGCGTCGAGGGGCTGCTGGTCGGTCAGCCCCTCGAAATCGAAGAAGGCGTCGCCCATCACCTTGACCGGGGTGTGGAAGCCCAGGGCCGACAGGGCGGCGCTGGAGTTGTTGACCACCATCCCTTGCGAGGCGCGGCACAGGGCCGCCAGATTGCCGCCGTCGATGAAGTCGACGCGCCCTTCCAGTCCATGCTCGCGCGCCAGGCGCAGGGTGATCTTGCGCAGGTCGATGATGCCGGGATCCAGCGGGTGGTTCTTGACCACCAGCCGGGCGGCCGCCGGCGCCCGTTCGGCGAAGCTCTTGATGACCGCCGTCAGGAAAGCGCAGTTGTCGGCGTAGCGCGAATAGCGCAGCAGTTGGGCGTCGCCCTCGCGCTGCAGACAGGCGATGAAGAAGTCGCCCCTGGCCTTGATGACGTCCGCGTCGCAGTTCTCAGGACGCCGGAAGGCCAGGCTGACGTAGCGACGGATATGACCGGCGCACTGTTTCAGGGGCGAAAAGACATAGGGCGCGGCGTAGTTGGGGAACAGCAGCCCACCCAAGATCTGCACCGTATGATAGGCGCTGATGTTGGCGACATGGTGCGGCAGGATTTTCCCGACCTGATGCGGTTCGGGCAGGCTGGGCGCAGGTTCGGGATAGCCGTCGCGGAAGCGCGGCAGGGCGCTGGAGCCGTTGACGCCGTTGCGCTCCACCGTGATCCAGTCGGGGCGGAAATAGCCGTTCTCCAGCACCCAGATGCGGGCGGACAGGATGTCGGCCGCCGCCAGCACCGCGCGATTGTAGGGGCCGGCCTCGCCAAAGACGACGATGTCGCTATAGGCGTCGAGCGTTGAAACGCCTTCGGCCCAGGCCTGAGCCGTATCCTTGAAACGTATGCCGCCCGCGCGGCGCCAGTTCATCGCATCGCCCGCATTGAAGATCATGCGGTTCACGCTCGCGCCCTGAGCTTCCAGCACGCCGGCCAAGGCCGCGCCAAAGGCGCCGAACGGCGCCGAGACGATCAGAAAGCGACGCCCCTTCAATCCATCGCGCGCACGGGGCGTCGGCGACGGAAAGGCCGAAATCGTGGCTGAGACGTTCACCTGAGGCGATCGCGCGCGCAGCACAATGTCGCGCTGAGACGTATCGGCACGCAGCCGATAACGCCGACGACGCCGCGCGGAAAGGGACCGGGACGATCTGAGATCGGTCATCTAGATGCGCCCTGCGTCGAGACGATCCTGGCTTCCGCGCCGCCGTCCGGCGGGCGGCGCGCAATCAGGACGTTCAAACAAAGCGGTCATTCCTTGCCTTGTGTCGCGCAGGTTCAGCGCGATCAACAGGAAATGTCGATCAGGGCGTCGTTTCATAAATTGGGACGTCCCCTGTGACTTAATCGCACGAAAGCCGCCGCCGCCCTTACGGCGACGACGGCTTCCTGTTTCGAAATCAAGACTTTCATCAATCCACTGGATCGCCGGTCTGGATATCCAGACCGACTTTCCGCTGGGTCTTAGAAGTTGATGTCGATGGTCGCGCGGCGGTTGAGCGGTTCACGCACGCCGTCGGCGGTGGGCTTGGCCAGGTTGGTTTCGCCCTTGCCGTCCAGGGCGATCACGCCGCCGTTGACGCCTTGAGCCACCAGGGCGTCCGCGACGGTGCGCGAACGACGGTTGGACAGACCCAGGTTATAGGCGGCCGAACCCGAGGTGTCGGTGTAGCCGACGACCAGAACGCGCGTCGGACGACCCGACTTGGCGTAGTTGGCGGCCTGCGTCACCACCGAACGGGCTTCCGCCGTCAGGTCCGAACGATCCCAGTCGAAGTAGACGACGAACTGGCGAGGCGTCGGGGTCTGAGCGACTGGCGGCGGGGGCGGCGGGGGCGGAGGCGGCGGGGGAGGCGGCGGGGGCGGGGGAGGCGGCGGCGGCGGCGCGTCTTCCGCACCGAAGCTGTAGCGCAGACCCAGGGTCACCGTGTGCGACTGATCGTAGTCGCCGTCCCAGGTGCCGAACTGCGTGGCGCCCACGCCCGTGCCGGCCGTGGTCGAATCCCACGAGGCGTCGCCCGTCAGATAGCGGTAGGTCAGGTCGATGTTGGCGCGGTCG
>NZ_JAHXPB010000011.1 GCF_023147505.1 Brevundimonas sp. EYE_349 | reverse complement strand
AAGTATAGAACAGGGCCGCCTGATCGACCCGCCGCTCGCCCATCATCACGCTGCCTCCGGTCTCAATGACCAGAGTGAATCAGCCCCTGAAGCCCGTGGCAATTGCCGACTTTTTCAACGGTATCGGCGCACTGACGACATTGGCCGACCATTCAAATGACGGTATCGTCGAGTCCCGCCAGTTGATCGTGTCGGTATGGATCGTCGGTATACAAGCCGCTCTGAGGTCGGAGCCATTTGCGCTTGGCGGACTCGCCAGCGGCGGTTACGTGTCGATAGATGGCGAGATCACTGAAATTTTATATTGGCAAAATTCCCGTTAGTTTTCAGTAGTCGTGCATAAGTGTCGGTATCGCTGACGGCATATTCAGTAGATCAAAGAAAAGACGCTGATAAATCAGCGCCTTCGGGTCTATTGGACAATCGAGTGGGCATAATTCAGGCCTTTCGGGAGCTTTCGATATCGCTTCCGAAGTGGCAGGTAAGTCGCTGACTAAAAAGTTATTTCTTACGAGACCCTTCGAAGATTTTTGGAGGGTCTCGCTTTTTGTGATGCCTAATTGGACGTCAGGCCAAGATTGTTCTGCTGCTTTTTAAAAACAAGCCGGCCGACGAGGCCGCTTCGTCTGCCGTCGCGGTTGCGTAGTTCGAACTCGCCGCCTTGAGCCTTGGCGAGTGAGGAAACGATGGCGAGGCCTAGGCCTGATCCTGGAGTGTCTGTCGTGTTCGCGCGGAAAAAGCGGTTGGCGAGGTGGGGGAGAGCGGTTTCCGAGACCCCTTTACCATGATCCCAAACGCTGACCGAGCCTGCGGCGCGCACATGCACGAAAACGGGCGCGGCGCCGTGGTGAAAAGCGTTGTCGATGAGGTTGAGGATCTGCTCAGTGATCAGATCCTCCGCGCCGAGGACGATGACAGGTTCGGTTGCAAGGCGAAGGCGCAGGGCGCCGTCTGGAAAGTCTCGGCGCGCACGAGCGACCTGACACGCGCGCCGGGCGGCGCGGCCGAGGTCAGCGGACGTACTGATGCGGGCGGCGTCCGCTCGCGCCGTCGACAGCAACTGTTCGACGAGGCGCGTCATACGACGAACGGCGTCGCGAGAGTCGTCAATCAATCGTTTTTGCTGAGGCGTCCAAGGGTGATGCGAGTCAGTGAGCAGCGCAAGATTTGCGGAAACGACCGAGAGAGGGGTGCGCAACTGGTGCGAAGCATCCGCCGCGAATTTTTGAACGCCGGCGGTCGATGTCTCAAGCCGGGCGAGAAGATGATTGAAGGCGGTTAGGACGGGCCAGAACTCGCGTGGCGCCAAGTCGATGTCGGCCGGCGCGAAGGCCGTTGAAATGCCGGGGCGACGAGTCAGATCATCGATAAGACGCTTGAGCGAGTTCAGGCCCCATTGCAGCGCTGGCCAGACCAGAAGGGCAGCGAGCACGACCAGGAGAGCCGGCGGCAGCAAAAGGCTGCGGTAGAGTTCACGCAGGCTGGCGCTGCGGGAATCCAAGCTTTGTGCTACGGAAACGCTAATGGGCGCGGCGTGCCCGGGGATGTTCAGTGTCTGCTGAACCATCCGCACGGGAACACCCCTCACGGACAGGTCGGCGAAGACTGGTTCTTCTTGCTGGGCCTGAGGCAGGTTTGGCAAATCTGCATAGCCCGTGACCAACTGATCGCCGTCGCGGACGCTGTAAAAGACGGCGTCGCGTTCGGGGCCGTCCAAAAGCGCGAGTGTCCAAGGTGCGACATCGACGGTGATGTGTCCGCGTTCAACAGACACTGTCGCTCTTATGGTTTGAAGCGCGCCGGCCAGCAGGCGGTCCGAGTTGTCGGCCACGATGCGTTGGGCCGTCCAGGCGCCGACCGCCAGCACGACGATGGCCAGGATCGCCAGCGGAACGACCTGCGCGATCAACAGCCTTATGACCAGACTATGGGACGACTTGGACCCGGCGCTGTTCATGGATCGAGGCGATACCCGCGTCCCCTGATGTTCGTCACGGCAGGGCCATCAGGCTGAAGCTTGCGCCGAAGTCGGCCCACGTGGATTTCCAAGGCATTCAAGGAGGGGGCCTCATCCTGAGGGAAGACTTCGGCCGCCAGAAGGTCGCGATCCACCACCTGCCCAGGTCGGGACGCCAGCACGCGAAGGGTCGCCCATTCGCGGGGGCGGAGAGCCAAGTCGCGATCATTGACCGAGGCGCGCCCGGTTCGCCAGTCGCAGAAGAGGGTGCCGACGACAACGGCGCCCGCGGCCTGTCCTTGGCGGCGTCGCACGATGGCGCGAAGTCGCGCCGTCAGTTCGACGGGGGCGAAGGGTTTGACCAGATAGTCGTCGGCCCCCAAATCCAGCCCGGCGACGCGATCGCCCAGGGCGTCGCGGGCCGTGAGCATCAAGATCGGCATCGAAGATCCTCGGCGGCGAAGCGCCGCAAGAACCGCAAAGCCGTCGATGTCGGGCAGGCCTATATCCAGTACGGCGGCGTCGAACCCGCCGACGCTTTCCATCTGCAATGCCTGTTCGCCGCTGTGGGTGCATGTCGCTTGAAAGCCGCTCTCCACGAGGCTGGCCTCAAGGGAATGGCTTAGCGCCTTGTCATCTTCGACGACGAGTATTTTCATGGCGACGACAGGGGACGAAGGATCATGCGCAACACCATAGCCCGAAAGCTCGAAGGTTGAAGCCGGATCGCCGATATCTGCTTCGGGGGCTGGCCGGCGGCTTGGCGGCAAGCGGCGGGGGATTGAGCACAGCCTGTTCGTTCGAGCCGCAAGGCGTTGGTACGGCGGAGCGTGTCCGGTGGATGGCGCGTCGGGAAGGCGCGCTGAAAGTTATCACCAATACCAGCCTGATGGGGCCGGTGGTGGGTGCGTTTCGTCGGCGTTGGCCCCAGATCGCCGTGCATCTCCTGGACATCAATTCCACTCAGATCGCTGAGCGGGTGCGAGCGCTGGCGGACGCAGGACGAACGGGACCGGACCTAGTCTGGAGCACGGCGATGGACGTTCAGGTCAAGCTCATCAATGATGGCTATGCTCAAGTCTACAAGTCGCCGCATCGAGCCGCCATGCCGGATGGTTCGGTCTGGCGCGACCAAGGTTATGGGCTGACGGCGGAGCCGATAGTTTTCGTCTATAACCGAGAGCGGATTGCAGACGATGTCGTGCCGCGCAGCCATGCGGATTTGCTTCGTCTGCTCGATGCGCGCTCCGGCGTGTTGGATGGCCGCATCACGATGTATGACGCCGAGCAGAGCGGCGTCGGCTTGATGCAGTTGTCGGCGGACGTTCAGATCTATCCAGACGCCTGGCCGCTGATGGAGGCGCTGGGCGCGTCGCGGCCTAGGCTCGACACCTCGGGCAAGCGAATGATGGGGCAGATCGCGGATGGGCGGATGGCCTTCGCCTATAATATGAACCAGTCCTATGCCGCTTCGTGGGCTGCCGAAGCGCCGCAGATCGGATTGATCACGCCCAGCGATTATCATCTGTCCGTATCGCGGGTCGCCTTCATCCCGCGCAACGCCGGCCATCCCAACGCGGCGAAATTGTTTCTGGATTTCCTGTTATCCCGTGAAGGTCAAAGGGTGATTGGCGCGTTGGGTATTCGGCCAGTGCGCAACGATGTTGATACGCCCTTGCGTACAGCCGCGCCGGGCGCTCGGCCGATAAGGGTTGGGCCCGCCTTGCTGGCTAATCTGGATCAAGCGCGCCGCACGCGCCTCCTCGGCCGGTGGAGCGAAGCGATGCGGATGGCGACAAGGGCGCCTTCGGACATTTCCGCGCCTTAACGGTTTCTGTGGATAACTTCAAAAGTGCAGAGGCGGCGTTTGCTGTCACTATCCTGTCACGAGCCCGACATGCATGTGGGTTGCACAACTCACGGGAAGCGACTGGCTCGGGATTAGGGATTTTATCCCTAAAATTTGCGCGCTGCGGGAACGATTATACCAATTTTAGCTGATTTGACAGTCGCTATCGGGTCAATCTTACTCATGCCTGCAAGGCGGGAGAGATCGGTGCAGGCCGACGCCGAAGGCGCAACCGCCCCGGAAACGCTCAGGCAAACGGACCGCCTTGCTGATGAAACGCTGGAGAGCAGGTCCGTCCGGGGGACGCGACCTCGCCGAAGGAGAAAGGGCGTGCGCGCCCGAAGCTCTCAGGCCCGATGACAGCGGGGGCGAAACGGCGCCGTCAGAGCGTCGCTCGCAGCAGACACCCCTGGGGAGGGGCGTCGTTTCAAATGAGGAGTCTCGCCTTGTCTCGTTTCGCTCGTTCCTTGACCAGTTGCGCCAGCCTGGTTGCACTGATGGCCTGCGCCAGCGCCGCCGTCGCGCAGGAAGCTGATCCCAAACCGGCCGAAGCCGCCTCGGTCGATGATATCGTGGTCACCGCATCGCGCATCGACCGCGCCGGCTTCCAGGCTCCGACGCCGACCATCCGGCTGACGGCAGAAGACCTGTCCGTCGGCGCCCGCCCGAACATCGCGGCGGCGCTGAATGACATGCCCCAGTTCAAGGCGACCAGTTCACCGCAGACGACCGGCACCAACACCGGCGCGGGCAACGCTCCGGTCGATCTGCGCGGTCTTGGGATCAGCCGGACCCTGGTCCTGATCGACGGGCGCCGCGTGTCCAGCGAGAACGATCTGAACAGCGTCCCCGCAGTCTTGGTCAAGAGCGTGGACGTGGTCACCGGAGGCGCTTCGGCTGCCTGGGGCTCGGGCGCCGTGGCCGGCGTGGTCAACATCGGGATCGACCGCACCTTCACGGGCGGCAAGCTGGGCGCCGAGTATGGCATCTCGTCCTTCGACGATGCGGAGCAAAAGCGTTTCGAGGGTGCCTGGGGGACCGGGTTCGCCGGCGATCGCGGCCATTTCGTCATTGGTGGAGAATATCTGGATAATGCCGGTGTGACGCCTAAGGTCGCGCGCCCGGCGATCGGGCGCTGGGCTCAGGTTTCCGACGGCGCGGGCGGCTTTGTCACCGTGCCGAACGTCGGCTTCGCAAATGCGGCTTATGGCGGCCTGATCATGTCCGGCGTCAACGCGGGCAAGGTGTTCAATCCAGACGGCACCCTTCGGTCCTTCAACTATGGGCGGGTCGTCGGCTCCAACACCGTTGGCGGCGAGGGGCCTTCGAATGATGATCTCAGCCCGCTGGTCACGCCCCAGAAGCGTTACACCGGCTTGGCGAGCGTAACCTACGATCTGTCGGACAAGCTGCGCCTGACAGCCGACGTGCGTCATTCGCGGATGTGGAACGACTACATCTGGTTTGGCGACCACAACCGCGGCAATCTCAACATCAAGATCGACAACGCCTTCCTGCCGACCGCGATCAAGCAGCAGATGGCGGCGGCCGGTCAGACCAGCTTCACCATGGGCCGATTCAACTCCGATCTGGCCTTTTCGCGTATCGACTTCGAGCGCGTCACCACCCAGGCGACCTTGGCTCTGGACGGCGAGTTCGGCTCCAACTGGCGCTGGGGCGCCTACTACAGCCATGGCGAATATCAGAACAACATCGACACGCCCGGCTTCCTGCTGACCACGCCCTATGCTCAGGCCGTCGATTCCGTCATCGATCCGGTCACCAACAAGGCCGTCTGCCGCGTCACGCTCACCAACGCCAACTCCGGCTGCGTCCCGATCAACCTCTTTGGGGTGGGGGCGCCGTCGCAAGCGGCGATCGACTACGTGACGGGGACGCCGCAGATGCGGGCGACGACTAAGCTCGATGTCGCCGGCGTCAGCCTGCGGGGCGAACCGTTCAGCCTACCTGCAGGCGATGTGTCCGTCGCGGTCGGCCTGGAAGCGCGCAAGGAGCAGACGGATCAGCGCGTGGGCGACCTAGACGCCGCCAAGGCGTTCCAGAGCTTCAGCTTCTCGGCCATGGCGGGTGAGTTCTCGGTCAAGGAAGCCTTCGCCGAAATCCTGGTTCCAGTGGTTCGCGACATGCCCGTCTTCAACAATCTGGAGTTCAATGCTGCGGCCCGCATCTCGGACTACGACACCACAGGCTCGATCTGGTCGTGGAAAGTTGGGGCGACCAACGAATTCTTCCCCGGCTTCCGCGGGCGCGTCACCCAGTCTCGCGACATCCGATCAGCCAATCTGACGGAGCTCTACACGACGACGACCACCGGATATAACAACATCAACGACCCGCTGAAGGGCCAGACCGTCTATACGCTGAACAACGGAGGCGGGAACGCGAACCTCGCGCCCGAGACGGCGGACACCCTGACCCTGGGCTTCACCTATTCGCCGCCGTCGATCCCCAGCCTGAATCTGTCGATCGACTACTATGACATCAAGATCGACAATGTGATCGGCACGGTGGCGCCGCAGGATCTGGTCACGCGCTGCTTCAATGGCAACACGGCGCTGTGCGCCTTCGTTGATCGTGACGCCAACGGCAATCTGGTGCGGACCCGCTCCACATATGTGAACCTGGCCGAGTACCACACCGACGGGGTCGATGCGGAAGTCTCCTATTCGTCGCCGGCCGACCTTTGGGTTCCGGGCGCGACGGGCCGGTTGCGCCTGCGCGTGGTGGGCACCTGGGTGAACACCCTGACGACCAACGATGGCGTTAGCGAGATCGAATATGTGAAGTCGCAGGGCTACGCCTTCGGTCTGGGCGTGCCGGACTTCCGCCTGAACGCCAACCTGGGTTGGAAAGGGGAGGTGTTCGGCGTCGATCTGAGGGCGCGATACCTGTCTCAGGGTCTCTATAACCGCACCGTCAAGATCTCGAACAACGACATCCCGGCTTACACCTATGTCGACCTGGGCCTGACTGCGGATCTGGATCACTATGGTGCGCGGGGCGTGGAACTGTACGCCAACGCCACCAATCTCTTCGACAAGGCGCCGCCCAATGGCTCGCTCTATTCGCCCTATTACGATGTGATCGGGCGTTATGTCACGGTTGGCGCACGCTACCGCTTCTGACGTCCTGAACAGTGGGTCGCCGGCAAGGTCCGGCGGCCCATTACTTTTTTTTCCCTTAACAGAATGGTGCGGTCGCCGATGTCCCGTCTCACGCTGGCGCTTGTTTTGTCTTTCTCCGCCGTCGCCGGAGTTCCGTTCGCACTGGCCGAGGCGCCCAAGCCCGCCGCCATCGTTGCGGACGGCCTGCCGCCGGTTCCCGACGCTCTGGTGGCGGCGACCCAGCCCTATCTGCAGTCGCGCCGCGCCGCATTCCTTGGGTGGAATGCGGCCGACCAGTCGATGCTGATCAAGACGCGGTTCGGTGCGACCGACCAACTGCACGCAGTCTCGGCGCCTGGCGGCGCCCGCACCCAGATCAGCTTCGAAGGCGAGCCGATCCTGACTGGAGCCCCATCGCCGGATGGACGCACGCTGGTGGTGCAGAAGGACAGTGGCGGTGACGAATTCTACCAACTCTACACGCTGAAGGACGGACGTCTGACGCGCCTGACAGACGGGCGCAGCCGCAACTGGTTCGGAGCCTGGAGCCCGGACGGCCGCCTGATCGGTTATGCCTCGTCGCGACGCAATGGGGCGGACATGGATCTTTACGTCGTCGATCCGTCGAACCCCTCCAGCGAACGCTTGGTCGCTCAGGTGTCCGGCGGCGGCTGGAACATAGCCGACTTTTCCAAGGACGGGCGCAAGGCGCTGGTTCTCAATCGGATGTCCGTGAACAACGCTGTTGTCTATGAGTTGGATTTAGCCAGCGGTCGAATGACGGCTTTGACGGATCCCACGGCCCAGGTGTCCTACGTCGGTCCGCAATATGGTGCGGATGGCGGCGTATGGGTGACGTCCAACAAGCAGTCCGACTTCCTTCGCCTCGGACGCATCGGCAAGGACGGATTCGTGCCGGTCAGCCACGAACCGCGCTGGGATGTCAGTGACTACGCGCTGGCCCCGGATGGCAGTTTCGTCGTCTATGCGATCAACGACGCCGGCGTGTCGCGCGTGCGGATACTGGATACGGCGTCGGGCGTCGTCCGTCCGGTGGACGGATTGCCGGAAGGCGTCATCCCTTACAGCATCGGGTCGGCCATACAGGTTTCGCCGTGGGGCGCGATCGGCCTCAGTCTTTCGTCGGCTCGGGTGTCGGGGGACGCCTTCTCGATCGATCCCAAGACCCTGGCCGTGACGCGCTGGACCGCCAGCGAGACCGGCGGCCTGGACCCCGCTGTCAACATAGAGCCGCAGTTGGTCGAGGTGACAAGCTTCGACGGCGAGAGGGTCTCGGGCTTCCTCTATCGCCCCGATCCGGCGCGTTTCCCCGGCAAGAGACCGTTGATCGTGGATATCCACGGCGGCCCCGAAGGCCAGACCCGGCCCGACTTCCTTGGGCCGCAGAACTATCTGCTCAATGAACTGGGCGTGGCCCTGTTCTTTCCCAATGTGAGGGGATCTTCGGGATACGGGACCCGTTTCGTCAATCTCGACAACGGGCCGTTCCAGCGCGAAAATTCCGTCCGGGACATCGGCGCCTTCCTTGATCGGTTGCAGGCCGATCCCGGATTGGATGCGTCGCGGTTCGCCGTCACCGGCGTCTCCTACGGCGGCTACATGTGCTATGCCACAGCGGTGCATTACAGCGACAGGCTGAAGGGGGCGAACTGCTACGTCGCCATCTCCAACTTCGTCACCTTCCTGGAAAACACCCAGTCCTATCGTCGGGATTTGCGCCGCGTCGAATACGGCGACGAGCGCGACCCGGCACAGCGCGCCCAGCTCCAAGCCATCTCACCCCTCACCAGCGTGGACAAGATCAAAATACCGCTGCTGGTCGCGACCGGCGGCAATGACCCGCGCGTGCCGGCGTCAGAGGCGGACCAGATCGTCTCGGCCGTCCGGGCCAACGGCGGCACGGCCTGGCATCTGTTGGCGCAGAACGAAGGTCATGGCTTCCACAAGAAGGAGAACGAGGACTACTATTTCTGGACCAGCCTGCTGTTTTGGAAACAGACCCTGCTCGATGATGCGGCGCATTAGGTCCTGACCGGCGCCATGAACGTCAAAAGATTAGCCGCCAGGAGTGTGGTTCTTGCCGCGTTCCTGGCGGGGAGCAGTCTGGCGCAGACCCGAACTGCTGTCCGCACCGACCACCATGTCCACGTCCATTCACCGGCCATTCTGGAGATTCTGCCGGCCTATTGCAGCAGCCCTGGGCGCATCGGTGCGTGCGACCCTTCCTTCGTCAAGCCTCATCAGCCCGATGATTTGCTCGCGGATATGGACAAGGCTGGAGTCCAGACGGCCTGGATGATGTCCACCGCCTATCTGGCCGAAAGCCCGATGATGCTTCCGTCGCTGGCGGACGCGCCGATGCGCGTCCATGACGCCAACGCCTTCACCGTCGCCACAGCGGCTGCGCACCCAGGGCGGCTGGTCGCCTTCATTTCCGTCAATCCACTGGCGCCCGATGCCTTGGCCGAAATCGCGGCTTGGAAGGATCAGTCTGTCGCCAAGGGTCTGAAACTGCATCTGACCAACTCCGGCCTGGATTTTCGCAATCCCGACCATGTCCGTCGCTTGACGGCCATCTTCGACGCCGCCGCGGACGCGGAACTGACCATCATGATCCATATGCGGACCCGCGCGGAGGACTATGGCGCAGGCGACGTCCGCATCTTCCTCAATCAGGTTCTACCTCACGCTCGAGACGTGCCCGTCGTGATCGCTCATGCGGGCGGCTGGGGTGGGCTGGACAGCAACACCTGGGACGCCATGGATGCGTTTCGACGTCTTATCGGAGGCCAGCCCGACAAGGCGCCCAATCTGTATTTCGACCTGGCTCAGGTTTTCGACGCCGAAACGTCGGCCAGTAACCGCGCCCGTTTGGTCGAGGTCATGCGGGGCATAGGCCTGGATCGGTTCGTGCCCGGTTCCGACTGGCCCTTCTCCAGCGCATTGGACGACTATTTCAACCACGCCATGCTCCAACTGCCGCTTTCGCCCACGGAAATGACAAGACTGAGACAGCGCCAGATCGCCCTTCGGCGATTAGCCCACTAGTAACAGGCTATTTCTGCCAGTCTGCTCTCCGATGCGTGGGCCGCCAGCGCCAGTTCTGCATGTACACCTCGTCAAGCATCTTAGATTTTTGACGGAAGTTCAGGCCTCAAGCATCGATGTGAAAAAGGGGCGGTTTTCTGTGGAACGCGGGCGAGTGACGGATCACGCGCGGGTGCGGTGGTTGGCGCACGAGGTGCTGCCGCATGAGCAGGATGTTCGCGTCTGGCTGAAGCGGTCGCTGGTTACGTCCAGTGATGTGGATGACGTGATTCAGGAGGCCTATTGCCGGCTGGCCAAGCTGAAGGCGGTCGAGCAGATCGAGAGCCCGCGCGCCTACTTCTTTCAGACGGCGCGATCCGTGGTTCTGGAGCAGATGCGTCGCGCGCGGATCGTAAGAATCGAGGCGGTGACGGAAATCGACGCCCTGCGCGTCGAGTGGGATGAGCCGTCGCCCGAACGTATCGCCGGGGGACGAAAGGAACTCGAACGCGTGCTGAAGATCGTCGCCACCTTGCCCGAACGCAGCCGACGCATCTTCGAGATGCGTCGCATCTTGGGTATGTCCCAGCGCGAAATCGCGGTGCGGCTGGGCGTGACCGAGAACGTGGTCGAGAACGAGGCTGCGCGAGGACTGAAGGCGGTCCTGGCTGGTCTGAGTAAGACGGATGACGAAGGCCGCGCAGCGACGCCTCGAGGGCGGCAGGCATGAGCCGGGAAACCTCAAGTGAGATTGACGCGTACGCGGCGAGGTGGGCCGCTCAGCTGGATGCGGGGTCGATGAGACCTTCGGACGACGTTGCGCTGGAAGACTGGCTCGAAGGCGACAGCCGTCGTCAGGGCGCCTTGTGGCGGGCGAGGGCGGTCCTGGCCCTTATGGTCGAGCCGGTCGAAACCGTTGTGGATCGCGCGACGGCCAGACCTGACCGCCGCGTGTTGCTGGGCGGCCTGGGATTGGCGGCGGCGGTCGCTGCCGGCGTCGTTCTGGCTCCTGTCATGTCGGGTCAACGCTATCGGACGCTGGTTGGGGAGATCCGTCGTGTGCCGCTGGCGGACGGATCCATGGCGGCGATCAATACCGATACGACACTGGATGTTCGATTCCAGAAGACCGAACGCGCCGTGAAGCTGGATCGCGGCGAGGCCTGGTTCCAGGTCGCCAAGGATCGGACCCGTCCGTTCGTGGTGGCGGCAGGCGACATCCGGGTTCAGGCGGTTGGCACGGCCTTTTCCGTGCGTCGCAAGTCGGCCGGGGCCGAGGTGCGCGTGACGGAAGGCGTGGTCGAGGTGTGGAGCGACAAGGGCGCTTCCAAACAGCGTCGCCGCGTGGTGGCGGGCGAGCAGGTCTTCGTCAGCAACGAGGCGGGCGCTTCAAGCCCTGTCAAACGCCCGCTGGAGATGGATCGCGCCCTATCGTGGCGAGAGGGCCAGATCGTTCTGGACGGCGACACGATCGCCGCCGCCGCCGCCGAGTTCAATCGATACAACACCCGCAAGATCGTGATCGTCGATCCCGATTTGGAGGGCCGCACGGTCGTCGGCTGGTTCCGAACCAACGAGCCGGAGAGCTTCGCCGAGGCCGTTGGCGTCGCGCATGGGGCCGGGGTGAACGTCGGCGCGGACGTCATCATGCTGGGCGGTGCGCGATAGATTTTTTATCCGGCGACGGAAAACCTATCGTCGGACATCGAGACTTTAGGACCCCTCGAAGAAGGGGCCGGGAATCAGGAAACAGAAAAGGGAGGGCCGACACATGGCCATGTCGCGAAACTATTGCGCGCGAGCGTCGCTGATGATCGCCGTCAGCACGATGGCGTTGGCGGGCGCCGGCGCCGTTCAGGCGCAATCCAGACAGTTCAACGTTCCGGCGCAGCCTGCCGCCACTGGCGTCCCGGCCTTCGCCCGACAGGCCGACCTGCAAATCCTGGCCTCGACCGATGCAGTGGCCGGGCAGCGGACCGCCGCCGTGCAGGGTGTCTATTCGGTGAACCAAGGCCTCAACCAGCTTCTGCAGGGCAGCAATCTGGTCGTGGCGTCCAACAACGGGCGGACCGCTGTTCTGTCTGGCGCGATGGCGGCCCCGCAGACCATCGCCCAGGGGAGCGATGTCGAGAACCAGGCCGACGAAGTTGAAACTATCGTGGTAACCGGTTTCCGTGCCTCATTGGGTAGCGCCTTGATGGCCAAGCGTCGGGCCAATGGCGTGGTGGATGTCATTAAGGCCGAGGATATGGCCGACTTCCCCGACGCCAATCTTGCAGAGTCGATTCAACGGGTGCCGGGCGTCTCCATCGCACGCGACGCCGGCGAAGGCCGTCAGATCACCGTGCGCGGCTTGGGGCCGCAGTTCACGCGCGTGCGTATCAACGGCGTCGAGGGCCAGAGCACGGCGTCGGGCACCGACAGCTCGGGCGGCGCCAACCGTAACAGAGCGTTCGACTTCAACGTCTTTGCATCCGAGCTTTTCAACAGCATCACGGTGCGCAAGACCGCCTCTGCCGAGACGGAAGAGGGCTCGCTGGGCGCAACGGTCGATCTGCAGACCGGCCGGCCGTTCGACTACTCCGGCGCCAACCTCGTGCTGTCGGGCCAGTATGGCTACAATGACCTGTCGCAGGAATGGGATCCTCGGTTCGCGGCTCTGGCCAGCAAAACCTGGATGGACGGCCGTCTCGGCGCGCTGGTTTCTGTGGCTTACACCAAGCGTCGTCTGCTAGAAGAAGGTCATGGCTCCGGCGGCTGGCTGAATGGGACCGAGGCGGGCGGCTATAACCCTGCCTCACCGTTTGCGGCGGCCCGGCGCGCCGATGTCTACACGCCGCGCTTCCCACGCTACGGACGTCTGACCCACGATCAGGAGCGTTTGGGCCTGACGGGATCGGTGCAGTTTCGCCCGCAAGAGCAGACCCTGATCAACCTCGATATGCTCTATTCCGACTTCAAGGCGACCCGTCAGGAGAACTGGCTGGAAGCCCTGTCCTTCGCGCGAAACGCGTCGCAAGGCGGACGGCCGGAAATCATCGTACGCGACGGCGTCATCGATGCGAACGGCGACATGGTCTATGGCCTGTTCGACGACGTCGATGTGGAAAGCGAAACCCGTTTCGACGAGCTGGACACCAAGTATACGCAAGGTACGCTGAGCCTTGAACACCAGTTCAGCGACCGCTTCCGGATCAAGGGTCTGATCGGCTATTCGAAATCCGATTTCGACAATCCGATCCAGACGACGGTGATCCTGAACCGCGAAAACTCGGACAATTATTCATACGACTACCGCGACAACCGCAACGCGCCCCTGATCCGGTTCGGCTACGATGTCACCGACCCGCTGGCCTACAACTTCGGCGCGGCGCGTTCGGAAATCCGGCTGCGTCCGCAGGGAGTGACCAACACCATCGAGACGGCTCAACTGGACGGCGGCTATGACCTGACGCCGTCGCTGACGCTGAAGGCCGGGGTGAACTACAAGGAGTATGACTTCCACTCCTGGGCCTTGGCCCGGGTCAACGAAGGCGTCGTGCCCCAACTGCCTGCCGGCGTGACCCTGGCCAGCCTGACGGAGATGGTCAGCGGTTTCGGCCGCAATCTAGGCGCGCCCGACGGCACGGTGCGCAACTGGGTCGCGCCCAATCTCGCCGCCTTCGCCGATCTGTTCAACATCTACAGCGGCACGGGTCTGTTCGAACTGAGCGGCGCCTCAAACGCCAATGCGCGCGGCAATATCCGCAGCGTGACGGAAAAGGATTCAGCCGCCTATTTGCAGTTGGATTTCAATACCGAACTTGCTGGCGTTCCGGTGCGGGGCGACATCGGCGTGCGCTACGTCAAGACGCGCCAGAGCTCGACCGGCTATCAGCTGGTGGCGGGCGCTGCGCAACAGACGACGGTTGATCGTGACTATGACGACGTGCTGCCGGCGCTGAATGTCACTGCCGAGGTCACGCCGGACTTCCTGGTGCGTTTCGGTGCGGCCAAGGTGATGACCCGCCCCAATTTGGGCAGCGTCACGCCGGGCGGCAGCCTGAGCACCGTCGGCGTGTTCAGCGTCAGTTCGGGCAACCCCTATCTGAACCCCATTCGCGCAACGACCTACGACCTGTCTGCCGAATGGTATTTTGCGCCAGACGCCCTGTTGTCGGTCGGCCTGTTCTACAAGGACATCGACAGCTACATTCAGACCTCGCGGACGTCGCAGCCTTTCAACCAGTCTGGCCTGCCGCAAGATCTGCTCAACGGTCTGGGCGTGTCACCCAGCGATGTCTTCCTATTCAGCCGACCGGTAAACACCGAGGGCGGTCCGCTGAAGGGCGTCGAGATCAGCTATCAGCAGCCGTTCAGCTTCCTGCCGGGGCCATTCGACAATCTTGGCGCCATCTTCAACGTCACCATGGTGGATTCGAAGATCAGCTACATCTCGTCGCGGTCGCCGACCGGCTTCGTCGAGAACGACCTGCTTGGCCTATCGAAGACCGCCTATAACGCCACCCTCTATTACGAGGACGACCGGTTCAGCGCCCGTGTCTCGGCGGCCTATCGCGATCGCTATCTGACGGCGGTGCCCAGCGGCACCAGCACCAACGATATCGACGGGGTGCGCGACATCGTGACGGTGGACGCCTCGGCCTCCTACGCCTTGAACGACCGCATCAAGGTGACGTTCGAGGGGTTGAACCTGACCGACGCATTCAACGAACAGTACACCGATAGCCGGCGCGACAGCATCTACGTCTATTCGCACACGGGGCGGCAGTACAACTTCGGCGTTCGCTACACCTTCTAGGAACACTCCCAACTCCCCCGGGAGACTGGGCGCTGACCGGTTAGCCGGTCGGCGCCCTCTTTTTCCAATCGGAGCCGCCATGCGCTTGTCCGTTTCGCGTCGTCAGGCGCTCGTTTCCGCCGCCCTTCTGCCGATGATGGCGTCGACCCGATCCTGGGCCGCCACGAGGGGATACGACGCCGTCGTGGGCACGACCGAGGCCGGTCGGCGGGTCGGCGCACCCGCCTATCCTGCGCTTTCGGCCGCCATCGCCGCCGCGCCCGCGGATGGACGAAAGCCGTTCCGCATTCTGATCACACGCGGGATCTGGACCGAGCAGGTCGTCGTCGACAAACCCTTTATCCATCTGATCGGCGAGGATCGCGCCGGTTCGGTGATCAATCACCTGGCGGCCTCGGGACTGGCGGCGCCCGACGGCCGGATGTGGGGCACGTTTCGCACCCCGACCCTGTTCGTGCGCGCGCCCGATTTCCACGCCGAGACGCTGACGATCAACAACGCGTTCGACGGCCTGGCGGAAATGACCAAGCCCAACGGTCTGCATTCGCATAATGGAGCAGGGCCGCAGGCTGTGGCCCTGATGATGGACAAGGGCTCGGACCGCGCCGTCGTCCGCAACTGCGACATCCTGAGTTATCAGGACACCCTGTTCCCCGATGCGGGGGCAACCCTGTTCGACCGTTGCCTGATCACGGGCAGCTACGACTTCATCTTCGGTGGCGGGCGCGCTTGGTTCGAACGCTGCGAGATCCGGTCCAGACTCCGATCTGGCGATGCGGTGGAGGGCTATATCGTGGCCCCAAGCACGCCCATCGAACAGGCTTACGGCTTCATCTTCCACGAATGCCGACTGACCCGAGACGCGGGTGTGCTTAAACACTCGGTCTTCCTGGGACGGCCTTGGCGGCCGTCCAGCGCCTTTCCCGATGGACGATACGGCGATCCTAGGTTCGTCGGAGCGACGACCTTCCTGAACTGCTGGATGGACGATCACATCGCGCCGGCCGGCTGGACCGCGATGTGGTACACCGGAAAGGACGGCAATCCGCGCACCATGCTCCAGCCAGAGGACGCGCGCTTCGCCACATTCGGCTCTCGTGGTCCCGGCCGTGCCGCATTCGCGCGAGGCGCTCGGCTGACGGCGAACGAGGCGGCGAGTGTTCGACGGAGTGACGTTCTTGGAGGCGCTCTTGCCTGACAACCTTCCGCATTAGCGAGCCGCTTTGCCGCTTTCCATAGAGATCGAAGCCTAGAGGTAACCGGTGTCTTTTTGGCGCCAGGCGTTGTATTGATCGGCTTCGCCAGTCCGTTTCCGCGCCGTATGACGAGCCGATCAGAACCATGCCCAAGCCTCTCAGCCTTAATCCTGATCGCCTATTTCCGGCCGACGTCGATAGCCGCGCCGTCGCGCGCCGACTGTACGCCGAGATCAAGAACCTGCCGATCATCAGCCCGCACGGCCATACGGATCCCAGCTGGTTCGCGCTGAACGAGGCCTTCCCCAATCCAGCCGAATTGCTGATCACGCCCGACCACTACGTCTTCCGCATGCTGCACTCGCAGGGCATGGCGATGGAGGACTTGGGCGTGCCGCGCGCCGACGGTGGTTCGGTCGAGGCCGATCCGCGCACGATCTGGCGACGGTTTGCCGAAAACTATCATCTGTTTCGGGGCACGCCGTCGCGGATGTGGCACGACTGGGTCTATGCCGAGGCGTTCGGCATAGACGTGCGGCTGTCGGCCGAGACGGCGGATCACTATTACGACGTCATCGACGCGGCGCTGAAGGCCGACGCCTTCAAACCTCGCGCCCTGTTCGACCGCTACAATATCGAGGTCCTGACCACGACCGAGAGCCCGCTCGACACGCTTGAGCATCACAAGGCCATCAACGCCTCGGGCTGGAAGGGGCGGGTGCTGACCGCCTATCGCCCCGACCCGGTGCTGGACCCCGACTATGAGGGTTTCCGCGACAATCTGAAAATCCTGGCCGAACAGACCGGGCGCGATACGCTGAGCTGGGAAGGCTATCTTCAGGCGCTGCGTGATCGCCGGGCCTTCTTTATCGAAATGGGCGCCACCTCGACCGACCACGGCCACCCCACCGCCTTCACCGCAGACCTGTCCAAAGGTGACGCTGAGGCCCTGTTCCGTCGCGTATCGACTGCTTCGGCGACGCCTGCCGATGCAGAACTGTTCCGGGGCCAGATGCTGACGGAAATGGCCGCAATGTCGGTCGAGGACGGACTGGTGATGCAGTTGCACCCCGGGTCGTTCCGCAACCATTCGGCCGCTGTCTTCAACCGCTTTGGCCGGGACAAGGGTTGCGATATCCCGACCCAGACGGATTACGTCCGTGCGCTTAAGCCGCTGCTGGACCGGTTTGGGTCCGACACGCGCCTGACCCTGATCCTCTTCACCTTGGACGAGACCAGCTACAGCCGCGAACTGGCGCCCCTGGCCGGTCACTATCCGGCGCTGAAACTGGGGCCCAGCTGGTGGTTCCACGACAGCCCGGAGGGGATGCGCCGCTTCCGCGAGCAGGTCACCGAGACGGCGGGCTTCTACAACACCGTGGGCTTCAACGACGATACCCGCGCCTTCCTGTCGATCCCCGCGCGACACGATGTGGCCCGGCGCATGGATTGCGGCTTTCTGGCCAAGCTGGTGGTGGAACACCGGATGGAGGAGGACGAGGCCCACGACCTGGCCCGCGCCCTGACCTATGATCTGGTAAAAGCGGCCTACAAGCTGTGAGCCGCCTTTCAGAGGACGGCTTGTCGCGCCTGCCCGCCGACGTCGCCGTTCCCGGTTACGACCGCGCCCAGGTGAAGACCGGCGTGGTCCATCTGGGCATCGGAGCGTTCCACCGCGCCCACCAGGCGGTGGTGTTCGACGATGCGCTGGCGAGCGGCGATCTGCGCTGGGGGGTGCTGGGCGCCTCGCTGCGGTCGCCGGGCGTGCGCGACCAGTTGAACCCGCAGGACGGCCTCTATACCCTGGTCGTGCGCGATGGATCGGACGAGCGTTTGCGCGTGATCGGCGCGGGGCGTGGCGTTCTGGTCGGGCCGGAAGACCCCGCCGCCCTGGTCGCGGCCATGGCTGACGCGGATATCCACATCGTCACCCTGACCGTGACCGAGAAGGGCTATCGGCTAGACCCGGCGACGGGCGACCTGCTGATGGACGATCCGGACGTCGCGGCCGATCTGGCGGACATTTCTGCGCCGCGCACCGCGCCAGGCTTCATCGTCGCCGCGCTACGGGCGAGGCGCATTGCGGGCCTCAAGCCCTTCACGGTCATCAGCTGCGACAACCTTCCGCACAACGGCAAGCGGATCCGCGCCGGCGTCATCGCCATGGCGCGACGGATCGACCCGTCGCTGGCCGATTGGATCGAGGCCGAAGGCGCCTTTCCGCAGACCATGATCGACCGGATCGTCCCGGCGACTATACCCGACGATATCGAGCGGCTCCGGGCCCATCTCGGCGTCCAGGACCAAGGCATGGTCAAGGCCGAACCCTTCACCCAGTGGGTGATCGAGGATTGGTTCGCGGGCGAACGGCCGGACTTCGCGGCCTTGGGCGTGCAACTGACCGACGCGGTCGAACCGTGGGAGGACGCCAAGCTGCGTCTGCTGAACGGCGCCCATTCGGCCATCGCCTATCTGGGCGCCCTGTCGGGTTATCGGCACGTCCACGAGGCCGTCGCCGTTCCCGCTTTCCGCGCCTATGTCGAGGCTTTGTGGGACGAGGCGCAGGCTACGCTGAACCCGCCGCCGGGCCTGGACATCCCCACCTATCGCGAGGCTCTGATGGCCCGGTTCTCGAACGCGGCCCTCATGCACCGCACGCGCCAGATCGCCATGGACGGGTCGCAGAAGCTGCCGCAGCGTCTGCTGGCCGGGGTCGCCGAACGCCTGGGGGCCGGGCAGGGCGTCAAGGCCATGGCCTTGGGCGTCGCGGCCTGGATGAAATGGCAGTCGGGCGTGACCGAGAGCGGTGAAGGTTTTCTCGTGGACGATCCATTGGCTGCGCGGACCGCCGAACTGCTGGCCGAAGCCGACGACGACCAAGAGCGAGTTTTGGCCTTGCTGAGCCTATCCGCTGTCTTCCCGCCCGCACTCGCGGCCGACCACCGGTTCATCGCTGCGGTCACGGGCGGCTAGCCGTTCACGCCCGCGGCCTCGAAGGCGTAGGCGACGTTCAGCGGCGTGCGGGCTTCCGACCGGTTGGCGCCGACCTTCAGATTGCCGTGCAGGCGATCGGTGAAGTCGTGGCGTAGGTTCAGCGACGCCTGATAGAAGTTGCTTTCGTTACGCGTGAAGCCGTTCTCGGCGCGAACCAGCATGTTGTCGAAGACGCCATACGACAGAATGTTCTTGTCGGCGTCGATCGCATAATCACGCACCACGACATTGTTGACGTTGGCGCGGCTGAAGGCCCAGGCCTCGATGTTCGGGCTTTCCAGTTCCGAGTTGAAGCGCGACCAAAGCACGTCCAGCACAGCCTCGGTGCGGTCGCTTGGCCGCCATTGCAGCGCACCCGTCATCCCCAGGCGATCTTCCTGAGTGTTGCCCAGGGTGTAGCGGGGAATGCGTGGGTAATAGGCGCTGAGCAGGGCGTCGCGCTGCGCCGTCGTGATGCAGGGGATGCAGCCCGCGAAGTTCTGGCCCAGGCCGTAGGGGTAGTTGGGATAGTCGGCGCGGGTCTTGCCGGCGGGGATAGGCGGATTGATCGCGCCGGACTGCCACCGCGTCGTGTTGAAGCTGCCCAAGATGGGCGAGCGCTCGGAATAGGCGACTGAGATCAGGGCGCCGAAGGTGCGGTCCTCGTTCGACCAGCTTAGCAGGCCGGCAAGTCGGGGCACGGACTTTTCGGACAGATCGTTGTACGAAGCCTGCACCGACAGCGCGGAGTTCAGGCCGCTGCCGCCGAAGTCCAGGGGGCGGCCGGTCTGCAGATCGACGGTGGCGCCCAGAGATCCTTCTTCGATCTCGGCCGACTGGGTCTTGCGGACCTTGATGCTGTTGAACAGCTCGGACGCGAACATCGAGAAGTCGAAGCTGCGGTTACGATTGCCGCCCGACGCGGCTTGGGCCTCCAGGCCGTTGATGCGCGTGCGGGTGAAGTCGGAACCCAGGCCGCGAACCGAGATCGTCGTGCCCTGGCCATTGACGCGGTCGATGGTCACGCCGGGAAGGCGCTGGATAGCTTCCGCCAGGTTCTGGTCGGGGAAGTCGGCCATGTCCTCGGCCAGGATGGCGTCGACGGCGCCGGCCTCGCGACGCTTGATGTTCAGCGCCTGCTGCAGGCTGGAACGGAAGCCGGTGACGACGATGTCGTCGACCGTGGCGGCGCCGGTATCCTGAGCGACGTTCTGTGTTGCAGGTTGGGGAGCAGGGGCAGTTTGCGCCATCGCCGCCGATGCGCCCGTCAAGGCGACCAGGGACACGCCGACGGCGCACAGAGTCCGGGTGGTCATCCGTTGCATTCGTTCTCTCCCTTATCCCGGAACCCGTATGGCACCGGTGTCATTTTTTGATACGACGTCACGCATAGTTAGACGACATTGTGCCGTTTATTGCAACGGCTTCCCGCATTTTGCAACCAATCTTATCTCGAACCGCGTCCACCGACCCTGAGCTCCTAGGCGAAAAGACTGGCGATTCAGACAGATGGAATGTCGATGTTTCTACGCCGCGCGCGCCACTTCGACCGCATAGACGTGATTGGCGCCGTGCATGTTCGACACGAAGACGATCCATTTGGCGTCGGGCGTGAAGGTCAGATTTGGTTCCAGCCGGTAGTCATGATTTGACAGGTCAACCAGTCTTTCAGAACGCAGATATTCTACGAAGATTTGGTCCTCCTTGTCACTCGACGGATCGGCGTCGACGATGGGTTCGGGACGTAGCAAGACAATCCATTTGCCGTCGGGCGCATGGGCGACCATGTCGCCGTCGCCGCCGTCGCCGGCGAAAAGACTACCGTCCGGCGAGACGGTGTAGTGGACGGACCAGTCGTTCTGCTCGACCCGGCGATAGACGCGGCGGCCCGTCTCCAGATCGACCGAGGCGACCCAGAAGACCTGACCGCGCGGCGTCTGCAGGTCATAGAGCACCTGTTTGCCGTCAGGGCTGAACCATTCGTGACCGAAGATCTCGAAGTTCATCGTCCGCTGGTGGGTCTTCCTCAGACCCGTGCCGTCGGCGCGGATGGCCCACATCCGGTCCACGCGGTGCCACGGCCCTTCGTGGCAGAAGATGATCTGCTGCGGATCGGTGGGCGAGAACTGGGTGTGGCCGATCCATTCCGTGGTCTTGTGGATCACGCGTCGTTCGCCCGTCGCCATATCGACGACGAATATCTCCATCGGATAGCCGGCGGCCCAGCGCTGGAGCATTCGAACCCCTTTGGCGCGGGCGAAGTTCAGCGGCTTTCCGTCCGGCCCGTTGGCTTCGTACTCCGCCTGATCGAAGCGGCGGTTGCGCGGGTCCGGCACGCTCGGCTGAAGCGGCTGACTGTCATAGGCGACGAAACCCAGCAGCAGAGTCTCGTCGGCGTTGACAGAGTTGATTTGGCCGTTCGGGATCCGGCCGATCTCGCGTCTCTGCCTGGTGTCGGCGTCGATGACGAACAGGGTCTTGGCCCGGTCCATCAACTGGCCCTCGCCAGGCGCCGTGACCGAATAATAGACGTTGCGACCCTTGCGGCCGGTGAACATCAGGTCGGCCTCGTGGTCTGGAACCAGGACGCTGACGGCCCAGGTGGCCAGATCGACGGTCGAGATGCCCTGGGGCGTGGAGATGACCATCAGGTCGGGCGCCCCAGCCTTCTTCGGCAGGAACATATTCTTGTAGAAGTAGGGCTTTCCGCCCCCGCCGTCGGGCGAGACACGGCGGATGCGATGGCCGGTTTTCGGATCGACCCACTCCTTCGGCACGGGGCCCTCCCAGCGCGGCGGCTCGACAGGCGTCTCTTGTGTCGAAGGCGGGGCAGTGTTGGGCGCCGGCCAGACCGGGGTCTGGCCCGGCGCCGGCGAGAGGGTGGGCGCGGCCTGCGCCTGGGCGTTCGTCGTGGCGAGGGCGCCGACGGCGGGGGCGGCGAGCAGGGCCTTCAGGGCGGTGCGTCTGGAGGTCGTCATTTTGGGGCGTTCCTCTCGGTTATCTTGATTACGGCGCGGGCGTCAGGCCTTCGACCCGGACGGTCCAGCCTTCCTTGGGAAAGCCCGGCGCGTGGCCGCTCGATCCGTCCCAGCCCGCCGCCATCAGGCCGACGGCCATCAGCAGCGACCCGTTGGACGGGAAATAGGTCTCGGCCGCGCGGCGATAGCCGGGACCGTCGGGATTGACCGCCATCGTCACCCCGCCGGCGCCGGCCGAAACGGGCACCAGTTCGTCGGCGTGCTCGTCCAGGTGAACACGCGGGGTCATGCCGGTGACGCCCCACTGATTGTTCTTCAAATCAGCGAACAGCCAGTCCACGGCCTTTTCGGGTTCGCCAAGGCGGGCCGCCGTCATGGCCATCATCGGGAAGTCCCAGCCCCAGGTCTGGCGCACGTCCCAGGTCTTCTCCACCGCCTCGAAGGTGCGGCGCATGGCGGCCGGATCGATCCGCGCGCCGGGGATGAAGCCATAAGCCATCAGGAAGGACGGATGGTCGCGGTTCTTGCACTGGGCTGCCGCTGCGTGTCTGCGACAGGCGTCTGACATGGCCGCCCCCCAGAAATCGGGCACGCTCTCGACGGGCAGATACAAGCCGTCCTTCATCGGCGGCGGTGCGATCTTCGCCAGAGCCTGATCCCAGTCGGCGCGGCGGGCCCGGCCCTTGCGTTCGCGCCAGGCTTGCGCGGTTTCCAGCGCCCAGCGGAAATATTCGACCTCGAACGTCGGGTTCACCGTGGTCAGGGGATCGTAGTTTTCCTGAGCCGGAATCATCGGCGCGCCCAGGTTCAGCCGGCCGTCGTGTTCGATGGGCCAGGAGGCCAGAAGATCAGCGGTGGCTTCGACCACCTCGCCGTATCTATCCAGCACTGCGGCGTCCTTGTCGGCGCGCCAGACCAGTTCGGCCAGAAGGATCGGATGCGGCTGCTGCCACATGATGAAAGGCGAGACGAGGCTGGGGCTATTGCGGCCCTCAGGCCCGACCATCTTGGGCCACCAGGCGCCTTTCACGTGATGGCGAGCGGCCTCTGCGCGGGCGTTAGCCAGATTGCCGACATACCAAGGCAGGCTGCGCTCCAGAATGTCGGGATGGCCCCACATGGCCTGCCAGCCGGAATGCCAAGGGTGCATTTCCAGGTGGAACTTGCCGTACCAACTGTTTGAGAACAGGCCCTCTTCCTGCGGCGGCAACTCGCCGGCGCCGTTCACGGCTGACAGGTATTGCGACAGGACTACGCGGCGCTCCAGCTCGGCCGCGCGGGGATCTGTCGAGCCGGTGAAGTCGACGGCGCCGCCGTGGGTCCAAAAGCCGTTCCAATGTGCGGCGGTCGCCTGGACGCCGGCGGAATAGGCGGGTGTTTTTTCGGCGGGCTCGTGCTGCTCGAAACGCACCATGACGGTCAGTCGATCACGACCTGACGAGGCGACGCGGAAGGCGTCGGCGCCGCTCTGCTCGATCTTACCGGAAGCGGTGATGCCGGAATAATAGGTGGTGTCGTCCAGGGTGCGACGAATATGGACATCGCCCGTGTCGGAGGCGACCATGGTCAGGCTTTGCGCGCCCGTGGCGTCAAAGCTTGTCGGATCTGGATTGATTGCGGGGTTCACGCCCGGATAGCGGACTTGGACGCCCAGGCCCTGCGACGCGACCAGGGGTGAGGCGATCTCGACCATGACCATGTCCAGCGTGGGGTGGACGCGGGTCACCACCTCGACCGGCTGGCCGTCATAGGTGAAGCGGCTGGTTAGGGCGCCGGTCCACAGGTCCAGCGTCTGGCGCGTGTCGGCGACCTTGGCGAAGTCCAGCGGCTTGCCGTCGGCGAAGGTCAGGCCGATGCGGCTGAGCGAGAACCGATGGGGATTGGCGCGCAGCCACGTGTAGGCGGGCTGCGTCTCGGCCACGGCCCAAGACTTCATCCAGGCATAAGGTTGTTCGCCCCGACCGGGCACCGGCACCTCGATCAGGCCGTCCTGCTCGGTATATGCGTTCGGATTGGGAAAGCTGTGCCACGCCCACTGGGCCATGGTCAGCAGGGGCGACAGTTCCGAATACTGCTCCGGGAAAGTCTGAAGCCCGGTGATGTCGGCGGTGAATCCCAAGTCGCCGTTGCCCAGCATGATCGGGGCGTGGCGATCGATGGCCGTCAGGCTGACGTTGTGGCGCGTGACCAGGGCGTGTCGGTCGATCGGCGCGGTTGGGGCGACGGCGGCCGTAGGCGTCACAGTCTGGGCGCAGGCGGCTGTGGGGCCGGCCAGCAGGGTGAAGGCGAGCAGAGCGTTGCAAAGACGCATTACTTCACCTCCGGTTTCGGCCCCAGTCCGGCGCCCTTCCAGCCATACCAGGCGACGACGGTGAAGCAGGCGGCGGGAAGGAGGAAGGCGACATTGGCGCCGTAGAGGTCGGCGATCCTGCCCATGGGCCAAGGCAGGAGCACGCCTCCGCCAATAGCCATGACCATCAGGGACGAGGCCTTCTTGGTCCCCGCGCCCAGGCCGGTGGTGCCCAGGGCGAAAATGGTGGCGAACATGGTGGACATGAAGAAGAAAACGGCCAGCAGGGCGATGGGCGAAACCTTGTCGATGCCCGCCGCCACGATCAGGGTCAGGGCGACGTTGATCACGCCATAGGTGGTCAGCAGGACGCGCGGCTTGATCTTAAGCAGCAGGGCTGTGGCGAAGAAGCGGCCGACCAGATAGCCGATGGCCGCCAGCGACAGCATGAAGGCACCTTGCTGCGAGGTCAGGCCCTGCCAGTTGTGGGTCACCAGATTGATGAAGTAGGCGCCGATGCCGACCTGGGCGCCGATGTAGAGCGCTTGGGTGATCACGCCGGCGATGAAGTGCGGCTGTCTGGACAGGGGCAGGTCGGAGGCGTCGCCCTCGATCGCGCCGCCGTGGTCGGACAGGCCGCTCTCGGGCAGGCGGGCGCGCCAGACGGCGATGGCGAACAGGACCACGCCGACCGCAATCAGCCCATAGACGACCTGGATCGAGCGCGTCGCGCCGCCCAGAGCTTCGGTCGTCGTCGGGCTGAAGAACACCGTCCCGCCGATCAGCGGGCCAAAAAACACGCCCAGCGCATTGAACGACTGGGCCAGGTTCAGCCTCTGTGACGCCTTGGCCGGATCGCCGAGGACGTTGACGTAGGTGTCGGCGCTGGTTTCTAGGATGCACAGGCCGGCGGCGAGAACGAACATCGAGCCGACGAAGGGCAGGAAGGCGCCCGCACCCGCCGCCGGGATGAACAACAGGGCGCCGATGGCGGTCACCGCAAGGCCCGAGACGATGCCGAACTTGTAACCGCGCGCGTGCAGCAACATGCCTGCCGGGATCGACAGCAGCAGATAGGCCCCGAAATAGGCGATCTGCAGCCACGCGCTGTCGGCCTGGCTGATGTTCAGCGTCTCCTGGAAATGCTTGTTCAGCACGTCCAGCAGACCATAGGCCAAGCCCCAGATCAGGAAGCAGGCGATGGCGAAGGCCAGCGGGCCCTTAAGCGAACCGGAAGGTTTGGCGAGCCCTCCGGGGGTGTGGGCGGCGTCGGTTTCGATGACCATGGGGTACTCTCCTGGATGTCCTCGGCGCCTCGCCGTCTTGATGCGGCTTCGGCGGTATGACGAGCGGGGTGTGCGCCGCTCCTTTCAGTACGTCGTTCTTCCGCCGGAGGTGTCGAAGGTGGAGGCGGTTGTGAAGCTGCATTCCTCGGAGGCCATGAAGCAGACCATGGCGGCGCTTTCGTCGACCTCGCCGAGGCGGCCCATGGGGATCTTGGAGCGCATGTAGTCGACCTGGCTCTGGGGCAACTGCTCCAGGATGGGGCTTTCGAAGGTGGCGGGGGTCAGGCTGTTGGCGACGACGCCCTTGCCGGCCAACTCCTTGCCCAGCGACTTGGTGAAGCCGATCACCCCGGCCTTGGAGGCGGAATAGGCGGATGCGATAGGCGCGCTCGGACACGTCGTTGATCAGCACATAGCCGGCGACGTGATCCAGGGCCTCTTCCTTGGTGACGTAGGACGCAGGCTTGCCGATGACGATGCCCAGCTCGACCTCCCAGTCGGTCTTCTCCGAGCCACGCGGAATGACCACGTCGTCGTTCGGCCCGTTCAGGCAGGTGATGGCCTTGGTGAACAGCACCGGCTCGGCCGGGATCGGCAGGTTGGATTCGGCGGCGTGGTCGGCGAAGTTCAGGCCGATGGCCAGGAACTTGCGCACGCCGTTTATCGGCACGCCATAGCGGGGCTGGCCTTCGACCAGGGGCAGGGTGGTCGGGTCGATGGCCTTCAGCGCCTCGAGCGCAGAGCCATGCAGTTGGTCCGGGGTGATGTCGGCGATGTGGCCCGACAGGTCGCGGATGCGCCCCTCAGTATCCAGCGTGCCCGGCTTTTCCTGGCCCCTGGGGCCGTAACGCAGCAGTTTCATGGTGGGGGAAGGGCTTTCGTCTTAACGCGCGTAGGGGCGATGCAGGGCGATGTCGCGGTTCAACTCGACGCCGAAGCCGGGCGCATCCGCTTCACCATAACGCGCGCCTTCCGCATTATGATATCTAAGACTACAAAATGGGATTATCGCCGTCAATGAGCGTGTCGATATGTCCCTGATCAGGGACATATCGATCTCATTGCTGCCGTACCCTACGCTCCCAAAGCCTCGATCAGGTCGCCCATGTTGCGCACGAAGACTGAGGTCGAGACGCCCTCGACCGGGAAGTCGGTGTGATAGGGCGAGGTGTCCCACAGGTCGCCGACGCGGGTCGTCTGGTACTCGCCGCCCGTGACGGCGGTTGGGGAGGGGCCATTATAGGGGTTCGACGTGGTGGTCAGGGGCGTGGGCCAATAGCCGCGCGCGTTCAGACCTGACATCACCTCGGCGGCGCGGCCGGCGGCCGGTCGGGCGGGGCGACGTGCGTCGGTCGACATGTCCCAGACATCCACGTCCTGCAGGGTGAAATACGTCGGCAGGTTCAGAGAGCCGGGCCGCGCCTTGAGCGGAGAGCCGTGCGTCGCCTCGCTGACCGGCATGACCGCCAACTGCTCGTATTCGCGGCGCAGGGCGGCGGTGTCGACATTGCGGAACGAACCGTAGTGGACGATCAGATTGGTGGGATTGTCGTCGGCGTAATACTGACCATTGGCGATGTTGGACCCGCGCCGGTGGATGTAGATCGGCATGTTGGAGCCTTCCAGGATGAAGGTCGGATGCGTCCGCCCCGGCGTGTTCAGCGGGGGCTTGGCCGCGACCTGATCCAGCCAGTCCAGCGCTTCCGGCAGGCGCGCCAGATATTTGCGGTCGCCGGTCAGGCGATAGAAGCCAAGCATTGACTTGATGTTGGCGCCGGTTGTGTGGGTGGCGAAGGCCTGGGGCTCGATGGTCCGGGCGCCCGCCGGCTTCAGGGTGTCCGGGAAATGCTGAAGGCCCCACGCCGGTTGGGGCTGAGGCTGCTGGGTCTTCACGAAGATGTCCATGCCGCGATTGATGGCGTCCAGCAGGCGCGGGTCGCCGCGACCGTTCCGCGCCAGGCCGTGATAGGCGTAGATCAGGAACTCCAGGTTCTCGCCCGCCACATCGTCGTTGAAGGTGATGTAGGGGGTATAGTCGGCGTGGCCGTGCAGGCCCCCGTTCTCGACGAACGGATAGCGTTGGGGCCAGCCGCCGTTCGGATACTGGCTCTCCAGCACGAAGCTGATCGCCTTGTTGAGGGGCGCCAGATATTTGCGGTCCTTCTTCTCCAGATAGACGCGCAGCAGCAGTTGCGACGCCTCCGACGTGCCCGCGTCGTCGAAGGTGGCGTTGCCGTAATAGTGATGGAATTCCTCCAGCCGCCAGGCGTTGGCGGCGACCGTCCCATACCACTGCTTCAGCGACTCCTCGCCGGCGGTGTCGATGACATAGTTCCAGCCGCCCAGCGGGTGCTGGCCCTTGACCAGGGCGTCGGCGGCCTTCTTGGCGGCCTCGTAATAGAACTCGTCGCCCGTGGCGTGATAGGCGTCCAGGAACAGGTGGCCCACGGTGCCTGTGCCCGGCGGCTGGACCCAGATCATGGTCGGATTGGCTTCCAGCTCGCCCCAGCGGCGCGAGAAGTCGGGAAGATACTGCCAGACATAGCCCCCATCGACGGCGGCTTCTTCGCTCATGAACCGGGCGGCGCGCTTCATGGCGTCCAGCACGGCGGCGCGCTCAGGCGACGCTTGGGCAAAGGCGGGGGCGGATGCGGCGACGAAGGTGGCGGCTGCGCCTGCGGCCAGCAGGGCGCGACGGTTCATGGATGTGGCGGGCATGGGAACTCCTGGTGTGACCTCTCTCGGACGGTTCTTGGCGACCGTTTCGAAACATCAATCAAGCATGATTGACACCGGTTTCCTAGTCCCCCGACGCTGACGGGAAGGGCTGCAGGGACTTGTCGCCCCAGCCTCCTCCAAATCAGGATGCATCCGCCTATCGCCGGATATCGAACCCGCCGTCGCTCATGGCGGCGTGTACCTGGTCGGCGGTGAACAGGTTGAAGTCGCCGGGGACCGAGTGTTTCAGTCCGGCGGCGGCCAGGCCGAAGTCGAGCGCCTGCTGATCCACCCATCCGCTCCACAGACCGAACAGGACGCCGGAAGCAAAGGCGTCGCCGCCGCCGACGCGGTCGACGACGCCGGTCAGGTGGATGGCTTCGGCATGGGTCTCGATGATGCTGTCCCCGTCGCGGGTCAGCATGACCGCCGACAGGGCCTGGTCGGCGACGCTGTCCTGAACCCGCAGGGTGCAGGCGATGCGTTCCAGGCGGGGGAAGGCGGCGAAGGCGGCCTTGGCGGCCTGACGGCGGCGCTCGGCTGGGTCGGGGCTGTCGAACGTCGTCTTCAGCACCAAGGCGAAGTCGCGGTCGTCGGCGAAGGCGACGGTGGCGCCGGCCAGCATCCGGCCAAGGGTCGCGGGCGGATCGCCGTCCCACTGGTCCCACAGCTTGCCGCGGAAGTTGCCGTCATAGCTGACCTTCACCCCCTTGTTGGCCGCGGCCTCGATGATGGTGACAGCGGCGGCCGAGCCGTTGGGGCCGGTCGCGGGCGTGACGCCCGAGGCGTGCAGCCATTCGACGCCGTCCAGCAGTTGGTCCCAGTCGAAGGCGGTGTTCACATGCTCGACGAAGGCCGAACCCGCGCGGTCATAGAGGACTTCGGACGGACGGCGCACGGCGCCGGGCGTCAGGAAATACAGGCCCATTCGTCCCGCCGTGAAGACAATGGGGGTGGTGTCGACGCCGTGCCTTCGCACCTCGTCGCGGGCGGCGTGGCCGAGCGCATTGTCCGGCAGGACCGTCGCCATCCGCGTCGGCGCGCCGAAGCGGGCCAGGGCCACGGCGACATTCGCCTCGGCCCCGCCCGGACGCACGGTCAGGGCGGGGGACTGCATCAGCAGTTCATTCTGATTGGGCGACAGCCGCAGCAGCATCTCGCCGAAGCAGAGGATGGCGCGGGAGGCGGCCGAGGGACCCGAGGCGGTGTTGGTCATGTCGGAAGGCTAACCGTGTCTCAGCGCGCCTGCCAGCCGCCGTCGACCGGCAGGATGGCGCCCTGAACATAGTCGGAGGCCCGGCTGGCCAGGAAGACGGCGGCGCCGCCCAGGTCCGAGGGCTGGCCCCAGCGACCGGCGGGAATGCGGCCCAGGATCTCGGCCGACCGCACCGGGTCTTCACGCAGGGCCTGGGTGTTGGCCGTGGCGAAATAGCCAGGGGCGATGGCGTTGGCGGTGATGCCGTGCGGCGCCCATTCGTTGGCCATCAGCTTGGTCAGACCCGCCACGCCAGACTTGGACGCGGTGTAGGACGGCACGCGGATGCCGCCCTGGAAGGACAGCATGGAGGCGATGTTGATTATCTTGCCGCCGTCGCCCTGTTTGATGAAGTGGCGGGCGACCGCCTGGCTCATGAAGAAGACGGTCTTCAGATTGATGTTCATCACCAGATCCCAGTCGGCTTCGGAGAAGTCGACGGCGTCGGCGCGGCGGATCAGACCGGCGTTGTTGACCAGAATATCCACCCGACCCATGGCCTGAAGCGCCTCGGCCAGAACGCGCTCGACCGGTTCGATCGAGGTCAGGTCGGCGCTGACGGCGTGGGCGCGCCGGCCCATGGCCTGAACCTGGGCGACCGTATCGTCGGAATCGGACAGGGCGACCGAGACAATGTCGGCGCCGGCCTCGGCCAAGGCCAGGGCGATGCCCTGACCCAGACCCGTGTTGCCCCCGGTGACCAAGGCGACCTTGCCGGTCAGGTCGAACGGATTGCTCATGGTGTTTCCTCTCAGGTCGATTTCGAACGTCGGATCGGACCCGACTTGTCTCAGGTGGTAACCGGTGTCATATACAGATGTAAATGGTTAGATGATAACCACATCTGTCGGCTCGCCCGCACAGTCGCCACTGAGGATACCCATGAAGATCGCTCTCATCATCGAAAACAGCCAGGCCGCCAAAAGCGAGACGGTGAACGCCGCCCTGAACGCCGTCGCGGAGCCGCTGGGCCACGAGGTCTTCCACTATGGAATGTACGCGCCCGAGGACAAGGCGTCGCTGACCTATGTGATGAACGGCGTCCTGACCGGCATTCTGCTGAACTCGGGCGCGGCTGATTTCGTCGTGACGGGGTGCGGCACGGGCATGGGCTCGATGCTGGCCTGCAACAGCATGCCCGGAGTCTTCTGCGGTCTGGTGATCGATCCCACCGACGCCTTCCTGTTCGGTCAGATCAACGACGGCAACGCCATCTCCATGCCTTACGCCAAGGGCTTCGGCTGGGCGGCGGAACTGAACCTTCAGGATGTCTATCGCAAGCTGTTCGAGGGCGAGCGCGGCTTGGGCTATCCCAAGGAACGCGCCGAGATCATGCGCAAGAACCGCGGCGTCCTCAGCACCCTGAAGGCCGTCACCTGCCACGACATGCTGACGGTGCTGAGGACCATGGATCAGGACCTGTTGAAGGCCGCCATCGCCGGCGAGCGCTTCCAAGATTACTTCTTCGCCAACGCCACGGATGAAGGCATCCGCGACTATCTGAAGGGCGTACTCGCCGCCAAGCCCGCGCTGGAAACGGCTTGACGTCTGGAGGTCGGCGCACGACCGCGCGCGCCGACCGATTTTCTAGGACGCAGGAATCGCCGACTTGCGTACGACAAGGGCGGGGCGAACGTCCGGCTGCTGCATCTTCGCCGGATCGACGCCGCGCATCGGCGCCAGCAGCTTTTCGGCGGCCATCCGCCCCATGTCGCGGATCGGCAGACGGACCGATGTCAGATTGGGCCAGACCCGCGCCGCCATCGGCAGGTCGTCAAAGCCCACGACAGAAAGGTCGCGCGGCAACTCCAGACCGCGATCCCGCGCCGCCTGCATCACCCCTATGGCCATGTCATCGTTCAGGGTGAAGATGGCGGTCGGCGGCGTATCCAGCGCCAACAGGGCGTGCCCAGCCTCGACGCCCGATTCGAACGTATAGGCGCCCTTGAAGTCATAGGCCGGGTCCAGCGGAATGCCGCGCTCGGCCAGGGCGTCCAGGAAGCCCTGGCCCCGCACGGCCGACGACCGGAACAGGTCCGGGCCGCGCACCAGACCGATTCGACTGTGTCCCAGGTCCGCCAGATGCGTCGCCGCCTCGGCCGCGCCGATCCAGTCGTTGGTGACCACCATGGATTGCGGCTCGTCGAGCGCCACCGAGGCGATGCGGACATAGGCGCAGTCGAGATCGCGCAGCAGGTCGATGACCCGTTCATCCTCCGACACCGACGGCGGCATGACGACGCCATACAGCCGCTGCCGCTCGACAAAGCCCTGGATATCTTCCAGCAGGGTAGGGGAGTTGCGGTTGCAAGGGTGGACGACCAGTTCCAGGCCGGAGCCCTTAAGTGCGTCCAACACTCCCTGCTGCATGTTCACCACATAGGTCGGACTGGGGTTGTCGTAGATCAGCCCGACCAGGAAAGATCGCCGGAAAGCCAGGGCGCGCGCCTGGGGATCGGGGATGAAGCCCAGCGTCTTGATGACGGCGTTGACCCGCTCGCGCGTGTCTTCCTTGACGAACAGCGACTGGTTGATGACCCGCGAGACGGTCTTCTTGGAGACCTGAGCCTCCCTGGCGACATCGTTGATGGTGGCCCGCTTGCCCGGCTTGCCGGATCGCGGATCGTCTTGAGCCAAGGTTCGGCTCCTTCTCTATGTGGAGCTTCAACGCATAGACGCGACTCGTCGCCGACGCCATGGGTGTGCGCTAAACCGGATTGACACCGGTTTCCTTCCTCTTTCTTATCGCGCTCTATTCACGAGGCTACGATCTTGACTTCGACCCCTAATCTTGCGGACGAGACCGACACCACGGCCGCCGATGCCGCCGTGATCGCGCGGCGGTTCGTCGAGGCGCGGTTGGCTGCGCGCCATACGCCCGACTATCCGGGCGCCATTCCCCAGAGCATGACGGAATCCTACGCCATTCAGGACATCGCCATCGGACTGTTCCCCGACGCGGTGGTGGGATGGAAGGTGGGGGGCGTGTCGCCGGCGCAGCAGGAAACTCTGGGCGTCCATCGTCTGGCGGGGGCCATTTTCGCGCGCAATGTCTGGCCGGCCCCCGGCGACACGGTCGTGCCGCTGCCCGAGATCGAGGGCGGTTTCGCCGCCGTCGAATCGGAGTTCATCGCCCGCATCGGCGCCGACGCCGATCCCGCCAAGACGGACTGGACCATCGAGGAGGCTGTCGCCGCCGTCGACAAGGTGTTCGTCGGCGTCGAACTGGCCGGCAGCCCTCTATCGGCGATCAATGACCTGGGATCGGCCGTCGTCGCTTCCGACTTCGGCAACAACGGCGGCTTGATGATCGGCCCGGAGGTCGAGAACTGGCGCGAACGCCTGGACCACATCGAGGTCGAAACGGTCATCAACGGCGCCAGCGTCGGCACGGGCGGTTCGTTGTCCCTGGCGGGCGGCGCGATGGAATCCGTGCGGTTTCTTCTGGAGCATTGCGCGCGCTGGGGGCGTCCGCTGAAGGCGGGCGCGCTGGTCTCGACCGGCGCCGTCACGGGGGTTCACCGCGTCCATGCCGGCGACGAGGCCGTTTGCATTTTCAGAGGTATCGCAGAGCTTCACTGTTCGGTCGTCAAGGCCGAAGCCCAGTAAACATCATCGGACGTCAACCCCGCCGCCGTTCAGGGACGGAAAAGAGCAGGGGATGCGTCGAGGAAATAACAGGAACGGGTTTTCATAACCATGTCAGACGCTTCCGTCGCGCCGCCGATCCAGATCAAGGCGCCATCACCCGGCAAGTATCGCTGGATCATCATGTGGCTGCTGTTTGCGGCCATGGTCATCAACTACGTCGACCGTCAGATGATCGGCTTCCTCAAGCCGACCCTGTCGGCTGAGTTCGGCTGGTCGGAAACCGACTATGCCGACATCGTTTTCTGGTTCCAGGCGTCCTACGCCGTGGCCTATCTGTTGTGGGGCCGGATCATGGACCGGATCGGCGCCCGTTGGGGCCTGGGGATCGCCTTCGGCATCTGGCAGATCGGTCATATCATGCACGGTGCGGCGCGGGATCTGTCGCACTTCATGATGGCGCGGATGGTGCTGGGCGTCGGTGAGGCCGGCGGCTTCCCCGGCGGGATCAAGGCGGTCGCGGAGTGGTTCCCCAAGAAGGAGCGCGCGCTGGCCACCGGTCTGTTCAACGCGGGGACCAATATCGGCGCCATCGTCACGCCCCTGATCGTGCCGGGACTGGTTCTGGCCTTCGGCTGGCAGATGGCCTTCGTCATCACCGGCGTTCTGGGTCTGATCTGGCTGCCGATCTGGCTGTTGATCTATCGCCGGCCGCGCGAGCAGAAGAAGCTGTCTGCTGCCGAACTGGCCTATATCGAGCAGGATCCGGCCGATGTGGTCGAAAAGGTCAAATGGACCAAGCTTCTGACGGTCAAGGAGACCTGGGCCTATGCCCTGGGCAAGTTCCTGATCGATCCGATTTGGTGGATGTTCCTGTTCTGGCTGCCGGATTTTCTAGGCAAGACATACGGTCTGGATCTGAAGACGTTCGGCCCGCCGCTGGTCGCCATCTATCTGCTGTCGGACGTCGGCTCGGTCGGCGGCGGCTGGCTTTCCTCGCGCTTCATGCATCGCGGCATGAGCGTCAACAAGGCGCGCAAGATCACCATGCTGATCTGCGCCCTGTGCGCGGTGCCTGTGGCCTTCGCCGCCATGGCGTCCAACCTGTGGGTCGCGGTCGGCATCATCGGTCTGGCGACGGCGGCGCACCAGGGTTTCTCGGCCAACCTCTACGCCCTGCCGGGCGATGTCTTCCCGCGTTCCGCCGTGGGATCGGTCGTCGGCATCGGCGGGATGTTGGGCGCCATCGGCGGCATGGCGATGGCCAAATACGCCGGCTACGTGCTGGAGAAGATCGGCACCTATACGCCCATCTTCATCGTCGCGGCCTCGGCCTATCTGATCGCGCTGCTGGTCGTGCATCTGATCTCGCCGAGATACGAGCAGGCCAAGGTCTGACGGAGGGGCGTAGGACCTAAAGTCATTGAGGATTGCGGCCGGGCGAGTGATCGTCCGGCTGCGTTCCTTTCAGGATGTGAGCATGACGATGGATATCGAACGCAGGGCGCTTCTGGGTTTGGCCGCAGGGGCCGGGATGGCCTGGGCTGCGCCGCGTGCGTCGGCGCAGACGACAGCAGACGCGGGTCGCGCAGGCCCGCCCGACCCGGCCGAAGTCATACGTTTGTGGCCCGGCGGCGCGCCGGGCCGGCGGGGAGTGAGCGTCACACCCATCGTGCCAGAGCGTTCGACCGATCCGACTTTTCATGACCGATACGCCCAATATACGACCGATCCGATCCTGACCGTCTTCCGGCCCCAGCGCCCGAACGGATCGGCCATGCTGCTGATCCCTGGCGGCGGTTATCGCTGGGCCGTGCTCGACAAGGAGGGGTATGACGTGGCGCGGGTTTTCGCCGCCAGCGGCACGACCTGCTTCGTGCTGCGCTATCGCTTGCCCGCCGACGGCTGGGCGGCTGGCGCTGACGCGCCGCTACAGGACGCCCAGCGCGCCATCCGCCTTATCCGCAGTCGGGCCGCCGACTATGGCGTCTATCCGAACAGGATCGGCGTCCTGGGCGCTTCCGCCGGTGGACATCTGGCGGGTCTGGCCAGCGCGCGTGCGGATGCGACCTATGCGCCGACGGATGCTGCCGATGCTGTGTCGTTCCGCCCGGATGCGACCGTGCTGATGTATCCCGTGGCGACCATGGCGGACCCCTATGTTCACGCCGGATCGCGCACCCAATTGCTGGGCGAAGCGCCGTCGCCTGAGCGGATCGCGGCCTACTCCCTGGAGAAGATGGACTGGCGTGGCGCGGCGCCCGTCTTCCTGCTGCACGCCATGGACGACGCCGCGGTGCCGGTCGAGAACAGCCTGCAACTGCTGACCACGCTCAAGGCCGCCGACGTGCCGTCCGAAGCGCATCTTTTCCAAGAAGGCGGCCACGGTTTCGGCATCCGCCTGATCCAAGGCAAATCGGCCCAGGTCTGGCCTGATCTGGTCCGCGCCTGGGCCGCGCGGCTGGATTTCCCGCTTTAAAGGCTCCGTGGCCCAACGTCGGCTGCGCGTGTTCGGTCCGCCGAGGTGACATCCGCCCGGCATCTACCGCTGTCACTGGACTAGCCGCGATCGGAAGCTGGACCCATTGGGCTGCTTTTTCCGCGCGGGAGTCCAAGTGCGCTTACGTCCCCGGCTGGATATAGGGGATGGCCGAGAAGAAGGCGCGCTCGTCGCCGCGCGGGTCGTCGGCCATGCGCGGCTGCACGTCCATCAGCATGGTCTGGCGACGCGGCAACTCATAACGGTCCCAGCGTGGCAGGCCGGCATGGTTCGGGTCGCCATCGCGGGCCAAGGCGATGAAGGCGTCGCTCATTCTGTCTGATAGACTTTGCGCGCCCGGGCCCCGCGTGTGTGAGCCGGTCGCCTGAACGTTATCGAACACCAGAGGGATGTCGGCAGTGTGGAAAGCGCCCATGCGGCCCGAGGTCAACTCACCGGGGAAGTCCAGTTGATAGACCCAGGCGGGCGCTCTGGCCCTGGCGCGTTCTTCGGCCTCGATCACCGCTCCACGCCAGGATCGCCCCGCCGTCGTGGCGGCGATCAGCACTCGATCCGGCGACCAGTCGGGATGCATGGCGCGATAGCCGGCGATCACCGCCTCGGGGGTTATGTCGATCCGCATGACCCCCGGCGTCAGCCGCCCAGCCAGGGTGTCCCATGTCAGGCCCTGGTTCCTGGGATCGTCGCCCATGAAGCCCAGCGTCTCCTCGCGGGTATTGCCGATGATCATCGGGATCGGCCGACCCATCGGCGCTGCATCGGGATAGAAGGGGTGACGTGGCAGGCTGCGGAAATCGAGCACCGGCCCGAAGTAGAGGCCGCCGAAGCCCAGGATCGGATCCTCGGCGGTTTGCGCCTCCAACAGCCGTTCCACCGGCATCGTCGCCGCCTCGGCTGCGCGATCCGGCGTCAGGCCCAGCGCTTTCAGCCACGCCGTCGCCCGCGTCGTGGCGTTGATTGGCCCGGAGGCCGTGACCTGCTGACCGCTCATGGTCGCGGCGCGGTGGAACAGACCTTGGGCGGCCGGCATGGCCATCAGGGTGGCGATCTTGGCGCCGCCTCCCGACTGGCCGAACAGCATGACCCGCAAGGGATCGCCCCCGAACGCCGCGATATTGTCCCGCACCCATTGCAGAGCCAGGATCAGGTCCAACTGCCCGGCATTGCCGGAATCCTCGAACCCAGGCGCCAGCCGCGCGAGATAGGCGTATCCGAACACGTTCAGGCGATGATTCAGGGTGACCACCACGACATCCCCCCGCGTCGCCAATCGTGCGCCGTCATAGAGCGGGTCCGATCCCGAGCCCGCCGAATAGGCGCCCCCGTGGATATAGACCATCACTGGGCGACGCGCTGCGTCGGTCCCTGGAGTCCAGATATTCAAGAAGAGACAATCCTCGCTCTGGTTCGGCTCGTTTCCGCGTTGGGGACTGGCTGCTCCGTAAGTCCCGGCGCGGATCGGATCCCGCCAAGGCTCAGGTCTCCGAGGCGGTCTGAAGCGCTGCGTGGGCGCCCCGTATCGCAAACCCTTGAATACGCTCACGCCATCGTACCGAACCCCAATGACGGGACCGGCGGTGGTCTGCACCCGAGGATCGTTCGAACCTGCGCTGACGGAAAGGGGGAGGGCCGCGGCTGTCATCCCAAGCATGAGCGCTTTGCGACGTGTGATCATCGATATGGCTCCCGGCATGACGATGCGCGGAACGTGTGGTTTGAAGGAGATGGTGATGTGAACTCGACACTGACAGACATCTTCGTCTCCATTGCTGGGGCTGGTCGCCAAGGTTTGTGTCCGGCAGCCGACTTGGGACAGATTACAAATGGGCCATCGGCGCAGCCACGTTCTTGCCACACGCCCCCATCTGTGGCTAAACATTTATGACACCGGTAGCAGAGACTTGGCCAACAAGTCGTGACACCGGTGTCGCCCGCCAGCAGCGGGTGGCGTGAACGTGGACGTTTCGTTCCTAGCGACGCCAGATTTGGGAGGAGACACGAGAATGACCCAACGCCATAAATTCGCGCGAAACGCACTGGTCGCCACGGTTTCGCTGGGTGCGATCGCTCTGGCCATGATGGCCCACGATGCCGCCGCCCAGACCGCTGACGCTGCTGCGCCGCAGCAGGACGGCGCCGCCGAAGTCGATGATATCGTCGTCACGGGGTTCCGCGCCAGCCTGCAGAACTCGTTGAACATCAAGCGTCGCGAAGCGGGCGTCGTGGACGCCATTTCGGCCGAAGACATCGCCGATTTCCCCGACACCAATCTGGCCGAATCCATCCAGCGTATTCCGGGCGTGTCCATTGATCGCGACGCCGGCGAGGGGCGGTCCATCACCGTGCGCGGCCTGAGTTCCGAGTTCACCCGCACCCGCATCAACGGCATCGAGGCGCAAGCCTCGACCGGCGCGACCGACTCCTCAGGCGGGGTGAACCGCGGACGGGGCTTTGACTTCAACGTCTTCGCCTCCGAACTTTTCAACAATATCACCGTGCGAAAGACCGCCTCGGCCGAAACCGAGGAAGGCTCGCTGGGCGCCACGGTCGATCTGAGGACCAGCCGACCGTTCGACAAGATGGGTTTCCAAGGGGCGATTTCGGGTCAGTACGGCTACAACGACCTGTCGCAGGACTGGAGCCCGCGTTTCGCCGGCTTGGTGTCGAACACCTGGGCGGACGACCAGATCGGCGCCCTGTTCTCCATCGCCTACAGCGAGCGTGACAGCCTGGAAGAAGGCTTCAGTTCGGTGCGTTGGGGACCGGCCAGCACAGACGGCGGGTTCCAGAATGGCGGCGTGCTGCCGAATGCGGCGCGCACCTACCATCCCCGTATTCCACGCTATGGCAGCCTGGAACATAGCCAGGAACGTTTAGGGGCCACCCTGTCCCTGCAGGCCCGCCCCGGGAATGGTCCGACCCTGTTCACCTTGGACATGCTGTATTCGAAGCTCGATTCGACCCGCAGCGAGAACTTCCTGCAGGCGTGGTCGCTTAGCCGCGGCGCCGATCAGGGCGGAAAGCCTCAGGTCGATATCATGAGCTTCGAGATCGACCCTTCCACGGGTGAGATGATCTACGCTCAGCTCGACGACATGGATATCCGCAGCGAGCAGCGGTTCGATGAGTTGCAGACCGAATTCAAGCAGATGACCTTTGGGGTCGAGCATGAGTTCTCCGACCGTCTTCGCTTCAACGGCCTGATCGGTCGCGCGGAATCAAGCTTCGCCAACCCCGTGCAGGTCAGCGCGATCATCGACCGTCAGAACGTGGACGGCTATTCCTACGACTTCCGTCAGAACCGGAACCTGCCTGCGATCAACTGGGGCTTCAACGTTGCGGACCCGACCCAGTGGAGCGTGGTCGGCCCGACTGGGGCTCAACCGCGTTCGGAGCTGCGCATCAGCTCTAACTTTCAGGAGAATGTGTATACGACCGGGGAAGCCGGTTTGGAGTTCGACCTCAGCAGTTGGCTGACCTTGAAAGCCGGCATCAGCCGCAAAGAGTATGAATCCAGCAGTCGGGCCTTCGCCCGCCCCGCCAACGCCAATGGTTCGCCAGCGCTTCCGGCAGGCACGACCATGGCGTCCGTCACCAACCTGCTGGAAGGATTCGGTCGCAATCTCGACCTGCCTTCTGGCTCGGCGACGACCTGGGTTCGCCCTGACCTGGCTGCGCTTCAGTCGGTCTGGAACTACAAGTGCAACTGCGACACGGGTGTAGCGGGAGGCGATTTCCGGCTCATCGGCCTGAACGGCAACCCATCGACCTACGGCAACTGGCGAGAGGTGACCGAAACCGACACTGGGGCCTATGTTCAGGCCGATTGGGATACCGAAGTCATGGGCGTCCCGTTCCGAGGAAACGTGGGCGTCCGGCAGGTGAAGACCGAGGTCGACGCTTTGGGCTATTCAAACGTTGGCGGCGTTGCAACGCCGGTGAGGGGAGAGAACGAATACAACGACACCCTGCCGTCCTTGAACATGTCGATCGAGCCGATGAAGGATCTTATCGTTCGGTTCGGGGCGGCGAAAGTGATGGCGCGCCCGCCCGTCACCAGCCTTGTGCCGGTGTTCACGCTGAGCGCGGCAGGCGCGGCGACCAACACGGCCTCGCTGGGCAACGTAGACTTGGCCCCCTATCGGGCGACGACGTACGATCTGTCGGTCGAGTACTACTTCGCGCCCGAGGCCCTGCTGTCCTTCGCCTACTTCTACAAGGACATCTCGACCTATGTGCAGACGACGACAGAACCTCTGTCGTACAGTCAACTGACGGCGCTGAACCCTGTGGCCTTCCCGGCTGGCGGTCGACCTGCGGGTGACGTGTACCAGTTCAGCACCCCCACGAATACGCCCGGGGGTCCGTTGAAAGGGTTCGAGATCAGCTATCAGCAAACCTTCTCGTTCCTGCCAAGCCTTCTGTCGAACATCGGCACGCAGCTGAACTACACCCATGTCGAGTCCGAAATTCAATACTGTGTAACTGCCACTTGTGCGGCCTTCGTCACCGCCGATCTGGTGAATCTGTCGCCGAACGCCTGGAATGCGACGCTTTACTATGACGACGGCAAGTTCAACGCGCGGGTGTCGGCGGCCTATCGCGACACCTACTTCCAGAGCGTGCCCGGCGCGAACGGGGCCACGGGTCTGATCCCGTATCAAGGCAAGACCGAAACGACGACCATCGACGCCTCGGCGTCCTACAACCTCACGGACAAGCTGAGCATTTCCGTGGAGGGTCTGAACCTGACGGACGAGGCCAACCGCCAGAACCACGGCGACATCGGCGGGTCGCGCGACAGCACCTATGTCTACCATCACACTGGGCGTCAGGTTTATGTCGGCGCGCGTTATCGCTTCTGATCGCCTGATGACGAGATAGGCTTTGGAAAGGCGGCGCCGGATGTCAGGCGCCGTCTTTTCCTTATCTGCCAAGGGCTGATCCAACCATGATCACACGGCGTCTTCTGACCGCTGGATTGGGAATGACTGCAACCGGGTGCGCCGCGTTGGCTGCGCGTCCTGCGGGCGAACCACCTGTGCGTTGGCTCTTCGACAATCTTGATGAAATCGGCGGAAACCCCGTCCACCTGGAAGGCGCGCCGACTTTGGTGATGTCGCCCTGGGGCAAGGCGGTTCAGTTCAATGGACGCGACGACGGCGTGTTTTTGGACATTCACCCGTTGGCGGGGGCGACGACGTTCACCTTTGAGGCGTTATTTCGTCCCGATGGGGGCGCCTTCGAGCAGCGGTGGTTCCACCTGCAGGAGATCGGGTCAGAGGGGCTGGCGACGGATACCCGGATGCTCTTTGAAATCCGGACGCGCGACGGGGAGTGGTGGCTCGACGCCTTCGCCAAAGGCCAGGGTTACAACCACACGCTGATCGACCCGGAAAAGCGTTTTCCAGTCAACCGCTGGTTCCATGTCGCCCAGACCTTTGACGGCCGCATGTACCGCAGCTTTGTCGATGGCGTCGTTCAGGCCGAGGCGCCTCTAACCTATCGACCGCAAGGGACTGGTCGATGCTCCATCGGGTGCCGGTACAATCGTGTCAGCCCATTCAAGGGCGCGGTACGGGCCGCGGCCTTCTCGCGACTGGCGCTTGCGCCCGACAAGTTTGTCCTGGGCCAGACCTGACCCAGGCCTGGCGGTCAATCGACCTCCTGTGGGATCGGCCGGAATTCGAAGCTCTGGCCTGCCACGAAGTCTTCCCACGACTGACGACTGGAGAAGTCCAGCCCGCGGTCCCACGCTGAGCCCATATAATAAGTGAACGGCTGGCCGGGCGTGACACGTATAAGGATCAGATAGTTGTCGGCGTCTTCGGCAAAACCCTCGATGGTTGCGGGGTCGACCGAAAGGGCGATGCCCAGCGAGCCATGCTCGGGATTGTCGGGCTCCCAGAACATCAACCGACCGTGGTCGGCATCCCGGGTGACGAAGCCCCGCCCATTGTCGTTGCTGCGCTTGGAGATGCCAATTCCGACGATCAGAGGGGTGTCGGAATTGGAGCTCAATGTCGATGTCATACGGGTGAAGTTCGATCCGAGCGGCAGGCTGAACGTGCGAACTTCCGAAACCGTGCGGACCACGTCGACCGGCCAAGGACGGTAGGTCACGCTGAAGCGAGCCTCGTCACCGCCGGTTTTCTGGATGTCGTAGGTCGAGAAGTTCCGGCTGGTCCACAGCTTGTTGTCATACCAGACGCCAAGACCTCCCGCGCCGCGCCCGCGGCCGACATCGTAGTAGTCCAGACCTTCCCCGCGATCGACGTGGTAGTTCGGGAACTTCAACTGACGATCCATGAATGGATAGCGGACACGCTTCGCCCACACATCGACGCCTGAGCCTGACGGCGCCTCGCGCACCTCAAGCGCAGGACCGTAGATTCGGTGGGCCACGCGGTCATTTTCCCACAACAAATCGTCCAGACGATCCGGCGCGAAGCGCGCAACGGCGCGCGGTCGCCGCTGATCTTCGGGCGGCGGAGCCAAGGGCGCGATCGTGGAAGGTCGGTTCAGATCGGCCGGATCATAGGAAAGCGCGGAGGTGGCGCGCATCTCGGCATCGCGACGCCGGATCTCTTCGGGGCCGACGACCGTGACGGGGGCTGGGGGCACAGGGGTGGTGGCCGCGATGACCTCAGCGGCGTCTCGCGCGGGTTCGGCTAAGGGCAGAGACCGGATAGGATCGTTCAGCGCTGCGACTTCCAAGCCTGCCAGAATATAGGTTCCTGAAACGTAGAGGCCGACGTCTTGGGGGGCGGTCGATACGGGCTGATCGCCAGTCTTTTGCGCTGCGCCGACCAAGCCGTTGGGTAGAATATGGCGGTTCAGCGCCGCCCAGCCCTTCAAGACATGCGGCAGGTAGATGTCGCGATCCAGAAGTCCGTGATTGACGCCCCAAGCCAAGGCATAGACGTAGAAGACAGAACCCGAGGTTTCAGCCTCGGGGTAGGCTGAGGGGTTCAAAAGGCTTGCGCGCCACAGGCCGTCCTCCTGCTGGAGGCCCGCGATCCGGCCGGCCATCTTTTCGAAGAGATCGATATAAAAGCCGCGGCTGGCGAAGTCGGCAGGCAGGGCTTCCAACCATCGCGCCAAACCGCCCATCACCCAGCCGTTGGCGCGAGACCAATATATTCGGTCTCCATTGGCTTGGCGGTGTCCGTCGTCCTTGAACCGCTCGTCGCGCAGAAACAGTTTTTCATCCTCGACCCACAGTCGTGCCGCGGTGCGTTTCCATTCCTTGTCTGCGGCGTTCAGATATTTGGGGTCGCCGGTGAGCGCCGTCATCCGGGCGAAGACCGGCGGCGCCATGTACAAAGCGTCCGCCCACCACCAGACGAGAGCCGGCGTGTCGTCGGCCCTGGCCAGATAAGGGACCTGCCAGTCGAGCCGCTGACGTAGCGGCATCAGCACGCCTTCCTGTCCGCGACGAGCGTAGAGTTCCTCATAGAGATCGCCTATCGCGATATCGTCCGCATTCAGCATCGTCTTGCCCGAGCGCGCGCCGCGAAGGCTGTAGTTGTAGTGATCGGCCACGGCGCTCAGAAATCGCAGCGTCCGTCTGTCGTCCGAAATACGCGCAAGCCGCGAAGCGCCGACGTAAAAGGTCGCTGCGACCCAGTTCGAGGACATCTGCGTCAGATTGCTGCCCGTCGATAAGGCGAGGGGTTCGGAGGCCATGGCGGCGATTTGGGACGAGGCGACGTATTCGACTGCGGCCATGGTGCTCTGGCGCGACGGCACGGCGGCGATGTCCGTATAGAGCGCGGGGCGGTCGCGCGCCGTCAGCCATTCGCCCTCGACGCCTGGCGGAAGGGCGCCCACCGTCTGCGCCAGCACTGGGCCGGGCAGCGGCGCGGCGCTGAATAGAGCGGCGAGCAAGCCCACGCAGGGTCGGGTCGGCAGAACCATTCTTTTCCTCCGGCGACGCTGTAGGCGGCGCATTCCGGTCCGGACGACCTCAAAAGGCGAGCCGAACAGTAACCGGTGTCAATTTCTTTGTCAGTGGCTGTCTGTATCGCTTGCCAGCCTTATATCGTCCACTATTGTGAGACGAAAGAACAGAATGTGAGAAATCGAGATGGTAGCCGATCGCCGCACGCTGCTCCAGTTGGGCCTCGCCAGTGCGATTGCACAGGCGGCGCCGACGCCGACGTCTGCACAAGAGAGCCGTGGCCGCACCTTCGATACGTCTGACTACGGCGCGGTCGGAGACGGCGTGACGATAAATACTCGTCAAATCCAAGCCGCCATTGATGCCGCCGCAGGACAGGGCGGCGGCGTCGTTGTCCTGAAGCCCGGTCTATATCTGTCTGGCTCGCTGTTCGTGAAGTCGGGAGTGACCCTGGTGATCGACCGAGGCGCAACGCTGCGCGGTGTTCAGGATCTTGCCGCATATCCTCTGGTCCGCACCCGTGTAGCGGGTATCGAAATGCATTGGCCTGCCGGGTTGCTGAACATCTATCGGCAGGCAAACGCCAAGATCACGGGCGAGGGACTGGTCGATGGCGACGGCAAGGTGTTCTGGGATAGCTATTGGGCGATGCGCCGGCATTACGATCCTCGCGGTCTGCGATGGGCGGCCGACTATGATTGCCGTCGTCCGCGCCTGATCCATGTCTATGACTCTCAGCAGGTCGAGGTTTCGGGGCTGAATCTGGCGCGCTCGGGCTTCTGGACCGTCCACATCTGCTATTCGCGCGACATAACGGTCGCCGATTTGATCATTCGTAACAATGTCGGCGGCCGGGGTCCGTCGACCGACGGCATAGATATAGATTCGTCCGAGCGGGTCGTGGTCGAGCGCTGCGACCTCTCTGTCAACGATGACGCCATCTGCATCAAGGCCGGCCGCGATTGGGATGGGCTGCGTGTGGCGCGTCCATGCCGACAGGTGACGATCCGCGACTGTATCGTCCGCGACGCCCACGCAGGGATGACGTTCGGGTCGGAAACCTCGGGCGGTTTCGACGATATCGAGGTCTCGGGGCTCAGGATTGAATATCCGGTGCCGCTGGGGATCTTCTTCAAGTCGGGGCATACGCGCGGCGGCGTGATTTCCAACATCCGCCTGCGCGACATCCATTTGCAGGATGTGCGCACCCTGATGCAGGTCAATCTGAACTGGTATCCGAGTTACAGCTACGCCCAGATACCGGTCGGCATGGCCGACGTGCCGGACTATTGGCGTGCGCTCGCCACGCCGGTTCCGCGCGAGCAGGGTGTTCCCCGCATTCACGATGTCCGCCTTTCGAACATTAAGGCGGTCGGCGGCAAGGTCGGCTTCGCCGCCGCCGCCTATCCCGAGGCTCCGCTGAAGGACTTCACCTTCGACGGGCTGGACTGGGATGTGCAGGACGCGGGCGCCATCGCCAATGCCGAGAATTGGCGATTCCGCGACTGCAACATCGACACCTTGGACGGCCGAGGCCCGGGGGTGACAGAGTCGTCCGGCGTCATTGGCCTGCGATCTAGCCAAACATGAAAACCAAAAAAGTTGTGGGAGTCAGACCAATGAAAATCGTTTCCGCCTGTTCGATCTTGGCCCTTGGCGCCGTAGCGCTTGTGTATGGTGTTTCCGGCGGCGCCCAGGCTGAAGTCTTGCGGCTGAACACGCCAGCGGTCGGCCTGACGAGCGACAGGGTCGGGGCCTTCCCCGACGCGGAACGCGGCCCGTGGGCCGAGTATCTTGCACGGTCTCAGGCCCAGCACCTGGCCGACCGCGCCGCGCTCGCGGCCGAGCTTCCTGCCGGCGCGACCCCGCCGCCGCCGCCCCAGGCCGTCGGACCCAGCCATTACAATATGCCGCTAGATCGGCCCGTCGCCTGGTATGGCACGGCAGAAGCGCGGGCGATCGCCGATGCGATCGTCAGTTTCCAGACGCCCGCCGGCGGATGGAGCAAAAACCAGGATCGCAGCATCGCGCGGCTGCCGGGTCAGCGTTTTTCAAACGATGCGGAAACCATGGAGCAGAACCCGGCGAACTTTGATGCGCCGGGCGATCGGTTCTGGACCTTCGTGGGCACTTTGGACAATGAGGCGACGTGGTCGGAAATGCGGTTCCTGGCGAAGGTCGCCGCCCATGCGCCGGGACGCGAAGGCGATGGCTGGCGCGCGAGCGTCATCAAAGGCGTGCGCTACCTGTTGAGCGCTCAATATCCCAATGGCGGTTGGCCTCAAATCTGGCCGCTCGAGGGCGGCTTCCACGACTCAATCACCTTCAATGATAATGCAGTGGCCAACGCAGCCATGCTGCTGCGGGATGTCGCCCATGGCGCCGAAGGATTCGACTTCGTGCCGGTGGAGTTGGAGGCCCAGGCGGCCCAGGCGACTAAGAAGGCGATCGATGTGATCCTCGCTGCGCAAGTGCGTCAGGGCGATCGGCTATTGGGCTGGCCTCAGCAAGTCGAGCCGATGCGGCTAGTGCCCACAAGCGCGCGAAATTACGAACCACGATCAATCGCAAGCGGCGAAACCACGGACATTCTTATTTTCCTGATGGGCGAGCAGAACCCGTCGTCGGCGATCAAGGCGGCCGTGCGCGGCGGTGTCGAGTGGCTGGAGTCGGTGCGTGTCTACGACAAGTCGTTCGAAATGACGGATGACGGGCGAAAGCTGATCGACAAGCCAGGGGCGGGCCCCATCTGGTCGCGGAACTATGATCTGGTGACCGGGCGTCCAATCTTCGGCGACAAGGACCAGACGATCCACGACGATGTCAATGAAATCTCGATCGGGCGCCGCAATGGCTACTCGTGGTGGATTTCATCGCCTCAGAAGGCCTTAGATATCTATAAGAATTGGGCGGCGCTGTGAGCATGACGTCAAGCGATCCGTCTCCAGAGGCGCCGAGGAAAAGTCCGCTGGTTCGATATTCGGATATCGAAACATGGCCGTATCTGGAGTGATACATTCAGGGAGCCGCAAAGCGGCGGTCGTCCGGGCCGCCTTCGCCGTCAGACCGCTGAATGACAATCCGATATCGAACTGTCGCGCAATCGACATGCGGCGGTGAAGCTTGAGCGTCATTGGGCGCTCATGGATCGACGGTTGGACATGTGCTGCGAGACGGCGGAACTGGCGGGGCGGCCGTCGCCCGACGCGGCCTTCGTCGATCTGACGCGGCGGCTGCGGCGGCCGCTGATGCAGTTCTTCCTGCGCCGGGTCGGCTCGCCGATGGATGCCGAGGAGATGGTGCAGGATCTGTTCGTGCGCTTGCTGCGACGCGGCGACCTGTTCAGCCTGGACAATGTCGATGGCTATGTCTTCGAGGCCGCCGCCAATATCGCGCGCGACCGGGGGCGTTACGATCAGGCGCGGGGCAGGGGACGTCATGTCGACATCGACGACCTGTCGCCTGAAAGCGAGGAGCCAGGCGCCGAGCAGATTTTGGACGGGAAGCAGCGATTGAAGCGGATGCTGGCGGCGCTGGACGCCCTGCCGCCGAGGGCGAGGACGGTTGTGATCCTGAGGCGTTTCGAGAACCTGACCTATCCCCAGATCGCGCGCCGAATGGGGATTTCGGTCAGTGCGGTCGAGAAGCACATGGTGCGCGCAATGGCGGCGCTGAGGCTGGATCTGATAGAGGCGGACCACTGATGGCACCGCCCATTCCACGCACGGCTAACGACGACCACGCCGATCCAGCCGCCCTCTGGTTTGCGCGGATGAACGGCGGGACCACGCCCAGCCCTCAGGACGAGGCGGGTTTCCGCCAGTGGCTGGATGCGGATGCATCGCACATCGCCGCCTACCGCGCCTGCCAGCAGGCCTGGCGGATGCTGGAGATGGACGCCGGCGAGCCGGAGGTTCTGGCTCTGCGCGCCGAAGCTCTGGGCAGGCCGCGACCGGGCGTCAATCGCCGCGCCATGTTCGGCTTGGCCGGTGGAGCGGTGGCGGCCTCTTGCGGCGGGCTGTGGATACTGGGCGCGGCGTCGCCGGCGCGGGCCCTGATCGCGACAAAGGCGGGACAGAGGTTGAACGCGACCCTGCCGGACGGTTCGGAGGTGACACTGGCGCCCCTGACGCGGCTGAGGCTGGATTTCGTTGGCGGGCGTCGTGCGGCGGTTCTGGAACAGGGGCAGATCTATCTGAACCTCGTGGCGGGCGACCGACCTTTCGTGTTGCGCGCGGGTGATCGGGTGCTGACGGCGGACAGCGGACGGTTCCAGTTGAGCCTGTCGAGCGATCGGCCCGAGGTGGTGGTGGAGCAGGGCGGTCTGACCATCGGCGCGCGTCGGGGCGACAAGACATCGGTCCATGTCGGCGCGGGTCAGAAGGGGGATGCGACGGCGACGGGCTTTCGCGTGATGGCCGCCGATGTGGAGGCCGAGACGGCCTGGCGGGATGGCCGTCTGGTGGTGCGTGACCGGCCGCTGAGCGAGGTCGTCGCCGCCTTCAACCGCTATTCCGCCGAGCGCCTGTCGATCGAGGATGTCGAGGCCGGCGCCAGGCACATCTCGGGTTCGTTCCGTTACGACGGGGCGCGCGAACTCGCCCTGGCGCTGGCGACGGGTTTCGACCTTTCGGTCAAGCGGAGCGCGGATGGCGTGTGGCGCATCCGATCCTCTGAAGGATCAGCAAAGCTTCGATGAAATTTGCAAGACAGGGTGTGGGGTCAGGGGGGCGCTTCCGTTCCTGAGAGCGAGCCGGCCGGGGGCCGGTTGCTAGATTTCAGGGGCTTCCAATGACCATTTCCTCGCCATTTTCGGGCGTTCTGAAACGCGGGCTGCTGGCCTGCAGCGCCTTGGCTGTTTTAGCCGTCGCATCTCCGGCCCTGGCCCAGACCTCGACGGCGCAGCCGATCGCCTTCGCCATCGAAAGCCAGTCGCTGGAGACCGCCCTGACCGGGTTCGCGCGGGCCGCCGACGTCCAGGTGGTCTTCACGCCCGAACTGGTGCGCGGCAGGCGCGGCGGGCGCGCCGTCGGCGTGATGGCGCCTGCGGAGGCCTTGCGCCAGATTCTGGCCGGTTCGGGCCTGGTCGCCGCGCAGGTCGGCGAGCGCACCTTTTCTGTTTCGCAAGCCGGTCACGCCTCCACGGACGCCGCCACCCTCGACGAGGTGATCGTCACCGCCCAGAAGCGCGCGCAGCGTATTCAGGATGTGCCCCTGGCCGTGACCGTGATCGACGGCGACGATGCGGCGCGGCGCGGCATCGACAGCGTCACCAGCCTGGTGGACGAGGTTCCGGGCGTTTCGGTCAACTACGCCTTCGGGGGCACGAACTACGGCCTGATCAGCATCCGGGGCATAGGCGGCGCCGACGACTACAAGCCCAACGGCAATCCCTCGGTCGCCCTGCACGTGGACGGGGTCTATCAGACGTCCAACGCCTATCTGGGCATGCCCTTGTTCGACTTGGACCGCGTCGAGATCCTGAAGGGGCCGCAGGGCACCCTATATGGCCGCAACACGACGGCCGGGGTGATCAACGCCATCACCAAGGGGCCGGGCGATACGATCGAGGGTTACGGTCGGCTGGAGGTCGGCTCCTATGACTACACCGCAATGGAGGCCGCTGTCGGCGGGCCTCTGAGCGACAAGCTCGGGGTGCGCGTCGCGGTGCTGGCCGAACAGGGCGGGGGCTTCATGACCGGCGCGGGCGCCGGCGATCTGGCCGGCTTTCGCCCCATCATCGGCGGCGTGACCCAGACCCAGATTCCGCCGATCGTCGATCCGGGCCGCCGCGAAGGGTTCGGCGACAAGGATCTGTTCGCCGGCCGCGCCACCGTGTCGATGGACTTCGCCCCGCAGACCAATCTGACGGTCAAGCTGTTCGGCAGCCGCGACCGCGGCGACACCCGCCAGTACGACCGGATTTCCGCCGCCCTGGACACGAACATCGCCAACGCGGGCGAGAACGATGATCCGTACGAATTCTACTCCTCCGAATATCCGACGCACAGCATCGACATCTATGGCGTTTCCGCCATGCTGACCCACGCCCTGGGCGAGAACCTGAACCTGGCCGTCATCGGCAACGTCCAAGGCTCGACCCGCGCCATCCAGGGCAACGGCGACGGCTCGCCCTATCCCGCGTCGCGTTTCGACGCCGATGAGAAGATGAGTCAGACCTCGCTGGAAATGCGCCTGAGCGACGACAGCGGCGGTCGCCTGGACTGGATCGTCGGCGCCTTTTACGTCTCGGACGACATCGACTTCGACACCCACTGGACCAGCTATACGGCCCGGACCAAGTACGACAATCTTCACAAGCAGACGCGCAACAGCTTCGCCCTTTTCGGCCAGGTCGATTATGAGCTGACCCAGAAGCTGAGCCTGTCGGGCGGCCTGCGCTACACCCGCGACGAGGCGACGTTCAGCGGGCGCAACGACGACCTGAACCCGTGGGGCATCTCGACCTTCACAACCACCTTCGCCACGACCAATCCGTTCATCTGGGATCGGGCGTTCGAGGATGACAATGTCTCCGGCCGCATCACGGCCAAATACGCCTTCAACCCAAGCCTGAACGTCTTTGTTTCAGCGGGCACGGGCTATCGCGGCGGCGGTTTCGACGGCACCTCCATCTTCACACAGGCCGAGACCCTGCCGTTCGATTCCGAGACGGTCACCGCCTATGAGACCGGCCTGCGCTGGACCACCCCGCGCCTGCGCCTGTCGCTGGACGCCTTCAGCTACAGGTTCAAGGAACTGCAGGCGACGACGCGCCTGGCCAATGACACCAACGGCCGAGCCAATGTGGGCGAGGCCGAGAGCAAGGGAATAGAGTTCGCGATCAACGCCGTTCTGTTCGAGACCTCGAACCAGACGCTGGATGTCGATCTGGCCGCCGCCTTCCTGGACACCGAAATCCTGTCGTTCAGCTCGGCTCGCGTCGCCGAGGTGCTGCAGACGGTCGGCGATCCGCTGCCGGGCGCGCCCGACGTGACGGCGACCCTGGCGCTGAAGCATGGGCTGGTTCTGGACAACGGCTGGCGGCTGGATTCGCGCCTGTCTGTTTCGCATCATGGCGAGGAGTCCAATCGCCTGAACGCGACGCCGGGCAATACGGCCAAGGCCTACACCCTGTTGAACGCCAGGGTCGAGTTGGAGACTGCGGCGAACTGGTCCGTCTATGCGTACGGCCGCAACATCACCGACGAGGTCTATTTCCCGGAGATGAACGGCGCGTCGCGTCTGGTCGGCGCGCCGGCGACCTACGGCGTGGGGCTGCGTTACCGCTTCTGACGCTGCAGTGCGCCGCCGCCCGGATCCCCTCGGGCGGCGGCGCGATAAGGGCTGATAGCGCTCCATCAGAATGCGGGTGGCTCCGTTGATCCAGCTGAAGCTGCGCTGAAGAGCCAGTCGCCGCCGCCGTGGCGCGGCTCTTCGACGTCGTATTTTCCCAGCCTCCTGCCGGTCTGGTCATAGACGGAGCACGGCGACCGGGACGCAGGGCGTCAGCGCGCCGTGCGGCGATCCCATTCGCCGAACCGCCTTCGGATTGCATAGAGGCCGTTGCAAGGCGGGGCTGAACCCCCGCTTTTATGTTTCCTTTACGCCGAGGCGGGGAATCCACATCGCCCCGTTACGGCCGCCCATGATCTCTTCACGCTTCATCTGAGCTTGAGGAGGCCGGCTTGGCCGATGTGATTTTTCTGGCGACAGGGGCAGGGGCGTTCGTCGTCTTTGCGGCCCTGGCCGTTGCGTTGAAACGGGTATGACGATGATCGCCATGCTCTGGGGGGCGGGGGCGGTGGTCGTCGCCGTCTATATGGTCGCGGCCCTGCTGCGGCCCGAGCGGTTCTGACGGACCGGGACGAAACTCATGAACATTCAAGGATGGGGCGAGATCGCCCTGACTCTCGGGCTGGCCGTTCTGCTCGGCTGGCCCATCGGCGTTTACATGTCGCGTGTCTGGAACGGCGAGCGGACCTGGCTGGACCCGGTGCTGAAGCCGGTGGAGGCCGTCTTCTATGGCGCGGCGGGCGTCGATCCGAAACGCAGCCAGGGCTGGTTGGGCTATGCCGGGGCGCTGCTGGCCTTCAACCTGGCGGGCTTTGTGCTGCTGTATGCGATCCTGCGGCTGCAGGGCGTGCTGCCGATGAACCCCCAGGGGTTCGCGGGCGTCTCGCCGCACCTGGCCTTCAACACCGCCGTCAGCTTCGTGACCAACACCAACTGGCAGAGCTATGGCGGGGAGGCGACGATGTCGACCTTTACGCAGATGGTTGGTCTGACGGTGCAGAACTTCGTCTCGGCCGCGACCGGGGCGACCATCGCCGCCGCCCTGGCGCGGGCCTTCGTGGCCCATCGCGGCGAGGGGGTCGGCAACTTCTGGGCCGATCTGACGCGGACCACTCTCTATGTCCTCTTGCCCGCCGCGCTGATCCTGGCGGTCGCCCTGGCGGGGCTGGGCGTGGTTCAGAGCCTGGCCGCCAGTGTCCACGTCGTCGGGGTCGAGGGCGGGTCGCAGACCCTGCCGCTGTTCCCGGCGGCCAGCCAGGTGGCGATCAAACAACTGGGCATTAACGGTGGCGGCGTCTTCAACACCAATGGCGCCCATCCGTTCGAGAACCCGAACGCCATGACCAATCTGCTGACCGCCGTGGCGATCAACGTCATGGGCTGGGCCGCCTTCTTCGCCTTTGGCCGCACGGCGCTGGCGGGACGCGACATAAGGGCGCTGGCGACAGCGGCGCTGATCCTGCTGAGCGTCTCCTCGGCCGCGATGTACGTCATCGAAACCCAGCCGCCGCCGTCCCTGGTCGCGGCCCACGTGGACGCCTCGGTGAACATGGAGGGCAAGGAGGTCCGCTTCGGCGCCCCCGCCTCGACCGTCTGGTCCGTCGTGACGACCGGCGCCTCCAACGGCTCGGTCAACGCCATGCACGCCAGCTTCATGCCCCTGGGCGGGGCGCTGCAGATGTTCCTGATGCAGTTGGGCGAGATCCTGCCCGGCGGCGTCGGTTCGGGCATCGCCATCATGGTGGTCATGGCCCTGCTGGCGGTCTTCGTCGCTGGTCTGATGGTCGGTCGCACGCCCGAATATCTGGGCAAGAAGATCGAGGCGCGCGAAATCCAGTTCGCCATGATCGCGGTGCTGATCCTGCCGCTGGCCATACTGGGCTTTACGGCGATCGCGGCCGTCTTCCCCACCGCTCTCGCCGGTCTGCTGAACAAGGGACCGCACGGCCTGTCGGAGATGCTTTACGCCTACACTTCGGCGGCGGCGAACAATGGGTCGGCCTTTGCGGGCCTGAGCGCCAATACGCCTTGGTGGAATACAACCCTGGGTCTGGCCATGCTGTTTGGGCGGTTCATTCCCGCCGTCGCGGTACTGGCCATCGCCGGCAGCCTGGTCGCCAAGCCGAAGCTGGCGTCCAGCGTCGGCGCCCTGCCCACCGACAACAGCCTGTTCATCGGTTTGCTGATTGGCGTGATCCTCATCCTGGGCGGACTGCAGTTCCTGCCCGCCCTCGCCCTGGGGCCGATCGTCGAGCACTTCCAGGTGCTGGCGGCGGTCGCCGGCGCCTGATCCCTCGGACATCCTGACATGACACAACTCACTCTCGATCCCCGCGAGGGCTGCCGTGCGTCGCCCCTCGCGGGCGGGCTCTCCGGGGCGATGATCGGTCGCGCCGTGGGCGAGGCGGTGGTCAAGCTGAACCCCGTCAAATTGATCAAGAACCCGGTCATCTTCACCACCTGGATCGTGGCGCTGCTGTCCACGATCTCGGCGGCGGCGGCCGTCGCGGGCGGACAGTCGGCCGGATTTGCGGTGCAATTGGCCCTGTGGCTGTGGGCCACGGTCCTGTTCGCCAATGTCGCCGAGAGCGTCGCCGAGGGGCGGGGCAAGGCGGCGGCCGATTCCTTGCGCGCCACCCGCGTCACGACCAAGGCCAAGCTGATCGTCGACCCCGCGACCGGCACGGTGGTCTCGACCAACGCCTCGGAACTCGAAGTCGGGTCGATCATCCTGGTCGAGGCCGGCGACGTGATCGCCTCTGACGGCGAAATCATCGAGGGCGTCGCCTCGGTCAACGAGGCCGCCATCACCGGCGAAAGCGCCCCGGTGATCCGCGAAAGCGGCGGCGACCGTTCGGCCGTGACCGGCGGCACCACCGTCGTCTCGGACTGGATCAAGGTGCGCATCACCGCCAAGCCCGGCTCGACCTTCCTGGACCGCATGATCGCCATGGTCGAGGGCGCGGATCGCCGGAAGACGCCGAACGAACTGGCCCTGGCCGTGCTGCTGGCCGGCCTGACGTTGATCTTCCTGATCGCGGTCGTGACCCTGGTTGGGCTGGGCGCGTACTCGGGCGTCGATCTGGACCCGATGGTCTTGGGCGCCCTGTTCATCACCCTCATCCCGACCACGATCGGAGGGCTGCTGTCCGCCGTCGGCATCGCCGGGATGGACCGGCTGTTGAAGGTGAACGTGCTGGCCACCTCGGGCCGTGCGGTGGAGGCGGCAGGCGATGTGGACACCCTGCTGCTCGACAAGACCGGCACAATCACCTTCGGCAACCGCATGGCGACCGAGGTCATCCCGGTTCCGGGCGTCCGTCCCGAAGCCGCCCTGGCCGCCGCCGTCATGGCGTCCCTGGCCGACGAGACGCCGGAAGGCCGCTCCATCGTCGAACTGGGCCGCAATGCGGGCGTCTCGGTCGATCAGCCGGCCGGCGCCGTCGCCATCCCCTTCACCGCCGTCACCCGTCAGTCGGGTCTGGATGTCGGCGAGGACAGTTGGAGGAAGGGGGCGGTCGACGCCGTGCTCAAGGATCTCGACCTGACCGACGGCGCGGCCCCGGCCGAGTTCCGTCAGGCGGTAGACCGGATCGCCCGTTCGGGCGGCACGCCTCTGGCCGTCACTCAGAACGGCATGCTGGTCGGCGTCATCCACCTGAAGGACGTGGTCAAGCCGGGGGTGAAGGCCCGTTTCGCCGACCTGCGCCGGATGGGGCTGCGCACCGTGATGATCACCGGCGACAATCCGGTCACGGCGGCGGCCATCGCCTCGGAGGCCGGAGTGGACGACTTCCTGGCGGAGGCCACGCCCGAGGACAAGATGCGGCTGATCAAGGCCGAACAGGCCAAGGGCCGTCTGGTCGCCATGTGCGGCGACGGCGCCAATGACGCCCCCGCCCTGGCTCAGGCCGATGTCGGCGTGGCCATGCAGACCGGGGCCCAGGCCGCGCGCGAGGCTGGCAATATGGTTGATCTCGACAGCGACCCGACCAAGGTCATCGAGATCGTCGAGGTCGGCAAGCAACTGCTGATCACGCGCGGCGCCCTGACCACCTTTTCGGTGGCCAATGACGTGGCCAAATATTTCGCCATCATCCCGGCGATGTTCGTGGTGGCCCTGCCGTCGCTGGGCGCGCTGAACATCATGCGGCTGCACAGCCCCGAAAGCGCCATCCTGTCGGCGGTCATCTTCAACGCCCTGGTCATCGTCGCCCTGATCCCTCTGGCTTTGAAGGGGGTCAGATACCGGGCCATCGGCGCCGGCGCCCTGTTGGGTCGCAACCTGCTGATCTACGGCCTGGGCGGACTGATCGCGCCCTTCGTCGGCATCAAGCTGATCGACCTTCTCATTTCCGCGCTTGGCCTGGCCTGATGCGTGTTTCCAAGGACATCTTCATGCGTAAACCCCTCTTCAGAGCCTCGGGCCGCAACGACGCCTGGTTCGCCGCCGCCTGCATCCTGGGCCTTTCAGGCCTTGGTCTGTGCAGCCAAGCCAGGGCGCAGGACGGCTCCGCTCCAACACTGTCGGCTTCTAAGGTCTCGGCCAATATCGCCCTGGCCTCCGACTATGTCTTTCGCGGCGTCAGCCAGACCCGGGAGAGACCCGCGATATCGGCGGGCGTCGATCTGACGAACAATGGATTCTACGCCGGCGCCTGGGCCTCCAATGTCGATTTCGGCGACAGCACGGACGCCGAGGTCGATCTCTACGCCGGCTATCGACCCGAAGTCGCCGGCTATGCGCTCGACTTCGGCCTGGTCGGCTATCTCTACCCCGGCCAGCCGGAGGGCGCGGACTATGACTACGTCGAACTGAAAGCCGCCGCATCGCGTGCCGTCGGTCCCGCAACCCTGGGCGCCGCCGTCTATTATTCGCCGGACTTCTTCGGCGCGGCCGAGGATCAGGCGACCTATGCCGAGATCAACGGCGCCGTCCGCCCCGCCGACAAGTGGACGATCTCTGGCGCGGTCGGGCGTCAGTGGGTGTCTTCGGACCTGGACTATACGACGTGGAACCTGGGCGCGGCCTATCAGCTGACCCCCAATCTGGCGCTGGACGTGCGCTATCACGACACCGACCAGCACGGCTTCGGCGACGGCTACGGCGCGCGCGCCGCAGCCACGCTGAAAGCCGCCTTCTGAGGCGACGATCATGGTCAATCAACTTCGTCCGGCCGTCGTCATGATAGGCCTGTTCACCCTGCTGCTGGGCCTGGCCTATCCGCTGGCCGTCACCGGGATCGCGCTGGCGGTCTTCCCCGATCAGGCCGAAGGCAGCCTTGTCCGAGACGCCGCAGGCCAGGTCGTGGGTTCCGCCCTGATCGGTCAGCCGTTTGCGGGCGCGACCTATCTGCACCCGCGGCCCTCGGCGGCGGGCAAGGGCTATGACGCCGCCGCCTCGTCCGGCTCGAACCTGGGGCCGTTGAACCCGGACCTGGCCGCCCGCGTCGCCGAAAGCGCCAGGGCTATCCGCGCCGAGGACGGTCCGGGGATCATCCCCGCCGATGCGGTGACGACCTCGGGTTCCGGTCTCGACCCCGACGTGTCTGCGGCCTACGCTCGGCTTCAGGCCGCGCGGATCGCCCGCGCCAGAGGCGTTCCCGTGCAGCAGGTCCAGAGCATCATCGAGGCGCACATCGAGGGGGCCTTCTTGGGCTTCATCGGCCAGCCGCATGTTAATGTCCTGATGACCAACCGCGCGCTGGACGCCCGCTTCGGCGCGGAGGGCTGATTGCCCCAAACGGCGCCGGCAACCTCCGCTAATTCAGCCGTTCCGCGCCGCAAGCGCGGGCGGCTGAAGGTCTTTCTTGGCATGTCGCCCGGCGTGGGCAAGACCTACGAGATGCTGCGCGCCGCGCGCCGGCGAAAGGCCGAGGGGCTGGATGTCGTGGTCGGCGTGGTCGAGACCCACGGCCGCAAGGAGACGATGAGCCTGCTGCGCGGGCTGGACGTCATGCCGCGCGCACCCATCGAACACCGCGACCGCGCCCTGATGGAGTTCGATCTGGACGGCGCTCTCGCGCGGCGGCCCGAACTGCTGCTGGTCGACGAATACGCCCATTCCAACGCGCCCGGTTCGCGCCATCCCAAGCGGTGGCAGGACGTGGAGGAACTGCGCGACGCTGGGATCGACGTCTGGACGACGCTGAACATCCAGCATCTGGAAAGCCTGTCCGACGTCATCCTGCGCATCACCGGCGTTCGCCAGCGCGAGGCCGTGCCCGACAGCGTCCTCACCGGAGCCGACGACATCGAGTTCATCGACATCACGCCTGAGGATCTGCGGGCGCGCCTGGCCGAGGGCAAGGTCTATGTGCCTGAGACGGCGCGCGTGGCGTCGGAGAACTTCTTCAGGATCGAGAACCTGACGGCCCTGCGCGAACTGGCTCTGCGCCGGGCGGCCCAGACAGTGGACGACCAACTGCTTTCGCATCTGCGCGAGCGGGGCGTGTCGGGGCCGTGGGCGGCGAACGAGCGCATTCTGGTGCTGGTCGGCGGGGACGCCATGACCGCTTCCCTGGTGCGGACCGGGCGGCGGATGTCGGACATGATGATGGACGCCCCCTGGTCCGTGGCCCACGTCGAACGACCCAGCGGATCGCGCGCCGACGCCCGGTCGGCGGGGCGGCTGTCTGAGGCCTTCAAGCTGGCGGAGCAACTGGGCGGGCGGCCCGTGACCATCAGCGGCGACGATGTGGTGCGCGCCGTGCTGGATCACGCCCATCGCAACAACGTCACCCAGATCGTCATCGGCAAAACGCGCGGCGGGCGGTTCAGCGAATGGACCGGCCGGGCGCTGGCGACCGAACTGCTGCGCAAGGCGCAAGGGGTCGCCGTCCACGTCGTGACAGAGGGCGACCTGACCGCGCCCGAACCGGCGACACGGTCGGGTGTCCGGGCGGCGCTGGACTGGCGCGGCTATCCGGTCGGCGGGGCCTTCGTCCTGGCGGCGACAGGGGCGGCCCTCTTGCTGGACGCCCGGTTCGAGCGGGTCGATCTGGGCGTGATCTATCTGGCGGCGGTGGTGGCGGCGGGGGTGCTGAACGGGCTCAGGCCCGCTCTGGCGGCGGCGACCCTGGCCTTTCTGACCTATAACTTCCTGTTCCTCCAGCCGCGCTACAGCTTCCTGATCGGGTCGCCGACGGACGTCCTGACCCTTATCCTGTTCTGGGGCGTGGCCCTGGGGACGGGCGCCTTGGCGGGGCGCGTGCGCGAACAGGCGCGGGCGGCCCAGCGTCGCGCCGCCGCCGTTTCGGCGCTGCTGGCCGCCAGCCAAGCCCTGTCGGCCGGCCGGGATCGCGCCGCCACGGCCCGCAGCCTGGCCGAACAGGCCTCGGCCGCCGCCGGCGCGGGCGCCGTCGTCCTTCTGCCCGACGGCGAGGACATCGTTCTGACCGGCGCCAGCCCTGAGGGCGTGACCCTGGCCCCCGACGCCATGGCCGCCGCCCGCTGGGCCTGGACCCACGGCGAGGTCGCGGGCCACGGCACCGGCACCCTGCCGCAGACCTGTTGGCGGTTTCAGCCTCTTCAGGGCGTGCGCGCCCGGGCGGGCGTCGCCGGCATAGATGCGTCCGCCGTGGCGGCGGGCTCGGACGAGGAACGTCTGGCCATGGCCCTGCTGGACCAGGGCGCCGTGGCGCTGGAGCGGGCCGATCTGGCCGGTCAGGCGCTGGAGACCGAGACCCTGCGCCGCGCCGATCGTTTCCGCGCCGCCCTGATGAACTCGGTCAGCCACGATCTGCGCACCCCCCTGTCCACCATCCTGGGCTCGGCGACGACCCTGATCGACTATGGCGCGACTCTGAAGCCCGAGGTCCGCGACGACCTGCTGCTCAGCATCCGCGAAGAGGCCGAACGCCTGTCGCGCTATGTCGGGGATCTGCTGGACATGACCCGGCTGGAGGGCGGGGGGCTGAACGTCCGCACCGACTGGACCGATGTGCGCGACATCCTGAATGCGGCCGCCGAGCGGGTGTCGCGCCGTCTGGGCCGGCGCAGGGTCGCGCGCGACTTCCCGGCGCAGCTCAGTCTGGTCGAGGCTGATCCCGGCCTGCTGGAACAGGCGGTGGTCAATATTCTTGAGAACGCCATCGCCTACAGTACCGACGACACGAGCATCGAACTAGCGGCCTATGAGGATCGCGGCGCCGTCGTCATCTCCATCGAGGATCAGGGGCGCGGCATCCCGACCGCCGAGCTGGAACGGGTGTTCGACAAGTTCCGCCGCATGGAGGAATCCACCGACCGCGCAAAAGGAGCGGGACTGGGTCTGGCCATCGCCAAGGGCTTCGTCGAAGCCATGCGCGGCCGCATCGCCGCCGCCAGCCCGATCCAGGACGACGCCGCCGGCAAACGCGGCGCCCGCATCCTGATTCGCCTGCCCAAATCCATCGCCACCCACCCGGATCTGCTCTGATGTCCGCCGTTCGCCCCCAGGTTCTGGTCATTGACGACGAACCCCAGATCCATCGTTTCCTGGCGCCCGCGCTGGACGCCGCCGGCTATGAGCCCCGCCGCGCCGACAGCGGTCAGGAGGGCCTGCGCGCCATCGCCCTGTGGAGCCCCGACGCGGTGGTTCTGGATCTGGGACTGCCCGATATGGACGGCAAGGATGTGCTGACCCGCGCGCGTGCGTTCTATCCGGGACCGATCATCGTCTTGTCCGCCCGTGACCGCGAGGCCGAGAAGATCACGGCCCTGGACCTGGGCGCCAACGACTATGTCGAAAAGCCGTTCGGCGTGGGCGAACTGCTGGCCCGCATCCGCGCGGGTCTGCGCCAGGGCGCGCTGACGCCGATCGTGGGCGGCGTGGTCACGGCGGGCGATATGGTGATCGACCTGGACCGTCGCATCGTCTCCCGCGCGGGCGAGCGGGTGAAGCTGCGCCCCAAGGAATACGAGGTCCTGGCCTTTCTGGCCCGCAACGCCGGCAAGGTGCTGGGTCACGTCGATCTGCTGAAGACCATATGGGGCGCCGGCCATGCCGACGACGTCCAGTATCTGCGCGTCGTCGTCGGTCAGCTTCGGCAAAAGCTGGAGGCGGACCCGGCCCAGCCAGTCATGCTCGTGACCGAGCCCGGCATCGGCTATCGGCTGGTCGTCTAAGCGGCATCGGCCGACGTGTAGGTCAGTCGCTGAGCGAAGTAGCGCAGCTGATCGCCAGGCACGAAGTCGATGGGCTTTGAAAGGGACGGCTTCCGCCCGGCCCGGAAGACCAAAGGGCCTTCAGGCCGTCCTTGCCAAAGAAGACTGACGCACGCCGAGCGCGGCGCTTCGGCGGATCAGTCTTCCTGCGGCATGCCTTGGGGCACGATGGTCTTGATGATCGAGGCGTCCAGTTCCTCGAAGGTGTGCAGGCCGATGGTGTCGTACAGTTCTTGGCGGGTCTGCATGCGGTCCACATATTTGTGCGTCCCGCCATTGGCCTTGATCGAGGCGTACAGTTCCGACTGCGCTTTGTTGGCGACGCGCAGGGACGACACGGGCCAGATCACCATCTTGTAGCCCATCTGCTCGAACTCGGCGGCCGTGTAGAAGGGCGTCTTGCCGAACTCGGTCATATTGGCCAGCAGGGGGACGCCGGGCATGGCCTTGGCGAACTTCTCGAACATCTCGCGGGTGTTGAGCGCTTCGGGGAAGATGCAGTCGGCGCCGGCGTCGACATACATCTTGGCGCGGTCGACGGCGGCGTCGAAACCTTCCACGCCGGCCGCGTCGGTGCGGGCCATGATGACGATGTCGCGGCTGGCCTTCTTGGCGGCGGCGACCTTGGCGGCCATGTCGAGGGCCGGGACCAGGGCCTTGCCGTTCAGGTGGCCGCACTTCTTGGGCAGGATCTGGTCTTCCAGGTGTACGGCGCCGGCGCCCGCCTCCTCGAACGTCCGCACCATGTGCATGACGTTCAGCGCCTCCCCATAGCCGGTGTCGCCGTCCACCAGCAGGGGAAGGCCGGACGCGCGGGCGATCTGGCGGATGAAGAAGGCGACTTCGTCCACCGTGATGATGCCCAGATCCGGCAGGCCCATGGAGGCCGTCATCGCCGCGCCCGACAGATAGACCCCGTCGAAGCCGGCGTTCCTGGCCTGGATGGCCGCCTGACCGTTGTGGGCGCCGGGCAACTGCCAGATTCCCTCGCGGGCCAGGGCGGCGCGGAAACGCTTGCCGGCGGATTCGGTCGGCAGGTCGGCGGCGACAAGATAGGGCATGGAGACTCCGTAGGCTTTCAGGCGGTCTTAGGCGCGTTCGGCCAGCGGCGCGAACGTGAGGTTTTCCGGGCCGGTATAGTTGGCCGAGGGGCGGATGATCTTGTTGTCGGTGCGTTGCTCGATCACATGGGCGGCCCAGCCCGTGGTGCGCGAGATGACGAACAGCGGCGTGAACATCGCCGTCGGCACGCCCATCATGTGGTAGGAGACGGCCGAGAACCAGTCGAGGTTCGGGAACATCTTCTTCTCGTCCATCATGACGCTCTCGATGCGTTCGGCGATGTCGTACATCCGGGTCGAACCGGCCTCGTCCGACAGGGTCTTGGCGACACGCTTGATGACGACATTGCGGGGGTCGCTGATCGTATAGACCGGGTGGCCGAAGCCGATGATGACCTCTTTCGCCTCCATGCGACGGCGAATGTCGGCCTCGGCCTCGTTGGCGTCGGCGTAGCGCTTCTGGATTTCGAAGGCGACTTCATTGGCTCCGCCGTGCTTGGGACCGCGCAGGGCGCCGATGGCCCCGGCGATGGCCGAGAACATGTCCGAGCCGGTCCCGGCGATGACGCGGGCGGTGAAGGTCGAGGCGTTGAACTCATGCTCGGCGTACAGGATCAGCGAGGTGTGCATGGCCCGCACCCAGCTGTCGGACGGCGCCGTACCATGCAGAAGATGCAGGAAATGGCCGCCGATGGAATCGTCGTCGGTCTCCACCTCGATGCGGCGGCCGTTCTGGCTGAAGTGGTGCCAGTAGAGCAGCATCGACCCCAAGGAGGCGATCAGCCGGTCGGCGATGTCGCGCGCGCCGGGGTGGTTGTGATCGTGCGCCTCCGGCAGGGCGCAGCCCAGGGCCGAAACGCCGGTCCGCATCACGTCCATCGGGTGGGCCGCCGCCGGAACCGTCTCCAACGCCGACTTCACGGCGGCGGGCAGGCCGCGCAGGGCCTTGAGCTTGGCCTTGTAGGCCTTGAGCTGAGCGGCGGTCGGCAAGGCGCCGTGGATCAGCAGGTGCGCGATTTCCTCGAACTCGCTGGTCTCTGCGAAGTCCAGAATGTCATAGCCCCGATAATGCAGGTCGTTGCCCGAGCGGCCGACGGTGCACAGGGCGGTGTTGCCCGCCAGGACGCCGGACAGGGCGACGGACTTCTTCGGCTTCACGCCAGGAGCGGCTGCGACTTCGGACATGGATTTCCTCGAAAGCTTATTGGGCGGCCACGGAGACCGGGGCGCCGGAGCAGGGGTGAAGGGTGATCGGGCGCGGTCGGCCCTCGGCGTCGACGGCGACCATTTCGAAGCGGCCGTTCAGCGCGGGGCGGCGCGCGCCGGTTGACAGGGTTTCGGCGACGCCCTCGACCTCCACGGTCAGAGACGTGCGACCGACGCGGATCACGCGCGCCACCATGTCCAGAAGTTCGCCGACGCGGACGGGCGTGTGAAAATCGGTGGCCTCCGACCGCGCCATCACGACGTCGTTGCGGGCGCGGCGGCTGGCGGCGACGAAGGCGGCCTTGCTCAGCAGGGCAAGGGCCGAACCGGCGAACAGCGCGCCATAATGATTGGCCTGTTCCGGGAAGACCATTTCGGCGAACCGGGTCTCGTCAGGGGGAAGCGGCGTCGGCGACGACATGGGAGCCTCGGACAGCGGATCATCCGCGAGGCCCTTGAATATTCACGCTTCGATCGATCTCAGAAGGACTGAAAGAGCGGAAATCAGTGAAGGCGATGCTGCAAATCCGCGAAAGCTGCAAACTTGGATGTGTCCGCAAAGTTTGCTGATTTGCAGGCCGGCGTTCACAAATCTCCGCCCTTTCAGGCGTTCCGAAGCCCCCGTCGCGGGTCGATAATGACGCGATGAAGTTCAGGGGAATTCGGCTCAAATGAATGAAGCCTATCGTCGCCGGCTGCTCGGTACGTCAGTCGAATATTTCGATGTGCGCGCGGCGGTTCACGCCATTCAGCCGGGAGCCTATGACCGTCTGCCCTATGTGTCGCGGGTGTTGGCCGAGCAACTGGTGCGTCATTGCGATCCCGCTTCACGCGACGAGGCGCTGAGGCAGATCGTCGAGCGCAAGCGCGATCTGGACTTTCCCTGGTATCCGGCGCGGGTCGTCTGCCACGACATTCTGGGCCAGACAGCCCTTGTCGATCTGGCGGGACTGCGCGACGCCATCGCCGAGCAGGGCGGCGATCCGGCCAAGGTCAATCCGGTCGTGCCGACCCAACTGATCGTCGACCATTCCCTGGCGGTCGAGGCGCCGGGGTTCGATCCCGAGGCCTTCGCCAAGAACCGCGCCATCGAGGATCGCCGCAACGAGGACCGCTTCCATTTCATCGAATGGACCAAGCGGGCCTTCGAGAATGTGGACGTCATTCCCGCCGGCAACGGCATCATGCACCAGATCAATCTGGAGAAGATGTCCCCCGTCGTGCAGGTGCGCGATGGGGTCGCCTTCCCCGACACCTGCGTCGGCACCGACAGCCATACGCCGCACGTCGACGCCCTGGGCGTCATAGCGATTGGAGTTGGCGGGCTGGAGGCCGAGACGGTGATGCTGGGGCGGCCGTCGATGATGCGCCTGCCTGACATCGTGGGCGTCAAGCTGACGGGGCGGCGCCATGAGGGCATCACCGCCACCGACATCGTGCTGGCCCTGACAGAGTTTCTGCGCAAGGAGCGGGTGGTCGGCGCCTGGCTGGAGTTCTTTGGCGAAGGGGCGGACAGCCTGACCATCGGCGACCGGGCCACCATCTCGAACATGTGCCCGGAGTACGGGGCGACGGCGGCGATGTTCTACATCGACCAGCAGACCATCGACTATCTGCGCCTGACCGGTCGCGAGCCCGACCAGATCGAACTGGTCGAGACCTATGCCAAGACCATCGGCCTTTGGGCCGACGCGCTGAAGACCGCCGACTATGAGCGGGTGCTGGCGTTCGATCTGTCGACGGTCGAGCGCAATCTGGCCGGACCTTCCAATCCGCATCGTCGCCTGCCGACCTCGGCCCTGCAGGCGCGCGGCGTGGCGGTCGATCTGGACGGCGCCCTGGCCGAAGAGCGTGACGGCCTGATGCCTGACGGCGCGGTCATCATCGCCGCCATCACCAGCTGCACCAACACCTCCAACCCCCGAAACGTGGTCGCGGCGGGCCTGGTGGCCCGAAAGGCCAACGCCCTGGGTCTGGTCCGCAAGCCCTGGGTCAAGACCTCGTTCGCGCCGGGCTCCAAGGTAGCGCAGCTGTATCTGGAAGACGCAGGCCTGCTGCCGGAACTGGAGGCGCTGGGCTTCGGCATCGTCGGCTTCGCCTGCACCACCTGCAACGGCATGTCGGGCGCGCTCGATCCGGTGATCCAGAACGAGATCGTTGAGCGCGACCTCTATACGACCGCTGTCCTGTCCGGGAACCGCAACTTCGACGGTCGCATCCATCCTTACGCCAAACAGGCCTTCCTGGCCTCGCCGCCGCTGGTGGTGGCCTACGCCATCGCCGGGACGGTGCGGTTCGATATCGAGCAGGATGTCCTGGGTGTTGCGCCCGACGGTCGTGAGATCCGCCTGAAGGACCTGTGGCCCGCCGATGCCGAGATCGACGCCATCGTCGGCAGGCACGTCAAGCCCGAACAGTTCCGCAACGTCTATGAGCCGATGTTCGCCAAGCGCCTGCATGGCGGAGCGCCCGCCGCGCCGCTGTATGACTGGCGGCCCCAGTCGACCTATATCCGACGTCCGCCCTATTGGGACACCGAGGGACTGGGCGCCCTGGCGGCCAGCCCCCGCACGCTGAAGGGGATGCGGCCCCTGGCCATACTGCCGGACAACATCACCACCGATCACCTGTCGCCGTCGAACGCCATCCTGCCGACCTCGGCGGCGGGCGAGTATCTGACGGCGATGGGCGTGCCGGAAGAGGACTACAACTCCTACGCCACCCATCGCGGCGATCACCTGACGGCCATGCGCGCCACCTTCGCCAACCCGCAGCTGGTCAATGAGATGGCCGTGGTCGACGGGGCGGTGAAGAAGGGCTCTCTGGCGCGGCTGGAGCCGGATGGTCAGGTGGTGCGGATGTGGGAGGCGATCGAGACCTATCTGGGCCGTCGCCAGCCGCTGATCATCATCGCCGGGGCCGATTACGGCCAGGGCTCGTCGCGCGACTGGGCCGCCAAGGGCGTGCGTCTGGCGGGGGTAGAGGCCATCGTCGCCGAGGGTTTCGAGCGGATTCACCGCACCAATCTGATCGGCATGGGCGTGATGCCGCTGGAGTTCACGGGCGGCGTGACCCGGCTGGGGCTGAAGCTGGACGGCACGGAAACCTATGACGTCATCGGCCAGCCCGCGGCGGGCGCCGAACTGAGCCTGGTCGTTCACCGAGCTGACGGGACGCAGGAGACGGTGTCGGTCAAATGCCGCCTGGACACCGCCGAGGAGGTCTCGATCTATGAGGCGGGCGGTGTGCTGCAACGCTTCGCTCAGGACTTCCTGGAACAGGAGGCCGCCGCCTGATGTCGCACGGTCCGCAGATACGCATCCCCGCCACCTATATGCGCGGCGGCACGTCCAAGGGCGTCTTCTTCCGCTTGGAAGACTTGCCCGACGCGGCGCGCGCGCCCGGCCCAGCGCGGGACCGGCTGTTCCAGCGGGTGATCGGCAGTCCGGACGCCTATGGCAAACAGATCGACGGCATGGGCGGCGCGACCTCCAGCACGTCGAAATGCGTGATCCTGTCGCCCAGCGACCGACCCGACCATGATGTCGACTATCTGTATGGCCAGGTCTCCATCGACACGGATTTCGTCGACTGGTCGGGCAACTGCGGGAATCTGTCGACGGCGGCGGGGGCCTTCGCCATCCATGCGGGCTATGTCGATGCAGGAGCCGACGGCGTCCGCACCGTTCGCATCTGGCAGGCCAATATCGGCAAGACCATCATCGCCCATGTCCCGGTTTCGGGCGGCGCGGTGCAGGAGACCGGCGACTTTGAACTGGACGGCGTGACCTTCCCCGCCGCTGAGATCGTGCTGGAATTCCTGGACCCCGCCGATGAGGGCGAGGCCAGTGACGGTTCGGGGGGCGCCATGTTCCCGACCGGCAATCTGATCGACGAACTGGATGTGCCGGAGGATCTGGTCGCGGGCGGCAGGTTGAAGGCCACGCTGATCAACGCCGGCATCCCAACCATCTTCGTGGACGCCGCCGACATCGGCTATACCGGCACCGAGTTGCAGGAGGCGATCAACGGCGATGCGGCGGCCCTGAAACGGTTCGAGGCCCTGCGCGCCATTGGCGCGGTTCGGATGGGGCTGATCGCATCGGTCGATGAGGCTTCGCGACGTCAGCACACGCCCAAGATCGCCTTCGTCGCGCCTGCGCGCGATCATGTCGTCTCCAGCGGCAGGACGATCAAGGCTCAGGAAATCGACCTGTTGGTTCGCGCCCTGTCGATGGGCAAGCTGCACCACGCCATGATGGGCACCGCCTCGGTGGCCATCGCCGTCGCGGCCGCTGTGCCGGGGACGCTGGTCAATCGGGCTGCAGGCGGCGGCAAGCGAAGCGCCGTGCGGTTCGGACATCCCTCGGGCGCGTTGCAAGTCGGCGCAGAGGCGGTGGAGCGCAACGGCGACTGGACGGTGTCGAAGGCGGTGATGAGCCGCAGCGCTCGGCGATTGATGGCGGGCGACGTCTTCGTGCCGTCGGAGCCTTGGCCGGTCTGAGCGGCGGCAAGACGTCTTGACATCTTCGTGTTTGCAATATTTGCATCTGTCGGTCAGTCTTGAGCATTCCTGTTGTGGATGTTTGAGAAATCCTTTCCAACTTTATGCAAAAGTTGTAAAAGTCTATGAGCAAGACCTTCATGGGTGTTCGTCTGCGTCGGCTGCGCGAAGAGCGCAGCCTGACCCAGACCGCGGTGGCGCAGGCGCTGGGAATATCCAATAGCTATCTCAGTCAGATCGAGCAGAACCAGCGCCCGCTGACCGTGCCTCTGCTGCTCAAGCTCAACGCCGCTTTCGGCGTCGATGTTCAGTTGTTCTCGGAAGACGAGGAGGGGCGGCTGATCTCGGATGTGCGCGAAGCCCTGGGGGAGGGCGGAGCCGAACACATATCGACGGCTGAACTGCGCGAACTTGCGCTGAACATGCCTGCGGTTGGGCGGGCGCTGGTCGCGCTGCACCGCAAGTCGAGGCGAAGCGCCGACCGGGCCGAAGCCATGGCCTTGAGGCTGGGAGAGGAGTTCGCCGACGACACGCCCGCCCGTATGCCGTTCGAACAGGTGCGCGACTTCTTCTACTCGCGTCGCAATCATGTCGCCGAACTGGATGAGGCGGCCGAGCGTCTCTATGACGCCGCTGGTCTGGCGCCGCGTCAGGTCCGGCCGGGGCTGGCGGCCTGGCTGGCTCAAAGGCACGGCGTGCGCGTCGTCGTCGACGAGGGGGAGGAGGCGCAGCGTCGCTTCGACGCCGTCAATCGCACCCTTCATGTCTCGCCCTTCACCAAACAGGGGCAGCAGGCGTTCCAGATGGCGATGCAACTCGCCTATCTGGAGGCGGGCGCCGCCATCGAGACCCTGATCGACGGCGCGGGGTTCGACGACCGGGAGACGCGCGATCTTCTACGCATCGGCCTAGCCCAGTACTTCGCCGGCGCCGTCCTGTTGCCCTATCGTGATTTTCTTCAGCAGGCCGAAGCCTTCTCCTACGACATCGTGCGGCTTGGGCGACATTTCGGGGTGGGGTTCGAGACCGTCTGTCACCGGCTTTCCACGCTTCAGCGGCCGGGGGCGCTGGGCGTGCCCTTCTTTTTCGTCAGGGTCGATCGCGCAGGCAATATCTCCAAGCGCCAGTCGGCGACCGACTTTCACTTTTCCCGCGTGGGCGGTTCGTGCCCGCTCTGGAATGTTTACGAAGCCTTCGCCCAGCCCGGCCGCGTCCTGACCCAGATGGCGCAGATGCCCGACGGACGCACCTATCTGTGGATCGCACGAACCGTCGGCAGTCCCAGTCCGGCCTTTGGCGCGCCGGGCAAGAGTTTCGCCATCGGCCTGGGGTGCGACATCCGTCACGCATCGCGCCTGATCTATTCGCAAGGTCTGGACCTGTCAGACGTCGCCGCCGCCACGCCCATCGGCGCGGGCTGCAAGGTGTGCGAGCGCCCGGCCTGCCCGCAAAGGGCGTTTCCGCCCATAGGGCGCGCGCTGTTGATCGACCCGAACCGCAGCGCAGCGACCCCCTATCCCACGGCCGCCTGACGAGGTGGCGGTAGATCGTATAAGGACATAAAGATATCTTTATATCATTGTTGACTTCAGGCGTGGCTGTGGCAGTGTCCGCTTGTCGTGGTTCTTCGGGCGGTGTTCGAACTGTTCGGAGCTAAGAGGGAAGCCGGTGAGACTTCGGTCGAAGCCGGCGCTGCCCCCGCAACTGTAAGCGGCGAGCTGAGGGTCCATCGGATGTCACTGGGGGTTCGCCTCCGGGAAGGCCGGGCCGGAAGCCGTGACCCGCGAGCCAGGAGACCTGCCCCGACAGATATCGTCCTCCGGCGGGGTGTCGGTCAGGTCGCATGAACGCCGCGACGGAGGCTTCCGTGTGCGAGCGGTCGCGCGTTCCTGCCTGCTGTTCCGCCAGCATCAACGGCAGAGACCATGGCGAACAGCGCGTTCACATTCACCATCAAGCGCACCGCGCTCGACGAGAACTATGTTCCCGCCGACAACACGCGGATCACGACCAATTTCGCCAATCTGGCCCGGGGGGAAAGCCGACAGGAAAACCTGCGCAACACCCTGAGGATGATCGACAACCGCTTCAACTCCCTGGCGCATTGGGACAATCCGAGGGGGGATCGCTATGCGGTCGAACTGCAGATCGTCTCCGTCGAGATGAGCGTGGCGCCAGGCGAGGAGACGGACAGTTTCCCGCTGATCGAAATCCTTCAGACGACCATCGTGGACGGCCAGACCGGTCGGCGCATCGACGGGATCGTCGGCAACAACTTCTCCTCCTATGTGCGCGACTACGACTTCAGCGTGGTCCTGCCCGCGCATATGAAGGCCAATCCCGGCGCCTTCGCGCCTGCGGACTTCGGAGACCTGCACGGCAAGCTGTTCAAGCATTTCCTGAACTCGGCCGCCTATCGCGATAATTTCGGCAAGCCCCCCGTCATCTGCCTGAGCGTGTCGAGCAACAAGACCTACCACCGCACCGGCGGCGAGCACCCCGTGCTGGGCAGCGAATACGAGAACGACGAGTTTTCCCCGACCGATCAGTATTTCGCCAAGATGGGGATGAAGGTCCGCTACTTCATGCCCAAGGGCAGCGTCGCGCCCTTCGCCTTCTATCACATCGGCGACCTGACGGGCGACTACACCGATCTGGAACTGGTCAGCACCATCAGCACGATGGAGACCTTCCAGAAGATCTATCGGCCCGAGATCTACAACGCCAACTCCCCGGCGTCGGAACAGTATCGGCCCAGCCTGCAGTGCCAGGACTATTCGCTGACCCGCATCGTCTACGACCGCGAGGAGCGCAGCCGTCTGGCGGTCGAACAGGGCCGGTTCGTCGAAGAGCGTTTCATCAAGCCCTACCGGCAGGTTCTGGACCAATGGTCCGCCAGCTTCGCCGCCTGATCCGTCATTCCGTAAGAAGTCATCCGTCATGAAAACCCTGTTGCCCACATCCACCGCCGGAAGCCTGCCAAAGCCCGTCTGGCTGGCCGAGCCCGAGACCCTGTGGTCGCCCTGGAAGCTGGAAGGCGATGAGCTTGTCGAGGCCAAGCAGGACGCCCTGCGCCTGTCGCTGGACGATCAGCGCCGCGCCGGGATCGACATCGTCAGCGACGGCGAACAGACACGTCAGCACTTCGTCACGACCTTCATCGAGCATCTGGACGGGGTGGATTTCGAGGCCCGCAAGACCATGCGTATCCGCAATCGTTATGATGCGAGCGTGCCGGTGGTCGTCGGCGCCGTCAGCCGTCAGAAGCCGGTCTTCGTCGAGGACGCCAAATACCTGCGCCAGCAGACCGACCAGCCGATCAAATGGGCCTTGCCGGGGCCGATGACGATGATCGACACCTTGTACGACGACCACTACCAAAGCCGCGAGAAACTGGCCTGGGAGTTCGCTAAGATCCTCAACGAGGAAGCCAGAGAACTGGAGGCCGCCGGCGTCGACATCATCCAGTTCGACGAGCCCGCCTTCAACGTCTTTTTCGACGAGGTGAACGACTGGGGCGTCGCCACGCTGGAGAGGGCGGCCGAGGGGCTGAAATGCGAGACGGCCGTCCACATCTGCTACGGCTATGGCATCAAGGCCAACACCGACTGGAAGAAGACGCTGGGGTCGGAGTGGCGTCAGTACGAAGAGGCCTTCCCGAAGCTGCAGACCTCCAGCATCGACATCATCTCGCTTGAGGCCCAGAACTCGCGCGTGCCGATGGACCTGATCGAGCTGATCCGGGGCAAGAAGGTGATGGTCGGGGCCATCGACGTGGCGACCGACGTCATCGAGACGCCCGAACAGGTCGCGGACACCTTGAGGAAGGCGTTGCAATTCGTGGACGCCGACAAGCTGTATCCCGCCACCAACTGCGGCATGGCGCCCCTGTCTCGCCGGGTCGCCAATGGAAAGCTCGCGGCTTTGGGCGCGGGCGCTGCGATCGTTCGCCAGGAACTTTTGGTCTGAACCCTGACGATGGGGAGACGGAGTTGGCTCGCTGTGTCGTCGTGGAGCCATCCGACGCAACCCCCGTCCTGCGCCCGGAAGGCTTTTGATCATGCCGAACCTAGCCGCCATCACCGAGGAGGCCGATCTGCGCCGGCTTTTCGGTCTGTTTCCGACCGGCGTGACGGCATTGGGCGCCATGGAGGACGCCCGTCCCGTTGGCATGACGGCCAGCGCGTTCGTCGCTGTGTCGCTAAATCCGCCTCTCGTGTCGGTCTGCATCAAGCGTGGCTCGTGGACCTGGCGGCGGCTGCGCGCCCGCCCGCGCATCGGCATCTCGTTCCTTGGAGACAGCCATGCCGTCGCCGCGCGCCAACTGGCCCAGACGGGCGATAATCGGTTTTCCGGGCTGGACTATCAGGTCGGCCCGGAGGGTGCGCTTTTCCTGGCCGGCGCGCCGGCCTGGCTGGACTGTTCCGTGGAGAAGGAGGTCGAGGCGGGCGACCACGACATCGTCCTTTTCCGTCTCCACCGCGCGGCCGCGGCCAATGGAATTTCGCCGCTGATCTTCCATTCCAGCAGATTCCACACCCTTTCGCCCATCGAGCGATCGCTCACGCCGCTCTGCCCCGCCGAATGAGACGCCGGCCCGAGGAAAACGAGCCAGACCAATCGCCGCAGACGGATTTGCGAGAGGAACTGAGCCGGCCTTCGAGGTTTTGAACTTCATGCCGTGAGCGGGCGCGTGTGGGGGCGGATCATGAATGCAGGACCGATCTGGACGCCCTACTGCGGTCCGGCGCCGGAGGCGGGCGATTGGCGTTGGAACCTGGACCCGGTCCTGTTGGGCGTCATGCTGGTCGTTACGATGCTTTTGACAACGCGGCTGGACGGGCGGCGCCGGGTGTTCGGTCTGATGGGGATGGGGGTTCTGGCGATCAGTTTCGTCTCTCCTTTGTGCGCCCTAAGCTCGGCGTTGTTTTCGGCGCGGACGGTGCACCACGTGCTTCTGGTCGGCGTCGCCGCGCCGCTGCTGGCCTGGGCGACGCCCCGTCGTGACGGCGCCGGGCTGATCCTTGCGACGGCGGTGCAGGCGGTGGTGCTGTGGGCCTGGCACGCGCCGGGCCTGTATGGCGCGGCGCTTTCGAACGACGCCCTCTATTGGGTTATGCAATTAAGTCTGCTGGCGAGCGCCGTCTGGTTCTGGACCAGGGTCAGAGCCGCGTCGGCCCCGGCGGTGGTCGTGGCCTTGCTGGCGGCCATGCTGGCGATGGGATTGCTGGGGGCGGTGCTGACCTTCGCCGGGCAACCGGTCTATGCGCCGCACTTCTACACCACACTGGCCTGGGGCATGACGCCGCTTGAGGATCAGCAGGCGGCGGGGCTGATCATGTGGGCCCCGGCGTCGGCGCTCTATCTGTTCGCGGCTTTGGCGGTCCTAGGGCGGATGCTGGGGCCGACGCGAGAGGTCGCGGCATGATCGTTCGGCTGTTCCAGCAGGCTCTGGAATGGGCGGCGGGCCATCATGACGAGGGCCGCTATTCGCCGGTCGCCATCGCCTTTCACTGGACCATGGCAGGGCTGGTGGTGTTTCAGATCGGTTGGGGCTTCTGGATGGGGCGCCAGCCGGTGGGGGCGGCCATGGTCGCGGCCTATGACCTGCATTTCGCCATCGGGGTGCTGATGCTGATCCTGGTGATCGGCCGGCTGTCCTGGCGGCTGATGGCGCCGGATCTGGTCAACGATGCGGACAAGCCGGGCTGGGAAAGCTGGGCGGCGCACATCACCCACTACCTCTTCTACATCTGTCTGTTCGGCCTGCCGCTGACGGGCTGGGCGATGGTTTCGGCGACGGACCGGACGCGCCAGCTGGAGGCGCTGGGGTTCATTCCCTGGCCCTTGCTGCCTCTGCAGGATTTGTCGAACACTCAGCTATGGGCGATCGAGGCGGCGGCGGAGTGGATGCATTGGGGCATGGTGCTGACGCTGCTGCTGATGATCCCCATTCACGCGGGAGCCGCGCTCAAGCACCATCTGATCGATCGGGACGACGTGTTTCACGCGATGCTGCCGGTCGTGCCGCTGCGTCCACGGAAGCGGACCCGGTGGCAGCGGCGCTGGCGGGCGCTGGAGCGGCGGGTCGTGTCGACAGCCAAAGCGCTATTGCGCGGGCTTCTGGGTCCGAAAGCGGTTTGACGGCGGCGGCCATGACGCCGCGCGGGTCGTTACGGCGCTTGCCCGACTTCCAGCGGTTGATCTGCTCCAGAGTATAGGCGGCGGGCTGGCCGGCGATCTGGGGGTTGCCGCCGCGACCCGTCCCCTCGCCATCGACGCCGTGGCAAGAGGCGCAGGCCACTATGCCGCGGGATGGGTCGCCCGAAAGATAGACGGCCGGAGCGGGGGCGGGGTCAGTCTGGACCGAGGAAGCAGGCAGACCGGCGTACCAGGCGGCGACGGCGCGGCGATCTGCCTGGTTCAGCGCCTTCGCGATACGGGTCATCTGGTCGTCGGGACGGAGGCCAGAGGCGTAGTCCTCCATCTGCTTCTGCAGATAGCCGACATCCAGTCCGGCAAGGCGCGGAGCGGAAACCCCATCGCCCTGACCCTGCAGGCCGTGACAGGCGAAACAGGCGTTGGCAGCCCCGCCGGCGCCGCCGCTCATGGCGATGATCCGGCCATCGGCGCTGAAGGCCGCATCCGTCTGTCCGCGCGAGGAATCGCAGGCCGCGAGGGCCGCCAGGGCGAAAGACAGACCGATGAGGGGGAGGGGCGCGCGCACGCCCCTTCGAACCCGCCTCTATGGCGAAGGTTCCGGCGTGCGGCCGGGGCGGCGTGTCGCACCGGGGAACCCCGATCCCGGCAGCGGATTGTTTGGTCTGGCTTTTGGGGGCGGGATGACAGGGTCGACGCAGACGCGCCGAAGCAAGAGGGGGTGGCTGATCGCCGGCCTGCCCCTGATGCTGGCCGCTTGCGTGGACAAGGCCGATCTGCCCCGTCAGGTGGCGCAGGGCGATGCGGCCAGGGGGTTGGGCGTCGTGCAAGAGATCGGTTGCGCCGCGTGTCACAAGATCCCCGGCGTCGCCTGGCCCCAGGGTCGCAGCGGCTCCAACCTGGCCGGATTCGGCGCCCGGCCGATGATCGCAGGCCGACTGCCCAATCAGCCGGACGTGCTGATCCAATGGCTGATCGACGCCCCCTCGCTGGACCCCCAAACCGCCATGCCGCCCATGCCCCTGTCACCCGACCAAGCCCGCGATGTCGCGGCCTATCTGTACTCGCTCGATGACGACTGAACCGACGCCCGGAACCACCGGCTGGCCCCCACCCGTGTTGGACCCGGCAGGGCCGTTCGCGGCGCCGATCCACACCGTGGCCTGGGTGCTGTTCATCATGTCGGTGGTTGTCATGGCGATCGTGCTGGCGGCGCTGGGCGTGGCGCTGTTCGGATCGCGCAAATGGAAGCAGCGCGTGGGCGGCGAGCGGCTGATCTGGGCGGCGGGCCTGGTCTTTCCGGTCGTCGTCCTGACGGGGCTGCTCATCTATGGGCTGAACACCACCGCGCGGATCGCCGATGCGCCCCGGCCTGGCGAAATGCGCATACGCGTGACCGGCGAGATGTGGTGGTGGCGCGTGGCCTATCTGGACGAACAGGGTGGCGAAATCCTGCAGGACGCCAACGAGGTGCATATTCCCGTGGGCCAACCGGTCGTGTTTGAACTGGAAAGCGCCGACGTGATCCACAGCTTCTGGGTCCCCCGCCTGGGCGGCAAGACCGACATGATTCCTGGTCGTCGCAACTTCATGCGGCTGCAGGCTGACCAACCGGGGACTTATGGCGGCCAGTGCGCGGAATACTGCGGCGGGCCGCATGCGCTGATGGGGCTGGTGGTGGTGGCCCATGCGCCGGACGGCTTCGACGCCTGGAGGGCGCGCCAGGCCAGGGTGGCCCAGCCGGTGGTTTCGGCGCAGGAGACGCCGGCCCTGATCGACCAGGGACGTCAGGTGTTCGCGGCCTCCGGCTGCGCCGCCTGCCACACCATTCGCGGGACGGAGGCCAATGGGCTGGCAGGACCTGATCTGACGCATGTCGGATCGCGTCAGACCCTGGGCGCCGGCATCCTGCCCAACAATCAGGGCACGATGGCGGGCTGGATTTCCGACAGCCAGGCGATCAAGCCCGGCAACAGGATGCCTTCCTATCCGGTCCTGGCTGGGGAAGACCTGCGGGCCGTCGCCGCCTATCTGGAAAGTCTGAAATGAGTTCGGAAACTAGGTTCGACACCGAGCTCTACACGCGCTTTCCGACTTCCGAGCCCCGGCCCGAGGGCGAACTGGAACAGTTGGAGGAGGTCTGGTGCGGCCCGCGCAAGCCGTGGGAGTGGATCACCGCGATCAACAACAACTTCGTCGGCGTCTATTACGTCGGCGCGGCCATGTTGTTCTTCGTGCTGGCCGGGGTTCTGGCGCTGTTGATGCGCACGCAACTGGCCCTGCCGATGACGGGGTTCCTGGCGCAGGAGACCTACAACCAGATCTTCACCATGCATGGCACGGTGATGATGTTCCTGTTCGCCGTGCCGGCGGTCGAGGCGTTGGGCGTGCTGTTGCTGCCGCAGATGCTGGGGGCGCGCGACCTGCCGTTTCCGCGCCTGTCGGCCTATGCCTTCTGGGCCTATCTGATCGGGGGGCTGTGCTTCTTCTGTTCGCTGTTCTTCGGCCTGGCGCCCAACGGCGGCTGGTTCATGTATCCGCCGCTGACCTCGATGACCTATTCGCCGGGGATCAACGCCGACTTCTGGCTGCTGGGCATCGGCTTCATCGAGATTTCGGCCATCGCCGGGGCTATCGAGATCATCGTCGGGGTGCTGAAGACCCGCGCGCCGGGGATGACGCTGGACAAGCTGCCGATCTTCGCCTGGGCCATGCTGATCTTCGCCTGCATGATCATCATCGCCTTCCCGTCGATCATCCTGTCGACCCTGTTGCTGGAGTTGGAGCGCGCGCTGGGCTGGCCCTTCTTCGATGCGTCCAAGGGCGGCGACCCCATGCTGTGGCAGCACCTGTTCTGGTTCTTCGGACACCCGGAGGTCTACATCATCTTCCTGCCGGCGGCGGGGGCGATGTCGACCCTGATCCCGGCGGTGGCCCAGACCAAGCTGGTCGGATACCGGCTGGTGGTGCTGGCCATGCTGGCGACGGGCTTCATCAGTTTCGGCGTCTGGGCCCACCACATGTTCACCACGGGCATGCCGCAGATCTCGATCAACTATTTCAGCGCCGCCTCGATGGCTGTCAGCGTGCCAGCGGGGGTGCAGGTCTTCGCCTGGATCGCCACCCTGGCGGCCGGCAAGATGCGGTTCAACGCGCCGGGGCTGTTCGCGGTCGGGGGGCTGGTCACCTTCGTCATGGGGGGGCTGACGGGGGTTATGGTGGCCATGGTGCCGTTCGACTGGCAGGCCCACGACAGCTACTTCATCGTCGCCCACCTGCATTACGTCCTGATCGGAGGGATGGTGTTCCCGCTGTTCGCGGCCATCTACTATTGGCTGCCGATGTCGAGCGCGCGGCCCCTGTCTGAACGCTGGGGCAAGTGGATATTCTGGCTGATGTTCGTCGGCCACAACGTCACCTTCCTGCCGATGCATCTGACCGGGCTGATGGGGATGCCGCGCCGGGTCTATACCTATCTGCCGGATCGAGGCTGGGACCTGCCCAACATGATCTCGACGGTGGGATCGTTCCTGTTCGGCCTGGCCGTGCTGTTGTGGGTCGTGGACATGATCCGCAACTTCCGCCCGTTCCGCGCCAGGGAGGCGGGCAACGTCTTCGGCGGGGCGGGGCTGGAGTGGCTGCCGTCGGGCCGATACTCGCTGCGCTCGTCGCCGGTCATCCGAAGCCTCTATCCCCTGTGGGACCAGAAGGATCTGGCGCGGGACGTTGTGGCGGGCCGGTACTTCCTGCCAGGCGCGCCGCGGGGAGACCGCGAGACCTTGATCACCAGTCCGGTCAACGCCGAGCCGCAATATGTGCTGCGCATCCCCCGGCCTTCCAGCTGGCATGTGTGGGGCGCGATCTTCACAGCCGGCTTCTTCCTGATCCTGACCGTCCAGGCCTATCTGCTGTCGGTCATCAGCGGTCTTTTGGCGATCTATTGCATCTGGGAGTGGGCCTGGCGGCTGGATCGGCCGAACTCGCATGAGACCGTGGACGTCGGCGGCGGAGTCCGGCTGCCGACCTATGTGTCGGGGCCCTCCAGCCACGGCTGGTGGGCCATGGTCATCACCCTGATCGTCGGCGGCATGGTCGCCGTCATGGCCTGTTTCTCCTATGTCTTCCTGTGGAGCCGCCGACCCGACCTGTGGCAGGCCCCGCCGGACCTGGGTTCCCTGCCGTTGACGCTGGGCCTGCTGGTCCTGGTCGGCGTCGGGGGCTGGGCGGCGCAGGCCGCGCTGAAGCTGGATCGACCGCGCAGTCCGGTGGTCGCGGCGGCTGTAATGCTTTTGGCGAGCCTGGCGGCGGGCGGGGCCTGGGCGGCGGAGGCCTCGGCCTGGTGGGGCTCGGGGCTGCGGCCCGACGTCTCCAGCCAGGGCGCGACCGTCTTCGCCCTGCTGGCTTGGCAAGGGTTGTTCGCGGGAATCTGTCTTCTGATGGGGCCGTTCGCGGCGCTGCGCTGGATGTTCGGTCATCTGTCGCCCAAGCGGCCAGCCACGTTCGAACTGATCGCCCTGTTCCTGGCCTTCACGGCGCTTCAAGGGGCGGGCACGACCCTGCTGGTGCGCCTGTTCCCCGGCGTGATGTCGTGAGGTTCTGGGTCGTGGCCCTAGGCGGCCTGATGATCTGGGCCGTGCATTTCCTGGGGCTCTACCTGCTGGCCAGTTTCGCGGACGTGGCTTGGCGCGACGCGGCGGGCGGCAAGGTCATCGGCCTGGTCTTCAGCCTGGCGTGTCTGGGCGCCATCTCCGCCGGGGGCTGGCGCGCGGCGTCCCAGCTTCGCCGGGCCGAGCCGGACGACACCCGGGCCTTCGGCCTGAGGATGGCGGTGGCGGGGGGCGTCATTGCGGGTGTCGGCGTGGTGTTCCAGACCGCGCCCTTGATGTTGGCCTGAGCCGACCGTTCCTTCAGAACCAGGCCTTCAGGCCCACGACGACCTGGGTCTTGTCCGCTTCCCCGCCGCGCGCCGCGATCAGGTCGGTGGTCGATCCCAGGGCGCGGGTCCATTCTATCCCGAAATAGGGGGCGAACTCGCGCGTGAACTCATAGCGAAGACGCAGCCCTGCCTGGATGGACGACAGGCCCGCACCGAGATCCAGTTCCGGCGCGTCGCGAGCGGACAGGGCGGCCTCGACACGCGGCTGCAGGATCAGCCGCTGGGTGATGCGCTGGTCGTATTCGGCCTCGACCTTGGCGCTCAGGTCGCCCTTGGTGGACAAAAAGGCGGCGGCGTCGATCTCCCACCAATGGGGCGCCAGTCCCTGGAAGCCCAGCACAACGTGGGTCGCATCCGGTCCATCCGGGCGAATATCCTGACGCACGCCCGCCTGCAGGTTCCAGAACGGCGATATGGCGCGGCTGTACAGGGCCTGGATTTCCGCCTCGTGCAGACGGCCCTGCAGGTCGCCTTCGCCCTCGGTCTTCCACCATAAGCGATGAATGTCGCCGCCGGTCCAGCCCTGGGCGTCCCACAGATAGGCGTCGGCGCCGTCGCCCAAGCCGGCCTCAAGCCGGTCGATGACGACGCCGGTCGTGCGCACGTCGCCGTTCTCTGCGATCAGCAGGCTGCGCGAGGCGGCCATGGCCTGGGCGCCGAAGACGGTGTCGGCGGCATGGGCGGGGCCGGACAGGGCGGCGGAGGGGGGCGGAGCGTTGGGCGCGGCCATGCTCATGCCGCCCCTGTCGTGACCCGCGTGGGGATCGGCCGTCGCGCCCATCGTGCTCATGTCATGACCGGCGTGCGGGTCCGCCGGCTGAGCATCCATCCTGCCCATGTCGTGTCCCGCATGAGGATCGACGGAAGGGGGCATCGCATGGCCCGCGTGCGGATCAACGGTCGGTGTGGCGGCCCGCGCCGGCTGCGCCTGGTGATGGCCGGCATGGGGATCGACGGACTGGGCCTGTGCGAGGCCGGCCGCCAGCAGCAGGGGCGTCAGGGTCAGGAAAAGGCGGCTCATGCGGCGCCTCCATGCAGCGGGCGCACGGTCACGACGTTGAACATGCCCGCGTGCATGTGCATCAGCAGGTGACAGTGGAAGGCCCAGTCGCCCGGCGCATCGGCGGTCAGGTCGAAGGTGACCTTCGATCCCGGCGCGACATTGACCGTGTGCTTCAACGGCTGATGACCGGCCGGCCCGCCCGTGACCAGTTCGAAGAAATGGCCGTGCAGATGGATGGGGTGGGACATCATGGTGTCGTTGACCAGGGTCACGCGCACCCGCTCGTTGCGCTCGAACCGGATCGGCTGGACCAGTTCCGAGAACTTGCGCCCGTCGAAACCCCACATGAACCGCTCCATATTGCCGGTCAGGTGGATTTCCAGGCTGCGCGACGGCGGGCGGCGGTCCGTGTTGGGGTTCAGCGAAACCAGATCGGTATAGACCAGCACGCGGTGCGGCGCGTCCTTCAGCCCCAGCGGTCGCTCGCCCAGCCGGTCGGCAGGAGCGGGCGAGATCATGTCCACGCCGACGCCCACCGCCATGCCCGGCGGCGCCTTGGACGGATCGCGCATGGACATGCCGCCATGATCCATCCCGTCGTGGTCCATGCCGTTCGTGTCCCCCATGTCTCCCATGCTCCCCATGCCCATGTCCCGCATGGTCAGGTTCGGAACGGGTCTCAGCGACGGGACCTCCGCCGCCATGCCCAGGCGGGGCGCCAGGGTGGCGCGGCCCATGCCGGATCGGTCGATGGCCTCGGACACAATGGTATAGGCGCGGTCCTCGGTGGGGCGAACAATGACGTCATAGGTTTCGGCGACCGAAATCTGGAACTCGTCGGTCTCGACCGGGCGCACGTTCTGGCCGTCGGCGTTGACCAAGGTCATGGCCAGGCCGGGAATCCGCACGTTGAAGATCGACATGGCCGAGGCGTTGATGATGCGCAGGCGCACCCGCTCGCCGGGCCGGAACAGGCCGGTCCAGTTTTCCTGCGGACCATGGCCGTTGATCAGATAGGTGTAGGTCGCGCCATTGACGTCCAGGATGTCGCGCGGGTCCATCCGCATCGCCCCCCACATCCGCCGCTCCTCAGGGCTCATCCGGTCCGACCCGTCGATCAGGCCGGCCAGGGTGGTGCGCTGGCGGTTGAAATAGCCGGGGCTCTTCTTCAGCTTGTCCAGGATCTGGTGCGGATGCAGGAAGCTCCAGTCTGACAGGACCAGCACGTGTTCGCGGTCATAGGCGACCGGATCGGCGCCCGCCGGGTCGATGACGAGGGGGCCGTAGTGGCCCATCGCCTCCTGCAGATTGGAATGGCTGTGGTACCAGTAGGTGCCCGACTGGATGACCGGGAACTCATAGACGAAGGTCTCGCCGGCCTTGATGCCGGGAAAGCTGATGCCCGGCACCCCGTCCATCTGGAAGGGCAGCAACAGGCCGTGCCAGTGGATCGAGGTGTCTTCGTCCAGGGTGTTGGTGACGGTCAGCCGCGCGTTCTGGCCTTCGCGCAGGCGGATGAGCGGGGCTGGGAGGGTTCCGTTGACGGTCACCGCATGGCCCGTGCGTCCGCCCACGGTGAACGGCGAATGGCCCACTGTCAGGTCGATGTTCGGGCCGGTCAGGCTCGGCAAGCCGGGTGATCCCGTATGGGCCCAGGCGGGCAGGGCGGCCTGCAACGCCATCAGGCCGCCGCCGGCCGCGAACCCTCGCAACAGGCTGCGGCGGTCGAGGGGGAATTGGGTCATGCGTTCATACGTCCTTGGCCGCGCGTCATACGGCCATGACCAGCAGGGCGGCCGCCATGGCGATCATCATCAGGTTCTCGGTCAGGCTGACGAAGCCCAGCGGCACGTTGGACGCCCCTCCGACGCAGGCGCATTTCAGCTCCCGCTTGTCGACATAGACGGCCTTGAACACCGAGACGGCGCCCACGCCGCCGATGAACAGGGCGACCGGCGCCGACAGCCAGGTCAGCGCGCCCGCCAGCATCAGGACGCCCGCGCCCAGTTCCGCGAAGGGATAGACATAGCCGTAGCCCGGCCATTTCTGCGCGAGAAGGTCATAGTTCAGGAACATGGTCGAGAATTTCTCGACATCCTGCAGCTTCAGCATGGCCAGCAGGCACATGGCCGTCGCGATGAAGTTGGGCAGGATCGACAGGCTGACCAGGGTTCCGAACCGCAGCCAGGCGATGGCGGCGGCGATCAGCAGGGCGACGGCGAATACGGCGAGGACGGGCGTATAGCTGGTCTGCCCCGGCGCCGGGACGCTCTGTCCGAAAAACCGGCGCAGGTCGTCATGGCCGCCGATGCGCTGGCCGGCGATGAAGGTCTGGGGCGTGGTCTTGACGTCGTGCTGGGCCTTGAAGGCGTCGGTCTCGGCGCGGCTCGTCAGATGGCGATCATCGACCTGGTAGCCCTTGCGTTTCAGCAGCCACAGCGATTTCCGGCCATACGGGCAAACGTGTTCCGGCATGACCATTCGATACAGGATGGCGGTCTTTTCGGGGTGCGGCATCGAAGATCCAGACGGGCTGACAACGGGCTGCACCCCCTGTAGGGTCTGTACCATGGTACGGAGTCAAGCGATGGCGATGACGATCGGCGGGCTGGCCAAGGCGGGGGCGGTCGGGGTGGAGACGATCCGCTATTATCAGCGGCGCGGCCTGCTGGAGACGCCGGTGGGAGACGGCACGACGCGGCGCTATGGGCCAGCCGATGCGGACCGGCTGCGCTTCATCCGTCAGGCCCAGACGGCAGGGTTCACCCTGGCGCAGATCGGCGAACTGCTGACGTTGGATTCAGGCGCGGATCGAACCAGGGTCCGGGCCATGGCGAAGTCGCGCATCGCGGAACTGGATCGTCAGATCGCCGATATGCAGGCGGCGCGGGCTGCGCTTCAGCGCCTGGCGTCCGACTGCGCGCGCAACGAGGAGGGGCCGTGCCCCATCCTGAAGGCGTTCGAACGACCGATTACGGCGTAAAGTCGATCGTGCGTTCGAATTGGGCATCCACCGCGCGGCCCTGTTCGGTGATAGGCGTGACCTGCGCATCGTTCATCAGGGCCAGGGCCGCTTCGCCAAAGCCGTAGCCAGGCTTGGTTTCCTCCAGAACCACGCAGTCTGTGACATGACCGGACGCCAGGGCGGTGCAGCGTAGACGCACGCTGAAACGGTCCTGGGGCGCAACCGACGCCTTCTGTACTTGCGCCGGCCTGAAGCCGGCGCGCTCGCGCGGCAGGGCGTCGGCGGGTGCGCCCAGCAGGGTGGTCATCAGGGTCAGGCCGAGGATCAGGGTCATGGCGTGTCTCGCTTACGCCCTATTAAGATTTGACCGCGGCCGATGTTCCATCGCCTGACGAACTGTGTTCGGGTCGTGTCATCCGAAACACAGGCGGCGTCAGACCGAGGGAGTCGCGAAGGGCCGCAAACGGTCGCGGTGGTCGGCGCACAGCGTCTTCAGCCATGTTCGGACTGTGCGCAGGCGCGCGGTGTCGTGCACCTCGCGGTGGGTGGCCAGCCAGAATCGTCGCTCGATCAGCACGTCGGGCGCCACGCGCTGAAGTCCCGTCGCCATGAAACACGGCAGGACGCCGATCCCGCCGCCGGCCGCGATGATCTCTCTCTGCGCACGGATCGAGGACGACCCCAGGTGCGGCGTCAGGCCGGGTCGGATCTCGTCCAGATAGCGAAGCTCGGGCGCATAGATCAGATCGTCGATATAGCCCACGATGTCGAAGCCGCTCAGGGCCTCGACAGTATCGGGCGCGCCATGGTGGGCCACATAGTCGGGCGCGGCGTACAGGGCCAGTTGATAGGGCGTCAGCGGCTCCACGATCAGCCGCGCCGCATCGGGCGCCGCCAGGGTGATGGCCATGTCCACCTCGCGGCGGCTGGGCGACAGGAAGCCGGCGTTGGCGGCCAGTTCGATCCGAAGGCCGGGACTGGCGCGACCCAATCCGGCCAGCGCGGGGGCCATCAGGGTGACGCCGAAGCCTTCGGAGGCGCTGATGCGCACCACGCCAGCTAGGGTGTCCGGCTGGGTGACGCGCGCCACCGCCTCCATCGCCCCCTCGGCCTCCAGTCCAATGTCCAGAAGCTGGGCGCCGGCCGCCGTCAGATGAAGTCCGGTGGTGGAGCGCACCACCAGCGTCGATTTCAGCGCGCTCTCCAGCCGGGCGACCCGGCGGCCCACGGTCGCGGCGTCCACCCCCAGCCGTTGCGCAGCGCCCCCCAGCGACCCCGCCCGTGCGGCTGCGACGAAGATGCGCAGATCGTCCCAGTCGAACATGACCCTCGCTCATGCAAAAATGCAGATCGATTCCTGCAATTTCGCATTATCGAGCCTTGTGCGGCGATGCTAGCAAGAGAGGGCCACAAGAATAACGATCACGGGAGATCTGCAGCCATGCGCGACATCCGCCATTTCGTCGACGGCGCCGCCTTTGACGGCGCGTCCGGCCGTTTCGCCGACGTGTTCAATCCCAACACCGGCGAGGTTCAGGCCCGCGTGCAACTGGCCACGACGGGCGAGGTTGATCGCGCGGTTCAGGCGGCGCAGAACGCCTTTGACGGCTGGTCCAGCACCAACCCCCAGCGCCGCGCCCGCGTTATGTTCGAGTTCAAGCGCCTGGTTGAGGCGAACATGGACGAACTGGCCGAACTGCTGTCCAGCGAACATGGCAAGGTCATCGCCGACTCCAAAGGCGACATCCAGCGCGGGTTGGAGGTGATCGAGTTCGCCTGCGGCATCCCGCACGCCTTGAAGGGCGAATACACCTATGGCGCCGGGCCCGGCATCGACGTCTATTCGATGCGACAGCCGCTGGGCGTGGTGGCGGGCATCACCCCGTTCAACTTCCCGGCCATGATCCCGATGTGGATGTTCGGCGTGGCCATCGCGGTCGGCAACACCTTCGTCCTGAAGCCGTCCGAGCGCGATCCGTCGGTGCCGGTGCGTCTGGCCGAACTGATGCTGGAAGCCGGTGCGCCTAACGGCGTGCTGAATGTGGTGCATGGCGACAAGACGGCGGTCGACGCCATCCTGACCCACCCGCTGGTCCACGCCGTCAGCTTCGTCGGGTCGTCCGACATCGCCCACTATGTTTATCAGACCGGGGCGGCCAATCATAAGCGGGTCCAGGCCATGGGCGGCGCCAAGAACCACGGCATCGTCTTGCCTAACGCAGACATGGATCAGGTGATCAAGGACCTGTCCGGCGCGGCTTATGGCTCGGCGGGCGAACGCTGCATGGCCCTGCCGGTCGTCGTGCCGGTCGGCAAGAAGACGGCGGACGAACTGCGCGAGCGGATGGTCGCCGAAATCCCGTCGATGCGGGTCGGCGTCTCGACAGACGCGGGCGCCCACTACGGCCCCGTCGTCACCGCCCAGCACCGCGATCGCATCGCCGGCTGGATCGAGAAGGGCGTGCAGGAAGGCGCCGAACTGGTCGTGGACGGCCGCGACTTCAGCCTCCAGGGCCACGAGAAGGGATACTTCATCGGCCCGTCGCTGTTCGACCATGTGAAGCCCGAGATGTCGTCCTATCAGGAAGAAATCTTCGGTCCCGTGCTGCAGATCGTGCGGGCCGAGACGTTCGAGGAGGCGCTGGCTCTGCCGTCGAACCACCAGTACGGCAACGGCGTCGCCATCTTCACCCAAAACGGCCGTGCGGCCCGCGACTTCGCCGCCCGGGTCAACGTCGGCATGGTCGGGATCAATGTGCCGATCCCGGTGCCGGTCGCCTATCACACCTTCGGCGGCTGGAAGCGCTCGGCCTTCGGCGACATCAACCAGCACGGCATGGAGGGCGTCCGCTTCTGGACCAAGACCAAGACCGTCACCGCCCGCTGGCCCGACAGCGCGCTTGAGCATTCGGATTCGTCGTTCGTCATTCCGACGATGCGCTGATAGCAAACGCCGTGACCCTCGGGTTTGACCCGAGGGCCGGATTGTCCGCCGCTTGTGCGATAACGCGGACGCACAGACGCTCCCGCCTCCGATCCTCGGGTCAAGTCCGAGGATGACGGGCGAGGGGCGGGGAGTGACGAGATATGGATTTCGCCCTTACCGACGATCAGCGCGCCATTCAGGACGCGGCGCGCGTTTTCGCAGACGCCGAACTGGCGCCCCATTCGGCCCGCTGGGACGAGGACAAGTATTTCCCCGTCGATGTGATGAAACAGGCGGCCGAGATGGGCTTCTGCGGCATCTACACCGGCGAGGAACACGGCGGCATGGCCCTGGGCCGGGTCGAGGCGGCGCTCATCTTCGAGGAGTTGTCGCGCGGCGACGTGGCCACCGCGGCCTTCATCTCGATCCACAATATGGCGACGTCCATGATCGACCGTTTCGGATCGGACGATCTGCGGGCGCGGTTCGTGCCCTCGCTGGTGACGATGGACAGGATCGCCTCTTACTGCCTGACTGAGCCGGGCTCGGGCTCCGACGCGGCGGCGCTGCGGACGACGGCGTTGCGGGACGGCGATCATTTCGTGCTGAACGGCTCCAAGGCCTTCATCTCCGGCGCGGGCACATCGGATGTCTATGTCGTCATGGTCCGTACGGGCGGGGAGGGGGCTAAAGGCGTCAGCGCCATCGTTGTCGAGGCCGGCACGCCCGGCCTGTCGTTCGGCGCGCAGGAAAAGAAGATGGGTTGGAACGCCCAGCCGACCGCCGTCGTCCAGTTCGACGACTGCCGCGTGCCAGTCGCCAATCTGCTGGGCGAAGAGGGGGCGGGTTTCCGCTACGCCATGGCCGGTCTGGACGGCGGGCGGCTGAACATCGCAGCCTGTTCGCTGGGCGGGGCGCGGCTGGCGCTTGAGACGGCGCTGAGCTATGTCGCCACGCGCAAACAGTTCGGCAAACCGCTGGCCGAATTTCAGGCGCTGCAGTTCCGCCTGGCCGACATGGCGACGGACCTTGAGGCGGCGCGTCTGATGGTGCTGCGCGGCGCCTGGGCCCTCGACAACGACCACCCCGAAAAGACCAAATGGTGCGCCATGGCCAAGCGGCTGGCCACGGACGCCTGTTTCCAGATCGCCGACGAGGCGCTGCAACTGCACGGCGGATATGGCTATCTGAAGGACTATCCGCTGGAACGGATCGTGCGCGACCTGCGGGTCCACCGCATCCTGGAAGGCACGAACGAGATCATGCGCGTGATTATCGCGCGGGAGATGGCCAAGTGAGCGAAGCCGAGATCATCACACGTATCGAGAACGGCGTCGGCCGCATCACCCTGAACCGGCCCAAGGCGATCCACGCCCTGAACCGGCCCATGTGCGAAACGATGATCGCCACTCTGCTGAGTTGGCGCGACGACGCGGCCGTGCGCTCCGTGCTGGTCGATCATACGGGCGAACGTGGGTTCTGCGCGGGCGGCGACATCCGCATGATCGCCGAAAGCGGCGCGGGCGACGGTGTGGATGCGCGCGCCTTCTTCAAGGCGGAGTATCAGCTGAACGCGCTAATGTTCGGCTATCCCAAGCCGATCACCGCCATCGTGGACGGCATCGTCATGGGCGGCGGGGTCGGGATTTCCGAACCGGCGGATGTCCGCATCGCCACCGAACGCACCACCTACGCCATGCCGGAGACGGGCATCGGCCTGTATCCTGAGGTCGGAGGCGGCTGGTTCCTGCCCCGCCTGCCCGGACAGACGGGCGTCTGGATTGGCCTGACCGGCGCACGGCTGAAGGCGGCCGATACAGTGGGCCTGGGAATCCACACCCATTTCGTGCCGTCAGAGGGCATCGAGGCGTTGAAGACCGATCTGCTGGCCGACCCCGCCGATCCAGCATCGGTGGCCGCGCGCCACGCCAAGGACGCCGGACCTGCGCCGCTCGCGTCCCGCCGCGAGGCCATCGACCGGCTGTTCGCCTTCGACACCGTGGAGGAGATTTTCGCGGCGCTTCAAGCCGATGGATCGGACTGGGCGGTCTCGCAACTGGCGACGTTGAAGACCAAATCCCCGACCTCGCTGAAGGTCACGTTGCGTCACATCCGCGAGGGGACGAAGGCAGCGTCCTTCGACGCCAACATGGCCGTAGAATACGCCGTCAGCGGCCGGATCGGCGCGACGCACGACTTCCAGGAAGGCGTGCGGGCCGTGATCGTGGACAAGGACAATGCGCCGAAATGGTCTCCGGCGGACCTGTCGGGCGTTTCCGACGCGACGCTGGACGCGCTGTTCGCGCCGTTGGCCGACAATGAAAAATGGACGCCGCTGGCCTGACCTCGGCGCCGACAAAAGGGAGAGAGACCATGACCAAGATCGTCTTCATCGGCCTGGGCAATATGGGCGGGGGCATGGCGGCCAATCAGGCCAGGGCGGGCCATGCGGTCTCCGCCTTCGACCTGTCGCCCAGCGCGCTGGAGCGGGCCGCGTCCCAGGGCTGCACCCCCGTTGGATCGGTCGCGGAGGCGGTCAAGGACGCCGAGGTGGTCATCACCATGCTGCCCGCCGGTCCACATGTGCGATCCGTCTATTCCGAACAGATCGTCGGCGCGGCGCCGTCCGCCGCCCTGTTGCTGGACTGTTCGACCATCGACGTTGAAGCGGCGAGGACGGTCGCGGGCCTCGCCAAGGAGGCGGGTTACGCCTTCGCCGACGCTCCGGTGTCGGGTGGCACGGCGGCGGCGGATGCGGGCACGCTGGCCTTCATGGTCGGCTGTGAAGAGGGCGATTTCGCGCGCGTCGAGGCGGCGCTGGAGCCGATGAGCCGCATCACCATCCGCGCCGGCGATCACGGCGCGGGTCAGGCCGCCAAGATCTGCAACAACATGCTGCTGGGCATTTCCATGCTGGGCACCTGCGAGGCCATCGCCCTGGCTGAAAAACTCGGCCTGGATCCGGAGCGCTTCTTCGAGATCGCGTCCAAGTCGTCCGGCCAGTGTTGGAGCGTGACCAGCTATTACCCCTGGCCCGGCCCGGTGCCGACCGCCCCGTCCAACCGCGACTATCAGGGCGGATTCGCCACGGCGATGATGCTGAAGGACCTGAAGCTGGCGCAGGACGCGGCCGCCAAGTCCGGCGCCACCACCCCGCTGGGCGCCCAGGCCGAGGCCATGTACGCTCTGTTCGACGGCATCGGTCATGGCGGTCGCGACTTTTCGGCCATGCTGCAGATGCTGAGAGGGCGACTGGCCGAGCTGGACGCCTCCTGAACACCCCTCGATCCAGTTGCAAACCGCAAGTCGAAAGGTCCGCAACGTCGCCGCGTTGCGGGCCTTTTGTGGTTCAGAACGGGCGCGACATAGAGACGCCTCGTCGTCGGCCGACGTCTGATGACCATCAACGGTGATCCGCCACGCCCGCGTCCGATTAGCCGCTGAAAGCACGAGATATTCTATAGCGAAGCGGCTTCATTGGACCTGTCGTCAATGGAGCCGGCAACGGCGCACGTGCCGAAAATTGACGGAAATGCGACCTTGCAACGCTTGCGGCGCACATTACTCCTGTGTCATGTAACCGCTTACATTCTGTATCGACGGAACTTCGATAAGGAGCCGGCACGATAGGATTCAGGGAGACGATCGATTGGACATGGCCGCACCAACCACCGCGTCTTCTGCGGGGCAGGAGGGTTTGCTTTCCGCCAAGGCCGCCACCATGCGCGACGTGGCCGAACGCGCCCAGGTGTCAGTCGCCTCCGTCTCTCGTGTGCTGAACGGCCTGGGCGTGACGTCGGATGCGACGCGACAGCGCGTGCTCGAGGCTGTGGAGCATCTGCGCTACGTCCCCCATTTCGGCGCGCGCAGCCTGTCGACCAGCAAGAACGACACCATCGGCGTCATCCTGCCCGATCTGTTCGGCGAGTTCTTCTCGGAGCTGATCCGGGGCATGGATTTAGCCGCGCGGGCGCACGGCAAACATCTGATCGTCTCCAGCTCTCATGACGGCGCAGAGGACACGCTGGCGGCTGTCCGTTCCATGCGCGGCCGCGTGGACGGGATGATCGTCCTGTCGCCCCATGTCGACGCCGCCAATCTGGCCAATGAGTTTGTCGGGCGTATGCCGGTCCTGCTGATGAACGCCGGCACGGCCGAGGCTGGTCGCGCCTCCATCGTCATCGACAATCACGGCGGGGCGGTCGCGGCGGTTCAGCATCTGCGCGCCACGGGCCGACGCCGCATCGCCCACATTCGCGGCGCCGCCGCCAACGTCGAGGCCGACACCCGGGCCGCCGGCTATGTCTCGGCCCTGACTGATCAGGCCCCGATCATCGTGGAAGGCGACTTCTCCCAGGCGTCGGGCCACCGCGCCGCGACGCAGCTTCTGGCCATGTCGCAAAGGCCTGACGCCGTCTTCGCCGCCAACGACATGATGGCGGTCGGCGCCCTTCTGGCCTTTCAGGAAGCCGGCGTGCGCTGCCCCGAGGATATCGCCGTCATCGGTTTCGACGACGTGCCCATCGCCGCCCTGGTGCGGCCCGCGCTGACCACCATGCGCGTCAACATCGCCGAAATCGGCCGCCGAGGCGTGGAGCGCCTGATCGGCCTGGTCCAGGCCGGCGAGGCCGCCGACACCAGCTGCGAAATCGTCCGACCGGTTTTGGTCGAGCGCCAATCCACCGCGGCGGTCCCGACCGCCAGGTTCAACAAGGGGTGAGGGACGTCATGCCGACGCCAACCGATCCCAAAAGAAGGGGAGAACTCAGGATGAACCAGTTCAACACACGCAACCTGGCCCTGGCCGCCGCCTCGGCCCTGGCCTTGAGCATGGCCGTGGCGGGAGGCGCGTCGGCTCAGAACGCGACCACCACGCTTCGGGGTTCTGTCTATGACGGCCAGACCGCCGAAGCCGGCGCTACCGTAGTCGCGACCGAAGTGTCGACCGGCTATGCGACCCGGTCGCGCGTCGGAGCCGACGGGCGTTACGTCCTGTCGGGCCTGCGTCCCGGCACTTACCGCGTCCAAGTCACCAGCGCTGACGGTCAGACTGCGGAACAGACCGTTACCCTGTCGTTGGGCCAGGTTGGAACGCTGAACCTGGATGTCGCCGGCGGCGCCGCTGCGACCGGCCAAGCCACGGCCGGCGCGACCGAGCTGGGCGACATCGTCGTCACCGGCCGCCGCATGTTCGAAGTCCGTACGCCGGAAGTCGCCACCAATGTGACGCAGCAGCAGATCAACAACCTACCGCAGATCAGCCGCAACTTCCTGAACTTCGCCGCCTTGGCGCCGGGCCTGCGCGTGACCGAAGACGACACCGAGCGGACGATTTCCGCCGGCGGCCAGACCGCCCAAGCCATCAACGTCTTCATCGACGGCCAGAACCGCAAGTCGCTGATCAACGACGGCGGTGTCGCCGGCCAGGACGACAGCCGTGGAACGCCATTCCCGCAGGGCGCGGTGCAGGAGTTCCGCGTCATCAGCCAGAACTTCAAGGCCGAGTATGAACAGGCCGGTTCGGCCATCATCACCGCCGTGACGCGGTCGGGCACCAACGAGTTCCACGGCGACGCCTTCGTCTTCTACCAGGACCCCGACTGGGTGGCGCAGGACGAGATCTCTCGTCGTCGCGGCGCCGAAAAGGCCCCGGTGCGCCGTTTGCAGTACGGCGCCAGCCTGGGCGGGCCGATCATCCAGGATCGCCTGCACTTCTTCGGCGCCTATGAGCGCAAGGACGAGGATCGCATCGCCCAGTCCTTCCTGAACCGCACGGAATACAACGACTTCTTCGCCGCCGACCTGGGCACGGTGTCCACGCCCTATGAGCAGGACGTCTTCTTCGGCAAGCTGTCGTGGCAGATCGACGACCGTCAGCGGCTGGAACTCAGCACGGAATACAAGACGGAAGAGGACATCCGCGGCGCCAGCGGCCAGAACGCCCCCAGCCGCGCCGCCCGCAACAATGGCGAGACCCAGGCCTTCAACCTGCGTCACCAGTTCCAGGGCCAGCATTTCCTGAACGAGTTCTCGATCGACTATCTGAAGTCGAGCTACGAGCAATCGGTCATCAACGGTTTGGACTATGGCCGCGAGTATGTGATCTTCCGTGACGACAGTGCGACCACGCCTGGATTCCAATATAACATCAATAACCGAGACTCGACGGTCTTTACGGCTGGCGGTCGGGCGGACGCCCAGTTCCTGCAGCAAAAAAGCACCACGATCCGAAACGATCTGACGATCCCAGATCTGGCCTGGATGGGCACCCACACGATCAAGATGGGTGCGAAATATTCCATGCAGAACTACTTCGTGCAGAAGGACTTCGGGAGGAATCCGACCTTCGTGTACGACATTTAAGCGCGTCCAGAGATCAACGGCAGCCGCACCATCCCGGTGGCGGTAAACCTGGGCGTCGCCGTGCCGCCAGCGGATGTCGATAATAACGTCATCGGCCTTTATATTCAGGACGATTGGCAGATCACAGACAAGCTGGAACTGAACCTCGGCATCCGCTGGGATTATGAGGACAATGCGGTCAACAACGATTACCGCACGCCGGATTCCATCCGCAACATGCTGGCGGCGATCCAGAACCTGCCGGGTTACGACTTCCCGTCCTACTTCAACCCTTCGGATTACATCTCGAACGGTGATCGCAAGGCGTTCAAGGGCGCCTTCCAGCCGCGCTTCGGCTTCTCGTATGATGTGTTCGGCGACGAGCAGACGGTGATCTTCGGCGGCGCCGGTCGCTACTACGACCGGATCGGCTTCAACTTCGCATTCGATGAGCGATTTAAGCCGTTCCAGTTCAACAAGACGATCTACTTCTCAAACACCGGCGGTCCGCGCGGCGGCCAGCAGACGATCGCCTGGGATCCGCGCTATCTGACGCCGGCTGGTCTTGACCCGCTGCTGGCCGCCAGCCCCGGCGCCGGCGAAGTGTTCCTGGTGAAGAACGATTTCGAGCCGCCGCGCACGGATCAGTTCAACATCGGCGTTCGTCAGAAGTTCGGTCGCTGGCAGACCGCGCTGACGCTGGCCGCCGGCCATACGGAGGGTGAATCGGCCTGGTATATCGCCAATGCGCTCAACGAGACGGGCGGGCGCTTCAACGGGCCGACCCCAGGTTCGGTCGGCTTCTCGCAGTTCCGCAACCTGATCTTCTTCCAAAACACGGATAAGGAACGCGATTACAAGGCGATCTATCTGACTGCTGACAAGCCGTATAACGCCGAGGATCGGTGGGGCTTCAACGTCGCCTACACCTATATGGATGCGACACAGAACGGCAGTCGCGACAATGGCTACGGCGCATTCGACTTCGATTACAACACCCCGGGTCAGTCGCCCAAATATCGGTCGTCTACGGACGAGCGTCACCGCATCGTAGCTTCCGGAACTCTGGGTCTGCCGGCCGACTTCCTGCTGTCGGGCATCGTCACTCTGGGATCGGGCTTGCCGTACAACATCAACGATTGTCCGAACGCCCCGGCCGGGGGTCCCAACATCTGCTGGAACGCGGGCAAACCTGAGAAGCGAGCCTTCTTCCCGGGCTTCAACTTCGCCTATCGCCAGGTCGATCTGCGTCTGACCAAGGGCTTCGATGTCTTTGGGGGGCAGCGGGTCGAGTTCATCGCCGACGCGATCAACATCTTCAACTTCACCAACTTCAAGTCGTTCGATACCGGCTTCAATAACGCGCGCTACGGCGCTGGAACCGAAGTCTATCTGCCGACCCGCAGCTTCCAGGTCGGCCTGCGCTACTCCTTCTAAACCCTGAGCCTGGGCCGTCTTTCGCTTGTCGGGAGGCGGTCTTTCTTTTTGATGCAGACCCAGTGAGCCTGCCCATGAATCGTCGAAACTTCCTGATGCGGACCACCACAGGCGCGGCGGCTCTGGCCGTTGGATTTCCGGTGATGGCGGCGGCGCAGCAGGCGGCGATTACCGGGGCGGTCAATGGGACGCAGAGGCGGCCGATGCGGCTGGATCAGGAGATCGAGGAGCTTCAGGAGCGGACCTTCCGCTGGTTCGAGAAGGTCACGGATCGACGCACGGGCCTGACGCCGGATCGCTGGCCCACGCCGTCCTTCTGTTCGGTGGCGGCGGTCGGGTTCGCCCTGACTTGCTGGCCAGTGGGCGTCGAGCGCGGTTGGATGAGCCGGGCGGAGGCGCGCGAGCGGACCCTTACGACCCTGCGGTTCTTCCATGACTTGCCGCAGGGGCCGGAAGGGACCGGCACGGCGGGCCACAAAGGGTTTTTCTATCATTTCCTGGACATGGAGACCGGGCTGCGGTTTGCTCAGAATGAGCTGTCAACGGTCGATACGGCCCTGCTGATCGGCGGCATGCTTTTCGCCGCCCGATACTTCGACGGCCGTCACGCCGACGAGGCGGAAATCCGGCAGAAGGCGCAAGCCATCTACGAACGGATCGAATGGCCGTGGGCCGTGATCCGTGACAACCGCATCACCATGGGTTGGCACCCCGAGAGCGGTTTCATCCCCTCGGACTGGCACGTCTATAACGAGGGGATGCTGGTGCTGCTGCTGGCCATCGGCAGCCCGACCCATCCGGTGTCGGTCAATGTCTGGCACGAATGGGCCGCCAGCTATGATGAAAGCTGGACCGACCGCTGGGGCAGCTGGCGCCTGAATTTCGCGCCCATCTTCGGGCACCAGTACAGCCATATGTTCATCGATTTCCGCGGCATTCAGGACGCTTGGATGCGGGGACAGTCGGCCCAGTTGGACGAACAACTGGATTATTTCGAGAACAGCCGCCGCGCCGTCTACGCCCAGCAGAAATACGCCCACGACAATCCGGGCGGCTGGGCCGGCTATTCGTCTGATGTCTGGGGGCTGACGGCCTGCGACGGGCCGGGCGACTTCAAACAGGTGATCAACGGCAAGGAACGCGAGTTCTTCAGCTATTCCGCGCGCGGTCCGGGCGAGCGGGACGACGGCACCATCGCGCCGACGGCGGCGGCTGGGTCCATCGCCTTCGCGCCCGAAATCGTCGTGCCCTGCGTCAAGGCGATGAAGCGTGCATACGGATCGGACATCTATACGGAGTGGGGTTTCCTCGACAGTTTCAACCCGACCCTGACGGTGCGCGACGGGCCGCTGCAACACGGCAAGATCGTGGACGGCGTGGGTTGGGTGGACGGCGACTATCTGGGCATCGACCAGGGGCCGATCGTCATCATGACCGAGAACCACAGGTCGGAGTTCGTCTGGCGTCATATGCGCGGCGAGCCCAATATCCGCCGTGCGCTCGACATCGCGGGCTTCACCGGCGGCTGGATGAACGGATGAGTCTGACGGCGCACAGGCGTGGCGCATTGGCCCTGATGGCGGGAGGGGCGGCTGCGGCTTGCACCCCGCGCCGTGACGGCGAGACCGTGCTGCGCTTCTGGGCCATGGGCAACGAGGGTGGGACCGTCGGGCAGTTGATGCCGGAGTTCGAGCGGCGCAATCCGGGCGTTCGGGTCTCGGTCCAGCCTCTGCCGTGGACGGCGGCGCACGAGAAGCTGCTGACCGCCTACGCCGGCGCCTCGCTGCCGGACGTCAGCCAGATCGGCAATACCTGGGTGGCGGAACTGACGGCCATCGGCGCCCTGTCTCCGACCCCGCCCGAGGCGGCGAACCTGCTGACCGACCAGTTTCCTGCGGTGCTGGAGACAAACGAGATCGCCGGTCGGGCCATGACCACGCCCTGGTATGTCGACACGCGGCTGCTGTTCTATCGCAAGGATCTGCTGGCGCAGGCCGGTTTCGGGGCGCCGCCCGAGGACTGGGCCGAATGGAAGCGGGCCATGCACGCGATCAAGCGCGTGGCGGGCGGCGGCGCCTATGCGATTCTGTTGCCGCTGAACGAGTTCGAGCAACTGCTGACGTTCGGGCTTCAGATCAACGAGCCGCTGCTGAGGGATCGGGATACGCGCGGAAACTTCTCCAGCCCCGGCTTTGTTGCGGCCCTGGCCTTCTACCGCAGCCTGTTCGCCGAGGGGTTGGCGCCGCTGGCGTCGTCGACGCAGATTTCCAACGTCTGGACCGAGTTCGCCAGGGGCTATTTCAGCTTCTATTTTTCCGGGCCGTGGAGCGTGGGTGATTTCCGCAGCAAACTGCCGGCGTCGTTCCAGCCGAACTGGGCCACGGCGGGCGTGCCGGGACCAGACGCCCCGGGGAGCGTCGGCGCCGGGCGGATCCAGCCTGGCGGTGTTCAAGTCCTCGCCGCATCAGGACGCGGCCTGGGCTCTGGTCCGATACCTATCCGAACCGGCGGTGCAGGCCCGGTTCAACACCATCGTCGGCGACCTGCCGGCGCGCCAGAGCGCCTGGGACATCGCAGGCGTCGAACGTGATCCGATGCTGGCGCCGTTCCGGGGTCAGCTGGCGCGGGCCAAGGCCGTGCCCAAGGTGCCGGAATGGGAGCGTATCGTCACCGAGATGCAGATCGTCGCCGAACGGATGGTGCGCGGCGAATACAGCCCCGAGACCGCCGCCGCCGAGATCGACCGCCGCGCCGACCGGCTGCTGGAAAAGCGGCGCTGGATGATGGAACGGGGCAGGGCCGTATGACCGTCGTCGATCCGACAATGGCCAGATCGGGGACGAAGCCGACGCGGGGACGCGGCGCCCGCGAAAGGGCGGCCTGGGCCTTCGTCGCCCCAGCCATGCTCGCCATCGGGCTGTTCTTCGCCATTCCGGTGATCGCAGCCCTGCTGCTCAGCCTGACCGATTTCGACATCTACGCCCTGGCTAACCTGGACAATCTGCGTTTCGTCGGGCTGCAGAACTACGAGCGGCTGCTGACCAACTCCCTGTTCTGGGGCGCGATGAAGAACACCCTGACCTTCGCCGTTCTGGGCGTGCCTCTGTCCATCGCCGCGTCGCTGGCGGCGGCGGTGATCCTGAATGCGCGGGTGGTGAAGTGGCGGCCGATCTGGCGGGTCATGTTCTTCGCGCCGTATGTCACCACTCTGGTCGCGACGGCCGTGGTCTGGCGCTATCTGCTGCACACCCGGTACGGCGTCATCAATTGGGGGCTGGAGAGCATCGGCCTTGCCGCCGTGGACTGGCTGGGCGACCCCTCGACGTCGATCCCCGCCATCCTGATGTTCGTGGTCTGGAAGATCTTTGGCTACAATATGCTGATCTTCCTGGCGGTGCTTCAGACCGTGCCGGACGACCTGTATGAGGCCGCCCGCATCGACGGCGCCGGGCCGTGGAAGCAGTTCCGCCATGTGACCTTGCCGGCCATCGCGCCGACCATGCTGCTGGTCTCGATCATCTCGGTGGCCAGTTTCTTCCAGCTGTTCGCCGAACCCTATGTGATGACGCAGGGCGGCCCGGCTCAGAGCACGGTGACGGTGCTTTACTTCATGTACGAGGAGGGCTTCAAATGGTGGAACCTGGGATCCGCCAGCGCGGTGGCCTTCGTGCTGTTCCTGTGCATCCTGGCCCTCACCCTGGTCCAGTTGGCGGTCGCCAAACGGGTGGGGGCGTATCAATGAAAATCCGCGCGATCCTGCTGAACCTCGCCGTCGCCCTCATCGCCCTGATTGTCCTGTTCCCCTTGGTCTGGATGGTGTCGGTCAGCTTCATGGCGACGGGAGAGGCCGCCGTCTTCCCGCCGCCGCTGCTGCCGTCGCACTGGACGCTGGAGCATTATCGCGACCTGTTCCTGAACCAGGGCATGGGGCGGTACCTGTGGAACAGCTTCGCCCTGGCGACGATGGCGACCATTCTGGCCCTTGGGTTCACCGTCCCGGCTGGCTACGCCTTCGCCAAGTTGAAGTTCAAGGGGCGTGAGCGACTGTTCCAGTTCTTGGTCGCCGCCCTTGTGGTGCCGGCCCAGATCGGCACCTTGCCGCTGTTTTTGATGCTGAAGGGGATGGGCCTGGTTAACACCTACGCCGGGGCGCTGGCGCCCTGGCTGGCGTCCATCTTCGGCCTGTTCCTGGTGCGCCAGTACGCGCTGAGTATTCCCGACGAGATGTTGGAGGCCGCGCGGATCGACGGCGCCAGCGAGGGCCAGATCTTCCGCCGCGTGGTCCTGCCGACGCTGCAGCCGATCATCGTGACCCTGGGCCTGTTCGTCTTCCTGGGCAGCTGGAACGACTTCCTGTGGCCCCTGATCATCCTGACGGATCAGTCGAACTACACCCTGCCGGTCGCCCTGGCCTCATTGTCGCGCGAGCATGTGCAGGACATCGAATTGATGATGGCCGGGGCCGTGGTGACGGTCGCGCCGGTGCTCATCCTCTTCCTCGCCCTGCAACGCTACTACATCCGCGGCATGCTCGCGGGCAGCGTGAAGGGCTGAGCTTTCCCTGTCCCCACGGGGACGACGACAAGGAACAGGCCTCCCATGCGCCTTGCCGCCTCTCTGTTCGCCATCGCCGTAGCGATTTCCACACCCGCTTTCGCTCAGCAGACACGGGTTCTGGACCCGATGGAAGACGCCGCTGCGTGGAAGGCCGACGCCTCTACCGACGTGTCCTCGGCCGTGTCGTCGGTCGTCGGACATGACGGGCGGGCGGTTCGGCTGAGCTATGACTTCAATGGCAAGGCGGGCTACGCCTTCGCCGCGCGGGACCTGCCTTTCGACCTGCCCGACAATTACGAGATCAGCTTCTGGGTGCGCGGCGAGGGGCCGGCGAACACCTTCGAGGTCAAGTTCACCGATGCGGCGGCCGAGAACGTCTGGTGGAAGCAGACGGCCCGCCATGACTTCCCCGATGGCTGGTCGCGGTTTGTCATCAAGCGGCGTCAGGTGTCCAAGGCCTGGGGGCCGGGCCCCGAGACCGAACTGCGCCGCGCCGAGCGGGTCGAGTTCGTGGTCGTGGCGGCCGATGGCGGGCGGGGCTTTATCGACATCGACGAACTGTCGATCCGCGAACTGCCCGTCGACCCGGTCGTGCCGCCCCAGCCCATCGCCAGCGACGGCCGCTCGCCCTCCACCGCGTCGCGCGCCGTGGACAATGACATCAGGACCGCCTGGACCCTGCCGGTTGGCGAGGCGTCGGTCCTGACGCTGGACCTGGGCTATGAGCGTGAGTTTGGCGGTCTGACCCTGCGATGGGGCGAGCGGGGCGCGGCCGCCGACTATCGCATTTCGGCCTCCCTGGACGGACGCGACTGGCGCGAACTGGCGACCGTGGCGGGCGGCGACGGCGGCGTCGACTGGCTGAGGACGCCCGAGGCGACGGCGCGCTGGCTGAGGCTGAAGCCGCTGCGGCCCGTTCCCGCGTCGGACGTGGTGGGTTCGTCCGGCGCGGGACAGAGGCTGGGCGCGGCGCCGGCGACGACCTATGTGTTGAATGAGATCGAGGTCGAGCCCCTGGCCTTCGGCGCCGACCCCACGGTCTTCGTCGAGGCGGTGGCCAAGCAGAACCGGCGCGGCCTCTATCCGCGCGGCTTCTCGGGCGAACAATCCTATTGGACCCTGGTCGGGGTCGATGGGGGCGGGGAAAGCGGCCTGATCGGCGAGGACGGCGCCATCGAACTGCGCCGCGCCGGCCCCAGCATCGAGCCCTTCGTGGTGGACAACGGACGGCTGATCACATGGGCCGACGTCAATGTCGAACAGGGACTGAAGGACGGCGACCTGCCGATCCCGTCCGTGACCTGGACCACCGACGACTGGACGCTGAAGATCACCAGCTTCGCAGACGGGTCGGCCGATCAGGCGCAGCTTTGGGGGCGTTACGACCTGACCAACACCTCCAGCCGGCCGCGCACCTTGACCCTGGCCCTGACCGCGCGGCCGATGCAGGTGAATGCGCCGCGCCAGTTCCTGGCCATTCCCGGCGGCGTGAGCCCGGTGGAAAAAATCGCCTGGGACGGCGCGCAACTGAGCTTGAACGATACGGTGCGGGTGCAGCCGCTGGCGACGCCCGATCATGTGGCGCTGGCCACCTTTGATGCGGGCAGCGACCCGCAGTCCCTGGTCCTGCCGTCCGTGCAACGACCGGCGGGCGATCCCGCGACCACGACGGACGCTGTCGGCCTCGCCGCGGGCGCCTTGACCTATGAGGTGACGTTGCAGCCTGGCGAGAGGCGAACGGTCGGTTGGGTTTCGCAACTGTCGGGAGAAACGTTGGCGCCCGAGCCGATGGGACAGGCGTCTGCGGTTCTAGATACGGTCGAGGCGCGGTTGGCCGCCGAGTGGCGAGAGAAGCTGGACCGGGTCGAACTGACCCTGCCGCCGGCCGCCCAGCGGATCGAGGACGCGCTGAAATCCTCCCTCGCTCATATGCTGATGTCGCGCCAGGGGCCGATCCTGCAGCCGGGCACCCGCAGCTATAACCGCTCGTGGATCCGCGACGGGGCGATGATGGCCGAGGGACTGAACCGGCTGGGCATGGCCGAACATTCGGCCGACTATCTGCGCTGGTACGCCCCCTATGTGTTCGAGAACGGCAAGGTGCCCTGCTGCGTCGATGCACGCGGCGCCGACCCTGTGCCGGAGAACGACAGCCACGGCGAGTTCGTCTTCCTGGCCGCCGAGACCTATCGGTACACCAAGGACGAGGCTCTGTTGCGCCAGGTCTGGCCGCAAGTGCAGAAGGCCATCGCCTATATGGACGACCTGCGCGCCTCGACCCGGACGGCGGCCTTCCAGGCGCCGGATCAGCGGCATCTGTATGGCCTGTTGCCGCCCACGATCAGCCACGAGGGCTATTCGGACAAGGCGGCCTATTCCTACTGGGACGATTTCTGGGGCCTGCTGGGTTACAAGGACGCGGTCTTCATCGCCGAGACCCTGGGCGATGCGGCCGCCGCCGTCCGCTATGCGGCGGCGCGAGATGAGTTCGCCGCCGACATCCGGGCGTCAATTACGGCGACGGCGGCGCATCATGGCATAGACTGGATCGCGGGGGCGGCGGATCGCGGGGATTTCGACGCCACCTCGACCACCATCGCCCTGTCGCCGGCGGGCGAGCAGGATAATCTGCCGCCCGAACTGATGGCGCGAACCTTTGATCGCTATTGGGAAAACTTCCAGAATCGGCGGAGCAATCGCACGGCGTGGAAGGACTACACCCCCTATGAATGGCGGCTGGTCGGCGCCTTCGTGCGGCTGGGCCAGAAGGAGCGGGCGCTTGAGGTGCTGGACTTCCTGATGGCCGACCGCCGGCCCGAGGCCTGGAACGGCTGGGCCGAGGTGGTCGGGCGCGAGAAGCGCGAGCCGCGCTTCATCGGCGATATGCCGCATGCCTGGATCAGTTCGGACTATATCCGCTCGGCGTTGGACCTGTTCGCCTATGAACGGGACCGCGATCACGCCCTGGTGCTGGCCGCGGGTGTGCCCGAGGCGTGGCTGGACACCAGGCAGGGCGTCGGCGTTAAGGGCCTGCGCACCGCCTATGGGCCGCTGACCTATGCCTATCGCAAGGAACGGCGCGGGTATGTGTTGACCCTGGGCGGAGAAGCGACGCCGCCGGGCGGCTTCGTGCTGCGATGGTCGGCGGGGCAGGGGCGGCCGGAACGGGTGCGGATCGACGGCCGCGAGACGACGTGGACGGGCGAGGAGTTGGCGATTCCGACCGGGGCGCGGCGGGTGGAGTTGCGCTGACGAAAACTCTCCCTTCTTCCGACGGGAGAGGGATCAGAGCCTTTGGAACGCCTTGCCAGCGGCGTCGAACAGGTGGGCCTGTTTCGCAGGAACGTCCAGCGTCAGACGCTCGCCGGCCCTGGCGCGCAGTTCGCCAGCCAACTGGACCGTCAGCGTGTCGTCGGACGCCGGGTGCTTCAGGTGCGCCATGGTCGTCGCGCCCAGGGTTTCCACGAACATGACCTCGGCGTTCAGCGCATCGCCGGCGCCGCCTAGGGTCAGGTGTTCGGGTCGGACGCCCAGTGTCACGGCATCGCCGGGCTTGGCCGAGGCGGCGTCGACGGCGACGCGGATCGTCTCGCCAGCGGTGGTCTTCACCGTCGCGCCGGCTGCCGACGCCCCGATGATCTGGGCCGCCAGCAGGTTCATCCTGGGGCTGCCGATGAAGCCGGCGACGAACAGATTGGCGGGGTGTTCGTACAACGCCATCGGTGCGCCGACCTGCTCTATCCTGCCCCCGTTCAGCACCACGATCCGGTCGGCCAGGGTCATGGCTTCGACCTGGTCGTGGGTGACGTAGATCATCGTCGTCTTCAGTTCGGCATGCAGCCGCGCGAACTCGTAGCGCATTCGCACCCGCAGGGCGGCGTCCAGATTGGACAGGGGCTCGTCGAACAGGAAGACCTCGGGCTCGCGCACGATGGCGCGGCCGATGGCGACGCGCTGGCGCTGGCCGCCCGACATGGCCTTGGGCTTGCGGTCCAGATAGTCGGTGATGCTGAGCGCCTCGGCGGCCGCGCGGACGCGGCGGTCGATCTCGGCCTTGTCCGTCTTGGCCAGTTTCAGGCCAAAGGCCATGTTCTCATAGGCCGTCATGTGCGGGTAGAGCGCATAGGACTGGAACACCATGGCGATGCCCCGGTCCGAAGGCGACAGATCGTTCACCATGCGGTCGCCGATCCAGACCTGGCCCGTCGTCGCCTCTTCCAGCCCGGCGATGGTGCGCAGGAGGGTGGACTTGCCGCAGCCTGAGGGGCCGACAAAGACGATGAACTCGCCGTCGGCGATCTCCAGATCGACGCCCTTCAGCACCTCCACGGCGCCGAACGCCTTCTTCACGTCGATCAGACGGACGTCCGCCATGCTTCCTGCTTCCCTAAGCCATTCTTCTTTCGCCGCACCGTAACCGGTTACATCTGCGGATCAATGGCGCAGGGCGTCGCGTCGCAGACTGAATTTGCAAAACTGCAAAATTACACTTTCGCAAAACGGCGGCGCTGGTTAGAAGCCGCTGCCAAACGCGGGGAGCATTCAGATGACGCAACGCAAAATCTTGATGATGACGGTTTCGATGGCCTGGCTGGCTGCGGCGGCCGGCGCCCATGCCGAGGAGCCGAAGGCGGCGCAGGTGGACGATATCGTGGTCACCGGATCGCGGATCGCCGGCGGCGACCGGATCGCGCCGGTGGAGACGGTCGGGCGCGAGGTCATGGAGGCGGCCGGGATCGCCGATGCGTCGCAGCTGGTGCGTCTGGTCACGGCCAACTCAGGCTCGGAAGCTCAGGTCGATCAGTTAAACCAGCCGCAAAGCTCGGGAACGGCCCAGTTCAACCTGCGCAATCTGGGCCTGGGTTCGACGCTGGTCTTGGTGGACGGCCAGCGCTGGACGACCAGCGCGGTCGTCGCCACCGACGGATCGGCCTTCGTGGACATCAACTCGCTCGTGCCGATGATCGCCTTGCAGCGGGTCGAGGTGGTCAAGGACGGCGCCTCGGCCGTCTATGGCTCGGACGCCGTGGCGGGCGTGGTCAACTTCATCACCCGCCATGACGTGGACCGGCCCGAGATCAGCGCCAAATACGCCGTGGCCGACGGGTCGGAAGAGAGCGTGGTCCAGGCCATCGGCGGGTTCGACCTGCTGGGGGGAAACCTGACGCTGGCGGCGTCGCACTTTCATCGTTCGGCCCTAGGGTCGGACGAGCGGGACTTCACCCAGGCGGAACGTTATGGCCGGGCGGCGTGGACGGCGGTGACCAGCTATGGCCAGCCGGGGTCCTATTTCCGGCCCAGCCGCAACGGCTTCTCGCCCGATCCGGCGTGCGGGAATCCGGCGTTTGGCAGCGCCTACAAGAACACGCCGACGGACAGCTTCTGCCGGCTGGACTATTCCGACTTCTTCGATCTGGCGCCGGAGGAGACGCGCAACCAGCTGTTCGCCGACTATCGTCGGCCTGTCGGGGACATGACCCTGTCGCTGCAAGGGGCCTGGGCGTCGACCGAGACGGTGGCGCGCCAGTCGCCGTCCTTACCGATCCTGGCCCAGTCGCTGACGGTCCCGGCGTCGCATCCCGACAATCCGTTCGGCGAGGCGGTGCTGTTCCGCGGGCGTCTGCTGGGGGCCGAGGCCGGGGCGTCCAAGGCCGATTTCGAATACCAGACCTGGCGGTTGTCGGCGGGTCTGGATGGGCGGTTCGCCGGCGGCTGGACCTGGAGCCTGGCCGCGACCAGCAGCCGCCAGCACGTGGCCTATGACAAGCCGGACGCCATCGGCAGCGCATTGCAGCGGGCGCTGAACGGCTTTGGCGGGGCGGGTTGCAACCCCGCGACGGGCGTGGCCGGTGTCGGGACGTGCCAGTATTTCAACCCGTTCGGCAGCGCCCATCTGGGGACCGGCACGGCCAATAGCACGGCCCTGATCGACAGTTTGATCGGCTACACGGGCCTGCGCGGCGCCGCGACCTTGACGACGGTCGACGCCTCGACCAGCGGTCAGGCCCTGGCGTGGGACGGCGGTTCGGTCGATGTGGCGCTGGGCGCCCAGTATCGGCGCAGCGGCTTCCGGCACGACTGGAGCGATCTGGTCAATGCGGGGGATCTGCTGACCGCCGGCTATTCCCCCGACTTCGAGGGCGAGCAGGAGGCGCTGGCCGCCTTCGCCGAGGCGCGGTTGCACCTGGGCGACCGGATCGAGGCGCAGTTGGCGGGCCGTTACGAGACCTACGACGGGGAGGGGCGGTTCAGTCCCAAGGCCGCCATCCGATGGGACGTGACCGACGCCGTGGCCGTGCGGGCGTCGTGGGGGCAGGGGTTCCGCGCGCCGTCGGTCTACGCCCAGTCCGGGGCGCAGGCGTCGCAGCCGTCGGTGTTCGACCGGGGCGCCTTCGTCTTCGTCAACACCCTGACTTCAGGCGATGCGGCGCTGAAGCCCGAGAAGTCCGAGAGCCTGAGCCTGGGCGCCGTGTGGCGGCCGCTGGACGGGCTGGAGTTCAGCCTGGACGCCTGGCGCTTCGACTACACGGACCAGGTGGTAAAGGAATCGGCCCAGGCCGTCATCGACCAGGCGGCGGCCGACACGGCGGCGGGACGGACGGGCACGCCGGCGCAGGGGCGGATCACCCGCTCGGCCAGCGGCGCCCTGACCTTCGTGCAACTGTATTTCATCAACGCCTCGTCCATCGAGACGCAGGGGCTGGACCTGGCGGCCCGCTATGGCCGCGACCTGTGGGGCGGCCGGGCGACGGCGTCGGCGACCTGGACCTATGTGGACGCCTATGACATCCGGCTGAACGACGGGGCGGCCCAGGTCTCGGGCGTCGGATCGACCAATCTGAGCAATATCGGCCGGTCGCTGCCGCGCAATCGCGGGGAGTTCGCCCTGGGCTGGAGCGGGGGCGCTAACACCGTGACCGCGCTGGTCCATTACACCGACGGCTATCGCAATGACCGCAGCGGGATCACCGATGCGACCATCGCCAGCCAGACCACGGCGGACCTGCTGTACAGCCGCACCATCGGCGCCGACATCGACCTGGCGCTGGGGGTGGTCAATGTGTTCGACAAGGCGCCGCCCCTGGCGCAGTTCGCCCTGGGCTATGATCCCGTCGTCGCCGATCCGCGCGGCCGGGTGTTCAGCGTTGGGCTGACCAAGCGGTTCTGAGGCCGTCGCGCGTTTGCGCGTTCAATCGGGCGGTGTATGCATCCCCCTTGCACGGGGGCGATCCATGACGACCGAAGGCGAAACGACGCGCAAACAGGCGTTCAAGGACCTGTCCGAGGACGCGCTGGGCTTTGGCGGGGTCGAAGTGCGGACGGCGCGGGACCTGCTGATACGCCCGCGCCTGGTGCTGCAGGCCTGGATGATCGAGGGGCCGACAGGCGGCGGGGTCTACGCCAAGCCGCTGAAACTCTATCTGGCGCTGAACGCCATCTTGATGCTGGTGGTGTTCCTGCGTGGCGGCCTGGGCGGGGTGCTGGATCAGATGCCTGCCGATCTGATGTCGTCGCTGGTCGCCCAGTCCGGCAAGTCCCGTGACGCCTTCATGTCCGACGCCGACGGCTGGATGTCGTTTCTGACCGTCCCGCTGATGGCGCCGCTCTATGCCCTGGCCGTGCTGCCATTTGTGCGCTGGTGGGACGCCGAGGACCTGGGGTGGCGTTGCGGCTTTCGCGCCGCCTTCGCCTATCTGAACGCCTGGACCGTGCCCATGCTGCCGTTGTTCTGGTTCATATACGGCACGGGGCCTGTAGCGATGATGGGCAGCGTGGCCCTGTTCATACTGGGCGTCGTGGTCTTTGTGCGGATGGGCCGGGGACGCTGGTATCGCGGCGTTGCGGCGGGGATCGGCAAGGGACTGGTGCTGCAACTGGCCATCAGCGCGGTGATGATGGTCGGAAGCCTGGCGTTGGCGGCGATCGGCGTCTTGGCCGGATTGCTTTTCTGAAGACGGGCGGCGGATAGAAAACAGAGTGCACTGTGTGCACTTCGTCTGAAATCGGCCTCCGGCGAAATTGCACTGCACCCGGAATAACAGTGCAAAATGCAAGAAGGTGCAATTCGACGCGCCTGGATGTCAAAGACCGGACGACATCATACCGCACGTTACGGCCTGTATGGTCGATTGACGCTGCTGGCGACCAGGGGGCTGTAAACGCTGGAGATTGTTTGAGGCGATAGGATAGCTGGCTTGGCGCGATGACGCCGGACGCGCCGAATTTCTACCGAAACCCATCGTGGCGGTGAGGCCGGAAAGCGGAAGTCGCCATCCTCAGCTACGGGTGGATTGCGGACGTTCGCTTGAGGCGTGTTAAGGGACGCTATGCGAAAGTCGATCCTCCTCTTGCTCGTGGGCATCGGTCTGGTCTCGTTGTGCGTAGCCCGCGCTCATACCGAGATGCAGATCGAGGCACTGGCTCTGATCCCCTTGGCCTTGTTGCTTTGGGTCATAGCTTTCTTCGGTGGCGCAACCCTCGTCGTCGTCGGATTGGTCGGCCTGCTCAAAGCGGTCAGACGAGCATAGCGGGGCACGTCCGCAATGGGTCGATTTCAGTCCCTGGCTTCGCCGCCGAAATCGGACGTTGACCTCCACGCCGGAAAGCGGTCGCCTTCGACGTCCGCTAGGGGTGGATACAGTTGAAAAAGTCGGCTGGCTGACGGGACAACACGGCTGCGTGGTCGGGCTGTGACGGTGTTCGTGACGCTTCAGGCCTTCAGGCGGGCGCTGGGGCGATCTGCAGTGGGATCAAGCGGGCCATTTTTCGCAGGTTCTGGGCGGTGGCGGCGAGGAGGAACTCGTCTCGGGCGCCGCAGGGACCGCGAAGGCGCAGCCGATCCAGCCTGAGGATGCGCTTGAGGTGTGCGAACAGCATCTCGACCTTCTTCCGTTCGCGTCGGGAGGTGACGTAGGCGTCGGCCCTGGCGATGTCGCGGGCGACGTCCCTGGCGTCTTCGTGGATGGAACGGGTCACC
>NZ_JAHXPB010000010.1 GCF_023147505.1 Brevundimonas sp. EYE_349 | reverse complement strand
CTCTTGGGGAAGAAGGGCTCCAGCCGAGCCATCTGCTCGTCCGTCAGCCAATACAGGTCGCTCATATCCAGACTCCTCAGGAGCCTGAATCAGATCGCACGCCTCACTTCAATGGGTCCTGAGCCTACATCACCGCCTTCTTCATGCCGCGCCAGGTCGGCGATCGGCCCGACGTGGTGCCGGAGGGAGCGGTCAACTTCGCCTTCATTGGCCAGTTCGCGGAATCCAGACAACGCGACTGCATCTTCACCACCGAATATTCGGTGCGTACGCCGATGGAGGCCGTTTATACGTTGATGAATGTCGAACGCGGCGTGCCGGAAGTGTTCAACTCCACCTATGACATTCGGACCCTGCTCGCCGCCATCACGCCTCTTCGGGATGGCGAAGGCATAGAAGTTCCCGGCCCCGCCTTCCTGCGCAAACTGCTGATGAAGAAGCTTGAAGGCACCGAGATTGCGAAACTGATCGAGGAGTTTCACCTGATATCGGAGTGAGCGAAGCGCGACGTCGTCGCGAAAGAAGGTGAAGAATGACCAACGACGATCGCCGCAGCGGCCCCGCCGCAGGCCGGCGACATCACCATCCTAAGGGGTCGGACGGCGCGACGCCGGCCGGCCCGCCCCTGCGCGATCCGGTCTGCGGCATGGCGGTCGATCCCGCGACCGCCGTTCATACGGAGCACGAGGGTCGGCGCTTCTTCTTCTGCTCGTCAGGCTGCAAGGCGAAGTTCGTTGCCGATCCGCACCGCTATGCGTCATCGGCCGGCCAGAACAACGCCTTGAGCGCCGATGACCGTCCGCATGCCCGCCCCCATCCGCACGGAAAACCTGCAAGCCGAAACACGGCGTCGGCATCCATGGACGTGATCTGGACCTGTCCGATGCATCCGGAAATTCGCCGCGACGCGCCGGGAAGCTGCCCGATCTGCGGCATGGCGCTGGAGCCTCTGGTCGCGACGGCGGACCTCGGCCTAAGTCCCGAGCTGGCCGACATGACGCGGCGGTTCTGGATCGGTCTGGCGCTGGCTCTTCCGGTCTTTCTGCTGGAAATGGGCGCTCACCTGGTCCCGGCGCTGCACCATCTCGTGCCGATGCGCGTCTCTGTCTGGATTCAGTTCGTCCTGGCGACGCCGGTGGTCCTCTGGGCGGGATGGCCGTTCTTCGAACGCGGCTGGGCCTCGCTGGCGAACCGCAATCTCAACATGTTCACCCTGATCGCCATGGGAACAGGCGTCGCCTGGGTTTACAGCGTCGTCGCGACCCTGGCGCCGCACCTCTTCCCCCGGGCCTTCCGCACCGCCGACGGCGCGGTCCCGGTCTATTTCGAGGCGGCCGCCGTCATCACGGTTCTGGTGCTGCTCGGCCAGGTGTTGGAGTTGCGCGCCCGCGAACAGACCTCCGGCGCGATCCGCGCTTTGCTCGACCTCGCACCGAAGACCGCGCGGAGGATCGGACGGGACGGTCGGGAGGAGGATGTGCCGATCGACGCCGTCGCCATCGGCGACAGGCTCAGGATCCGGCCCGGCGAAACCGTGCCGGTCGACGGGGTGGTCGAGGAGGGGCGCTCGTCGATCGACGAATCCATGGTGACCGGAGAATCCATGCCGGTCACCCGCACGGCCGGCCAGGCCGTGACCGGAGGCACGTTGAACCAGACGGGAGCGCTCATCATCCGCGCGGAAAAGGTCGGGCGCGACACCATGCTGGCCCGGATCGTCCAGATGGTGGCCGATGCGCAGCGGTCGCGTGCGCCGATCCAGCGCATGGCGGACAGGGTTTCGGGATGGTTCGTCCCGATCGTCATCGCCATCGCCCTGTCGGCGTTCACGGCATGGGCGATCTGGGGGCCGGAACCTCGCCTCGCCCATGGTCTGATCGCCGCCGTCTCCGTCCTGATCATCGCCTGTCCATGCGCCCTCGGGCTCGCGACGCCGATGTCGATCATGGTCGGCGTCGGCAAGGGCGCGGCCAGCGGCGTTCTGATCCGAAACGCCGAGGCGCTCGAACGGATGGAGACGGTCGACACCCTGGTGGTGGACAAGACCGGCACCCTGACCGAAGGCCGGCCGTCAGTGGTCCGGATCGTCGCCGCGCCCGGCTTCGGCGAGGAGCCCCTCCTGCGCTTCGCCGCCGGGGTGGAAAAGGCGTCGGAGCACCCGCTCGCCCGGGCGATCGTCGCCGCGGCCGAACAACGCCGCATTCCGATACCCGAGGTGTCCGACTTCGATTCGCCGATCGGCCAGGGGGCGACCGGTCTTGTGGACGGGCAGTTCGTCCTTCTCGGCGGCGCGGCCTTCCTTGCGGAACACGGCGTCGATACGGCCGCGCTCGCGCGGGAGGCGGACGCTCTGAGACGCGACGGCGCCAGCGCCATCTACATCGCCATCGACCGCGCGCTCGGCGGGGTCTTCGCCATCGCCGATCCGATCAAGGCCACGACGCCGGCGGCGCTGAAGGCCTTGCACGGCGAGGGCATCCGCATCGTCATGCTGACCGGCGACAATCGCACGACCGCCGAGGCGGTCGCCCGCGAGCTCGGCATCGACGACGTCGAGGCCGATGTGCTGCCCGACCAGAAGGCGGCGGTCGTCGCACGGTTGAGGGCTCAAGGCAGGGTGGTCGCCATGGCGGGCGACGGCGTCAACGACGCGCCCGCGCTCGCCGCCGCCGATGTCGGAATCGCCATGGGCTCGGGCACGGACGTGGCGATCGAAAGCGCCGGCGTGACACTGTTGAGGGGCGATCTGACCGGCATCGTCCGGGCGCGGCGCCTGTCGCGGGCGACCATGGCCAACATCCGGCAGAACCTGGCTTTCGCCTTCCTCTACAACGCCGCCGGCGTGCCGATCGCGGCGGGGGCGCTCTATCCGGTGTTCGGCCTGCTGCTGTCGCCGGTCATCGCCGCCGCGGCCATGGCTCTCTCGTCGGTCAGCGTGATCGGCAATGCGCTTCGGCTGCGGACCACGAGGATATGACGGACGCGGCTCTCGCCGGAGTGGAACGGCGAGGACCAAACACCTATCGTCAGCCAGACCGGTCGAAACGGTGCGGCGCTTGAGGATGGCAATGGACGTGTCGATGCAGATCATCCGGTCCGAACTGGCGCCCCTGGGACGGTTGCGCGTGGCGATCAATCTCGGCAATCCAGTCTTGGCGCAGAGGGCGGCGGACGGGGCTCTCGCCGGCGTGTCTGTCGATCTCGCCTGGGAGATCGCTGTGCGCCTCGGCGTGGAGATGGAGCTGTCGAACTTCGCCACGGCGGGGGCGGCGGTGGCGGCGCTTCAGGATCAGGCCTGCGATCTCGCCTTCCTCGCAATCGATCCGGATCGTCGCGCCGTCCTGGACTATACCGCGCCCTACGTCCGGATCGAAGCCTCCTATCTGGTTCCCTCCGAGTCCCGCTTCCGCTCCGTCCGCGACGTGGACGTCGCGGATGTGACGATCGCGTCGGGCCTGAACACCGCCTACGATCTCTTTCTCAACCGCTCGCTGAAACAGGCCCGACGGATTCATACGCCCTCCTCCCAGGCGGCCGTCGCCCTCTTCCTGGAGGGCGGCGCAGACGTCTGCGCCGGTGTGCGCCAGACGCTCGAGGCGGCGGCGCACGACCGGGCCGGCGTCCGCCTGCTCCCGGACAGTTTCCAGGCCATCGAGCAGGCCGTCGCCCTCCCCCGCGAGCGGCCTCACGGGCGCGGTTTCCTGGAGGCGCTTCTCAAAGATCTGGTCGCCTCCGGCTTCGTCGCCCGAAGGCTGGTCGCCAGCGGACAGGACGCCGCCCTCGCGATCGGTCCGGGACGCCCGGCGCCGGTCTAGGCGGCGGCGGGCGATCATTCCCCGCCGTGGCTCACGCTCCGGTCGAGGGCGCTCCGGACGGCCGGGTGAAGCGCCACCACGCCACGCCGCCGTAAAGGAGGATGAGGCCCAGGAGGTTGAGAACCTCCCGCCCCTGTTCGACGAGGCCGGCCCCCATCTGGTTCACCCCGACCATGAGATGGATTCCGGGCGTCGTGGGCAGCAGTCGGGCGAGGAAGGCGAGCCAGGTCGGCGTCGCCTCCGCGGGCCAGGACAGTCCAGCGAGAAAGAAGATGACCAGGGAGGTGCCCATGAGCAGTTGCAGGGGCCGCTCGCGGGTGCGGAAGACGCTCGCAAGGGCGAGCGCCGCTGCAACCGTCGCCGCCACGAAGAGGCTGCCGGCCACGATCAGCGTTCCGGGCGCGGCGGCGGCCCGTGGATAGTCTTGGAACCAGAAGACGAAGCCGGCGTAGTAGGCGACGTCGATCCAGCCGATGACGAAGAAGGCGAGCGCGACGCCGAGGAGACGACGGGACGCAAACCGAAGCCGGCCCCCCTCGCCACGCAGGGTGGCCGCCAGCATCGCCAGTCCCATCAGCAGCGTCTGATGAATGATGAGGAAGCCGACGCCCGGAAAGACGGTGCTGCCGTATCCTTCGCGGGTGTTGAACAGCGGGCGCGCGATCACCGACAGGGCCGGCGGCGCCGGCGCGCCCTGCGCCATCGCCTGATCGACGGCGGCCTCGCCCGCCTCGGCCGTGATCGCCGCGCCTATGCCGGCCAGCGCCGTGCTGCTGCGCAGCAGATAGGCGCCGTTGCCATAGAGGGCCACCGTCCCTTGCCCGCCGGTCAGGATGCGACGTTCGAACCCCGCAGGCACGACGACGATCGCCCCCGCCCCTCTCGTCCGCAACCAGTCGTCCGCCGCCTCGGGCGACGGCAGGCGGGCGACGAGATCCGCCTGCTGCAGACCCGAGAGCTTGTGCACCAGCGAACGGCTGGCCCCGGTGTTGTCCAGATCCACCACGGCGACCGGGATCCGGACGGCGACCTCGCCGGAATAGGCGGAAGGGTAGAAGAAGGAATAGAGGATCGTCGACACCACGATCAGCATGAAGGCCGACCGGTCGGCGAGGACCGCGCGAAACGTCGCGATGAAGGCCCGGCCGATCAACGTCGCCCCCAGACATCGGGTTTGCGGGAGGCGGCCAGATATTGCGGCAGGCCCAGCCCGAACCCCACGACCGCGAAGGTCATCAGGATCAGCAGCAGGTTGACCGACATCGCCGCGGGCGCGCCCATCATCCATTGTTCGGCGACGAGACGGGCGAAGGTGGTGTAGGGCAGAAGCGCGCTCCAGACGCGCGCGAAGGCCGAAGCGGATTCGATTGGAAAGACGGCCCCGGCGAAGGCGAAGGAGGCGCCCGCATAGAGGGCGGTCATGGACAGCGCCTGCCCCATGGACAGCGTCAGGCCGACGATCAGCGTGGCCATACCCGCATAAGCGAGATAGAGGCCGACATAGCCCGCCAGGAGCAGGCCGACGCTGCCTTCAACCGGCCAGCCGCGAAACGCCGCGAGATAGATGGTCGCCAGGGCGCCCCAGACGAGAAAGATCGCCACATAGGGCGCGATCTTGCCCACGACCGCCGCAGCGGCCTCGCGCGGCGGCCCGGCCAGCCAGCCGCCGATCGTCCCGTCTCGCAGTTCGCGTCCCAGGGCGCTGACGACCGCCACCATGAACAGCAGATGCAGCAAGGCCGGGTGGATCAGGGCGACCAGTTGCAGCTCGTAGCTGGCCTGGGGATTGTAGAGGATGCGGCTCTGGACCTGGATCGGCGCCGGCCGCACCCGGCCCGGGCCGAGGATCGCCGCGCTCTGTTGCGCGGCCAGGGTCCGGGCCTGGCTCTGGATCACGGCGCCGACCTCGCGCAGCACTGACCCCGAGGGCGTGGAGTAGCTGGCGTTGTAGAAGACCAGCACCCTGCCCGCCTCGCCGCGCAGCACCGCGCGTTCGAGCCCTTGCGGCAGCATGACGATCGCATAGGCGCGGTTGGACCGCACCACGCTCTCGGCCTCGGCCATATCCTTGGGGCGGGCCGCCACGTGCAGGCCGGGCGAGGCGTCCAGACGACGAACCAGATCGCGAGCGACGCTTCCGCCGTCGGCGTCGACGACGGCGACCGGCAGATCGCGCATAACCCCCGCCGACATCTGCACGGCGACGAGGGCGAGAAGCGCCAGCGGTAGCCAGACGACGAGGAACAGATCCCAGAAGCTCCCGCGCAGAAAGGCGATCTCGCGTCGGGCGCCGGCGAGAAACGCCGCGATCATTGCGGCCAGTCGAACAGGACGGTCATGCCCGGCCGCAGCCCGTCGACGCGCGAGACCGGTGCGACGCGCACCTCGAAACTCTTGACGTCGAAGCCGCTCGACTGCCGGGTCGCACGCCAGGTCGCGAAATCTCCGGCGGGAGCGATGAAGGTCACCCGGAACCGGGCCGTGCGGTTCTCCAGAGCGGGAATACGACCCGTCAGAGTCTGTCCGCGTCGAATCCCGCTGAACTGATCCTCGCGCAGGGTGAGCGTCACCCAGGGATGCTCTATGTCCGTGAGCATGAAGACCGGGAACCCCTGCGGGACCAGTTCGCCGGGCTGGGCGAGCCGCCGGCCGACCTCGCCGGACGACGGCGCCAGCACCCGGGTTTCGCGCTCCGCCGCCTCGACCTCAGCCACGGCGCCGCGCGCCTGCCGCACCTGTCCCCCGGCCGCCTGGCGATCCTGTCGGCGCGCCCCGGCCAGCGCCAGGTCATACTGGGCGCGAGCGGCGCGGGCGGCCTCCGTCGAGGCCACCGCATTGGCCCGGCTCTCGTCGCGCTTCTGCCCCGCGATCACGCCCTGGTCGTACATCTCCTGGGTGCGGGCATAGGTCGTCTGGGCCAGATCCGCCGCCGCCTGCGCGCGCCGCCATTGCGCTTCCGCGGCCCGGATATCCTCCGGACGCGCGCCTTCGTCGGCCTTGTCGGCCGTGGCCTCGGCGGCGACGAGGGCGCCGCCCGCCTGTTCCGAGCGGGCCGCGACCTCGGGACTGTCGAGGGTGTAGAGCAGTTGGCCGGCCCGGACCGGCTGCCCCTCCTCCACATGGAAGTCGGCGATCCGGCCCGTCACCTTGCTGGTGATCCGAAGCTCCCGCGCATCCACCATCCCCTGAAGCTGATCGGGAACGGGCCGATAGCTGAGCCAGAGGCCGACGCCGAGCCCCGCCACGATCAGCGCCCCGATGCCGAGGGGCAGCAGTTTTCGGCGCCGTCGAGACGGTCCGGCGTCGCCCCGTTCCCCGCCCGGCTCCGTGTTCGGCGTCGGCGTGTCCTGGGTGTCGGTCATGGCGCGATCCTTTCGCCCTGGTCGATATAGTCGGGCATGTCCTCGATCCGGCCGCTGACATGAAGAAGGCGGGCGAGCGCGACCACGAAGTCATGGGCGGCCTGGGCGCGCTGGATCCGCGCGCGTCCGACGCCGAGTTGGGCGTCGATGACGTCGAGCGAGGTGGTTTGCTGCACCTGGTAGCCGACCATCTGGACGCGCAGGTTCTCCTCGGCGGCGACGATGGCGCTGTCGGTTCTCTGGAACCGCCGCCGGGCCGCTTCCGCGTCGTTCCAGGATCGGGTCACGCCGATCTCGATCTGGCTTTGCGCCTCGCGCAGCCCCGCCTGGGCCTGAGCGACCTTCTCGCGCGCGGCGCGGACGTTCTGCGAGCGATCGACGCCGGAGAAGAGGGTGTAACGGAGACCGACCCCCACGGACCAGTCCGGATCGGTCAACAAGGTGTCCCGACGATCAAAGTTGTACTGGGCGAAGCCATAGACCGTCGGCAGAAGCTCGGCGCGCTGGGCGGTAACACCGGCTTCCGCCTGGTCTTCCAGGGCCTGGAGCCGCTCCAGCTGCGGGTGGGCGCGATAGGCGGCTTGCAGATAGGTTTCCAGCGGCTCGAGCGGCCGGAGAAGCACGAAGAGAGACGTAGCCGGATCGATCCCCGACGGCGCCCTCAAGGTCCCAGAGAGCGCCGTGTCCGCGCTGGCCAGATTGGCTTCGGCCGTCTCCAGTTCGCGCGCCGCGTCGTCACGCGCCACCTCCACCTGCAGGCGCTGGGCGCGACTGATGAACCCTCCGCGCTCCAGAATCGTCGCATCGGCCAGGTGGCGTTCGAGGCCCGCCAGGACGTCGCGGCGGACGTCCCGAACCCGGGTGAGCAACTGTTGCCCGAAATAGAGTTCGGTCATCTGCAACAGGGCGTTATCGACGACGATCTGGCGCTCAGCCCGGGACTGGCCGAGTTGAGCCTCAGCGGCCGCTTGGGCGGCCGGAATCCGGCCGCCGGAATAAAGCGGGACGGTGGCGGTGACGATCGGCCGCGTGCTGTCGCGTTCCATCTGGAACTGCAACGGATCGCTGATGGCGTAGTCCTGAGCGACATCCGCCAAGGGCCCCAGCGGCAGATAGAGGGTCTTTTGATACCGCATCATCTGGCCCTCGAACTCCACCGTGGGCAGCCGCAGCGTCCTTACGGCGTTTTCCTGGGCTTCCCGGCTGCGGACATCGGCGTCCGACGCCTCGATGGCGTCCGAGCGTTGCAGGAGCCTGGCCTGCGCGTCGCGATAGGTCAGGGGCAAAGGACCAACGGTCTGGAGGCCGGAGGTTTCGGCGTCAGAGATCTGGGCCTTGGATGCGGGAGCGTAGGCGGCCGCACAGGTCGACGAGATCAGCAGGACCAGCAGGATGGAAGGTCGCAAGGTCATGAGCGAGGTTCTCCTTGGCCGACCGTAGCGTTGACATCGATCCACCTCAATACATACCTGTATCGAATGATTCAGAAGACTGCTCTCTTGAGCCCAAGGCCTGTCCGGAGCCGTCCCACGCGTGCCCAGACGCGCGAGCGTATCCTCAACGGCGCCCTGGAAGCCTTCGCCGAACGCGGTTTCCAGGGGGCGACACAGGAGGACATTTGCGATCGGGTCGGATTGAGCCGGGGCGCGTACAACTCCAATTTCCGGTCCCAGGAGGAGCTGTTTTTCGCCATCTACGATCGGACGATCGAACGGCTGGAACGGCATCTCGAGATCTCGATTGCGTCGGCCCTGTCCAGACCGGGACCCGCGGCGGAGAACTTCGTCAGGGCGTTCATCGCCGACTACGCCTTCGACCGCAGTTGGTATCTGCTGCAGGCGGATTTCGGTCTGCACGCCCTACGAAACCCTGCGGTGGCGAGCCATTACGCCGCGCGGCAGAATCGCATCCTCTCGGTTATCGAAGAGGCTGTCGGCCGTGTCTGGAGGGGAATCGAGCCGAGCCGCCCCCACGCGTCTTCCCGCGTCGCTCGCCTCATTCTGGCGGTCCACGAAGGCGCCATGTTCCAGCGCCTACTGGAACCGTCCACAATAAAGGACGGCGAATTGTTGACCCTCCTCGCCGATCTTCTGTTCTCGAAATCCGCGATCAACTCATGAACAGTCCCGGCGACCGGTCCTCAGGGACGTGAGCCGATCACGCACAATGCCGGCCTATTCTAAAGAACCTGAGAGTTCACCTACACCACGCTCGCTGCGGTGCGCCCGGCGTTGACGTCGATTGTGGCGCCGGTGATATAGCGTCCACCCGGCCCGACTAGGTGTTTGGTCCCAGGCTTTGATGGTGTGATCCTTTCGTTGGAATGGAAGGAAGCCATATGGGCCAGGTTCGTCACGGGAGCGCCACGACCACGCACGCCGTCCGAGCAGCAATACAGCGATCGCAGGCTTCGCTCGCGACGCTGAGCCGGGAGTTGGGGATCAACCCCAAGACGGTGGCGAAGTGGCGTAAGCGGACCTCGGTCGAGGATCGCAAGACCGGGCCGAAGGAGCCGCGCTCGACGGTTCTGACGGAAGCCGAGGAAGCGATGGTCGTCGCGTTCCGGCGGCACACGCTGCTGCCGCTGGACGACTGCCTCTACGCCCTGCAGCCGTCCATCCCGCACCTGACGCGCTCAGCGTTGCACCGCTGCTTGCAGCGACACGGCATCTCACGCCTGCCGGATGTCGAAGGCGACAAGCCGAAGCGGCAGCGTTTCAAGCGTTACCCGATCGGCTTCTTTCATGTTGATATCGCCGAGCTGCAGACGGCCGAGGGCAGGCTCTATCTGTTCGTCGCCATTGATCGCACCAGCAAGTTCGCTGTCACCCAGCTGGTCGACAAGGCCGACAGACGAACCGCCTGGGAGTTCCTCGAACAGTTGTTGGAGGCCGTGCCGTACAAGATCCACACGATCCTGACCGACAACGGCATCCAGTTCGCCGAGCAGCCTCGCAACCGCAACACCGCCTTCTCGCGACAGATGCGCTTCGACATGATCTGCGAAGCCAACGACATCGAGCACCGGCTGACCAAGCCGAACCATCCGTGGACCAATGGCCAGGTCGAGCGGATGAACCGCACCATCAAGGACGCCACCGTCAAACGCTTCCACTACGACAGCCACGACGAACTGCGTACGCACCTCGCCGACTTTATGGCCGCCTACAACTTCGCCCGAAGGCTCAAGACCCTCAACGGTCTCACGCCTTACGAATACATCGCCAGAATCTGGACGTCAGAGCCTGACCGGTTCATCGTCAATCCGATCCACCAGATGCCTGGACTGAACACCTAGTGCCGCTACACGTCATCGACGAGGTGGTGGAGCGGATCACCAACCAGACTATCACCGCCTATGAGTATGACCCGGCGACCGCATCCTTGGTCCAGCACGCGGATGGAGTCGGTCAGTCCTGAGGGTCTTCGGGCATAGCCAGGCGTCGACCGAGGTCGCGCATAGTTTTACGCGACGGACGCGGAAGCTTGGCCTTCAAAGCCTCCAGTTCCTTCGCCTCATCCCGCGTCAGCGGGTGATCGTGATCCACCAAGATTCTGCGGATCGCACGCGCGACGTCAGCGGCGACCGCATCGTCGTCTTCGTCCAAAGGAGGACGGCTCACGAGGGTTCTCGGGTTGGTGACAGCATCTGGCGCAAGTTTAGCACGAGAGGACTAGTAGGGCACGTTCGACGCCGCGCGCCGCAGCAGCGCCTGCACAGCGGCCTCCTTGGTGGGCCAGGTGCCGCAGTCGATGCCGTTCAGGGAACCGACGAACTGGAGGCGGTCTCCGGCCGTCACGCGCCGGACGCCGAAAAGCTGACGGCCACGACGGAAGTGGATATAATGGGGGCGGCTGCGCATGGGCGAACTCCGTTGATCACCCTCCAGCGCTGAAGGCCGCCCAGCGCCTTATCAACCGCCCGAAAACATCTACGTCACCACCCCTTTTAGACGCCGATTGACATTCCTATCATTTGAACACTCATAGTGTCCTAATATGAAGATTGTCAAACATGTTGGTTTGACATTCGGCATATTGGAACACCGCGAGCGTCTTACTACGCTCAAAGTCAAACCATGGCTCCGGATTGATATCGGCCCGTGGACCCGAGTTCAGGCCTTGGGACTGAAACGCTCACCGATCCGCTCTGCAAGCGCGCGAACAGGATCGTCGCTCAGATGGGCATACCGTTCCGTGGCGCGACTGTTGGCGTGTCCCAGCGCCTTGCCGATCATCGGGAGGCTGGCCCCGTCGGCTAGGGCGAAGCTTGCGAAACTGTGGCGCAGGTCGTGGATGCGGACGCCTTCCAGCTTGGCTTTGGGGAGCACCTTGTCCCGCCAGATCTTGGACTCGGAGGTCGCATATCCGTTGTCGCCCTTGGCGGCCGGGAAGACGAATTGGCTTCGACCGCGGGTCTTGTAGAGACGGTGCAGGATTCCGAAGGCCATGTCGTTGAGCGAGATCCGACGATCCCCCGTGCGGCCACCGGCCTTGGTGCGGCTCGGCGGCAGCACGAGCCGACGCCGATCAAAATCGACCTCCGTCCAGCGCAGGCCCGCGATCTCGTTGCGCCTTGCGCCCGTCAGAAGCAGAAGCCGATAGACAGCGCCCTGCCGTTCGGAGATCGTCGCACCCGCTTCCAGGGCGTCCAGCGCTGCGATCAAATCCTGAGCCTGGGACTCGGACAGGAAGCGCTCGACCGCCGGCCTAATCTTGCGTTCGACTTTGGCGCAGGGGTTCGGGCCGGCGAAATGGCCCTTGTCGATCGCCCAGTTGAAGGTCGCCCGCAGGGTGGAATAGGTCCGGTCAGCGATGCCTGCCCCGCCCTTTACGATGGATCGACCACGAAGTTTGGTCTTCACATCCTTGGCGGTCTTCCCGGCCGTGATCGATCGGATCATCCCGGTGATGTGGTCGCGAGTGACCGTATCAAGCGCCATCTTCCCGAGCAGGGGCACGACGTGGCGCTCGAGGTTCGTCCGGTCCATGGCCCATGACGAATCCCGTTTGGTCGGTTTGTCGTCCGGCCCCCTCTCCAGATAGAGCTCAACCAAGCCTTTGACGGTAAGGCCCTCGATGCGCCTGCGGGCTTCGCCGGGATCGATGCCGCGCCGTGCGTCGACCACCACCGATGCGGCCTCCTTGCGAGCGCGGTCCGCGGTGAGCTTGTCCGGACCGTCCCCATGCTCGCCAAGCGTCAGCCAGCGTTGGATCCCGCGGACCCGGTACTTGATGGCGAAGATTCTTCGGACCGGCTTGGCTGCATGGCCCTGTCGGGTCTCGGTCCCTGGATAGATCCGAAGGCAGAAGCCTGCGATCTCGCTGTCCCAGATTCGACCCTCGCCGGTCTCCGGAACGGGCGCGCTCTCAACCACGCGCTTGGTGAGTTTTTGCTTCGTCATGGCGATAGAAATATACGCTCATTTCCGAGCCACCGCTACCACTCCGCTACCAACTCAAGTGAAACCGGCCGAAACGCTCCGCAACCGGATAAACAAGAAACTCTATGCAAAACAACATACAAAGCTGATTTTTGGAACGTCCTGAAAAGCCCGGAAATGCTGATCCCCAACATTGCCAAGGTTGGGGTCGGGCGTTCGAATCGCCTCGCCCGCTCCATGTCGGGACGCAAATAAAAACGGGTCTGGCCAGTCGGTCAGGCCCGTTTTTGCGTTTGGCCCGCACGCGATGACGACGGAGACGGGCGTGGCGGTTCTGAGATTGGTGCTGGGCGACCAGCTGTCGGACGATCTGAGCGCGCTGGACGGGCTGGACCCGGCCGCCGACACCCTTCTGATGGCCGAGGTGCGCGACGAGGCGACCTATGTCCGCCACCACAAGCAGAAGATCGCCCTGATCTTCGCCGCCATGCGAAACCACGCCGAGCGTCTGAGGGCCAGGGGGCTGACGGTGCGATACGTCGCCATCGACGATCCCGACAACACCGGCTCCATCACCGGCGAACTGGCCCGCGCGCTGGACGGCGGGAGTTTCGACGCCGTGGCCATGACCGAATGCGGCGAGTGGCGGCTGGCCGAGCATCTGGCCGCCTTCGCCCGAGGGGCGGGGCTGCCGGTCGAAATCCGGCCCGACAGCCGCTTCCTCTGCTCACACGACAGGTTCCGGCGCTGGGCCTCGGGCAAGTCGCAGCTGCGGATGGAGTTCTTCTATCGCGAGATGCGCCGGGCGACCGGGCTTCTGATGAACGGCGATCGGCCTGAGGGCGGGCGCTGGAACTATGACGCCGAGAACCGCAAAAAGCTGGCGCGCGGTGTGACGCCGCCCGACCGTCTGCGCACCCCGCCCAACGCCGTGGCGCGCCAGGCGATGGCGGATGTGGAGCGGCTGTTTCCCGACCATTTCGGCGCGCTGGACGGCTTCGGCTGGCCCACCACGGTCGAGGAGGCGCAGACGGTTCTGAACGACTTCCTGCGCACCGTCCTGCCCGGCTTCGGCGACTGGCAGGATGCGATGGCGGAGGGCCAGCCGTGGATGTGGCACGGGCTCATCTCGACCTCGATCAACCTGGGCCTGCTGGACCCCCTGGACGTTTGTAGCCGAGCGGAAGGCGTCTATCGCGCGGGCGCCGCGCCGCTGAACGCTGTGGAGGGCTTCATCCGTCAAATCCTGGGGTGGCGCGAGTTCGTGCGCGGCGTCTACTGGCTGAAGGCGCCGGAATATCGGGTGCGGAACTTCCTGGACGCGGATCGCGAACTGCCTTGGTTCTACTGGTCGGGCGAGACGGACATGGCCTGCGTCGCCGATGTGGTGAAGACCACGCGCGACAACGCCTACGCCCACCATATCCAGCGGCTGATGGTGGCGGGCAACCTGGCCCTGCTGCTGGGGGTGCATCCCGACGCCGTCGACGACTGGTATCTGTGCGTCTACGCCGACGCCTACGAATGGGTGGAGATGCCCAATACGCGGGGCATGGCCCTGTTCGCGGACGGCGGGATCGTGGGGTCCAAACCCTATGCGGCGTCCGGCGCCTATATCGACCGGATGAGCGACTATTGCGGGGTCTGCCGCTATGACGTGAAGAGCAAGAGCGGCGACGCCGCCTGTCCGTTCAACCGGCTGTACTGGGGCTTTCTCGAGCGCAACCGCCACCGGCTGCGCGACAATATCCGCTTGGCCATGCCCTACAAGGCGCTGGACGGCTTCGGCGAGGCCAAGCGCGCGGCCCTGGCGGCCGAGGCGGAGGCCTGCCGCACCCTGCTGGGCGCGACGCCGATCGGGTGAGATCGGAACCTGGACCGGGGGGACGGGATTTGCTTGGCTGTTGCGCCAACCGTCCAAGAGGCCGTCTCGTGTTCCTGCCCCGTCGTTCCGCTCTGATCCTGACCGCCGCCGTGGCGGCCTCGGCCCTGTCGGCCTGCGCCTATAACGAGGCGTTGGGGCGCAATCAGTTTCTGCTGGTGGACAATGCCGCCCTGTCGCAGCAGTCGACGCAGGCGTGGCGCGAGGCCATCGCCAAGCCCGGCGTGATGACCACGGGCGCCCAGGTGGACCGGATCCGGCGCGTGGGCGACCGGCTGGTGCAGGCGGCGGGTCTGGGGAACCGGACCTGGGACTATGCGGTCTTCACCGAGGCCAGCCCCAACGCCTTCGTCCTGCCGTCAGGCCAGATCGGGGTGACGACCAGCCTGCTGTCCCTGGTCCAGAACGACGATCAGCTGGCCAGCGTGATCGGTCATGAAATCGGCCACGTCGTCGCCAACCACGCCGCAGAACGGGCGTCCAGCCAGACCGCCACCAGCATCGGCCTGGCGGCGGTCGGGGGCGCGGCGGGACGCTATGGCGATGCGGTCAACGCCTATGGCGGGCTGGCGGCGCAGTATGGTCTGCTGCTGCCCTATTCGCGTCGGGACGAGTTGGAGGCGGACCGGCTGGGCGTCGATTATATGGCCGGGGCGGGGTTCCGGCCCTCGCAGGCCGTGGCCCTGTGGCGGCTGATGGCGGCGCAGCGACAGACCCAGACGCCGCAGTTCGCCTCGACCCATCCGTCGGACGCGACCCGGATCGAGATGCTGCAGCAATATATCGCCAGCCGCGGCTGGAACTGATCAGACGCGGATGTCGAGGTAGGAGCCGGGACGCAGGATGCGCGGCTCCTCGCGCTGAGGTGCTGCAGGCGGCGCCTCCACCGGGCGCGCCGGGTTGGCGGTGCGGATCGCGGACATGACGGCGGCGGCAGGTGTCGGGGCCGGGGCTGGGGCGGGCTGAGGCGCGGAGGCCTGGCTCATGGCGGCGCGGAAGAAGGCCGCCTGGGCGTTTCGCGCGCTGGGCAGATCGAGGCCCTGGGCGGGCGTGTTCAACGGCAGATCGGGGCGAATCGCGCTCATGCCGACATGGTTAACGCATAGGGTCGAAAAAGGGTTAACGCAGCCTCATCGCCGGGTCGGCGCGGGGCGCGCGGGAGCCTGCATGGAGGCGACCAGCCTGTCGATGTCGGCGTCGTCCAGCAGGGGGCCGGACTGTTTGGCGGTGATGCGGCCCAGGGCGTCGACGGCGAAGGTCTCGGGCACGCCGGAAATGCCAAGGTCCAGACCCGCGCGGCCCTCCCGGTCCACCAGAACCATCGCATAGGGATCGCCCATCTCGTCCAGGAAGGCGCGGGTGGCGACCGGCTCGTCCTTGTAGGCGACGCCGACGACGGCGACGCCTCGCGCCTTCAGCGCCAGAAGCTTGGGATGTTCGATTCGGCAGGGGGCGCACCAGGAGGCGAAAACATTGACCAGCATGGGCTTGCCCACCCCGGCGGTCCTCAGGTCCAGGTTGCCCGGACCTGCCTGATCGCCCGACAGCAGGGGCAGGACGGTCTCAGGCACGGCTTGGCCGACCAGGGCGTCGGGCTTGAAGGCGGGGTCGCGCTTCAGCGACCAGCCGATGAACAGGACCGCCAGCGCCGCCAGCACCGCCAGCGGGATCAGGGCCAGCCAGCGGTTCACGGGCGAAGCCCTGTTTCTTTTGGCCCTATCGCGCTTGGCGCTACTTGAGGGCGAGCCGCCTCATCGGCGGCTATATCCAGGCTTTGGAGTTCGCGCTTCCATTTGCGCGAGGCGGTCACGGCGCGGACGGTCAGGGCGCTCAGGACCAGGGCGCTGATCCCCCAGGCGGGCCAGACGAAGGCGGCGTAGGGGGCCATGTCGAGGTCGAGCATCGGTTAAGCCTCCTGGGCCAGACGGGCGCGCAGGGTCATGACGCGGCGGCGGCGAATCTCGGTGCGGATCGCCGTCAGCCACAGGGCCAGGAACAGCACCCCATAGGCCGCCAGCATGGTCAGGAAGGGCGGCAGATAGACGGGATCGAGGCCCGACGATCCGGGGGTCAGGAAGCTGGCGGGCTGATGCAGGGTGTTCCACCAGTCGACCGAAAACTTCACGATCGGCAGGTTGATCAGGCCGACCAGACCGAGGACGGCCGCGGCGCGGCCGGCCTTATGCTCGTCATCGATGGAGGCCCTCAGCGCCATATAGCCGAGGTAGAAGAGGAACAGCACCAGAACGCTGGTCAGTCGGGCATCCCACACCCACCAGGTTCCCCACATCGGCTGGCCCCACAGTGAGCCGGTAATCAGGGCCAGCGCCGTGAAGGCCGCGCCCGGCAGGGCGGCGGCGCGAGCGGCGGCGTCGGCCAGGGCGTGCCGAAAGACCAGGGCGAAAAAGCTGGACACGCCCAGGGCCGCATAGGCGCCCAGGCCGAGGGTCGCGGCGGGGACGTGGACGAACATGATCCGCACCGTGTCGCCCTGCTGATAATCGGCCGGGACGGAGAAGCTGAGCCAGGCGCCGACGCCCAGCAGCACGGCGGCGAGCCCCCACAGGACGGGTGTCAAAGGGCCGGTGAAGGCCATGAAGCGCTGCGGATTGGACAGGCCGAACATCGGTTCAGCGCTTACGCGGCGAAGGGACGACGGGCAAGCTCACCCTTGCGCGTTCCGAACGGCGGCCGCCCCTGCGAAGGGCGCGACGACGGCGGCGAACAGGACGTAGGCGCAGAGCAGGGCGAGGGCCGGTCCGACAGACTGGCCCGAAGCCGCGCGTTCCAGCGCTCCGGCGCCGAAGACGACCGGCGGGATGAACAGCGGCAGGACCACCACGGCGATCAGCAGGCCGCCGCGCCTGGCGCCCAGGGCGAGGGCGGCGCCCAGGGCCCCGGTGAAGGCGAAGCCTGCTCCTCCGATCAGAGCGGTCAGGGCGACGAGCGGCGTCAGCGACACGGGCAGGCCAAGGGCCAGGGCGGCGACGGGGGCGGTCAGGGCCAGGGGCAGGCCGACCGCGATCCATTGGGCCAGGGCCTTGGTCAACACGACCTGCTCCAGCGCCAGATGGCCGAGCGCGAGCAGGTCCAGCGCACCGTCCTCCAGATCGCGCTCGAACAGCCGCTCCAGCGACAGAAGGGAGGCCAAGGCCAGGGCCAACCAGGCGACGCCGCCCGCGACAGGGCCGAGGGTGCGCGGATCGCCGCCGGCCGCAAGCGGCAGGATGGCGGTCAGACAGGCGAAGAAGCCGCAGGCCAGGAGCGGCCCGCCGCCCCCGCCCCAGGCCAGGTCCAGTTCGCGTTCCAGCAGGACGCGGGTTGCGCCCCGCAGGCCGGGCGGGCGGGGTTCGTGATCGTCGGTCGGGCGGCTCATGCCAGCCCCCCCAGGTCCAGGCTGCGCGAGGGCAGGGGCAGGGGGTCGTGGACGGCGGCGACGATCAGACCGTCGGCGTCCAGGTGGCGCTGCATCTGTTCGGCGAAGGCCGTGCGCCAGCGGGCGTCCAGCGGCGCCATGGGCTCGTCCAGCAGCCACAGGGCGCGCGGCGATCCGACCAGGCGGCCCATGGCCAGACGGCGGCGCTGGCCGGCGGACAGGCGGCGGACCTCGAGGTCCAGCAGGGGCGAAAGGCCGAACGCCTGCGCGGCGTGATCGACGCCGTACTGGGTGTGGCCCAGCCAGTCGCACTGGAAGCCCAGTTCCTGGCGCGCCGTGCGCCCCCCTTTCAGCCCGTCCAGATGGCCGAGAAAATGGGTCTCGCGGCCTCGCGCCTGTCGCTCGTCCAGCGAATTGCCGTCGCCGTCGTGGAAGGCGACGGTTCCGGCGTCGGGGCGCAGCAGGCCGGCGATGGCGCGAAGCAGGCTGGTCTTTCCCGCCCCGTTGGCGCCCGTCAGGGCCAGCACTTCGCCGGCGCGCAGGGTGAGATCGAGCCCGTGGAACAGCCGCCGCTCGCCGCGCGAGACGGTCAGGCCGGAAAGGGTGAGGGTGTGGATCATGGCGGGCCCTTCCTCCTCGCGCCGGGAAGGGTGGTCGCGCAGCGACCGGGTGGGGGCGACCCGGCAGGGGCGCACTCCCAGACGCGAGGCGGATCGGCCATGCGGCGGGCCGCCGCCCCCATCCGACCTCGCTGGGCTCCGCCACCCTCCGTGGCGCGGGGAGGGTGGCGGAGGCGCGCGAATCTGCGAACCTTTCTCAATGTCCTCGTCGTGGGTGTGGACACATGGACGGTCGGTTCAGGCGGGGCTATAGGCACGGTCGCCGCAGCAGGCTTTCGCCGCGCGCGCAGGGGCCCTGTGAGCCGCTGCGTCTGTCGCGCGAAGGCGCAACCGGATTGTCGGGCGGCGCTGACCAGAGGAACTCTCCATGCCGTCGATCGACAGCTTCAAGACCCGCCAGGACCTTTCCGTCGGGCGTAAGAAATACGCCTATTACAGCCTTCCCGCCGCCGAGGAAGCAGGGCTTTCCGGGATTTCCCGCCTGCCGCGCTCGATGAAGGTGCTGCTGGAGAACCTGCTGCGCAACGAGGACGGGGTCTCCGTCACCGAGGACGACCTGAAGGCCGTCGCCGCCTGGGTCGAGAACAAGGGCTCGGTCGAGCACGAAATCGCCTTCCGTCCGGCCCGCGTGCTGATGCAGGACTTCACCGGCGTTCCCGCCGTGGTCGACCTGGCCGCCATGCGCGACGCCATGAGCGCCCTGGGCGCCGACGCCGCCAAGATCAACCCGCTGGTGCCGGTCGATCTGGTCATCGACCACTCGGTCATGGTCGACAACTTCGGCACGTCGAAAGCCTTCGGTCAGAACGTCGAGCGTGAATACGAGCGCAACATCGAGCGCTACAACTTCCTGCGCTGGGGCTCTTCGGCCTTCAACAACTTCCGCGTCGTGCCCCCCGGCACCGGCATCTGCCACCAGGTGAACCTGGAGAACCTGGCCCAGACCGTCTGGACCCTGGACGAAGGCAAGAAGACCGTCGCCTATCCCGACACCGTCGTCGGCACCGACAGCCACACCACCATGATCAACGGTCTGGCCGTCCTGGGCTGGGGCGTCGGCGGCATCGAGGCCGAGGCCGCCATGCTGGGCCAGCCGATCCCGATGCTGATCCCCGAGGTCATCGGCTTCAAGCTGACCGGCCGTCTGCCGGAAGGCGCGACCGCCACCGACCTGGTGCTGACCGTCACCCAGATGCTGCGCAAGAAGGGCGTGGTCGGCAAGTTCGTCGAGTTCTTCGGCGACGCCCTGCCGAACATGACGATCGAGGACCAAGCGACCATCGCCAACATGGCCCCGGAATACGGCGCCACCTGTGGCTTCTTCCCCGTCTCGGCCGCCACCATCGGCTATCTGACCGCCACGGGCCGCGACAAGGCGCGTGTCGCCCTGGTCGAAGCCTACGCCAAGGCGCAAGGCCTGTGGATCGACGAGACGAGCGAAGACCCGGTCTTCTCCGACGTGCTGGAACTGGACATCTCGACCGTCGTGCCGTCGCTGGCGGGTCCGAAGCGTCCGCAGGATCGCGTCGAGCTGACCACCGCCGCCTCTTCGTTCGAAACCGCCCTGAGCGAGGTGTTCAACCGCCCGTCCGACGCCCCCCGCGCCGACGTGGAAGGCGAGAAGTTCTCGGTCGGCGACGGCGACGTGGTCATCGCGGCCATCACCTCCTGCACCAACACCTCCAACCCGTCGGTGCTGATCGCCGCCGGCCTGGTGGCGCGCAAGGCCAATGCGCTGGGCCTGAAGGCCAAGCCGTGGGTCAAGACCTCGCTGGCGCCGGGATCGCAGGTGGTCACCGACTATCTGACCGACGCCGGTCTGCAGAAGGACCTGGACGCCCTGGGCTTCAACCTGGTCGGCTATGGCTGCACCACCTGCATCGGCAACTCGGGCCCGCTGGACCCGGCGATTTCCAAGGCGATCAACGACAACGCCCTGGTCGCCACCAGCGTCCTGTCGGGCAACCGCAACTTCGAAGGTCGCGTGAACCCGGACGTCCAGGCCAACTATCTGGCCTCGCCGCCGCTGGTCGTGGCCTATGCCATCGCCGGTTCGATGCGGATCGACATCACCAAGGACCCGATCGGTCAGGACAAGAAGGGCAATGACGTCTTCCTGAAGGACGTCTGGCCGACCGCGCAGGAAATCTCGGACATCCAGCGCAAGTCCGTCACCCCGGCCATGTTCGCCAAACGCTACAAGGACGTGTTCAAGGGCGACAAGCACTGGCAGGCGATCAAGGTCACCGGCGGCCAGACCTATGAGTGGGACGACAAGTCGACCTATGTCGCCAACCCGCCCTATTTCGAAGGTCTGTCGATGGAGCTGACGCCGGTTCAGGACATCGTGGAAGCGCGCGTCCTGGCCATCTTCGGCGACTCGATCACCACCGACCACATCAGCCCGGCCGGTTCGATCAAGAAGACCTCGCCCGCCGGCGTCTATCTGACCAACCACGGCGTCGAGGCGGCCGAGTTCAACAGCTACGGCGCCCGTCGCGGCAACCACGAAGTCATGATGCGCGGCACCTTCGCCAACATCCGCATCAAGAACCGCATCACGCCCGACATCGAAGGCGGCGTGACCAAACACTTCCCGTCGGGCGACACCATGTCGATCTATGACGCGGCCATGCGTTACCAGTCGGAAGGCCGTCCTCTGGTCGTCTTCGCCGGCAAGGAATACGGCACCGGCTCGTCGCGCGACTGGGCGGCCAAGGGCACCAACCTGCTGGGCGTCCGCGCCGTCATCGCCGAAAGCTTCGAGCGCATCCACCGTTCGAATCTGGTCGGCATGGGCGTGGTGCCGCTGCAGTTCAAGCAGGACGGCTGGCAGAAGCTGGGCCTGACGGGCGAAGAGATCGTCACCATCCGCGGACTGACCGACGCCAACATCGGCAAGCTGAAGCCGCGTCAGGACCTGTGGGTCGAACTGTTCCGTCCGTCGGACGGCAAGATGGCCCGCTTCCCGGTTCGTTGCCGCATCGATAACCAGACCGAGCTGGACTATCTGCGCGCAGGCGGCGTCATGCCCTACGTCCTGCGCAACCTGGCCCGCGGCCCCGAAACCGAAGCGCCGATCGCCGCCGAGTAATCGACACGCCGATCTGGCGTAGAAGATCGCCTGTCGTCACCCGAAGGTCGCAAGACCTTCGGGTGATTGCGTTTCAGGCGCGCGCATCGCACGGCTGCTGCGTGGAAATTCGGTCGAGACGTGCGGAGAAGTCAGCCATGGCGTGGCAAAGGGCCGCCATCTGCACGCAGGCCTCGCTCAGCGCGGGCGACGGCTCGTCAAACGATCGCGCCAGCCATTCAGCGGCCAGAGACTCGAAATTCTTCCGATCCATGTCTGCCTGATCCGTTTGGAATACCAATGTCGTCTAACATGCACGGGTTGTGCCATCGACGCATTTCCCTTGCCAGTTGTTTAATCCAGCGTCAGGGCCTCGGCCAGAAGTCGGGCCTCGGCCGCGCGGCTGGAGCCGGCGCGCCAGGCGACCACGATCTCGCGGCGGGGCGGGGCCCCGTCGGCCTGATTCTCGAAGGCGCGGATGGCGACGGACGGGTTGTCGGCGAGACCCGCCTGCACCGCCATCTTGGGCAGGAAGGAGACGCCCAGCCCTGATCCGACCATCTGGACCAGGGTATGCAGGCTGGTGGCGGCGAAGACGTCGTCGCCGCGCGGCGCCTCGATGTCCAGCGCCGCCAGGGCGTGGTCGCGCAGGCAATGGCCGTCTTCCAGCAGGATCAGGTCCTCAGCCCGCAGCGAGCCGGGGCCGATGGGGCCGGGCGCGGCCAGGGCGTGGTCGGCGGGGGCGGCGGCCATGATCTCATCGTCGCCGATACGGGCGTGGGCGATGCCGGGGGCGTCATAGGGCAGGGCGATGACGGCGGCGTCGATCTGACCGGCCTTCAGCGCCGCGATCAGGCGGGGCGTCAGGTCTTCGCGGATGAAAAGCTTCAGGCTGGGGTAGGCGGCCTTCACCGACGGCAGTTTGGCGGGCAACAGGAAGGGCGCGACAGTCGGGATGACGCCAAGCCGGAAGCGGCCGGACAGCAGCCGGCCAGCGTTCTTGGCCGCTTCGACCAGGTCCTCGGTGCGGGCCAGCACGTCCTCGGCCCGGCGCACGGCCTCGGCCCCCACGGCTGTCATGATGACCGCCCCGCGCGCCCGCTCGACCACCGGCGCGCCCAGAATACGCTCCAGTTCCTGGACCCCGGCGCTGAGGGCGGGCTGGCTGACGTGGGCGGCCTCGGCGGCGCGCGAGAAACTACCGTGTTCGGCCAAAAGCTCGAGATACTGAAGCTGTCGCAGGGTGGGGAGCATAGGTGCGACATAGGGTCAGTCTATGAACAAATCAAAGATAATCGATTTGATCTATTTTCTGGCCTGGCCCCAAATGCCCCTGGGATCACCAGGGGCAATGCCGCGCAACGCCGCGCCGCCGTCCCGTCCACTCCGGAGAGACGACCATGAGCGACGAAGCCAAATGCCCCTTCTCGGGCCGCACGACAGAATCCGTCGCAGGCGGCGGGACGCAGAACCGCGACTGGTGGCCCGGGCATCTGCGCACCGATCTGCTGAACCAGCATTCGTCGCGGTCCAACCCGCTGGGGCAGGACTTCAGCTATGCCGAGGCGTTCAAGACGCTGGATTATGAGGCGCTGAAGGCCGATCTGCGCAAGCTGATGACGGATTCGCAGGACTGGTGGCCCGCCGACTTCGGTCATTACGGGCCGCAGTTCATCCGCATGGCCTGGCATAGCGCCGGCACCTATCGCGTCGGCGACGGCCGCGGCGGCGGCGGACGCGGCCAGCAGCGGTTCGCGCCGCTGAACTCCTGGCCCGACAACGTCAACATCGACAAGTCGCGCCGCCTGCTGTGGCCGATCAAGCAGAAATACGGCCAGGCCATTTCCTGGGCCGACCTGTTGATCCTGACCGGCAATGTGGCGCTGGAGACCATGGGTTTCCGCACCTTCGGCTTCGCCGGCGGACGCGAGGATGTCTGGGAGCCCGATCAGGACGTCTATTGGGGGCGCGAGACCACCTGGCTGGGCGGCGACCTGCGCTACGCCCACGGTTCGCATGGGGTGGACAAGCCGGCCGACGAGGCCGTGCTGGTCTTGGACGACGACGCGGACGGCCATGAGCATTCGCGCGATCTGGAGAACCCGCTGGCGGCTGTGCAGATGGGGCTGATCTACGTCAACCCGGAAGGACCGGACGGCAATCCCGACCCGCTGGCGGCGGCGCACGACATTCGCGACACCTTCAAGCGGATGGCCATGGACGACGAGGAGACGGTGGCCCTGATTGCGGGCGGCCATACCTTCGGCAAAACGCACGGCGCCGGGCCGGCCGATCATGTCGGACCCGAACCGGAGGCGGACGGTCTGGAGGCGCAAGGGCTGGGCTGGACCTCCAGCTTCGGCTCGGGCAAGGCCGGCGACGCCATCACCAGCGGGCTGGAAGTCACCTGGACCCAGACGCCGGCCCAGTGGAGCAACTTCTTCTTCGAGAACCTTTTCGGCTTCGAATGGGAGCTGGAGAAGTCGCCGGCCGGGGCGCACCAGTGGGTGGCCAAGGATGCGGGCGAGATCATTCCCGACGCCCACGATCCATCGAAAAAGAAGCGGCCGACCATGCTGACGACCGATCTGTCGCTGCGGTTCGACCCCGAATACGAAAAGATCTCGCGCCGCTTCCTGCACAATCCGCAAGCCTTCGCCGAAGCCTTCGCGCGGGCCTGGTTCAAGCTGACGCACCGCGATCTGGGGCCGCGCTCGCGTTATATGGGGCCGGAAATCCCGCGCGAGGAGCTGATCTGGCAGGACCCGATCCCGGCGGTGGATCATCCGCTGATCGATGCGGCGGACGCGGCCGATCTGAAGGCGCGGATCGCCGAGACGGACCTCAGCCCGGCTGAACTGGTCGCGACCGCCTGGGCCTCGGCCTCGACCTTCCGGGGCGGGGACAAGCGCGGCGGAGCGAACGGGGCGCGCATCCGCCTGGCCCCGCAAAAGGACTGGGCCGTCAACCAGCCCGAACTGCTGGACCGGGTGCTGAAGACGCTGGAGAGGGTGCGGTTCGCCTTCAACCAGGACCAGACGGGCGGCAAGGCCGTGTCCCTGGCCGATCTGATCGTGCTGGCCGGCAATCTGGGCGTCGAACAGGCGGCCAAGGCGGCGGGGCAGGAGGTGTCCGTGCCCTTTAATCCGGGGCGCGCCGACGCCAGTCAGGCGCAGACCGACGTCGAATCCTTCTCCTATCTGGAGCCGGCCGCCGATGGGTTCCGGAACTATCAGAAGGCGCGCTACAGCGTGCCGGCCGAGGCCCTGCTGATCGATCAGGCCCAGCGCCTGACCCTGACGGCGCCGGAGATGACGGTGCTGATCGGCGGCTTGCGCGCCATCAACATCAATACGGGTGGCGCGACGCATGGCGTGCTGACCGACCGGCCGGGCGTGCTGTCGAACGACGTCTTCGTCAACCTGCTGGACATGGACGTGAAGTGGACGGCGACCTCGGACGCCAGGGATGTGTTCGAAGGCCGCGACCGCCGCACGGGCGAGGCGAAATGGACCGGGACGCGGGTCGATCTGGTGTTCGGTTCCAACGCCGTGCTGCGCGCCCTGGCCGAGGTCTATGCCGGGGCGGACGCCCAGGCCAGGTTCACGACAGACTTCGTGGCGGCCTGGACCAAGGTGATGGAGCTGGATCGGTTCGACCTGCTCGGGTGAGCGTGATCCGGTTGCCATCGTCATTCCGGGTTCGTCCTGCGGACGCCCCCGGAATGACGGCAGATTATTTCAGCCTGATCTCGAACAGTTGCGGCCAGCGTTTGCCGGTGACGAACAGGCGTTTGCCCGCAGCGTCCCAGGCGATGCCGTTGGCGACATCGTCGTTGGGATCCAGCCCGGCGTCCTTGGGGACCAGGGCGGCAAGGTCTATGAAGGCCTTGACCACGCCGGTCTCGGGATCGATGCGCGCGATGCGGCTGTCCTGCCAAATGTTGGCGAACACCTCGCCATCGATCCATTCCAGTTCGTTGATCTGATCCAGCGGCCGGCCGTCGGCGGTCACGGAAACGCGGCCGGTCTCGGCCAAGGTGTCCGGATCGAGGAAGCGAATCTGGTCTGTGCCGTCGCTCATGATCAGCCGGCGGCCGTCGGTGGTCAGGGCCCAGCCCTCGCCCGGATAGGAGAAGCCGCCCAGGGGCGAGAAGTCGTCCAGCTTCCAGATGAAGCCAATGTGGTTGCGCCACGTCAGGCTGTAGAGCTTGCCGTTCAGCGTGGTCATGCCCTCGCCGAAATAGATGGTCGGCAGGTCGCGCTGGCGCTGCACCGCGCCCGTCTCCAGATCCACCTTGCGGATGAAGGACGGATACAGGCCGGTGCTCTCGTAAAGGGCGCCATCGTGAAAGAAGAGGCCCTCGGTGAAGGCTGTGCGGTCGTGCGGATAGGCGCGCACGACCTCATAGGACTGGACCGGAACCTCGGCGGCGGCGGGACCGAACAGACCGCCCGCCGCCAGCAGCAGGCCGGCGAAAAGACCGGCGAGGCGGGACGACGGACCGATCATGATCCTCAGCTCCGCTCGGCGGCGGCTTCGGCCTCGGCCTTGCGGGCGCGGGCTTCCGCAGCGTTCGCCTCGCTGCGGGCCAACTCGGCCTTTTCCTTCTTGGACGCGGATCGCCGACCCAGCATGTTCAACGCCTCCACCCCGGCCGAGAAGGCCATGGCGGCGTAGATGTAGCCCTTGGGAACATGGAAGCCAAAGCCGTCCGCGATCAGAACCATGCCGATCATCAGCAGGAAGCCCAGGGCCAGCATGACGACAGTCGGGTTCTTGTTGATGAAGTTGGCCAGGGGATCGGCGGCCAGCAGCATCACGGTCACGGCGACCAGAACCGCCACCACCATGATGGGCAGATGTTCGGTCATGCCCACGGCGGTCAGGATCGAGTCGATCGAGAAGACGATGTCCAGGATGATGATCTGGACGATCGCGGCCCCGGCGTTGGTGATCATGACGTCCTTCTTGTCCAGGACGTCGGGCGTGGGCGTCGGGTCCACCGTGTGGTGAATTTCCTTGGTCGCCTTCCAAACCAGGAACAGGCCGCCCGCGATCAGGATCAGATCCTTCCACGAGAATTCGTTGCCCATGACGGTGAAGACCGGCTGAACCAGTCCGACCAGCCAGGCGATGATCGACAGCAGGGCCAGACGCATGACCAGGGCCAGGCCGATGCCGATGCGCCGCACCTTGGAGCGCTGATGCTCTGGCAATTTGTTCGACAGGATGGAGATGAAGATCAGGTTGTCGATCCCGAGCACCACCTCCATCACGATGAGGGTCACCAATGCGGCCCAGGCGGCCGGATCGGAGAGAAGCGGGGTTATGCTGTCGAGCATCGGGGTTCCTGAGGGGGGTAAAAGCTTGAGCGGAAAGCGCTAGGGCCGACGCAGGTTCCGATCAAGCGGACGGGTGCGGCGTCATGGTCGCACCCCCTGCCTGCGCCTGCTGGGTCGCAGCAAATGCTAAGGCGCTGTCTCCTCCCTGCGGAGCAGAGACACGGAGGGGCTTCCGCCGCATCACAGGCGTTTGTGGGACTTCAAGAGCGCCTCCACCGCTTTGCGGTCCCTCCTCCCCATTGCATGGGAAGGAGACTTTGATCCGGCCTGCGGCATCGACGCGCCTTCACGGAATGTTGCGACTGGCGAAACCCCGTGCTATCAGGCGCCCGGCTTGAAGGGGGCGTGTTCACGGATACGGCCTCTGTCGTGCTTTCCCTAAGCATTTCAAGCTTTTGACCGTTGTGAACCTTCGCAGTCGGTCGCGACCCTGACACAACGACCTCGGACCCTAATCAGTGGCTGATGATTTCAGAACGACGGAAGTCGGCGATCGCTATGCACAGGCGCTGTTTGACCTGGCGTTGGAAACCGGCCGCCTGGACGCCGTTCGGGTCGATGTCGTCTCGCTGAAGACCGCCTGGACCGAGAGCGCCGACCTGCGCCGTCTGGCGACGTCGCCGGTCATTTCGACCGCCGATCAGGCCAAGGGTCTGGTCGCGGTGGCGACCCAGGCCAGGTTCGAGAAGAACACCGTCAACTTCCTGGGTCTGCTGGCCCAGAACGGCCGCGCCAGAGACCTGGGCGCCGTGGTCGCCGGCTTCGAGCGCCTTTACGCCAAACACGCCGGGATCGTCGCCGCAGAGGTGGTGTCGGCCCAGCCGCTGGACGCCAAGCAACTGGCCGCCATCAAGACCGCCCTGAACGCCAGCCTGGGCAAGGCGCCGGAGCTGACCACGCGGGTCGATCCGTCGATCCTGGGCGGCCTGAAGGTCAAGGTGGGGTCGAAGTTGTTCGACGCCTCGCTGAAGACCAAGCTCGACCAGATGAAATTCGCCCTCAAGCGCGCCTGAGCGTTCTGAGCCCCAAAGACTGCAGCGGGTCCGAACGGCTCGCCCCGAAGAAGACCTAGACAGAGAGATCCCATGGACATCCGCGCCGCTGAAATCTCGGCCATCCTGAAGTCGCAGATCGCCAACTTCGGCGTCGAAGCCGACGTTTCCGACGTCGGCAGCGTGCTGTCCGTCGGGGACGGCATCGCCCGCATTCACGGTCTGGACAATGTCCAGGCCGGCGAAATGGTCGAGTTCACCAAGGCCGGCGTCAAGGGCATGGCCCTGAACCTGGAACGCGACAACGTGGGCGCCGTGATCTTCGGCGCCGACGCCGCCATCGCCGAGGGCGACGACGTGCGCCGCCTGGGCGAGATCGTGGACGTGCCGGTCGGCAAGGGCCTCTTGGGCCGCGTCGTCAACCCGCTGGGCGAGCCGATCGACGGCAAGGGCCCGATCCAGTTCACCGAGCGCCGCCGCGTCGACGTCAAGGCGCCGGGCATCATCCCGCGCAAGTCGGTGCACGAGCCGATGCAGACCGGCCTGAAGGCCATCGACACCCTGATCCCCGTCGGCCGCGGCCAGCGCGAGCTGATCATCGGCGACCGTCAGGTCGGCAAGACGGCCGTCGCCGTCGACACCATCCTGAACCAGAAGAACGTCAACAAGACCGACAACGAGAGCGCCAAGCTCTACTGCATCTACGTCGCTGTCGGTCAGAAGCGTTCGACCGTGGCCCAGATCGTCAAGACGCTCGAAGAGTCCGACGCGCTGGAATACACCATCGTCGTCGCCGCCACCGCGTCCGAGCCGGCCCCGCTGCAGTTCTTGGCCCCGTTCGCCGGCACCGCCATGGGCGAGTTCTTCCGCGACAACGGCATGCACGCCCTGATCGTCTATGACGACCTGTCTAAACAGGCCGTGGCCTATCGCCAAATGTCGCTGCTGCTGCGCCGTCCGCCCGGCCGTGAAGCCTATCCGGGCGACGTCTTCTATCTGCACAGCCGCCTCCTGGAGCGTTCGGCCAAGCTGAACGAGGACTATGGTTCGGGCTCCATGACCGCCCTGCCGATCATCGAGACCCAGGCCAACGACGTGTCGGCCTACATCCCGACCAATGTGATCTCGATCACCGACGGCCAGATCTTCCTGGAATCGGACCTGTTCTATCAGGGCATCCGCCCGGCCGTGAACGTCGGCATCTCGGTGTCGCGCGTGGGCTCGTCGGCCCAGACCAAGGCGATGAAGAAGGTCGCCGGCACCATCAAGGGCGAGCTGGCCCAGTATCGTGAAATGGCCGCCTTCGCCAAGTTCGGTTCGGACCTGGACGCCTCGACCCAGAAGCTGCTGGCGCGCGGCGCCCGCCTGACCGAGCTGCTGAAGCAGCCGCAGTATTCGCCGCTGGCGATGGAAGAGCAGGTCGTCTCGGTTTACGCCGGCACGCGCGGCTATATCGACGGCATCGCCGTGGGCGACGTGGGTCGTTTCGAGAAGGAACTGCTGGCGCGCATCCATGCAAACCACGCCTCGCTGCTGGAAGGCATCCGCGCCAAGAAGGACCTGACGCCCGAGCTGGAAGCCGAGCTGAAGGACATCCTGGCCGCCTTCGTGAAGACCTTCGCCTGAGTTCGACCGGATAAGCTGAGAGAGTAGCGCCGGATGGCCAGCCTAAAGGAAATGCGCAATCGGATCGGAAGCGTGAAAGCCACGCAGAAGATCACGAAAGCCATGCAGATGGTCGCCGCGGCCAAGCTGAAACGCGCCCAGGATCAGGCCGAGAGCGCCCGTCCCTATGCGCAGAAGATGGCCTCGGTCATCGCCAACCTGGCCGCCGGCGTGTCGGGCTCCGACGCGCCGCGCCTGCTGGCGGGCACGGGCGGCGATCAGCGTCACCTGATCGTGGTGGCCACGGCGGACAAGGGTCTGGCGGGCGGCTTCTCGACCAACGTCATCCGCGCCGCGCGCGAGCGGATCAACAGCCTGATCGCCAACGGCAAGGACGTGAAGATCATCGCCGTCGGCAAGAAGTCGCGGGACCAACTGTCGCGTCTGTATGGCGACAAGGTGATCCACACCTTCGAACTGTCGGAACACAAGACCATCGGCCTGCCTTCGGCCCAGCCGGTCGCCGAAATGATCGCCACCGCGTTCGAGGACGGTCAGGCCGACGTGGTCACCCTGTTCTACAGCCAGTTCAAGTCGGTGATCCAACAGGTCCCGACCGGCAAGCAGCTGATCCCGGCCGTGGTCGAGGGCGATGCGCAGCCGATCGACCTGAACGGCGCGGTCTATGAGTATGAGCCGTCGGAAGAGGAAATCCTGGAAACCCTGCTTCCGCGCAACCTGACGACCCAGATCCTGGCGGCTCTGTACGAGAACCAGGCGGGCTTCTTCGGGTCGCAGATGGCGGCGATGGACAACGCCACGCGCAACGCCGGCGACCTCATCAACGCCCTGACGCTGCAATACAACCGCAAGCGCCAAGCCCAGATCACCACCGAGCTGATCGAGATCATCGCCGGCGCCGAAGCCCTCTGATCCCGACCGCACAGACATTCCGACACGGACCCCAGCCATGACCGACACCGTCGCCCCCAAGAAGCCCGCCGCCCGCAAGCCCGCCGCCAAGAAGGCCGCCCCGGACGCCGCGCCCGTCAACGCCGCCGCCGCAGGCCGCATCGCCCAGGTCATCGGCGCCGTCGTCGACGTTGAGTTCGACGGCCACCTGCCGGCGATCCTGAACGCCCTGCACACCCAGAACATCGACCAGAAGACGGGCGAGCCCTTCACCCTGGTTCTGGAAGTCGCCCAGCACCTGGGTGAGAACATGGTCCGCACCATCTCGATGGACACGACCGAGGGCCTGACGCGCGGCCAGGCCGTGACCGACACCGGCGCCTCGATCCAGACCCCGGTGGGCCCGGGCGTGCTGGGCCGCATCATGAATGTCGTCGGCCAGCCGATCGACGAGGCCGGTCCGATCCAGACCACGGAATACCGCCCGATCCACCGCGAGGCTCCGACCTTCGAGGAACAGACGACCTCGTCGGAAATCCTGGTCACGGGCATCAAGGTGATCGACCTGATCTGCCCCTACACCAAGGGCGGCAAGATCGGCCTGTTCGGCGGCGCCGGTGTGGGCAAGACCGTCACCATGCAGGAACTGATCAACAACATCGCCAAGGCGTACGGCGGTTATTCGGTTCTGGCCGGCGTGGGCGAGCGCACCCGCGAAGGCAACGACCTGTATCACGAGATGATCGAGTCCAACGTGAACGTGGACCCGGCCAAGAACGACGGCTCGACCGAAGGCTCCAAGTGCGCCCTGGTCTATGGCCAGATGAACGAGCCCCCCGGCGCCCGCGCCCGCGTCGCCCTGACCGGCCTGGCCCAGGCCGAGTATTTCCGCGACGAGGAAGGCAAGGACGTTCTGCTGTTCGTCGACAACATCTTCCGCTTCACGCAAGCCGGTTCGGAAGTGTCGGCGTTGTTGGGCCGTATCCCGTCCGCCGTGGGCTATCAGCCGACGCTGGCCACCGAGATGGGCAACCTGCAAGAGCGCATCACCTCGACCAAGAAGGGCTCGATCACCTCGGTCCAGGCCATCTACGTCCCGGCCGATGACCCCACCGACCCGGCGCCGGCCGCCTCGTTCGCCCACCTGGACGCGACGACCATGCTGTCGCGTGACATCGCCGCCCAGGCCATCTTCCCCGCCGTCGATCCGCTAGACTCGACCTCGCGGATCATGGACCCGCTGGTCATCGGCGAAGAACACTATCAGGTCGCTCGTTCGGTCCAGGAAGTGCTGCAGCAGTACAAGGGCCTGAAGGACATCATCGCCATCCTGGGCATGGACGAGCTGTCGGAAGAGGACAAGCTGGTCGTGTCGCGCGCCCGCAAGATCCAGCGCTTCCTGTCGCAGCCCTTCTTCGTGGCCGAACAGTTCACCAACTCGCCCGGCAAGTTCGTCGAACTGGCCGACACGATCCGCTCGTTCAAGGGCATCGTGGCCGGTGAATACGACCATCTGCCGGAAGCCGCATTCTACATGGTCGGCGCCATCGAAGAGGCCGTCGCCAAGGCCGAGAAGATGGCGGCGGAAGCCTGATCATGGCCGGCAAGCTGAACTTCTCCCTCGTTTCGCCGGAACGCGAGGTCTTTTCGGGCCTCGTGGACCAGGTGGACGCGCCGGGCGTCGAGGGCGACTTCGGCGTGCTCCCCGACCACGCGCCCTTCATGACCGCCCTGCGCGAAGGCCTGGTCACCGTCTATAATGGCGGCGCCAAGACCCAGTATGACGTCCACGGCGGCTTCGCCGACGTGAACGGCGAGGGCCTGACCATCCTGGCCGAACAGGCCACCGAGGTCGTCGCGGGCTGATCGTCGAACGCGCATATTTCAGTTGACGAAAACGGCCCTGGCGTGATCGCGTCGGGGCCGTTTTCAATTCCTCCGAGGCGATCGTGAAGCGCATTACGACCCTGTTTGCGGTTCTGGCGGGGGTCGGCGGAATGTCCGGCTGCGCGGCCATGGTCGAGCCGAACCTGGACGCCAACGGGTGCCGGCCCGCCATGGCGATCTATCAGCCCCCGGTGCGCCTGGGCGGGGCGGGCCAGGTCATTCATATTCCGACGTCGTGTCCTTCGAGCGCGGCCTTGGAGGCGCGGATCGCGCGAGCCAACGCCCAAGCGCGGGCCGTGGCGGCGCAGGGGATTACAGAACAGGCGTCGACCAGCGCGGCTGTAGGTCCCGCGCCTACCCGTCCTGCACCGCCGCCGCCGGTCGAGCCCGTGATCGCCATATTGAACGGCGTCGACGGGTTCTGCGGCTGGTTCCTGGGCGACAAGCCCTATTCGCTGGAGGGGCTGCGCCAAGCCGCCTTCGACGCCGGCTATGGACGCGGTGCGCCGGTGCAGATGATCCCTCTGCCGGAAATGCGCGAGGCGGCGTCCTACAGCACTATGGGCTTTACTGCCATGATCGCCGATGCCCCCAGCGACAGGCACGGCATGGCCGCCTTCGTGACCTTCCACGATCCGGCTTGTCAGGTGCTGGTCTATGGCTATGCCGACGCGGCGCAGATGGCGCTGGAACGGCTGGAAAGCCTGGGCTGGAGGAAGGACGGCGGACCGATAGCCCTGCCTGAAATGACGGCGCAACGCTATCGCGGGCACGGCATGACCCTGACGGCCCACCGTCCCAGCGCGCCTGCGGAGGGGGCGCGGCTGGAGCTGATCCTGAATCTGACGCCGGGCGAAGCCTCTACGCGCGGGTTGCTGGAATAAGCGCGCCCGGCTGACAGATCGGCGGCGGGCGGCTAAGACCGGCGCATGACCGATCTTATCGACATTCACGGCGTCTGCGCGCCCGGTTTCGAGGCTGTGCGGGAGGCGTTCGCCGCCAACTTCACCGACGCGCCCGAGGGGCTGGACGAACAGGCGGCCCGGTTCAGCGTGGTGATCGAGGAGGAGACGGTCGTCGATCTGTGGGGCGGCTGGGCCGATACGGCGAAGACGACGCCGTTCACGAACACCACCCTGACCTCGGTCTTTTCGACCGGCAAGGCGGTCATGGCCCTGTTGATGGCGACGGCGGTCGAGGCGGGGCAGGTGGATTACGACCAGACGGTCGCCTCGCTGTGGCCCGCGTTCGGGGCGGCGGGGAAAGAGGACGTGACCGTGGCCCAACTGCTGAGCCACCAGTCGGGCCTGCCGGGCTTCTCAGAGGCGGTTGAACCCTCCATCTGGTTCGACGCCCAGGCCGTGGTCGAGAAGCTGGCCGCCCAGGCGCCGATGTGGGCCCCGGGAACGGCGTCCGGATACCACCCGATCACGGTCGGCTATCTGGCCAATGCAGTGTTCCGCCGGGCGACGGGCCGGACCATGGGCCACACCCTGCGCGAAGACTTTGCCAATCTGGACCTGTGGATCGGCCTGCCTGACAGCGAACATGGCCGTGTCGCGCAGATGAGAAAGCCGACGGCGGCGCCCAGCCTGGGGACCATCGACCCGATCAAACAGGCGGCCTTCCTGGACCGCGGCTCGGCGCCGGGCGGGCGCGGGTCGGTGGAGTGGCGGCGGATGGAGATTCCCTCGGCCAATTTGCACGGCACGGCGCTGGGACTGGCGAAACTGCTGGGCGTGGTCGCCAATGAGGGGCGGCTGAACGGCCGTTCGATCCTTTCGGGCCAGACGTTGGAGCAACTGACCCGCGAACGCATCCACGGTCAGGACAAGGTCCTGCCCTATGTCATCAGCTGGGCGGCGGGCCTGATGCGCAACGACGGGCTGAATGTCTTTGGCCCGAACGCGGCCTGGGGCCATTACGGCTGGGGCGGGTCGATGGCCATGGCCGATCCGTCGCAGCGCCTGTCGGCAGCCTATGTGATGACGCGGCAGTCGCCGCACCTGATCGGCGATCCGCGCCCGCGGCGCCTGCTGGAGGCGGTTTACGCTGCGCTCTAGACGGTTTCGGACAGGGCCACGGCGCGCCGCGCGGCGCGCGAGCGGTTGAGGGCGCCCAGGGCGAAGACGGCCGCGCCGGTCCAGATGAAGACGAAGGAGACGATGCGCAGCGGCGTCAGGGCCTCGCCGGTCAGGACGCCGCAGGCGAACTGCAGCGTCGGGGCCAGGAACTGGATGAAGCCGATGGTCGACAGAGGCAGGCGCCGCGCCGACCAGGCGAACAGGACCAGGGGCACCACCGTCGCCAGGCCGCTGAAAAGCGCCCAGGCCAGGCCCGTGGGCGAGGCGAAGCCGGCGGCCTGGCCATGGGTGGCCAGCCAGGCCAGGAAGACGGCGCCGATGGGCAGCAGAACGAGGCATTCGACGAAAAGGCCGGTCTGGGCCGAGGCCGGGACACGCTTTCGGATCACCGCATAGGCGCAGAAGGTGACCGCCAGCGTCAGGCCGATGATCGGCACATGACCCAGGGCCACGGTCTGGACCGCCACCCCGACGGCGGCCAGGGCGATGGCGGCGGCGCTCCAGCGGTCGATCTTCTCGCGGAACAGGACGGCGCCCGCCGCCATGTTCAGCAGGGGATTGATATAGTAGCCGAGGCTGGCCTCCAGCGTCGCGTGATGGGTGGTGGCGAAGACATAGAGGCTCCAGTTCGTGCCGATCAGCAGGGCCGACAGAGCCAGCCAGGCCAGGGTGCGCGGGCTGGCCAGCACCTGACGCGCCTCGCCCCACCGCCCGGCCATCAGCAGCACCGCTCCGGCGACGAAGACCGACCAGACCGCCCGGTGGGCCAAGATTTCGGGCGCGCCAAACCCCGCCGCCGCCATGGCCATGAACAGCAGCGGCAACAGACCCCACAGAGTGTAGCAGGCGACGGCGGTGCCGACCGCGCGGGGGTCGTTGGGGGTGGCGGATGTCATGGGCGCTTATCCTTCCACGCCTTCGCCGTCATCCTCGTGCTGGAGCCGAGGATCGGGTGATCGGCCGCTGATGCGAACGGGTAGAGCATGGACGCTTGTCAGGTCCGATCCTTGGGGCAAGCCCGAGGACGACGGTGAGTGTTGAGTTCGAAGCCGCCTACACCGTGATCGAACGATAGCCCGACGAGGACTTGATGACGCCGGTCTCGTCCAGAAGCTGGGCGATCTGGACGGCGTTCAGGGCGGCGCCCTTGCGCAGGTTGTCGGACACGACCCACAGGTTCAGGCCGTTCTCGACCGTCGGGTCCTTGCGGATGCGCGACACATAGACGGCGTGTTCGCCGGCGGCGTCGACGGGGGTGATATAGCCGTCGTGCTCCTGCTTATCGATGACCAGCACGCCCGGCGCCTCGCGCAGGATGGCGCGGGCTTCGTCTGGGGCGAGGGGGCGGTCGAACTGAATGTTCACGGCCTCGGAGTGACCGACAAAGACCGGCACGCGCACGCAGGTGACGGTGACCTGGATGTTCGGGTCCAGCATCTTGTGCGTCTCGTCCGACATCTTCTGCTCCTCGTCGGTCGAACCGTCTTCCAGGAAGGCGCCGATGTAGGGGATGACGTTGAAGGCGATCTGTTTGGGGAACTTCTTGGGACGCGCATCGCCCAGGCCGTAGATGGCCTTGGTCTGGTTCCACAGCTCGTCCATGCCTTCCTTGCCGGCGCCGGATACCGACTGATAGGTCGAGACGACCACGCGCTTGATCTTGGCCGCATCGTGCAGCGGCTTCAGCGCCGTGACCAGCTGGATGGTCGAGCAGTTGGGGTTGGCGATGATGTTCTTCTTGGTCGCGTCCTTGATGGCGTCGGGGTTCACTTCCGGCACGATCAGCGGCACGTCGGCGTCCTTGCGGAAGGCCGAGGAGTTGTCGATGACGATGGGACCGGCCTTGCCGATCTTTTCCGACCATTCCCTGGACACCGCGCCGCCGGCGGACATCAGGACGAGATCGACGGAGGAGAAGTCGAACTGTTCGATGTCCTGGCATTTGATGGTCTTGTCGCCGAAGGAGACTTCCACGCCCTTGGACTTGCGCGAGGCGATGGCGTGAATCTCATCCACGGGGAATTCGACTTCCTCCAGGATGTTCAGCATTTCGCGGCCCACATTGCCCGTGGCTCCGACGATGGCGACGCGATAACCCATTTTTGTTGGTCCTTCGGACGCGCTGACGCTCGGCTCAGCGGAGCCTTGCTGCTTGAGCGCGGTTTGGTGTGTGCTGTGCATTTAGGCGTTCGCAGCCGCGAAGCAATCGCTTTTCGGCGCGGGGGACTTTAAGCAGGGCCGCCATGACCTCCCGCATCCGCAACGCCTACGATATCCGCGTGGAAGAGGGCGTTCTGACGCCCGATCCGGCGCAGGCCGACGTGATCACCGCGCTGGAACGCCTCGAGGTCGATCTGGGCAAGCGGGGTCTGTTCGGAAAGCCGCCCGAGGTGCGCGGCGTCTATCTGTACGGGCCGCCCGGACGGGGCAAGTCGATGCTGATGGACCTGTTCTATTCGGCGACGCCCGAGCCGCGAAAGACGCGGGCGCACTTCCACGCCTTCATGGCCCGCATCCACGATCTGGTGAAACAGTGGCGCGAGGGGGACGCCAGGACCCGGAAGGCCGTGTTCGGAACCCATAAGGGCGACGACCCGATCCCGCCGATCGCCAAGCTGATCGCCTCGGAAGCCCGGCTGCTGTGCTTCGACGAGCTGCAGGTTACAGACATCGCCGACGCCATGATCCTGGGGCGGCTGTTCGAGGCCCTGTTCGAGGACCGCGTGGTGCTGGCCATCACCTCGAACCGCGCGCCGGAAGACCTCTACAAGAACGGCATCAATCGCCAGCTGTTCACCCCCTTCATCGACATCATCCGCCAGCGCTGCGTGGTGGTGGAGACGGCCGGGGCGCGCGACTGGCGGCTGGACCGGATGACCTCGGCCCAGGTTTGGCACACGCCCGAAGACCGCGCGGCGTTCGAGGACCTGTGGCGCGAACTGAAGGGGGGAGAGCCGGAGGAACCGGCGCACCTGACGGTGCTGGGCCGCGACGTGGTGGTGGAGCGAACCGTGGGGTCGATGGCGCGGGCGACCTTCGCCGACCTGTGCGCCCGGCCGCTGGGGCCGCAGGACTATCTGGCCATCGCCCAGCGGTTCCACACCCTGTTCCTAGAGGATGTGCCGATCCTGAGTTCGGCCAACCACCACGAGGCGCGGCGTCTGGTGACCCTGGTGGACGCGCTTTACGAGGCCAAGACCAAGCTGATCGTGCTGGCGGCGGCCAAGCCTGAGGCCCTCTATACCGAGGGGGTGGGGGCGTTCGAGTTCGAACGCACCGTTTCGCGCTTCAACGAGATGCAAAGCAAGGACTGGCTGGCGCACGTGCGGGATTGAACCTCCCTCCCAACGGGAGAAGGGAGAAAGAAAAAGGGCCGCGGATTGCTCCGCGGCCCATTGTTATTCGATTGACGCTTGGCTTAGGCCAGCGAAGAATCAATGTCCTTGCAGGCCTGCAGCAGGCCCTGGACCGAGGCGACGGACTTTTCGAACATCGCCTTTTCTTCGTCGTTGGTGGTGAACTCGACCACCTTCTCGACGCCGCCGGCGCCGATCAGGGCGGGGACGCCGACGTAGAGGTCCGACAGGCCGTATTCGCCCGACAGCCAGACGGCGCAGGGCAGGACGCGCTTCTGGTCAAGCAAGTACGACTTGGCCATGGCGATGGCGGATTCAGCCGGGGCGTAGAAGGCCGAGCCGGTCTTCAGCAGGGCCACGATCTCGCCGCCGCCCTTGCGGGTGCGGTCGACGATGGCGTCCAGATCGGCCTGGCTCAGGAAGCCGGCGGCGACGGCGTCCGGCAGGGGTAGGCCGCCGACGGTCGAGTGACGCACCATCGGCACCATGTCGTCGCCGTGACCGCCCAGGGTCCAGGCATGGATGTCCTGAACCGACACGCCGGTCTTTTCAGCCAGGAAGTAGGCGAAACGCGCCGAGTCGAGGACGCCAGCCATGCCGACGACCTTCTCCTTGGGCAGACCCGAGAACTTCTGCAGGGCCCAGACCATGGCGTCGAGCGGGTTGGTGATGCAGATGACGAAGGCGTTGGGGGCGTGGGCCTTGATGCCTTCGCCGACGGCCTTCATGACCTTCAGGTTGATGCCGATCAGGTCGTCGCGGCTCATGCCCGGCTTGCGCGGCACGCCGGCGGTGACGATGCAGACGTCGGCGCCCGCGATGTCGGCATAGTCGTTGGCGCCCTTCAGGGCTACGTCCTGGCCGAAGACGGCCGAGGCCTCGGCGATGTCCAGCGCCTTGCCCTGCGGCGTGCCTTCGGCGATGTCGAACAGGATCACGTCGCCCAGGGCTTCGCGAGCGGCCACGTGGGCCAGGGTGCCGCCGATCATGCCGGCGCCGATAAGGGCGATCTTCGCGCGAGCCATGGATGTCTCCGTTTATTGCGTGTGCGAAATGGGGATTAATCGTGCGGGCGGCATAGACCCCTCGCGCGCCTGTCGCAAGAACCTCGCTTTACGGCCTTGGTCAGGCTTGCGAAGGTCGGGCGACAACCGGAGGATTTCGATGCGCCGTTCATTCGCTTTCGCCCTGCTGCTGGCCTCGGTCGCCGCGCCTGCGCTGGCCCAGACGCCGCCCGCGACCGTCGGCGACCGCTATATCCCCGCGCCCTGGTGGATGCGCGATCCGGTCATCGCCTCGGTCGGCCAGGTGCGGGTCGAAATCCAGGCCAACCGCGCCTTCGTCTCGGCCAGCTTCCAGTCGGTGGATCGCAGCGTGACGGAGGCCTCGCGCGCCGCCGCCGACCAGGTGCGGGCGCTGAGCCAGGCGCTGTCGGCCTATGGCGCGGACAAGGTGCGGGTCGAGACCAGCGTCACCACCCAGCCCATCTATGACCAGTATCGCGATGGCGACGGGGTGATGCGCGACAACACCCGCGCCGACCGGATCGCCCGCTATCAGGCCGATGCGTCCGTGCGTGTCACCGTGCGCGACGTGACGCTGATCGAGCGGGTTTACGCCACCATCGTCGCCTCGCGTCCGACCTCCATCAGCCAGGTGAACTTCAACCTGGAGCCGGAAAACGGCTGGAAGGCCAATCTTCAGGCCGAGGCGATGAAGGATGCGCGGCGCCGGGCCGAAGCGGCGGCGACGAATGCGGGCGCCACCCTGGGCCGGGTCAAGATCATCGATCCGTCAGGTCGCGTCTGTCAGACAGACGTGTTGGCGGGTTGGCCCTCCTACGCTGCCGGGAGCGGTCAGGAGACGACGGTGGACGAGGTGGTGGTGACGGGATCGAGGGTGCAGAGGCGCATGGAATATGCAGCGCCGCCGCCGCCGCCCGCCCCGGCGGCAGGCGGACCTGGCCCCAGCGAAACGGACATCGCGGCGGCGCGACTGGCGTTGCAGCCCCCGTTGCAGACCCTGACCGACAGCGCCTGCGTCATCTACGGGCTGAACTGATGGGGTTTTCCGTCGCGCCGGCCTTCGAGGCCGGATCGGTCGCGGCCGCCGACTGGCCGCTGTGCCATGTGCGGCTGCAGGACGATGCGCGGTTTCCCTGGCTGATCCTGATCCCGCACGTCGAAGGGGCGGTGGAGCTGGAGGATTTGAGCGCGGATCAGCGGGTGATGCTGATGGAGGAGACGGTGCGCGCCGGAGCGCTGTTGCGGCGGTTGAGGCCGGTCGACAAACTTAACGTCGGCGTCATCGGCAACATCACCGCTCAGTTGCACGTTCATGTCGTGGGCCGCCGCCGCGACGACGACCTGTGGCCCGATCCCGTCTGGGGGCGAGGGCCGGCTGTTCCGTATACGGAGGATGACCGGGCGCGGCTGTTGTCCATCCTCCGTTCGTCATCCTAGCCACAAGGTCTAGGATGATGGCGGATAGTCTCAGATGATATCCAGCGGCACAGCCTGGGTCGGTGGGGGGAAGGCCTGGTCCAGCCGTTCCAGGTCCTCCGGGTCGAACTGGATGTCCAGGGCGTCCGCGTTGGCCTCGACGTGTTCGACGCTGCCCGCCTTGGGGATGGCGATGACGCCGTCGTGGCGCAGGACGGCGGCCAGGGCCACCTGGGCCGGCTCGGCCGAATGCCGGTTGGCGATGTCCAGGATGAGGGGATGCTCCAACAGGCCGCCGCGTCCCAGGGGCGAATAGGCCATCATCGGCATGTCGCGCGCCTGCATCCACGGCAGCAGATCGTATTCCACCCCGCGCGAACCCAGGTTGTAGAGCAGTTGGTTGACGGCGCAGTCCTCGGCCCCTTCGATCTGCATCAGCCGCTCCATCGCATCCAGGTCCAGGTTGGACACGCCCCAGCGGGCGATCATCCCCTCATCCACCAGCTCGCGAAACGCCTCCACCGTCTCCTCCAGCGGAATGTGGCCTTCCCAGTGCAGCAGATAGAGGTCCAGCCGGTCGACCTTGAGCCGCTCCAGCGAGCGTTCGCAGGCCAGCATCATCTTCATCTCCGAGGCGTTCTCGGGCCGCACCTTGGAGACTATGAAAACCTCGTCGCGGCGACCGGCGATGACCTCGCCCACCAGCCGTTCCGAGCGGCCGTCGCCATAAAGTTCGGCCGTGTCGATCAGGCTCATGCCGAGGTCGATCCCGCGCGACAGGGCCTGCTGATCCTGGTCGCGCCGGGCGGGGTCGTCGCCGATCTCCCAGGCGCCTTGGCCGAGGGCGGGAACGGTCGTACCGTCGGCGAATGTGACGAGGCGGGTCATGTCCGTCCTGAGCGAAGCGTGGTGCGAACACCACCGGGAGGGTTGGAATGCGAACGCGGCTTATCAAGACCGACGGGCTTGTCCAACAGGTGCTGGAGGCCGGGTTCGACGACGACAACGCGCCGCTGGTCCTGCTGATCCACGGTTTTCCCGAACTGGGCGTCAGCTGGCGCGCCCAGGTCCAGGCGCTGAGCCAAGCGGGCTATCACGTCGCAGCCCCCGACATGCGGGGCTACGGCGGGACCGAAAAGCCCGAAGGCGCGGCGGCCTATTCAATCCTGAACCTGGTCGGCGACATGGTCGATCTGGTCCGGGCGCTGGGCAAGACGTCCTGCGCCGTCGTGGGCCACGACTGGGGCGCGCCGGTGGCCTGGCATTGCGCCCTGCTGCGGCCGGACGTGTTTCGCGCTGTCGCGGGCCTGTCGGTGCCGTTCCAGCCCCGCCGGACCAAAGGACCGCCGACGGCGGCCATGGCGGCGATCGCGAAGCGGGCGGGGCTGGGCGACCTCTATATCGTGCGCTTCCAGGCGGCGGACGCGCATCGGGCGCTGGAAGCCGATCCGGCGACGACGCTGAGAAAGCTGTTCTACGCCTATGACGGGGCGACGCCGGCGGGGCTGAAATCGACCGGCTTCATGCCTGAGGGCGTGGCCTTGCTCGACACCATCGCCGACGATGCGACCCTGCCGCCTTGGATGGGCGCGGATCATTTCGCGGAATATGTGCAGGCCTTTTCGGACAGCGGGTTCGCTGGGCCGTTGAACTGGTATCGGGCGCTGGACCTGAACTGGTCGCAGACGGCCTTTGTGCAGGATCAGAGGATCACGCCGCCCGCCCTGTTCGTGGTCGGGGAAGACGATCCGGTGCGCCACTATGCCGGAAGCGCGGAGGCGGGGCTGAAGGACTGGGCTCCGGGGTTGACGCGCTCGGTGGTGGTGCCGGGAGCGGGCCACTGGATCCAGCAGGAGCGCGCGGACGAAGTGAACGCTCTGCTGCTGGAGTTTCTGGCCGGTTTGGACCGCTAGACGGCCTGTCCCCGCGTCATCTGCTCGCGCACCTCGGCGACGATCTCCAGGCTGCGGATGCGGGCGGCGTTGTCGAAGGCCATGCCGGTGACCATCAGTTCGTCCACCCCGGTCAGGGCGATGAAGTCGGCCAACGTCTTCCTGACCGTCTCCGGCCCCCCGATGGCGGAATAGAGAAGGCGGCCTCTGGCGGCCTCGATCTGTTGCGGGGTCAGGACCGTGGCGATGTCGTCCACCGGAGGGGGCAGTTTGCCGGGCTTGCCGGTCGAGAGGCGGGCAAAGCTCTGCTGCATGGACGTGGACAGGCGCACCCCTTCGGCGTCCGTATCGGCGGCGAAGACGTTGATGGCGGCCATGGCGTGGGGCTGGGCCAGGCGGTCGGAGGGGGTGAAATTGCGGCGATACAGCGCCAGGGCCTCCAGCAACAGTTCCGGGGCGAAATGGCTGGCGAAGGCGTAAGGAAGCCCCAGTTGTCCCGCCAGCTGGGCGCTGAAAAGGCTGGAGCCCAGAAGCCAGATCGGCACGCGCAGGCCGGCGCCGGGCACGGCGCGGACGGGCTGGTTCTCGGCCGCCGGCTCGAACCATTGAATCAGTTCGACCACGTCGCGCGGAAACTGGTCGGCGCCTTCGAAATAGCGACGCAGAGCACGGGCGGTGGCGCCGTCCGTGCCGGGCGCGCGGCCCAGGCCCAGGTCGATCCGGTCGGGGAACAGGGTCTCCAGCGTGCCGAACTGTTCGGCGACGACCAGAGGCGCATGGTTGGGCAGCATGACGCCGCCCGAGCCGACGCGGATGCGCTGCGTTCCGGCCGCCACATGGCCGATGACGATGGCGGTCGCCGCGCTGGCGATGCCGGGCATATTGTGGTGTTCGGCCAGCCAGAACCGCCGGAAGCCCAGGCGGTCAGCGGCCTTGGCGAAGGCTAGGGTCTCGTCGAGGGCGCGGCGGGCGTCGCCGCCTTCGACGATAGGCGACAGGTCGAGGACTGAGAACGGGATCATGACGCCTAGATCGGGGCTGGCGCGCGGCGTTCAAGAGCGAGCGCGCGGGAACCGCAACGGCGTCGGGCGCTTTAAATCGTCTCCACCATGAAAGAGCTGCGCCATGACGGACGCCGACCCCACCCCGCCCGAAAACGCGAAATCCGAAGCCGAGTGCGACGACGCGCGCGAAGCCGCCGACATGGGCGAGCGCCCGGACCTGGGCCATAAGGCCGACACCCTGATCGACGCCCTGGACGGCAGCGATTCGGGCTCCGACACCCGCGCGGGCTCGTTGCGCGGCGGATCGGCCGGCGGTTCGGACGACGACCCGGATTCGCGCAAGATCAACGAGACCCTGGCCGAGGAAGGCCGGTCCGAGGCCGATCCCGATTCGCCATCGGACGCCGGACCGGACGCAATCGCGGGTTCGGGACGGGATTTCGAAGGCGCTGGCGGCGATCCGGCCGAGGGCGGTCGCAAGGAATAGGCGCGCCACGCCTTGCCGCCGCCGCAAGCCTGCGCCACGGTGGCGCTTAGACCCTTTGGTCCAGGGACGCTTCTTCGATGATGCTTCGTTTGGCGGCGGTTTCCGCCGTTGTTCTGTTCGGCCTCGCTGGCTGCGACCGGGCGAACGCCCCGGCTAAACCTTCCGCCACGGCGGAAACGGCCGCGCCGGCGGTCCCGCCCAAGACGGCGGAGGCAGGATCCGCCGCAGCCGTGGGGGCGCGTGCGCCAGCCGCAGAGCCCGCGCCTGCCGCTCCGGCGTTCGCCCCCCTGTATCCCGGCGCCCGGATCGACGGCGCGCCCCTGGCGGCTGACGGCGCGGCCGGGCCGGGCGGCCTGGTCACCTTCACCACCGACGCCTCGCCGGACGAGGTTGTGGCCTTCTACCGCCAGCGAGCCGAGGCCGCCGGGCTGAAGTCGGTGACGGGCATGAATCAGGGCGAGGCGCGGGCCTATGGCGCGGCCGGCGACGCCGCCGACGGCCCCTCGCTACAGGTCGTCGCGGCCCCCAGCCCCGACGGCGCAACCTCGGTGCATATGAACTGGAGCGCCGGGTCGTGATCGGACGCGCGGCGCGGCTGGCGGCAGGGGCGGGCGCCGTCCTTGTCCTGGCCGCCTGCGCCGGATCGCCGAAGTCGGTCGTGACGATGCCGAAGGACGGCTATCTGTCGGCCGCCGTGCTGTCGGACATGGCCGCCGCCGTCCCCGCTCCTCCGACGCCGGGTTCGACCCAGGATGTGGCGGACAAGACGGCTTCGGCCCGCTACGCGGCGTTGGAGGACGGCGACCGCTGGCTGCTGGCCACCTCCCACGCCGAGGTGCGGCCGCCGCTGGCGCTGCAGCATTTCGACTGCGCTCTGGGGGTCCGGCTGGGCTCGGCCGAGACGCCGGCGCTGGACCGGATGATGAGCCGCGTCTTCCATGACGCCGCCAGCGTGGCCGAACAGGTCAAGGCGCGTCAGATGCGCCCCCGTCCGATCGCGGACGATCCCCAGCGCCGCGCCTGCCAGACCCTGGACGCGGCCGCGCGCCGCAGCGGCTCCTATCCGTCGGGCGGCGCGGCGGTCGGCGTGGCCTATGGCGAGGCGTTCGCGGCGCTGGAGCCGGATCGCGCCGAGGCCGTGCGCCGGATCGGACATGAAATCGGGATCAGCCGCCTGGTCTGCGCCATGCACTATCCCAGCGACGTGGCGGCGGGCGAGACGATCGGCCGTCAGGTCGCCGCCCAGGCCATAGCCGACCCTGCCTTCCAGGCGGATATGGCGGCGGCGCGCGCCGAACTGGCGGCCGCCCGCCGCACGGGCCTGACCAATCCCGGATGCGCGGCCGAGCGGGCGGCCCTGGCGACCGTCCTGCCCTGAGATGGCGGGCTGGTTCGCCCTGGCGGTCGCGCTCCAGTCCGCCTCGGACTTGCCCGCCGCCCGACCCTGCACGGCGCAGGAGTTGGCGGACCTGATCACGCCCTCGGGCCAGCCCTATCGCCTGGCCTGCCAGGCCGACACAGGCGGGCGCGACATTCGCCGTCGGGTGTTGATCGAGGGCCAGGCTGCGTCCGGCGCCGCGCTGGATTGCGGCGGGGGCGAGATCCGCGCGCCGGGCCAGGCGACCACCGGCGCCCCGACCGTGGCCGTCTGGTCGCACCGCCAGGGCGACGGCTGGTCCAGGCCCAGCGATGTGGCCATCCGCAACTGCGGCGTCGCGGGCAATGTCCGCATCTGGGGCATGGGGGCGGGCGGGTCGATGCGGGACCTGCTGGCCTCGTCGCGCACGGCCGGGCATACACTGGCGGCCCAGTCGGCCGCGCCGATCAGGGTGGTGCTGGACCGGGTGCGGTTTCAGGGCGTGGGAACCATTCCCCTCTATGTCGGGCCGGGGGTCACGCAGACCACGGTGACGCGGTCGCGCTTTTCCGGCCGATCAACGTCGGTGGCCATCTATCTGGACGCAGAGAGCGCCGGCGCCCTGATCCAGGACAACGATTTCGACATTCGCACCGGGCGCGAGCAGATCGCCGTGGACGGATCGGGCGCCAACCGCATCGTCGGCAACCGGCTGGCGCTGGACGGGCGCGGCGGGGTCTTTCTGTACCGCAACTGCGGCGAGGATGGGGTGATCCGCCACCAGACGCCCTCCTATAATCGGATCACGGACAATGTCTTCACCGGCGCCGGCTGGTTCAGGCCCCGCGCGGTGGTGATCGGGTCGCGCGAGGGGCGCAGGTCCTATTGCGGTGACGACCGGGGCTGGCCCTTCGGGTCCAGCATCGACGACGGGGACGGCGCCACGGGCAATCTGACGGCGCGCAACAGCGTGCGTCGCTGATCGGCTCGCCCCTTGCGCCGGTCGTCCGCGCAGGGCTGACTGGACCGATCGCGATCAGGGGGACAAGACGATGCGGCTGATCCTGTTGTTCACGGCGCTGGCTGTCGCCCTGGGTCTGGCCGTGATCGCCAGTCAGACGCCCGCGCCGCGGCCGGTCTCGACCCCGGTCGAAGCCTTTTCCGCCGCGCGGGCGATGGCCGATGTGCGCGAGATCGCCCGCGCGCCACATCCAGTCGGGTCCGACGACCACGCGCGGGTCCAGGCCTATCTGATGCAACGGATGACAGCCCTGGGCCTGGCGCCCAGGATACAGACCGGCCCCCTGTCGCCAGGGGCTGTGCAACGGCTGGAGCGCGAGGGGCGAAGCCCTCACGGGTTGGCGGCGGCCAACATCGTCGGCGTCCTGCCCGGCCGCGACCCCGACCGGCCCGCCGTCCTTATGATGGCCCATTACGACAGCGTGCCCGGTTCGCCCGGTGCGGCCGACGATGCGACGGGCGTGGCGGCCATTCTGGAGGCGGTGCGGGCGATCAAGGCGCGCGGCGGGGCGGACCGCGATCTGATCGTCCTGCTGACCGACGCCGAGGAACTCAATCTGGACGGTGCGCGGACGTTCTTCGCCGCCCATCCGTGGCGCGACCGGATCGGGGCCGTCGTCAATCTGGAGGCGCGGGGCGGCGGCGGTCGGGCCATGATGTTCGAGACAGGGCCGGGCAACGCCGGCGTCATCGCTGACTATGCGCGGGCCGCCGGCGCCGTGACGGGCGGCCCGTCCAGCAACGCCTTGGCGATCTTCGTCTATCGACTGATGCCGAACGGCACCGACTTCACCGTGACGGCGGCCAAGGGGCTGGCGGGGATCAATCTGGCCTTCATCGGGCGGCCGGATCAGTATCATTCGCCCGCCGCCACGCCGGACGCCCTGGATCAGGGCAGTCTGCAGCATATCGGATCGCAGGCGCTGGAGGTGGCTGACGCCTGGCTGCGCGCCCCGACGCTGCCCCAGGCGACACAGAACGCCGTCTATGCCGACCTGTTCGGCCTGGCGGTCGTGCGGCATCCGCCGGTCGTGGGGTGGGTCCTGCTGGCCATCGCCGCCCTGGCGACCGGCTTGGCGGTCTGGCGGGTGCGTCGCGTTCAGGGCTTGAAGGTGGGCGCGGTCTTGGGCGGCGCGGCGGACGGCCTGTGGCTGCTGGCCGCCGCCGTGGTCGCGGGCCAGGCGGTGCGGGTGCTGGCCGGACCGTTGGGCGGACGGGTTCAGTCGCCCGAGACCTATTACACCCTGCTGCGGCGTCTGCCGGCGCTGGAGATCGGCGTGGCGCTTGCCTTGTCGGGCCTGGCGCTGCTGCTGATTGCGGGGCGCGCCGGCGGGCGGACGGTCGCGTTTGGCCTGGTCGCGGCGGCGGCGTTGACGACCGTCCTCGCGGGTGTCGATCCGGTCGTCCTGGGCGCGGCGGCCGTCGCGATCGGTCTCAGCCTGTGGCCGCGCGCGGCGGAGGAAACGCCCTGGGGCGGGTGGCTGGGCTTGATCGGCCTAGTGCTGGTTCTGGGCGTCGCCGTCCAGGCCGTGGCGCCCGAGGCCGCCTTCCTGCTGATCTGGCCCGCCCTGATCGCCGCCGTGACGGCCGCGACCGCGGCCCTGATCTCCGCGCGTCTGACCACCTGGACCGTCCTGATCCCGGCGGCGCTGGCGACGGCCGTCGTCGGCGGGTGGCTGCTGGTGCAGGGACATGGCGTGTTTATGGGCGTCGGCATGGACCTGCCGGGTGTTCTGGGCGTGATCGCTTTGCTGATCGTGCCCCTCTGCCGACCACTGTCGCCTGGCGCCGCTGGCGGCATCCGGGCGTTGAGCCGGATTGCGGGAGGGTTGGTCGTGGCGGCGATGGTCGCCGGGCTGGGCGCGCGACTGATCGCCTGACTTGGATGCGTCAGAAACGGTCGTGTTCGATTTTATGTTCTCGTTTTGATCGAGAGAACATCTTGTGAACTAGAACAAACCGTGCCCATAGTCGGCCTCACGAAACGGGGGCGGGTCCAGGCGGGTCTCTCCCAAGCTTAATGACGGGAATCATGGCAAGGGAGACGAAGGCAATGGCTTCGCAGGCGGCATTGAAATTGGTGGGCAAGGACGACGGCGACAAGCAGCGCGCCCTGGAGGCGGCGATCGCGCAGATCGACCGCGCCTTCGGCAAGGGCTCGGTGATGAAGCTCGGCAAGGCCGGGCAGGTGAACGAGATCGAGAGCGTCTCGACCGGCTCGCTGGGTCTGGACATGGCCCTGGGCATCGGCGGCCTGCCGGTCGGGCGGGTGATCGAGGTGTTCGGCCCTGAGTCGTCCGGCAAGACGACCCTGGCCCTGCACACGGTCGCCGAGGTGCAGAAGAAGGGCGGGGTCGCCGCCTTCGTCGACGCCGAACATGCGCTGGACCCGGTCTATGCCCAGAAGCTGGGCGTCAATCTGGACGATCTTCTGGTGTCGCAGCCGGACGCCGGCGAACAGGCGCTGGAGATCGTGGACACCCTGGTCCGTTCGGGGGCTGTGGACATCGTGGTCGTGGACTCCGTCGCCGCCCTGACCCCGCGCGCCGAAATCGAGGGCGAGATGGGCGACAGCCTGCCGGGCCTGCAGGCGCGCCTGATGAGCCAGGCGCTTCGCAAGCTGACGGCCTCCATCTCCAAGTCTAAGTGCATCGTCCTGTTCATCAACCAGATCCGTCACAAGATCGGCGTCATGTACGGCAGCCCCGAGACGACGACGGGCGGCAATGCGCTGAAGTTCTACGCCTCGGTGCGTCTGGACATCCGCCGCACCGGTGCGATCAAGAACCGCGACGAGGTGGTCGGCAACACCACCCGGGTCAAGGTGGTCAAGAACAAGGTCGCCCCGCCGTTCCGCGAGGTCATCTTCGACATCATGTACGGCGAGGGCATCTCCAAACTGGGCGAGGTCATCGACCTGGGCGTCAAGGCCGGAGTGATCGAAAAGGCCGGCAGCTGGTTCAGCTATGACTCCACCCGGATCGGCCAGGGCCGCGAGAATGTGCGCGAGTTCCTGAAACAGAACCCCGACATCGCCGCCTCCATCGAAAAGGCCGTGCGCCAGTCCACCAACAAGATCGCCGACGACATGCTGGGCGCGCCCGAGCCGGACGAAGGCCAGGATCTGGAAGGCTGACGCCAGAACGAGGGGCTGGGCGCGGTCGGGCGGGCTTTGAGCGTTCGCTTCGGCTGCGGCCCGGTCTTTTCACCGCTACTCCGTCGCCCCTAGCGACCCGCCACCGACCCCGCGAAGGGCGGCGGAGCGACCCGCTCGACCTCGTGTCGGGCGGGTCTTTTTCTTTTTTGGATTAGCAGGGTTCGCGGGACTTGAGTTCGATTGTTCAACCTATCCGCTCATCTCAGCGAAAGCCGGGACCCAGTGCTTTGGCAGATACGGCTTGTGCATTGGCCGGGGCAATCGATCCAACGCACTGCTGAGCGACAGAACTGGGTCCCGGCTTTCGCCGGGATGAGCGGGAGAGAGGTAGCGCTCAAACCAAAACGGGCGGCCCGAAGGCCGCCCGTTCCGTAGACCAGCGATGTCCGAGACCGATCAGGCGGCGGCCTTCTCCGGGGCGAACTTGCCGTAGAAGGTCTCGTTCTTGGCGGCCATGTCGCGCAGCAGCTGCGGGACCTTGAAGCGGTCGCCGTACGACGCCGCCAGACGGTCCGCCGTCTCGACGAACTTGGCCAGGCCGATGCCGTCGATGAAGCTGATCGGGCCGCCGGTCCAGGGCGCGAAGCCCCAGCCCAGGATGGCGCCCAGGTCCGCCTCACGCGGGTCGTCGATGACGCCCTCTTCCCAGCAACGCGCCACTTCGACGGCTTGGCGATACAGCAGGCGCGTTTTCAGCTCGTCGATCTGGGCGAATGCGGTCGGCTCTTCCGGCTGGTCGATGCCCTTGGTGACGGGCGCCAGGTCGGACAGACCCTTCCAGAGCGTCTTGGGCTTGGTGTCGTAGTCGTAGAAGCCCTTGCCGTTCTTGCGGCCGAAACGTCCCCCCTCGACCATCTTGGCGACGATGTCGGCGCCTTCCGACGGGACGTATTTGTCACCCAGGTCCAAAGCCGTCTGTTTGGCGATCTTGTAGGACAGGTCCAGGGCGACGTCGTCGTGCATCTCCAGCGGGCCGCGCGGCATGCCGGTCATCCGGCCGACATTGTCGATCAGGGCCGGGCCGTAACCCTCCTCCAGCATCGCCATGCCCTCCATCAGGAAGGTGGAGAAGCAGCGCGAGGTGTAGAAGCCGCGGCTGTCGTTGACGACGATCGGCGTCTTCTTGATCTTCAGCACATAGTCCAGCGCCTTGGCGATGGCGGCTTGACCCGTCTTTTCGCCCAGGATGATCTCGACCAGCATCATCTTGTCGACCGGCGAGAAGAAGTGGATGCCGATGAAGTCTTCAGGGCGGACCGAGGCCTCGGCCAGACCGGTGATCGGCAAGGTCGAGGTGTTGGAGCCGAACACGGCCCCCTCGGCCAGTTGCGCCTCGGCGCGCTTGGTCACATCGGCCTTGATCTCGCGGTTCTCGAACACGGCCTCGACGACCAGGTCCGAACCCTTGATCAGATCATAGTCGGTGGTCGCCGTGACGGAGCCGAGCAGGGCGTCGTACTTCTCCTGCGTCAGCTGACCGCGCGACAGACGCTTCTTCAGCAACTCCTCGACATGGGCCTTGCCCTTGTCGGCGGCTTCCTGGGTCTGGTCGATCAGGATGGTCTCGATGCCGGCCAGCGCCTGCACATAGGCGATGCCGGCGCCCATCATGCCGGCGCCGATGACCGTGACCTTCTTGGGATCGGACTTGGGCACGCCAGCAGGCCGCACGGCGCCCTTGTCCAGTTCCTGCTTGGACAGGAACAGCGAACGGATCATGGCCTGGGCCTGGGGCGTCATCAGGGTCTTGATGAAATAGCGCGTCTCGATGCGAAGCGCGGCGTCCATCGGAACCTGCGTGCCTTCGAACACGGCCTTCATCAGGTTCACCACGGCCGGATAGTTGCCGTAGGACTGTTTGCGCAGCATGGCGTTGCCGACCATGAAGTTCTGGATGCCCGCCGGATGGAAGGGACCGCCGCCGGGCAGTTTGAAGGACTTTTCGTCCCACGGCTGCATCGCCTTGCCGCCATTCTTGATCCAGGCCTTGGCCGCCTCGACCGACTGGCCCTTCTCGACCACTTCGTGGACGATGCCGGCGCCCTTGGCGTCGTTGGGACGGAAGGACTTGCCCTCGCTCATGGCCATCATGGCGTTCTGGACGCCGACCAGGCGCGTCAGGCGCTGGGTGCCGCCGCCGCCGGGGAACAGGCCGACCTTGATCTCGGGCAGGCCCAGCTGAATCTTGTTGTCGTTTTCCACCACGCGATAGTGGCAGGCCAGGGTGAACTCCAGCCCGCCGCCAAGGGCCAGGCCGTTGATGGCCGCCGCAATCGGCTTGCCCGAGGTTTCCAGCGCTCGGAAGGCGCCGTTCAGCGTCCAGCCGGCGTCGAACGCCTTTTGCAGGTCGCCCCCGCCCGCCAGCATGCCGCCCGCCATGTCGCCCAGGTCCGCGCCGGCGCAGAAGCCCGACGCCTTGCCCGAGGTGATGACCGCGCCCTTGATGGCGTCGTCGGTCTTGATGCGTTCGACCAGTTGCGGGACCTCTGCGATCACCTTGCCGGTCAGGGTGTTCATCGAACGGCCTGGCACGTCGAAGGTGACCAGGGCGATGCCGTCGGCGTCGACGTCGATCTTGAAGTTTTCCATAGTCTTTCGCTCCCGGATCAGACGCGTTCGATGACGGTGGCGGTGCCCATGCCGCCGCCGATGCAGAGAGTGATCAGGGCTGTCGACTTGTTCGAGCGTTCCAGCTCGTCCAGGGCGATGCCGGTGATCATGGCGCCGGTGGCGCCCAGGGGGTGGCCCATCGAAATGCCGCCGCCGTTCACGTTCATCTTGGCGTGATCGATGTCCAGGGCCTGCATGTAGCGCAGGACGACGGCGGCGAAGGCCTCGTTCAGCTCCCACAGGTCGATGTCGTCGGGCGTCATGCCCAGCTTGCCCAGCAATTTGCGAGTCACATACTCAGGGCCGGTCAGCATGATCGAAGGCTCCGAGCCGATCGAGGCGCCGCCCAGGATCTTGGCGCGTGGCTTCAGGCCCAGGGCCTGGCCGGCTTCCAGCGAACCGATCAGCACGCCGGCCGAACCATCGACGATGCCGGACGAGTTGCCCGGCGTGTGGACGTGATTGACGCGCTCAACCTCGGGGTAGCGTTGATTGATCACGGCGTCGAAGGCCATTTCGCCCATCATGGCGAAGGAGGGGTTCAGTCCGCCCAGCGTCTGCATGTCCGTGTTCGGACGAATGGTCTCGTCGTGGTCCAGGATGGTCAGGCCCAGCTGGTCCTTGACCGCCAGAACCGAATTCTTGAACCGGCCCTCGGCCCAGGCCTTGGCGGCCCGCTTGTGGCTCTCGACCGAATAGGCGTCCACGTCGTCGCGGCTGAAGCCGTATTTGGTGGCGATCATATCCGCCGACACGCCCTGGGGCACGAAATAGCTGGGGAAGGCCGAAGACGGGTCGGTCGGCCAGGCGCCCATGTCCGAACCCATCGGCACGCGGCTCATGACCTCGACCCCGCCGCCGACGGCGAAGTCGGCCTCGCCGGACTTCACCTTGGCGGTGGCCATGTTCACGGCTTCCAGGCCCGACGCGCAGAAGCGGTTGATCTGGACGCCGGCGGTGGTCTGGGCCCAGCCCGCGGTCAGGACGGCGGTGCGGGCGACATCGGCGCCCAGTTCGCCCACCGGGGTCACGCAGCCCAGGATCACGTCGTCCACCTTGGAGGTGTCCAGATCGTTGCGGTCGCGCAGCGCTTCCAGAACCTGGGAGGCCAGCGACAGGCCGGTGATCTCGTGCAGCGAGCCGTCCTTCTTGCCCTTGCCGCGCGGGGTGCGGACGGCGTCATAGATATAGGCGTCAGCCATGAGAATACGTCTCCGATAAAGGACGGGTCTAAGCTCGGACGCCAAGAACCCTACGTTTACGTCAACGTCAAGTAATAAGCCGCGTGATGCGGCGCCAGGGCGGTGCCGCACAACGTCGTCGTCTTGACAGGATGTCGGGCCAAAGACATCGCTTCGGCCCCCGAGGGTCAGTTGGCGCGGTGGATCCGGGTGGCGCCGCCGGTGATCTTGCAGGCGTACTCGGTTTGCGGTCGACCCGTCTGAAGGCCGGTGGGCGTCAGGATGCCCTGGTCGCGGGTGCAGGCCGCCTCCAGCACGTCCAACTCCTGCTGATAGGTGTTGGTCGCGCCGGTCGTGCCACAGGCCGCCAGCAATGGCAGGGCGAGGGCGGTGGAGAGGATCAGGATACGCATGGCTCGGTTGCTCCCTTTTGGACGCGCACGCCCCGACTTCGCCCCCTGGCGATGAAAACCCTACTGCGCCGCCGCCAGCCTGACCAGCTTGCCGTTCTGCTCGTCGGTGATGGCCCAGACGGATCCGTCGGCGGCGACCGCCACATCGCGGATACGCTCGCCCAGATCGGTCAGCAGGCGCTCCTCGCCGACCACGCGGTCGTTCCGGATCACCAGACGGGCGATGTGCTTTTCCTTCAGCCCCGCGACCAGCAGGTTCCCGTCCCACCCCGGGAACATGGCCCCCTGATAGAAGGTCGCCCCGCCGGGCGCGATGACCGGATCCCAATAATAGACGGGCTGCTCCGTGCCCGGCGCCTGGGTCGCCCCGGTGTTGATCCGGCCGCCCGCATATTCGACGCCGTAAGCCGCATCGGGCCAGCCGTAGTTCAGTCCGGCCTTGTCGATATTGACCTCGTCCCCGCCGCGCGTGCCGTGTTCGATGGTCCAGACGGCGCCGGTTCCCGGTTGGATGGCTATGCCCTGGACATTACGGTGCCCCAGGCTCCAGATCTCCGGCAGGGCCCCCGCGCGGCCGACGAAGGGATTGTCCCGGGGCGCCGAGCCGTCGGCGTTGATGCGGATGGTCTTGCCCATGTGCGAGCCCAGATCCTGGGCCTGGGGCCGCATGGGCTTGTCGGATCGCTCGCCCAGGGTGACGAACAGATGCCCGGCGGGATCGAAGGCCAGGGAGGAGCCGAAATGTTTGTCGCCGTCATAGATCGGCAGCGCGCGGAAGATGACCTGGACGTTCTCCACCCTCGATCCGTCATCCGACAACCGCCCACGCGCGACAGAGGTGGCGTTTCCACCCTGGCGGGGCTCGGCGTAGCTCCAGTAAATCATGCGGTCCTGGGCGAAGCGGGGGCCGACAATCACGTCCAGCAGGCCGCCCTGGCCGCGCGCATCGACGGCGGGCAGGCCCGCGATCGGCTCGCTCACCTGGCCCTGGGCGGTGACGACGCGCAGGCGGCCGGGCTTTTCCGTCACCAGCCAGTGACCGTCCGGCAGGGCGGCGAGCCCCCAGGGATGCACCAGGCCCGAGGCGACGACGGTGTGGCTCATGGCCTGTTCGCTCTTTACGCCCGGCGCTCGGGTTTGCCCATCGAAGGCCGGTCGCTGGTCGGGATTGTTGGCCGGACGGGTCTCCAGCGGGGCGCCAGGGTGGGACTGAGGCGCCGAGGACGCGCTTTCGCCGCTGGCCCCGCAGGCGGCGGCGAGGACGAGCAGCGAGGTGGACGCGGCCGCGACGATCAGGCGCATGGCGCAGGCTCCGAAAAGACAGGGGGCGGTATCGGCCGAAAACGACGGTCCCATCGTCACCGTTCCGGCCGGCGGCTATCCTGCGCTCTATCGCCGCACGATCTCGCCCAAGACGACTTGAACACGACGCCCGACGGCGATATAGGCACGCCTCCTTCGCGGCCGGCCCCGGCCCCGCGACGCCCGGGACTGGGTAGCTCAGATGGTTAGAGCGGTGGATTCATAACCCACAGGTCGGCGGTTCGATCCCGCCTCCAGTCACCACCTTTTTTGCTGCAACCCGCATCCCCATCCTGCGTTTACGGTCGAGCTTTCAACCTTGACTGGAGAGACGCCGTGACGATCCGCACCACAGCCCTGATGGCCGCCGCCGTTCTGACGTTGGGCGCCGCCGCCTGCACCCAGGCCGAGCAGGACAAGGCCGAGGTCCATGCCGAGGCCGCCGCCGACAAGACCGCCAGCGCCGCCTCTCAGGCCGGCGAGGTTATCGAGGGCGGGGCGATGAAGGCCGCTCAGGCCGTGGAGACGGGCGCGGGCAAGGTCGCCGACAAGCTGGAGAACGAACAAGCCCAGGCCGCCGCCGAGGGCAAGCCCGGCGCCATTGACCCAGCGACCGATACGCGGGTTCCGGCCAAGAACTGATCCAGCCCGGCCAGGCGGGCGCGGCCGTCACCGGGGCTTGGGGCCTTCCGCCAGCAGGGCGTCGATCAGGGCGCGGGCCTCTGGGCCGGACCAGTCGGCCTCGCCCGTTTTGACGGCGCGGATGCGGCCTTCGCGATCCAGCAGGATGGTCTGGGGCATGGCGCCCTTGCCCGGAAACTCGAACGGCAGCTGGAACTTGGCGTCGCTGTAGAAGGGCAGGGGCGCGTGGTCGTCGAGGAAGCGCCTGGCCTCAGCCGCCGCGTCCGGGGTGGCGTCGACGTTGATGGGCAGGACCACCAGATCCTCGTTGGCCGCATAGGCTTTAGCCAGCGCCTGGAGCGTCGGCATCTCGGCCTTGCACGGCGCGCACCACATGGCCCACAGGTTCACCAGCACCACCTTGCCGTGAAAGGCCGAGAAGCGGGCGGCCGTGCCGGTGCGGTCGCGAAATGCGTATTCGGGCGCCAGGGCGTGGTCGGCCGGGGTCGATAGGGTGGAAAGCGACCCGACAGCGAAGCGCGCCAGATCGCTTTTCGACGCCGCATTGGCGTTTGCGGCCTCTTGCACTTGCGCGTCCTGGCGGTGATTGGCGTATAGCGACATCGCCATGCCGCCGACGCCGGCGATGGTGCTGACCACCACGACCGCGCCGATTATCGCCCAGATCGCCTTTCTAGAGCCGCTCATGACCCAATCCACTCCTGCCGACGCCACGTCATCCGCCGGTTCGACTGCGCCGGTGAAGCCGGCGGGTCAAGACATGTGGGGCGGACGCTTTTCGTCGCGCCCGGCCGAGATCATGCAGGCGATCAACGTCTCCATCGGCGTGGATCAACGTTTGTGGCGTCAGGATCTGGCCGGATCGCGCGCCCATTGCCGGATGCTGGCCAAGCAGGGGATCATTCAACAGGCTGACGCTGACTCCATCCTGGGCGGCTTGGACGCCATCGAATCCGAGATCGTGGACGGGACATTCCCCTTCCGCGACCAGTTCGAGGACATCCACATGAATGTGGAGGCTCGACTGAATGAACTGATCGGCGAACCCTCGGGCCGTCTGCACACGGCGCGCAGCCGCAACGATCAGGTGGCGCTGGATTTCCGCCTCTGGGTGCGCGACGCCTGCGATCGCTCCGTCGCCCAACTGAAGGCCTTGCAGGCCGCCCTGTTGAACCGGGCTGAACAGCACGCGGGCGACCTGATGCCGGGCTTCACCCATCTGCAGACCGCCCAGCCGGTGACGCTGGGTCACCATCTGATGGCCTATGTCGAGATGTTCGGCCGTGACGCAGGCCGCTTCGCCGACGCCCGCGCCCGCATGAACGAAAGCCCGCTGGGCGCCGCCGCGCTCGCCGGTTCACCCTTCCCCATCGACCGCCATATGACGGCGCAGGACCTGGGCTTCGAGCGCCCGATGGCCAACAGTCTGGACGCCGTGTCCGACCGCGACTTCGCGCTGGAAAGCCTGGCCGCAGCCTCGATCACCGCGGGCCACCTGTCGCGCCTGGCCGAGGAGATCGTGGTCTGGATGACGCCGATGTTCGGTTTCGCCTCCCTGCCTGACGACCTGACCACCGGCTCGTCCATCATGCCGCAGAAGCGCAACCCCGACGCCGCCGAACTGGTGCGGGCCAAGACGGGCCGGATCATGGGCTCTCTGGTCGCCCTGTCCACGGTGATGAAGGGTCTTCCGCTGGCCTATTCCAAGGACATGCAGGAGGACAAGCCGCCGGTGTTCGAGGCCTTCGACGCCCTGGACCTGGCCCTGAACGCCATGACCGCCATGGTCGCGGCGTTGCGTCCCAACACCGAACGGATGGCCGCCGCCGCCGGCGCGGGCTTCTCGACCGCGACCGATCTGGCCGACTGGCTGGTGCGCGAACTGAACCTGCCGTTCCGCAAGGCGCACCATGTCACGGGGGCGGCCGTCAAACAGGCCGAGGCGCTGGGCGTGGACCTGTCGCAACTGCCGCTGGCCGAACTGCAGAAACTGGAGCCGGGCGTCACCGAAACAGTCTACAAGGTGCTGACCGCCGAGGCTTCGTGCCAGAGCCGCCAAAGCTATGGGGGAACCGCGCCGGAACAGGTCCGCGCGCGCATCGCCGACTGGAGAGATCGCCTGTGAAAAAGACCCTGATCCTCATGGGCGCGCTCGCCCTCCTGACCGCCGCCTGCGGCCGCATGGCCGATCTGGAATCGCCGGTGCGCCAGACAGAACGGGCGCCGCGCGACAGCCGCGCGCCGCATCTGCCCGAGCCGGCGACGATAAACCGTCCGTCCAGCAGCCTGCCGATCGACGGCGGCCCCTCCAACCCCATCGGCGCCGGCGCCGCCCAGAACGATCCGCGATAGACCTTGCACCATTTCGACCTGAAGGACGGCGCCCTGCATGCCGAGGGCGTGCCGCTGGAGCTGATCGCCGACGAGGTGGGCACGCCCGCCTATGTCTATTCGACCGCGACGCTGAAGCGGCATTACGGCCTGCTGCGCGCCGCCGCCGACGCGCATCGCGATGCGTTGGGCGAGGCCCTGATCGCCTTTGCGGTCAAGGCCAACTCCAACCTTTCTGTCCTGGCGACCCTGGCGAGGCTGGGGTCTGGCGCCGACACCGTGTCCGAGGGCGAAATCCGGCGCGCGCTGGCGGCGGGCGTGCCGGCCGACCGGATCATCTTTTCCGGCGTGGGCAAGACCGACGTCGAGATGGCCTTCGCCATCAGCGTCGGGGTGCGCCAGATCAACATCGAATCCGGGGCCGAGCTGGACCGGCTGATCGCTGTCGCGGCGATGATGGATGCGGCGCCGGCCATCGCCATCCGGGTCAATCCGAATGTGGGGGCGGGCGGTCACGCCAAGATCACGACCGGCGGCAAGGGCGACAAGTTCGGGGTGCCGGTCGAGGAGGCGATGGACCTCTACGCCCAGGCCTCGGCCTCGCCGCATGTCACGCCGGTCGGTCTGGCCTGCCACATCGGCAGCCAGATCACCGACCTGGCCCCGCTGGAGGCCGCCTTCACCGTTCTGGCGGAGATGACCCGCGCCCTGCGCGGCCAGGGCCACGCCGTGACCCGGCTGGACCTGGGCGGCGGCCTGGGCGTGCCCTATTCGGGCGGCGTCGAGCCGCCGTCGCCGGCCCATTATGTCGCCATGGCCGCGCGGGTGCTGAACGGGCTGGACGTCGAGGCGGCGTTCGAGCCGGGCCGGCTGCTGGCCGCCAACGCCGGGGTGCTGTTGAGCCAGGTGATCCAAGTCAACGAAAGATCGGACGGGCGCCGGTTCCTGGTGCTGGACGCGGCGATGAACGACCTGATGCGGCCGGCGCTGTATGACGCCTTCCACGACATCCGACCGGTGGCGCCGCGCGGCGGCGCGGCCCTGGCCTACGATGTGGTCGGGCCGGTGTGCGAGACGGGCGACACCTTCGCGCGCGATCGCGACCTGGCGCCGCTCGAGGCCGAGGATCTGGTTGTCTTCACCGGGGCGGGCGCCTATGGCGCGGTCATGGCCAGCGAATATAACAGCCGGCCGCTGATCCCCGAGGTGCTGGTGGACGGGGATCAGTGGGCCGTGATCCGTCCGCGTCCGACCTATGAAGAAATGCTGGACCGGGAGCCGTTCGCCGACTGGCTGTAAAGAGTCGAATTCCGCTCGACTGTTATAAAGTAACACGCTATAGGCCGGCTCATGTCCCCCGGCGCCGAACAGTCCGTGCTCTTGTCCCTGCTGGGGGGCGGCTTCGTCGCGGCTTTTCTGCACGCCGCCCTGCCGACCCACTGGCTGCCCTTCACTTTGGTCGGACGGGCGCAAGGCTGGCGGCCGCATCGCATCCTGCTGGTCGTGACGGCGGCGGGCCTGGCCCATATCGCCACGACGGCGGTGGTCGGCGGGCTGATCGTGGCGGCGGGCCTGGCGCTGGACCAATGGATAGAGGGGGTTTTGCCGCATCTGGCGGCGGTGCTGCTGTTCCTGTTCGGCGCCTTCTACCTGGCGCGCTCGGCCCTGCGGCGGCCGGCCCTGGCCGGCGGCCCGGCGCTGGCGACGCCTGAGCCGGCCGTGTCGGACAAGGCGGCCTTCCTGGGCCTGGTCGCCATGATGGCGCTGTCGCCGGGCGAAGTTCTGCTGCCCATCTATCTGTCCTCGGCCTCTGCGGGGATCGGCGCCCTGGCTATGCTGACGGTGATGTTCGCGGTCGGCACGGTCGCCGGCATGGCGGTGTTCACGGCCTTGGCTAGCGCCGGCGCCTCCATCCTGCGGCTGGAGCGTTGGGCGCGTTACGAAGGGGCGGTCCTGGGTCTGGCCCTGATCGCGCTGGGTCTGGTCGTGGCCATGCATCAGCACTGACATTATGTGATAACATTCAATCTGTTATCAAGTAGCAGCTTGGCTGTTCCGATAAAGGGCGTATAGGCGAAACCATGAACGCCGCGCACGATCACAGCTCCGACCCTGATCACGGCCCAGATCACGACCACGGTCATGCCGATCACGGCCACGGCCATTCGCACGCGCACGGTCACAGCCATGGTCATGGCGGCCACAGCCACGGGCCAGTCGATACGGGCGACTGGCGTTATGCGGTCGGGCTGGTGGTCAATCTGATCTTCGTAGCGTGCGAGTTCGGGGCCGGGCTGATGGCGGATTCCACCGCCCTGCTGGCCGATGCGGGGCACAATCTGTCCGACGTCCTGGGTCTGGCCATGGCGGGCGGGGCGGCCTGGCTGGCGCGGCGTGGGGCGCACGGGGCGGCAGGCGGTCGGCGGACCTATGGGTTCGGCAAGGCGACGGTGCTGGCCGCGCTGGGCAATGCGCTTCTGCTTATCTTCGCCTGCGGGGCCATCGCGTTCGAGGCCGTGCGGCGTTTCAACGAACCGGCGCCGGTAGGGTCGGCGACCATCATGCTGGTGGCCGGGATCGGCTTCGTCATCAACCTGGGCACGGCGCTGCTGTTCATGAAGTCCCAGCACGACCTGAACGCCAAGGGGGCCTATCTGCACATGATGGCCGACGCCGGCGTGTCGCTGGGCGTCGTGATCGCGGGCGCGGTCATCCTGGCCACGGGCTGGTCGGTGGTGGATCCGCTGGTCAGCCTGGTGATTGTGGCGGCGATCCTGTGGTCCACCTGGGGTCTGCTGAAGGATTCGGTCAATCTGGCCTTGGACGGGGCGCCCAGCGGGGTGGACGTGCCGGCGCTGGAGAAGGCATTGGTGGGTTTGCCGGGCGTGCGGGCGGTGCACGACCTGCACGTCTGGGCCCTGTCGACCACGGACACCGCCCTGACCGCGCATCTGGTTCACGACCGTACGGATTCAGGCGTGCTGATCGCCGAGGCCCAGGCGGTGGCGCGGCGCTACGCCATCAACCATACGACCCTGCAGCTGGAGAACGAACCGCTGCCGGATTGTCCGGGGTGTTGATGCTCGACGGGATGAAGGGGCGCGAACGCCGCCTTACGCCTGCTCGAAGGTCACCGGCGCACCCCAGAACTGGGCGACCAGTTCGGATTGCGGGCCGGCCTGGCCGGTGGTCAGGAAGTCGCGGCGGCCGCTGTCGCCCAGGTCGTACTCGGGGTGCGCCTTGAAATAGCGTTCCAGGGCGTCGGCCACGGCCGTAGGCTGTTCGATCAGCACGGTCCCCGCCGGCAGGGCCTGAGCGAACAGTTCGGCGACGATCTCATAGTGGGTGCAGCCCAGGATGGCCTTGTCCGGGTGGCGGCCGATGCGGCGACGCAGCGCATCGACGTGGTCGTCGATCACCACCTTCAACTCCTCGGCCGGGGCGCCCAGTTCGATCAGGCCGGCCAGGCCGGGGCAGGGCTCGCAGAAGACGGCGATGTCCTCGCGTCGCTTGTCGATCTCGATCTCATAGACGCGGCTGATGGCGGTGGCGGCGGTGCAGAAGACGCCGGTGATGTCGATGGAGGCGACCTTTTCGCCCTCTTGCGGGCGCTCGGCCTCGAAGCTCCAGGGCTTGCCGGTCGCCGCCTCGATGGTCGGCACTATGATGCCCAGGATGTTGACGGGGCGGCCCAGCCGCTCGCGCAGACCCGGAAGCCAGGACTGTTGCAGGCGGCGCAGCGCAATGGCGCTGGCGGTGTTGCAGGCCAGAACGACGATGGAGGCCCCGGCCTCGAACAGACGCTCGCAGCCCGCCTTGGTCAGTTCGACGATGTCCTCGCCGCCGCGTCCGCCATAGGGGGCGTGGGCCTGGTCGGCCAGATAGACGAAGTCCCGCTGGGGGAAACGCCGCGTCAGTTCGCGGTGGACGGTCAGACCGCCCACGCCGGAGTCGAAAACACCAATGGCCATGGCCCGCCTTTAAAACAGTGCGACGACGTATCCAACCGGATTGGAGCGAAGATTACGTCTCCATCAGGTGACGGGGCCGTTTCGTGCGCCTAAGTGTGTGACCAACCATGATCATGTTTCGGAGCATTCCATGCATAGACGCCAGCTTCTCATCGCGGGCGGCAGCCTGATGGCCCTGTCGGCCTGCGCCTCGACGGGGGCCGCGACCGGCGCCGCCTCGGGCGGGTCCGCCGCCGCGCCGTCGGCCGCCAGCGTCGCCGAGGAAGCGCGCATCGCCCGCGCCGTCCTGCCCGCCCAGGCGCCGCGCGCCGAACTGCTTCAGGTCTGGACCGGCAAGTACGACGGCGTGCCGCCGTTCGACAAGGTGACGCCGGCCAAGCTGCGCGAAGCCATGCTGGAAGGCATCGAGCTGCAACGCGCCGACATCGCCGCCATTGCGAACAACCCCGAGGCCCCGACCTTCGCCAACACCATGGCGGCGCTGGAGCTGGCCGGCGAGCCGCTGGACCGGGCGTCCAATGTCTATGGCGTCATGACCTCCAACATCGGCGGCGAAGCCTATGATGCGGTTGACACCGAACTGTCGCCCCTGCTGTCGGCGGCTTCGGACGAGATCACCTTCAACGAAAAGCTGTTCCAGCGGGTCAAGACCGTCGCCGACACCGCCGACGCGGCGGGCCTGAGCGCCCAGCAGAAGCGTCTGGCCGAGCGCCGTCGCGACGCCTTCATCCGTTCGGGCGCCAATCTGGACGCGGCCGGCAAGGCCGAGCTGGGCCGGATCAACACCGCGCTGTCCAACGCCTTCACCCGCTTCGGTCAGAAGGTCGTCGCCGACGAGAACGCCTGGACGGTGATCCCGAACGAGGCGGGTCTGTCGGGCCTGCCCGAGTCCAACAAGGCCGCCGCCGCATCGGCCGCGCGCAGCCGCAACATCCAGGGCTGGGCCATCCTGAACACCCGTTCGGCGGTCGATCCCTTCCTGACCTTCGCCGACGACCGGGCCCTGCGCGAGCAGGTCTGGAAGAAGTTCGTCAATCGCGGCGACAACGGCGACGCCAACGACACCAACTCGACCATCGCCGAGATCGTGAAGCTGCGCGATCAGCGCGCCAAGCTCCTGGGCTATCGCAACCACGCCGAACTGCGCATGCAGGACACCATGGCCAAGACCCCGGCTGCCGCCGAGGCCCTGATGAACCGCGTCTGGGCGCCGGCCAAGGCCCGCGTCGCCGAGGAGGTCGCCGACATGAAGGCGATCGCCGGTTCCGACATCGAGCCGTGGGACTACCTCTACTTCGCCGAGAAGGTCCGCAAGGCCAAGTACGACCTGGATCAGAACCAGCTGAAGCCCTATTTCGAACTGAACGCGGTCCGCGCCGGCTCCTTCGCCATGGCCGAGCGTCTGTACGGCTTCAAATTCACCAAACTGCCCAAGGGTTCGGTCCCGACCTTCGAGCCGGACGTCGAGGTCTATGAGCTGCACGACAAGGCCACCGGCAAGCTGATCGGCCTTTACTACACGGACGACTACGCCCGTCCGGGCAAACGTTCGGGCGCCTGGATGACCACCTATCGGTCATTCTCCACGCTGGATGGATCGAAGGTGATCCTGGGGTCGAACAACAACAACTTCACCAAGCCCGAGCCGGGCCAGCCCGTCCTGATCTCGCTGGACGACGCCGAGACCCTGTTCCACGAGTTCGGCCACACCCTGCACTATTTCTCGTCGGTGGTGACCTATCCGTCGTTCGGCAATACGCCGCGCGACTTCGTGGAGTATCCGTCGCAGGTGCATGAGCACTGGGTGCTGAGCCGTCCGATCCTGGACGGCTATCTGAAACACTATCAGACCGGCGCGGCCATGCCGCAGGCGCTGGTGGACAAGATCGAGGCCGCCGCCACCTTCAACCAGGGCTATGCGACGGTCAGCTATCTGTCCTCGGCCATCGTGGACATGGACCTGCACACCCAGGCCGTGCCGCCGACCGATATCGACGCCTTCGAAAAGGCCAGTCTGGCCCGGATCGGCATGCCCAAGGAGATCGTGATGCGGCACCGCCTGCCGCAGTTCAATCACCTGTTCACGTCCGACGCCTATTCGGCGGGCTACTACAGCTATCTGTGGTCCGAGACGATGGACGCCGACACCTGGGCGTACTTCGAGGAGTCGGGCGACGTGTTCAATCCGGACATCGCGGGCCGCTTCAAGTCGATCATGCTGGCGCCGGGCAACACGACCGACCGCGCCGAGGCCTATCGCGCCTTCCGTGGTCGCGACCCGGACGTGGCGGCCTTGCTTAAGGTTCGCGGCTTCCCCGTTTCCTGATGGGGGCGCCGCCCTTCGGGCGGTCTTTAGCGTCATGAATGCGACGCCGTCGGACGATCCGTCCGGCGGCGTCCTTTCGTTTCAGGCGTCGAAGGCGATGCGGCCGCGCGCATAGTCGGCGCGGGCGCGGTCGGGCAGAAGCGACAGGGCTTCGTCCCTCACCTTTTCCACGCAACTCAGCCTTTCGACGGGCCGCCGGCCGGTGCAGAGGTTTCGCGCAATACGCTGAACCCTGTTGTCGAACGCTGTCGCCCCCGCGCGGCTCGACAGGTCGAGGTCGCCATAGGGAATGCGGGCTTCGATCGGGGCGGCGGCGGCCGAGCCTGCGGCGAGGACAGCGGCGGTCGTCAGAGAGGCGATCCTGAACATGATCCTGTTTCCATTTTTCCGCCCCTTGTCTTCCGGGGCAGGGAACGGTGAAGCTGGATCGGATCGAAATGGCGAAGCTTCCGGGGCGGAAAGACGGCGCATTCATAATTCGACGTCATGACATTTCGGTCAGGTTCGACCGGCAGATCGCGCGGGTCGGAACCATGCAGGCGCTTCAACTGCGCCGCCGCACCCTCTAAGTCTGAGGTCGATCATCTACGGAGCGTCCATGCCGGTCGTCGCCTCTTATGTCTATCGTGACGGTCAACGCTTGCGCGCGGCGCCGCTGACGGCCGAGGGGCTGGCCCTGGAGACGGGCGAGTTCGTCTGGGTCGGTCTGGTCGATCCGACCGACGCCGAGTTCGACGTCCTGGTCCAACGGTTCAAGCTGCACCCCCTGGCGGTCGAGGACGCCCTGGCCGCGCACCAGATGCCCAAGGTCGAAGTCTATGGCCGCGAACTGTTCGTGGTGGCGCGAACGGCGGCCCGGATCGACGAACGGATCATCTATGGCGAGACCCACATCTTCGTCGGCCCGGACCATGTCATCAGCATCCGCCACGGCTCGTCGCGCACCCACGACAGCCTGCGCGCCCAGCTCGAAGCCTCGCCCGACGAACTCAGGCGCGGACCGGATTTCGTCCTGCACGGCATTCTGGACTTCATCGTCGACGCCTACGCCCCCATCGTCGATGAGTCCGAGGACAGCGTGCTGGAGATGGAGCAGAAGACGCTGGACGCCTTCCTGTCGCGCGTTGAGATCCGGCGCCTGTTCACCCTTCGCCGCGAACTGCTGAAGTTCCGCCGGATCCTGGGGCCGATGGAAGAGGTGGCGCGGCGGCTGCAGTCGCTGGACCTGCCCTGTATCGACGTCGATGTCCGACCCTATTTTCGCGACGTCAGCGACCATGTGCAGCGGGTGAACAGCCGACTGGGCGGGTTGAACGACATTCTGTCGTCGGTGTTTGAGGTCGCCAATCTGCTGGAACAGCAGCGCCAGGGCGTCATCACCCGCAAACTGGCCTCCTGGGCCGCCATCCTGGCCGTGCCCACCGCGATCGCTGGCATCTACGGCATGAATTTCGAGTTCATGCCCGAACTGCACTGGCGTTACGGCTACCTCGCCGCCCTAGCTCTGATGGGCGCCATCTGCGCCGGCCTGTTCGTCACCTTCAAGAAGACGAAGTGGCTGTAGCCTTTAACCGCCGTCATCCTCGGACTTGACCGGAGGATGACGGAGGCGGTGCGGCCCTGCCTTACCCGCTGTTCCTTAACCCCGCCGCCACGCCGTTGATGGCCAGCAGAATGCCTTCGCGGACGCGCGGGTCCTCGTCCCCGGCGCGGCGACGGCGGATCAGTTCGATCTGGACGTGGTTCAGCGGTTCGACATAGGGCATCCGAATGCGGATCAGCCGGTCCAGTTCGGGCTGGCCGCCCAGCAGGCTGTCGTGACCATTGATGGCCAGGATGGCGTCATGGGTTCTCTGCCACTCCTCGCGGATTTCGCCATAGATGCGGGCCGCCAAAGAGGCGTCGCTCACCAGGGTCGAATAGCGGCGGGCGATGGTCATGTCGGACTTGGCCATGACCATCTCCATGTTCTGGACCAGGGTCCTGAAGAAGGGCCAGGTTTCGGCCATGGCCTTCAGCTCGGCCATGTCATGCCCCTGAACCGCCGATCCGAACCCGTACCACCCGGGCAGCATGACCCGGCTCTGCGACCAGCTGAACACCCAGGGAATGGCGCGCAGGTCCTCGATCCGCGTCGAGGCCGTCCGTGACGACGGGCGCGAGCCGATCTTCAGGTCGGCGATCTCGGCGATGGGGGTGGCGGCGCGGTAGTAGTCGACGAAACCCTCCGTCTCATAGACCAGCTTGCGATAGGCGGCCATCGACCGCGCCGACAGGTCCGACAGGGTCGCGCCGTGATCGGCGGTGAAGAGGTGATCCTGCCCCTTGCCCAGCGACGCCAGCACCGCCCCGCAGGTCAGGGCGTCCAGATTGCGCAGGGCGATTTCCGGCTCGCCGTATTTGTTGGCGATGACCTCGCCTTGCTCGGTGGTGCGGATGCGGCCCTGAACCGTGCCCTCCGGCTGGGCCAGGACGCCGGCGAAGGCCGAACCGCCGCCGCGTCCGACCGTGCCGCCGCGCCCGTGGAACAGTTGAAGCTTCAGGTCATGGGCCTGCGTCACCTCCACCAGGGCGCGCGACGCCTCATGCAACTCCCAGCCCGAGGTCAGATAGGAGCCGTCCTTGTTGGAGTCCGAATAGCCGATCATCACCTCCTGCACCCCGCGCGCCTTGGCCACGGCAAGGGCGGACGGCTCCTGCAGCAGCCGTTCCAGCGTCGGGCGGGCGGCGCGCAGGTCTTCGATGGTCTCGAACAGGGGCGCGGCCTGGATGGGGCAGGCGGCGGGGTCTTCAGGCCGGTAAAGCCCGACCTCCTTCAACAGCAGATAGACCTCCAGCAGATCCGACGCCGCATCGGTCTTGGACACAATATGGGTGCGGATGGCCTGGGGCCCGAAGGCGGCCAGGGCGCGGGCCGAGGCCTGAAGGATCGCGCGTTCCTTCAGGGTCTCAGGCTGATACTCGGCGTATTCGCTGAACAATTGACGGGGCGAGGCCAGTTCGGCGGCCAGCGCCGACAACCGGCTTTCCTCGTCCAGCGCGGCATAGTCGTCGCAGACGCCCGCGACCTTAAGCAGATCGCCCACGACCCGCTCGTGTACGTCCGAGTTCTGACGCAGGTCCAGGGTGGCCATGTGGAAGCCGAACACCTCGACCGCCGTGATCAGATCGGTCAGCCGGTCGTTGGCGAAGACGCCGCCATGCTGGGCGACCAGGCTTTCATGCAGCACCTTCAGGTCGGCTTCGAAAGCGTTCGGGCCGGAATAGGCCTCGGCGGCGACCAGGGCGCGGCGCGGGGGCGGCGACCCGCCCAGCTTGTCATAGGTGGCGGCCAGACGTGCATAGACGCCGGTCAGGGCGCGGCGATAGGGCTCGTCGGCCCGGTGCGGCGAGGGGTCTTGGGCGGCGTCCGCCAGGGCCTGAAGCGCAGGCGACACCTCGGCCAGTTCGGCGGCCAGACTCAGCTCGGCGCCCAGGGCGTGAACCTCGTCCAGATAGAAGTTCAGCACCGCGCGCGACTGGGTTCGGAAGGCGTCGCCCTGAACTACCGCGTCCACGTTCGGATTGCCGTCGCGATCGCCGCCGACCCAGGTCCCGACCCGCATGAAGGGTTTGAGGTCAGGCGCGTCCAGCAGGCTGCGCCATGCCGACAACTGCTTGGGTGCGACATGCAGGAAGATGCGATCCAGGAAGGACACCACCGTCTCGATCTCGTCCTGCACCACCAGCCCTTGCGTCCGCACCAGGCGCGTGGCCCACAGGATCACGATCTGGCGGCGCAGCGGCTCGGTGATCGAACCCGGCGTGCAGGCCGCCCCGGCCTTGTCGCAGGCGTCCAGCAGGTCGCTCATGGCGGCGATGCGATCGATCACGCTCTTGCGGCGCACCTCGGACGGGTGGGCGGTCAGAACGGGCGAGACCAGCGCTTCACGCAGCAGATCGGTCACCGCCGCCTTGTCCACGCCCTGTTCGGCCAGGCGTTTCAGCGTCCCCTCGGGCGTGTCGAGGCGGGCGCCGGCCTCGGACTGGTCGCGCGCGCGCCTGCGGGTGGCGCGATCCTCGGCGATATTGGCCAGCAGGGAAAACAGGGCGAAACTGTGCGCCAGCCCCGCCGCCTGATCCACCGTCATGGCCGTCAGCAGCTTCTCCAGCCGCTTGGCCGGGTGCGAGGCCGGATCGCGGTGATAGGCGATGGAGGCCTGGCGCACGGCCTCGACATGCTCGTACAGGGCCTCGCCGCCCTCCTTGCGGATGACCTCGCCCAGAATGCCGCCCAACAGACGGACTTCATCGCGCATGGCGTCGTCGGCGGCGGGGCTCATCATTGCGTAATCCAGGGCTTAGGCGGGGAGATGCGCATGTGAAGTATGCCAAACCGTCACGTCAACGCACGAACCGTGTCAAAGGGCGAAACCAGACGATCATGGTGAACCGGCCGTTAGGGTTTCTTAACCGGCGCACGCCGATGATGGGGCGTAGGAGTCCAGATCGGTCCCGCCCGTGCCCATGTTCGCAAAACGCCAGTCCGCCCTCGCCGCCGCCGCCGGAGCCGCTCCGCGCGTCAGGGACGGCGCCAGCCTCAAGCCCGTCGTGGAGGCGCTGAGGAAGCCGCCGGTCGCGGCGGGCCTTGCGGGTCTGCTGCTGCTGGGCGCCGGCGCCCTGTTTCTGACCGTGCTGGGCGACCCCAATGCGGGCGCGCCCTCTGCCCATGTGGCGCTGGAGCGCGACAAGCCCGCCCCGGCCGCCCCGGCCCCTAGCGGGTTCGAGGCCTTCTCGATGGGGGCGATGGGGCTTTATCAGAATCTGGCGGGCGGCGGCGATCCGGCGGCCAACGGCGAGGCGGTCATCACCCTGCCCGACGGCGGCAGCGTGTCGGGGTCCGCGCCGGCCGCCTATACGGCGCCGCTCCATGCAGCCTCGCCCTTGGTCAAGGCGCCGATCGCGGGCCTGTCGCAGCCCGGATCGAACGGCCCCCTGCCGATGATCGCGCCCGACGGCCGCGTGCCGGCCCAGGCCTATGCCCGACCGTTCCGTCCGAACGGCAAGCCGCGCGTGGCCCTGATCGTGGGCGGGCTGGGGCTGAACGCGGTGACGACCCGCGCCGCCATCGAACGCCTGCCGCCGGAGGTGACGCTGAGCTTCGTGCCCTATGCGGAGAACCTGCAATCCTGGATCGACCAGGCGCGGGCCCAGGGCCATGAGGTCATGCTGGAAATGCCGATGGAGCCGACCGGCTATCCCGACAACGATCCCGGCCCCTATACGCTGCTGGCCGACGGCGGCGCCGACGACGTGGCGGCCAAGATGGATTGGCTGCTGAGCCGCGCGACCGGCTATTTCGGCGTGACCAACTATCTGGGCGACCGTTTCGCAAGTTCCGACACCGGCATGAACGCCTTCCTGACGGTGCTGCGCCAGAAGGGCGTGGCCTTCCTGGACGACGGGTCGTTTCAGCGTCGACCCGGCGCCTGGTCGCGGGCCAGCGCCGACCGGGTCATCGACCGCACCCAGTCGCCTGCCGCCATCATCGCCGCCCTGAACGGGCTGGAGGCCCAGGCCAAGCTGCGCGGCTCGGCGCTGGGAACCGGCTTCAGCTATCCGGTGACGGTCGAGGCCGCCGCCCGCTGGACGGCCGGCCTGGACCAGCGCGGCCTGCAACTGGCGCCCGCTTCAGCCATGTCGATGCGGCCCGGCCGCTAATGTCCGATCTTTCCGCCTATCGCCCCAATGTCGGGGTCGTGCTGTTCAATCGCGACGGCCGCGTCTGGTATGGCCGCCGTCACGCCACGCCCGGACCCTATAACTGGCAGTTCCCGCAAGGCGGCGTGGACGAGGGCGAGGACCTGGAGGCGGCGGCGCGGCGCGAGCTGCACGAGGAGACAGGCGTCACCTCGGTCGAGCTGCTGGACCGGACGGCGGACTGGATCCGCTACGACTTTCCGCCCGAGGCGATGAACAACGCCAAGGCCTGGCGCGGCTTCAAGGGCCAGAAGCAGCAGTGGTTCGCCTTCCGCTTCACCGGCGAGGACACCGAGATCGATCTGACCGCCGACAAGGAGGTTGAGTTCGACACCTGGCGCTGGGGCGATCTGTCGGAGGCGTGCGACCTGATCGTGCCGTTCAAACGCCCCGCCTATGAACAGGTCGTCGCCGCCTTCGCCCATCTGGCCGCATAGAAAAAGGGCGGCGCGAACGCCGCCCTCTGCCCAGTTTACGGTAAGACGGCTTAGGCCGCCTCGGCCTTGCCTTCGATCAAAGTCGAGCCGGCGCCGATTTCGATACGGCGGGGCTTCAGCGCCTCGGGCAGTTCGCGCTTCAGCGAAATCGACAGCAGGCCGTTGACCAGATCGGCGTCGGTCACGACGACATAGTCGGCCAGCTGGAACCGGCGCTCGAAGTCGCGCTCGGCCAGACCGCGATGCAGATAGGTCTTCTGCGGAGCGGCGTCGTCGTTGGCGGTCTTGCGCCCGGTCACGGTCAGTAGGTTTTCCTTCACCTCGATGTTCAGTTCATCGGTGGTGAAGCCCGCGACGGCGATCTCGATGCGATAGGCGTTCTCGCCCGTCGTCTCGATGTTGTAGGGGGGGTAGCCGGTGTCCTGGCCGGTCGCGCGAGAGGCGCTTTCCAGCAGATTGGCCAGACGGTCGAAGCCGACGGCCGAACGGTACAGCGGCGAGAAATCATAGGTACGCATCAGCATCCTCCTGAGGATCAGCAAGGTTGAGCCGCCCGGCGGTTTGGCCCGGACGGCAGGCGATCAGATCGACGACCCGAAACCGGCGTCGTCAGTCTGAAGGGCCCGAAATCGGCGCCCTCGATGGATCAGATGGGAACCCCGAATGCGGCGTCAAGGGGTGCGCGCGACAGGCTGCGACCGATCGTCGGCGTCGCGCCATCGTCATTTGCGTCGGAGGCCGTGCGGCCTATGGAGAAGCGACCTTTAGAGCAGGATCGTCGCCCATGCGTCTCGCCGCCCTCAGCCTTCTCGCCCTTGCGGCGGCCGCCGCGCCCGTGATGGCCCAGACCGCGCCGCCGGCGTCCCAGACCGAGGGGGCCTGGACGCCGCCGCGTTCGGCCCTGTCCAGCGCCATGCCGACCTTCGCCGAGGATACGGCGCTTCAAGCCGCCGTCGCCGCCGAGACCCGGCCCGCCGCCGACCGGGCGCGCGACGTCTATCGTCACCCCTACGAGGCCCTGACCTTCTGGGGGCTGACGCCCGGCATGACGGTGGTCGAGATCGAGCCGGGCGGCGCCAGATGGTGGCGTCACATTCTGGAGCCCTATGCGGCCGCGACCGGCGGGCGCTATGTCCCGGTCAACAAACCGCTGGAAAGCATGGGCGTGGCGGACGGTCAGGCCGACTTCATCCTGGTGGCGCGGGCCTTCCACAACTGGGCGCGCGACGGCCGCACCCAGCCCTATCTGCAGGCCTTCTTCAAGGCTCTGAAGCCCGGCGGCGTCCTGGCCGTCGAACAGCACCGCAGCGCCGAGGGCCTGAAAGCCGCAGAGGTCGCCTCGAGCGGCTATGTGCCCGAAAGCTATGTGATCCACGAGGCGCGCAACGCCGGCTTCGTGCTGGAGGCGCGCAGCGAGCTGAACGCCAATCCCAAGGACGATCACGACCACCCGTTCGGCGTCTGGACCCTGCCGCCCATTCGCCAGTCGGCGGCCCGCAACGATCCGTCCGGCCGGACCCTGACGGCCGAGGAACGCGCCGCCTTCGACGCCATCGGCGAGAGCGATCGGATGACCCTGCGATTCCGCAAGCCGGAATAGGCCGTTCCGTTTTGACCCGGCCCGCGAACCCGATTAAGCCCGATGCGCCGGGTGTGTCGGGCGCGGGGCCGCACCCTTGCGGGAGTATGGAATGGCGGAAGGTCAGGCGATGGGGCGCGGCGTGTCGCGTCGGTTCCTGCTGAGCGGCGTGACCGCTATGGCGTTGACCGGCATGGCCGCCTGCGGCCGCAAGGACGAGCCCAGGGCGCCCGCCGCGCCGAACGCCCCGCCCGCCCCCTCTGGCCCGCCCGAAGGGTCGTTGGAATGGGCGGTCCAGGGATCGTGGCGCTCGGCCCAGGATAAGGCCCGCGACGCCTTCCGCCACCCGATGGAGACCCTGCGCTTCTATGGGCTTCAGCCCAAGATGGCGGTGGTTGAGTTCTGGCCGGGCGGAGGCTGGTACACCGAAATCCTGGCCCCCTATCTGGCCAGCGGCGGCGGCGCCTATGTGGCGGCCCTGTTCCCAGAGGGGCCGACGGCCGATCCGGCGCAGGCGGTGCTGAACGCCGCCTTCCGCACGCGCTTTTCCAGCGACAAGAAACTGTACGGCGAGCCGCAGTTCAGCGTGTTCGGCGCCGCCTCGGGGCCGGTGACGGCGCCCGGCACGGCGGACCTGTGCCTGTTCATGCGCACCCTGCATGGCTGGATGGCGGCAGGGATCGCCGAGAAGGCCTTTGCCGACGCCTTCGCGGCGTTGCGGCCCGGCGGCGTCCTTGGGGTCGAACAGCATCGTCTGGCGCCGGCGCAGGATCAGGACCCCGTGGCGGCCAACGGCTACGTCCAGGAAGCCTTCGTGCGCCAGCTGGCCGCCGAGGCCGGGTTCGTCTTCGTCGAGGCGTCCGAGATCAACGCCAATCCGAAAGACACCAAGGATCATCCGTTCGGGGTCGACACCCTGGCGCCGACCCGCCTGACCGCGCCGCGCGGGCAACCGGCCGATCCGACCTTCGACAGGACCAAATACGAGGCGATCGGCGAGAGCGATCGCATGACCTTGAAGTTCAGGAAGCCCGAGTGAACCGCGCCCAAGCCTTCGCCGCCAACGCCCCCCTGATGGGGGTGCCCGGCGCCTATCCGCCCCCTGGCGGCAAGGGGGATTGGTTTCGCGGCGCGGGCGGAATGCGCCTGCGCGCCGGCCTGTGGACGCCGTCGCACCTCAGCGCGGACAAGGTGCGCGGCACCGTGGTCCTCAGCCCCGGCCGCACCGAGCCGATCGAGAAATACTACGAAGTCATCGGCAATTTCCTGGCGCGGGGCTGGTGCGTCCTGACCCACGACTGGCGGGGTCAGGGCCTGTCCGCCCGTCTGCTGCCCGACCGGCTTAAGGGCCACGCCCGCGCGGTCGAGGAGTTCCTGGACGACTACAATCGCCTGTTGAACACCTATGAGGCCCAGTGTCCCAAGCCGTGGATCATGGTGGGCCATTCGATGGGCGCCTGTCTGAACCTGCTGACGCTGGAAGGCGGCGAGGAGCGGTTCGCGGGCGCCGTCCTGTCAAGCCCCATGCTGCGCATCAAGACCGGCAAGCGGTCGATGTGGTCTGTCAAGCTGGTGGTGCGCTGGAACATCCGTCACGGCCAGGCGGGCGACTACATCCTGGGCGACCCGGACGATCCGTTCGACCACAACTTCGCCGAGGACGCCCTGACCTCGGACGCCAGCCGCTACGAGATGTGGCGTCAGCAGTTGTTCGCCTGCCCGCACCTGGCCATCGGCGGACCGACCTATGGCTGGCTGGCCTTTGCGCTGGATGCCGGTGAGCGCGCCCTGAAGCCCAAGGCTCTGAAGGCGGTCAGGGCCCCTGTCTGCATCGTCCAGGCCGACGCCGACGACGTGGTGTGGAAACAGACCACCCGCTGGGCCGCCAAACGCCTGCCGCGTGGCCGCTATGTCGAGGTCGCCGGCGCCAAGCACGAGGTCATCATGGAGGCCGACGATATGCGCGCGGTCTTCCTGAACGAGTTCGACGCCATGGCCGATCTGGTGTCGCCGACGGCGGATGCGGCAGTCGACCCCTCGGCGCGGCCCCTGGACGTCACGGCCGCGACGGCGGCGCTCTAGGCGGTCGCGGCGGCCAGGACGCGACGCCCCGCCGCCAGAATATCCGCCCCGTCCAGCACGACGATGTCCGGCTGCATCAGCCAGCGGGGCCGATTCTGCATGTCATAGACGGGCTCTGCGGAATACTGGGCCTTGAGGCCTGTGCGGTCGAGGGTGATGGGAAAGACCGCTGCGCCCAGTCCCATCATCGGGGTTCCGACGATCGTCGCGCGACCCAGGCCCCGCATTCCCATAGGGAAACCCTCGGCCATGCTGCCGCTCCAATGGTTGGTCAGCACGACGACCGGCCGGGTGTAGGTGAATGGACCGCGCGGCTCGACGGTCTCGGTCCAGAAGTCGCTGAGGCCCCGCCCTTCCCGGCGTCGCATCCGGGCATAGGGTTTCGTCTCGGTGATGAACCGACCCATGATCGGGCGCGCTACCGCCGTGTCGCCGCCGCCGTTGTCACGTACGTCGATGATCAGGCCCGGCGCGTCTCGAAGTTCTGCTAGCGCCTCGTCGAAGCTTTCCGTCACGGCGTCGTCGGCGAAGCTGCGGATGGCGATATAACCCGCGCCTTCCTCCAGTCGTCGCCAATCGACATTGGGTTTAGGCGAGGACTGGCGGATCGGAAGGACGACCTCGCGCGGTTCCGCCGCACCTGGGGCCACGCGGTAACGGCGCGGCTGGCCACGAAGACCCGCCACGGCGCTGTTGAGGGCGTAAGCCCGCGCCGCCGGATCTGGCCGGGTCAGACATCGGGGCAGCAGACCCTGAGCCAGGGTCGAAATGGCGCGGTCGTCAGCGGACAGGATGACGTCGTCCAGCTTCAGTCCAGCCGCTTCGGCCGCGCTGTCGGACGCAATCGCGATGATCACGGCCTGTCCGTTGCGCCATTCTGTGATCAGATCGGAGATCGGCAACCGTTGCGAGCCCGCGGGCGGGTCGGCCAGCGCGGTGTGGGGATCGTAAAGCTCAGCCAGGGTGCAGCGCAGGACTTCGGCGAAGGCCTCTTGGGATTGCGCCTGTCGCGCGAGGGGCCGGTAGAAAGCACGCACGCGGTCCCAGTCGGTGCGCTTTTCCGAGAAGAAGCAGTACCGATCGCGCAGCGTCTCCCACAACTCGTCGAAATCACTGACGAATGTGACATCATGATCGGGTTCGACCGCCCAGGCGGCGCCGCTCATCATCGATCCGGCCACAGCCGCCAGCCCCGTGCGAAGCATAAGGCGCCGATCCATGGGTCGCTCCCTATTGACCAATCAGGTCCGGGTCTTGTGGACCGTCAGCGCAAGCGTGGACCAGTTAAACTCCCGTAAGCTCGTCAGATCGCCGCCCGTTTCAGCGTCACCAGGGCCTGGTCGATCAGGCGGGCGTCGCCGACGGCGAGGATCTGGCCGTTGTCGTCGGGCGCCGCGCCGCGCCAGTTGACGACCTTGCCGCCGGCGGCCTGGATCACCGGAACCAGGGCCGACCAGTCCCAGGGCTTCAGGCTGGTCTCGGCCACCAAGTCCATCCTGCCCGCCGCCACCATCGCATAGGCATAGGCGTCGCACCCCAGACGGGCCAGGCGGGCGGCGGCCCGCACCTGGGTCCAGGCCCCCAGTTCCGCGCCGTTGAAGATGTCGGGGTCGGTGGTGGAGATGACGGCGTCGGTCAGTTTCTCGCACGCCCTGACGGCCAACGGCGTCTCGGTCTCGCCACGCAGCAGGCGGGCGCCGGACGGGCCGCCAATGAAGATCTCGTCCAGATAAGGCTGGGCGATGATGCCGACCGAGGGCGTTCCGGCTTGGCGCAACGCGATCAGGGTCGTCCAAAGCGGCAGGCCCGAGATGAAGGCGCGGGTGCCGTCGATGGGGTCAAGAACCCAGACATGTTCAGCATCGGGACGGTCGGCCCCGTATTCCTCGCCGATGACGCCGTGGTCGGGATAGCGGTCGGCGATCAGGCGGCGGATGGCGGCCTCGGCCTGTTTGTCGGCCTCGGTGACGGGATCGAAGCCGGCCGGGCCCCCCTTGTCCTCATGGCTGATGTCCGAGCGGAAGAAGGGCAGGGTGACGCGCGCGGCTTCGCGCGCCAGTTCGATGGCGAAGGCTTCGTATTCGGTCATGCGGTTCCCTTACCGCGCTTTCGACGGCTTGGGCGCCCCAGATGCGTTTCAGGCCGGGGCGCTGTCGGAATGCAGCGCCTTGGCTAGGTCCAGCAGGCGGCGACGGGGGCGTTCGTCCAGCTGATAGTAGGCCTGGATCAGGTCCAGCGTCTCCTTGCGTGAGAAGACCTCGCCGCCTTTCAGCGGCGCCGTGTCCTGATCCAGCGCCTCGGCCAGGCCGTCGTAGAAATAGGCGACCGGCGTCTCGAGCGCCTCGGCCAACTGCCACAGGCGGGCCGCCGAGATGCGGTTAGCGCCGCATTCATATTTCTGAATTTGCTGGAACCGAATGCCGACCTGAACGGCCAACTGTTGTTGGGTCAGGCCCAGCAGACGTCGGCGCCGGCGCAGGCGGCGGCCCAGATGCAGGTCGATATCGTCTGCCATGACGTGATCCTCGTCGCGACGTCTGTCCCGATGCGGGACGACACGCGGCGACGGCGGCAATCCGCATGCCGGTTCGCGCGACAGGGGAAACGTCATTCCTGGCGCACGCGGCGCAACCGGATCGATTGAGGCGCATTTAAAGCGACAGCTTGGCTTTTACAGGAAGGGTTTTCACCATGGGCATTATCGCCTGGATCATCATCGGCATCGTCGCGGGCTGGCTCGCGGAACAAATCATGGGCCGCAACCACGGCCTGCTGACCAATCTGATCGTCGGCATCATCGGCGCCCTGATCGGCGGGTTCGTCGCCGGCGCCCTGGGCATCAGCTGGGGCGGCTGGATCGGTTCGACCGTCATCGCCACCATCGGCGCCGTCATCCTGCTGTTCCTGCTGGGTCTGATCAAGCGTCGCGCCTGATCACATCGGCATCACATGAAGAAGGGGCGGCTCGCGGGAGCCGCCCCTTTTTGCTGCGTCATGACGCGGATGAGGCCCGACTTCAGATACGAAAAGGGGCGGTCGGGATGACCCGACCGCCCTTGTTTCGTCGTCTATCGACCGATCAGTTCGGTTCGGTCGGCGCCGGGGTCGGTTCGGCGGCATCCGGGGCCGTGGTCGGCGGCGTCGCCGACGGATCGGTCGGCTGGGCTGCCGGATCGGCGGCCGGCGTCGTCGGAGCAGCGGCGGGATCAGCCGCCGGAGCGGGGGCCGCCGGGGCGCCAGGGATTGCGGCTGCGGCGTCAAATTCGGCCTTGGTGTAGGCCACGGCCACGCCGCCGTTTTCCTGACGGATGCCGCTCAGCGGCACAGCGCGCAGCTGGCCATCGGCGCCGCGCACGGTGAGTTCCTGCTTGCCTTCGGCGTTGTTCTGCACGCCTTCCAGCTTGCCGAGCTCGCCGTCAGGACCGCTGACGGTCATGCCTGGGTTCAGCGAAAGCGATTGTTGCGAAGCGGCGGCCGCAGCGGGCGCCTCGGTCGGAGCGGGTGCAGGCGTTTCCTGCGCCAGGGCGGGCGCGGCGAACATGAAGGCGGCGGCGCTGGCCAGAAGAGCGGTCTTGATGGTCATGGGAAACTGTCCCCTGTTACGCGGGCCCGACGCCCGCACCCCAATATACTCCCCGCGTTACCGATTGTTTCATCCGCCCCGAAATGACCTTGTGAGCGCCCCGGTTGGACGATTCTTGGTCTATGGTCGGGCGCTTGCGAATCGAAGGCTTCCTGCTTGTCCAACCGCCCCGCGCACACCTCAGGCCTTATCCGCCGTCTTCTGGGCCTGGCCTATGAGCTTACGCCGCTGGTCTTCGCGGTCCTGGCCTTCGGGGCCGGCGCCCTGATGCTGGTCTCGGCCGTGACGCCCGAGTTCGACGACCGTCTGCGCAAGCTGACCGGGGTGGTGTCGCCAATTCTGGTGGACCTGTCCCATTTCGTGGGCAGCATCGCGGGCTTTCTTCTGCTGATGCTGTCAGCGGGTCTATGGCGGCGTCGGCGCGGCGCCTATTGGGCGGCGCTGGCCGTGCTGGGGATCGGGGCGGTGTTCTCGGTGCTGAAGGGGCTGGACTGGCAACAGGCGACCGACCTGCTGATCGTGGCCGCCCTGCTCGCGCCCTGCCGCACCGCCTTCAACCGACGCTCACGCCTCAGCGAGCCGCTGCGGCCCAGCTGGCTGTTGCTGCTGACAGCGGTGGTCGCGGCCATGTTGTGGCTGGGTTTCTTCGCCTATCGCGACGTCGATTATAATGACGAGTTGTGGTGGCGCTTCCTCAGCGATCGCCAGGCGTCGGGCTTCCTGCGCGCGGGCCTGGTGCTGGCGATCCTGACGCTGGTGGTGGCGGGCCGGTCGCTGCTCAGCTCGCCTGGCGCCCACAGCCACGGTCCGGCGAAGCCTGCCGACATCGAACGCGCGCGCGCGGCGCTGGCGGCGGCGGATTCGGCGACGCCCGAGGCCTGGCTGGCCATGCTGGGCGACAAGGCGCTGATGTTCAGCCCCTCCGGCGGCAGCTTCCTGGCCTATCGCGTGCGCGGGCGGCGGTGGATCGCCATGGGCGAGCCGGCGGGTCTGAAGTCCGAAAGGCGCGAACTGTTGTGGTCCTTCGCCGAAATGGCCGACAGCTACGGCGGGGCGGCGGTCTTCTATTCCGTCAGCGAAGAGGCGCTGGGCGACCTGGCCACCATGGGGCTGGCGGTGCGTAAGGTCGGCGAGACGGCGGTGATCGACACCGCCGCCTTCTCATTGGAAGGCAAGTCCAAGCAGAATTTGCGGACGGCCATCAACCGGGCGGAACGCGAGGGCGCGACCTTCGAAATCCTGCCGCCGGGCTCCGCGCGTCCCATCGCCGACGAACTGAAGGCGGTGTCCGATGCGTGGTTGGCCATGCATGAGGGGGCGGAAAAGGCATTTTCCCTGGGACGTTTCGACGTCGACTATCTGGACCTGACGCCGCTGGCGGTCGTGAGGGAGGGCGGACGGATCGTCGCCTTCGCCAATCTGCTGACGGCGCCGGACGAGGCGGCGGTCGATCTGATGCGCCACCACCCGGACGCGCCGCATGGGGTGATGGACTATCTGTTCATCCGCTGCGCCCAATGGGCCAAGGATCAGGGTCTGGCCAGTTTCGACCTTGGCATGGCGCCGCTGGCGGGACTGGAGGATCGGCGGATCGCGCCGGTGTTCGCCCGGGTCGGCGCCTTGGTGTTCGACGAGGGGGGCGCGCTTTACGGCTTCCAGGGCCTGCGCAGCTACAAGGCCAAGTTCGCGCCCGACTGGCGCTCGCGCTTCATCGCCGCGCCCGTCTCCACGCCCCTGCCTCTGGCCCTGCTGGACGTGGCCCTGCTAACCAGCGGCGGCTGGCTGGGAATGCTGGGTCTGAAGAAGAGCTAGGTCAGAAGCGACTTCAGCACCCCGTCCAGAACGGGTCGGCCCTGGTCGGTGGCGATCAGCCGGCCCTGGCGCAGCGTTAGGAATCCGTCCGCGATGAGGTCTGCGACCGGCGCGGCCTCGGGCGACAGGCCCAGCGCCGACAACAGGGCCGCCGGCGCGCCTTCGGTGGTCCGCAGCGCCAGAAGGAACCGTTCCTCCGCCGCATCGGCGGGCGACAGGGTTTCGCGGTCCGACCACGGCGTAGAGGCCTCCACGCCCGCAACATAGTCGGCGATGCGGCGGTGGGCGACGGTCGCGGTCCTGACCCCGCCCAGCGTCAGCCGCCCGTGGGCGCCGGGGCCCAGGCCCAGATAGTCGCCGCCGCGCCAGACGTGCAGATTGTGCGCCGAGCGCGCGGCCGGGCCGCGCGCATGATTGGACACCTCATAGGCCCCGAAACCGGCCGCCGACAGAACCGCCTGGGTGGTCTCGTAAAGGGCGGCGGCGACATCCTCGTCCGGGGGGATCAGGGTTCCGCGCGCAAAGGCCCGGCCGAAGGCGGTGGTCGGCTCTATCGTCAGTTGATAGGGCGAGACGTGTTCGAACCCCAGGTCCAGCGCGGTCGTCAGTTCGGCGGCCCAGGCCCGAGGCGTCTGGTCCGGTCGGGCGTAGATCAGGTCGATGGACAGACGGTCGAAGACCTGGCGCGCCAGGTCGACCGCGCGATAGGCCTCGGCCGCCGAATGATCGCGGCCCAGAAAGCGTAAGGCGTCGTCGTCCAGCGCCTGAACCCCCATCGACAGGCGATTGACCCCGGCCTGGGCCACGGCGGCGAAGCGGGCGGCCTCGGCGTCGGTGGGATTGGCCTCTAGGGTGATCTCGATCCGGCCGGCGGGCGGATAGAGACGCTGGGCCGTCTCCACGATGCGGGCCACGGCCTCAGGCGCCATTAGCGAGGGCGTGCCGCCGCCGAAGAAGATGGAGGCCAGCCGCCGGGGCCCAGTCAGCGTCCGCTGGGCCTGGAGATCCTGAACGATGGCGGCGGCCAGCCCCGCCTGCTCGGCCGCCCGTCCCCGGTCGCGCACCACGTTGAAGTCGCAATAGGGGCAGATGCGCGAACAATAGGGCCAGTGGACATAGAGGGCGACGTCCGACCCCGGATCGGGCGGCGGCATGTCAGTCAATCAGGACGGCCCTCAGCTTTTCGAAGGCGCGGGTGCGGTGGCTGATCGCGTCCTTGGCCGCCGGCTCCATCTCGCCGAAGGTCAGGTCGCCGCCCTGGGGAATGAAAAGGGGGTCGTAGCCGAAGCCCCGGTCGCCGCGCGGCGGGAAGGTCAGATGACCGTCGACCACCCCTTCCACCACGACGCAGGGGCCGTCGGGCCAGGCGACGGCCAGGGCCGAGGTGAACCAGGCCGTGCGGTCGGTCGCGCCGATCTCCTCCAGGCGCTGCTCAACCTTGGTCATGGCCACGGCGAAATCCTTGCCCGGTCCGGCCCAGCGCGCCGAGAAGATGCCCGGCGCTCCGTCAAGCGCCGCGACCGACAGGCCGGAATCGTCGGCCAGCGACACCTCCCCCGACCGCTCGGCTGCATGGCGCGCCTTCAGCATGGCGTTGCCGGCGAAGGTGGTCTCGGTTTCGTCCGGCTCGGGAAGGTTCAGCTGGCCCGCTGTGACGATCTCGTAATCTCCGCCCAGCAAGGCCGAGATTTCCGGGACCTTGCCCGGATTGTGGGTCGCGACCACGATCCGCATCCCCTTGATAAGCTTGAGGTTCATAGGCGCTCCTACCTCTGAAACAGTCTATTGCCAAAGTTTAATATCGTTAAACGATATGTAACGTGCTTTTCCATCTCGCACGGCCTATCTCTCGATCATCGAGAACGAGGTCGCAGCGTTCTTGATTTCGGTCAAAGCCGAAAGGTTCGTGCGATCACAAAAACAAACCGGGCGATAATCGTCCTTCAGGAAAGACGGAGAACTAAGATGCATACGATGAACACCTCGATGTGGCTGGACAGGGTCGGCGCTGCTTTCGTCAGCACGGTTCTGATCGCCGCCCTGCCGACCGCCCTCGTGACCGTGCTGATGCAAGCCTTCTGATCCTTACGCCATTTCGATCACGAGAGTTTTGACGATCTGCATGAAGACCGCGATGTATAGAGCCGCGCGCGGGTTCTTCGCACCCCGCGCGGCCGCCGCCCGTCCTCTTCAGACCTGAGACCAGAACCGCCATGCGCCTGCCGACGCCGCGACATCCGACGAAGCGAGGCGAGGCGCGATCCCTGACATGGCTGAAGGCCATGGGGCCGGGATCGGTGTCCAGCGTGCTGAAGATGGTGCTGGACGTGGCCTATGTGCTGTTGTGGCTGATCACCGGGGTTCTGCTGCTGCTGGTGATCGCGGCCATCTTCATTCCCCTGGACAATGTGAACATCACCGTCAGCGGCGACGCCGGCGGCAAGCAACTGCCGCTGACCCGCACGCTGTTGCTGTTCGGCCTTGGCGCCGCGACCTCCTATTTCGGCGGCTTCATGCTGATCCTGCGCAGCCTGCGGCGCATAATCCGCACCCTGGCCATGGGCGACCCCTTCCAGCCTGACAATGTGCGCCGTCTGCGCCAGATCGGCCTGACCCTGGCGGTGGTGACCGGCGGCGTCTGGCTGGCGCAGGGGTTCGTGGCCAAGCGACTGGCGCCCGGGGTGATGGACCCGCAAGGCCTGGGCGAACTGCTGACCCCCATATTCTCTGTCCTGATCGTCTTCGTCCTGGCGGAGGTGTTCCGCGAGGGTGCGCGCCTGCGCCGCGAATCCGAACTGACGATCTGAGCCGTTTCGACTAGGATTTCCGCATGGCCATTCGCGTCCAGCTCGATCGCGTTCTTGTCGAACGCCGCATGTCCCTGACCGAATTGGCGGATCGTGTCGGCGTGACGGTGGCCAATCTGTCGATTCTGAAGACGGGCAAGGCGAGGGCGGTGCGCTTCTCGACCCTGGACGCCCTGTGCCGCGAACTGGAGTGCCAACCCGGCGACCTGTTGGCGCACGAGCCGGGTCCGGGCGACGTGTTCGAGGACGACGAGGCGGCATGAGGCGAAAGGGGCCGGGGCGCGACGACAACGGATTGACGCCCGAGGACCGTCGCATCTGGACCCGGGTCTCCAACTCGGTCGCTCCGCCGCGCGCGCGAAAGGCCGCGCGCGTCACGCCGGGCGCGGAGACGCCGCCGCCCGTCATCGCACCGACGTCGCCAGTCCCCCTGCGTCCGGCGCCGAAGCCCTCGCGCCCGGCGCCGGCCTCGCCCATCGACAAGCCGCGGGTCTCGCCGACACGCCCCAAGCCGGCGCCGGAAGCGCTGGAGCCGCGCCGCAAGCAGCGGCTGTCGCGCGAACGCGATCCCATCGAGGCGCGCATCGACCTGCACGGCTTCGGCCGGTTCGAGGCCGAGGATCAGTTGCGCGGCTTTCTAACCTCGTGCCAGGCGCGCGGGATGCGGGCGGTTCTGGTCATCACCGGCCAGGGCCGGATGGGCGGCGGCGTGATTCGTTCGGCCTTCGCCGAGTGGATGCAGTCGCCGGCCCTGCGCGGCGTGGTGTCCGGCTTCACCACCGCCCACCAGAGGCATGGCGGCAACGGCGCCTTCTACGTCACCCTGAAGCGTCGCGTCTGACCCATGGAAAAAGGCCGGGCCCGCGCTGGCGGACCCGGCCTTTCGAAGCGGTCTGTCGTCGGCCTATTTGGCGGCGAGGGCGCCGGCCAGGATCACGTCGATCTGCTTGCCCATATGGTCCGACAGGGCCTGAGCGTCCCATTCGTCATAGGCGGCGCGGCGATAGTTGGACAGATAGGCGTCCCAGATCAGTTCGACCAACAGGCGGATGTCGGCGTCCTTGCTCAGCTCGTTCTTGGCCACGGCGTCCTGCAGAATGCCGCCGATGGCCAAGAGCAGATTCTTGGTCGCGGCGCGGGCGCGCATCTCGGCGGCCAGGGGCTGGAACCACGAGCGGGCGACGATGGCCTGGAACAGCGGCAGATGTTCCAATGACGACTGATAGCCGGCGGTCAAGGCGCTGAGCAGACGCTGGCGGACGGGCTCGCCCGCCGGGGCGGCGGCCTCGACCACCTCGGCCAAGCGCGTCATGTCCTCGGTCAGGACGGCTTCGAACAGTTCGGCCTTGTCCTGGAAGTTGGCGAAGACGGCGCCGGTGGACATGCCCGCGCCCTTGGCGATGTCGCGGATGGTGGCGGGTTCGTAGCCCCGCTCGGCGAACAGCGAGCGGGCGGCGTCCAGAACCTTTTGCCGTGTGCGGATCTTGGCGGCCTGGCGGCGGTTCAAGCGAGGTTCGACGGCGAGGGTTGCGACGGTATCAGTCATGAATTCAGGCTTTTACTCTACTTTAAGTCTCGGACGCCGCAGGCGGGCCCGAAGGCGACTTGAGGTGAAGATCGCGGCCCCGGTGCCGGGACGGACAGGCGCTTTCCGCCCTATCGGCGCAGGAATAGCAATGGTGCGCTTGCATCACGGAACCATGACGAAAATGGGTCCGCCGGACGACGCTAGGTATCAACCCTTAGCCGGCGTTGGGTTCGGGGCGGACGGGCCGCGCCGTGCGGCGCAGGGCGCGGCTGGGGCGATTACGGCGCTCGACCGGCGTCGCGGCCTGGAAGGCCTTTCGGAACTGGTCGCGCCGGTCGTGGATCGAGGCCAGGACCAGACCCATCGGCACGCCCAGATCGACCAGGGTGTTCTCGGCCAGCTGCAGGCTGGCCTCGGTCGTCTCCGGCACGGCGTCGGTCACGCCCAGGGCGTACAGGCGCATGGCGTGCTGGTCGTCGCGGGCGCGGGCGATCAGGATCAGGTCGTCGCGCATCGCCCGCGCCGCCTGGACCACCTCGTCCACCTTTGCGGGGGTATCCATGGTCACGATCAGGGCGCGGGTCGACTGGACGCCGCAGTGCTGCAGCATCTCGCGCCGACCGGCGTCGCCATAGAAGACCTCGAATCCGTCGCGACGGCCGATGGAGACGGCGGCGGCGTCGGTGTCCAGGGCGATGAAGGGCTGGTCGTGTTCCTTCAGCATCTCGCCGATCAGACGGCCCACCCGGCCGAATCCGACGATGATGACCGCGCCGTCCGCCGCCGCCGGGCCGGGGATGTCGGGTAGGACCGCCGTGTCCGGTCCTGTCCGTTTGGTCAGCTTCTGACCGATCATGGCCAGTAGCGGAATGGAGAAGATGCTGACGGTCGCCGACAGGGCGACGGTGTTGGTCAGGCCGGTCGGAGCCAGGCCTTCGACCATCCCGGTGGCGAAGACGACGAAGGCGAACTCGCCCGCCGGGGCCAGGACCAGGGCTGTCTCCAACGCGGGCCGCGCGCCCAGCCCCCACAACCGCGCCAGGGCGAAGATGACGCCGGTCTTGACCGCGGTCAGGGCCAGGGCCAGGCCGAAGACGCCGACCGGATCGGCGGCGATGGCGTCCAGATCCAGCCCCAGGCCGACGCCGACGAAGAAGACGCCCAACAGCAGCCCCTTGAACGGTTCGATCGACACCTCGACCTCGCGCCGGAACTCTGTCTCGGCCAGAAGGACCCCGGCGACCAGGGCGCCGATGCTCATGGACAGGCCGCTGGCCTGGGCCGCCAGACCGGCGCCCACGACAACCAGCAGGCTGGCGGCGACGAACAGCTCCCCGCCCTGGGCCGCCTTGCGCGCCTTGGCCACCGACCGGAACATGGGCCGCAGAACCAACCGCCCCAGCAGGACCAGAAGACCCAGCCCCACCGCCGCCGGGATCAGGGTGAACAGCGACCGGCCCAGGATGGCGGCTTCCAGCGCTCCCCCCTGCTGGGCCACGGCCGCCAGGACGGTGACGGTGATCAGAATGGGGGCCACCGACAGGTCCTGGGCCAGCAGGATGGCGAAGGTCGAGCGGCCGACCACGCCCTTCAGCCGTCCGCGTTCCGCCAGAACCGGCATGACCACGGCGGTCGAGGACAGGGCCAGCCCCATGCCCAGAACCACGGCGCTGGCCAGCGTCTGGCCCATCAGCATGAAGCCTCCGGCCAGGACCGCGGCGCACGCGGCCACCTGCATCAGCCCCAGGCCGAACACCAGCCGGCGCATGGCTCGCAGCCGCTCCCACGACAGCTCCAGCCCGATCATGAATAGAAGGAAGGCCACGCCCAATTCCGACAGCTGCGCCAGCTGTCCCGGATCGCTGATGGTGAAATAGGACAGGAAGGGAAGGGCGTGGGCGAACCGGGCCAGACCGTCGGGCCCCAAAACCACCCCCGCCGCCAGGAAACCCAGCACCGGGCTGATTTTCAGCCGATTGACCAGAGGCACCATGACCCCGGCGGCGGCTAAGAAGACCACCAGATCCTTATAATCCCCGCCGTGTCCGTGCATCGCCCCTCCGTCGTCGGTGCATCTGACCCTGAACCGGCGACCGTGGCGAGACGTCGCAGCGCCTTCATGAATTTTTTTTAAGGCGACACACCCCCAACCGGGTCTAGGGTCCGCGCCGAACCGCCCATTTCCGGGGCGGAGCCTAGGATCCAGTGATGAAACGACTGCTTATCGGCGCCGCCGTCGGCGCCCTTCTGCTGCCCGCCAGCGCCGCCTTCGCTCAAGACGCCGACCACGACCACGCCTGCATCGACGAGACCTGTTCGATCGTCTCCCTGTTCTCGGGCGAGGAGACCGCCGCGGGCTGGCAGGGCACGCAGGCTCCGCGTTATGGAACCTGGGGCTTCGACATGGCGGGCCGCGACACGGCGGTGAAGCCGGGCGACGACTTCTTCCAGTTCGCCAACGGCAAGGCGCTGGAGAAGCTGGTCATTCCGTCGGACCGCACCAGCTACGGCTCCTTCGCCCTGCTGCGCGAACTGTCGGACAACCGCATGAAGGAGCTGGTGACGGGGCTCGCCGCGCGCCGCGATCTAGCCGCCGGTTCGGACGAAGCCAAGATCGCCGACGCCTATCGCTCATACATCGACGAGGCGCGTATCGAGCAACTGGACGCCCAGCCGCTGCAACCCTATCTGGCGGCGATCCGCGCCGCCGACAGCCATGAGAAGATGGCCGTCTATATGGGCCAGACGGTCGGCCGCTTCGGCTCGTCCTTCTTCGGCACCGGCATCACCATCGATGCGAAACAGCCGACCCGCTATGTCGTCTCAACGGGCCAGTCGGGCCTGGGCCTGCCGAACCGCGACTATTATCTGGACGCCCGCTATGCGGACAAGAAGGAGAAGTATCAGGCCTATGTCGGCCGGATGCTGACGATGATCGGCTGGGAGAACCCTACCGAGACCGCCGCCCAGATCGTCGCCCTGGAACAGAAGATCGCCGAGGCCCACTGGAGCCCTGTCGAGAACCGCAATCGCGACAAGACCTATAACGAGTTCACCATCGCTCAGCTGGCCCAGCAGGCGCCCGGCTTCGAATGGCAGGACTATTACGACGCCGCCAAGCTGGGCGGCGTGTCGCGCTTGATCGTGCGTCAGGACACGGCCATGCCCAAGATCGCGGCCATCTACGCCGAAACGCCGGTGGCCCTGCTGCAGGCGTGGGAAGCCTTCCACACCGCCGACGACATGGCGCCGCTGATGTCCAAGCGGTTCTCGGACGCCCAGTGGGAGTTCCGTTCGCGCGACCTGTCGGGCCAACCCGAGCAGCGCACCCGCGAGAAGCGCGCCATCTCCTTCGCCGAGGGTTCGCTGGGCGAGGCGACGGGCCGCCTTTACGTCGCCCAGTATTTCCCGGCCGAATCCAAGGCCAAGATGGAAGAACTGGTCGCCAATCTGCGCACCGCCCTGTCGCACCGCATCGAAAACCTGACCTGGATGGGCGCTGAGACCAAGGCGGCGGCGCAGGAGAAACTGCGCAAATTCACCGTCAAGATCGGCTATCCTGACAAGTGGCGCGACTACTCCGGCCTGGACATCCGCGCCGACGATCTGGTGGGCAACGCCGAGCGTCGCGGCCTTTTCGAATGGAACTACGACCTGTCGCGCCTGAACGAGCCGGTCGACAAGTCCGAGTGGGGCATGACCCCGCAGACGGTCAACGCCTATTACAACTCGGCCAATAACGAGATCGTCTTCCCGGCCGCCATCCTGCAGCCGCCCTTCTTCGATCCGAACGGCGATGCGGCGGTCAACTATGGCGGCATCGGCGGCGTGATCGGCCACGAGATCGGCCACGGCTTCGACGACCAGGGCTCCAAGTCCGACGGCGACGGCGTGCTGCGCAACTGGTGGACCGCCGAAGACAAGGCCAAGTTTGACGCCCTGACCACGCGTCTGGGCGAGCAATACGCCACCTACGAGCCGATCGCCGGCTATCACATCAACCCCGGCCTGACGATGGGTGAGAATATCGGCGACGCCTCGGGCGTGGCCGTGGGTCTTGAGGCCTATCACCTGTCGCTGAACGGCCAGGCCGCGCCGGTGATCGACGGCACGACCGGAGATCAGCGCTTCTTCTACGGCTGGGCCCAGGTCTGGCAGTCGAAGTATCGCGACGAGGCGCTGAAACAGCAGGTCGCCACCGACCCGCACTCGGCCGCCCAGTTCCGCGTCATCGGTCCGCTGCGCAATGTGGACGCCTGGTACGACGCCTTCGACGTCCGGCCTGGCGCGAAATACTATCTGACGCCGGACCAGCGCGTTCGCATCTGGTAAGACGATGGCTCTTGGATAGACGGGAAAGGCCGGGGTTCGCCCCGGCCTTTTTCATGGTCAACGCATGGCCCCGATGCGCGGCGTGCGCGGGCGGCAAAGCGAGGGCGGACAGGGATTTCAGGCATAGAAAAGCCCGCTGCGGGGGATACATCGCAGCGGGCTATCTTGCTCTTTAAAGAGCGGACGTTTCCTCCCCGAAACGCCTTCGAGTGCTGCGCGCTTGAGCAACGCTTGCCCTCGAGTGAGTTCATTTGACGCAAGGGCCGGTCGGTCGTCAACGGCCCGTTTCGCCAGAGTCGAACTTTCTTCGACTTATCGCTGATAAGTCATTTTAGCGCCCGCGAATTATCGAAGCTTATTCGATAATGCCCTTGATGGCGGCGACCAGGCCCTCGCGGGCGATCTTCATCTGGCCCGGACGTTCAGCCTTCCAGGCGTCGTTGTCGGCGATGGCGGCGGCGGCGGCGCGTCCGGCGTCCAGATCCTTAATGGTCACCTCGCCCGCCGCGATCTCATCGCCGCCCAGAATGACGACGGCGGGGGCGCCGCGCCGGTCGGCGTATTTCATCTGGGCCTTCATGCCCGCGCGACCCAGATAAAGCTCGGCCGCGACGCCTGCGGCGCGCAGTTCGGCGACCGCGTTCAGATAGTGGGCCATGTCGTCCTCGGAGAAGACGATGACCACGACCGGGCCGCGCACGGCGTCCTCGGCGCCGCGCCCCGCCGCGCGCAGGGCCGAGGCCAGACGCGAGACGCCGAAGGAAAAGCCGGTCGCCGGCACGCTCTGCCCCGTGAAGCGGGCGACCAGATCGTCGTAGCGCCCGCCGCCGCCGATGGAGCCGAAACGGACGGGGCGGCCCTTGTCGTCAACGGTGTCCAGCAGCAGTTCGGCCTCGAACACGGCGCCAGTGTAATATTCCAGACCGCGCACGATGGTCGGATCGAACTTCACCGCATCCTGATCGACCCGCATGGCGTTCAGCGCGCGGTCGATGGCGGCCAGTTCGTTCAGCGCCGCCTCGCCCGCCGCGCCCAGATCGCCGGAGCGCGCCACGGCGTCCAGGGTCTGGGCCCGCGACAGGCCGGGCGTATTGGCCGAGGCCAGGAAGGCCTCGATGGCCGCCGTCACCCTGGTCGGCAGTTGCGCGCCCTTGGTGTAGTCGCCCGAGTCGTCCAGACGGCCTTCGCCCAACAGCTGGACCACGCCGTCCCAGCCCAGACGGTCGAACTTGTCGATGGCGCGAAGGGCGGTCAGGCGCTGGCCCGCTTCGGTCACGCCGCCCGCGTCGAACAGGCCGTCGAACAGCTTGCGGTTCGAGACGCGGATCTGGGCCTGTCCGGCGTCCAGACCGGAGCCTCGCAGGCCCTCGCAGGCCATGGCGATGATCTCGGCGTCCGCCTCGGGCCGGTCCGAGCCGACCGTGTCGGCGTCGCACTGCCAGAACTCGCGGAAGCGGCCGGGGCCGGGCTTCTCGTTGCGCCAGACCGGCCCATAGGCATAGCGGCGGAACGGCTTGGGCAGGGTCTCCCACGTCTGGGCCGCGAACCGGGCCAGGGGCGCGGTGTGGTCGTAACGCAGCGCCATCCAGTCGCCTGGCTCGTCCGAACCGGCGTCGTCCTGCAGCGCGAAGACCCCTTCGTTCGGGCGGTCGGCGTCCGGCAGGAATTTGCCCAGGGCGTCGGCGTATTCGAAGGCCGGGGTCTCCAGCGGCTCGAAGCCCCAACGCTCATAGACCTCGGACACGCGCGCAACAATGCGGCGTTCGGCGGTCAGGTCGCGCCCGCGCTTGTCGGCGAAACCGCGTGGATTGCGGGCGAGGGGGCGGATGGGGGTGTCGTCAGTCATGCCGCGCGCTTAAGCCAAGGGGCGGTTGACCGCAAATTCCATGGTCGGGCCACCACCGCGCCGCTGCTCCCCGAATGTCTGAGATCGCACACAGGCGTTTGTTTAGGCGAAGATAAATCGTATTGGGGCGGAACCTGGGCGAACCGGTTTCGTTGTTGAGCGCCATGACGCCACACGCCCTCATCGTAGCCCGCACCTGCAACACGTCGGACCGGCGCACGATCCGCTGGTGGGAATGCGAGCTGGTGGACACCGAGGGGTCTCGGCGCATTCGCGACCAGGCCTTCTTCTCCATCGGCGAGGCGAAGTCCTGGGCTTCCGCACAAGGCTATCCGGTCAGCGAAGACGCCGCCTCGTCGTCCGAAACCTGATGTCGCATCCCGCCCCAACCGGCGTCCTGACCGCCGAGGCCTTCGACACGCCGCGCATTCTGCTGGCCGGCGCCGTCGACTACGCCATGTACGACCGATTCCGCGATCAGTTGGCGCAGGCGCCCAAGACCGGGCTGACGCTGATCGAACTGTCGACCCTGGGCGGCGATCCCGAGGTAGCGCGCATGATGGGCGAGGACGTCCGGTTCCAGAGCGACATCAATCCGTCGCGCCGCCTGGTCTTCCTGGGCAAGGCCGCCATTTATTCGGCCGGCGCGACCTTTATGAGCTTCTTCGCCGTCGAGAACCGCTATCTTACGCGCGGCACGCGGGTGATGATCCATGAACGCAAGATGGACAAGGAACTGCACATCGCCGGGCCGCTGACGACCTGCATCGCGTCGGTCAAGGCGGTGCTGCATGAGTTGGAACACTCCATCGCCATCCAGAACGAAGGGTTCGAGAACCTGGTTCGCGGATCGTCGGTGACGATGGACGATGTGCTGAAGCGTGCGCCGGAAAATTGGTACATCGAGGCGCAGGAAGCCAAGACCCTGGGCCTGATCGCCGACGTGATCTGACCCGTAGGGTCAAGCGTCCAGCGTTTCCACCGTCAGATTTCCATTGGTGTAGACGCAGATCTCGGCGGCGATCTTCATGGCCTTGCGGGCGATCTGTTCGGCGTCCAGCTCGGATTCCTCGATCAGGGCCCGGGCGGCCGACAGGGCGTAGTTGCCGCCCGACCCTACGGCTGCGACGCCGTATTCCGGCTCCAGCACATCGCCGACGCCGGTGACGGTGAAGATCGACGACTTGTCCGCCACCAGAAGCATGGCCTCCAGGCGGCGCAGGTAACGGTCGGTGCGCCAGTCCTTGGCCAGATCGACGCAGGCGCGGGCCAGTTGGTCGGGATACTGCTCCAGCTTGGCTTCCAGACGTTCGATCAGGGTGAAGGCGTCCGCGGTCGCGCCGGCGAACCCCGCCAGAACCTTGCCGCCCGCCAGGGTCCGCACCTTGCGCGCCGCGCCCTTGACGATGGTCGGGCCCATCGAGACCTGCCCGTCGCCGGCGATTACGGTGCGCCCATTCTTGCGCACCGCCAGTATGGTGGTGCCATGCCAGTCGGGGAAGGAAGAGGCGGTCGCGTCGAAGGATCGGGTCATAACCGACAGATGGACAGGCGGGGCCGCCCGATCAAGTCGTGCCACGCTTTCATAACAGTGTCATATTTCGACCGAAGTCGTCGATATAAGGGCAACGTCCTTCCCCAAGCCTTGCATTAATTGGAACGCGCGTTGCTCTATCGCCTCGTCATCGCGAGAGAATTGGTCGGCGGGATCGCGCCTGACGGTCGTGCTGCGGCTGAACGTCTCGGCGAAGCCATGATGGACAATCGACGCGATGAGATCAGCGGCGTGATGCTCATCCACGCCGGATGGCTGGTGCAGATGATCGAAGGCGCGCGCGTCGACGTGGACCGCGCGCTGCGCCGTATGCAGGCGGACGGTCAGGGCGATCTGCACCTTCTGGGCGACCGCCCGGTCATCCACCGTCGGGCCACCGAGCCGATTCGGATGTGCGCCCTGACGCCCCATCAGGTCGAGCTGGCGCTGGCTGGCCGGGCGCTGAACGCCCTCGAACCCATCGAGCTGGAACGCCTGTTGTGCGGGGAGGTCCGACGTCAGGCCGCCTGATCGGTGCTGCATTCTGTTAACGCTCATGCCCTAGCAGTCGTGGCGGGGTTTCGGCCCACAGTTGCGTATGAGTTCGGTTATGGCCTTGTTTCGTATCGTCTATGTCAGCGAGGCCGCCGGACCGGCCGCATCGGGCCTGATGCCGCTGGTGGACATTATAGGCGTGTCCGACCGCAACAATCGCCGGGACCAGCTGACGGGCGTTCTGATGCGGCATGAAGGGCGTTTCCTGCAGGTGCTGGAGGGCGCGCGGGTCGATCTTGATCGCACGCTGACGCGCGTGCGATCCGATGGGCGTCACACCAATCTGGCCGTCCTGTCCGACCGGCGCGTGGAGGCGCGTATGTTCCCTGATTGGGCCATGGCGCGCGTCGAGGCGACGCCGGACGTGGCGCGCTTTCTGAGCGCGGACACGGACGAGGACGAGATGGAAGACGCCCTGCATAGGATGCTGACCGCCCTTTCGCCGACCCAGCCGAAGGCGGTCTGACCGGCGCCCCTCGCGATCCGCCATCGGTATCGCTAGATGGGGGCGTGATCTTTTCCGAAGACGAAGTCGAACGCTATGCGCGCCACCTGGTCCTGTCCGAGGTGGGCGGGCCGGGGCAACAGGCGCTGAAACGCGCGCGTGTGCTGGTCGTCGGCGTGGGCGGCGTCGGCGCGCCGGCGGCCCTTTATCTGGCGGCGGCGGGCGTCGGCGCGCTGGGGCTGATCGACGACGATGTCGTGGGCCTGTCCAATCTTCAGCGCCAGATCGCCTTTTCGACCGCCGAGGTCGGGCAGGCCAAGGTTCAGGCGGCCTCGGATCGGCTGACGGGGCTGAACCCCCATGTCGTGATAGAGACCCACGCCGAACGCCTGACCCAGGCCAACGCCGCCGAGCGCATCGGCGCCTATGACCTGGTGCTGGACGGGACTGACGATTTCCAGACCCGGCTGTGGGTGAATGCGGCCTGCGTCGCGACCGGGCGGCCGCTGGTGTCTGGCGCCCTGGGCCGCTGGAGCGGACAGGTCGGGGTGTTCGTGGGGCGGCCCTGCTATCGCTGTCTGGTTCCCGAAATCCCGCCGGACGCCGAGACCTGCGCCCGCGTGGGCGTGATCGGGGCGTTGGCGGGCGTGATCGGGTCCATGGCCGCGCTGGAGGCGATCAAGGTTCTGACCGGCGCGGGCGAGGCGCTGACCGGGCGGTTGCTGCTGTATGACGGTCTGAAGGGTGTGGCGCGAACTGTTCGGGTCGCCGCCGACCCGGCCTGTCCAGTGTGCGGCTGACCGCTCAGGCGGCGGTGGCGAAGCGGATGTCGGCCAGATCCAGGTCGGCCAGATCCCGATCGGGAAGGGGCGCAGCGAAGCCCAGGGCCGGGTTGCTCAACACCGTCACCAGACGTTCGCCGCAGTAGAGGTACAGGGTTTCGAACCCGATCCAGTTGCGCGCCACGGCCTCCAGCGCCTGATTGGCGATCTGGTCGTTCGAGGCGTCCAGAACGCAGATGTCCCTGACCGGCACGCCGGGCAGATTGACGATGCAATAGTAGGAATCCAACGCGACACTTCCTCAATCAGGACGCCGGAAACGAAGTTCGTCTGCGGCGGTTCCGCTCCTGCCCGTGGTTTTCGACAGCCGTATAAGGGGCGCTCGACAGACTTGTGAAAAAGGAGGCCGGATGGCCCGACGACCCCCCGCGCCGAAACGCCTGAACGCCGCCAATCTGACCGGGCTGGGGGCGGATCGGCTGGGCGATCTGTTGATGCAGGCGGCCGATGCGGACCCGATCCTGAAGCGTCGCCTGCGGCTGATCCTGGCGGCGGAGGCGGGGGCCGACGCCCTGGCGCTGGAGTTGGACAAACGGCTGACGGCCGTGGCGGCCAGCCGGGCGCGGGTGTCGTGGCGAAAGCGGCCGGACCTTATCCGCGACCTGTCGGTGCTGAGCGAGGGCGTGGAGACCTTGAGCCGACTGGCGCCCGCGGAGGGAGTGGTGCGGCGCATGGCTTGGTTCGACCTGTTTCGCGGCCTGACGCAGCGGGTCAAGGATCCGCGCGCCGAGGTTGCGGACCTGTTCGAAACGGGGGCACCCGCCCTGTGGCAGGCGGCCGATGCGGCGGTCCAGGCCGATCCCGCCATCGCCGAAATCCTGGCCGACGCCGTTCAGGCCCATCCGCTGGACTACGCCCGCTGGATCGGCGCGGCGGGCGAGGCGCTGACGCCCGCCTTGGCGCGGCGCCTGCTGGAGGGGCTGGACGTCGAGTCGGGCGTGCGCGGGATGCGGACGGTGGTGCGGCGGTTGGCGGACCGGGCCGACGACCTGGACCTGTGGCTGTCGCTGGTCACGCCCGAGGAGCGCGGCTCGCCCGATTTCGCCGCCGCGATGGCGCGGCGGCTGCTGATCGCGGGTCGCGTGGCCGAGGCGCGCCAGGCGCTGGAGGCCGCCCTGTCGCCGTCGCCGGCCAATCGGCGCTGGACCTTCGGCCGCTCGCCGCAGGGGACGCCGCGCCTGACGCCCGCCTGGGAGGCGGCCTCGATCGACCTGATGGAGGCGGAGGGGCGCAAGGACGAGGCGCAGGATCTGCGCTGGGCGCTGTTTGAGCGCGATCTGTCGGCGCCCGTGCTGCGGGCCTATCTGGCGCGCCTGCCCGATTTCGACGATGTGGAGGCGCTGGATCGGGCCTTGGCGCATGCGGCGGCCCATGCGGACTTGGAGACGGCGCTGGGCTTCCTGATGGACTGGCCCGCCCACCGCGAGGCGGCCGCCTTGGTCGAACGCCGGATCAGGGAGGTCCGTTCGCCTCTGCCGCTGAAGGCCGACTGGGCGGCGCGGCTGGCGCAGAAATACCCCGACGCGGCCGAACGGCTGCTGGCCTCGGCCTGAAGCATCGCCGGCCTAGAGCATCGCCGGCCTAGAGCATCGCCGGCCTAGAGCATCGCCGGGATGACGCGGTCGGGCGGGCGATGGCCGTTCTGATAGGTCATGACATTGGCGATGACGCGGTCGCCCATGTCTTGGCGCGCCTCGAGTGTGGCCGAGCCCAAGTGGGGCAGAAGCACCACGTTCGGCTGGCCCAGCAGACCGGGGTGGATGTCCGGCTCGTTCTCGAACACATCCAGACCGACGCCCGAGATCGCCCGCATCGCCACCGCCTGGGCCAGGGCCGCCTCGTCGATCAGCTCGCCGCGCGCGGTGTTGACCAGGATGGCGTGGGGCTGGAGCCGGGCTAGCCGTTCGGCCGACAGCAGATGGTGGGTGTCCTTCGTCGCCGGGCAGTTCAGCGACACGATGTCCATGCGGGCCAGCATCTGGTCCAGATCGTCCCAGTAGGTCGCGCCCAGCTCCTCCTCGATCAGGGCCGAGACGGGCTTTCTGTTGTGATAATGGACCTGAAGGCCAAACGCCTTGGCGCGCCGGGCCAAGGCCTGGCCGATCCGGCCCATGCCGACGATACCCAGCCGCTTGCCCCACAGTTTGCGGCCGCACATCCAGGTGGGGGTCCAGCCCTCGAATCGGTTGTCGGCGATGACCTGGGCGCCCTCGACGATGCGGCGGCTGACGGCCAGGATCAGGCTCATGGCCAGGTCGGCGGTGTCCTCGGTCAGGACGCCGGGGGTGTTGGTGACGACGATCCCGCGCGCTACGGCGGCGTCGATGTCGATATGGTCCACGCCCGCGCCGAAGTTGGCGATCATCTTCAGCTGGTCGCCCGCCCCGTCGATCAGGTCGGCGTCAATGACGTCGGTGATGGTCGGCACCAGAACCTCGGCGCGCTGGACGGCCGCCTGCAGGGCGGCGCGGTCCATCGGCTGGTCCTTCAGGTTCAGCTCGGCGTCGAAAAGCTCGCGCATCCGCGTTTCCACCGCGTCGGGCAGGCGTCTGGTTAATACGACCTTAAGCTTGCGGGCGGACATTCTCGGCCTTGGTTTGCGGGCGGCGGTTCTTCGGGACGAAAGCCCGCGCGACGGGTCGTTCCATCCAGTGTCTAGCAAAGCCGCCACCATCTTCCAAAGCCTGCGACGCCGCATGGTCGTGGTCCTCGCCCTGACGGGTCTTGCCGTGATGGCCGGGGCGGGCGCCACCATGCCCGACGGCCGCCCCACGCCCACGGGGCTGGAGGTGCCGCGCTGGATCTCGCTGAAGTCCTCGCACGTGCGGGCGCGCCAGGGGCCAGGGCTGGATTACCCTATCCTATGGGAATATCGCGCCGCGGGCCTGCCGGTGCAGGTGATCGCTGAGACCAGCGAATGGCGCAAGATCTGCGATCCTGACGGGGCCGTGGCCTGGATCCACCGCACGGTGTCGTCGGGCCGGCGCTATGTCTTCAACACGACGGCCGAGGAAATCCCGATCCGTTCGGGCCGATCCGAGACGGCCTCGGTGCGTGCGCGCCTGTCGCCGCGCGCCTTGATCGCCCTGGACGAATGCGAGGACGGCTGGTGCAAGGTCCGGGCGCGCCGGATGCAGGGCTGGGCGCCGCAACGCGCCGTGTTCGGAACCCAGGAACGGGCGCTGTGCAACGCCAACCGGCCTGCTGGCACGGGCCGGAGCTGACGCGCCGCTGTTGAGCGAAGCGGCGTGGTCGTGTAACCCGCGCGCAACGCCTTTAAGAAACGGAAGCGCCTTGACCCAGTCCCAATATCCTTCGTCCTTCGATCACGAGGCCCTGCTGGCCTCGGGCCGCGGCGAGCTGTTCGGTCCCGGCAACGCCCAGCTGCCGGCCCCGCCGATGCTGATGTTCGATCGCATCGTCACGATCAATGCGGACGGCGGCGACCACGGAAAGGGCTATGTCGAGGCCGAACTCGACATCAATCCCGAGCTCTGGTTCTTCCAGTGCCACTTCATCGGCGACCCGGTCATGCCCGGCTGCCTGGGGCTGGACGCCATGTGGCAGTTGGTCGGCTTCTACCTGGGCTGGATCGGCGGACCGGGGCGCGGCCGTGCGCTGGGCGTCGGCGAGGTCAAGTTCACCGGCCAAGTCACCCCGGACATCAAGAAGGTGGTTTACAAGATCCACCTGAAGCGCGTCATCAACCGCAAGCTGGTCATGGGCATCGCCGACGGCGTGCTGGAGGCCGACGGCCAGGTCATCTACACCTGCAACGACATGCGGGTGGGCCTGTTCGGCGCCGCCAAAGACGAGCCGACAGCGGCCTGAGCGCCTATATACCGTCAACAGGGCGGAAGACCTCCGGGTCGAGAAGCATAAGAAGGAAACACCATGCGTCGTGTCGTCGTCACCGGCCTGGGCATCGTCTCCTCCATCGGCCACGGCGCCGAAGAGGTCACCCAATCGCTGCGCGAGGCCCGTTCGGGCGTCGTTCATGCCCCCGATCACGCCAAATACGGCTTCCGCAGCCAGGTCTGGGCGCCGCCCCGGATCGGCCCGTGGGAAGAACTGGTCGACCGCCGCGCCGCCCGCTTCCTGGCCAACGGCACCGCCTGGGCGCACATCGCCTTCGAAGAGGCGCTGAAGTCGTCGGGCATGACGGCCGAGGAAATCCGCGACGACCGCATCGGCCTGATCGTCGGCGAGGGCGGCCCCTCGACCCAGGTCATCCTGCAGGCGGCGGCCACGACGGTCGAAAAGGGCGCGCCCAAGCGCATCGGCCCGTTCGCGGTGCCCAAGGCCATGGCGTCGGGTCCGTCGGCGGTCCTGTCGACCTGGTTCCAGATGCGGGGCATCAACTATTCGATCAGCTCGGCCTGCGCGACGTCGGCCCACTGCATCGGCGCCGGGGTCGAACAGATCCAGTGGGGCAAGCAGGACGTGATCTTCGCCGGCGGCTGCGAGGACATCGACTGGTCCATGTCGAACATGTTCGACGCCATGGGCGCCATGTCGTCCGACTTCAACGACAATCCGTCGGTGGCCTCGCGCGCCTATGACGCCAATCGCGACGGCTTCGTCATCGCGGGCGGTGCGGGCATCGTGGTGCTGGAGGAATACGAGCGGGCCAAGGCGCGCGGCGCGACCATCTATGCCGAGGTCACCGGCTATGGCGCCAACGCGGACGGCTATGACATGGTCGCCCCCTCCGGCGAGGGCGCCCAGCGCTGCATGAAGATCGCGCTGGAACAGGCAGGCAATCCCCGGATCGACTATCTGAACCCGCATGGCACCTCGACCCCGGTGGGCGACGCCAAGGAGATGGAGGCCGTGCGCGCCGTCTTTGGCGACCAGATGCCGATGATCTCCTCGACCAAGTCGCTGACGGGCCACTCGCTCGGCGCCGCAGGCGCGCAGGAAGCCATCTACTGCCTGTTGATGATGCAGAACGGTTTCGCCGCCGAGAGCGCCCATATCGAAACCCTCGATCCGGCGTTCGACGGCATGCCCATCCTGCGCCAGCGTCATGACGGCGAACTGACCCACATCATGTCCAACAGCTTCGGCTTTGGCGGCACCAACGGGACGCTTATCCTGTCGAAGGTCTGAGGCGCTACGCTCAGGCCCTATCATCCTCGGGCTTGACCCGAGGATGACGGTAGGGGGCGTGACGGCGGCTTTATTGCGCGGGACAAGCTTGGGCGGCCGCGTCTCGCGTCTATTTTTTCGTCAGCGCCCGTTTACACGACCGTTTCTCGCCCTTACAGAGCGTCGCCGTGTCCATGCTCATGACCAAAGCGATTACCTCGAAAACCACCGGCTTCGGCGGGGCGGTTTCGGGTGTGCGCAAGGTCTAGGCGACAACCCCGATCCCAAGCCCCGCTGACGCGCGGGGCGGTCGATCCGGCTGAACCCCGCGCCTCCCACCTTCCCAGGAGACGCTTAAATGACCTTTTCCCCGTCCAATCCGCCCCACGTCGGCATCGTCGGCGCCACCGGCCTTGTTGGCGAGATGATGCGCGGCCTGCTGGCCGAGCGGAACTTCCCGCTGGCGTCGCTTCGCCTGTTCGCCTCGGCCCGATCGGCGGGCAAGACCATCCGCTTCGGCGATGTCGACGTGGTGGTCGAGGATGCGGCGACTGCGGATTACGCAGGGCTCGACATCGTCTTCTTCTCGGCCGGCGGCGAGACCTCGCGCGCCCTGGCCCCTAAGGTCGCGGCCGCCGGCGCCGTGGTCATCGACAACTCGTCCGCCTATCGCAGCGACCCGCAGGTGCCGCTGGTCGTCGCCGAGGTGAACCCCCACGCCCTGGCCGACCGGCCCAAGGGCATCATAGCCAACCCCAACTGCACAACTATGGCCGCCATGCCGGTGCTGAAGCCCCTGCATGAGGCGGCGGGTCTGAAGCGTCTGACGGTCTCGACCTATCAGGCCGTGTCGGGCGGCGGCGTCGAGGGCATCCGCGTTCTGGAGACCCAGTCGCGCGCCAGCGTCGATCAGGGCGCGGCCCTGGCCCGCGACGGCGGCTCGGTCGATTTCGGCGCGCCTGAAAAGTGGGTCGTGCCGATCGCCAACAATGTGGTGGCCCTGAACTACACCCTGTCGGAAGACGGCTATACCGACGAGGAGCTGAAGCTGCGCGACGAGAGCCGCAGGATTCTGGAAATCCCCGGCCTGCCGGTGTCCGGCACCTGCGTCCGCGTGCCGGTCTATTCGGGCCACTCCCTGTCGATCAACGCCGAGTTCGACCGTCCGATCTCGGTTAAGGCGGCGCTGGACCTGCTGGGCAATGCGCCGGGCGTTGTGGTGACCGCGGTTCCGAACCCGCTGGACGCCACCGGCAAGGACCCGGTCTTCGTCGGCCGCGTCCGCCCTGATCCGACGGTCGAGCACGGCCTGGCCCTGTTCGTCTCCAACGACAATCTGAGGAAGGGCGCCGCCCTGAACGCCGTTCAGATCGCAGAAGTTCTGGTCCAGCAGAACGGCTGACACCCGCGAACAAACGGGGTTCAGTCGTAGCGCACGCCGCTGAGATACAGCCCCGCCGAGGGGGCGACGGGGCCGCAACGGGCGCGGTCCTTCGCCTCCAACGCCGCCTTGACGTCATGGACGCTCCAGCGGCCGAGCCCCACCTCCACCAGGGTCCCGGCCATCGACCGGACCTGACGATGCAGGAAGCTGCGGGCTTGAAACACCAGATGCACCTCTTCGCCGAAGCGGCTGACGCGGGCCACGTCCAGCGTCCTGACCGGGGATTTGGACTGACAGCCCACGTCGCGGAAGGTGGTGAAGTCGTGATGGCCCACCAGAACCTGGGCCGCGTGATGCATGGCTTCTGCATCCAGCGTCTTCTTGACGTGCCACACCCTGTCGCGCTCCAGCACCGGCTGGGGGCGACGGTTCAGGATGCGGTACAGATAGCCGCGCCCCGTAGCCGAGAAGCGCGCATGCCAGTCGGCGTCAGGCGCGTATTCCGCCGACAGGACGCAGACGTCCTGACGCACCAGATGGGCGTTCATGGCGTTCAACACCGTGGCGACCGGCCAGTCGCGCGCCAGATCGGCATGGATGACCTGGGCCGTGGCGTGGACGCCGGTGTCGGTGCGCCCCGCCGCCGCGATGCGGATGCGCTCTCCCGAAAAGGCCGCGATGGCGTCTTCCAGCGCCCCCTGCACCGTCGGCTGGCCGTCCTGAGCCTGAAACCCGTTATAGGCCGTGCCGTCGTATTCGAGGGTCAGCTTGTAGCGCGGCATCAGCCGAGCACGGTCCCGGCGGGCAGGGGAAAGCCGCGCAGCATCTCGTCTGCGCTCTGCGCCGCCTTGCCCTCGCGCTGAACGCGGATCAGGCGCACGGCGCCGGCGCCGCAGGCGACGGTCAGGGCGTCGTCCAGCACCGCGCCCGGCGCGCCTGAACCCTCCGCCAAGGCCGACAGCAGGGTCTTGACCCGCACGAAGCCAGCCTCGGAGGGGGCGTCGAACCAGGCGCCGGGGAAGGGCGACAGGCCGCGAATGTGGGCGTCCACCTCCGCCGCCGGGCGGGTCCAGTCGATGCGGGCCTCGGCGGGGGTGATCTTTTTGGCGTAGGTCGCTTCGCCGACCTGTTCGGTCGGGGTGACGCCGCCGCGTTCGATGGCGGCCAGGGCGCGGGGCCACAGGGCGGCGCCGACGTGGGCCATGCGTTCGGACAGGCTGGCGGCCGTGTCGTCAGGCCGAATGTCCATCAGTTCGCTGAGCAGGATGGGGCCTTCGTCCAACCCCTCGCCCATCTGCATGATCTGGACGCCGGTCTGGGCGTCGCCGGCCATGATGGCGCGCTGGATCGGCGCGGCGCCCCGCCAGCGCGGCAGCAGCGACCCGTGCAGGTTCAGACAGCCCAGACGCGGCGCCTCAAGCACGGCGGGCTTCAGGATCTGGCCATAGGCGACCACGCAGGCGGCATCCAGATCCAGGCTCTGGAAGTCGGCGATGGCTTCGGGAGTCTTCATGCTCTCGGGCGTGAAGACCGGCAGGCCCATGGTCTCGGCGAAGGCGTGAACCGGCGACGGCGTCAGCTTCTGGCCCCGCCCCTTGGGGCGCGGCGGCTGTGAATAGACGGCGACGATCTCGTGACCCGAGGCGATCAACTCGGCCAGAGACGGCACGGCGAAGTCGGGAGTTCCCATGAAGGCAAGGCGCATGGGCACGCCTTTAGAGGTTTACTGCCAGCGGGTGAAGACGCCGCCGCCCTCGTCCCACTCGCCGCCCGCGTCCAGCGCGTCGTCGAAGTCGAGCAGACGATCCAGCAGCAGGCCCGCGACCACGCCGATCAGGGCGACGCCCGCCAGGGTGGCCACGCCGGCGACGCCGACCTTCTGGCTGCGGGTCAGACGGCGGCGGCCCTCGGTGTCGATGACCAGCGACTGACCCCTGCGGAGCGGCGGGCGGGCTTGGCGTTTCATCAGGCGGCGATCCTGTCCTTGGCGGCCTTCTTGACCTTGGTCACGGCGCGTTCCCGCTTCAGCCGAGACAGGTGGTCGATGAAGAGCACGCCGTTCAAATGGTCCATTTCGTGCTGGATGCAGACGGCGTAGAGACCCTCGGCCTCCTCCTCCACCGACTGACCGTCACGGTTCAGATAGCGAATGCGGACGCGGGCGGGGCGTTCCACCTTGTCGAAATACTCCGGGATCGACAGGCAGCCTTCCTCGTAGGTGTAGAGGTCGTCCGAGGTCCACAGGATTTCGGGATTGGCGAAGAAACGCGGGTTCTTGCGCGCTTCGGCGTTTTCGGCGGCCTCTTCCTCGGTCTCGCAGACCACGCCGTCCTTGTCGCCCAGGTCCATGACGATGACCCGGTCCAGTGCGCCGACCTGCACGGCGGCCAGGCCGATGCCGGGCGCGTCGTACATGGTCTCCAGCATGTCGTCCATCAGGGCGCGGACGGCGTCGTCCACCGCCGCGACGGGCTTTGAAACCTGTTTCAGGATCGCCAGATCGGCGGCGTTGTCGATGGTGAGGATGCGACGGATGGCCATGCCGGGGAGGTAGGCCCGCCCCGGCGTCAGGTCAAGATTTCCGAGCGTCGCGGTCGGACTTGGCGCCTCAGGCCTTGCCGGGCAGGGGACGGGGTTTGCGGTTTTCGTCGATGGCGACATAGGTGAAGACGCCCTGGGTCACGCGCACCGAGGCGGCCTGGGGCTGGCCCCGGGCGCGCTTCCACGCCTCAACCTGGACGCGGATCGAGGTGCGGCCCGAGCCGATGACGTGGGCGTAGATGCTGACCTCGTCGCCGACCGAGACGGGCTGATGAAAGACCATGCCGTCCAAGGCCACGGTGGCGCACCGACCGCAGGCCAGTTCGAACGCCGGGGTCGCTCCCGCCACGTCCATCTGCGCCAGCAGCCAGCCGCCGAAGATGTCACCCTCGGGATTGGTGTCGGCCGGCATGGCGATGATGCGGCCGACCGGCTGGTATTCTGGCGGCTGTTCGGGGGTGTCGGACATGGATGACGGAACCTGATCTTGGGGGAGGCGGCGTCCTTATCGCGGCTTGCGTCGCTTGTCGTGTGCGACGGCGGGCGGCGCGGCTTCGGGCGCGGACAAGGTCAGGCGTGAAGCGTCGAAGGCTTTGGAATCGCGCAGGGCCCGCCAGGCGGCGCCCAGCTCCATCGCCGTCAGCAGGTGGTCCTGCGTCAGAACTTCGCGGCGTGAGGCCCTGAGGCGGGCGATGTCGCCCAGCAGTCGAGACGCGGCGCGCAGATCCTCGCGCTCGGAACGGGCGCCCAGATCCTGCAGCTGGGCGAAGCGCCAGCCCTGTTCCGGCGGATGCGCCAGCGCCAGGGCGAACCGTTCCTGCGGCGTCAAGGTCGCGGCGACGAAGGTCCAGTCGTCGCCGTCGGGGCCGCGCCGGTAATGGCCGGCCTGGGTCGGCAAACCCGCCGCCGCATAGAGGGCCAGGGCGCCGGCCTCGATCTCGTCCAGCGCCAGGCTGAGCGGGTCGGGTTCGGCCGGCGTCGCGTCGTCGGGCCGGTCGAACGGATCGACCGCATCGGCGGCGGAGGCGACGACGGGCCGGCGTCGAAACAGGCCCGGGATCAACGACCGGCCGCCGACCATGACGTCAGCGGTTCAGCGTGCTGGTCACCGACACGTCATAGACGACGCGCGTCACGCTCTGCACGAACTCGAAGAACTTGCGCGCCTCCGCTGCGCCGGCCAGCGGCACATAGATCACGTCCTCGGGCATGACCTGCATGTTGGTGGCGGCGAAGACGTTGGCGGCGTCGTTGAAGTTCAGCTCATAGACCACGGGCACGCCGCGCGGGGTGGCGGGTTGAGTGATGCCCAGGGCCTGGGCCACCTCGGGGCGCTCGAAGCGGAAAATCAGAACGCGGCGGGCGTTCGCCGTCGCCGTATTCAGGCCGCCTACCTTGGACATGGCGCCGGTCAGGGTCATGGGGCCGGCCGGCATGTCCACCTGGGCCACAGCGTTCAGGGCGCCGAAGGTGGAGAAGCGGCGGGGCTTGTACTGGACATTGATCACGTCGCCGCGCTGCAGGCGGACGTTCTCGCCGAACTCGGTCGTCACCGCCGACAGGGGGGCGGTATAGGTCTGGCCGCCGCGCTGGATCGAGATGGTCAGGTCGTCGGTGGTGCGGGCCGAGCCGCCGGCCGCCGCGATGACGTCCAGAATCCGGTCGCTGTTGACGCCCAGCGGCGCGCGACCCGGCTGGCGCACGTCGCCCAGCACATTGACAGTGTTCGACGCATTGCCGGCGATGGAGACCAGCACCTGGGGATTGGCGACCTTGCCGACCAGGGCGCGGCGGATGGCGGCCGCCGCCTGGGTCGAGGTCAGGCCCTGGACCCGAACCTGGCCGCCGAAGGGAATGGTCACCGAGCCCGTGCGATCCACCGTGGCGCCCGGCAGGGCCTGATTGCCGCCGGACATGGTCGCGGCGTTGCGGCCGGACGACGAGCCGGCCCCTAGGGTTCCGCCGAACAGCGAACCGGACGGATCGAAGATCGAGATGGCCAGGGTGTCGCCTTCGCCGATCACATCGGCGGGCTGGTCGCTGGAACCGGCCGCCAGTGTGCCGAAGAACTGCGGCGGCACCTGCTTCATCCGCTCTGTGACTTCATAGGTCAGCGGCACAAGGGCGTAGCTGCCCAAAGCTGAGGCGGTGGTGGCCCCGGCGTCGACCGAGGCGCCGGACGGCCCGTCGCGCGGCAGGGTGGAGCAGCCGCCCAGGATGGCGACGATGGCAAGCGGCAGAATGGTGCGCGTCATGAAGCTGGATAGCCCTTGTTCGCGGATTGATTACAAGCCTTTGGTCGCGCTCGCCAGAGGCGAAGCACGATCAAGACCGATGGCTTCCGCCACGATGCGGAAATGTCCGGCCCAGTCGGGCGCGGCGTAGGCGTTCGATGGAACTGCGGATGTCGCCAAGGTCGCTCTTTCGATGGCGTCCAGCCAGCCCAGGCCGTCCAGCGGGTCGATCAGTTCGGCGCCGGGCGTCAGCTCGCGGTGGGGCGGAATGTCCGAGGCGATCAACCGCAACCCCATGGCGCAGGCCTCGACCGCCGGCAGGTCGAACCCCTCCACGGAGGAAGGCGCCAGGACCGCCCGCGCGCCGCGCATCAGACGGGCCAGCGCCGCGTCCGACAGGTTGGACGCCTGGTGGACCACGCCCTGCAGATTGGGCGAGCGTTGCAGGTGATCCAGAACGGCCTCGTTCTCCCAGCCGTAGCGGCCGACCAGAACCAGCGAAGGCGTGCGCGCGCCCAGCCGTTCCTCCAGCCGCCGCCACAGGGTCAGCAGAAGGGCTAGGTTCTTGCGCGCCTCGATAGTGCCGACATGAACGAAATAGGGGCGCGGCGCGGCGACCGCTTCGCCGGCGGCGAAGGCGGGCTCCAGACCCAGGTGGGCGACGTGGATCGGGGGCTGTGGCAGACCTTCGCTCTGGGCGAAGGCGCGCAGTTCGTCGCCCGTATAGGCCGAGTTGACGATGATCCGGCTGGCGTGGCGCAGGGTGTTGGCGACGCGGGCGTGATGTTTGTCGCCATCGCCCGGTCGGCAGAACTCGGGATGGGTGATGGGGATCAGGTCGTGGATCAACACGACCCGTTCGATGCCGGCCGCCTCCAGATCCCTCAGTGCTGTCGGCTCGTGCAGGGTGGTGTGGCCGACATTCAGATAGAGATCCGCGTCAGGCAGGGGCGTGGCGTGCTTCGACCGGAAGAACTGCTTGAACACCCGCGCCTTGTCGGCCGGCTTGTCCTGAACCGGCGCGGGCGGGGCGCCGATCACCGAGGCGGCGGGACGCGCCGACGCCGTCAGCGCCTGTAGCAGCCGCGCTTCGTGGGCGCGGTCGCCGGCGGTGGAGGCCGCGCCGTTCCAGCGGCTGCGAAGGTCGGCGATGAAACGGCCGAACCAGGCGGGATCGACCGGCACCAGCCGGTTCTTTCGCCCGCGCACAGGCAGGACGATTACGCCCGGCGTCGTCAACAGCCATTCCGCATAGGCCAGACAGACCCGGTCCACGCCGGTCGGCGCGGAGCGGTCGGCCCGGCTCATCAGCCGGCTGGCGTCATAAAGGATACGCATGGTCAGGCGACGTAACCAGCCTGCATCAGTTCGGCGATATGGACGATGGCCGTGGGCCGGCCGTCCTCGACCACGAACAGGTTGGCGATCTTGTTGGCCGTCAGCAGATCGACGACGTCGCTCATCCGGGCGTCCGGCTCGACGGTGATCGGATTGGCGCCCATGATGTCGGACGCCTTCAGATTGGTGGTGTCACGCTGGAAGGCGCGACGCAGGTCGCCGTCGGTGACGATCCCGGCCAGGGCGCCCGTCTCGTCCAGCACCGCCACGGCGCCCTTGCGACCCTCGGTGATGGCCGAGACGACCTCTCCGAAATCGGCGTTCAGCGGTACGCTGGCTGGCACGGCGGCGTTGTCGCCCATCCATTCGCGCACGCTCTGCAGGCTCATGCCCAGGGCGCCGCCGGGGTGGTGCAGGCCGAAGTCCATCGCCGTGAACTGGCGACGATCCATCAAGACCATGGCCAGGGCGTCGCCCAGCGCCAGGGTCATCAAGGTCGAGGTTGTGGGCGCAAGACCGTTGGGGCAGGCCTCGGCGACGCTGGGCATCGTCAGGCAGACGGCGGCGTTGCGGCCCAGAAAGCTGGCCGGCCGCTGGGTGATGGCGATGACCGGAATGTTGTTGCGCTGGCAATAGATCAGGGGATCGCGCAGTTCGCGGCTCTCGCCCGAGTTGGAGATGGCCAGAAGCGTCACGTCCGGGCGCAGCATCCCCAGGTCGCCGTGGCTCATTTCCGCCGGGTGAACGAAGAAGGCGTTGGTGCCGGTGGAGGCCAGGGTGGCGGCGATCTTGCCCCCGATGTGGCCTGACTTGCCCATGCCCGTCACCACGACATACCCCGGTCGGCTCATGATCACATCCACGGCGCGCGCCAGGGAGACGTCGATGGAGCGTTCCAACGCCTCCAGCGCCTCTATGTTCAACCGCACGACCTCTCGGGCGCGGTCGGTCATGGCGGCGATGTCCTGCGGGGTGGAAGACGTGATCTCGGTCATTGATCCCAGCGGCCCGCAACCGGGCTCTCCTTATTGTCGAGACGCGCGCCGCGCGACGGTTGCGCGGGATGGTGCGGCGTTTCCTTTTCAGACGACTTTGTCGGTTTCGGGTCAACCTTTGCCGCGCTTGCGCGTTGTCGTCGCTGGGGAAGTTGAACAAGAGCCTTACGATCCATGCCGTCTCACGCCGGAGCCGCCGAACTGTTGCTTGCGCGCCCGCCTGTCGTCGCCGACGGGATTTCACTGTTTCTGGACATGGACGGAGTGCTGGCGCCGATGGCCCCGACCCCCGACGCCGTGGGGCCGGTTGCGCGCCGCACGGCGGCGCTGAAGGCGGTCGAGGCGCGTCTGGCCGGACGGGTCGCCATCGTCAGCGGCCGCACCATCGCCGAGATCGACCGGATTTCCGACAACGCCCTGATGTCCGGCTCCGGCGTCCATGGTCTTGAGCGACGTTTGAAGGACGGGTCGATCCAGCGCCTTGCCGCCCACGCGGGCGTGGCCCGCGCCCTGGCGGCCTTCAAGATATTCGCCGCCGACCGCCCCGGCGTGATCGTTGAAGACAAGGGCGTGTCGGCCGGTCTGCATTACCGCATGGCCCCCGACGCGGCTGGGGCCGCCCAGGCGCTGGCGCAGGATTTGGCGGACCAGACCGGTCTGAGCTGCCAACCCGGCCATATGGTGCTGGAGCTGAAGACGCCCGGCGCCGACAAGGGCACCGCCGTCGCCGCCTTCATGCAGGAGACGCCGTTCAAGAACGGCGTACCCGTCATGCTGGGCGACGACCTGACCGACGAATACGGGTTTCAGGCCGCCGCCGCTTTGGGCGGTTACGGCGTCCTGGTCGGCTCCGAACGAGAAACGGCGGCGCGATACCGCCTGAACGACGTGGACGATGTCCTGACCTGGCTCGAAGCCGTTGCAAAGGCCTGAACCGATGACGCCCAATCTGGACCTCTTTCCCATCGGCAACTGCGCGGTTAGCGCCCTGATCGACCGTCAGGGCCGGTTCGTCTGGGCCTGCGCGCCGCGCGTTGACGGCGATCCCGTCTTCTCGGCCCTGATGGATGGATCGAGCCCCGATCACGGTTTCTGGTCGGTCGAGATGGACGGCATGACGTCGATCAAACAGGCCTATGTCCGCAACACGCCGGTTCTGCGCACGGTGATGACGGCTGAGGACGGGGCGTCGTGCGAGATCATCGACTTCGCGCCCCGCCATCCGAAACATTCGCGCACCTATCGGCCCTTGGCGTTCGCGCGCATTGTGCGGCCGCTGTCTGGGACGCCGCGCATTCGCGTGCGCCTGAGGCCTTCGACCGACTGGGGCGCGCGGCCGGCCCCGCATACGTCCGGATCCAACCACATCCGCTATCAATGCGCCGAGGTGACGTTCCGCCTGACCACCGATTGCCCGGTGTCGCATATTCTGGAGGAGCGGGTGTTCCGGCTGGAACGCGCGCACGCCTTCTTCCTGGGGCCGGACGAGGGCTATGATCAGGACGTGGGCCACGGGGTCCAGGCGGCGCTGGATCGCACGGTCGCCTATTGGCAGGACTGGGTGCGCAAACTCTATCTGCCGCTGGATTATCAGGAGGCGGTGATCCGAGCGGCGATCACGCTGAAACTCTGCGCCTACGAGGAGACGGGAGCCATCGTGGCGGCCATGACGACCTCGGTGCCCGAGTTCAAGGAGAGCGGACGCAACTGGGACTATCGCTACTGCTGGATCCGCGACGCCTATTACACGGTGCGAGCGCTGAACCGCCTGGGCGCGGTGGACATCCTGGAGAACTATCTCGTCTATCTAAGGAATCTGGTCGACGATTCCGCCGGCGGCCACGTGCAGCCCGTTTATGGCGTGGGTCTGGAGCCGGGCATCGGCGAGAGCATCGTCGAGACGGTAGAGGGCTATCGCGGCATGAAGCCGGTGCGGATCGGCAATCAGGCCCACGAGCATCTGCAGCATGACGTGTACGGACAGATCGTCCTTCCGCTGGTTCAGGCCTTCTACGACCAGCGTCTGCTGCGCCCTGGCACGATTGAGGATTTCCATGCGCTGGAGAAGGTCGGCGAGCGGGCGTTCGCCATGCACGACCAGACCGACGCCGGCCTGTGGGAGTTCCGCACCATTGCGCGGGTCCACACCTATTCCTCGGTCATGTGCTGGGCCGCGTGCGACCGTCTGGCCAAGGCGGCGGACCATCTGAACCTGCCGGACCGGGCCGAGGTGTGGCGGGAACGGGCGCGTCTTATCCGCGAGCGGATCGAGGCCGAGGCCTATCTGCCCGACGAGGGCCGGTTCGCCGCCAGCTATGGCGGGCGACAACTGGACGCCTCCCTGTTGCAGATGACCGACCTGGGCTTCTTGGAGGCGCACGATCCGCGCCAGGTCGCCACCTTCGACGCCATCGAACGCGACCTGAAGAAGGGCAGCCACCTGTTCCGCTACGTCGAACCTGACGACTTCGGCGAGCCGGAGACGGCCTTCAACTTCTGCACCTTCTGGTTCATCGAGGCCCTGCACCAGAACGGCCGGATCGAGGAGGCGCGCGCGATCTTCCAGGAGATGCTGAACCGCCGCACCGCCGCAGGCCTGCTCAGCGAGGACATCTCCATCGAGGACGGCGAACTGTGGGGCAACTACCCCCAAACCTATTCGCTGGTCGGCATCATCAATTGTGCCGTGTTGTTGAGCCGATCCTGGACCGACGTGCGTTGAACTGTCTGGCCCCGGGGCTGGGGCCGCCGAACGAAGTGGAATCATGAGCCGACTTATCGTCGTATCCAATCGGGTGTCCGCCCCGACGGACCCTGCCGCCGGTTCCGCCGGCGGCCTGGCCATGGCCCTGTCCGCGGCCCTGCGAAAATACGACGGCCTGTGGTTCGGCTGGTCCGGCGAGACGGTCGACCACTGGACCGGCGAGGTCAAGATCGAGGATCGCGCCGGCGTGACCGTGGGTCTGGTCGATCTGGAGGCACAGGACGTCGACGAATATTACAACGGCTACGCCAACAAGACCCTGTGGCCGCTGTTCCACCACCGCATCGACCTGGCGCAGTACGAGCGGTCGTATGGCGAGGGTTATGAGCGTGTGAACCGCCGCTTCGCCGAGGTGCTGGCGCCGCTGATCCAGCCAGACGACGTCATCTGGGTCCACGACTATCATATGATCCCGATGGCGCGGGACCTGCGCCGCCTGGGCATCCGCAACCGGATCGGCTTCTTCCTGCATACGCCCTGGCCGGCGCGCCAGCTGCTGGTGACCCTGCCGCACCATCGGCGGCTGGTGGAATCGATGTTCGACTTCGACCTGATCGGCTTCCACACCCGAGAATGGAGCGACCTTTTCACCGACTATGTGGTGTCTGAGCCGCAAGGCGAGTTGTTCGGCCACGGCGGGCTGGAGTGTTTCGGGCGGCGGGTCCAGACCGGCGTCTTCCCCATCGGCATAGACGTGGACGGCTTCCTAGCGGCGCGCAACTCGACCCTGGGGGCGCGCACCTACGACCGGATGGCGGCCTCGGCGGCGTTCCGGTCCATGATCGTCGGGGTGGACCGGCTGGACTATTCCAAGGGGCTGGAAGAACGGCTGCTGGGCTATGAACAGTTTCTGCACGACAACGCCTCGATGCGGGGAGAGGTCTTTCTGCTGCAGGTCACGCCCATCTCGCGCGACGACGTGGACAGCTATCAGGACATCCGCTCGCGTCTGGACGCCCTGGCGGGGCGGATCAACGGCGCCTTCGCCGACATGGATTGGCAGCCGATCCGCTATCTGAACCGCACGTATCGCAGGGATCAGCTGGCCGGCATCTACCGGGCGGCGCGGGTCGGGCTGGTCACGCCGTTGCGTGACGGCATGAACCTAGTGGCCAAGGAATATGTGGCGGCCCAGAACCCGGACGATCCCGGCGTGCTGATCCTGTCGCGTTTCGCCGGCGCGGCCGAGCAGATGGGCGAGGCCCTGCTGGTCAATCCCTACAGCCGCGAGGAGTTGTCGGACGCGATCCAGAAGGCCCTGACCATGCCCAAGGCCGAGCGGATCCGCAAATGGCAGGCGTTGATGGAGGTGGTGTGCGCCACCGATGTCGGCATCTGGCGCGACGACTTCGTGCGGGCGCTGCGCTCGGACGAGGCGACGTCCCAATCGACCCGGTGGGCCGGGGCGGCGTGACGATCAGCGGACGTCGAAGGCGAGCATCAGGGTGCGTTGGGCCGGGCTGAAATTGTCGTCCGACAGGATGTAGAGCCGTGTCGCCCCATTGCGGCGCTCAGCGGCGATCCCTTCGAAATTGTCTGTGGTGCCGGGCAGTTTCAGCTCGATCAGCACCGGCCCCAGCGCGCCGTCCGCCGTCATGTGGCGCACATGGGCGCGGGCGTCGATCGGGGCGCGATAGCGGCGCTGAACCACGAACCAGCCGTCGCCCGATGGATCGCGGTCGATGCCGGTGATGCGGTATTCGCTGTCGGGGATCGGCACGGTCGGCGGCGGAGTGACCACGGTGCAGCGGGCAGGCGTGCAGTCCCAGACTCCGCCGGCTTCGCCGCCGACGCGCCAGCCGTTCGGTCCGGCCGCCAGCCCCTCCATCCCGTCGTTTTCGGTGAAGGGAAAGTCCGGCGCGCGCACCGGCGTCGGCCGGTCGGTCAGGGCCGTCAGCGGTCCATAGTTCCAGATGCGGTGGCGCCGTTCGAAACTGACCAGCAGATCGCCGGACGCCGTCAGGGCCAGACCCTCTGCGTCGCCATCCTGCTTGTCGGAGATCGGCCGGCCGTCCGCCAGGGTCAGCCGCCGCGTGCGAAAGTGATCCAGGCCGACCAGCCGTCCGCGGGCGTCCAGCCGGATGTCGGCGCGCACAAGGTCGCCTACGTCCGAAACGGTGACGAGGCCCCCGTCGCCTGTCAGCTTCAGGTCTGACAGACTGTGCAGGGGCGACGTCGGCGCCGACAGGATGTTCAGCCCGCCCGCGAAACGCACGCCCGGCGCCAGTTGCGCCCCGCCGGGCAGGCCCAGGCCCACGCTGCGCAACTCCGCCACCGCCGGGGTCCAGCCGTCCTCAGACAAGGGATAGGGGCGGGGCGCGCCCAGCGACGCGGCGCAGGCCGTCAGGGACAGGGCGGCCCACAGGACCGCGAGACGGCGAAACCGGCTCATGCCGCGATTTTGCGCCGCGACCGGCGCGCGGGGGCCGCCGCCCCCTCATTCTCGAACAGTTCGGCGAGCTTCTCGGTCATGGCGCCGGCCAGCTGCTCCACATCGACGATGGTCAGGGCGCGACGATACCAGCGGGTCACGTCATGACCGATGCCGATGGCCAGAAGCTCGACCGGCGAACGATCCTCGATCTCGGCGATCACCTGACGCAGGTGTTTGTCCAGATAGAGCGCCGCATTGGCCGACTGGGTCGAATCGTCGACCGGCGAACCGTCGGAAATGACCATCAGAATGCGGCGCTGTTCGGTACGGGCCAACAGCCGCCCGTGCGCCCATTGCAGAGCCTCGCCGTCGATGTTCTCCTTCAGCAGGCCCTCGCGCATCATCAGGCCCAAGTTTTTCTTGGCCCGGCGCCAGGGCGCGTCGGCGGCCTTGTAGATGATATGGCGCAGGTCGTTCAGGCGGCCGGGATTTTGCGGCTTGCCGGCGGTGATCCAGGCTTCGCGGCTCTGGCCGCCCTTCCAGGCGCGGGTGGTGAAGCCCAGTATCTCGACCTTGACGCCGCACCGCTCCAGCGTCCGGGCCAGGATGTCGGCGCAGACCGCCGCCACCATGATCGGCCGTCCGCGCATCGAGCCGGAGTTGTCCAGCAGCAGGGTCACGACCGTATCGCGGAACGGGCTTTCGCTTTCGGCCTTGAATGACAGGGGAGCGGTCGGATCGGTGACGATCCGCGTCAGGCGCGCGGTGTCCAGCATCCCCTCTTCCAGATCGAACACCCAGGAGCGATTCTGCTGCGCCAGAAGGCGGCGTTGCAGTTTGTTGGCCAGGCGCGAGACGACGCTCGACAATATCGCAAGCTGTCCGTCCAACAGGGCGCGCAGCCGATCCAGCTCGACCGGATCGCACAGGTCGGCGGCGTCTATCACCTCGTCGAAGGCGGTGGTGAAGACGCGGTAGAGGTCGGTCGCCCGGCCGTCGTCGGCGGTCTGCTGGCGGTTGGGCTGCTGGCCTTCCTGAAGCTCGGGGCCGTCGTCGGCGCCTTCGCCTTGCGGATCGGCGGGGGCGCCGTGCGGGCGGCTTTCACGCTCTTCATCCGAGGACTGATCGTCGGCGTCGCCCTCCATCGACTGCGAGCCTTCGCCGCCGTCCTCTTCCTCCTCCTCGTCCTGATCCTCGTCGGATGCGGGGTCCTGGGGATCCGGCTCTTCGTCGCCGGGGTCCTCCGAAGCGTCCTCGCCGCGTCCGTCCCCAGGGTCCAGGTCCAGGGCGCGCAGCACCTCGTGCATCTTGCGGGCGAAGGCTGCCTGATCGCCGGCGGTCCCGGCCAGGGCGTCCAGTCGCGCGCCGGCCTTGGCCTCGATATTGGCGCGCACCAGATCCAGCATGGCCCTGGCGCCGTCCGGCGCGGGCCGGCCGGTCAGCCGCTCGCGCACCAGAAGGGCCACGGCCTCGGACACCGGCACGCGCTCCGCCTCGCTGATGCGCAGGGCGCCGCTCTTTTCCAGCCGCGTCACCAGGGCGGCGCCCAGGTTGTCGCGCACCCCGGCCAGATGTTCCGATCCGAACGCCTCGATCCGCGCCTGTTCGACCGCGTCGAACACCTCGGCCGCCTTGGCGTCGGCAGGTCGCATCCGGCCGTCCAGCGCCGGGTCGTGATTGGCCAGCCGCAGGGCCAGTCGGTCGGCCTGACCGCGCAGGGCCGCACTCTCCGGCCCGGAAGGATCGCGGGGCGGATGGGGCAGGGTCAGGACGCCGTTCGACAGCCGCGGCCCGTCCGATCCGAAGGCCACCTCCAGCTCCGGCTGTTCGGCCAGGGCCCGCGCGGCGTGGCCGAGCGCGCGCTTGAAGGTTTCGGCGGGGGTGTCCGGGGCGGCCATGCCCTTCAGTTAGTCGGTTCGAGCCTACGATAAAAGCGTCGTCAGGCTGGTTTTCGCATCGGCAACCGCCGCCCATAGGTCAGGCAGCGCCACACCCATTCGGCCGGCCCCATGGCGAAGCGCGACAGCCACAGCGGCGACCAGATCAGTTGCAACGTCCACACACCGATCACCACGGCCCACAGCATCGGCCGATCCACCTGGCCCATCAGCCCCAGCCCTCGCCCGCCCCAGAACAGGCTGGTCATGATGATCGACTGGGCCAGATAGTTGCTCAGCGCCATCTGCCCGGCCGCCGCCAGCGGCCTCAGCCCGCCGGCGCGGTCGGCCTTCCAAAGCAGGATCAGGATCGAGGCGTAGCCCAGGCCGATCAGCGGATTGAGCAGCCCCTCTATCCCGGCCGTCCACAACATCCGGGCATGAGCCATGTCGTCGAGCCAAGTCAGGCCGCACACGACCGCCAGCGCCACGGCGCCCGCCGCCACGACGCCGCGATACAGGCGGACGGACAGCGCCCCGCCCAGAAACCCGGTCTTGAACAGGCCCAGGCCGATCATCATCAGGCCGACGGTCGGGAAGACAAAGACCATCAGGCTGGACAACTGCAACTCCACCCAGGCGCTGAAATTCTGGCGATAGGCGCCGGCCAGCGACCCGGCCGCCTCGGCGATGTCGGCCCGCACCTGGGCGATCTGGGCGGCGGTGGGGGTCAGTTCGGCGGCGAGGCGCGCCTGCACGTCGGCCGGCGCGAAATACAGGCTCAGCGGCCCCACGATCTGCACCAGCGAAAACAGCCCGAACAGCACCAGCCCGACCCGGAAGAGGATCACCGGCCGCCACGACCGCGCCAGCATTACGAACAGGCCGGACCAGGCGTAAAGCAGCAGCACGTCGCCCCACCAGATCGCCAGGCCGTGGATCAGGGCGATGACCGCCAGCCACGCCAGCCTACGCCTCAACCGCCGCCCGCGCTGAACATCCGCCCGCTCGCCCCCGACCAAAAACAGCGAGGCCCCGAACAGCATCGAGAACAGGGAGATGAACTTCTGGTGGAACAGGGCGTCCACGATCCACTGGGCCGTCGCCGAGGCTCCCGTGTCGGGAAAAGGCCACAGCCCCGGACTGCCATAGGCCGACAGGGTGGCGGCGAACCCGCCCGCATTGACGGCCAATATGCCCAGCACCGCCAGCCCACGCACCAGATCCAGAGTGGCGATGCGCTCGACGGCGGGCGCCGGGGGCGTGTCTGACTGCAGCATCCTGAAGGCCCCCGGATCCTTGTTGGGGCCAGAGTTCCGCATCCGGGACGTCGGCGTCAATCCCCGACGCGCGGCCTCACCCCTTGGGCATCAGGCCCAGGCGATCCTTGACGGCCGGCTTGGCCTCGAAGGCGATGAAGGCGGCGCACAGGCCGGCCCACAGGGCGTAGCTGACGCCCACCACCATGGCGATGGGCAGGCCGCCGACGCCGAAGATCAGCAACGTCGTCTCCGTGGCTCCCAAGGCCTGCATGACATCGGCGGCCCCGAACCAGCCGATCACGCTCATGCCCAGGGCGACGACGATCTGCAGCAAGGCCGCCATCAGGCCGCCGTACAGCATGAAGCGCCACACCACGCCCAGCCGCGTGCCCGGCCGCCCCTCGCGCCGACGTTCGCCCAGAACGCGATAGAGCGCCAGCGGAACCGCGATCAACCCGATCACCAGCGCCACCAGCCGCCAGTCCATGTCGCGTCCCGGCATGACCGCATGGGGTCGCCAGATCAGCAGCGTCAGCCAAAGCGGCGGCCAGGCCGCGCCCGCCAGGCAGGCCAGGACGGGATACAGCGGGGCCGGGCGCGCCGCGATGGTCGTCTGACCGGGCAGGTCGGAATAGGTCTCGAACCGGCTCATCGCGTCGGCGCCGGCGTGGGGCCCGAATAGTCGTAGAAGCCGCGTCCGCTCTTGCGGCCCAGCCAGCCCGCCTCGACATATTTCACCAGCAGCGGGCAGGGGCGGTATTTGCTGTCGGCCAGGCCGTCGTACAGCACATTCATGATGGCCAGGACGACGTCCAGCCCCATGAAGTCCGCCAGCTCCAGCGGCCCCATCGGGTGGTTGGCCCCCAGGCGCAGCGCCTTGTCGATGGAGGCGACGTTGCCGACGCCTTCGTACAGGGCGAAGATCGCCTCGTTCATCATCGGCACCAGGATGCGGTTGACGATGAAGGCCGGGAAATCCTCGGCGTCCGTGGTGGTCTTGCCCAGGCTTTCGGCGAAGGCGACGGCGGCGGAATGGGTCTCGGCCGAGGTGGCGATGCCGCGTACGATCTCGACCAGTTTCATGATCGGCGCCGGCTTCATGAAGTGCAGGCCCACGAACCGGTCCGGCCGGTCCGTCGCCGACGCCAGGCGGGTGATCGAAATGGACGAGGTGTTGGATGCGATCAGCGTCTGTGGCCCCAGGTGCGGCAACACATCGGCGTACACGGCCTTCTTGACCGCCTCGTCCTCGAGCGTGGCCTCAATCACCAGATCGGCGCCCGCCACCGCCTCGGCGATCCCGTTCGCCGGCGTGATGCGGGCCAGGGCGGCGTCGGCGGCCGCCGGGTCCACCAGGCCGCGCCCGGCCTGCCGCGCCAGGCTGGCGGCGATCTCGCCCTGGGCCATCGGCAGACGGTCGGCGACGACATCGTACAGCCGCACCGAATAGCCTCCCAGCGCGACGGCCTGGGCGATGCCTGCGCCCATCTGTCCGGCGCCCAGAATGGCGACTGTGGAAATCGTGCTCATGAACCCTGGTCGATAGTGGTCGGGCGGGCACCTTTAGGAAGGACGGCGCGCGGCGCAAGAGCGGATTGACGCCAGCAGGCCAGATTCCCGCCGGCCGTGTCGCCTCAGCCCAGCAACTGGATCAGGGCCGGCGCCGCCGTACGGTTGAACAGCACGCCGATGAACTGCAGCAGCAGGATCACCACGATGGGCGAGATGTCGATGCCGCCCAGGTTCGGAATGATGCGGCGGAACGGCTCCAGCAGCGGCGCCGTGACCCGGTCCAGGAAGGTCCCCACCGAATAGACGAAGCGGTTGCGATAGTTGACGACGTCGAACGCCACCAGCCAGCTCAGTATGGCCTGGGCGATGATGAACCAGATCATCAGACTGATGATGGTGTTGATCAACCAGACGATCGCGTAGCCCATGAACCCTGCCTCTATAGTCGAACGGCGCTTCTAGCGGTTCGCCCCCCTCCCGACAACGGCCGCGTCGCGCCTGCGCCGATTGCGCGCACAAGCCCGTTGACACCACGCCCGCGCGCCTTCTATGTCCGCCTCGCCTGTGAAACCCGATCCAGCGCCGGAACGGGGCCGTAGCTCAGTTGGTAGAGCGCGTCGTTCGCAATGACGAGGTCAGGGGTTCGACTCCCCTCGGCTCCACCAATCCCCGTTATATCAAGGGATTGGCCGGAAACAGGCGATAAATCTGACACCACGTTGCTACACACGGCTTCTAAGAGACCGTCGAAAAAGCGTTCCCCTACAGTTGGTTCACCGGCCCGAGGCTGTAGCACCACCTCGTCGCACACACCGTCCAAACGGTCTCTTCAACCGTCTCCTCGGTCACCTGATGCTCGGCGTCGGCAATCGTCTGGCCTGATCGTTCGGGGATCGACCTACTATCTTCGGCTTCGTGTTCCGCGTTCGTTGGCCGGGATCATCGGCAAGACGGAGGTCATGAAGTCTCTCGGCACCGGCTATCGGGCTGATGCTGTCCGCAAAGCTCGGATCGTCGCCGCAGCGTTCGAGCAGCAATGGAGAGACATCGAAGCCCACGGCATTCAGCCCTTTATCCCGACTACGCCCGAGCGTCCGAAGCTCGCACCAACGCCCCCGGCGTTGCCAGCGGACAAGACGCTTCGCGAAGCCTTCGAACTGTTTCGATCCGATCCAGCGAAGCAGCGCACTCGCAAGACGGACCTCCACTATCTGAATCTCATCGAGTTGACGGTCGGGCTTTGGGGCGAAAACCGCACGATCCGTTCCATCGACCGTGAAGCGTCACGCGAGCTTCTCGATGTGCTGCTTTGGTTGCCGTCGAACGCCGAGAAGAAGTTCCCCAAGCTGTCACCGCTCGCGGCTGCGAAGATGGCCAAAGAGAAGGGCCTGACCGAGCGGCTCTCGCCCGCTTCGGTCAACGGCTACATGTGCAAGTTCCGGGCGGTAATGAACTTCTGCCAGAATGAGGGCTGGATCGACCGGAATCCAGCCAAGGGGCTTCAGGTCATTGACCGGGTGAGAAGGCGGGATAAGCGCCTACCATTTTCCACCGAGCAGCTACGTCTGATCTTCGATGCGCCGATCTACCGAGGCTGCGTAGACGATTGGGCTGGATACGCCACGCCCGGCCACGCGCGCCCTCGTCGTGGCCGGTTCTGGGTGCCCCTCATCGCTCTTTTCTCGGGCATGCGGATGAACGAGATATGTCAGCTGCTCGTCGCGGACATCCAGCGGCTCGATGGCGTGGACTGTTTCTTCGTGACGGAGGGGCCGTCAGACGCTGACAACGGGAAACGCCTGAAGACCGCCGCCAGTGAGCGGTTTATCCCGGTTCACCCCACCCTGATTGAGATCGGGTTCATGAGCTTCGTGGAGGGTCGGAGAGCGGCTGGAGCCGTCCGCCTGTTTTCCGAACTCCAACGGTCTAGCACCGGCTACTACAGTGACCCGTTCAGCAAGTGGTTCAGACGCTTCCTTGAGCGCGCTGGTGCCGCGCGGGAAAAGACCTGCTTCCACTCATTTCGGCACTGCTACCGCGACGCTCTGCGCGAGGCCCGCATTGAGCACGAGATCGCTCTCGCATTAGGAGGTTGGTCGTCGGGCAACGCGAACGAAGGGGGAGAAACTGCCGCCGCCTACGGACGAGGCTATCGTGCTCAAACCCTTCGCGCCGCTATGGGACAGATCAGTTATCCTGACCTCGACCTATCGCACCTCGTAGAATCTGAATGTGACGGGTGATTGACGAATGACCACCTAAGCTTCAACGCTTAGCGGAACCAAAGGGTCAATCCATGCAACCTACAGCTACACCCCTTCCTGCCGTTGGCGAAGGCGATATTTCCAACGCCGAGATTGCGGCTGTAGCAAAGGGAATTTTGGAGGGTGCGAGCGAACCAGTTCTGCTCGCCAACCTTGGCTCGCAACTGTCAAAGCACTATGGCCGTGCTCTGCGAGAGATATTGGCCAACAGAAAGTTGAAGCTAGTTCTTCAATCCGAACTAGGTAGTAATGTGGAGTTTAGCGGGGAGCTTAGCAAGGTAAGCGTTAGGCTACTTAGCGAAGAAGATAAGCTGAACGTTGGGACTTACCATCCGACGATTTGGGCCGCGTTCTTCAAGCCGGTTGAACCCCCAAAAGTCGGCCGCGCCATAAAATCTAGCCGCCGTTTTGATTTTCGCGATGTGTCGGATCAATCTGAAGTGCCCACTGGTTGGCACTATATAAGCGCGAAGCTCATCCCAGATGGCTCGTTGCCGAAGGTCGATAGAGAAGCCGCTGCCAAGATAGCCATCCACGAATGGTGCGCTCGTGAAGATATCGAGAAATCAAGCTTGCTGAAATCAGGGAAAAAGGCATCAGACAGCGAAATTCCACTTAAATCTGAACCGTCACATGAGGCCGCCACTCGTCCCGTGGGCATTTCGTCCTTGATCGCACTGATAGAAGCGATCCCTGAAGAGCGGAGAAAATCCCACTCCCTAAGCCTAGACCTCATCTATCAGCTTATCTCTTGATCCCATGACGGATAGAGTTGCGGCAGTCCTTGCAGGAATTCCAGCGCGGATCATTAATGATGTTCTGGATAACGTTCGTGAAGCTATGCCCGACGTGCTTGTTGTTAGGGGGAGGGGTGCCCGCTCCTACTCAAATCGACTTGCTTCCTATCCCCCAGAATACATCGCTGAGGTCATTGATCGCGCTGTAGACGCCATTTTTGGGCAGAGCGGGAGGCCGGTAGGGTTTTGTCGGAATCCTCAAAGGGCCTGCCTTAAGTCGGACTGGAAGAAATCAAACTGCGGTGCAGACGACGGACATGCTTGCGGTCGAACGAAGCCGGAGAGATTTGTGGTCTTCATTCAAGAATCTGATGAAGAAAACACTAACAGGATAATAGACTCATTTCGAAACACGGCATTCTTTTACGTCATACCTAGAGATGCGTATGATCATCTCGGAAGAACTTCTAATTTTATCAAAGATTCGTTGCGCGGACTAGGCGACGATCTTGCTGTTTCTGAGGCCAACATAAAGAGCGGTGCTCCCGCTCTTCTTCTACCAGTCAAGAATTTTGGTCTCCGAGATTTGAAACGATTGGTCAAACGAGCAGCGACGACGCCTGTGCCAAAGCGCAGCTTGAAGGCATTTAGGGCGGAATTCTTCAAAGAAAATTCCTACTTTCTCGGCAGGTCGAAGCTTGCGTTTCAGCCAACGGTAGAGGCTACCGCGCACGGCACACCCGACAAGGACGGTGAGCAGGTGGCTTCTATTGCAGCACATTTCCGCGCGGGCTGTCGCTTTGACGACTTCCATTGGGATGTCTCCCCTACTGGGGACAAGGGATGGGGCGCCACCAAAATCAACTGCTGGAAGACGGGCGAGCATTCTCCCTCCGACGCCAGTCACCTCAATGTCTTGGTTGATGATCGGGTGCGCTGAAACGTTAAACCCCGCGCCCAGAAGGCGCGGGGTTTGAAACTTCGGTGAGAGTTCACAGGACGATCAATAGGGGCAATGCGCCCTAGCTCAATCAATCACCACACCGGCTAGCAAGGCATGGCAACGTCATCAAAGTGCTCGCCCGCGCAACGCCCCTCTCAGAATGCCCCAAGGATAAACCATTGTTGCGATTCTAGGCGCCGCCGTTCTGCACAAGCGTCGTCTTAGGTAAGATGGCAGGGTCGAAAGAGGAGGTCAAGAAAAATCTTGACATGACAAGAGGAATCTGGCGCCCCCGATTCCTCCTTCTAAACTCGCTACATCTAGCATCCCCAGTAGGCTTGTCTACGCTGGGTGTCGAAGAAAATGGGCTGCCTCCGTCTTGCCGATGATCCCGGCCAACGAACGCGGAACACGAAGCCGAAGATAGTAGGTCGATCCCCGAACGATCAGGCCAGACGATTGCCGACGCCGAGCATCAGGTGACCGAGGAGACGGTTGAAGAGACCGTTTGGACGGTGTGTGCGACGAGGTGGTGCTACAGCCTCGGGCCGGTGAACCAACTGTAGGGGAACGCTTTTTCGACGGTCTCTTAGAAGCCGTGTGTAGCAACGTGGTGTCAGATTTATCGCCTGTTTCCGGCCAATCCCTTGATATAACGGGGATTGGTGGAGCCGAGGGGACGGCCGTGTGGTCGCTTTCGTCGGTCATGGTGGCAGTGCGCGACTCGGTTGGTTAGGAGATCGCCAAGGCTCTGATTGGACGGGGGGAAGGTCAACGTGTGGAAGCTGGA
>NZ_JAHXPB010000001.1 GCF_023147505.1 Brevundimonas sp. EYE_349 | reverse complement strand
GGCACCAAGCGCGAAGACGTCGAGCGCGGTCAGGTTCTGTGCAAGCCGGGTTCGATCACCCCGCACACCAAGTTCCAGGCCGAAGCCTACATCCTGACGAAGGAAGAAGGCGGCCGCCACACGCCGTTCTTCACCAACTATCGTCCGCAGTTCTACTTCCGCACGACGGACGTGACCGGCATCGTGCACCTGAAGGAAGGCGTCGAGATGATCATGCCCGGCGACAACGCCGAGCTGAGCGTCGAGCTGATCACGCCGATCGCGATGGACCAGGGCCTGCGCTTCGCCATCCGTGAAGGCGGCCGCACCGTCGGCGCCGGCGTCGTGGCCAAGATCGTCGAGTAATCGACGACACGACCCAGCCCACCGGCTGACCGAGTAGCGTACAGAGCGGCCCCCGGAGCGATCCGGGGGCCGCTTTTGCTTTGCGGCGAGACATAGCGCCGGTCCGCAACGGGTTGCGTGTTCAGGCGTTCGGGTGGACTGCCGAACAGCCAAGGTTCCCGATGCGCCTGATACCCCTGCTTGCGTGCCTGATCGCGCTGACCGCCTGCGCCACCCATCCGGGCAAAGTCGATCATGTCCGGTTCGCCAGCGATGGGAAGACGGTGCTGGCGTCGACGGAGGACGGGGCGGTGCGCGGGGTCGAGGGGGATGGAACGCGGGCGTTCCTGGGCGTGCCGTTCGCCGCGCCGCCGGTGGGCGACGGACGCTGGCGCGCGCCGCAGCCTGTCCAGCCATGGGCCGGCGTGCGCGATGCGACGCGGATCGGGTCGGACTGCACCCAGGCCATCGGGCGGCGCGCCATTCTGGGCGGTGGCGGAGGGATCGTGGTCGGGTCCGAGGATTGTCTTTATCTGAATATCTACGCACCGGCCGGTCAGCCGGAAGAGGCCCGACCGGTGATGGTCTATATCCCCGGCGGCGCCTTCACCGTGGGGGCAGGCGCCAACTACGACCCTTCGAAGCTGGCCCGCGATCAGGGGCGGGTGGTGGTGACGATGAACTATCGGCTGGGCGCCCTGGGCTGGCTGGCCCATCCGGGGTTTGAGGCGACCGGCGAGGGTTTCGGCGGCAATTTCGGCCTGATGGACCAGCAGGCGGCGCTGAAATGGGTGAATCGCAATATCGCGGCCTTCGGCGGCGATCCCGCCAATGTCACCCTGTTCGCGGAGAGCGCGGGGGCCTGGACGGCCTGTTATCTGATGGCGTCGCCGGGGTCGGAGGGGCTGTATCAGCGGGTCATCATGCAGAGCGGCGGCTGTCTGGAGCCGTCATCCCTGATCAGCGCGCAGGACGCCGCCCAGTCGGGGCCGATGTTCGCCGAACGGCTGGGGTGCGACGAAGGGGATCAGATCGCCTGTTTGAAGGCTCTTCCGGCGTGGCGGCTGTCGCGGGCGGCGTCGCTGAGGGCGGGGATCAACGGGCCGGGGTCGTGGGGGCCGGTGCATACGGACGCGACCGTGCCGGAAAGCCCGGCGGACGCGCTGCGCGAGGGGCGGTTCACCCAGGTCCCGGTGCTGGTCGGCGCCAATCTGGACGAAGGCCGGCTGTTCGCCAACGAGGTCAAGACGATGGATCGGTATAGGAAGGAGACGATGTGGATGTATGGCGACGAGGGCCCGCGGGTGCTGGAGCGCTATCCTGTCGGAGAGGACGGGCCCGCCTACGCCATCGCTGCGAACTTCACCGACCAGAGGTTCGCCTGTCCGTCCCAAGCCCTGCGGCGCGTGTTGTCGGCCCATGTGCCGGTCTGGGGCTATGAGTTCGCGGATCGCCAGGCGCCGTTCATTCTGCCGGCCTGGATCGTGGGGCTGGACCTGGGCGCCTATCACGCCAGCGAGTTGGCCTATGTCTTCGGGACCAGCTGGGTCTTCGCGGATGTGAAGCGGTTCACCCCGCAGCAGAAGGCGCTGTCGGACCGGATGCAGCGCCTTTGGGCGGCGTTCGGCGCGCCGGGCTTTGGCGCCGAATGGCCCCGCGTCGAGGGGGCGGGGCCGGTGCGGGTGTTCGCGCCCGAAAGCGACCGGATGGACCACGACTTCTTCGAACGTCACCACTGCGCCTTCTGGGACGGGACGTCGTTCGGCGCGGTCCACTGACGCCTAGATAAAGCGCACGGTCACGCCGGGCTTGACCTTGTCGGCCAGGGTCCAGGCGTCCCAGTTGGTCAGGCGGACGCAGCCGTGAGAGGCGGTCTTGCCCACCAGTTCCGGGTCTGGCGTGCCGTGGATGCCGTAGCTGGGCTTGTTCAGGTCGATCCAGACGACGCCGACCGGATTGTTGGGGCCCGGCTTGACCACCACCTTCTCCTTGCCGTCGCCGTAGCTGAGCTTGGATGGGTCGTAGGTATAGTCGGGATTGCGAGCCACGCCATTGACCTTGACCGTGCCGGTCGGAGTGGGGTTGTCGCCGCTGCCGATGGTCGCGGGGAAGTAGGCGATCAGCTTGCCGTCGGCGTCGAAGGCGCGGACCGACCCTTCGGACTTGTCGACGTCGATATGATCGACATCGGCCGGCAGAGGCGTGTGATTGACGGCGGGGACCAGAAGCGACTGACCGACGCGATTGAAGTCCGCGCCGGGGTTCATGGCGCGCAGCAGGGCCTCGGTGACGTGGAACCGCTCGGCCAGCGCCTCCACGATGTTGGCGTAGCCCATGTGCTCCGCCTGGCCTTGAGCCGCCAGATCGGTCGGCACGGCGCCGAGATAGGGGCCGGCGATGTCCTGCTGGGTGATCTGGTAGGTGGTTGTGATCGCGCCGGCGCCGACCGCGCGCAGGCGGCCCATGACCTCGGCGTCCAACTGGCCGTTGACCGGCAGGCCCTGCGCCTTTTGGAAGGCGGAGATGGCCTGTTTCATGTTGGAGCCGGCCAGGCCGTCGATGGCGCCGGGCGAGAAGCGCGCCCGTTCAAGAAGAACCTGGGCGCGGATCAGGGCGGGATCGGGCTGGGCCTGAGTTTGGGCGGGGGGCTGGGCGCTTCCTTGCTGGGGCGTCGGTTGGGCCGGAGGGGCGTAGGCGGCGTTTTCGATCGCGTCCCGCGACAGGGGGCCGGTCTGTCCGACCTGGGCGGCGGGGGCCTTGGCCTCCTGCTGGGGCGAACAGGCGGCGAGCGACAAGACGGCGAAGGCGGCGAGGTAGGCGGGACGGTTCATCGAATGGCTTTCGGCAGGCGGTCGGAGAGGGGCGTGTTCAGTTCGGCTTGCCCGTGGCGGGATCGGTTTCGGTCTCGCCGGAGTTGGACGAGCCTTTCGACCCCTGCGGTTCGGTCGCCGGCCGCGGGGGCTCGCCGGGCTTGTCGGGACGAAGGTTTTCGTTCTCGACCTTGCGGTCGTCGGGGCGGCTGTCGGTCATGGTCATCTCCTTGGAGGTCAGGAAACGCACGGGGAGGGCGACGGCTCCGTCAACGCTTGTTCACCATGCCGATCAACCCTGCTGAAACGCGCGCCGTGCAAGGGTAGGCTGAGAAACGGACCTTGCGGCGCACGGCCCGACGAAGGATGAGCATGAGCGGAAACCTGCAGGTCGAGATTGTGGAGGCCGAAGCGCTGGATGGCGCCGCTGTCGCCCTGTGGCGCGCCTGGACAGCCGAGAACCCGGATCTGGCCAGCCCCTATTTCCGCTGGGACTATGCCCAGATCGCCAGCCGCGTCTGCCCCGGCGCGGCCATCGCGGTGTTCCGCCGCGACGGCCGGATCGTGGGCTTCTTCCCGCATCAGCGGCGCGGCGGGGCGTTGCAGCCGCTGGGCGCGCCGATGAACGACTATCACGGGGTGATCGCGCCGGCGGGCGAGACGATCACGCTGGAGGATGTCGCGCGGCTGTTGAAGGCGCGCAGGCTGAACGTGCCGGGCTGGATCGGCGCGGGCGAGGCGGGCCAGACGCGCCAGACGGTGCAGGCCGCCATGCCGGAAGACGGCTATGACGCCTGGTACGCCGAGCGGCGCACGACGTATGGCAAATACTTCAAGGACAAGGAGCGGGCGCGTCGCAGCCTGGAGGCCGAGCTGGGGCCGGTCCGGGTCGAGAGAGGCTTGCGCGACCCCGCGCTGTTGAACCAACTGATCGACCTGAAGGCGGCGCAGTATCGGCGCTCGGGCCTGCACGACATCTTCGCGTGCGGTTGGACGCGGGACCTGCTGCACGCCCTGATGGCCGAGCGGCGCGAGGACTTCGGCGCCTCGATGGCGGCGATGCACGCGGGCGACAAGCTGGTGGCGGTCGAGTTTTCGCTCCATGCCGGGCGGCACTACCATTTCTGGTTCCCGGTCTATGAGCCGGGGCTGGCGCGGTGTTCGCCGGGCATCCTGCTGAGCATGGACACGATGCGGCTGGCCTCAGCGGAGGAGTTCCGGGTGTTTGACTTCGGGTTCGAGGGCGAGCCCTACAAGAAGTATTTCGTCAACGCCCGCCAGACGGTGCGCGAGGCCGTGGTGCTGAAGCCGGGGCTGAGCCAGGCGCTGGGCGACATGGCCGTGGGCGCGCTGGCGAAGGCGGGGGACAAGGGCGAGAAGGTGCGAACCTCCTTGCGCCGCCGCTGGGCCACGATCGAGGCGTGCGAGCCGACGTCGGCCGGACGGCTGAAAGGCACGGCTGCGGCCGCTCGCGCGATGGCGCAGAAACTGGCCGCCCGCAAGAAGACGCCGGCGCGCGTCGCCCATGCGTGAAGGAGAGGCTGTCATGACCACACGCCGCACCCGCTATCCCGGCCCGATCGTCGAGGCCAGAGATCATCCGCACACCTTGGTGGCGCAGGGCTTCGCCGAGGACGCGGCCCTGGCGGCGGTGCTGGACCGGTATCCGGCCGACCTGTTCGACATCAATCTGTACGACTACGACGATGAGGGACAGGTGTCGCTGCGCACCGGGGCGCGCGGGCGTCTGTCGGGGAAAGACCTGCTGGAGGCGATCAAACAGGGCCGACTGTGGGTCAATCTGCGCGAGGTCGAACGTGGCTGGCCTGAACTATGGGCGGCGGCGATGAAGGATTTTGCGGCCATCCAGGCGACCTATCCGGGAATGCGAGCGGTGCGGAACGCGGGGCAGTTGATCCTGTCGTCGCCCAAGGCGCGGGTTCCGTATCATTTCGATGCGGCGGGGGTGGTGCTGTTTCACCTGCGCGGGCGCAAGCGGCTGTTCGTCTATCCGGGCGACGAACGTCACCTGCCAGAGCGCAACATGGAACAGGTGGTGACGCGCCAGACGACTGAGGAACTGCCCTATACGCTGGCGTTCGAGGACGACGCCCAAATCATGGATCTGGAGCCGGGACGGGCGCTGACCTGGCCCCTGTATGCGCCGCACCGGGTGGAGAATCTGGATCGGTTCTGCGTCAGCCTGTCGATGGATTTTCAGACCTGGCCGTCGCGGTTCCGAAATGGGGCGCTGTTCACCAATGCCGTGATCCGCAGCCGGGGCGGTCGGCCGCGCCAGACGGACGAGATGGCCACGCCGGAACTGGCCGCGCGCTGGGCCGCATCCCTGGCGTTGAAGAAGGCCGGCGCGATGAAGAGCCGAATCGCCCATTTCGAGCGTGATTTCGAACCCGAGGTCGGGGCCGCGGACGGCGCGGGGACGCTGAGGCCCGCGGGTTAAATCGCGTTCATGACCTGAAGTTAAAATGACTTGGCGGCGCGCGGCGTGCACCTTCCCCTGCATAGACGGGAAGGGAACAGCCGAATGAAGACCGCATTGATCGCCGCCGCCGCCGCCGCCGCCGCCCTGACGGGGCTGGCCGCCGCCCCCGCATCGGCCGCAGAGGTCCAGATTCGCAACCTCGTGGCGCGGGTCGTCGTGATCGTGGAGGATCGCCAGGATGTGGGGGTCGAGGTGACGCAGGGCGCCTCGGGGCTGCCGGCCGTGCAGGTGCGCCGCGAAGGCGGCGGGGTCCGCATCGATGGCGGCCTGGGCCGTAACGGAGGCTTCTGGGCCAATGGCGGAAATCGCATTGGCGGCTGCAACACCAGCCGGGCCGACGCCAGCCAGCCGGGCCGTGGCGCGACCGTCGAGGTCGGCAACCTGGGCCGCGTGCGCCTGGAGGACGCGCCGATGATCGTGATCCGCACGCCGCGCGACGTGGATGTCAGCGCCGGCGGGGCTGTTTTCGGCTCGGTCGGACGCGGCGCGCGCTCTGTCGAGCTGAACAGCGGCGGCTGCGGGGCGTGGAACGTGGCCAATGTCGACGGGCGGGTGTCGCTGGGCGTCGGCGGCTCCGGCTCGATCCGAGCCGGCTCTTCGCGCGCGCTGGAAGCCAATGTGGGCGGGTCGGGCAGCATCTACGCCGGCCCCACCGGCGACCTGAAGGCGGCCGTGGGCGGATCGGGCAATGTCGAGGTGGCCAGCGCCGGGGGCGACGGCGACCTGTCCATTGGCGGATCGGGCGGGATCAATGTTCGCCAGGGGCGGATGGACAAGCTGTCGGTGGCCATCGGCGGATCGGGCGACGTGCGCTACGGCGGCGCGACCCGCGACCTGAGCGTGGCCATCGCCGGATCTGGCAATGTCCGCGTCGCCTCCGCCACCGGCGCGGTGTCGCGCACCGTGGTCGGATCGGGCACGCTGCAGATCGGGCGCTGAGGTCCGCCTCATCGCTTTAAAGGCAAGGCCCCCGGTCGTGGAACCCCGGGGGCCTTTTCCTTTCGCCCATAGAAAAGGCCCCGGCGGATCGCTCCGCCGGGGCCTCTTTGTCTTCCGGCTCTCGCCAGCGGCTCGATCAGAAGCCGCGGATGCCCGGCAGGCCCGCCAGGGTGCGGCCCAGGTTGGCGCCGGCGCGGTCCAGCGTCTGCAGCGCGCCGCCGAAGTTGTAGCGTGCGCCGATGACGAAGTTGTCGGCATCGACGTCCACATCGTTCAGCGAAACGCGCTGCCACGAGCCGAACAGGCTGATCGGGCTGTTGTCCAGCTGGTACTCGGCGCCGACGCCGTAAGCCCAGGCGTCGACCTTGCCGGCCACGTCGGTGTCGATGTTGTTGTACGACACGCCGGCGTTCAGGCGCAGCGACGGGTTGACGTAGTAGGCGTAGTCGCCGCCGAAGGTCCAGGCGTCAGCCCCGTCCAGATCGGTGTAGGCGACAACGCCGGTCAGGGTGGCGGAGGCCAGATATTTCTGCACTTCGCCGCCGACCGAGAAGTAGTTCTCGCCGCCCAGGTCCGAAACGCCCGCGAAGGCGCCGGCGCGCAGATCCGAACCAAACGTCTTGGTCAGGTGAGCGGCGGCTGCGCCGACGGTGTCGTCGCCCAGGTCGCTGTCGGAGTAGGCGACCGAACCGTTCAGGGTCACGGTCCATTCCGGGGCGACCTTCATGGCGGTCACGCCGTCCAGGGTCGCGCCGTCGGTCTTGAAGCCCTCGGTGTCGGTGTGGGTGTAGCCCAGGCCGACCGAACCGATGGCATCTTGGGCGAAGGCCGGAGCGGCGAACAGGGTGGCGGCGGCGGCCGACGCGAGGAGGATCGTCTTCATTTTGTCTTGTCCTTAGCAGTCTTGCCCGGATGGGGGTCCAGGGAGGGGCGCCTGCTATCAGCATAAGGCCGAGGTGCAGCATCAAACCGCTGTTCGATAAGTCTCTGTCGCCAAATTGTTGCGCGACTGTCACGGTGTGCGGCAGGAATGTGTCGGCAACACGGAGAAGCGGTGGCAGGTGGTTAACGTGAACCCGGAACGGCTAAAGCATGCCCTCACGCTCGCCATTGGTCTGCAGGCGCCTCGACCGTTCCCTTGTTCGAACGCCGGCCGGCGTTCTTTGGCCCATGACGTTGGCCCGATGATCTACACATATATATGTCGTGGAATCCGCCGGCCGGACCGCGCGCATCCGGGGTGGGGCACGACAGGGCCGAGTGACAACAGAATCCTGTCTGCGCCTTGGTTTCGCCGCTTGACGAAATCGGAATCGGTAGGCATAAGCCACCACTCTTGTTGGACCGGCTGTGCACTTCGGTGCAGACGCGGTTCGCAAGAACGACCTAAGTCACTGTTCTTTGCAGCTTCTTGGGACTTCAGCGGCCTTCGCGGGGAACTGCGTGGGCCGATCGTTTTTGCGGATTTGCGTATCCTGAGGGCCTCGTGCCCGAAGGCCTTCGGTCTTTGAAATGGTTCACAGGGACGCGGTCCTCCGACCGCATTGGAAGTAAGCACCGATATGGATCAAAGCATCCGCATCAGGCTCAAGGCCTTTGATCATCGCGTCCTCGATTTCTCGACGCGCGAGATCGTCAATACAGCCAAGCGCACCGGCGCGACCGTTCGCGGTCCGATTCCGCTGCCGACCCTGATCGAAAAGTTCACCGTGAACCGCTCTCCGCACGTCGATAAGAAGTCGCGTGAGCAGTTTGAAATCCGCACGCACAAGCGCGTGCTCGACATCGTCGACCCCACCCCGCAGACCGTGGACGCGCTCATGAAGCTCGACCTGTCCGCCGGCGTGGACGTCGAGATCAAGATTTAAAGTAGAAAGAGGCGGGATCCGATGCGCACGGGCGTGATCGCCAAGAAGCTGGGCATGACCCGCGTGTTCGCCGATGACGGCGCGCACGTACCGGTCACTGTGCTGCAGCTCGACGGCTGCCAAGTCGTCGGCCAACGTACCCAGGAGCGTGACGGCTACGTCGCTCTCCAGCTGGGCGCTGGCACGAAGAAGGCCAAGAACACCAACAAGGCTCAACGCGAGACCTTCGCCAAGGCGGAAGTCGAGCCCAAGGCCTATGTCACCGAGTTCCGCGTCGATGCGGACGGTCTGCTGGACGTGGGCGCCGAACTGTCGGCCGAACACTTCCTGGTCGGCCAGAAGGTGGACATCCAGGGCGAGACCATCGGTAAGGGTTTCGCCGGCGCCATGAAGCGCTGGAACTTCGGCGGCCTTCGCGCCACCCACGGCGTCTCGGTCTCGCACCGTTCGCACGGTTCGACGGGTAACCGTCAGGACCCGGGTCGCACGTTCCCCGGCAAGAAGATGGCCGGCCATTACGGCACGGAAACCGTCACCACCCAGAACCTGACCGTCGTCCGCGTGGACGCCGAGCGTGGTCTGATCCTGATCAAGGGCGCCGTCCCGGGTCACGACGGCAGCTACGTCAAGGTTCGCGACGCCATCAAGAAGGCTCGTCCGGCTGACGCTCCGTTCCCTGGCGCGCTTAAGTCGAGCAAGTCTGCTGCTCAACCCGCCTCGACGCCGGCTGAAGAAGCCCCTGTCGAAGCGACCGAAGGCGGTGAAGCGTAATGAAACTCTCTGTCATCCAACTCGACGGCAAGGCTGCTGGCGACGTGGAGCTGTCGGACGCCGTCTTCGGCATCGACGCCATCCGCGGCGACATCCTGGCTCGCACCGTCAACTGGCAGCTGGCCAAGCGCCGCGCCGGCACGCACAAGGTTCAAACCCGTAACGAGAACTCTCGCACGGGCAAGAAGATGTACAAGCAGAAGGGCACCGGCGGCGCTCGTCACGGTTCGCGCCGTGCCCCGCAGTTCGTCGGCGGCTCGCGCGCCTTCGGTCCGGTCGTTCGCGACCACGGCTTCTCGCTGCCGAAGAAGATCCGCGCGCTCGCTCTGCGTCACGCCCTGTCCTCCAAGGCCAAGTCCGGCGACCTGATCGTCGTCGACACCGTCTCGGTCAAGGAGGCCAAGACGGCCGCCCTGCGCGAGACGTTCGGCAAGCTGGGCTGGACCAAGGCTCTCATCATCGCGGGTCCCGAAGTCGACACGAACTTCGGCCTGGCCGCACGCAACATCCCGCACATCGACGTGCTGCCGAACGCCGGCCTGAACGTCTATGACATCCTGCGCGCGGACAAGCTGGTGCTGACCAAGGCCGCCATCGAGGCGATCGAAGCCCGCTTCAGCGATAAGGAAGCCGCGTAATGGCCGCTCAACCTACCGCCAAGCACTACGACACCATCCTGGCCCCGGTGATCACCGAAAAGGCCACGATCCTGTCCGAGCAGAACAAGGTCGTCTTCCGCGTCGCCGACACGGCGTCCAAGGACGAGATCGCAGCCGCGGTCGAAAGCCTGTTCAAAGTCAACGTCGTCAAGGTCAACACCCTGGTCCAAAAGGGCAAGACCAAGCGCTTCCGGGGCATCCTGGGTCGTCGCGTCGACATCAAAAAAGCGATCGTGACGCTGGCCGACGGCCAGTCGATCGACGTCACCACGGGGCTCTGATCAGATGGCCTTGAAAACCTACAATCCGACTTCGCCGGGCCGTCGCGCCCTCGTGCTGGTCGACCGTTCGGAACTCCACAAGGGCCGTCCGGAAAAGTCGCTGACCGAAGGCCTGACCAAGTCGGGCGGACGCGGGCAGGGCGGTCGCATCGCGGTCCGCTTCCGTGGCGGCGGCGCCAAGACCCTGTACCGCAAGATCGACTTCAAGCGTCGCAAGTGGGACATGGTCGGCACGGTCGAGCGTCTGGAATACGACCCGAACCGCACGGCCTTCATCGCGCTGGTCACCTATGCCGATGGCGAGAAGACCTACATCATCGCGCCGCAACGCCTTAAGGCGGGCGACACGATCATCGCGGGCGAAAAGACCGACGTGAAGCCTGGCAACGCCATGCCGCTGCGTTCGATGCCGGTGGGTACGATCATCCACAACATCGAAATGAAGCCGGGCAAGGGCGCTCAACTGGCCCGTTCGGCCGGCGCCTACGCCCAGCTGGTGGGTCGCGATCAGGGCTACGCCCAGATCCGTCTCGGCTCGGGCGAGCTGCGCATGGTCCTGGACGGCTGCATCGCCACGGTGGGCGCGGTTTCGAACCCCGACCACATGAACCAGAACCTGGGCAAGGCCGGTCGCAAGCGTCACATGGGCTGGCGTCCGCACGTTCGCGGCGTCGCCATGAACCCGATCGACCACCCGCATGGTGGTGGTGAAGGCCGGACCTCTGGTGGTCGCACCCCCGTCACGCCGTGGGGTAAGGACACCAAGGGCACTCGTACCCGCAAGAACAAGGCTACGGACAAGTACATCATCCGTACCCGCCACGTTAAGAAGGCTCGCTAAGAATGGCCCGCTCCTCCTGGAAAGGCCCGTTTGTCGACGGGTATCTGCTCAAGAAGGCCGACGCCGTTCAATCGTCGGGCCGCAAGGACGTGATCAAGACCTGGTCGCGCCGCTCCACCATCCTGCCGCAGTTCGTCGGTCTGACGTTCGGCGTCCATAACGGTCAGAAGCACGTGCCCGTGTCGGTCTCGGAAGAGATGGTCGGCATGAAGCTCGGCGAGTTCGCCCCGACCCGGAACTTCCCGGGGCACGCGGCGGACAAGAAGGCCAAAAGGAAGTAACCGATGGCCCAGACAAAAAACGAGCGTCGGGTCGCCCCGACCGAGGCCCGCGCCAAGCTGGTCAACGTGCGCATCAGCCCGCAAAAGCTGAACCTGGTGGCCGCTTCGATCCGCGGCATGCCGGTTCAGAAGGCGCTGAACGAGCTGGAGTTCAGCCGTAAGCGCATCGCCGGCGACGTCCGCAAGGTCCTGTATTCGGCCGTCTCCAACGCCGAGAACAACCACAACCTCGACATCGACAACCTGGTCGTCGCCGAGGCTTTCGTGGGCAAGAACCTGGTGATGAAGCGTTTCGCGAGCCGTGCTCGCGGTCGTTCGTCGCGCATCCTGAAACCGTTCAGCGAGATCACCATCGTGGTCCGTGAAGCCGGCGAGGCCGCCTGATGGGACAGAAAATCAATCCGGTCGGTCTGCGCCTCGGCGTGAACCGCACGTGGGACAGCCGTTGGTTCGCCGCCGGCGCCGACTATTCCCGCCTGCTGCACCAGGACCTGAAGCTGCGCGAGTGGCTGAAGGAACGTCTGGCCGCCGCCGGCGTGTCGCGCATCATCATCGAGCGCCCGCACAAGAAGTGCCGCATCACCATCTACGCCGCCCGTCCTGGCGTCGTGATCGGCAAGAAGGGCGCCGACATCGAGAAGCTCCGCAAGGACATCTCGGCGCGCACCGAGGGTGAAGTTCACCTGAACATCATCGAAGTCCGCAAGCCGGAAACCGATGCACAGCTGATCGCCGAGAACATCGCGCAGCAGCTGGAACGCCGCGTGGCCTTCCGTCGCGCCATGAAGCGTTCGATGCAGTCGGCCATGCGTCTGGGCGCCAAGGGCATTCGTATGAATGTCTCGGGTCGTCTGGGCGGCGCGGAAATCGCGCGTATGGAATGGTACCGCGAAGGCCGTGTGCCGCTTCACACCCTGCGCGCCGACATCGACTACGGCTTCTACGAAGCCAAGACGACCTACGGCATCATCGGCGTGAAGGTCTGGGTCTTTAAGGGTGAAGTGCTGGAGCACGATCCCATGGCGCAGGACAAGCGTTGGGCCCAGGAAGCTTCGGGTCCGTCCTCGAACGAAGGCCGCGAACGCGGCGGCCCCCGTGGCGACCGCGGTCCGCGTCGCGACCGGGGACGTGAGAACTAAGTCATGTTGCAACCGAAGAAGACCAAGTACCGCAAGGCCTTCAAGGGCCGCATCCACGGCTCGGCCAAGGGCGGCTTCTCGCTGAACTTCGGGTCGTACGGCCTGAAGACGCTGGAGCCGGAACGCATCACCGCGCGTCAGATCGAAGCGGCTCGCCGCGCGATCACGCGCCAGATGAAGCGCCAAGGCCGCGTCTGGATCCGCGTCTTCCCCGACCTGCCCGTCACGGGCAAGCCGGCCGAAGTCCGGATGGGTAAGGGCAAGGGCGCCGTGGACCATTGGGCCGCGCGCTGCCACCCTGGCCGCATCCTGTTTGAAATCGACGGCGTTCCGGACGATGTCGCCCGCGAAGCGCTCCGTCTCGGCGCAGCCAAGCTGCCGGTCCGCACCAAGGTGGTGACCCGCATCGACGCCGGCGTCGCTCATGTCGAGGTAGCCGCCTAATGACCAAGATCGCCGATCTGCGGTCGCAAACGACCGACCAACTGGCCGACGAGCTGCTGAAGCTCAAGAAGGAACAGTTCAACCTGCGCTTCCAGGCGGCCACCGGCCAAATGGAAAAGACCCACCGCGTGGGTGAAGTGCGCAAAGACATCGCTCGCATCTCGACGCTTCTGCGCGAGAAGCGTGCGGCCTCGTAAGGAAACGAATATGCCCAAGCGAATTCTCGAAGGCGTGGTCGTGTCCGACAAGGGCGAAAAGACCGTCGTCGTGAAGGTGGAGCGCACGCTGCTCCACCCGCTTCTGAAGAAGACCGTCCGGTCCTCCAAGAAGTACCACGCGCACGACGAAGCCAACGCGCTCAAGGTCGGCGACATCGCTCGCATCGTCGAGTGCGCCCCGAAGTCCAAGCTGAAGCGCTGGGAAGTCATCTCCCCGGCCTCGGCCTCGTAATCAGAAGGATCTGATCTTATGATCCAGATGCAAACTAACCTGGAAGTGGCCGACAATTCGGGCGCCCGCCGGGTCATGTGCATCAAGGTGTTGGGCGGCTCCAAGCGCCGCTACGCCTCGATCGGCGACACCATCGTCGCCTCCGTGAAGGAAGCCATCCCGCGTGGTCGCGTGAAGAAGGGCGACGTCGTTCGCGCCATCGTCGTGCGCACCGCCAAGGACATCCAACGCAAGGACGGCTCGGTCATCCGCTTCGACAAGTCGGCCGCCGTCATCGTCAACAAGGCGAACGAGCCGGTTGGCACGCGGATCTTCGGCCCGGTTCCCCGCGAACTGCGCGCCAAGAACCACATGAAGATCATCTCGCTGGCTCCGGAGGTCCTGTAACATGGCCGCCAAGATCAAGAAGGGCGACCGCGTCGTCGTCCTCACCGGCAAGGACAAGGGCCGCACGGGCAATGTGCTGAAGGTCCTGCCTTCCGAAAACCGCGTCGTCGTCGAAGGCGTCAACATGGTTCAGCGCCACACGCGCCCGAGCCAGGCTGACCCGCAAGGCGGCATCAAGAACAAGGAAGCCTCGCTTCACCTGTCGAACGTCGCGATCGCCGACGCCAACGGCAAGGCGACCCGCGTCGGCTTCAAGATCGATGGGGACACCAAGGTCCGCATCGCCAAGACGACGGGAGACGTCATCTGATGGCGACCGAAAAGTACGCTCCGCGCCTTAAAGGCGAATATCACTCGCGCATCCGCCAGGTGATGAAGGACAAGTTCGGCTATACGAACGAAATGCAGGTGCCCAAGCTGGACAAGATCGTCCTGAACATGGGCATCGGCGAAGCCGTCGCGGACTCCAAGAAGGTGAACACCGCCCTCAAGGACCTGACGGCCATCGCCGGCCAGAAGGCCGTCGCCACCAAGGCCCGCAACTCCATCGCCGGCTTCAAGCTGCGTGAAGGCATGGTCATCGGCGGCAAGGTCACGCTGCGCGGCGACCAGATGTACGAGTTCCTGGACCGGTTCATCACGATCGCCCTGCCGCGCGTGAAGGACTTCCGTGGTCTGAAGGGCACGTCCTTCGACGGTCGCGGCAACTACGCCACCGGCCTGAAGGAACACATCGTGTTCCCCGAGATCAACTACGACCAGATCGATCAGATGTGGGGCATGGACATTGTCGTCTGCACCACGGCCAAGACCGATGAGGAAGCCAAGGCTCTCCTCACCGAGTTCAAGTTCCCGTTCGTGAAGAACTGAGCGGGAAGGGAAGAGAACAATGGCTAAGAAGAGCGCCGTAAACCGCAACGAAGCCGTCAAGGCCCTGGTTGCGAAGTATGCCGCAAAGCGCGCCGCCCTGAAGGCGACCGCCAACGACGAAAACCTGCCGCTGGAGGAGCGCTTCGAGGCGCGCCTGCAACTGGCCGCCCTGCCGCGCAACTCCGCGCCGAGCCGCATTCGCAACCGCTGCGAAGTGACGGGTCGCCCGCGTGCTTTCTATCGCAAGCTCAAGATGAGCCGGATCGCGCTGCGTGAACTGGGCAACCTGGGCCAGATTCCCGGCCTGACGAAGTCGAGCTGGTAAGGGGAGCGAACAGACATGATGATCAACGATCCCCTGAGCGACATGATCGCTCGCATCAAGAACGCGGCGACCCGCAAGCGTTCCAAGGTGCTGACCCCCGCTTCGCGTCTTCGCCAGCGCGTCCTGGACGTGCTGCAGGACGAAGGCTACATCCGCGGCTACAACCTGGTTCAGAACCCGGGTGAGTTTCCGCAGTTCGAGATCGAGCTGAAGTACTTCGACGGCCAACCCGTCATCGCCGAGATCGCGCGCGTGTCCAAGCCTGGCCGCCGCGTCTATTCGGCGATCGGCGATCTGAAGCCGATCAAGAACGGCCTCGGCATCTCGATCCTTTCGACTTCGAAGGGCGTCATGTCCGACGCCGCCGCTCGCGACGCCAATGTCGGCGGCGAAGTCCTCTGCAGGGTCTACTGATATGTCCCGTATTGGCAAGAAAACCATCGCCGTGCCGAAGGGCGTGACTGTCACGCTCGACGGCCAGAACATCACCGTCAAGGGTCCCAAGGGCGAACGCGCCTGGACCGTCGCCGACGAGATCGAAGTCAAGCAGGAAGGCGAGGAACTGTCGCTGACCCCGCGTTCGGACACCCCTCGCGCCCGCGCGATGTGGGGTCTGTCGCGGACCCTGGTCGACAACATGGTCACCGGCGTCACCTCGGGCTTCGAGAAGTCGCTGGAACTGGTCGGCGTGGGTTACCGCGCCGCGATGAAGGGCAACGCCCTGTCGCTGCAACTCGGCTTCTCGCATGAAGTCGATATCGATCCGCCGGCCGGCGTCAGCTTCGCTGTGCCCAAGCAGACCGAGATCAAGATCTCGGGCTCGGACAAGCAGGCCGTGGGTCAGGTCGCCGCGGTCATCCGCAAGCTGCGTCCGCCGGAGCCCTACAAGGGCAAGGGCGTCCGTTACGCCGGCGAGACCGTGCGTCGCAAGGAAGGCAAGAAGAAGTAAGTCATGGCTCTCTCTCTTCGACAACAAGCCAAGCGCCGCGCAGAGCGCACTCGCCGTCGCCTGAAGGCTGTCGCCAACGGTCGTCTGCGTCTGTCGGTCTATCGTTCGGACAAGAACATCTCGGCCCAGATCATCGACGACGCCCAGGGCGTGACGATCGCCGCCGCTTCGTCGCTGGAGGGCGGCAAGGGCAAGCGGGGTTCGGACACGGCCGCGGCCGCCGCGATCGGCAAGCTGATCGCCGAACGCGCCATCGAGAAAGGCGTCAAGGACGTCGTCTTCGACCGCGGCGAGTACATCTATCACGGACGGGTGAAGGCGCTGGCGGAAGCCGCGCGTGAAGCCGGCCTGAACTTCTAAGGGACGCGACAGATGGCGCAACAACCCCAACGCGGCGGCGGCGGCAACGATCGCAACCGTCGTGACAACCGCAACGCTCCCGCTGTCGATGGCCCGGATTCGGACATCGTCGAGAAGCTGGTCCACATCAACCGCGTCGCCGCCACCGTTAAGGGCGGCCGTCGCTTCAGCTTCGCAGCCCTGATGGTCGTCGGCGACGGCAAGGGCCGGGTCGGCTTCGGTCACGGCAAGGCGCGTGAAGTGCCGGAAGCCATCCGCAAGGCGACGGAAGAAGCCAAGAAGACGATGATCCGCGTTCCTCTGCGCGAGAACCGCACCCTGCACCACGACGGCAACGGCCGTTGGGGCGCCGGCAAGATCATGATGCGCGCGGCCCCTCCCGGCACCGGCGTCATCGCCGGCGGTCCGATGCGTGCGGTCCTCGAAACCCTTGGCGTCCAGGACGTCGTGGGCAAGTCGACCGGCTCGTCGAACCCCTACAACATGATCCGTGCGACGTTCGAGGCCCTGAAGGTCCAGTCGTCGCCGCGTCAGGTCGCTTCGAAGCGTGGCAAGAAGGTCGCCGACCTGATGGGCCGCCGCAACGACGGCGCCTCGACGCCGGAAGCTGTGGAGTCCTAAGTCATGGCCGAGAACAAGACCGTCACCATCAAGCAGATCGCTTCGCCGATCCGCCGCAAGAATGACCAGCGCGCCACCCTGGTGGGCCTGGGCTTGAACCGCATCGGTCGTGAAGCGACCCTGGAGGACACCCCTTCGGTTCGCGGCATGATCGCCAAGGTCCACCATCTGGTGGAAGTGGTCGAGAAGTAAGCCTTTCGCCCTCCCTCGGAACACCGGGGGAGGGCGTTTCGCATCTTGCTTATGTTTCGGGGGTCGCCTATGAGCGGCCCTTCATTTTTTCCGAGCCGAGTCTGGCCGCCTCATTCTCGAGGTCGTGTCCGGCGCTAGAACCCGAAAGGATCAGGCACATGAAACTGAACGAAATCCGCGACAACGAAGGCGCGCACAAGAAGCGCATGCGTGTCGGCCGTGGCCCCGGTTCGGGCAAGGGCAAGACCGCCGGTCGCGGCGTCAAGGGTCAGAAGTCGCGTACGGGCGTCAGCCTGCTGGGCTTCGAAGGCGGCCAGATGCCGCTGTACATGCGTATGCCCAAGCGCGGCTTCAACAATCCCAACGCCCTGAAGCTGGCTGAAGTGAACCTGTGGCGCCTGCAGGACGCCATCGACGCCGGCAAGCTGGACGCCAAGTCGGAAATCAAGGGCGACGCCCTGGTCGCCGCCGGCGTGATCCGCCGCGTCAAGGACGGCGTGCGCCTGCTGGGCACCGGCGAAGTGAAGCAAGCGCTGAACCTCGTCGTATGGTCGGCGACGTCGGGCGCCAAGCAAGCTATCGAAGCGGCGGGCGGTTCGGTCGTCGAACAACGCATCGAAGCCGAAGCCAAGGCCGCCGCGCGCGTCGAGAAGCGCAACGCCGCCAAGGGCAAGGCCCCGGCGCCCAAGGCTCCGCGCGGCGACGAGAACAAGATCTCGGCCCGCGCCAAGCGCGCCGCCGCCAAGGCCTAAGCAACGCGTCGTCGCGGCGATTAGGCCGTGGCCTGATTACACCTGCGACGACGAAAGAACGGAAGCGGCCTCGCAAGAGCGCCGCTTCTCGCCTATCTGACGACTCAATCAGTCGTGGGGACGCATAATGGCTTCGGCCGCAGAACAACTCGCCGCCAATATGAACATGGGCTCGTTCGCGAAAGCGACCGAGCTGCACAAGCGCCTGCTGTTCACGCTGGGCGCGCTTCTGGTCTATCGCATCGGCACCTATGTGCCGATCCCGGGCATCAACTCGCAGGCCTTCCTGCAGTTCTTCCAGGACCCCTCGGGCCAGCGCGGCATCCTGGACATGTTCAACATGTTCTCGGGCGGCGCGGTCGAGCGTATGGCCATCTTCGCGCTGAACGTGATGCCCTACATCTCGGCGTCCATCATCGTGCAGCTGATGGGCACGGTGTATCCGCCCTGGGAGAAGCTGAAGAAGGAAGGCGGCGAAAGCGGCCGCAAGCAGCTGAACCAGTACACCCGCTATCTGACGGTGTTCCTGGCGCTGGCGCAGTCGTTCGGCATCGCCGCCGGCCTGAACAGCACGGCCGGTCTGGTCGACAATCCCGGCGTCTTCTTCATCGTCTCGACGGTCGTGACCCTGACCGGCGGCACCATGTTCCTGATGTGGCTGGGTGAGCAGGTGACGGCGCGCGGCGTCGGCAACGGCATTTCGCTGATCATCTTCGCGGGCATCGTGGCGGTCCTGCCGTCCACTGTCGCCCGCCTGCTGGGGCTGGCCCAACAAGGTCAGATGTCGGCCTTCGCCCTGCTGTTCATCGCCGTTCTGGCCGTGGCCACCGTGGTCTTCATCGTCTTCATGGAACGCGCCCAGCGCCGTCTTCTGATCCAGTATCCGAAGCGTCAGGAAGGCAACCGCATGGCGGGAGGCGAGCGTTCGTTCCTGCCGCTGAAGGTCAACACCGCCGGCGTGATCCCGCCGATCTTCGCCTCGTCGCTGCTGATGCTGCCGACGACGGTGGCCACCATGACGGCCAACGCCGACCTGCCCAGCTGGATGAGTTGGCTGCCGCTGGTGACGGCGCAGCTGACGCACGGCCAGCCGCTGTTCATGGCGCTGTACGCCGCCCTTATCGTCTTCTTCTGCTTCTTCTACACCTCCATCACCTTCAACCCGGAGGACACGGCTGAGAACCTGCGGAAATACGGCGGCTTCCTGCCGGGTATCCGGCCGGGCAAACGTACTGCGGAATATCTGGACTATGTGCTGACCCGCCTGACGGTGATCGGCGCCGCCTACATCACCGCTGTCTGCCTGCTGCCGGAATTCATCGTCAGCCAATTCGGCAACAGCCTGTATTTTGGCGGAACGTCCATCTTGATCGTGGTCTCTGTGACGATGGACACTGTGGCCCAGATTCAGTCACAACTGCTGGCGCACCAGTACGAAGGCCTGATCAAGAAGGCCAAGTTGCGTGGTCGTGGCGGTCGCGGCGCTCCCACGCCCGTTCGCCGCTAAGTCTTAGGTTGTCAGACGCCCAGGGGAGGGCTGAAGCATGAACTTGATCCTGTTCGGACCGCCGGCGGCGGGCAAGGGCACCCAGGCCAAGCGGCTGGTGGAAGAGAAGGGCATGGTCCAGCTCTCCACCGGCGACATGCTCCGGGCGGCCATCGCCTCGGGCTCGGAACTGGGCGTGAAGGTCAAGGACGTGCTGGCGCGCGGCGATCTTGTCACTGACGAGATCGTCATCGCCTTGATCGAGGACCGCCTGCCCGAGGCCGAGGCCGCGGGGGGCGCCATCTTCGACGGCTTTCCCCGCACGGTGGCCCAGGCCGAGGCGTTGGACGCCATGTTGGCCAAGCGCGGCGCCCAGATCGACGCCGTGGTGCGGCTGAAGGTGGACGACGCCGCCCTGACCGAACGGATCGCCAAGCGCTTCGCCGACCAGGGGCGGCCCGACGACAATCCCGAATCGTTCAAGGTGCGGCTGGAGGCCTACAACCGCAACACCGCCCCGCTGCTTCCCTATTATGAAAAGCAGGGCAAGCTGACCGAGGCCGACGGCATGGGCTCGATCGAGTTCGTCGCCAAGGCGATCGACGAAGCCTTGGCGTGACCAAAGCCTGGCTCGGGCGTTAGACGTCCGATGAACGACGACGACGCCAATCCCGACAAGAGGCGCGCCCGCAAACGCTGGCGCGCCTTCGCCGTTTTCTGCGCCGTGGCTGGGGCGGAAACGGGGCTGTTTCTGCTGCTGGGCCAGGTCGACGGCCGGGCGCCGCAGGTTCCGGCCGTCCCTGAGCCGCAGCCGTTTGAGGTGGTTCTGTACGATCCGCCGCCGCCGGTGTCAGAACAGCCGCCGGCGCCGCAGACCGGCGGCGGCGCGCCCGCCGCCCCGTCACGTATCCACACACCCCCGCCGCCGAAACAGCCGCGACCGCCCGAACTGCCGGCCCCGCCCAAACAGGCGCCGGTTCCTGCGCCCGTCGTCGGCGTCGCGCCCGCGCCGTCGCCCAATCCCGGCTTCGGCCAGGGCGGGCAGGGGGCGGGCAGCGGCTCAGGCGTCGGGCCGGGGTCCGGTCTGGGCGGCGGCTCGACCGGACCGCGCCTGGTGACGGGCCCCACGATGGGCCAGATCCGCGCTAACCACCCGCCGGCCGCGCGCAGTCGCTATGGCCGGGCCGAATTGTCGTGCCTCATCCGGCTGGACAGCCGGCTTGACGATTGTCGCGTCGTGGATGAAACCCCGCCGGGCCTGGGCTTCGGCGCAGCGGGCCTGCAGGTGTCGGGCCTTTTCCGCTTCCAGCCGCCGACCGAAAACGGCCGCCCGGTCGAGGGCCAGCGCGTCACCGTCGGCGTGGATTTCGGGCGACCGCCTCGCTGATCCACGGCAGACATTGACTGCCTGTGAATCATCTGTATAAGGGCGCCTTCCCGCGAAGGGCGCCACGCTCCTGGTTCGTTAACCGGAGCGTTTGTTGCGTCTGACTAACGCGTATCTGGAGAATTTCGTGGCCCGTATTGCTGGCGTCAATATCCCGACCAACAAGCGCGTGGAAATCGCGCTTCAGTACATCCATGGCATCGGCCCCGCCGCCGCCAAGGACATCACCGAGAAGGTAGGCATCGAGCCCGCCCGTCGCGTGAACCAGCTGACGGACGCCGAAGTCCTGTCGATCCGCGAAACGATCGACAAGGATCACACCGTCGAGGGCGACCTGCGCCGCGAGACGTCGATGAATATCAAGCGTCTGATGGATCTGGCCTGCTATCGCGGCCTGCGTCACCGCAAGGGCCTGCCGGTCCGCGGCCAGCGCACCCATACGAACGCCCGCACCCGCAAGGGTCCCGCCAAGCCGATCGCCGGCAAGAAGAAGTAAGACAGACACATGGCCAAGGAACCGGGTCGCGTAAAGAAGCGCGAGCGCAAGAACATCACCTCGGGCGTCGCCCACGTGAATGCTTCGTTCAACAACACCATGATCACGATCACCGATGCCCAGGGCAACGCGATCTCGTGGTCTTCGGCCGGTCACATGGGCTTCAAGGGTTCGCGTAAGTCGACCCCCTACGCCGCCCAGATGGCTGCGGAAGACGCCGGCAAGAAGGCGCAGGAACACGGCGTGAAGACGCTGGAGGTGAACGTTTCGGGTCCGGGTTCCGGCCGTGAATCGGCCCTGCGCGCGCTGCAGTCGGTCGGCCTGACGATCACGACCATCCGCGACGTCACGCCGATGCCGCATAACGGTTGCCGTCCGCCCAAGCGTCGTCGCGTCTAATCGCGACTTCGTTCCAGGCACACCCCATCTCCGTCGGCTCCACCATGGCCTCGTCGACAAGGCCGGAGCCGACGAAACCCGTTCGAGGGACAAAATGATCGAAAGAAACTGGCAAGAGCTGATCCGTCCCGAGAAGCCCCAGATCGAGACCGGCTCCGACGCCCAGCGCAAGGCGCGCCTGGTGGCCGAGCCCCTCGAGCGTGGCTTCGGCGTGACGCTCGGCAACGCGCTGCGTCGCGTTCTGCTGTCCTCGCTGCAAGGCGCGGCGGTCACCGCCATCCAGATCGACGGCGTGGTCCATGAGTTCTCGTCGCTGGAAGGCGTGCGCGAAGACGTGGTCGACATCGTCCTGAACATCAAGCAACTGGCGCTGCGTATGCACGCCGAAGGTCCCAAGCGCATGACTTTGCGCGCCACGGGCCCCGGCGCGGTGACGGCCGGCCAGATCGACGTGCCGGCGGACATCGAGGTTCTGAACCCCGATCACGTCATCTGCACGCTGGACGACGGCGCCTCGATCCGCATGGAACTGACCGTTCAGAACGGCAAGGGCTATGTCGCGGCCGAACTGAACCGCCCGGAAGACGCGCCCATCGGCCTGATCGCCGTGGATGCGCTGTATTCGCCGGTCAAGAAGGTGGCCTACCGTGTCGAGCCGACCCGTCAGGGCCAGTCGCTGGACTATGACAAGCTGCTGCTGGAAGTCGAAACCAATGGCGCGGTGACGCCTGTGGACGCCGTGGCCTACGCCGCGCGCATCCTGCAGGACCAGTTGCAGATCTTCATCACCTTCGAAGAGCCCAAGAAGGCTGTCGAGCAGTCGGACGGCAAGCCCGACCTGCCCTTCAACCCGGCGCTGCTGAAAAAGGTGGACGAGCTGGAGCTGTCGGTCCGTTCGGCCAACTGCCTGAAGAACGACAACATCGTCTACATCGGCGATCTGATCCAGAAGACCGAGGGCGAAATGCTTCGCACCCCGAACTTCGGCCGCAAGTCGCTGAACGAGATCAAGGAAGTTCTGACGACGATGGGCCTCAGCCTCGGCATGGACGTGCCGAACTGGCCGCCCGAAAACATCGAAGACCTGGCCAAGAAGTTCGACGACCAGATCTAAGTTCAACCCTCCGCCCGTCTCCTCTCGAGGAGAATGACGGGGCGGTTAGAAGATTACGGGCCTAGGTCTCCGATCAGGAGATACCGGACCCGGAGTAGGAGAGACCCAGATGCGCCACGGCGCCGCCCATCGTAAACTCGGTCGCACGACCAGCCACCGCACCGCCATGTTCGCGAACATGGCCGCCTCGCTGATCAAGCACGAGCAAATCACCACGACCCTGCCCAAGGCCAAGGAACTGCGTCCCTTCGTCGAGAAGCTGGTCACCCTGGCCAAGAAGGGCGATCTGCACGCGCGTCGTCAGGCCATCAGCCAGGTTCGCGACGTGCCGCAAGTCGGCAAGCTGTTCGAGACGCTGGGCCCGCGTTACAGCGAGCGCAACGGCGGCTATATCCGCATCATGAAGGCCGGCTTCCGCCACGGCGACAACGCCCCGATGGCTGTGATCGAGTTCGTCGATCGCGACGTCGAAGCCAAGGGCAAGGACTCCGGTCCGGTCCTGGCCTATGAAGGCGACGAAGACTAAAACCCGGTCGACAGACCAAACGCCGAAAGGGCGGTCGGAGCGATCCGGCCGCCCTTTTGTTTGGCCGGCGGATCGGGCATCAGGCGGCCATGACCGCCGCCATCGTCGATTACCGCCCCGACCACGCCGCCGCCTGGGCGCAGCTGAACGCGGCCTGGTTGGCCGAGGGCGGGTTCGAGATCGAGGCCAAGGACAGACTGGCCATGGACGATCCGCGAGGGGCGTTTCTGGACAGGGGCGGGCGTATCTTCATTGTGGAGAAGGACGGGCGGGCCATCGGCTGCTGCGCCATCCTGCCGATCGAGGGCGGCGTGGAGGTGTGCAAGATGACTGTGACGCCAGGGGCGCGGGGGCAGGGGCTGGCGCGGCGCCTGCTGGAGGCCTGCGAGGCGGCGGCGCGTCGGATGAGCGTGGGGCGTCTGTACCTTGAGACCAACAGCGGACTGACCTCGGCGGTGAGCCTGTATGAACGATTTGGGTTCGCGCATCTGCCTGCCCGGCCGACACCCTATGCCCGAGCCGACGTCTTCATGGAAAAGCGGCTCTAGGCGTCCAAAATCGCGGCCAGCGCCATTATCCATATGAGCAATATGCACAGCCCATAGGCGATCTGGTCCTGCATTGGACGGCGGGGCGGGCGGGGCGGCGGATCGAAGTGCGACATCAGCCAGGTTGAAGCCGATAGGCGCGCGCCGCGATATCGATTATGCGGTGAGGTCTGTGTGAGGGGAGGTCACATGACGGGCCGTGCGCCGCCGCCGTTGAATGCGCTGCGAACCTTTGAGGTGTTCGCCCGCCACGCCAGCATGACGCGGGCGGCCGCCGAACTGTGCGTCACCCACGGGGCGGTCAGCCGCCAGATCGCGGCGCTGCAGGCCGCGCTGGGCGTGCGGCTGGTCAGCGGACCGCGCCATGCCTTGGTCCTGACGGAGGCCGGCCGTCGGTTGGCGGAGGCTCTGACGCCCGCCTTCGGGGCGATCACCGAGGCGGTGGCCGAGGCGCGGGGTGAGACGGTGCGAGAAATCGAAATCTCTTGCCTGGGCACCTTTGCGCTGAAATGGCTGATCCCGCGCCTGCCGAGCTTTCTGGAGGCGCATCCCGAGGTCAGGGTGCGGCTGTCGGAATCTTATCTGCCGGTCGATTTTCGCCGGGATCGGTTCGATGGCGCCATTCGCATCGTGGAGCCGGATCAGCGCCATGTCCGCACCGAAAGCACGCGCTTCCTGTCACAGCACCAGGGGCCGGTCGGTGCGCCGGGCTTGATGGCGAAGATGCCCACGCTTCAGGCGGTCGGAGCGGCGCCGCGTCTGCGCTCTGCCACCTTCCGGCAGGCGTGGACGGTGTGGGCGGACCTGGCGGGCGTGACGTTGAAGGGCGACGCGCCGGAGCGGGAGTTCGCCCACAACCATTCGCTGGTCGAGGCGGCCGCATCTGGCCTGGGCGTGGCCATTGCGCCCTGGGCCTTCGTGGCGCCCGACGTCCTAGCCGGGCGGCTGGTCGCGCCGTTCGGCTTTGTGGAACGCGCGTCGTGGTTCGCCTTCCTGCGGCCGGAAGGGCGGCGCGACCCCGCCGTGGACGCCTTCCGAGATTGGCTGGTGCGGGAAGGCGAACGCAGTCCGCCGCCGCCTACTCCTTTGACAGGTCCTGCTTGTTGAACCAGGCCACGGCGGCGGCGAAGGGAACGACGATCCACAGGGCCAGGCCGAGCACGCCTTTCAACAGCGCATGATCCGGCAGGTCCGCCGCCGCCGTCCCGCCCTGGATGACGGCTTTCAGCAGGTCGGTCGCCATGCCCGGCGACAGCAGCGGCAACAGCCAGCCGTCGGGGGTCACGCCCATCGGCATCAGAATCTGCGGCAGGAAGAACTGGCCGATGCCGATCACCAGCGGCGCGAACAGGGCGGCCAGAAGCGAGCGGGTCATGACCGCCGCCAACAGGCCCAGCATGGTGAACTGCAGGATTCGCGCCCAGCCGGTAAGGGCCAGAAGGCCGAAGTCGGCGGCGGCGGCGCCCGTCATAGAGAAGGTCAGGGGCCGGCCGAACACCGCCGCCTGGATCAAGCTGGCGATCAGGTCGGACACCAGGGCGGCGAAGGTGGCGGCGACAATCAGCAGGGCGGTGACCACGACCTTGCCCGCCAGCAGGTTGGAGCGGGTGTTGCGGGCGCTGATCAAGCGCCAGGTCTCCCACCGATAGTCGCCGGCGTAGATAGTCGCCGCGCCGATAAGGACGAACATCAGGATGGCGGGGTTGGCGAAGTCGCCGGCGCTCTTGACCAGCGTCAGGCCCAGGTCCAGGGGGCCGCCCGTCATCAGTTCCGGCGGCAGCTTGCCGACCAACTTGGCCTCATTGGCCTTGGCGACCACGAAGCCGATGGTGGCCAGCACCAGGCTGATGACCGGCACGAACAGCACGCTCCAGAACCGGGCGGTGCGGTTGCGCGACAGGCGATAGGTTTCGGATCGGATCGCGTCAGCCAGCACGGTTTTGCTCCTGCACGCCGGTCCAGCCGGTCTCGCTCATGAAGACGTCTTCCAGGTCGGCGCCGATCCAACGGGCCTCCTCGATGTCGACGCCGTTTTCGACCAGGGCCTTGATCAGGGCGGGGGCCTCGGCGCGGGGCGCCGTGGCCAGAACGGCGTCCCCGTCCAGGGCGGCGCGCTGGCCCAGCACGGCCATGGCCTTGGCCAGGGGGGTGACGGACAGGCGAAGACGCTCGCCTGAGGCGGTCAGGTCCGAGACCCGGCCCTCGGTTATGACCTTGCCCTTGTTGAAGATGGCCACGCGGTCGCAGACGCGCTGAACCTCCTGAAGCTGGTGGCTGGCCAGGATGACGGTCACGCCGTCGTTGTCCGCCAGGCTGCGGATCAGGGCGCGCATTTCCTGGATGCCGGGGGGGTCCATGCCGCTGGTCGGTTCATCCAGAATGACCAGATCGGGCTTGGTCATCAGGGCGGCGGCGACGCCCAGACGTTGCAGCATCCCCACGGAGAAGCCGCGCACGCGACGGTTTGCGGCCTCGGCTAGACCCACGCGCTGAAGCCAGTTGTCGATCTCGGTCCCGCTGACGCCGCCATGGGCCTGGGCCAGCCAGACCAGCACCTGTCGGGCGGTCATGAAGGGGGGAAAGCGCGGCGTCTCGATCATGGAGCCCATGCGGCGCATCGCCGCCGGATCGCCTATGCGGCCGCCCATCACCGTGGCGTCGCCCTCGGTCGGCCGAATCAGGCCCAGCAGAGTGCGGAACAGGGTCGACTTGCCCGCCCCATTGGGGCCCAGCACTCCATAGACCCCGCCGCGCGGAATCGAGAGCGTCAGACCGTCCAGGGCCTTCACCGCCCCATAGGTCTTGGTGAGGCTGCGGATTTCGATGACGGTGTCCATGATGCAAGCTTGGCGCGAGAACGACGTTCCGACAAGCCGTCGTGCGCCTGTCGCGCATTAAGTTTAGGCAATGGTTTCGTGTCGTATCCGAGGTCGTCCATGTTTCGTTTCCCGCTCGCCGGTCTGATCGCCGCCGGCGCCCTGGCTTTGTCGTCCTGCGCCGGGACGCCGCCTGTGCAGACGCAGCAGGGCGTGGCCGGCGCAGCGGTTCAGGCCGCCCTGCCGGATCGGGTGATCCTGATCTCCATCGACGGCTTCCGGCCGGACTATATGGGCAAGGGCCAGACGCCGGTGCTGGACGGGCTGGTCGCCGGGGGCGCGTTCGGGCCGATGCGGCCGTCGTTCCCCAGCGTGACCTTCCCCAACCACTATACGCTGGTGACGGGTCTGCACCCCGACCATCACGGGGTGGTGGCCAACCGCTTCACCGACGCGCAACTGGGCGTCTTCACCATGGCCAGCAAGGAAAGCGGCTTCTGGGCTCAGGGCGAGCCGATCTGGGTCACGGCCGAGAAGGCGGGGGTGCGCACCGGCACCATGTTCTGGCCGGGATCGGAGGTCGAGATCCACGGCGTGCGTCCCAGCCAGTGGGCGCCGTTCGATCAGGGCATGCCGGGCGACGCGCGGGTGGATCGGCTGCTGTCCTGGCTGGACCTGCCGACGGATCAGCGACCCAGGCTGGAGACCCTGTATTTCGACATTGTCGACACCGCCGGCCACCGCAACGGCCCGGATGGGCCGGAAACGCGCGCGGCTGCGGCCTCGGTCGATGCGTCTATCGGGCGGCTGATAGAGGGCTTGAAAGCCAGGGGCCTGTACGACCGGACCCTGCTGGTGGTGGTGTCCGATCACGGAATGGCGGCGACTTCCCCCGACCGGGTGGTCTGGATCGACGATATCATCGACCCGGCGGCGCTGAAGATCGGTTATGGCGGGGCGGTGCTGACCGCCGACCCGGCTCCGGGCCGCGAGGCGGAGGTGCAGCAGAAGCTGGTCGGCCGGCATCCGCACATGGAATGCTGGAACAAGGCCGATGTGCCGGCGCGGCTGGTCTATGGGTCCAACCCGCGCGTGGGCCAGATCGTCTGCATGGTCGAGACCGGCTGGCTGACCGCGACGCGGGACCGGCCCGTGACCCGCCCGGGCGGGGCCCACGGCTATGACAACCAGGCGCCCGAGATGGCCGCGATCTTCATCGCCCACGGTCCGGGCGTGGTTGTGGGGCGGCGGCTGAGCGACCTGGACAGCGTGGACGTTCAGCCCTTCCTGGCGCGGATGCTGGGTCTTACGGCGCCGGCGGGTGACGGTCGGCCCGAGGATACCCTGGCCGTCACCCGGCCCTGAACGGCTGCGCATTGGCGCGTCCGCGATTCCGGCGCACAATAGCCGTCGCAAACGCGGGGAGGCGGCGATGCGTAAGGGCCTGTGGGTGGCGACGGTTTCGATCGCCTGTTTGATTGCGCCGGTGGCCGTCGCCGACGCCACCGCCACGGCGGCCACCCTGGCCCTGATCGCCAATCCGCAGGTCTGCGGCCGGGTGGGGGCGGTCGGCGACGTCCAACCGACCGCGGACATGGTCATGGCGCCCGGTTTCGGCAGCGACGGCTTTCCGGTGGACGCCAAGACGCCCGAGGCCCAGGCGTGGTTCGACTATGGCGTGCGGCTGCGCTGGGCGTTCGAACATTCCGAATCGGTGCGGGCGTTTCGAAAGGCGCGTCAGCTGGACCCCTCGTGCGGCATGTGCGCCTGGGGTGAGGCCTGGGCCATCGGGCCGAACCTGAACGGGGGCGGGGGCGACCCTGACTCTATCGCCACCGGCCTACGGGTCGCGCGCGAGGCGCGTCAGCTGGCCCGCGACGCGACGCCGGTTCAGCGCCAGATGATCGACGCGCTGATCCAGCGCTATTCCGGCAAGGAAGATACGCGCGCCCTGCGGTTCGCGCGCGCGATGGACCGGATCGCCAAACGCCATCCCGAAGACGTTTCCATCGCCAGCATCGCCGCCGACGCCTGGATGCTGCAGCCCGAGGGCGAGTGGTGGGACAAGAACGGCAAGGCGGCCGATCCGGCCGTGACCCGCGCCATGGCGATCCTGGAACACGCCCTGACGGTCCAGCCGAACGATCCCGGCGCCATCCACCTGTATATCCACCTGACCGAATGGTCGGACGACCCGCACCGGGCCCTGGCCTATGGCGAACGGCTGGCCCTGCTGGCGCCGGGGGCCAGCCATCTGGTGCATATGCCGTCGCACACCTTCTATCGCGTGGGGCGCTACAAGGAGGCGATGATGTCCAACGTCCAGGCCGTGGCCTTGGACAAGAATTACGATCAGCTGGTCGGACCGCCCGGCGGCATTCGCGGCATGAGACTGCACGCGCACAACATCCATTTCGGCATGGGCGGCGCCCTGATGGCGGGCGGGGCCGAAAAGGGGCTGGAGCTGGCCGACTGGTATATGGCGACCTATCCGACGCTGCTGGGCGCGCCCCAGGCGGGCGAGGACGACTACTGGGCCTATCGCCAGATCATGGCGGCCGACGCCTATGCCCTATACGGCCGGTTCGGAACGGCGGCTCAGGTCGCGGCCCTGCCGGAGCCGGACCCCGGTCGGCCGCTGATGCGGGTGGGCTGGCGTTATGCGCGGGGCGAGGCGGCGGCGCGTCGCGACGACGCGCGGGCGGTGCGGGCCGAGGCGGCGGGCATCGCCGCGCTGTTGGCCGATAAGGCTTTCAAGGGACCGATGGCGGATCGCGAGACCGGCTTCGCCGAACTGTTCCAGAAGGTGCTGGAGGGGCGGGCGGCCATGATCGAGGCCGACTATCCCGCCGCCATCGCCGCCTATGGCCGTGCCGCGCAAATCCAGGCGATGAACCCCGAAGGGGGTGATCCGCCGATGATCTGGTATCCGACCCGCCGCAGCGTGGCGGCCGCCTTGCTGGCGTCGGGCGATGCGGCGGGGGCCAAGGCCAAGATCGGCGAACTGCTGAAGGACTGGCCCAACGACCCCTACAGCTATTATGTCCTCTATCGCGCCGAACAGGCGATGGGCGACGAGGCGGCGGCGAACGACGCCTTGCGCCACGCGGGCGTCGAATGGATCGGCGGTCAGATGACGTTGGCCGAGGCCTAACGCCCCAGGGCGAAAACGGACGGCACGTCGCAGCGCCACGCCCTCAGCCGCATCGTGATGGCGAAAGCCTCGATCTGCGACAGCACGCCCAGGCCGAAGGTCAGCCACAGCAGCCAACTCGTCTGGCCAGATACGAACAGCTGAACGAACAGCGCCCACAGACACAGGCAGAACATTTTGGACAGCCAGTGGTGCGGCGAAGCCTCGCGCCGAAAGCGCGCGAAGCTGACCGCGTGATTGGCGAGCTCCAAGACAAGCAGGATCAAGGCCAGCGGCCCCACTATCGCCGCCAGGGCCGGATGCATCAGCCAAAGGGCCCAGGCGGCGCTCAACCAGAAGATCACGTCCGCCCGACCGTCCCAGCGTCGAAGGGTTGGGGTGACCACCTTCAGCCGACGGGCGATGACGCCGTCGAAGATGTCGGACAACACCGCCAGGGACAGCAGGATCGCGGCGGTCCCGCCCGCCTGAGGCGCGATGATCGCCAAGCCGACCAGCGCAGGCGCGCACAGCAGCCGGAAGACGACCAAAGCCCAGGGCAGGCGGTTCAGCATCGCGGGCCTATTTCTTTGCGGCCTCGATCATCCTGCCGATCTCGGCAGGGTCGATGCTGGCGGCGGCCTTGCCGTTGACGAAGAAGGTCGGGGTGCCTTGCAGGCGCAGGGCGGCGGCCGTGGTGTGGATGTCGGCGATGTGGCGTGTGGTCTCGGGCGAGGCCAGGGTCGCCTTGGCGCGGGTCATGTCCACGCCATGCGCGGCCAGGATGGCGTCAATGGATTGAAGGGTCAGGGCGCGCTCGTTCATCAGCGCGTCGTACACCTCCAGATATTTGCCCTGCTGATGCGCGGCCAGGGCGGCGCGGGCGGCGTATTGCGAGGTGATGTCGTCGCCGCGATCCAGGATGGGCCAATCCTTGAAGACGAACCGAACCTCAGGGTGGGCCGCCATCAGGGCGCGATAGTCGTGAGCTACTGCCTTGCAGCCGGGACAGCGGAAGTCGAAGAATTCGATCACCGTGACCTTGGCGTCCGCCGGACCGAAGGCGGGATCGCGGCTGTCGGGCGCCAGAAGGCCGGCGTTGGCGGCGGCGGCGGCGTTGGTTTCGTCAACGCGGGCCTGGCCTTCCTTGGCCTGCAGCGCCTGGCTGGCCTCCTGCAAGACCTCGGGGTGGTTCAGCAAATAGGTGCGGACATTGGAGCCGCCGGTGAAATAGGGGGCGGCCGCCAGACCCAGGGCGACGACCGACAGGCCCAGGGCGATGTAGCCGGCGCGCCCGCCGCTCAGCAGCCCCGCCGTCCTGGGCTGGGCGGCGGCGTGGGGTTCGGGTGCAGGCGCGGGGGCGTCGTCGGTCATGAAGGCTCGCAGTCGGGGAAAGTCAGTTCAGGGTCGTGGGCCGGCGGGCGGCCTCGCGTTGGTCGAGGTCGCGCAGATCGTCGGGCGTGGCGCCCGAGGCCAGGACGATGTCCACCGCCCGGCGCCATTCGATGGAGCCGGGGTCGAGCATGGACCGGGCGCGCAGGGCGAACTGGGTCGCCTGTTTCTCGTCGCCGCCGGCGAAATAGTATTCGGCCGAGGCCAGGCGCGCCTCGCCCTCCTTGCCCTGGGCGGCGTAGGCCTGGGCCAGCAGACGCCAGGCCATGGTGTTGTCCTTTTCGGCGACGACCGCGCGTTTCAACTGGTCGATGGCCTCGTCCAGATTGGCCTTGTCGTTGGTTTCGATCAGGGCGTGGGCCAGGTTGACGCGCAGCAGAGGAGCGTCGGGCTTTAGTCGCACGGCTTCGCGGTGAGAGGCGACGGCTTCGGCGGGGCGGCCCTCCTCGAAGAGAATCTGGCCCTTCAGTTCCTGGAAATAAGGGTTCGCGACATCGCCGGCGATCAGGGCGTCCACGGCCGTCAAGGCCTTGTCCGTCTGGCCGTCGCGATACCAGGCGATGGCGCGGGCGTAGCGGCCGGGCAGGGAGACGTCGGTGGAGGGATAGTCCCGCAGCGTCGCAGTCGGCGCGTCCATGAAGGCGTGGATCTTGGCCAGGATCAGGGCGTGCTGAGCCACACGCTCGGGGCTGTCGCGGTGGTCGTAGTGCGGTTGTTCCTGCACATAGCGGCGCAGGGTCTCTATGCGCTGCGACGACAGGGGGTGGCTGCGGAAGTAGGGATAGCGCCGGGCGTCGGAGAAGACTTCCTGCGAGCGGAAGTTGTCGAAGAAGGACACCAGGCCCGCGCCGGATTCACCGGCCGCCTCAAGGCCGCGCGCGCCGGTCAGATCGGCCTCGCCCTCCTGGCCCTGCATGTAGCGCAGGGCGCCCAGGGCGCCGAAATACTGGCTGGACCCCAGCAAGGCCACGCCCGCGTCCGGCGCACCCGCCGCGATGGCCAGGGCGCCCAGGGCCATGGTCATGAACATCGGCTGTTTGCCGGCGTTCTGGGCGCCGTCGCGCAGGGTGTGGCGGTTCTTGATGTGGCCGGCCTCGTGCGCCATCACGCCCAGCAGTTCGTTGGGCGTCTTGGTGCGCAGGATCAGGCCGGTGTTGACGCCCATGATCCGCCCGCGCGTGGCGAAGGCGTTCAGTTCGTCGTCATTGACCAGCAGGACCTGGATGTCGGACGGGTTCAGCCCCATGGCCGTGAAGACCGGGTCGGCCCATTCGCGCACGATGCCCTCGATCTCGGTGTCGCGGATCAGGCTCTGTGCGGCGGCCTGGCCGGCGACGGACAAGGCCATAAAGGCCGTCGCCGCCGCCGCCAGAAGACGGGATGCAGATCGGGGAAGCCACCTCATGGCTGAACTCCAATAGCGACCGGCCCCCGCCTGCATCCTGACAATATAATCTTGACCGATCAGCGGCGCCACCACCCGCGTTTGGGCTTTTCGGGCGGCGCGACGATCTGGTTGGGATCCTCGGCGATGATGGCCTCGACATCGATCTCGGGCTTTGGCGCAACGAAGGGTTCGGCCAAGACGGCGGGCGAGGGCTCGATCGGCGTCGGAGCAGGCGCGGCGGGCTGCTCGACCGGGGCGATCTCGACCGTCTCCGAGACGAGCGCCTCGTGCGGTGTGACGTCCAGATCGGCCGGTTCGCCTTCCACCGTCGCCTCGTTCGGCTCGATGGCCGTGTCGGGGTGCGGCTCGGTCGCGACCTCGAGGCTGGCGCTGGCCGACTTGCGACGCACGCGGCGGCGCTGCGGTTCGGGCGCAAGTGCCGGCGCGGCGGCCTCGACGGTTTCGCTGGTCGGTTGGATCATGACCGCCATCGGCGTCTCGGGCGAGCCGTCGGGCGGCATGCCTTCGTTGGTGGCGCGGTTCTCGACCTTGATCTCGTGCGCCGCGCCGGCCTCGCCGCCACGACCGCGACCGCGACGACGGCGGCGACGCGAACGGCCGCCTTCCTCGTTCGTGGTTTCGGCATTGGCTTCGTCAACTGTCGCGGTCAGAGGCTCGACGCTGGCGTCGGCTTCAAGACGTTCGGCGCGTTCGAAGCGCTCGCTGCGGCCCTCGCCGCGACCGGGGTTCAGCGGGTCGAACCAGACATAGGGCTCGTCCAGCGAGGGCGTGCGGCCGCGCACCCAGGTATAGACGTCGCGATCCCCGTCCTCGCGCATCCGGCGACCGCCGCGACGGCCGCGACGGCGACGACGGCCGTTCTCGTCTTCCTCGTCGTCAGAGGCGTCGTCTGCGGACACGGCGTCCACGGCCCCCTCGTCGCGCCGACCGCCGCGACGACGGCGACGGTTGCGACCGCGGCCGTTTCCGTCGTGACGCTCCGACCGCTCGCGTGGTTCGTCGTCGTCGGTGTCCTCGCGCTCCAGCGAGTCCTCGTCGTCGTCCTCGTCGTCGGCAACGACTTCCTCGTCCTCGTCGTCCTCTTCGTCCTCATAGAGCGAGGCGTCGAAGTCGTCGTCCAGATCGGGCATTTCGATCTCGGGCGCGACGAAGTCCTCGTTGGTCTCGGTGCGCTCGATACTGTGTTCGCCCTGACCCAGGCTGTCGTCGATCTGGACGATGACGTTCAGGCCGCGACGTTCCAGCAGGGCCTGCAGATAGGCGCGCTTGTGGTTCAGGATATACAGGCCGACGGCGGTGCAGACCTTCAGCACAACGACGCCTGCGCCGTTCTTGCCGGCCTCGATGTCGACCGCGCGCAGGGTCATCAGGGCGGCGGATTCGGCCGAGCGGATCCGGCCGGTGCCCTGGCAGTGGGGGCAGGCCTCGGTCGCGCCCTCGATCACGCCCAGGCGGCGACGCTGGCGGCTGATCTCCATCAGGCCGAAGGGCGAGATGCGGCCCATCTGGATGCGGGCGCGGTCGGACGAAAGGGCGTCCTTCAGCACCTTCTCCACGGCGCGGTTGTTCTTGCCCTCGTCCATGTCGATGAAGTCGATCACGACCAGGCCGGCTAGGTCGCGCAGACGCAACTGGCGCGCAGCCTCGACAGCCGCCTCCATATTGGTCTTGAACGCCGTCTGCTCGACGTTGCGCTCCTTGGTGGCGCGGCCGGAGTTGACGTCGATGGCCACCAGGGCCTCGGTCTGGTTGATGACCAGATAGCCGCCCGACTTCAGCGGCACGACCGGCTGGTGGATCTGGGTCAGCAACTCCTCGATGCCGTTGGCCGCGAACAGGGGCCGCGAGCCGCGATACAGGTGAACCTTCTTGGCCTGGGCGGGCATCAGCACGCGCATGAAGTCGCGCGCTTCCTTGAAGCCTTCGACGCCCTCGACCTGAATGCCGTCGAAGTCCTTGTCGAACATGTCGCGCACAGCGCGGCGGACCAGGTTTTCCTCCTCGTAGATCACCGAGGGGGCGTGAGAGGCCAGCGTGGTCTCGCGGATCGTCTCCCACAGGCGCAGCAGGTACTGGTAGTCGCGCTTGATCTCGGCCTTGGTGCGCTTGGCGCCGGCCGTGCGGATGATCAGGCCCATGCCCGTGGGCACGTCCAGAGCCGCGACCGCGCTCTTCAGGCGACGACGGTCCGAGGTGTTGGTGATCTTGCGCGAAATGCCGCCGCCCTTGCCGGTGTTGGGCATCAGCACGCAGTAGCGGCCGGCCAGCGACAGCCAGGTGGTCAGGGCCGCGCCCTTGGCGCCGCGTTCGTCCTTGACGACCTGGACCAGCAGGATCTGGCGACGCTTGATGACGTCCTGGATCTTGTAGCGACGCATCAGGCGCCGCTTCAGCCGCTCCTCATCGGCCAGGGCGGCGTCGGGATCGACGTCGTCGCCGGTCGATTCGCGGTCCAGATCGTCCTCGTCGTCGTCGTCGTGCGCCTCGGCCATGATGGCTTCGCGGTCGGCGACGGGGATCTGGTAGTAGTCCGGGTGGATTTCGTTGAAGGCCAGGAAGCCGTGGCGATTGCCGCCGTATTCGACGAAGGCGGCCTGAAGGCTGGGCTCTACGCGGGTGACCTTGGCGAGGTAGATGTTGCCGCGAAGCTGGCGCTTCGCACGGGATTCGAAATCGAATTCCTCAATCTGGCGTCCGTCCACGATGGCGACCCGGGTTTCCTCCGGGTGGGCCGCGTCGATCAGCATGGTCTTTGACATGGAAGGTCTCTCTCTGGCGCGCGCAGGCCGACCGTCCCGGATGGCGGAACAGGGTCATGGCGGCTCGCCGAATGAAGGTGAGGGCCGGCGCGCGCGACATCCCCTCGCCGAGAACGGCGAAGCAGGCTTGATCAAGCCGTTGGGGTGCGCAGGCGTTAAGGCTCATGGAAGTCGTCGGTCCTGAACCGGGCGCGCCAATCCCTTGGGAAGGCCGCATCCCTGGTCCGCTCTTCGAATCCTCGGCGATGCCGGGAGATTCTAGGATTGGTGAAAGTCATCGCCGCGAGGAGGGCGCGCCAGGCTTCGCAAAGGGCGAAATCGGCGCGATCGGTTCGCGAGCGGTCACAGCATAGTCACGCAATTCGCGAATTAAAAGGCGTTGGCCTTAACCCCCTGAATACGAGCGTCTGGCATCCTGAGGGTCGAGTAGGCTTTCAGTAGGTTCGTCGGCGCAAATGAGCGGTCGCGTTTTGACAGGTCTGATGCGCTGGGGCGCGAAGGAATGGGCGATGACCGCCCTGGCCTTCGTGGTCATCTGCGGCGTGGGGCTGTTCGGCACGCGCGGCTTCGCCTGGGGCGCTCAGGGCGATGTGCTCAGCGTGCGCTTCGGCGCGGACGGCGACCGGACCCGCGTGGTCATCGATCTGGAAAAGGCGGCGCAGGGCCGGGTGGTCGACGCCGGCGGGCAGGGGCGTGTCACCCTGGCGCTGAACGGCGTGGCGCCGGGCCGTGGGCTGAACGGGGACGGTTCGGGGCTGGTGCGATCCTACGCCGTGTCGGCTTCGGGCGGATCGTCGCGCATCCAGCTGGAGCTGGCGCGCGGCAGCGAGATCGAGCGGCGCTTTCTGCTGCCGCCCGGCGACGGGGTCAGCCACTATCGTTATGTCATCGACCTGAAGGCGGTGGGCGGCGCCGTCGCGGCCGCCCGTGCGCCGTCGCCATCGGTTCCCCCGCCCGCGCCGCGTCGGTCAGGAAAGCCGCTGATCGTCATCGACGCAGGCCATGGCGGCAACGATCCCGGCGCCAGCGGCGCCGGCGCACGCGAAAAGACCGTGACCCTGGCCGCCGCCCTGGCGCTGAAGAGCGAGCTGGAGCGGACTGGGCGCTATCGCGTGCGACTGACGCGCGAGGACGACCGTTATGTCGATCTGTATCGTCGCGTGGCCATCGCACGCCAGGCGGACGCGGACCTGTTCATCTCCCTGCACGCAGACGCCGGCGCCGATCCGGCTCTGCGCGGGGCCAGCGTCTACACCCTGTCCGAACAGGGGGCGGGTCGGGCGGTGCGAGAGTTCACGCACGGCGACAACTGGCACCGCGAATTGCATCTGCCGGGACGCGATCCCTCGGTGGACCGCATACTGCTGGACATGACCCAGCGCGCGACGCAGAACCGATCGGCCCAGTTCGCGCGCGTTCTGCTGACCCATCTGGAAGGTTCCGAGACGCCGCTGCTGCGCCGTAGCCACCGCGACGCCGGTCTGGCCGTGCTGCTGGCGCCCGACGTGCCGGCGGTGCTGCTGGAGATGGGTTTCATCACCAATCCCGAGGACGAGCGGATGCTGACCGACGAGCGCGCCCGCCGCCGGTTGATGAAGACGGTCGCGGACGGCATCGACCGCTATTTCCGCGAACCGGCCGCGCCGATGATGACCGCTTCGAACGGTCTGGCCGCCGGACAACCCTGACCGTCGCAACCAACCCGGGTCCGACCAGTTGTGAGGCCCATGAAGAAAGCCATCGTCACGGGCGGATCGGGCCTGATCGGATCGGGATTGTGCCAGTCGCTCATCGACCAGGGATGGGACGTCGCCTCGTTCGACCTGAAAGCGGGGAAGGGCGCGGCGCGCCATATCGACTGCGATCTGGGAGACGAGACCTCGGTCGCGCGCGCCTTCGAAACCTTGGGCTGGTCGCAGCTTGATCTGCTGGTCAACAACGGCGGGGTCGCCGATCCGGTCAATGGGCCGCTAGCCGATCTGTCGCTGGCCGACTGGCGCAAGGTGGTCGACAGCCACCTGACCGGCACCTTCCTGATGTGTCGGTCCGCCATTCCCTTGCTCAGGGAGGGCGGGGCCATCGTCAACATGGCCTCCACCCGCGCGTTCATGTCGGAGCCGGAGACCGAAGCCTATGCGGCGTCGAAGGGCGCGCTCGTGGCCCTGACCCATGCGCTGGCGATCAGCCTGGGTCCGAAGATTCGGGTCAACGCCATCGCCCCGGGCTGGATTTCCGACGGCGAAGGCCTGCGGCCGGTCGATTACGATCAGCACCCGGTCGGCCGCGTCGGCCGTCCCGGCGACATCGCCCAGGCGGTCTTGTATCTTGCCCAGGCCAGCTTCGTGACGGGACAGGTCCTGACCGTCGACGGCGGGATGACCCGCAAGATGATCTACGCAGAGTGACACCCCGACCGCTTGCCGTTGTCCTCTCGATTGTGCCAGTAACAGTCACGGGTTGGGACGTAGGGGGTGTCCATGATTCAGGTTGTCGCTGCGCTTGCGATCCTGTCTGCGACGGACGTGCCGTTGGCGACGGGAGCCTGTGCTTGGTCGCGCCTGCCGGAGGCGGAGCAGCAGGCGGTGATGACTGCCTATGACCGCAGCATGTCGCAAGGGATGCGCGCCCTGTCGCAACGCGGCGCCGACCTTCTGGCGATCTCACAGGACTGTACGGGCCGATCTGATTTGCCGCCTCGTTGGATCCATGCCGCCATTGCTTCCCATGTGATCCAACTGGGAGCTTCGGCGCGGGTCGAACGCGAGAAAGGCTTGAGCAGGGCGAGCCTGGATCGGGCCTGGGATGAGGCCAGCGAGGCCGCCCGCAGTTGCGTTTTCAACAACGCGGCCAAACCGTTCGGCATCGAAGGGCCGGCCTGCCCCGATCAACGCGCGGGGGCGACTTTTCTGGCGTCGCTCGGCTTATCGACGGCGAACCGGGCGGATCGCGCCGCGGCGGAACAGGCGCTGATCTATATGAACGCCAAGGCCCCGCAAATGATCGCGGATCAACTGATCTCCAAGGCGCCGGGCAGGCCTTAGGCCAACCCGGCCTTCTTCAGCGTCTTCCAGGCCTTGATGACACGCTGCAGCTTGGCCTCGGCGCCGCGGTCGCCGCCGTTGGTGTCCGGGTGGAAGCGTTTCAGCATCTCGTGATAACTGGCCTTCACCTTGGCCTTGTCGGCGCCGGGATCCAGGCCCAGGTCGGCGAGCGCGGCGCGTTCCAGCTTGCCCACGCGGCGATCCTCGGTCGGGGACTGCGGCGCCTGATCGCCCTTGCGGCCGAACAGGCCGAAGCTGTCGCGCCATGAGCCGGCGCCGGTGGTGTTCGACGTGCCCATCTTGGAGGCGAAGGCGGCGGCCTCGCGCGTGAACTTGCCGGCCTTCATCTCCCAGGTCGGGCGGCCGCCGGTCATGGCCTCATTTTCTTGGGCGGCGCGGACCTCGCCCTCGCTCATGCCGGCGTAGAAGTTCCAGCCCTTGTTGTATTCGCCGGCGTGGGGCTGACAGAACTCGTAGAAGTCGTTCAGCCGGTCGCGCGACTTGGGCGCCTTGGCCGTCGCGGCCTTGCGGCAATCGGGCCACTGGCAGGGCTTTTCGCCCGGCTTGAGGTGAAGAACGTCGGCTTGGGCCGCCTCTTCCTCGGGCTTGGGCGGCTTCACGCGGATGTCGGTGAAGCGCGGCTTGTATTGAAAGGAGGCGGACATCAGCCGAAGTGTAGGGCCGAATTGGACGGCATCAAGGAATCGATCATGTCGGAAGGCCCGGTCGCGGCAATTATTCGTGCAAAACTGACGGAGGGCCTGGCCCCCCGACGGCTGGAGATCGAAGATGACAGCTGGCGGCACGCCGGCCACCATCACGAAGGCGGGATGGACGCCAAGCCTGGCGGCGAAAGCCACTTCAATCTGGTGATCGTGTCGGAGACTTTCCAGGGCCAGTCGCGCGTGGCGCGTCAACGCGCGGTCAACGCCCTGTTGAAGGCCGAACTGGCCGGGCCGGTCCACGCCCTGTCGATCAAGGCCCTGACCCCGGACGAGGCGCAGGCGTAAAAACCAGCGTTCACATCGTCTTAGAATCTTCGTCATAGCGTCACGCCACCAAACAGAAGGTGGGGCTCTGGGCTATGGTGGAATCAGACGGCGTTGCGAAGGCGCTGCCAGGCGATCAGCGCGCCGGGGATGCATCCCAGGCCCTGACGGCCATCCTGCAGACGCAATATCTGCGCTATATGATCATCGCCTCCTGGGCCCTGGGACTGCTGGGCACGATCGGATGGTTCAAGGCGACGCTTTGGTTTGGTTTGACTGTCGTGGCAGGGTCGGTTCGCGGCGTGGTCGAGCGTCGAGTCAGCCATCGCGTTGAAGGCGGCTGGGGGCTGGTCTTTCCCACTGTCGCAACCGTCACCACCGGCGCGTGGGCGACGGCGCCGTTGCTGGCGTGGTTTTCCGGCGCCAGCTTTGGTCAGCCGCTGGCCTTGGCCCTGATCATTTCCGGCTACGTGCTGGTTTTCGCTCAGCTTCGCAGTTCGCCGCGACAGGCCCTGATCATTTCATCACCCTATGGCGCCTCAGCGGCGATCATCCTGATGAGCCTGTGGGGCGGAGCCGAGTTCTGGTCCATGCTGGCGGTTCTGCCGTTCACCGCCGCCGGCTTGTTTGTTCTGGTGACCATGACCCTGTTGCGCGAAGAACGTATTCGCGTCTTCCAGGCGCACCAGGCGCATCTGATTGAAGAGCTTGAGGCGGCCCGCGACAAGGCCAACGCCGCCAATGACGCCAAGTCCAACTTTCTGGGCGTGATCTCGCACGAGCTTAGAACGCCGATGAACGGGGTGCTGGGCGCCGCCCAACTTCTCAGCGCGACACGACTGGAGACGACCCAGCGGGAGTATCTGTCGATCATTCGCAACTCGGGCGACAATCTGCTGTCGCTGCTGAACGACATCCTCGACATGACCAAGATCGAGGCGGGCAAGATGAATTTCGAGGTCGTAGATGTCTCAATAGACAGTCTGCACAAGCGCATCACCGGCCCGTTCGAGGCCCAGGCCGAGGCGAAGGGTTTGGAGTTCGTCTCCACCTTCGAGGGCGAAACGCCGACCGTGGTGCGCGGCGACCCGTTGCGCGTCTGCCAGGTCGTGCAGAACCTGTTGTCCAACGCGGTCAAGTTCACCGAGGCGGGACGCATCCACTACACCGTGCGCTCGCACCGGATTTCGGATCAGCGCGTGCGTTTCCAGTTCATCGTCCAGGACAGCGGGGCCGGCATCGCGGCGGCCGATCTGGAGCGGCTGTTCCTGCCGTTCACCCAGGTGGACAGCTCCTCCACGCGCCGGTTCGGCGGCACGGGTCTGGGCCTGACCATCGCGCGGCGCATGGCCAACATCATGGGCGGGGACATCACCGTCACCTCCAAACTGGCGGAAGGTTCGTGCTTCACCCTGGATATCGAGGCCGAGGTGGTGGAATGGGCCAAGCCGGTCATGGCTGAAGAAGTCCGTGCCGAAATCGAGGGCGGCGAGTCGCTTCGCGTGCTGGTGGTCGAGGACCATCCGGTCAACCGCATGATCCTGGAGGCGTGGATGAGTTCGGCCAACCATATCACCGCCACCGCCGAAAACGGCCAGATCGCCGTCGATAGCGCCGCCAGCCAGCCGTTCGACCTGATCATCATGGACGTCAACATGCCGGTGATGGATGGATTGAGCGCGACACGCCTGATCCGCGAAAGCGGCGGTCTGAACGCCGACACGCCCATCGTCGTGTTGTCCGCCTCCGCGCGGTCGGAGGATCACGAGGCGGGCCTGAATGCCGGAGCCGACGCCTATCTGAACAAGCCGATCGACTTCAGCGCCCTGGCCCTGCTGATGGGCCGGGTCGGCGGGGGGCGCGACGCGGTCGCCATGGCCTTCGAGCAGCCCTCGGAGGCTTCGGCCGCCGCCTGACGTACGATCCATTACGGCCAGAGTGCGGCCGTGCGATGAACCTCGGCCGAACGACGCGGTTCAGACTGGCCTCAGGCCGCCCCCTCCATAAAGGCAAAGCGTCGAATCGTTTCGGCCGCAGATGGAGACACGACCATGAGAAAGACACTCACCGCCGCGATCGCTGCAGTCATGGCCGCCGGCGCCCTGGGCGCCGCGGGTGCGGCCTCGGCACAGCCCATGCCCCCGCATGGTCCGCACGGCCCCGCCGCGCGCCATGGGCCCGGCCCGGATCACCGCGATTTCCGTCGTGAGCAGCGACATGACCGCCGCGACTTCCGCCACGAGCAACGGCGCGAGCGCCACGCCTATCGCGAAGAACAGCGCGCCTACGCCCGCTGGCAGCAGGCCCAGCGCCGTTATCAGGCGCCGCGCTATGTGCCGCCGCGCGGTTATGAGGTCCGGTCGTGGCGATATGGTCAGCGGATGCCGTCCTACTACCGCACCAACGACTATGTTGTGCGCGACTACGGCCGCTACGGTCTGCGCGCCCCGCCCCACGGCTATCAATATGTCCGCAGCGGCAACGACGTCGTGTTGGCGGCCGTTGCGGGTGGTCTGATCACCGCCGTGATCGCGGGCCTGTTCAACTAGGCCGTCGCACCGGCGACAAGCGCCCCGGAGGGAAACCTCCGGGGCGTTTTTCGTTTGAGACCAGCGGCGACGGTTGGCGCGCCAGGACAGGGATGGAAATGCGCGCCTTCGCCGAACTTCTGGATCGCCTGTCGCTAACGGCGTCGCGCAACGCCAAACTGGTGCTGGTGCGCGACTATCTGCGGGCGACGCCGGACCCGGACCGGGGGTGGGCGCTGGCCGCCTTGACCGGCGACCTGACCTTCGACGCCGCCAAGCCGGCCATGATCCGAAAGGCGGTGGAGGGGCGGGTGGACAGCGTGCTGTTCGGCTGGTCCTACGACTATGTGGGCGATCTGGCCGAGACGGTCGCCCTGATCTGGCCGGTGACGCCGGACCGCCGCCCCAACCGCGAGCCGGAACTGGCCGAGGTGGTCGAGGCGCTGAGGACGGCCAGCCGGGTCGAGGTGCGGGGCCTGCTGGAAAACTGGCTGGATGCGCTGGAGCCCAAGGGGCGGTGGGCGCTGTTGAAGCTGATGACCGGGGCCCTGCGGGTCGGCCTGTCGGCGCGGCTGGCCAAGACGGCGGCGGCGATGATGCGCCCCGACGTCGCGCCCACGCCGCCGTCGCCGGACGGCGACGAAGGGGAGACGACGCTGGAGGCGCTGGACGCCTCGGCCATCGAGGAGGTCTGGCACGCGGTGGAGCCGCCCTATGCCGACCTGTTCGCCTGGCTGGAGGGGCGGGCCGAGCGGCCAAGCCCCGATGCGCCCGGTCGGTTCCGGCCCGTCATGCTGGCGGTCGCCATCGACGAGGCGGTCGATCTGCCCAAACTGTCGCCCGCCGATTACGCCGCCGAATGGAAGTGGGACGGCATCCGCGTCCAGGCCGTGCTGGAGGGCGAGGTGCGCAAACTCTACTCCCGCACCGGCGACGAGATTTCGGCGGCCTTCCCCGATGTGATGGACGCCCTGGCGTTTGAGGGCGCCATCGACGGCGAACTGATCGTCTGGCGCGAGGGGGCGGTGGCGCCGTTCGGCGATCTGCAGCAGCGGCTGAACCGCAAGACGGTGGACGCCAAGGCGATGCAGGCCTTTCCGGCGGCGGTGGTGGCCTATGACCTGCTGGCGCAGGACGGCGAAGACCTTCGCAGTCTGCCTCTGCGCCAGCGTCGCGCGCGGCTGGAGACGCTGGTGGCCGATCATGCGGGCGAGCGGCTGCATCTGTCGCCGCTGGTCCACTATGCCGACTGGGACGAGCTGGCGCGCCTGAGGGCCGATCCGCCGGTCGGGGCGGCGGCCGAGGGGCTGATGCTGAAACGCTGGGACAGTCCCTATCTGGCCGGAAGGCCCAAGGGGCCGTGGTTCAAGTGGAAACGCGACCCGCACGTCATCGACGCGGTGTTGATGTACGCCCAGCGCGGGCACGGAAAGCGATCCAGCTTCTATTCCGACTACACCTTCGGCGTCTGGACCGATGACGGGGTGCTGACGCCGGTCGGAAAGGCCTATTTCGGCTTCACCGACGAGGAGTTGAAGCAGTTGGACAAGTTCGTACGGGATCACACGGTGGATCGTTTCGGACCCGTCCGCTCGGTGCGGGCCGAGCGGGATTTCGGCCTGGTTCTGGAGATCGCCTTCGAGGGGCTGAACCGCTCGACCCGGCACAAGTCGGGCGTGGCCATGCGATTTCCGCGCGTCAGCCGCATCCGCTGGGACAAGCCCGCGCGCGAGGCCGACACCCTGGACAATGTGATGAACCTGCTGGACGCCATAGAAAGCGGCGGCGGACGCATCGCCAAGGCATGAAAACGGGCGCTCGGGGCTTCCAATCGCGGCGTCAAGCGTTAGACCCGGCCCATGTCTTCGACCCTCTCTCTTGACGTCGCCTCCCTGGACCAAGCGGTCGCCGCCGGCCGCAAGGCCATTGCGGTCGATGCGGTCATGATCGCCAAACTGACCGAACTGGCCGGCGAATTCGCCGTCAACCTGACCATCGCCATCCTGATCTTCGTCGCGACCCTGTTTGCGGCCAAATGGGCGTCCAGCGCGGCGCGCAAGGCCCTGTCGCGGGTGCGCGGCTTCCGGCACGACCCGACGGTCCTCAGCTTCGCCGTACAGGTGGTGCGGGTGGTGGTCATAATCGTCGGCATGATCGCCGTGCTGCAACGGCTGGGGGTGCAGACGACCTCGATCATCGCGGTGCTGGGCGCGGCGTCGCTGGCGGTCGGTCTGGCGTTGCAGGGCACGCTGTCCAACGTGGCGTCGGGTATCATGCTGCTGGTGCTGCGGCCCTATCGCGTCGGCGACGTGGTGGACGTGGGCGGGATGTCGGGCACGGTGCAGCGGCTGGACCTGTTCACGACCCAGTTGTCGAACGCCAACAACCACAAGATCGTCATTCCAAACTCCAAGGTCCTGAGCGACTCCCTGACCAATCTGACGGGGCAGCAGACCCGGCGGATCGAGATTCATTTCACTGTCGGGTATGGCGACGACCTGAACCAGGCGCGTCAGGTGCTGGCTGACGTCGCCGGGTCGCACGACAAGGTCTTGCACGATCCCAAGCCGTGGACGGGGGTGACGGGCCTGTTGGACAGTTCGGTCCAGATCACTCTGCACGCCTGGGTCAAGGTCGGCGACTGGTGGCAGACCCAGGCCGATCTGATGCAGGGCGGCAAGGAAGCGCTAGACGGGGCCGGGATCGAGATTCCGTTCCCGCATCAGGTCGCCGTACCCTATGGCGACGCCGGTCACGACACCATCGACGCGCCGGTTCGCAGTCTTCCGGGCAAGGCCGGCTGATGCGCTACGATTTCGGGTCCGACAATACGGCGGGCATGGCGCTGAGCGCCATCGAAGGCCTGGTGCGCGCCAACAAGGGGTTCGCCCGTGCTTACGGCGGCGACGACGTGACCACGCGCGCCGCCGATCAGATCCGGCAGCGGCTGGATGCGGACGCCGAGGTGCGGTTCGTGTTCAGCGGCACGGCCGCCAACGCCATCGCCCTGTCGATGCTGGCCCAGCCCTATGAGGCGGTGATGGCGCATCATGCGGCGCATATCTGCACCGACGAGACGGGCGCGCCGGGCTTCTTCGGTCATGGCGTCGGCCTGATCGGCCTGCCAGGCTTTTCGGGCAAGATCGACGCCCTGGCCCTGCAGGCGCAGTTGGCCGAGGCCGAGGTCGGCCATCGTCAGCCGCCCGCCGCCTTGTCCCTGACCCAGGCCACGGAATATGGCGGGATCTATACCGAGGAGGAACTGCGCCACCTGATCGAGCCCGTGAAGGCGCGGGGCTATCGCGTGCATATGGACGGGGCGCGGCTGGCCAATGCGGCGGCGGCGGGGTTCGACCTGAAGGATATTCCGCGCCTGGGCGTGGATGTGCTGGTGTTCGGCGGGGCCAAGGCCGGGGCGAACTGCGCCGAGGCCATCGTGCTGTTCGACAAGACCCTGGCGCGGCGTTTGGACAACCGACTGAAGCAGGCCGGGCAGACGGCGTCCAAGACGCGACTGCTGTCCGGGCCCATGCTGGGCCTGTTGGAAAGCGGCGACTGGGAAACGGGCGCCGCCCACGCCAATCTGATGGCGCAGCGGCTGGCGGCGGGCATCGCCACACGATCATCCTTCGTTCTGGCCCATCCGGTGGAGTCCAACGCCGTTTTCGTGCGGATGTCGCCCGAGGCGCATGCGCGTCTGATCGACCTGGGCTGGGCCTGCTATCCGTTCGACGACGGGTCGGTGCGGTTCGTCTGTTCCTGGGCCACCCAAGCGGCGGCGGTGGACGAGTTGTTGGACGCCATCGTCGGGCTGGATTGAGCGACTAATCCCCGGCCGCGCGTCAGCGTGGCCTTTCCCCGGTCGCAATGGCTTTCCATATGCGGCGGATGGCGATGCGTGGAGAGCGCTCAGGCGGCCGGCGCGACCCGATGGTCAAGGCGCAGCAGGCCGGGAGCATGGATGACAAGGCGGACGGACCGGCGACGCTGACGGCGCTCGCGGATCTTGCGCGGCTGGTGGGGCGTTCGGGCGCGCCGCAGCTTCGGCTGCGGCTGATCTCGGCCATCGCCCTGACGCTGACGGGCAAGGGGCTTGGGGTGTTGGCGCCGCTGGTGCTCGGCGCGGCGGTCAATCGGCTGGCGGCCGGGCAGGGGGCGGCGGTCGCCGTCGGCTGGGGCTTCGCCGCCTTTGCGGTGGGCTGGGCCCTGGTGCGGCTGCTTTCGGCGGCCTCGCCGCTGATTTCCGACGTCGTGTTCGCACCCGTTCGCGCAGCCGCCCAGCGCGCCACGGCGGCCGAAGCCTTTGCGCATGCGCTGAGCCTGTCGCTGGATTTTCACCAGACCAAACGCTCGGGCGCCCTGTCGCGGACGATGGATCGCGGATCGCGCGCGGTCGATTTCCTGCTGCGCATCTTGGCCTTCAACCTGGTCCCGACCGGGGTCGAACTGGTGCTGGCCGCCGCTGTGCTGGGCGGCAAATACGACTGGCGCTTCGCCGCCGTCGCCGTGGCGGTCGTGGTCATCTACACCATCGCCACCTTCGCCATGTCCAACTGGCGGCTGGAGCATCGGCGGATCATGAACGCCGCCGATTCCGAGGCCGCCGGCGTCTCGGTGGACGCTTTGCTGAACTATGAGACGGTGAAATCCTTTGGCGCCGAGACGCGCGCGGCGCAGACCTATGAGCGAGCGCTGGGCGACTACGCCCAGGCGTCGCTGAAGGCCAACAGCTCGCTGGCCCTGCTGAACGGGATGCAGGCCCTGGTCATGAACCTGGGACTGGGCGTCATGGCGGTGATGGCCGGGTTCGAGGCGGCGGCAGGACGGATGGGGCCGGGCGATGTGACCGCCGCCGTCCTGATCATGATTTCGCTGTATGCGCCGCTGAACATCCTGGGCTTCGCCTATCGGGAAATCCGCCAGTCCTTCATCGACATGGAGGAGATGCTGAAGGTGACGCGCCAGACGCCGCAGGTGGCCGATGCGCCCGACGCCGTCGCCCTGCCGCGCCCGGCCGATGCGCGCGGTGCGGCCGTGCGGTTCGAGCATGTGGGTTTCCGCCACGACGCGCGAGCCAACGGGTTGGAGGATGTCAGCTTCTTCGCCCCGCCCGGTACGACCACGGCCATGGTCGGGCCGTCCGGCGCGGGCAAGTCCACCATCGTCAAACTGGCCCTGCGCCTTCTGGACCCCCAGGAAGGGCGGGTGCTGATCGACGGTCGCGACGCGCGCGATGTGACCCAGGCGTCGTTGCGGGCGGCGGTGGCCCTGGTGCCGCAGGATGTGGCCCTGTTCAACGACACCTTGGCGGCCAACATCGCCTTCGCTCGCCCAGACGCCGACGAAGTCCAGGTCTGGGCGGCGGCCGAGGCGGCGGAACTGGCCGACTTCATCCGGGGCCTGCCCGAAGGAATGCAGACCAAGGTCGGCGAACGTGGGCTGAAGCTGTCGGGCGGCGAGCGTCAACGGGTCGGTATCGCCCGCGCCCTGCTGGCCGACCCCTGCATCCTGATCCTGGACGAGGCCACCAGCGCCCTGGACAGTCGAACCGAGGCGGCGATCCAGAAAACCCTGCGCAAGGCCCGGAATGGCCGCACGACCCTGGTCGTCGCGCACCGCCTGTCCACCGTGGCGGACGCCGATCAGATACTGGTCCTGAAGGCCGGGCGGATCGTCGAACGCGGCGCCCACCACGAACTGGTGGCGCGTCAGGGCGGGGAATACGCCGCCTTGTGGAAGAAGCAGACCCGCGCCGGAAAGGCGGCTCAGACCGCAGACTGATCGGCGGCCGGCAGTTTGCGACGAAGGACTTCGTGCAGATTGGTCAGGATGGCGGTGCGGGCGGCCTGCTCCTCTGCCGGCAGGGACAGCAGCACCTTCATGGCCTGGGCGTGGACGGTGGCGATGCGCCAGTCGAAGCCGCCCTGGCGCGGCGCGGCGTCCAGCAGGTCGCACAGTCCCTTGGCCGCCGTGCACAGGTCGTCCATCGAGAAGGGGCTGGCCGCGTCGATGATCTGGCTGGAGGCCGAATAGGCCGCATCCAGCCGCAACGGCTCGATCAGGTCGGGGTCGGGCTTGGTCAGCAGGACGGCGATGTTCTGGGCGATGATGTCGCGCGCCTGGCTCTGAAGGGCGTCCAGATTGGATCTGGCCTGGGCCAGGGCGACGCCGACGCTGATCCCGCCGGGCCGATCCATCATTTCGGCCAGGCGCGAGCGTTTCTGGTTGTGGGTGATGACGGTCATAGAGCCACGCTCTCCATCGCGGTCTTGCGGCGCAACATGTCCGCACGACGTTCGACGCCTTCGTAGTCGGTGTGGCGGAAGCGCCGATCCGGCCCAAGGTAGTCCCCGACCTCGAGAAACGGCCGGGTGTCGCGCGCCACCCAAAGAATGCGCTCCAGCAACAGCGCTGGGCTGAACGGCTTGGTCACGACGAAGTTGGCCCCGCAGTCGCGCGCCTCGGCGACCCGGCCGCGCCGGATATGACTGGCGGTCATGATGACGGGGATGAAGGCGTTCGGGTTGGGGCCGGACCGCCGCAGCCAGCGGACCAGTTCGAACCCGTCAATGTCAGGCATGTCGGTGTCGATGACCAGCAGATCGACCGTCTTTTCGGCCAGCAGCCGCTTGGCCTCGGCCCCGCTGCCGATGGCGAAGCTGGGTCTGATGCCGAAACCGGCCAGGGCGTTGGCCGTCAGGGTCAGCGAAAAGGGCGAATCATCGACGATCATCGTAACCGCGCCCGTCAGATTGAAGACGGCGCTTTCACGCAGAGATTCGCCGCCGCTCATGCCGTTCGGCCCCGGATCGAACCCGCCCTCGTTATCATGGCCGGCCGTGCGCCCCGCAACCGTTGTGGATAGGACGTCAGCCTGTCAGACGATGATGGACGCTGCGTTAACGCTGGCGCTGGCGCCCTACAGTGCGCCGATGGCGTAGAAGCGTTCGGCGCGTTGCGTCTTGATCTGCTGCGGCGACAGGCCGGCGAAGCCCCTCAGTTCCTCGGCCAGAACGTCGCCGACCTTGGCGATGGCGGCCTCGCGGTCGGTGTGAGCGCCGCCGGTCGGCTCCTCGATCAGGCGATCCACGATCTTCAACTGCATCAGGTCGGGGCCGGTGATCTTCATGGCCATGGCCGCATCCTTGGCCCGCGCGCCATCGCGCCACAGAATGCCCGCCGCGCCCTCGGGCGAGATGACCGAATAGATCGAATGCTCCAGCATAATAACCCGGCTGGCCGCCGCGATGGCGATGGCCCCGCCCGAACCGCCTTCCCCGGTTATGGTGGCGATGGAAGGCACGCCCAGCGTCAGGCAGCGTTCGGTCGAGCGGGCGATGGCCTCGGCCTGGCCCCGCTCCTCGGCGCCAAGGCCCGGATAGGCGCCGGCCGTGTCGATGAAGCTGAGGACCGGCAGGCCGAACTGCTCGGCCATGTCCATCAGGCGCACGGCCTTGCGATAGCCTTCGGGGCGCGCCATGCCGAAGTTGTGGGTGATCCGGGTCGTGGTGTCATGACCCTTTTCGTGGCCCATGATGACCACCGGCCGACCGCGAAACCGCGCCAGACCGCCCAGGATGGCCTGGTCGTCGCCGAACTGACGGTCGCCGTGCAGTTCGTTCCAGTCGGTGAACAGACCCTCGACATAATCGACGAAGTGCGGACGCTGGGGGTGGCGCGCGACCTGGGTCTTCATCCAGGGATCCAGACCGGCATAGGTCTTCTTGCGCAGCTGATCGGCCTTCTTGCGCAGGGCCTCGATCTCATTGTCGAAATCGCCCGAGGTGTCGGACAGCAGCGACAGTTCCTCGATCTTGGCTTCCAGATCGGCGATCGGCTTTTCGAAGTCGAGATAGTGCGTGGCCATCAAGGCGTCCGGGAACTGCAAACGGGCAAGAGCGCCCTTGGGGAAGGCAGGGGAAACTAGAGAGGTCAACGCCGCCCGGCAAGCGGCGGTTCAGTCGTCGCGCGCCAAGGGGTGGTTCTGGTGGACGACCTGGGCCAGGCGGTCGGTGGCGACGTGGGTGTAGATCTGGGTGGTGGCGATGTCGGCGTGGCCCAGCAGGGTCTGGACGATGCGCAGGTCGGCGCCGCCTTCCAGCAGGTGGGTGGCGAAGGCGTGGCGCAGGACGTGGGGGCTGACGCGGGCCGGGTCGATGCCGGCCGTGATCGCGGCCTCGTCCAGCAACTGGGCGAAGCGGCGCGGGGTCAGGTGGCCGCTGCGGCCGAAGGAGGGGAAGAGCCAGGGGCTGTCGGGTCCGTCAGGCTTGCGCCCATCCTTTCCCTTGAGTTTGGCGTCGCGGGCGGTCAGCCAAGCCTTGATCGCCTCGCGGGCGGCGGGGTTCAGGGGCGCGAGCCGTTCCTTGCCGCCCTTGCCGCGCACGATCAGATAGGCCGGATCGCGCCGCACCGCCTCGATCTTGAGCCCCAGCAGTTCGGACACCCGCAGCCCCGAGGCGTAGGCCATCTCGACCAGAGCGACTAGGCGCAGGCCCGCCGCCGCGTCGCGGGCGGCCGAGGCGGCCAGCAGGGCGTCGATCTCTGCGCGGCTCAGCACCTTGGGCAGGGACCGCCCTTGTTTGGGCGCGTCGAGGCGGCGCGATGGATCGTCCGCGCGCCAGCCCTCGGCCAGGGCGAATCGATAAAACTGACGCGCGGCGGACCGGCGGCGTGCGGCGGTGGCGGCCGACAAGCCGCGTCGGGATAGATCGGCGAACCAGGCTTCCACCGCCTCGGCGTCCGCCTGCATCAGGCCGCCCGCCTCGGCCAGCGCAGTTTCCGCATCGGCCAGGTCGCGACCATAGGCCGACAGGGTGTGGGGCGAGGCGTCGCGTTCGACCGCCATCATCTCCAGAAAGGCCTCGATCTGAGGCGTCATCGCACGATCCGCGCGCCGAACGGATGGCGCATGGTCTGGCTTGGTGTAGAGGTTTCAGGGATCATGCCTGCCTGCGCCTTCGCCTTCGCCGTTCCTTCGACCGTCCGTTCCGCCGGAGCCGCCGGATGAGGCGGCGCGCGAATCCGGCGCCGACGCGCATCATAGCCTTGGTCGGGCTGATGGGGGTGGGCAAATCGTCAGTCGGGCGCCGGCTGGCCAATAGACTGAAGCTGCCCTTTGCCGACGGCGATGTGGAGATCGAGGCGGCGGCCGGCATGACAGTGTCGGAAATCTTCGCGGCCTTGGGCGAGGACGAGTTCCGGGCGGGCGAGGCGCGGGTGATGCGTCGCCTGCTGGAGGGTCCGCCCATCGTGCTGGCCACCGGCGGCGGGGCGATGATGAACGCCGAAACGCGGGCTCTGCTGAAGGATCGCGCCGACACCATCTGGCTGAGGGCCGATCTGACCGTGATCGCAGAGCGCGTGGCGCGACGCGACACGCGGCCCTTGCTTCGCGGCAAGGACCCCTTGGCGGTGCTGACCACCTTGGCCGAGGCGCGCTATCCCATCTATGGCGAGGCGGACGTGACGGTGGACGTGGGCCAAGGCTCGCACGGCCAGGCGGTGGACGCCATTCACAAGAACCTGCGCCGGCACTGGCGCAATCGAAGACGCGCGGAGACCCGGACATGACCACCCTTGCCGTGAGCGGCGGCGCCTTCGCCGCCTATGACGTCGTGGTCGGGCGCGGCCTGCTGGCCCAGGCGGGCGGGCGCATCGCGCCCCTGGCGAAAGGGCGCACGGTCATCGTTACGGACGAGACTGTGGCGGCGATCCACGGCGCGGCCCTGGCCGAATCGCTGGCGACGGCGGGTGTGAACACCCAGATAGTCGCCGTGCCGGCGGGAGAGGGGTCGAAGTCTTTCGCCCAGCTGGAACGTGTGCTGGATCGGCTGCTGGAGATCGGGCTGGACCGCAAGGATGTGGTCATCGCCCTGGGCGGCGGGGTCGTGGGCGATCTGGCCGGTCTGGCGGCGGCGCTCTACATGCGCGGCATCGACTTTGTGCAGATACCGACGACCCTGCTGGCCCAGGTGGATTCGTCGGTCGGCGGCAAGACGGCCATCGACACGCCGCGCGGCAAGAATCTGGTCGGCGCCTTCCATCAGCCGCGTCTGGTGCTGGCCGACATCGACGTGCTGGCGACCCTGCCGGAACGTCAGGTGCGCTCGGGCTGGGCCGAGGTGCTGAAGCACGGGCTGATCTGCGACGCGGCCTTCTTCGACTGGCTGGCGGGCGAGGGCGCTGTGGGCGCCAACGGTGATCCGGCGGCGCTGGAACGGGCGGTGATCCGCTCGGTCGAGATCAAGAGCGCCATCGTTGGTGAAGACGAAAAAGAGGCCGGGCGGCGCGCCCTGCTGAACCTGGGCCACACCTTCGGCCATGCGGTCGAGACGGAAGTGGGCTTTGACGAAGGCGCGCTGGCGCACGGCGAGGCGGTGGCGCTGGGCTGCTGCATGGCCTTCCGCTATTCGGCGCGCGAGGGTCTGTGTTCGGCCGCCGATGTCGCGCGGGTCGAAGCGGTGGTCGCCGCCGCGGGTTTGCCGACGCGGCTGGAACAGGCGGGCGCGTTCGGGGCCGACCGTCTGCTGGCCCTGATGGCCGGGGACAAGAAGGCCGAGGGCGGGGCGCTGACACTGATCCTGGCGCGCGGAATCGGTGAGGCTTTCGTGGCCAAGGGTGTGGATGCGGCCAAGGTTCGGGCCTTCCTGATCGAAGAAGGCGCGACCGCGTGATGCGGATCGGCATGGGGCCGCTGGAGGATGGTTTCGTGCGGCTGGAGCCGTTCGAAGACGGGCTGGAGGCCGAGATCCGTGCGGCGCTGGATTGCGATCCTGACGCTTGGGAGATCATGGTGGGGCCCGCCTATGGGGACCATTTCGACGGTTGGTGGGAGGCGGCGCTGGCGGCGATGCGGACCGGGACGCGGATCGCCTATGCGGTGCGGCGGCGCTCGGACGGGGCGGTGGTGGGCACGACCAGCCTTTACGAGATCAATCCCGCCCATCGCCGCTGCGAGATCGGCTCGACCTTCTATCGACCCGAGGCGCGGGGCGGCCCCATCAATCCGGCGTGCAAGCGACTGCTGCTGGCCCATGCCTTCGACGCCGGGGCGGTGCGGGTCGAGATCATCACCGACGCCCTCAACCCGCGGAGCCAGGCCGCCATCCTGAAACTGGGCGCCAAGCCCGAGGGGGTGCTGAGAAAGCACAAGACCACCTGGACCGGCCGGGCCCGCGACACAGCCATGTTCGCCGTTATCGACGACGACTGGCCCGAGGTCCGCGACCGCCTGGAGCGGCGGCTGGCGGCGTTCGGCTAGACGTCCATCTCCGCGACCAGCGCCGCGATCAGGTCGGCGGCGGGCAGGGTGCGGGCCAGGGCGGCGCCCTGACCGGCCCATTGGGCGCCGAAGCCGAACTCACCAGCGGACTTGGCGGCGGCGTTCAGCGCCTTTCCGGCGTCATAGGCGACCGGATAGTCGGGCGGGACGGCCGCGGTCGTCGCGTCCCAAGCGGTGAAGCGATTTGCCAGACAGCGGGCGGGGCGGCCGGATATGGCGCGGGTCATGACGGTATGGAGCGCGGCGTCGCCAGCCAAGGCGGCGCGGTATCCGGCGTCGGCGGCGCTTTCGGGACAGGCGACGAAGGCGGTGCCCATCTGGACCGCGACGGCGCCGAGATTCGGCGCCGCGCGGACGCCCTGTCCGTCCATGATCCCACCGGCGGTGATGACGGGACCGGCGCGGGCGACCAGAAGTCGGGTCAGGGCCATCGCGCCCAGGCGGCTGTCCTCGGCGTCGGGATCGAACATGCCGCGATGGCCGCCAGCCTCCCAGCCTTGCGCCACCAGGGCGTCCACGCCGGCCGCCTTGCAGGTCAGGGCTTCGTCCAGCGTGGTGGCGGTGGCCAACAGCAGGCAACCGACCGCTTTCAGGGCGCGGATGCGGGTAGTGTCGGGCAGGCCGAAATGAAAGCTGACCGCCGCAGGCGGATCGGCCAGCAATCGGGCCAGCATGGCGTCGTCGTCGGCGAAGCTGCGATAGATCACGCCCAAACCGGCCGGCGGCGCGGCGCCGAAGGCCGCGAACTGGGGCGCCAGAGCCTGAAGCCAGGCCGCCTCATTGACAGGATCCCGGCGCGGCGCGGCGTGGACGAACAGATTGACGTTGAAGGGGCGGTCGGTCAGAGCGCGGGTGTCTGCGATCATCTGGCCCGCGCCGACCGCATCGGTCGCGCCGACGCTGATGGAGCCCAAGGCGCCAGCGTTGGAGACGGCCGCCGCCATCCGTGGCGTGGAGACGCCCGCCATCGGGGCCTGGATGACGGGAACGCTCAGACCGAGGCGGTCGATCAGGGACATGGGCTCCAGCTAGGCGCCGTTGGCGTCCGCCGCAACGGCGTCAGTCGACGGCGCGGCAGTCGGTCGGTTGGCGGCCCTCGACCGACCAGGTGGCCAGCACGCCCTTGCCGCGTAGTTCGACGTTGGAGGCGCGGTACCAGATCCCGTCGGCGGCGCGTTCCTGATACAGGTCCACCGCCTCGCCGGACGAGTTGCGGACGGTGGCCATCTGGCGCGGATTGTCGAAATCGACCGACAGGCGCTCGCCATTGTCGCACAGATAGACGGTGTGGACGACGCGGTTGAGGGTGCGGTCCTGAATCTCGGCGCCTGTGCGCTGACGCGCGGTCTGGGCGGCGACGGCGCGATCCTTGACCTCATCGCCGCTGCGGGGCGCCTTGTCGGGGTCCGGGCCGCAGGCGGTGAGCAGGGCCAGGGCGGCCAGGCCGCTGAACACGATCGACTGCGGCAGATCCGGCTTGAACAAGGTCTTTTCCTCCACGGCGTCGCCCAACGGCGCCGCTTTCGCGGCGGTCTAACGTGCGCGGCCTGCCCCCGTTCCCCTCCGCTGACGGAAGAAGGATTTGAGCAGCGACGACGCTTCATCGGCCAGGAGACCTGAGTCGGTCGCTGGGCGCCAGTGGCAGGTCAACTGTTCGAACAGACGCGGCCCGTGAATGACGGCGCCGCCCTTTGGATCGTCGGCGGCCCAGACCACGCGGCCGATGCGGGCGTGGCTGATGGCGCCGGCGCACATGGCGCAGGGCTCCAGCGTTACATAGAGAGTAAGGCCGGTTAGGCGGTAGTTATCCAGCGCCGTCGCCGCGCGCCGCATGGCGACGATCTCGGCATGGGCGGTGGGGTCGCGGGACGCAATCGGGCCATTGGCGCCGGTCGAAATTACCTCACCTGAGGCGGGATCGACAAGAATTGCGCCCACGGGCACCTCTCCTGCGTCCGCCGCCGCTTGCGCTTGGTCCAGCGCCATGCGCATGAACCGCTCATCATGGTCCGCCATACAGACGACAACGACAAGAAGCCCCGCGCCCGTCAAGACGAACGGTCGCCCCGGCCCTTTAAATCCTCCGGTCCCCGCAAGAGCGGCGACGGGACGAAATCATTCGGCGACAAGCCGCGCGGCCCTCGCGACGACGGCGCAAAGCGTTTCGGCGACAAGGCCGACCGCCCCCGCAGCGACAAGCCGCGCACCGACAAGGGCGGCAAGGACGGCAAGTCCAAGACGCCCGAAACCCCGCTGCGCGCCGAGCGAATCGCCAAGACCATGGCCCGCGCCGGCATCGCCTCGCGCCGTGAGGTGGAGCGGCTGATCGGCCTGGGCAAGGTGGCGGTCAACGGCCGCATCCTGGACACGCCCGCCACGCTGGTGACGCGCGACGACGTGATCACCGTGGACGGCAAGCCCATCGGTTCGACCCAGGCGACGCGCGTCTGGCGCTACCACAAGCCTGCGGGCCTTTTGACCAGCCACAGCGATCCGACGGGGCGGCCGACGGTGTTCGACGCCCTGCCTGCGGGCCTGCCCCGCGTGATCTCGGTCGGGCGACTGGACCTGGCGACCGAAGGCCTGTTGCTGCTGACCAATGACGGCGAGTTGAGCCGGGCGCTGGAACTGCCGTCCACCTCGCTGGTGCGTCAGTATCGGGCGCGGGCGCGCGGCAAGATCACTCAGGAACAGCTGGACGCGCTGAAGGACGGCGTGGTCGTGGACGGCGTGTCCTATGGTCCCATCGAGGCCAAGCTGGACAAGGCCAAGGAAAGCAAGGCCGAGGACGGCAAGGCCCCGGCCAACCTGTGGATCTCGGTCTCGATCACCGAGGGCAAGAACCGCGAGGTCCGCAAGGTGCTGGAATCGGTCGGCCTGACGGTCAACCGCCTGATCCGTCTGGCCTATGGCCCGTTCCGCCTGGACGTGCTGCCCGTCGGGGCGGTGGAGGAGGTCGGGCCGCGCGTGATCCGCGAACTGCTGGCCGACTACATCCGGCCCGAGAACCTGCCCACCGGCAATACGGTCGAGACGCCCGCGCCCATCCCCGGCCGCCGCGTGTCCACGCCCATCGTCAAGGGCCGATCGGGTTCGGCCATGTCGGATCCGTCGCGCAAGCCCAGCCGCGTGCGCGCCGCCGAAACCGCCCAGGCCGACGCCGTCGAACGCCGCGAGCGCCCGGCCAAGAAGGAGGGCTGGGCCAAGGCCGCGCCCAGGTTCGAACATTCCAAGACCTTCAAGCCGCGCGAGCGCACCGCTCCCGTCGGGGAGCGTCCGGCGCGGGAGGACGGCGACCGGCCCAAGCGCGCCTTCAAGCCGCGCGACGACCAGTTCATTGACGACCGCAGGAAGCCCGCAGGGGCAAGGCCAGGCGCCAAGCCTGCCGGGCGTGCTGGTCCTGGCGCGGGCTCGGGAGGGCGCGACTTCAAGCCGCGTTCCGGCGCCAAGCCGGCTGGGCCATCGGGAACCAGCGGGCGTGGCCCCGGCGGCAAGCCGCGCGCGCCTCGTTGAGACGCGCCGCCGAGGAGAGCTAAGGCATGACGTCGTCTTCCACCGGCCGGTGCCTGTGCGGCGCCGTGACATTCAGCGCCATGCCCAGAGGCGGGATGCACGCCTGCCATTGCGGCATGTGCCGGCGCCTGTCGGACGGCATCCTGTTCAGCGTGGACTGCGGCGACAGCGTGCAGGTTCAGGGGGCGGTGGCGACCTACGCCTCGTCCGAGTGGGCGACGCGCCAGTTTTGCCCGGCGTGCGGGACCGGCCTGTTCTGGCGCTCCAACGACGGCGCCTTGACCATGGTGTCGGCCCAGGCGTTCGACGATCCGTCCGCCTTCGTGCTGGAGGACGAATTCTGCATCGACAGCAAGCCCGAGACCTATGCCCTGGCGGGGGATCGGCCCCGCCTGACCACCGACGAACTGTACGCTCAGTTCGCTCCGCCAGAGGCCTGACGAAGGATGCGGATTGTCGCAGGCAGCCTTAAGGGCCGTTCCATCGTCACGCCGGAAGGGAAGGGCACACGCCCGACCTCTGACCGCGCGCGCCAGGCGGTGTTCAACGTTCTGGAACACGCCGCCTGGGGCGAAGGCTTGCAGGGCGCGCGGGTCATCGACCTGTACGCCGGGTCGGGCGCCCTGGGGTTCGAGGCGGTCAGCCGGGGGGCGGCCTTCTGCCTGTTCGTGGAGATCGAGGATGACGCGCGCGGCGCCATCCGCGAGAACGCCGACGCCTATGGACTGATGGGGCGCACACGGGTGCATCGACGCAGCGCAACCGATTTGGGCGTGCGGCCAGGCCCCATTGCGGAGGCGTTCGACATCGCCTTTCTGGACCCGCCCTACGGCAAGGGGCTGGGGGAACAGACGCTGGCGCGCCTGCTGGAGGGGAACTGGCTCAAGCCCGGCGCCATCGTGGTGTTCGAGCGCGGTTCGGACGAGCCGGAGATCGACACGCCCGGCTATGAGCGGCTGGACGCGCGCGACTATGGCGCGGCGCGGGTGCTGTTCCTGAAGGTGCTGGCCCCGACCGCCTGATCTGGAAAACTGCGCTCAGAACTTTTTTGAGTGCACTTTCGTGCAGATTTTTGCGAGCGGGTCGCAGCGGGATCAGTCCGCAGGCGGCGGACCCAGCAGGGCCTCGTCCTCCTCTTCGATCTCGCGGCGTTCCAACTCCATCAGGGCGCGGGTCTCTTCACGGCTCATGCCCTTGAAGAATTCGGCGTCGGCTTCGCGGGAGGCGTCGCGAAGGTCCAGCCACAGGCGCTGCCAGCGACGCGCGTCGGTGGCCCGACCGCCCTCCGTCGCCTCGATGAAACGCAGCCGCGCTGTCTGGGCCAGGTCGTTGATGTCCACATCGTCGTAAAGGCTCAGATCGGTCTCGCCGGGCGGGGGCTCGACCTGATCGCTGCGCCGCCAGCCATATTTGCGGGCGCGACGCCGAAAGGCGGACAGGCCCAGGTCGTGGCGGCGACACACGGCCTCTGCGCTTAGGCCCGACAGATAGTCGGCGCGGGCCTGGGCCCAGGTTTGAGCGGCGCGGATGCGATAAACATCGGTCATGACCGCAGCCGTAAACCGCCGCTACGTCAAACGCGGACGTGGCGTCATGCTTTCCCTCTTCCGGTGGGAGAAGGTGGGGCCGGATGGGGGCGTCGGCTCCATCGGTCAGCGTGAGCCGTCGCAGGACAGAGGTCAAGCATCCGACCCTCATCCCCCGGCTGCCTCGCGCCGCGCTTGGGGTCGCGCCAAGACGGCCGCTGCGCGTGCGCTCAAGCCCTCTCCCGACGGGAGCGGGTTACAGTTTGGCGACGAGGCCGCGCGCCGCCGCCGTCACCTCGGCCCAGGTGATCTCAAACCCGTCGTCGTCGCCGAAATAGGGGTCCGCCACCGCCTGGCCCTCGCGGCCGGGAACATGGTCGAGCAGCAGGCTGAGCTCGGCGGTCGCATCGTCGGGACGCAGGCGGCGCAGGTTTTTCAGATTCTCGTGGTCCAAGGCGATCACATGATTGAAGCGGCGAAAGTCCGCCGGTGTCACCTGGCGCGCCTTCAATCCCGAAATTTCGACCCCATGACGTCGCGCCGTCGCCTGCGCCCGCGGGTCCGGCGCCTCGCCCGCATGCCAGTCCCCGGTCCCGGCGGAATCCACGATCAAATCCCTACGCAACCGCTGCGCCTCAGCCCGCAGGGCCGCCTCCGCCAGAGGCGAGCGACAGATGTTGCCGAGGCATACGAAGAGGACGGAGGGCTTCAACATGCCGGGATCAGGTTGACGGGATAGTTGTCGATCTCGCCAGCATACCAGACGTCGGTGGCGCCGATGCCATGCTTGACGACATGCCAGCGACCGTTCCGTTTGGCGAGGATGGCTTCGGTACGCACGCCGTCCATCTCGTCGTTGGTGGGACGGATCGCGCCGCCGTCGGGGCGTTGGGGCGTCACGATGGCGAAAGCGTGGGGGCCGATCACGCGGATCTGGGTGACCACGAACTCGATCGGCCCGCCTAACTCCCGCTCCACCACAGGACGAAGCGCGCCTAGAATCGCGCGGCGTTCTCTGGCGTTTGGAAGCAGGGCGGCGGGTTGCGCACAGGACGCCTGAGCGGCTTGGCCGTACGCGACAGGATCGGGCGAGGCGCACGCCAGAGCAGCGATGAGAACGAGGGCGGACATTATCGTTATCTAGCAGGCTTACGGCTGCGTTTCATCACTCACCGCCGTCCGAACAGCTTCTCCAGATCGTGCAGTTTCAGCTCCACATAGGTGGGGCGGCCGTGGTTGCATTGGCCGGAGTGGGGGGTGGCTTCCATCTGGCGGAGCAGGGCGTTCATCTCGGGGGCCGAGAGGACGCGGCCCGAGCGAACGCTGCCGTGGCAGGCCATGGTGCCGCAGATGGCGGCGAGCCTTTCCTTGAGCGACAGGGCCTGGCCGTGTTCGGACAGATCGTCGGCGATGTCGCGGATCAGGCCCTGGACGTCGGTATCGCCCAGCATGGCCGGGGTTTCGCGCACCAGGACGGCCCCGGCGCCGAAGGCCTCGACGATCAGGCCCATCTCGGCCAGTTCCTCGGCGCGCGAGGCGACGCGCTCGGCCTCGGCGGGGTCCAGATCGACCACCTCAGGCGTCAGCAGGGCCTGCCGGGTCACGGCGCCTTCGGCCATCTGGGCCTTCATCCGCTCATAGACCAGCCGCTCGTGCGCGGCGTGCTGGTCCACGATGACCAGACCGTCGCGGGTCTGGGCGACGATATAGTTGGCGTGAAGCTGTCCTCGCGCTGCGCCCAGCGGATAGTCGAGGGGGTCTTGGGGCGAAGGGTGAGCCGTGAGCCGTGAGTCGTGAGTGGACCCGTCGTGTTCGGCTGAAGGCTGAGGCCATGACGGACCGTCCCAACTGGGTTCGAGGCGGGCGCTGCGTTCGTTCAGGCCGGGCAGGACCTGGGCGGCGGCGGCGGGCTGGGACCAGCCGGTCCAGCCGCTGAAACCCTGCGCCGAGCGGGCGCTGGGGCTGTAGGCTGGGCCGGATGCGACGCCGGTATGGGGCTGGAAGCCCGAGAGGGCGTCGGCGGCGACTGTGGTGGAGGCGCGGTGGCCGGCGGCGTGGAGCGCGTGGCGCAGGGCGCCGACGATCAGGCCGCGCACCAGGGCCGGGTCGCGAAACCGGACCTCGGCCTTGGCGGGGTGGACGTTGACGTCGACATAGAGCGGATCGATGTCGAGAAACAGAACGGCGGCCGGATGGCGGTCGCGCGCCAGGAAGTCGGCGTAGGCGCCGCGCAGGGCCCCTTGCACCAGGCGATCCTTCACCGGGCGGCCGTTGACGAAAAGATACTGATGCGCGGCATTCCCGCGCGAATAGGTGGGCAGGCCGGCGTAGCCCGACAGGCGCACGCCGTCCCGCTCCTGATCGATCAGCAGGGCGTTGGCCTCGAAGTCGCGGCCCAGGAGGACGGACAGGCGCTTCAGCCGGCCTTCATCGCCGGGATGTTCGGCGGGCAGGCGCAGGGTGGTCTTGCCGTCCAGCGACAGGGTGAAGGCGACGGCCTCATGCGCCATGGCCTGACGCTTGATCTCTTCCGAAATGGCCATGGCCTCGGCCCGTTCGGACTTCATGAACTTTAGCCGGGCGGGGGTGGCGTAGAAGAGGTCGCGCACCTCGACCCGCGCGCCGTGCGGGCCGGGGAAGGGGGCGGGGGCCAGGGGACGGGTCTCGCCGCCCTCGACCGTGATGGCCCAGGCGTCGGTCTCGTCACGGGACCGGGTGGTGATGGACAGACGGGCGACCGAGCCGATGGAGGGCAGGGCCTCGCCCCGGAAGCCCAGGGTGTGGATACGCAGCAGGTCCACGTCGCCCGCGTCGTCCGGCTCCAGCTTGGAGGTGGCGTGGCGCTCGATGGCCAGAGGCAGTTCCTCGCGCGGAATGCCCTTGCCGTCGTCGGCGATCAGGATGCGCGACAGGCCCCCGCCGTCCGCCTGAATCTCGATATTGCGGCCGCCCGCATCCAGGGCGTTCTCGACCAGCTCCTTGATGGCGCTGGCCGGCCGCTCGACCACCTCGCCGGCGGCGATGCGGTTGACGGTTTCGGGGGAAAGGCGACGGATGGGCATGAGCAGGCGAAGATAGGGCGCGCGGGGGATTCGCGCCATCTGGCGTTCGACCGGCGGGGAACGCCTCGACAGCTTGACCGTTCTGCTGATGGCGCGCCTTGATCCAGCCCGAAACCGGGTGCGGAATGGCGCGGCTGACCGCCTGACCTTTCTCGGATGACCATGAAGACCCGATCGATCGTGCTCGCCGCCACACTGGCCCTGTCGGCCTGTGGCAACCCTCAACCGTCCAAGGCGCAGGAGGGCGAATTCGCCCAGCCGACGCGAAACGTGCCCAGCGACGCCGGGGGTATGAAGTCCAGCTTCGCCCCCGTGGTCCGCTCGGCGGCGCCGGCGGTGGTCAACATCTCGGCGCGCAGCGTGCAGCGGGTGCAGGCCGATCCGTTCTGGCAATTGTTCGGCGGCGGGGTTCCCCAGGCGCGGGTGGCGGAATCCGTTGGGTCGGGCGTTATCGTGCGTTCGGACGGAATCGTCGTCACCAACAACCACGTCATCCAGGGCGCCCAGCAGATCAAGGTCGTGCTGAACGACCGGCGCGAGTTCCCCGCCACCGTTATCCTGGCGGACGAGCGTAGCGACATCGCCGTGCTGCGGCTGGAGAATGTGGGCGAGCGCCTGCCGGTGCTGGCCATCGACGACAAGGAAGAACAGCAGGTCGGCGATCTGGTTCTGGCGATCGGCAACCCGTTCGGCGTGGGCCAGACGGTGACCAACGGCATCATCTCGGCCCTTAACCGGACAGAGACCGGCATTTCCGACAGCGGCTCCTTCATCCAGACCGATGCGGCCATCAATCCCGGCAATTCAGGCGGGGCGCTGGTGGACATGGACGGCGATCTGATCGGCATCAACACCGCCATCTTCTCGCGTTCGGGTTCGTCGGCGGGCGTCGGTTTCGCCGTGCCTGCGGCGATGGTGAAGCGGGTCGTGGATTCGGCGCTGGGCGGCGCCAAACAGGTGGTGCGCCCTTGGCTGGGCGTGAAGGGCGACACCGTCACCGGCGACATCGCCGGCAGCCTGGGTCTGAGCCGGCCGCAAGGGATTGTGGTGACCGATGTCTACGCCAACGGGCCCGCCGCGCGCGCGGGCCTGCGCCAGGGCGACGTCATCACCGCCGTCGATGGTCAGGAGATCAACGACCAGGGCGGGCTGAATTACCGCGTCGGCTCTCGCAATCCCAACGATCAGGTGCAGGTCGCCATCCTGCGTGATGGTCGGGCCCAGACGCTGAACGCGCGGGTCCAGCCTCTGCCGGGCGACGCTGATCCCAACGGCGGCGTGATCATCGCGTCCGGTCCGTTCGCGGGCGCCGAGGTCGTGGCCCTGAACCCGGCCCTGGCCGACCGGCTGGGCGGCGATCCCTTCGCGACGGGGGTGATCGTCACAGGCGTGTCCGGTCGCGGTTACGCCGCGCGTGCAGGCTTCCGTCAGAACGACCTGATCGTCAGCATCAACGGCCGCGCCATCGCCTCGGCCCGCGACATCGAAGCCGCAGGGGCGGGACGTGGCCCTTGGGAGGTCGTCATCAACCGCGGCGGGCGTCAGGTGCGCGGCGTGCTGAGATAGGGTTGGACACAGTATTCGATTGTGGTGATTGTAACCCATGAGTGAGCCAACAACCGTCGGACTTTTCATCGGAACGCTCGGCCTTGCCGCCGTCCTTATCGCCGCCTGGAAATTGGCGTCGTGGCTTGCCCAGCGAGGTTGCGTCATCCGCCCCGTTAGTTTGATGGATCACCAGATGACGAAGATCGAAAAGGTGTCGGTCGAAAATCGAGACGCGGCGAAAGCCCGTAATAAGGACTGACAGGCTTCCGTCAGAACGACCTGATCGTCAGCATCAACGGCCGCGCCATCGCCTCGGCCCGCGACATCGAAGCCGCAGGGGCGGGACCTGGCCCTTGGGAGGTCGTCATCAACCGGGGCGGGCGTCAGGTGCGCGGCGTGATGAGATAAGGAAGGCTGCTTGCCATCAGTCGCTCGATGGTTACCTTGGATTGACATTACGCTCGCTCAGGTCATCCTTGTTGAACGACCTCGGACGGCTGATGATTGTGAACCATACAGAATGGCTGGCCTGTACCGGGCTGCTGGCATTGATTATTTTTGCTGCGGTGGGGCCAGCGGCAGCTAATGAGCGGAGCGGACCTTGTCGTCAACTCACTCCGTCGACCTTCGTTATCTCGGGTCTGATTGATGCGGATTTGGCAACCTGTGTCGAGCGAGCTCTTGTGCCGACCACGACCGAACTGGTGCTGACCAGTCGCGGCGGGTCGGCCGGTGAGGCGATGCGCATCGCCGAGCGGTTCGAACGGCGGGGGCTGACGATGCGGGTTGTGGGCGAGTGCAACTCGTCCTGCGCCAACTACCTTCTGCCGCTAGCTAGGCGACTGATTGTCGAGCCCGGCGCGGTCATCGTGATCCATGGTGGTATCGATCCCAGTCTGATCTCGCGGACCCAAGCCGCCGCGAACGGCATGGCGGACTCTGGCGTCGATCTGGAGGCCATAGCCGCACAACAGCGAGCCTTCATGAATCGGAACGGGATCAATCCCGGATGGCTGTTGTATCGCGAGGCTGGCTCGACTGCGGTCGAACGGCTAGATGGAGCCTGGGCAGACTTCGACGCCAACACCAAAGCCTGGCTTGTCGAGGAAACGATGGCCAGGTCCTGCCTGCCGAACACCATTGTGGAATACCAGATCGACCGACGCGGCGAGTGGTTGGGCGAATCCCGTCGACGCGCCCTTCGGCGTCAGAACGTCGCCCGCTCTAACACAGTAGTGTGCAACTAGGCTCGTCTCAGCCCTTCGTCGGCCCGCCGATGGACCAGGTGTGGCCGAAGGGGTCGCGGAGCTGGCCGTAGCGGTCGCCCCAGACCTGGTCGGCCATGTCCACAACCGGCTCGGCGCCGCCCACCACCATGGCGCGGGTCCACCAAACGTCGGGATCAGCGACCCGAAGATGCAGGCTGACGCCGACGGGGCGGATATTGGACTGGCCAGTGTGTTCCGGGAATTCGTCGGCCAGCATGACGCTGGCGCCATTGATCAGAAGATGGGCGTGGATCAGCCGCTCGCCGTCGTCGGCCAGCCTGCGGTGCAGCACCTCTGCGCCGAAGGCGATGATGTAGAAATCGACCGCCGCTGAGGCCCCGCGCGACGGGATGGTGAGGTGGGGCGTCACGCCGGAAGTCGGGCCCTGGGCGGGGTTGGCGTCGGTCATCAAGGCGGTCTCCGTGGCAGGGCGCCATACTAGCGCGTGAAAAGCCTTTGGCGAACGCCTACATAGGTCGCACTCATGAGCGATCTTTTCGAAGCCTCCGGCATTTTGCCCCCCGACGCCCCGCTGGCCGACCGCCTGCGCCCGCGCACGCTGGACGAGGTGGTGGGACAGGATCATCTGCTCGGCCCCGGCGGCCCGATCCGGCGTATGATTGAGGCTGGACGTCTGGGCTCGATGATCCTGTGGGGGCCGCCGGGGACCGGCAAGACCACCATCGCCAGGCTGCTGGCCCAGGCGGCGGGCTATGAATATCAGGCGATCAGCGCGGTGTTTTCGGGCGTCGCGGACCTGAAGAAGGCGTTCGAGGCGGCGCGGATGCGTCGGGCGGCGGGGCAATCGACCTTGCTGTTCGTGGACGAAATCCATCGCTTCAACCGCGCCCAGCAGGACGGCTTCCTGCCCTTCGTCGAGGCGGGGGTTGTGACGCTGGTCGGCGCCACGACCGAGAACCCTAGTTTCGAGCTGAACGGGGCCTTGCTGTCGCGCAGCCAGGTCTATGTGCTTAAACGGCTGGACGATGCGGCGCTGGATCAACTGCTGAGCCGGGCCGAGGCGCATATGGACCGAACCTTGCCGCTGACGGCCGAAGCGCGTCAGGCGATGCTGGCCCTAGCCGACGGAGATGGGCGGTATCTGCTGACCATGTCGGAGGTGCTGTTCGACCTGCCGCTAGGCGAAAGGCTGGACGTGCAGGGGCTGGCGGGCGTTCTGCAACGGCGGGCCCCCGCCTATGACAAGAGTCGAGAAGAACACTATAACCTTATATCCGCCCTGCATAAATCGGTACGGGGGTCGGACCCGGATGCGGCGCTGTACTGGTTGGCGCGGATGCTGAACGGGGGCGAGGATCCGCTGTATCTGGCGCGGCGGATCGTGCGGATGGCGGTGGAGGACATCGGCGAGGCGGACCCTCTGTCGATCCTGGTCGCCAATGCGGCCAAGGACACCTACGACTTTCTGGGCAGTCCCGAGGGCGAACTGGCCCTGGCCCAGGCGGTGGTCCATCTGGCCACGGCGCCCAAGTCGGTGGGGGTGTATGAGGCGTTCAAGGCGGCCAAGAAGGCGGCCTATGAGACCGGCTCTCTGATGCCGCCCGCCCATATCCGCAATGCCCCGACCAAGCTGATGAAGTCGTTGGGCTACGGCAAGGGCTATCAGTACGACCCGGACACGCCCGAGGGTTTCTCAGGCGCCAACTTCTTCCCCGACGAGATGGAGCGCCGCACCTTCTACAAGCCCAAGGGCGAGGGGCATGAGGAGAAGGTAAAGCTGCGGCTGGAACGCTGGGCCGCTATGCGGGCGAGGATGGCGGTGGACGGCGCTGTGGACGCGGCGGGCGACTGACCTCTAGAAGCCCCGGATGACCGACCGCCAGCCCGTCGCCCTGTCCGACGACGAAATCGCCGCCGTCCGTTCGTGGGTGATCCACGAAGATGCGCACGTCATCGCCTTTTCCAAGCCCAGCGGCCTGTCCAGCCAGGGGGGGCGGATCAAGGCGCATACGCTGGACGATCTGTTGTGGGCGTTCGCGCGGTCGAACGGCAAGCGGCCGGAACTGGTGCATCGGCTGGATCGCGACACCTCGGGCGTGATCCTGGCGGCCAAGACCAAGCCGGCGGCGAGCTTTCTGGGCAAGGCGTTGCAGATGCGGCGGTTCAGGAAGTCGTATCTGGCCCTGCTGTCGGCGGCGCCGGAACCGAAAGCCGGCACGGTCGATGCGCCGCTGCGCCGCGAAGAAATCGGACGTGAATCCTATATGCGGGTCGTCGCCTTCGACGCGCCGGGCGCGCAAGGGTCGCAGAGCCGGTACCGCACCCTGGCCGCCAGCGATCACGGAGCGGTGGTGGAACTTGAGCCGCTGACCGGACGGATGCACCAGTTGCGGGTGCATATGGCGCATCTGGGCCGGCCGCTGATCGGCGATGTGCGGTATGGCGGCGCCCTGACCACGCCGGTCGGGGCCGCGCCGCGCCTGATGCTGCACGCCGCCAAGCTGAGCTTTCCGCATCCCGAGGGCGGGACGACGACGGTCGAGGCCGCGCCGCCTGAAGATTTCCACACCCTGCGGACCGCCCTGGGTCTATAAGATCGGTCGAACCCAGAGGGCCGCCTGTGATCGCGACCGTGCTGATCGTCATCGTCGCGCTGATCCACGCCTATATCGTGGTGCTGGAGATGGCGCTGTGGACCAGCCCGCGCGGGCGCAACGCCTTTGGCATGAGCGTGGAAAAAGCCGAACTGACCAAGGTGCTGGCCGCCAATCAGGGCCTCTACAACGGTTTTCTGGTCGCCGGTCTGGCGTGGGGGCTGTGGCTGGGCGCGGGCGGCTTTCAGATCAAGGTCTTCTTCCTGGCCTGCGTGCTGGTCGCGGGGCTTTACGGGGCGGCGACGGTCAGCAGGAAGATCCTGCTGGTGCAGGCGGTTCCTGCGACCCTGGCCCTGATCGCGCTGGCGCTGCGTCTATGAGGGAACGCCAACCCGGTTGCGACGCTATGTCGTTGAAAGGATTTATCTGATGAAGCGCCTCGCCATCGCCCTGACCGGCCTGTCCGCCCTGGCCCTGACCGCCTGCGCCAGCTTGGCGCCCTATGCAGCCCAACGCGGACCGGGCGGGCAGGGCTATTCCGAGCAGAGGATCGAGAGCAACCGCTACCGCGTGACCTACAACGGCGTGGGCGCGGCTGGTCGCGTGGCCGATTGGGCGCTGGTGCGCGCGGCGGATCTGACGACCGAACAGGGTTACGACTGGTTCGAGGTGACGCAAAGCTGGACAGACGGCCGTGCCGGCGGGGCGGGCGGCGTCAGCCCCAGCGTCTCCATTGGCGGCGGAAGCAGCCGGTACGGCGGCTATTCCGCCTCGGGCGTGGGCGTTGGCGTCGGTCTGAACTTCAGCGGGCCGCAGCCGACCTCCACCACCCTGGAGGTGGTCATGGGCCGGGGCGCCAAGCCCAACAGCCCCTATGCCTATGATGCACGCTCCGTGCAGGGCTCGATCCCGCGCTGACCATCGCTTTCGCTGCGGACCGCGTATAGAAGGCCGCACGATGACACGTTTTCTTCTCGTCGCGGCCGGCGGCGCCATCGGTTCGGTGGCGCGCTATGGGCTGGGCGTCGCGGCCGGCCGGTGGGCGCCGAACGCCGGATGGCCGGTGGGCACATTCGCCGCCAACGTTGCGGGCGGCCTTGTGATGGGCCTGCTGGTCGGTTGGCTGGCGTTTCGGGGCGCGGCGCAGCAGGAGGCGGTGCGCCTGTTCGCCGCCGTAGGCGTGCTGGGCGGGTTCACGACCTTTTCGTCCTATTCGCTGGAGGCGGTGCAGATGATCGAGCGTCGCCAGATCGGCCTGGCCGCCGCCTATGTGGTCGGCTCGGTCGTCCTGGCCATCGCGGCCCTGTTCGTGGGCCTGATGATCGCCCGCCGCGCCTTTGGAGTATCCGCTTGACCGACCAGCCGCCCGCAGCCGACGCCCCAAAGCGTGAAGTCCTGACGATCTACGTCGCCGAGGACGAGGACGGCATTCGCCTGGACCGCTGGTTCCGCCGACGCTGGCCGCATTTGTCCAACATTCAGGTGCAGAAGATGGCCCGTAGCGGCCAGATTCGCGTGGACGGCGCCCGCATAAAGCCCGAAGGCCGCCTGACCGCCGGGGCCGCCGTGCGTGTGCCGCCGATCCCGGACGACACCTCGCGTCAGGCGGGCGACGCGCATACGCTGTCGGAAAAGGACATCGCCTTCGCCAAGTCGCTGGTCCTGTACGAAGACGACATGGTGATCGCCATCAACAAGCCGCACGGCCTGGCGGTGCAGGGCGGGACCAAGACCAGCCGCCACGTCGACCGTCTGCTGTCGGCCTGGGGCGAGGGGCTGGAGCGCCCGCGTCTGGTCCACCGTCTGGACCGCGACACCTCCGGCGTCCTGCTGCTGGGCAAGGGGCCCGAGGCGGCCAAGCGTCTGGCGGGGGCCTTCGCGCGGCGTCAGGCCAAGAAGACCTATTGGGCCATCGTCATCGGCAATCCGAAACCCTATTCGGGCCAGATCGACATGCCGCTGAAGAAGACCGGCATCAACGACTTCGAGATGATGCGCCCGGCCGAACGCAAGGACCCGCGCGCCGAACCGGCAGAGACGGCGTTTTCGACCATCAGCCGGGCGTCCCAACGCGCGGCCTGGATGGCGCTGAGGCCCTTTACCGGGCGGACGCACCAGCTGCGTGCGCACATGGCGGGGATCGGCCATCCGATCCTGGGCGATCCCAAATACGGCGACGAGAAATCACGTGAACTGTCGGGGCCGCTGAAGCTGCAGCTTCACGCGCGCAGCATCGAGCTGGACCACCCGCGCGGCGGCGTCCTGAAGGTCACGGTGCCGTTGAGCCCTGAGATGAAGGCCGGTTTCGCCCACTTTGGCTTCACGGAAGACGAGGCCGAGGACGATCCCTTCCTGGGCGTGAAGAGGATCAGGTGACCATCGGCGCCCAGGCCGAGGTCGAACGCGCCCAGGCCCTGGCCCGCGTCGGTCGGCGGGATGCGGCGCTGGCTGTGCTGGCGGCCGTGACGGAGCGGGCGGATGCGCCGTGGCAAGCCCTGTCCATCCATGCCGACATGGCCAAGCAAGCCGGGCGTCTGGACGACAGTCTGGCGCTGTCGCGACGGTTGATCGCGGCGCGTCCCACCAGCGTGCCGGCGCGGCACAATCTGGCCTCGACGCTGGGCGACCTTGGACGCGCGGTCGAGGCGGAGGCGGTCTGTCGCGAGGCCATGGCGCTGGGCGGGGATGCGCCGGAGACCTGGCTGGTGCTGGCAAGGGCGCTGCAGTCCCAGAACCGGTTCGAACCGGCCGAGGGCGCCTATCGCCAAGCCTTGGCGCGCCGCCCCGGTTATGGCGAGGTCTTGAGAGACCTCAGCCAGTTGATCTGGATGCGTGACGCAGACCTTGCGGCCGCCAGCGCGCCGCTGGATCTCGCCATCGCGGCGGCGCCGGGCGATGCGGGGCTGCGCCGGATCAAGGCGCGGTTGCTAGAGTATGCTGGCGATGTCGAGGGGGCGTATCGCACCCTGGTCGCTGGGCCGCTGGACGCGCCGGGCGAGCTGGCGGCGGCGCAGGCCTGTCTGGGGCTGGACCCGCAGCGGGCGCTGGATCATGCGAACCGGGCGGCGGCGCTGGCAGGGGCGGCCGCGCCGGCGGTGATGGCGACCCAGGCGGAATGCCTGCTGGCGCTCGGTCGACCGGATGCGGCGCTGGAGCCGATCAGGGCGCTCAGGGCCCAGGAGCCGCTGAACCAGCACGTTCTGGCGCACCAGGCGACGGCATGGCGAATGCTGGGCGATGCGCGCTATGCGCAGCTCTATGACTATGACGCCTTTGTGCGGCCCTTTCGGCTGGCGACGCCGGACGGTTGGGCGACCCTTGGGGACTATCTGACCGATCTGGCGGCCGCGCTGAACCGGCTGCACAGGTTGAAGACCCATCCGGTCGGTCAGTCGTTGCGTGGCGGATCGCAGACGGCCGCGCCGCTGGCGCAGAGCGACGATCCGGCGATCCGCGCCTTCTTCGCCGCCATCGACGCGCCGATCCGGGCCTATATGGCGGCGCTGGGCCAGGGCGACGATCCGTTGAGGGCGCATAACACCGGCGACTATCGCATCAAGGGCAGCTGGTCGGTGCGGCTGCGCCCCAATGGGTTTCATGCCGATCATATTCATTCGGACGGGTGGCTGTCCTCGGCCTGTCATATCGAGGTTCCGCCCTCGGTGGAGGGCGACGGGCGCGAGGGCTGGCTGCGGTTCGGGGCGCCGCCTGGCCTGCCGCACCTGCCGGCCGAGCATCATGTGCGACCGCAGGCGGGGACGCTGGTGCTGTTTCCCTCCTATATGTGGCACGGCACCCAGCCGTTCGGCGGCGAGGCGTCGCGCCTGACGCTGGCGTTCGACGTCGTGCCGGCCTGATTTTCTACGGAGCCCCCATGACCGACCAGCCCGCCCCGCATCGCCCGCGCTTCGTTGAGCTTTCGCCCGACCGCATCGCCCGCTTCTGGACCGAGGCGGGCGTGGGCGCGCACACTGAGGGCGGCTGGGCCGTGCTGCTGGATGGCCGCACGCCCAAGACGCCGGACAAGACGCCGCTGGTTCTGCCGACCGAGGCGGCGGCGAGGATGGCGGCTGACGAATGGGCGGCGCAAGGGCAGTTTCTCGATCCCTCGACCATGCCGGCGACCCGGCTGGCCTCTACCGCCATCGACCGGATCGGCGGCGCGCGCGAGGCGGTGGCCGACGAGATCGCGGCCTATGCCGGATCGGACGTGGTCTGTTACCTGGCCGAGCATCCCACGGCGCTGGTCGAGCGACAGGACCGCGAATGGGGGCCGTGGCGCGCCTGGGCCGCGCGCGAGATGGGTGTGGTGCTGGAGCCGACCAGCGGCATCGTCCATCGGCCCCAGTCGCCCGAGGCTATCGCGCGGGTGAAGGCCCACGCCCTGACGCTGGATGACTTCCGCCTGACGGGCCTCGCGACGGCCGTTCCTTTGCTGGGGTCGGCTGTGCTGGCGCTGGCGGTCGAGCAGGGCGCGCTGGCGGGCGGCGAGGCCTTCGATCTGTCGCGGATCGACGAGGCGTTCCAGGAAGACCAGTGGGGCGTGGACGCAGAGGCGGCCGAACGCACCCAGGCGCGCCGCGACGAGGCGGACCTGTTGGATCGGTGGTTCAGGGCGCTCGATTAGGGCGTCAGGCCGAGGCCGTAGAGGCGGCGATCAGGGCCGTGCGTTCCTGATCGGTCAGGTGGCGCCAGCGACCCTCGGGCAGGTCGCCCAGAAGCAACGGACCGATGCGGATGCGGTGCAGGTCCACGACCTCCAGCCCGACCAGTTCGCACATCCGGCGGATCTGGCGATACTTGCCTTCGGTCAGGATGAACCGCAGGCCCTGGGGCCCGGTCTGGGTGACGCGGGCGGGTTTAAGCGGCTTGTCGTTCAGCGACAGGCCGTGACGCAGCAGACCCAGTTTGCTCTCGGTGATCTGGCCATCGACGACGACCAGATATTCCTTGTCCAGCTCGGATGACGGGCCGATCACCGCCTTGGCCACCACGCCGTCGGACGACAGGAGCAGAAGGCCGCGAGAGTCCTCGTCCAGCCGGCCGATGGGGGGCAGGGAGGCGTCGCGGGCGGGGGTCTCGCCCTCGCCGATGCGGTTGGGCGTCTTCAATAGGCGCACGGCGGGGATCTTGCCGGGATCGGGCTGGCCCGAGACGTATCCGACCGGCTTGTGCAGCACCAGGGTCATGCCGGACGCCAGGGCCGCCTGTGCGGTGTCGTTCAGGGTCAGGGTCTCGCCCGGCTGAATCTTGCGGCCCGCGTCGCCGATGGTTTCGCCGTCGATGGAGACCAGGCCGTTGGCGATAAGACTGTCGGCCTCGCGCCTAGAACAGACGCCGGTCTGCCCCAGCCATTTGTTCACGCGAACGGGCTCGTCGCCATCATAGGTGCGGGTGAAGGCCATGCGATTCCGTCGTCCAGTCGATGTCGCTCTCTAGAGCCGGTCATCTGGGCGGGCAAGCCGGCCTTCATTCTCAGAAAACGAAAGCGGCCGATTTGCAGGCGCGTGGGTTGATGCGGAAGGCGTCCGCACTATATCCGTCCGCATACCCCAGATAAGCCAGAGTGCGGGACGACGCCGGTCGAACCCGTCGATTTCTATTTTCTGGCGTCATGGGTGAAGGATTTGCGCGCCCGAGGCCGTGAATCTAAGACATTATTGAAACTGAAAAAGGATACGTCTTGTACGCTCAAAACAAATCTTCCGCTGGACCCCGCCGCACCGGTTACAATCGCCCTGTTCCGACCCGTCTGCGCATGGGGCTGGTGATGCGGCGCAATATGGACTTTGGCGCGCTGGGCGATGTGGAAGGCGCGTTGCGGGCCGAGGGCGTGGGACTGGCGCCGATGTCGACCGGCGAGGCCAGTCTGGTGTCGGGCGGGGTGACCGTGCTGGCGACCGCCACGGCCAAGGACATCGCAGAAGGGCGCCTGAAAGGGCTGGTCGTTCCGGGCGGGTCGACCGACGAGGCGTCGCTGGCCGCCGTGCGCGCGCTGATCGACTTGGCGCGCGCCAACGACCTGATCATCATCGCCTTTGCGGACGGCGTCGCCCTTACGGGGGAACGGTTCGGCGCGACGGTCCAGGCCGATGCGGCGATCTTCAGCGGCGGACAGCCGACCGTGCTGAACGAACGCACGGACCTGTCCAGGGCGGTCGCCGCCCTGTCCTGATCAGGCGGTCCTGAACAGAAGCATCAGGTTCTCGGCCGGCATCTGGACCCTGAGCGTGGCGACCAGGCCCTGCGCGCGGGCCAGGGTCTGGACAGCGTCGCGGTCGCGCAGGCCCCAGTCGGGATTGCGCGACTTCAGGCTGTCGTCGAAGGCGGCGTTTGACGGCGCCAATGCGGCGCCCGCCTCGCGATAGGGGCCGTAGAGAATGAGCAGCCCGCCTGGCCGCCGCAGGGTTCGGCCGGCCAGATCCATCAGCCCCTCGGTCGCCGACCAGGGGCTGATGTGCGTCATGTTCGCGCAATAGAGGGCGTCGAAAGTGTCCGTCGGCCAGGTCGCGGGATTCTGCGCGTCCAGGGCCAGCGGCGGCTGCAGGTTCGGCAGCGCCGCCGTGCGGCTCCAGGCGGTGATGCTGTCGCGCGCCTCGGCGCTGGGGTCGCTGGGCGTCCAGCGCAGGCCCGGCAGGGCGGACGAAAAGGCGACGGCGTGTTCGCCCGATCCCGAGGCGACTTCAAGCACCGATCCAGCGGCCGGCAGATGGGCGCGCAGGACCCGCAGGATGGCCTGGGCGTTGCGCCGCGCGGCCGGCGAGGTCAGGGCGCCGTCGGGCAGGGCGGCGATGAAATCCAGGCTGTTCATACGTCCTGAATACTCCCGACGGGGATTTTGATCATCTGCGATTTCTTGCCGAGAAAGCCGGGCGATGCGTCCATTTCGTGCGCGATTTGACGGCGAAACCGCTGCGGCGCATTTCGTCTGTAACAGTGCGTGATCGTAGTGTTTTCGGGTCATGGCGGCGTCAGATCGCCAGACCTCCTTTGCTCAGGAGACGTCCATTGTCCATTCCCTCCACGCCCGGATTGCGTCCGGCGCCCACCCATCATGCCGGGCTGATCGCCTGGGTCGAGCAGATCGCCGCCCTGACCCGACCCGCCCGCATCCACTGGTGCGACGGGTCCGAGGCTGAGAAGCAGGCCATCGTCGCCGACCTGCTGGCCAAGGGCACGCTGAAGGCGCTGGATCAGACCAAGCGTCCGGGCTGCTACTCCGCCGCGTCAGACCCGCGCGACGTGGCGCGGGTCGAAAGCCGCACCTTCATCTGTTCCGAGAATGAGGCCGACGCCGGCCCGACCAATAACTGGGCGGATCCGGTCGAGATGCGCGATCGTCTGGACGGGCTGTTCGACGGCTGCATGGTGGGGCGGACCCTGTATGTCGTGCCCTTCTGCATGGGGCCGCTGGGGTCGGAGATCAGCGCCCTGGGCGTCGAGATCACCGACAGCGGCTATGTGGCCCTGTCGATGGGGGTGATGACCCGCATGGGCAAGCCTGCGCTGGATCAGCTGGGCGACAAGGGTGTGTTCGTGCCCGCCGTTCATACGCTGGGCGCGCCGCTGGCTGAGGGGCAGGCCGATGTGCCTTGGCCCTGCAACGACGACAAATGGATCGTGCACTTCCCCGAGACGCGGGAGATATGGTCCTATGGGTCCGGCTATGGCGGCAACGCCCTGCTGGGCAAGAAATGCTATGCGCTGCGGATCGCCTCGGTCATGGCCCGCGACGAGGGCTGGCTGGCCGAACATATGCTGATCCTGAAGCTGACCGATCCCAAGGGACGCGCCAAATATGTCGCCGCCGCCTTCCCCTCGGCCTGCGGCAAGACCAATCTGGCCATGCTGCAACCGACGTTGTCGGACTGGAAGGCGGAGACCATCGGCGACGACATCGCCTGGATGCGGTTCGGCGATGACGGGCGGCTGTATGCCGTGAACCCGGAGGCAGGCTTCTTTGGCGTCGCGCCCGGCACCAGCCGCGACACCAATCACAATGCGCTGGAGACCCTGGCGTCCAACACCATCTTCACCAACACAGCCCTGACCAAAGATGGCGATGTGTGGTGGGAGGGGATGACCAAGACTGCGCCCGACGGCCTGACCAACTGGAAGGGTCAGCCGCACGATCCGGCTTCGGGCGAGCCGGCGGCCCATCCGAACGCCCGCTTCGCATCGCCGGCCGGTCAATGCCCGGCCATTGCGCCGGAGTGGGAAGACCCCAGGGGCGTTCCCATCGACGCCATCCTGTTCGGCGGACGTCGGGCCAGCGCGGTGCCGCTGGTGACAGAGGCGTTCGACTGGGAGCACGGGGTCTTCATGGGCTCGACCGTGGCGTCGGAAGGCACGGCGGCGGCCGAGAACAAGGTCGGGGAACTGCGCCGCGACCCGTTCGCCATGCTGCCCTTTTGCGGCTACAACATGGGGGACTATTTCGCTCACTGGCTGAAGATGGGGCAGGGGCGCGACCCCGCGAAACTGCCGCGCATCTTCTTCGTCAACTGGTTCCGCAAGGATCAGGACGGCAGGTTCGTCTGGCCCGGATTCGGCGACAATGCGCGCGTGCTGAAGTGGATTTCGGAACGGATCGACGGTGAAGCGTCGGCCGTGGACACCGCCGTCGGACGGGTGCCGCCGCCCGAGGCGCTGGACCTGTCGGGCCTGGACCTGACGCCGGCGCAGTTGTCCATCCTGCTCGAGGTGGACGCCGGCGTGTGGGCCGAGGAGGCGGCGCTGATCCCCGACTTCTATCGGCGGTTCGGCGAGCGGCTGCCGGCCGCTTTGTGGGGCCAGCACGCGGCGCTGGTCGCGCGGCTCGACCGGGCTGCAGGGGCCTCGATGGCGGCGGAATAGGTCGCCGGCCCTTGCATTGAGGGCGTCGCGGGTCGATCAAACGGGCCGTGACGTCTTCCTCCTCCATCGTGATCGTCGGCGCCGGCGTGCTGGGCCTGTGCACGGCGTTTGAACTGCATCGGCGCGGGCGGTCCGTCGTGGTGGTCGATCCCGGCGAAGCGAACGCCTCGGCGGTCGCGGCGGGCATGATCGCGCCGGCGATGGAGGCGGCGATCGACGACGCCTCGCCCGAACGGGCCGTCCTGTTCCGCGCGTCGCGCGATCTGTGGCCGGGTTTCGCCCAGGCGGCCGGGATCGCTCTGGCGCGGCGATCGGCGGAATGGCGCGGCGCGGATGCGGCGGGGATCGCCGCGCGGATGCGGGCGCTGGGGTTCCAGGCGCGGTTGAACGGCGACCGGGCCGTCACGGACGAGGACTATCAGGTCGATCCCGACCAGGCGATGGCCGCGATGAAGGCGGTCTTGGGCGATGCTGTCTTAACCGGCAGCGTGGAGGCGGTCGCGCGCGTGGGCAACGGTTGGCGTGTCCAGACGGATCGGGGCGAACTGCTGACCGACGCCGTGGTGCTGGCGACGGGCGCCGAGCGCGCGGTCTCTGGCCTGCCCCGGGCGGTGCGCGAACGGGTGGAGGCGATCCAGCCGATTCGCGGTCAGATCGGCATAACGACGCAGGGGTTGGCGGCCCATGTGGTGCGCGGTCCCGGCGCCTATGTCGCGCCGATGGGGACGGGCGTGGTCGTGGGTGCGACGATGGAGCCGGGACGTCGTGACACGGCGCCGGACGCGGCGGCGGGCGAGCGGCTGGTTCAGGCCGCGTGGCGCGTTCTGGGTCGCACGCCCGAGCCGCTGGACATCGAATGGCGCGCCGGCGTGCGTGGGGCGACGGCGGACGGTCTGCCGCTGGCGGGCGCGGCGCCAGGTGGACCGGGGTTGTTCCTGGCCCTGGCGCCGCGCCGCAATGGCTGGCTGCTGGGGCCGCTGGTCGGCCAGGTGGTCGCCGATGCGATCGAGGGGCGGGCGGCGTCGCCGCACGCCCGCGCCCTCGACCCCGGTCGGTTCTAGCCCTCCATCGCGAAGCGGACGGTGAAGTTGACCGTGGCCCCGTCGACGGGGCGGCCGTCAACGGTGCGCGGATTCATGCGGAAGTCGCGCGTCAGGCTCTGCGCCGCGCGACCGAAGCCCTGACCGCTGGGCGTTTCGCCCACGACGCGACAGCCGGTCAGACCGCCGTCGACCCGCACCATGCACGAAAGGCTGGCGGAACCCGGCGTCCCGTTGTCGGCCGCGCGAGAGGGATAGGCCCGCGCCATCTGGGCCGCCGACGGACGGCTGGCCCAGGTCGGGTTGTTGATCACCGAGGGCGCGCGGGGCGGGGTCTCGACCGTGGCCGTGCCGCCCTCGACGCCCGTGGGCGCCGTGCTGACGATCAGCTGTCCGGGCGGCGCCGTGGTCGTGGGGTTATCGGGCGGGGTCAGCGCCACCGTCGGCACATCGACCGGCACCGTCAGCGTCGGTTTGTGGATCGGCGTCGGCGGGGCCGCCGTGACGGTCGGCGGCAGCGGCTTGAGCTCAGGCGGCCGTTGGAAGAAGATGTCGATAGGTTTGTCAGGCTCTGTCGGTTCGGCCAAGCCGCTCAGCTCGAACCGTTGATTGTAGAGCACCACGCCCGCCGCGACGTGCAGGACCACCGAGACGCCGATGGCGACCAGCATCCAGCGCGGGATGGGTTTCTTGCGTTCCCCGAAGTCGATGGGGCTGATCAAGCCGGGGCCCCCGGCGGTTTGCATCATCATGGCCTAACTCCCTCGTTCGCCGCCCCCGCAGCTCCCGTAAGGTGAAGTTGAGCGCGCAGGTTGTGGCGGCTTTGCGGCGAGGCGTGTGCGTTCGACCAACGTCGATCCGTTAACACCGCCGTTAAGGATTAGGGATTGGTTAACCACGTTCGCCGACCATTGCGCGCATGGGCATCGGAGCGATTCCATCGGCAGGCGGCGTGGAGGCGGCCATCAGGCGCGCCTCTTCCGCCGTGGGCGTGGACTATGACTTCATGGTCAAGACCGCGCGTCGCGAAAGCGCCATGAACCCTTCGGCCAAGGCCCCGACATCATCGGCTGCGGGTCTGTTTCAATTCATCGAACAGACCTGGCTGGGCACGGTCAAGCAACACGGCGCCCAGCATGGCTATGGGCAATACGCCGACCTGATCCATCGCGGATCGGACGGTCGCTGGCGGGTGGAGGGTTCGGCGCGCAATGTTGTGCTGGACCTGCGGTTCGATCCGCACGCCGCGTCGACCATGGCGGCGGAGCTGACGGCGTCCAACGCCGCCTATCTGCGCGGGCGCACCGGCAAGGAGCCGGGGGCGGGCGATCTTTACGCCGCTCACTTCCTGGGACCGGCGGGGGCGGCGGATCTGATGCAGGCGATGGACCGCAATCCTGGCGGCAGCGCGGCGGCCCTGTTTCCCCAGGCGGCGCGCGCGAACCGCAGCATCTTCTATCGCGATGGACGCGCGGCGACTGTGGCCGAGGTTCACGCCAATCTTCAGCGTACGGCGGGCGAGGGCGCGCCGGCGGCGGGAGCAGGAGAGACGCGCTTTTCGACGCCCAGTCTGAGCGAAAAGGACCAGATGTTGGCGGCGCGGTTGGATCGGCTGAAACAGGATCAGGGCCTTCTGGCCCTGCTGCTGGGCCAGGACGGGTCGTCAAGCAGCGGTTTCGGCGGCGCATTCTCGCCGATGGGCAAGGAATCCACCTGAGTCGGTGAACTTCAACCGGTGGTAAACCGCCCGTTAAGCATGGCAGTCTCATTTTGGGATCAACGCCCGATTCCCTGACGAGCCGTCCATGACCGCCTATCGCGCACGCCTGACCGAAGTGGACATTCGTCGCCTGATAAAGGCTGCGGACGACGACGAGCGCGCGGAGGCGGCGCACAAGCTGTGTCGCAACATGGAGCGGGCCGAACTGGGCGAGGAGGACCGGGCGGCGGCGCAGAAGATTCTGCGGATGCTGGCTAACGACGCGGCCGAACTGGTGCGGCGCGCCATGGCGGTGACGCTGAAAGCGTCGGACCTGATCCCCAACGATGTGGCGCGAAAGCTGGCCGGCGACCTGGACAGCATCGCCCTGCCGATCATCGCCGCCTCGCCCGCGTTCAGCGACGAGGACCTGATCGAGATCGTGCGCGCCGGATCGGTCGTGCGCCAGGTGGCGGTGGCGGGTCGGACGCGGGTGTCGCGCGACGTCGCCGATGTTCTCGCTGGCGAGGGCTGCGAGCAGGCAGTGCGGGTTCTGGCGGCCAACGACAACGCCGATCTGTCTGAAGGCTCGCTGGCCGTGTTGTTGGAGCGGTTCGTCGAGGCGCCGAAGGTGTTGACCGCCGTCGCCTATCGCCAGGTTTTGCCGTTGCAGATCACCGAGCGGCTGATCCAACTGGCCAGCGACACGGTGCGCGAACATCTGATCAGCCGCCACGCCGTGGCGCCAGAGACCGCCATCCGCCTGGCCCAGTATGCGCGAGAGCGCACGACCGTCGATCTGGTCGATCAGGCGGGCGTCAGTGCGGACCTAGGCGCGTTCATGACCCAGTTGAATGCGCGGCGGGTCCTGAACGCCTCGCTGCTGCTGCGGGGCCTGGCGCGGGGGCAGATGGCCATGTTCGAATATGGTCTGGCGGAGTTGGCCAATACGCCCCATCACCGCGCCTGGTTGATGGTGCACGACGCCGGGCCGCTGGGGCTGAAGGCCATCTATGATCGGGCGGGCCTGCCGCCGCGCCTGTTCCCCGCCTTCCGCGCCGGCGTGGACACCTGGCGGGCGCTGGCGGCCGAGGGGATCGACACGTCCAGCACCCTGTTCCGCGAACAGATGCTGGAGCGGTTCCTGACGCAGCGCCCGAACGTGCTGCGCGACGACCTGGCCTATCTGATGGAGCGGCTGGACCATTCGCCCGCCGCCGGCCACGTCGCCGCCACCGCCGCCTGATCGCCAACGACAAAGGGCCCGCCGAACGGCGGGCCTTTTTACTTGCGGTCTTCGGCTTCGGTCAGCCCGCCAGATGCTGGGCGACCCGCTGCTCCAGCGTTTCGGCCAAGTCGCGGCCGGTGGGGTGTTCGTCGGTCTTGATCTGGTCGCGGACCACGGCGCGAATGGCGTCGATATGGGCGTCCAAAATCGGAAGGGGCGCCGACATCCGACGTTCTGCGTCGTCCAGCATCTTGCACAGCGAACCGGCGATCCGGGTCACCAGCGGATACTCATAGGTCGTGCCCAGGCCCTTCAGATCGTGGGCGCGGAAGTACAGGGCCTCGGCGGTGGCGGGCGTGTAGCCCTGGTCGCGGATGTCGGCCTGGGCCTGGTCCAGCTTGACGATCTCGTCGTTCAGCCACTGGCCGAACTGGGCCGACATGGCCTTCAGCGCCTCTTCGGCCTTGGCGATGGCGTCGGCGTTGATGCCGAAACCGCCGCCGACCTTCAGGCGCAGGGCGTTGGTCGGAGGGGTGATTTGCGCCGGGTTGCTCATGGCGGGCTCCATAGGTCTTTCGCGGACGCTAACGGGCTTGGCTTAAGAAGCCGTCACCAGTCAGTTGGCGAACTGTTCGGCGATCACGCGCTCGTCGAACGACCGGCCGGCGTCGAACAGCATGGTCAGGGCCACGTCGCGCCGCTCGCGCACCTCGACCCGGGCGACGCGCCGGACCTCGAAATTGTCGGCCGTGGCGGAGACCGGGCGTTTATCGGCCTCCAGCACGTCGAATCGCACGCGCGCGCCGTGGGACAGCAGGGCCCCGCGCCAGCGGCGGGGGCGGAAGGCGCTGATCGGCGTCAGGGCCAGAATGCGGGCGTCCAGCGGAATGATCGGGCCATGGGCCGATAGGTTATAGGCGGTCGATCCGGCGGGGGTGGCCACCAGACAGCCGTCGCAGGACAGTTCCTCCAGCCGCACCCGATCGTCGACCGTGATCCTGAGCTTGGCGCTCTGGCGGGTCTGGCGCAGCAGCGAGACCTCGTTGATGGCCAGGCCGGTGTGGACCTCGCCCGCCTCGGTCCAGGCGTCCATCTGAAGGGGGTGGATGGTGGTGCGTTCGGCGGTTGTGATCCGCTCCAGCAGCCCGTCTTCCTCGTAGTCGTTCATCAGGAAGCCGACCGAACCGCGGTTCATGCCATAGACCGGGGTGCGACGGCGCATATTCCCATGCAGCGTCTCCAGCATCTGGCCGTCGCCGCCCAGGGCCACGATGACGTCGGCGTTCTCTTCCGGCACGGCGCCATAGCGCGCGGTCAGGGCCGCCCGGGCCTCCTGAGCCTCAGGTCGGTCGCTGGCCACGAAGGCTAGTGCGGGGGTAGTCGTGGTCTGAGAAGGCCGGATCTGGGTCACGGCGCGACGTGAGCCGAGCTTGGCGGCGAAGTCAAACGATCGCGGGGTTTTGCATCATCTGACGGAAGGCGCGGGCGGCGGAATGGGCGTTCATCGGCGTGGCGGTCCAGCCGCCGTCGCCGGGCAGACCGCCGGTCAGCTTTCGCACCTCTATCAGCAGGGAGGAGAAGACGGCCTTGTCCACCCCGACCGCGATACAGGCCAGATAGAGCGGCTCGGCGGTGGGGGCGCGCATGGCCTGGCGGACCTGGCCGTCGCTGAAGCCGCCCAATACGGCCAGGGCCTGTTCGAACAGTTCGAAACGCTGCTCGCGCAGGGCGCGGACCAGAAGGCCGGGACGCAGCTGGCCAGCGGCTTGCAGCTTGTCCACCAGGCGGCGCTCCATCTCGGAACGCTCTCGGTTTTCGGCCAGGCGGCTGGTTGGAGCGGCGCGCCACTCCGGCGTGCCGACCGCGACGGCGGCGGCTTGCTGCACGGCGGCGTTCAACTGGGTGTCGTCGATGCGGAAGCGTTCGCCGATGGATTGGCGCAGGGCCTGGCCCACCCATTGATACAGTTCCTGCGCCAAATCCTGGTTCAGGCGGGGGTGACGGGTTAGGGGCGCGCGCAAGCCCGCGACGCGGCGCGACTGATCGACCAGCCGGCGCATCGCCGCCTCGCTGAGCTGGGCGGTGCGGTTCGAGGCCAGGGCGGTCATGGTCACCGCCTCGCCGCGGTCGATGATGGTGTCGCAGATGTCGCTCGACAGGCGCGGACGGCGGGCCACGGCGATCTGATGCTCCAGCGTCGCCTCGATCAGCAGGCGGATCAGGTCGGCGTCCTTCAGCAGGGGGCTGGAGGTTATGACGGGGCGGGCGATTTCGATCTCGTCCAGCGCCAGCATGTTGACCAGGGCGGGCGGCGCCCAATCCGCGCTGGCGATCCGTTCGGCCAGCGCCAGCCGGATGTCGCGTTCGGCCTGGGCGGTCAGGGTCAGGAAGATGTCGGCGAGAAGCGGCGCGACGCTGGGCGGCGGCGGCGCGGCCTCGCACAGGCCGGTCACCTTGAGCAGAAGGCGCTGGCGATCCTCGGCCGAGCGGCTGCTGGCTAGGGTCAGCAGCTGCGCCACGGTGCGGTCGTCCCAGCCATCGCGGGCCGGCTCGAGTTGAACGACAGACACAGCGGCTCCCCGAACCGTCGATGGACGCGCATACCCTTAAGCTGGCGTCGTAAAGACCGGGTTAACCACGTTCGGGCGGTCAAGATGACGCTGCGTCAGTCTTGGCGCGCGCACTTGACGCCGCGCGCCGCGAGGGAGACGGTCTGTCCAAACGCCCATGCAGAGGCAGGAGGAAACCATGGCGGACGGTGCAAATCCCTCGATCAAGTCCCGCGTGTCGGAGGCCGAATGGCAGGTGCGGGTCGAGCTGGCGGCCCTCTATCGGCTGGTCGCGCTGCACGGCTGGGACGACATGATCTTCACCCATACCTCGGCGCGCGTACCGGGGCCGGAACATCATTTCCTGATCAATCCCTACGGCTTCTACTTCGACGAGATCACCGCCTCGTCGCTGGTGAAGGTCGATCTGGAAGGCAATATCGTTCAGGACACGACCAGCTTCATCAATCCGGCCGGCTTCACCATCCATTCGGCGGTCCATGCCGCGCGCGAAGACGCCAAGTTCGTCATCCACCTGCACACAGTCGGCGGCGTCGGCGTCGCCGCCCAGGCGGAGGGTTTGCTGCCGATCAGCCAGAACGCCTGTTTACTGCAGCATCAGGTTGCGTATCATGGGTACGAGGGGTTGGCCTTGCATCACGACGAACGCGAACGTCTGGTCGCCGACCTGGGGGATAAACCGTTGATGCTGCTGCGCAACCACGGCACGCTGGCGGTCGGGGAGACGGCGGCGCAGGCATGGATCGGCATCTTCTTCCTGGAAAGGGCCTGCGCGCAGCAGGTGGCGGCGTTGTCGGGCGGGCGCGAGCACGTGCTGCTGGCCCCGGATGCGGCGCAGGAGGAGACCAAGGAGCAGGGACGAGGGATCGGCTTCGTCTCGGCGCTGGCCTGGCCGGGCGCGCTGCGGCAACTGGAGCGCAGGTCGCCGGGCTACGACGCCTGATCCTGGCGGCGGCGGGGGGCGTCCTGTCCCTCGGCGTCGCCCAGACGGCCCATGCCGGCGCCTGGGTCCAGCCCAAGGGGCAGGGCCAGGCCATTGTCAAATACGAGCGTCTGAAGGCCGACAGCGGTTTCGATCCGTCCGGCGACGAGATGGCCTTGGCGGCCGTGCGACGCGATGCGCGCCTGGGCCTGTTCGCCGAATACGGGGCGACGGATCGGCTCACCCTGCAGCTGAAGGCCGACTGGCAGGAGGGCGAGGACGCTTTCGTCGAGTATGAGGGGCGCGGTCCCATCGAGATCGGCGCGACCTGGCAGGTGTTTCGCGACGACAGAAACGCCATCAGCCTTTACGGCGGCTACAGCCGGGCCGGGAAGGGGCGGAACGCGGACTATGCACCGCCGGGCGTGGGCGAACACGACTGGGAGGCGCGGTTGTCGGCGGGCCGGTCGCTGGGGCCGCGATGGGGGATGCAGCAGTCGTTCGTGGAGGTTCAGGCCGCGCGGCGTCTGCGCGACGGTCTGCCCGACGAGACGCGGATCGACGCCACGGCGGGCGCGCGGTTCGGCCGCGGCTGGATGGCGCTTGGCCAGGTCTTTGGCGGGGCGGCGGACGGCGGCGCCCGCTGGCTGTCGATGGAGGCGTCGGTGGTGCGCGACCTGGGGGCCTGGAGCCTGCAGGGCGGATGGCGGCAAACCGTCGCAGGCCGCGAGACGCCGGTCGCCCATGGCCCGGTCATCGCGATCTGGCGTCGGTTCTAAGGGCGGATTTCCGCGACGGAAATCTGCGCCTGGCGCGTTAGTGTCGGATTACGTTGCGCAAGCCGCATTAGCCGGTAATGCATGCGGCGTCCCCTGATCGAGAGTTCCGCCGCGTGATCAAACGTCACTTCTTCCTCGTCGCCGCCGCGATTTTTCTGGCGCTGATGGTCGTCGCCGCCGTGGTCAAGGTGGCCACCTCCAACGACAAGTCGGCCCAAGGGCCGGGCGCGGGCGGCGGACGCAGGGGGGGGCAGCAGGTGTCGGAAGCCGTGGTGACCCAGCGTCCGTTCTCGGATCAGATCCGGGTGCTGGGCGTGGCGCGCGGCCAGCGCTCGGTCAATGTCACATCGTCCACTACGGAACTGATCACGCGGGTCCTGTTCACCGATGGTCAGCTGGTGTCGGCGGGCGCGCCGCTGGTCGAGTTGCAGGCGCGCGAAGAGGACGCCGCCATCATCGAGGCGCGCGCCAACGTCAATCAGGCCCAGCGCGAATATGATCGCTACAAGGCGCTGGCTGATCGCGGCGTGGCCCCTCAGGTCATGCTGGAGCAGGCGGAGACGGGTCTGGAGACCGCGCGCGCCTCGCTGCAGGCGGCGCAGGCGCGGCGCGGCGACCGGGTGATCCGCGCCCCGTTCGCCGGTCGGATGGGCCTGACGACCGTGACGCCCGGCACCCTGATCAATCCGGGCGCGGTGATCGCGACCCTAGACGACACCTCGACCATTCGCGTCGATTTCCCCTTGCCCGAGCGGTATCTGAACCTGCTGCAGCCGGGCGCAGCGATCACCGCGACGGCCGACGCCTATGGCGATGCGCCGTTCCAGGGGCGGATCGCCCTTATCGATACGCGCGTCAACGAGGCGACGCGCGCCGCCACCGCCCGCGCGGAATTCCCCAATCCCGGCGGCCGTATACGACCCGGAATGCTGCTGCGTGTCGTGGTGCAGCAGGGCCAGCGCCAGACGGCCGCGGCGCCGGAAGCGGCGGTGCAGTATGAGGGCTCCGGCGCCTTCGTCTATCGCATCGCGCCCGGTCAGAACGGTTCGACCGCCCAGCGGGTCGAGGTCGAGACCGGCGCTGTCGAAAACGGCTTTGTGGAAATCCTGTCGGGCGTCGAGCCCGGCGAGCGGATCGTGGGTTCGGGCCTGAACCGCATCCAGCCAGGCGCGCCCGTCAGCGTGGCCGGGGCGCAGCGCAAGTCGGGCGCCGCCCAATGATGCTGTCCGATGTCTCGGTCCGGCGGCCGGTCTTCGCGGCCGTCGCCGCCATCGTGCTGTGCGTGATCGGCGCGGCGGCCTTCTTCTTCCTGCCTGTGCGCGAACTGCCCGATGTCGATCCGCCCATCGTGTCGGTCAACACCAGCTACGCCGGCGCCTCGGCTGAAGTGATCGAGAGCCGTATCACCGAGCCGGTGGAACAACAGATCGCCGGGATCCAGGGGGTGGAGCGGATCAACTCCACCAGCCGCGACGGTCGCTCCAGCGTCAACATCGAGTTCTCTCTGGATCGAAACATCGACGACGCCGCCAACGACGTGCGCGACCGTGTCAGCCGCGTGGTCGGCCGACTGCCGGACCAGGCCGACCCGCCCGAGGTGGCCAAGGCCGATTCCGACAGCCAGCCGATCATCATCGTGTTCCTGCGCTCGACCAGCATGAACCGGCTTCAGCTGACCGACTACGCCGACCGCTATCTGGTCGACCGGATGGCGACGGTGCCGGGCGTGGCCCAGGTGAACATCTATGGCGAGCAGCGCTATTCGATGCGGATTTGGCTGGATTCGGCGGCCATGGCGGCGCGTGGACTGACGGTCAACGACGTCGAGATGGCCCTGACCAACCAGAACGTCGAGCTTCCGGCCGGATCGCTGGAATCCACGGCCAAGAACTACACCGTGCGCGTGGCGCGCACCTACGCCCGGCCCGACGATTTTCGCCAGTTGCCCATCGGCACGCGCGGGTCGGCCTCGGCCTCGGCTTCGGTCGCCACCGGCACGGGCAGCGGTTCCTCGGCCATCATCCAGGGCCAGCCCACCTATGTCACCCGGTTGGGCGACATCGCGCGGGTCGAGGAGGCGCCCGAAGAGGATCGTCGCCTTTTCCGGGGCAACGGCATGGATCAGATCGGCCTGGCCGTGACGCGCCAGGCCCAGTCGAACGACCTGGCCATCTCCGACGGCGTTCACAAGATGATCGATCAGATCCGGCCCACCCTTCCGCCCGGCGTGACCATCGAGATCGGCTCGGACAACTCTGTCTTCACCTCTCACGCCATCGACGAGGTGTGGATCACCATCGGCATTTCGATGGCGCTGGTGGCCCTGGTCAATTTCATCTTCCTGGGCAGTTTGCGGGCTGCGCTGATCCCGTCGATCGTCGCGCCCATCTGCCTGCTGGCGACCTTCATCGTGCTGGCCCCGCTGGGGTTCTCGCTGAACCTGCTGACGCTGCTGGCCCTGGTGCTGGCCATCGGCCTGGTGGTGGACGACGCCATCGTGGTGGTCGAAAATATCCAGCGGCGGTTGGATCACGGCGAGCCGCCGCTGGTCGCGGCCGAGCGCGGGGCGCGTCAGGTGTTTTTCGCCGTGGTGGCCACGACCATCGTGCTCTTGTCGGTGTTCGCGCCGCTGCTTTTCCTGCCGGGATACGTCGGGCGTCTGTTCGTGGAGCTGGCGGCGGCCATCGCGGCGGCTGTGGCCTTCTCGGCCTTCCTGGCGCTGAGCCTGTCGCCGATGCTGGCGTCCAAGATTCTGAAGCCGGCCCAGACCGGCGGCTGGATCGCGCGCCGGGTCGACTGGGGCATGGATCGCCTGAAGTCGTCTTACTCACGCTCGCTGGACATGCTGCTGGGGCGTCGGATCGCCGTGATCGGGGTGGGCGCCCTGATCCTGCTGGTGGCGGCGGGGGCGGGGGGCATATTCCTGCTGCTGCCCAACGAACTGGTGCCGGACGAGGATCGCGGGCGCGTCACCGTGCGCGTCGCCGGACCGGAAGGCGCGGGCTTCGACTACACCCGCAAGATCATGCTGGGGCTGGAGCCGTTGCTGGCCGAATATAAGGCCAGCGGCGAAGCGGACAGCTATCTGGTGTCCGCGCCGGGCTTCGGCGGCAGCGGCTTCAACTCGGGCAATGCGGTGCTGACCCTGGCTGACTGGTCCAAGCGGGACCGTTCGGCCGCCCAGATCGCGCAGGAGCTGAACGGCAAGCTGCGCGGCCAGACGGACGCCCAGGTCAACGCCTCCACGCCCGGCGCCTTCCAGCGCGGCGGCGGCAATTCCAACTCCATCGAGCTGATCGCCACGGGCAGCGATTATCAGCAGATCTACAACTGGCTTCAGCCGATCCTGACGGCGGCCCAAGGCAACCCTGGCTTCTCGCGTCCGCGCCTGAACTATGAGCCCAACTCGCCCCGCCTGCTGGTCGACGTCGATCCGCAGAAGGCGGCGGCGCTGGGCGTATCGTCACAGTCCATCGGCCGAACCCTGGAGACCATGTTCGGCTCTCGCCGCGCCACGACCTATATCAAGGGCGGTCAGGAGTATGACGTCATCCTGCAGACCGAGCGGGAGAACCGGCGCGAGGTTTCGGACCTGGAGGCTCTCTATGTCGCGACCGGCGGCGGACAGCTGGTGCCGCTGTCGGCCGTGGTTACGACAAAGACCAGCGGCGACACGCCGGATCGGCGGCGTCTGGATCGCCAGCGGGCCATCACGCTTCAGGCCGATCTGAACCCCGGCACGACCATCGACGACGCGGTGCAGTTCCTGGGCGCCGAGGCGGCCAAACAGCCGCAAGGCGGGGTCGTGGTCCAGTGGGGCGGCGCCGCGCGCGACCAGCAGGAAGCGGGCGGGGCGGTCGTCGCGGCCTTCGGCCTGGCGCTGCTTTTGGTCTTCCTGGTGCTGGCGGCGCAGTTCGAAAGCTGGATCACGCCGGCGGTCATCATGCTGACGGTGCCGCTGGCGGCGGCGGGCGGTCTGTTCGGCCTTTTGATGGCGGGGTCCAGCCTGAACATCTACAGCCAGATCGGTTTGATCATCCTGATCGGGGTGGCGGCCAAGAACGGCATTCTGATCGTGGAATTCGCAAACCAGCTGCGCGATCAGGGCCGGTCGATCCGCGAGGCGATCATCGAATCCTCGTCGTTGCGCCTTCGCCCGATCATCATGACCTCCATCGCCACCGCATTCGGCGCCTTGCCGCTGGTGCTGTGGCAGGGTGCGGGCGCCGGAAGCCGCCAGACCATCGGGGTGGTGATCTTCACCGGAGCCATCTTCGCCACCGTCCTGACCCTGTTCGTGGTGCCGGTGATCTATGGCGTCCTGGCGCGCTTCACCAAGTCGCCCGAATGGACGGCGCGCAAGATCGAGGAATGGGAAGCCCAGGAGATGCGCGACGGCGGCGAAAAGCCGATAGCGGAGGCCTGACCGATCAGGAGGCGGGCGCAGGCTCCGGCTTGTAGCCCGTCTCCACCTTCAGGAAGGCGATGACGTCGCGGCGGTCCTTTGCGTCGGGCAGGCCGGGGAAGGTCATCTTGTTGCCCGGCAGGAAGCCGCGCGGGTTTTGCAGCCAGTGATCCAGCTTCTCCGCATCCCAGGCGAAGTTCGCCGTCCGCATGGCGTTAGAGTAGTTGTAGCGCGGTCGGTCGCCCGCCTTGCGGCCGAACACGCCGTACAGATTCGGCCCGGCCATGTCCGCGCCGCCTTCGCCGATGGTGTGGCAGGATCGGCAGCGGGCGAAGGCGCGTCGCCCATTTTCCAGATCGCCGGTGTTGTAAGGCGCGGGCAGGGCGGCCAGCAGACTGGCCTTTTCGGCTTCGGTCAGGACATGAGCCGGCTTGGCCGGGGTCATGGCCGGCGTAGAGGGCGCATCCTGTCCGCAGGCGGCCAGGCCCAGGATCGGGGCCAGAAGAAGCGGGGCGGCGAGGGCGAGGCGGGACATGGACGGCTCCTGTGCCTGGGTCTGATAGCGCAATGCGCGCGCGCGGCAATTGGTCAAGCTGTCCCGCTGGACGAGGGGTGTCCGCACCTGATAATCACTGTCAAGGAAACGCGGAGCCGTCGGGGAGCGGCCTCGCCCGTGCGAGCGTAAACTTTGACCGACACCATAAAGCTGAGCCAGGCCCGACGCGGCGACCGCGGCGTCATTGTCCAGGTGGGCGCCCATTGTCATCACCAGGGCGAGGCCGTGGAGCTGGAGCGCCGTCTGCTGGAGCTGGGCTTCGTCGAGGGCGCCCAGGTCGAACTGCTGCATGAAGGCCTGTTCGGTCACGATCCGATCGCCATGAAGGTGGACGACATGCGCGTGGCCCTGCGTCGGCATGAGGCCGAGAGCCTCACAATAAAGCTGGACGTCGTCTGATGGACGTCGCCCTGAAGACCGCCCGCGTCGCCCTGGTCGGCAATCCCAACAGCGGCAAGACGGCCCTGTTCAACGCCCTGACCGGCGCGCATCAGAAGGTCGCCAATTATGCAGGCGTCACGGTGGAGCGGAAGGAAGGGCTGATCCGCGCCACGTCCGGCCGCACCATGTCGGTGCTGGACCTGCCCGGCACCTATTCCCTGCGCGCCCGCAGCCCGGATGAGGAGGTGACACGCGACGCCGTGCTGGGGCGCCTGGCCGGAGAGACGCCGCCAGACGTGGTGGTTTGCGTCGCCGACGCCACCAACCTGCGTCTGGTGCTGCGCCTGATCCTCGAGCTGAAGGCCGTCGGCCGACCGATGGTTCTGGCGCTGAACATGTACGACATCGCCCAGCGTCAGGGCCTGCGGATCGATCTGGAGGCGCTGCGCGCCGAACTGGGCGTGCCGATCATCACCACCGTGGCCACGCGAAAGCGCGGCGTCGACGAGTTGATCGCCGCCATCGAGATTCAGGCCGACGCCGCTGCGCTCGGCGAAAATTCCTGGCATACGCCCGACGCCGCTGAACTGCGCAGCGCGGCGCGCGAGGCCGAGCGGATCATGAAGGCCTGCGTGCGCCCGCCCGAGCGGCCCGATACGCTGACGGGCAAGATCGACTCAGTGCTGCTGCATCCAGTCGGCGGCCTTCTGATTCTGCTGGCCCTGCTGTTCGTCATGTTCCAGGCGGTGTTCAGCTGGGCCGCGCCCCTGATGGACGGCATCGAAGCCGGCATTGGCTGGCTTGGCGGCTTGGTCGCCAATGTGCTGCCGGACGGCCTGCTGCAAAGCCTGATCGTGGACGGGATCATTTCCGGGGTCGGCAGCGTGCTGGTCTTCCTGCCGCAGATCCTGATCCTGTTCCTGTTCATCATTGCGCTGGAAGACTTCGGCTATATGGCCCGCGCGGCCTTCCTGATGGACAGGATCATGGGCGGTGCGGGGCTGCATGGGCGCGCCTTCATTCCCCTGCTGTCCAGCTTCGCTTGCGCCATTCCGGGCGTGATGGCGGCGCGGGTGATCGATTCCAAGCGGGATCGCCTGACCACCATTCTGGTTGCGCCTCTGATGACCTGCTCCGCGCGCATCCCGGTCTATACGCTGATCATCGCCGCCTTCATCCCGAACGAGCGGGTATGGGGCTTCGCCAATCTGCAGGGACTGGTGATGTTCGGCCTCTACGCGGCCGGCATTCTCAGCGCGCTCGCTGTTTCGCTGGTGATCCGCAAGGTGTTTTGGCGCGGCGCGGTGGAGCCCTTCATGATGGAGCTGCCGACCTACAAGGTCCCTGACCTGAAGAGCGTCGGCTTCAACCTGTGGCTCCGGGCCAAGATCTTCCTGAACCGCGCGGGGCGAATCATCCTGCCCGCCGTGGTCATTCTGTGGGTTCTGGCGACCTTCCCCTATCCGCCCGAGAATGCGACTTTGCCCGCCATCGACTATTCGTTCGCCGGAATGATCGGCCGCGCGCTGGAGCCGATCTTCGCGCCCATCGGCTTCAACTGGCAGATGGTCATCGCCCTGATCCCCGGCATGGCGGCGCGTGAGGTCGCGGTGGCGGCGCTCGGCACTACCTACGCCATTGCGGATGCGGAGAATGCGACGGGCCTGCTGGCCTCTACGCTCGCCTCCCACTGGTCCTTGGCCACGGCGCTGTCCTTCTTGGCCTGGTATATCTTCGCGCCCCAGTGCGTGGCGACGCTGGGCGTGGTGCGGCGCGAGACCAACTCGCTGAAGTGGACCTGGATCATGATCGGCTACATGTTCGGACTGGCCTATCTGGCGTCGCTGGTGACCTATCATGTAGCGGTGGCGCTCGGAGGCGGTTAAGCCACGACGGTCGTCGCCGTCTGGACCCGCTCATGAACCCTGTGATCGCCGCCGCCGTCATGGGCGGCCTGGGCCTGGTTTTCGGCAGTTTCATCGCCGCCGCCAGTGTTCGCCTGCCGCGTGACGAGGACATCGTCATGGCCCGGTCGCGATGCCGGGGCTGCGACCAGCCGCTGCGCCCGTGGGAGTTGGTTCCGCTGGTCAGCTGGTTGGCCTTGCGCGGCCGTTGCGCGCGCTGCGACACGCGGATTTCAAGGCGCTACCCGCTGATCGAACTGGCGGCGGCCGGCATCGGCGTTTGGGCGGGGCTGTGGGCCATCGGGGAGGAAGCGTCGCTGTTCATGGCGTTGGCGACGGCGGTCCTGGGCTGGCAGTTGCTGCTGATCGCCATTGTGGACGGCGAAAACTTCTGGCTGCCCGACATCCTGACCCTGCCGCTGATCGCCACCGGCCTTGTCGTGGCCATGGGGGCTGGCTGGGACGTGGCCCTGACGCACCTGATCGGAGCGGCGGCGGGGTTCGGCGGGCTGTGGCTGGTGGGCTGGCTCTATCAGGCCGTCCGTAAGCGTCAGGGGCTGGGGGGCGGCGATCCCTTCCTGTTCGCGGGCGCCGGGGCCTGGGTCGGTTGGATCGGCCTGCCCAGCGTCCTGCTGTGGGCCTGCGCCGTGGGTCTCAGCCTGGTGTTCGGAATGCTGGTGGTGCGGCGATCTGTCAGTGCGACGGACAGGCTGCCGTTCGGCGTCTTCCTGGCGGTCGGGATCTGGCTGACCTGGCTTTACGGCCCGCTGGGGCTCTAGCGCCCGGTCGTCAGCTTGACGACGATGATCGCCGCCGTGTCCAGGATGGCCTCCGGCGTATCCGCTCGGCGCAACAGATCGAAGCTGGCCGCGGTCGATTCGGCGATGGAGGCGATCTGGTACGAGGCCAGGCGGGGATTGTAGTCCTTGGGGTGCAGGCCGCTGGCGTGGGCCTGGGCGACGCGGCGCTCAATGGCCAGGTGCAGCCGGCGCAGACGGCGCACGCGGCTTTCCACGAAGGCGGCGTCGCCATTGTCCGCCAGCATATGCTCGACCCGCAGAACCTGACCGTGGCTGCGCCAGATCGCCATGACGTCCAGGATGAAGGCGCGGGCGATGGTGAAGGCCTTGTCGCCCGGCCAATCGGCCTGAAAATAGGTCGCCAAGCCCTGAAAATCGGTCGCCGCAACTTCGCACAACGCCAGAACCGGCTCTTCGACCGTCTTGAAATAGGTATAGAAATTCGATGGCGACACACCGGCTTCCGAGGCCAGGTCGGCGACCCGAATCTCGCCGTAATGCCTTGCGTTCAACAGGCGTCGGGTCGCATCGAGGATCGCCTGGCGGGTTCTGCCGCCGCGCGCGCCGATCTTGTGGCCCAGCTTGTTGGTGGTGTCGGGCATCGCCCCATTGGTCGAAAGAAGGTGGTGCCGGCTGCAGGAATCGAACCCGCGACATCCAGTTTACAAAACTGGCGCTCTACCAACTGAGCTAAGCCGGCCCGCGTGTGCGGTTTCGCCCTTATGTCCAGACCGAAGCCGCGACGCAAGACGAGCCTGCGCCGTAAGCGGACAAATCGACCTTTCGGCCCGAAAGCGCATTATTGCGGACGGCTCGACCTCAGCCCCGAATGAAGTGCGGTACGAAGCGGGAGGTGTTGCGGGTGATGCGGCCGATATCCTCGCGCAGACTGATTCCCACCGGTGCCGTTCCGACCACCCACGACCCGACGATCACGTGGTTGCCGTCGAAGTTCGGCGGATTGTGCAGGGCCTGGCGGATGTAGCGGCCTTCGCCATAGCCGCCGTCCACGACCTCTGCGGCGGTTTGGCCCTGGTCGATCAGTTCGACATTGTCGCCTTCGCGCGAGAACAGGGGCTTGCGGACATAGGACGATCCCAGCGCGCTTTCGGCCGGATCGCCCTCGAAATAGGATTCCAGCAGGTTGGGGTGACCGGCATGGCGTTCCCACAACAGGGGCAGGATGGCCTTGTTGGACAGGATGCTCTTCCACGCCGGCTCCAACACCGTCACGTCGGCGGTAGGCAAGGGCGCGGCGTATTCGTCGCGCAGCATCTGCTCCCACGGATACAGTTTGAACAGCGCCTGGATGATCCAGTTGTCGTGATCCACGAACCGGCCGTCTGCGTTCAGGCCGATCTGGTCGATGGCGACGAACTGGGGCTCCAGCCCGGCCTGCTGAGCCAGGTCTTCAAGGAAGCGCACCGTCTGACGGTCCTCGACGAAGTCGGCGTCCGAGGCGAAATGCACGAAGCCGCCGTCCGGGAAGATGGCGCGGAATCGATCGACCAGCTTCTCATGCAGGCTGTTGAACTGATCCGCATCGGCGGGCAGGGCGCCGGCCTTGATCTGATCTTCCAGCCACAACCACTGGAACACCGCCGTCTCATAGATGCTGGTCGGGGTGTCGGCGTTGTATTCGTACAGCTTGGCCGGACCCGCGCCGTCGTAGGCGAAGTCGAACCGGCCATAGAGGGAGGGATCGCCCCGCTTCCAGCTGTCGGCCACATAGTCCCGCATGGTCTCGGGAATATCGAGTTGCTCCATCAGCCGTTCGGACTGGACGGCCTCGTTGACCAGTTCCAGGCACAGGCCGTGCAGTTCCTCGGTCGGCGCCTCGATCCCCTCTTCGATCTCGGCCAAGGAGAAGGCGTATGCCGCCGTCTCGTCCCAATAGGGTTTGCCGTCGGTGTGGCGCCAGGTGAAGCCGAGCTCCTCGGCCTTGGCGTCCCAGTCTGTGCGGGGATCGAAGCGCAGACGCTCCATGGATCAGGCCTGGTCTTTGTCGGGCGCAGATTGGCCTATCCGCGGCGTGACCACCGTCACGTCCGGCTGGCTGAGGCGGGCCAGGACGTCGTCGGCCGACGAATGACCGGGCAGGATGCCGGCCTCGCGCAGCTTTGCGTCCAGGTCGGCGCCGGTGCGGCGATCTTCCAGCGCCTGGCTGGCGTTCAGCTTCTCTTCCTGGATCGCCTGACGTTGCTTGATACGTTGCAGGCTGTCGGCGGCCGAGCCGATGCGCGACTGGGCGCCGGCCGAGTTCAAGGCCACCGAGGTCTGGGCGCGCTGGACGGAATCGTTGACCTTGACGATGTCGATCTCGCGACGAAGCGTCTCGATCTTCTGGTCCGTAGAGGCGATGGCGGTGCGCAGGCGCGTCTCGGCCGTCTTCATGTCCTCGATCAGGGGGGCGCGGCTGGTGATCTCGACCTCCAGCTCGGCGATGCGGCCGGCGACTTCGCGCGCCAGGTCCGTCTTGCCCTGCCCCAGGGCGGTGCGGGCCGAGCTTTCGTATTTGGCGATCTGGTCGCGGAAGCTGGTCATTTCGTTTTCGGCCATGCGGCGGCGCGCCACCAGGCCGGCCAGATCATCGCGGGCCTTGCCCTGGGCGTTGTCGGCGTCGCGAATTTCCTGGTCGAGGATCTTCAGCGCATTGGCGTCGACGACGCCCTGGGCCGCATCGTGGGCCGTGCCGCGAAACAGGGCGGACAGTTTTCTGAGCATGGACATGGTCGGTCTTCCGGGATCAGGCGGCGTCGGCGCCGAAGGTTTCACGCAGTTCGGTGGCGTCGATCGCATTCTCGGCCAGGGTGCGCAGTTCGATCAGGATGGTCTGCAGCGTCGTCTTGCAAGAGAGTTCGCCCATCAATTCGTACACATCCTCGCCGCCGACGTTGGTGATGGCGAAGTTGGACAGGGGCACTACTCGCTGGGCCTTCAGCAGGAACTCGTTGAAGGCGTGGCGGTCGGTCTGTTCCGACACGGGCCACAGCAGCACGGAGCAGACGATCTGGGCGCCGCCGACGCTGAGATAGACCGGCAGGTCGCCGTACTCATGCATGGTCGCCAACAGAACGGGCTCGGCGCCCTCAACCACGCGCAGGGTCATTTCGCCCTCGCGCAACAGGGTGGACCCGTCCAGCGCCGCCTTGATGGTCGGCACGGTCCAGGGGGTTTCGATCACGGCGTCCATTTGATGGTCGTCTCCGGGGGTGATGGAATCGGAAGTGGGGCGGCGCGGGCGTTGGGCAAGCTGCGGCCCGCGCGTGGAATCTGTGACGATGGCGCGCACGGCCGCCTTGACGTCGTCGCGGGCGGCCGCTGGCACCCAAAGCTCCAGCTTCACCAGGCCCGCCTCACGGCGCGCCTGTCGCCACGCTCGGATGCGGTCGGTGGCGGCGGAAGAGGGCAAGGTGTCGTTTGGCATATCGTTACATGTAACGTGTAACATGAACGCTTGACTTGACGCAAGATCGGACGGAATGTCACGCCATGAACCGCCTCATTCGGTCGCATCGTCGCTGTCCGCTCGCCGTCGGCGTGGATCGGGCCTAGATAGTCGCCCATGTTCAAGAAGCTTTTCGGATCGTCGGAGAAGGCCGCGCCCGCCAATCGGCTGGCGACGGTGCGCAACATCACAGTGGGCCGCACCGTGTCGCTGGACCCGCTGTCCTGGCGCCGGCTGGGCGGAGAGACGCCTTTCACCCTGGATCGCGACGTGCTGGACATCTCGGCGCAAGGTTTGGTCAGTCTGGACAGCGGTCAGTTCGTGCATCGCTTCTACACCGACGACCACGTCATGCTTCAGGCCATGAGCGATGACGAGGCGGGTCTGGAAAGCTATGACTTCAGCCTGTTCGTGCCATGGACCTCAGCCTATCCGCCGGGCGAGCGCGAACGCCGAATCTGGCGCGACCGGCTGTCGGCGCCGGTGTTTCACGGCGCGGCCGAAGAGTTGCCCGACTATCCCCGCTTCTGGTTCGCCGAGAGCGACGCCATCCAGCCGCCCGTCACCCTATGGGAGACGATCTGGGACGACCGCGCCGCGACCACGCCCTATGCCAAGATCTTTCAGACCTGCATGTTGTATGCGCGCGAACTGGGCGGCGGCCGCGAACTGATGCTGGCTCTGGAGCAGCAGCCTGACGGCGGCGACACCACGCATGAAATCATGATCGGCATTCCGTTGGAAATGGCCGAGTTCCGCGCCTGACCGCGCAATCCGAGGGGCAAGACCGATGTTCGACTGGTTCGTGTTTCAGCAGGGGGCGATCGCCTTCCTGATCGCCTTCGCCATGGCGGGCGCCTTCACCCTGGCCTTCAAACTGATCTACCAGTGGGTCACGCCCTATCACGAGCATACGCTGATCCGCGAAGGCAACACGGCCGCCGCCATCGCGCTGGGCGGCGCGCTGATCGGCTATGTCCTGCCTTTGGCCTCGGCCCTTTCGCACACCGTCAGCCTGATGGAGTTCGCCGCCTGGGCCTTGCTGGCCGGCGTGATCCAGATCGTGGTGTTCGTCACCATCAGCCGCATGGCCTTTCGCAACCTGGTCGCCCGCATCGAGGCGGGCGAGATCGCCGCGGCCGTCTATCTGGCCTCCATCTCCATCTGCGTCGGCCTGCTCAACGCCGCCTGCATGACGTCGTGAACCCATGACCGATCCCAAGGACCTGCCCAAGACCGAGACCATGCGCCGACTGAAACGCTCGCGCGTGCTTCATGTCAGCAGCCTGATGGCGACCGCCAGCTTTTCGCTAGCCGCCTGCGGCTCGCCTCAACGCGTTCCGGCGCCCGAACCTGAACCGACCCTGGCCTATCAATCGCTGGACGAGTGCAAGGCCGCCAACGACATTCCCGATAACGAGTGCGACGCCGCCCTCGCCAAGGCCCAGCGGGAGGCCGCCAAGACCGCGCCCCGTTACGCCACGCGCGAGGAATGCGAGGGCCAGTGGGGGCCTTCGCAATGCCAGCCGAACAATAACGGGGGCTCCTTCTTCAGCCCGCTGCTGACCGGCTTCATCGTCAGCCAGATGCTGAACGGCGGCTATCGCGGCGGGGGACCGCTGTATCGCGACCGGGAGGGGCGGCTGTCGAACGGCTACGGCGGCGGTTACGCCTATCGCGACTATCGCACCGGCAAGACCCTGACCAATGCGCGCGAACACGGCGATGTGGCGCGCCAGGCTCCGACGCGGGTGCAGAGCCGCACCACGGTCGTCTCGCGCGGCGGTTTCGGCGGCGGCGGCCGGGGTTACGGCAGTTAACTGATCCTGGCTCCTTCGGAGACACGAAGGCTTTCCGCAATCACGGCTGGCGTCAAACCTGATTCTGCGGGCCGAGTTGCGCGAACACAAGACGCGCTTCCAGGCCGCCGTCGGGGTGGTTGGACAGCGTCAGCCTGGCGCCGCTGCGGGCCGCCATGCGCTGGGCGATGGTGAGGCCGAGGCCCGCGCCGCCGCTGTCGCGTGATCGCGAGGCGTCCAGGCGATGGAATGGCTCCAGCACGGCGTTTAGCTGATCCTCCGGTACGCCCGGACCGTGATCGCGCACCGTGATGGCGATATCTCCGCTCGGGTCACGGATCAGGGCGACGTCCGCCGCCCCCCCGTGCTGAACGGCGTTGTCGATGAGATTGCCCAGAGCGCGACGAAGCGCTTGAGGCCGGGTCGGCGCGACGGCGGCGCAGGTTTCGATTACGCGAACCGGCAGGCCGGCGTCGGCCATATCTTCCACCAGGGCGGACACCAGGGAGGGCAGATCGACCTGTCCGGTCGGCTCGCTCGCCTCCACCTCGCGCGCCAGGTCCAGACCTTCGCGGATCAGCACCTGTGTGGCGGCGAAATCGGCGAGCAGACGCGCGCGCAGTTCGGCGTCCGTCACCTTGTCGAGCCGAAGCCGCATCCGGGTCAGCGGCGTCTGCAGGTCGTGGGTGATGGCGGCCAGCATTCGCGTGCGGTCGGAAAGCGCGGCCTTCAGGCGCATCTGCATGGTGTTGAAGGCTGCGGCCGCATCGCGCAGTTCCTCAGGGCCGGCGAGAGGAAGCGGCGGACGGTCCAGGTCGTCTCCAAGCGCCGCTGCGGCCGTGCTTAGGCTGCGCAGGGGCTGAACCGCCAGTCGGGCCGCGATCCAGGCCAGAAGGGCGGCGGCCAGGGCCATCACGCCCAGAAACACCAGTCCCAAGCGGTCGGCGGCCAGGGGCGCGGGCGGCGGGGGTAGGGCGGTGGTCAAGGCCAGCGTTCCTTGCCCCGTCTGCGCGACGATCAGGCGGCAGTTCTGCTCGGCGGGACCGACAGGCGGGTGGGGCGCGGCGGGCGCCGTGCTTCCGGGCGCTACGGACAGCGGGGGCAGGGGCGGTCCGGGCGGCGTCCGGCCGGGCAGATGAGCAGGCGGAGGCGGCACGCAATCCGCCGCTCGCGTCTGATAGGCCACGGCCTGGCCCTGGCCCAGGGTTTCGGCCAATCGTCGCGTCAGGGCGACGTCGGCGGACCCCGGAACGATCCCTTCGGCCGCGCGCGCCACGCCCCTGACATCGGCGCCTGACCTCAGGACGGGAAGCGCGGCGGCGATGCGCGCCGCCGCCTGGCTGCGATCCTGGTCGGCCTGTCGCTGGCGATAGAGGCTGTCGGACAGCCAGAGCGCCGCCGCCGCCGACAGGGCGGCCCCGATCAGCAGGATCAGGAAGATTCGACGCGCCAGGGTGTCGCGCGTCATCCCTCGGGCGCCGCGTCAGGGCTCGAAACCGTCGCAGCAAGCATATAGCCGAGATTGCGCACAGTCTTGATCAGTTCGGGCGACCGGGCGTCGTCGCCCAGCTTGTGACGGAGCCGGCTGACCCTGAGGTCTATGGCGCGGTCGTCGGTGTCGGACGCGGCGGCTAGAGCGCGAAGCTGCTCCCGGCTCAGCACCCGGCCGGCGTGGGCGGCCAGAGCGTCGAGCAGGTCGAACTCGGTGCTGGACAGACTGACCAAGCGTGCGTCGGCCGCGCTAAGCAGGCGGCGTTCGCGGTCCAGCGTCCAACCAGCGAAATGGACGCGGGTTTGCGTCGTGGGCTCCAGATTGGCCGGCAGCGCCCGGGTGCGTCGCAGAACGCTTCGGATACGGGCCAACAGCTCGCGCGGCTCGAACGGCTTGGCCAGATAGTCGTCTGCGCCCATCTCCAGTCCCACGATCCGGTCGATGGCCTCGCCGCGCGCGGTCAGCATAATGACGGGAACGGCCGAGCTGGCGCGCAGGTCGCGACATAGGGTCAAGCCATCCTCGCCCGGAAGGTTGAGGTCCAGGATCACCAGATCCACGGTCTTGTCTGACAGGGCGCGCCGCATGGCCTTGCCGTCTGCGGCCTGAATCACGCCGTAGCCTTCGCCTTCCAGCCGTTCGGCCAGCAGGCTGCGAATGTCGCGATCGTCATCGACGACCAGGAGCGTGGCGGACGGGTTCATCGCGTCTGTGTGGCGTGTCGCGATGCGTCTGTCGCGGGGTTTCTCGTGTCGGTTCATGTCGTCCATCGCATCGACACATGCCGACACAACTCAGGCGCCGCTGGATACACGCCGATACGTCCGGGTCTCAGCGGCGCCTTTGGGCGGGCCGAGAACAAGGGCCTTGCCGAGGGGCGTCGCCGCCTCGGTCTCCGTCAACCCAAGGATAGAGATCTATGCGTTCTTCCCGTCCCCTGAACCGCAGACTGCTGGCCGCCGTCGCGACTTTCGCGGCGCTGGGCGCGGCGTCCGGCGCCGAGGCCCAGGCTGTCCCGTCGCAGCAACAGCCGCCCGTCGCCGCGCCGCCGCCGCCCGTCGCTGCGCCCGCGCCGCCCCCGCCCCATCATCGTCGAGGTCTCTTCGGTCGGCAGGCCGAGCCGCGTGGTCCCGCGCCGCGTCCCGGCGTGGCGGGCCCCGAAGGTCGACCCGCGCCTCCGCCCCCGCCGCCTGGACCCGATGGGCGTGCCCTGGCTCAGGCCTTGGGACCCGAAGGTGGTCCGCCGCCGCCTCCGCCTTCAGCCGGTGTCGCCCCGCCGCCTGCGCTCCCTGGCATCCTGCCGCCCCCGCCTGTCGACGTCCGCACCCCGCCTGCGCCCCCGGCTCCGACAGGTCGCTGATCGGCCTGACCAAGGCTTAGGACCTATTGATCCAGAAGATCATGGATTGCCGCGATCGGCGGCAATGAAGGTCTGTGCGCATCGGTCGTAACGGATAGCGATGCGCACAGACCTTGAGGCAGGCGAACAGGTTCTCGACCTTTTGGCAAGTTCGATAGAGGTGTCTCGCGGCTGCGGCTTGAGGGAATACAGGCCTTGAGCGTTGCAGCGGAGATGGATTTTGGTCGAGAAGCCATCGCGCGAGCGGCCAAGACGCTGGTCCTTATCCCCCTTTTAAAGCGCACCGGCGGCGTGCTGATGGGCGGCGAAGAAGGCCCAAAGGGCGTCGTTGTCGGCGACCCAGCTGTGGCCGCCGCCGGAGGTGATGCGGCCCACCACGTCCGCGCCGTCGCGGCAGGCGGCGTAACCCTCTTCATAAATCTTATCGGCGATCCACCGGGTGTCGCGCACCTGGGTGCAGCCGTTCAACTGGGCCCAGCGCTGTTCGGCGGCGTGCATGGTGTAGCTCCAGTAGCCCGCGCCGCCGCCCTGGATGGGATTGGTCGTGTCGGCGTCGCCGGCGAAGGCGATGACCGGCATGGGGCGCGAGGGGCGGCAGGTGGCGGGGTCGGGCTCATCGGGGCGATCCTTCCTCGGATTGCCGGCGCGCAGGCCCACGACCGGGGCGATGGCGGCGAAGCGATCGGCGGCGACGCACCCCAGCCAGGACGTCATCCGCCCGCCGCCCGACAGGCCTGTCGCATAGACGCGGCTGTCGTCCACGCAGCCCTGTTCCGCCAGATAGCGGATCGTGGTCGTCAAATAGGCGACATCGTCGGCGTCGCCGGGGCCGGGCACGGCGCCGGTGATGGTTGGCACGCCGGGGATGTTCCAGACGAAGCCCCGCTCGACCGGAATGCCGGCGTTGGGGGCGGCGACGATGAATCCATGCCTGTCCGCCGCCTCGGCCAGCCGGGACGAGGCCAGCATGGACGCGCCCGTGCCGCCGCTGCCGTGCAGCAGGAAGACCAGCGGCGCAGGACGGGCGGGGTCGAACCCGGTCGGGATGTGCAGCAGCAGGGTCCGACCCGATCCGCCGATGGCGACCGCCTGGGTCTGGCCTGGCTGGCCCAGGCCGCACGGCGCGGCCGCCTGGGCCGTCTGGCCGAACAGGCAAAGGCCGGCGAGGGCCGCGATCAGGCCGATCAAACGTTTCATCGGGTTCCGCCTCTGGTGACTCAAACACGCAGGTTGGGACGTTTCGCGCGCGCAGACCAGCCTTGAGGCGGGCGCGCAGCCTTCCCATCTGTGGACGCCCCACGAGATGGAACCTGTTTCATGAAAATCCTGCTGGTGCTGACGTCGCACGATCAACTCGGCGATACGGGCAAGAAGACGGGCTTCTGGCTGGAAGAACTGGCGGCGCCCTATTACGCGCTGAAGGATGCGGGGGCCGAGATCGTGCTGGCTTCGCCCAAGGGCGGACAGCCGCCGCTGGACCCCAAGAGCGACGACGCGGGCGCCCAGACAGAGGACACGCGCCGCTTCAAGGCCGACGCCGAGGCGCAAGCCGCCCTGGCCGCGACCGTCGTCCTGTCGTCGGTGAAGGCCGAAGATTTCGACGCCGTCTTCTATCCGGGCGGCCACGGGCCGCTGTGGGACCTGGCCAATGACGCGGACTCCATCGCTCTGATCGAGGCTTTCGCCAGGGCCGACAAGCCGACCGGGTTCGTCTGCCACGCGCCGGGCGTGCTGAAGTCGGTGAACGGGCCGGACGGCAAGCCGCTGGTCGAGGGCCGCAAGGTGACGGGCTTCACCAACTCCGAAGAGGACGCCGTGGGCCTGACCGACGTGGTTCCGTTCCTGGTCGAGAATGTGCTGATCGCCAACGGCGGCGACTATTCCAAGGGGCCGGACTGGGGGTCATACGTGCTGACCGACGGCAAGCTGGTGACCGGCCAGAACCCGGGGTCGTCACGCGCGGCGGCCGAGTCGCTGCTGGGGTTGTTGAAGGGGTGATCGACGGCATCTTCTCCTCGCTGTGCGGGGAGGGATTGCGAAGCGGTGGATGGTCGTATCCGAAACCGTAAGGCGGGATCGAGGAGTGACGCCAAGTCTGGTATCCGTATCGACGGGATCGAAATCCTTGGCCCTAACTGTCCAGCAGGGCCTGCAGCAGAGGATGGGCCAAGACCGGCGCGGCCAAGCGCACAACGGCCTGGGGGTCTTCCAGGCGCACGGCGGCGGTGGCGTCGGCGACGATGAAGTCGGCATGGGTGCGCGACGGCTCGGTCAGTCGCTCGTGGCCCGGCCGCACTGTGGCCAGATATTGCGCCACGACCGAATCCGCCGACCGGCCGCGTTCGGCCTGATCGCGCAGCAGGCGGCGGATGAAGCGGATGTCGGCGGGGGTGTCCACGAAAACCCGGATGTCGAACAGGGCCGTCAGGTCCGGCGTGCACAGGACATGGGTGCCCTCCACGATCACCACCTGGGACGGCGGGATCGGCTCGCCGCCCGGCTCTCGTCCATGGTGGATGAAGGAATAGACCGGCGCCGTCACCCCGCGTCCGGCCTTCAGCGCCTTCAGATCGGCGATCATCAGGTCGTGATCGCGCGCCGACACGTCGTCGAAATCGAACGTCGCGGCGTCGAAGCCGGGCAGGGCGGCCGCGTCCTTGTAATAGCTGTCCTCGCGCACCAGCACGGCCGCGCCGCCCGGCAAGGCGGACACCAGCGCCTCCGCCAGAGTGCTCTTGCCCGAGCCGGAGCCGCCCGTGATCGCGATCAATATGGTCATGAGGCGCCTTCTAGAGCGCTCGCGCCGCCAGCGCCACGGGGACGATCCGTCGCGCCGCAGATGACGTCGCGGCACGTTGCTTATCGCTGATAACCAATGTTAGCGTCCACCCAAGCGTCGCATCCAATCAGACGCACCCAAGGAACAGGAAACGATATGCTGGGCTTGATGCAGGACTGGCCGCTGACGGTCGACAAGATCATCGATCACGCCAGGAACTGGCATGGCGAGCGCGAAGTGGTGACCCGCTCGGTCGAGGGGCCCATCGTCCGCACGACCTACGCCGCCATCCACGACCGCGCCAAGCGCGTGTCCAACGCCCTGAAGGACTGGGGAATCAAGCCGGGCGACCGCGTGGCCACTTTGGCCTGGAACACCGCCAACCATATCGAGGCCTGGTACGGCATCATGGGCATCGGGGCGGTGTGCCACACCCTGAACCCGCGCCTGTTCCCCGAACAACTCGTCTATATCATCAACCACGCCGAAGACCGGATCATCTTCGTCGACCTGACCTTCGTGCCGCTGCTGGACGCCATCCTGCCGCACATCCCCACGGTCGAGCGCGTCGTCGTCATGACCGACGCCGCCCATATGCCGCAGACCAAACTGCCCAAGGCCGTGGCCTATGAGGACGCCATCGCCGGCCAATCGACCGACGTGGTCTGGGGCGATTTCGACGAACAGACCGCCTGCGGGCTTTGCTACACCTCGGGGACGACCGGCAATCCCAAGGGGGTGCTGTATTCGCACCGCTCCAACTTCCTGCACACCTTCATGGGGCTGCAGGCAACCGTCATGGGCGCCACGCCCAAGGAGGTGATCCTGCCGGTCGTGCCGATGTTCCACGCCAACGCCTGGGGCATCGCCTTCGCCGGGCCCGCCGCGGGGACCAAGCTGGTCATGCCGGGCGCCAAGATGGACGGCCCGTCGATCTATGAGTTGATCGAACAGGAAGGCGTCACCTTCTCGGCCGCCGTGCCCACCGTCTGGCAGGGGCTGTTCGCCCATATGAAGCAGAACGGCCTTGGGTTCTCGACCTTGAAACGGGTTCTGATCGGCGGTTCGGCCTGCCCGGAAAGCCTGATCCGCGGCTTCCAGGACGATTTCGGCGTCGAGGTCACCCACGCCTGGGGAATGACCGAGACCTCGCCCATCGGCACGGTCGCCAACCTGCCGCCGGAAATCCTGAAACTGCCCTTTGACGAGCAGATGAAGTACCGGCTCAAACAGGGCGTGCCGCCGCTGGGCATAGAACTGAAGCTGAAGGACGAGGCGGGCGTGGAACTGCCCCACGACGGCGTCACCTTCGGCCGCCTGATGGTCAAGGGGCCGACCATCAGCAAGGGCTATTTCAAGGACGACAGTTCGATCCTGGACGACGAGGGATTCTTCGACACCGGCGACGTCGCCACGGTGGACGAAATCGGCTTCATGCAGATCACCGACCGCGCCAAGGACGTGATCAAGTCGGGGGGCGAATGGATCAGCTCCATCGAGATCGAGAACATCGCCGTCGGCCACCCCAAGGTCGAGATCGCCGCCGTGATCGGCGCGGCCCATCCCAAATGGGACGAGCGACCGGTTCTGATCCTGAAGCTGAAGCCGGACCAGACGCTGGATCCGCAGGAGCATCTGGACTTCCTGCAGGGCAAGATCGCCAAATGGTGGATGCCCGACGATGTCGTCGCGGTGGACGAAATCCCTCTGGGTGCCACCGGCAAGATCGACAAGAAGCTGTTGCGCGAACGGTTCAAGGACTACCGTCTGCCGACCGCCGCCTGATGGGCGTCTGAGCCGAACCGGAGCCTGAATGCCGATCCGAAAGCCTGTTCCCGCCATCCTGCCGTGGCTGACGGCGCTTGCGGCGTCGCCGCTGGTGCTGATCGTGGCGGCCATTGCGGCGACCCGGTTCGGCGGGGTCGATCTTTCGGTCGGTTATGATCTGCTGACCTGGACGGTGGCGCGCACCTTGGCCTGGATCGGGCTGGCGGCGGGGCTGGTCGCGGTCGTGCTGGCCCTGCGGGACATTCGGGGCAGGGGGGGCTATGCCCTCGCGGCCCTGGTGTTCGCCGGCGCGGCGGTGGTGGGATTTATCGAGCGTCAGGGCCGGGACGCGACGCCGAAGCCGCGTGACGTCACGACCAATGTGGAGGAGCCGCCGGCCTTCTCGCGCGCCGTCGCCGCCCTGCATCGCGGATCGACCCCGGCCGCCTGCGAGGCGGTGGTCGCCATTCCCAGCCAGGTCCTGGCCCAACAGGCGACGTCGGCCCTGGTCGACGCCGGCTTTGTGGTGAACCGCGCTACAACGTTCGAGGTCGAGGCCGCGCATGAAGGCGCCTGGTTCGGCTTCGTCAGCGATGCGGTCGTTCGCATCCGCCCCGGCCGCACCGACATCCGCGTCGCCGCCCGCGACGCCCGTCCCGACGGCGGCGCGACCTGCCGCCTGGCCGCGCGCATCGCAGGCGAACTGGCCGCCGCTCGCTGACCTTTCGGATCAAACGGGCCGGAACCGCGCCGCCAGATCGGGCTCGCCGTCGCAGATCGCGCGCCCGTCTTCGACCAGCTTGGTCAGGTGGGCCAGCACAGACAGGGACGCCGCCGGCCATAGGCGCGGATCGACGGCGGCGTAAAGGTCCGGCACCATTTCGGCAATGGTTCGGTCGCCCGCTGCCAGACGCGCTGCGATCTGCGCCTCGCGATCCAGCCGGTGGGCGCGATAGGCCGCCAGAAACGGCCGAACCTTGGTGACCGGCGCCCCGTGCGTCGGCCACAGCACGTCGAAGTCTCGCGCGATCACGGCGTCCAGACTGGCCATATACTGGCGCATGTTTCCGTCCGGCGGCGCCACGACGGTCGTGGACCAGCCCATCACATGGTCGCCGCAGAACAGGCCGTTCTCCTCGCGCAGGGCGAAGGCCATGTGGTTCGACGCATGGCCGGGCGTGAACATGGCCTCCAACGTCCAGCCTTCGCCCGCGATGACCTCGCCGCCATTCAGTACGACGTCGGGCGCGAAATCGCCGTCCTCCTCCTCGTCCAGCGTGCCGGACGCATGGGTTTCGCGGGCCGGAGGCCGGGCCGCCAGAATGGGCGCGCCCGTCGCCTCGGCGAACGGTTGCGCCAGCGGCGCATGGTCCCGATGCGTATGGGTCACCAGCACATGGCTGACCCGCCGCCCCGCCGTCGCGGCCAGCAGCGCCTCCAGATGCGCCATATCCATCGGCCCCGGATCGATCACCGCAACGGCCGCGCCCGGCTCCGCCCGCCCGACAATGTAGGTCCCTGTGCCGGTGAAGGTGAACGGTCCCGGATTGTCCGCCACCACCCGCTGCACCAGGGCCGAAACCTGGTCGCGCCGCCCATAGGCGAAGTCGAACGTCCGCACGAACGGAATCATGCCGCCGCACCTTCGTCCATCTGGCGCGCCGCTTGCGTTAGGATTTCGGTCATCATTGCCGGAGCACCCGCCATGGCCCGTTCGGTCCTCGCCGCTGTATCAAATCGGCCCGCGCTCGTCGCGGCCGCCGTGCTGTGTCTCGCCGCGATCCAACTCGCCGCCTCCTGCACCCCCGAACCTGCGCCCTATGCGTCGCGGGCGGCGATCCAGCGCTGAAGCCTATTCGCGTTTGACGCGGAACGGCGGGGCGTCGCCGACCTTCATCATGTAGCTGCCCAAGCTGGCCCGTCGCACCGTGACCGGATACTGACGCCGCGTCGAAAACTGGACGTCTGCGCTGTCGGTCTTACGCCACACCGATCCATCGTCCAGCGTGATCAGCCACTCGCCCCGCCCCAGATCCCGCGCCCCGGTCATCGTCGCGGAGATGGATTGCAGGTTGTCACTACGACCTGAGCTGTCGAAAGGATTCAAAGCCGACACGCTGAATCCAAAAAGCCGCCGCTGATTCTGCGCGACGTCCTGTCGAGTGACGATTGCAACTTCGCCTGCAGCAGCCAAGATCGCCGCCGCGCTGTCGAAACAGGCCAAGCGGGCACCGTCGTCCCGTATCGACCGGCATTGTGTCAAAGCGGCGATCATGTTGGCTGACGCAGAAGCATTTATGTCTTGAGCCGACGCCGGGAAGGCGATGAAAAATGTTGCTGCAGCGCAGCTGGCGACAAGCTTGTTTCTAACAGCCAAGAAATTGTAGCGCATTTTTTTCATCTCACCTGGAAGTATCGGGCAGCTATATGGCGGAATATTCGGGCCCGCCCAGCAGCGGTCGGGCAACAGGAGTGTGTCGTCTTTACGACAGGTGTGTCGAGAATGCGGTGAAAGCGCTGTCTTGTCACTGGACTTGCGAGCATCTTTCCTGTGCTTTCCTCTTCAACTGACTTTCAGGTCGGTAAATTGCCATGTCGAGGGCGCCCGTCTTCACGGGCTGGCTCTTCTCCGGGGAGAATTAAATTTTGAATAACACCAAGTATCGCCGCAGCCTGCTCGCCACTACGATCATCGGCGGAGCTGCAATGGCCCTGGCGGCGACGCCTTCGTTCGCCCAGTCGTCAAATGATCAAGCGACCGAAGTTGGCGAGATCGTCGTGACGGGCTCGCGCATCGCGCGTCAGGATTATCGCTCGGCCAGCCCCATCGTCACGGTCACGTCCGAGGACTTCCAGGCGACAGGCTCGGTGACGATCGACAGTCTGCTGAACGACATGCCGCAGTTTGTTCCGTCCATCAACGCGACATCGAACAACCCTTCGAATGGCGGTCAGGCGAACCTGAACCTGCGCGGTCTTGGCACCAGCCGTACGCTGGTTCTGATGAACGGCCGTCGCGTCGTGCCGTCGAACGCATCCGGCGTTGTGGACGTGAACATTCTTCCGACCGCGCTTATCAAGAACGTGGAAGTGATCTCGGGCGGCGCGTCGGCGGCCTATGGTTCGGACGCTCTGGCCGGCGTGGCCAACTTCATTCTGGACGAGAGCTTCCAAGGCGTGCAGGTCGACGCCCAATACGGCGAAACCGACCGTAGCGACGGCGTCACGCAATCCTATTCGGTCACCCTTGGCGGCAACTTTGCCGACGACCGCGGCAACATGGTCTTGTCGCTGGGCCGATCGACCCGCGCACAGATCTACAATGCTGCGCGTGACTGGGCGGCCATCTCGGGCGCCTCGGGGACGTCGCCGCTGGGATCGACGACGTTCGACTCCTCAAACCTGCCCAGTCAAGCCTTCATCAACAGCTATTTCGGCGCGCCGACCGTCTGCCCCACAACGCCAAACCCCACGGCGCCATGCGTCGCCAACTCGGGACAATTCGGCTTCAACAATAATGGCTCGCTGTACAGCTACGTGCTGACGCGCAACTTCCAAAGCCCGGGCGGCATCGACTATGACGGTTTTGCAACGCCCGGCGCCGGCTCCTACACCTATAACACCGGCGCTCTGAACACGCTTCAGCTGCCGCTGGATCGTTACAACGCCTATGCGGGTGGCCGTTACAAGATCAACGAAAACGCCGAAGTTTACGGCAGCCTGTTATTCACGCAATACACGGCAGAGCAGGAACTGGCGGCGACCCCGGCCGCGGGCAACGTGCCTAGCACCGGGTTCCGCGTGCCCGCGACCAATCCGTTTATCGGGGCCACGCTGCGTAGCTTCCTGAACGCCCGCGCCACCCCGAACGGATCGTTCCTGCTGAACAAGCGGTTCAACGAGCTGGGCGGCCGGGTCGGCAATGATCGTTACACTGTCTATCAACTCACCACGGGCGTTCGTGGGCGCGTTCCGCAAAGCGAATGGACCTACGATATCTACGCCCAATATGGACGCGTCGATAACACCACGACCCAAACCGGCAACGTGTCGCGTTCGGCCGTTCAGCGCCTGCTGGACGCACCAGACGGCGGCCGTAGCCTTTGCGCTGGCGGGTTCAATCCGTTCGGTCAATCCAACCTGTCGGCCGAGTGCATCAACTACATCGCGCGTCGCGGACAGAACACGACGATCTCCGAGCAGACGATCGTTGAAGGCTCGCTGCAAGGCAAGCTGTTCGAACTGCCCGCCGGGGAAGCCCGTGGGGCGTTCGGCGTACAATATCGTCAAGACGACTACATCTTCCGCCCCGACGCTGCGCTGGCTCAACAGAACCCCCGCACGCCTCACCTAGGCGCGAACGGACTGGCGGACGGCGGCGAGATCGGCGGGTCGGAAATCGCGGGCTTCAACGCCTCTCAAGGTCTGACCGGGACGACCAATTCCAAGGAACTGTTCGCCGAAGTTCTGCTGCCGCTGCTAAGCGACATGCCGTTCATTCAGGATCTCGACCTGACACTGGGTTACCGCTACTCGGACTACAGCTCGATCGGCGGCGTGTCGGCCTATAAGGCTGATCTGGAATGGGGCGTCTTCGACGGCTTCCGTCTGCGCGGCGGCGCCAACCGCGCCGTCCGGGCGCCTTCCATCGGCGAACTGTTCGCGCCGACCAACACCAGCTTCCCCTCGATCGGCGCTGTTTCGGCAACGGGGCTGTCGGGTGATCCTTGCGACATTCGCAGCAGCTATCGCGCCGGCGCCAATGCGACCAAGGTGCGTGACCTCTGCGTAGCTCAAGGCATCTCGGCAGGCGCGATCGGCACCTATCAGTTCGCCAACAACCAAGTCACCGGGATCACCGGCGGCAATCCGAACCTGGAAGAAGAAACGGCCGACACCTGGTCGGTTGGGGCTGTCTATCAGTCGCGCTTCCAAAGCCCCTGGCTCTCGGGCTTCTCCGCGTCGTTGGACTACTACAACATCGAAATCACGAACGTGATCGGTACGGTTGGCGCCTCGGCCCAGCTGCAGGGCTGCTACAACGCTCAAGGTCAAAACCCGACCTATGATCCGAACAATGGCTACTGCCAGCTGTTCCAGCGTGACCCCAACACCGGTAACGTCGTGCAGGCGCGCGAACTCAACCAGAACCTGGCGACGCTGAAAACGTCAGGCATCGATGCCCAACTGGATTATCGCATCCAGACGGGCGAGGTTGGCCTGCCGGACTTCGGGTCGCTTAACTTGAACGTTGTGGTCGGCTGGCTGGAGAACTGGGAGCGTCAGGATACCGAAGGCGGCCCGTTCATCAATCGCACGGGCACCATCGACAGCGTCTTCGGCAACACCTTCCCCGAATGGAAGCTCTTGACGTCGCTGAACTGGAAGAACGGTCCGTTCGGTGCGGGCGTCCGTTGGCGTCGGGTGGGTGAAATGACCCAGTTCGGCACGACGAATACGCTGGACGCCGTTCACTACTTCGATCTGAACGGGTCGTGGGCTGTAAACGACACCGTCGTTCTGCGGGCGGGCGTCAACAATCTGACGGATCAGGACCCTAACACCTATTCTCCGGGTGTCCAGGCCAACACCGATCCTTCCACCTATGACGTCCTGGGTCGTCGTTACTATGTCGGCCTGACCGCCAAGTTCTGATTATCTTCTAGCCAAGTTTGAGGCGGCGAAGCGTTTGCTTCGCCGCTTTTTTTTGGATTGATTACCATCGGTAGATGGCGCGGTAGGCATTAAAAAAATAGTCCTGGACAGAAGGCATCGTAAAAATAATGGATACTTATTTATATTTGGGTAATATAATGGAATTGTATATTTAGATACGTACCTAATAAAAGAGTGTAATATTTTTCACTACTATAAAGTTCGCTTTCCCTACATATAATACCCACGCGTCTTCTGTCTTGGTCCTCGCGGTTTTGGCGCGGAAGCGGCCTTAACGCATCAAGGGAGGGGGCTCTCGCGATCATGTGGCGATATTGCGACAACTTGGCGCCGATGGCGTCAACTTGTCGCAATATGGCTAGCGCTCGGCTTGTACGCGGCTATCCTTCTTTCCGATCTACGCGCATCGTGGCGTAGGGTATTCTTGCGCCGACGATTTCAGCGTTGTCGGACCTGCATTGGGAGGGTTCAGTTTTGAGTATCCAGACAATACGTCAGCGCCTGTTGGCGGGAACGATGATCAGCGGCCTTGCCCTGACTGTGGCAGTGGCAATACCAGCTACGACGATTATGTTGTCGGCGACGTCGGCAACAGCACAAGACTACACCAGCGGCGTGTTGACCGGCACAGTAACTAACGATGCTGGGGCGCCGATCTCGGGCGCTATCGTGAATGCGACGTCGGGCCAGGGCTCGGTGCGGTCGGCGACGACCGACGCCAACGGCGCATTTCGCATGCCGGCTCTGCCGGTCGGTTCTTATGAGATCAGCATTAGCCACCCGTCTTACGCATCGATTTCGCAACGAGCGTCGGTCAGTTCGGGCAGCTCTTCCTATGCTTTCGTGCTGGGATCCAGCGGCTCATCGCAGGCTTCGGACCTGGGCGATATCGTCGTCACCGCCGCGAGGCGCGTGCAGGACTTCAATGCGACGGACACTGGGTTGAGAGTTGACGTCCAAGATCTGGCGAACAAGGTTCCCGTTGGCCGCAGCATCAACGCCGTCACCCTTTTGGCTCCTGGTGCTAGCCTGCCTGATGCAACGATCGGCGCTAGCTCTAGACGGAACCAGAGTTTGGCGTCCTTCTCCGGTACGTCGGCTGCCGAAAGCGCCTACTATGTTAACGGCCTTAACCTTACGGACCAACGGACTTTCCTAGGCTATGGTGAAGTACCGTTCGATTTCATCCAGTCGATCGATGTGAAGACGGGCGGCTATCAAGCCGAGTATGGCAGAGCCACCGGCGGTATTGTTAACATTGTCACCCGATCAGGTACTAATGAGTTTACAGGCGGGTTAAGCGTTTATTATACACCGGATAAACTGCGTAGCTCGCGTGGCACGTCTTATCAGCAGGGCGGAAACAACGTTGCGGGTATTGAGGTCTATAACCAGTATAGCTACGCAGAAACCACTGATTATTCGGCGTTTCTGGGCGGACCCATCATCAAAGATCACTTGTTCTTCTTTGGTGTCTATAACATCCGGGATGTAAAGAGCGAGGGCGCGCTTTCACGCTCGTTTGCTTATAACTCTGCGAATGGCGCGATTACGCCCGGCGCTACCTACAGCCAAGGTATTTCGTCTTACGACGACCCACGTTGGGCTTTGAAGCTCGATTTCGTCATTAATCCTAAGCATCGTATTGAGGCTACATGGTTGAACGATGAAACGACCACAGAGAGCCAAACGCGCACCTACAGCGCGACAACGTCGGCGGGTCTTACTGCGGTCACAGATCCGCTTTCATCCGATGCCGGCGGATTGACGCAGATCTACAAATACACGGGCGTATTCACGGACTGGTTTACCTTGTCGGCTCTATATGGCCGAAATGAAGCTAGCTATCTTGATTACGGAAATCCCATCAGCTTGCCCGGAGTTTACGACTACGCCCGTCCGGGCGGAGCTGGCTATGTAGGTGTCGGCCGCCAGGCAGGGCCCTATAATTTGGCGGGCGAGGATACTCGTAAAACCTATCGGGTCGATGCGGACTTCTATTTTAACCTTCTGGGCGAACATCATCTTCGCGTCGGCTATGATCGCGAAGAATTGGTGAGTTCCGCAACAACCGCATACTCTGGCGGCGCTCTGTACAACGTCCTTACACCAGCCCAGTGTGCGGGGATCGCTCCGGCGGGGCTGGGTTGCTTGAATATCGTCACATTTGCCAATGACGGCTCGTTCACCGGTGAACAATCCGCCTTCTACATTCAAGACTCGTGGGACATAACCGATAACCTGAGCCTGCAACTGGGCGTTCGTAACGATCAATACGTTTACAACAATGTTGCCGGCGAACCCTACATTGATCTGAAAGACCAATGGGCTCCACGCATCGGTTTCAACTGGGATCCATTTGGTAACAAGGTTGACCGAGTATATGGGTCGATGGGTGACTATTATCTGCCTATCGCCACAAATACATCGATTCGAGGCTCATCAGGTGAAGTGTATACTGACGCCTATTATGCTGGACCGAACCGTGACACCTCTGGCAATGTGGTGCTGAACGCTGGCGGCTACCCGACCTATGGTGCGTTGTATCAGTTCGACTATCTGAGCCCGCCAGGCGCTCCTGATCCGCGTTCTGTGGTCGAAGCCGACCTAAAGCCCATGTATGAGCGCGAATTCGTTCTCGGTTACGAGCACACGATCACCGATGGGCGTTTCGCAGACTGGTCCTTGGGCGTGCGCGGTATTTATCGGAATCTGGAAAGCGCGATCGAAGATACCGCCATCGGTGATGCGGTGGTGCGCTATTGCGTGCGCAACAATATCGCCTGCGGTCAGTCTGGGCCGGGCGATGCCGCCTTCTCATCGTTATTCCCTTATGTCCTGATAAATCCGGGCGACGGTGCGACGGTCTTTGTCGATCTGCAAGGCGACACGCGGACGGATGCGGCGGGCAATCCAAATCCGGCCTATAACCCTCAAACGATCGAGTTGACCGCCGCAGATTTGGGCTTTGACAAGGTCGAACGTACTTACAAGGCTTTGGAGTTCACATTCCGTCGTGAGTTTGACGGTAAGTGGGGCCTGGCAGGTTCCTATACGCTTGCCAAGTCCGAGGGCAACTATGAGGGGGCAGTCAAGTCGGATATAGGTCAGACCGATACATCGGCAACGCAAGATTACGACCACGTTGCAAACCAACTTGGTTCGTTCGGGTATCTGCCGAACCACCACGCCCATACGATTAAACTGTACGGAAACTGGGCGTTGACTGATCGGTTCAATGTAGGAGCCAACTTCACCGCTCAGTCGGGCCGCAAGTATGGTTGCATTGGGCGGGTTCCACTGTCAGTTGATCCGCTCGCGCCGCAATCTGGTACGCCTTCGGGGTGGTATTGCCCGTTCGGCCCCGGCAACACGACCATCCAAACGCCGCGTGGATCGCAAGGTGAGACCGACTGGGTCTTCCAAACCGATCTGAACCTATCCTACACGGTGGTGGAATCTGCTCGCGGCAATGTCACTGCTTCGGTGGATGTGTTCAATCTCTTCGACAATGACGCGGCCACCCGTGTCGTTGAGCAAGGTTTGATCCGTACGTCCGGCAATGTGCTTACCGCTCGGTCGCCGTACTATGGCATGCCGCGTGGTTATCAGGCTCCGCGTTCGCTTCGCTTTGGCCTGAAGTACACCTTCTAAATCTCGACAGGATCACTGAAACTGAGGCGGTGGGGCCACGCTCCGCCGCCTTTTTCGTTTGAGCGTCGCCGTAGAAAAACCATCGGGGCGGGCGAGCGTTGGTGATCGGCGCTCGTTCGCGTCGCATCGAAGGAAGATCATGCTGAAACTGCTCGCTCCCGCTCTCTCCGTTCTGTCCGTGCTGGCCGCCGGGTCAGTCATGGCGCAATCGCAGGACGGTCCGATCGTCACGGGCAATCGCTCGGTGGAAAGCGCTGACGCGCTGAAGACACGCGAGGCGATCGCCTATGCGCGCCCGCTGCCGCGAGGCGCGCCCAGCGCGGATTACGCCCTGGTGGCCTGGTGCGATGCGCTGGTCAGCGGTCACGCCGATCTGGGCGACACCTTGCCAGCTCATGCGCCCGAGGATGTCGAACTTGTTCGCCTGGGGCGGCTTGAGGCCCAGGATTTCCGAACCGCCCTGGCCGCCGCCGCGCCGCGTCAGTCCGCCGCCAGCAAGGCTGAGGCCGATCGGGCCGTCGCTGCGGTCAAGGCGCAGTGGGCCACGCTGATCGAAAACCCGGACGCCGAGGCCCGCAGCCAGTCGTTCGGTCTGTTCTTCGGCCTGCCGGGGCGGTGCGAACACGCCGCGCGCCGCATCCGCGAGAACATCACGACGCCGCCGGCGACGCTGGAAAGCGTCGGCATCAACTAAGTCGACGACGGCTCTGCCGGTCCGATCCAGAACGGCGGCCGGAGCCCGGGCTCAGGCCGCCGTTTCGCGTGGCGCCGCGTGGGGATCGTAGTTGAGGATGGGCGCCAGCCAGCGCTCGACTTCGGCGAGGGTCATGCCTTTGCGGCGGGCGTAGTCCTCGACCTGATCGCGGTCGATCTTGCCGACGCCGAAATAGTGGCTGCCCGGATGGCCGAAGTAGAGGCCGGAGACCGAGGCAGGCGGCGTCATGGCGTAGCTTTCGGTCAGGGCCATGCCAGCGTTCTCGCCCGCGTTCAGCAGACGGAACAGGGTGGCCTTTTCCGTGTGATCGGGCTGGGCCGGATAGCCGGGGGCAGGGCGGATGCCCTGATACTGTTCGGCGATCAGGTCATCGACGCTGGTGGCCTCGTCGGCCTTGTAGCCCCACAGCTCAGTGCGGACTTCCTTGTGCAGGCGTTCGGCGAAGGCTTCGGCCAGGCGGTCGGCCAAGGCCGTGGCCATGATGGATGAGTAGTCGTCGCCCGCATCCTTGAACCGTTTGGCGATCTCCAGTTCGCCGTGCCCTGCGGTGACGGCGAAGGCGCCGATATAGTCGTCGCCGTCCTCGGCGATGAAGTCCGACAGGGCCAGGTTCGGCTTGCCGTTCGACTTCTTGATCTGTTGGCGCAGGGTGTGGAAACGGGCGATTTCCTCGGACCGGGTCGCGTCGCTGAACACGGCGATGTCGTCGCCGACCGCACGGGCCGGCCAGAAGCCGACGACGCCCCTGGCCGTGAACCATTTCTCTTGCACGATCCGCTTCAGCATGGCCTGGGCGTCCTGGAACAGGTCGCGCGCGGCCTGGCCGACGGTCTCGTCTTCGAGGATCAGCGGATAGCGGCCGATCAGCTCCCAACTGGCGAAGAAGGGGGTCCAGTCGATGTGGTCGGCAAGGTCCTGCAGGTCCCAGGCGTCGAACGCTTTCACGCCGATGAAGGACGGGGCGCCGGGCATGGGCTGGGTGGGATCGGTGCGGAACCGATTATCGCGCGCCTGCTGCAGGGTTGCGCGGGCCTTCACCTCCTGCCCGCGGGCGTATTGCTCGCGGATGCGGATGTATTCGTCGCGGGTGGCGGCTTCGTTTCGGGCTTTTTCGGTCGGGGACAGAAGGCCGGACACCACGCCGACGGCGCGGCTGGCGTCGATGACATAGGTGGTCGATCCCCGCCTGTAGGCCGGTTCGATCTTGACCGCCGTATGGGTGCGGCTGGTGGTTGCGCCGCCGATCAGCAGGGGGATGTCGAAGCCGCGCCGCTCCATTTCGGCGGCGACGAAGACCATTTCGTCCAGGGACGGCGTGATCAGACCGGACAGGCCGATTATGTCGACGTCATGGGCCTTGGCTTCGTCCAGGATGCGGTCGGCCGGGACCATGACGCCCAGGTCGATGACCTCGTAATTATTGCACTGGAGCACGACGCCGACGATGTTCTTGCCGATGTCGTGGACGTCGCCCTTGACGGTGGCCATCAGGATCCGGCCCGCCTGCTCGCGGGGTTTGCCGGCCTTTTCGGCCTCCATGAAAGGCTCCAGCCAAGCGACGGCCTGTTTCATCACGCGGGCGGATTTCACCACCTGGGGCAGGAACATCTTGCCCGATCCGAACAGGTCGCCGACCACGTTCATCCCGTCCATCAGCGGACCTTCGATGACGTGCAGGGGGCGTTCGACCGACAGGCGGGCCTCTTCGGTGTCGGCCTCGATATATTCGGTGATGCCGTGGACCAGGGCGTGGGTGATGCGCTCACCAACCGTGCCTTCACGCCATCTCAGATCGACCACCTTGGCCGCGCCCTTTTCGCCCTTGTAGGACGGGGCCATGTCCACCAGCCGCTCTGTGTTGGACACGTTGGTCCGCTGGGGGCGGTTCAGGATGACGTCTTCGACGGCATCGCGCAGCACAGGGTCGATGTCGTCATAGACGGGCAGGTCGCCCGCATTGACGATGCCCATGTCCATGCCCGCATTGATGGCGTGGTACAGGAAGACGCTGTGGATCGCCCGACGCACCGGCTCGTTGCCACGGAACGAAAACGAGACGTTCGACACCCCGCCCGAGATGCGGGCGTAGGGCAGGGTGGCCTTGATGACCCTGACCGCCTCGATGAAGTCGACGGCGTAGTTGTCGTGCTCCTCGATCCCCGTCGCCACGGCGAAGATATTGGGATCGAAGATGATGTCCTCGGGCGGGAAGCCGACCTCGTTGACCAGGATGTCATAGGCGCGGGTGCAGATTTCAATCTTGCGCGCGGCGGTGTCGGCCTGACCCACCTCGTCGAAGGCCATGACCACGACGGCGGCGCCGTAACGCAGGCATTTGATGGCATGGTCGCGGAAGGCCTGTTCGCCCTCCTTCATGCTGATCGAGTTGACGATGGGCTTGCCCTGAACGCACTTCAGGCCCGCTTCGATCACCTCCCATTTGGAACTGTCGATCATCACCGGCACGCGGGCGATGTCGGGCTCGGCCGCGATCAGGTTCAGGAAGGTCCGCATGGCGACGACGCCGTCCAGCAGGCCCTCGTCCATGTTGACGTCGATGATCTGGGCGCCGGCCTCGACCTGCTGGCGGGCGACGTCCAGCGCGGCCGAATAGTCGCCCTCGACCACCAGTTTGCGGAATTTGGCCGAGCCGGTGACGTTGGTCCGTTCGCCGACGTTGATGAAGGTGGGTCTCAAGCAAAAACTCCGTTCATCCCGGCGAAAGCCGGGACCCAGTGCTTTTGGGAGGCACGGTGCTGGGGATCGGGGGCGGTGACGTCGGGCTGACGATCATCGCCCAAAGAACTGGGTCCCGGCTTTCGCCGGGATGAGCGGGAAGAGGAGTGTGTCACGCCACCATCTCGAACGGTTCGAGGCCGGACAGACGCAAGGCCACCGGCCGTTCCGGGATCGCGCGGGGCTTAAGCGGCGCGACTTCCTCGGCGACGTGTTTGATGTGGTCCGGCGTCGTGCCGCAGCAGCCGCCGACGATGTTGACCAGGCCGGACGCCGCCCATTCCTCGATGAAATGGGCGGTCTCGTGCGGTTCCTCGTCGTACTGGCCCATGGCGTTGGGCAGGCCGGCGTTGGGATAGGCGGCGACCAGGGTGTCGGCGACGCGGCTCAATTCGGCGATGAAGGGGCGCATCAGGTCGGCGCCAAGCGCGCAGTTGAAGCCGACGGCAAACGGCTTGGCGTGGCGCACGCTGTTCCAGAAGGCTTCGGCCGTCTGGCCTGACAGGGTGCGGCCCGAACGGTCGGTGATGGTGCCCGAAATCCAGATGGGCAGGGCGTCCATGCCCTCGTCTTCCAGATCCTTGATCGCCTTGATCGCGGCCTTGCAGTTCAGCGTGTCGGTGATGGTTTCGATCAGATACAGGTCGACGCCGCCCTGGTTCAGCGCCTTCACCTGATGGCGATAGGCCTCATAGACCTGATCAAAGGTCACGCTGCGGGCGCCGGGGTCGTTCACGTCCGACGACATCGACAGCATCTTGTTCAGCGGACCGATGGAGCCGGCGGCGAAACGCGGCTTGTGCGGCTCCTTGGCGGTCCAGCGGTCGGCGGCGGCGCGGGCCAGTCGCGCGCCCTCCAGATTGATGTCCCACACCGCCTGGGCGTCCAGGGCATAGTCCTCTTGGGCGATGGTGGTGCCCGAGAAGGTGTTGGTCTCGCTGATGTCGGCGCCGGCGGCGAAATACTGGTCGTGCAGGTCGGCGATGACGTCGGGGCGGGTGATGCAGAGGATGTCGTTGTTCCCCTTCATCTGGTGTTTCTCGTCATAGCCGTTGGCGGCGACGAAACGATCGGCGCGGAAGTCGGCCTCGTCCAGTCCGCGACGCTGGATCATCACGCCCCACGATCCGTCGAGGACCAGGATGCGGTCCTTGGCGGCCTGATGCAGGGCGGCGATGCGTTCCGAGCGGGTGAGGGGAGAGGTCATCACGCCGCAACCTTGGTTTCACGCACGCCCAGCACGCGACAGATCGCATAGACCAGATCCGCGCGGTTCAGAGTGTAGAAGTGGAAGTCCGAGAAGCCCTCTTCCTGCAGGCGGGCGCAGGTTTCGGCGGCGACCGAGGCGGCCAGCAGTTTGCGGGTCTCCGGGTCGTCGTCCAGCCCGTCGAAATGTCCGGCCAGCCAGTCGGGCACCGAGGCGCCGCACGATCCGCACATCCGCCTCAGGCCGTTGAAGTTGGACACCGGCATGACACCGGGGATCAGCGGAATGGTCACGCCCGCCGCCCGCACCCGGTCGCGGAAGCGCAGGAAGGCGTCGATGTCGAAGAAGAACTGGCTGACCGCCCGCGTCGCGCCAGCGTCGATCTTGGCCTTCAGCACCTCGATGTCATGGTCGATGGAGGGGCTTTCGGGGTGGCGTTCGGGATAGGCGCCGACCGTGACGTCGAAGCCGCCGATGCGGCTGATGGCGGCGGTCAGTTCGGTGGCGTTGGCGTAGCCGTCGGCGCGGGGCTGATAGGCCCCGCCAATGCCGGAGGCGCCGGGCGGATCACCGCGCAGGGCGACGATGTGATCGACGCCGATGGTCTTGTAACCCTGTATAACCTCATCAACCTCTTCGCGGCTGGCGTCGACGCAGGTCAGGTGGGCGGCGGGGCGAAGGCGGGTTTCGGTGATGATCCGCTGGACCGTTCGATGGGTCCGTTCGCGCGTCGATCCGCCAGCCCCATAGGTGACCGAGACAAAGGCGGGGTTCAGCGGCTCCAGGCGGCGGATGGCCTTCCACAGATTGGCTTCGGCCTCGTCCGATTTGGGCGGAAAGAATTCGAAAGAGACGCGCACGGCGTCGCGGTTCGAGCCGGCGCGGGCGACGGGGCCGAGCGGGGACAGCAGCAGGGCGCGGGCTTCAGCAAGCGATGCCATATCAGGCGGTCTTTCTGTCCTGGGCGCGGCGCTCGGCGGTCCAGATGGTCACGGTCAGGCCCTCGTCGTCGTGCGGCAGGGCGATGGGGGCGGACGGGGTCAGGCCGCCGTCCTGCAGCCAGCCGTTGATCTCGCTGTCGGCGAAACCCAGGCGGCGATGCTGGTGCGCCTCGCGCATGTGTTCGAAGTCGTGCGGGGCGAAGTCGATGATGACCAGACGGCCGCCGGGGCTGACCAGCCGCGCGGCCTCGGCGACGGCGGCGGCGGGGTCGGACAGGTAGTGCAGCACCTGATGCACGATCACCAGATCGGCGCTGGCGGCGGGCAGGCGGGTGGCGAAGATGTCGCCGTGGCGCAGTTCGACCTGCTCCACGCCCGCCTTGGTGACGTTTGTGCGGGCGATGTTCAGCATGTTCTGGCTGAGGTCCAGCCCGACCGACATCTTGGCCTTCTTGCCGAACAGGGTCAGCATCCGGCCCGACCCGGTGCCCAGATCGACGACGCGCTGGAACGGGCCGGGGCCGACGGCCTTCTCCAGCGCGGCCTCGACGGCGCTTTCGCTGACGTAGAGGCTGCGCAGGCGGTCCCACTGAGGCGCAACCTGCTCGAAATAGCTGACGGCGGCTTCTTCACGGTCCTTGCGAACCTCGTCCAGACGACGGTGATCGGCCTCACCCGCGTCCTCGGCCAGGATGTCCAGCACGGTGTCGATCAGGCGACGCGCCTGGGCGTCGTGCGATAGGCGGTAATAGACGCGGGCGCCATCGGGAAAGCGTTCGATCAGGCCGGCGTCGGTCATCAGCTTCAGATGGCGCGACACGCGCGGCTGGCTCTGGTCCAGAATCCGCGACATCTCCATGACCGACAGTTCTTCCCCGGCCAGCAGGGACAGGATCCGCAGGCGGGTGGGCTCGCCAGCGGCGCGCAGGGCTTCGACGGTCTGATCGGCGGAAAGGCTCATTTAGTCATATAAAGATATCCTTATATGATTTGGCAAGCAAAATCCGGCTAATGGACGGGGGTCTTCAGTGGTTGGCCGGCGAAATGCGCCTGCAGATTCTCGATCAGAAGCACCAGCATGCCCTGAACCCCCGCTGTGGTGGCGCCGCCGGTATGAGGGGTCAGCAGGGCGTTCGGCACGTCGGCCCAGCGGGCGGGGTCGGTCGGCTCGGTGATGAAAACGTCCAGAGCAGCCTGACCCAGCGTTCCTGACTTCAGGGCGGCGATCAGGGCGTCCTCGTCCACCACCTGTCCGCGCGAAACATTGACCAGGAGGCCGTCGGGGCCGAGCGCCTCAAGGATTTCGCGTGAGATCAGGCCGATATTTGTCTCATCCGCCTTGCAGGCGACGACCAGGATGTCGCTGGCCCTGGCCAGGGCGAGCAGGGATTCGGCGCGGGGCCAGTCGGCCTCGTGCGAGCGCGGTCCCCACCAGCTTACGGCCATACGGAAGGCCTCGGCGCGTCTGGCCACGGCCTTGCCGATATGACCCAGGCCGACGATGCCCAGTTTCTGACCGCCGATGGAGGCGGTGATGGTGCGGGTCTCGATGGTCCATTCGCCGCTGCGGACCTGACGGTCGCCGGAGGCGATCTGACGCCGTGCAGCCAGGATCAGGCCCAGCGCATGATCGGCGACGTCTTCGTGGTTGACGCCCGGGGCGTGGGTGACGGGCAGGCCGCGCCCCCGGCACCATTCGATGTCGATCCCGTCATAGCCCGAGGTGAAACAGGCGATCAGGCCGAGATTGGGCAGTTGTTCGATCAACGCCTTATCGAGCGGGTATTCCCCGGCGACGACCATGACGCGAATGTCGTGGGCGGCCTCGACCGGCGGGCCTTCCCAGAAGCGGTACACATCGTAGGCGCTCTCGAGAAAGCCCGAGAGCGGGGCGAGATGCCGCTGCATGATGAGAACGGCGGGGCGTTGGGTCATGCAGCGGCTCCTCTTTATCGATCAGTCGATTACCGACCGAACTTCTGGTGCTGGATGCGCTTAGGGATGATGCTGTCAGCGCCCAGCCGGCGCATCTTGTCCTGTTCGTAGGCTTCGAAGTTGCCTTCGAACCATTCCACATGACCGTCGCCCTCGAAAGCGAGGATGTGGGTGGCCAGACGGTCGAGGAACCAGCGGTCGTGGGAGATGACCACGGCGCAGCCCGCGAACTCTTCCAGAGCCTCTTCCAGGTTCTGAAGCGTTTCGATATCCAGGTCGTTGGTCGGTTCGTCGAGCAGAATCAGGTTGCCGCCGGACGCCAGGGTCTTGGCCAGGTGGACGCGGTTGCGCTCACCGCCGGACAGTTGGCCGACCTTCTTCTGCTGGTCGCCGCCCTTGAAGTTGAAGCTGCCGACATAGGCGCGGGTGTTGATCTCGCGCTTGCCGACCATCATCACATCGGTGCCGCCCGAGATGGCCTGCCAGATGGTTTCGTCCGGCTTCAGGTCGTCGCGCGACTGGTCAACGTAGGCCAGCTTGACGGTTTCGCCGACCTTGATCGTGCCGCCGTCAGGCGTTTCCTGGCCGGTGATCAGCTTGAACATGGTCGATTTGCCGGCGCCGTTGGGGCCGATGACGCCGACGATGCCGTTGGGCGGCAGTTTGAAGGTCAGGTTGTCGAACAGAACCTTGTCGCCATAGGTCTTCTGCAGACCTTCGACTTCCAGGACGACATTGCCCAGGCGCGGGCCGGGCGGGATCTGGATGTGGGCGTGGGTCTGGGCGCCGCGCATCGATTCCTGTTCCTCGACCATCCGCTCGTAGGCGGCCAGACGGGCCTTGGACTTGGCCTGACGAGCCTTGGCGCCCGAACGGACCCATTCCAGTTCGCGGGTGAGGGCGCGCTGGCGGGCTTCGGACTCCGACTGCTCCTGCACGACCCGCTTGGTCTTGGCTTCCAGCCACGAGGAATAGTTGCCCTCGTGCGGGTGGCCCTTGCCGCGGTCCAGTTCCAGCGTCCACTTGGTGACCTGATCCAGGAAGTAGCGGTCGTGGGTCACCAGGATGACGCAGCCGGGGAAGTTCTCCAGGTGATGCTGCAGCCAGGCGACGGATTCGGCGTCCAGGTGGTTGGTCGGTTCGTCCATCAGCAGCATGTCGGGCTTGGACAGCAGCAGGCGGGCCAGGGCCACGCGGCGCTTTTCACCGCCGGACAGGTTGGTGACTTCCCAGTCGTCGGGCGGGCAGCGCAGGGCGCCCATGGCCTGGTCGATGCGGCTGTCGATGTCCCAGACGTCGCCGGCGTCGATCTTCTCCTGAAGGGAGGTCATCTCCTCCATCAGTTCGTCGGTGTAGTTTTCGCCCAGTTCGGCGGCGACCTCGTTGAAGCGGTTGACCCACTGCTTCTCCTCGCACCAGGCCTCGACGTTCTGGCGGACGTTCAGGGCGGGATCGAGCTGGGGCTCCTGCTCCAGATAGCCGCGCTTGACGCCATCGGCGGCGCGGGCCTCGCCCGTGAACTCGGTGTCCAGGCCAGCCATGATCTTCAGCAGGGTGGACTTACCCGAGCCGTTGACGCCGACGACGCCGATCTTGGCGTCGTTGTAGAAGCTGAGCCAGATGTTCTCGAAGATCTTGCGGCCGCCGGGGAAGGTCTTGGTCAGACCCTGCATCTGGAAAATATATTGCTGCGCCATGAGGTGCGGTGTCGCCCTTCGGGTTCGTCGGATGGGAGGATGGCGCGGATGTAGCGATCCTGACGCCCGAGAGCAAATGAGGCGAGCGGCGGGCAGGCCGGCCAAGACGCCCATTCGGCGCTGTGCGAACCACGACAGCGCGCGTATTGAGCCTGACCAAATAGCCGAGACCTGCCCATGACCGCGATTTCAGACAGACGCTTGAAGGCGGCCATCGGCTTCATCTTCGTGACGGCGGTGCTCGATATCGTCGCCATGGGCATCATCATCCCGGTGTTGCCCCAGCTGATCGAGGATTTCGTCGGCTCCAACGCCCAGGCGGGCGTGATCAACGGCGTGTTCGTGGCGCTGTGGGCGGGGATGCAGTTCGTCGCCTCGCCGATCATCGGGTCGCTGTCGGACCAGTACGGGCGACGGCCGGTGATTCTGCTGAGCTGCGCGGGGCTGGCCATCGACTATGTGTTGATGGCGGTGGCGCCGAACCTGTGGTGGCTGGCGGTGGGGCGGATCGTGGCGGGCGTCACATCGTCCAGCTTCACGACGATCTACGCCTATATGGCTGACGTCACCCCGGTCGAAGGGCGCGCCAAGGCTTACGGTTTGATCGGCGCGGCCTTTTCCGGGGGCTTCGTGCTGGGTCCCGTGATCGGCGGTTTCCTGGGCGAGATCAGCCCGCGCGCGCCCTTCTGGGCCGCGGCCCTGATGTCCGGGATCGCCTTCCTCTACGGCCTGATCATCCTGCCCGAGAGTTTGGCGGTCGAGAAGCGGATGAGGTTCAGCTGGCGGCGCGCCAACCCCGTCGGGGCGATGGTGCTTTTGGGTCGTCACCCGGAGCTGACGGGGCTGGCCGGCGTGACCTTCCTGCTGCACTTCGCCCACCACGTCTTTTCGGCGGTCTTCGTCCTCTACGCCCAGTACCGCTATGGCTGGGGACCGCGCGAGGTGGGGCTGCTGCTGGCCATGGTCGGGGCGCTGGACATGGGGATGCAGGGACTGGTCGTCGGGCCGGTGACCAAGGCGCTGGGGGATCGCAAGACCATGCTGCTGGGGCTGGTCGGGGGCACGGTCGGCATCGCCCTGATGGGCTGGGCGCCGACGGGATGGATGTTCGTCGCCGCCATGCTGCCGAACGCGCTTTGGGGGCTGGCCATGCCGACGCTGCAGTCGCTGATGACCCGACAGGTGTCCGAGAGCGAACAGGGCCAACTTCAGGGCGCGACCATGAGCGTGGCCTCCATCGCCGGCGTCGCCTCGCCGCTGTTCTTCGGCTGGATCTATTCGCTGTCGGTCGGCGGCGGGTTCGCGCCCCTGACGACTTGGCTGGACCGGCATGGCCTGGGCATCATCGACGCCGTCGTCCACGGCCCGGGCCTGAGCTTCTACATCTCGGCCCTCGTCCTGGCGCTGGCCGGGGTGATCGCCTGGATCACCGCGCGCCGGGCGGAGCGGGCCGAAAGGGTTAAGGCGGGGAATCACGACCCGCTTTGACGCAGCAGCGCCGAACGCGCCTTTCCGTCGCGGCGTGACGGAAAGGCGACCACGGATCAGTCCTCGGTCTTGGACTTTCCAGCCTTCTTCGCCGGAGCCTTCTTGGCCGCCGGTTTCTTGCCAGCGGCCTTTTTCGGCGCGGCGGCCTTCTTGGCGGGCGCCTTCTTCTTGGGCGCGGCGCCGGCCTTGGCGGCAAGCAGGGGCAGGGCGTCTTCCAGGGTCAGGTCTTCGGGCGCCGTGCCTTTGGGCAGGGTGGCGTTGATCTTGCCCGACTTGACGTACGGGCCGAAGCGGCCGGCCATGACGTGGATCGGCTCGCCCGTTTCCGGGTGGGCGCCCAGGTCCTTCAGCGGCGCTGCGGCGGCGCCGCGTCCGGGACGACCGGCGCGCTTTTCAGCCAGCAGGGCGACGGCGCGGTTCAGCCCCACCTCGAACACCTCGTCGATGTCCGAGACATTGGCGTAGGTCCCGGCGTGCAGGACGAAGGGACCGTAACGTCCCAGGCCCGCCGTGATCATCTTGCCGTCTTCGGGGTGGACCCCGACCTCGCGCGGCAGGGCCAGAAGGCGCAGCGCCCGGTCCAGATCAAGCGAGGCGGGCGACCAGCCCTTGGGAAGGGACGAGCGTTTCGGCTTCTCGCCATCCGGCGGCGTGATTTCGACATAGGGTCCGAAGCGGCCGATCTTCAGCTGCACGGGCTGCCCGGTCGCCGGATCGAGGCCCAGTTCGCGATCGCCGCTTTCGGCCGAGCCATCTTCGGCCGAGGGACTGGCGACGGGGCGGGTGTATTTGCAGTCGGGATAGCGCGAGCAGCCGATGAAGGCGCCGAACCGACTGGTCTTCAGGCTTAGCTGGCCTTCATGGCACAGGGGGCATTCGCGCGGGTCGGAGCCGTCGCCCTTGTCCGGGAAGATGTGGGCGCCCAGGCTTTCGTTCAAAGCGTCCAGAATCGCAGTGGTGCGCAGTTCGCCGGCGGCCTGGGTGGCGGCGTGGAAGTCCTGCCAGAACTGGCGCAGCAGCACCTTCCAGTTCAGTTCGCCGGCGGACACCTCGTCCAACTGGGTCTCCAGCGCGGCGGTGAAGTCGTACTCGACCCACTTCTTAAAGAATTGCTCCAGGAAGGCCGTGACCAGCCGTCCCTTGTCCTCGGGATAGAAGCGGTTCTTGTCGACCCGGACATATTCGCGGTCGCGCAGGGTCGACAGGGTCGAGGCGTAGGTCGACGGGCGGCCGATGCCCAGTTCTTCCAGCTTCTTGACCAGGGTGGCTTCCGAATAGCGCGGGGGCGGTTCGGTGAAATGCTGGTCGGTGCGGATGGCGTCGACCTTGGCCTTGGCGCCTTCCTTGAGGGCGGGCAGGCGGCTGGTGTCGTCCTCGCCCTCGTCGCCCTCCGCGCCCTTCTGCTTCTCGTCGCGGCCTTCCTCATAGACGGCCAGGAAGCCGTCGAAGGTGACCACCTGGCCGGTGGCGCGCAGGCCGGTCTGGCCGTCGGGCGTCTCGATCTCGACCGTGGTGCGGTCCAGGCGCGCGGCCTCCATCTGCGAGGCGACCATCCGCTTCCAGATCAGTTCGTAGAGACGCTGAAGATCCGAATCGAGACGCACGGAATCGGGGTGGCGGGCGATATTGGTCGGCCGGATCGCCTCGTGCGCCTCTTGGGCGTTCTTGGCCTTGACCTTGTAGAAGCGCGGCTCGGCCGGGACATAGGCGGGCCCGTATTCCTTGCCGATCACCTCGCGCGCCTGAGCCAGACCTTCCGGGCTGACCGACACGCCGTCGGTCCGCATATAGGTGATCAGGCCGCCGGTCTCGTCGACGCCCTCATACAGTTTCTGCGCCGCCTGCATGGTGCGCTGGGCGGTGAAGCCCAGCTTGCGCGAGGCTTCCTGCTGCAGGGTCGAGGTGGTGAAGGGCGGCGAAGGATTGCGGCGAACCGGCTTCTTCTCGACCGAGTTGATGGTGAAGTCGCCGGCCAGGATGGCGGCGCGCGCGGCGCTGGCGGTCGCCTCGTCCTTGATGTCCAGACGCTGCACGCGCTTGCCGGCATGTTTGACCAGTCGGGCGGTGAAGGGCGGGCTGTCGGCGTTCAGGTCGGCCTCGATGGACCAGTATTCCTGAGGCTTGAACTTCTCGATCTCCATTTCGCGATCGACGACGATGCGAAGGGCGACGGATTGCACCCGCCCGGCTGAACGGGCGCCCGGCAGCTTGCGCCACAGGACGGGCGACAGCGTGAAGCCCACCAGATAGTCCAGCGCGCGCCGGGCCAGATAGGCCTCGACCAGCTCCATATCCAACTGACGCGGATTGGCCATGGCCTCCAGCACGGCGGACTTGGTGATGGCGTTGAAGGTGACCCGCTCGACGTGCGTGTCCTTCAGCGCCTTCTTCTTGTTCAGGACTTCCAGAACGTGCCAGCTGATCGCTTCCCCTTCGCGGTCGGGGTCGGTCGCCAGGATGACGCGGTCGGCGCGCTTGGCGGCCTCTGCGATTTCGGACAGGCGTTTGGCGCCCTTGGCGTCGGCCTCCCAATGCATAGAGAAGTCGTCGTCGGGCAGGACCGAGCCGTCCTTGGACGGCAGGTCGCGCACGTGACCGTACGAAGCCAGGACCTCATAGTCCGAGCCCAGGTATTTGTTGATGGTCTTGGCCTTTGCGGGGCTCTCGACGATGACGAGGTTCATATCGGTCCGGTCTCGGGAAGGGGCGCGAACGTGGTTGGAGCGGAGCCGTGTGTCAATCGCACCCGTCGCCTTACAGCCTTAGATAGTTGTATTCTGCATAAGCGCGGTTAGATTGTAGTCGTCACAACGGAGGCGATCATGGCTAGCGTGAAGGATCCGGCGACCTCGCCCGACGATCAGAACGACATTGAGGCGGGGGTCTTTCCGACGCGCGAATACATCGGGGCCATGGCGCTGGAAATGGCGCGGATGGCGCGAGAGGAAGGCGACGGCCGCCTGGCGGGGTTGCTGGAGGATGCAGCCGGCGCGGCGGCGCTGCCGCCCGGATAGACAGACTCTAACTCGACGCCAAGCCGCCCGGGAGCAGTTCGGCGCGGCCGACCAGACTGAGTTCCAGAAGGGCGGCGGCGACCTGGGCGGCCGGGGCGTTCAGGGCGCGCGCGATCTCGTCGCGAGGCGTGGGTGTCGGTGAAAGCAGGCCGGCTACTCGCTCCAGGAACGCCTGATCCAGTTCGTCATCGTAACGCAAAGGCTCGGACGGCGGTTCGCGCAGGGTGCGCAGGGTGTCGAACGCGCGCTCGATGTCCTCTATGCCCTCGCACAGGATTGCGCCCTGACGCAGCAGTTCGTTCGGGCCGCGCGCGCGGGGATCCAGCGGCGAGCCGGGCACGGCGAAGACATCGCGGCCCTGTTCGGCGGCAAGGCGCGCGGTGATCAGGGAACCGGAGCGAATCTCGGCCTCGACCACCACCACGCCCCTCGACAGGCCCGAGATGATGCGGTTTCGACGTGGAAAGTCGCGGGCCTGAGCGCGGGCGCCAATGGGGCTTTCGGACACGATGCAGCCGCGCTCTGTCAGGCGGGCGTAGAGGTCGGCGTGCTCCGACGGATAGATATCGTTCACCCCGCCGCCCAGGACCGCGACGGTCCCACTCGACAAACTGCCTTCGTGGGCGGCGGCGTCGATGCCGCGCGCCATGCCGGACACGACGACATGGCCAGCCTGACCCAACTGCTGGGCCAGACCGCGCGCGATCCGCTGGCCGCCCGCCGAGGCGATGCGGGCGCCGACGATGGCGACGCAGGGGCGGTTCAGCAGTCCGGCGTCGCCGCGCGTCCACAGGATCGGCGGCGGCGGGTCGAGCGCGGCCAGCATTTCGGGATAGTCGGCGTCGCCCAGCACCAGCAGCCGCGCGCCGATAGCCTCGCCAGCAGCCAGTTCGCGCTCGACCGCCTGGACCGGCGGGGGCGTGGAGGCGGCGCCGGACTTGCGGACCAGGCCGGGCAGGGCGTCCAGCGCGGCGATGGCCGAGCCGTAGCGTCCCACGAGCTGAGTGAAGGCGACAGGGCCGATGCGATCGGTGCGGGCCAGCCGCAACCGGGCGAATCGTTCGGCCGGGGTCAGGCTCACGCCTTCTTGGCCCCGATGCGCGGCTCCTCGCCCTTGAGCAGCCGGGCGATGTTCTGGTGGTGGCGCACCCAAATCAGAACGGCGGCGAAAACGGTCAGGATCAGGATCGGCCTTCCGACCGGCAGGCCCACCGCCGCCAAGGGCAGAAGCGCCAGCAACGGCGCCGCCGCCGAGGAGATCAGGGCGGCCAGCGACGAGTAGCGGAACAGGAAGGCCGACAGCAGCCAGACGGCCCCGGCCATCAGGCCCAGAGGCCAGGCGGCGGCCAGCAGCAGGCCGTAGAAGGTCGCCACGCCCTTGCCCCCCTTGAACCCCAGCCAGACAGGGAACAGATGGCCCAGGAAGGCCGCGCCGCCGGCGATGGCGCCGGCCAGTTCGCTGCCGAACAGATGCCGTGCGATCAGAAGGGCTGCGGCGCCCTTGCCGGCGTCCAGCAGCAAGGTGGCCAGGGCCAGGTCCTTGCGGCCGGTGCGCAGCACGTTCGTCGCGCCGATGTTGCCGGAACCGATGTTGCGCACGTCGCCGGCGCCCGCCGCGCGGGTGATGACCACGCCGAACGGAATGGAGCCGAGCAGATAGCCGCCCAGGGCGACCAGCGCCAAGGTTCCCACCGCTGGGCCCGCCAGATCCTGCACTTTGATTCGCTCCCCGCGTGTCGTTGCGGCAAAATGCGTCGGCGCACGGCGCGGAGCAAGGGCGATCCGACCTCTTGACCTGGCGATCTGCGCAGCGTCTGGTCCGCCCGCCCTGCCGGAGAGTTCGATGCGCCAAATCTCGACTGCCGCCGCCGTCGCCCTGCTGATGTCCACGGCCGCCTGCGTCGGCGCGCCGGCGCCTGGCGCGCCGACGCCCGCCGGTGGACCAGCCATGGCCGCCTATTTCGACTGTGTGCGAGAGGGCGGCGTGGCGATCTCGGCGCACCGGGCGGTCTCGGCGCCGGACCAGCCGGAAAACTCCATCGCCGCCATCGAGGCGACGGGACGGGCCATCCCCAATGCGATCCTTGAGCTGGACGCGGTTCTGACGCGCGACGGTCATCTGGTGCTGATGCACGACGAGACGATGGAGCGGACCACCACCGGGCGCGGACGGGTCGCGGACCTGACCCTGGCCCAGGTGAAGCGGGCCAGGCTAAAGGGGTCGAACGGCGCCCTGACCCGCGCCGCGCCGCCGACACTGGGCGAGGCGCTGGACGCCGCCGGTCGCGTGGGCGCCATCGCCAGCATCGACCTGAAACCCGCAGAGGGCGGTACGACCGTCGATCTGGCGCGAGCGGTGATCGACCAGGTGCGGCGGTCCGGTGCGGCGAACCGGGTCATCCTGATCACCTACAACGACGCCGATGCGCGGGCGGTGGCGGCCATGGCGCCGGAGATGATGATTTCGGCGGGCTTGGGCAGCGTGGCGAACCTGCGCGGGTTGAACGCGCCGCAAATCCTGGCCTGGACCGGCACGCGCGAGGAACGTCCGGCGCTGTGGCGCGCCCTCCGGGAAGCCGGTGTCGAGGTTCAGTTTGGCACCCTGGGCGCCGAGGGTGTTCGGCGCGACGACCGCTATGCCGCCGACGGCGACGTGTCGGAATATCGCGATCTGGTGGGCCAGGGCGTGACGGTGATCGCCACCGACACGCCGCTGGCGGTCAAGTCGGTGCTGGGCGCCGAGGTGGCCAAGGCCGCCACCTGTCCGCGTCCGCGCTGACCTCGCCCAGGTTTGCGCTGCATCAAGGGCGCTGGCGTTGCGATCAGGCAGGAGCGCGCCGATGAACCAGGATCTGACGTTCGATATCGCCGTGGTCGGGGCCGGGCCGGCAGGCTTGGCCTTCGTCCGTTCGCTGGCGGGAGCCGGGCTGTCCGTCGCCCTGATCGAGGGGCAGACCGAGGCGAGCCTGCGCGATCCCGCGTTCGACGGGCGCGAGATCGCGTTGACGCACCATTCTATGCGCCTGCTGAAGACGATGGGCGTCTGGGACCGGATACCGGCCGATGACATCTCGGACCTGCGTCAGGCGAGGGTGCTGGACGGCGGCTCGCCCTTCGCCCTGACCTTCGGCGGCGTGAATGCGGACCGGCTGGGTGTACTGATTCCCAATCATCTGATCCGGCGCGCCCTTTTCGAGGTCGTCGAGGGTCAGGCAGGCGTTGATCTGATGGCCGGACGGCGGGTGGCCGACTGTCGGATCGAGCCTCACAGACCGCGCGGACGGCTGACGCTGGACGACGGCGCGACGATCTGGGCCGAACTGATCGTGGCGGCGGATTCGCGCCTCTCCTTCATGCGTGACCAACTGGGCGTGGGGGCCGAGATCAATCGGCTGGGTCGTTCGATGATGGTCTGCCGGATGCGGCACGATCAGGCGCACGGTCATGTGGCGACCGAATGGTTCGACCACGGCCAGACTATCGCCCTGTTGCCCGTTTCGGATGCTCAGCAACGGGTGTCCTCGGTGGTGATGACCCTGGCGGCCCCCGCCATCGCCGACCTGATGGCGCAATCGCCCGAGGCCTTTTCGTCGTCCATGGAGCGGCGATTGAAGGGGCGGCTGACCGGGTTGGAGTTGGTCGGTGGGCGCCACGCCTATCCGCTGGCCACGACCTGGAGCCATCGGTTCGCGGGCGACGGCTTCGCCCTGATCGGCGATGCAGCGGTGGGAATGCATCCGGTCACCGCCCATGGCTTCAACCTGGGTCTGCGCGGGCAGGAGACTCTGGCCAGGGTGGTGCGGGAGGCGCGACGCTCGGACATCGGTTCGGGACGTCTGCTGGCGCGCTATCAGCATGAACATCGCCTCGCCAGCTGGCCGCTTTATCGGTGCACGAACGCCCTTGCGCGCCTGTTCACCCAGGAAGCCCCGCCGGCCCGACTGGCGAGAGGCGCGATGCTGCGCGCCAGTCAGTCGACCACGCCGTTCAAGGCGGTGGTGAAGCGGATGCTGACCGCCTAGCCCGACGTCAGGGACGGGCCGGCAGCACCGCCGTGAGCGCGCGCGTGAACCCGACCGGAGCGACGGTCAGATGGTCCTCGTCCTGCAGGACGACGGATCGGACGGTCAGATGCGGATAGCTGCGCGATTGCAGCGTGCGCTCCATTGCGTGAACGTCGCCCACCATATCCGCGCCAGAGGTGTTGCGGCGGTCGGGTCTGGGAACCTCCCAGCCGCCGATATACATGAAGACGTCGGCGGGCAGGTCGCGGTGGGTGCGGGCGTAGTTCGCCTCCATCCCCATGATGTGGCGCTTGTCGTACCAGAAGGACGGGCTGCCTAATATGTAGGCTTGGAACAGACCGGGATCGGTGAACAGGATTTGCGCGCCCAGCAGACCGCCGTAGGAATGGCCTAGGAACACGCGGCGGGCAGGATCGGCGCGGAAACGGTTCTCGACGAAGGGCAGGGCCTGGGTCTTCAGATAGGCTTGATAGGCGGGGCCGCCGCCATGGGGTGTTGAACTCGCCCTGCTGGGGCCGTTTGGCGTCGGCGTGTAGTCGCGGTTGCGGCTGACGGTGCCGCTGTCGCCACCTGAATAGGACAGGCCGACCAGGATGAACTCTTCGATCACCGGGCCATCCAGGTTCACCCGCCGGGCGATCTGGCGGATGATCGGGAAGGCGTAGTCGGCGTCGGTCGCATAGAGGACCGGGTAGCGGCGTTGGGGATTGGCCTGATAACTGGCGGGCAGGCTGACAAAAACCTGATAGTCACGGCCCGAAACGGGGTCGGGTACGGTCCAGACTTGGGTGCCGGCCAAAACGTAAGGCGCGCCTTCGGTGGCGCCCGGCGCCGGCGAGGACTGGGCGTCCGCCGGTTGCGAACAGCCCATCACGGCGCCGGCGACAAAAACCAGCCCAAGGCCCGCGCCGCATTTCCAGAGAGTCATGCCCCACTCCTCCCAAGCCTCACTTTCGTCGAGCCTCAGGGCGGAATGTGGCGGAAAGCCGGAGCGTCAGTGAACCTTGCGCCCCGCCACCCAAGTTCCGACGACCTTGCCCTGTAACCGGCGACCATCGAACGGCGAGTTCTTGGATTTGGAGTGCAGGGCGTCGGCGTCAATGATGACCGGCGCGCCGGGGTCGAACAGGATCAGGTCGGCGGGCGCGCCCTCAGCCAGGACGCCCGCGTCGAGACCCAGCAGGGCGGCGGGACCCTGGGTCAGGGGACGCAGGACGTCCAGCAGTTCCAGACCGTCCTCGTGATGCAGGGTCAGGGCGGCGGGCAGCAGGGTCTCAAGCCCGATGGCGCCAGGCGCGGCCTCGGCGAACGGGCGGCGCTTGTCCTCGGCCGGGGCGGGGGCGTGAGCCGAGGTGATGACGTCGATCAGGCCTTCGCGCACGGCCTCGATCAGGGCCTGACGATCAGCCTCTGAACGCAGCGGTGGGTCGATGCGATAGAAGGTGCGATAGTCGCCGATGTCCACCTCGTTGAAGCACAGGTGGTTGATCGAGACGCTGACGGCGACCTCCAGCCCCTTGGCGCGGGCACGGGCCAGCGTCTCCAGCGCGCCTTCGGTCGAGATCTGGTCAACGAGGAAACGGGCGCCGGTCTGCTCGACCAGGGCCAGATCGCGTTCCAGACCGATGCGCTCGGCGATGGCCGGGCTGCCTGACAGGCCCAGGCGCGTGGCCAGTTCGCCGGAGGCGGCGACGGCGCCTTCGGTCAGCCAGGGATCGGCCGGGCGGCAGGCGATCAGGGCGTTGAAGGCGGCGGCGTAGCTCATAACACGTTGCAGGGTGCGGCTGTTGACGACGACCTTGTCCACATCGGTGAAATAGAGGGCGCCCGCCTCGTCCATCAGGCCGATCTCGGCCATGCGTTGGCCGTCCAGCCCCTTGGTGGCGGCGCCGGCTGCGCGGACATTGACCAGGTTGAGGGCCGCGCCGCGACGCTGGATGAAGTCGATCACCGCCGGATCGTCGATGGCGGGGTCGGTGTCGGGTTGGACGACGATGGTCGTCACGCCCCCGGCGGCGGCGGCCAAGCTGGCGGACTTCAACGTCTCCTTGGGCTCGGCGCCGGGTTCGCCGGTCTTGACGCGGATGTCGATCAGGCCGGGCGACAGGCACAGGCCATCAGCGTCGATGATCTGATCGGCGGCCAGATCAGGCGCGGCGCCGTGAACGACGCGGACCATGCGTCCGTCCTCGATCAGGACCGAACCCAGACCGTCATAGTCGCTGGCGGGGTCCAGAAGACGGGCGTTGACGATTGCCAGAGTGGTCATCGGGCGTCTCCCCAACGGGCGGAGAGGGAGGCGAGGACGGCCATGCGGGCGGCGACGCCCATCTCGACCTGATCCTGGATCAGGGAAACGTTCAGGTCGTCGGCGACCTCGGAATCGATCTCGACGCCGCGGTTCATCGGGCCGGGGTGCATGACCTTGGCGCCGGGCTTGGCCCAGGCCAGCTTCTCGCGGTCCAGGCCCCAGAAACGGAAATATTCGCGCGTTGAGGGGACCAGGGCCCCCGCCATCCGCTCCAGCTGCAGGCGCAGCATCATCACCACGTCGCAGCCCTGAAGCCCCTCGCGCATGTCGTGGAAGACCTCGCAGCCCCAGCGGTCGGCGTCGCCGGGCACCAGTGTCGGCGGGCCGATCAGGCGGACGCGCGCGCCCATCATCTGCAGCAGGGCGACGTTGGAGCGGGCCACGCGGCTGTGGGTGATGTCGCCGCAGATGGCGACGGTCAGACTGGTCACATCGCCAAAGGCGCGGTGCAGGGACAACAGGTCCAGCAGGGCCTGGGTCGGGTGTTCGTGGCGGCCGTCGCCGGCATTGACCACCGCGCAACCGACTTTCTGGCTGAGCAGTTCAGCCGCCCCCGAGGCCGAATGGCGCACGACCAGAATGTCGGGCTTCATGGCGTTTAGCGTGACCGCCGTGTCGATCAGGGTCTCGCCCTTCTTCACCGAGGACGAGGCGACCGGCATGGTGACGACATCGGCGCCCAGACGCTTGGCCGCGATCTCGAACGAGGATGAGGTGCGGGTCGAGTTCTCGAAGAACAGGTTCACCACCGTTCGACCGTGCAGCACGTCCAGCGCCTTGGAGGATTGGCGGTTGAAGGCGACGAAGGCGTCGCCCAGCTCCAGCAACTGCGGCGTCACGAACGGATTGAGGTCAGATGCCGCGAGGAAGTGGGATTTCGGGAACGGGATCAGCCGGTCGCGGATGGTCTGATCGGTGACTTGAGCGGGCTGGGTCATCGAGACGCGGCTATAGGCGCGACTCGGCCTGAAAGCCAGTCAGGTGAAGTGGAACAGGGCCAGCAGGATGGGGATGACGACCGCGCTGCCCACGGTGGTCAGGGCGATGACACCCGCGATCAGAGGCGCGTCGCCGCCCATCTGACGCGCCAGCACATAAGAGGCCGCCGAGCCCGGCGCGGCCCCGCAAATCAGGGCGATGCCTTGCGCCAGACTGTCGCCGCCCAGCGCCCAGGCGATGAACCACATCAGCGGCGGCATGACGCCCAGCTTGACCAAGGTGACGGCGGCGATGGTCTTGCGGCGGCGTTTCACCTCGGCGAAGGACAGGCCTGCGCCAGCGACGATCAGGCCCAGCGGCAAGGCGGCGGCGCCCAGCAGGTTCATGACCTCGGACAGGCCGGGGATCAGCGGCGCGCGCAGGACGTTCAGCGCCAGACCGATCAGACACGCCAGCAGGATCGGATTGGCGATCATCGACTTCAGCAAACCGAGAACTGACGGTTCGCGGTGCAAGGCGCCCCATTTCGCCAGCACGGCGACGCAGGCGATGTTGGTCACCGGAATGATGAAGGCGATGGCCACGGCGGCCAGGGCCGTGCCTTCCGATCCATAGATCGACTGGATCACCGGCACGAAGACGAAGCTGTTCCAGCGGATCACGCCCTGAAAGACGCTGGTGTAGGCGGGGCCGTCCAGCTTGATCAGCGGCTTGGCCGCCAGCGTCGCCGCCGCCACGATCAGGGTTGCGCCCACGGCGGCAGAACCTGCGACCGTCGCGCCGCCGCCCGCCAGATCGGCGTGCCAGATCGCGGGGATCAAAAAGCTGGGATAGAAGATGTTGATCGACAGCTTCTCGATCGGCCGCCAGGCTTCGTCGGGCAGGAAGCCCGATTTGCGCAGGCCGTAGCCCAGGGCGATCATCAGAAAGACGGGCAGGATGCCCGCGGTCAGGGCTGTCAAATCCAGGTCGCCTGATCCCGCACCCGATCCAGCGCCCCTTGCAGAATCCAGGCGGCGGCGGTGCGGTCGACGACCTGGGCGCGACGTTTGCGGTTCAGGTCCAGGTCTTCAATCAGGAAGCGTTCAACGGCGCTGGTGGACAATCGCTCGTCCCAGAAGGCGATATTGATGGGGCGCAGCCGCTCCAGATTGCGCGCGAAGGCGCGGCAGGACTGGGCGCGGGGGCCTTCGGTCCCATCCATGTTGGCGGGCAGGCCGATGACCAGGGCCGAGACCTTGCGGTGGTTCATCAGCTTGAACAGGTGTTCGGCCTCGACGGTGAACTTGGACTTGCGGATCAGCTCCAGCGGCGAGGCGATCAGGCGCGTGGAGTCCGACACGGCGACGCCGATGGTCTTCTCGCCCAGGTCCAGCCCCATCCACGGCGTGTCGGGCGGGCAGGCGGCGGGCAGGTCGAGGAGGTCGAGAACGGGCACGGCCGGGCGGTAGGCCGCAAACCGGCGGAAGTCAAAGGCGTCGCCTTGTGAATCCGAGGTCGGAAGGCTATCCCGCCGATACATTCCTTATCGACGTGTATTGGAGGGCCGCATGGCCATCGACGCTGCGACGGTGCGCAAGGTTGCGCATCTCGCCCGCATCAAGACCCCCGAGGACCGGCTGGAACCGCTGGCGCAGGAGCTGAACGGCATCCTGAACTGGATCGAGCAGTTGGATCAGGTGGATGTCGAAGGCGTGGAGCCGATGACCTCGAACGTGGCCCAGCCGCTGCGCCTGCGCAACGATGTCGTCACGGACGGCGCCAAGCGCGACGCCGTCCTGTCCAATGCTCCGAAGTCGGCTGACGGCTTCTTCGTCGTGCCCAAGGTTGTCGACTGATCATGAGCGACCTGACCAAACTGACACTGAAGGCGGCCGTCGACGGCCTGAAGGCCAAGGAATTCTCCTCGGCTGAAATCACCCAAGCCTTCCTGACCAATATCGAAGCCTCAAACCCGACGCTGAACGCCTATGTCGAGGTGACGGCGGACAAGGCGCTGGAAATGGCCAAGGCGTCCGACACCCGTCTGGCGGCAGGCGAGGGCGGCGTGTTGGAAGGCGCGCCGCTGGGCATCAAGGACCTGTTCTGCACCGAGGGCGTGCAGACGACGGCAGGCTCCAACATGCTGCGCGGCTTCGTCCCGCCCTATGAATCGACCGTGACCGCCAATCTCTGGCGCGACGGGGCGGTCATGCTGGGCAAGCTGAACATGGACGAGTTCGCCATGGGCTCCTCCAACGAAACCTCGGCCTTCGGGCCGGTGAAGAACCCGTGGAAATCGACGGGCTCGAACGCCGAGCTGACGCCGGGCGGTTCGTCGGGCGGTTCGGCCTCGGCGGTCGCCGCCGACCTGTGTCTGGCCGCCACCGCATCGGACACCGGCGGCTCGATCCGCCAGCCCGCCGCCTTCACCGGCACGGTCGGCATCAAGCCGACCTATGGCCGCGCCAGCCGCTTCGGCATGGTGGCGTTCGCCAGTTCGCTGGATCAGGCCGGACCGATCACCAAGACGGTCGAGGACGCGGCCCTGCTGCTGCAATCCATGTGCTCGTTCGACGCCAAGGATTCGACCAGCCTGGATATCCCGACGCCTGACTGGACCCAGTCGGTCGGCCAGTCGGTCAAGGGCCTGCGCATCGGCGTGCCGCGCGAATATGTCGTGGACGGGATGCCGGCGGAAATCCAGGCGCTGTGGGATCAGGGCGTGGCCTGGCTGAAGGACGCCGGTTGCGAGATCGTCGAGATCAGCCTGCCGCACACCAAATACGCCCTGCCGACCTACTATATCGTCGCGCCTGCCGAGGCGTCGTCGAACCTGGCCCGTTACGACGGGATGCGGTTCGGACATCGCGCGGAGGAGTTCAAGTCGCTGGACGACCTGTACGCCACCTCGCGCGCCGAGGGCTTTGGCAAGGAAGTGCAGCGTCGCCTGACGATCGGCGCCTATGTGCTGTCGGCCGGTTTCTACGACGCCTATTACGTCAAGGCGTTGAAGGTGCGTCGCCGCATCGCCGAGGATTTCGACAATGTCTGGGGTCAGGTGGACGCCATCCTGACGCCGTCGACGCCGTCGGCCGCCTTCGCCCTGGGCGACAAGCAGATCGACCCCCTGACCATGTATCTGAACGACGTCTTCACGGTGACGACCAATCTGGCCGGTCTGCCGGGCATTTCCGTGCCGGCAGGGGTGGATTCGGGCGGTCTGCCGCTGGGCCTTCAGGTCATCGGAAAGGCCCTGGACGAGGCGACGGTGTTCCAGGTCGGCGCGGCGCTGGAACGCGCGGCGGGCTTCACCGCCAAGCCGGACCGCTGGTGGTAGGCCGTCCAGCGTAGGATGGTCGCATTGACGCCCGCGGGCCGCGGGCGTCTGATGGCTCCAGTTGCAAGACCTGGGAGCCAACCATGGACGAGCGAACGGGAAACGACCACCGCAGCCTGATCAAACAGGTGCTGGACGATGGGGCAGGGCCCGCGCGGTCGGCGCTGGCGGCGTCGTGGCGACGGTCGATGACGCTTTATGGCCTGGATCCTGAAAGTCGGGGCCAGGTGGTCACCCTGACCGAAGGCCAACTGCGGGCCGCGCGCGAGGCGATGGAGCCGGTGACGCAGGCGGCGCAGGGCGTGCTTGATAGGCTGTTCCTGGCCGTGGGCGACGCGGGATGTTGTGTTCTGCTGTGCGATGCATCGGGCGTGCCGGTCGAGCGGCGCGGCATGGCCAGCGACGACGACACCTTCCATCGCTGGGGACTGTGGCCCGGCGCGGTCTGGTCCGAGGCGGTAGAAGGCACCAATGGCATCGGAACGGCCCTGGCCGAAAAGAGGGCGGTGACCATCCACCGCGACCAGCATTTCCATGCGCGAAACACCGGGCTGAGCTGTTCCAGCCATCCGATCTACGATCATCTGGGGCGGCTGGCGGGGGCGCTGGACGTGTCGTCCTGCCGGGCGGATCAGACCGAGGCCATGCTTGGGCTGATCACCGCCGCCGTGGCGGATGCGGCGCGCGCCATCGAGGCCCAGACCTTCCGCAAGGCCTTTTCCGAGGCGCGGATCGTCCTGGCCGGCGACGTGGCCGAACGTAATACGGCGGCCCTGCTGGCCGTGGACCGCGACGACCTAGTCATCGGGGCGACCCGTGCGGCGCGACTGGCGCTGTCGATCACGGACGAGCGGATCGCGGGGCAGTTGGCGGCCTGGGAGGTTCTGGGCGGCGGCTCCATCGAGGCGGACCTTTTGGAGGCCGAGCGCGGAGCGGTCCGGCGGGCCCTGGCTTTGAACAACGGCAATGTGTCGGCGGCGGCGCGAGGTTTGGGCGTTAGCCGGGCGACCCTGCATCGCAAACTGCACCGGCTGGGCCTTGCCGGCGCCGCCCACTGATCGCGACTGTCGCAAACCTGCGACAGGTTTGCAGCGCACCATGAACGGCCGGTCTGGCGCCCACGCGCCCCTAGGACGAGCTTCCGGTCCCAACGACGTCGATAAGCGACGCCCGAGAAGCACGTCAGGAAGCCATCATGACCAAGCCCGAATTCAGTCGCGCCGCCACCCCCAAGTTCAAGGCGCGCTATGACAACTTCATCGGCGGACAGTGGGTCCCACCGGTCAACGGCCGCTATTTCGAGAACACCTCCCCGGTGAACGGCCGCGTCCTGTGCGAGGTGGCCCGGTCGGACGCGGCGGACGTCGAAAAGGCGCTGGACGCCGCCCACGCCGCCAAGGACGCCTGGGGCCAGACCAGCGTGGCGGAGCGCGCCCTGCTGCTGAACCGCATCGCCGATCGGATCGAACAGAATCTGCAGGCCGTCGCGGAGGCCGAGACCTGGGACAACGGCAAGCCGGTGCGCGAGACGCTGGCGGCCGACATCCCCCTGGCCATCGACCATTTCCGCTATTTCGCCGGCTGCATCCGCGCCCAGGAAGGCGGGATTTCGGAGTTGGACCACAACACGGTCGCCTATCATTTCCACGAGCCGCTGGGCGTGGTGGGGCAGATCATTCCGTGGAACTTCCCGATCCTGATGGCGGCGTGGAAGATCGCTCCGGCCCTGGCGGCGGGCAACTGCATCGTGCTGAAGCCGGCCGAACAGACCCCGGCCTCCATCCTGCTGGTCGTCGAACTGATCCAGGACCTGCTGCCGGCCGGCGTGCTGAACATCGTTTCGGGCACGGGCGTCGAAGTCGGGGAACCTCTGGCCACCAATCCGCGCATCGCCAAGATCGCCTTCACCGGCTCGACCGCCGTTGGTCAGAAGATCATGGAATACGCCACCCAGAACATCATCCCGGTGACGCTGGAACTGGGCGGCAAGTCGCCGAACATCTTCTTCAAGGACGTGATGGATCACGACGACGCCTTCCTGGACAAGGCGCTGGAAGGATTCGCCATGTTCGCCCTGAACCAGGGCGAGGTCTGCACCTGCCCCAGCCGGGCCCTGGTGCACGAGGACATCTATGACGCCTTCATCGAGAAGGCGATCGCCCGGGTGAAGGCGATCAAACAGGGCGATCCGCTCGACCCCGCAACCCAGGTCGGCGCCCAGGCGTCGGACCAGCAGTTGAAGAAGATCCTGAGCTATCTGGATATCGGCAAGGCCGAGGGCGCAGAGGTTCTGACCGGGGGCGAACAGGCCGTGCTGAATGACGATCTGTCGGGCGGTTTCTACGTCGAGCCGACCGTGTTCAAGGGCACGAACAACATGCGAATCTTCCAGGAGGAGATCTTCGGCCCCGTTCTGGCTGTGACCACCTTCAAGACGCTGGAAGAAGCCATCGCTATCGCCAACGACACCGAATACGGCCTTGGCGCCGGGGTGTGGTCGCGCGACATGAACACCGCCTATCGCGCCGGCCGCGCCATTCAGGCCGGACGGGTCTGGACCAACTGCTATCACCAGTATCCGGCGCACGCGGCCTTCGGCGGCTACAAGAAGTCGGGCATCGGGCGTGAAAACCACCGGATGATGCTGGACCACTATCAGCAGACCAAGAACCTGCTGGTCAGCTACAGCCCCGACAAGCTGGGCTTCTTCTGATCTGAATCAAGGATGGTCGACCTCGGATCGACCATCCTGTGCCTTGCCCGCCGGCCAACTCCCACGGCGAGTGAAACTTCCGGCGGGCGGGCCGATGTCCTGCTTTCGGTCCGTCCGTCCGGCGATTTTCTGGTGTCGATCTTCGACATGGCGCCGGAACGGGACCAGGGTGGTCGTCGGCGGGCGGCCGGGCGAACCGGCCGCCTCTGTTCCTTTGCGCGAAAAATGGATCAGGCGGCCGGGATGGCTTTCAGATCCGTGTCGATGGCCGCGATCTTGGCGTCAGTGATATTGCCCTGAGAGAAGGGCGCGACCTGACGCAGGGTCATGCCCTTGAACTGGGCGTAGGCGGGGTGACGGTCGATGCCGGGCAGATGCTTGTCCAGCACGGCCTTGGTCGCCGGATCGGCGACCAGCGCCTCGATGGTGCTGTCGATCGTCGGATGGGCGGCCTGGTGATCCACGGCGTGATGGTCGTGGGCGGGGGCAGGGGCGGGCTCCGTCTGCGCCGAGGCGGCGCCAACCGCGAGCAGAGAGGCCGCAGCGGCGGCGAACAGGGTCTTGGTCATCGAAATCTCCTTTGAGAGGCGGAAGTTGATCGCCTTTCGCGACATCATCAAGACAGCCCCCTTTCTCGCCGCCGACGAGGGCGCTAGGACGGGCGCATGACCGACACTGTTTCGACCGCGAAAACGATCAAGGGCCGCACCGGCGATTGGGAAATCGTCATGGGGCTGGAAATCCACGCCCAGGTGGCGTCCAAGGCCAAGCTGTTCTCCGGGGCCGCAGTCGGCTTCGGCGCGGGACCGAACGAGCAGGTGTCGCTGGTGGACGCGGGCTTCCCCGGCATGCTGCCGACGCTGAACAAACACTGCGTCGAACAGGCGGTGAAGACGGGCCTGGGCCTTCGCGCCCAGATCAACAGGCGCAGCCAGTTCGACCGCAAGAACTACTTCTATCCCGACCTGCCGACCGGCTATCAGATCAGCCAGCTCTATTACCCCATCGTGGGTGAAGGCTTGGTCGAGGTGGAGGCCGAGGACGGCAGCTTCTTCAACGTCGGAATCGAGCGGCTGCACCTGGAGCAGGATGCGGGCAAACTGATCCACGACCTGTCGCCGACCGAAAGCTATGTGGACCTGAACCGGGCCGGAACCGCGCTGATGGAGATCGTGTCGCGTCCCGACCTGCGCACGCCGGAAGAGGCTGTGGCCTATGTGAAGAAGATCAGGACCATCCTGATCTACCTCGGCACCTGCGACGGGGACATGGAGAAGGGCAATCTGCGCGCCGACGTGAACGTGTCCGTCTGCCGTGCGGGCAACTACGACAAGTTCAAGGCCAGGGGCGATTTCAGCTACCTGGGTACGCGCTGCGAGATCAAGAACGTCAATAGCTTCCGCTTCATTTCTCAAGCGATACAGTATGAGGCGCGCCGCCAGATCGAGATTCTGGAGGACGGCGGTTCGATCACGCAGGAGACGCGCCTGTTCGATCCGACCAAGGGCGAGACGCGCTCGATGCGGTCCAAGGAAGAGGCGCAGGATTATCGCTACTTCCCCGACCCCGACCTGCTTCCGCTCGATCTGGAAGAGGCCTGGATCGCCGAGATCAAGGCGTCCTTGCCCGAGTTGCCGGACGACAAGCGCAAGCGTCTGATGGCCGACTATGGGCTGTCGCAATATGACGCCATCGTGTTGATCTCGGAGCAGGCCAAGGCCGATTATTTCGAGGCGGCGGCCAAGGGCCGCGACGCCAAGCTGGTGTCGAACTGGGTGACGAACGAGGTCTCGGCGCGTCTGGCCGCCGACGGCAAGGACTTCAGCGAAAACCCCCTGCCGGCGGCGCATGTGGCGCAACTGGTGGAGTTGATCGAGACCAACGTCATCTCGTCAAAGATCGCCAAGGAGGTGTTCGACCACGTCTGGAACGGCGAAGGCTCGCCGACCGACGTGGTCGAGAAGCACGGCCTGAAACAGGTCACCGACACCGGGGCCATCGAAAAGGCCGTGGATGAGATCATCGCCGCCAACCCCGACAAGGCGGCGGCCGTGGCCGAAAAGCCCCAGGCCATCGGCTGGTTCGTCGGGCAGGTCATGAAGGCCACAGGCGGCAAGGCCAATCCGGCGGCGGTCAACGACATCCTGAAGGCCAAGCTGGGCCTGTGACGACCAAGGTCGCGTGAACGGCGAAGGCCCCCGCAGATCGCTCTGCGGGGGCTTTTCAATAGGGGCCTTCTTAATGAAAGGCCCGGCAGCCGGGCTCAAGTCAGCAAGACCGGTTGGCGATCACCAGCGCCAGGCGTCGCGAACGACATCGATGATGTAGCCGTCGAATTCGTCGATCAGATACAGGGTGTTGTCGACCGAGACCCAACGTGTGCCGGGCGGCGGATAGCCCAGCCCATAAGTCCGCCAGTCCTGCAGCTGATAGCGCCAGAAGGCGTCAGGCAGATATTGCCCCACCGACCAACTCCGTCCCCAATAGGAACGTGGCACGCTGTAGTAGCCCCAGCCTGGCGCGAAGTAGAAGCCCGACCGGAAGCCGTCATAGCCCCGGAATCGGTTGTCGTTGCGCCACCAGTCGGCGCGACGTTCGCGATAGAAGTCGCGCCGCCAACGCTCGGCGTCGAACCGCTGACGGAACTCGCGGCGCAGACGTTCGCGGTCGCGGTCGTTGTTCCAGCCCGGGCGGGGGCGATCCGGCCGGTTCCAGCCATCGGGCCGGTCGGGGCGGTTCCAACCGCCATCTGGACGTCCAGGGCGCGGGCCGCCGGGGTTCGGACGATCTGGCCGGTTCCATCCCCCTTCGGGACGATCCGGGCGTCCGCCAGGACCGGGCCGGTCCGGTCTGTTCCAGCCGCCTTCCGGCCGGTCAGGGCGTTGACCGCCGGGTGTAGGCCGGTCCGGGCGCGGCGCACCGGCGTCGGGGCGATAAGGACGCGTGCCGCCCCCGTTGGGGCGGTCAGGCCTGTTCCAGCCGCCTTCGGGCCGTTCTGGTCGCGTGCCGCCAGGGTTCGGACGGTCGGGCCGGTTCCAACCGCCTTCCGGTCGGTCGGGCCGTTGGCCGCCGTTCGGCCGGTCAGGCCGGTTCCAACCACCCTCTGGCCGTTCAGGGCGAGGACCGCCAGCCTCGGGACGCGCGGGCCGCTCGAAGCGGGGCTGCGTCTCGCGAGTTATCGCGGGCCGGTCGGGGCGATCCGCGCGGCGATCTGGACGTTCACGGCGCGGCGCGGGCTGTTCCGTCGCATCCTGCGCCAGGGCTTGAAGTGGAGCGGCCAAGGGGCCGGCGACGCCGGCGATGGCGGTGAAAGCCATCAGAAGGCGTTTCATGGTCTTTGCGTTCCTGCACGCCGGTTTTCCGGCGGCTTGGGCAGACGATGCGGCCCTGTCGATGAACCCAGACTGAACATGGTTTTCAGCTGGCGGCCGCCAAGAAAAAAGCCCCGCAGACGACCGCGGGGCTTCTCGATACTCGCGTCAAACCGGCTCAATAGACGCCGGACATGACGCTGGCGATCAGGCCGGTGGCCACCGCGATCATCAGGATGTCGTTGCCGGCGTGAACATAGCGATAGCCGCGCGGCGCTTCGCGGAGGCCATAAACATAGGGATCGCGGACATAGTAGGTCCGATACTGCGACGGCAGATAGCCGCCGGTGCGCCAGCGGTAGCCATAGTAGCGCGGTTCGACCCGATAGTAGCCGTAGCTGGGCGCATACCAGTAGCCCGCGCGCGGACCGTTGTAGCCGCGGAAGTCGGCGCGGCCACGCCACCAGTCGCGATTGTTGCGATCCCAGCGGTCGCCGCGCCAATCGCGGCGGTCGTCGCGACGCTCGGCCCAATAGTCCCTGCGGTCATCACGGCGGTCGCGCCAGTAATCGCCGCGATTCGCGTATCGACCGTCGCGCCAGTCGCGACGATCATCGCGCCGCTCGTGGCGGAAGTCGCGTCGGTCGTCGCGTCGATCCTGGCGATACTCGCGGCGGTCGCGGTCCTGGGCCTGAACGAGCATCGGCACGGCCGTCGTCGACAGGGCGAGGGCGACGACGGCGGCCTTGGTGAGGCGGTTCATCAGAAGTGCTCCATTTCTGGGGCGGCCGACGAAGACGCCGGATCGACCCGTTGATGACCGCCAGCTTCGCCACTGGCGGCTGAATGCCTGCTGAATGGCGCAGTCAGGTTCTCAGAGCCGTTCGCAATCGGGTTTTTGAGCTGTGAATCACCGGGCGAGTATTCATTCCTGCTTTACTGAAAACCCCGCGTCACGCCGTTCGCCGTTAACTTTAACTTCAAACCGCCGGTATTTGATGAGGTCTCATGAGGCGGGTCCAGAACGGCGCCCGTTCAGGAGATACGGTGATGAACGCGCAAGAACTGGCGCATGATCTGCAAGCCCAGAACGACGGGCTGCCGCTGCCGACGCCGGACATGTCCGGCGACGACCTGTTCAAACTGGGCATGATGTATTCGGCTGGATCGGGCGGCTGCCCGATGGACCGGGTGTCGGCTCACATGATCTTCAACCTGGCGGCCATGAAGGGCTCGGTCGAAGCGCGCGTCTATCGCCGCGAGATGAGCATGGAGATGGAGCGCGAGGAGATCGCCGAGGCGCAAAAGGCCGCGCGCCGCTACATCGACCAGGGCGTGGTTCAGCTGGTCGCCTGACCCGCCAGGCGACAGCCCGTCAGAACTGGGCGAAGCCGTTTCCGCGCGTGCCGTTGATCGAATAGCTGAAGCCGATGGGCAGGGCGGCGCGGACCTGGGTGAAGAAGGCCGCGAGTTCGCCCAGGGTCGAGCGCGGCACGAACAGGATGTCGCCACGCCGCAAGGCCACGACCTCGCCCCGACGCGGCCGAAGATCCACGACGCGCATCATGCGCGATCCGCCCGGACCCCGACGGATCAACGCCACCTGGTCCGGTCGCGATGTTGGGGCGAATCCGCCGGCCTGGATGATGGCCTGATAGGCGTCCAACTCGCCCACCATCTCGAACACGCCCGGCGTGCGGACTTCGCCGTCCACCCAGACGCGGATCGGCCCTGCCTGGCGCAGGGTCACCTCGACCACCGGTCGGATCAGTTGGGACGCATAGGCGCCAACCAGGTTCTGTTGCAGTTGGGGCAGCGTCTGGTCCGCCGCCATGACCGACCCGATCAGCGGCAGGGCGATGCGACCGTCCGGCCCGACCTTGACCGTGCGGGTCAACTCGGACGCCGTGGGCGTCGCCACCTCGATCTCGTCGCCGGGATAGAGCAGATATTCCGGTTGGCGGTCCGTCCAGTCGGCGAAGGCCAGGCCGTTCAGATCGCGGTCTGGCGCCCGGCCGCCGTCGAATGACGAACGCGGCGCGCCCATGCCGCCCCCGCACGCCGCCAGCGACGAGGCGATAGAGGCCGAACCCAGGGTCAGCAGGAACAGGCGGCGATCTGTCGGCATGAGAATCGGTCGGCCCTTGAGCAGCGGTTGGAGGCAGGGTCGTCGGTTATGGGTAATCATCGGTTAACGCCGGTGGGCGAAGGGTGGCTGCAACAGGTCTTTCTAGGGATTCGGCGCGTTCGATGCGTTCCACGGCATACGTCACGGCAAGACCGCGCTACGGCGTGCTGGACGTGATCGGCCTGCTGTTTCGCGAACTGCTGCTGATGATCCTGGTCTTCGTCGTGATCCTGGGGCTGGGATTCGCGGCGGCGATGACCCTGAAGAAGAGCTACACCGCCACTGGATCGGTCTTCGCCGGCGTCGGCCAGGAATATGTCTATCAGCCGCGCGTGGGCACGGCGGAACGGGGACAGGCGCCGCAGGGCGACGAGGTCGCCAACTCCGAAGCCGCCATCCTGGGTTCCAGCGCCGTGCGCCAGAAGGTGGTCCAGGCCTTGGGCCCCGCCGCAATCCTGGGTGAAGCGCCGAAGGGCGGGGCGGAGAAGGCGCAGGCCGCCGCGACCAAGGCGATAGGCGGCGGCCTGGGCGTCGCCACGGCGCCCGGCAGCGCAGTGATCCATCTGACCTACAAGGCCGACGATCCCGAGCGCGCCGCGCGGGTGCTGAACGCCGTGATCGAACAGTATCTGATCTATCGCCGCGAAGTGTTCCAGGACAAGACGCCGGCCATCGCCAGCCAGCGCGTGGCCTTCGAGGACGAACTGGGCGATGCGGACCGGGCCTATGAGGCCTTTCTGACCTCCAACCAGATCGGCGACTTCGCGGCGGCCAAGGCCACGCTGGCGGCGACCTATCAGAGCGTATTCACCGACCGGATGTCGACCCAGAGCCAGCTGAACCAGACCAGCCAGAGGCTGAACACCCTGACGGCGCAACAGGCGGGAACGCCGGCCGAGGTCGCGCTGCAACAGGATCTGAACATCTCGGCTCAGGACCAGGTGCTGCAGCTGCGCACCGAGCGCGAACAGCTGTTGTCGCGCTATCAGCCCGACGCACAGCCGGTGAAGGACATCGAGGCGCGGATCAACCAGCTTCAGGCCTATGTCTCGACCGGAACGGCGGTGGGCGCCAAGGAAGTTCGGACAGGGCCCAACCCCGTCTGGACCGAGCTGGAAACCAACCGCATCAACACGCGCGCCGAGCGGGATTCGTTGGCGGCGCGCCTGTCGGTCCTGGATCGGCAGCTGAATGATCTTCGCGGCCGTCAGGCGCGACTCACGGCGCTGGAATCCGAGAATACGACCCTGGCCGGCAATCGCGAGGTTCTCAGCGCGTCGATCCGCGAGTTCCAGCAGCGCGAGACGCAGAGCCGGGCCGACAACGCCCTGGTCGCGGCGGGCGCCGACAACGTCACCGTCATCGAGCGCGCTCAGCCTCCGGCGACGGGCAAAAGCCTGAAGATTCCACTGCTGGCGGCGGTCTTCCTGTTCGCGGCCTTCACGGCTCTGTGCGTGGGTCTGCTGCGGGTCTTCACGCGGCGAGGCTTCACCACGCCGGCTTCTGTCGGCCGGACGCTGGACATGCCCGTCCTGGCCGTCGCCCCGGCGAAGGCGGGCTGACCGATGCCGTGCTAGGCTAGGGGTTCGAGGGAGCGCCTTGGCGATTCGATGGTCGATCTGACGTCTGAAATGGCGGGTTTGTGGGCCGCGCTGGGAACCGCGCCGGCGCACCGCGCGCGCGTCATCCAGTTCGCGGCCGCCGCGACCGGAGAGGGCGTCTCGACCGTCGCGCGCGAGTTCGCCCGTCTGGCGGCCGTGCGGGCGCGCAAACCTGTCTGGCTGATCGACGGCGATCTGGCGCAGCAGGGGCAGCTGGAGGCTGTGTCGGCCGAGCCGGATCGGTTCGGCCAGATCGGCAAGGCGGCCCAGGCCTCGCCCGACGGGTCGACGTTCTACGCCGTGACGCCGCGCGTGACGGGGCGCGACGGCAAACCTGTGCCGGACGCGCGCCTGATGACCGCCCGGTCGTGTCTGGGCGGCAGGCTGTGGGTGACCCACTTCCACATGGAGGCCTTGCGGTCCGGGCATCGGGTCGAGGCGTTGGGCGATCCGGGATACTGGGAGGCGCTGCGTCCCCATGCAGACACCATCGTCATCGATTCCCCGGCGGCCGACCGCAACGACATGGCCATCATCCTGGCCCCCTTCGTCGACACCACCGTACTGGTGGTCGCCGCCGAAAGCACGGCCGCCAGCGCGCCGGTGATCCTGCGCGACGAAATCGAGGCGGTGGGCGGGCGGATCGCCGGGGTGGTGATGAACCGCTCGACCTATCGCGTCCCCGGATTTCTGCAGCGTCTAACGGGGTGACGCTGGATCAGTCGGTGCGCGCCAGCATGGCCGCGCCGTACAGCTTCGGCTCGAAGCCCTTTGTCCAGAACACCTTGCCGAGGCCTCGGGCGCATCTGTCATAGGTTTCGGCCCGATCAGGACGGCGCAGCAGGAGGGAGACGAGCGACGCGACGCCCCAGATCGCCGTCTGAACGGCGCCGACCATCATCCACTTGACGACGCCCGGCCAATCACGACGGTCAGCCGCCATCTGGCTGGGGCTCTGACCATAGGCGAAGGCGCGGGTCAGGGCGTAGCGCAGGGTCGCGCGGCGCGGGGGGGCGAACTCGTCCACCCAAGCGCCTGCGGCCCAGCCGAAACGGCCGCCGCGCGCCATCAGGTCGGTGAACAGTCGGTCGTCCTCGCCGCCGGTCTCGTTCATGGCCACGTCGAATGGCGCTGCGCCGGGCAGGGCGGCCGCGCGCACCATCAGACTGTTGCCGCAGCCGTGGATATGATCGGTCAGGCCGGTGACATCCGGCCCGTCCCGGCCAAAGAACCGCTCCAGATAGGCGCTTGTCCAGCCGGTGTTTTCCGGCACGCGGCCCCGAATGGGACCGAACAGGACGTCGGCGCCGGTCTGGATCTGGGCGTCCAGCAGGGCCGCCAGCCAGCCGGCCGAGGCCGCTTCGTCATCGTCCAGAAAGGCGATCAGAGGCGCATCGGTCGCCGCTAGACCCACATTACGCGCCGTCGCCACCCCAGGAACAGGCGCATGAGCGTAGATCAGCGGGACTGGCGCGTCGGCCCGCAGCCGCTGCACCCCCGGAGCAGCCGAGCCGTCGGGATCATTGTCTGCGACCACGACGGCGGCGATGCGGTCCAGCGAACCGACCTGGGCGAAGACCGAGCGCAGAGCCCGCTCCAGACCTTCTGGCCGGCGCAGGGTGGGAATGATGACGGCGACGTCGGCGGCCATCAGATCGCATCCGCATAGACGGCGGCGCGGTAGAGCCTCAGCGCAAAGGCGCGAGCCTTTACAGGCAGGGCGGACGTCAGGGCGGCCTGTTTCATCGCCCGGCGAACCGCAGGCAGCAGCGGCATACGCTTCAAGGCCCGCGCGGCGCGATAGCTGGGGTAGGTCTGGACGATGGCGGGGTGCAGGTCGACGACGCGGGCGAAGTTGGTTGCGCCCTGGTCGAATTTGCGCGCCAGATCCTCAACCGTATCCAGGCCCATGTGCGTCGCGGGATTGTCGATATGAACGACGGCGAAGCGGCGCGAGACGCGCATGGCCCACTCCACATCCTCCCAACCCCAGCCGGTGAAGCCGGGATCGAAGGATTCGGCGGCGAAGACGTCGCGCCGCACCAGCAGGTTGGACGTATAGACGTATTTCTCGGGCGTTAGGGCGCGGGTCGCGGCCGGCACGCATTCTGACGCCGCCGACAGGGCGCGGTGAACGGCGAAGCGGGCGTCGGTCGGCGCCTGATCCAGCGAAAAGCCGCCAAAGGCCGCTGCCGGATCCGTCTCGGCGACCAAGGCGCGCCAGGTCTGAAGGAAGTGCGGCGTGTCGGGCCGCATGTCGCTGTCCAGAAATAGATAGGCCTGTCCGCGCGCGGCGGTGGTCAGGCGGTTGCGTCCCCGCGCGCGGCCTTCGTTGGCAGGCAGGGTGATCAGCCGAACCGGCAGGTGCGAGGCGTCGGCGGAAGTTTGAAGCCGATCGGTTAGGGGCGCGTCCGCCGTGCCGTCGTCCAGCAGGATCAACTCGACCGCGCCGTTCAAGGCATCCGCCTCTCGATCCAGCAGTTCCATCAGCGATTGAGGATCGTCTCTCAGAAAGGGGATCAGGACCGAAATCGTCGGTCGGGCGGTCGCCCAGGCGGCGTTGTCGTGGATGGCGGCCCCGGTCATGCGGCTGCCCCACGGCGCGCCTGGACCAAGCGTTTCAGCACATCGCGAACCCCGGCGGCGTTCAGCGCCAGGGCGGCGCCGGCATAGACCAGGCCGCCTATGCCGGCATCCAGGATCAGCTCAACCAGACCGCCCAGCGGCGGAAGCATCAGGACCACGGCGGCCATGACCGCTGACGCCAGGCCGCAGCGCGCCAGCGCGTCCCAAGGCACGGGCAGGGCGATGGCGCGACGGCTGAGCGCCAAACAGGCGATCAGACCTATGGCGAAGCTGGCGGCGGTGGCGATGGCGGCTCCCACCACCCCCAGTCTCGGAATCATCATCAGGTTCAGCCCGACGTTGCACAGCGCCGGGATGGCCATGGTGATCAGCAGCAACCCTGTCTTTTTGCCCAGGGTGAAGCCGAAACCGAAATAGTAGGCGATCAGCCCCGACAGAAAGGACGAGGCCGCTATCCACGGCGTGACCAGGGCGGCGGCGTCCCTGAGATCACGCCCGATCATCAGCTCCGCCATTGGTCGCGCGACCAGCGACAGGCCTACGGCGGCGGGCAGGCCGATCAGGATCAGGGTCGAACCCTGTTCCAGCGCCGTCTTGCGAAGCGCCTCGCGCCCGCCGCGCTCCAGCGCCATGACCATGGCCGGCGCGCCCGCGGCGCCCAACCAGATGAAGATGACGTCCAGCGTCCGGTTCGCCAGACTGTAGCTGGCGTGATAGGCGCCCACCGCCGCCGCATCCATGAAGGCGGCCAGCAGGAAACGGTCGGTCGAGGCCAGCACAAGCGCCAAGGTCAGGGACGCCGCGATCGGATAGCCATAGGCGGCGTAGGCTCGCAGCCGCGCGCCATCCACCGTTCCGCCCGTCGTCTGACGCAACTCTCCCGGCAGGATGAAGGGCAGGGCGAACAGAGGCGCGATGGCCAGGCCCAGCAGCGGCGAGGCCGCGCCGGCGCCCGCCAAGGCGAACCCCGCCCCAACCAGGAAGCCCAGCACGGCGACCAGGATGTCGACCCAGGCGGCCTTGGACACCTCACCCGCCGCGCGGAACCGCTCCTGGGCCAGCTTGGCCAGGTTGCGCACCGGCGCGCCCGCCAGACCGAAGGCGACCGCCACCTTGAACGCCGGCGTCAGCGGCGCCAGCCACACGACCAGGGCCGCGATGGGCATGAAGACGGCGATGATGGTGAAGGAGGTGCGATACAGGCTGGCGAAATGGGCCGCCAGACCCTCGGGCGTCCGCTCGGCCGCCCAGAACCGCGCCATCGACGCCTCCAGCCAGCTGAAGGTCACCGTATGGGCCAGGGTCGTCACCGAAAACGCCAGGGCGTAATGGCCGAAGTCGGCGGGGCTGAGTAGGCGCGTGAAGACATACAGGGTCAGGAAACCGACCACCCCCTGAACGATCTGGGCCGGCAGATAGCCCCAGACGCCGCGCCAGAACATGCGCTGCTCGCTCAACGCACGGCCGCCCGGTCGCCCAGCAGCACGGGGATGGTCACGGCTATGATCCATAGGTCCAGCCAGAAGGATTGGCGCTCGACATATTCGATGTCCAACTGCACGCGCTCGCGCACCTGGGCCTCGGTATCGACCGGGCCGCGCGATCCCCGGATGGCGGCCCAGCCGGTCATGCCGGGTTTGATGCGGCAGCGATGGGCGTATTCGGCGACCAGCAGGGCGGACTCGGTTTCTCCGGTCTTCATGCCGATGGCGTGGGGGCGCGGACCGACCAGGGACATCTCGCCCGACAGAACGTTGAAGATCTGGGGCAACTCATCCAGGCTGGTGGCGCGGATGAAGCGGCCCACGCGGGTCACGCGGTCGTCGTGCGCGCAGACCTGACGCGACGCCGTGGCGTCGGCGGCCGCATGGCGCATGGACCGGAACTTCCACACCACAATGCTCTCGTGATTGAAGCCGTGGCGACGCTGGCGAAAGAAGACGGGGCCGGGACTGTCCAGACGCACGGCCAAGGCGACCAGGGCCATGACGGGCGCCGCTGCAATCAGGGCCAGTCCGCCCACCAGCAAGTCCTGCATCCGCTTGTTGAAGGCGCGCCGGTCGTGGTCGGCGGGTCCGTCCAGCGCGGCCAGCGGCGCATTGGCCAAACGGTTCAACACGCCGTCGCGGCCCAGTTCCGAATCGACCAGAACCGTCAGCGGATTGGGCAGGGTCTGCAGACGTTGCATCAGATCGCGCACCCGCTGACCCGCCTCAGGATCTATGGCCAGAACGATCCGGTCGACATAGGGCATGATCCGATGCGTCATCAGGGCGTCGGCGTCCCCCAGCACCGGGACGCCGGCGACGCTTTGCGGCGCGCGCGCCAGCCGGTCGTCGAACACCCCCAGCACATTCATGTCGCGCCGTTCCAGCGCCTGTTCGATCAGGGCTTGGGCGTTTCGGGTCGCGCCGACAACGACGATATTGGGCGACAGGGCGCCTTGCCGTCGCCAACGGGCGATCAGACCCAGCCACAGGCCATGAAGACCGATCAGGCCGATGGCGACCGCAGCCGCCCAGGCGCCGACGAGGCTGAGATCATCGGTCCCAACCACCAGGCCTGCCAGCAAGGCGGCGCCTCCGGCGATCAGGCCGCACGCGGCGACGCCGGCTAGATGCAGAATCCACGTCGTCTTGCGTGCGAAACGATAAAGCTGAAACGCTCTCAGCGCCGCCAGCGCCGAGACCGAACCCAGCGCCAACGGGGCGATGTCGGCCATCGTCATCTCGCCCAAGGCGGCGGGGCGGGCGGCCAAGACCGCCGCCAGGGTCACGCCGATCACCACCAGGACATCGATCAGCCTGAAATAATGCGCCGACAAACGAACCGCCGAACGCTGGCGGGCGTTCAGCCAGACCTCGGGCCGGAACGGTCCCCGCGCAGCGCGGCCTTGGCGCTGCGCCCCGCGGACCTGGCCCGGCGCGCGGGCGGCGAGACTTTCGGGGCAGTCGAGCATCGGGGTCCAGGGTCGTTTGACGAAACGCCATTCTGCCGCTTCGGCCTCTATGTCGCGTTAACATGAAACCTTTCGCGCGAACCGGATTGCGCGACGCATCAGCCTCCGCTATCGACGCCCTCGCAGGAGACGTGGCCGAGTGGCTGAAGGCAACGGTTTGCTAAATCGTCGTACCGGGTAACCGGTACCGAGGGTTCGAATCCCTCCGTCTCCGCCAGCTATCCCTCGAAAAATCAGTGGCTTAAGCCCGCAAGGGCCAAGTGTGCCAAGAATTTCGGCCCAAATGACCGGGTTTTGGCACACTTGGCACACTTTTTCGGGTGGTTTCGGGCGGTGTCCGAAAGTGTGCCAGCGAGAATTTCGTAAACGAAATCAAACTTCCGGCACACTTGGCACACTTTTGAAATGGGCGTTTGGCACATATGGGTGCTGACAACGCAAGGATCGGGAGAGCTTTATGGAAAGTTGGGTCGAAGCACTGGCATTGCCGTTCGCGATCTTGGTCGCGGTGTGTTGGGCGGCGCACAGATTCGGAAAGACGATCCGAAATGGCGAGGTCCAGAAAATGGAACTCCAGCAAGGCGCGAAGCTCGCCGATCAGGAGAGCCGAATGAAGAGGCTGCGGGCCATGCTTGGGGAGGATGCGTGATGGACCACGCGATGACCTTCAACATCGTGGTGCTGCTGTGCGGCGCCCTGTGGTGGTATCTGATCGGGGTGCGCGGCGACGGCGGTCAGCCGAGCGACCGCCTCCGCAAGCTGATTATGACCGAGGCCCTGAACGCGGCCGAGATCGCCCGGCTGGAATGCAAGCTGTCGGAGCGTGACCCGGAGTGGCGCGACAAGGCTGTCCGTGAGGCGCACCGAGCCTTGGCGCATCAGCTTGAGTTGGACCGCCGCTAATCCATCCGTCCGTGTCGCAGGAAGTAGGCTTCGCAGAACTCGGCCGCCTCGGTGATCTCGTTGTCGAGCGTGACCAAGGCGTTCTCAAGCTCGTGCAGCCGGGTCCGGGTCTTGCTGATCTCGGATCGCGTGTTCTGCGCGTTGGCGTCGGCGCGACGGAACAGGTCGAGCTTCTGGGCCAGCATCCGGGGCGACAGTTGTTCGTCGGGGTAGCGGGTCATCCTGTGATCCTCTTCCACCAACGACGGGTGTCCCGCGAGCGCAGTTCTTGGCGCACTGATTGGCGATTGTCGGCGCCAAAGGCACGACGGAAACGCGCCTGTGATGCCGCTGAACGCGCGCTCATTCCTCCACCTCCGGCAGGGTCCAGAGGCGGTAAGGCTCGCCGGTCAGGTCGTCGGTGTAGTCGCCGAGGATGACCGCGTTGGCGATCTCCCCGCCATCGACGGGAACGCGAAGTTCAGTCTGGTCGATGGTCGTGCGGATGGTGCGGGCGGTCATGCGCGGGCCTCCGGCAAGATCACCAGTTTCACGTCGTTCTCGAACGCGACGAACTCGACGCGCGGCCAGCCCTCGAACGTGATCGTCAACCTCTCGCCGTTGAGGCGGACGACTGACTCTCCGGGCCAGCACCCGAGGATTTCGGCCGACAGGTCGGAGAGCAGTTCAACGATGTCGCGTCGGACGTGTCGGTTCAGGCCGTGGGTTTGCAGCGCACCTTCGATTTCAGACTGGCGAAGCTGGATCAGCAGACGTGACACGCCGAGGCGATATTGGGTGTGGTCGTAATGAGGGTTGGGCTTACCGAACATCAGGTGCCCTTTCGTTTCAGAGGGTTCTGGTGCGTCCGAGGGCGGCCGAGGTGCCAGTTTCCGCACTCCCGACATTTGAAGGATTGGAGAGGCCCGGCTTGGCGGGGCGGCCCGCCGTTCCGGCTCTTGCGAGACAAGCTGATCCCGACGCGAGAGGCGTTCGCTTCGCGCTCGGAAGCGTAGGAGAGCTTGCCGGTATGGTGACAGGGCGGACGGTCAGACATCGCGCCCCCAGATCATCGCCCAGAGTTGGCGCAGGATCGTGCCGTCGCGTTCGTCTCGCTCACGGTGAAGGCGAAGCTGGATGACCCGCCAGTTCAGTCGATGTCGGAGGATTTCTGCGGCATCCTGCGGCGACACAGGTTTGCCGTGGTAGGTGAACACGCCGGGTCGGTGTTGATCTGCAAGGTATCGACCGGGGCGCATTAGGCGACCCTCGTGACGGTCCAAGAGCCGTCGTCGTTCGCGGCCTTGGCGACATCAAAAGTGCTGTCGAAGCGTCGGTTCGCTTCCCAGACCATGCGCTTGATGCTTGCCCGGCAAAGCGTGTTGGACTGGAAGGTCTCGCCTACGGCCAGTTCCTCCCACGGGTAGAGCAAGGGGCGCCCGCCGCGATTGACGCCCATGGCGTGGCTGTCGCGAAGGTTCTCGGATCGCGTGGCGTAGCGCAGGTTCGACGGACGATTGTCGGTCTTGATGCAGTTGCCGTGGCAGATGAGCGAACGCCGGATCGTCGCGCACAACCACCTTCTTGCGAACAGTGAGGGTTTTGAGCGCAAGCAGATGCCAACGCGGCGGAACGCTTTGACTGAACTCATCAGTCGCACCGGTCCTGCGCTGTCTAAAACCGATAGGACATCGTTGGTGTCGGAAGTCGGGAAGAGATCGGATCAGATTGCCAGACAAGAACCGAAGGCCCTCGCAGCACTTCAGAAGACCATATTGTCGGTGAACTTCGCCTTGGATTTCTTGGCGGTCTTCACGGCGATGTCGTGTGGCCAGAGTGTAGCGGTTGCGGTCCAGTCGGGCCGTGTCCAACTCTTGATCCGCGATCCAGTGAAAGCCTTGAGCGTCAGCCTGTGGCGGAACTTCTTGTCTTCGCCATTGTCGAAGATCGTCGCCTCCAGCGCGAGAAGGCTGTCGAACGCGGGCAGAGGCGTCACCCGGCCTGTAGACGCTTTGTGCTGACGATCCACGATGCGTTCGCACCACGCCACGAAGTCAGGGTTCTTGTAGAGGGCAGAATTCAGGAGAGCGTTGTCATTCCCGAGGAAGTCAAGTTCAGCCACAACGGCTGCAAAGGGGGTTGTCCATAATAATCCGAAAAACAAAAGGCCCCGCGATGTGCAAGATCGCAGGGCCTAAAGTTTCGGATTTGATGACAGAACCGAATATACGATCCTATCCATATTTATCCAATATCTAACGGCCCTGTTTGCACGTCTTGCACACGGCGAAACAGGTTATGAGACCTATTTAGTCGGATGTGCTGGATGGCCGCCATATCTTTCGGCGGGTCAGTTCGCGTTGCTGTTCGCGATCTTGCGCCATACAAGCGGCTTTCCGTTGAGGGTCACGCCGTTGTGCATCATTTCAGTGTCGCTCGGAATGAGCATGTAGGACTCGCCGGTCACGGTATTGAGCCGAATCGAACCGGCCACCCCGGCTTCCTGATAGATGACGTATTTGCCGACCGGTTCCGCTGACTCCTGTTGCTGATCGCAACCGGCGAGACAGGCCCCTGCTAATGCAGCGGCGATGATGATTTGTCGCATGATTTGCCCCATAAAGTCGGCAGGTTTTAGCGAGGAAGTCGCGGACGGCAAGACGTCCGCATTCCAAAGTCATGCGAAGAACTCCGCGTCATGGTCGGCCCAAACATGGGCGTAGTCGGCGCGAAGCTCCCGCTCCAGAGCCGCCAGCAACATCTCTTCCGATACCGGGTGCATGTTGTCGGGACCGTCCCAGAGCGGTTGAGGAACATCGGGGAAGTATCCCGCCTCCCAAGCCATCATCGCAGCCCGCTCAAGGGATACGCCATCGGCGCGCACAAGCTTGCGCCGGAAGGGCGCCTCGCGATGCCAGCGGTCGAGGTCGCGGGCCTGTAGCTCGCCGCCATCGTCGCAGATGCCACGGATCGACAGGAACTCGCACAAGCTCGGATCGCGTCGGGGAGGCGAACAGCCAACGGCTCTGGATCGAGCGGAAGCAAACCTTCGGTCGTGATGGGATGCTGCAACCACATGCTGACGATGTGGCGGTTCAGGCGCCGGGCGAAATCGAACCACGCCGGATGGGCCTCGATGATGTTTGGAATGTAGTCATGCAGCATCGGCGACAGAAACCCGTCGATGCTCATATCGTCGGCTACGGAATCGTCAGTGGGGGCGGCAGTGTTCATGGATCAATGATCCGTCTGACGAGCGTCGGCGCCAAGCTGCAATCCCCAGCCATAGACAGATGCCCCCAGCCTCCGACTTGAAACCGGAACGAAATGAGAACATTCATCCTCGGATGAAGTCGAAGCCTCCCGAGTTATGGACGCCGGAGACGGTCACAGCGCGTGACCTCGTGACGGATTCTGCCATCACGGTTCTGGTGTCCTGCGAAGGCTGTCGGACCAATCGTGAGATGAACATCTGGAAGGTCGGTGCACGACTGGCGGACGACTACCTATATGGTCTGCGGTTCCGTTGTCGGACCTGCGGGATGTATCCGACGACGATGGAGATCGGGCGTCGCAACAGCAGTCAGGGCGAGAAGCTGTTCAAGATCGCGCTTCGCCCGGCGGCGTGGGACGAGAGTCACGAGGAGGCTCAACGCCATGCGATAGAGCGGGCTAACCGGAAGTGGTCTGGATCGTCTTAAGCGTCATCCAAGTCTTCGAGATCATCGAACCAAACGCTGACCTTCAATGCTTCTGCTTGGGCATTGAGGCGTCCTGTTATGTTGTCGAGTCTCTCCGCCGAAAAATCGTCGTGCCGTTGCTTGCGGGTGATTAACTCATAGTCGCCCTGAAAGGGGTTCTGCTCGAAGTGCCCGTGAGCGACGATGTTTCTTAACTCATTCAGTTCGTGGAGTTCTTTGAAGTCGATGCCCTGTAGCAGCGGCATGTCAGGCAGGATCGCTCGAAGCATCCGAACATTGTCCCACCGTTCGATGAAACTTCCTGTGGCCAGCTTTTTTAGATGTTTGGGGTCGCCGAGCTTCCTCTGACATTCCTCAATCAGCCGGGTCAGGTGCAGGTCAACGTCGTTATAAGCGAGGATCAGTCGGCCGAGGGCAGCTTCATATCGCTCCCGAATGGCCGGGTCAGCCCAAGGCACATCATCGAACTGATCGTCGTAGGTCTCTTGGTCACTCACGGTCAAAACTGCGTCCGCATGGGTGGGGTGAAGGCGGCCTTCGCACATGTTCCGCTTGAGCCAACGCCTCCCCAATCGGTCATGACCGTTCCGCTTGTGCGATCAACGGTCGTGAACCTCCCGAGCTTAAGGGTCGAGGTGCTGGCCTCGGTGATCGGGCCGAACATGTCCTCGCTACAGGCTTGGCCGGGTTCGGACTGGAGGCAGTAGCGGTTGCCTTTAAGATCGACCGAGAAGCGTTCGTTCAGCTTGCCGGTGTCTTGTCGGACTGGAAGCGAGCCGACCTGAATCTTTTGGTAGGCGGTGACATCACAAACGAGGTCGAACCGCTGCCCGCTGTCGCATCCAGCGAGTGCCAGCAACGCCAGTGCAGCAACCTTCTTCATGCCATCCCCCGTAGTTCTTGGCCCGGCATAACACGGATCGTCGCTGACTAAATAAAAGCATGATCCTGAAATTGCTGACCGGCGGCATCGACCTGCCGAAACTCGAATCCCGAGCAATCGGAAACACGCGCGCTATCGCCAACGTCGAAATCGACTTGGCCGCGAAATATGAAGAGACGAACTCTGCGCTGGCCGATCACATCGGCAAGGCGAACGAGCGAATGACGGCGGTGGAAAACCTCGTCACCAGCCGCGCCCTTGCCGAAGATGTCGCGACGCTTCGGATGATGTTGGATCGCCCGCCTCACACGGTCGAAGGCGATGCGCTCGCTGGCCATGCAGACGTGACGCTGGACCCTGCCATTGGTGGCGTCGTCGATGTCTGCGGCACGAGGGTCTCGAACCTCGCCGATGGCGTCGCCGCAACTGACGGCGTGAACAAGGGCCAACTGGACGCCGAGATCGCATCCCTGCGCTCGACCGTCGCCGGTCTGTCGGCCAAGGTCGATGCGCTGACGGCTACGAAGCTGGCCGAGGTCAAAGCTCGCAAGGCTCCGAAGAAGGACGCCGCGAAATGATGGCCGAGATCGCCCGCGCGCGCGCAGTTCTCGCCGCCTTCAACGCCTACACCCAAGCAGTCGATGATTTCCGCATGGTGTGCGGGAAGGTTGAGTTCATCGGCTCCGACGAGAACAGCTTCACCATCGCGGAGGCGGACATTCACGCCTCGCACAACATCCGCAAGATGCTGGACGACGACAAAAAGATGGGTCTGCTGCGCGACTATCGAGCCGGTTTCGCCGAGGAAACCTGATGTCCCCCCATGCTTCGCTTCATGCGGACACGGAGCGGGGGGACCGGCTGGCCGGTCTGGTCAACGAACATCTCGACACGCTGGGTCTCGATAATGTCGCGCTGGTTTTCGAAGGTCCGCCGGGCGGGACGACTATCGCCGTCATCACCTGTTTCGAATGGGGCATGGCGAACTATCTGGTGGCGGTCTGGCAGGAAAAGAACGGCTGGGTGATGCTTGATGGCGGGCACATCACCGGGGCCTCCAATGCCTTCATGGGGATGGCCGAAATGGCTCTCTCGCTGCTGGCCAATCCCGCCGTTCAATACATCATGCGTCAGCCGTCGAACGGCATGGCTACGATGTCGAAGAACCGCGTCCGCAAGGGCGAAGAGCCGGTGGCTGACATGCAGATCGTCCACCTGACGAAGCGCATCTACGTCAACGGTTTGCCGCTCGGCGGGGAGCGCGGGTCTCACGCTTCGCCGGAGCCGCATAACCGTAGGGGCCACTATCGCACCCGCGCCACTCCGGCACCGTGTTGGGAAGGACCGTTCATCCCGGCGACCGGCGAGTTCAAGGGTATGACCCGCTATCGCCGTTGGTTCGAGGAAACGGCCGTTCTGGGCGGCAAGGCCGCGCAAGGACCGGGGCGAGGGCACCCGAAAGCCGCACAGCCGAAGGCTCCGCAATACCGGGTGGTGAAGTGATGAGAGACGGCCTTTACGACACCAAACAATGGTTGAGGACGTGCATTCGACTGGCGTTTTCAGACGTGACCCTTGCCAGCGACCCGGACCACTCCGACCACGACGCGGCGTTGATCGCAAACGCGATGATCGCCCGTGATTGGATGAGCGAGATCGACGCCGATCCCACGCCTTCGACCATCATCCAGTTCATTACTGATGACGACGAACTGATCCAAGAGGCGGTCAACTACATCGGGGCGGAAGATCAAGCGTCGAGCCTCAAGCCATTCATTATGGTCGGTGCGGCTTCGCCACTAAAATACGTCGTGGTTCGCATTCAGCGCGACACTGCCGCAGTCGCTTTTAAGATGTGGATCAATGGGCGCGATATGGACTGGCTGCTCTAATGCATCCGTCTTCCGGCGCCGCGTTGGCGGCCGGTCTTGTTCAATAGCGGGCTGATGGCCGTGCCAGCGAAGAAGCGTTTCTCAAACTCGCGATCCAGCTTCTTGCGATGGTCGGCCTCGGCCTGTGCGGCGTCGATAGCCATGTGCTGTTTCCAATACTCGACAGCCAAGGCCAGCACGTCGATGCGGTCGTCGTGCTTGAGGGCACCACGCTGGGCGGTCATGTGGGTCATCTGGAAGACGCCCGACTTGATCCGGTCGGCGACGGCGAGGTCCAGTTTCAGAACCTCCCGGTCGATGACCAGACGGTGTTGCTTCATCACCGGCTCCAGTGCCCCGACGATCCGCTTTTCCTTCATGCCGTGGACCTTCACGCCGTCGATGCCGCAACGCCATTTCGACGTGTGCTTGGCGATCAGGACCGGCGTCAGCAGTCGGCGGAACATGCCGTCCGAGAAGTTGTCTTCGACGATGACGGCGCGGACTTCCTGTTCGGCTGCGATGGTCGCCAGCTTGGACAGGGTTTCAGGAGACCCGCCGTCACCGGCGACGCCGCCCCACTTGGTGACGAACACCTTGCCGTTGAGGAACTTGGTGACGACATAGGCCGTCTCGTCGGCGCCCGTGCCAGACGGGTCGATGTGCATGACGGCGCCGGTGTAGTCGGCCCAATGTTCGCTGACGTTGAAGGGTGAGAAGAACCGGTCGCCGGTGAAGCCGACGTTCGGGAGCATCGCATCCTTGATCTGCTTATCGTCGGCGGACGTGTAGGAGAGTGCGACAGGCGCACGACTCTTATCGACGTTCATGACGATCAGGTCAGAGGTCTTGAGCGGAAAGCGTTCGGCGTCGGACAGCGACGTGTCCAACATCATCTGCAACATGAACTCGGCCGCCGTGCCGTCCATTTCGCTTTCGAGCAGCTTGGCGTCGGTGAAGCGGTCGGGGTCGGTCGGGGCGCCGCCCAGAAGCGACAGGCCGGTGGGGTCGCAGAGCGTCCCGCATTTCTCGATGTCGGCGCGGAGCAGCGGCGCGAGGTGATCGCCGTAGTTCGGAAGTTTCGATTTCAGCGGGTAGCGAGCGGGCCAGATGCGAACATCATAGCCGCGTGAAGGTAGGCCCGATTTCCTGCTGGGTGGTGGCAAGCTGGGCGTCAATGGCCTTCTGCTGCGCCTTGGCGGACTGCATTTGACCGATGGTTTCGGTCGCGGCCCCGACGACGGCGATGGTCGTCATGATAGTCACGGGATCACAGATGGATTGGTCCCTCCTGAATGCTGCTGATGAGGTAGAATGGGCGGCTCTCCCGGCCGTGGGTGAGATCGACTTCCTCGATCTCGAACCCGGCGCGGAACAGCCAGAGAATGCTCATGCTGTTGCGAGCATCGACGTGGTTGAAGAGACGTGGCCAGCGTTGATGCCAGCGTTTGAAGACGGCGTAGGTCTCCTTGCCGATGGCGATCTTCGCCCTCGGTCTTTCCATGCCCGGTGTGCCGAGCATCCAGACGATCCCCGACGCTGGATCGTCGGACGGCCCGGCGCCGTAGACGGAGATCGGCTCCCCATCATCGGTGATGACCCAAGCATCCTCGCTCTGCATGACCGACATGGTGAGAACCAGAAGCGGGTCTGGATCACCGATGGTCAGGAGAGGGTTGGTCGCTCTGATCTCGTCGAAATCGGCGGGCCGTAGATTGTTCGCGATGGCGTCGAGCCAGTCGTGAATCTGTTCGCCCGATACATCGGCGAGGTTTTGAAAAAGGATCATGCTTTCAGGGATCGCTGATATAGGGCGATCAGATGGGGGCTGTAATGAAGCTTTTGACTTGCGCCGTGATGGCAGTTTCGATGATCGCCGGGGCGGCTTCGGCGAGCGATTGGCGATTGATCAGTGTCGGGCGCACCGGCGCGACAGGCGTTGATATCTCAACAGTCAGCCGATCTGGCGATAAGGCTGTGGCTTGGACTGCCATCTTCCTGCCGCTGACGGTCTCGGAGATGGATTACGCCCTGATCCGACAAGAGTATGAATGTGGAGCCAAAACCTCACGGTTCCTGTCGGTCATCTCGTATGATGAACACGGGCAAGTTCAGGCCCGATCAGACGAGCCACGAGCGGAAATCTCGATTGCGCCCGACTCAAATGAAATGCTCATGCTCAAAGCGGTTTGCTTCAATGAGTTTTTGCAGGACGATCCGGTTGGGTGGACATCCGCCATGGCCCTTCTGCAAGACTATAGAACTACCCCGCCCCAGTAGGGCCTGACCGCCCGGAGGCGGTCAGGTTCTGGAACGGTTGTAGTAGTTAGCTTCCCACTCGGCCGCGACGAACGTCGAGGCGGCGTAGGTGTCGTTGACGATGCGGATGCGGGTCGTCGTGTTCTGGCCGTAGACCTGAAAACGGTGCGTCCCTGTCGCGTAGGCCGGGGCGTTCAGACGGAAGCTCGCGGCGCCCAAGGTCTTGCCGCTGAACTGCGAGAGTTTGGCGGGCAGGATTTCTTCGACGTTCGGATTGAAGCCGTAGGGCGCAACCGATGTCTTGAAATAGGCGGTGTCCACGAAGTTGACGCTGAACGTCCGCAACGTGGTGCGGCCGGTCGTGATGGCCTCGCCGCGCTGGGTCCGCATGTATTGCGTCGAGAACTCGAACGAGAACTCGTAGCCTTCGCCGATCACGACAGGACCGGCGATCTCGCTGGCCGGAACCTCGACGATATTGTCTGTGATCCAGACGTAGGTCGAAGGGTCGATCAGCGTTTGAGGCCGGGTCGTGAAGGCGTCACCCCGAACGATCTCGAACCGGTCTTTGGCCGGTCGATACGGAAGGATGAACTGCGTCATGTTGGTGGTCTGCTGATACTCGCCGGTGACGGTCGCCCGACGATCCAGATGGATTTGTCGGGAGGTCTGGGCCGGGCGCGAGCCAGCGGTCAGGTTGACCTTCTCCAGCCATAGGCCGTCGTTGCGCTCGACCGTCAGGAAGACGTTGCCCTTGAGATAGGCGCCGGAGACGATCCGGGCGCCGGGTCCGAAGTCCCACTCGTGCCAAGCCGACTGAAGCTTCTCGTCGGACGAAGCCCAATAGAAGTTGTAGCAGTAGACCTTGTTCGGGGCGCCGTGCGTCAGGACGAACAGGGCTGACAGGTCATCGGCCGGGATCAGGTCGTGAATGCCAGCGGGGATGTAGCGGTCGCAATGCGCCGTCACGTCCGAAGCCGTGGTCGTGTCAGCCCCGGCGAGCCGGGTGTATTCCATGACCTTCGCATACCCGCTGTTCTCGACTGCGAAGTAGATTTCGGAGCCGAGTGCGGCGAGGCCAGCGGACGTGTTTAGGGTGTAGTTCGTCGTCGGCCGGATCGCGAGCGACGATGCGTTCAGCCCAAGTTCGCCATGCGACATGCTGAACTGTGTCTGGTCGGACGTGAGCAGGATGGCGGCCTGTCGGATCATCACCGCCTCCGATGGTTTCGGCTGGCGGGCAAGCTGATCCATCAAGTCCCCGGCGATCACACGGAATGACCGGGCTGCGACCGTTCGGCCATCCACCTTCTGTCCTGCGATTTCGAGGTTGAAGACAGCGGATAGGTCCGCCGTTTCGATATGTCTGTTTGTCTGGTTCATCGTGTCGCCCTCCTTTCCGGGCGGGTGTTTGGTCGTTCATCGGGTGGGGATGTCGGGGGGAGCGGCGGGTAGGTAGGGGGCCGGTCCCAAAATGTTTGAAACCACCCCTTTGCAACCATCCCCTCCCCACATCATTCGTCGGCATCTGACGGCCTTCTGACGACCACCCGGCATCGACAGTTCACCTCAAGAGGCGGGTGCATGACCGGCCCTAGCGGCGTCTGGAATGCCTGGCCTACATCCACCCCCTGCGGGTTCATCACCTGCACCATCCGGTGATCGTGGCGAACCCGTTCATCCCCTCTTGTCTTCCAGTATCTCCGGGCGTCCCGTGGAATGCTCCGATTGGCTTTCCCCTGCTTGAAGGCGAGATACTCTCCAACGTGCATGGTCCTGATAGCTTCCTGTCGAGCGATGACAGATTGCCGGTATTTGATCAGCGCGCGGTCATGTTTGTGTTGAAGGGTCGTAGCGCCGTCCCCTGTCAGGCCGTTTGCAAAGGCGGTTCGCAGGGCTGATCGTTGGGCGGCGTTGAGGTGTTTCATATGCCGCTGGATGATCAGTTTGGCGGTCGCCGGGGTGACGTATGTCTTCCCATCCTGAATGCTTCGATCTTTCGCGGTCATGGACTCGTGGAGCGCGCGGGCGAAGTGGGCTGCTGATCTGGCCTGATCGGGGGCCATGGCGATTGACCTTATGATCAGGGTGGCCTTGTCGCGGGGCGTCATGTCGCCCTTCTGAAGTTCGCGATGGGCCGTCGTGATTGCCTCATAGGAACGTCGGGCCATTGGTTGCAGGATGCTACGTTCGATATCCTCCCGGAGCCTTGCGATATCGGCGCTTGGGTTCACGCGGGACTTGTGGCGGCTGGCGAAGCCCTTCATCGCGATCACGATGTTTCCCAGCAGCGCATAGAAAAGCCCGCTGCTGAGCGCCACGGTGAGGCCAGAGTGAACCCCCTCATCAATGTTCAGCGCATTGGCTAGGGCGGCTTCATCGCCAGCTTCAAGAGCTGCGATCACGGCGTTTATATCGACGGCATCCATCGCGCCGCCGTAGGCCTGTGCGAGGGCTTCTAGAAACTCTGCTTCAAAGACTGCGGCTCGTTGGTCGAATGCGTCCAGGGCGATCATGAGCGACCTCCGAAGCCAAACGGGCATCGACGGGCGGCGGGGCGCATCTTCGATTTCGAGGCGATGTCGTCTCGATCAACTGATGAGTTTTTCGGTGTGGCGCTCGCGATGCCGTTCACGATTGCCGACGCGGGCCGTCCATTCGCGGCCATGAAGGCTCGTCGCGAGGATGATGTCTGCGGCCTGAAGCGTGATCAGGCTGTCGTCGGGGGAAAGATCGTAGCTGTAGTATTCCATGCTGTGAGTTCCAGAGTCAGCAAAGGCGGACCGGGCTGCCTTCCCGGCCCGCCTGCTTTGTTGGCGTCTCGCGTGTTGGGCGCGGTCGCCGTGTGGGGACGCCCTCTCGTGCCTTTGCTGAGTTACGAGAGGGCGTCCGTCGTCATCGGGGAGAGAAAGGAAACCCGATGACGTTTGCGGGAGGGGTCAGACGTTCGTCAGACCCTTAAGGCGGGCGGCGCATCGACCGGATTTCAGAACGATGCCGCTGTAATGCTCAATCCGGGTCCGGTAGGCGGGCTTGTCGTCCACTTCGCCTAGATCGCGGACGCTGATGGGCGCGGTTTGGATGCCGTGCAGAGCGTCGAGATCGAACCGGACGGCGTAGATCGAGGTCGTCTTGTTGTTCGTGCCGTGGCTCTCGTCGCCAGCCAGGATTTCGCGGCCCTGCGTGTCCAGCTCGATCGGTAGCAACGGGACGCCGTTGTGAGCGATGACCGGACGCCCGAAGTTCGGGATCATGATGGACTCGGGCGTCGTGCCACCGGAAGAACGCAACAGATTGCGATAGGCGCGGATCACTGACTTCCGGGCGAAGATGGCGGACGGTTGGCCTTGAACGGCATCCACCAGCTCATCCAACATATCGAGAGCCAGTGCGCCGCCATTCGTGCCGGCGCTGAGGATCTGGTTGCCTGTCAGGCGCTTCTTGATACCGTCGAACGCTTTCGGGTTCGTGGCGGTGTCGCCATCGAAAAACGTCTGAAGCCACTTCAACGACAGGGCCTTGGCCTTCATGGCGTCGTGGATTGCTCGGGTGTCATTGTCGCCGGTCTGTTGAGCGATTTGAGCGACGTCAAAGTCGCTGTCGCCACCGATGATTGTCAGGCGTTCGGTTTGGGGGTTGATGACGCCCGTGCTTTCCGAATAGCCCTCATTGTATCCCCGGAACTCGACGCCGGGCAGGGTGTCCTCGACGTTGTAGGTGTCGGCGTTGCCCGCCACATTAGCGAAGGGCATGAGCGCGATGACGGGGTTTTCGCGAGCGAAGACCTCAACGACGCCAGATTGCAGGGGGTTCGGGTTTAGTTTGCTCCATTCGACTTGTGTCAGCATTCAAATATCGACTTGAAAATCCTTTCTGCTGGCGCGGCCAGCGGTGGGTGTTGGTGGGGAAAAGACGCGGTTAGGCTTGGGCGTAGCCGAGAGCCATCCGGGCATGAGCGGGCAGTTTGGTGAAATCGTCGGGACCGGGAGTGGTCGGCGGGCGGGTCGTGTCCGTTGTCGGAACGGCGGGCGTCTTTGTCGCCTTCAGCGCGGCGGTGACATGGGCGAACAGACGGTTGAAGGCGGTCCCCTCGGTCGGGAGGGCGGCGCGGTCGGCTTCGGGGATCAGGGCCGTCAGATTGCCGATCAGGCCGTCCACGTCGCTGTCGGCGCGCATGGTGTCGGTCTGTTCACGAAGCGTTTGAAGATCGGCTTTCAGTTGAGCCAGGTCTTCCGTGAGGTCGATGGGCGGTGTTTCAGTGGTGTCAGTCATATGATTTCCTTTCAAAGCCCTAGCGTCAGTTCTTCCGTTTCTTGTTTACGAGAAAGCAAGGCGCGATAGGCGTCTTCGCGTGTGGCGTAGCCGTCCGGGTTAAGCGTCATGAGTGCGTCCACCGGGGATGAAATGCCGATCTCCGCGCGTTCTTTGAGATTGGCGAGGACTTCGGATTCCGTGAGGTTGTCCTGAAGCTCGGTGAAGTCGGCCCGGACGGTAGCAGCCTCCGGGATCGTGCCGGGACGGTGCGTGTTGACGACGCGCTTGATCACCTCGAACAGGCGACGCTCATAGCCACGCCATAGGGCGATATCGTCCAGACGGGCCTCTTTCAGGTCGATCCGTTGAGCGGCGCGAGCGGAACCTGACTCGGCGGTTTTCGAGAGGTCCAGAACGTCGGCGGTGCAATCGTTCGTCGAGGCCGTGGAGCGCATCAGGAACTCCAAGGCTTCGAGAATGTCGGGGATAGGCGTGTTCGGGGCCGCGTAGGCAAACTCGCCGTCCTTTGGGAGCAGGATCACCTTGTCGGGGCCGGTGGCGATGGGGTCGCCAATCGGAAGCCCTTTCGCGACGGCCTGACCGTGGCTCTGAAGCTCAACAGCCCGCCACAGATTCGTCAGGCCGACGTTGAGCGCCTTCTGAGCGCCAATGAGGTCATCGCCGCCCGGAAGGAAGAAATCGGCATCGGGAAGGCGGTCGAATAACGGCACGAACGGCAACACGCCGTAGGGGTTCATCGCACCAGCATTGCCGGGTGTGGGGATGGGGTGGCCGTTGGCGTTTCGGCGCTGATAGGTCGTCGCCGTCCAATCAGCGTAGGTCGTATTGGCCGGGTTGCTGGCCGCATGGGTGACAACTAGGCGCTCCGGATGCTCCGGATCGGACCATTCGGCGTCTAGGATGTTCGGGGTCAACACGCGCACCTGAAGGCCGTGCGGTTCCGTCCACACGACTTGCAGGGCGGTCGTCTTCAGCAGCTTGGTGAGTTTGCTGGCGCGCTTCAGAACCGCGTCGATGTTGGCGGACTGGTATAGGTCGAGGGCGGCTGTTTGGTCCCAGCCTTGGAACGTCCGGATTGGCGGCGTCTGGTATGCCGTGGCGCGACGGCTGATGATCTTCTTCAGAATATTCACTTGGAAAACCCGGAAGGACTCCGGGTTTGCGAAGCGGCGCTTGATCAGCGCGAGCGTCGTATCGTCCTGCTTGTCGTCGAAGAAGGCTAAAGCCTCGGCAGCGCGAAGTTTTCGCGGCTCCGACTTTCTAACCAAATCTAGGAACGATTTCCTTTCATCGCTTAATCCCAACATGACATAAGTATATCACGGGGTGTTGCTTTCTGGCAACTGGCTTTATCGGGCTATCGTGTGACTTCCGACGTTTTTCAGCTTGTCGGCAATGAAGGCTTCGATGGGGAGGTTATTACGGGGGCTGCGGGCGCTGTATTGGTCGAACAGGTCGAACGCCCGCCGCATGGATCGACACGACTTCGCGCACATTGGGATCGCGGCCCCGCCATTCAGGGCGCACATATGCCGCGTCGGGCCGGTATCTGTGCAACGGACGCCCGGAAGTTCGTAAGGGTTGAGCGTTATCTCCCGTGTGGCGAACATCGCCCAGGCCAAGGAATAAACGGCGTCGTCATGCTTCCCGCGCGGATGGCCGAACTTCGGGATTGCCTCGTTTCCGACCGTCTCTTTGCCGTCGTCCACGATCTCGAACGTGCGGAGTTCGTCGATCAGGCGCGTGAACCGGGGGTCGATGTGAAGACGGCCCTCGGCGGCGGCGGTCGCCATCAACGTGAAGGCTTGATACTGAGCCTTCCGGCTAGGCGTGAAGAGTTCGGTCCCGTCTGCGAACGGCTCCGTTTGCGCCCAGTCATAGACATCCTGAGCGCCGTAGGTTTCGAGGCCACACCGGCTCATGCCCCATTCTTTGTGGTAGCGCCGGAAGTTGGCCTTGATGCCGCCAAGCCGCGAGAACAGCACCGCATCCGAATCTAAGACGAAATACTGTTCCTCGTCGTCGTGGACGGTCATGACGATGGCCGTCGTGATGGTGGAGTCGCCATGCTTCGATCCGCCAAACGCGCGGTCCAGCCCTCCGCTTACGACGTAGCTTGCGCCCGCTGCGATAGCCTTCGGGTCGGGGAGGTAGCTGACCTCTGTGCATTTCGAGAGGGTTTCGCTGTCGATCAGCAGCCCGGACGCATCGCCCCAGCGGTTCAAGTGCATGAGGTTGAAGGTCTGAGGTAGCATCCGCCTTGATGCGGCCCGGAGCTTTACCGGGTCGATCCACGACGGGCCGTTGGCGCAGGCGTCGTCGAGGTCTGCGTATTGGATGTGACTGAAGAACAGGCTCGGGTCGTCGCCAGCGATGTGCGCCTCATAGAGCGCATACAGCGGCGAGGACATGGGGCCGACCGTGGAGTCGATCAGCATCATCGACCCTTCGCTGTCGAGAAGCGAGCCGGTCAGAACCTCTAGGACGGCGGACCCTTTCGAGGCGTGGAGTTCACTGAGTTGAGCCGCCGTCAGCTTCTTCCCCCACAACGCGGCTGGGTTCGAAGAGTAGGCTTGGATGACGGACCCGGTGGCGGGGAAACGCACCGCATCTACACCGACCTCGACCGTCCCGGCGCTCGCCAGCGCCTTCAGCATCGGCGTGTTGTCAAAAGCATCGCGGACGGCGCGGAAAGCCGTATCGATTGTCTGCTTCTCGGAGTTGGCGACCATGGCGATGTTTTCTGTTCGCCGGGACAGAAACCTCCACAGGACTATCATCGACGATGTGAGAGTCTTGCCGTGCCTACGTGGCCAACTTATCACGACCGTCGCATAGTCGCCGTCCAACGCTTTGACGATCTCCGCTCGCTCTCGCGGGCCGGGGACGAAGGGAATGAATCCGCCCTTCGAAGACCTGACGACGGGTTTTACATCGTCGAGGAAGTTGAAGAAGCCGCTAGAACCGTTCTGCCATCGAGACACCATCGCTGAATAAGACATGGTGCCAATTATATCACGGAATGGTCAGCTTTTCAGGTGGCTTAAATCTAAATCAGAGAAGGCGATTGGTTTGATGGCGTCATAGGTGTGCTGTATATCCAGCCGTCCTAGATAGTGATCGTCCATTCCTTGTTGAGCATGGCCAAGGATTTGGTTCTGATACTGCGTCGGCACTTGGAAAAGCGCCATCTGTGTTTTCCATGTATGACGAAAGCTGTAGAGCGTCGGCTTCGGACGCCGGGACGTGATCTTTGGTATCAGACGCTCATTGATGTTTCTGATCCACGACGCCGACGAATACAGCTTGCGACCGTTGGCCGGGAGTTTCCAATCCGGGAACAGGCGGACATCGCCAGCACGGCGACGCTTACCGACGTATTCTAGCAGGCCCAGGTCGATCAGTTCCGGGTGTAGCGGGATGTCGCGTCTGGCGTTTTCAGTCTTATGGGATACGACGAAATCCCGATCATCGTCCGGGTCGTTTGGATCGTATTCGGTCAGGATCGAAATGTAGGGATGCTTCCCGTCGCTCTTGATATCGCTGACTGCAAGCTGAGCGATCTCGCTAGGTCTGGCCCCTGTGAACAACATGAGAAGCGGCGTCCACTTGCGATGGTCGTCGATCCGGTAGTTGCCGGGGATGTTCGTGCGATCCTCCGATAAGCACCCAGCGAAGAGGGGGAGGCGGAACAGGGCGTTGAGTTCGTCGGCCCGGAACGGGTTTCTAGTGCGACGACCATCGCCCTTCGTCGCGCCACGGATTTTGATCCCGGTGCAGGGATTCATCGGGACGGCTTCAAGTTCGACGGCGTGGCCGAACACCCATCGGACGACCGAGAAATAGCCGTCGCGCACGGTGTTGGGTGAGATCGGCGCGAAGGGCTTCTCTCGCGCTTCGTTGGCCGCGATAGCGTCTTTGAGGCCCATCTTCGGAAAACGCATCACCATACGGTCAGGCATATGGTGGAGGTCGTTCACAAAGTTCCGCACCATCCGCTTATCGATTTTGTAGATCGGTGCCGACCCGGAGTAGTCGTCGAACAAGGCTGCGGCGACCTTGACCTTATGCTCCCAGCTACCCCCTTTGGGATGCTGGCGTAGGGCATCTTCGGAGAGCTTTTTGAACGTCCAATGCGCTTCCCGCTGCATACGGGCGTCGTTCGTAGATGTTGTCGCCACCAACGATGTCGGCAATGAGCGGCCTTCGGCCAACTCGACCCGTGATCGGGTCAGGCTGAGTTCAGCTTCGAATAGCGCGGCCTCAATGCGCTGGATGTCGTGTTCGTTATCGAGACCTAGACGCTTTGCAGTCCCCTCCGCGCTCACGCGGATCACCGGGGCGAGTTCGCGGCGAAGTCGTTCGCGAGCTATGTCCGAATAGGCCGGGTCATTGAGGGCCGCGACTTCCTGAACAGCTAGTTCGTCGCGCATATCACGATGGTCGTTCGAAGCGTCCAGCCGTTCGCTTTGGAGCGACACCATTCCCTGCTCGTAGCGACGGCGAACGATGTGGGTAAGTAGGGAAGGGGTGAGGGTCGCGCCGCCTTCTATTGGGGCGGCTGGGGCGTGGTGAACCTCAAACTTTTCATCTAGCCCGAGTTCCTGAATGCGCTGACGCGCGCGGCTTAATGTGCGGACCCCTAGCGACACTTGATACACGTCACGACCGCCAAACTCCGGACGATCACGAAGCTCCAAGGGGACGCGACGCCGGTAGTTATAGACGCCATTTCGGGTGATCAGGTGGGACGGAACGCTGCTCATTTCAGGGGAGGTGTGTGACAAAATGTGTGACACGGCAAGCTGAAAAGGTTAGCGAAACCAATAATCTTTACGATTCAATGCTGGATTTGTCACACAGCGGAGAATCCCTCCGTCTCCGCCATTTTTTCTCTCTTTCAAAAAAATGGACAGACAGCATTGCCGACGCAGGGCCGCGTCCACAATCGCGCCCTCGCGATCTGTCTGGACAACTGCGACGTGAAATTCCGCAGGCCCCGTCCCGGGCGCAGCTTCGCCCATATCCCGCCGTTCTTGATCGATATGCGACGACGTGACGCGGGATTGGCCGCGACGGGGTTGGGCTGAGATGACGTCGGACGCTTCTAAACCGCAGGGCGACGGGCCGGCGGTGTTTCTGGACGCGACGGGGCGTCGGGCGCGGCGGATGCGGATGGCCGCGCTGGCGGCGGCGATCGTCGCGGGGGTCGTGCTGGCGGGATTCGTGGCCAGTCTGATGATCCTGCCCAGTCTGACGGGTCTGTCGGTCGTGTCGCCTGCTGCGTCGGCGGCAGCCCATCGCACCCATGGGGCCGAGCGCGCCCTGTTGAACTACATCGCCCACCGACAGCGGCCGGCGAGCCGCGCGGCCTCGACCAATGGCGCGCCCATCGCCGGCGCCTGGTTCGCGCCGTGGGAGGACGGAGCGCTGGATTCCTTCGCGCGCCATGCGGGTGATCTGACCCATGTCTATCCGACCTGGATCGAGCTGCGTGACGACGGCGGCGATATCCTGACCAAGGACTGGGATCCGACGCGCAACCCCACCACCAAGCCGCTGATCGCGGCGGCTCGCGCGCATGGGGTCAAGATCGTGCCGGTGGTCGGCAACGCCACGGAAGGGCGTTTCGACGCCGGCCGTATCGACCGCATGCTGTCGCCGGCCAACGCACAACACGTCATGGATCAGCTGGTCGGCTTCGTTCAGGCCAACGGCTTCGCCGGTCTGCAGATCGACTTCGAACAGGTGACGCCGCAGCAGATCGAACGGCTGACGCCATGGCTGGCGCAGTTGCGCCAGCGGCTGCACGCCCAGGGGGGCGAGTTGTCCATCGCACTGGAAGTGGGGCTGAGCGATCACGACATCCGCGCCCTGTCCAGCGTCGTCGATTACGCCGCCATCATGGCCTATGACGAACACGGGGAAGACAGCCTGCCGGGCCCGATCTCTTCGGCCCTGTTTGTGGACAAGGCGTTGACGCGCTTCACCCAGCTTGTGCCTGCGGACAAGCTGATCCTGGGGATCGGGGCCTATTCCTATGACTGGCGCGATGGCGACCGTTCAGCCGAATCCCTGACCACGACGGCGGCGCTGGCGACGGCGCGCGGCTATCGGCCCGAGGACAATCCCGCCAATGTGGTCGATTTCGACCCCCAGGCTCTGCAGCCGACCTTCCGCTACACCGACGATCAGGGCCGCGCGCACGAGGTCTGGATGCAGGACGCCGCCTCGGTCGCCAACGCCATGACGATGGGCCGGGGCAGGGGGCTGCGCGGTGCAGCCCTGTGGGCCCTGGGAGAGGAAGATCCCGCCAGTTGGAAGGTGTTTGGGCGTCAGGCCGCGCCTGCGATCAAGGTGATCCCCGCGCTGGAGCACGTGGCCCTGACCCAGCAGATCGCCTTCACCGGCCAGGGTGAACTGCTGAACGTGATCGACACCCCCCATGCGGGCGAACGGCGCATCGCCGTCGACCCGGTCAGCGGCCTGATCAGCGACGAGGTCTGGACCCGTTGGCCCTCGGCCTGGACCGTGCGTCGCACCGGGGCGCCCGACCGCACCCTGGCCCTGACATTCGACGATGGCCCCGATCCCGAATGGACGCCCGAAATCCTGGATGTCCTGAAGGCCAAGGGCGTAAAGGCGACCTTTTTCATGATCGGCGGCAATGCGGCGGCCAACCCCGCCCTTGTTCGGCGTGTGCGTGACGAGGGCCATGAGATCGGCAACCACTCCTTCACCCACCCCAACATGGCCCATGTGGACGAGGAGCGGGTGCGGCTGGAGCTGACGGCGACGGACCGGGCGCTGGAAAGCATTCTGGGGCGTCAGGTCACCCTGTTCCGCCCTCCCTACAACGCCGACTCAGAGCCGGAGTCCTATGGCGAAATCCTGCCGATCGCGGTGGCGTCCAAGCTGGGCTATACGACGGCCGGCGAGTCCATCGACCCGAACGACTGGAACCTGAGCCGCCCCAACCCCGATGGCGGCACGCACCGCCTGCGGCCCGACGAGATCGTGGCGGACGTGCTGGCCCAGGCCGATGCAGGCCACGCCATCCTGCTGCACGACGCCGGGGGCGACCGGTCCGCCACGGTCAAGGCCCTGCCGGTGCTGATCGACGCCCTGCGCGCGCGCGGCTATCGCCTGACGACCATCGGCGGCCTGGTCGGGCGCACCCCGGATCAGACCATGCCGGCCCTGCCGAAGGGCGAGCGGTCGCTGATCGCGGCGGATTCGGCGGCGTTCGGCTTCTCGCACGCGGTCGGGGTTGTGCTGTTCGTCGGCTTCAACCTGGCCATCGGCCTGGGCCTGGCCCGGATCGTGCTGATGCTGGCGCTGGCGTCGCGGCGCAGGCGCCGGGCAGAGCCGCTGGATCTGGCCGCGCCAAGGCCGCGCGTGGACGTGCTGGTCGCCGCCTACAACGAGGCCACGGTGATCCGTCGGACCATAGACAGCCTGTTGTCCAGCCGCGACGTCGACGTATCGGTCATCGTGGTCGACGACGGTTCCAGCGACGGCACCTATGATGTGGTGAAGGCGGCCTTCGGCGACGATCCGCGCGTTCGGCTGAAGCGGAAGCCAAACGGCGGCAAGGCCTCGGCCCTGAACCTGGCGCTGACGGAGGCCGCGGCCCCGGTGGTGGTGGGCGTCGACGCCGACACCCAGCTGTCCGGCGACGCCCTGGCGAAACTGGCCGCCTGGTTCGCCGATCCCAAGGTTGGGGCCGTTGCGGGCAATGTGAAGGTCGGCAACCGCAGCAACCTGGTCACGCGCTGGCAATCCATCGAATACATCACAAGCCAGAACATCGACAGGCGGGCGCTGGCCCTGCTTAATGCGGTGACTGTGGTGCCGGGCGCCATCGGGGCCTGGCGCGCCGAGGCGTTGCGAAGCCTGGGCGGCTACCGCTCCGATACCCTGGCCGAGGACATGGACCTGACCTGGCGGGTGCGCGAGGCGGGCTGGGTCATCGCCAACGAGCCGACCGCCCTGGCCTTCACAGAGGCGCCGTCGTCGCTAGGCGGTCTTTTGAAGCAGCGCTTCCGCTGGAGCTTCGGCACCCTGCAATGCCTGTGGAAACACCGGCGCTCGACGTTCCGGCACGGCTGGTTCGGCGGGCTGGCCTTGCCCAGCCTGTGGCTGTTCCAGATCGTTGGCCAGGTGCTGGCGCCGCTGATCGACCTGCAGCTGGCGGCGGCGATCTTGATGCAGGGCCTGGCCTGGCTGGCGGCGGCGCAGCACGCCGATGTGGACGCGGCGCCCAATCCGACCCTGTGGTTCACCCTGGGTGTCTATGTCGCCTTCACCCTGCTGGAGCTGGCGGCGGGCTGGGTCGCCTTTGGCTTTGATCGGGAAAAGCGCGGCGACCTGTGGCTGCTGCCCACCCAGCGGTTTGTCTATCGCCAGATCATGTATGTGGTCGTCTGGCGCGCGTTGGAGCGGGCCCTGTCCGGCCTGGGCCAGACCTGGGGCAAGCTGAAGCGCACCGGAGACGTTCAGGCGCCGGCCGGCTGAAGGTGCTAGCGGAAGGCGGCCGGCTTCAGGCCGTGGCGGGCCAGCTTGTCGTAAAGCGTCTTCCGCGGAACACGCATCTCGGCCAGGACGGCGGCGATGTCGCCCTGGTGGGTCTGTAGGGCGTCGCGCAACAGTTCCGCTTCGAACCGGTTGAGGCGGTCGGGCAGGCTGAGGCCGTCGTCGGCCGGGCGCGCGGCGTCGTCCAGCGACAGGGCGACCCGCTCGGCGAAATGGGCCAGTTCGCGGATGTTTCCGGGCCAGTCGGCCTCGACCAGGCGACGACGCACGCTGTCCGAGACGGCGGGCGGCTCGATCCCATGACGGTCGGCGGCGCGGCGCAGGAAGTGGGCGAACAGCAGGGGAATATCCTCGCGCCGTTCGCGCAGCGGCGGCACGCGCAGTCGCACCACGTTCAGCCGGTAATAGAGGTCTTCGCGGAAGGTCCCGGCGCGCGCGCCGGCCTCCAGGTCGATCTTTGACGAAGCCAGCACGCGCAGATCCAGGGCGCGCGGCTCGTTGGCGCCGATGGGATGGACCTCGCGCTCCTCCAGCACCCGCAACATCTTAACTTGGACGGCCAGCGGCATGCTCTCGACCTCGTCCAGAAACAGCGAGCCGTTGTGGGCGCGTTCCACATGGCCGACACGGCGACGCAGGGCTCCGGCGAAGGCGCCCAGCTCATGGCCGAACAGCTCGCTTTCGATCAGGCCGTCGGGCAGGGCGCCGCAGTTGACGGCGACGAAGGGCGCCAGCCGACGCCGCCCGCCGTTGTGGAGGGCGCGGGCGACGGCCTCCTTGCCCGTGCCGGTCTCGCCCTCGATCAGCACGTCCATGCGGGCGTCGGCGATCTGGGCGATGGTGGCGCGCAGGGCGGTGATGGCGCGCGAGGCCCCGGCCAGCGGCAACTCCTGACCGCTGTCGGAGGCCATGGCCAGGAGGCGGCGGTTCTCCAACACCAGGCCCCGCTTCTCCAGCGCCCGGTTCAGGCTGTCCTGCAGCCGTTCGAAGGGAAAGGGCTTGGCCACGAAGTCATAGGCGCCGGCCTGCATGGCCGCGACCGCATCGGCGACGTCGCCATGGCCCGTGATCATGATGACCGGAAGGGCCGCGTCCAGCGCCTGAAGCCGATCCAGCAGCTGCCGCCCGTCAAGACCGGGCATCCGCAGGTCGGTCACGACCACGCCTGGAAAGTCCGCATCGACAGCCTTCAACGCCGCTTCGGCGCTGGCGAAGGCATGGACGTCCAGACCCTCCAGCGTCAGCCGCCCGACCAGGGCCTGGCGGAAATCGGCGTCGTCCTCGATCAGGGCGACGGCGGTCAGGCGGGCGAACTGCATCAGGCGATCCTCAGGGTGGCGACGAAGGCGGCGCCTTCGCTGGTGTCGGCCAGATCCAGTTCGCCGCCGAACCCGGCGACCAGATCGCGGCAGATGACCAGACCCAGGCCCAGGCCGTTGGCGCGGGTGGTGATGAAGGGGGTGAACAATTGGGCGCGAACCTCGGCGGGCACGCCCGGCCCGTTGTCGGCCACGATCAGGCGCACGCGATCCTCCGATCGCTCCACCCGCAGCGTCAACCGGGCGCCGGGACGCCCCTCCAACGCCTCGGCGGCGTTCTTGACCAGATTGACGATGACCTGCTCCAGGCGGAAGCGGTCGGCGCGCACGGCCACGTCGGCGTCGCCTTCGCGAACCAGAACGACGCCGCCCTCGTCCAGGCGGCCGCGCGTCAGCAGCAGGGCCCCGTGGATGGCGTCCTCCAACCGCACCACGCCGATCTTGGGGTCGGTCTTGCGCGAGAAGGTGCGCAGGTTCTCGGTGATCGACCCGATCCGCTGGGTCAAATCGCCGATGCGCGACAGGGCGGTGCGCGCCGTGGCCGCGTCCTGACGATCCAGCAGGATGGCGGCGGTTTCAGCCTGGGTCTGGATGGCGGCGACCGGCTGGTTGATTTCATGGGCCACGCTGGCCACGATCTGGCCAAGGGCGGCCAGTTTGCTGGCCTGCACCAGTTCGTCGCGCAGCAGTTCGCGAGCCGCCTCGGCGCGTCGGCGTTCCTCGATCTGGCCGCTGAGGGCGACGTTGGCGTCGCTGAGTTCGCGGGTGCGTTCGTCGATGCGCCGCTCAAGCTCGTGCCGGGCGTCCTCCTCGGCGCGGGCCCGGACCAGGGCCTGGTGACGTCGGCGCAGCAGGAACGCGATCAGCCCCGCCAGCAGGGTCACAATCAGGGCCGCCAGGGCGCGGGCGCTGGCTACGGCGGCTTCGACCGCGCCGCGACTGGGCGAAAGCAGGTGCAGGGTCCAGCCCGGCGTGTCGGTCCCGACGGCGGCGTGCATCCAGCGCTGCTCTCCGCCGATGGGCGCTGTCCGCATCAGACGCGGCTGGTCGTCCGGCGGCGTATCGAAGGGCAGGGGACGCAGCGCCTCGGCGCGAAGCGTCTGGCCGGTCAGGGTCAGGCGACGGCGCGTCTCATCCAGAGGGTCGAGCGTTCTGAACCGCCAGTCCGGGACGCTGGTGATCAGGACGACGCCGGCTGGATCGACGACATAGGCCGGTTCGCCCGACGCACGCCATTCGGCCTCCAGCGCGTCGAACTCCACCTTCACAACAACGACGCCCAGCGGCCGGCCATCGGCGGCGTCCACGCGCCGGGCCAGATAAAGACCCGGCCGGCCGGACACGGTGCCCAGGGCGAAGAATTCGGCCTGGCCGCTTCTCATCGCATTGATGAAATAGGGCCGGAAGCCGTAGTCGGCGCCGACGAAACTGGTCGCCAGGCGCCAGTTGCTGGCCGCGCGCGTGCGCCCGCCTGCGTCGATGACATAGATCGCCGCCGCACGGGTCTGACGCGCCAGACCCTCCAGCTTCGCATTGACCGGATCGGCGGCGTTCGCGCGCGATCTTAGCAGGTTCGCTATGTCCGGATCGCCGGACAGGGCTAGTGGCAGGGAGCGGTGCTTCTCCAGTTCGCTACGGAGCACGGCGGCATGAAGCGCCGCCGCCGACTGCGCCTGACGCGCCAACTCCGCCTGCGCGCCACGACGCGCCGCTTCGCCTGTCGCCAACGCGGCGAAGACGGCGGCCGCCAGCCATGCGGCCAGCGCCAGCCGAAGAGGCTTTCGTGAGCGCTTGCGGCATTCCACACCAACTGAGGCTGAGGACGTCATGATGGCGACTGTGCGGATAATCGCACTGTGATGCTAGTCGTCCGCGCGAAATATCGCACGATAGCCGGTGACACTGTCGTGGGCTTCGCCTTATAGCTCAATAAAAACAACAAAATGGCCCATCATCATCGTGCAGCTTTGCATCGATGGCGGCATGGGGAATGGTCTGGCGGACCGGAGCGCGGCGAAGATCGCGCCCATCGAGGAGACTGCGGCCTGGCCGCACATCAGGAGCCATTCGTGATCCCAGTCCCATCAGAGACCGCGCCGGTCGTGCGCCGGCCGTTCTATCGGCATCTGTACTTCCAGGTGCTGATCGCCATCGCATTGGGTGCGCTGATCGGCCATTTCTGGCCCGAGTTCGGCGAGAGGCTGAAACCGTTGGGCGACGGCTTCATCAAGCTTGTGAAGATGGTCATCGCACCGGTGATTTTCCTGACCATCGTGACCGGCATCGCCGGGATGCGCGACCTCGGCAGCGTCGGGCGCGTGGCGGCCAAGGCCTTCGCCTATTTCCTGGTCTTTTCGACCCTGGCCCTGATCGTGGGCCTGATCATCGCCAACATCGTGCGTCCCGGCCAAGGGCTGAACATCGATCCGGCGACGCTGAACGCGGGCGCGGTCGAACAATACGCCGCCGCCGCCCATGAGAGCACCATCGTCGGCTTCCTGATGGGCGTCATTCCCGACACCCTGGTCAGCGCCTTTTCAACCGGCAACATCCTGCAGGTGTTGTTCGTCTCCATCCTGTTCGGCGTCTCCCTGGCGCTGATCGGCGAGCGCGCCCAGCCGGTGCTCGACCTGTTCGAGACGCTGAGCGTGGCGGTGTTCAAACTGGTGGCCATCGTCATGAAGGCGGCGCCCATCGGGGCGTTCGGGGCGTTCGCCTTCACCATCGGGGCCTATGGCATCGCCTCCATCGCCAATCTGGCGGCGCTGATCGTGACCTTCTACGTCACGGCCATCATCTTCGTCGTCGGCGTGCTGGGGCTGGTGGGCATCGCCAACGGATTCTCGATCCTGAAGCTGATCCGGTATCTGAAGGAAGAACTGCTGCTGGTTCTGGGCACGTCCAGCTCCGAGGCCGCCCTGCCCAGCCTGATCTCGAAGATGGAGCGCGCGGGCGCTGCCAAGTCTGTCGTCGGCCTGGTGGTCCCCACCGGCTATTCGTTCAATCTGGACGGCACCAACATCTATATGACGATGGCGGCCCTGTTTATCGCCCAGGCGCTGAACATCGACCTGACCATCTGGCAGCAGATCACGCTTCTGCTGGTCGCCATGCTCAGCTCGAAGGGTGCGGCGGGTATCACGGGCGCCGGCTTCATCACCTTGGCGGCGACCCTGTCGGTCGTGCCGGACGTGCCGGTCGCCGGCATGGCGCTGATCCTGGGCATCGACCGTTTCATGAGCGAGTGCCGGGCCCTGACCAACTTCATCGGCAACGCCGTGGCCACCATCGTGGTGGCCCGCTGGGAGAACGCGCTGGATCGCGACGCCCTGGCCGCGGCGCTGAATGGACAACCCCAACCCATCGCCGTCGGCCCCGATCCGGCGGCCGGGCCGGGAGACGATCTGGTCCTCGCCAAGGACTAAAGGCGCGAGGACGACAACCAACAGGAGACGGGACCGTCGATCAACGACGGCCCAGGAGGAGGAAACAGGAATGACCAGACACTCGAAATTCGCCCTGCTGGCGACCACGGCTTCGGCTGTGACGCTGATGGCCGCTGGCGGCGCCTGGGCGCAGGCCGAACCGATCGCCGCCGAAGGGCCTGCTCAGGTCGATGACATCGTCGTCGTCGGCACCAACATCCGCGGCGCCCGCACCATGGCGGCCCTGCCGGTGGTGGTCGCGGACCGCGAGCAGATCGAGGCCACCGGCGCCTCGACAGGCGACGAACTGCTGCGCACCATTCCGCAGATGGGGGATGTTCAGTTCGACAGCTCCAGCGGCGCCCAGACCTCCAACTCGGCCCGTGGCGACGTGAACTCGGTCAATCTGCGCTCGCTGGGCGTGGGCAACACTCTGGTCCTGTTGAACGGCCGCCGCGTGGTGCAGCACCCCACCAGCCAGGGCACGTCCGACACCGGCACGGTGCCGGTCCTCAGCTACAACTCCAACGCCATTCCGGTTGCAGGTCTGGAGCGTCTGGAGGTGCTGCTGGACGGCGCCGCCGCCATCTATGGCGCGGACGCCGTGGCGGGCGTGGTCAACACCGTGCTGCGCGACAACATCGACGGGCTGTCCATCAGCGCCCGTTACGGCGGCGCCGAGGGCACGCAGATGCGCGACTTCGAAACCAACCTGTTCGCGGGCAAGAATTTCGATCGCGGCAACCTCTCGATCTTCGCCAACTATGCCTCGCGCTCTGCGCTGTGGGCGTCGGATCAGGACTTCACCCGCTCTGACGACATTCGCGACCTGTTCGCGGGCTATCCTGATTTCGCGGGTGTGCAGACGCTCGATGGTCGATCATCGAACACCCCGTGGGCGCGCCTGTCGGTTGGGGCGCGATCTGCGATCCGTTCGAACGGGGCGGCGGTGACAAATGCGCAGGGCGCCTTCCGCTATCAGCCGACCAGCTTCGGCTGCGGCGTCAGCGTCGGCAACGACATCTGCATCGCCAGCGGGAACCATGCGTTCAACACCACCAACCGCGATATGCGCTACGACACCCGCGTCGGCACCACGGTGCGGCCATCCGTCGAACGGATGAACGTCTTCCTGACGGGGCGTTACGACATCACGCCTGACGTCGAGGCCTTTGGCGAGATCGGGTACTACAGCGCCAGCAGCCGCGCGGTGCAGCCGCCGGTGGTGAATCTGAACCAGATCTGGATTCCCGCCAGCAACTACTACAACCCGTTCGGTCCTGTTCGCTTCGCCGATGGCGCGCTGAATCCCAATCGTCTGCCCGGCCTGACGGGCGTGCCGACGGGCGGCCTGCCCGTCCTGCTGACCAACTATCGGTTCGTCGACACCGGATTCCAGATCGTCAAGGTCGACAACTATCAGGCGCGCCTGTTGGGCGGGCTGCGCGGCGAGTGGCGCGGCTTCGACTGGGAGACGGCGTTGCTGTATTCTGAAGCCAAGGCGACCGACAGTTCGCCCAACATCAATATGACGGCGCTGCAGAAGCAGTTGGCCCTGTCCACCCCGGACGCCTACAATCCGTTCGGCGGCGGTTGCGTGACCACCACTAGCTATGGAGATTGCTCGCCCAGTTCGCAGGCGGCGATCGACGCCATCGTCTTCGACATGCGCCGTGTGTCCAAGACCACCCTGAGCCTGGCCGACTTCAAGCTGTCGCGCGGCGATCTGTTCAACCTGCCCGCCGGGCCGGTGGGCATGGCCTTCGGGCTTGAAGCGCGTCGCGAGACCCAGAGCGACGACCGCGACGCGAATCTGGACGGAACCTATACCTTCACCGATATGGTGACGGGCGAGAAGAACGCATCGAATGTCTCGGCCGTCAGCCCCAACCCGGACACGAAGGGCAGCCGCAACGTCTTTTCGACCTATATCGAGTTCGCGGTGCCTGTCATCTCGCCCGAGATGAACATCCCGCTGGTCCAGCGCGTCGATCTGCAACTGGCCGGTCGCTATGAACACTATTCGGACTTCGGCTCGGTCGCCAAACCCAAGATCGCCGCGGCCTGGGATGTGATCGACGGCGTGCGTGTTCGCGGGTCCTATTCGCAGGGCTTCCGCGCGCCGAACCTGGAACAGACCAACGCCACCGAGTATGGCCGTCTGGCCAGCGGCGTGGACTATGTGCGCTGCGAAGCCGATCTGCGCGCGGGACGCATCAACAACTTCGCGGATTGTTCGCGGCCGTTGTCCAGCGTCTCGCTTCTGGTCGCGGGCAACCCGGATCTGGAGCCGGAAGAGAGCACCAACTCATCGTACGGGCTTGTGCTGCAGCCGCATTTCATCCCGCGCCGCTTCGGTGAGTTCACCTTCACCATCGATCGCTGGCGGATCGAGCAGCAGAAGATCGTCGGCCTCCTGGGCGCCCAGACAGCCGTCGCGCTGGACTATCTGTACCGTGTGCAGGGCCAGACCAATCCTCTGGTGAACCGCCGTGCGCCGTCGCTGGAGGATATCCAGCTGTTCGATGGCACCGGCCTGGCGCCCGCAGGCGATGTGGTCTCGATCAACGACCGCTTCATAAACCTGCAACCGCAAACGGTCAGCGGTCTGGACCTGGCGATGAACTGGTCGCTGCGCCGCACGCGCTACGGCACTTTCATCGTCAATGTGAACGCCTCCAAGCTCGAGAAATTCACGCGCGACCCCGGCGACATCGTCAACGAGCTGTTCGCCGCGCGCGCCGCCGGCACGATCAACGCCGGTACGACCCTGCCGGACCCCAGCCAGCTGATCGGGCAGAACGGGAGGCCCGAATGGCGGGTCAACGCCAGCCTGACCTGGCGCAAGGGCCCGTGGCGTGCGGGCGCATCCAGTCAGTATGTCAGCGGGTTTGAACAGGCCAGCCTGCTGGGACGCTCCGGCTCGCCGTGGGAGGTCGACGGCCGCCAGACGATCAACGGCTATGTCGACTACGCCTTCCCCGATGAGACACGTGTCCGTCTGGGCGCACGCGACCTGACCAATGAAGGTCCGCCGCTGGCCGACAACGGCTATCGCGGCACGGTGCACAGCCCGTGGGGCCGCTACTGGTACGTCAACGTCTCCAAGACGTTCTGAGGAAGGTCGGCGCGATGAAGGTTCTTGCTGTTCGGACCCTGGCGGCCCTGGTCGCCGCAGTCGTCGCGCCGGCCACGTCGTCGCTGGCGGCGTCCGTCGCCGCCGATCCCGTGCCGACGACGGCGACCTGTCCCGACTTCCTGCCCGCCGAAACGCGGTGTTGGACGGGCAGGGCGGCCAAGGGGGGCTTTTACTGGATCGCCGTTCCCAAGACCTGGAACGGCGCCCTGATCGTTCACGCTCACGGCGGGCCGCGCACCGGTGCCCCGGAAGCGAACGATCCGCTGGAGGATCTGGAGCGGTTCTCCATGACCGTTCAGGAAGGCTTCGCCTGGGCTGGATCGACCTATCGTCGCGGCGGCTATGGCGTGCGGATGGCGGCCGAGGACACGGACGATCTGCGCCAGATCTTCTGGGACGCCTTCGGCCGGCCGCGCCGCACCCTGCTCCACGGTCAGTCCTGGGGCGGAAATGTCGCGGCTAAGGCGGCTGAACTCTATGCCCGCGACGCCGAGGGGCGGGGGGTCTGGGACGGCGTGGTCCTTACCAACGGCGTGATCGGCGGGGGCACGCGCACCTATCGGTTCCGCGCCGATCTGAGGGCCGTCTATCAGTTCTACTGCCGCAACCATCCGCGCCCGGACGAAATGCAATATCCTCTGTGGCAGGGCCTGCCGGCGGACAGCAACATGACCCGCGCGCAACTGGCCGAGCGGGTCCGGACCTGCACGGGCGTCGGCCTGCCGGAAGCCCGGCGCACCGCCGAGCAGAAACGCAATCTGGCCGACATCCTGGACGTGACCGGCATCCGCGAGGACCAGTTGGTCGCGCACCTGGCCTGGGCCACCTTCCTGTTCCGCGACATGGTGCAACGCCGGCTGGACGGGCTGAACCCGTTCGACAACAGCCGGACAGTCTATCAGGGCTCGCATGACGACGCGGCGCTGAACGCCGGGGTGACGCGATTCATGGCCGATCCGATGGGCGTTGCGCGCCTGGCTTATGACGCCGATCTCAGCGGTCTGATCGCGGCGCCGACCCTGACAATCCACGCCAAGAACGACCCGACGGCCTTTGTGTCGAACGAGGCGCTTTATCGCGATACGGTCGCCGCCGCAGGTCGGTCCGACCTGCTGGTTCAGACCTTCACCGACGAGGATCAGCACAGCCGTCTGGCGACCCCGGAATATGTCGGCCTGTTCCAAGCCATGATGCGTTGGCTGGACGATGGGGCGAAGCCGACGCCGGCCAGCGTCGCGGTCCTGTGTCAGGCGGCGGCGCCGCGTTATGATGGCGGCTGCCACTTCGACCCGGACTTCCATCCCTCCACGGACGTCGCGTCGCCTCGTCGGTAGGCGGATCAATCGTCGCCGATGTGTCTTCGCCACGTTGCGAAGACGACGCGGCGGCGTCGTTCGGCCGACATGGCCGGCGCGTAGGCACGGCCCCAGCTTAGCCGAATCTGGGGAATCCAATGTTCAAGACCACGCTGAAGGCGCGCCTGCTGGCCGCCGCGACCCTGACGGGCGCCATGATGGGCGGAACCGCCGCCTGGGCGCAGGAGGCCGCACCGGTCAGCACCGTGGACGAGGTGATCGTCACCGCCCAGCTGCGCGAACAGAAGACCATCGACGTGCCCTTCGCCCTGACCGCCTATTCCGGTCAGTTCCTGGAGAACCTGGGCATTCAGGAGTTCGATCAGTTGTCGGCCTTCGTGCCGGGCTTCCTGGTGCAGAACCAGTCGCCGAACAATCCGGGGTTCGTGATGCGCGGCATCACCTCCGACTCGGGATCGGCCACCGCCGAGCCGCGCGTGTCGGTTTTCCAGGATGGCGTATCGATCTCCAAGTCGCGCGGCTCTTACGTCGAACTGTTCGATCTGGAGCGGGTCGAGGTGGCCAAGGGGCCGCAATCGACCTTGTACGGACGTGGCGCTCTGATCGGGGCCGTCAACCTGGTTCAGAACCGCGCGCGGCCCGGCGTGACCGACGCCTACGCCAATATCGAGGCCGGCAACGAAGGCTATCGCATGGTGGAGGGCGCCCTGAACCTGCCGGTCGGCGAGACCGCGGGCCTGCGTCTGGCCACGCGACTGAAGACCCGCGACGGCTCGGTCGACAATCTGTTGGGCGGCGAGGACTATAACGCCATCGAGACCCGCGGCTTGCGTCTATCGGGCGCCTGGGCGCCGTCCGACGCCACGCGGTTCGACGTGATCGGCAACTATCAGAAGGACAATGCCTCCGGCACCTCGTTCAAATCCATCGCCTATGCTCCGGCCGATCCGAACACCGGCGCGATCCTGGGCGGCAAGGCGCCGTGGGAAGGGGCGGCCCTGACGCCGGGCGCGGCCTTCGACGGCGGCAAGGCGCTGGGTCTGGACCGCGAGGTCTGGGGCGTGACGGGGCTGGCGCGCTTCAATCTCAACGCCGACTGGACGCTGAACTCGACCACCGCCTATCGCGAGTTCACCAACTACGAGACCTTCGACGCGGACGGCGTCTCCCTGCCGATCCTGACGGCGGCCGAGGACACGCATGGCGAACAGTGGAGCCAGGACTTGCGCCTGGGCTTCGACAATGGCGGGCGGCTCAGCGGCTTCGTCGGCGCGGGTTGGTTCCATGAAAAGGGCTATCAGCGCGCGCCGACGCAGTTCGATGAACGGCTGCTGCTGGTCCAGCTGGCCGGTTTGCTGGACGGCTCGGCCACGACGGTCGGAGATCGCACCCTGCCGCTGTCCCTCTATCCGGGCATCGCCCAGGCCGCGCTGGGTGGTCTGTTGACGCCGCTGGGCGCCGGCGCCTTCGCAGGCCCTATCGCCGCCAATCTGAAGCCCGCACACATCGAGACGCCGATCAACAGCTCGGAACTGACGTCCTATGACGTCTTCGCCGACGTGACCTACGCCTTCACCGACCGGTTCGAGATGTCGGCGGGCGTGCGCTATACCCGCGACGACAAGACGACCGGCTTCGCCAGTTCGGTGCAGAGCCGCTCGACCCTGGGCGGTATGCTAGCGCTTCAGGCGGGCGCCATTCCGGCGGCGCAGGTTCCGGCCTTCTTGGGAGCGTTGGCCAATCCGGCCTATCTGGCCCTGCCGGCCAACCTGTTCCCGTTGTTCGGCCTTACCTCCCAACCGACGACGAACAACGGCGACTTCGGCTATTTCAACTCCAAGGACGACGGCGTGACCTGGCGCGTCACGGCGCGATACGCCCTGACCGACGCCACTAACGTCTACGCCAACTATGCGCGGGGTCGCCGGCCGGAGGTGATCAGCGCCGGTCCGCCGTCCGCGCCCGGCGGGGCTGCGCGCTTCACCCCGGTCGACGCCGAGACGGTCGACAGCTACGAGGTCGGCGCCAAGTCAGCCCTGATGGACGGGCGGCTACGGCTGGACGGGGCGGTCTTCCTCTACAACTACGAGAACTTCCAGACGACTGTGCAGCAGGGCACGACCTTCGTGACCACCAACGCCGGCGAGGCCAAGTCCTACGGCTTTGAAGGCCAGGCCAACTTCGCCCTGTCGCCCACGTTCGACCTGTTCGCCACCTATGCCTACAACCATTCGCGGTTCGAGAACGGCATATATGACGGCAATCAGTTCCGCCTGTCGCCCGACCATGCCGCTTCCATCGGCGCGACCTGGCGCCTGCCCACGGCCGGCGGCGAGATCGAGGTTCAGCCGACCTATACGTGGCAGTCCAAGATCTTCTTCGACGACGACAACGACCGCCCGGACCTGCAGACCGTGGCCAGTGGGTCGATCGTCGCCGACCTGATCCAGGACGAATATCAGGGCGCCTACGGCCTGCTGAACCTGCGCGTTCGCTACACGCCGAACGGCGCCAACTGGGGCGTGGAGGCCTTTGGCGACAACATCCTCGACGAGAAATACATCAAGGACGCCGGCAACACCGGCGACGGCCTGGGCATGCCGACCTTCATCGCCGGACGGCCGGCGTCGTACGGCCTGACGTTCAAGCTGAAGCTCTGAGGGCGTGACGATGAAACTGGATCGCCGCAGTCTTCTGGGCCTGATGGGGGCGGGGGCCGCGACGCCCGCCCTGGCCCAAGCCGCCGCCACAGGCCGGGTCGCCTTTCTGCACGGGGTGGCCAGCGGCGATCCCGACACCCGCTCCGCCGTCTTCTGGACGCGCGTCACCCCCGCTGATGCGTCGAGCGGCGAGGTGGCGGTGGTGCTGGAGGTCGCGCGCGATGCGGATTTCCGCGATGTCGTTCGCCGGGCATCGGGTCTGAAAGCCTCGGCCGAGCGGGATTTCACCGTCAAACATGACCTGGACGGGCACGGACTGGCGCCGGGCCAGGACTACTTCTACCGCTTCGTCGCGGGCGAGGTCGTCTCGCCGGTCGGCCGGGTGCGGACCCTGCGGGAAGGGGCGACGGCCGATCTGACGCTGGGCGTGGTGTCGTGCCAGCTGTATCCGGGCGGGCTGTTCAACGCCTATGACGCCTTGTCGAAACTGGAGCGGCTGGACGCGGTCGTTCACCTGGGCGACTACATCTATGAGTACGGTGCGGCGGCCGATGATTACGGCATGACGTCCGGGGCGGCGCTGGACCGCGCGCCCCAGCCGCCGCATGAGATCGTGACCCTGGCCGACTACCGGACCCGTCACGCCCAGTACAAGACCGATCCCGACCTGCAGGCCGCCCACGCCCGTGCGCCCTTCATCTGCGTTTGGGACGATCACGAGGTCGCCAACGACACCTGGATGACGGGCGCGGAAAACCATCAACCCGCGACCGAAGGCGACTTCGCCACGCGCAAGGCCGCCGCGCTTCGCGCCTATTACGAATGGATGCCGATCCGCGAGCCCAAGGCGGGCACGCTGAAGGAGGCGATCAACCGCAGCTTCGACTTCGGCGATCTGGCCAGTCTGACGATGGTCGAGACACGGCTGCTGGCGCGCGGCCAGCAGATGACCTTCGCCGATATTCCCAAGACCGCCGAGGGTGCGCCGGATGTCGCAGCGTTCGAGGCCTTGCGTCAGGCGCCGGATCGCGACCTGCTGGGCGAGGCGCAGCGGCGCTGGGTCGGCGAGACGCTGAGCCGGTCCAAGGCTGCCGGTCGTCCGTGGCAGATCATCGGCAATCAGGTGATCATGGCGCGGGTCAAGGGGCCGGATATCTCGCGCATGATGCCGGCCGAACAGGTGCAGCAGATGGTGGCGACCCTGCCCGCCGATGTGCGGCCCCAGGTCGAGGCGGCGATCCAGCTGTTCAAACTGGGCCTGCCGTTCAATCTGGACAGTTGGGACGGCTATCCGGCCGGACGTGAGCGCCTGTACGAAACGTTTGCGGCGGCGGGCGTCTCGCCGGTCGTGCTGGCGGGCGACAGTCACGCCTTCTGGGTCAACGAACTGCACGACAGGGCCGGCGCGCGTCGCGCGATCGAGTTCGGAACCTCCTCGATCTCAAGCCCTTCGCCGGGCGATCATGTCGGCGGTCTGCCGCTGGGCGCAGCGCTGTCGGCGGCCAACCCGGAGGTCAAGTTCTGCGACCAGACGGCCAAGGGCTATGTGCTGCTGACCGTCACGCGCGAGCGGATGACGGGCGAGCTATGGGCCGTGTCCACCATCATGGCCAAACCCTATGAGCTGAAGCGGCTGAAGACCTTCGTCGTCACGCCGGACGGCGATCTGACCGAAGCCTGACCAAGGCGACGACCCCGAAACGAAAACAGGGCCCGCAGTCGTTGCGGGCCCTGTTCTTTTTTGCGTGGCGTCTGAACCGGGATCAGACCGGCTTGGCGCGGGTCTTGTCCGAAGAGCTGCGCGCCAGCTCGCGGTTCAGCCACAGGGCGATAAGGGTGCAGATCGCGCCAGACAGCAGATAGGCGCCGGCCGCGATCAGGCCGAACTGACTGGAGATCCACAGGGCCGCCAGCGGGGCGAAACCGGCGCCGAACAGCCAAGCCAGGTCCGACGTCAAGGCCGAGGAGGTGTAACGGTTGGTCAGGCTGAAGCTGGACGCCACCGGACCCGAGGCCTGGCCGAAGGACAGGCCCAGCAGGATGAAGCCCGAGATCATGAAGACCAGTTCACCGACGGCGCCGCCATCCAGCAGTTGCGGCGCAAAGCCCGAGAAGGCGGCGATGCCGGCGGCGGTGATGGCCAGCAGGGTGCGGCGGCCGTAACGGTCGGCCAGAACCCCCGACGCCAGGATGGCCATCAGGCCGAACACGGCGCCGACCATCTCGATCAGCAGGAAGCGGACGGGGGTCTCATTGGTGAAAAGGAACACCCAGGACAGCGGGAAGACGGTGACCATGTGGAACATGGCGAAGCTGGCCAGGGGGGCGAAGGCGCCGATGGCGATCTTGGGCCCTTCGGCGCGGATGGCTTGGCCGACGGGCGTCGGCTGCAGTTCGCGCGTCTCGAACAGGTTCTGGAAGGCGGGCGTCACAACGATGCGAAGACGGGCGAACAGGGCCACCACATTGATGGCGAAGGCCACGAAGAACGGATAGCGCCAGCCCCAGTCCAAGAAGTCGGGCGCCGACAGGGTGTTCAGGAAGAAGGCGAACAGGGCCGAGGCGACCAGCAGGCCGATGGGCGCGCCCAGTTGCGGAATCATGGCGTACCAGCCGCGCTTCTTCTCCGGCGCATTCAAGGCCAGCAGCGAGGCCAGACCATCCCAGGTGCCGCCCAGCGCCACGCCCTGGCCGATGCGGGTCAAGGCCAGAAGGATCGGCGCCCATATGCCGATGCTATCGTAACTGGGGATGAAGGCCACCGAAACGGTAGAGGTGCCCAGCAGCAGAAGGGCGGTCGTCAGCTTTGCGCCGCGACCGAACTTCTGGTCGATGGCGATGAACAGCACCGTCCCCAGCGGACGGAACAGGAAGGCCAGGGCGAAGATGGCGAACGACAGCAGCGTGCCGCCCACGGCGCCAGCGTAGGGGAAGATCAATTGCGGGAAAACGACCACCGAGGCGATGGCGTAAACAAAGAAGTCGAAAAACTCCGACGTTCGGCCGATAATGACGCCGATGGCGATCTCGCCGGCGTCAACCTTGCCGTGGCCCGTGTGAAGGGCTGCGGCGTCGCGTTCCAGCGACTCGGACGAAGGGGTCGTCGAGGCGGACATGGGCTTGGTCGCTCCGTGTGAGACAGTAGGCTTGGAAAGGCGTACGGCGGATCGCCGCATTATGAACGGGCGCCCTTTGCGATGAAAGCGGCCTCAAGAGGATAGGACAGATTGTCCAATGTCGTTCCAGATCGAAGCTGACTATCGGGCGCAGTTCGAACGCCAACCGTCGCGGCGCCTCCCCCTTGCCCGACGCTTTCCGATTGGATCCGCCTTGCGCCGTCTGCGCCTACTTTTGCTCGCGCCCGTCGTGGCCCTGCTGTCGGCCTGTGACCTGGTCGTCCTGAAACCCGCCGGCGACGTGGCGGCCCAGCAGGGCGACCTGCTGATGGTCTCCACCCTGCTGATGCTGATCATCATTCTGCCGGTGATGGCGCTGATCGTCTTTTTCGCCTGGAAGTATCGCGCGTCGAACAAGGATGCCGAGTATCAGCCGGACTGGGATCACTCGACATCGCTGGAGTTGGTGATCTGGGCCGCGCCGCTGCTGATCATCATCTGCCTGGGCGCCCTGACCTGGGCGGGCACCCACCTGCTGGACCCCTATCGTCCCATCGACCGGATCAAGCCGGGCCAGGCCGTCCCCGAGAACGTCGAGCCGCTGCAGGTCAATGTCGTAGCCTTGGACTGGAAGTGGATGTTCATCTATCCGCAGTACGGCGTCGCGACGGTCAACGAATTGGCCGCGCCGGTGGATCGCCCGATCCGCTTCCACATCACCTCGTCCTCGGTGATGAACAGCTTCTACATCCCCGCCCTGGCCGGCCAGATCTACGCCATGCCGGGCATGGAGACGAAGCTGCACGCCGTCATCAACCGCGCGGGCGAATACGAAGGCTTCTCGGCCAACTATTCCGGCGACGGCTTCTCGCACATGCGCTTCGCCTTCCATGGCCTGGACCAGGCCGGGTTCGACCGCTGGATTTCCGGCGTGCGTCAGGGCGCGCAAACGCTGGACCGAGACCGCTATCTGGAGCTGGAAAAGCCCAGCGAGAAGGTCCCGGCCATGCACTTCGCCAGCGTCGACGGGATGCTGTGGGACGCGATCCTGAACATGTGCGTCGAGCCGGGCAAGATGTGCATGGGCGAGATGATGGCCATCGACAAACAGGGCGGCATGACCATGGCCTCTGTGCGCAACACCATGCCTCTGGTCTATGACAAATACGCCGGTCGCGGTAAGTCGCCGGCCTATTTCGGCTCCAACGACAGCTACGTCATGACCATCTGCACGCCGCTGCAGGCCGAGGCGGCCGCCGCCGACCGCGTTCGCCGCGCCGCGCTGGACACGGTCGTCGCGCCTTCCAGCCTGGATCGGCTTACCGGGCAGGGGCTGTCGCCCAAGCGCGCCTCCCTGGCCGCCCTGACCCCCGTGGCGCCCGGCGCCTTCGCTGCGGCGCCGACCGGCGTCCGCTCCGCACCCAACGCCTGAGCGATCGAGTTCGATGAACGCTGACCAAATCCTTCCGCTGATCTTCGGGCGCCTGACGCTTGAGGCTCTGCCCCTGCACGAGCCGATCCTGGTCGTGACCATGATCGTCGTGGCCCTGGGCGGCGTCGCCCTGCTGGGCGCGCTGACCTATTTCAAACTGTGGGGCTATCTCTGGAAAGAGTGGTTCACCACGGTCGATCACAAGAAGATCGGGATCATGTACATGATCCTGGGGCTGATCATGTTCGTGCGTGGCTTCGCAGACGCCATCATGATGCGAATCCAGCAGGCCATGGCCTTTGGCGGGTCCGAGGGCTATCTGAACGCCCACCACTACGACCAGATCTTCACCGCCCACGGCGTGATCATGATCTTCTTCGTGGCCATGCCGCTGGTGACGGGCATCATGAACTATGTGGTGCCGCTGCAGATCGGCGCGCGCGACGTGTCCTTCCCCTTCCTGAACAACTTCAGCTTCTGGATGACCACGGCCGGCGCGATCATCGTCATGGCCTCGCTGTTCGTGGGCGAGTTCGCGCGCACCGGCTGGCTGGCCTATCCGCCGCTGTCGGGCATTGGCTATAGCCCCGGCGTTGGGGTCGATTACTACATATGGGCGCTGCAGATCGCGGGGGTGGGGACGACCCTGTCCGGCATCAACCTGATCGCCACCATCGTGAAGATGCGCGCGCCGGGCATGGGCATGATGAAGATGCCCGTCTTCACCTGGACCTCGCTGTGCACCAACGTGCTGATCGTGGCGTCCTTCCCGGTCCTGACGGCCGTCCTGGCCCTGCTGACGCTGGACCGTTACGTCGGCACCAACTTCTTCACGAACGACTTCGGCGGCAACCCGATGATGTACGTGAACCTGATCTGGATCTGGGGCCACCCCGAGGTCTACATCCTGATCCTGCCGCTGTTCGGCGTCTTCTCCGAGATCGCCTCGACCTTCTCCAGCAAGAAGCTGTTCGGCTATACCTCGATGGTCTACGCCACGGTCGTCATCACCGTGCTGTCGTACCTGGTGTGGCTGCACCACTTCTTCACCATGGGGTCGGGCGCCTCGGTGAACAGCTTCTTCGGCATCACGACGATGATCATCTCGATCCCAACGGGAGCCAAGATCTTCAACTGGCTGTTCACGATGTATCGTGGGCGCATCCGGTTCGAACTGCCGATGATGTGGCTGATCGCCTTCATGCTGACTTTCGTGATCGGCGGGATGACGGGCGTGCTGCTGGCGGTGCCGCCGGCCGACTTCGTGCTGCACAACTCGCTGTTCCTGGTGGCCCACTTCCACAACGTCATTATCGGCGGCGTGCTGTTCGGCCTGTTCGCGGCGATCAACTTCTGGTGGCCCAAGGCCTTCGGCTTCAAGCTGGACAAGAAGTGGGGCCTGGTCAGCTTCTGGTGCTGGGTGCCGGGCTTCTGGCTGGCCTTCCTGCCGCTGTACGTCCTGGGCCTGATGGGCGTGACGCGCCGGATGCGGGCGTTCGACGATCCGTCGCTGCAGATCTGGTTCGTGATCGCCGCCATCGGCGCGGGCGTGATCGCTCTGGGCATCGCGGCCATGTTCATCCAGTTCGCCGTGTCGATCATCAACCGCGACAAGCTGCGCGACACGACGGGCGATCCGTGGGGCGGCCGCACCCTGGAGTGGGCTACGTCGTCGCCGCCGCCGGACTACAACTTCGCCTCCACGCCGGTCGTCCATGACGCCGACGCCTGGTGGGACATGAAGAACAAGGGCTATCAGCGTCCGCTGACCGGCTACAAGGCGATCCACATGCCGTCGAACACGGGGGCGGGGATCATCATCTCGGGCCTTTGCCTGGTGATGGGCCTGGCCTTGGTCTGGTACATCTGGTGGCTGGCGGCCCTGTGCTTCGTCGGCGTGCTGGCGGTCTCGATCGGCCATACCTTCAACTACAAGCGCGACTACTACATCCCTGCGGATGAGGTGCGCGCGACCGAAGAGGCGCGCACGCGCGCCCTGGCCGGAACGGAGGCCTGATCATGAGCGCGACCGCGATCAAGCTGGACGACCCCACCGTCTTCCACCTGGAAGAGGAGCCGCACCACGAGGAAGGCTCCAGCACCATGCTGGGCTTCTGGCTCTATCTGATGAGCGACTGCCTCATCTTTGCGATGCTGTTCGCCGTGTTCGGCGTGCTGGGCGGCAACTACGCCGCCGGGCCTGGGCCCAAGGAGCTGTTCGATCTGGAGTTGGTGGCGGTCAACACCGCCATGCTGCTGTTCTCGTCGATCACCTACGGCTTCGCCATGCTGGCGATGGACCGGAACAACACGCGCCAGACCCTGGTCTGGCTGGCCATCACGGGCCTGTTCGGCCTGGCGTTCCTGGGCATCGAACTCTATGAGTTCGGGCATCTGATCCATGAGGGCGCCACGCCCCAACGCAGCGCCTTCCTGTCGGCCTTCTTCACCCTGGTCGGAACCCACGGCCTGCACGTCACCTTCGGCATCATCTGGTTGGTGACGCTGATGGTGCAGGTCGGCATGAAGGGGCTGATCCCCGCCAACAAGCGCCGGCTGATGTGCCTGTCGATGTTCTGGCACTTCCTGGACGTCATCTGGATCGGCGTCTTCACCTTCGTCTATCTGCTGGGGATGGTGCGATGAGCGCTGACAAGAACGACCACAGCCCGGACTCGCACGAGACCGATCACCTGGGTCACGAGGCCCACAATCACGGCTCGTTCAAGAGCTATATGATCGGCTTCGTGCTGTCGGTGATCCTGACGGCCATTCCGTTCGCCCTGGTCATGACCGGCGCCCTGCCGGCCCAGGCGACGGCGCTGATCGTCATGGCGTTCGCCGTGGTGCAGATCGTGGTCCACATGATCTACTTCCTGCACATGAACTCCAAGTCCGAAGGCGGCTGGACCATGCTGGCGCTGATCTTCACCATCATCGTGGTGGTCATCGCCCTGTCGGGTTCGCTGTGGGTCATGTACCACCTCAACACCAACATGATGCCGGCGACGCACGACATGACGCAGATGATCGGCTGACGGGGGCGACATCCGCGCGCTTTCTCCAGACAAGACCCGACGACCGATGCGGCTGGCCGTGTCGGTCGCTCTGCTGGTTCTGTTCGCCGGCTTCGCAGCCCTAGGCGTCTGGCAGGTCCAGCGCCTGGCCTGGAAGACCGCGCTGATCGCCCAGGTCGATGCGCGCGTCCATGCCGCGCCGACCCCTGCGCCGGGACCGGATCAATGGCCCGCCGTCACCCGTCAGGACGATCAATACCGCCGCGTGGTCCTGCGCGGGCGTTATCTGCATGACAAGGAGACCCTAGTTCAGGCCGTGACCGACGCGGGGGCGGGCTTCTGGGTGATGACGCCGCTGGTCGATGCGCGCGGCTTCACGGTTCTGGTCAATCGCGGCTTTGCGCCGCCGGGGCGCAAGACGCCCGAAACGCGCGCCGACGGTCAGAACGCCGGTCCGCAGACAGTCGTGGGACTGCTCCGGATCACCGAGCCGAAGGGCGGGTTCCTTCGCGCCAACGATCCTCAGCACGACCGCTGGCGGTCGCGCGACGTCGGCGCCATCGCGGCGCGGCGGGGCTTGAGCGACGTGGCGCCCTATTTCGTCGATGCCGACGCCACCCCCAATCCCGGCGGTTGGCCGCTGGGCGGACTGACCGTCATTCGCTTTCCCAACAGCCATCTGATCTACGCCCTGACCTGGTTCGGCATGGCGCTGCTGACCCTGGTCGGCCTGGCGCTGTTCCGGCGCGAGTGGCGGCGGTCCGCGGATCGGGGCGAGGCGTGACAACCTCGCTCCAGCGTCTGCTCGGTCTGGGCGGGCCGCGCGGCGAGGTCGCGAGCCACGGCGGGGCAAACCGCCGCAACATGCTGCTGCTGATCCAGCTGCGTTGGCTGGCGGTGGCGGGGCAGATGGCGACCATAATGATGGTCGAATATGTGATGGGCATTCCGCTGCCCATCCTGTGGCTGCTGGCGGCGCCGGCTGGTCTGGTGTTGGTCAATCTGGTCAGCGCGCCGTTAGCGGCGCGGCAGGCGGAGGTCGACGACCGCGCCCTGATGATCGCCCTGCTGGCCGATGTTGCGGCCCTGACCTGGCTGCTGTTCCTGACCGGCGGGGCCGCCAATCCGTTCGCGGCGCTGTATCTGTTGCAGGTGGTGTTGGGGGCGGTGCTGCTGGCGCCGGTCTATGCCTGGGCCCTGATCGCGGTGACGACCCTGTGCTTCGCCGGGCTCGGCCTGCATTCCTTGCCGCTGAACCTGCCGTCGGCGCGCGAGGGGTCGCTGCTGGGCCTTTATCTGCAGGGCAGCCTGATCTGTTTCGTGCTGATGGCGGTGCTCTTGGTGCTGTTCGTCACCCGGATCAGCCAGAACCTGCGCGACCGCGACGCCGCCATGGCCGCCATGCGCCAGCAGACGGCCGAACATGATCACATCGTTCGCCTGGGCCTGTTGGCCTCTGGCGCGGCGCATGAACTGGGCACGCCTCTGGCCTCGCTGTCGGTCATTCTCAGCGACTGGAAGCGGATGCCGGCCCTGACGCAGGACGCCGATCTGACCCAGGACATGGAGACGATGCGGGCCGAGGTGGAACGCTGCAAGGCCATCGTGACCGGCATACTGTTGTCGGCCGGCGAGGCGAGGGGGCTGGCGCCCCAGCGCACGACCGTGCGCACCTTTCTGGCCGACGTCGTGGCCAGTTGGAGCCGTGACGGGGTGGCGGTGGATATTCGCGACGAACTGCACGACGACCCGTTGATCATCGCCGATCCGGCCCTGAGACAGGTGCTGGGCGTGGTGTTCGACAATGCGGTCGAGGCGGGGGCGAGGCGGGTGCTGGTCACCAGCGCCCAAACCGACGACGATCTGGTCATCGCCGTGCGCGACGATGGGCCGGGCTTTGCGCCCGTCGTGCTGAAGTCGTGGGGCAAACCCTATAATTCCACCAAGCCGAGGGCCGGCGCGGGCCTGGGCCTGTTTCTGCTGATGAATGTGGTCCGTTCGCTGGGCGGACAAGTCGATGCTTCCAATCCGCCCGCTGGCGGCGCAGAGGTGCGTCTGACCCTGCCGCTGTCGGCGCTGTCGCCAAAGGATCGCCCATGACCGATGACGCCGACAATCACGACCGCCTGCTGTTGATCGTCGAGGACGACGATTCCTTTTCAGCCACTCTGCGGCGGTCGTTCGAGCGGCGCGGCTATACGGTCGTCAGCGCCGCCAACCCCGATCAGATGGCCGATGTGCTGAAGGTGCATCGGCCGGGCTATGCGGTCGTGGACCTGAAGCTGGGCGGGGCGTCGGGCCTGACCTGCGTTGAGGCGCTGCACGCCTTCGACCCGGCCATGAACATCGTGGTGCTGACGGGGTTCGCCAGCATCGCCACGGCGGTCGAAGCCATCAAGCTGGGCGCGCGTCACTATCTGGCCAAGCCCGCCGGCACCGACGACATCGAGGCCGCATTCGCCCGCGCCGATGGCGACGCCGAAACGCCGCTGGGCGCCCGGCCGACCTCGATCAAGACCCTGGAGTGGGAGCGAATCCACGAGACCCTGGTCGAGACCGACTTCAACATTTCCGAGGCCGCGCGCCGGCTGGGAATGCATCGCCGCACCCTGGCCCGGAAGCTGGAAAAGCGCCGCGTGAACTGAGACGTCAGTCCAACTCGGCCGCGATCCGGTCGGCCAGGGCGCGCAGGGTCGTGGCATCGGCCATCGGCGCATGGCCGTGGCCCTTCATCTCCCGGTCGGCCCAGCGCGGCACGATGTGGAAATGCAGGTGGAAGACCGTCTGACCGCCCGCATCGCCGTTGAACTGCATGACGGCCAAACCTTCGGGCTGCAGCGCCTTTTCCACCGCCTTGGCTGTGCGCTGCAGAGCGGCGGTCATCCGGGTCAGAACCTCTGGCTCGACCTCCAGCAGATTGCGCGCCTTGGACTGTTTGGCGATGATCAGAACATGGCCTTCCGACTGGGGAAACACGTCCATGAAGGCCAGAACGTGGTCGTCCTCCCACACTCGCACCGAGGGGATTTCGTCGCGTAGGATCTTGGCGAAGATGTTGTTCGGGTCATAGGCGCCGTGCAGGCTCATGGGCGGTCTCCGTGCGGTATGGCTTTCGATAGCAGCGGGCAGGTCGAAGGGGGAGCCTTCGTCTGCGTCATGTGTTATGGTCACGCTTGAACACCGCGAGGGACGTCATGATCCGTTTCATCATCCAGGCCCTGGTCACCATGGCCGGCCTGTGGCTGTCGGCCAAGGTCGTGCCGGGCGTGGCCTTCACCAGCACCGGTTCGCTGGTCGCAGCGGCCATCATCTTGGGCCTGGTCAACGCCTTCGTGCGGCCGATCCTGGTCGTGCTGACCTTCCCGATCACCGTCGTGACCCTGGGTCTGTTTCTGCTGGTCGTGAACGCGGCCATGATCGGCCTGACGTCGGTCTTCCTGGGCGGCTTCGTGATCGACGGCCTGTGGGCCGGCATCGGCGCGGCCATCGTGACCGGCGTCGTCAGCTGGATCGCCGGCGCCTTCATCGGCGGCGGCGAAGAGGCGCGCCGATAGAGGTCAGCCCACCTTCACCCGCGTCGCCGCTTCGGGCAGGTCTTCGCCGAAGGCGCGCTGGTAGAACTCGGCGATGGTGGCGCGTTCCAGTTCGTCGCACTTGTTCAGGAAGGTCAGACGGAAGCTGAGCGCCAGGTCGCCGCCGAAGATGATGGCGTTCTGGGCCCAGGTGATCACCGTGCGGGGCGACATGACGGTGGAGATGTCGCCGTTCATGAAGGCGTTCCGGGTCATGTCGGCGACGCGGACCATGGCGGCGATGCGGCGCTTGCCTTCGGCGTCCTTCCACTCGGGCACCTTGGCGGCGACGATCTCGGCCTCGACGTCATGGTCGAGGTAGTTCAGCGTCGTGACGATGTTCCAGCGGTCCAGCTGGGCCTGATTGATCTGCTGCGCGCCGTGATACAGGCCCGTGGTGTCGCCCAGGCCGATGGTGTTGGTCGTGGCGAACAGGCGGAAATAGCGGTTCGGGCGGATGACGCGGTTCTGGTCCAGCAGGGTCAGGCGACCCTGCGCCTCCAGCACGCGCTGGATCACGAACATCACGTCAGGACGACCGGCGTCATATTCGTCGAACACCAGGGCGACGGGGCGTTGCAGCGACCAGGGCAGGATGCCCTCGCGGAACTCGGTGATCTGCTTGCCGTCCTTCAGGACGATGGCGTCCTTGCCGATCAGGTCGATCCGGCTGACGTGGCTGTCCAGGTTCACTCGGACCAAAGGCCAGTTCAGGCGGGCGGCGACCTGTTCGATATGGGTCGACTTGCCCGTGCCGTGATAGCCCTGAACCATCACGCGGCGGTCGAAGGCGAAGCCGGCGCAGATCGCGATGGTGGTCTGGGGATCGAAGCGATAGGCCTCGTCGATCTCGGGCACATGGCTGTCGCGCTCGTCGAAGGCGGGCACGGTCATGTCGCTGTCCACGCCGAAGGCTTCGCGCAGGGTCACGCGGCGATGCGGTTCGAGCGTCAGCAGGGGATCGGGGGAGGCGTCGAGCGGGGAGGTCATGGACCTCATCTAGAGGCGCCGCGCGCGCGGCTCAACACGCGCGCGGCCCTTGGCGTCGGTTATTTCGCGCTCAGGCGAACATCGACGTTGTTGCGCGTGGCGTTGGAGTAGGGGCAGACTTGGTGCGCCTTTTCGATCAGGTCGTCGATGACGGTCTGGTCCAGCCCATGATCGGTCACGGTCAGATCGACATCCAGGTTGAAGCCTTCACCCTTGGTGTTCTTGCCGAACCCGACGCCGGCGGTGACCTTGGTGTCAGGGCTGACGGGTGTGCCGGCCTTGCCGCTGACCAGGCGCAGGGCCCCAAGGTAGCACGCGGCGTAACCTGCGGCGAACAGCTGTTCAGGATTGGTCCCGTCGCCGCCTTTGCCGCCCATTTCCTTGGGCGTGGACAGTTTAACGTCGATCTTGCCGTCGTCGGTGGCGGAACGGCCGTCCTCGCGGCCTCCGCCGGACGCGGTGGACTGGGCGCGATACAGAACTTCCATGGTGGGCTCCTAGAGGGTGAGGGCTGGAGATAGGGGGCAAACGGCAGACGGGAAGGGGGCGTTGCATCCCCGCTCTAGCAATCCACCGGCGACGCGGGCTAAAGCAGCCTTTCGAGGCGCGTCGTCGGAGTACGCAGTGAAGATTGCCGAACGCTGGTTCGTGTGGGCGGGCATGGTTCTGCTGGGCGCCATCGCCCTGGCGGGGTTGGTCGTCGCCGTCTATGCGGCGTGGCTGTTCCACGACCTGCCAGACGCTTCGGAACTGGCGGACTATCGCCCGCCGACCGCGACGCGGGTCTATGCCGGCGACGGCACCCTGATCGGCGAGTTTTCGGACGAGCGCCGAATCTATGTCTCCTACGATCAGATTCCGCAGACGGTGATCCACGCCTTCCTGGCGGCCGAGGATCGGAACTTCTTCCAGCACGGCGGAATCGACGTGGGCGGCATCGGCCGGGCGTCGCTGAAGAACGTGTTCAACCTGGCCTCGGGCCGGCGGCTTGAAGGCGGTTCGACCATCACCCAGCAGGTGGCCAAGAACGTCCTGCTGACCAACGAATCCAGCCTGAACCGCAAGCTGAAGGAAGCCATCCTGGCCAACAGGCTGGAGGCGACCCTGTCCAAGCAGCAGATCCTGGAACTTTATCTGAACGAAATCTTCCTGGGATATCGGTCGTTCGGCATCGCGTCTGCGGCCTACAACTATTTCGGCAAGTCGCTGGCCCAGCTGACGCCGGACGAGACGGCCTTCCTGGCGTCGCTGCCCAAGGGGCCGAACAACTATCACCCCAAACGCCACCCCGGCGCGGCCAAGGGGCGGCGCGACTGGGTGCTGGGCGAGATGGAGCAGAGCGGCTGGCTGACCCCGCAGCAACTGACCGAGGCGCGCGCCAAGCCGCTGGTCACGCGTGACGCCCCCCAGCGTTCAGACTACAAGGACGCCGACTTCTTCGTGGAGGAGGCGCGTCGTCAGGCGGCCGCCAATCCTCAGTTCGGCGAACAACTGCGCGCCGGCGGCTTCTATATGCGCACGACGCTGGACCCGACGCTGCAGACGGCGGCGCGCCGCGCCCTGATGCAGGGGCTGGAGAACTATGACCGGCGTCACGGCTGGCGCGGCGGCTGGGGCACGACCGAGTTCGAGCCGGGCTGGCAGGCCGAGGCCCTGCGGGGCCAGATCCCGCCCGAGCGCCGTTCCTGGGAAGCGGCCGCCATCGAGAGCGTCAGCGGCAACACCGTTCGCATCCGCACCGCCAAGACCGACAAGACCGGAACCCTGCTGGCCGCCGACGCCGCCTGGGCCAACGCCAATCGCCAACTGAAACGCGGCGAACTGATCTTCGTGGAGCCCAAGGGCGGCCAGTACGCTCTGAAACAGGTCCCGCGCGTCAACGGCGCCCTGGTGGCGATCGAGCCGCAGTCGGGCCGGGTGCTGGCGATGGTCGGCGGCTACTCCTATGCCCTGTCCAGCTTCAACCGCGCGACCCAGGCCAAGCGCCAGCCGGGATCGGCGTTCAAGCCCTTCGTCTATGCGACCGCGCTGGAGGGAGACTTCACCCCCGCCTCCATCGTCCTGGACGCGCCGATCAGCTTCGCCGGCGGACCGAACGGCCAGCGCTGGACGCCCGAGAACTACAGCCGCCAGTATTACGGCCCGCAGACGCTGCGGCGCGGGCTGGAACTGTCGCGCAACGTGATGACGGTGCGCCTGGCCCAGTCGGTTGGCATGAAGAAGATCGTGGAACAGGCGGATCGGATGGGTCTGCCGGGCATGACGCCCAACCTTTCGGTGTCGCTGGGCGCGGGCGAGGTGACGCCGCTGGACATCACGGCCGCCTATTCCGCCTTCGCCAACGGCGGCCGACGGGTGACGCCCTATCTGATCGACTATGTGCAGGATCGCGACGGCGAGACCATCTTCCGCGCCGACAACCGTAGCTGCCGCGAGTGCGGACGCGGCTTCTCGGGCCAGGAATCCCCGCGCCTGCAACAGCGCGGGACGCAGGTGATCGACCCGATCACCGCCTATCAGATGAGCTCCATGCTGGAAGGCGTGGTTCAGCGCGGCACCGCCGCCAGCGCCCGGGGCCTCGGGCCGTGGGTCGCGGGCAAGACGGGCACGACCAATGAATATCGCTCGGCCTGGTTCGTGGGCTTCACCACCGACATCGTGGTCGGCGTCTTCATCGGCTTCGACGACAATCGCTCGCTGGGTTCCGGCGAAGCCGGGGCGTCCGCCGCCGTGCCGGTGTTCACCGACTTCATGCAGACGGCGCTGAAGGAACGGCCGGCTCGCCCGTTCGTGCGGCCCAAGAACGCCATCTTCCGCACCGTGAACGGCATCGAGGAAGCCTTCCGTCCGGGCACCGAACGTCAGGCCCCGCCATCGGCGCCGACTGGCCCGGCGCAACCCGTCGGACCCCAGAACTACTATGACGTGATCCGGCGCGAGCAGGAGGCCGCCAGCGGCGCACCGGCGTCTGCGCCCGCTCCCTCGGCCCCGCCGCCGCCGAAGAAGGCGCCGGCAGAGGACTTGAGCGGATTGTACTGAGGCTCTAGGTAGGCCCATCGAACGGCGCGTCCTCGTGGCGCGCCGTTTTCCATTAATCCTGCCCTATCGCGCGGCCTGCGGGCCTCGCTACTTGAGGGCGTTGTGTCGCGGAGATTGCGATGAGACCGGATGTCGAGGCCATGAAGGCCGACATCGAGCAGAGCGTTGCTCTGCTCAGGAGGCGTCTTTGACTGGGATGTCGCTCTAAGAAAGCTCGATGAGCTGAACGCGCGGGTCGAGGATCCGACGCTGTGGGACAAGCCCGACGAGGCCCAGGCCGTCAGCCGCGAGCGCTCGCAGCTGGAAGGCAAGATCAACACCGTCAAGGCGATGGAGCAGGACCTCGAGGACGGGGTGATGCTGGCCGAGATGGCGGATGAGGAAGGCGACGAGGGCGCGCTGGAAGACGCGCGTGCTTCGCTGCGCGGCATCAAGGACCGCGCCGCCCGCGCCGAACTGGAAGCCCTGTTGTCCGGTGAGGCCGACGGCAACGACGCCTATCTGGAAGTGAACTCCGGCGCCGGCGGCACCGAGTCGAACGACTGGGCCGGAATGCTGCTGCGGATGTATTCCCGCTGGGCCAAGGCGCACGGCTATGAGGTCACGATCGAGGCGCACGAAGAGGGCGAACAGGCGGGGGTCAAGTCGGCCACCATCCTGATCGAGGGGCCGAACGCCTATGGCTGGCTGAAGTCCGAATCGGGCGTTCACCGGCTGGTCCGCATCAGCCCCTACGACGCGGCGGCCAAGCGCCACACCAGCTTCGCGTCCATCGGGGTGTCGCCGGTCGTGGACGACGCCATCGAAATCGACATCAACCCCTCGGACGTGCGCACCGACACCTATCGCGCGTCCGGCGCGGGCGGTCAGCACATCAACAAGACAGACTCGGCCGTGCGCCTGACGCACACCCCGACCAACACCGTCGTGGCCTGCCAGGCAGGCCGGTCGCAGCACCAGAACCGCGAAATGGCCTGGAAGATGCTGCGGGCGCGCCTGTACGAGCTGGAGTTGCAGAAGCGCGAGGCGGCGGCCCAGGCTCTGGCCGACGCCAAGACGGACATCGGCTGGGGCCACCAGATCCGATCCTATGTCTTGCAGCCGTATCAGATGGTGAAGGACCTGCGGACGGAGGTTGAGACCTCGGACACCCAGGGGGTGCTGGACGGCGATCTGGACGCCTTCATGGGCGCCGCGCTTGCGGCCCGGGTCGGCGAGACGCGAGGATCCAGCGTCGATTAGGCAAAAGGGGCGGTCCGATGGACCGCCCCTTTCATTTTAGGCTACCAGCCTTTGGCCCTGCTTGAGCCCGCGTCGATTGCAGGTTCAGGCCGGCGACTTGGTCTCGGCCTTGTCCGCCTTTTCAGTTTTTGGCGCTTCCAGCATGGCGGCGCCGGGGGTGTCGCGCTTGGCTTGGTTGCAGCGGCCCTGGAACCAGGCGCCTTGGTCGATAGCCAACTGCTCCTGGGTGATGTCGCCCTCGACCCGGGCGGTGGCGTAGAGCTTGACCTGTTTGGCCACGATGGCGCCCGAGACGCGGCCGCGCACGTCCAGCACGTCGGCATGGACCGTGCCCTCCACCGAGCCGCCTTCGCCGATGACCACGCGCGAGACGCGCACGTCGCCCTTCAGCGAGCCGTCGACCTGAAGCTCGCCGGCGCCGGAGATGTTGCCTTCGTACTTCACGCCTGCCGACAGGGTGGACAGGTTGCTGGATCGCGGCGCCGTCCGTGCAGGCTCTGGCGCGCGCGGGGCCGCCGCCGCCGTCGGCAGGGGCGTCTGGGCGGGCGCAGGCGCCGGGGTGGGCTCTGGCGCCGGGGGGATGCCCAGCCCCTGTGATCCGTTGTCGTAGGATTTGCTCTTGGTGAACATGGTGCGCTCCGCATCTGCCAGCCAAGGCCGGCCAAGCCCCTATAGCCCTCAGGCCCACTAGGCCGTGGGCGGGCGGCCCAGGTCAAGCGCCGCTTCCGAACGGCGCTCGCCGATCACAGAGCCTTTACGGCCTCCAGCACTTCGGCGGCGTGGCCGGCGACCTTGACGTTGCGCCAGACGCGGGCCACCCGGCCATCCGCATCGACCAGGAAGGTCGCGCGCTCGATGCCCATATACTCGCGACCGTACAGCTTCTTCTGCACCCACACGCCCCAGGCCTCGCAGGCGGCGCCGTCCTCGTCGGAGGCCAGGACGACTGCCAGGTCGTATTTGGCCTTGAAGCGGTCGTGCTTCTTCACCGTGTCCTTGGACACGCCGATGACGGTCGCGCCCAGGGCGGCGAACTCGGCGGCTAGGGCGGTGAAGTCCTGCGCCTCTCGCGTGCAGCCGGTCGTGTCGTCCTTGGGGTAGAAATAGACGACGGCGGGCTTGCCCTTGAGGGCGGCGAGGGAGACGTGGCCGCCGTTGTCGGCGGGCCGGTCCAGGGCGGGGGCGAGGAGGCCTTGTTCAATCATCGGAAGCGCCTTCTTTATTTCCGCTCATCCCCGCGAAAGCGGGGACCCAGTCTTCAGCGTCCTTCAAATCGCCAAGGCGAACATGGTCGAAGAGATCACGCCAGTCTGGATTCTGTTTCGCGATCAGTTCGAGTTTCCAACTGCGGTTCCACTTCTTGATCTGCCGTTCGCGACGAAAAGCGCCTTCGCGAGTCTCGTGAACCTCGAACCAGACCAGCACATTAACGTCGTACTTGGCCGTGAAGCCGGCGAAGGTCTTGTTCTTGTGCTGGTCCACGCGCTGGATCAGATCGTCGGTCGAACCCGTGTAAAGGGTACCGTTTCGCCGACTGGCGACGATGTAGGTGAAGAAGGCTATGCTTTGACACCCTCTGGGTCCCCGCTTTCGCGGGGATGAGCGGGATTAGGGAGCGGATCAGACCGGCTTCACCAACACGATCTTCTTCTTGCCGGCGGCAAGCTTGATGACGCCGTCCTTGAGGTCGGCCTCGGTAAGCAGCTGGCCGCCGTCGGACACGGCGGCGTCGTTCAGACGAAGGCCGCCGCCCTGGGCCAGGCGTCGGGCCTCGCCGTTGGAGGCCGTCAGGCCGGTCTTGGTCACGACGGCGGCGATCATGGCGCCGTAAACCTCGGACGCAGAGAGTTCGACGGTCGGCAGGTCGGCCGAGACCTGCCCCTTTTCGAAGGCGGTTTCGGCGGCGGCGCGTGCGGTCGCGGCGGCTTCGGCGCCGTGCAGCATGGTCGTGCAGGCGTCGGCCAGCGCCTTCTTGGCGTCGTTGATGGCGGCGCCTTCCAGCGCCTCATATCCCGCGATCTCGTCGTCCGACAGGTCGGTGAACAGGCGCATGAAGCGGCCTACGTCGCCGTCCTCGGTGTTGCGCCAGTACTGCCAGTAGTCATAGGGCGACAGGGCGTCGGCGTTCAGCCAGACGGCCCCGCCCACGGTCTTGCCCATCTTCTGGCCCGAGGCCGTGGACAAGAGCGGCGTGGTCAGGCCGAAGGCCGCCTTTTGGTCCACCTTGCGGGTAAGTTCGACGCCGTTGATGATATTGCCCCACTGGTCCGAACCGCCCATCTGTAGCGTGCAGCCATAGCGGCGGTTCAGCTCCAGGAAGTCGGTGGCCTGCATCAGCATGTAGTTGAATTCGAGGAAGGTCAGCGGCTGCTCGCGCTCCAGGCGCAGCTTGACGGAATCGAAGCTGAGCATCCGGTTCACGGTGAAATGGGTGCCGTAGTCGCGCAGGAACTCCAGGTAGCCCAGCTTGGACAACCACTCGTCATTGTCGACCATGGTGGCGTCGGACGGGCCGTCGCCGAAGGTCAGGAACTTCTCGAACACGCCCTTGATGCCGGCGATGTTCTCGGCGATCCGCTCCTCGGTCAGCAGGGGACGCTGGGTGTCCTTGAAGCTGGGGTCGCCCACCTTGGTCGTGCCGCCGCCCATCAGGACGATGGGTTTGTGCCCCGCCTGCTGAAGACGGCGCAGCAGCATGATCTGGATCAGGTGCCCGACGTGCAGCGACGCCGCCGTGGCGTCGAAGCCGATATAGCCCATCACCACGCCTGTGGTCGCCGCCTCGTCCAGCTCGGACGGGTGGGTGATCTGATGGATATAGCCGCGCGCCTGCATGGTGCGGAGGAAGTCGGATTTGAAAGTGTGTTCGGTCATGGCGAAGCTCCGTTAGCAAAGATGCCGACAGGCGTCTGCCCTTTGCTGGCGGGTTAGGAGAGACGAGGGGCTCGGACGGTCGGGCGAGAAAACACCGTCTGAATAGTCTGAATAGTCTGAAATACGGGTCGGGCGAAATTGCACTGCACCGTAGAAAACAGTGCAATGTGCAAGAAGGTGTAATTGGGCGGCGCGCTCCAAATGGCGGGAGCCGGCATTATAGACCGGACCTGAAAAGCGGGCGCCAAAAGCCATGATGCCGGGCGCAAAGCCTTGTGGGCAAAGGGATTGACGCCGACCAATGGGATGGAGACGCCGTTGACCGGCGCCGGGCTTGCGATACGAAGAGGTATGCGCCTGCCCCTGATCCCGCACCCGACATCCAGCCCTGCGGGGCTGACGCTGGAGGTCGCGGCGCGGCGGGCGGGGCGAGTGTTGAGCCTGGAATATGTGCTGGCCGGGCCGGTCGAAATGCTGCGATGGCCGCAAGGCGCGGAACGGGTGCGGACCGACGATCTGTGGCGGGCGACCTGTTTCGAGGCGTTCGTGCGGACGGCGGATGGCTATGTGGAGTACAATCTGTCGCCATCGGGGGCGTGGGCGGCCTATCGATTCGACGGCTATCGCGAGGGGATGAAAGCGCTGGAGATGTCGGCGCCTTTCATCGTCACGCGGACGGCGCCGGGGCGGTTCGTGCTGACGGCCGACGTGACGTTGCCCGAGGATGCGGCCAAGCCCGTGGGGCTGACGGCGGTGATCCAAGGGTTGGACGGGGCGATGGGCTATTGGGCGCTGGCGCATCCTTCGGATAAGCCCGACTTTCATCATCCCGACTCGTTCGCGCTGGAGCTGACATGAATTTCGGTCTCGACCGCCTTTTGTCCGACGCTGCGCTGCGGGCGCCGTTGAAGGGGCGGCGCGTGGCGTTGCTGGCGCATCCGGCGTCGGTGACGAAGGACCTGACCCATGCGGTGGATGTGCTGGCCGCCTGTCCCGAGATCGCGCTGAGCGCCGCCTTCGGACCCCAGCACGGGATGAAGGGCGACCTGCAGGACAATATGATGGAGAGCCCGGATTATCGCGATCCGGTCCACGGCATTCCTGTCTTCAGCCTGTATGGAGAGGTGCGTAGGCCCAAGGACGAATGGATGGAGACGTTCGACGTCATCCTGATCGACCTGCAGGACCTGGGCTGCCGCATCTACACCTATGTGACGACGCTGCTCTATGTGCTGGAGGCGTCTGCGAAATGCGGCAAGGCGGTCTGGGTGCTGGATCGGCCCAATCCGGCGGGACGGCCGGTCGAGGGGCTGACGTTGAAGCCGGGATACGAGAGTTTCGTCGGCGCCGGGCCGATGCCGATGCGCCACGGCATGACCCTGGGCGAACTGGGACGGTGGTTCATCGATCACTTCAAGCTGGACGTCGAATATCGGGTGATCGAGATGCAGGGCTGGGCGCCCGAGCAGGGGCCGGGCTTCGGCTGGCCGCTGGGCGAACGGTCGTGGGTCAACCCCAGCCCCAATGCCCCGAACCTGTCGATGGCGCGGGCCTATGCCGGGACGGTGATGCTGGAGGGGGCGACCCTGTCGGAAGGGCGGGGTACGACGCGGCCGCTGGAGTTGTTCGGGGCGCCCGACATCGACGCGCGGGCGGTGATCGCCGAGATGAAGGCGCTGGCGCCGGATTGGCTGGCGGGCTGCGTGCTGCGACCCATGTGGTTCGAGCCGACCTTCCATAAGCATGTCGGCAAACTGTGCAGCGGCGTCCAGATCCACGTCGACGATCCGGCCTACGACCATGCGGCGTTCAGGCCGTGGCGGGTTCAGGCGCTGGGGTTCAAGGCGATCCGGCGGCTGTACCCAGACTACGATCTGTGGCGTGATTTTCCGTATGAGTATGCGTTCGGCAAGCTTCCCATCGACGTGATCAACGGCGGGCCCGGTTTGCGGAAATGGGCGGACGACGCGGGCGCGACGCCGGCCGACCTGGATGCGGCCACCAAACCGGACGAGGGGGCGTGGGAGGAGACCAGGCGGCCGTTCCTTCTGTATTGACGCTGGTCTTCGTCATCCTGGAGGCAAGGCCGAGAATGACGGGTTAGGGCGCATCATTTTGTATAACTAAAATCTATCACGCACCTGCAAATAAGTGATTGGGCTTATTTGGTGCGGTGCGGTAGGAAGGGGCCTCCCAACCACTTGCATTGGATTTTCCGCATGGCCCTCATCAACACGACCCTCAAGCCGTTCACGGCCGAAGCCTATAAGGACGGCAAGTTCCTGACGGTCACGGACGCCGATGTTGCGGGCAAGTGGGCGATCTTCTTCTTCTATCCGGCCGACTTCACCTTCGTCTGCCCGACCGAACTGGAAGACCTGGCGGACCACTATGCCGAGTTCCAGAAGCTGGGCGTCGAAATCTATTCGGTGTCGACCGACACCCACTTCTCGCACAAGGCGTGGCATGATTCGTCGCCGGCCATTGGCAAGATCACCTACACCATGCTGGGCGACCCCTCGGGCGTGGTGACCAACAACTTCGACGCCATGCGTCCGGGCGTGGGCCTGGCCGACCGCGCCACCTTCCTGGTCGATCCTGACGGCGTGATCCAGTTCACCGAGACGACCTCGGAAGGCATCGGCCGCAACGCCGCGGAACTGCTGCGCAAGGTCAAGGCCGCCCAGTATGTGCGTTCGCACCCCGGCGAAGTCTGCCCGGCGAAGTGGGAAGAAGGCGAAGCCACCCTGGCCCCGTCGCTCGACCTCGTCGGCAAGATCTAAGACCCCAGGTTTGATCGGCGGCGCGGTTCAAACGCCGCCGATCATCGGCGCCGGACAAGATCCGGCGCCCGCAGAGGCCGTGGGGTGCGTAGCGTTTCAACCCTGCGGCCTTTTTGCGTCCAGCCCTCGCCGAGGCGGCTTGAGGGCGACGTCCAATCCCAGAATTCACGAGGACCCCCATGCTCGACGCCAATCTGAAATCTCAGCTCGAGGGCTACCTCAAGAACATCGTCCATCCGGTGGAACTGGTCGCCTCGCTGGGCGCGGGACCCAAGTCGCAGGAGTTGAAGGTCCTGCTGGAGGACATCGTCTCGGTCTCGCACGGCAAGGTCGAGATGGGCCGGGACTATGACGACGAACGGCAGCCCAGCTTCCTGATCCGCCGCAAGGGCACGGACATCGGCGTGCGGTTCGCGGGCATTCCGCTGGGCCACGAGTTCACCTCGCTGGTTCTGGCTCTGCTGCACGTCGGCGGCCATCCGTCCAAGGCGGCGCAGGAGGTGATCCAACAGGTCAAGGACCTGGAGGGCGACTATCTGTTCGAGACCTATTTCTCGCTGTCTTGCCAGAACTGCCCCGACGTGGTGCAGGCGCTGAACCTGATGAGCGTCATCAATCCGCGCATCAAGCACGTCGCCATCGAGGGCGGCCTGTTCAAGGACGAGGTCGAGGCCCGCAAGGTCATGGCCGTGCCGACCGTCTTCCTGAACGGCGAACTGTTCGGTCAGGGCCGGATGGAGCTGGAGCAGATCGTCGCCAAGATCGACACCGGCGCCGAGGCGAAGGCCGCCGAGAAGATCAAGGCGAAGGATCCGTTCGACGTGCTGGTCATCGGCGGCGGTCCCGCCGGCGCGGCGGCGGCCATCTATACGGCGCGCAAGGGCATCCGCACGGGCATCGCGGCCGAACGATTCGGCGGGCAGGTGCTGGACACCATGGCCATCGAGAACTTCATCTCGGTGCCCCATACCGAGGGGCCGAAGCTGGCCGCCCATCTGGAGCAGCACGTCCGCGAGTACGAGGTGGACATCATGAACCTGCAGAAGGCGGCCAAGCTGGCGCCGTCCAAGGTTCCGGGCGGTCTGCATGAGGTGGTGCTGGAGAACGGCGCGTCGCTGAAGTCGCGGACGGTGATCCTGTCGACCGGCGCCCGCTGGCGCCAGATGAACGTGCCGGGCGAGGATCAGTACAAGAACAAGGGCGTGGCCTATTGCCCGCACTGCGACGGCCCGCTGTTCAAGGGCAAGCGCGTGGCGGTGATCGGCGGCGGCAACTCAGGCGTCGAGGCGGCCATCGATCTGGCCGGCATCGTCGCCCATGTGACCCTGATCGAATACGACAGCGAACTGCGGGCCGATGCGGTGCTTCAGCGGAAGCTGGCGACCCTCCCCAACGTGCGGATCGTGACATCTGCATTGACGACCGAAGTGCATGGCGACGGCGAGAAGGTGACGGGCCTGTCCTACAAGGACCGCAACGCCGACGCCCATCACGACGTCGATCTGGAGGGCGTCTTCGTGCAGATCGGTCTGGTTCCGAACACCGAATGGCTGCATGGCGCGGTCGCCCTGACGACGCGCGGTGAGATCGAGGTCGACCATCGCGGCGAGACAAGCCAGCCGGGCGTCTTCGCCGCCGGCGATGTGACGACCGTGCCGTACAAGCAGATCGTCATCGCCATGGGGGAAGGCTCCAAGGCGGGCCTGTCCGCCTTCGACTATATGATCCGCACCGTCCCGGCCGAAGAGGACGTCGAGGCGGCGTAAGCGATCGGGGCCGTGCGAAGGGGCTTTGCACGGCCCGCCGATCATTGACGACGCCGCCAGCGATGGTTGCGGCTTGGACAAGACAATCTGTCACGTGGAACGCAACTGTCGCAATCGTCTCAGAACCGCCGGGCGACACCAACGCCGAAAGCCACATCGGGGCTATCGTCGTTCAGGCCCAGGTTGACGCCGAAGTCCAACTGGGCGTCGGGCAGGGCGGGGGGCGACCAGGCGGCGGTCAGATCGAAGGTGGACTGGGTGGTCGGCTGCGCGGGATCGTCGTCGCGGCTGATCCAGAGTTCGGCGCCCAGGTTCCACTGACCGATGTCGCGACCCAGGCCGGCGACCATCGTGTACGCCGCATGGCGACCCTCGCCGTCCGCATTGGACACCCAGCCGACCTGAGGCGACAGGCTGAGGCTCCAATCGGCGTCGAGCGGCAGCGAAACGGGCAAGATCACTCCGCCTTCGAACCCGTCGGCGCGGATGTCGCGGGCGCCGGTCGGTGCGGTGACGAATCCCTGAACCGCCGCGGACACGCCCGAACCGTCGGGATTGGCCAGCGAATGACGCAGCGCGAGCGTCAGGTCGCCGACCCCTTTCGACACCTCGCGCGCGCCGCTGGCGCGGTCGGTGACGGTCTCATGATTCCAACTGGTCAGGCCCATCTGCAGTTCGGTCAGGCCGGTCAGGCCGTAACGGACCAGCAGGTCGCCCGCGTCCCATGCGCGGATCCTGGCGCCGTCGTCGCTCTGGCGGCTGGCGTCGAACAGGCCCAGTTCGACCTGCCAGCGCCCCTGGTCCAGGACACAGGCGGGCGTCCCCTGACCCGGACGGTCGGCGCAGAATTCGCGCTGCACCCGATCCTGCGCCGCCACAGGCGACGACAGCAGAAGGGCGCCGACGAGGAGGGTGGGCGGGATCAGACGCATGGGACGGCTCGCGACAGTTTCGGCGCGATCATGACGATCAAGCCTTAACCGCCCGTATCAGTGCAGTTTCAGCCGCCCGGAAACGCGGCGATGAAGCAGGCGCGACAGGGCCAGCAGGATCGTGCGGCGCACCCCCAGAATGGCGCGGTGATGATCCAGATGCAGCGCCATATAGGCCCATTTGGCGACCAGGCCCTCGATCAGGAAGTTCTGACCGCCCAGGCCGCCCATTAAGGCGCCCACGCCCTTGTCCCCGCCCAGCGACACCAGCGAACCCTTGTCGCGATAGACGTAGGGGCCGGGATCGCGGCCGGGATGGGAAAGGGCCTTGGCAAGATAGGCGGCCTGTTGGGCCGCCGCCTGGGCCCGGGCGGGCACGGGGCGGCTGTCTGGACCGGGCGCCTCGGCGCAGTCGCCCATGGCGTATACGCCCGGCGCCGAGGTGCGCAGATGGTCGTCCACGACGAACTGGTTCAGCCGCCCCGTCGCCAGTCCCAGGTCCGGGTTGGTGTCGGCCGCCTTGACGCCGGCGGCCCAGACGATGAGGTCGGCGGGTACATCGCCCTTCGAGGTATCGAGCCGGTCGGCATGGACGGCGTTGACCTTGGCGTCGGTCAATAGGCGCACGCCCTTGGCTTGAAGCGCATGGGCTGCCTTTGTCGAGACGCGCTCGGGCAGGCCGCCCAGGATGCGGGGCGCAGCCTCGACGAGGGTGACGGCCAGATCGAACTTCTGGTCCGACGTCAGGCCGGCGGACAGTTCGTCATGACCCTCGATCAGTTCGGTGGACAGCTCCACCCCCGTCGCGCCGGCCCCGACGATGGCGATGTTCAGCGTCCGCTCGTCCGAATAGGCCGTCGCCAGAAAGGCTGAGGTCAGGCGTCGATTGAAGGCTTCGGCGTCGGAGACATTCTCCAGCAGATGGGCGTGTTCGGCGGCGCCCGTCGTCCCGAACAGGTTCGAGCCGCTGCCGATGGCCAGAACCAGGGTCTCGAAGCCGAGGGTGCGGGGCGCGACCAGCACCTCGCCGTCGTCGTCGCGGATTTCGGCCAGGGTCAGGGTCTTGTCGTCGGCGTCCAGCCCCGTCAGGTCGCCGAAAGCGAAGCTGAAATGGTTGCGGCGCGCCAAGACCGGATAGGACAGACCCTCCTGGTGCGAATCCAGCGATCCGGCCGCGACCTCGTGCAGGCTGGGCTTCCACAGGTGGAAAATGGATCGGTCGATCAGCAGGACGCGGCGGCGCCCCTCACGCGGGCCAAACCGGCGACCCAGACGGGAGGCAAGCTCCAACCCGCCCGCGCCGCCGCCGATGATGACAATGTCGTGCCGCATACGGGGTCTCCTGAAGGCGACCGCGTATCTAGGGTCAGGCGGGCTTTTCTTCCAGGCGCTTGTCCAGATAGGCGCCGACGCGGGTTTCGACCGCGCTCATGTGGTCCTGCCAGAAGTGGCTGGCGCCCTCTTCCAGTTCGTAGTCGATGACGATGCCCTTCTGGGTGCGCAGCTTGTTGACCACGCGCTCGACCTCGACCGGGGGCACGATCGTGTCCGCGGTGCCGTGCAGGAACAGGCCGGACGCCGGGCAGGGGGCCAGGAAGCTGAAATCGTACATGTTCGACGGCGGCGACACCGAGATGAAGCCATCCGTCTCGGGGCGGCGCATCAGCAGTTGCATGCCGATATAGGCGCCGAACTGATAGCCGGCGACCCAGGTCTGGCTGGCGCCGGGGTTGTTTGACTGCAGCCAGTCCAGCGCAGTGGCGGCGTCCGCCAGCTCGCCGATGCCGCTATCGAACTCGCCCTGCGACTTGCCCACGCCGCGCGAATTGTAGCGCAGGGTGGCGAAGCCGCGCTGCTGGAACAGCTGGTGCAGGGTGACCGCGACCGGGTTGTTCATATGCCCGCCCGCCTTGGGGTGCGGGTGCAGAATCAGGGCGATCGGAGCGTTCGGGCGCTTGCCGGGAGAATAGCGGCCTTCGATGCGACCGGAGGCGCCGGGCAGGATGACTTCAGGCATAGGGGCTCTGGAATCCGTTCAACTGTCATTTCGCGAGTGCGTAATACTTGACCGCGGAGGTGGGACTTTATAAGTCCCTCCGCAAGCGCGCCGCCTTTGCGAAGGCGCGGGTTCTAGCACAGGAGCCCCGAAAAGCGCGCAATTTTTGAAGGTGCGAAATGCGTCTGTCGACCAAGGGACGATACGCCGTGATGGCGATGGCCGATCTGGCCAAGAACGGACGCGGCGAGGGCGGCGAAATCCGGGCCGTGTCGCTGGCCGAAATCGCCGCGCGCCAGGAGATTTCGCTGAGCTATCTGGAGCAGCTTTTCGCCCGGCTGCGCAAAAGCGAACTGGTCAAGAGCGTGCGGGGACCGGGCGGCGGATACCGTCTGGCCAAGGCGGCGCACGAGACGGTGGTGGCGGAAATCGTTCTGGCAGTCGATGAGCCGATCCGGGCGACGCGCTGCGTGGCGCATGGCTCGCCCAAGGGCTGCATGCTGGCTGGCGAACGCTGCATTACGCATAATCTGTGGGAAGACCTGGGCGACGAGATCCATCGCTATCTGGCCGGCGTGTCGCTGGAGGATGTGGTGATGAACCGCACGGGCCAGCGCCGGCGCAATGTGGAGCCCTCGGCCGTGGGGGTCGCGGCATGAGCGGCGTCTATTTGGATTACAACGCCTCAGCCCTGGTGCGACCGGAAGTGCTGGAGATTATGGCGAAGGCCCTGGCCGACAACGGCAACCCCTCTGCGGTCCATGCGGCGGGCCGCCGCGCGCGGGCGCGGGTCGAGACGGCGCGGGCGCAGGTTGGCGAACTGGTCGGGGCGGACCCGACGGCGGTGGTGTTCAACAGCGGCGGCACCGAAGCCAACGCCCAGGGCGTCGCCAGTGCGCTGGCGGCGGGCTGCGAGCGTCTGATCGTATCGGCGACGGAGCATCCGTGCGTGGCCGAGACGGCGGCGAACGCGGGTGCGCCGGTCGAAGTGCTGCCGGTCGATGCCAATGGCGTTGTCGATCTGGAGTGGTTGGCTGAGGCGCTGAGCCGTCCGGGCCGGGCCGTGGTCGCCATCCATCATGCAAACAATGAAAGCGGCGTGATCCAGCCGATTAGTCATGCGGCTGCGCTGGTGCGGGCGGCCGGCGGCTGGCTGCACGTCGACGCCATCCAGTCGGCGGGCAAGATCGGCGTCGATATTCGGGTGCTGGACGCCGACAGCCTGACGCTCTCGGCGCACAAGCTCGGCGGGCCGCAGGGCGTGGGCGCGCTGATCCTGAAGGAAGGCGTGTCGGGCGTCCGCATTCTGCATGGCGCCGGACAGGAGCGGGGCCTGCGCGCCGGAACCGAGAATGTGCCAGGCATAGCGGGGTTCGGCGTCGCCGCCGACTGCGCCGCGCGTGATCTGGAGGCGATGGAATCGCACGTGGCCTGGCGTGATGCAGCCGAGGCCAAGGTCGTGGCGGCGGGCGCCGTCATCATTGGCGGCGCGGTTCCGCGTCTGCCCAACACCCTGTTCATGGCGGTCGAAGGCTGGGACAGCCCGCAACAACTTATCATTCTTGATATGACCGGCGTCATGGTGTCGGCGGGTTCGGCCTGTTCTTCTGGCAAGGTCAAGCCGTCCAAGACCATCAGCGCCATGGGCCTGAACACCCTGGCGACCGGGGGCGTGCGCGTCTCCGGCGGCTGGGGGACGAGTGAAAATGACTGGGCAAGGTTCGCCGACGCCTGGGTCGCCGCCTACAACAAGCATAAGACACGCGCCGCCGAGCGCGTGAGAGAGGTCGCCTGATGGCCGCCGTCAAGGAAACCATCGACGCCGTCGCCGCGCTGGAGAAGTACGCGCACGGCTTTACCTCCGACATCGAGCAGGAGTTCGCGCCGCGTGGCCTGAACGCCGACATCGTCCGTTTCATCTCCGAGAAGAAGGGCGAGCCGGAATGGATGCTGGAATGGCGTCTGGCCGCCTATGAGCGCTGGCTGGCGATGGAGGAACCGACCTGGGCGGCCGTGAAGTATGAGCTGGTCGATTATCAGGACCTGTTCTACTATGCGGCGCCCAAGCAGAAGGAAGGCCCGAAGTCTCTGGACGAGGTCGATCCCGAGATACTGGAAGTCTACAAGAAGCTGGGCATTCCGCTGAAGGAGCAGGAGGTGCTGGCGGGGGTGCAGGGCGCGCCCAAGGTCGCCGTGGACGCCGTGTTCGACAGCGTGTCCGTGGTTACCACCTTCAAGGAGGAACTGGCCAAGGTCGGCGTGATTTTCATGCCGATTTCCGAGGCCTTGCGCGAATATCCTGATCTGGTGCGTCAATATCTGGGGTCGGTGGTGCCGGTCTCGGACAACTATTTCGCGGCCCTGAATAGCGCGGTCTTTTCGGACGGCTCGTTCGTCTACATCCCGCCCGGCGTGAAATGCCCGATGGAGCTGTCGACCTATTTCCGCATCAACGCCAGCCAGACCGGGCAGTTCGAGCGGACGCTGATTATCGCCGACAAGGGGGCTTACGTCTCCTACCTAGAGGGCTGCACCGCGCCGATGCGCGACGAGAACCAACTGCATGCGGCGGTGGTCGAGATCGTGGCGCTGGACGACGCCGAGGTGAAATACTCGACCGTCCAGAATTGGTACCCCGGCGACGCCGAGGGCAAGGGCGGCATCTACAACTTCGTCACCAAACGGGCGGATTGCCGGGGCGACCGGTCCAAGGTGTCGTGGACCCAGGTCGAGACGGGTTCGGCCGTAACCTGGAAGTATCCTTCGTGCATCCTGAAGGGCGAGGAAAGCTCGGGCGAATTCTATTCCATCGCCATCACCAACGGGCATCAGCAGGCGGACACCGGCACCAAGATGATCCACCTGGGCAAGAACTCGAAGTCGCGGATCATCGCCAAGGCGGTGTCGGCGGGTCGGTCGGACTCGACCTATCGCGGTCTGGTCTCGGTGCATCCGAAGGCGACGGGGGTACGCAACTTCACCCAGTGCGACAGCTTGCTGATCGGCAAGGAGTGCGGCTCGCACACCATCCCCTATATCGAGGCCCGCAACGGCTCGGCTCAGCTGGAGCACGAGGCGACGACGACTCGGTTGTCCGACGACCAGCTGTTCTACGCCCAGCAACGCGGCCTGTCGCAGGAGGAGGCGGTGGCCCTGCTGGTCAACGGCTTCGTCCGCGATGTCATGCAGAAGCTGCCGATGGAGTTCGCCGTCGAGGCGCAAAAACTAGTGGCGATCAGCCTTGAAGGCTCGGTCGGGTAAAGAAGAACAATGCTGAAGATCAACAACCTCCACGTCTCCGTCGGCGAAAAGCCGATCCTCAAGGGCCTGACGCTCGATGTTCCAGCGGGCGAGGTGCACGCCATCATGGGGCCGAACGGGGCGGGCAAGTCGACGCTGGGTTACGCCCTGTCGGGTCGGCCGGGCTATGAGGCGACCGAAGGCGCGGTCGAATGGGCGGGCGACGACCTGCTGGCGCTGGAACCCGCCGAACGCGCGGCAAAGGGCGTCTTCCTGTCCTTCCAGTATCCGATCGAGATTCCCGGCGTGCCGGCGCTGACGTTTGTACGCACGGCCCTGAACGCCCAGCGGCGCGCGCGGGGCGAGGAGGAGGTGGCCGCGCCGGCCTTCCTGAAGCTGGTGCGCGAGGCGTCCAAGGCGTTGAAGATGGATTTTGAGATGCTGAAGCGGCCGCTGAACGTCGGCTTCTCCGGCGGCGAGAAGAAGCGGATGGAGATCCTGCAGATGGCCCTGCTGGAGCCGTCGCTGCTGATATTGGACGAGACGGATTCGGGCCTGGACATCGACGCCCTGCGCATCGTGTCGGAAGGGGTGAACGCGCTGCGCTCGCCCGACCGCGCCATGCTGGTCATCACCCATTATCAGCGCCTGCTGGACTACATCAAACCCGACCGGGTGCATGTGCTGGCCGGCGGTCGCATCGTGGCCTCGGGCGGGCCGGAACTGGCGCTGCAGTTGGAGGCGGAAGGGTACGACAAGTATCTGCCCGAAGCCGCATGACGCCCGCTTCCCGGATTGACCTGACGGACGCCTCCACCTTCCCGACAAGGCGGGTCGAGGCGTGGAAGTACAGCGACCTGAAGCGGTATCTTCGCGAAGCGCCGCAGCCGTCGCCGCAGGCGGAAGCGTCTGCGCCCGGCGTGTTCGACGACCTGGGCGGCGAGGCGATCATCTTCGCCAACGGTCGCGCGATCGGCGTGACCGACTTCATCGCCTCGGGCGAGCAGACGCTGCGCCTTCGCTATGTGTCTGACGCCGTCGGCACGGGCCATACTGCCAGCGCGCGGGTGTCGGCGCGGGCAGGGGCGCGGCTGCTGCTCCTGGAAACGCACGAGGGCTCAGGCTCGGCCTATGTGGCCCATAACCGGCTGGAGCTGGATGTGGCGGCGGGGGCGGATGTGACGCGCGTGGTTCTGGTCGAGGAGCCCGAGGACGCCATCTCCATCACCGAGGCCGATGTGCGCGTCGAGGCGGGCGGCGTGTTTCGCCAGACGGTCCTAACGACCGGCGCCAAGTTGCAGCGGCTGGAAACGCGCGTGAAGCATTTCGCGCAAGGCGCTCACGCACAGGTCGACGGTCTGTATCTGCTGAACGGTTCGCGCCATGCGGACGTGACCTCGGTCGTCAGCCATCTGGCCGCCGACGGCACGACGAGCCAGTTGATCAAGGGCGTGGCGCGCGATACCGCGCGCGGCGTCTTCCAGGGCAAGATCGTAGTTGAGCGCGGGGCGGACGGGACTGATGCGCGGATGGGCCACCACGCCCTGATCGCCTCCGAACGGGCCGAGATCGACGCCAAGCCGGAACTGATCATCTATGCCGACGATGTGCAGTGCGCGCACGGCAATACGGTGGGGACGCTGGACGAAAGCGCCCTGTTCTACATGCAGCAGCGCGGCATTCCGGCCGACGAGGCCCGCGCCCTGCTGACCCAGGCCTTCCTGATCGAGGTCATCGACCGCATTGATCACGAGGGCGCAAGAGAGGTGGCGCGGGAATGGCTGACGGCGCGCTTGTGACCACGTTCGATCCCTACGCCGTGCGGGCGCAGTTTCCGATCCTGTCGCGACAGGTGAACGGCAAGCCGCTGATCTATCTGGACAACGCCGCCTCGGCGCAGAAGCCGCGCGCGGTGATCGACGCTCTGGTCGCGACGATGGAGGGCGGCTACGCCAACGTCCACCGCGGCCTGCACACCCTGTCGAACGAAGCGACCGAGGCGTTCGAGAAGGCGCGCGAGATCGTGGCGCGGTTCCTGAATGCGGAAACCTCGGACCAGATCGTCTGGACCAAGGGCGGGACTGAGGCGATCAATCTGGTGGCCAACGGGCTGGGCCTGTCGATCCAGCCGGGCGACGAGATCATCGTCACCGAGATGGAGCACCACTCCAACATCGTGCCGTGGCATTTTCTGCGTGAGCGCTACGGCGCGGTGCTGAAATGGGCGCCGATCAAGGACGACGGCGCGCTGGACATGGCGGCCTACGTCGACCTGTTGGGCCCAAGGACGCGCATGGTCGCGGTGACCCATATGTCGAACGTGCTGGGCACCATCAATCCGGTCGCCGAGATTACGCGACTGGCCCATGCGGCTGGTGCGCAGGTGCTGATCGACGGCTGTCAGGGCGCGGTCCATGCGACGCCGGATGTCCAGGCCATCGGCTGCGACTTCTATGTGATCACGGGCCACAAGCTGTTTGCGCCCACCGGCATCGGCGCCCTGTATGGCAAGGCCGAGGCGCTGGAGACTCTACCGCCCTATCAGGGGGGCGGGGAGATGATCGAGACGGTGGCTCAGGATCAGATCAGATACGCCAAGCCGCCGCATCGGTTCGAGGCCGGCACGCCGCCGATCCTGGAGGCCATCGGTCTGGGCGTGGCGCTGGACTGGCTGGCGCAATATGACCGCGCGGCGGTGCAGGCGCATGAACATGCCCTGTATCAGCATGCGCTGGATCGGCTTCAGGGTCAGAACTGGCTGCGGATTCTGGGCCAGGCCGAGGGCAAGGGCGCACTTCTAACCTTCGCCGTAGAAGGCGCGCACGCCCATGACGTGGCCCAGATCATGGACCGCTACGGCGTCGCCGTGCGGGCCGGAACCCACTGCGCCGAGCCGCTGGCGAAAAGATTGGGCGTGACGTCGAGCACGCGCGCCTCCTTCGCCCTATATAACACCCTGGAGGATACGGACGCCTTCGTGGACGCGCTGATCAAGGCGCGGAACTTCTTTGTGTAAAGCCCGATGACCGACGAGACCCTTCAAGACAGCGACGCCTTCCAGACCGCCTGGGACGAACCCCAGAAGAGCGCCTTGTCGCAGGGTGAGCTGGACAAGCTGACCGAAGACCTGATCGAGGCGCTGAAGACCGTCTATGACCCGGAAATCCCGGTCGACATCTATGAGCTGGGCCTGATCTATCGCGTGGACGTGAACGACGATCGCGACGTGGTGGTGGACATGACCCTGACGGCGCCCGGTTGCCCGGTCGCGGGCGAGATGCCGGGCTGGGTCGAGACGGCGGTGGAGAAGGTCGAGGGCGTGCGTAGCGCCAAGGCCAATCTGGTGTTCGACCCGCCGTGGGATTCCTCCAAGATGAGCGACGAGGCGAAACTCGCCTTGAATATGTTCTGATGACCGAGCTTCAAGCCACATCCCGCCCGCGTCGTCCGCGCCCCAAGGCCGTCACCCTGACCGACGCCGCCGCCGAGCGCGTGCGTGAAATCCTGGACAACGCGGAGAATGACCACATCGGTCTGCGCATCGGCGTCAAGAACGGTGGCTGCGCGGGGCAAGAATACACCTTCGCCTATGCCGATGCGGTCGAGCCGCTGGATGAGGTGGTCGAGGACAAGGGCGTGACCATCCTGATCGAGCCCAAGGCCGTGCTGTTCCTGATCGGCACCGAGATCGACTACGAGACGACGCGGCTTTCGTCCAAATTCGTGTTCAATAATCCGAACCAGACGGACGCCTGCGGCTGCGGCGAGAGCGTGACCATCGTGCCGGCCGCCAGCGCCTGACGTGGCCTATGATGCGGACTTCGGCGAATGGGTGCGCGAGCATTTCGCCGGCCTGGCGCGGCTGGAGATCAAGCGGATGTTCGGCGGCGCGGGGGTCTATGCCTCTGGCGTGATCTTCGCTCTGTTGGACCACGGCGTGGTCTGGCTGAAGGGCGATGACGCTCTGGGCGAGGCGTTCGTGGCGGCCGGGTCGCGGCCCTTCACCTTTCCGACCAAGCACGGTCGGACCCTGAGCATGAGCTATTGGACTCTGCCGGAAACGGCGTTGGACGATCCCGAGGAAGCGGTCGCCTGGGCGCGGCGGTCGTTGGAGGTTGCGCTGAAGAAGGTCTCGGGGAAGAAGCCGAGACCCGCTACCTAGCCGGGGTGTCGATCAGCACGGCAGGCGAAACGGGCTGACCCCTGGCCTCGGCGACCAGCTCGGCGGAGCGGGCCTCTATCACCGCTTCCAGATGAGCCATGAACTCTTCTTTCTTCAAGCCGGTCGGGATCGGTTCCAGGAAGTCGAGCGTGGCCGTGCCTGGGTGCTTCTCATACTTCTCCTCAGGCCAGAACAGGCCGAGGTTGGTGGCCAGCGGAACGACCGGCATGTCGAAGTCGCGATACATGTGCCAGACGCCCGACCGATATTTGAACTTCTGGCCAACGGGGGCCAGGTGACCCTCGGGATAGATCAGAATCTTCCGGTTTTCGGCGCGGGCTTCGGCGGCGCGCATGGCCAGGGCCTTTCGGGCTTCGTGGCCGCCGCAGGAGTTGACGACGATGGCCCCCAGTTTCTTGAGCACCCCGCCTAGCAAAGGAAACTTCTCTAGGTGGTCGCCGGTGACGAAAGCCAGGTCGTCGAACTGATCATAGGTGGCGAAGCCGTCGCCCCAACTCTGGTGCTTGGAGGCGATGATGAAGGCCCCTTCGGGCAGTCGCTCCCTGCCCAGCACCCGCAGGCGGATGCCGGCGAACAGGGCCATGGCCTGGACCATGCGCTTTACATAGCGGCGGATGACCCAGCTGGCCGGCCCGCGACCAGGCGCCAGCGCCGCGAAGGCGGCGGTCAGGCCATAGCCGATCGAAAGAATCCAGTAGGCGATGTTGAAGGCGAAGCTGCGCATCGGGCGACTATGGCAGAAAGCTTGGCCTTGTCAGGCCCGTTATCAGGCGACTTGTCGCTGCGCCGGGTCCGCCGCAGGGGCGGCGGTGATGCAGTTGCGCCCCTTGCGCTTGGAATCGTAAAGCGCGGCGTCGGCGCGTTCCAGCAGGCTGGCGGCCGTTTCGCCCTTGCGGCGCTGGGCGAAACCAGCCGATATCGTGACAGAGCCCAGGTCGTCGTTGGTCGAGCGCCGGCGCAGAGCGCGAGAGGCCACGTCGCTGCGAATGCTTTCAAGGGCGGCCATCACCACGCCGGCGCTCTCGCCCGGGAAGATGATCGCAAACTCTTCGCCCCCGAACCGCGCGGCGAATCGGTGATTGCCGCAGATAATGGACAGGACGGTGGAGACGTAGCGCAGAACCTGATCGCCCGTCTGATGACCCCAGGTGTCGTTGAAACGCTTGAAATGGTCGATGTCGAGGATGGCCAGACCTAGCGGCGAAGCGTCGTCAGGCGCGCAGGCGGCTTCCAGCCGTTCGTCGAACGCCTTGCGGTTGGCCAGGTTGGTCAGGGCGTCGGTCATGGCGTCGCGACGGACCTGCTCCAGGTTCTCGCGCAGGCGAATGACTTCCTTGTTCGACTTCTCCAGCCGCTTCTCCAGGATGGCCGTCTCGCGGCGCACCCGCTTGGTCGCCGTGGTCAGGCCGCCGACCAGGGACTTCAGGGCCGTCGGATCCTCGGCGTTTTCCATGGTGTGGGAGGCGTCGGCCAGGGTCTCGCCGTAATCGGCCTGGGTCTTGTGAGCCATGGCGATGGCGTTGGCGACGCTGGCCAGCTCGCGGTCCAGAACGGCGCCGACATCGCGAATCTGGTCCGGCAGACGGCCGCGCGGCAGGAATTCGGCGGCCAGCATTTCGGCGGTCTTGTCGGAGATGGCGACCGATTGTTCGAGAAGCAGGCGAATCTCACGCGCCAGGGCGCCGTCGGGATCGCTGACGTAATGGAGCCAGAGTTCGAAGTTCAGCGGCGTGGGCCAAACGCCCGCCTTTTCCATCTCGGCGATGACGTTGCGCGCCAGGGCGTAAGCTTGCGGGCCCCGTAGCGCCGTCTCGACCTGTTTGGACATTCGTCTTTCCCCCGGCCCCGTTCTGGGAACGTCTTGGAGGTGGAGACTAAGGGCTGTTCCGTAATGCAGGGTAAACGGCGCGGATTTTCTGCACGCCGTTTCTTGTCGTCAAATCAGGCGCGGACAACCACAGAGCGGCGCAGGAAAGCCGGTATGTCGTCGCCGAAACCCCGCACGCCCTGACGCCCGTTGTCCTCGCGGACAGGCTTGCGGTCGCCGCGACGGTCGGACTGAAGCAGCTGAGGTTCGCGGTCGGCGCGTGCGGCGCGCGGCGTCTCGACCGGGGCTGAGGCCTCGACCATGGCCAATGGGGCTTCCACCTCGACCTTGGCGTCGGGGCGCGCCTTGCGGCGGCTGCGGCTGCGCGTGGGTTCGGCGTCCTGAGCGTCGGCGGCGACGGCGACTTCGGTCGGTTCGACGATCGGGGTTTCGGCGCCCCGCGCGCGTCCACGCCCACGTTCGCCGGACCGTTCACGACCGCCGCGCTTGTCGTCACGGCGCGGACCATCCTTGATGGCGGCGAAGTCGATGTCGTCCAAGACCAGTTCTTCCGGGTCCTTCTTGATCAGCTTCAGCACCTTATCCAGCGACTTGTCGTCGGACGGGGTCACGATCATGAAGGCTTGGCCCAGGCGACCCGCGCGACCGGTGCGGCCGATGCGGTGAACATAGTCGTCGGCGTGGTGCGAGACGTCGTAGTTGAAGACGTGACTGACGTCCGGGATGTCCAGACCGCGCGCGGCGACGTCGGAGGCGACCAGGATTTTCAAATTGCCGGCGCGGAAGTCGGCTAGAGTCTTCATCCGGTGGGCCTGATCCAGGTCCCCGTGGATGGCGGCGGCGTCGAAACCGTGCTTCTGCAAGGACTTGGCGACGATATCGACTTCGGACTTGCGGTTGCAGAAGACGATGCCGTTCTTGACGTCGGATCGTTCGATCAGGACGCGCAGAGCAGTGCGCTTGGCCTTGGGGTCGCTGGTCGGGATGCGGACCAGATACTGGGTGATGGTGTCGGCCGTCATCGCCGGACGCGAGGCCTCGATCCGGGTCGGATCCTTGAGGAAGGCGGTCGTCAGGCGGGTGATCTCGGGCGGCATGGTCGCCGAGAAGAACAGGGTCTGGCGACGCGGCGGCGTCAGTTTGAAAATGCGCTCGATGTCGGGGATGAAGCCCATGTCGAGCATGCGGTCGGCTTCATCGACGACCATGATCTCGACACCTGTCAGCAGCATCTTGCCGCGCTCGAACAGGTCCAGCAGGCGGCCGGGCGTGGCGATCAGCACATCGACACCCTTGTTCAGCGCCGCGACCTGGTCGCCCATGGAAACGCCGCCGATCAGCAGCACCCAGCTAAGCTTGGTGCCCTTGGCGTATTTGGCGAAGCTCTCGGCGACCTGGTCGGCCAGTTCGCGGGTGGGGGCCAGGACGATGGCGCGGGGCATCCGGGCGCGGGCGCGGCCCGTCGCCAGCCGCTCGACGAGGGGCAGGGTGAAGGCGGCGGTCTTGCCTGTGCCGGTCTGGGCGATGCCCAGAACATCGCGTCCGGCCAAGGCGACCGGAATGGCCTGTTCTTGAATGGGGGTGGCGGTCGTGTAGCCCGTCTCTGCGACGGCCTTCAGGGTCGTGGGCGAAAGGCCCAGTTGGGAAAATTCGGTCATGAATCCTAGGGAAGATAAAGCGTCTGCGTGCATAGCAGCGACGGAACCGCCCCTCTTTGGGCGAGCGGGCGGCGCGTATCGCAGACCTGTCCCGAGGCTGGGGGGCATATAGAAGCCCCTGCGCCAAAGTCAAGTATTCATGGTTTTTGCGCGCGGCCCAGCAGGGGTAGGGCGGGCTGGGTCCGATCGATATCCTTGGAGTGATCGGCAGCTTGGATCAGCGCTTCTTGCCTAGTTCGGCGGCGATATCCTTGGTCATGCGGCCGACTTTGCGGTGGGCGGCTGTGATCTGATCGCGCGTCACGCCCCAGCGTTTCATCCAGTATTCGACCGCCTGACGTTCGGACAGGTCCAGCCGGTCCTTGTCGATGAAGCCGCGTTTGTCCTTCAGTCCCGCCACGGGCGATCTCCATCTCAACTTCGGTGCGGCGCACTAGCGCCTGGGCGTGAGCTTAAACGCAAATCGCCGGACGGTGGCTCCGTCCGGCGATCCGGTTGGCGGGATGTCCGAAATCAGCGTTTGCCGAAGATCATGTCGCCCAGCTTGGCGAAGAAGCCCTTGCTCTCTTCCGCCCTGGGCGCTTCCGCCTTCGGCGTGGCAGCCGGAGCGGGCTTCGCCGCCTCTGCGGGTTTGGCGGCTTCGGTCGGCTTGGGCGTTTCGACGGGCTTCGGATCGGGCGCGGGAGCCGGAGCGGGCGGCGCGGCGGCGACCGGAGCCTTGGTTTCGGCCTTGGGCGCTACAGCGGCCTTCGGCGAGGCGGTCTTCGGAGCGGCAGCCTTGGGTGCGGTGGTCTTCGCCGCAGGTTTCGCGGCGGCCTTGGGCGCAGTCTTGGCGGCCGGCTTTGCAGCGGCCGACTTCGCCGCAGGCGCCTTGGCGGCGGGTTTGGGCGTTGCGGCCTTGGCGGGCGCAGCCTTCTTAGCGGGTGCGGCCGCCTTGGTCGCGGCAGGCGTGGCGGCCTTCGGTGCAGCCGCCTTGGGGGCTGCAGTCTTTGGCGCAGCGGTCTTGGCGGGTGCAGCCTTCGCGGTCGGAGCCTTGACGTTCGGGGCCTTGGCGGCTGCGGTCTTGGGCGCAGCCTTGGCCGGTTCTGCGGGCTTCACGGCTTTCGGAGCGGCGGCTTTCTTGGCCGCCGGTTTGGCGGTCGCCGGCTTTTCGGCGGCAGGTTTAGACGCGGATGGTGCTTTGGCCATGTATTTCCCCGACCCCTCGGTTTAGACGAACGCGACAAACGGGCCAGCACAGCGCCGGGCCGCAATGATTCGCCATGATACCGGTGTTTGAGAAATGTCCGAGTCCGCTCTTCAGATAATCGCCCGCGGCCCCCGAGCCGCCGCCGAGGCCGCCGCCGCCGCCATCGACCTCGATCCCCGGCTGGAGGGCGCGACCTATTCCATCCTGGAAGAGGACGAGGATCGCGGGATCTGGCGCATCGACGCCTTTCCCACGACCGACGACGAGGTGGAGGGGCTGAAGGCGGTTCTGGCCGACCATGCGGTGACGGTGGAGGTCGAGAAACTGGCCGACGCCGACTGGCTCGCCATGTCGCTGTCGGGCCTGCCGCCGGTCGAGGCCGGGCGGTTCTTCGTCTATGGCGCGCACGATCAGGGCAAGGTGCCGGAAGGCCGTGTGAACCTGAAGATCGACGCGGGCGCCGCCTTCGGCACGGGCCACCACGGCACGACGGTCGGCTGTCTGGAGGCGTTCGACAAACTGTTGGAGACCGAGACCTTCGACAAGGTGCTGGACGTCGGCTGCGGCACGGGGGTCCTGGCCATTGCTGCGGCCAAGACGGGCACGCCCATCGCTGTCGGCACCGACATCGACGAACCTTCGGCCCGCATCGCCAATGAGAACGCCGAGATCAACGACGCCAAGTGCGACTTCTATTTCGCCGACGGTCTGAGCGATCCGCGCATCGCCCGGCACGCGCCCTATGATCTGGTGTTCGCCAACATCCTAGCCGCGCCGCTGGTTCATCTGGCGCCCGAGATCGGCGCGGCCCTGAAGTCGGGCGGGGTCGCCATCCTGTCGGGCCTGTTGCGGACGCAGGAGGAGCGGGTGCTGGAGGCTTATCTGCCGCTGGGCTTCACAGTCGAACAGACCATCCACCACGACGCCTGGAGCGCCCTGCAGCTACGCAAGGCCTGAGGGAAAGATGATGCGCCAGACCTTTGACGAAACGACCGATCCGTCCTTTGGGGCCAAACACCTGCCGCTGCTGCGCGCCGAGATGGCCAAGCAGGGGTTGGACGGCTTTCTGATCCCGCACGAGGACGAGCATCAGAACGAGTATCTGCCGGACGCGAACGAGCGTCTGGCCTGGGCGACCGGCTTCACCGGCTCGGCCGGGGCGGCGGTGGTGTTCCAGGATCGGGCCAGCATGTTCACCGACGGCCGCTATACGGTGCAGGTGAAGGCCCAGACCGATCCGGCCCTGTTCGAACGGCGAGAGCTGACCGAGGTCGCCGCCTATCTGGAAACGGCGGCCAGGGGGGCGGTGATCGGCTATGATCCGCGTCTGCACAGCCCCGACGCTCTGGTCGCCTTCAAGGCGGCGGCGAAGAAGGCGGGGGCCGAGTTGCGGGCGGTGGACGCCAATCCGCTGGACCTGGCCTGGGGGGCGGATCGCCCGGCCCAGCCGACGGCGCCGGTCGTTTCGCACGAGGATGTCTATTCAGGAGAGAACCACGCGTCCAAGCGGGCGCGGATCGGCAAGGCGGTGGCGGAGGCAGGCGCGGACGCCGTGGTGCTGACCGCGCCCATGTCCATCGCCTGGCTGTTCAATGTGCGGGGCGGGGACGTGATCCGCTCGCCCCTGCCCATCGGCCAGGCCGTGGTCGAGGCGGATGGTCGGGCCAGGCTGTTCCTGGATCCGGCCAAGGTGACGAACGCCCTGCCGGCCTGGCTGGGCGACGCCGTTCAGCTGGAGGCGCCGGAGCGGTTGGGCGAGGCCCTGGACGGTCTGGCCGGGCGCAGGGTGATGATCGACCCCGCCCTGTCCTCGGCCTGGTATTTCGACCGGCTGGACGCGGCGGGGGCGACGGTGGTGCGGGCGATGGACCCATGCGCCGTGCCGCGCGCCGCCAAGAACGCGGTCGAGATCGAGGGCAGCCGCCGGGCCCATATCCGCGACGGGGCGGCGCTGAGCCGGTTCCTGCATTGGGTGGATACGGTTGCACAGGAGACCCTGCCGAACGAGCGCGAGGTGGTCGAAACGCTGGAGCGGTTCCGCGAAGAGACCGGCGCGCTGAAGGACCTCAGCTTCGACACCATCGCCGGGGCCGGGCCGAACGGGGCGCTGCCGCACTACAAGCCGGTCGGCGCCACGATCCGAAAGGTGGAGAAGGGCTCGCTGCTGCTGGTGGACGGCGGCGGCCAATATCTGGACGGCACGACCGACGTGACCCGCACCATGGCCATCGGCGAGCCGACCGAGGATCAGAAGCGCAAGTTCACCCTGGTCCTGAAGTCCCATATCGCCATGGCCACGATCCGTTTCCCCGCCGGGACCAGCGGCATGGCGCTGGACGCCATCGCGCGGGCGCCGATGTGGGCGGCGGGGCTGGATTACGATCACGGCACGGGCCACGGCGTCGGCAGTTATCTGGACGTCCACGAGGGGCCGCAGCGGATCGCCAAATGGGGCACCAGCCAGCCGCTGCTGGAAGGGATGATCCTGTCCAACGAGCCGGGCTACTACCGCGAAGGCCACTGGGGCATCCGTATCGAGACCCTGCAGGTGGTGACGCCGGCCGTGGTCCCCGAGGGCGGCGAGCGGCCGATGCACGGGTTCGAACAGCTGACCTTCGCGCCTATCGACCGCCGGCTGATCGCCGTCGAGATGCTGACCCAGGACGAACGGGCCTATGTCGACGCCTATCACGCCGAGACCATGGCCAAGGTCGGGCCGCTGGTGGACGGCGCGGCGGGCGATTGGCTGAAGGCGGCCTGCGCGCCGCTTTAGACCTCCGTTTCGTCCGACAGGAGAGCGTCCTTGGGACAATGCCTGATCTGCGAGACGGGACAGGGTAGAGCGTCGAGCGCTGCGTTCATCGCCGAATAGCCGGTGGCGACCGGGGCGTCGTAGGTCTTCCAGTCGCGGATGTCGGCGCCGGCGACCTGGGGCAGGACCAGGACGTCGGCGTCGGCGCGGGCCTGCGCCATTTCGGTGTCGGTGGTGATGGTCGCCGAGCGCATCAGGATGGAGACGATGGGCGGCCCGCTCTTCCAGGCGCCCGACAGGATCCATTTCCACCAGGACGGCGGGTTCTCAAGCGCCTGCGGATCGACGCCCCGCGTTTGGGACATGTCCACGCCGACGATGGGGCCGCTGTTCAGCTGGCGCATGACGCTGGTGGGAAAGTTCTTAAGCACGGCGCCGTCCACCAGCACCTGACCGTCGATGACGACGGGCGGCAGGACGCCGGGAATGGCGATGGAGGCGCGCATGGCCCGGCGCATCAGGCCGGTGCGATGCACCTCGATCCGGCCCGAGGTCAGGTTGGACGACACCGCGAAGAAGGGCAGGGCCAGGTCCGCCAGGTCGATGTCGCCATAGGCGCGCTGCAACAGGCCCGCGACCTTGCGGGCGCGGGACATGGCGATGATCGGCACGGCGAGATCGGACAGGGGGTCGGATTCCACGAAGGCGCGGCGGATCTCGAAATCCAACCGTTCATGATCCCAGCCCAGGGCCGGGCCGGCCGCGACCACGGCGCCCATGGAGGCGCCGCCGGCGAAGTCGATGGGGACCCTGGCGTCCTGCAAGGCCTTGACCGCGCCTATGTGGCAATAGGCGCGCGCGCCGCCGCCCGACAGCACCAGACCGACCGCCGTGCCGGTGACGACGCGGGCGATCCGCTCGGCGTCGGTCGCCAGCCCTTCGACACAGTGGAACCAGCGGTCGGGCTGAAGCGCGTCCAGCCAGACGCGGGTGTTGGCCGGGTGATGCATGCGCGGATCGCGCAGAAGGATCAGATCGGTCAGGCGGCGGCCGTCGCCGAAACCATGACGGCGCGGCACGGAAGACGGCGGGGCCAGAAGCCCGCTGCCGACGATGAACATGCGGTCCACCTGACGGGCGCACAGATTGGCCCAGCCGGGCTGATCCTGTTCGGCGACATAAAGGACGTAGTCGTGTTCTCCCTCGACCCGGCTGAACCATTCGGACGCCGAGGCCAGGGCCGACTGGTCGATGACCTGACAGGTGAAGCCCATGGCCTGGATGGCCGCGCCGATCCGTTCGACGAAGGCGCGGACGGGGCGGGGGCGGGCCGAAACGAAGCCGAAGACGCTGGGCTCTGATGCGCCGGCGGTGCGTTCGCGGGCGCGGTGGATCATCAGGCGCGACAGCTCGACCATCAGGTCGGGTTCGGTGCGGGCCGCCTCGAAGAAGGCTTCGCGCGGCAGGGCCAGGATCTCGCTGTCGCGCAGGGCGACGACGGTGGCGGTGTGGGGCGTGCCGGCCAGCATGGCCATCTCGCCCACCGGCTCGCCCGCCTTGACCACGCCCAGCAACTGGGCGGGCTGGTCCGGCTCCAGCTTGAAGACGCCCAGGCGGCCCGAGCGCAGCAGATACAGGGTGTCGGCCGGATCGCCCTGAGCAAACAGCGGCTCTCCGCCGGTCAGGGCGAACCAGCTGGCCCGGTAGATCATTCGACCTTCGAAAATGCGCGCGAGCGACGCCGCCAGCGTATCGGGACGAACCGTGGCCATGTCAGGGGTTGTAGGCTTGATTCTGCGCCGGGTGCATTGGCTTCCGCGTTGCCCGTGACGGCGCGGGCGGGTAGAGCGTTCGGCTTCTCCCGCCTGACCGAAGTTTCAGACCATGCACGACATCAAAGCCATTCGCGAGAACCCCCAGGTTTACGTGGCGGGCTGGTCGTCGCGCGGGGTGGACGAGGCCGACGGGCTGACGGCCGACATCCTGCGGCTGGACGGCGAACTGCGTAACGCCCAGACGACGGGGCAGGACGCCCTGGCTAAGCGCAACGCTGCCTCCAAGCTGATCGGCGCCGCCATGGGGCGCAAGGACATGGCCGAGGCGGATCGGCTGAAGGCCGAGGTCGAGGCGCTGAAGGGCGATATCGCGGCGGCGGCCGAGGTCGAGGCGCGCGTCGGCAAGGAACTGCGCGACCTGCTGGCGGCGCAGAAGAACCTGGCGGCCGAGGATGTGCCGGACGGTGAGGACGAGGCGGGCAATGTTGAGGTCTCGACCTGGGGCGAACCGCGTCGCACCGGTCCGGCCAAGGATCACGCCGACTTGGGCGAGGCCCTGGGGATGCTGGACTTCGAGGCGGCGGCCAAGATGTCGGGCGCGCGGTTCGCGGTGCTGAAGGGGCAGCTGGCGCGGCTGGAACGGGCCGTGGGCCAGTTCATGCTGGACCTGCAGACGGATCAGCACGGCTATCTGGAAGTGAACCCGCCGCTGCTGGTGCGTGACGATGCGATGTTTGGGACTGGGCAACTGCCGAAGTTTGCCGAAGACCTTTTCAACGCATCCACTGTGATTGATCCGGCAATTTGGCAAAAAGGGTTATCTGCCGAAGGTAAGACCGACGCCGAATTCAGTGCGGCGATGATTGAGCAATTGGCAAATCGCACGCACCATTGGCTCATCCCCACCGCCGAAGTCTCCCTGACCAATCTGGTGCGCGAGACCATCCTGTCCGAGGACGAGTTGGCGACGCCGATGCGGATGACGGCGCTGACGCCGTGCTTCCGGGCCGAGGCGGGGTCGGCGGGGCGCGATACGCGCGGGCTGATCCGTCAGCACCAGTTCTCGAAGGTCGAGATGGTGTCGATCACGCGGCCGGAGGACTCCAACGCCGAGCATGAGCGGATGACGCAGTGCGCGGAAGCCGTGCTGAAGGCGCTGGAGCTGCCGTTCCGGCGGATGCTGCTGTGCAAGGGCGACATGGGCTTTTCGGCGCAGAAGACCTTCGATCTGGAGGTCTGGCTGCCCAGCCAGGGGACCTATCGCGAGATCAGCAGCTGCTCGAACTGCGGCGACTTCCAGGCGCGACGCATGGACGCGCGGTTCAAGCGGGCCGGCGAGAAGAAGACCGAGTTCGTCCATACGTTGAACGGCTCGGGCCTGGCGGTCGGCCGGACGCTGGTGGCGATCATGGAGAACTATCAGCAGGACGACGGGCGGATCGCGGTGCCGGCGGTGCTGCAGCCCTATATGGGCGGTCTTCAGTTCGTTGGCGGCGGTCAATGATCTTTCCGCTCATCCCGGCGAAAGCCGAGACCCAGTGCTTTGGGCGAGGGGCGGATGATGTTCGCGCGCCTTCGATCCAACGCACTGCCGAGCGACAGAACGGGGTCCCCGCCTTCGCGGGGATGAGCGGAGTTTAGAGTGCGAATTCTTCTGACCAACGACGACGGGATCGAGGCCGAGGGTCTGGCCTGTCTGGAGCGGATCGCGCGGACGATCAGCGACGATGTCTGGGTGTGCGCGCCCGCCGTTGAACAGTCGGGCAAGGGGCGGGGGATCACCCTGACCGAGCCGCTGCGCGTGCTGAACCCGGGCGAAAAGCGGTTCGCCGTGACCGGGACGCCGACCGACTGCGTCGTGCTGGCGGTCAACGACCTGATGCCGGAGAAGCCCGATCTGGTGCTGTCGGGCGTCAATCGCGGGCACAATATCGGCGAGGACGTCAGCTACTCCGGCACGGTGGCCGGCGCGCTGCAGGGGATGGCCTTCGGTATCCGCTCCATCGCTCTGAGCCAGAGCCTGGAGCGGTTCCACGACGAGGTGGTAGCGCATTGGGAGACGGCGGAAGCCTTTGCGCCCGCCATCATCGGCCGGTTGCTGGCGCAGAAATGGGCGCCGGGCGTGGTGATGAACCTGAACTTCCCCAACCGCCGACCCGAGGATGTGGATCAGGTCGAGGTGACGACGCAAGGGTTCCGCGACGTGGGCGAGATGCACGCCGTGCGCCGCACCGATCTGCGCGGACGCGACTATTACTGGATGAGCTTCCGCGGCGAAAAGCGCGAACACGCCGAGGGCACGGACCTGCGCGCCATCGACGAGGGGCGGATATCGGTCACGCCGCTGCATATCGACCTGACGCATATGTCCAGCGTCTATGACCTGAAGAAGGTGCTGGGCGGGGCGCCGCCCAAGACGGCGCCCGCCGCCGCATGAACCTGCACGACGACCGCGCCGGCCGGCTGATCCTGTCGCTGCGTCAGCAGGGTGTGACGGACCCGCGCGTGCTGAAGGCGATGGAGAGCATCGACCGGGCGGTCTTCGTGCACGAGAAGTTCCTGGATCAGGCCTGGGAGGACCAGGCCCTGCCCATCGACTGCGCCCAGACGATCAGCCAGCCCTATATCGTCGGCCTGATGACCCAGGCGCTGGAGGTCCAGGCCCGGCACCGGGTGCTGGAGATCGGAACCGGCAGCGGATACCAGTGCGCGGTCCTCAGCCGCCTGGCGCGCTATGTCTATTCCGTCGAGCGATACCGCAGCCTGCTGGTCGAGGCCGAAGCGCGGCTGCGCGCGCTGGACATCGAAAACGTCATCACCAAACATGGCGACGGCGGCCTGGGCTGGGCCGAACAGGCGCCGTTCGACCGGATCATGGTCACGGCCGCCTCGCCGACCGAGCCCACCGAACTGCTGAAACAGCTGAAGCCGAACGGCGTGCTGGTCGCGCCGGTGGGCCGGACCTCGGTGCAGATGCTGCATCGCTACGTCGGCCAGGGCGACGGCTCCTTCCGCCGCGAAAGCCTGACCGAAGTGCGGTTCGTGCCGCTGGTCGAGGGAACGGCGAAGGAAGGGTGACTTGTCTCTAAGGCTCTTTCGGGCGAACCTTGCGGACATGAAATGGCCGCTGGCAGTCCTCGCATCGTCGAGCATCGCCTTGTCGTCACCGGCGATGGCGCACCCGTTCCTGGACTATTTTCCCTATGGAAAGGCCGATCTCTCGCCCAAGGGATATGAAACGGCCAGGGAGGTAGCCGGCTACGTCCAGCGTTATGGACCTGACAGCTATCGTGTGGTGATCGCTGCTCACATGGACACAGCAGAGGGGCAGGCGTTTAGCGACGAGCTTTCCGCGAGACGCGCTCAGTCTATGGCGACGGAGCTGGTCCGGCTCGGATTGGAGCCTGCTCGAATTGAGATTCGACCTTATGGAACGCGCGCGCTGGCCAAGCCGACCGACCGAGATGTGCGCGAGCCGCTCAACCGGCGTGTCACCGTGGATGTGAACTTGTAGCGCATTAACCTTCACGCCCCAATTCCGCGACGATTGCGGGGTTGGCTTAAGGGGCGCGAGCGGGCACACCGGGCGGGCGAGTTTAACCATGCGAGGAGCGGCCGGTGGCGGTGATTTCGGGCTGGATGAGAGCGGCGTTGATCGCGGGAGCTTCGCTGAGCGCGGCGGCCTGCATGACCTATCCGTCCGAACCGAGGTACTCCACCCATGCGGCGCCCGCGCCGGCGCCGGATCGCGGGGCCTATCCGCCCGCAGGGGCCGGGCAGTCGGCTTATCCGGGCGTGGCGCAGGGTCAGCCCGCACGTCCTGCGCCCTATGAATCGCCGCCGCCAGCGACGGCGCCCGTTGGTCAGGTGGAGGGCGGGGCCCTTCCGCCGCCGGTCACGGTGACGCACGGCCAGCCGACCTCTACGCCGGCCGCCTCTCAGCCTTCATACCCTGCGCCGTCCATTGCGCCGTCGGGGCCGGTTCGACCCGGCGCGGCCTATGTGATTCAGCCGGGCGACACCATCTCGGGCGTGGGGCGTCGGTTCCAGACCCCGGTGCAGACCCTGATCGACCTGAACGGCCTGGGGCCGCGCGGCGCCATCACTTCGGGTCAGCGAATCATCCTGCCGCAAGCGGCGGTGGATACGGGAAGCGATCCCTATGCGACCGGCGCCTCGCCCGTCGGGGTTCTGGTGCCCAACAACGGCGTGGTCCCGCCGCCGCCGCCGCCGCCCTCGGGCAATGCGGCGCTGCCGGTGCAGACAAGGCCGGTGACGCAGCCGTTTTCGTCGGGCGCCGCCCAGGCGCCAGGCGCGCAGAGCGCCGTCGCTGCCGGCCAGCCGAATCTGCTGTGGCCCGTGCGGGGCGACATCGTTCGCCGCTTCGGCCCCGTCGGCATGGGTGAGCGCAACAACGGCATCAACATCGGCGCCTCGGCCGGCGCGGCGGTCAGCGCCTCGGCGCCCGGCCGTGTGGCCTATGTCGGCAGCGATCTGGTCGGTCAGGGTCTGACGGTCCTGATCGTACACGCCAACGGCTGGCGCACCGTCTATGGCCATCTGGGCTCGGCGACGGTGAAGGATGGCGACGACGTGCGGGCGGGCCAGCAGGTCGGCACCGTGGGCCTGACGGCTGGCGACGGGCGCCCCTCTATCCACTTCGAGACGCGCCAGATGCGTGGCGACGACCCCGTCGCGGTCGATCCCCTGACCGTATTGCCGCGCTGACGCTTTAGCCGCGTTGCATTCTGCAATGACCAGAACTAGGTTCCGCGCCTCGTTTTAATGGGCGCGCCGACGAGGGCCGCCCTTTTGGTATTCGGAGACTACCCATGGGCGGAGCAGCTGACGGCGGCTTGATGGCGCAACTGATCGGCTTTGCGCCCATCATCGGCATCTTCATCCTGTTCTACTTCCTGCTGATCCGTCCGCAGCAGAAGCGCGCCAAGGAACACGCCGCCGCCATCGGCGCCGTGAAGCGCGGCGACACCGTCGTTCTGGGCAGCGGCATGATCGGCAAGGTGACGCGCGTCGAGGACGCCGAGGTCAACGTCGAGATCGCGCCCAGCGTCAACGTCCGCGTGGTCAAGTCCATGATCGCCGAGGTGCGCAACCGCACCGCCATCGCCGCCAACGATTCCAAGGCCTGATACGCTCGCGTATCGCTGAACCGAGACCGCCCTCATGATTCAGCTGTCGCGCTGGAAAGTCATCCTCGTCGTCGCTTCGGCGATCATCGGCTGCCTGCTGGCCTATCCCAACCTGTTGAGCCCGGCCCAGCGAGAGGCGCTGCCAGGCTGGTTGCCCAGGAACGCGCTGAACCTGGGGCTGGACCTTCAGGGCGGGTCGTACCTGCTGCTGGAAGTCGACGTGCCGAAGATGCGCGAAAAGCGCGTCACCAACCTGATCGAGGACGTGCGCGTAACGCTGAGCGGCGCGGGCATCGCCACCAACGGCTTCCAGCGTGAAGCCGGCGGCGTGGTCGCCACCCTGGCCAATCCGGCCCAGACCGACGCGGCGTTCAAGGCGCTGCAGCAGCTGGGCGGACAGACCGGACCGGGCGGTCAGGTCGAGCGCGCCGCGACTCGCCTGGGCGACGGCCGCGTCCGCTTCGCCTATACCGACGCCGCACTGAACGGCATGGGCGCGACGGCCGTGGACCAGTCGATCGAGGTGGTGCGCCGCCGGATCGACAGCCTGGGCACGCGTGAACCCTCCATCACCCGCCAGGGCGCCGACCGGATCGTGGTCCAGGCGCCGGGCGAGAGCGATCCGTCCAAGCTGGAGGAGGTCATCGGCCAGACGGCGCAACTGACCTTCCAGATGGTGGATGTCGAAAACTCGGTGAACGACGCCCTGGCCGGCCGCGTGCCGCCGGATTCCGAACTGCTGCAAGGCGAGGACGGCACCCCCTATCTGGTCAAGAAGCGCGTGCTGGTTTCGGGCGAGAACCTGACCCGCGCGGGCGTTGGTTCGGACCAGAGCGGGCGTCCGGCCATCGACTTCCGCTTCGACGGCGCCGGCGCGCGCCGGTTCGGCGAGGCGACGGCCGCCAACCTGCAGAAACCCTTCGCCATCATCCTGGACGGCAAGGTGATTTCGGCCCCGACGATCCAGAGCGCGATCACCTCGGGCTCCGGCCAGATCACCGGCAACTTCTCGATCCAGGAAGCCTCGACCCTGGTGAACCTGCTGAACGGGGGCGCCTTGCCGGCGCCGCTGAACGTGGAGGAGCGCCGCACCGTGACGGCCGAACTGGGCGCGGACGCGGTCGCCGCCGGCGCCCTGTCCACGGCGGTCGGTTTCGTCATCATCGTGGTGTTCATGATCCTGGCCTACGGTCTGCTGTTCGGCGGCGTGTCGGTGGTCGGCCTGGTGTTGAACGGCGTGCTGATCGTGGCGGCCATGTCGCTGACGCAGGCGACGCTGACGCTGCCCGGCATCGCGGGTCTGATCCTGACCTTCGCGGTGGCCGTGGACGCCAATGTGCTGATCTATGAGCGGATGCGCGACGAGGCCCGCGCGGGTCGCAGCGTGATCGCCTCGATGGACGCCGGCTTCAACAAGGCCATGGGCACCATCATCGACGCAAACCTGACCACCCTGGTCGCCGCCGGCATCATGTTCGTGTTCGGGGAAGGGCCGGTGCGCGGCTTCGCCTGGACCCTGACCATCGGCGTGTTCACCTCGGTCTTCTCCTCGGTCCTGGTCGCCCAGGTCCTGCTCGGCTACTGGCTCAAGAAGGCCAAGCCCAAAAAACTGCCGATCGCGGAGTGACGTCGATGCGTGGATGGCCCCTTATCAAACTGCTGCCGCAGACGACGAACTTCCATTTCGTCAAATATTCCCGCGCGGCCGGCGTGGTTTCAATCCTGCTGTGCGTGGCTTCGATCGTGTCTTGTTTCGTGCCGGGCCTGAACATGGGCATCGACTTCCGGGGCGGCGCCTCGATGGAAGTGTCCAAGCCCGCCGGCCAGGAAATCCAGCTGGATCGTGTGCGCGAGGCCGTGAACGGCCTGAACCTGGGCGACGTGCAGGTGCAGGGCATCGCGCGACGCGACACCAACGCCGATGACGGATCGACCGCAATCCTTCGCTTCCAGGTGCCGGAAGGCCGCGACCAGACGCAGGTGGTCCAGCAGGTCGAAGGCGCCATCAGCAATGCGGTGGGCCAGGTCGCCTATTCCGGCGTCAGCGTCGTCGGCTCCAAGGTTTCGGGCGAGTTGTTCACCTCGGGCCTGTTGGCCCTGGGCGTCGCGATCGGCCTGATGTTCCTCTACATCTGGTTCCGGTTCGAACCGCAGTTCGGGTTCGGCGCCGTGGTCGGCCTGTTGCACGACGTGATCCTGACGTTCGGCCTGATCGTGCTGTTCAAGCTGGAGTTCAGCCTGAACATGGTCGCCGCCGTCCTGACCGTGATCGGCTATTCGATGAACGACACCGTCGTCGTGTTCGACCGCCTTCGCGAGAATCTGCGCAAATACAAGACCATGCCGCTGCGCGACGTGATCGACCTGTCGCTGAACGAAACCCTGTCGCGGACCATCATCACCGGCGTCACCGCCGTCATGGTGCTGGCGGCGCTTGCTATCTTCGGCGGCGAGGCCCTGTTCGGCTTCTCCATCGCCCTGATGTTCGGCATCGTGATCGGCACCTATTCGTCGATCTACGTCGGCGCGCCGATCATCCTGCTGTGGGGCGTACGGCGCGGGGGCGGGGCGTCCGACGACGCCAAGCCGGTCAAACTGGGCATGGCCAGCCGGCCGTGACGAACCCACGGCCCCTCATCGCGTTGCTCCGATCATGACCGACAAAAGCAAGGACACGACGGGCGCGCACGAGGGGCCGCATCTGAGCCACTGGCGCCAAAGCACCATCACCGAGCCGGGGTTCGGCGATCAGGGCGACGTCTTCTTCGCGGCGATCCAGATGACGCGGATGCCGATGATAATTTCGGACCCGCGTCAGCCCGACAATCCCATCGCCTTCGCCAATAACGCCTTGCTGGACCTGACGGGCTATGAAGAGGCTGAGGTGGTCGGGCGCAACTGCCGTTTCCTGCAGGGCGCCCAGACCGACCGTGACACGGTTGGCGAGCTTCGCGACGCGGTGGCGGCCAAGCGGGCGATTGCGGTCGAGATCCTGAATTATCGCCGGGACGGCAGCCCGTTCTGGAACGCGGTCTTCATGGGGCCGATTTTCGACGAGCATGGCGAACTGCTGTATTTCTTCGCCAGCCAGTTGGATGTGACGCGCCGCCGCGAAAGCGAGCAGGTGTCGCGTCAGGCCCAGAAGATGGAGGCCATCGGCCAGTTGACCGCCGGTCTGGCGCACGACTTCAACAACCTGTTGCAGGTGGTGGGCGGCAGTCTGGAGCGGATCGCCGCCGCGCCCGACGATGTGGAGCGGGTGAAGCGGTTCGTCGGCGTGGCCTCGACGGCGGCCGACCGGGGCGCCAAGCTGACGCAGCAACTGCTGGCCTTTGCGCGTCGCAGTCGGCTGGAACCCAAGGGCGTGGATCTGACCGAACTGGTCAACTCCATCTCAGACCTGCTGGACAGCGCCGTGGGGTCCAAGATCGACCTGTCGCTGCACCTGCGTCGGCGCCTGCCGCGCGTGATGGTGGACCCGGTCCATCTGGAGATGGCGTTGCTGAACGTGCTGGTGAATGCGCGCGACGCCTCGGGTCACGGCGGCGCGGTGACGGTCAGCACCGAGACGCTTACGCTGAACGGCGATGCGGCCTCGCGCGATCTGACGCCTGGCGACTATGTGACGCTGACCGTGGCGGACGACGGCGACGGCATGGCCGAACATGTCCTGGCGCGCGCGACCGAACCCTTCTTCACCACCAAGCCGACGGGGCAGGGAACCGGGCTGGGGCTGGCCATGGCGCATGGGTTCGCCCAGCAGTCCGGCGGTCGTCTGGAGATCGAATCCCAGCCGGGCGACGGCACGACCGTTCGTCTGATCTTCCCCGTCGCCGTGACGAACGAGGATGGGGCCGAGGCGCCGACCTCGCGCTATCGGCCCGATGCGGTCGACGACGCCGCCCCGCCGCGCATCCTGGTGGTGGACGACAACGCCGAGATCGCCTCCCTGGCGCGCGACACCTTGGTCGAGACCGGCTATGAGGTCGCCGTGGCGCTGAGCGGGGAGGAGGGGCTGACCCTGTTCGAGACGGCCCTGAGGGAAGGCAACCCGTTCGATCTGGTCTTCACCGACGTGGTGATGCCGGGCGGCATGAACGGCCTGGTGTTCGCAAACCAGATCAGGGAGCGCAGCGAGGCCGCCGCGATCCTGATGACGACGGGCTACAACGATCAGATGGCGCTGGACGGCCCGCAGGCGGAGGCGATGGACGTGCTGGGCAAACCCTACCGTCGCAGCGAACTGATCAACCGGGTTCAGTCCGCCCTGCGCCAGGGACCACGCCAGGGGCCAGGCCGCCGCACATCCGATTTCGGACCTGCGACGGCCTGACGACCAGGATTAGCGCAGCGAGGCGGTGAAGCGCTGGATGCGGGTGCAGGCCTCTTCCAGCACCGCGTCGGAGGTGGCGTAGCTGATGCGGAAATAGGGACTGAGGCCGAAGGCCTCGCCCTGGACCACGGCCACGCCCTCGGCGTTCAGCAGTTCGGCGGCGAAGGTCGAGTCGCCATCGATCACCGCGCCGCTCTCCGTCGTCTTGCCGATCAGGCCCGCGATGGAAGGATAGACGTAGAAGGCGCCTTCAGGCGTGGCGCAGGTGATGCCGCTTGCCTGGTTCAGCATCGACACGACCAGATCGCGGCGCTTCTCGAAGGCGGCCTTGCGCTCAGGGATGAATCCCTGCGGGCCATTCAAAGCTTCGACCGCCGCCCACTGGCTGATGCTGGCGGGGTTGGAGGTGGTTTGGCTGGCCACCTTGCGCATCAGGTCGATCAGGCCCTTGGGGCCGCCGGCATAGCCGATGCGCCAGCCCGTCATGGCATAGGCCTTTGACACGCCGTTGACCGTCAGTGTGCGGTCGATCAGGTCCGGCGCGACCTGGGCGATGGTGGTGTATTCGAAGTCGCCATAGACGAGGTGCTCATACATGTCGTCGGTCAGCACCCAGACGTGGGGGTGGCGGCGCAGCACCTCGGCCAGGGCCTCCAGTTCGGCGCGGGTATAGGCGGCCCCCGTCGGGTTGGACGGGCTGTTCAGGATCAGCCAGCGCGTCCTAGGCGTGATCGCGGCCTCAAGCGTGGCGGGCAGCAGCTTGAAGCCGTCCTTCTCCTCTCCGACCACCATGACCGGCTCGCCGCCCGCCAGCAGCACCATGTCGGGATAGCTGACCCAATAGGGGGCAGGCACGATGACTTCATCGCCGGGGTTCAGGGTGGCGACCAGGGCGTTGAAGATGACCGGCTTGCCGCCCGGTGCGACGTGAATGTTGGCGGCCGTGTAATCGAGGCCGTTTTCACGCTTGAACTTGGCGACGATGGCGGCCTTCAGCTCGGGCATGCCGTCGGCGTCGGTGTATTTGGTCTCGCCGCGATTGATGGCGTCGATGGCGGCCTGTTTGATGTTGTCGGGCGTGTCGAAGTCGGGTTCGCCGGCGCCCAAGCCGATCACGTCGCGGCCTTCTGCTTTAAGCTTCCGGGCCTGCGCGGTGACGGCGATGGTGGCCGAAGGCTTGACGCGGGCGAGGGCGGAAGATTGCAGGCTGGACATCATAATCCCGTCGATTTGAAAGATTCATGCCGGGGAGGCGGGGTTGTTTACGCGCCGTCGCCGCCTGGGACAATGCGCTGGCGCTCGCTAATGCAGCCGACGGGTGATAAGCGGCCGGTCTGATGCGTTGGATCATCGATTTCCTGTCGAACATGGAGGCGCGTCGCTGGCGCGCGGTGCTGGCGACGGCCTTGCTGCTGGGCGCCATGATCGCCCTGTTCGCGGTAGGAAAGAGCCAGTTGGGTCTGGACGCCGAGGAGCAGTTGGAAGCCTGGCTGGCCGGGTTCCGCCATGGGCCATGGGGCTTGGTCGCGGCCGTCGTTGTCTTCACCGTCTCAGCCTTCTTCGGCGCGCCGCAGTTCATCCTGATCGCCGCCTGCGTGGTGGCGTTCGGACCCTGGTTCGGCTTTCTCTACAGCTGGATCGCGACCGTGGTGTCGGCGGGCGTGACCTATTGGCTGGGGCGTGGGCCGACGGCAAGGCTGTTGGAACGGCACGGCGGCAAGACGGTCGGACGGTTGACGCGGTTTGTCGGCAAGAACGCCTTCTACGCCAGCTTCATGATACGCAATGTGCCGTCGGCGCCCTTCATCGTCGTGAACATGGCGTTCGGCGCGGCGCGGGCGTCGTTCATGGGCTTTCTGGCCGGCTGCGCGTTGGGCGTGTTGCCCAAGACGGCCCTGGTGGCCTTCTTCGGCGGGTCCTTCATGACCGCGGTCAGCGGCGATGGAATCTGGACGTCGGCCATACTGGCGGGCGTGGCCCTGGCCTGGTTGGCGCTGATGCTGGTCGTGCGGGAACTGGTCAAGCGGCGAGAAGCCGCCAGAGGAGACTGAAGACGATGGTGAAGCTCTATTATTCGCCCGGCGCCTGCGCCATGGCCTCGCACATCGCCCTGGAAGAGGCGGGCGCGGACTATGAGGCGATCAGGATCGACCTGAAGAAGGGCGAGCAGAAGACACCCGATTATCTGGCGATCAATCCGGCGGGCGTCACCCCGGCCCTGGTGACGGACGAGGGCGTGCTGACCGAGAACCTGGTCATCATGGGCTATGTCGCCCAGACCCATCCCGAGGCGAATCTGGCCGACAACAATTCCAGCTTCAACTTCGGCAAGATGCAATCCTTCAACGGCTTCTTGGGGGCGTCGCTGCATCCGGCGGTGTCGCGCGCCCTGTTCGCGCGGCCGCCGCTGGAGGGCGAAGCCAAGGCAGCGGCGCTGGAGGCCGCCCTGGTCAAATACCGGCTGGCGGAAGACGCCCTGTTCAAGGGGCCGTGGGTCATGGGCGACGCCTATACGGTGGCGGACGGTTATCTTAGCGTCTTCACGCGCTGGGGGCGGCAGGCCGGCTTCCTGGACCTGGCGCGGTTCCCCAAGCTGAACGATCACCTGGACCGGATGCAGGCCCGACCGGCCGTGCAGCGGGTGCTGGAGGCCGAAGGATTGTCCGCCGTCTGACGATCCGGGGACCGCGAGCGGGGCAAGGGCGGTCCGCCGCTCTTTGGCGCGCAAGGTCCCTGCGGGTTTCTGTTATGACGAGACTGTCATCGGGGCTTGTATTCCCGTTTTCTTACAGGCAAACCCGCCGTCGGTAGGCGTGGCGAAGATCAGGAACTGTCCGGCGTGGGGATGTCGGGGCAGTTGGGGCGTCGCCAAGTCGACTGCGAACACTGAAGACGCCCTGGCCAGCTAACAACGGTATCGATTCCCATGAGTTTTTCCCTTTTCGGCGCGATTTCGAATGACATCGCGATGGACCTGGGCACCGCCAACACCCTGATCTACATGAAGGGCAAGGGCATCGTCTTGAACGAGCCTTCCGTCGTGGCGCTGAGAAACGTTGGCGGCCGCAAGGTGGTCCACGCCGTAGGGATAGAGGCCAAGCAGATGCTGGGCCGCACGCCGGGCCACATGGAAGCCATCCGCCCGATGCGCGACGGCGTCATCGCCGATTTCGAAGTCGCCGAAGAGATGATCAAGCACTTCATCCGCAAGGTGCATAACCGCAAGGGTTTCGTGAACCCCAAGATCATCGTCTGCGTGCCATCGGGCGCCACGGCGGTCGAGCGCCGCGCGATCAACGACAGCTGCCTGAACGCCTCGGCCCGCCGCGTGGGCCTGATCGACGAGCCGATGGCCGCCGCGATCGGCGCCGGCCTGCCCATCCACGAGCCGACCGGCTCGATGGTCGTCGACATCGGCGGGGGCACGACGGAAGTCGCCGTGCTGTCGCTGTCGGGCATCGTCTATTCGCGTTCGGTCCGCGTCGGCGGCGACAAGATGGATGACAGCATCATCAGCTACATGCGTCGCAACCATAATCTGCTGATCGGCGAAACGACCGCCGAACGCATCAAGAAGGACATCGGCACCGCCCGGATCCCGGCCGACGGCGAAGGCCTGTCGATCGAGGTCAAGGGCCGCGACCTGATGCAGGGCGTGCCGCGCGAAGTCCGTATCTCGGAGCGCCAGGCCGCCGAAGCCCTGGCCGAGCCGGTGACGCAGATCATCGAGGCCGTGAAGGTCGCGCTGGAAGCCACCCCGCCGGAACTGGCCGCCGACATCGCCGACAAGGGCATTATGCTGACCGGCGGCGGCGCTCTGCTGCGTGGCCTGGATGTCGAAATCCGCGACCATACCGGCCTGCCGGTCTCGGTGGCTGACGATCCGCTGTCGTGCGTGGCCATCGGCTGCGGCCGCGTGCTGGAACATCCGCGCTGGATGAAGGGCGTGCTCGACTCCGCGCTCTGATCTCGCGGTTCGACCCCATGGCGGCCGGGTGAAAGCTTGGCCGCAAATCCTTGCCCGACCTGCACGATCACGGTTCCATTCCGGCCTTGATTTTGCGATAGGCAGGGCGTGCGGCGGGTGGCGTCCCGCCGATTCCAATCCTTTTGAGTGAAAGGTCGCCCGTGGCGTTTCGCGACGGACCTTTTGAGAACATCAAGGTGCCGCTGGTCTGGACCGCCGCGGTGGTCGCAGTCGTGGCCATCGTCGGGGCCGTGGTGTTGTTGCTGGGCGACCGGCCGACGGCCGAGGGCGGCTCCAGCGTTGGCGCGGCGCGCGGCGGGTTCGAGACGGCCGCCGGGCCGGTCGGCGGCGTTCTGGCGGCGCCCGTGCGCTGGGCCGGAGGCGTGCGCGACTATATCGGCGGCTATTTCTTCGCGATCGGCGAGAACCGTCGATTGAAGGCCGAAAACGCCGAACTGCGTGAATGGCGCGACCAGGCGATCGCCCTGAAGAACGTCAACAGCCGCTACGAAGCCATGCTGGGCCTGCGGGTCGAACCGGCGGTGGCCATGGCGACGGGGCGGGCGATCTCTGACGCGCGCGGCCCGTTCAATCGCGCCAAACTGCTGGACGTCGGTTCGGCCCAGGGCGTGCGGATCGGCAATCCGGTCATCAGCGAACACGGCCTGGTCGGACGGATCACGGGCGTCACCCCGCGCGTCAGTCGGATGGTTCTGCTGACCGACGTGGCGTCGCGCACGCCGGTCATGATCGAACGCACCGACGCGCGCGCCATGTTGACCGGCGACGGCGGCGACAGCCCGCGTCTGGAGTTCATCCGTGGCGCCGGGGCGGTGCAGGCAGGCGACCGTATCCTGAGTTCGGGCGACGGCGGCGGCCTGCCGCGCGGCCTGCCGATCGGCGTGGCGGCCAAGGGCGTGGACGGCGCCTGGCGCGTCAAACTGTTCAGCGACCACGGCGCGGTGGATTATGTGCGGGTGCTGCTGTTCCAGAGCTTCGGCCAGCTGGTCAGCCCCGAGGCGTTGAACGCGCCGCCGCTGGCGGGCCTGACCACGGCGCCGGAGCCGAACGCGGCCGAACTGAGCGCCATTCGCGACGCCGCTGCGCGTCGTCAGGCCGCCCAACAGGCCCAGGCCCAGCAACAGGCCGAGCGGGCGAGGGCCGCCGCCGCCGTCGCTGAATCCCCTCCGGCCGCTCCGCCTGCGGCCGCCACGACCCGTACGGCGCCGTCAACGCCTCGGCCGTCTGCACGAACGCCGCAGACGCCGGCCGCCAACCCCGCTGTCCCGGCAGGGACGCCCGCGCCCGCGCCGGCGCCGGGGGGGGCGCTGTGAGACGGCCGGTCGCGGTTCGCGTCGTCGGGCCCCTGCAGTGGATCGTCTATCCGGCCTTGGCCGCCGTGGCCGCCACTGTCGTTCTGGCGACTCCGGTGCAGGTGTTCGGTCTGCATCTGCCCGAGCCGGTCGCGCCGATGATCCTGGCCTTCGCTTGGCCGCTGATCCGGCCGTCGATGACGGCGCCGGCGGTGCTGTTCGCGCTGGGCCTGTTTCTGGACCTGTTCTGGAACGCGCCCTTGGGGCTGTGGGCGCTGTGCCTGATGGCGGTCTATTTCACGGTCCTGATGTCGCGCAGCCTGATGGCGGGGCATGAGAGGCTGATCCGGTTCGGCGCCTATGCGGCGTGCACGCTGGGCGCTTTTGGACTGGCCTATATGATCGTGGCGGTGCGGGCGGCCAATGCGCCGGCCATCGTGCCGCTGATCGCGCAGATCGCGCCGACGCTGATGCTGTATCCAGTGGCCAACTGGATGCTGGACCGGTTCGATGACGGGGATATTCGGTTCCGATGAGCGGCGAACCCTCCATCTTCTTCGAAGACGTCAACGAGCGGCAGGGCTCCTTCCTGCGGCGCACCTTCATCGTGGGCGGGGCCACGGCGCTGGGGATCACGGCGCTGATCGGCCGGCTGGGCCAACTGCAGGTCGTGCAGGCCCAGGAATATGCGACCCTGTCGTCCCAAAACCAGTTCAACTTCCGCATGGTCCCGCCGCCGCGCGGTCTGATCAAGGACCGCAACGGCGTCGTCATCGCCGGCAACCGGCCCAGCTTCCGCGTGCTGGTCGTGCGCGACGAGACCAAGGATCTGGACCAGACGCTGGACCTCTTGGGTCAGGTTCTGCCCGACACGCTGGAGCGCCGCCGCGCCATCATCCGCGACGTCAATGCGGCGTCCAAGTTCAACCCGGTGCCGGTCAAGAGCGACCTGACCTGGGAGGAGTTCGCCAAGGTCAATCAGTACGCCAACGAACTGCCCGGCGTGATGGTGGATATGAACGAGGCCCGCTACTATCCGTTCGGCGGGGCCTTCGCTCACGTCGTCGGCTATGTGGCCAAGGTGTCGGACCGCGACGTCAAGGCGTTGCGCGACAAGGGCCAGCAGCCGCCGCCGCTGCTGTTCAACCCCAGCTTCCGCATCGGGCGCCAAGGCGTAGAAAAGGCGCTGGACCTGTCGCTGCGCGGCGAACCGGGCGGCAACCGGGTCGAGGTCGATGCGCGCGGGCGCGTGGTCGCCGAGGACATCGGCGGATCGCGCCCGGCCGTCCCCGGCAAGGAAGTCGTGCTGACGCTGGACGCCGACGTGCAGAACCGGGCGCTGGAGGTGTTCGGCGACGAATCAGGCGCTTGCGTCGTGATGGACGTGCGCAACGGCGACATCCTGTGCATGATGTCGGCGCCGTCGTTCGATCCGAACCTGTTCGTCGGCGGGGTGCCGACCAAGACCTATCGCGCCCTGGCCGACTATGAGCGCAAGCCGCTGCTGGACAAGACGATCAACGGCACCTTCCCGCCCGGATCGACGTTCAAGCCGACAACGGCGCTGGCCCTGCTCGAAGCCGGGGTCGATCCCAACATCACCGTGGTCTGCACCGGCGCCTATCGCACCGGCAACCGGGTGCAGCGCTGCTGGGGCCGCCACGGCGTGCAGAACATGCACAACGCCATCAAGAACTCTTGCGACGTCTATTTCTACGCCATGTGCAACCGGGCGGGCGTGGATAATATCCGCAAGGCGGCGCTGGCGGTCGGGTTCGAACACACCTTCGACATCGGGGTGGACAATCAGAAGAAGGGGCTGCTGCCCTCGACCGAATGGAAGGCGCGGACCTTCCCGCGCGATCCGGTCTGGCACCCCGGCGAGACGACCTCTGTCGCCATCGGCCAGGGGGCGATCACCGTCAACGCCCTGCAACTGGCGGTCATGACCTCGCGTCTGGCCAACGGCAAGAAGGCGTTGCAGCCGCGTCTGATCAAGTCCATCGGCGGGGTGGAACAGCCCAGCGGCGCCGAGGCGCCCGACCTGCCGTTCAAGCCCGAACATATCGAATATGTGCGCCAGGGCATGATCGCGGTGGCGAACGACCGATCCGGCACCGCCTATCGCCAGAGTCAGCTGGGCCTGGGCGATATCCAGATGGCCGGAAAGACCGGCACGGCCCAGGTGCGCAACTATGGCACCGGCTCACGCAAGAGCGACATCTGGGCGCTGAAGGACCACAATCTGTTCGTCGCCTTCGCCCCGGTGGATGCGCCGCGCTATGCGGTGGCGGTCATCGTCGAACACGGGGGCAAGGGCGGGGCCACGGCCGGCGCGCCGCGCGCGCGCGAGGTGATGCGCACGGTCCTGCTGAAGGACCCGGACATGCGCGCCCGCATCGAACGGCCCCTGCCGCCCGAGCCGACCGGCGACGCCATCGTCGAGGACGGGGTGGTGGGCGCGGCGCCCGAGCCGGACGTGGTCGCCGCCCCTGAGCCGACGCGCACGACCCCCGGCGCGACCAGCGGCCCGCGCCCCTATCTGTCCGAGCCGGGCCGTTGACCGCCTCGGCCCTGTCGCGACCCGGCGAGCGCGAGCGCGTCTCGACCAAGCTGGGTCAGATCGATTGGCGGCTGACGGCGCTGCTGTGCGTGGTCGCCGGCACCGGCGCCCTGATGCTGTATTCGGTGGCGGGCGGATCGTGGTCGCCGTGGGCGGCCAAACACCTGATCCGCTTCGGCATGTGCCTGGCGCTGATGCTGGCGCTGTCGTTGATCACCATCCGCTACTGGTTCGCCCTGGCCTATCCGATCTATGGGCTGGCGCTGGTTCTGCTGGCGCTGGTGGAGACGCCGCTGGGGTATCATGCGTTGGGGGCGACGCGCTGGCTGGATCTGGGTTTCACCCGCATCCAACCGTCGGAGATCATGAAGATCGGCGTCGTTCTGGCCTTGGCCCGCTGGTATCACGGCGCCTCGGCCAAGGAGGCCAGCTTCCACTGGAAGCTGATCTTCCCGGTCGGGATCATCGGCCTGCCGTTCCTTCTGGTCGCGCACCAGCCGGACCTGGGCTCGGCCATGCTGATCGGCCTGACGGGGGCGGCGATGATGTTCGTGGCGGGACTGAGCTGGCGGATCATCGTGCCGCTGATCGTAGCGGCGGCGGTGCTGGTTCCGCCCTATGTCATGTTCGGGATGCACGACTATCAGCGCCACCGCGTGCTGACCTTCCTGAGCCCCGAGGCCGATATGGCGGACAAGGGCTATCAGATCGTGCAGTCAAAGATCGCCATGGGGTCGGGCGGGCCGCTGGGGCGCGGCTTCGGTCTGGGCAGCCAGAGCCAGTTGGAGTTCCTGCCCGAACGCCAGACCGACTTCATCTTCGCCGCCTTCGCCGAGGAGTTCGGCTTCGTGGGCACCTTCACCCTATTGGCCTGCTATGCCGCCATCATCCTGATCTCGCTTAGGATCGCGTCGCTGTCGCACAGTCACTTTGGACGATTGGCGGCGTCGGGGGTTACGGCGACCTTCGCCCTGTATGTGTTGATCAACGGGGCGATGGTGATGGGGCTGGCGCCTGTCGTCGGGGTGCCGATGCCGCTGTTGTCCTATGGCGGCACGGTGATGCTGACGGTGATGATCGGCTTTGGGCTGGTCATGGCCACGCGCGTCCACCGCTATGCCGAACTGCCCAAGGGGCATGGGCTGATCTGACGTTATGTCAGCCAGAGAATGGTCGTTTTAGACGGAACCGCCTTGCAGTTCCGACTGAACCCAGAATCAGGCTCTCGCCGAAACCTGGAGCCTGATTCACCGCATCGATGAAATCGCGAAGCGATTCCATCTCATCGGATCAGGCTCTAGGTGATCGGCATTCAGGTTTCGCTTCCTAAGCGGGCGATTTCGAAGATAAGCTCGTTTCCAACGATCTTTTCGCGGCGGTTGAGGCCGTCAGCGGGGACGAAAGGGAGACGATGCATGACCGACCTGGAGCGCTTCCGCGCCGAGACCCGCGCATGGCTGGCTGACAACTGCCCGGCCGAGTGTCGCGGGCCGATGGCCGACGACGAGATGATCTGGGGCGGGCGAAATCCGACGTTCAAGACCCCGGCGCACAAACAATGGCTGGAGCGGATGGGCGCGCGCGGTTGGACCGCGCCGGAATGGCCGAAGGAATACGGCGGCGGGGGGCTCAGCCGCGAGGAGGCCAAGGTGCTCGCCTCGGAACTGCGGCGCATCAAGGCGCAGCCGGCCCTGGCCAGTTTCGGCGTCTGGATGCTGGGCCCGGCGCTGCTGGCCTTCGGGACCGAGGAACAGAAGACGCGGTTCCTGCCCGAGATCGTGCGCGGCGAGATTCGTTGGTGCCAGGGCTATTCCGAGCCGGGCGCCGGGTCGGACCTGGCGTCGATCCAGACGAAAGCTGAAGATCGGGGCGACCACTGGATCGTCAACGGCCAGAAGATCTGGACCTCCTATGCCGACAAGGCCGACTGGATCTTCTGCCTGGTGCGGACGGACCCGGATGCGCCTAAACATCTGGGCATCAGCTTCGTGCTGTTTGACATGAGGACGCCGGGCGTGACGACGCGGCCGATCACCCTCATCAGCGGCAAGTCGCCCTTCTGCGAGACCTTCTTCGACGATGTGCGGGTGGAGAAGGCGAACCTGGTCGGGACGCTGAACCGGGGCTGGGATGTGGCCAAATATCTGCTGGCGCACGAACGGACCATGATCGGCGCGATGGGCGAGGTCGGCGGCGGGCGGCCGGTCGGGCAGGTGGCGCTGGACGCCATCGGGGCCGACGAAGCCGGGCGACTGGACGAGCCGATGCTGCGCGCCCGAATCGCGGACCTGGAGATCGACGCCGCCGCCTTCCGCTTGGCGATGGAGCGGGTCGGGGATCAGGTGAAGGCCAAACAGGCGCATCCGGCCATCGCCTCCATGCTGAAATACTATGGGTCCGAGCTGAACAAGCGGCGGCACGAACTGCTGATGGCGGCAGGCGGGGCCGATGCGCTGGAATGGGAGGGCGAGCGTTCGCATGACGGCAAGGCGGCGCGCGACTGGCTGCGGACCAAGGCCAACTCCATCGAGGGCGGGACCAGCGAGGTTCAGTTGAACATCATCGCCAAACACCTGCTGCAGCTGCCGGGAGCGTGAAGGTGACAGGCGTAATAGAACGGCCTTTGCCTTTCGGTATCGCGGTAGTCGGCGTCGTTCTCAGCGGGATGCTGAGCTTCTTCATGCTGACGCCTATGGGATGGGGCATGTCTTGGAGCGAACTTGCACCGACTTGGAGCGCCAAGTTTTTCTTTCTCGCGCCCGGGGTGGCTTTAATTGTCGCCGGGCTGGCAAAATTCTCGCCACGACCGTCACCATCGCAGGAAGTCGCCCTCCTGGCGTCACCCGCTTATCAGGCGATCTATCTCGCCTTCTCATACTTCGCTGCGCAGTCAGGAGACTGAACCCATGCCCCTGATCCTGACCGAAGAACAGACGATGTTGCAGGACGCCGCCGACGGCTTCCTGAACGAGAACGCCCCCATCGCCCATCTGCGAAGGCTGAGGGACGACCGCAATCCCGACGGCGTGTCGCGCGACCTGTGGCGCGCGTTCGGAGAGATGGGGTTCGCCGGCGTCATCATCCCCGAGGCGATGGGCGGCATGGGGCTGGGCGCCGTCGAGGCCGGAGTGATCGCCGAGAGCCTGGGGCGCACCCTGACGCCGTCGCCGTTCATGGGGTCGTCGGTCCTGTCGGCCAAGGTTCTGATGGACGCAGGATCGGAGGCGCAGCAGGGCTGGTTGCCCCGGATCGCGGCGGGCGAAGCGATCCTGGCCCTGGCGGTGGACGAGGGCGCCAAACACGCGCCGTCGCGCATCGCCACGCGGGCCGAGCGGGCGGGCAACGGCTTCAGGCTGAACGGCGCCAAGGCGTTCGTGCTGGACGGCCATGTGGCGGACGCCCTGATCGTGGTCGCCAGGGCGGAGGAGGGCGTGACCCTGTTTCTGGTCGATCCGGCGACGGCGGGCGTGGCGGTCGAACGCACGGCCATGGTGGACGCGCACAACGCCGCGCGCATCACCCTGACCGACGTGTCGGTCGACGCCGATGCGGTGATCGGCGACGTGGGGCAGGGCGAGGCGCTGCTGGACGGCGCCCTGACGCTGGGCCGGGCCTGCGCGGCCTCCACCCTGACCGGGGCGGGCGACCAGGCGTTCAAGGTCACGATGGACTATCTGCGGACCCGCAAGCAGTTCGGCAAGCTGATCGGCGAGTTCCAAGCGCTGCAGCACCGGGCGGCGCATCTGTTCTCGGAACTGGAACTGGCGAGGGCGGCGACGCTGGGTGCGCAACTGGCCATCGACGAGGGGCGGGATAACGCCTCGCTGGCCGCGTCCATCGCCAAGGCCAAGGCCGGCCGCGTCGCCGAACTGGCGGTGCAGGAAGCGGTGCAGATGCACGGCGGCGTCGGTATGACCGACGAGTTCGACGTCGGTCTGTTCATGAAGCGGGTACGGGTGCTGAACGAACTGCTGGGAGACCCCGGGTTCCACGCCGAACGGGTGGCGCGGGCGCAGGGGTTTTAGGTTCGGTTCTAGACGACCTTTTCGCTCCACAGGTCCAGATCGGGTTCGCGGCCTATCAGGGCCAGACCGGCGGCGATGGATTCGAATTCGCCGCCCGTTTCGATGCGGTCTTGGCCGAAACGGTTCTGGAAAATGGCGCGAACGGCTGGCACGAACGAGGTGCCGCCGGTCAGGAAGACCCGGTCGATGCCGTCTGGCGCCAGCCCCGCGCGCGCCATCGCCTGATCCACGGCGCCTTCGATGGCGTGCAGTTCCGGCGCGATCCAGCCCTCGAACTCCACGCGTGCGACCGGCTTTTCGATGTGCACGTCACCGGCGTGGAAGCGGAAGGTGGCCGTGTCATTGGCGGACAGGGCCATCTTGAGGGTCGACACGGCCCGGTACAGGTCGTGGCCGTGGTTGTCGTCCAGCACTTCGATCAGGCGTTCGATCTTCTCCGGCTCCAGCGCGGTGCGGGCCAGGGCCCGGATGTCGCGCATGTCGCGCGATGCGCGCAACAGGGCCAACTGGTCCCAGCGGGCGAAGGCGGAATAATACCGCTGCGGGATCGGCAATTGCTTTCCGACCGAGCTGTACAATCCGCCCTTGCCCAGTTCGGGCGACACCAACTGGTCGATGATCCGATAGTCGAAGGCGTCGCCCGCCACGCCGACGCCCGAACGGGCCAGGGGCGTCGAGCGCAGACCGTCGTCCGTCCGCTCGAACCTGATGATGGAGAAGTCGCTGGTGCCGCCGCCGAAATCGGCGACCAAGACCGTGGCGTCCTGCGTCAGCTTGCGTGCGAAGTAGAAGGCGGCTCCCACCGGCTCATGGGCGTAGCGGATGTCGGTGAAGCCGAGCCGCTGGAAGGCCGCCTGATAGCGTCCCAAGGCCAGCGCCTCGTCGGGATTGCCGCCGGCGAAGGTGACCGGACGACCCACGACCACGGCCGGCGGCATGGCGTCCAGCGCGTCGCCCGCATGATGACGCAGCCGCAGCAGAAAGGCCGCTAGCAGATCCTCGAAGGCGTAGCGCTTGTTGTCGATGCGGGTTTCGGTGAAGGCGGCGCTGGCGGCGAAGGTCTTGAACGACTGGATGAACCGTGTGTCCAGCGGATCCTCGACATAGGCGGCGATGGCCCAGGGCCCGGCCTCGACCACCCGCTCGGGCGGCTGGCCGTCCACGCCGGGATGGGTCTGGAAGCTGAGCGCCGAACGGAAGGTGGTGGTCTGACCTTCCACCGCGTCGAACGTCGCCAGATGGGCGACGCCGTCCGCATCGCTCAAGGCCACGACCGTATTGGTCGTGCCGAAGTCGATGCCGATGGTCATCGGTTTCGTCGCCGTCATGGCCGCGCTCCTGAAAGGGGAGCCGGTTCCTAACGTCCGGGCGGGCAGACGCAAGGGCTTAAGACATGGGAGACGGCGGAAGCGGTGGGATTCGAACCCACGGACGGCTCACACCGTCGCTGGTTTTCAAGACCAGTGCCTTAAACCACTCGGCCACACTTCCTCGCCGCGTCGAGCGGAGCGGACGCCATAGCAGGGGAAGGGGACGTTAACCAAAGCGGAAATGTCTTCGTTCATCCTGTTTTTAACAGCGACGGAGACGAGGCGAGGCGGATGACGGCTGGACGATGGATGCGCGGCGCCCTGGTGCTGGGGCTGTTCTCGCTGCTGGCGGCCTGTTCCAGCTTGGGGGGCGCGCGCGGGGCGGGCGGCATCCCGGTCGTCAAGGATCCGGCGCCTATCGTTTCGGGCACGATGCGGCCCTATCAGGTGCGCGGGCGCTGGTACACGCCCAAGGACCAGCCGAACTATGACGAGGTGGGCATGGCGTCCTGGTATGGCGACGCCTTCAACGGCCGCCCGACCTCGACCGGAGAGCGGTTCGACATGCACGCCCTGACCGCGGCGCATAAGACCCTGCCGCTGCCGGGCCTGGTGGAGGTGACCAATCTGAACAACGGGCGGCGGATCGTGGCGCGGGTCAACGACCGCGGCCCGTTCGTGGATGGGCGCATCATCGACCTGTCGCGCGAAGCGGCGGACGAACTGGATATGCGGCGCGACGGCGTGGCGCGGGTGCGGGTGCGCTATCTGGGCCAGGCGCCGCGTTTGGGCGGCGGCACGGTCCTGAGGGCCGAGGCCCCGAGGACGGGCGAGCCGCATACCGTGCAGATGGCGAATGTTCAGCCCGCGCCGATCCAGACGACGCCTCAACCCTATTACACGCCACAACCACCCTATACGCCGCCGCCGGCCTATGCGCCGCCGCAGGCCGTTCCGACGCCGGTCGCCCCCATTGGCGGATCCTATTGGGTGCAGGCGGGCGCCTTCCGCGATCCGGGTGCGGCCCAGCGAATCGCCGAACGGCTGGGCGCGCGGGCCAAGGTGGACGAGACCGGCGGCGGATACCGGGTTCTGGTCGGACCTTGGATCGATCAGGCGGCGGCCGAGAGCGCCCGTCAGGCGGTCATGGCGCGCGGATATGCCGACGCCCTGTTGATATCCGGCGGCTAAGGCTTGCCACCCGCGCCCGGGACGCCATTAGTGCGCCCGTGACCCGTGGACGTTTCATAAGCTTCGAAGGCGGCGAGGGCGCCGGCAAGTCGACCCAGGTCGGGCGACTGGTCGAGCGGCTGAAACCCGTGCTGGGCGACCGGCAGGTGGTGCGCACGCGCGAACCCGGCGGATCGAAGGGCGCCGAGGTGATCCGCAACTTGGTGGTGGCCAACGAGGCCGAGCCGTGGTCGGCCATGACCGAGACCCTTTTGATGTATGCGGCCCGGTCCGATCATCTGGAGCATACGGTGAGACCGGCGCTGGAGGCCGGCGACTGGGTGGTGTGCGATCGGTTCGCCGACAGCAGTCGCGCCTATCAGGGCGCGGGCGGCGGCGTGGCCCAGAGCTTCATCGAACAGATCGACGCCGGCGTGGTCGGCGCGGACCAGCCGGACCTGACCCTGATCTTCGATCTGCCGGTCGAGGTGGGGCTAGAGCGTGCGTTCGGGCGCGGCCTGTTCGAGACGCGGTTCGAATCCAAGGGGCTAGCCTTCCATCAGCGTCTGCGGGAAGGGTTCCTGAGGATCGTAGAGGCGCATCCCGAACGGTGCGTGCTGATCGATGCGGTCGGTTCGCTGGACGAGGTGGAGGCGCGGGTCTGGCGGGCGGTTCAGGACCGGCTGCTGTGAGCGAGGATCATCCTCGCGACCGATTCGATCTGGTCCCCGATGCGGCGGCCGAGGCGGCGTTTTTGGACGCTTGGGAGCGGGGGCGGCTGCATCATGCCTGGCTGTTGTGCGGGGTCGAGGGCGTGGGCAAGGCGACCTTCGCTTATCGCGCGGCGCGGCGTCTGCTGGGGGCTGCGGCCGATCCAGCGCGCGGGCCCTTGGGAGCGCGGCGCGACGATTCGGTCAGTCGGCTGATCTCGGCCCAGGCCCACCCCGATCTCCTGGTGCTGGAGCGGCTGGTCGAAGGGGGCAAGACCAAGAAGTCGATCTCGGTCGACCAGTCGCGCGAACTGCCGGAGTTCTTCTCCAAGAGCCCGTCTCAGGCCCAACATCGGGTGGCGATCATCGATGCCGCGGACGACCTGAATGTCAACGCCGCCAACGCCTTGCTGAAGGTTCTTGAAGAGCCGCCCGAGCGTGGGGTGCTGTTTCTGGTGACCCATGCGCCAGGAAGGCTGCTGGCGACCATCCGCTCGCGGTGTCGGCGGCTGAGTTTCCCGATCTGGACGCCGGATCGGCTGGAGGCGTTGGTTCGTAACCGGACGGGCGTTGAGCGCGAGGACGCCGAACACGCGGCGGCCATGGCGGGCGGATCGCCGGGCGCGGCCCTGGCGTTGGCTTCGGGCGGGACGTTCGAGATGGATCAACTGGCGCGGCGCTGGGTGGAGGGCGACATCGACCGGGCCGAGGCCCTTGCGGTCGCCGACAAGTTCCGGGGCGCCGAAGGGCAGGAACGGTTCGAAGTGCTGATGGACCGACTGATTTCGGCGGTGAAGATGCGGGCGCTGGGCGGCGGGTCCGGCGGCCATCGCTGGGCCGATCTGTGGGAGCGGCTGCAGCCCCTGCCGGAACGGACGGCGGGTTTGAACCTGGATCGCGGCGACGTGCTGGCCGGCGCCCTGGCGGACATCCGCCGGGTTCAGGTCCAACAGGGGGGGATGGGCTGATGCTGATCGACAGCCATGTGAACCTGCATGCGCCGCAGTTCGACGAGGACCGGGACGCCGTTATCGCGCGGGCGCGCGAGGCGGGCGTCGGGCTGATGGTCGAGATTTCGGACAAGCTGACGACCTTCGAGGCGACCCATGGGATCGCCATGGCGCATGACGACATCTGGTGCACGGTGGGGGTCCATCCGCACGAGGCCAAGGATGCGGCGGACCTGACGGCGGCGACCCTGATCGAACTGGCGCAGCGGCCCAAGGTGGTGGGGATCGGCGAGTGCGGCCTGGATTTCCACTATGACCTCAGCCCGCGCGAGATTCAGGCCGCGGTGTTCCGCCAGCATGTGGCTGCCGCGCGAGAAACCGGTCTGCCGCTGGTGATCCATACCCGAGAGGCGGACGAGGTGATGACGGATATCCTGCGCGAGGAATGCGCCGCCGGGCGGTTCAAGATGTTGATGCACTGCTACACGAGCGGGCCGCAACTGGCGAAGTTTGCTGCGGAAATGGGGGCGTGGTTCTCGGTGTCCGGCATCGCCACCTTCAAGGCGGCCGAGGATGTGCGGGCGGTCATTCGCGACATGCCGGGCGACCGGATCATCGTGGAGACCGACTGCCCCTATCTGGCGCCCATTCCGCATCGGGGGCGGCGCAACGAGCCGGCCTATATCGGTCATGTGATGGACAAGCTGGCTGAAATTCGGGGCTGGACCGCCGAGGAGGCGGACCGGATCACGACCGAGGCCTTCTTCGGCCTTTTTGACCGGATACCGAGATCGGCATGAGTTTCGAGGTCGTCATCCTGGGTAGCGGATCGTCAGGCGGCGTGCCGCGCGGCGACGGCGACTGGGGCGCCTGTGATCCGGGCGAGCCCAGGAACCGTCGCACGCGCTGTTCGATGCTGGCCCGCAAAGCCGGAGCGGACGGCGTGACCAATGTCCTGATCGACACCTCGCCGGACCTGCGCGAGCAGATGCTGGCGAGCGGGACTATGCACGTCGACTCCGTGCTCTACACCCACGATCATGCCGACCAGACGCATGGGATCGACGATCTGCGCACCTTCGCCGCGCGGGCGCGAAAGCGGATTCCAGCCTGGATGGACGCGGCGACGCGGACGTCGCTGACGCATCGGTTCGACTATATCTTCGCGACCAAGCTGGGCTATCCGCCGTTGCTGGAGGCGCACACGATTCCGCCGCATGGCGAAGCGTGGTCGGTCGAGGGGGCGGGCGGCGCGGTCCCGGTCACGACCTTCGATCAGGCGCACGGACCGATCCGGTCGGTAGGGTACCGGCTGGGCGACATGGCCTATTCCAGCGACGTGTCGGACCTGGACGAGGCGGCCCTGAAAGCTGTGGCGGGCTGCCAGCTGTGGATCGTGGACGCCCTACGGTACACGCCCCACCCGACCCACGCCCATCTGGACCAGGCGCTGGAATGGATCGCCGCCGCCGATGTGGAGCAGGCGGTGCTGACCAACCTGCATATCGACATGGATTACAAGGCGTTGTCGGCGCTTGTTCCGGCGAATGTCGAAGTTGGTTTCGATGGGTGGAGCGGGATAATCGGTTAAGGACCGGATCGTTTCCAGGCGCGAAGTTGAACCCAAAAAAACAGTCCAACGAGTCCAACTTACCAACGATGTCAAAGACCGATCCACAAGACTAACACGGCCTGGGGCTAGGTTGGGTCGAATGACGCTGCTGCGGCGCACGTCCCTGACTGGATTCGGCTTTTCCTACCCGATTAGGATGGAGAGCCGCGCCGCCTGTCAGTCCGACCCCGCCTTATGGCCTTTCCAGTCGAATAGCTCCTCCAACACCTGCACCGCCTGGCCGCGTTCGGAGGTCAGATCGGGGTCGCGGTTCAGGATCAGTCGGGCGTCGTCGGCTGCGGCCAGCATCAGGGTGCGGTGCTTGATCGGGTCGGCGAAACGGTAGGCGGGAAACCCGCTCTGTTTCAGGCCCAGCGGGTCGCCGCCGCCGCGCAGGCGGAAATCCTCCTCCGCGATGACGAAGCCGTCCTCGGTGCGGCGCAGAGTGTCGAGCCGCTCTTTCGCCGTGTCACCCAGGCCCCCGTCCTGTCCGCCATACAGGAGGATGCAGGCGCTGGCCTTGGCGCCGCGACCGACGCGACCGCGCAGCTGGTGCAACTGGGCCAGGCCGAAACGGTCGGCGTGTTCGATCACCATGATTGAGGCGTTGGGGACATCGACCCCGACCTCGACCACCGTGGTCGCCACCAGAACCGGCCGGCGGCCATCGGCGAAGTCGGCCATGACCGCCTCGCGCTCGGCGCCGGGCATCTGGCCGTGGGCCAGGCCGACCTCGACCCCCAGCAAGCGGCGAAGGTCGTCGGCGCGGTCGACGGCGGCGGCGAGGTCTATGGCTTCCGATTCCGCGACCAAGGGGCAGATCCAATAGGCCTGGGCGCCGCTTTCGACAGCGGTCTTCAAACGGGCGGCGACCTCGCCGATGCGGGCCAGGGGCAGGACGGCGGTGGTGACGGGGGTGCGGCCGGGCGGCTTTTCCATCAGGCGGCTGACCTCCAGTTCGCCGTACTGCGTCAACTCAAGCGTGCGGGGGATGGGGGTGGCTGACATGGTCAGCAGGTGAACGGCGCCCAGACGCGGGTCGCCCTTGGCCTGAAGACGCTGGCGCTCGCTGACGCCGAAACGGTGCTGTTCGTCGATGACGGCCAGGGCCAGCCGGTCGAAACGCACGGCGTCCTGGAACAGGGCGTGGGTGCCGATGGCGACCTGGGCCTGGCCCGATGCGAGGGCGGCCAGTTTCTCGCGCCTTTGGCCGTTGGTGTCGCGGCCGGTCAGCAGGACAGCGTCGACGCCCGCGCTTCCCAGCAGGGGACCCAGCTTCTCGTAGTGCTGGCGCGCCAGAATTTCGGTCGGCGCCATCAGGGCGGACTGGAAACCGCTGGACGCCGCGTCGGCTAGGGCGAGAGCGGCGACGGCGGTCTTGCCGGAACCCACATCGCCCTGCAGCAGACGGCCCATCTGTTTGCCGCCGGCCAGATCGCGGCGGATTTCCGCGACAGCCTGGGCCTGAGCGTTTGTCAGCTGGAAGGGCAGGGCCTGAAGCAGATGGTCGGACGCCGCGCCCGGCGCGATGACGGGCGCGGGCTTGATCTCTCTCGCGCGACGGCGGCGGGCCAGGGCCAACTGGTGGGCCAGGAATTCGTCATAGGCCAGGCGCTGACGGACAGGCGCTTCGGGCGACAGGTCAGGTTCGCCCGCGGGGGCGTGCAGGGCGTCCAGCGCGGCGCGCCAGGACAGCCAGCCCTGCTTCTTCAGCCAGGCCGCATCCTGCCATTCGGCCAGATTCGGCGCGGCGGGCAGGGCGGCCTGGACCAGTTTGCGAAGCTGGCGCGAGGTCAGTCCTTGGGTCGCCGGATAGACGGGTTCGGAGGCGGGGATGTCGGCGGCCTTGTCCAGCGCGGCGATGTCGGGATGGACGATCTGGACCTCGCCATTGAAGCGCTCGACCTTGCCCGAGACCAGCCGCGTCTCACCACGCGGCAGCAGTCGGTCGATGTGCTGGGCCGATCCGCCGAACCAGACCAGGTGGACGAAGCCGGTGGGGTCGGTCGCCCGCACCTTCAGCGGGGCGCCTGGCCGGCTGGGGACGAACATCCGGTCGATGGTCACCTCGAAGACGCCGACCTCGCCGTCCACCGCGTCGGCGGCCTGCATCGGACGGCGGACGATGACGCCCGACGGCGACAGGAAGACCAGATCGCGCACCAGCGGCCCGGCGACCTTCTGCACCAGGGGCAGGGCGCGCGGACCCACGCCCTTCAGGGTCGAAACCTCGGCGAACAGGGGAAAGAGACTCGGCGGGCGCATCGCGGGGAACATAGCGTGACCATGACGGGTGGCGAAACAGGGCGAGGAACGCTATCTGCGCTTCTTCCATTTCGGGTGCGCCATCGCTCGCCACGCGGCGGATCGCTGCTTGAGCGCACCGGCATATTCAACGGGCAAGGATTCTTGTGGCCGAAATCGACGCGCGCCCCGAAGGCGAAATGACCCAGGACCGCAAGCAGCGCCTGGGCCGCATCCAATTCCGCTCCTGGCGCCGGGGGTTCCGCGAGGCCGACATGGTGCTGGGTCCATTCTCGGACCAGGTGGCGCCGACCCTGACCGACGCCGAGCTGGACCTGTTCGAGCGGCTGATCGAGGAGGAGGATCAGTGGCTCTATGGCTGGATCATCGAGCGTGAGCCGACGCCGCCCGAGTTCGAGACGCCGGTGATGGCCAAGGTGCGCGCCTTCATGCGCGCCCATGTCGCCGCCGAAGTCAGCAAGGGTATCGGTTGATGGATCAGCAGGTGATGCGGACCGACGCCGACCTGGGGGGGGCGCCGGAGGGGCTGGACGCCCTGATTACGGCCGAGCGTCTGAAGGCGGCGGGCGACGTCGCCCTGTTCGTCGCGCGGGATTATCAGCGGTCGGGCGCCTTCGTTCAGGCGTTTAAGTTCTTCTCGCAAGATATTGAAGTGCTGGAGTATCCGGCCTGGGATTGCCTGCCCTATGACCGGCTGAGCCCCACGGCGGGCATTGCGGCGCAGCGGATGGCGACCCTGACGCGGCTGGCGCAACGCAAGCCGGACGACGCGCCGGTGCTGGTCGTCACGACGATTTCGGCAGCCATGCAGCGCACGCCGCCCCGGTCCGTGACCCTTCAGGCCGGTTTCGAGACCAAGGTCGGCCGCGACCTGGATATTCAGGCGCTGGAGCGGTATTTCGCCGCCAACGGCTATGTCCGCGCCTCCACCGTTTCGGAACGCGGGGAGTTCGCCGTGCGCGGCGGGGTGGTGGACGTCTATCCGCCCGGCTTCGCCGAGCCGGTGCGGCTGGATATGTTTGGCTCCGAACTGGAATCGATCCGCACCTTTGATCCCGAGACACAGCGTTCGACGGGGCAGATGAAGGCCGTGTCGCTGGCGCCGGTGTCGGAGGCCCTGCTGGACGCCGCCGCCATTTCGCGCTTCCGCACCGGATACCTGAACCTGTTCGGGGCGCCGGGAGACGATCCTTTGTATGCGACGATCAGCGAGGGCGCGCGGCGTCAGGGCATGGAGCAGTGGCTGCCGTTGTTCTACGACGGCCTGGACACCCTGTTCGACTATCTGCCGGATCAGGCGCAGGTGTTTCTGGACAATCAGGTCGAGACGGCGCGTGGCGAGCGTTGGGACCTGATCGCCGACGCCTATGAGGCGCGCGCGGAGGCGGCGAAAGCGAAGGGGGGCGCAGTCGCCAATCGCGCCCTGCCGCCGAAGCAACTCTATATGGACGCGGGCGACTGGAATCAGGCGCTGGCGGGCCGGGCGGTGCGGCGGTTCACGCCCTTCTCTAACGGCAGCGAGGACGCGGGCGGACGGCTGGGCCGAACCTTCGCGGCCGAACGGGCGCAGGACAGCGTCAATCTGTTCGAAGCTGTCGCCGCCCACGCCCAGACGCTGAAAGGCGAGGGCAAGCGGGTGTTGTTCGCCAGCTGGACCGAAGGCTCGTCCGAGCGACTGGCGACCATGCTGGCCGACCATGGGCTGGATCACATCGTCGCCGTGCGCGACTGGGCCGATGTGCAGTCGGCGCCCGAGGACCTGTATCTGCGGGGCGTCCTGCCGGTCGAACATGGCTTCGTCACCGACGATGTGGCCGTAATCTCCGAAACCGACATCCTGGGCGACCGTCTGGCGCGGCCCCGGAAGAAGCGCCGGGCCTCGAACTTCCTGGCCGAGGCCTCGGCCCTGACGACCGGCGATCTGGTCGTCCACCTGGATCACGGCATCGGCCGTTACGAGGGCCTGAAGACGCTGGATATCCAGCAGGCGCCGCACGACTGCCTGGAGCTGATGTACGCCGGGGAGAGCAAACTGTATCTGCCGGTCGAGAACATCGACCTTCTGACCCGTTACGGCTCGGATTCCGAAGGGGCTCAGCTGGATCGGCTGGGGGGCGCGGGCTGGCAGGCGCGCAAGGCCAAGGCCAAGGAGCGGCTGCGCGCCATGGCCGAGGGGCTGATCGCCCTGGCCGCCAAGCGCGCGCTGCGCGAGACGGAGGCCGTCACCCCGCCGCCCGGTCTGTTCGCCGAATTCTGCGCGCGCTTCCCGTATGAAGAGACCGACGACCAGTTGAACGCCATCGGCGACGTGCTGGAAGACCTGGGCAAGGGCGTGCCGATGGATCGCCTGATCTGCGGCGACGTCGGCTTCGGCAAGACGGAGGTTGCGCTGCGGGCGGCTTTCGTGGTGGCCATGACGGGGCAACAGGTGGCCGTGGTGGCCCCGACCACCCTGCTGGCGCGTCAGCACTTCAAGACCTTCACCGAACGGTTCGCCGGCTGGCCGGTCAAGGTGCGTCAGCTGTCGCGGATGGTGACGGGCAAGGAGGCGACGGAGACGCGGGCGGGCCTGAAGGACGGCTCGGTCGAGATCGTGGTCGGCACCCATGCGGTCCTGGCCGAACAGGTCGGGTTCCGCGACCTGGGCCTGGTGATCGTGGACGAGGAGCAGCATTTCGGCGTCAAGCACAAGGAGAAGCTGAAGACGCTTCGGGCCGACGTGCATCTGCTGACCCTGACCGCCACGCCGATCCCGCGCACCCTGCAGATGGCCCTGACCGGAATTCGCGAGATGTCGATCATCGCCACCCCGCCGGTCGACCGCCTGGCGGTGCGAACCTATGTGACGCCATGGGATCCGGTGCTGGTGCGCGAGGCCCTGCTGCGCGAGAAATATCGCGGCGGTCAGGCCTACTATGTCGCGCCGCGCCTGAAAGACCTGCCGGACATCGAGAAGTTCCTGCGCGAACAGGTCCCCGAAGTGAAGTTCGTCGTCGGCCACGGCCAGATGAGCGCGACCCAGCTGGAGGAGGTGATGAGCGCCTTCTACGACGGGGAGTACGACGTGCTTGTCTCGACCACCATCGTCGAAAGCGGGCTGGATATTCCGACGGCCAATACGCTGGTCGTGCACCGGGCCGACATGTTCGGCCTGGCTCAGCTTTATCAGATTCGGGGACGGGTCGGGCGGTCCAAGGCGCGAGCCTTCGCCTATCTGACCACCGATCCGATCAAGCCCATGACCCTGTCGGCCGAGCGGCGTCTGCAGGTGCTGCAGTCGCTGGACAATCTGGGCGCCGGTTTCCAACTGGCCAGCCACGACCTGGATCAGCGCGGCGGCGGCAATCTGCTGGGCGACGAACAGTCGGGCCATATCCGCGAGGTCGGCGTCGAACTGTACCAGCAGATGCTGGAGGACGCGGTCGCCGAGCTGAAGGAGAAGGGCGAGGGCGTGACCGTGGATCGCGGCTGGTCGCCGTCTATCAACGTTGGGGCTTCTGTCCTGATTCCAGAAGATTACGTGCCGGACCTGAACGTGCGTCTGAGCCTTTACCGCCGTCTGTCCGACGCCGAGCGGAGCGAGGATCGCGAAGCCCTGGCCGCCGAGCTGATCGACCGTTTCGGACCTTTGCCCGACGAAGCGCAGCAACTGCTGAAGATCGTCGGCATCAAGGCCAATTGCCGCAAGGCCTGTATCGAAAAGATCGACATCGGCCCACGCGGCGCGGTTCTGACCCTGCGCGACAACAGCTTCCCCAATCCCGTTGGGCTGGTGGGGCTGATCCAGAAGAACCAGGCCTTCTGGAAGATCAGGCCGGATCAGAAGATCGTGGTGTCGGGCGATTGGCCCACGGCGGAAGATCGACTGAAGGTGGCGGAACGGATCACCGCCGATCTGGCGCGGGTGGCGGGGGTGTAGACGCCCGCCGTCAGCGCGTCTTCTCGAACAGGTCGGCGGATGCCCGTTCCAGAAGGGCGGCGGCGCTTTCGTCGGGGCGCATCTCGGCGGCGCCGACGTCGAACTCTGCCACGAACGGCGAACGATCAGGGCCAGCGTCGAAAGCGGTGCAGCCGATGACGGCGGCGATCCGTTCGGCCGCCAGGCGCGCCGGCTCGGCATGGGTGGCGGGCAGGGCGAGGGCGAAGACCTCCTTGGCCAGACGCGCCGGCGTATCCTCGACTCGGACAAGGCGCGAGACCATGGCCCCGATCTGGGGCATGGCGCGGTCCAGCCAGCCGCCCTGCCGCGCCCAGGTGACCGCCTCGGTCTCTCGCACCCGCAGGACGCAGACGGAAAGCGGGCGCTTGCGCGCGCGCGACGCCTCGGCCACGCGGGCCAGGTGGCTGGCGAACAGTTCGGGCGTGAACAGGCCCGTCTCTGGGTCCATCAGCTCCAGACCACGCACCGAATCCAGCGTCTTTCGAATGCCAAGGTGGGTGCGGTGGGCGCCGGCCAGGGCCAGGATCCGCTCGGCCGTCTCGCCTTCCGGCGTATCGACCGAGGCGACATCGGCGAAGCCGCGATTGAACAGCTCCGACAGGCTGATCTCGTTCTTGCCGCGCAGATAGAGCATCAGCGGGATGTGGTAGAGGCGGGTGTTGCGCTTCATGCCCGCCGCAATGGACAGGGCGGGCGCGTGATCCTGGGCGCCCCACAGGACGGCGGCGTCGAACGGGCTTTCGTGCAGATAGTCGAAGGCGGTGTAGGGGGTAGGGGCCGCGATCACCTCAACGCCGGCAGCGGTCAGGGCGTTGGACAGGGCCAGGAAACGGCGGTCGGCCACCCCGGCGGCCAGCACGCGCAGAGGACCGTCGTCCTGGGTGCGGGCGTCCAGGGTGACGCCGCGCGTGGCGAAGGTGGTGACGCGCAGGCGAAACTCCTCCTCGGCGATGGCGGCGCGGCCCAACTGCTCCAGCCGAAGCGCCGCCTGGGCCGGGTGCGGCGGAACGGACATGGTCATGTCGGCGCCGCCGATGCTGTCGGGGCGGGCGCCGATCACCAGAATGGGCAGGCGACGCGGTTCGGCGGCGGCGCGCAGACGCAGAGCAACGTCCTCGCCCATGCCGTCGATGTCGACGACGGCGGCTTCCAGCGGGAAATCCTTCAGCGTCATCTCGCCCGAGACGACGTCGCGCGCCGTCACCGTGCGCCATCCCAAGGCGTCCAGCCCGGCGGCGAGCGGCCCGATCCGGCCGTCGTCGGCCGCCAGGATCAATACACGCGCGTCGAAAGCCAAGCCGGTCGTCTCCGTAGCCCCTTAAGCCCAAGCTGGGCGAGAAGCGGGCGGACCATAACGACGAGGGTGTTAAGGATGCAATGTCACGCCGCGTCGCATCGTGGCGGGATCGTGGAAAGACCGTCCTCACGCGGATGAGACTTTAACCGACGGCGGAATCCGCTAGGTTCCGCCGCTTGCAGTAACGGTTGTGGGGACCGGCTTGAGCGAACAGCTGACACGATCGGTGCTGAAGGCGCCCAAATTCTGGGGCGGGCTGGCGGTCAGGGCCTTCACCCGCAGTTGGGGGCGCGACGTCATGCTCTATACCGGCGGGGTGTCGTTCTTCGCCCTGCTTGCGGTGTTTCCGGCCATCGCCATCCTGATCGGATTCTACAAGCTGGGCCTGTCGATCAGCGAGGTCAGCGCCCAGGCGGCCGCCCTGTCAGACCTCTTGCCCAACGCCGCCCAGACCATATTTCAGGACGAGATCGCCCGGTTGAGCAACGCCTCAGCCCGGACCGTCTCGGCCCAGAGCGCCTTCGCCCTGTTCGTGGGCGCCTATGCGGCGCACAGGGGATTCAAGGCCTTGCTGGCCGGGTTGAACCTGATCCATGATGAGACGGAGCCGCATGGCTTCTTCAAATTCAACCTGCTGGCCTTCTTTGTGGCCGTCTTCGCCTTCGCCCTGTTCACCGTGGTGTCGGGCGCGGTGGTGACGGTACGGATCCTGGCCCATGCCTCGTCGGCGGCGGCCGAGTCGCAGGCTAAGGCAATGGCGCCGCTGGACTCCTTCCTGCCCGCCATCGGCTTGGTGATCGGGATGACGCTGCTCTATCGCTACGCCATGAGCCACCGGACGCCGGTCGCCTGGCTGCCGGCGGCGGTGGGCGGTCTGGTCGCGACGCTGATGTCGGTGGTGTCGTCGTGGCTGTGCGCCATCTATGTCGAGCAGATCGCGCCCCTGGGGGCCACCTATGGGTCGGTGGGCGCGGTGGTCGTGCTGCTGATCTGGCTGTCGTGGAACGTCAACGCCATCTTCTATGGCGGGGCCTTCGCCACGGAAATGGAGCTGGCCGCCAAGAAACAGGCCGAGTTGGAGGCCGTGCCGGCCGGCGTGGTCAATCTGTCGGAGCGTCGGGCCAGCCGCCGATCTCGATCGTAAGACGCAAGATCCCGTCGACCTCTTCTATGGCGAGGACCTTTCCGCCCTTCTGAGACATCAGGAACGGCACGTCGATCCGGGCCATCGGGTCCGTGGCCAACAGAACGAACCGGGCGCCGGGGGCGGCGTCCTGCATCGCCTTCATCAGCTTCAGGCTGGGGACCGGGCAGCGGTGGCCGCGTGCATCGACGACGACGGGATCGTTCACCCCAGCCGATCCGCCAGCAGCTCCAGCGCCACGCGCACGCTGGCCAGACGCACGGCGTCGCGGCCGATGTCGCCGAACCGCATCTCGCGGTGGACGACGCCCAAAGGCCCCGAAGCGGCGAAATGCACCAGTCCGACCGGCTTGTCCGCCGATCCGCCGCCGGGGCCGGCCACGCCGGTGACGGAGACTGAAACCTGAGCGTCAGAACGGGCCGCCGCACCCATCGCCATGGCGCGAGCAGTCGGCTGCGACACCGCGCCATGACGGGCCAGAGTTTCTTCGGGCACGTCCAACATCTGCACCTTGGCGGCGTTGCTGTAGGTGACGAAACCGCGATCCAGGGCGGCGGACGATCCGGGAACGGCCGTCAGGGCGGCGGCGACCAGGCCGCCGGTGCAGCTTTCGGCCGTTGTCAGCATCAGGCCGCGTTCCGTCGCGGTTGCGACGATCTGTTGCGCCAGGCGCTGGATGTCTTGGGGGAACATTGTCTTTTCATAGGCCGCGAACCCGGTTCTAACCAGAGGCATGACCGAGGCCGTCGAACCGCTGCATACCGCCGGCCGGAAGGCCGACCCCCTGGCGCCGATCCTGTTCGCGGTCGCCATCTTCACCTCGGCCTGTCTGGTCTTCGTGGTTCAGCCGATGGCGGCCAAGCTGATCCTGCCGACGCTGGGCGGGTCGCCGTCGGTGTGGAACGCCTCGATGGTCTTCTTCCAGACCGCGCTGCTGGCTGGATACGCCTACGCCCATCTGCTGCAGCGCCTGCCCAGCCTGAGGGCGCAGGTGGGAACGCATCTGGTTCTGCTGGCCTTGGCGGCGCTGTTCCTGCCGCTGAGGATCAGCGGGGTGTTCGGCGATCCCGATGCAACGCAGCCAGCGCTGTGGCTGTTGGCCACTCTGGCGGTTTCGATCGGCGCGCCGTTAGCGGTGCTTTCGGCGACCGCGCCCCTGTTGCAGGCCTGGTACGCGCGGGTGCGGGCGGGCCATGCGGACGGCAAGAACCCCTATGTCCTCTACGCCGCGTCCAACCTGGGCAGTTTTCTGGCGCTGTTGGCCTATCCGATCCTGATCGAACCTCTGGCCAGCCTGTCGGGGCAGCGGCTGGGGTGGAGCCTGGGCTATGGCCTGTTCGTAGCCCTGGTGATCGGCTTGGGATTGCTGGTCTGGCGCCGGCGCGAGGCCGCGGCGGCCGAGCCCGCGCCCCTGGCGGTCAGCGCGCCCATCCCGTGGCGCGAAAAAGGGATGCTGGTGCTGCTGGCGGCCGCGCCGTCCAGCCTGATGCTGGGGGTGACGGCGCATCTGACCACCGATGTGGCCTCGGCGCCCTTCCTGTGGGTGATCCCGCTGGCGCTGTATCTGCTGACCTTCGTGATCGCCTTCCAGACGCGGCCGGCCATTCCGCCGGTTCTGGCCCTGAGCGTGCAGGGCGCGATGGCGGCCGCCTTCGCGGCCCTGATCGCCTTTCGCACTGGCGAGTGGGTGCTGGTCTTTACGGTCAATCTGGCGGCTTTCTTCTTCACGGCCCTGATGTGCCATCAACGGCTGGCGGCCCGGCGGCCGCCGCCGGATCGGCTGACCGAATTCTATCTTCTGCTGTCGCTGGGCGGCGTGGTCGGCGGGGCCTTCAACGGCCTGATGGCGCCGATGGTGTTCAACATGGTCTGGGAATACCCGCTGGTCCTGGTCGCCGCCGCCTTGCTAAGGCCGTGGAGCCGGCGCGAGATGCAGCCGTGGGAGATCATGTGCGGCGTCGCCGGCGTCGTGATCGCCTTCCTGGGGCCGCTGTCGATGGAGGCGGTGCGTTACGCCCCCGACATCCGCGCGGCTGTGCCTGACGCGCAGTTGATCCGCATAGCTCAAGCTATCCTGGGCATTGCGGCCATGTTCGCCTTCCTGGTGCGAAACCGGGCGGTGATGTTCGCCGTGGTGCTGGGGGCCATCGTCTGGTCGGGCTATCACCTGGCGAGAGGCTATGACTGGGCCCTGTCGGAGCGCAGCTTCTTTGGCGTCATGCGGGTGGCCCAGATCGACGACCCGCGGATGGGGGGGCCGGTCCATGTGCTGATGCACGGCACGACCCTGCATGGGGCGCAAGCGCAAGTACCGTCGCGCCTCTGTCAGCCGACCCTGTATTACGCCACCTCCACCCCGCTGGGCCAGGCCATGTTGCAGACCCAGGCGCGTCATCTGGACGGGGCGCGGGTCGGGGTGGTCGGTCAGGGATCGGGCGCCATGGCGGCCTATAAGCGCGAGCAGGATCGGCTGACCTTCTTCGAGATCGATCCGATGGTGGACCGCCTGTCGCGCGATCCGCGCTGGTTCAGCTTCATCGACGGCTGCGCCGACGGGCCTGTACGCACAGTGATCGGCGATGCGCGCCTGACCATGGATCGAGAGCCGGCGGGGTCGTATGACCTGTTGATCATCGACGCCTTTTCCTCGGACGCCGTGCCGACGCATCTGCTGACGGTCGAGGCGATCAAGGGCTATCTGCGGCTGCTGGCGCCGGACGGGGTGGTGGTCCTGCACCTGTCGAACCGAAACCTGGAGATCACCCGGCCGGCCGAGGCGGCGGCGCAGGCGCTGGCCGCGCCCCACCTGCACCAGGTCTATCTGGAGAAATCGGAGCAGGGCCAGATGGCAGAGGCCTCGACCGAGGCCCTGCTGATCGGCAAGAGCGAGGCGGCGGTGAAGCCCTATAGCGACGACGGCCGCTGGCGCGTGCTGGACAGGACCGACGTTCGTCCGTGGACGGACGATTACGTCAATCTGTTCGGGTCGCTGGTGCGCCAGATGCGATATTCGCGCTAGCGGACGGGCATTTCCACCGCGACGACGGCCTGCGCGGCCAGACCCTCGCCCCGGCCGGTGAAGCCCAGGCCCTCGGTCGTGGTGGCCTTGACGCTGACGGCGTCCAGCGGAAGGTCCAGCAGGGCGGCGATGCGGTCGCGCATGGCCTGGCGGTGCGGCTTCACCTTGGGGCGTTCGCAGATCAGGGTGACGTCCACATTGACGATCCGCCCGCCACGCTGGGCCGTCAGTTCGGCGGCGTGGACCAGGAACTGGTCGGACGAGGCGCCCTTCCACCTGGGATCGGTCGGCGGAAAATGGTCGCCGATGTCGCCGGCCGCGATAGCGCCCAGTATGGCGTCGGTCAGGGCGTGAAGCCCGGCGTCGGCGTCGGAATGGCCGATCAGCGTCTGATCGTGCGGCACCTCGATCCCGCATAGCCAGACAGAACCGCCCGGGCCCCAGCGATGCACGTCGTAGCCCGAGCCAATGCGGGTCTGATAGCGTGGGGCGTCTTGCGACAGCAGGGCCTCGGCCATGGCGAAATCCTCGGGGAAGGTCAGTTTCAACAGGCGGGGATCGCCGGGAACCAGAACGACGCGTCCGCCCGCCCGCTGGACCACCGTGGCCTCGTCCGTCGGCGGATCGGCGTCGGTCCAGGCGGCGTAGGCGGCTTCGATCACGCCGCGCCGGAACGCCTGGGGGGTTTGTGCGCGCCATAGGTCGTCGCGGGCCACCGCCTGGGTGATCGTCCGATCCTCGGCGCGACGCAGGCTGTCGGCGAGGGCCAGGGCGGGCAGGGCGCCGTCGGCGTCGTCTAGCGCCGCGACCAGATGCGCGATGATCTGGGCGCCCAGCAGCGGACGCGCCGCGTCGTGGATCAGAATGGGTTGATCGAGGCCGCAGGTCAGCGCGGCCAGACCCGCCCGCACCGAATCGGCGCGGGCGTCGCCTCCAGCGATGGCGCGCCAGCCGTTCAGACCGTTCAGGGCGTCGGCCGCGCGGCCTTCCGCGCCCGCCGCAACGACCACGATCAGTTCGGCGGCTCCAGCGTGCAGAAGCGCCTCGGCTGACCAGCGCAGCACGGGCTTGCCGCCCAGCCGCCGCCACTGTTTGTCGCCTCCGGCCCGCGAACCGGAGCCGGCCGCGACGATGATGCCCGAAAAAGTCATGGCGGCCTTGATAGTGCGCGCCGCGACGGGGCGAAACCATCAATCGGCCGCGGTCATGCTTGACGAAGGGGGCTGTGATGCTGCGAAAGGCGCGGATGGCCAAGACCCTTCAGATCGGCGACGTGACCGTGCCCGGCCAGGTGCTGATGGCGCCGATGACGGGCGTGACCGACCTGCCGTTCCGCGTGCTGGCGTCCCGGCTGGGCGCCGCCTATGTCGCGACCGAAATGGTGGCGGCCAAGGAGTTGGCGCGCGCGCGGCCCGATGTGGTGCGGCGGGCGGCGGTCGGGGCGGGCCTGCCGCTGACGGTGATCCAACTGGTCGGACGCGACCCCGAACAGATGGCTGAGGGCGCGCGCATGGCCGAGAAGGCCGGGGCCGACATCGTCGATCTGAACTTCGGCTGTCCGGCCAAGGAGGTCACGGGCTCGGCCGCCGGTTCGGCCCTGATGCGGACGCCGGATCTGGCGTGTCGGATCATGGAAGCGGTAGTCGAGGCGACCGCGCGGCCGGTGACGGTCAAGATGCGGCTGGGCTGGGACGATGAAAGCCGCAACGCCGCCGATCTGGCAGCGCGGGCCGAGCAGATCGGGGTCAAGGCGGTGACGGTTCATGGCCGCACCCGCAAACAGTTTTATACCGGCCATGCCGATTGGGCGGCGGTGGGTGCGGTCAAGTCGGCGGTGGACATCCCCGTCATCGTCAATGGCGACATCGTTACGGCCGAGGCGGCCCGCGAGGCGTTGGCGAAGTCCGGGGCGGACGGGCTGATGCTGGGACGCGGCGTCTATGGGCGACCCTGGCTGGCGGCGCATCTGGATCGGGCGTTGAGCGACGGGGTTGATCTGGCCGAGCCCGGCCCGGAGGCTCGTCTGACTATCGTGGTGGAGCATCTGCGCGCGTCCATCGCCTTCTACGGCATGCCTCTGGGCCTGAAGATGTTCCGCAAACATCTGGGTTGGTACATCGAGCAGGCGCCGTGGCCGGCCGATCCGCAACACCGCCGCGAAGCCAAGGCAAGAATTTGCCGGTTGGATGAGCCGCAGGCCATCGAAGCCGCGATGCAAGACCTATGGCGATCGAATCGGTCGCAGATCAGCAAGTCCGTTGTTGAAAACAGGCCACAGGTAATGGAGAGTGCTGTGGCATGACGGATACGCCTTCAGCGACGACACCTTCGCCCGGCCGAACGCCGGACGACGAGTCGTTCTGGGGGTGGGTCGATACGGAACGGGCGCGGACCGGGTTCGGGGTAGCCTATTTCCTGGCCGTGGCGATCACGGCGGCGGCGATCTGGCTGGTGGCGGTGGCTCCCGGCGCTGGAGGCGGGGTGGCGCGCGGATCAAGCAGCGAAATCGCCCTGATCGTACTGGTCGCCAATCTGGTGTTGATCGCCGGGCTGGCCTTCATCGTGGGCCGTCGCGTGCTGACCTTGGCGCGCAGCACGGAAGAGGCGGGCTCGCGCCTGCACCTGCGGTTCGTGGCCCTATTCTCTATGGTGGCGCTGATCCCGTCGGTGCTGATCGCCCTGGTGTTCGGCGTACTGGTCAATCGGGGGGTGGACCAGTGGTTCAGCGAAAACGTCAGCGCTTCGGTCGACAACGGCGCCATCATCGGTCGAGCTTACGTTCGCGACGTCGCCAACTCGATGGATGCCGATCTAGTCACCATTTCGGAGCAGCTAGACAGCGCGAAGGGCCTGTTTGCGGACCGCATTCAGTTCAACGCCGCCCTGGCTCAGGTCGGCGACATCTTTCGCTATCCCGCCATCTACATCGTGAACGCCGAGGGCGAAGTTCTGGCGCGAGCTGAGCAGCTAGGCGCGCCGCCCTATCTGGCGCCGCCGCGCACTTACCTTGAAGCGGCGGCCCAGGACGGCAAGCCGCCGACCGATGTCACGCAGAACCCGGATACTGTTAGGTCGATCATCGCCTTGCCGGCGTATGGCGACGCCTTCCTCTATCTGGTCCGGCCGCTGCAAGACGGGTTGATCGCGCGGATGAACGCCTCGGACCAGTCGATCCAGGCCTATCGAGAGGCGCAGGAAAGCCGAGCGCGAATCCAGTCGGCCTTCATTCTCAGCTATCTGGAGACGGCGCTGCTGGTGCTGGTGGGCGCGGTCTGGCTGGGTATGTCGGCCGCCAGCAGCATTTCGGCTCCAATCGGACGGCTGGTCAAGGCGGCAGGCCAGATCGCGGGCGGGGACTTCACCGCGCGGGTGGACAGCGCCGGCGCCCCGGCCGAGATCGCCACCCTGTCGGACGCCTTCAACCGTATGACCGGCGATCTTCAGGGCCAGCAGAGCGCGCTGAAGGCGGCCAGCGACGAGGCGCAGGACCGCAGCCATTTCATCGAGACGGTGCTGTCGGGCGTCAGCGCCGGCGTGATCGGCCTGGATCGGCGCGGTCGGGTGTCCGCCATCAACGACAGCGCTCTGCAACTGCTGCACATCGAGGAAGCCGAGGTGCTGGGGCACGAACTGGGCGCCCTGTCGCCGGAACTGAGCGATCTGGTGCGCCGGGCGGAAGCCCATATCGAGGAAGACATCGATGTCAGCCGGGGCGGGGACACCCGGCGCCTGCGCGTTCGCATCGAGGGCGGGCAGGGGGGCGAGATGGTCCTGACCTTCGACGATATCACCCGCCTGGTCACGGCCCAGCGCAACGCCGCCTGGCGCGACGTGGCCCGTCGCATCGCCCATGAGATCAAGAACCCGCTGACGCCGATCCAGCTGTCGGCCGAGCGGCTGAAGCGCAAATACCGCGCGCGCATCGGCGAGGATGTCGAGATCTTCGACCGCTGCACCGACACCATCATCCGCCAGGTCGGAGATATCGGCCGGATGGTGGATGAGTTCTCATCCTTCGCCCGAATGCCGGCGCCGCGCTTCGCCCCGTCGAACCCGTCGGAGATGTTGCGCGAGGCGGTGTTCGCCCAGCGGGTCGCGGCGCCGGACATCGTGGTGGATATCGTGGAGCCGCTGCCGCCGGTCGTGCTGGAAAGTGACGGACGGATGGTGGGGCAGGCCCTGCTGAACATCCTGAAGAACGCCGGCGAATCCGTCGCGGCGCGGCGGGCGGCGGCGGGCGAGGATGCAGCGTCGGACGATCCCGGCGTCATCGCCTCGCTGGTGGTCGAGGATGGCCACGCGACCTTTGTGATTGAGGACGACGGGGTGGGTTTGCCGGCGCGCGACCGCGACCGTCTGACCGAACCCTATGTGACCACGCGCGAAAAGGGCACGGGCCTGGGCCTGGCCATTGTCAAACGCATTTGCGAGGACCACGGCGGCGAGTTGAAGCTGGCCGACGCTCAGACGCTGCGTGGCGCCCGCGTGTGCATGATCTTTCCCCTGAACCCCCACGGCAAGGCCGGCGACGGCGTGGAGCGCAGGCTCCAGACCGTCGCCGCCGAATAGCGAGGCAAGATGCGACCTACCGGTTCCGACATTCTGGTCGTCGACGACGAAGCCGACATCCGCGACCTGGTCTCCGGCCTTCTAGAGGACGAAGGCCACGCGGTGCGCGTCGCGGCCAACTCCGACGAGGCCCTGGCCGCGATCCGGGCCAGGAAGCCCTCGCTGGCGATTCTGGATATCTGGATGCAGGGCGGGGGGCTGGACGGGCTGGAGTTGCTGGAGGTGGTCAAGGAACTCGACCCCGACCTGCCCGTGGTTATGATTTCGGGACACGGCAACATCGAGACGGCGGTGACGGCGCTGAAGCGCGGGGCCTATGACTTTATCGAAAAGCCGTTCAAGTCGGATCGATTGGTGGTGGTGGTGGAGCGCGCCATCGAGGCGGCGACGCTGAAGCGCGAGAACCGCCGCTTGCGCGCCCAGACCATGACGCCGTCTGGCCTGATCGGCCGGTCGCAGGCGGCTCAGGCGCTGCGTAGCACCATCGCCAAGGTGGCCCAGGCCAACAGCCGCGTCCTGATCTCAGGCCCCGCCGGATCGGGCAAGGAGCTGGTCGCGCGCCAGATTCATGAAGGCAGCCCGCGCGCGCGGGCCGAGTTCGTGGCCATTTCCGCCGCCGGCATGACGCCGGAACGTCTGGACGTCGAGCTGTTTGGCGAGGAGGGACAGGACGGTCGGCCGCGCAAGATCGGCGTGTTCGAACGCGCCCACAACGGGACGCTGTATCTGGACGAGATCAGCGACATGCCGCGCGAGAGCCAGAGCCGCATTCTGCGCGTCCTGGTCGATCAGCGGTTCCGCCGCGTCGGCGGCGAGCAGGATGTGCAGGTCGATGTCCGCGTCGTGACCTCGACCTCGCGCGACCTGAAGTCGGAGATCGCCGAAGGGCGGTTCCGCGAGGACCTGTTCCATCGCCTGAACGTGGTGCCGATCCGCGTGCCGGCCCTGTCGGAGCGACGTGAGGACATCGCCGAACTGGTGGAATATTTCGTGGACACCATCAGCGCCTCTCAAGGCCTGCCTAGACGGATCGTCGGCGACGATGCGGTGGCGGTGCTGCAGGTTCATCCCTGGCCCGGCAACATCCGTCAACTGCGCAACAATATCGAACGGTTGCTGATCCTGGCGACCGGCGATCCAGCTGAGACGATCACGGCTGACATGCTGCCGCAGGAGGTGGCGACATCGAACGGCGGGGGGGCGAACCTGGGCGGTGAGCGCACCATCGCCCTGCCGTTGCGCGAGGCGCGCGAGGTTTTCGAGAGAGAATATCTGGCGGCCCAGATCATGCGGTTCGGCGGCAATATCTCGCGCACCGCCGCCTTCATCGGCATGGAGCGTTCGGCCCTGCACCGGAAGTTGAAGTCCCTAGGCGTGTCCCCTGCACGGGGCGGGGAAGAGGACGAACCGGCCTGATGTCGCGCGTCGCCTACGTCAACGGCGCCTATAGGCCGCATGGGCAGGCGGTGGTGCATATCGAGGATCGCGGGTTTCAGTTCGCCGACGGGGTCTATGAGGTCTGGTCGGTGATGGACGGTCGTCTGGCCGATTTCGACGGCCATATGGCGCGGCTGAACCGCAGCCTAGAGGCGCTGAAGATCGAGATCCCGATGACGGCGGCGGCGCTGGGTCTGGTGTTGCGCGAGACGGTTCGACGCAATCTGGTGCGCGAGGGCATCGTCTATCTGCAGGTTACGCGGGGCACGGCGGCGCGCGACCATGCCTTTCCGAGCGACGCGGCGCCCAGCGTGATCGTGACGGCCAAGCCAGTCGACCGTGCGCGTGGCCAGGCGATGGCGGCGAAGGGCGCAGCGGGCGTAACACAACCCGACATCCGCTGGGGCCGCTGCGACATCAAGACCGTGGGACTGCTGCCCAATGTGCTGGCCAAACAGGCCGCACGCGAACGCGGCGCCTACGAATGTCTGATGTACGATGATATGGGTCTGGTGACCGAGGGCGCATCGACCAACGCGTGGATCGTCGACGAAGAGGGCCGTCTCCGCACACGCGACACCCAGGGCAATATTCTGCGCGGGATCACTCGCGAAGCGGTGCTGAAGCTGGTCGCGGCCGAGGGCATCGCCCTGGACGAACGCCCCTTCTCGGTCGAGGAGGCCAAACGCGCGCGCGAGGTGTTCGTCACCGCCGCCAGCGCCTTCGTCATGCCGCTGATTTCGCTGGACGGCGTGACGATCAGCGACGGCAAGCCGGGCCCGGTCGCGACGCGTCTGCGCGACGTTTATCTTGAACAGGCGCGCAGAGAGGCCATTTAGGCCGTTGCCCCTGCGGGCGGCCGGCGGCTAAGGTCGCGGCCGGCCGCATCGGCCCCGCGCCGGTCAATCGGCGACGAACAACGAAGAACAGGAAAAACCTGCCATGTCGCAAGACAAACGCCAGAACCTTCAGGACACCTTCCTCAACTCGGTCCGCAAGACCAAGACGCCGCTGACCATATTCCTGGTCAATGGGGTCAAGTTGCAGGGCATTGTGACCTGGTTCGACAACTTCTGTGTGCTGCTGCGCCGCGATGGCCAGTCCCAGCTGGTGTACAAGCACGCCATCTCCACCATCATGCCGTCCGCGCCCGTGCAACTGTACGAGCCCGACGCCGAAGAAGACTGATTGACCCAAAAATTGATCGACCACGCCGTCCCGCTGATCCGGGCGGTCGTCCTCCATCCCGACCGACGCTCCGACAGCCCGCGGCTGGCGAGCGAGCGCCTTGAGGAAGCGGCGGGCCTCGCCCGCGCGCTGGATCTCGACGTGCGCGCCGAGGAGATCGTGCGGCTGCGCGGGACCACGCCTGCGACCTTGTTCGGGTCCGGCAAGGTCGAGGAACTGGCCGCCCTGGTGCGCGCCGCTGAGGCCGAGGCGGTCATCGTCGACGACGCCCTGACCCCGGTTCAGCAGCGCAATCTGGAAAAGGCGTGGGAGGTGAAGGTCATCGACCGCACCGGCCTGATCCTCGAAATCTTCGGTCGCCGGGCGCGGACGAAGGAAGGCCGTCTGCAGGTCGAACTGGCGCGACTGGATTACGAGCGTTCACGTCTGGTGCGGACCTGGACCCACCTTGAACGGCAACGCGGCGGCACCGGCTCGACCGGCGGCCCCGGCGAAACCCAGATCGAACTGGACCGGCGCCTAATCGCCGACCGGATCGTGCGGTTGAAGGCCGAGTTGGAAGAGGTGCGCCGCACGCGCGGCCTGCACCGCAAACAGCGCCAGAAGGTTCCTTTCCCGACCATCGCCCTGGTCGGATACACCAATGCGGGCAAGTCGACGCTGTTCAACCGGCTGACGGGATCGGAGGTCTTCGCCAAGGACCTGTTGTTCGCGACGCTGGACACGACCCAGCGCACGATCCGCCTGCCGCAGGGCCGCCCGGCCATCGTGGCGGACACCGTCGGCTTCATCTCTGACCTGCCGCACGAACTGGTCGAAAGCTTCCGCGCTACTTTGGAAGAGGTCGGTGAAGCCGATCTGATCCTCCACGTTCGCGACATCGCTTCCACCGATAGCGACGCCCAGGCCAAGGACGTCGAGGCGGTGCTGAAACAGATCGAGACGCCCGAGGGCAAGACCCGCCGGGTGCTGGAGGTCTGGAACAAGATCGACCTGCTGGACGACGAGACGCGCGAGGCCGTGCTGGGTCAGGCCGAACGCCTGGCCAAGGAAGGCGAGGCGGTCGCCGTGTCCGCCTGGACGGGCGAGGGGATCGAGCCTCTGCGCCAGGCAATCACCGGCCTGATCGACGACGACCCGGAAACCCAGGTGACGCTGGCGCCGCATCAGGGAGAGGCGCTGGCCTGGCTGTATGAACACGGTCGGGTGACGACGCGCGATACGGATGAGCTTGGCCGCACTCATGTCACGGTGCGGCTGCATCCGGGGGCGCTTGGACGATTCGAGCGTCTGTATCCCGATCTGGCCGGTTAAGTCCCAATGCATCTGATCGAAACCATACTGCTGCTGCTTGTGGCTGTCGTGGTGTCGGGTTCGATCGCGCGCATGACCCGGATCGCCCTGCCGCTGGTGCAAATCGCGCTGGGGGCCGCCCTGGTGCTGATCACCGGGTCCACGGTCGATCTGGAACCGGACATCTTCTTCCTGTTGTTCCTGCCGCCGCTGCTGTTCCTGGACGGGTGGCGCATCCCCAAGGAAGATCTGTTCCGCGACCGGGCGGTGATCCTGGAACTGGCGCTGGGCCTGGTGCTGTTCACCGTGCTGGGGCTCGGGTTCCTGCTGTGGTGGATGATCCCGGAAATGCCGTTGCCGGTGGCCTTTGCGCTTGCGGCCATTCTGTCGCCGACCGACCCCATCGCGGTTCAGGCCATCGCCGCCCGCGCGCCCATCCCCAAAAGGCTGATGCACATTCTGGAGGGCGAGTCGCTGCTGAACGACGCGACGGGCCTGACCTGTATGCGGATCGCGGTGATCGCGGCGACGACGGGCGCCTTTTCCATCGGCAACGCCATCGGCGCCTTCCTATGGCTGGCTCTTGTCGGGGTGGCGGTCGGCGTGGCCAGCGCCATGGCCATCAGCTACGCCAAGACCATCATCAGCCGGCGCTGGGGCGAGGATGTCGGGGCGCAGATCCTGGTCAGCCTGCTTATACCGTTCGCCGCCTATCTGATCGCCGAAGAGCTGGAGGCGTCGGGCATTCTGGCCGCCGTCGCCGCCGGCATCACCATGAGCTTCACCGAGCGTGGCGGCATTCCCGGCCAGTCCATGGCCATGACCCGCATCCGGCGCAGCGTGGTGTGGGACACGGTGCAGTTCGTCGCCAACGGCATCATCTTCGTGATCCTGGGCGAACAGATGCCGTCGATCCTGTCACGCGCGGCCGAGGTGGTGCGCGGGACAAGCCGGCCCGAGGTCTGGTGGCTGGCGGTCTATGTGATCGCCATTGTGGCGGCCTTGGCGGCGTTGCGGTTCATCTGGGTCTGGACCTCGCTGAAGCTGACCCTGTATCGGCGCCGCAATCGCCAGCCGCCGTCGCGCGTGGGCTTGCGGCTGACGCTGGTGATGTCGCTGGCGGGGGTGCGGGGCGCGATCACGCTTGCAGGCATTCTGACGCTGCCGTTCGTGCTGGGTGATGGATCGCCCATGCCGTCGCGCAACCTGGCCATCTTCCTGGCGGCGGCGGTGATCATCGTGTCGCTGCTGGTGGCGACCTTCGCCTTGCCACGCCTGTTGAAGGGGGTGGAGCTGCCGCCCGAACCCTCGCATGAGCGCGAGGAGGATCGCGGTCGGGTCGCCGCGGCCTCCGCGGCCCTGCGCGCCGTGGAGGATGCATCGCACGCCATGGCCGAGGGCAAGGCCAATCCCGACCTGTATTCCGATGTCGCCAGCCGGATCATGGAACTGTACCGCCATCGGATCGAAAGCCGCACCCGCACCGACGAGGACGATGTGGAGACCGCGCGGTTGAGCGACGCCATTGAACGGCATCTGCGGATGGCGGGTCTGGCGGCCGAGCGCGAGGAACTTGGGCGGCTGGCGCGCCTGCGTCGACTGGACGAGGAGACGGCCAAGAAGCTGATCCGCGAAGTGGACCTGCAGGAACTGCGCTACTCCTGATCGGGATCAGCGATCCATGAAGGCGGCCACGTCGGCGTAGCTGTGGGCCAGATGATGGGCGCCGCGCGCGGCCAGACGCTGGGCATGGCCGTCGCGCACGTGGCCGCCGGCCAGCAGGCCGACCACCGTCATGCCCGCCGCGACGCCAGCGGAGACGCCCGCCTCGGAATCCTCTATGACCACGGTGCGGGCTGGATCAACGCCCATGGTCCGGGCGGCGTGCAAGAAAAGATCGGGGTGCGGCTTGCCACGCTCGACCGCCAGGCCTGTGAAGACCGAGCCGTCGAAATGATCGGTCAGGCCGAACAGATCCAGTCCGACGCCGATCCAGTCCGGGCCGCTGGACGAGGCGATGCAGCGCGCCTCTGGCCGGGCGTAGGCGAAGTCGATCATGCCGGGAACGGGCGTCAGCTGATGCGGCGCCCGCTGGCGGCAGGTGGCGAACCAGGTGGTATGAAAGTCGTCCGGGCAGGGGCGACCCAAACGGGCCTCGACCGCCGGGCGATTGTCGCGCCAGCGCTTGCCCATATAGGCGCCCAGCACCTCGTCCAGTGTGGTCGGCAGGCCGAGGGCGGTCAGCTGTTCGGCCATGACGGTGCTGTTCAGCACCTCGCTGTCGGCGACGACGCCGTCGTAGTCGAATATGATCAGGTCGTAGGTCACGCGGGGCCGTTCAGCTGTGGAGCGCGGCCTTCTCCGAGACCTTTGCGGCGTCCCAGAGGCGATCCATCTCTTCGAGCGTGGATTGGTCGGGCGTGCGGCCTTCGCTGGCCAACGCCGCTTCGATGAAGCCGAAACGGCGAACGAACTTGGCGTTGGCGGCGCGTAGCGCATCCTCGGGCTCGACATCCAGCTTACGGGCCAGGTTGGCGACGACGAACAGCAGGTCGCCCAACTCCTCGCGCGCCTTGGCCCGGTCGCCGGCGGCGATCTCGACACGCAACTCCTCGACCTCTTCCGCCAGCTTGTCGAACACCTCGTCGGTCGAGGGCCAGTCGAAGCCGACGCGAGCGGCGCGTTTGGTCAGCTTGGCGGCGCGGGTCAGGGCGGGCAGGCCGACGGGCACATCGTCCAGGACGCCGGGCTTCTGGCGGTCCTTGCGCTCGGCGGCCTTGATGACCTCCCAGGCCACGTTCTGTTCCCTGGACGACCGCTGGGCCTCGTCGCCGAAGACGTGGGGGTGGCGACGTTCCAGCTTGTCGGCGATGGCTGTGACCACGTCGTCGAAGGCGAACAGCCCCTGTTCTTCGGCCATCCGGGCGTGGAAGACGACCTGGAACAGCAGGTCGCCAAGCTCGCCTTTCAGTTCGGTCAGATCGTTGCGCTCGATGGCGTCGGCGACCTCATAGGCTTCCTCGATGGTGTAGGGTGCGATGGTGGCGAAGGTCTGCTCCACGTCCCAGGGGCAGCCGCCGTCCGGGTCGCGCAGTCGTTCCATCACGCCCAGCAGGCGGTCGATCGGCCTCATACCCTGGCCCCGGCGTCTCGGGCTTCCAGAGCGGCGCGGATTTCGTCGTGGCGTTTGGCGGTCAGCGGATAGTTCTTCAACACCACGCCCGCCAGGACCAGCAGAACACCCGGCACGGCGATGAACAGGATCTGCAGCGTCAGCAGGGCCAGGTCGCTGTTGCCGGCCGGGCCAGGCAGGGCGCGGAAGCCGACGCCCTGCAGGATCAGATAGGGCACTAGGGCGACGACGTGGCCGATCTTGGTGGTGGCCGAAAGGATCGACAGCATCAGGCCGGTGCGGTCCACGCCGGTCTCGAACCGCTCCTCGTCGCCGGCGTCGGCCATCATGGCGCGCGTCAGGAACAGGCCCGCCGCATAGGGCAGGCCGGCGATGAACATGACCACCGCCGTCAAGACGAAGTTGCCGCCCGGAACCAGGGTCGCGCCGACGTAGAGGACGGCGGACACCACGCTGGCCGCCGCCAGGCCGCGATCCTTGCCGACGCGGGTCGCATACCAGGCCCAGAAGGGCGCACCGCACAGACCTGCGACGAAATAGAACAGCATGAACAGCCCGGCCTGGGTGTGATCGTAGCCCTTGATCTGGCCGAAGAAGAAGAACAGCAACGAGCCGGTGATGCCCGGGGCCACGCCCAGCAGCAGGTCCGACAGCAGCAGCTTTCTGACCACCGGCTTTTTGAACAGGCTGAGATAGGCGCCCAGGCTGCCGTGCGGCTGGCCGCCGGTCGTGACCGGCTCGGGCACGGCGACCATGGCTAGGCCGATTGTGACGGGCAGGGCGATCACGATGGCCCAGCCCATGATCCGCACGCCGTCGGCATAGGTCCCGATCCCCGTCTGAACCACCACGGTCGGCAGCACCAGGATCAACACCACGCCGATGATGTTGAACACCTGCCACCAGCCATAGACGCGGCTACGTTGATCGTACTGCGGCGCCAGGACGGCGGCCCAGCCCAACTGGCCCAGGGTGCCGATGGAAAAGCCGAGATAGAGAAACAGCAGCCAGCCGAACAGGTAGATAGGCGGCGCGCCCGGCTGAACCACGACGAACATCATATAGGCGGCCAGCATCAGCATGGGCGTCGACAGCGCCATCCACGGACGATAGCGCCCGAACCGGGTCCTGGTCCGATCCATGCCCCAGCCGATGAAGGGGTCGAAGACGATGTCGATCAGGCGCACCGCCATGAAGACGGTCGCCACCACGCCCAGCTCCAGCCCGACGAAGGTGGCGTAGAACTCGGGCAGGGTGACGGGCAGGGCCACGCCGAAGGCCGCCAGGGGCAGGCAGGGGCCGGAGAAGGCGGCCAGAACGGCGTTGGAGCGGCGGGGCGTGGCGCGGGCGGGCGCGGATCGGGCGGTCATGAAAGAGGGTCCGAAACGGCCCGGATGAGTCGGACCTCCTGCACCATCGCAGCTTTGGCGCGTCAGCGGTATGGTGGACTTCACGGCCGGCTTGGGGCCTTCTGAGGTCATGTCGCTTCGCCTGTTCGCCCTGTTTGGTCTGGTCCTGGGAACGCTCTTCGCCGGGCAGGCCAGGGCGGCGGGGCCTTGCCACACCAACGCCGACGTCTGGCGCGCGCAAGGTCTGGCCAATGCCGAGGCGGCCTACGCCATGCCCTGGACGCCGTTCGGGGCGATGGAATGGGGGTGGCGGCCCTATCTGCCGCTGATCCAGCAGGAGCTTCACACGCGCTGCGGGGCGGGCACGCCGATCTTCGCCTCGCAATTGGCGGGGTTCCAGCAGACGCACGGGCTGGCGCCGACCGGCCTCTTGGACGCCGCGACCTTTCAGGTGTTTCGCGGTCTGTGGCAGGAGCGGCGGCCGTTCGTGATGGCGCGCGTCGGCGGCCTGTGCCCCGAGCCGCCGCCGATCAACCAACTGGGCTATCTGGTCGCGGAAGAGGAACACGCCGACCGGCTGACGCGGCTGTTGCGGCGCGACGTGCTGGACGCCTATCGCCGGCTGGTCGCCGCCGCCCGCGCCGAGGCTCCAGAGGTCGCGGCCGACCCCGAACTGCTGCAGATCTTCTCGGGCTTCCGCGATCCTGAGGCGGATGCGGCGCGCTGCGCCCAGCAGGGCAACTGCGATGGCCTGCGCCGCGCCGTCTGTTCGCCGCATCGCACCGGAACGGCGGTCGATCTGTACGTCGGTCAGGCGCCGGGGCTGGGTGTCGACTCTACAACCCCGGCCAGCCGCGAATATATGGCGCGGACGGCGACCTATCGCTGGCTGGTCGAGAATGCGGGTCGATTCGGATTCGTCCCCTACGTCTATGAACCGTGGCATTGGGAGTATGTGCGGCCGTGGGATTCTTCATTCGCGCCCTGACGCAGGCCGAGGCGGCGCTGGCGCGCGAGGCGTTCGGCGCCGCGCTGCGGCTGGACACCGTCCGGCTGATCGGATGGCCGTTCCGGCGCGCCTTCGTGGCCGGGCGCTGGTTCGGGCGCGACTGGATCGTCTGGCCGCAACGGGACCTGATCGCGGATTTCACCGCCGTGTCGGTGCGCGCGCAGGGCGTGCTGATCCACGAACTGACCCACGTCTGGCAGGCGCAGCAGGGCGTCAATCTGCTGTGGGCCAAGCTGAAGGCCGGCGACACGGCCGCCTCCTACGCCTATGAAGCGGTCGCGACCTGTCGCTGGGACGACCTGAACATCGAGCAGCAGGCCATGGTGATGGAGCATCGCTTTCATCGCCAGGGCGGCCGCGTCGCGCCGGGATCGGCGGACTTCTACGCGGCCGTGTGTCCGTTCGAGCCGGAAACCGAGCCTGGGACTTGCGCCAAGCCGGATGACGCGCCAAGTTAGCAACGGTCGTTGTTGCAAATAACGGCCCCTGTCATTCAATGGAGCCTCTCCCCGATGCCGAAAATTCTGGTCCTCTATCATTCGACCTATGGCCACCTGGAAACCATGGCCGAAGCCGTCGCCGAAGGCGCGCGCGAGGTCGAAGGCGCGGTGGTCGACATCAAGCGCGTACCGGAAACCGTGCCGGAAGAACTGGCCAAGGCCTCGCACTACAAGCTGGATCAGAAGGCGCCGGTCGCCAAGATCGACGACCTGAAGGACTATGACGCCATCATCATCGGCGCCGGCACCCGTTTCGGCTCGGCCGCCTCGCAGATGCGCGCCTTCCTGGACCAGGCCGGCGGCCTGTGGTTCTCGGGCGCGCTGATCGGCAAGATCGGCGGCGCCTTCACGGCCACGGCGACCCAGCACGGCGGCCAGGAAACCACCTTCCAGGGGCTGCACAACTTCTTCATGCACCACGGGATGCCGGTGGTCGGTCTGCCCTATTCCTATCAGGCGCAGATGACGCTGGATGCGATCCACGGCGGTTCGCCCTATGGCGCCTCGACCATCACCGGCGGCGACGGCTCGCGTCAGCCCAGCGACATCGACCTGGGCGGCGCGCGCTTCCAGGGCAAGCACATCGCCGAACTGGCCAAGAAGCTGCACGGCTGACCCCATGCGCCAGCCCGCCGTCTTCTTCGGCCACGGTTCGCCCATGAATGCGTTGGGCGGTCCCTATGGGGCCGCCTGGCGCCACCTGGGTGAGGCCATCGGCAAGCCCCGGGGCGTGGTGATGATCTCCGCCCATTGGGAGACGCGCGGGCTGGGCGTCACGGCGCAGGACAAGCCTGAAACCATCCACGATTTCGGCAACTTCCCGCGTGAACTGCATGAGATGCAGTATCCGGCGCCCGGATCGCCCGAACTGGCGGCCCGAGTGTCGGCGCTGACCGGCGCGGTCCAGACCCAACAGTGGGGTCTGGATCACGGAACCTGGTCGGTGCTGTGCCACGTCTGGCCGGAGGCCGACGTGCCGGTGGTGCAACTGTCGCTGGATCGCGATCTGACGGCGCGCCAGCATTACGATCTGGCCAGGACACTGACGCCGCTGCGGGACGAGGGGATCGTGATCGCCGGATCGGGCGACTTCGTGCACAATCTGCGCACCTGGAAGCGCGAGGGCGGGGCCGAGCCCTATGCCTGGGCGACCGGCTTCAATGGGGCGGTGAAGGCGGCGTTCGAACGGGGAGACCACGACGCCCTGATCAATTGGGTGGGCCTGGCCGAAGACGCGCAACTGAGCGTGCCGACCGACGAACACTATCTGCCGGTCCTCTATATCGCCGCCCAGCAGCAGCCGGGCGAGCCCGTCAGCTTCTTCAAGGACCACATCGACGGCGGTTCAATCTCGATGACCGGCGTGCGGATCGGCTGACGCCCAGAGGCGGCCCGATCAGACCGCCTTTTCCGCCTCGACCATCTTCTGGATGGCGACATAGTCGGTCTTGCCGGTGCCCAGGACGGGCACCTCGGCGACCTTGACGATCTTCTTGGGCACGATCAGTTCCGGCGCGCCGTTGGTGCGGGCCCATTCGGCCAAGGGCGCGACCTCGGCCGTGTCGTGGTCCGTCACCAGCACCAGTTTCTCGCCCTTGCGGCTGTCGGGAATGGCGACGACGGCGTGGCGACGCTCGGGCCAGACCGCGCCGGCTATGCCCTCGACCGCGGTCAGGGACACCATCTCGCCGCCGATCTTGGCGAAACGTTTGGCGCGCCCCTTGATGGTGACATAGCCCTCGGCGTCCACGTCCACGATGTCGCCGGTGTCCAGCCAGTCGTCGCCGACCGCATCCCAGGCCAGCGGCTCGGCCGAAGTCACATAGCCGCTCATGACGTTCGGACCCTTCAGGAACAGGCGGCCGCCGCCCTCGATCCCCTCGACCGGCTCCAGCTTCCAGTCAATGCCCGGCAGCATCTGGCCCACGGTCCCCGGCGCGTTGCGGTCCGGGTGGTTGACGGCGATGACGGGCGAGGCCTCGGTCGCGCCATAACCTTCCAGAAGTTCGACGCCGCCGAACTTGGTGTTGAACAGGGTGCGGGTCTCCTCGCGCACCTTCTCGGCGCCGGCGACGGCGAACTTCAGCGTGGCGAAATCGTTCGGTTCGGCGACGCGGGCGTACTGGCTCAGGAAGGTGTCGGTCGCAAACAGGATCGAGGCGTTCACCTGGGGCAGCAGGTCTGTGATCTGTTTGGCGTGGAGCGGCGAGGGATATTGGAACGCCTTCAGCCCTTGCAGCAGCGGCAGGATGACGCCGCCGGTCAGGCCGAAACAGTGGAAGGTCGGCAGGGGGTTGAACATGACCCAGGACGGATCGAGGTCGATGTGAGCCGCGACCTGACGGGCATTGGCGACCAGGTTCTTCTGGCTCAGCACCACCCCCTTGGGCGTGCCGAAACTGCCCGAGGTGAACAGGACGACGCCCGGCGAATCCGGGTCGGTCCTGACGCGGAACCGCTTGGGCGCGGCGCCGGCGGCCAGGCCATACAGCTTGTCGGCCAGGCCGATGGTCTTTCGCACATCGTCCAGCCAGACGACGTCGGCGACCGTCTTCAGCTCCACGATCAGATCGTCCAGCTTGGCCTGGTCGACGAAGCGCTTGGCGGTCAGCACCTTCCTGACGCCCGACGCCTTGATGGCCGCCTTCAGATTGGCCTCGCCGGCGGTGAAGTTCAGCATCACGGGCACGCGGCCGTGGGCGTGCAGACCAAAGAAGGTGACCACCACCCCCATCGACGACGGCAGCAGGATGGCGACCCGTTCGTCCCGTTCGGTCATCTGCGCGATCTTGCGGCCCAGCACGAAGGCCGCGCGGATCAGGCCGGTATAGGTCAGGGGATGACGGTCCTGGTCTTCAAGGATTTCCTTGTCGCCGAACCGTGCGCGCGCCTCGATCAAGGCGTCGATCAGGGTTTCTTCGTAAAGCGACGGATCCAGGGCCTGGCGCAAGCGCGTCTCCTATGGAGGGCGCAAGAAGCCCTCGCTGTTTTTCCGGCGTCTGTCATTAATGACCCCGCGTCTTCTTGAAAAGATGCGTAACGTCGCGTGAGTTCCCGTAAGGTCGCGGTCTGTAACCGGCTGTGCCTTGCCTTCCGGGCGCGGAAAGCCGAAATACCGGCCATGGTCACCCTGATCGACACCCTGCAGCGCAAGCCGTCGGAGCTGCGTCACCCAGAAAAGCAGAACCGGCCGGAATCCGTGGTTCTGAAGAAGCCCGACTGGCTGCGGGTCAAGGCGCCCGGTTCGGGTCAATACAACGCCACCAAAGACATCGTCCGCTCCAAGGGGCTGGTCACGGTCTGCGAAGAGGCGGCCTGCCCGAACATAGGCGAGTGCTGGAGCCAGAAGCACGCCACGCTGATGATCATGGGCGACACCTGCACGCGGGCCTGCGCTTTCTGCAACGTCAAGACCGGTCTGCCGCAGCCGCTGGACCCGGACGAACCCGGCAAGGTAGGCCTGGCGGTTCAGCAGATGGGCCTGAACCACGTCGTCATCACCTCGGTCGACCGCGATGACGTCGCCGACGGCGGCGCCGCCCACTTCGCCGAGGTCGTGCGCCAGATTCGCATTCAGGCGCCGAACACCACCATCGAGATCCTGACGCCCGACTTCCTGAGGAAGGATGGGGCGGCCGCCGTGATGATCGACGCCAAGCCGGACGTCTTCAACCACAACCTGGAGACCGTTCCGCGCCTGTATCTGAAGATCCGGCCGGGCGCGCGTTACTTCCACTCGCTGCGCCTGCTGCAGATGGTCAAGGAACGCGACCCCGAGCAGTTCACCAAGTCCGGCATCATGGTCGGCCTGGGCGAGACCAAGGAAGAGGTCATGCAGGTGATGGACGACATGCGGTCCGCCGGCGTCGATTTCATCACCATCGGCCAATACCTGCAGCCGACGCGCAAACACGCCGCCATCGACCGTTTCGTCACGCCGGAAGAGTTCAAGGCCTATGAGGCGATCGCCCGCGCCAAGGGGTTCCTGATGGTGTCCTCGTCGCCGCTGACGCGCTCGTCGCACCATGCCGGCGACGACTTCGCCCGGCTGAAGGCCGCGCGCGAGGCGCAGCTGAAGCGTTAAGCTTGGAATGGCTGTCCATCGCGTCACGCGCATATTGCCCTATGCGCCCGAACAGCTGGCCGATCTGGTGGCCGATGTGCGGGCCTATCCCGATTTCGTGCCCTGGGTCACATCGATGCGCGTCTGGAACGACCGGGTCGAGGGCGACGGCGTGACCGTGGTGGACGCCGAGGCAGGCGTCGGCTTCGCGGTGCTGAAAGAGCGGTTCTCGACCTGGGTCCGGCACGACCGCAATGCGCCGAAGGTCGAGGTCGGCCTGCTGCGCGGGCCGTTCAAACACCTGAAGAACCGCTGGGAGTTCTTCCCGCATCCCGAGGGGACCCGGCTGGAGTTCATGATCGACTTCGCCTTCAAGTCGCGAATGCTGGACCTGATGCTGTCGGCCAACTTCGACCATGCCGTTGAAAAGCTGATAGGGTGTTTCGAAAGCGAAGCCGCTAGACGGTTTCGCTGAGGACGCGCGATGTCGATGTCGAGGCCCGTGTTGTACAAGCGTCGCAGCTGGGTTCTGCTCACGGTTCTTGTTTTGTCGACCTGCGCCTTCGTTCTCGCCTCTCCCATGCTGTTGCTGTTCGCGGCCATGTCCGGAATGGCGAGTGATTCATGTGCAGGATGGCCGGCACACCTCTTCATCATGAGCGCATTGACTTTGCCGATCGCAATAATCGGCGTGCTCATAAATGGGTGGAGAGCATTCGTCGTTCGTAACGAGCCGCGCGCATGGTGGGGTTTTGCGATCCTGCCCTTGTGGCCGCTGTCGCTGTTCGTGAGTACAAAGATGGCTGCGTTTTGCTGAAAGACTTCGATTTCGACGCGACTGTCGTGGGCGCCGGGGCTGTGGGCCTGGCCTGCGGTCGGGCGTTGTCGAAGCGCGGCCTGACGGTGCTGGTGCTGGAGAAGGAAGGCCAAATCGGTCAGGGAGTCTCCTCGCGCAATTCCGAGGTGATCCACGGCGGGCTTTATTATCCGACCGGCTCCTTAAAGGCGAAGTTCTGCGTCAAGGGGCGGCGGACGCTGTATGACTTCCTGGCCAGTCGCAAGATCGACCATTGGAAATGCGGCAAGCTGGTCGTGGCCACCGAGGAGGCCGAGGTCGGACGGATCGAAGCCATCTTCGAACAGGCGACGGCGAACGGCGTGGAGGGGCTGGCGCATCTGACAGGCGCCCAGGCGCGGGCGTTGGAGTCGGAACTGAACGCCCACGCCGCCATCCTGTCGCCAGAAAGCGGTCTTTTCGACAGTCACGGCTATATGCTGGCCCTGCAGGGCGAGATCGAGGATGCGGGCGGGTCGGTCGTGACATCCGCCCCGTTCGAGGGCGCCGAGCCGATGTCGGGCGGCGGGTTCTCCGTCCGCGTCGGCGGGGAGGGGGCGATGACCGTCACCAGCCGCCTTCTGATCACCGCGCCCGGCCTGTCGGCGCAGGCCGTCGCGGCGTGCATCGAGGGCTATCCAGCCCAGGACATTCCCGTCGGCCATTTCGGCAAGGGCGTCTATTTCCGGCTGATGGGCAAGGCGCCGTTCGATAGGCTGATCTATCCGCCGCCCATCCCCGGCGCCCTGGGCACCCACTACCGCAAGGACCTGGGCGGGCAGGGGGTGTTCGGCCCCGATCTGGCCTATGTCGAGGTCGAAGACTATTCGGTCGATCCGGCCAAGGCCGCTGAGTTCGCGCGTTACATCCGTCGTTTCTGGCCCGGCCTGCCCCATGGCGCCCTGACGCCGGACTATGCGGGCATCAGACCCAAGCTGCATGGTCCGGGCGAGCCGCAGCCGGACTTTCAGCTGCATGGGCGCGAGCATCACGGCATCGACGGCCTGATGGCCCTGTTCGGCATCGAAAGTCCCGGCCTGACCAGTTCCCTCGCCATCGGCGAGGCCGTGGCCGACACTCTGACGGAGACCCAATGACCGAACGCGAGAAGATGCTGGCGGGCCTGCCCTATGATCCGGGCGATGCGGACCTGCGGGACGGTCGCGCCCGCGCCGTGGGCCTGACCGTCGCCATCAACGCCGAACCGGATCGCGACCGTCGCAGCGCCCTGGTCAACCGACTGGTCAACGCCGCCGACGGCAAGGCTGTCATCATGCCGGGCTTCTTCTGCGACTATGGCGTCAATATCCATCTGGGTTCGCGGGCCTTCGCCAACGCCAACTGCGTTTTTCTGGACTGCGCGGAGATTCGAATCGGCGACAACTTCCAGGCCGGGCCGGGCGTTCAACTGCTGACGCCCGAGCATCCGCTGGATGCGGTCGCCCGCCGGGGCAAGGAGACGGCGCGGCCCATCGTGATCGGCGACGATGTATGGATCGGCGGAGGGGGCATCGTTCTGGCCGGCGTGACCATTGGCGATCGGTCGGTCATCGGGGCCGGCGCGGTGGTCACCAGGGACGTGCCGTCAGATGTCGTTGTGGTCGGCAATCCGGCCAGGATCGTGCGTCGTCTGACGCCTGCTTAAACGCCTTGAAATCGTCGCGCGGTTCATGCATAAGCCGCGCCTCGCGTGGCGGCTCTGATACCTCTGATGAGGGTTGGGGGCCGCCGCTATCGTTTTCGCGCCAGACAGGCTTAGGCTCTGGGCGGCGCCCGACTTAGAAGATTGAGACGGACATGGCCGTTCCGAAGCGCAAAGTATCCCCCTCGCGTCGCAACATGCGCCGCGCCCACGACGCCCTGACCTCGAACGTCTACGTCGAGGACAAGGACACGGGCGAGCTGAAGCGCCCGCACCACATCGACCTGAAGACCGGCACCTATCGTGGTCGTCAGGTCATCACGCCCAAGGAAGACTAGGTCTTTCACGGACGTCGGCCCTTAGGGTCGAGCGAGAATTTGCGGCGCGCGGTGATCCGCGCGCCGTTTTCGTGCGTTGTGCGCGGTGAAGCTTCTACTGGAGATCACCGCATGATGATTCGTCTCACCGCCGTCAGCGCCTGCGCGCTTTTGACCCTCGCCGCCTGCGGACGTGATGACCGGCGGACTGGAGAGGCGCCGTCTGACGCGACCCCGGTCGCGATGACGCCGGCAGAGACGTCTCCAGCCGCGACACCTGCCGCCGATCCCCACATCTTGACCGCCGAAGGTCTGGGGAGCGCGCGGATCGGCATGAGCAAGACCGATCTGGTCGCAGCCTGGGGCGACCGGGCCAACCCGAACGCCGTCGGCGGCGCGGAGCCCGAGGTCTGCGATCAGTTCCATCCCGTCCGCGCGCCGCAGGGGATCAACGTCATGATTCAGGATGGCAAGCTGACGCGAATCACCCTGATGCGCGACGCCAAGATCAAGACCGACCGGGGCTTCGGCCTGGGCGATACGGCCATGGCGGTGAAGCAGGCCTATGGCGGTGCGATCTTCGCCCAGCCCCACAAATATCAGCCCGCGCCAGGCGAGGACCTGTTCGCCTGGGCCCGTGGCGGCTCCACAAACTATGTCACAGATCCGTCGGCGCGCGGCGTCCGTTATGAGATCGGAACGGATGGCAAGGTCATGGCTATCCACGCGGGCGATCCGTCGATCCAACTGGTCGAGGGCTGTTCCTGACCTGACGGCGCACGGCGGCATTGGCCTTTCACGGACGGGCGGCTAAACCCGTCTGACTTCACTTCCGCCTTGAGCCAAAGAGCCGAGCCATGACCGACATCGCCGACATCGTCGCCCGCCAGATCCTCGACAGCCGGGGCAACCCGACGGTCGAAGTGGATGTGATTCTGGACGACGGCTCGTTCGGCCGCGCCGCGGTGCCCTCGGGCGCGTCCACCGGGGCGCACGAGGCCGTGGAACTGCGCGACGGCGACAAGGAAGTCTGGGGCGGCAAGGGCGTTCAGAAGGCCGTCGACGCCGTGAACGGCGAAATCTTCGACGCTCTGTCGGGCATGGACGCCGAAGACCAGCGCCGCCTGGACGAGGCGATGATCGAACTGGACGGCACGCCCAACAAGGGCCGTCTGGGCGCCAACGCCATCCTGGGCGTGTCGCTGGCGGCGGCGAAGGCCAGCGCCATTTCGTCGGGGCTGCCGCTGTATCGCTATATCGGCGGGGTCTCGGCCCGCGTCCTGCCGACGCCGATGATGAACATCATCAACGGCGGCGCCCACGCCGACAATCCCATCGACATCCAGGAGTTCATGATTCTGCCGACCGGCGCGGAAACCTTCACCGACGCCCTGCGGATGGGTACGGAAATCTTCCACGCGCTGAAGAAGCAGTTGAAGGACGCCGGCCACAACACCAACGTCGGCGACGAGGGCGGATTCGCCCCCAATCTGGCCTCGGCCGAAGAGGCGCTGAGCTTCATCACCAAGGCGGGGCAGGCCGCCGGCTATCTGGCGGGCGAGGACTTCCATCTGGGTCTGGACGTCGCCTCGACCGAGTTCTTCAAGGACGGCAAATACGTCATGGCCGGCGAGGGCAAGACCGTCGACGCCGACGGCATGGCCGCCTATCTGGTTGATCTGTGCGAACGCTTCCCCATCGTATCGATCGAGGATGGCATGGCCGAGGATGATTTCGATGGCTGGCGCCTGCTGACCGAGCGTCTGGGCGACCGGGTCCAGCTGGTCGGCGACGATCTGTTCGTGACCAATCCGGCGCGTCTGGCGGCCGGCATCGGCGAGGGGCTGGCCAACTCGATCCTGATCAAGGTCAATCAGATCGGCACGCTTTCCGAAACGCTGGATGCGGTCGATATGGCCCAACGCGCCGGCTACACCGCCGTGATGAGCCACCGTTCGGGCGAGACCGAGGATTCCACCATCGCCGACCTGGCCGTCGCCACCAACTGCGGACAGATCAAGACCGGCTCGCTGGCCCGTTCGGACCGGGTGGCCAAATACAACCAGCTGCTGCGCATCGAAGAGATGCTGGGTGACCAGGGCGTCTATTTCGGCGACGGCATGCTGTTGAAGTAAGCATCGGAATTGTCGGCGGAGAATCAGCGTTCTTCGCCGACTTTCTTACGGTCAAGCTACATTTCGTTAGGCATTTTCTGGCACGGTTCATGAACTGTGTTCTCGCGCTCAGAAGGAGCGTCTTTAGTGCCCGAACGGATGAAACCTTACCGCGTATCCTGTGCCCTGCTGCTGTTGCTCGCCTATCTCGGCGTGCAGGCTTTGACGGGTGAGCGCGGGTTGCTGAGCGGCGCCTCGCGCGATGCGTTGCTGGGTCAACGCGAAGATCAGTTGGCGCATCTGACGGAACAGCGGCGCGACCTGGAGACCCGGGTTCGATATCTGCGCACCGACAGTCTGTCGCGCGATCTGCTGGAGGAACGGGCACGCGCCGTGCTGGGCTTCTCCGACCCCCGGGACTATGTGATCCGCGTCTCGGCGCCGGCCGAGCAGGGCTGAAGCCGCCCCAGCCACTTGAACTATTGTTACAGCCCGGCCCGCACCCCTTTGCGTTCCGGGAAGGAAGGCTGCTAAAGCCCCCTTCCGTAACGATAAGAAGGCGTCGCTTTTCGACGCCTAGCCGGGAGATACCGGATGGCGAAAGCCCCAGCCAAATCCGCTCAGACGACCACGCCTCACAAACTGCCCAATACGCCGACGGCGTCCAAGGAAGACCTGCTTCGCTTCTATCGCGAGATGGTTCTGATCCGCCGCTTCGAGGAGCGCGCGGGCCAGCTGTACGGCATGGGTCTGATCGGCGGCTTCTGCCACCTGTACATCGGCCAGGAGGCCGTGGCGGTGGGCGTTCAGGAGAGCGTCAAACAGGGCCACGACAAGATCATCACCGGCTACCGTGACCACGGCCACATGCTGGCCGCCGGCATGGATCCGAAGGAAGTCATGGCCGAGTTGACCGGCCGCAGCGGCGGCTCGTCCAAGGGCAAGGGCGGATCGATGCACATGTTCGACGTGCCGACCGGCTTCTACGGCGGTCACGGCATCGTCGGCGCCCAGGTGGCGCTGGGCACCGGCCTGGCCTTCGCCGGCAAGTATCGCGGCGACGATTCGGTGGCCTTCGTCTATTTCGGCGACGGCGCCTCGAACCAGGGTCAGGTGTACGAGAGCTTCAACATGGCGCAGCTGTGGAAGCTGCCGGCCATCTACATCATCGAAAACAACCAGTACGCCATGGGCACGAGCATCGAACGCTCGTCCTCGACGACCGAACTGTACCAGCGCGGCGCCAGCTTCGGCATTCCGGGCGAGCAGGTGGACGGCATGGACGTGCTTGCTGTGCGCGACGCCACGGCCCGCGCGGTGAAGCGCGCCCGCGAAGGCGGCGGCCCCTTCATCCTGGAGGTGAAGACCTATCGCTATCGCGGTCACTCGATGTCCGATCCGGCGAAATACCGCACCAAGGAAGAGGTCGACGAGGTCAAGAAGACCCGCGACCCGATCGATCATCTGAAGATGCTGCTGTCGGCCGCCAAGGCGACCGAAGAGGAGCTCAAGGTCATCGATAACGAAATCAAGGCGATCGTCGCCGAAGCTGTTCAATTCGCCCAAGAGAGCCCGGAACCCGATCCGTCCGAGCTCTATACCGACGTCTACGTGGAGGCCTGATCCGTGACCGACATTCTGATGCCGGCGCTGTCCCCCACGATGGAAGAGGGCACGCTGACCAAATGGCATATCAAGGCGGGCGACACCGTGTCGGCCGGCCAGGTGATCGCCGAGATCGAAACCGACAAGGCCACGATGGAAGTCGAGGCCGTGGATGAAGGCGAAGTGCTGGAAATCCTGGTCGCCGAGGGTTCCGAGAACGTGAAGGTCAATACGCCGATCGCGCGTCTGGCCGGCGAAGACGGCGCCGCAGCGCCTGCGCCCAAGGCTGAATCCGCCAAGGCCGAAGCCGATGCGCCCAAGGCGACGGCTGACGGCAAGACCGGCGACCCCGAAAAGGCGCCGTCGCAAACCTCGACGCCCAAGGTCGAACTGCGCGACCCGGAAATCCCGGCTGACGCCAAACTGGTCAAGACGACCGTGCGCGACGCGCTGCGCGACGCCATGGCCGAAGAGATGCGTCGCGACGACCGCGTCTTCCTGATCGGTGAGGAAGTCGCCCAGTATCAGGGCGCCTATAAGGTCAGCCGCGACCTGCTGCAGGAGTTTGGCGACCAGCGCGTCGTGGACACACCGATCACCGAGCACGGCTTCGCCGGCCTGGGCGTCGGCGCCGCAATGGCGGGCCTGAAGCCGATCGTCGAGTTCATGACGTTCAACTTCGCCATGCAGGCCATCGACCACATCATCAACTCGGCCGCCAAGACGCTCTATATGTCGGGCGGTCAGATCAAGGCGCCCATCGTTTTCCGCGGTCCGAACGGCGCCGCCAGCCGCGTGGGCGCCCAGCACAGCCAGGACTATTCCGCCTGGTACGCACAGGTTCCGGGCCTGAAGGTGATCGCGCCCTATGACGCCGCCGACGCAAAGGGGCTGCTGAAGGCCGCCATCCGCGACCCTAACCCCGTCGTCTTCCTCGAACACGAGATGATGTACGGCCTGGAGTTCGACGTGCCGGAGGTCGAGGACCATGTCCTGCCCATCGGCAAGGCCAAGGTCCGGCGTGAAGGCAAGGACGTCACCATCACGGCGCACAGCCGCATGGTCGGTTTCGCCCTGCAAGCCGCCGAGAAGCTGGCCGAAGAAGGGATCGAGGCCGAAGTGATCGACCTGCGCACCCTGCGTCCGCTGGATCACGAGACCATCGTCGAAAGCGTCAAGAAGACCAACCGTCTGGTCTCGGCCGAAGAGGGCTGGGGTCCGATGGGCGTGGGCGCCGAGGTCGTGGCCCGCGTGATCGAACACGCCTTCGACTATCTGGACGCGCCGCCGCTGCGCGTTCACCAGGAAGACGTGCCGCTGCCTTACGCCGCCAACCTGGAAGCCCTGTCGCTGCCGGGCGCTGACAAGATCGTCGCCGCCGTGAAGCAGGTGATGGCGTGACCGAGGCTTCGGAGTTCATGCTGACGACGCCGGACAGCGTCGCGGCTGATCCCCAGGCCATCGAACTGCTGCGGATGTGGTGGTCCAAGGAAGAGCCGGTGATGGCGGTCAAGCCCGCCTTCACCGATCCGATCCAGTTCGGCCGTCTGCTGGCCTATGCGGCGCGTCACATGGCTCATGGCTACGCCGTGCGTCACGATCACGATGAAACCGCGGCCTACCACCGCATCCTCGAAGGTCTCAGCGAAGTGGTGAAGGCGAACGACGTCCGCACCGTCGCCGAGCCGACCACGCAAACCGGGGGAAACGCCTGATGACCGATATCCTGATGCCGGCCCTGTCTCCGACCATGGAGGAGGGCGTGCTGGCCAAGTGGCACGTCAAGGTCGGCGACGTCGTGTCCGCCGGCGACGTGATCGCAGAGATCGAAACCGACAAGGCCACGATGGAGGTCGAGGCCGTGGACGAAGGTGAAGTCACCGACATTCTGGTCGCTGAAGGCACTGAAGGCGTGAAGGTCAACACGCCCATCGCCCGCCTGAAGGACGAGGACGGCGCTGCTGCGCCCAAGCCCGCGGCCAAAGCCGAAGACGCGCCCGCCGCCAAACCGCAGGAGGCCGCCAAGGCTGCGTCTGCCGCCGAGGCTCCGAAGGCCGCCGCTGCGCCGGCGCCGGCGGCGCCCAAGTCCGACAACGGCGAACGCATCTTCTCCTCGCCCCTGGCGCGTCGCATCGCTGCCCAGAACGGGGTCGATCTGAAGTCGATCAAGGGCACCGGCCCGCATGGCCGTATCGTCAAGCGCGACGTGGAGGCCGCCGGCAAGGGTTCGGCCCAGCCCGCAGCCGCGTCGACCGCGACGACGACCGCCGCCGCAGCAGCCGAACCGCGCAAGGCGCAATCGCTGGCTCAGATGGGCATTCCCGACGGCAGCTACGACCTGATCCCGCTGGACGGCATGAAGAAGGCCGTGGCGCGTCGCATGGTCGACAGCGTTCAGAACGTGCCGCACTTCCCGCTGTTCATCGATGTCGAGATCGATCAGTTGATGGCCGTGCGCGCCAAGGTCAACAAGATGCTGGAGCCGCAGGGGATCAAGGTCTCCGTCAACGACTTCGTCATCAAGGCGGCCGCCCTGGCGCTGAAGGCCGTGCCGGAAGCGAACGCCTCCTACACGCCGGAAGGCATCGCCATGCATCACAATGCCGACGTCTCCATGGCCGTGGCCATCGATGGCGGCCTGATCACGCCGATCATCAGGAAGGCAGAGACCAAGGGTCTGGCGCAGATCGCCACCGAGTCCAAGGACCTAGCCAAGCGCGCCCGCGACCGCAAGCTGAAGCCGGAAGAGTTCCAGGGCGGCACCTTCTCGGTGTCTAATCTGGGCATGTTCGGCATCAAGCAGTTCACCTCGATCATCAACGAGCCGCAGGGCTGCATCATGAGCGTGGGCGCGGGCGAGCAGCGCGCCGTCGTCAAGGATGGCCAGATCGTCGCGGCCACCGTCATGACCGTGACCCTGACCTGCGATCACCGCGTGGTGGATGGGGCGACCGGCGCCCGCTTCCTGCAGGCGTTCAAGCCGCTGATCGAAGATCCCGTCGCGATGCTGGCGTAAGGGGAGGGTGAGGTCATGACCTCGGTCTATGACTTCTCCGCCCGGGCCATCGACGGCGCGGACGTCTCGCTGGACCGCTTTCGCGGTCAGGCGCTGTTGATCGTGAACACGGCGTCCAAGTGCGGCTTCACCGGCCAGTATGACGGTCTGGAGAAGCTGCACCGGGATTTCGCGGATGCGCCGTTCGAGGTGCTGGGCTTTCCCTGCAACCAGTTCGGCAATCAGGAGCCCGGCCGGGCGGCGGAGATCGCCGCCTTCTGCGCCGCCAGTTTCGACGTGAGCTTCCCCTTGTTCGACAAGGTGGAGGTCAACGGGCCGAACCGGCATCCGCTCTATGCCTGGTTGACCCAGCAGAAGCGGGGCTTCCTGCGCTCCCAGGCCATCAAGTGGAACTTCACCAAGTTCCTGACCGACCGCGAGGGCAGGGTGGTCGCCCGTTACGCCCCGCAGACTGAACCCGAGGCCATCAAGGCCGACATCGAGAAGTTGATCTAATGGCTGCTGAATTCGATCTCGTCGTTATCGGCTCGGGCCCCGGCGGTTACGTCGCGGCCATCCGCGCCAGTCAACTGGGCCAGAAGGTCGCCATCGTGGAACGCGAGAATCTGGGCGGCATCTGCCTGAACTGGGGCTGCATCCCGACCAAGGCCCTCCTGAAGTCGGGCGAGAAGTTCGAGAGCCTGTCGCACCTGAAGGAATACGGTCTGTCGGCGTCCGGCGCGTCGTTCGACTTCGACGCCATCATCCAGCGCTCGCGCGGCGTCGCGGCGACGATGAACAAGGGCGTCGCCTTCCTGATGAAGAAGAACAAGATCGAGGTGATCGAAGGCGCGGCCAAGCTGGAGAAGGGGGCGGCTGCGCCCAAGGTCGTGATCGCCCTGAAGGCGGGCGGATCGCGCACCGTTGAGGCCAAGTCGGTGATGCTGGCCGTCGGCGCCCGCGCCCGCGCCTTGCCGCAGATCGGTCTGGAAGCCGACGGCGACAAGATCTGGGCGTATCGCGACGCCCTGGCGCCCAAGAAAATGCCCAAGACCTTTGTCGTCATCGGTTCGGGCGCAATCGGCATTGAGTTCGCCAGCTTCTATCGCGCCCTGGGCGCCGAGGTGACGGTCGTGGAGGCCGTGGACCGCATCATGCCGGTGGAGGACGAAGAGGTCTCCAAGGCGGCGCAAAAGTCGTTCGAAAAGCGCGGCATCAAGTTCAAGGTCGGCGCCAAGGTGACCAAGGTGACCAAGAGCGCGACGGGTGTGAAGGTGGATGTCGAGATCGGCGGCAAGGCCGAAACGCTGGAGGCCGAGGTCTGCATTTCTGCGGTCGGCATCACCGCCAACACCGACGGCATCGGTCTGGAGGCGCTGGGCGTCGAACTGGACCGCGGCCACATCAAGACCGACAGCCACTGCCAGACCAACGTCAAGGGCCTGTACGCCATCGGCGACTGCGCCGGGGCGCCCTGGCTTGCGCACAAGGCGTCGCATGAAGGGATCCACGCCGCCGAACACATCGCCGGCTACAAGACGCCGAACGTCCATTCGCCCATCGCTGGCTGCACCTACGCCCAGCCGCAGGTCGCTTCGGTTGGGGTGACCGAACAGGCCGCCCGCGCCGAGAAGCGCGACGTCAAGATCGGCCGCTTCCCCTTCCGCGTGAATGGCAAGGCCGTTGCGGCGGGCGAGCCTGACGGCTTCGTCAAGGTGATCTTCGACGCCAAGACCGGCGCCCTGATCGGCGCCCACATGATGGGCCACGAAGTCACCGAGATGATCCAGGGCTACGTCACCGCCATCACCATGGAGGCGACGGAAGAGGACATACACGGCATCGTGTATCCGCACCCGACGATGTCGGAGGCCATGCACGAGGCGGCGCTGGACGCCTACGGGCGCACCATTCACCTCTGATTCCGGCACACAAACGGCCCCGAAATGGATTTCGGGGCCGTTTTTCGATCCTGTAAACGGCCTTAGCCCGCCTAAAGGGCTGCTATGGGCGGCTATTTCAATTGCGGTAGATCGCCAGATCTAGGCCTTCTCGACAAAGCTGTCGATCACGCGCTTTTCTCCCGCCTTCTCGAACTCGACCAGCAACTTGTTGCCCTCGATGACACGGACGTTTCCGTAGCCGAACTTCTGGTGGAAGACCCGCTCGCCCTTGGCCCATTTCGAGCTTGATTTGACGGCGGTGGCGACCAGGCGGCCGTCGCCTTCGATGACGGCTTTGCGGGCGGGAATGCGCGCGGGCGTCTGGGCGGCGGTGAAGCTCTGGGCGCGTTTCCAGCCGGGCGAGGAATAGCCGCTGCCGAACGATGGCGCGTCGTCCCAGCGGCTCTTGGCTTCCTTCATTCCGGCCGAGGCGCCGTAGTAGCCGGTGTCGGATTGCGGATCGACGTGTGCGATGGGCAGTTCGTCGACGAAGCGGCTGGGCAGTTGCGAGGTCCAGCGGCCATAGACCAGCCGGTTGGCGGCGAACGAAATCCGCGCATCCTGCTTGGCGCGAGTCACGCCCACATAGGCCAGGCGGCGTTCCTCCTCCAGACCCTTTTCGCCCTTCTCGTCGATGCTGCGCTGTGAGGGGAAGACGCCTTCCTCCCAGCCGGGCAGGAAGACCAGAGGGAACTCCAGCCCCTTGGCGCCGTGCAGGGTCATGATCTGCACCGCCCCGTCGCCGTTGGGATCGTCGCTGTTGGCGCGCTCCAGGTCCATGACCAGCGAGACGTGCTCCAGATAGGCCTGAAGCGTCTCGAACTGCTGCATCGACTGAACCAGCTCCTTCAGGTTTTCCAGCCGCGTCTGGCCGCTGGTGCGGTCGGCCTTTTGCATGTCGGTATAGCCGCTTTCCTCCAGCACCGTCTCCATGACCTGCCAGTGGGGCGTGGTCTCGCACAGCACGCGCCAGCGGTCGATGTCGCGCACGAAGTTGGACAGGGCGGTGCGGGTGCGGGCCTGAAGCTCGTCGGTGTTGATCAGGCCGCGCACGGCGGTCAGGGCCGACAGGCCGTGTTCGCGGGCGATCTGAAGGATCTTCTGCACCGAGGTGTCGCCGATGCCGCGTTTCGGCACATTGACGATCCGCTCGAACGCCAGGTCGTCGTCTTCGGACAGGATCAGACGCAGATAGGCGTGAGCGTCGCGGATTTCCGCCCGCTCGAAGAAGCGCGGCCCGCCGATGACTGTGTAGGGGATGGCCAGCATGACCAGCCGTTCCTCGAACGCGCGCATCTGGAACGAGGCGCGGACCAGGATGGCCATGTCCTTGTATTTCAGGCCGGGTTCGCCGGCGTGGGGGCGGCGCGCGGTTTCGATCTCGTCGCCGATCAGCCGGGCCTCGGCCTCGCCGTCCCAGACGCCGCGCACGCGCACCTTGTCGCCGCCGTCGTCCTCGGTCCACAGGGTCTTGCCCAGACGATCGCGGTTGGCGGCGATCAGGCCGGACGCTGCGCCCAGGATATGACGGGTCGAGCGATAGTTGCGCTCCAGCTTGACAATCTTGGCGCCGGGGAAGTCACGCTCGAACCGCAGGATGTTGTCCACCTCCGCGCCGCGCCAGCCATAGATCGACTGATCGTCGTCGCCGACGCAGCAGACATTGCCGGTCGAGGCCGTCAGCAGCCGCAGCCACAGATACTGGGCGACATTGGTGTCCTGATACTCGTCCACCAGGATGTAGCGGAAGCGACGGCGGTATTCTTCGGCCAGGTCCGCGTGCTGCGACAGGATGGTGATGTTGTGCAGCAGAAGGTCGCCGAAGTCGCAGGCGTTCAGCGAGCGCAGCCGCGCCTGATAGGCGGCATACAAGCCCTGACCCTTGCCGTTGGCGAAGTCTTCGCCGGGCGGCAGCTTATCGGGCGTCCAACCGCGGTTTTTCCAGTGGTCAATCAGGCCCGACAGCGATTTGGGCGTCCAGCGCTTGGTGTCGACATTGGCCGCTTCCAACAGCTGTTTCAGCACCCGTTCCTGGTCGTCCGTGTCCAGGATGGTGAAGGTGGACTTCAGCCCGACCAGTTCGGCGTGCCGGCGCAGAATCTGGGCGGCGATGGAGTGGAAGGTGCCGAGCCAGCGCAAACCTTCAGCCGATGGGCCGATCAGATGGGTGATCCGCTCGCGCATCTCGCGCGCGGCCTTGTTGGTGAAGGTGACGGCCAGCAGCTCCCACGGCTTGGCCCGGCCCGTCGCAAGGATGTGCGCCAGTCGGGTTGTCAGAACCCGCGTCTTGCCCGTGCCCGCGCCCGCCAGCACCAGCACCGGCCCCTCGGTCGTCTCCACCGCTTCGCGCTGTTCGGGGTTCAGCCCGGCCAGATAGTCGCGCGCCTGCGCCTCCTCGGGCGCGCGGGCGCGGGCCAGGTCGGAAATACGGGGGGCGGGAAGATCGGTCACGGGCGAAGAACTATCCGTCGTTCAGGGGCGTCAGGCAGAATCGAGAGCGGAACATAAGGGGACCGAAAGGCAATGTCAGGGCCGGCGCCGCAATCAAAACACGGAACCTGCCGGTCCGACGGCCGGTTCCCTGTTGCGATGCAACGCACGACCAACATCGACCGGGCGGCGTCGAGCGCCCAACGACAGAGGGGTCGCTCCGGCTGGATCGCCTTTACGGCGGGCATGCTCGGGATGTTCGTCTTGCTGGGGGCGTGGGTCGTGCTGGTCGAGATGGGCGGCCCCGGCGCCGCCGAGGCCGATCCTTCCGCCAAGCGCCCCGCTTCCGTGATCGGCACGCAAGACGCCTGTGACGACAGCGCTATTTCAGGCTGTAAGTGATGGTCGTCACGACACGCACCTTCTTGTCGATCGAGGCGCCCTCGTTGTCGCCGGAGCCGTCGCGGGGCAGGATCTCGAAGGAGCCCTGCGTCGCCTGGCGGATGGGCCCCAGCGGCGTTCCGCTGTCCTTGGCGAACTGTTCGGCGCCGGCGCGGGCCGCGGCCGTGCCCTCGGCGATCATCTGCGGCCGAACGTCATTCAGCTTGGTGAAGATGTAGGACGGGCCTTGGAAGTCCTGTAGCACCACATCCTGGCGAACCAGGTCGTTCAAGGCGCGGGTCGTGGCCTGGACGCGCGCGACGTCGTTGGTCCGCACCACCACCGTCTGGGCCAGGATGAAGCGCGGGCCGCCGTTCTGAGCGGCGTATTCGCGTGACCGGGTATCAGCGACCTCCAGCCGTCCCAGTTCGATGGCGGACGCGGGATAGCCCTGGCCGGTCAGAAAACGGCGGACCAGGCCCAGGTCATTGTCGATCTTGCCCTGCACTTCGGACAGGACATCGCCAGAGGCCGTGAACCGAAGCGGCAGCACCGCCAGGTCGGCCTTTACGTTTCGCTCTGACAGGCCGCGCACCGTCACCGTGCGGTCGCCGGCGCGGGCATGGATCACCCCCTGGCCGATCAGGGCGCCCGCGCCGATAAAGCCGACAGCGAGCAGTCCGCCGAACAACGCAGCGGGGACCAGACGATTGTCGCTCATGATCGCATCTCCATTCTCGCCAGGTTATGCCGCGTGCCCGTTGTCCGCCACCCAGTCCAGCGCAAGCAGGCGGCAGGCCGAAGCCAACGGACGTCGTCCGCGCCCGGCGTCGATCTCGGCCAGAAGTTGGGCCTTGCTGAGGCTGCGCGTCGCCGCGATCCGGTCCAGCACGGCCCAGAACTCGGGCTCCAGCGCCACCGATGTCGCATGACCCGCAAGGGCGACGGAACGTTTGGACAGGCCGCTCAACGTGCGGACTTCAGCACGATCTCGGCCGACGCCGGCGCGCCATGGGTCAGGACGGCGTGGCGCGTGTCGGTCGTGAAGACCAGGGCGCCGGACGGATCGCGAATTTCGGCCCGCACGGCATAGGTGCGACGTGGATCGATCTGCGATGTCGGAAAGCCCAGCGTGACCGAATAGGGCGGTCCGCCAGTCAGGGTCTGTCGCGTTTCCGCCAGGACCTGGGCGGGGGCGTCGGCCAGGCTGACATCCTCGACCCGCACCGTCAGCACATGGCCGGGCGGCAGCATGATCCGTTCGCGATCGAGGGCGGTGACATTGACGATGGTCGTGCCCGTGGTCATCGGCGGCGGCGTTTGGCTCGGCGTGGCGCAGGCGGCCAGCACCACGGCGGCGGGCAGAACGAAGACGGCGTTTCGCATGACGATCTCCTTTTTTGGGCCAGCATGTCACACTCGGGCGCAAGATGTGAGGGGCGGAAGGGCCTTGGGGCTGATAAGCGGGGCGCGCCTGTCTGGAGACCGCGCTTGAGCCGCCGCTTCGCCATCGCCGCCATCGCCGCCTGCGCCCTGATCTGGGGCACGACCTGGTATGCGATCACCCTGCAGCTGGGGCCGGTGGATTCGGTCGTCTCCATCGTTTGGCGCTTCGGTCTGGCCGCCGTCGTGCTGTTTGGCTTCTGTGCGGCGACGCGCCGTCCGCTGGGGCTGACACGGCCGCAGCATATGGCCGCCATCGGCCAGGGCGCCTTCGTCTTCGCGGTGAGCTATGGTTTTGTCTATGCGGCCGAGGGGCAGGTGGCCTCGGCCGTCGTGGCGGTCATTTTCGCGGCCCTGGCCTTCGTGAACCTGATCCTGTTCCGGGTGCTGGCGGGACAGAAGGCGGCGCCTTTGGCCTGGATGGGCGCGGTGTTCGGCGTGATCGGGGTCAGCGTCCTGTCCTATGGGCAGATGGCGACGAATGGGGCGGGCCTCAATCCGGGACTGGGCGTGGCCTTCGCCTTGACGGCGGTGCTGGCTTCGGCGCTCGGCAACTGGTTCGCCTGGCGTTCGCAACAGGCGGGGGCGCCGGTTCTGCCCGCGACAGCCTGGGCGATGGCTTACGGCGCCGCGATGCTGGCGCTGTATGGATTTGCGACGGGCGTGACGTGGCGGATCGAGCCGACGCCGGCCTATCTGCTGTCGTTGTTGCACCTTTCGCTGTTCGGGTCTGTGATCGCCTTCGGCCTGTATTTCACCATCGCCCGCCAGCGGGGGTACGCCCTGGCCAGCTATATCTCGGCCCTGACGCCGCCCATCGCCATGCTCGTGTCGGTGATGTTCGAAGGCGCGCGCTTCGGCTGGAGCGCCCTGATCGGTCTGGGCCTGGTGCTGGCGGGGCAGGTCATGCTGATCCGAGCGCCTAAGACCTAGTCGTCGGGTGTTTCGCGCTTCTTGCCGTCCAGCAGGCGGGACGCGCGGGCCTGATCCAGGCTGGCGGCCTGTTTCTCGACTTTCGTGCGGCCGTGGGCGACCCGGTTGGCGGCGGCCTCGGCCTTCTGGCTCGCCTTGGCCCGGGACTTGCGGGCGCGGTTCAGGTTGACGATCTCGCCCACGATCAGGTCTTGGGCGTTTCGGCTTGGTCAGGCTTTCTGGACGGCTCGGGCGCCAGGACGGCCGGCACCTGGCTTTCGTCCACGCGGGTCTGGGGGATGAAGGGCTGGTCGGCCTGCTTCTTGTCCAGCCGGGTCCAGGCATCCGGGCCGCGGCCGCGTTGACGGCCCAGTTCGAACATGGCGGACATGGTTTCCTGATCGAACTTCAGGCTGGACGCCTCTACATTGTCGGGAATGGCCGACAGCGACATGTCCAGGCCGTTCCGCTGAGCAAAGGCCGTGGTGATCGCCAGATGGGTGCGTAGAGACGCCTTGCTCATGCTGTCGTAGGTGCGCGACAGGATGCCCGACAAACGGCCAGGGGTGACGCCGTCGTTGCGGCCCGTCTGGCCGTTGATGATGACGTAGAGAGCGCCGACGCGACCCTCGTCGCGAGGCCGTGTCCACAGCATCAGGTCCTCTGGAATGGCCAGGAACGGCGTGTTCACCCCGCCGTCCACGTGCATCTCCAGCACCACCTTATCATGGCCCTGCAGGCCAGCGATCAGAACGGGCGGAAAGACGCCTGGAATGCTGGCCGAGGCGACCAGCACCTCCTTGAACAACTCGCGCGCATTGTCGTCGCCCTGGCTGGCCAGAAGGCCCATGTCCCAGATGACGGTCTGCTCGCTGTCCAGATCGGTCGTCGCGACCAGCAGGCGACGCCCCTTGGCGTGTTCGCGCGCCACGGCTTGCAGAAGTTCGGGGGTGACATTGTCGTCGACCAGATTGCGCAGGACCTGTGACGAGAACAGGCTGGGGTTCAGGAAGGCGGCGAAGCTGCGCCAGCTCAGGATATTGCTGGCCCCGCCGCTGGTGTAGGCGTGGCGCAGTTCGTCATCCCAGTCCGAGCCCAGGAAGGCGAAGGGGGCGGCGAGGGCGCCGGTGCTGACCCCCGTCACCACGTCGAAGGTCGGTCGGTCCCCATGCTCGCTCCAGCCCGTCAAAAGGCCTGCGCCATAGGCGCCGTTGGCCCCGCCGCCAGACAGCGCCAGGATGGTTGTCGGATGATCGGGGCGGAGACGGCCGGCGATTTCCTGGGTGAAGGCTTGCAGGCGCGCCTGGTCGTTGCTGCGAATACGGGGATCCTCGGCCTTGACCAAGGTTCCGTCCGCGATCCTGAGCGGACCCGTGGGCCGATCCAGCGTGCCGCAAGCGGACAGCGCCAAGGCCATAACGACGCCGAAAAGACCAAACCCGATCCGCCGCATTCGCTCAGTTCCAGTGTGTATGAACGCCCGTCACATACAGCGTCACGGTTCCGGCCGCCAGAGACAAGGCGCATTCCTAAGCGTCGCCGTTTGAAACCCCGGCAGGAGGCTCACGTTCTCGCAGACAGGACAAACCCTGTATTGGAGACACCATGGTCGACGTTTCACTCATCAAGGAACATCTGGAAGTCGTCGGTTCGGACGGCGGTCATGTCGGTCGCGTGGACCACGTGCTCGGCGACCAGATCGAACTGGCGAAGATGGATTTGGCCGGGGGTTTCAAACACCATTTGATCCCCGTCAGCTGGGTCGCCAGCGTCGATGACAAACACGTCCATCTGACCCTGACCAAGGACGAGGCCAAGTCGCGCTGGTCGGAAAAGCCGCACTAGACGTCAAGGAAGGCGTTACGGATGGAGGCCCCGCTGTCACCGGCGGGGCCTTTTCGGTATCTCGCCATGCAGAACCGCCATGCTGGAGCCGCCCCGTGATCCGATTGATCCTGAATATTCTGTGGTTCGTGTTCGGGGGCTGGCTGTCGGGCCTGCTGTGGTTGCTTGGCGGCGCGATCCTGGCGTTGACCGTGGTTGGTCTGCCGTGGACCTTCGCGGCTTGGCGTATCGCCGGCTACTCGTCTTGGCCGTTTGGCCGCGAGATCGTCTGGCAGGAGGCGCACCCTGTGGCCGGGTGTTTGGGCGTGGTGCTGAACGTGATCTGGTTCGTGTTCGCGGGTTGGTACATCGCCCTGTCTCATCTGATGATCGCGGTCGCCGAGTTCGTTTCGATCATCGGCATTCCGTTCGCTCTGAAAGATTTGGAACTGGCCAAGCTGGCGCTGGCGCCGGTCGGGCGCACGATCCGCGACAAGCCTTAGTCGCTGCAGAAACGAAAACGGCCGGTTCTCCTGCGAGAACCGGCCGTGTCCTTATGGGTCTGTCTCGAGGCTCAGCCCGGGGAAATCATCTTCTCGGGACGGACGGCCTCGTCGAACTCGGCGTCGGTCAGATAGCCGCCGCCTACGGCTTCTTCGCGCAGGGTGGTGCTGTTCTTGTGCGCCGTCTTGGCGATCTTGGCGCAGATGTCATAGCCCAGCTTGCCGTTCAGCGCCGTGACCAGCATCAGCGAGTTGTTCAGGCCGCGCGCGATATTATCCTCACGCGCCTCTATGCCGACGACGCAGTTGTCGGTGAAGCTGATGGCCGCATCGGCGACCAGACGCACCGACTGCAGGAAGTTGTAGGCCATCACGGGGTTATAGACGTTCAGTTCGAAGTGGCCCTGCGATCCGGCGAAGGTCAGGGCGGCGTTGTTGCCGAACACCTGGACGCAGACCTGGGTCAGGGCTTCGCACTGGGTCGGGTTGACCTTGCCCGGCATGATCGACGAACCCGGCTCGTTCTCCGGCAGGGCCAGTTCGCCCAGACCCGAACGCGGGCCGGAGCCCAGGAAGCGGATGTCGTTGGCGATCTTGAACAGGGAGGCGGCGACCGTGTTGATGGCGCCGTGGCTGAAGACCATGGCGTCGTGGGCGGCCAGGGCCTCGAACTTGTTCGGCGCCGTGGTGAAGGGCAGGCCGGTGATCTCGGCGATCTGGGCGGCGACCTTTTCAGCGAAACCGATGGGGGCGTTCAGGCCCGTGCCGACGGCGGTGCCGCCCTGGGCCAGTTCCATAAGCGCGGGCAGGGTCTGTTCGATGCGCTTGATTCCGTTCTCGACCTGCTGGGCATAGCCGCCGAACTCCTGACCCAGCGTCAGGGGGGTCGCGTCCTGGGTGTGGGTGCGGCCGATCTTGATGATGTGGGCCCAGGCTTTGGCCTTGGCGTCCAGCGCAGCGTGCAGGTGCTTCAGCGCGGGCAGCAGGTCGTTGACCACCTGTTCGGCGCAGGCGACGTGCATGGCCGTGGGATAGGTGTCGTTGGACGACTGGCTCATGTTCACGTGGTCGTTGGGGTGGACCGGCTTCTTGGAGCCCATCTCGCCGCCCAGGATCTCGATGGCGCGGTTCGAGATCACCTCGTTGGCGTTCATGTTCGACTGGGTGCCCGAACCCGTCTGCCAGACGACCAGCGGGAAGTGGTCGTTCAACTTACCTTCGATGACCTCGTTGGCGGCCTTGACTATGGCTTCCGCCAGGGCGGGGTCCAGCTTGCCCAGGTCGCGGTTGGTTTCGGCGGCCGCCCGTTTGACGATGCCGAGCGCGCGCACGACTGGCAGGGGCTGTTTTTCCCAGCCGATCTTGAAGTTGCCCAGCGAACGCTGCGCCTGGGCGCCCCAGTAACGATCAGCGGCGACCTCGATGGGGCCGAAAGTGTCGGTTTCGATACGGACGTTGCTCATGGGCGGAAATCTCGTCTGTCAGGCGTGGCGATGGGTTGCGCGGCGGTGTAGCACGGTCGTCATGCAGGGCAAGGCGAGGGGACGGCCATGAGGCGAGAGGCGATGGCGGCTGCGGCGCTGCTGGCGCTCGCAGGCTGTGCGACGACCCAGGTCGATCCACAGCGTCCCCGCGTGGCCCTGGAGACGTCTGCCGGTGGGATCGTGTTGGCGCTGGATGCCGCGGCGGCGCCGGTGACGGCCTGCAACTTCATCGGCTATGTCGTCTTCGGGGACTATGACGGCGGCAGTTTCTTCCGCACCGTCGTCCGGTCGACCAATACCGCCAATCCCCACCCCATCGATGTGATCCAGGCGGCGACCCCGCGCGGCAGTGACGACGACTCGCGTCCGCCCATCGTGCTGGAGCGAACGCGAGACACCGGCCTGCGCCACACCGCCGGAACCCTGTCGATGGCGCGTGATGGGCCGGACACAGCCACCTCCAGTTTCTTCATCGTGATCGAGGATACGCCCAGTCTCGACTTTGGCGGGATGCGTAATCCCGATGGTCAGGGTTTCGCCGCCTTTGGTAAGGTGATCCAGGGGTTTGATGTCGCGCGGCGAATACAAAAGATGCCAGCCGACGCCCAAGAACGATTGATCCCGCCTGTCGCCATCCGCTCGGCTCGACTTCTGGACCCTTCGCCCAAGGTTTGCACGGCGGGCCTACGCCCTTGACCGCCGGTTGGATCGGGACCGGCAAGGTCAGGGCGCGCGAAGACGGCGACGCGGTCGAGATCGTGATCGACGGCCTGACGACCCAGGCCAAATACTACAAGCCGCTGGTCTATGAGTTCATGCGCAAGGAGTGGCGCGGCGCGCGGCCTTCCTGGGGCGACCATGTCGTGGAAATCCGCATGGAGCATGTCGGCGAACCGCCGTGGATGGACCTGGACAATCTGGCCAAGGCGCTGCTGGATTCGATCAAGGGCTATCTGTTCCACGACGACGCTCAGGTCGCACGGCTTCTGGTCGAGCGGCACGAGGGCGACAGAGAGCGGATCGTGATCCGCTCCTATCCGCGTCGGCCCTGACGCCTATTTCTTGCGAAACTGGTCCAGCGAGACGACCTTGGGGCCATCCGAAGCGGGCGACGGGTCGTGGGGCGGGGCCGGCGTTTCCTCGACCACCTCGACGATCTCCGGCTCCTCGAACTGCAGCAGGAACTGCACGCTGGGATCGTAGAAGCGGGTGACGGCCGAATAGGGGATGACCAGGCTCTTGGGCATGCCGCCAAAGCGCAGCTTGACGGAGAACTTGTCCGCCTCGACGCGCAGGTCCTCGTACTGATGCTGCAAAACGACCGTCATCTCGTCGGGGTATTTCGCCAGGATATCGGGGGCGACGCTGACGCCCGGAGCGCGGGTCTTGAAGGTGATGTAGAAATGATGTGCGCCGGGCAGGCCGTCAGACAGCACCCGTTCCAACGCCGCGCGCATGACGCCACGAAGGGCCTCGTGCGCCAGCCGCTCATACTGCATCTCATCGACCGGAGGGGTCTGGTCGCTCATCGTCACCTCGCAACAGAGCGCGACTGATAGCGGCGCTGGGGCGCGGACGATAGATGTCATTACGGTAAAGCGCCGGGATTCTGTTGCCAGGCTCCCGACAGGCCCCGCCCAAGGATCTGAACCCCTAGGACTTAAGGTTCGAAATCACCCGAACCGCATTACGCGGCGAGAGCGACTTCTCCAGCGAAGTTATCGTTCGCAGTTAGAAAATGGCCCGATACGGTGGGCCAGGACGAGCGAAAGCAATCCTCTTTACACGTCCGTCGATGCTAGTCGGCCCCATGTCGCCTCCGCCGATAACGCGGGGAGAAAGTTGGTGGAGCCGCCGGGAATCGCACCCGGGTCCGGTCCGCTTATTACAAGCGCGTTTATCGCCATAGTCCGGCCGAAACCGGACGGTTCTAATATAGGGCGATGGCGGACGCTTTCCAAGCGCGTTGTCTAAGGGCCTTGGATTCGCGACCATTCCGCGGTCTGGTTTCGGAACCAGGTCAACTGGCGCTTGGCGTAATTTCGGGTCGCCTGCTTCAGGGCGGCGACGGCGGTCGAGATGTCGGTTTCGCCCGATAGATGCGCGGTCAGTTCCCGCAGACCGACAGCCTTCATCACGGGCAGCGTGGGGTCCAGGTTTCGCTGCATCAGGGCCCGAATCTCTGTCAGCACGCTTTCGTCCATCATCTGGTCCACGCGGCGGTCGCAGTTTTCGTAAAGCCGCGCCCGCTCAGGTTCGATCACCAGGCCGGTCCAGTCGCTTGGCGACAGGAGGGGCCGGGTCTCCGCCTTCCAGGCGCTGATGGTGCGGCCCGTGGCGGCATGGACGCTCATGGCCCGCACCAGCCGCTGGCGGTCGCCCTGTTCGATGGCGAGCGCGGAGGCCGGATCGACCTCGGCCAATCGCTGGCGGAAGGCGGCCTCGCCGTCCTGCAGATAGTCTGCCTCGGTCCTGTCACGCACCGATGACGGCACCGGGGGAATCTCGGCCAGACCGCGCGTCAGCGCCATGAAGTAGAGGCCAGTGCCGCCGACCAGGATGGCCGGACGGCCTTCGTCGCGCAGTTCGGCCAGCAGATCGAGAACGGCGCGGCTCCATTTGCCGACCGACCAGGCCTCGGCCGCATCGACCACGCCATACAGCCGATGGTCGACCAGCGCCTCATGCTCGGGCGAGGGGCGGGCCGTCAGTATGCGCAGGTCGGCGTAGAGTTGCTGGCTGTCGGCGTTGATGATCACCGCGCCGGTTTCGAGCGCCATCTTCAACGCCCACGCGGATTTGCCGGACGCAGTGGGGCCGGCGAGCAAGGTGACGGATGGCGGTTTGGGCAAATCGAGGCTCGCGGCAGGGCTTGGACGGCGATAGAACGCGCGCCTTATCGCCTGCAAGCCTTCTGGGAGATCGTCTTGGTCGAACGCACCGCCGTCATCGCCGCTCTGGACGCCGTCATCGACCCCTTGTCGGGCCAGGGGCTGGTCGCCGCCGGCCTTGTCCAGGGCCTGGTCGTGACCGACGACCGCGCGGGTTTCGCGCTGGAGGTCGATCGTCGCCAGGCGGCCGCCTACGCCCCGGTGCGCGATGCGGCCGAGGCTGCGCTGAAGGCTATTCCTGGCATGGCGCGAGTGTCCGTCATCCTGACGGCGGAAGCGGCGTCGGCGCCCGCGCCGCGCACGGCCGGCCTGTCGAAAGCGGCCGTCGATCAGGGACGGCCCAAGGCGCCCGTTCCGACAGATCGTCCCGCCCACGTCCGGCGCGTCCTGGCGGTGGCCAGCGGGAAAGGCGGGGTGGGAAAGTCGACGGTCGCGGTCAATCTGGCCGTCGCCCTGTCGCGTCGCGGTCTGTCGGTCGGCGTGCTGGACGCCGATGTCTATGGGCCGTCGCTGCCGACCATGCTGGGCGTCTCCGGTCAGCCGGCTTATGAGGATGGCGCCATCATCCCGCATCAGGCGCATGGGCTGAAAGCCATGTCGGTCGGGCTGCTGACCAGGATGGACGACGCCATGATCTGGCGCGGACCCATGGCGTCGCAGGCCATAACCCAGATGCTGAGCCAAACGCGGTGGGGCACTTCAGAGGCCCCGCTGGACGTCCTGGTCATCGACCTGCCGCCTGGCACGGGCGATGTTCAACTGACCCTGATCCAGAAGACGCCGCTGGACGGAGCGGTGATCGTCTCCACCCCGCAGGAGGTGGCCCTGGCCGATGCGCGACGGGCGCATACCCTGTTCCAGAAGGTGGGCGTGCCGACCCTGGGCCTGATCGAGAATATGAGCGGCGACGTCTTCGGTCGCGGCGGCGGAGAGGCCGAGGCGGAGCGGCTGTCCATTCCCTTCCTGGGCGACCTGCCGCTGGACGCCGCCTTGCGTCAGGCCGGCGATGCGGGACGACCGTTGGCGGCGGCGGATCCCCTGGGCGACGTGGCTAGCCGTTTCGACATCATCGCTGCGGCGACGGCCTCTGCGCTCGACCTTTAGAAAAATCCGTCGGGCCGGGGGTTTTCAAAGGCAACCCTATTCGCCACCTTGGGTGCTGCCAATCGCCAAGGATAGCCAATGAGCGTCGACGCCCTGTTTCGCCCCTTCACTGTCAAGGGGCTGACCCTGCCTAACCGTATCGTCATGGCCCCCATGACGCGATCCTTCTCGCCAAATGGCGTGCCGACGTCCGATGTCGCCGGCTACTATCGTCGGCGGGCCGAGGGCGGCGTCGGACTGATCGTGACCGAGGGCACGGTGATCGAGCGGCCGGCTGCGCGCAATGACGTCAATGTGCCTGTCTTCCACGGCGAGGCCCTGCCGCAATGGAAGGCCGTGGTGGACGAGGTCCACGCCGCCGGCGGCCTGATCGCGCCGCAGATATGGCACGTCGGCTCGGCGCGCGGTCAGGGCGCGGAGTGGGAGCCGCTGGGCAAGGTCGACAGCCCGTCGGGCATGACCGCGCCGGGCAAGGCCAAGTTCGAGCCGATGACCGAAGAGGACGTCGCCGACGTGATCGCCGCCTTCGGCCGCTCGGCCCGCGCCGCGCGCGACCTGGGTTTCGACGCCGTCGAAATCCACGGCGCCCACGGCTATCTGATCGATCAGTTCTTCTGGGGCGGGCTGAATACGCGCGAAGATCGCTGGGGCGGGGCGACCATCGCCGACCGCGCCCGGTTCGGCGTGGAGGTCGTCAAGGCCGTGCGTGACGGCGTGGGCGAGGACATTCCGGTCATTCTGCGTCTGTCGCAATGGAAACAGCAGGATTACGCAGCCCGCATCGCCGAGACGCCGGATCAGATGTCCGAATGGCTGTCGCCGTTGTCGGAGGCCGGGGTCGATGTCTTCCACTGTTCGCAACGCCGGTTCTGGGAGCCGGAGTTTGACGGTTCCGATCTGAATTTCGCCGGCTGGGCCAAGAAGCTGACCGGCAAGCCGACCATCACCGTGGGTTCGGTCGGCCTGGACGGCGAGTTCATCGCAGCCTTCGGCGGCGAGGCGTCACAGCCCGCGTCGCTGGACGGCCTGCTGCGCCGTCTGGAGGCGGAGGAGTTCGATCTGGTCGCCGTTGGCCGCGCCTTGCTGGCCGATCCGCAATGGGTGGCCAAGGTGCGCGATGGCCGCACCGATGAGCTTCAGAACTTCGAACGTTCGGCCTTGATGAGCCTGTCCTGACCGTTCAGCGTCGTCGAGCCGGTCAGGCCGGCTCGACGATGACGCCCGTGCCGTAGGCCAACACCTCGGTCACGCCGGGCATGATCTCAGTGGCGTCATAGCGGACGGCCAGGATGGCGTTCGCGCCGTGGGCCTCGGCGTGTTTGACCAGTTCGTCGTATGCCTCCTGGCGACCGGCCTCGGCCAGTTTGACATAGGCGCCGACGCGCCCGCCCAGCATGGACTGCACGCCGCCGATAGCGTCCGAGATGGCATTGCGCGAACGCACCGTTACGCCGCGCACCAGGCCGATGTGGCGGGTCACGCGAAAGCCCGGCAGGTCGTTGGTCGTGTCACGTACATGGAAGTCTCCTAGCGACGTTCGAGAATGCGGAAGGTGAAGGCGTGATCGTCCTTGTCGCCTGCCGGATGCGACTCCGACGATACCTCGACCCACGCCGTTTCGTCGAACGAGGGAAAGACGGCGTCGCCTTCGGGGGCGGCGTCGACCTCGGTGATGTAAAGGCGTTTGGCGCGGGGCAGGGCGGCCGCGAATAGGGCCGTGCCGCCGATGACGCAGATTTCGTCCACGCCGTCGTCCTGGGCCGTTTCGCGTCCGATCTCGATGGCTTCGTCCAGGGTGGAGCAGACCAGGGCGCCCTTGGCCATGCCGTCGGCCTCGTAGGATTCGTCTCGGGTCATGACCAGGTTCAGACGGCCGGGCAGGGGTTTCAGCGGCAGGCTCTCCCAGGTCTTGCGCCCCATCAAGCACGGCTTGCCCATGGTGATGGCCTTAAAGCGCTGCAGATCGCTGCGCAGCCGCCAGGGCAGGTCGCCGTCCCGACCGATGACGCCGTTGCGTCCACGCGCGACAACCAGGGAGATGATGGGCTGGGGCAAGAACCTTGACCGTACTGCTGCGTTGAGGTGGGCCACCCATGAACGCGAGCCCAGCCATGAGCAAGTATATCCCCTCCATCATCATCGGTTTGGTGGTCGGCTTCGCCGTCAGCTTCGGCCTGGCGTTCTTCTTCTCGTCGCTGGGGGCGCGTTCCGGGTTTTTGCCAATCATGGCCGGCGCCTTCTTCGGCGTGTTCACCGCCTACATCATGGCCAATCTGGTCGGTACGAAGCGGGGCAAGGCCGCGACTCCGGAGCAGAAGCAGGCCACGCTGGAGTTCCGACCCCAGTCCCACGACCAGGCCCTGCTGATCGTCTATCGCGAGGGTTTCGTGGGCAAGGCGGCGGGGCTGGATCTGTCGCTGGACGATCGGTTCGTGGCCCAGCTTAAGAGCCCGCGCTTCACCGCCGTCTCCGTCGCGCCCGGCGGCCACCAGCTTTCGATGGCGTTCGGCGGCCTGGCCGGCAAGCAGAACAAGCCGACGCTGGAAGGCTTCATCGCCGCGCCCGGCGAGGTGATCGCCTTCCGCGCCACGATGCAGATGGGGATGATGAAGAACCGCATCGTGGTGGATCGGATCACGACGGACCAGGACCTTGTTCAGCGCCTGAAGCCGATGATCATGATTGCACCGGAGGTTTAGGGCGCGGCTTGCGGCTCCAGCCATTTCAGCCATTTGCGCTGTATGGCCTGCTCCAGATCGACGCCTGATCGAGCGCAGTAGATCAGCAACATCCCGAGCACGTCCGCCGCCTCGTCGCCCAGCGCGTGGGTATCGGGCGCTCCCCGCGCACGGCCGGTCAGGCGCAGATGCTCGGCGGTCAGTTCGCCCAATTCTTCCTGCAGCTTCAACATCGCCCAGTCCCGATCACGGTCGATGTCGTGTTCGGCCGCATAGATGTCGGAAATGCGCAGGACGTCGGCCTGCAGGTCCTTGACGTTCATCAGACCGCCACAGCCGCCTTGATGTGCGGCCAGGCCTCATAGCCCTCCAGCGTGAAGTCGCTCAGCTCGAAGGCGAACAGGTCGGTCTTGGGCGAGATCCGCATGACCGGCAGGGGCAGGGGCTCGCGCGTCAGCTGAAGCTCGGCCTGTTCCAGATGGTTCAGATACAGGTGGGCGTCGCCAAAGGTGTGGACGAAGTCGCCCGCCTCCAGCCCCACGACCTGGGCCAGCATCATCGTAAGCAATGCGTAGGAGGCGATGTTGAACGGCACGCCCAGGAAGACGTCGGCGCTGCGTTGATACAGCTGGCAGCTGAGTTTGCCGTCCGCGACGAAGAACTGAAACAGGCAGTGACAGGGCGGCAGGGCCATGTCGTCCACGTCCGCCGGGTTCCAAGCGGTGACGATGTGGCGGCGGCTGTTAGGATTGGTCTTCAAGCCGTGGACCAGTTTCTCGATCTGGTCGATGACCCGACCGTCGGGCGCGGTCCAGGAACGCCACTGTTTGCCGTAAACCGGCCCCAGCTCCCCTTCGGCGTCGGCCCATTCATCCCAGATGCGGACGCCGTTATCCTTCAAATAGGCGATGTTGGTCTCGCCGCGCAGGAACCACAGCAGTTCGACGATGATGGAGCGCAGGTGCAGCTTCTTGGTCGTCAGGACAGGAAAACCCTTGGTCAGATCGAACCGCATCTGGCGACCGAACACGCCCAGGGTCCCGGTGCCGGTGCGGTCGTCGCGCCTCACGCCGTTGTTCAGGATGTCGTGCAGCAGATTTAGATACTGACGCTCAGGATGATCGGCCGGCGCGGATAGGGGCTCGTTCAGGGGCGATGACCTCAAGTCCGATCCAGTAGCAAACTGCCCGCTGCCGTCCATCATCATGTCCCCAACCTCGGCCAAGGCCGCGCTGAGTCACTTAAGAACTTCCTAACTAAAGGGTCGCGTCTTGAATTTTATCAATACGCTAGGGGCTGGAGATACTTGTGGGCGAATCAGCCCCCGAATCCGCCGTCGTCCAGAAAGGCCTGTTCTTCAGGTGTAGTCTGACGGCCCAGTGCCGCGTTTCGGTGGGGGAAGCGGCCGAAGCGAACGATGATGTCGCGATGGAGTTTGCCCCACTTCTCCAACTCCGCGTCGCCGGCGATCAAAGCCATGTAGCGGTCCTGATCCTCGATCCTTTCGGAATGTTCGAACGGCAGCAGGATGAAGTTCTTCAACGCCGGTTCGACGGCCAGATGCAGTTCGCGCGCCACCGCCTGATTGGCGAACATCAGCGCCAGCGGATCGGTCGCGAACTGATGCGCTGTGCCGCGGAAACTGTTCCGCGGATACTGGTCCAGCAGGATTAGCAGCGCCAGGGCGCCCTCGGCCGTCGCCATCCAGTCGTCCAGTTCGCGCCGCGCGGCGGCCCAGTGGACGTCGCGGCCCCGCTCGCGGAAAAGAGAGTCGAACGCATCGTCCTTGGCGAACCACTTTTCGGGTCCGGCCTCTTTCCAGAAGGCGACGACGGAGGAAGGGGTTATGAAGACGGCCATGACCCAGACCATACCCAATCCTCTGCCCGTCTTCCATGACCGCGACTGCGACCTTTCGATCATTCGCGGCAAGCGCGTGGCCATGATCGGTTATGGCAGTCAGGGCCGCACCCATGCGCTGAACCTGCGCGATTCTGGCGTGAGCGACATCGTGGTGGGGCTGAAGGCCGGCTCAAAGACGCGCGATCTGGCGCGCGCCGATGGATTCGAGGTGATGACGGCCGGTCAGGCGGCGGCGGGCGCCGATGTGGTGGCCGTCATGACGTCCGACGAGGCGCACCGCGATCTGTGGCGAGACGAGTTGGAGCCGAACGTGCGGCCGGGCGCGGCCTTGGTGTTCGCCCACGGCCTGTCGGTCCGATTCGGACTGGTTGAACCACGCGCGGATCTGGACGTGATCCTGGCCTCGCCGAAGGGCATAGGGCCGCGCATCCGCGACCTGTACGAGGCTGGCGAGGGCGTTTTTTGCTTGTTCGGCGTGCAGCAGGACGCCACCGGCGACGCCCACGCCTTGGGTCTGTCCTATGCGGCGGCGCTGGGGTGCGGGCGAAAGGGCATTCTTGAAACCACGATGCGCGACGAGTGCGAGAGCGATCTGTTTGGCGAACAGGTGGTGCTGTGCGGCGGAATCGCCGAACTGATCGACGCGGCCTTCATGAAGCTGGTGACCGCCGGCTATCCGCCAGAGGTGGCGTGGTTCGAGTGCTTCTACGAGACCAAGCTGGTGACCGACCTGATGTACGAACGCGGCGTCGCGGGCGCCTTCGCCAAGATTTCCAACACGGCGGAATACGGCGCCTATCTGACAGGCCCGCGCGTCATCGGCCCGGAATCGCGACAGGCGATGGATCAGGTGTTGGTCGAGGTTCAGGACGGCGACTTCGTGCGCCGACTGATGGCCGATTACGACGCCGGTTCGACCGATCTGACGGCGCGTCGAACGGCCTTGGGCTTGCGGACCATCGAGTCGGTCGGAGCGCATCTGAACGCTGTGGCGCGCCAGGCGATGGAGGCGGCGGCGAACGATGATTGACCGCGCGTCGGGCGACGCATGATCGTCGGAAATCTCGAAGGAGAAGATGGTCGGAGTGAGAGGATTCGAACCTCCGACCCCTGCGTCCCGAACGCAGTGCTCTACCAGGCTGAGCCACACTCCGACCGTGGGGATGGGCCATAAGGCGTCGCCCCGAAGTGAGGACGCGGCTTATAGCCATGGGTTCGAGAGGCCGCAAGCACCCATTTCGACCTTCTTCGCACAGACCGAAAATAGTCGTGAAAGAGGGTGTTGCATCCCAAATCGGTTTGGCCTATCTGACCGCCTCCGCCGCACAGAGCGCTGCGGAAACGCCGGTCCTGCTGGGGAATGGTGTAATGGTAACACTACGGTTTTTGGTACCGTCATTCTAGGTTCGAGTCCTAGTTCCCCAGCCACCGATTAGCAGTCTCAGGCGCAGCCCCGATTAGCCCAATCTTCAAGGGTTTCGGGCCATCGTGCTAAAGAAATCTGCTAATAATGACCTTCATGCAAAACGTCATGCTTCGGGGTTCGACCTACTACGTCGTCCTCAACATTCCGCCTGTCGCGCGCCACGCCTTCGCGGGCAAGAATCAGGTCTGGAAGTCGCTTCGGACTAAGGACAAAACTGAAGCCCGAAACCGGGCTGTTCCGATCTTGGCCGCGCTGGAAGCTCAGGTGAAAGCCGCAAGCGTTCACGTCGCACCAACCCCGCTCCCGTCTGCCGTCCAAACACGGATCATCATACCTCGCGACCACGCCCTTGCGGCTATCGAGCGCTGGCGGATTGCCAGCATCCAGCGATCTTATGATGAACACTGGAACGACGTGACCCCGGCCTTCGCCAAGTTCTCGGATGAAGCCGTTCGCCTGTCCGACATTCGATACAAGCTGTCGGTCCATGACATCGGCAGCATCCCGACATTCTATCCGACGTTTTCCGATGCCCTGAACTCGCAAGGCGTCGGTGCCGATCCGGCTCACCCGATCCTTCCCAAGCTGGCGACCTTGTTCGCCGATGCATGGGCCAACGTCGAACGCCACATCGAGCGTTTCCGGGGAGGTGACTTCGACCATTGGCCAGAGACGATCATCCAAGATGTCTCGGCTCCGGCTCCTGTGGCGCTGACGCAACCTGCGGCCAACTCCCTGCGGATCATGGAGGCGTTCGAGATGTGGAACGCCAGCGAGCAGCCCAAGGAACCCGAGCGGGTCCGCGCCTACTTCAAGCTGTTGGTCAGCTTCCTGAATGACAAGCCGATGGCGGACATCGACCACCAAGACCTCGACCGCTTCAAGCTGGAACTGCGGAAATACCCCTTCACCAAGAAGGACGTTTCGAAGCTGGGCTTCCTAGAGGTCATCGCCAAGTTCGAGCGCGACGAGCCGGGCTATCCGCGCCTGTCGGAAACGACGACCTACGGCTATTGGCGTCACTTCAATATGGTCTGGACCTTCGCCCATGGTCGGCGGCTCATTCCGTTCAATCCCGTCAGTGTGGTCATGCCGAAGAAACCGGCCGCTGCGATCAAGCGGAAGCCCTACGATGCCGACGACGTAGCCGCGATCTTCTCCGCACCTTTGTTCCATGGCGCGGACAAGATGCTCGACCGGAAGGGCGGTCGCTACGGCTACGCCAAGGAGCCGGGCGCCGTGCTTGTCAAGGATGCCTACTACTGGCTCCCCATCTTCGCCCTCTGGCATGGCGTCCGCATGGAAGAGATCGGCGGCGCTCGCGTGTCTGAACTGGTGAAAGTCGGCAGCCGCTGGGCGTTCGACTGGACTGGCCGAGACCTTAAGAACGAGTCGTCAGCCCGCTTTGTGCCGGTCCACAAGAAGCTGATCGAACTTGGCTTTATCGAGTATGTGAAGAACCAGCCCAAGGGTGGCTTCGTCTTCCCCGAACTCCCTCACGATCCGAACGACGAGGAAGCTGCAACCAAACAGTTCTCCAAATGGTGGGGCTTCTGGACGGCGGCGAACGCCAAGGTCAAAGGCCAAGGGTTCGACGAGCCGAAGGTCAAGGTGTTCCACTCGTTCCGACACAGCTTCAAGCGTCAGGCCCGTGGCATCATCCAAGAGAACATCAGCGACATTCTCTCTGGCCACAAAGGCATCGCGTCAGAGGGCCGGAAGTATGGCTATGGGGCAGAGTTCGATGTGCTGGTGGAAGCCATCGACAAGATCGACTTCCCTACGTTTCCGAAGCTGGCGTGACTTTGAAGTCTAAACTTCCTGATGTCTGCTTTCTGACTCCCAGACTTCGCAGTCCGACTCATTACGGGCGTTCGCTGGGCGCTTAATCGATGCCCGTGACTATGAGTGTGCTTTCCCGTCGAGGGCTGAAAAATCGTTCGGGGTCACCAATCGCCTCACATGAGGAGGGATGCAATTTCCACCGCCGACATAGTTTTTGTAAGTTTCACGAGCCTGAATATTCGTCAGCAAATAGAAGTTTGGTGACAATGTTCGTAAGTCGAGTTCTATAAAAAGAAAAAAATCGGCGTCGCGTTTAGCTTCCATATCGACGGGCCAGCGCGTTATCTCCGAGGGTCGGCTCAAGAATTGTCGGGTCTTAACCTCGATTGATTTCGCCTGACCATCAACAACGACGATGATATCGTGGCCGGGTGCTCCCTCCGGGCTGATATAAGCCGCAAATCCAAGTGTGTTTAGCTTGGCCACCGCGAGCAGTTCGCCTAGCGTTCCTGATTGCAGCGATGAGAGCTTTTTCAACATGGACGAAGCGATAGCATTTTGTATCTCGGAGAAGATATGAGCCAACGCTTGACCTCAGCAACCTAAACGTCCGCTGCGACCGGCGATACTGTAACTAGGCAGCGGCGAGGCCATCCACCATATCCACGAGATCGTCGGCCGACAGGTGCCCGTATCGGTCGGCGGTGATCTGGATGCTGGCACGGCGTCCGATGTTGACGCAGAAGAGCAGCTTCTGGCCGACGTGCTGGAAAGCGTTGGCTACGATGTCGGCAAGCTGTCGCTGAACGTGCGGGCGGAACAGGTGCTGGCCGACCGTGCGAAGGCGGTAGTGATAGCTATCGGTATCGAGCCGTCGAACTGGCCGCACTACCCGCTCGGCAATGGCGGCGTCGAGGTGCGCTTCCAGTTCAGCCGCGAGGAAGATCAGGTGAACGCAAAGCTGGCGCTGGCTTAGGCCTACGGCAGGGGCACGATAGTCCGCCCATCAGGTCGGCCTATCGCTGATCTGTCCCGCCAATCTGCGGCTCTGCATCTTGGTCGAGCACTTCGGCTTTCTCGCGCAGATGGCTCGCAGCGGCATGCATGAGCGCATCAACACCTTGCCTCCAGACGGGTGGAATTTTGGAACTTCCTTGAAGTGCGGCGATTTTCAAACCGCACGTTATCAGGAGAAAAACCGTGGCCGACAAAACCCTCGACGACCTTTTCCACGACACCCTCAAGGACATCTATTACGCCGAGCGGAAGATTCTGAAGTCGCTGCCGAAAATGGCGCGCGCGGCTCAACATCCGCAACTCAAGGCCGCTTTCGAAAAGCACAAGGATCAGACTGAAGGCCAGATCGAGCGCCTTCAGCAGGTGTTTGAGATCATCGGAAAAGCACCGCGCGGCAAGACGTGCGACGCCATCGAGGGCATCCTCGCCGAGGGCGATGAGATCATGGAGGAATACAAAGGCACGCCTGCTCTCGACGCCGGTCTATTGGCCGCCGCGCAGGCGGTGGAGCACTACGAGATCACTCGCTACGGCACACTGCGCCGCTGGGCCAACGTGCTTGGTTTGAAGGATGCGGCCAAGCTCCTCGAAGAGACGCTCAACGAAGAGTCGCAGACGGACGAAGACCTGACCACCATCGCCGATGCGGCGGTCAACAAGGACGCCCTCGCCTCCAAGTCCTGATCTCGTGGGTGGAGGAGGGGGCGGATAAAACGCTGCCTTCTCCACGCCCGACTGACTTCCGATCCTTGCCCGGAGGGTCAGCCCCCAAGGGTCGCCCGACCGGTCTGGAGGTTCTGGTTAGGCTCCAAACTGGTGGCGAACGTCACGCGACGACTACATGGTCGTTGAAACGCGATTGGACGGCCGCTGGTCTGGTCGTCGAGGTTTCATTCCCGGTTCAGCCCGTGGCCTCGTCCGCCTGACGGAAGTTCGACCGGTAGAGCGCACGCAACGCATTGGTCAGCGACCGACCCTCAAGCTGCGCCCGGATGCCCGTGAAGCCTTCGCGTTTGAGGGCTGCGGCGATCTCGCGAAGGTCACGGCACGAACCGCTTTCGGCGAGTTGATAGGCACGTTCGAGGCAGGTGGGTCGGCTTGACATAGTGAAGGTCTCGGCAGGGCAAGAAGTCCGTCAGGAGCGGTCTCGGCTCACGTCGTCAAGCGGCGTAGCTTATTTGCATCGACGCTCGCGACGGCCTTCCTAAACCGTCTCCAGAGACCGCTTGATGGTCGTCACAGTGGTCGTGGAGGCCCGGTGAAGTCGGGCTGTGGCGCGGATGCCCTGACCGTTGATCAACGACCTCCTGATCGCTTCCACACGGTCGTCAGGCATGGGTTTTCGACCGCTCTTCTTGGTCGTGCGACGAAGCCCGGAAAGCACGCGCTCCCTATGGATGGCTCGTTCGAATTCGGCGAAGACGCCCAACATCGAAAACATCACCCGGTCGAGACATGGCAGGACATGCGCGAGGCACTAGCGGCCCACGCTGCACGCGCTGCGGAGAAGTGTCGGAAGCATGGGCTAGTGGCCAACGCGATGCAGGTGTTCTTCCACACGCACCCGCACAACGGCGACCCTTGGTATCATGGCCAGCGGTCGTTCGAGATTGAGCCGACTGCCGACAGTTTGGCGATAATCGGTCAGGCGGTCGCGGCGGGCCGGTCGATGTGGAAGCCAGAAACACGCTACGCCAAGGCGGGGGTGATTCTGCTGGACCTACAAGCCGAGGCAGATGCGCCGCGCGATCTGTTGCCGACCGTCGATCCGGTGCGATCCCAGAAGCTAATGACCGCGCTAGACGCGGTGAATGCGAAGTTCGGTCGAGGGACGTTACGGCCCGGAGGCATCCGCCAGACGACACCATGGTCTACACGGGCGAACAACCGTTCGCCGCGCTACACGACGCGGATCAGTGATTTGATGGAAGTTCGTGCATGAATTTTCAGAAATATTCTGAACCGGATGATTTGCGACGGGTTCGCAGCGCATGTCATTCGCTTCCAACGCCTTGCGTGAACACGCACTTCGAACGCGCGAACTCTCGAAGTTCACCAGTGACGCTCGTGCGCTGAAAGCGATTGAAGAACAGTCAGCAGAGTTGATGGCCCGCGCTGACGAGATGGATCGACTCAATTCTGAAAACGACAGCGACGAGACCGATCCTAGTTCAGCCGCATGACCTCGGCCGACGCATAGAATCCGGCCGGTCCCATCTTCGGGAAGATGGCGAACCCGCGACCCTCTACCTCGTAGAGGTGTGCTACGAGCGTATCGAACTCTTCCTCACACTCTGGCCGAGGCTGTATCAGGATTGCTCCTGCCAGCGGAACCACGATGTGGATGTCGCTACCGGCGGCGAGATCGTCGAAAGAAACCATGGGTCGCAATATCGCAAACTGTGTTGGTCGTCATCGAGTCAGCCCAGCACAAACCGTTCAGGACGCACTGCCGCAAACAGGTCGCGAGCGTCTACGGACGGGTCCAGCCATGCTTCCCAATCGTGTGGATCGAGGATCACCGGCGCCCGCGTGTGATAATCGCCTAGCCATCCCGTCGAGGGTCCAGTGAGGATCGTGAATGATCCGAACTCCCCCGCATCGGGTGTGATGACGTGATCCCACAAGCCCGCGAACCATAGGAGATCGCCATCTGCCCGAGCGAAGCGGTGCTTGGTCTTGGCTCCCTTGTCGCCGGTCCATTCGAACCATGCGCTGGCCGGGATGATGCAGCGACGTTTGGCATACGCCTCACGGAAGGTGGCGGTGCCAGCGCACGTCTCGGATCGTGCGTTGAAGGTCGAGAGCTTGAAGCCGTCGTCTTTGCCCTTCTCCGTGTCCTTCAGCGGCTTGCCAGTCCGCCAGTGGGGCACGAGGCCCCATCGCATCCTTTCGACCACCCAGCCGTCGCTTTCCAGTCGTGCAGTTGCCTGCATCGTCGTGGGACGAACATCGTCGTCGGGTTGGAGGTTCAGAGGTGGTGTGGTGACGGGCGCGATGGTGGAGAGAGCCTCATAAATTTCGGCCCATGTGAACTTCCCGGTTGTCTCGAACCGCCCGCACATTACCGCTTCACGAACTCTCGGATCATCGCGACGACCGCATCGCGTTCAGCCGCTCGAAGCTGCCCCCAGAGTTTCAGGATGGTGCGTTCAGATACGCTGCTGCCGCTTGGGTCGGGATCGTCGTAGAGGTCTGCGACGCTGCACTTGAGAGCGTCGGCAACCCTCATCATGGCAGCGGCCGACACCCGGTTCGTGCCCCGCTCATATTTCTGAACTTGCTGGAAGGTGACGCCTATTGCGTGGCCGAGATCGGCCTGTGTCAGCCCGGCCTTCTCACGACGGGCGCGGACAGTTTTTCCAATTTGGAGATCGATCTCTGAAGCGACGTTTGTAGGCATTATTCTCGTATAGCGCGACGCTTCCGCTCAACCAATCCGCGAGTTGCGATCAGTGCCGAAGAGCGTCACGCCACGAGGAATGCAAGGTGCGGCCGTTCAGCCAAACGTGCCCGAATGAACGAAGTGAGGTCAGCTTCGCTCTCTGACATCTGTTCCGGCGTGATAGCACCACGAAAGAGTTCGTAGCGAAGCCAGACGCGGTAGGTATTCACGACATCAGTCTCTCCGTAGTCGGCGCATTCTTGGATGCGACCGGCTCGAACGTGCTCCCAGACCTTTGAGCCATCAATCCCGTCGGGCTTGCCGGGCAATCCCATCATTTTGCAAAGGTCATCCAGCGATGCCTTGGCGTTCGACTGGAAGCTGGCAAGTTCGTCACACAGATCGACGTGGGCCTGATCATAGCGCTTGAAGTAGGGGCGGGAGGTCAGACCCGATGCAGCGATCCCGTTGACCATCGCCCGATACCTCAAGACGGGCAGATCGAAACCGTTTCCGTTGAACGTGACGAGCGTCGGACGGAGGGTGTCCACGCGGGCGGCAAAAGCCGAGATCAGATCGATCTCGGTCCGCTCCTCGCTATGTGGGGCACCGAGTGATTTGACACGCCAGACGCCATCGACGCGCTCGGCCACGAGGGCGGCAAGCACGGCGACCTTGTGGAGTGGAAGCTTCGGGAACTTCTCGCCGAGGATTTCGGCAGCTTCATCGTCGGTGAGGGCTTCGCGGCCGTGAAGGCGGGCAAGCGTCTCCGTGCAGGGCACAGTTTCGAGGTCGAAGACGATGGTGTGCTGGCTCAAGAGACCTCCGGGTTGGGAAGGGGGCATTGTCGGTCAGATCAGGGCTGTGTCACCTATAAATCCATGCCTCGTAGTTCTTTGTGGGAGGAGCCGAATCGGCTGCTAATGACCGCTGCTAATAACCGTGCCAAAACCCCCGTTGGGTGACTGGGAAGCGACTGACACTGCTCAAGAATTTCGGTTAAGAGGACAATCCTAGTTCCCCAGCCACCGCCGACAAAGGTCCGCGACGCCGATCACCTTTAATGGTTTCAGCATTATCGTCCGATGCAGGGCTTCCGTTGGGCTTGTCCGCTTCCTAGCTAGACGGCAGCCGTTGCTGAGGAGAACGAGAATGGTCACCGCCCGTGAGAAACGTCTGGCGCCGTTGAGGACGCCAACCAGCCTGTCGGAAGAGGCGACGCGGGACATTTCCGCTGCTCTGACCGCGCTGTTGGCCGATACGTTCGCGCTCTACATCAAGACCAAGAACTTCCACTGGCACGTGTCGGGGCCGCATTTCCGGGATTATCACCTGCTGCTGGACGACCAGTCGGCGGAAATCCTGGCCATGACGGATCCGATGGCCGAGCGCGCGCGTAAGATCGGGGGAACGACATTGCGCTCCATCGGTCAGATCGCCAAGGAAACGCGCGTCGCCGACAACGATGCGGACTATGTCGATCCGCTGGACATGCTGGCCGAGCTTCGCGACGACAACGGCGAGTTGATCGCCCGGATGCGCGAGGCGCACGACCTGTGCGACGAGCATAACGACATCGCCACCGCCAGCCTGCTGGAAAACTGGATCGACGAGAGCGAGAAGCGCGTCTGGTTCCTCTTCGAATCGGGGCGTCGCGGCAACGGCTGACGGCGGAACCGTCCCGCTTGTGCTGTCTTATGGAACGTCGATAGTCGTGTCCGGGGACAGCGCAGGAGGGACGGGTTGAAATACGGCATCTGGATCGGCGGATTGGCGCTGGCGGGCTTGGCTGCCGCATCGACGGCCAGCGCGGACATGTCGAACGCCTTTGGCAACACCATCGTGTCCCACTATCCCAACGGACAATGGGTGAAGCATTTCTTCGAGCCTGACGGGCGATACACGTCCCAGTTTTCAGACGGGCGGCGGCTGAACGCGCGTTGGACGGCCGAGAATGGTCGAATCTGTCTCAGCGAGTTCGCTCCGCGCCAGATCCTGCCGCGCTTCTGCAGCCGAATGGTCGAGGCCGACGTTGGCGACAGCTGGCAAGCGCGCGATCCGCTGGGGCGCAATATCCGCAATGAACTGGTGGCGGGGCGTCGTTGACCCTTGCCCTGACGGTCGCCAGCCTCTAGAGGCGACGGCCTACCTGAATGCGGATGTGGCGGAACTGGTAGACGCACTGGATTTAGGTTCCAGCGCCGAGAGGCGTGGAGGTTCGAGTCCTCTCATCCGCACCAAAGTAAAAAAGGCCCCGGATCGCTCCGGGGCCTTTCTTCTTATTTGATCGGCGGAACAGGCGGCGGAGGCGCGTCGCTGTCCGTCTCGTGGACCTCGACCAGACCGCGTCCGACGTGGCTCTTGCGATAGCCGTAGGCGAAATAGACCACTAGGCCGATGGCGCCCCAGATCGGCAGAACCAGTTTGGATTCCGTCGGCAGGTTGAAGAACAGGCCCAGGGTGCCCAGCACCGCCAGCGGGGCGATGATCCACACCAGGGGCGTCTTGAACGGGCGGTGACGGTTCGGCTGGGTCACGCGCAGGATCATCACCGCGATCGCCACCATGAAGAAGGCGAACAGGGTGCCGGAGTTGGAGATGTCCGCCAACTGCCCGACGGGCAGGAAGGCGGCGAACACGGCTACGGCCGCGCCCGTGATCATGGTGACGACGTGCGGCGTCTTCCACTTAGGGTGAATGGTGGCCAGGAAGCCGGGCAGCAGGCCATCGCGCGCCATCACGAAGAAGATGCGGGTCTGACCGAACAGCATGATCAAGATGACCGACGGCAAGGCCAGGAAGGCGGCAATTCCGATCAGGTCGCCGATCCGCTCATGACCGACAACACGCAGAACGTGGGCCAGGGCTTCGCGCGAGCAGACCAGAGGCTCCTGCATCGACGAGAAGGTTGAGCACTGCGCGGCCAGGGCCGACGAACCGGCGTGCAGCACCTCGCCGTTCGGACCAAGCAGGGGTTGAGCGCCGACCGCGCCGATCGCGCCGGCGGCGACCAGCAGATAGAAGATGGTGCAGATGCCCAGCGAGGCGATCAGGCCGATGGGCACGTTGCGTTGCGGATTCTTGGTCTCTTCGGCCGCCGTGGAAACGGCGTCGAAGCCGACATAGGCGAAGAAGATCGAGGCTGCGGCTCCGACGACGCCAAGGCCCGCGCCATGACCATCGCCAAACCAGCCGTTGGGCGTGAAGGGCGTGAAGTTGGCGCCCTTCAGCACCGGCACGGTCAGGACAATGAAGACCGTCAGGGCCGTGACCTTGATCGCCACCAGAACGGCGTTGACGCGCGCGCTTTCACTGGTGCCGATCATCAGCAGGCCGGTGATCACCAGGGCGATCAGCAGGGCGGGCAGGTTCATCATGCCGCCGGCGTAGGGGCCGACGGCTATGGCCTGTGGCAAGGTTACGCCCCAACTCTGCAGGAGGCCGATGAAATAGCCGGACCATCCGACGGAGACCGCCGAGGCGGCGACGGCGTATTCAAGAATGAGCGCCCAGCCCACCATCCAGGCCAGCAACTCGCCCATCACCGCATAGGTGTAGGTGTAGGCCGAGCCGGAGACCGGCACCATCGAAGCGATTTCCGAATAGCAAAGCGCCGCTACGGCGCAGACCGCAGCGGCGATGACGAAGCTCCACATCATGCCGGGGCCGGCCTTCTGGGCGGCCTCGGAGGTCAGGACGAAGATGCCGGTGCCGATGATCGCGCCCACGCCCAGCAATGTCAGCTGAACGGGGCCCAGGGTTCGGGTTAGCGATTTTTTCTCCGCGGATGCGAGAATCGCATCCAACGATTTGACGCGCCACATAGATTTATTCCCCACATTATAAGCCAGCCCCTCGGCTGGGTTTGGGCGGACGCTAGCGGGGGATGTGACGGTGCGCAACGCGCATGACGGCGCAGTAAAGGCCGGACGACGCTTTCGTGATCGCCCCAGGGTCGGCTACAGGCCGGATATGTTGCCGATCCATGCCGTTCTGGACCCGCTGAAGGCCGCCTTGGGCGCCGGAAACACGGCTGTGCTGGCGGCGCCGCCCGGCGCGGGCAAGACGACGGTCGTGCCGCTGGCCCTATTGGACCAGCCGTGGCTGGGCGACGGCAAGGTGCTGGTGCTGGAACCGCGGCGGCTGGCGGCGCGGGCGGCGGCGGATCGGATGGCGGCGACGCTGGGCCAGCAGGCCGGCGGGACGGTGGGCTATCGCACACGTCTGCAAAGCCGCATCGGGGCCACGACCCGGATCGAGGTGATCACCGAGGGCGTGTTCACCCGCATGATTCTGGACGATCCGGGACTGGAGGGCGTTGGCGCGGTCCTGTTCGACGAATTTCACGAACGCAGTCTGGACGCAGACCTGGGCCTGGCGTTGGCGCGCGAGACGCAAGGGTTGTTGCGTGAGGATTTGCGTCTGCTGGTCATGTCGGCGACGCTGGATGTGGTCGGCGTTTCGCGTCTGCTGGACGGCGCGCCGGTGATCGAGGCGGAAGGCCGCGCGTTTCCGGTCGAAACCCGTTATCTGGGCCGCAATCCGGCGGAGCGGCTCGAAGAGGCGGTGGCGGGGGCTTGCCTGACCGCCTTGGGCGAGGAAAGCGGGTCGATCCTGGTCTTCCTGCCGGGGCAGGGGGAAATCCACCGCGTCTCGCGTCTGGTCAAGGAACGTCTGAGGCTGGGCGACGTGGACGTAACACCGCTCTACGGCGGGCTGGATCGCGTCGAACAGGACCGCGCCGTCGCGCCGGCGGCGCCGGGACGGCGCAAGCTTGTGCTGGCCACCTCGGTCGCGGAGACCAGTCTGACCATCGAGGGCGTGCGGGTGGTGATCGACGGCGGCCTGTCGCGCGTGCCGCGTTTCGAACCGTCGAGCGGCCTGACGCGGCTGGCGACGGTCAAGGTCAGCCGATCCTCGGCGGAACAGCGGCGCGGGCGGGCGGGGCGGACAGGGCCTGGCGTCTGCTACCGCCTGTGGGAAGAGGAGCAGACGCGGGGGCTTGTGGCTCACCAGCGGCCCGAGATCCAGGAGGCGGACCTGACCGGCCTGGCGCTGGATCTGGCGCGATGGGGCGCGCGGTCGGTCGAAGCACTGGCGCTGCTGGACCCGCCGCCAACTGGCGCGATGGCCGAGGCGCGAAAGGTGCTGACCCGGTTGGGCGCGCTGCACGCTGATGGCGGCTTGTCCGCACATGGGATGCGGTTGACGAAGATCCCGCTGTCGCCGCGCCTGGCCCATATGGTCGCGGTCGCCTCGGATCGGGGCGACGCCCTGACCGGCGCGCGGATCGCGGCGGTGTTGAGTGAGCCCGGGCTGGGCGGATCAGGCGTCGATCTTTCGGACCGTCTGGTCGGCCTGACGCGGGATCGGTCGCCCCGCGCGCGTGATGCCCTGAAACTGGCGGATCGCTGGGCCAAGGCGGCGGGCGGCGGGTCGGGCCAAACGGTCCATCCAGGGCTTTTGCTGGCCGAGGCCTTCCCCGAGCGGATCGCGAAGGCGCGGGGCAGGTCTGGCGAGTTGCTGCTGGCCAGCGGACGGGGCGCCGTGCTGGAGCCGTCCGACCATCTGGCGCGCGCGCCGTGGTTGGCGGTCGCCGAGCTGAGCGGCGGCGATGTGCGCGACCGGGTGCGATTGGCGGCTGCTCTCGACGCCGCCGAAGTGGAAACCAAGCTGGCGCGTCTGATCACGACCGAGGACCGGATGGCGCGCGAACCGTCCGGCCGGGCGGTGATCCGGCGGTCTCGACGGATCGGCGCCATCGTTCTGGATGAGAAGGTGATGGGCGCGCCTGACGCGAAGATGCTGGCCGCCGCCCTGCGATCAGAGGTGGAGGCCGAGGGTCTGGGCGCGCTGCGCTGGGGAGAACAGGCGACGGGCCTCAGGGCGCGACTGGCCTTTCTGCACGGTCAGGACGCTGGCTGGCCGGATGTATCGGACGCCGCTCTACTGGCGGCGCGCGAAGACTGGCTGTGGCCCTTGCTGGAGGGTGCGAAGGCTTTGGACGCCATCAGCGACGCGCGACTGGCGGAAGCGCTGCGCGGGCTGATCCCGTGGGACTTGCAGCGTCGGTTGGACGAACTGGCGCCGGCGCGGCTGGTGACGCCGCTGGGATCGGCGGCCATCGACTATTCGGCCGAGGGCGGACCGCGCGTGGACATTCGCGTGCAGGAACTGTTCGGGGTGACGACCCATCCGACCGTGGCGAACGGCGTCCCCCTGACCCTGGCGCTTTTGTCCCCCGCGCGCCGGCCGGTGCAGGTGACGAAGGACCTGCCGCGCTTCTGGGCCGGGTCCTGGGCGGCGGTGCGGGGCGAGATGAGGGGCCGCTATCCGCGGCACCCCTGGCCCGAGAATCCGGCCCAGGCGCAACCGACGAACCGGGTGAAGCCGCGCGGAACCTGATCGGCTTGACGGCATGGCCGGCTTGCGGGCATCGCAGGGGCTGTTGGGAGCCGAAACCATGTCCGAAGTCCTGCCCAAGAACTCCACGGGTCGCGTGCTGTTCGCCAGCCTGATCGGCACGACGATCGAATTCTTCGACTTCTACATCTACGCCACGGCGGCGGTGCTGGTGTTTCCGACGCTGTTCTTCCCGGGCGAGGATCCGGGCACGGCGCTGCTGTCGTCGTTCGCCACCTTCTCCATCGCCTTCTTCGCGCGGCCAATCGGCGCCTTGGCGTTTGGACATTTCGGGGACAGGGTCGGGCGCAAGGCGACGCTGGTGGCGGCGCTGATGACCATGGGCCTGTCGACCGTGGCCATCGGTCTGTTGCCGACGCACCAGCAGGTCGGCCTGCTGGCGCCCCTGCTGCTGGCGCTTTGCCGATTCGGACAGGGGCTGGGTCTAGGCGGAGAGTGGGGCGGGGCGGTCCTTCTGGCCACCGAGAATGCGCCTCCCGGCAAGAAGGCATGGTTCGGCATGTTCCCCCAACTGGGCGCGCCCATCGGCTTCATCCTGTCCACCACCGCCTTCATCGCCCTGACCTCGACCCTGAGCGAAGGCGCGTTCGAGAGCTGGGGCTGGCGCATGCCCTTCTTGGCCAGCGCCATCCTGGTGTTCGTCGGCCTGTGGGTGCGGCTGAAGATCACCGAGACGCCTGAGTTCCAGAAGGCCGTGGACCGCGACGAGCGGGTCAAGGCCCCGGCCGTGACCCTGTTTTCGCATCACAAGGCCGCACTTGTTCTAGGGACATTTAGCGGCGTGACCACCTTCACCCTATTCTATCTGATGACGGTCTTCGCCCTGGGATGGGCGACGACGGGGATGGGGTTGGCGCGGGCCGACGTGTTGCCGATCCAGCTGATCGGCGTGCTGTTCTTCGCCGCCTTCATTCCGGTGACGGCCCTGCTGGCGGATCGATATGGACAGGTGAGGGTGTTGATCGCGTCGTCAGTCGGGATCGGCCTGTTCGGCTTCCTCTTCGCGCCATTGTTCGGCGGCGGTCTGACGGGATTGTTGATCTTCTTCGCGCTGGGGTTCGCCCTGATGGGCTGCACCTATGGACCCATCGGCGCGGCCATGGCCCGACCGTTCCCGACAGCGGTGCGGTACACCGGGGCGTCGATGGCCTTCAATCTGGCGGGCATTCTGGGCGCGTCGCTGGCGCCCTATATCGCGCTGAAACTGGCCGAGGGGTTCGGGCCGGCGGCGGTGGGCGGTTACCTGGCCTTGTCAGCCCTGATCTCCATAGCCGCCCTGTGGGGCATGGGCTGGGTTGTGCCGGAAGAGAAGCGCTAGGCCTCGTCCGTCGCAGCATAGACCATGATGCCGGTGGCGATGGCCAGGTTCAGGCTGTCAGCCCGGCCGCGCATCGGGATCTTGACGTTGACGTCGCAGGCGGCGGCCAGTTGGTCGGTCAGGCCTGCCTGTTCATTGCCCATCAGGATCAGGGCCGGCTTGCGCATCACCGCCGAGCGGTGGCTGACGGTGGCGTCGAGGCGGGTGCCGACGACGCTGCCGGGCCAAGATTGGCGCCACGCCACGAAGGCTTCCGGCGTCGTCCTGGTGATCGAAACGGCGAAGACCGAGCCCATGGTCGCGCGCACGGCCTCGACCGAATAGGGATCGACGCAGTCGCCGATCAGGATGACGCCTCCGCAGCCCGCGGCGTCCGCCGTGCGGATGATGGTGCCCAGATTGCCCGGATCGCGCACCTGCTCCAGCGCGACCCAACAGGGGGCCTCGGCGGGGTTCAGGCTGTCGAGCGGCGCATAGGCCTGTTCGAATACGCCCAGCACGGTCTGGGGGTTATCCCGCCGGCTGATCTTTTCCAGGATGGCGTGGGTGACGATGATGACCTCGCCGCCCGCCTTGCGCGTTTCCGCCTTGGCGCGGTCCAGTAACGGGTGGGCGCGGGCGTCCTCGCCGACCAACAGCATTTTCGGCGCACGACCCTGATCCAGCGCCTCGCCGATAAACTTCAGACCTTCGGCCAGGAAGGTGCCCGTCAGGTCGCGTTCCTTGCGCATATGCAGGGCGCGGATGGCCTTGATGGTGTCGTTCGTCAGCGAGGTGATGACGCGGTATTCGTCCCGCGCGCTCATCGCGACCACCGCGCGAAGAAGGACAGGCCGATGGCGCGGGCGTGCGGCCCGTCTTCGGAGAGGGCCAGTTCACCCCAGTCGATGCGCCCGCCGCGATCATGCGTCGCCTCGGCCATCAGGTGCGCCAGTGACAGACCAGACACGCGGGCGGCATAGGCGTTCAGCAGCAGGAAGTCGGCGTCGTCGGCCAACAGGCCGGCGCAGTCCTTCAGCAGGCCCGGCATATCTTCGAACAGACGCCAGACTTCGCCGGTCGGTCCGCGACCGTATTTCGGCGGGTCCAGGATGATCCCGTCGTATTTCGAGCCCCGACGAACCTCGCGCGCGACATATTTGCGGGCGTCCTCGACGATCCAGCGTATCGGATGCTGGCCCAGGCCTGACTGTTCCGCGTTCTCGCGGGCGTATGCGACGGACTTCTTGGAGGCGTCGACGTGGGTGACCTCGGCGCCGGCCGCAGCCGCAGCCAAGCTGGCGACCCCGGTGTATCCGAACAGGTTAAGCAGCTTGAGGGCGCGGCCCGCTGATTGCGGGAAGTCGCGGACCCGCTGGTCCAGCCATTCCCAGTTGGCGGCCTGTTCGGGGAAGAAGGCCAGGTGGCGGAAGGGGGTGAACCGGCCCGTGAACTTCACGTCGCGCCATTTCAGCGGGAAGGCGTCGACGGGGCCATGCTTGTCGAACTTCCAGCGGCCGGAATCCTCTTCCTCCTGCTGCGGATCGAAGAGGGCCGTCGCGGCCTCGAAGGCGGCGGGATCGTGCGGGGACCAGAAACACTGCGGCTCGGGCCGGACCACCGTATAGCGGCCGTAGCGTTCCAGCTTCTTGCCGTCGCCCGAATCCAGCAGGGCGTAGTCCGACCAGCCGCGGGTCACGAGGGTTTCGGGGGTCTTGGAGAGAACGGGCGCCATCGTCGGGCTGATAGGCGCTCAAGCCGCCTCGCGTCCAGCGTCGTCAGAGATCACGACCAGTTCTTGCGGCTGAAGCTCGCTGTCGTGCGGGGTCTTGTCCCAGACGTGCGGCTCGACGATCAGCCGCCAGGCGGCGTGGACGAAGGCCAGGCTGAGCAGGGACCAATAGGCGGGCGCCGCCAACATGTCGCCGAGCCGATAGTCCAGCCCGGCGCGCCGCGCCCCGACCGCGCACCCCATCCAGGCGGCGATCACCCCGGCCGCCAGAACCGCGATGGAGGCCAAAGGCGTCGCCGGCGCGATCCCGGCGTGCAATCCGACCAGCACGGCAGAGGCCAGCCAGGCCAGGGTGGGCGCATGGGCTCCCGCCGCCAGGATCGCCGTCCCCAGGGTCATGACCAGCGACAGCAGGCCGCGCCGCCCCAACCGGCGCGGACGTCGGGTATGTACGCCCCACGTCTGCATATAGCCCTTAAGCCAGCGCGTGCGCTGCGGCAGCCAGCGATCCAGGGGGCCGGGCGGCGTCTCCCAGGTCGGGCAATCGATCACATCGAGCGTCCAGCCCAGCGACCACAGGCGAAAGCCCAGGTCCGCGTCCTCGGTGACATTGTGCGCGTCCCAGCCGCCTGCCGCGCGCAGCGCCGTCATTCGGATGTGGTTGCTGGTCCCGCCCAGCGGAAAGGGCAGACCGAGGCGCGCCATGCCGGGCAGGGTCACCTCGAACAGGGCCGCGTATTCGAGGGCGAACTGGCGGTCCAGAAAGGTCGAGCCCACGCGGCCCGAGGGCCTTATCCGTAGCGGCGCCTGCAGGCAGCCCAGCCGGGGTTCGGCGACGAAGCGCGCGGCGGCGCGGCGCAGCTGGTGCGGATGGGGGCGATCTTCGGCATCATAGATGGTGACCAGGTCGCCGCGCGCCTGGGTCAAGGCATGGTTCAGCGCGCGCGGCTTGGTCAGCGGATGGCCGGGCGGGACGATGCAGGTCTTCAGCCAAGCGGGCCTGGGGGCCGCCTCGACCGCCGCCAGGGTCGCGGCGTCGTGGGCTTCCAGCACGATGAAGGCCTCCAGCCGGTGGGCCGGATAGTCGATGCGCGCCAGATTGGCGATCAACTCCGGCGCCACCGCCGCTTCGTCGTGCAAAGCCGCAAGGATGCTGTAGCGCGGCCATTCGATGGGCACGGGCGCCGGCCTGGGACGTCGCAGGCTGGCGATGGCGATGACCGTCTTCCATACAGCGGACAGGACGATGGCCGCCTGAACGATCAGCAATCCGGCCAGGAATGCCGTCTGAGGCCATCTGATCACCGCGAAGACATAGCCGCCGACGATCACCGTCGTCGCCAGGACTTGAAATCCGCTGGGCGCACGCCGCCACGCCCCACTGGTGCGCGGCGTGATGCCCGGATGCGTCCAGTCCTTCGCCACCTCGCCCCCGCGCTGCGTTCAACCTGTAATCGCTATGGCAAGCAACCGCGTTCGGCAAGCCGGTTGGCGCCGTGGACGGATTGTCGCTATTCAGGACGCCCGATCTGGAGCAGCCGTTTGTCCGACGCCTCGACATCCTCGCGCACGACCCGAAAGCCCAAGGGCGAGGGCCATTCTCGGCGCGGCGAAATCCTGGCGGCGGCCGAGCGAATCTTCGTCGAGCACGGCTATGAAGGCGCCACCATCCGCAAGATCGCGGACGAGGTCGGCCTGTCTTCGACGGCCCTCTACATGCATTTCCCGGACAAGGGCGCGATCCTGCAGGAAATCTGCCGCGACGCTTTCGCCCGCCTGATCGCCGCCAATGCCGCGGTGGCCGACGAGGATTGGCCGCCGATTCAGCGTTTGCGCCGCATGATCGAAGGCTATGTCGCGTTCGGTTTCGCCCATCCCAACGCCTATCGCCTGATCTATCTGACGCGGCCGGTGGAAGCGCGAGAGGGCGCCCAGGACATGGCGCGCGAACTGGGCGCCGGCCTGTTCACGACGTTGCAGGCGACGGTGGCCGACGCGGTGGCGGCGGGCGAGCTGACGGGCGACCCCAGTCTTTTGGCCCAGGCCATATGGGCGACAGCGCATGGCGTGGTGTCGCTGATGATCACCAAGCCGTATTTTCCGTGGGCGGATCGTCAGCTGCTCGTCGGCACGATGTTGGACGCCGTGTTCGCCGGCCTGCCCAGACCATGAGGCGGACCTTGGGGGCTCTGGCGGGCCTGATGCTGCTGGGCGCTGCCGGCTTCGCCGACGCCGACCCTTTGCGCGTCATGGCGCTTGATCAGTGTGCGGATCAATATGTGTTGGCGCTTTCGCCGGATGCGCGATTGGCGCTGTCGCCCCGCGCCGACGATCCCGACGCCTGGCTGCGGCGCGAAGCCGCCGGGCGGCTGCGTTTACGGCCGACGCTGGAGGCGGCCGTCGGATTTCGGCCGGATGTCGTGGTGCGCTATTGGGGCGGCGAGCCTCGGCTGTTGACGGCGCTTGAACAGCGCGGGGTCCGGGTGATCACGATCGAGGACGCCGTGGATCTGGAGGGTGTTCGCCGCAACATTCGCACGGTGGCCGGCGGGCTGGGCCAGGTGGAGCGCGGAAACAGGCTGGAACAGCGGATGGACGCCAAGCTGGCCCACGCCGCGCCTGCGCGAAGTGCGACCCAGGCGCCGGGCGCGGTCTATCTGACCTCGGGAGGCTTCACCTCGGGACCAGGAACCTTGATGGACGCCATGATGCGGGCGGCGGGTTTCCGCAATCTGACGACGACGCCCGGTTTCGGCGCGATTAGCGTGGAACGGATCGCCATGAACCCGCCGGCGCGGTTCATCCTGGGCTTCTTCGATCAGTTGCGGGCCGACCTGCGCGGACCGGGCCGACATCCGGTGGTTCGTCGGGCCGCCGAGGGGCGGACGGCGGCGCGCCTGCCCGCAGCGACCCTGACCTGCCCAGCCTGGTTCGCCGCCGATGCGGTGGCGATGATGGCTGAGGGGCGGCCATGAGCGGCATGGTGCGACTCTGCCTTATCCTGGGACTGCTGATCGCGGCGGCCTTGGCGCTGGCGATCCTGATGGGCGAAACGGCGTTCACCGGGGCGCAGTATGGCGCCGCCTTCGGCGATCCCACGTCGGGACCGGCGGAAGTGTTGTGGCAGGTGCGGGCGCCCCGCGCGGTTTGCGCCCTTGTCGTCGGCGCGGCCTTGGGGCTGGCTGGGGCGGTGATGCAGGGGCTGTTGCGTAATCCGCTTGCCGATCCGGGCGTGCTGGGCGTGTCGGCGACGGGGGCGCTGGGCGCCGCCTTGGCCATCGTCCTGGGCGCAGCGATTGTGCCCGGCCTGATCGAAATTTCGGCCTTGACGGGGGCCGCGCTGGCGGGCGGCCTGTTGATCGTCGCGTCCAGAGCGATGCGGGCGCCGGAAGCGTTGATCCTGTTCGGCGTGGCCTTGTCCAGCTTCGCCGGCGCCGCCACCGCTTTGATCTTCAACCTGTCGCCATCGCCTATTGCGCAGGCCGAGGTCATGTCCTGGCTGTTGGGATCGGTGCAGAACCGAAGCTGGATCGACGTGGCCTGGGTGACGCCGGCGTTGATCGTCGCGGCCGTATTCGCAGTCCTGTCTGGACAGGGCCTGAGAATGCTGACTTTGGGCGACGAGGGCGCGGCGTCGTCGGGTCTGAACATGGGGCGGCTCAGGGCATTCGCTTTGATCGCGGCGGCCTTGGCCACAGGGGCGGCGGTTGCGGCGGCCGGCGTCATCGGCTTCGTCGGTCTGGCGGCGCCGCATCTGGTGCGGGCGGCGGTGCGGGGGGACGCGAAGCGGATACTGGCGCCCTCGGCGCTGGCCGGCGGACTGATGCTGGTCGTCGCGGATCTGCTGGCGCGGCTGACGCCCACGGATCAGGAGCTGAAGCTGGGCGTGTTCACGGCCTTGATCGGCGCGCCGCTGTTCGCCTTGATCGCCTGGCGCGCGGCGAGGGAGTGGCGGCTGTGAGCCTGCTGTCGCTGGAGCATGTTCAGGCGCGGCTGGGCAAGGCCGTCGTGCTGGATGGTGTCAACCTTTCGGTGTCCGCCGGCGAGGTCGTCGCCCTGTGCGGGCCGAACGGGGCGGGCAAGAGCAGCGCCATTCGCGCGGCTGTCGGCCTGCTGGCGACCACTGGCGGTCAGGTCAGGCTGGGCGGGACGCGGATCGCCGACTTGTCTCATCGTCAGCGCGCGGAACGAGCGGCCTATCTGCCGCAGGAACGACGCATCGCTTGGAACCTGCCGGCCATTGAGGTGGCGGCCCTTGGCGCGCCCTTCCTGTCGGGCGCCGAGGCCCTGGCGCGGGCCGGCGCGGCGTTGGAGGAGGTGGGGGCCGGTCATCTGGCGGATCGCGGTGTGGCGGAAATGTCGGGCGGCGAGCGGGCGCGGGTCCTGCTGGCGCGGGCGCTGGTGGTCGATGCGCCGCTGCTGCTGGCCGACGAGCCGATTGCTGGGCTGGACCCGGATGCCCAGCGGCTGGTACTGGAGCGATTGAGGGTGCGGGCCGACAGCGGCACCGGGGTGCTGGTCAGTCTGCATGACCTCGCCCTGGCCGCGAACGTCGCAGACCGGCTTGTGGTGCTGGCTCACGGCCAAGTGGTCGCCGACGCCCCGCCGATGCAGGCCCTGGCGCCCGACATCCTGCGTCGGACGTTCGGGCTGGACGGCGGCTGGGTCGAAGGGCCGAACGGACCGCTGCTGACGGCCCGCCGCGCTCAGTAGCCCGCGTAGGGCCTGGGGCCTGCCGCCGCGCCGCGCGATATGTCGGCCGAGGGCGTCAGTGGGGCCGTGCCGCCGTTCAGGCGCGCCTTGTAGACCGCCATATTCTCCATCACCCGCATCATATAGTTGCGTGTCTCGGTGAAGGGCGCGCATTCGATGAAGTCGATGGTCTTGACCGCATCGCCGCGCGGGTCGCCGCAGCGCGCGATCCACTGGCTGGGACGCGCCGGGCCGGCGTTGTAGCCCACCGTCGCCAGCAGCATGGAGCCGTTGTTGGCGGCCATCAGCTCGCCCAGATGATAGCTGCCCAAGGTCATGTTGTAGTCGGGATCCCACAACTGTTCGGCCGAATAACCCATGCCGAGGCGACGAGCGACGCCCGAGGCGGTGGACGGCAGGAACTGCATCATGCCGCGCGCGTCGGCGCCGGAGCGGGCGCGGGGATCGAAGCTGGACTCCTGGCGTGTGATGGCCTGGGTGAACTCCAACGGGGCCGCGCCGGCGACCTGGGGCGGGATACGCACCGGATACATCCGCTCGGGCATGACGAAGCCGCGTTGGCTGGCGGCGCGTCCCACCATCATCGCGGTGAAGCCTTCGCCATAGCCGCGTGACAGGTCCATCAGAAGCGCCAGATCGTTGATGGTGGGCAGATCGTTGTCGAGCTGATAGGCGAAGACGCGCAGCAGGCTCATCTCGCCGGTTTCGCCTAGGATGCGTGTGGCGCGCACGATCTCATTGCCTTCGAACCGGGCGATGTCGGCCTGGGACGGGACGGGTTCGCCGGGAAGCTGAAGCGTGGTCATGCCCGCCTTTTCGGCCGCCAGCTGACCGTAGAAGGTCTGCCAGTGCTGGGCGCCGTTGCGATAGTAGCCCAGCGCCGCGTCGCGTTCGCCGCGCGCCTCGGCCGCCCGGCCCAGCCAATAGTAGGCGCGACCCTGGGTGATGGGGGTGGAGGAGGCGGTGCGCAGGGCCTCGAAGTGGCGGGCCGCGACCTCGGGTTGGTTCAGCTTGGTCAGGGCGACCCAGCCGGCGAAGAACTCGGCGTCCACCATCCGGTCGCCCGAGGTGAAGCCGTGGCCATTCATGGCGTCATAGGCGGCGCGCCAGTTGCCTTGTTGCAGGGCGTCCAGGAAATAGTTGCGACGCTCGCTCCACAGGGTGTTATCGCCGGTCGTGTGCGACGGGGCGGGCGGCAGGTTGGCGAGCAGGGCGAAGCCCTCAGACTGGCGGTTCTGCGACCGCAACAGACGGACGCGCTCCAGCACCACGGCCGGATCAGCCGCTTGGGCGGGCGTCAGATTGGCGATGACGGCGTCGGGGCTGTAGGCCGAGCGCAGGGTCATGACCGTGTTGGCGATGGCGGCGCGCTCGGGCGACACCAGATTGACCATGCTGCGCGTCGCCGGGCCGTGCGGGCCGAGCAACAACATGTTCAGGCGTGTCTCGTGATCCGCCGGCGTCAGCCACGCGCCCCAACGGGCCAGGATTCGTGACTGCGGCGCGTCGTCGAACGAACGCGTGCGCCACCAGTCGCGCACCAGATCGCGGGCTTGATCCTGGCGCCCACGCTGCTCCAGCGCCGAGGCATAGGCGATGGCGCCCTCGACCGTCGTCGGCTTGCCGTCCGACATCAGCGACAGCGCTGCGTCGGCGCCCAGGCCGGACCGATCCAGAACCTTCTCGGCGGCGGCGCGACGTGATTCGCCGCGGGGCCAATTGGCCAGATCGCCTTGGCCCCGCGCCAGATCGGCGTAGGACAGTTGTTCGCCCGAGGTGTCGATCAGGGCCCATTCGACCAGCTTGCGGGCCGAGGCGTCGCGAATCTGCGACATGGCGGATTGGGCGCCGAAGACGTCGCGCGCGCGGGCCGCCGCCAGCCCCTGGCGAAACAGCGCCGTGTCCTGATCGTTCAGCACGCGGCCCTGATAGGTGGCGGAATAGCCGGGCACGGACGAGGACGCCGACGCATAGGGCACAGGCTGGGTGGGCAGGACGTCCTGCGGGTTCGGCGCAAGGACGGCGAGGGCCGCCGCCAGACTGGTCGCGATCATGATCTGTCCTGTTCCCATTCAATCCTGGTTGCGGCGGAGCCGCTGGCGACCTAACGTCCCGCGCTCATTGCAAAGGCGATGAACATCCGTCCATCGTCACTCCCCACGCAGGCCAGCTTAGTCTCATGAACGCCCCCTTGTTCAAGGGCGTGATCACCGCCCTGATCACACCACTTCGTGACGGAAACGTGGACGAAGCCGCATTCGCCAAACTGCTCGAGCGTCAGATCGCCGCAGGCGTTCACGGCGTCGTACCAATGGGCACCACAGGCGAGGGCGCCAGCATGGACCTGGACGAGCACAAGCACGTCATCGAACTGTGCGTGCGTCTCGTCGCCGGCCGGGTCAGCGTCATCGCCGGAACCGGATCGCCCTACACCAAGGAAGCCATCGACCTGACCCGTCACGCCAAGACGGTGGGCGCGGACGGGGCGCTGATCGTCACGCCCTATTACATCCGCCCGTCTCAGGCGGGCATGGCCGCTCATTTCGAGGCCGTCGCCGACGCGGTTCAACTGCCGATCCTGCTTTACAACGTGCCCGGACGGACGGGGTCAGACATGACCAACGAGACGGTGGCGCGTCTAGCCGCCCACCCCAACATCGTCGGCATCAAGGACGCCACGGGCGACATGAGCCGCGTCAGCTGGATGCGCGCCAATATCGCCGGCCAGTTCGATCTGATCTCCGGCGATGATCCCAGCTATCTGGGCTATCACGCGCATGGCGGCGTGGGGCTGATCTCCGTGGCGTCCAATGTGGCGCCCGAGGCCATGGTCGCGCTTCACAACGCCATGACGGCCGGCGACTACGCCACGGCGCGGGAATGGCAAGGCCGGTTGATCGGCCTGTGCAAGGCGCTGTTTTTGGACAATTCCCCGTCGCCGACCAAATACGCCTTGGCCAAGTTGGGGCTGTGCAATGAGGATGCGCGCCTGCCGCTTTCGCCGACGTCGGAAGCGGTCAAGCCGATCATCGACCGCGCCATGGCGGATGCGGGCGTCGGCTGATGGCGTCCGAAAAACCGAAAACCAAGGTTCTGGCGGAGAACCGCAGAGCCAGGTTCGACTATTTCCTGGAGGATTTCGTCGAGGCGGGAATCCAACTGCTGGGCACCGAGATCAAGGCGCTGCGCGATGGTCGGGCCAATATCGCCGAAAGCTATGTCTCGCCCGAGGGGCGCGATCTGGTGCTGATCAACGCTGACATCCCGCCCTATAAACAGGCCAATCGCTTCAACCACGAACCGCGTCGTCCGCGCCGGCTGCTGCTGCATCGCAAACAGATCGACCGGATGATCGGCGCCGTTCAGCGCGACGGCCAGACCATCATTCCGGTGCGGCTGTATCTGAACGAGGCGGGCAAGGCGAAGATCGAGATCGCCATGGCCAAGGGCAAGAAGCTGCACGACAAGCGGCAGGCCAGCGCGGATCGCGACTGGCAGCGCGACAAGGCCCGGCTGATGCGCGACAAGGGCTGATCCGCGAAGGTCAGCCCTCGATCAGAGTGCGAACGCGCGCGAAGATATCCTCGAACATCTCGGGCGTCAGCCGGCCTGTGTTCGTGTTCAATCGCGAACAGTGATAACTGTTCAGAATGATATAGCCGCCTGCTTCGCCCTGTGCCCCATGGCCCGCCGGCATGGCTGACGCCGGCCGTCCGAAGGCCTTCAGGATGTTGCGACGCGACACGTCGCCTAGGGTCACGATCACTTTCAGATTGGGCAGGAGCTTCAGCCGGTCGATCAGGAAGGGGCGGCAGTTGGTCTCTTCGATCGGCAGGGGCTTGTTGCCAGGCGGGGCGCAGCGCACGGCGTTGGTGATCATGCAATCCGTCAGCGTCAGGTCGTCGTGCCCGTTGGGATCGTAATGGCCGTGCGCGAACCCAGCCTTCTTCAGCGTGTCGTAAAGCAGCCAGCCGGCATGGTCTCCAGTGAAGGGGCGGCCGGTGCGGTTGGCGCCCGTTCGGCCCGGAGCCAGGCCCGCGATCAGCAGGCGCGCATTCGGATCACCGAAGGAGGCGGCCGGACCGTTCCACCAGTCGGGGTTCCGGCGCGCATTCTCCCGGCGGTATTCGACCAGGCGCGGGCACAGCGGGCAGTCGCGAGGCGGCTCGGGCGTCAGGCTCATTGCGCGGCCTTCGGGCGGCCGAACTCGGCCATCAGGTCGTTCAGGTCCAGGAAGGCGTCGGCCTGGCGACGCAACTCGTCGGCGATGTGCGGCGGCTGGGTCCTTTGGGTGGAGATCACCGTGACCCGCACCCCCTTGGCCTGAATCGCCTGAACCACGCGGCGGAAATCGCCGTCGCCGGAAAACAGCACGGCGTGGTCGATGTGCGGGGCCAACTCCAGCATGTCCACCGCGATCTCGATGTCCATATTGCCCTTGATCCGGCTGTGGCCGGCGCCGTCAGTGAAGCGTTTCACCGACTTGGTAACGACCGAAAACGCGTTGTAGTCCAGCCAGTCCACCAGCGGCTTCACCGGCGAGAACTCTTCGCCCTCGATTATGGCCGTGTAATAGTAGGCGCGGGTCAGGACGGATTTCTCGCGGAACCAGTCCAGCATTCGGCGAAAGTCCATGTCGTGCTGCAGCGCGCGAGCGGCGGAATAGAGATTGGACCCGTCGATGAAGATCGCCAGGCGGTCGGTGGAATGAAACATGGTTGAAGCCGACAAAAGAAATGAAGAAAATGACGCCCCGGCGAAGGCCCGCGCCGATGTGGGAATCGACGAGACGCTGAACCTGGATCAGGCAGTCATCGTTGCGCTGGGCTGCAATGACAAGGGGGCATGGGCCTCGTGCCGCGAAGCGCTGGAGGCGGCGCTGGCGCGGTTCCGCAGCGAGGGGATAGACATCGTCGCGCGTTCGAGTTGGTGGTCGTCCCTGGCCTGGCCCGACCCATCCGAACCGCCGTTCCTGAACGGGGTTGCGATTGTGCGCACCGCCCACGACCCGCATGCTCTGATGGCGACGCTGGGCCGGATCGAGGACGCGTTCGGCCGCCAGCGTTCGGTCCGCAACGCCCCGCGCACACTTGATCTGGACTTGATCGCTTATGGGCGGATGAGCGGCGATCTGGACGGGCTGATCCTTCCCCATCCCCGCGCAGCCGAACGAGGGTTCGTGATGGGGCCGATCGCAGAGATCGCGCCCGACTGGACGCATCCGACCGATGGAAGAAGGGCGCTTGATTTGGCCGGCACGGCTTCGGTCGGATCGGACGCGCGCCCCACGAGGTGAGCCGGGCAGGGCGGCTGCGCCCAACTTCCGCCCCTGTGGCGTTGCAAAAAGCAGTCTCCATCTGTATTTGACGCGGTTCTCCCCCGCGTTCGAGGAATTTCATGGCCCGCGTCACCGTCGAAGACTGCATCGAGAAGGTTCCGAACCGCTTTGGGCTGGTGCTGATGGCCGGCCACCGCGCTCGCAGCATCGCCAACGGCGCCGCACTGACCATCGACCGCGACAACGACAAGAACCCGGTCGTCGCCCTGCGCGAGATCGCCGACGACACCGTGGCGCCGGACGAACTGCGCGAGACCATCATCACCACGCTGCAGCGCGTCGATGAGCGGACGGAAGCCGAGGACGAGGCGGAAACGGTCGCCCTGCTGGCCGAACCGCAGCACATGAACATGGCCGAGGCCGAGCTGATCCGCGCGTTGCAAAGCGACCGCGACGGCGGCCAGGAGGAGCGGTACTGACGCCCGAGGGAGCCCCTGGCGTCACTATTCTGCCGGCGCGGACCGACGCGGTTCCGCCGGCGCCCCAAGCTGCAAACAAAAACGAACCCCAGACGGCGCCCGCCGATTCGGCTCCGAAGTTGAAACGCGCGCCTATTCTGCGTCAGTTCGAGCTGATCGAGGCCGTAAAGGCCTATGACCCAACCGCCGACGAAGCGCTGCTGAACCGCGCCTATGTCTATGCGATGAAAATGCACGGCTCGCAGTTGCGGGCCTCGGGCGATCCCTATTTCGCCCACCCGATCCAGGTCGCGGGCATACTGACAGACTACAAGCTCGACACCGCCACCATCGTCACCGCCCTGCTGCATGACGTGGTGGAGGACACCTCCGCGACGCGCGACGACATCGCCGGCATGTTCGGCGAAGAGGTCGCGGTCCTTGTTGAGGGCGTGACCAAGCTGTCGCGGCTGGAGCTTCAGGCCGAGCACACGCGCCAGGCCGAGAACCTGCGCAAATTCATCCTTGCCATCAGTCGGGACGTGCGGGTGCTGTTGGTCAAGCTGGCCGACCGCCTGCACAATATGCGCACGCTCCAGTACGTGAAGCCCGAGAAGCGCGAGCGGATCAGCCGCGAGACGCTGGAGGTCTACGCACCGTTGGGCCGGTCCATCGGCATCCACTCGATCGCGTCCGAGCTGGAAGAACTGGCGTTCACCCATCTGAACCCGACCGCCAAGACCGCCATCGAGCGGCGGCTGGAAGCGCTGAAGCTAGAGCATGGTCGCGCCATCGAAGGCGTGGCGGGCGAGGTCGAGCGAGTGCTGTCAGAGGCCGGGCTGAAGGCCAAGGTCTATGGCCGGCAGAAGACCCCCTATTCGATCTGGCGCAAGCTGCAGAGGAAGTCGGTCGGCTTCTCGTCGCTGTCCGACATTTATGGTTTCCGCGTCATCGTGGAGGCGGAAGACGACTGTTACCGCGCGCTGGGCGTCATCCACCGCGAATGGCCGATGGTGCCGGAACGGTTCAAGGACTTCATCTCCACGCCGAAGTCGAACAACTATCGCTCGCTGCACACCACGGTCGTTGGCCCGCGCGGCCTGCGGATCGAGATGCAGATTCGCACCGAGGAGATGGACCGCGTCGCCGAGGACGGGGTCGCCGCCCACTGGCGCTACAAAAACCAGTCCTATGGCTTCGACCGCGAGGCGATGGAGCAGGGCGGTGGTCGCGACCCGCTGCAGAACCTTCGCCATCTGGTTCAGGTCATCGAACACGGCGAAGGCGGCGAGGATTGGGTCGAACACGCCAAGCTGGAAATGTACCTGGATCAGGTGTTCGTCTTCACGCCGAAGGGGCAACTGGTCACCTTGCCGCGCGGGGGAATGCCGCTTGACTTCGCCTACGCCGTCCACACCGAGGTCGGGGACACCGCCGTTGGCGTCAAGGTCAACGGCGAGCTGAAGCCGATGCGCACGCCGCTGCAGAACGGCGACGTGGTCGAGATCATTCGCGGCTCCAAGCGTGAGGTGCCGGCCGACTGGCGCAGCCTGACCGTGACGGGCCGCGCCCGGTCCGCCATCCGTCGTCATATCCGCACCTCCGAGCGCGAGGAGTTCGTCAAGCTGGGCCGCGTCGCCCTGGACCAGACCCTGGCGCGCATCGACAAGTCGCTGGCCGACGTGTCGCTGAAGCCGGTGCTGGAAACCCTGGCCACGACCAGCGAGGACGATCTGTTCGAGGGGCTGGGGCGCGGGCGTCTTTCGCCGACCGCGACGGCCGAGATTCTGTTCCCCGCCCTGAAGGGACGACTGAAGGCCGGGCCGGAGAAGCAGCGGATCGAGGGCGACAAGGCGCGTCTGTTCGTGCGCGGCGGCGGTCTGACGCCCGGCGTGTCGGTCCATTTCGGCCAATGCTGCACCCCGGTGCCGGGTGACCGAATTGTGGGCATTCTGGAGCCGGAAGCCGGACTGACGGTGCATACCATCGACTGCCAGACCCTGGCGGCATTCGCCGACGACGATTCGGTCTGGCACGATCTGCAGTGGACGCCCCAGGCCGAGACGGATGCGGTCGCCGCCGCTCGCATCCGTGCGACGATTCGCAATGCGCCGGGCGTGCTGGGTCAGGTGACGACCCTGATCGGGGAGGCTGGCGGCAACATCATCAATCTGTCGATGGCGCACCGTCAGCAAGACTTCTTCGACGTGGACGTGGATGTCGAGGTCGAGGACGCCAAGCACGCGACCATGATCATCGCGGCGCTGCGCGCCAATCCGTCCGTGGATTCCGTGGAACGCGCGCGCGGCGAATGACCGAAACGACCAAGCCGAACGCCGCCCAGATGGCGTCGCCGTCCTATCGCATGGCGGCGATGGATCAGGATTTCTTGATGGGCGATTCCATGCGCGGCGTGCGGTTCCTGATGGAATACGCCAAGGCCGAGGAGGCGCTGAGGGCCTGGGGCGTGCGCTCCACCATCGTCGTCTTCGGCAGCGCCCGCATCCGCGAAGGCCATCGCTGGTACGAACAGGCGCGGGCCTTTGGGCGGCTGGCGTCCGAACGGGGCGGTGCGTTTCGGGGATCGATCGGCGAACCGCGCGACAATGTCATCGCCACCGGCGGCGGGCCGGGCATCATGGAGGCGGCCAATCGCGGGGCGCTCGAAGCTGGCGCACCCTCGGTCGGCTTCAACATCACCCTGCCGCACGAGCAGGAGCCGAACGCCTATTCGACGCCCGAACTGACCTTCCTATTTCACTATTTCGCGATGCGGAAGATGCATCTGGCGATGCGCGCCAATGCCCTGGTGGTGTTTCCGGGCGGATTCGGCACCTTCGACGAGATGTTTGAAATCCTGACCCTGCGCCAGACGGGCAAGGCGCCGCCGGTGCCCGTCGTTCTGGTGGACAAGGCCTATTGGACGTCGGTGATCGGTTTCGAGGCCCTGATCGAGCACGGGATGATCGCGGCCTCGGATATGGACCTGATCGGTTTCGCGGAAGACGCCGAGGGTGTCTGGGCGGAACTTCTGGCGCGCGGTCTGCGGCCGAACGAAAACATCGACTGAAGCGCAGCGGGTGGGTTCATCCGCGCGCGATCCGGGTCTAGAACGCCGTCATGAACACCCAAGACGTCCTCAACGAATTCCGCGACGCCGGCGCCCTGCGCGAAGGCCATTTCGTCCTATCCTCCGGCCTGCACAGCCCGGTCTTCCTGCAGAAGAACCTGGTCTTCATGGACGGCGCGCGCTGCGAGCGCCTGTGCAAGGCATTGGCCGAGAAGATCGTGGCCAAGGTCGGTCCGGTGGATGTCGCCATCTCACCGGCTGTGGGCGGCATCATTCCCGGTTATGAGACGGCCAAGCACTTGAAGGTTCGTTCGATGTATGTCGAGCGCGAAGGCGGCGCTTTCAAACTGCGTCGCGGCTTCTCGGTCGAGGCGGGCGAGAAGGTCGTCATGGTCGAGGACATCGTCACGACCGGCCTGTCCTCGCGCGAATGCATCGCGGCCATCCAGGCGGCCGGCGGCGAGGTCATCGCGGCGGCCTGTATCGTTGATCGCTCGGGCGGAAAGGCGGATGTGGGCGTGCCCCTGATCGCCCTGGCCTCGCTGGATGTACCGGCCTATCCCGCCCACGCCCTGCCGCCGGAACTGGCAGCGCTGCCGGTGGAAGATCCTGGCAGCCGGCGTTTGTCGAAGTGAAATCCTCTGTCCGCTCATTCCCGCGAAAGCCGGGACCCGGCACTTTGGGCGATGGGCGGAACTTAGACGCGCAGGCCGTCGGCAGGCGGACGGTGATACAAAAGAACTGGGTCCCGGCTTTCGTCGGGATGAGCGGGAATTGAGATGAACCAGCGCGTCCGCCTCGGCGTCAACATCGACCACGTCGCCACCGTACGGAACGCGCGCGGCGGGGCGCATCCCGATCCGGCCCGTGCGGCCGAGGCGGCGCTGGCCGCCGGCGCCGACGGCATCACCGCCCATCTGCGCGAAGATCGCCGCCATATCACCGACGCCGATATCGACGTGCTGAGCGCCCTGTGTGCCCGCGCGGGCAAGCCGTTGAACCTGGAGATGGCTGTGACGGATGAGATGCTGGCCATCGCGTTGCGTCACCGGCCGCACGCCGCCTGCCTGGTGCCCGAACGGCGCGAGGAGGTGACGACCGAGGGTGGACTGGCGGTCGCCGGTCAAGAGGCGCTTATCGCCCCCGTCGTGAAGACGCTGGCCGGGGCCGATATCCGGGTGTCCTTGTTCATCGAACCGTCCGAAGCTCAGGTCAAGGCCGCCGCCGCCGTCGGCGCCCAGGTGGTTGAGTTTCACACGGGCCGCTACTGCCATCTGACCGATCCCGGCGAACGCGAGGTGGAGTTCGAACGTCTCGCCGCCGCCGCCGCCCAGGCCGACATCCTGGGGCTTGAGGTCCATGCGGGGCATGGGCTGGATTACGACACGGCTCCGCGCATGCTGGCTATCCCGGAAATCCGCGAATTAAACATCGGCCATTTTCTGATCGGCGAATCGATCTTCATCGGTCTGGACGCCGCCATCCGCCGGATGCGCGCTGCGATGGACGCGGCATGATCATCGGGGTCGGCGCCGATCTTTCCGACATCCGCCGCATCCAGACGTCGTTGGATCGGTTCGGGGATCGCTTCAAGAACCGCTGCTTCACCGAGTTGGAACGTACGCGCTCGGACCGCAAACCGGACCCGGCCTGGAGCTACGCCAAACGGTTCGCCGCCAAGGAGGCTTGCGCAAAGGCCTTGGGCACGGGGATGCGGGCCGATGTCTATTGGCGCGACATGGGCGTGGTGAACCTGCGCTCGGGCCAGCCGACGATGGCGCTGACCGGCCATGCGGCCGAGCATCTGGCGCGTCTGACGCCGGCGGGGCACGAGGCGAAAATCCACCTGACGCTGAGCGACGAACATCCCTATGCACTGGCTTTCGTGGTGATCGAAGCCTTGCCGCAGTCGTAATCAGGTTATAGGCGTGCCCGATGACCGCGCGGACGCGGCGAGGATGCCTGATCGCATGAGCGAAGACCAAAAGCCCGACGACGCCAATCGCGACGCCACCCCCGAGGAACGTTTTGCGGCGTCGGAAGCCGACGCTCCGGTCAAGTCGGTTCAGGAGCCGACCACGGCGAACCAGAAGGTTTACGCCAACAAGCCCGGCCAACGCGGCAAAAAGGCGTCGGCCGCCAGCGAGACCGGCGAAATCTTCAAGACCATCGTCTTCGCCCTGCTGATCGCCATGGTGCTGCGGATATTCCTGTTCCAGCCCTTCACCATTCCGTCCGCCTCGATGGAGCCGAACCTGTACGAAGGCGACTATATCGTCGTGTCGAAATGGTCGTACGGCTTCTCAAAACACTCCATCCCATTCAGCCCGCCGCTGTTCGATGGTCGGATCATGGGCTCGGCGCCCAAGCGCGGCGATATCGTCGTGTTCAAACTGCCGCGCGACAACAAGACCGACTTCATCAAACGCGTTATCGGTCTGCCTGGCGACCGCATCCAGATGATCGCCAACAAGCTGTATATCAACGACAAGCCCGTTCAGGACGTGATCGTCAGCCGGACCGAGATCGAGGACATCTTCGGCCCGCGCCCGGTCACCGAGGTCCGCGAAACCCTGCCCGGGGGCAAGAGCTTCATGACCCAGGACTTCGGTCCCGGAAACGATCTGGACGACACCCTCGCGTATGAGGTGCCTGCCGGCCATTACTTCATGATGGGCGACAACCGCGACAACTCGATCGACAGCCGCGTCGAACAGTCCAGCGGCGTAGGCATGGTCCCGGCCGAGAACCTGGTCGGGAAGGCGCAGATCATCCTGTTCTCGTGGAAGCCCGGCTCCTCGCTGTGGAACCCCGTCAGCTGGTTCAACGTGCGTCTGGACCGGTTCTTCAACGTCCTGCACTGATGGCCAATCTGCGGGCCGAGGCGGTCGTCGCGCTTGAGCGCCGTATCGGCCATGCGTTCAAGGAAAAGGCGCTGCTGGAGCGCGCCCTGACCCACGCTAGTGTGGGTGAGGGGGCGCCGGCGGGCGTGCATGGCCCGCGCGACAACGAACGGCTGGAGTTCCTGGGCGACCGGGTGCTGGGGCTGCTGGTGGCCGAGCGGCTGTCCAGCGACTTTCCCACGGCCGACGAGGGCCAGTTGTCGTCCAGTCTGCACGCTCTGGTCGACAAGAACGCCTGCGCCCGCGTGGGCGAGGCCCTGGGCGTCGGCCTGGCGCTTAGGCTGTCGCCAGGCGAGACCAAGACCGGCGGACGTCGCAAGGCGGGCGTCATCGCCGATGCGGTCGAGGCCCTGTTGGCGGCGGTCTATCTGGACGGCGGCCTGGATGCGGCGCGCGTTTTCTTCGAACAGGCCTGGGCTGAGGAACTGTCGGCGCCGCCGTCCCGCACCGTGACCAATCCCAAGTCGGCCTTGCAGGAGTGGGCGCAAGGGCAGGGACGGCCGCTGCCGACCTATCGCGTGGCGGATCGGACGGGTTCGGATCATGCGCCGACATTCACCGTCGAAGTGACGGTGCAGGACGTGCAGCCCTTGACCGCGCAAGGGCGTTCGCGTCAGGAGGCGGAGAAGGCGGCCGCAATGGCCCTGCTCAAACGTGAAGGCGTCATTTGACCGATATCGAAAACCAGCGCGCAGGCTTTGCCGCCATCATCGGCGCGCCGAACGCCGGCAAGTCCACGCTGGTCAACCGGCTGACCGGGTCCAAGGTCTCCATCGTCACCCAGAAGGTGCAGACGACCCGCTTTCCCGTGCGCGGCATCGCCATGGAGGGCGACGCCCAGATCGTCATGGTGGACACGCCGGGCATCTTCACGCCGCGCCGTCGGCTGGACCGGGCCATGGTCGCCTCGGCCTGGGGCGGGGCGGAGGACGCCGATGTCGTGGTTCACCTGATCGACGCCCAGTCGCATATCGATTCCGAAGGGCGCGAGGGCACGGCGGCCGACCGCCGCTCGGCCGAGGACACCGAGACCATCATCGCCAATCTTCAGGCCACCCAGACCAAGGTCATCCTGGCGCTGAACAAGATCGACGGCATGCGCCGCGACACCCTGTTGGCCTTGTCGCAGAAACTGTTCGAGAGCGGCGTCTATGAAGAGGTCTATATGATCTCGGCCGCCAACGGCGACGGCGTCGAAGACCTTAAGCAGCGGTTGGCGCGCTCGATGCCGAAGGGCCCTTGGCTCTATCCCGAGGATCAGGCGGCGGACGTTCCGGTCCGCGTGCTGGCTGCGGAGATCACGCGCGAGAAGGTCTATCTTCGCGTCCACGAGGAATTGCCCTATTCGGCGGCGGTGGAGACGACCAGTTTCGAGGACCGCGCCGACGGCTCGGCCCGCATCGAACAAACGATCTATGTCGAGCGCGAGAGCCAGCGGCCCATCGTGCTGGGCAAGGGCGGTCAGACCTTGAAATGGATCGGCCAGAAGGCGCGCGAGGAGTTGAACGATATCCTGGGCCGCCAGGTCCATCTGTTCCTGACCGTCAAGGTCGATCCGAAATGGCAGGACAGCCGCGCCCTGTACGCCCAGTTCGGTTTGGATTTCGACGTCTGAGTTCCCGTGTTTGAAGTGCCGCGTACCGCCGGGGGGCATCCCCGGCTCGTTCTGGGCGTCCTCGGGGCGCTGATCCTTGGCGCGGCGATTTGGGCGGGCGTGGCCACGACCGTCGCGCCCAAAAGCGACACGGCCCTGATCGCTGAACGGGCAAACGCTCCGCCGCGTCCTCCCGTCATAGTCGTCCAGGACCTGCCGCAACTGACCGCCCGCCTTGATCGCGAAGCGGCGGCGGGGCGCTTCATGGGCGCGGTTTTGGTGGCCAAGGGCGACCGGGTGCTGTTCCGTCAGGTGTACGGCAAGGCGAACTACGAACTGGATCGGCCGCTGAAGCTGGAATCGCGATTCCGCCTGGCCTCGATCTCCAAGCAATTCACCGCAACAGCGATTCTGAAGCTTCAGGACGAAGGCCGTCTGAACGTCTCCGATCCGATCTGCAAATGGATTCAGCCGTGTCCGGCGGCGTGGCAGGCCGTCCGCATCGGCCATCTGCTGTCGCATACCTCGGGCATTCCAGACCTGATGGCGCGGCCGGGCTGGGGGATGCGTCGCACAACCCACGCCACGCTGGAGGACCTGACCGAGGATTCCAAGCGGTTCGGCCTTCAGTTCGAGCCGGGAACCGAGGTTCGATACGACAACGCCGGCTTCAACCTGGCCGCCGCGATTGTTGAAAAGGCCAGTGGGAAGCCGTTCCAGACCTATATGCGCGACGCCTTCTTCAAGCCGCTGGGTATGAAGGAGACCGGGCTGGATCTGGACGGCGGCGATCACGGCGTCATCATGGGATACGCCAACTTCCCTGGCGGCCTGGCGGCCCAGCCGAACGCTAACACCTCCATCGTGGCGGGGGCGGGCGCCGTCTATTCGACGCTGGACGACCTGCTGGTCTGGCAGCGGGCCCTGCATCGCGGATCGCTGCTGACGCCGGCCAGCTATCAGCAGATGCTGGCCGACCACGCGCCCGCCGACACCAAACCGAACGAGCGCAGCCATCCGCGCCGCGACTGGGGATATGGCATCTTCTCGAACCGTCTGGGCGATCAGGTTCGGCCCAGCTTCCAGGACCGCCAGATTTATCACACCGGCAGTTGGGGCGGGTTTCGCAACCTGATGCTCTATCAACCGGATCAGGACGTGACGGTGATTGTCCTGTCCAACAACTATCATCTGCGTGACCAGGTGTTCCTGATCGCGGAACAGGGCATGGCCGAGGCCCTCGGGCGTGACTTCCCGACGACCCTGGCGCGCTAGGTCGGTTTCATCGAGCCCGTCTCGATGAAGCGCTGGTGCCAGGACAGGGCCTCGTCCAACAGATGCGGAGACTGCAGGCCGTACGATCCCTTCAGCGCCCGGCCATAATAGTCGACCAAGGCGTCGCGATAGTCGGGGTGGGCGCAGTTGGCGATGATGACCCGGGCGCGCTGCTTGGGCGACAGGCCGCGCAGATCGGCCAGCCCCTGTTCGGTGACCAGAACCTGCACGTCCTGGGTGATGTGATCGACGTGGCTGGCCATGGGCACGATGGCGGAAATCTTGCCGCCCTTGGCCGTCGAGGGCGTCACGAAGCAGGAAATAAAGGCGTTGCGCGCGAAGTCGCCCGATCCGCCGATGCCGTTCTGGATGCGCGATCCCATCACCTGGGTCGAGTTGACGTTGCCATAGATGTCGGCCTCGATCAGTCCGTTCATGGCGATGCAGCCCAGGCGACGGATCAGCTCTGGGTGGTTCGAGATTTCCTGCGGGCGCAGGATGATCTTGCCCTGGAACTGGGCCATCCGACCGTTCAGATCGGCCGCCGCCTCGGGGCTGAGCGAAAATGCGGTCGCTGAGGCGACCGTCAGCTTGCCCGCGTCAAGCAGGTCGAGCATCCCGTCCTGGATGACTTCGGTATAGGCGGCCATCCGTTCGAACGGGCTGTCCATCAGGCCCGCCAGCACAGCATTGGCGACATTGCCGACGCCGGATTGCAGCGGCAGCAGGCCGGCGGGCAGGCGGCCGACCTTCACCTCGTGCTTCAGGAACTCGATCAGATGACCGGCGATGGCGCGCGCCGTGGCGTCGGGCGCGGCGAAGGGCAGGTTGCGGTCCGGCGCATCTGTCTCGACGATGGCGACGATCTTGTCGGGGTCGCAACGCAGGCTGGGCTGGCCGATCAGCTGGTCTGGCCGCGTCAGCGGAATAGGCACGCGGTCGGGCGGCAGGGCGGTGCCGTAGTAGATGTCGTGCATCCCCTCCAGCGCCGCGTTCTGCCAGCGGTTGACCTCCAGAATCACGCGGTCGGCGCGGTCCAACCATGTCTTGTTGTTGCCGATGGACGATGACGGCACCAGCGAGCCATCGTCGTTGATCGCCGACACCTCGATCACCGCCGTATCCAGCGCCCCCAGCACACCCTGCCAGACGGCAGGCGCCAGCTGGCTTAGGTGCATGTCGAGGTATTCCATCTGGCCCGCGTTGATCTTCTCGCGCGCTATGGGGTCGGAGTTATAGGGCAGTCGCAGCTCGATACCGTCGGCCTTGGCCAGGGCGCCGTCCAACTCCGGCCCTGTCGAGGCGCCGGTCCACAGATTCAGGCGAAAGGCGTCGCCGGCGGCGTGGGCGTCCTCGATCCGCCGGGCCAACTCGGGCGGTACGGCCTTGGGATAGCCCGATCCGGTGAAGCCGCTCATGCCGATGGTCGAGCCGGGAGAAATCAGGGCGGCGGCGTCGTGGGCCGACATGACCTTGGATTTGAGGGCCTGGTTGCGGATACGCGATGACATGGACGGCTGTGGGCTGCGGCCGGGGAGGGCCTGGGGCCGCCCGGTGCTAGTCGGGGCGACGGCGGTGATCCATTCGACCTTGGTCGAGACGACGCCCCCCGTCCATGATCTCGATCAAGGGGAACGCCGAATGCGGCCATCGGTTAGCTGGAGGCCCATCAAAGGACCCGCCGATGAAAGCCCTGATCCTGAACTGCACGCTGAAGCCGTCGCCTGAGACGTCCAGCACCGAGGCCCTGGCCCAGGTGGTGATCGACGAATTGAAGAAGGGCGGCGCGGACACGGATCTGGTCCGCCTGGTCGATCTGAACCTAAAGCCCGGCGTGAAGACTAATCAGGGCGAGGGCGATGACTGGCCTGCGGTCCACGAAAAGATAATGGCGGCCAATATCGTGGTGTTCGCCACGCCGACCTGGGTTGGCCAAATGTCCAGCGTCTGCATGCGCGCCCTGGAGCGGATGGACGCCCTGTTCGAGGAGACCGACGATAGCGGCCGGCCCGTCGCCTTCGGAAAGGTGGGCGGCATCGTGATCACGGGCAACGAGGACGGCGCCCACCACATCGTCGCCACCGTATCCCAGGCGCTGATCGACATGGGGTTCACCATGCCGGCGCAAAGCTGGACCTATTGGCACCTGGGGCCGGGACCGGGGCCGGACTATGTTGAGACGGACCAGGGCCACGACTACGCCGACCGTGTGGGCCGAAACGCCGCGCGCAATCTGCTGGCCCTGGCCAAGGTGCTGAAACCGGATACCTATCCCGTGCCGGAAAGCGCGGACTAAGCGCCCGATTGCGGCTTGCGGCAGGACGTCCGGGGCTGCACCGTCCCAAACCGACGAAGGGAGATCGCCATGTTCACCGCCTTGATCGCCGCCCTGGCCCTGTCGCAGTCCACGACAGCCGCCCCTACCGCCGAGGCGCAGGTGGCCTCGGTGCTGGATCGCCTGAACCAGGCTTCGTCCACCGCCGACGAAGCGACCTATTTCAACCTGTTCGCCCCAGACGCCCGCTTCGTCGGCACCGACGCCAGTGAGCATTGGACGATGGAGCAGTTCCGCGCCTTCGCCGAGCCGTGGTTCAAGCACGACAGCGCCTGGTCGTTTCCCGCTATGTCTCGCACCATCACCATCGCCCCGATCGACTGCCGCTGCATCGCCTGGTTCGAGGAGAAGCTGGCAAGCCCGTCCTATGGCGAGACGCGCGGCTCTGGCGTCATGCGCCTGACGGACGACGGGTGGAAGATCGAACAATATGTGCTCAGCATCGCAGTGCCTAACGACAAGGCCGATGCGGTCGTGGCCCTGATCAAGGGCGACGCGGCGCCCGCGCATTAGGGCGGAACGTATGGCCAACTTCGCGGGGCCGCGCTAAGTCGTGGCGATGGATTTCCACGAAGAGGCCTATATTCTGTCGGCCCGCGTCCACGGCGATACGGGCGCGGTTGTCGACCTGCTGACCGAGGGGCACGGAAGGCGTTCGGCCTATGTGGCGGGTGGCGCGTCGCGCAAGATGCGGCCCTTTCTGCAGGCAGGGGCGCGGGTGGTGGCGGACTACCGGGCGCGCACAGCGGACCATCTGGGCGCTGCGCGGCTGGAACCTGTGGGGGAGGGCCCCAGCGCCCTGTTCGACGACGCCCTGGCCCTGACAGGCCTGGCGGCCGCAGCCGGGGTGGCGCAGGGCGCCTTGCCGGAGCGCGAGCCGCATCCCGGCGTCTTCCTGGCGTTCGAGGCCTTGATGACGGCCTTCGCCCTGCCGGATGTCTGGCCCGCCATCTTCGTACGGTTCGAGGCCGGGCTGCTGGAGGATCTGGGTTTTGGTCTGGACCTGTCGAAATGTGCGGCGACCGGCACGGCGGATGACCTGATCTATGTCAGTCCCCGCACCGGCCGGGCGGTCAGCCGTGACGCCGGCGCTCCTTATGCCGACAAGATGCTGGCGCTGCCGCCCTTCATGCTGGGCGCGCAGGCGGGGTTGATCGAGGGCGATGTTCGGGCCGGGTTCGACCTGACCGGCCACTTCCTGGAGCAGTTCGTGTTCCACCCCCAGAACCGGCCTCTGCCGCCCGCCCGCGTCTGGATGCTGGACAAGTTGGCCGAGGCCGGCCGGCTTTAGCCGAAGGTGAAGGCGAAGACCTGAACGCCGGGGTCAAGGAACTCGATCTCGAAGGTGCGTTCGCGCACCGGCCCCGCCTGGCGGATCAACTGATAGAGCCTTTCACCCTGAATGCGGCCCAGGCCCTGGGCGTCGATGTCCGAACCGGCGTCGACGCCCAGGGCGGCGCCGTCGATGGTGACGCGGAATCGGGGCGTGGCGCCGGTCTGGCTGGGGCCCATGACCAGATGCAGGTCGCGCGCCTTGAACCGGAAAGCGACGCGACCGCCAGGGTTCTGCAGATCGGCGTGTTCGCGCGTGACCCGCCAGTCGCCCACCAGGCTCCAGTCGTTCAGTTGCAACGGCGCGCCCGCATAGGTCTTGACGATGTCGCGGCCCAGGCCGCCGGGCGAGCGGAAGTTTTCGGCGCGGGCATAACCGACATAGGTTTCGGGCGAGCCGACCTGTCCCATGTCGGCGGCCGCTTCGGCCCCGCTGGCCTGAACCCTGACCACATCATTGGCGACACCGGCCGCGCCGGCCTCCTTCAGCAGTTGCTGGATGACGCGCTCGGATCCGGCGTAGTCGCCTTCGCCGAAGTGATGGTGGCGAATCTGGCCCTTGGCGTCGATGAAATAGTGGGCGGGCCAATACTGGTTCCTGAACGCGCGCCAGACGGCGAAATCATTGTCCATCGCCACCGGATAGGCGATGCCCAGCCGCCGAATGTTCTGACGCACATTCGCCTCGGACTTCTCGAAGGCGAACTCGGGCGTATGGACGCCGATCACCACCAGCCCCTGATCCTTGTACTTCTCGGCCCAGGCGCGGACGTAGGGGATGGAGCGGATGCAATTGATGCAGGAGTAGGTCCAGAAATCGACCACCACCACCTTGCCGCGCAACTGCTCGGTCGTCAGCGGCGGGGTGTTGATCCAGGTCGTGGCGCCGGTCAGCGGCGGCATCACGCCCTCGACCGGCAGATCGGCCAGGTTCGTCGGCGCGGCGTTCGTCGGCATCCCACGACCGATCCCGCCCAGCAGCGCCTGTTCGATCCGGCCCGTGCTGCCAACCGAAATACGGGTCAGCAAGCCGGTGTCGGCTCCCAGGCCGATCACGACAACGCCGATCATGACCAGAACACCCAGGCCCCGGCGCACCCATTCGCCAACGCCCAGCGCGCCCTTCATAGCCTTGAACACCCGCCCCCCGACCAGCAGGGCCAGGGCCAGCGACGTCGCTGCCCCCGCTGCATAGGCCAGCAGCAGGACCGTCGTGCCCACGCCCGCGCCCTGAAGCGCTGCGCCGGTCAGGATCAATCCCAGGATCGGACCCGCGCACGGCGCCCACAGCAGCCCCGTGGCCACGCCCAGCAACAGGGAGGCCCGCACGTCGCCCTGGTCTCCGCCATGCCGCTCGGCCTTGTCCGTCAGCCAGGACCCCGCCGCCACGAACGGGCGCGTCAGCCGATCACCCAGGGCGGGGAATAACAGGCTGAGGCCCAGTACGCCCATGACGGCCAGGGCGATCCAGCGCCCGACCGCATTGGCCCGCACAGCCCAGCCGCCGCCCAGGGCCGCCAGGGTGGCGACCCCGGCGAAGGTGACGGCCATGCCGACAAGCAGCGGAAAGCCGTTTCTCAAGAACGGCCGGCCCGCCCGAGCGAACACGAACGGCAGAACGGGCAGGATGCAGGGGCTGACGATGGTCAGAACACCGGCGAGATAGGACAGCAGGAACAGGATCATCGGACGGCCTGACGCAGAGTGTGTGACTTCATACGAACGGCGCAGACTTTCGGTCACCCTCCGCGTCGGCTTATCCCCCAAACTGCGGCCGGGCGGGCTAGACTTATCGCTTCCGATCCCCGATTCGCAGAGCCATGACGATCCACGCCCCGCCGCCGGAAGGCGGCCGCATCATCGACGAGCCGATGGAGACGGCGCTCAGCCGCCGCTATTTGGCCTACGCCCTGTCGACCATCACCAACCGCGCCCTGCCTGACGTGCGCGATGGCTTCAAGCCTGTGCACCGGCGCATCCTGTACGCCATGCACCAGATGCGGCTGAACCCGCAGGCTGCGGCGCGCAAATGCGCCAAGGTCGTGGGTGAGGTCATGGGCGGATACCACCCGCACGGCGACGCCTCGATCTATGAGGCCCTGGTGCGCCTGGCCCAGGATTTCGCCCAGCGGTATCCGCTGGTCGATGGTCAGGGCAACTTCGGCAATATCGACGGCGATAGCGCCGCGGCCATGCGCTATACCGAGTGCAAGCTGACGCCCGCCTCCGTGTTGCTGCTGGACGGCATCGATCAGGACGCCGTCGATTTCCGCCCGACCTATGACGATCAGGACGAAGAGCCGGTCGTCCTGCCGGCCGGATTCCCGAATCTGCTGGCCAATGGGTCATCCGGCATCGCGGTCGGCATGGCCACCTCGATCCCGCCGCACAATGTCGGCGAACTGATCGACGCCTGCCAGCTATTGCTGGAGCGGCCCGAGGCGACGACCGCCGAACTTGTGCAACTGGTTCCCGGTCCCGACTTCCCCACGGGCGGCGTGTCTGTTGAAGGCGCCGCCTCGATTCTGGACGCCTATGAGACGGGCCGGGGCGGGGTGCGACTGCGCGCCAAATGGGTCGAGGAGAAGCTGGATCGCGGCGCCTATCAGATCATCATCACCGAGATGCCCTATCAGGTGCAGAAGTCGCGCCTGATCGAGGCGTTGGCGGACCTGATCGAGCACAAGAAGGCGCCGCTGCTGGGCGATGTGCGCGACGAGTCGGCCGAAGACATCCGCCTGATCCTGGAGCCGAAGAACCGCACCATCGAGCCCGAGATGCTGATGGAAAGCCTGTTCAAACTGTCCGATCTGGAGGTCCGCTTCCCGATCAACATGAACGTGCTGGACGCCAGCGGCACGCCGCGCGTCATGGGGCTGAAGGATTGTCTGCGGGCCTTCCTGGATCACCGCCGCGAAGTGCTGAACCGCCGTTCGGAATGGCGGATCGCGCGGGTTGAGAAGCGGCTGCACCTGTTGGAAGGTCTGCGGATCGTCTTCCTGAATCTGGACGAGGTCATCCGCATCGTCCGCGAGGAAGAACAGCCCAAGGCCGTCCTGATCGCGCGGTTTGGTCTGACCGAGGTTCAGGCCGACTTCATCCTCGACACCCGGCTGCGTCAGTTGGCGCGTCTGGAAGAGATGACGATCGAAAAGGAATTCAAAGAACTGTCGGACGAACTGGCCAACCTGAAGGCGCTGACGTCGTCGGAAGGCAAGCAGTGGAAGGCGATTTCCAAGGAACTGGAGGCGGTTCGCAAGGCGCTGATTTCCCCGCGCCGGACCCTGATCGCCGACGCTGTGGATGCGTCCGCCTTTGTCGCTCCCGAGGCCTTCATCCCGCGCGAGGCCATCACCGTCATCCTGTCGGAACGCGGCTGGATTCGCGCCGCAAAGGGCAAGGTCGAGGATCCATCGGAACTGAAGTTCAAGGAAGGCGACCAACTGGCCTATCTGGTCCCGGCCTATACGACCGACAAACTGCTGGTCGGGGCCTCGGACGGGCGCATCTTCACGATCGGCGCCGACAAACTGGCGTCCGGTCGTGGGCATGGCGAGCCGCTGCGCCTGATGATCGATCTGGATGAGAAGGCCGAGATCATCGCCGTGTTGGCGCACCAGCCGGGCGCAAAATTGCTGATCGCGTCCAAGGCCGGTTACGGCTTCATCGCGCCGGAAGACGACACCCTGGCCCAGAAGCGGGGCGGCAAACAGGTTCTGAACGGCGAAATGCTGGCCATGCTGCGGGTGACGGGCGACCACATCGCCACCATCGGCGAGAATATCAAGACGCTGATCTTCCCCTTGGCGGAACTGCCCGAGATGGGCCGCGGCAAGGGTGTCAAGCTGCAGAACTTCAAACAAGGCGGTCTGGCCGATGTCGCGGTGTTCAGCGCCGAGCAGGGGCCGGAATGGGCGGACGGAGGCGGGCGTCGTCGCAATTGGCCTGACTGGAAAGACTGGCTGGGCAAACGCGCCGGCGCCGGTCGTCAGGGCCCGCGCGGCCTCAGGAAGTTCAGGTAGGCGGCCGTCAGGTCGCCTGATCCTCCAGCGGGGTCCAGCCCAGCTTGCCCAGCATCTCCATCGGGCGGAAGTCGGCCTTGTAGTCCATCTTGGCCGAGCCCCTGACCCAGTAGCCCAGATAGACATAGGGCAGGCCCACGATCGCGGCCTGGCGGACATGATCCAGGATGGCGAACCGTCCCAAGCTGCGCCGATCCATCGTCGGATCGTAGAAGCTGTACACCATCGACAGGCCGTCCTTCAGCAGGTCCGTCAGGGTCACGGCGACCAGATCGCCCGGCCCGCCATCGGTGGAGGGCAGGCGGTATTCGATCAGATGGGTGCGGACGGCCGTGTCCTCGACCATGGCGACATAGTCCAGCCAGCCCATGTCGCTCATGCCGCCGGTCGGGTGGCGGGTCGTCAGATAGCGACGCAGCAGTTGGAACTGCTCGGTGGTGGCCTCGGCCTCGACCAGGGCGCGCGACAGGTCCTCGTTGCGGGCCAGCACCTTGCGCTGCGACCGACTGAAGTCGAAGCGCGGTGCGGGCAGCCGCACAGAAACGCAGGCGTCGCAGGCCTCGCACGCCGGGCGATAGGCGATGTTCTGGCTGCGGCGAAATCCGGCCAGGGTCAGTTCGTCGTTGACGTGGGCGCCGTCGGAAAAGGGCAGGTTGGCGAACACCTTCCGCTCGGTCTTGCCGGGCAGATAGGGGCAGGGCGCCACCGAGGTCATGAAGAAGCGAAGCTGTCGTGTCGGAACGTGCTGGGTCACGGCCTCAGGTCCGCATCCGATCTTGCCGATTTTGCGACATCAGGCTCATGGCGCGATTTGCCGTCATTCGCGGGCCGGCTGCAAGCGTCGGCGTTGCAGCCGGGCGGGTCACAGCGAGGTGTCCGTGGGCAGGACGGGCGCCTCACGCAGCAGGACGATGGCGATCCGCCGGTTGCCGGCCAGGCTGGGGTCGTCGGGATAAAGCGGATCGGAACCCGCCTTGCCCGCCACCGAATAGATACGGTCGGCGTCGACCCCGGCCGATTGCAGCACCAGACGCGAGGCGTTGGCGCGTTGTGACGACAGGCTCCAGTCCGCCGGCGCGCTGGCGCGATTGGAGCCGGCCGTGGCGCTCGTGTGGCCGGTGATGGAGATGCGATTGGGCAGTTGATTGATGACCTTGGACACCGCTCGTAGCAGCACCTGGGCCCGTGCGTTGGGGCGGGCGGAGTTGTTGTCGAACATGGACCGACCTTCCTGATCGACCAGCTGGATGCGCAGGCCCTCCGGCGTCTGGTCCACGATCAGTTGTTTGGACAGTTCGGCCAGTTCCGGCATCGACTGCATGGCCTGACGCAGGGATTCGGCTGCGCTGGCGAATTCGGCCGCCTCGCGCTTCTGCATTTCGGCCTGGAGCGCGGCGTCGCTGGCCGAGGATAGGTTGGCGCTGGGTCCAGTCTGATCGGTCGCCGGCGCCTCGGGCGCCAGTTGCTGCAGCACGGATTGGGAGCCGGAACTCTTGGGGCCGTCGTCACCCAACGCCGTACCGCCCAGGATGCCGCCCGAGCCTGAGGTGGTCTCCGATACGCTGGCCGGTGCGAAATATTCGGCGATGCCCTTCTTCTGCTCGGGGTCGGTCGCGTTGATCAGCCACATCAGTAGGAAGAAGGCCATCATTGCGGTGACGAAGTCCGCATAGGCCACCTTCCACGCGCCGCCATGGTGGCCCCCGCCGGAGACCTTCTTGACCTTCTTGATGAGGATCGGACGATCGCTCACGGACATGGATATGCATCCCGAGGAGTGGTGTCCCATTCTGACCCGGCAAGGTTAACCGCGCGTTGACCTTGAACGCCGCCGCGACGCGGCCTAGTCCGACGCAAACGCTTTCAGGAGCCTGACATGAAGATCGCTTTCGCCGGCCTGGGCGTTATGGGCGCCCCCATGGCGCGTCATCTGGTTCAGGCGGGCTACGACGTGACCGGCTTCAATCGCACGCCCGCGAAGGCCCAGGCCTGGGCCGCCGCGACCGGCGGGCGGGCTGCGATGACCGTGGCCGAGGCGGTACGAGGCGTGGACCTGTTCGTCCTGTGCGTCGGCAATGACGACGATGTGCGCGCGGTTGTGACCGAGGCCGTGCCGCATTTGGCCGAGGGCGCCGTCATCGTCGACCACACGACCACGTCGGCCAAGTTGGCGCGCGAGATGGCCGATCTGGCGGCGGGGCAGGGGCGCCGCTTCGTGGACGCCCCCGTGTCGGGCGGTCAGGCCGGGGCTGAAAACGGCCAGCTCAGCGTCATGGCGGGCGGGGACGCCGAGGCTCTGGCTAGGGTGGAGCCCGCCCTGAACGCCTATTCCAAGGCGATCAAACACATGGGGCCGGCGGGATCGGGCCAACTGACCAAGATGGTCAACCAGATCGCCATCGCCGGCGTGGTCCAGGGCCTGGCCGAGGCGGTGCATTTCGCACAGGTCGCGGGTCTCGACACCGACGCCGCCTATGAGGCCGTGTCGAAGGGCGCGGCGCAGAGCTGGCAGATGGACAACCGCTGGAAGACGGCGGCTAGGGGCGAGTTCGAATTCGGTTTCGCCGTCGACTGGATGCGCAAGGATCTGGGTCTGGTGCTCGACGAGGCGCGGTCGAACGGCGCCAAACTGGCCCTGACGGCTCTGGTCGACCAGTTCTACGCCGAGGTGCAGGGCATCGGCGGAAATCGCTGGGACACTTCCAGCCTGGCGGCGCGGCTGCAGCCTCGCAACTGATGGTTCAGAGGCGCCGATACATGACGTGCAGCCCGACCAGGCCGTGCGTCGGGTGATCGAACGCTTCGGGGACCGTCCCGACGATGTCGAAGCCAAGCTTTCGCCACAGGGCGACGGCGACTGTATTGGTTTCCACGACCGCATTGAACTGCATGGCCTTGAATCCGGCGTCGCGGGCGAAGGCTAGGGCGGCCTCGCCCAGGGCGCGGGCCACGCCGCGTCCGCGCGCCTGGGGCGCGACCATGAAACTGCCGTTGGCGACGTGGGCGCCGTTTCCCTGCTGGTTCGGGATGATCTTGGCGGCGCCCAGCACCCGACCGTCCTCGACCGCGACCAGGGTTCCGCCGGGAGCCGACGGCGTCCAAAACCCGCGCGCCTGCGCCTCGGTCATGTCCAGCGGATAGGTGTAGGTCTCGCCCGCGCGCGTGACGGCCTCGATGATCGGCCAGAGCCCCGGCCAGTCGGCGTCCGTGACCGGCCGAATCTCGACGGTCATCGGCCCAGCAAACGCGCGGCCTGGGGGGCGAAATAGGTCAGGACGCCCGCGCAACCGGCCCGCTTGAATCCATGCAGGGTCTCCAGAATGGCACGATCCTGATTCAGCCAGCCATTGGCGATGGAGGCCTGCATCATCGCATACTCGCCCGACACCTGATAGGCGAAGGTGGGCACGCGGAAGGTTTCCGAAACCCGGCGCACGATGTCCAGATAGGGCATCCCCGGCTTGACCATCACCGCATCGGCGCCTTCCGACAGGTCCATGGCCACCTCCTTCAGCGCCTCGTCGGAGTTGGCGTAGTCCATCTGATAGGTCTTCTTGTCGCCCTTCAGCATGGCGGACGACCCCACGGCGTCGCGGTAGGGGCCATAGAAGGCCGAGGCGAACTTGGCCGCGTAGGACAGGATCAGCGTGTCCTGAAATCCATTGGCCTCCAGCGCTTCGCGCACCGCCTGGATGCGCCCGTCCATCATGTCGGAAGGCGCCACGACGTCGGCTCCGGCGTGGGCGTGAATGAAGGCCTGTTCTGCCAGGCGGTCCAGCGAAGCGTCGTTTAAAACCCGCTCTCCCTCCATCACCCCGTCGTGCCCGTGGTCGGTGTAGCAGTCCAGCGCCACGTCGGTCATGACGCCGATCTCGGGAGCAGCGTCCTTGATCGCCTTAATACAGTCGGGGATCAGGCCGTCGGGATCGGTCGCCCCGGTGCCGACCGCATCCTTGATCGCGCCATCGACATTGGGGAACAGAGCCACCATCGGAATGCCGAGGTCACGCGCCTGGACCGCCGCAGCCGCGGCCGCCTTGGGCGAAAGCCGAAACACGCCGGGCATGGAGGCGACCGGAACACGATCCTCCACCCCGTCATGCACGATCAGCGGCCAGATCAGATCGGCCGGCGTCAGGGTGGTTTCGGCCACCAGGCGGCGCACCCATGAGCTGGCGCGCAGGCGGCGCGGCCGGGCGAGCGGGAAGGGGGCGGGCTGATACGGAAGCATGGCGTGACCTTGCGAAATCTGGCGTGGGACTAGCGCCGCAGGGCGAACGGCGCAAATCGCGAGATGCGTCGGATCGTTTCGGTCGTGATCGCCGCTTGCGCGGATCGGTGAAATGCGGGCCTATCGCGACAATCAAGGGAGACGGCGATGATCTGGAAATTGGCGACGAACGTGACGGCCTTGGCTTCGGCGGCGGGCCTATCCGGCTGTATCATCATCGACTCGGACGGTGGGGAGCGCACGGTCGTCAGATCGGCTTCGGATTATGCCTTGAGGGCAGATCAGGCAGCGGCTGACGCCGAACCCGCAGGCTATGCCGACCTGTACGCCGAGGCCTTCGCCGACCCCAGGCGTCCCGCCGAAGAGGTGGCGCGCGATGCGCTGCGTCATCCGGCCGAGATGCTGGCCTTCGCCCAGCTGGCGCCCGGCGACAAGGTCGCCGACATCCGCCCCGGCTCCGGCTATTTCACCCGCCTGTTCTCCGACGTCGTCGGCCCGACTGGCCGCGTCTACGCCTTCGTGCCCGAGCGGACGATGGCGCGCGAAAACGCGGGTGCCGACGCCCTGGCCGCTGCCTATCCGAACGTGGCGCGGGTCAACGGCCTGTTGGACTCCATGACCTTCGCCGAGCCGCTGGACATGATCTTCATGAGCCAGGAGTACCACGACTTCCACATCCCCGGTTTCAACACCGACGTCGCCCGGATGAACGCCGCCGCCTTCGCCGCCCTGAGGCCGGGTGGTCGCTACATCCTGATCGACCACCAGGCCGCGCCGGGAACCGGCGTTTCGGCGGTCCAGACCCTGCACCGGATCGAAGGCGACTATCTGAAGCGCGAGGTCCAGGCGGCCGGATTTGTCTATGAGGGCGAAAGCACAGCCGTCGCCAACCCGGCCGACGATCACAGCCTGAACGTCTTCGACGAGAGGATTCGCGGCAGGACAGACCAATTCGTCTATCGCTTCCGCAAGCCGGGCTAACCCGCTCAGGCTAGTGAGAACCGTTATCAATTAACGGTTTGGGTCGTTTTGTCCATGTCGCGGACATGGACAAGGCGGCGCGGGGAGAGCAGAAAACGTTCAGCCGTCGCCATAAGCGAAAGACTCCGCGTTGTTCGATTACAAGGCCGCCTTCAACCGCTCCGTGGAGCAGGTTCGCAGCGAAGGACGCTATCGCGTCTTCGCCGATCTCAAGCGCGTGCGTGGCCAGTTCCCGCTCGCCGTGCGTCGCCGTGAAGATGGGTCCGAACAGGATGTCGTCATCTGGTGCTCCAACGACTATCTCGGCATGGGCCAGCACGACGCGGTGCTGTCGGCTATGCACGAAGAGATCGACGCCGTGGGCGCCGGCGCCGGCGGCACCCGCAACATTTCCGGCACGACCCGTTCGGCGGTGGACCTGGAGGCCGAGCTGGCCGACTGGCACCAGAAGGAAGCGGCGCTGCTCTTCACATCGGGCTATGTGGGCAATGAGGCGACGCTGTCGACGCTTCAGAAGATTCTGCCCGGCCTGATCGTCTTCTCCGACTCGGTGAACCACGCCTCCATGATCGCCGGCATCCGCCATGGCGGGGGCGAGCGTCATGTGTTCATGCACAACGACCTGGCGCATCTGGAAAGCCTGCTGGCCGCCGCGCCCGCCGACGCGCCCAAGCTGATCGCATTCGAGAGCGTCTATTCGATGGACGGCGACATCGCCGACCTGGCCGGCACCATCGCCTTGGCCAAGACATACGGCGCCATGACCTATCTCGACGAGGTGCACGCCGTTGGCCTGTATGGACGCACGGGCGCGGGCGTGGCCGAACGCGACGGCGTTCTGAACCAGATCGACATCATCGAGTGCACTTTGGGCAAGGCCATCGGCGTGATGGGCGGCTATATCGCGGCCGACGCCGTGATCGTGGACGCGGTCCGCAGCTGGGCTTCGGGCTTCATCTTCACCACCAGCCTGCCGCCGGCCCTGACGGCGGGGGCGCTAGCCTCTGTGCGTCACCTGAAAAGCCATCCGGAACTGCGTGAAAAACATCAGGAACGCGCCGCGACGCTGAAGGCTCGCTTCGCCGCTGCCGGCATTCCGGTGATGGAAAGCGAGAGCCACATCGTGCCTGTGCATGTGGGCGATCCGATCCACTGCAAGATGATCTCGGACATGCTGCTGGATGAATACGGCGTCTATGTTCAGCCGATCAACTATCCGACCGTGCCCAAGGGAACCGAGCGCCTGCGCTTCACACCCTCGCCGAACCACACCGACGCCATGATGGACCATCTGGTCCAGGCGATGGACAAGCTGTTCGCCCACTGCAACGTGGCGCGCCGTCCCGTCGCCGCATGACGACCGGCGACGACCTCGGTGAGGTCATCGTCGAGTTCACCCGTAACGGCCCCTACGTCAAATGCTCGGCCATCCACGTCGCCACCGGCCGCGAGGTCAGCGCCATGGGCCCGGTGAACGAGCCGAAGTCCGTCGAACGGGTGGCGATCGCCAAGTTGCGACGCGCCTTGGCGACATAGCCCGCGTCACGCTCGCTGGTTCGAACACGACGATGCTTGATACGCCCACCCTCGACACACCCCGTTTCGAAATGCGGAAGCTGGTTCGCCAGGACGCAACGGCGCTGTTTCCCACCCTGTCCGACGACGCCCAGTGTCTCTACATGTCGCGCGGCGCGTTCGGCAGCGAGGCGGAACTGGCGGACTGGCTGACCGATCCGACATGGCCAGGCCGCAGCTGGATCGCCGTGGATCGAACCACAGGGGCCGTCGCCGGTCGATACGTCGCCTTTCCCGGTCGAGACGAGGGCGTGTTCGAAGTCGGCTATGTCACGGTCATCGACCATCAGGGTCGTGGGGCGGCCAAGGAGTGTATGACTGCCCTGATTTCCTATCTTTTCGCGCGCGAGGGCCGCCGACGGGTCTATGCGGAAATCGACGCCGAGAATGTCGCGTCCATCGCTCTGGCCGAAAGCCTCGGCCTAGTGCGGGAGGGCTGTCTGAGGGAGCACGAGACGACCCACAAGGGGCTGTGCGACATGGTGGTCTATGGCGCGCTTCGGCGCGAGTGGCGGGTGCCACAGACTTCGACAGTCTAGCGGGCGCAGGCCATTCATTGAACGCCGCGCCACAAGATGTTGTGGTCGCGCGCGGCTGGGGATAGATAGGCCAGCTTCTGATTTGCGGGGATTTCAGCGTGACGGCCTTCACTCACGACGCCTATTTCACCAAAACGCTCGCTGACGCCGACCCGGACGTCTTCAAGGGCATCCAGGGTGAACTGGGCCGTCAGCGCGAACAGATCGAACTGATCGCCTCCGAGAACATCGTCTCCCAGGCTGTGCTGGACGCGCAAGGCTCTGTCCTGACGAACAAATATGCGGAAGGCTATCCCGGTCGCCGCTATTACGGCGGCTGCGAGTTCGTCGACATCACCGAGGATCTTGCGCGCGAGCGGGCGAAGAAGCTGTTCGGCGCCGCCTTCGCCAACGTCCAGCCTCACTCTGGCGCCCAGGCCAACCAGGCCGTCTTCTTCACCCTGCTGCAGCCCGGCGACACCTTCCTGGGCATGGATCTGGCCTGCGGCGGACACCTGACGCACGGTTCACCAGCCAACCAGTCGGGCAAGTGGTTCCGCCCCGTGACCTACAAGGTTCGCGAAGACACCCACCTGATCGACTACGATCACGTCGCCGAAATGGCCGAGAAGGAGAAGCCCAAGCTGATCCTGGCGGGCGCCAGCGCCTATTCGCGCCACATCGACTTCAAGCGCTTCCGCGAGATCGCAGATTCGGTCGGCGCCTATCTGATGGTCGATATGGCCCACTATGCCGGTCTGATCGCCGGGGGCGCCTATCCCGACCCGATCCCGCACGCCCACGTCGTGACGACCACGACGCACAAGACCCTGCGCGGCCCGCGCGGCGGCATGATCCTGTCTAACGACGTTGATCTGGGCAAGAAGATCAACTCGGCCGTTTTCCCCGGCCTGCAGGGCGGCCCGCTGGAACACGTCATCGCCGCCAAGGCCGTGGCCTTCGGCGAGGCGCTGAAGCCCGAGTTCAAGCTGTATGCCCAACAGATCGTCAAGAACGCCCAGGCCCTGTCCGGCGTGCTGATCGAGCGCGGTCTGGCCATCGTCTCGGGCGGCACGGACAGCCACCTGGCCCTGGTCGACCTGCGGCCAAAGGGTGTGACCGGCAAGGCGACCGAGCATGAACTCGAAAAGGCGCTGATGACCTGCAACAAGAACGGCGTGCCGTTCGACACTGCGCCCTTCACCGTCACCTCGGGCGTCCGCCTGGGCGCCCCCGCAGGCACCACGCGCGGCTTCGGCGAAGAAGAGTTCAAACAGATCGGTCACTGGATCGCCGACGTCGTCTCGTCGATGAACGGCGGCGACGAAGCCGATCCGGCCGTGGTCGCTGGTGTCGCTGCTCAGGTGCGCGAGTTGACGCATCGCTTCCCAATCTACGGGTAAGCCGCTGATGAAGTGCCCGTTTTGCGGTCATCAGGATACGCAGGTTAAGGATAGCCGACCGTCGGACGACGGCTCGGCCATTCGTCGCCGCCGGTCCTGTCCCAACTGCAACGGCCGCTTCACGACCTTCGAGCGCGTCCAGTTGCGCGAACTGGTCATCTTGAAGCGCAACGGACGACGCACCCCGTTCGAACGCGACAAGTTGGAACGCTCTTTAGGCGTGGCCCTGCGCAAACGCCCGGTCCAGGCCGATCAGGTCGAGCAGATGGTCAACCGGATCGTCCGCCAGTTGGAAAGTCTGGGCGAAACGGAAATCCCGTCCAGCACCGTCGGCGACTTCATCATGAAGGCGCTGAAGGGCGTGGATGAGGTGGCCTATGTCCGCTACGCCTCGGTCTATAAGGATTTCCGCCACACCGGCGATTTCGCAAAATTCCTGGGCGACGAAGGGTTGGACGAGCCGACCGGCAAGGTCTGATGCGGGTCACCCTGAAACTGGCGACCTCGCTGGACGGGCGGATCGCCACGGCCTCGGGTGAAAGCCAGTGGATCACCGGCGAGGCGGCGCGGCTGGAGGGCCACAGGCTGCGCGCCGCCCATGACGCCATTCTGGTCGGCGTGGCGACGGTGCTGCACGACGATCCCGAACTGACCGCCCGCCTGCCGGGCCGCGCCGTGGACCAGCCGTTGCGGGTTGTGCTGGACAGCCGGCTTCGGACGCCTTGCACAGCGAAGGTCGCTGGCGAGAACACCCTGATCCTGACCTCCGCCGAGCCCCAAGCCATCGGGTCGGCCAAGGTGCGGCGGGTTGAAGCGGAAGACGGCCGTCCGGCCATCCCCGCTGTGCTGAAGGCCCTGAAAGACGCTGGCGTGACCTCGGTTCTGATCGAGGGCGGCGGGCAGGTCGCGGCGTCCTTCCTGCGCGCCAAGGCCGTCGATGCGTTGGAATGGTTCCGCGCGCCCATGCTGCTGGGAGGGGAGGGGCGGCCCTGCGTCGCCGCCTTGGCTCTTGCAAAGCTGTCCGACGCCCCCAAGTTCCGTCGCCTGGGCGTTGAGCCCGTAGGCGCCGATCTGTGGGAACGCTACGTCCGTCTGTGATGTCGATTTCAGACGATTGAGACTATTCAGACTGTGTTTTCGGGGTCCGAAAGGGGCCAACGCCAAATGTTCACCGGCATCGTCACCGACATCGGCCGCGTCCGCGACGTTCGCGAGACCGACCGCGACCTGCGCTATGAGATCGAGACGGCCTGGGACACCGCAGGCATAGACCTGGGCGCCTCCATCAGTCATGCGGGCTGCTGCCTGACTGTGACGGAGAAGGGCTTGGACGAGAATGGGGGCTGGTTCGCCGTCGAGGTGTCGAACGAGACCTTGTCCAAGACCACGCTTGGCTCCTGGGCCGTGGGGGACAGCGTCAACCTGGAACGGGCGGCAAAACTGGGCGACGAGATGGGCGGCCATGTCGTTTCAGGACACGTCGACGGCTTGGGACGCATCGTTTCCATCACGCCGGAGGGCGGATCGCACCGGATCGGGGTCGAGGCTCCGTCCCCTTTGCATCGCTATATCGCCGGCAAGGGTTCGATCACCGTTGATGGCGTGTCCCTGACCGTTAACGCGGTCGAGGGGCAGGTCTTCTGGCTGAACATCATCCCCCACACCTGGGCGGTGACGACGCTGGGGGAGCTCAAGGTCGGCGATCTGGTCAATCTGGAGATCGACATGCTGGCGCGTTACCTCGCGCGGTGGCAGGAGACGGCATGATGCAAGTCCCGGCCGCCAATGTGAACGACAGCCCAATCAGTCCGATCGAGGACATCCTGGAGGACGCCCGCAACGGCCGTCCCTACATCTTGGTGGACGCCGAGGACCGCGAAAATGAGGGGGACATCATCATCCCCGCCCAGTTCGCCACGCCGGACCAGATCAACTTCATGATCCGCCAGGCGCGGGGCCTGGTCTGCCTGGCCCTGACGGCCGAGCGGGCGCAGCAACTGCGCCTTCCGCCGATGGCCGCCGACAATCGCGAGAGCATGAAGACGGCCTTCACCGTCTCCATCGAGGCCAAGGAGGGCGTCACGACCGGCATCTCCGCCGCCGACCGCTCGCGCACCATCCATGTGGCGACCGATGCGTCCAAGGGCATGGACGACATCGTCTCACCCGGCCACATCTTCCCCCTGGTGGCGCGCGATGGCGGCGTTTTGGTCCGCGCTGGCCACACCGAGGCGGCCGTGGACATCAGCCGCATGGCCGGCCTGACGCCCGCCGGGGTGATCTGCGAGATCATCAAGGACGACGGCGAGATGGCGCGGATGCCCGATCTGGTGGCCTTCGCCCAACTGCATGGGCTGAAGATCGGCACCATCGCCGATCTGATCGCCTATCGCCGCCGCACAGAACGCTTCGTCGAGCGGATTATGGACACCCCGTTCGACAGTGTGCACGGCGGACCGTTCCGCCTGATGCTGTACAAGAACACCATCGAGGGGGCCGAACACGTCGCCCTGGTCCACGGCCGGATCGACCCGTCCAAGCCGACCCTGGTGCGGATGCATCAGGTCGATTTCGCCTGCGACCTGCTGGGTCACGTGGAGGCGCGCCAGGATTATGTGCCCAGCGCCCTGCGCCAGATCACCGACCATGAGGGCCCCGGCGTGGTCGTGTTCCTGCGCGACCCGTCGCTGACATCGCTGGCCGAGCGGCTGGCGGGGGCGGACCGGCCAACGGCGGTGGATCGGTCGCTGCGGGCTTACGGAGTCGGGGCGCAGATCCTGCTGGACCTGGGCGTCAAGGACATGATCGTGATGAGTTCGACCCGACCCGAACCAACCGCGCTGGAAGGCTACGGCCTGCGCATCGTCGGCTGGCGGGACATGGATGGAGAGACCAAGGCGTGAGCGAAGCCCCCCGTATTCTGATCGTTGAGGCTCGGTTCTATGACGAGCTGGCGGACGCCCTTCTCGAGGGCGCCAAGGAGACGCTGAAGGCGCGCGGCGCCGACTTCGACGTGATCACCGTGCCCGGCGCGCTGGAAATCCCTCCCGCGATCGCCATGGCCGAAGAGGCGGGACGCTTCCCGACCGCGCCACGCTATGACGGCTATGTCGCGCTCGGCACGGTCATCCGCGGCGAGACCTATCATTTCGAGATCGTCTCGGATCAGTCGGCGGCCGGCATCATGGCCCTGGGGGTCAAGGGTCTGGCCATTGGCAACGGCGTGCTGACGACCGAGGACGAGGATCAGGCCTGGTATCGGGCGCGGTTGTCGGAAGGGGATAAGGGGGGCGGGGCGGCGAAAGCCTGTCTGGAACTGATTGCCTTGAAGAAGCGATTGCGCGTAGGCGTCGGCGCATGACTGAACCGAACAGCGTAAAAGCCGTCCTCGAACAACTCGCCGAAGCCCAAAGGCAGCGCGCCGAGCCGAATCTGACCTCCAAACAGCGCCGCGCCCGAACCGTGTCGCGTCTCGCCGCCGTGCAGGCGCTCTATCAGATGGAGCTTGCGGGCGAGGGCGTGGAGACGGTGATCACCGAATTCTCCAACTTCCGCTTCGACGCCGACATCGAGGGCGAGGCCCTGGCCGAGGCCGACGAGGCCTATTTCGCAGACATCGTGCGCGGCGTGATCGAAAGCCAGCGCGATATCGACGCCGCCATCAAGGCGCGCCTGGCCTCCAACTGGAAGCTGGAGCGGATCGACGCCACCCTGCGCGCCCTTCTGCGGTCGGGCGCCTGGGAGCTGATGAAACACCCCGAGACGCCGCGCGAGGTCGTGATCGACGAATACGTCGAGCTGGCCAAGGCCTTCTTCGACGACGCCGAGGCGCGCTTCGTCAACGCCGCGCTGGACGGCGTAGCCAAAGACACGCGCAAATAATGCCCGCGCTCGACGTCGCGGGCGAGTTCGAGACGATCGAGAGGCTGCTGAGGCCCCTGGCCCATCCCGAGTGGGCGAGGGGGCTTATGGACGACGTGGCTGTGTTGCCGTCGCGTCCCGGCCATGACCTCGTCCTGACCAAGGACGCCATGGTCGAGGGCGTGCATTTCCTGCCCGACGATCCGATGAATACCGTGGCCAGGAAGCTGCTGCGGGTGAATCTGTCGGACTTGGCGGCCAAGGGCGCCGAGCCGTTCGGCTATCTGCTGTCCTGCTTCTGGCCGGAACGCTGCGGCTGGCCAGAGCGCGAAGCCTTTGCGGCGGGTCTGGCCGAGGATCAGGCCAGGTTCGGCGTGGCCCTGCTGGGCGGCGACACGGTCAGGACGCCGGGACCGGCCAGCTTCTCCCTGACTGCCCTGGGCTGGGTGTCGGCGGGCGCGGCGGTTTCGCGGGCGGGGGCGCAGGTGGGGGATCTGGTCTTCGTCACCGGCGCCATCGGCGATGGGTTTCTGGGCCTGCGGGCGGCGCGGGGTGAACTGTCGCTGGACGAGGTGCGTCTCGCGGCTCTGATCGACCGCTACCGGACGCCGACGCCGCGCCTGGATTTCGCACAGGCGATCCGAGAGTTCGCGACGGCATCGGTGGATGTGTCCGATGGTCTGGCGGCGGACCTGGGCCATATCGCCCACGTCAGCGGCGTCGGCGTCACCCTTAACCTGAACGTTCTGCCGCTGTCGGCCGCCGCCCAGGCGTGGTTCGACGACCGCGTCGATGCTCAACTGTCGTTGGAAGACCTGGCCAGCGGCGGCGACGACTACGAGATCGCCTTCACCGCCCGTCCCCGCCATGAGGAGGCGCTGCGTCGCGAGGCCGAGAAGCGACTGGTCCGACTGACGCGAATAGGCGACGTAACTTCCGGCGCCGGCCTGACCGCGATCCACGACGGTCGTCCGATCGAAATGAGACGTCGCGGCTGGACCCATGGCTGAGGCGGCAAGGGAATCCTAACGCCCATCGGCTAAAGAGTCGTGATGGATCGCAGAACCCTGATAGCCGCCGGGACCGTCGCCCTTGCAGGCGGCCTGCCGCGCCCCGCCGCCTCCAGCGACGCACCTGCCGCGCCTGCGTCCTTGAGCATCGCCGGATTGGGCCTACCGGTCATCGACGGCGGCCGGCTTCGCAACTACGTCTTCGTCGCGCTTCGACTGGAACTGGGCGCCGGCAAGACGATGGAACAGATCAAGCCCAAGGAAGCCTTCTTTCGCGACGCCCTGGTCCGCGCCGCCCATCGCACGCCCTTCACCGTGCCCGGCGACTGGACCCGATTGGATGAACGCGCCCTTTCCGCCGCCCTTGTTTCGGCTTCGGCCGCGATTTCCGGGCGCGGCTCCATCCGGCGTGTCCAGGTGCTCAGCCAGACACCGCGTCGCCGGACAGGGATACCGACGCCGCGTTAGATGCCACCGAGGATTTTGGCTTCCTCGTCTAAGGTGTTCCCGCCGGCCACCACGTCTTCCGCTTCCTTGCGCTTCGCCGCGACAAGCGCCGCGTGCTGCTCAGGCGTATAGCAAATGCGCTGCTGCAGCCGTCGGCCGGTAGGAGCGCGCGTTTCGCAGATCCGACGCGACCTTTGAGGCGCCGCCTGCGTGGTGGGCGCGGGTTGGGCCGTAGCCGGTGCGGGCGCCGCCGGTTGGTCTTGAACCATTAAGGCTGCGACGAAAAACGCGACATTCAAGATCATTTGCAAAACCTCATTCTCATGAAGGGTCTCACGATCTGCGCGAAGTGGCAACGGTCTCAGGTTGTTTTGAAGCGGGTCGCTCTCACGGCCACCTGGTGTGATTGCATCGAAACTCCCGCCGTGACACCGTTGGTATGCAAATCCCAAAGGACGCACTGACGCGTTCGCCGCGTGCGGGGGGACCGGAAGGCGGACAGAGGCGACAACGCCCGACCGCCGCCCATGGCCTGCGCGCCTGGTTGCAAGGGCATGGAAACGCCAATGACGAACTCACTTACGCTGGTCTTCGCGGCGGGCGTTCTGGCGGTGCTTTACGGCGCCGTTCAGACCGCCGTGCTGATGAAGGCGAGCACCGGAAACGACAAGATGCGAGAGATCGCAGCGGCCATTCAGGAAGGCGCTTCCGCCTATCTGAAACGGCAATATCTGACCATCGGTCTGGTCGGGATCTTGATCCTGATCGCGGCCTATTTTCTGATCGGCGTCTATGCCGCCATCGGCTTCCTGATCGGGGCCTTCTTGTCCGGGGCGGCCGGTTATGCAGGGATGCTGATATCCGTGCGCGCCAATGTCCGCACAGCCCAGGCCGCGTCCCAAGGTCTGGCAAAGGGGCTGGACCTGGCGTTCCGATCGGGCGCCATCACCGGCATGTTCGTGGCGGGCGGCGCCCTGATCGGGGTGTCGGGCTACTATATCGTGCTGACCCAGCATTTGGGGCTGGCGTCGACCGGACGCGACGTCATCGACGGGCTGGTGGCGTTGGGCTTCGGCGCATCGCTAATCTCCATCTTCGCGCGTCTGGGCGGCGGCATCTTCACCAAGGGCGCCGACGTCGGCGGCGACATGGTAGGCAAGGTCGAGGCGGGCATCCCGGAAGACGATCCCCGCAACGCCGCCACCATCGCCGACAATGTCGGTGACAACGTCGGCGACTGCGCCGGCATGGCTGCCGACCTGTTCGAGACCTATGCGGTGACGACGGTGGCGACCATGGTGCTGGCCGCCATCTTCTTCCGAGGCCAGCCCTATGTGGATGTCATGATGGTCCTGCCGCTGGCGATCTGCGCCGTCTGCGTGGTCACCTCCATCGTCGGCAGCGTCTTCGTGCGACTGGGCAAGAGCCGCAACATCATGGGCGCGCTGTACCAGGGCCTGATCGTGACCGGCGTCCTATCGATTGGGGCGGTCTGGTGGGTCATCAACCAGATGGTGACAGGGCCTATCGTCACGGCCAGCGGGTTGGAGATCCAGCCCATGGCGCTGTTCTGGTCCGGCATGGTCGGACTGGTAGTGACGGCGGCGATCGTGGTGGTGACGGAATACTACACCGGGTCGGGCTTCCGGCCGGTGCGGTCGGTGGCCAACGCCTCGGTCTCCGGTCACGGCACCAATGTCATCCAGGGTCTGGCGGTGTCGTTGGAGGCCACGGCTCTCCCGGCTCTCACGATCATCGTCGGCATCATCGTCAGCTTCCAGTTGGCGGGCCTGTTCGGCATCGCCATCGCCACAACGACCATGCTGGGCGTGGCGGGGATGATCGTGGCGCTGGACGCCTTCGGTCCCGTCACCGACAACGCCGGCGGCATCGCCGAGATGGCCGGCCTCCCGGCTGAGGTGCGCCATTCGACAGATGCGCTGGATGCGGTCGGCAACACGACCAAGGCGGTGACCAAGGGCTACGCCATCGGTTCTGCGGGTCTCGGCGCGCTGGTGCTGTTCGCGGCCTACACGTCGGACCTGCAGTATTTCTCGGCCAATCCGGCGGACTATCCGTTCTTCGCTAATATGGGGGAGGTCGCATTCGACCTAACCAATCCGTACGTCGTCGTCGGTCTGCTGTTCGGGGGGCTGCTGCCCTTCCTGTTCGGCGGCATGTCGATGATGGCGGTCGGGCGGGCGGCCGAATCGGTGGTCGAAGAGGTGCGGCGGCAGTTCCGCGAGAACCCGGGCATCATGACCTATCAGGTCAAACCGGAATACGGGCGGGCGGTCGACATCCTGACCAAGGCGGCGATCCGCGAGATGATCGCGCCGTCGCTGCTGCCGGTGCTGTCGCCTATCGTTCTGTTCGTCGCGGTGCTGAGCATTTCGGACAAGGCCAACGCCTTCGCCGCCCTCGGCGCCATGCTGATGGGGGTGATCGTGACCGGCCTGTTCGTGGCCATTTCGATGACCTCGGGCGGCGGCGCCTGGGACAACGCCAAGAAGGTGATCGAGGAAGGCTTCACCGACAAGAACGGCGTCGTCCACGGTAAGGGGTCGGAGGCGCACAAGGCGGCCGTGACCGGCGATACGGTCGGCGATCCCTACAAGGACACGTCCGGCCCGGCGGTCAATCCAATGATCAAAATCACCAATATCGTCGCCCTGCTTCTGCTGGCGATGCTGGCCAGCGGCTCGGTCGGTTAGAGCCGTTCCGAAACAACGACGGCCCGGAGAACGATCTCCGGGCCGTTCGCTTGTCTGGAGGCGGGCGAACTTAGTCGGGGCGGCGCTGACCGGGCGTGTCGTCTTCCGTGCGGGGCAATTGGCCGCGACCGACGTTGCCGAGCAGTTGCTCCAGAACCGTCAGCGAGCGGCCGCGCGTCGGGGTCTCGTTACGGTTCATCGCGACGTCCTCGCCGTCGGTCAGACCCAGGGTCCGCACCGCCGCCACCTGATCGCCGCCGGGCGCGAAGGTGATCTCGGTCACAGTGCGGCTGGAGACCTTGGGCAGGTTGTAGGTGTATTTCTCGGTCGTCTGGCTGATGTAGTACCAGACTTGGTTAGGTTCGAACGTCGAGGTGGTCGAGGGCGAGCCCAGCTTGGCCAGCACCGTCTCCTTGGTGTCGGTCCCGGCGACCACGTCCTGGGGCTTGGCGTCGATGGCCTGGAAGCCGTTGGAGCCGATAACGGGCGCGCAGGCGGCGCTGAAACCGGCCAGCGAAACGGCGGCGAGAAGCGGGACGAAACGGGACATGGTCGGGCGCCTGCGAGAGAACAAGGTCTTTGACCTAGACGGACCTGCGTCCTAGTTCAACGGCGCGGCGGAAAAGGGGCCGTAGGAACCCATGCTGAAAAACCTGTTCAAACCCAGATCTGGGCCGCGCATCGGCGACGATCTTTACGCCAAGGCCGTGTCTCAGGCGCGAAATCCCGTCTTTTACACGCGGTTGGGCGTCGCCGACCGCATAGACGCCCGATTCGAGCTTTATACGTTGCACGTGCTGCTGCTGGTGCTGCGCTTGCGCGATGAAGACACGGCCCAAGGACGCGACGCGGCCCAGGCGGTATTCGACGTCTATGTATCAGCGCTGGATAATGCGTTGCGCGAGGAAGGCGTGGGCGACGTCTCGGTGGGCAAGAAGATGCGTAAGCTGGGCGAAGCGGTCTATGGCCGCATGAACGCCTATGAGGCGCCGCTAAGGGCCGGCGACGCCACGACCTTGGCCGAGGCCATGGCCCGCAACGTTTATGCGGAGACGCAAGCTGATCACGCCGCCGCCTTGGCGGACTACGCCCTGGCCAGCCGGTCGGCGCTGGGCGCACAAGATTACAAGACCGTGCTGGCGACGCCAGCCTGGGCCGAGGTTTAACGAGATGAGCATGACGCAGCCTTTCAGCGACGTGGTTCGCATCAATCAGATCGGCGCCGGCCTGAGCCGTCGGCTGGAACCGGACGCCGACACCCGCAAACGAATCGCTCAATCCCTGGATCTGCAGCGGCTTGAGGATTTCATCGTCGATCTGGAGATAAAGCCCACGCCTTCCACCAGCGAATGGACGATGAGGGGCCGGGTCGTCGCCCACGCCGTCCAGACCTGCGGTCTGACGCTGGAGCCGCTGCCGGTCGATGTTGACCGACGCTTCTCGATCCAGATGGCCGAGGCGGCGGCCGAGGAAACCGACGAGATCGAGATCACGCTGGACGAGGAGGGCGCCGACCTGATCGAGGATGGCAAGATCGACCTGGGCCAGTACGCCGTCGAACAGTTGGTGCTGTCGCTGGACCCGTTCCCCCGCAAGCCGGGCGCGGAGTTCGTGCAACCGGAAGAACCCAGTGAAATCTCGCCGTTCGCCGCTCTGAAGGCCTTGAAGGATCGCGAAGATCCGGCCTGAGGCGGGGCCGAGGTTGACGTAGGGACCGGGTGGTTGCATCCCCCGGCGTCGGCGCTATCGTCCAGCGCCCAATCTGAAAGCGTCGCGCGACAAGACGACGCGGCCACACGAGGTCCATTTGCCCACCCCAGTTACGATCTCGCTTGACGCCATGGGCGGCGATCACGGGCCGTCCGTCGTCGTTCCCGGCATCAGCAGTTACCTCTCCGCCCACAATGGCGAGGGCGTGCGGTTCCTGCTGCATGGCGACGAGACCCAGATCCGGGCGCAGCTGGCCCGCTGCAACCTGGCGGCCGACATCATCGACATCCGACACACCGAAAAGGTCGTGGCTATGGACGAGAAGCCGGCCCAGGCGATGCGGCGCGGCAAGGGCTCCAGCCTGTGGAACGCCATCGAGGCCGTGAAGACGGGCGAGGCGGGTGGCGTGGTCTCGGCCGGCAACACCGGCGCCTTGATGGCCATCGCCAAGCTGATCCTGCGGATGTCCGCGCCCGGCCTGGAACGGCCGGCTATCGTCGCGAGCTGGCCGACCTTCAAGGGGCATACCGCCGTTCTGGACGTGGGCGCCAACATCGGCAGCGACGCGGAGCAGTTGATCGAGTTCGCCATCATGGGCGAGGCCTTCCAGGCGGCGGTGCGCGGGGTGGCGCGCCCGACCATCGGCCTGCTGAATGTCGGCTCCGAGGACATGAAGGGCAATGAACAGGTCAAGGAGGCGCATGCTATCCTGCGCGATGGCCCGTTCGACCTGAACTATCATGGCTTCGTCGAGGGCGACGACATCGCCAAGGGCACGGTGGATGTTGTTGTCACCGACGGCTTCACCGGCAACATCGCCCTGAAGACCGCCGAGGGCACGGCTCGCTATATTTCGGCCCTGCTGAAAGAAGCCCTGACTTCAAATCTGCAGTCAAAGCTGGGCGCCGCCATCGCCATGCCGGCCCTGAAGAAGATGCGTCAGAAGATCGACCCCAGCGCCATCAACGGCGGTCCCTTGCTGGGTCTGAACGGCATCGTGGTGAAAAGCCACGGCGGCGCGGACGCCAAGGGGTTCGGCAACGCCATCCGCATCGCTGTCGATCTGGCCCGCAGCGACTATATGAGCAAGGTGGGGGACAACCTGGGCAAGCTGGACGCCGTGTTCGATCACGCCAAGGCCGCCGCCCCCGTGGGAGAAACCGTCCAGTGAGCGTCACCCGCAGCGTCGTCACCGGCGTCGGCTCCTTCCTGCCGGAGCAGATCGTCACCAACGCCGATCTGGCCAAGATCGTCGACACCTCCGACGAATGGATCCAGGAACGCACCGGCATCAAGCAGCGCCACAAGGCGCGCGACGACCAGCCGACCAGCGACCTGGCGGTCGAGGCGGCCAGGAAAGCTCTGGCGGACGCCGGCAAGACGCCGACGGACGTCGATCTGATCATCGTGGCCACCACCACGCCGGACATGACCTTCCCGGCCGTGGCCTCCATCGTTCAAAGCAAGCTGGGGGCCGGCGTGGGCGTGGCCTTCGATGTCCAGGCGGTCTGTTCGGGCTTCGTCTATGCGCTCAGCGTCGCCGACGGTTTCGTGGCGCGCGGCCTGTCGAAATGCGCCCTGGTGATCGGGGCCGAAGAAATGACTCGGCTGATGGACTGGACCGACCGAACCACCTGCGTCCTGTTCGGCGATGGCGCCGGCGCGGTCGTGCTGGAGCCGCGCGAAGGGCAGGGGACATCGGACGATCAGGGGATGCTGGGCTTCGCTTTGCGCGCGGACGGTTCCAAGACCGACCTTCTCTATGTCGACGGCGGGCCTGCGACGACCGGCACGGTCGGGCATCTGCGCATGGCCGGAAACCAGGTCTTCCGTCATGCGGTCGTCAATATCGCTGAGGGAATCACCGCGGCCTGTGCAGCGGCGAACATCCAGATTTCGGACGTCGACTGGTTCGTGCCTCATCAGGCCAATCAGCGCATCATCAAGGGCGTGGGCGACCGCCTGGGGCTGGACGAGAACAAGGTGATCTCGACCGTCGCCACGCACGCCAACACCTCTGCCGCCTCCATCCCGCTGGCGCTGGACGCCGCGATCCAAGACGGCCGCATCAAGAAGGGCGACATGGTGCTGCTTGAGGCCATGGGCGGCGGCCTGACCTGGGGCGCCTGCGCCCTGCGGCTCTAAAGTCGCCTAGCGGCATTGATTTTTCGGGGCCTTTGCGTCCCTATGACAACGAGTTGATCGCGCGAGCGGGGGATATGATGGCCAGCCAACAGACTGTGACCCGCGCGGATCTGTGCGAGGCCGTCCACGACGAGGTCGGTCTGTCGCGTCAGGAATGTTCGGCACTAGTCGAACGAACGCTGGAGCTGATCGTCGAATCGCTGGAACGCGGCGAGACGGTGAAACTGTCGGGGTTCGGCGTCTTTCAGGTTCGCGAGAAGCGCGCCCGCATGGGTCGCAACCCCAAGACGGGCGAGCCGGCGGCCATCAATCCGCGCCGCGTCATCAGCTTCCGCGCCTCCCAGATCATGAAAAGCCGGGTTCACGACGCCGTTGTCGAGGCCTGACGCTGGTGGCCAAGAGCCCCGGCGCCTTTCGCAGCATTTCCGAAGCGGCCGAAGAGGTCGGGGCGCCGCAGCATGTGCTTCGATTCTGGGAAACCAAGTTCGAGTTCGTAACGCCGGTCAAACGCGCCGGCGGGCGTCGATTCTATCGACCGCAGGACGTTCTGGTGCTCAAGACGGTCAAGCGGCTGCTGCATGACGACGGTCTGACCATTCGCGGCGTCCAGCGTCTGCACAAGGAGCAGGGGCTGAAAAAGCTGGTGGGCGCCGACGCCGCCGATCTGATCGAGGACGGGCCGCGCGAACAGACGCCGACCCCCGATGCGGCGCGACTTGAAACCTCCGGTTTGCAGCGGCTTCTAGCCGATCTGGAACAGGCCAAGGCCCGGCTGGACGCCATTCTCGCGCGGTAGGTGGATAAGTCGTTTTAGCGTTTGCGATCCCGGATTCCCCCGTCTATAGGGAGCGCCTTCGGAGCGTGGCGCAGCCTGGTAGCGCACTTGACTGGGGGTCAAGGGGTCGCAGGTTCGAATCCTGTCGCTCCGACCATTCTTGAAAAATAGAATGTTGATGGTGGGGTCGTCCTTGCGGGCGGCCCCATCGCCATATCCGGCCTCAGCCGCGTTCGGCCCACTTCAGCAATGGGATCAACGGCAGGCCCCAGGCCGTGCCGCCCACGCCGAAGAAGATGAAGTCGATCCAGGCCGAGGCCGGGAACAGGCCGCGCAGGGCGATCAGGCTCCAGACCCAGAAGACCAGAAAGGCCAGCACGCCGATCGCGGCGACGAATCGACGCGCGCGGGGCGGCATCAGCGCTTGTTCCTGAATAGGAAGAAGGCGACCAGGCAGACCCCAGATCCGACCAGGGCCCAGGGCACCCAAACCCAGCTGTCCATCGTGCCGATCGCAAACACCCGCACCGCCAGGAACCAGCCGCAGACCAGGCCGACCCCGGACACCAGCGACGTCCCGCCGAATCCGCGACGCCCGGTCAGCAGGTCCGCGATCCAGGCCAGAAGCAATCCACCTGCGATGGCGGCGGCGATATCGGCGTACTGCAACCCTGATCTCCTGCGGCGTCAGCGCCGTTAACTCAATCCGACTCGATCTTGCGTCGAGACCGGGGCATACCGCCACGGTCGCGATTTGGTCATGGTCGAGCGCGACAGCATATCCGGGTCAGCGTCGGGCGTCGAATGAACCGTTTCGGAAATCCAGATCGCAATCGCGCCGTGGCCGCGTGGCTGTTCGCCACGGCGGTCATCGTGTTCCTGATGGTCGTCATCGGCGGCATTACGCGCCTGACGGGTTCGGGCCTGTCGATCACCGAGTGGAAGCCCATCATGGGCGCCATCCCGCCTCTGAACGACGCCCAGTGGAACGAGGCGTTCGAGAAGTACAAACAGATTCCCCAATACGCCCAGATCAACGCCGGCATGAGCCTGGGGGAGTTCCGGGGCATCTTCTGGTGGGAATGGCTGCACCGGCTGATCGGGCGGCTGGTCGGGGCGGTGTTCGCCCTGCCGCTGGTCTTCTTCCTGCTGTGCCGCGCCGCGCCGCCGCGCTCGGTGTTTCGTCAATGGGCTATGCCGGATCGGCTGATCTGGCGCTGTGTGGTTCTGCTGGCGCTGGGCGGGCTTCAGGGGCTGATCGGCTGGTGGATGGTGTCCAGCGGCCTGTCCGAGCGCGTGAGTGTCGCGCCCGAGCGGTTAGCGACTCACTTGGGCCTGGCCTTCGTTCTGTTCGCCGCCTTGATCTGGACCGGGCTGGAGGCCTGGAGCGGCCAGGATCACGGTCGTCCGCCTGCCGGCTGGGCGCGGGGCGCGGGTCTGCTGCTGGGGCTGGTCTTCCTGCAGTGCCTGTTGGGCGCCCTGGTCGCCGGGGGTCATGCCGGGCTGGTCTATACCGACTGGCCCCTGATGAACGGCCAGGTCCTGCCGCCGGCTGACTGGAGCCTGGGGGCGGGCGCCCTGCTGCACGATCAGGCCCTGACCCAGTTCAACCACCGAATGGTCGCCTATGGACTGCTGATCGCCGTCACCGTCTACGCCTTCCAGGCCTGGCGTTGGCGCGTGGCCGAAGGCATGGGGTTCGGCGCCTTCGCCTTGGCCGGCGCGATCTGGGCCCAGGCCCTGCTGGGCGTAGTCACCCTGATCAACGCCGTGCCGGTGTGGCTGGGGGTGCTGCACCAGGGCGGGGCCGCCGTCGTCCTGGCCTTGGCGACGGCGAACCTGTGGCTGGTGCTGCGCGCCCAGCCCCGCATCTTCATGTCCGGGCCGCGCGCCATGGGCCGGTGATCGCCAGGGTCATGCCGGGATACTGGATGTTGACGAACAGGGTCGATCCGTCCGGCGAGAAGACCGCGCCTGCGAACTCCGAGTTTCCCTGAAACACATTGCGGCCCAGGGTGTAGATCTTGCCGTCCGGCGTCACGCCTTTCAGGTGGTTCCTGATGTCGCTGGAATAGTTGTCCTCGCATACGATCAGATGGCCCCAAGGGGCGACGGTGATGTTGTCGCCCATGTTGAGCGTCTTCTCATTCGTGCTTTCGACGAACAACTGAAGCCGGCCCGGTCGACGCGCCTCGCCCGCACGGCCTTCGTCGGGCGAGGGGACGTAGCGCAGTATCTGCCCCCGCTGGATCGGCCCACCCGAGGTGGCGGTCAGATAAAGCTCGCCGTCGCCCCACCAGACGCCTTCGCCCCGGGCGACCAGGGCGGCGCCGTCTGTGTGACCCCGCTGGCGCAGGTCGCCCTTGGGGCTGTCGACCTCGGCCATGTCGATCCAGTTCACGTCCAGCCAGTCGCCGACCGACCACAGCCGATCCTGGTGGTTGGAGGTGTCAGCCCCTTGCCGCGCGCGCACGACCATGGCCTGCAACCGGCCGCCCCTGGCCAGTTCTCTCGGCCTCTCGGGGATGAAGCGATAGAACAGGCCGTCCTGCTTATCCTCAGTCAGATAGACGATGCCGGTGCGCGGATCGACGCACACAGCCTCGTGGTCGAACCGGCCCATGGCGGTCAAGGGAATGGGATCCACCAGCCCCTCGGCGCGCGACGGCACCTCGAAGACATAGCCGTGGGCCTTGTTTACGTCGGCGTCGGCAGGCGTCTCCTGAGTCTCTTCACAGGTCAGCCATGAACCCCAGGGCGTCGGCCCGCCACAGCAGTTGGTGCTGGTGCCCGCCAGGCTGAGGTGCTGGCGCTCGGTCTTGCCGGTCGCCAGGTCATAGACCACCGTAGTCGTGCCGCCGGGCAGAGGGCGGCCGTCCTTATAGGTGTCATAGGCGCACGTTGCATCCAGCAGGCCGATCCGCTGCTGATTATAGCCCCCCGGTCCCCAGTTGCGGTGCGCGGCGGACGACCCTTTCAGTTCATGGTTGCGGACCAGGGCGACGCGCGTCCCGCCCAGGCCGAAACAGCCCATGCCGTCGAATTGACCGGGGACCAGCAGACCATCCGCCATGGTCTCGCCGCCCTGGGACACGATTCGGTAGGAAAAGCCGTCCGGCAGATCCAGCAGGCCGTTGGGATCGCGCGTCAGCGGACCATAACCTTCGACCTCGTTCAGATAGGTCTCCTCGGCCGCCTGGACGCTTCGGGCTAGACCCGAGAAGGCGAGGGCGGCGCTGGAGGCGATCAGTCCGCGACGATGAAGATGCATGGGATGCTCCGAAAGGCTTGGCGCCCCGGATGGCGGCAAAACGTCATGGTTTGATGACAGAATTTGTTATTTTGTAACGTCCATACGGGTTATGCAGTCGGGTATTTTGATACCGCATTGCAAATATGTATAAAAATCCGATACTTACATCATGCGGACGCCGATCTTGCGCATTGACGCGACTGATCGTCTCCGGTATCAGCGCGCCTTCATTCGGTTCCTTCGGGGGCCGGACCCGATTTTCGTCTCCAGGAACCCCCTCATGCTGAAGAGCACCACGGCTTCGTTGAAGCCGGCCGAGGTCGAGAAGAAGTGGATCCACATCGACGCCGAAGGCGTCGTCGTGGGCCGCCTCGCGACCTTCATCGCCAACCGTCTGCGCGGCAAGCACCGCGGCGACTACACCCCGCACGTCGATTGCGGCGACTACGTCGTGGTCACCAACGTCGACAAGGTGGTGTTCACCGGCAAGAAGAACACCGACAAGATCTACTATCGCCACACGGGCCACCCCGGCGGCGTCAAGTCGACGACCCCGGAAAAGGTTCTGGGCGGTCGCTTCCCCGAGCGCGTGCTCGAGAAGGCCGTCGAGCGCATGCTGCCCAAGGAAAGCCCCCTGGCCCGCAAGCAGATGACGCACCTGCGCCTGTTCGCCGGCAGCCAGCACGACCACGAAGCCCAGCAACCGGAAACGATCGACTTCAAGTCGGCGTCGCCCAAGAACACCCGGAGCGTCTGAGCATGACCGACGTGACCAACACCGAAACCGCCACCGGCTTTGACGCCCTGAAGGGCCTGTCGGCCTCGGCCGAGAACGACGCGCCCGTCTACGTCCAGAAGCTGGACGCGCAGGGCCGCGCCTATTCGACCGGCAAGCGCAAGAACGCCATCGCCCGCGTGTGGGTGAAGCCCGGCGCCGGCAAGATCACCGTGAACGGCAAGGACGTGGCCTCCTATTTCGCCCGTCCGGTTCTGCAGATGATGGTGGCCCAGCCGCTGAACGTCGCCGACCGCGCCACCCAGTATGACGTGATCTGCACCGTCGAGGGTTCGGGCCTGTCGGGCCAGGCCGGCGCCATCCGCCACGGCCTGTCGCACGCCCTGACGCACTTCGAACCGGAACTCCGCAAGGTTCTGAAGCCGCACGGCTTCCTGACCCGCGACAGCCGCGTCGTCGAGCGCAAGAAGTACGGCCGCGCCAAGGCGCGCCGCAGCTTCCAGTTCTCGAAGCGCTGATCGCGTTCACGCGGTTCGGATTTTGGGCGCTTCGGGGACACCCGGAGCGCCCTTTTTCTTGCGCCTTTGCTCCTTAAGCGGAGAAGGGACGGGAGAGACAGATGACCCACACCATCTTCATCGACGGCGAGGCCGGCACCACGGGGCTTGAGATCTGCGAGCGGCTGGAAGCGCGCCCGGATCTGGAACTGGTCCTGCTGGGGGAGCGTCGTCGCGATGTGGAGGCGCGGCGCGAGGCGTTGAACGGTGCAGACGCCGTGATCCTGTGCCTGCCCGACGATGCGGCGAGGGAAGCCGTGACGATGGTCGAGAACCCGTCCGTGAAGGTGATCGACGCCTCGACCGCCTATCGGGTCGCGCCAGGCTGGGCCTACGGCTTTCCAGAAATGGATGCGGGGCAGCGCGCGCTGATCGCGCGATCCCAGTTCGTGTCGAATCCCGGATGCTATCCGACGGGTTTCATCGGTTTGATGCGGCCGCTGGTGAAGGCGGGTCTGGTTCCGGCCAACTATCCGATCACGGTCAATGCGGTGTCGGGCTATTCCGGTGGCGGCAAGGCCATGATCGCCGAGTTCGAAGCGCCCGGCGCCGCGACCGCCTATCGCGCCTATGGGCTGACGCTGAAGCACAAACATGTGCCCGAGATGACCCGGCATGCGGGGCTGAGCCGCGACGTCCTGTTCACGCCCGCCGTCGGCGCCTATCGCCAGGGCATGTTGGTCGAGGTTCCGCTGCATCTGGCGGCGCTGCCCGAAACGCCCTCGGTCGAACGGCTGCACGGCGCCCTGGTCGAGGCCTATGACGGCCAGCGTTTCGTCGAGGTCGCGGATCTGGAGGAGACCGAGGCCATGGCCGGTATCGAGCCCGAGGGTCTGAACGGCACCAACCGCTTGCGGCTGCACGTGTTCGGTGATCGCAATGGCGAACAGGCGCGGCTGGTCGCCCTGCTGGACAATCTGGGCAAGGGCGCCTCGGGCGCGGCGGTTCAGAACCTGAACATCATGCTGGGCCTGGACGAGGCGACAGGCCTGATCTGAGGCGCTGAAACCATTCGGCGGCCTTCGTCGTATCAGGGACATGACCCAGTCCCTGATCCTGCATCGCCGGGGCCTTCTGATGAGCGCCGGCGCGCTCGCTCTTTCCGCCTGTTCGCCCGAGATGTCCGAAGCCGGGGAAAGTCAGTACGCCGCCTCGTCCTATCGTCGGGTGTCGGATGCGGATTGGCGACGACGCTTGGGCGACGCCTCCTGGCGCGTCATGCGGCACGACGGAACCGAACGTCCCTATTCCAGCCCCTTGAACGACCAGCATGCACGCGGCGTCTTCTCGTGCAGGGGATGCGATCTGGCGCTGTTCCGATCGGAATGGAAGTTCGATTCCCGCACGGGCTGGCCCAGCTTCTACGACGTGATCGCCGCCAATATCGGCAAGAAGCGCGATCTGGCCATCGGCGTTCCACGCACCGAATACCATTGCGCCCGCTGTTTGGCCCACCAGGGCCATGTCTTCCCGGACGGCCCGCGCCCGACGGGCCTACGTTACTGCAACAATGGCGTAGCGCTGAAGTTCGCAGCCGCCTAGAGGCGACGCGCTCGGACGGCGGAGTCCACTGTCGCGCCGAAGATGACCGATGCGATGATGACCAGCAGGCCGTAGTCATGACCGGGGAAGAAGACCGGCGCGCAGGCCATGGCGATGACCATCAGCGGAAAAAGGCCCGACCAGACGGCCGTGCCGGGGGCGTCCCCGTGGATCATCGGCTGGACCGCCGGCCGCTTCATCATCCGCGCCACCCGCCCGTTCAACAGCACGAAGGTGCCGGCGCAGACTACGGCCGACAGGACGTATTTCAGCGTATTGCCCGGCTCCCCGAACACGCTGGCGGTCATGAGCAAAAGCGCCAGGGCCACGCCCGTGCTGAGGGCCAGAAGGGCGTTCGGTTCGATACGGTTCAAGACTTCACTTTCACATAGCTGCCGGGCGCGGGCTCGATGGGCTTTAGCGGCCCTTTCGCCGGATCACGAGCGGGGATCGGCTTGCCGGATCGTTCGCGCAGCCACGCCGCCCAGTGCTCCCACCAGCTGCCGGGATGCTCCGTCGCGCCCGCCTGCCACTCCGCCAGGGTGTCGGGCAGGGCGGGGTTGATCCAATGCTGATATTTTCGCGCCGCCGGGGCGTTGATGACGCCGGCGATATGGCCCGATCCGGCCAGGGTGAAGGTCACGTCCCGCCCGCCGAAGAGTCGCGCCGAGCGATAGACCGAGTTCATCGGCGCGATATGGTCCTCGCGGCTGGCCTGGAAATACAGCGGGATCTTCACCTTCGACAGGTCGGCGGTCACGCCGCCGATCTCGAACACGCCTTCTGCCAGGGCGTTGGCGCCGTACATTTGGCGCAGATACTCTAGATGCAGCGCCTTGGGCATCCGTGTCTGATCGGCGTTCCAAAACAACAGGTCGAACGCCGGCGGATCCTTGCCCAGCAGATAGTTGCTGATGAAGAAGGACCAGATCAGGTCGTTTGACCGCAGGGCGTTGAACGTCTCAGCCATCGCCGCACCGGGCAGTACGCCACCCGCCGCATCCATCTGACGCTCGATCTCGGCGATCCAGTGTTCGTCGGTGAACAGCAGCAGGTCGCCAGCTTCGGCGAAATCGTGCTGGGCGGCGAAGAAGGTGGCGGCGGCGACGCGTGCGTCGCCCTTGGCCGCCATATGCGCCAGACCGGCGCCGAGCAGAGTGCCGCCGATGCAATAGCCGACGGCGTTCAGTCGATCCGCACCCGCCTGCTCCAGCGTCTTCTCGACGGCGCGATAGACGCCCTTCTCCAGATAGTCGTCAAAGCCGAAATCAGCCTTGTCGCGATCCGGGTTGACCCAGGAACAGACGAAGACGGTGAACCCCTGCGCCGACAGCCAGCGGATCAGCGAGTTGGCCTGCTGCAGGTCCATGATGTAGAATTTGTTGATCCACGGCGGGAAGATCAGCAGCGGGATCTCATGCTGCATCTCGCTGTCCGGCGCGTACTGAATCAGTTCGAACAGTTCGTCGCGCCAGACGACCTGGCCCGGCGCCGTGGCGACATTCTCGCCAACGACGAACTTTCCGTAATCGGCCTGACTGATGCGCAGCGAACCGCCGCCGCGCTCCAGGTCGGCGGCGAAATTCTGCATCCCCCGGACCAGGGATTCGCCGCTGGTCTCGGCCAGGGCCTTCAGCGCGACCGGGTTGGAGACCAGGAAGTTCGACGGCGAGAAGGCGTCAGTCAGCAGGCGGGTGAAGAATTGAGCGCGGCGTTTTACCGCCGGATCGACGTCCTCGACCCCTGCCACCAAGCCGTTCATCCAGTCCGACGTCAGCAGATAGGACCGCCGCATCATGTCGAACATCGGGTTTTCCGACCAGGCGGGGTCCTTGAAGCGCTTGTCGGCCGGGGCGGGGTCCGGCGTCTCGCCCGCCGCCTGACGCGCCGTGGTGCTCCACAGGTCCATGTAGCGGCCGAACAGGTCGGCCTGGGCGTGGAACAGCTTCTCGGGGCGCGCGGCCAGGCTGGTCATCACCGACGTCATGGCGGGCCCGACGTTGAAAGGGTCAGGCGTCAGCGTCGCCGCGCCGTCTGGGTTCTTGACCGCCTGGTTCAGAGCAGCCTCGGCCATGGCGCCTTGGGCCATCATCGCCGCCTTGGCCAGATTGAGCGACAGCGTCTCGATCAGCGCGGCCTGCTCGGCGCCGGCAAAGGCGGACTGGGGTTCATCGGCCGGCGGCGGCCCGTCCGGCAAGGATTTCAGCTGTTCCTTGGGCTGACGCGGCGGTCGCGGCTTGGCGGAGGTGGGGCGGCCGGCTTTACGCGCAGGCTTGTCGGTCGTGTCCTTTGGGGGCGGGGGAGGCTTGGCCATCATCGTCCTTCGCGCTTCCTGCGCTGCGGGCTGGTTCATCCGCCCTTCCGCGCGGGGCCATGATGGCATAAGACCGACCGGGAAATGAACGCGCCGCTCTCAAAAAGGATGATCCTGATCGCCGCAGTCGCGATCACAGGGGCATTAGGCGCCTGCTCCGGCGGCCTGGCCGCCAAGACCGACGCCGCCTCGCCGCTAGCCCCGCGCGTCCAGGAACTGGTCGACGCCAACCGCCACTATCCGCGCTGGGAGGACTTCCCGGCGGCGCCGACCAGCCTGCCGGACGTGCGTCAGGTCGCAGCGAACGCCCAACGGCTTCAGGCCGACAACGCCGCCCTGAACGGCGAGATCGCCCGAATCGATTGGACACTGAACGATCCCGAGGCCTTAGCGGCCCAGATCAACGCCAAGGTCGCGACCGTTCCCGTATCGCCCGACGCCGCGCGCACCCAGGCCGAGATCGAGGCCTTCGCCCAGAGCCTGCGCGACAGGGCGAAGGCGCCGCCGCCGCTTGACCGCCGCCCTGCGCGGTGAAATCGACACTGGCGGTCGCCGCGCCGGCAGAATCCGCCGATGATGCGCCTATGGCTGACGACAGCGCGGCAAAAACACTGAACGCCTTTCTGGGCGTGTCCCGATCCCTGTCCGGCCGCGCCTGGCGACAGAGGCTGGCCGACGCTGCGGTCGTGCGCGCCCACATGCAGACCCTGGGCCTGGAAGAAGTTCTGGCCCGCGCCCTGGCGTCGCGCGGCGTGCGGGCGGATCAGGGTGCGGACTTTCTGACGCCGACCCTGCGGGCCCTGTTTCCCGATCCGTCCAGCTTCATGGACATGGACGCGGCGGCCGAAGCCATTCTGGACGCGCTCCAGGCCCAGGCGAGCATCCATGTCTTTGCCGACTATGACGTCGACGGCGCCTCCAGCGCCGCCCTTCTGGTGCGCTGGTTCCGGGCCATGGGCCACGAACTGCCCATCTATGTTCCCGATCGCCTGACCGAAGGTTACGGCCCCAGCGCCAAGGCCTTCGACACCCTGAAGGCGTCGGGCGCAGATCTGGTCATCACCGTAGACTGCGGCGCGGCGGCGAACGAAGCCTTGGCCCATGCCGCCACCATCGCTTTGAACGTCGTGGTGATCGACCACCACATGATGCGCAGCGAACCGCCGACGGCTTTGGCTGTCGTCAATCCCAACCGGCCGGGCTGCAACTCTGGCCAAGGCAACCTGGCGGCGGCGGGCGTGGTCTTCGTGCTTCTGGCCGCCCTGAACCGCGAGGCGCGCAGGCGCGGCCTGTTTGCAAACAGGTCCGAGCCCGACATCCGACAGTGGTTGGACCTGGCCGCCCTGGGCGCGATCTGCGACGTCACCGGCCTGACCGGCTTCAACCGCGCCCTGACGGGCCTGGGGCTGAAGGTGATGAGCGACTGGCGCAATCCGGGTCTGCGCGCCCTGCTGGCGGCCGCGGGGGCCGAACCGGGGCCTGCCAAGAGCAATCACGCGGGCTTCATTTTGGGACCGCGAATCAATGCGGGCGGGCGGATCGGTCGTTCGGACCTGGGCGCACGCCTGCTGTCGACCGACGACCCCAGAGAAGCCGAGGCCCTGGCCATCGAACTGGACGCCCTGAACGTGTCGCGGCGCGAGGTGGAGCGGATGGTGACGGAGGCCGCCGTGCGTCGCGTCGAGGCGACGGGCGCTCACGCCGACGACAGCGCCGTGGTCGTGGTGGCCGGCGACGACTGGCATCCCGGCGTGGTCGGCATCGTCGCGGGTCGATTGCGCGAACGCTGGCGCAAGCCCGTCATCGTCATCGGCATCGATCCCATCACCGGCATCGGCAAGGGTTCAGGACGGTCCCAGCCTGGCATGAACCTGGGGCGCGCGATCCAGGCGGCATGGGAAAACGGCGTCCTGATCGCCGGCGGCGGGCACGCGATGGCGGCAGGTCTGACGATGGACGGCGCGCGTCTGGCGGAACTGAACGCCTTTTTAAACGACCGGCTGGCGCAGGAACGTGTCGAGGCGGTCGCTCAGGATGTGTTGGAGATCGACGCCCTGATCGATCCGTCCGCCGCGACGCGCGACTTGTTCGAATCGTTTGAGCGCCTGGCGCCCTTCGGTCCCGCCAATCCCGAACCTACATTCGCGCTCAACGGCGTTCAGGCGCGTGAGCCGATTGCGATGAACGGCGGCCATGTGCGGTGCCGGCTGGTCGGGCCGGATGGCGCCTCGGTTCGGGCCATCGCCTGGCGCTGCGCCGATCTGCCGACCGGCCAGGCGCTTCTGGCGGGGCAGGGGGGGCTGAGCGTCGTTGGTCGGCTGAAGGCCGACGACTGGAATGGCCGTAAGGGCGTGCAGTTCGAGATCGAGGATGTGTCCGATCCCCGGATGATCTGAACGCGCCCAAAAAACTGAAAATCCACGCTTGCACCGTTTCGAGGGCGCGGCTATATCGCCGGCTCTCCCGCGCAGCGGTCCCTTCGTCTATCGGTTAGGACGTCAGGTTTTCAACCTGAAAAGAGGGGTTCGACTCCCCTAGGGACTGCCACGCGGGGCAGGCCGATCGTCTAGCCGAATGGCTCTGGCGACGATCAATTTCCACCGACCAATATTGCTGATGTTCCGCATCGCGGAACCGCGCCGTGCGCGTTCGTGGTTAGTCGTTATTGACCAATAACGTTAATCTTCGCCCATCGCGTGCATTTTCCGCTTTTCAAAGTTTCGCGGAACGGTGTTAAACATAGACCGAGTCCGCTAAACGCGCGGACGGGGGTCTTAAGTTGTCTGACTACAACGAGATGGAGACGGCGCAGACCGTTCGCGTCATCGGGCGGGTGAAATGGTTCGATGCCGTAAAGGGCTATGGCTTCATCGTTCCCAATGATCCGGCGCTGACTGAAATGCGCGACGTGCTGCTGCACATCAGCAGCCTTCGCGACCTTGGCCGCGACGCGGAAGAAGGTGCGCCGATCACCTGCGATTGCGTCAAACGTCCAAAGGGGTGGCAGACGGTGGCGATCCACGATCTCGGCTATGGAGATTCGGCCCCGCCTGTTCGTCGCGCGCCACCGCCAACCGCCTCGGTCGAACTGTCGGACGACGAACTGGAGACCGCGCTGGTCAAATGGTTCAATCGCACCAAGGGCTACGGATTCGTCGTGCGTGATCGCGAGCCAGGCGATATCTTCGTCCATATCGAGACGCTGCGTCGCTGCGGCCTGGACGATCTGATCCCTGGCGATACGGTGCGGGTGCGATTCGCCAATGGGCCCAAGGGGCTGGTGGTCGCGGACATCAGAACGGGCGACTGATATCCGGCGCCCAGGAGAGGCGCATGATCGACGCAAGCAGACGACTGATTCTGGCAGGGCTGCTGATTCTGGCCGTCGCCGGCTGCGCGGCCAAGGCGCCGACCGGCCCCAATGGCGAGCCGCTGCAAAGTCTGGCCATCGTCACGACCTCGGGCGAACACCAGTTCTGGGTTGAGATCGCCGATGACGAACCGGAGCGTCAGCGTGGTCTGATGTTCCGACCGCCGTTGGAGGCGGATCGCGGCATGCTGTTCCAATGGCCCGGCGAGGCGCCGCGCGAGCAGAGCTTCTGGATGCGCAACACCCCCAGTTCGCTGGACATTCTCTATATCGACCCCAAGGGGCGCATCGTCTCCATCGCCTCGCACGCCACGCCGTTTTCCGAGGCGCCGATACCGTCCAACGGGGCGGCCAACGGCGTGCTGGAACTCCGCGCCGGCCGCGCCGCCGAGATCAACGCACAGCCCGGCGACAAAGTTTTACATCCTTATTTCAAGCCTTGATTGCGGTTTGCCGCGCGAAGTGCCAATAGGGCGCTCCGTTCGGTCCGGGGTGTAGCGCAGCCTGGTAGCGCATCTGGTTTGGGACCAGAGGGTCGGAGGTTCGAATCCTCTCGCCCCGACCAACGGAAGGCCGCTGGATTCCGCATCCGGCGCGCGTTATGGCAGGGGCGAAAGCTCGCCGTCACTGAGGACCCGCCCATGCTCGCTCGCATCTACCGCCCGGCCAAGACCGCGATGCAGTCAGGCAAGGCCAAGAGCCGCGACTGGCGGCTAGAGTTCGAACCCGCCTCGGCGCGCACCATCGACCCGCTGATGGGCTGGACCAGCTCCAGCGACATGAACGGCCAGGTCCGCATGAACTTCGATTCGAAGGAAGAGGCCGTCGAATACGCCGAGCGTCACGGCATCGCCTTCCGTCTGCATGAGCCGAACGATCCGCCGGTGATTATCAAGGCCTATGCCGACAACTTCGCCACCAACCGCAAGCAATCCTGGACGCACTGACGCCTGCGTCCGGCCAAAAGCGCCCATAGCTCAACCGGATAGAGCACCCGCCTTCTAAGCGGGATGTTGCAGGTTCGAGTCCTGCTGGGCGCGCCATTCCCGGCGCGGCGCGTATGGGGTCCGCACATGACCGACATCCCCACCTCGCCCGAACAGGCCATCCGCGTGGCGGCGCTGTATCGGTTCGCGCCGGTCGCCGATCCCGCTAGGGTTCGCGAAAGGCTGCAGGCTGTCTGCGACGCAGGGCAGGTGAGGGGGACGTTGCTGGTCGCCCACGAGGGGTTGAACGGCACCATCGCCGGGCCGATCAACGGCGTCGAGGCGGTGCTGGACGCCATCCACGCCCTACCGGGGTTCGACAGGCTGGAACTAAAATACGCCTGGACGGACATTTCGCCGTTCCATCGGATGAAGGTGCGGGTCAAGACGGAGATCGTCACCATGGGCCAGCCGGACCTGGACCCGGCGCGCGACGCCGGCGTCTACGTCTCGCCCGCGGACTGGAATGCTTTGATTGCCGATCCTGAGACCCTGGTGATCGACACGCGCAATGCCTACGAGAGCGAGATCGGCGCCTTCGAAGGCGCGGTGAAGCCCAATACAGAGAGCTTTCGCGATTTCCCCGACTGGTTCCGCACCGAGGGCCGCGCCCTGCTGGCGCAGACCGGCGCGCGGCGGGTCGCCATGTATTGCACCGGCGGGATCCGCTGCGAGAAATCCACCGCCTTCCTCAAGGCCGAAGGGATAAAGAACGTCCACCACCTGGAGGGCGGGATTCTGCGTTATCTTGAGACGACGAGCGAACAAGATAGCCTATGGCATGGAGAGTGTTTTGTTTTCGACGAGCGGGTCTCTGTCGGTCACGGCCTGATCCAGGGGGCGCATACCCTGTGCCGCGGTTGCCGTCTGCCGGTGGACGAGGTTGGCCGCGCATCTGTGCATTACGTCGAGGGCGTCTGCTGCGCACGCTGTCACGACACGCGCGACGAGGGCCAACGCGCCCGCTACGCCGAACGGCATCGCCAAATCGAGATCGCCCAAAAGCGTGGGCAGACCCATATCGGCGCCTCGCCCAATCCTAACGGCGTGGCGGACGCGGGAAGAAGGCGCTAGGCGTCTTCTCGACGTAAGCGGCGAAGGCGTCCGGCCGCGACCGCTTCATGTGCGCCTCCAGCAACGGCACGCCCGACACCTTGGTCAACAGCCAATACATGTAAGCGGGGCCCGTCAGCGCCAGCCAACCCCAAAGCCAGTCGCCGCTGAGGCCGATGGCGAAAATGGGCCAAGCGCACCAGCCCAACCATTCGAAGAAATAGTTCGGGTGCCGCGACCAGGCCCACAGGCCCACATCGCACACCCTGCCCTTGTTGGCGGGATCGCGCTTGAACGCGGCCAACTGCCGGTCAGCCACGCCCTCGCCGAGCAGGGCGCCGATAAAGATCAGCGCCGCCAAGACGTCCTGAAGCGTGAGACCCGGCGCCGGATTGCGTCCGCCGACCAGAACGCTGAGCGAAAGAAAGGCCGCAGCGCCGGCCTGCAACATCAAAAATCCGAACATCTTCGCCTGGAAGCCCCGGCCCCAGTCCTGGCGCAGCCTTGCGTAACGGGCGTCCTCGCCTTCGGCCGCCGCGCGTTTGGCGATGTGTAACCCCAGACGCAGACCCCAGGCGCCGATCAGCAAACCCGCCAGCCATTGACGAGGGGAGGGAGCGGCGCCGTCGAGTGGAAACAGGGCCACGCCAACGCCGGCCGCCCCCAGACCCAACGACCAAAAGGCGTCCGCCCATCCGCCTTGTCCGGTCCGGCGCTGCACGACCCAGGCGGCACACATGACCAAGACTATGAACAGGGCAGCCACGCCCCAGAGGCCGACCAGGCCCATCACAGGCGCACGAACGGCTGCAGCAACCGGCCCATCCAGCCGTCCAGCTTGATCTGTCCATCCAGGGCGACCACGCACAGACAGGCCTCGTCAGAGACGACGCGCGGCTGGTGCAGCACGTCGTCGTTGGCCTCTTCCAGATCGCCGACATCGAACCGTTGCGTTTCGGTGGCGTAGGCGCCCGAGATGACGCAGGTCAGTTCGACCCCGCCGTGCGTATGTTTCGGCGTGTCGCGACCCGGCTCGATTCGCAACAGAATGACGCGGCAGTCGCCATCGCGAGGCGCATGAACATCGCGAACCCGCATACCCGGGCCGATCCAACGCCAGGGGCCGAGCGCATAGCGGCGAAGCGGCTCTGGCAGTTCGGGCATGTCATTCAGCGGGGCAGGCGATTTCGCCGCGCCTGCATCCGTCTCGATCCGCGCCAAGGCGTGCGCCAGCGCATCCTCTGACAAATCGACGGGCGAGGCGTCGTCGAGGAATGCGCCGCCAACCGCCTGCAACTCTCGCACCCAGGCGTCATTGGCGGGGCGCAGGGCCAGATGGGCGGCGACCACCACGGCTTCCGGCGCGCTCAACGACCCGGACGCATAGGACAGCAGCAGGTCTTCGGACGGATTGCGGCGCGCGTTCATCGCGAGGCCTCTTCGGACGGAGCGAGTATCAGGCGAAGCTTGGTCATGGCGTTTCGAATGCGGGATTTCACGGTGCCCAGCGGCAGATCCAACTGACGCGCGATTTCGGAATGGGAACTGTCGACAAAGAAGGCGAGGCGCAGCACCTCGACATGTTCGGGGCTCAGACGGGCCAGGGCGTCACGCACCCGGTCGGCATCCTGGGACATGGACAACAGCTCGTCCGGCCGCAGAACGTCTTCACCCGCCAGTTCGATCTCAGGCGTCGGCAGCGGCCGGGCGTCGCGACGCAGGATGTCCAGGCGGCGATTGCGAGCGATGGTGAAGATCCAGGTCGCCGCCCGCGCCTTGCGGCCATCGAACAGATCGGCCTTGCGCCAAACCGTCAGCATGGCGTCCTGGGCGAAATCCTCCGCCGCGCCCGGCGTGGCCCCGGACTTGATCAGCCAGGCCTTCAGGCGCGGCGCAAAATATTCGAACAGGCAAGCGAACGCCGCCCGGTCGCGCCGCAGCGCGATCGCCTCGATCATCTGATCGTGCAGCCGGGGATCCAGGGGCGCGTCAGGACGGGTCATTCGGCCAGAACGGGAGACGCCCGGTCGGGGCGCCAAGGTTGCGGACCGTGTGGGTGCGAAGGATTGGGGTTCGCCATGCATGAACCCTAATACGGCGGGCGGAAATGTCTGGATCAATCGCGATCCGATCATGACGCAGGGCCGTAAATCCTCCATGCGTCGTCGCCGCGCCTGCGGGCGCGCCCTGGAGCCTCCATGTCCGTCTCGCCCGCAAGATCGTCCCTCGAACCCCTGAAGATCGCCGTTGTCGGTTCGGGCGTCGCGGCCCTGTCCTCAGCCTGGCTTCTATCGCAGAAACACCGGGTCACGCTCTATGAAAAGGCGGACCGTCTGGGCGGGCACACCAATACGGTGACGGCGGGCGTGCCGTCCGGCGAGATCGCGGTGGATACCGGATTCATCTGCTTCAACGACGCCACATATCCCAATCTGATCGCCCTTTTCACGCATCTGGGGATTCAGACCCGCGCCACCGACATGTCGTTCGCCGTGTCGCTGGATGATGGACGGTTCGAATACGCGGCCCCGGGCCTGTTCGCCCAGCGTCGCAATGCCCTGAGGCCGCGCTTCTGGTCCATGCTGACCGAAATTCTGCGCTTCTATCGCGAGGCGCCGCGCGATCTGGTCGGTCTGAACGATCCGTCCCTGACGCTGGGCGACTATTTGAAACGCGAAGGGTTCAGCGAGGCGTTTCGCGACGATCACCTGCTGCCGATGGCCGCCGCCATCTGGTCGTCGCCGGCCCATACGCTGATGGACTATCCGGCGGAGTCCTTCATCCGCTTCTGCGGCAATCATGGTCTGCTGAAACTAGTGGGGCGCCCGATGTGGCGCACGGTCGAGGGCGGCAGCCGCGTCTATGTCGAACACCTGGCGCGCGCGCTTCAGGACATTCGGCTGGATCACGGCGTCGTCTTGATCGGTCGCACCGACGACGGCGTGATCGTTCACGACAGCCACGGCGGCGTCGAACGTTTCGATCATGTCGTCATCGGCGCCCACGCGGACCAGGCGCTGGCCATGCTGGATCAGCCTACCTCGGCCGAGCAGTCGCTGCTGGGCGCCTTCCGCTACAGTCGCAATCTGACCGTGTTGCATACGGACGCCTCCCTGATGCCGCGTCGTCGCCGCGCCTGGGCCAGTTGGAACTATATCGGAGCGGACTCCGGCCTGTGTGTCACCTACTGGATGAACCGGCTCCAGGGGCTGGCGGGCGACGATCTGTTCGTGACCCTGAACCCGCCGCGTCCGCCGCGTCCCGACACCCTTCTGCGCAGCGAGATCTACGAACACCCGATCTTCGATCCGGCCGCCGTCGCCGCCCAGAAGCAGTTGTGGAGCCTGCAAGGGCAGGGGGGCGTCTGGTTCTGCGGCGCGCACTTCGGCGCCGGCTTCCACGAGGACGGCCTGCAATCCGGCCTGGCCGTCGCCGAACAGTTGGGTGGTGTGCGCCGGCCCTGGGCGGTCGATAACGAGAGCGGCCGCATCCATCTAATCGCCAGCCCGACCCCATATCTTGAACGCGCGGCATGAGCGGGGCATCGGCCCTCTATCGCGGCCGGGTCATGCACCGTCGGCTGCGACCCAAGGTTCACCAGTTGGATTACCGTGTCTTCTGGCTGTTTCTGGACCTGAGCGAGATCGAAGACGCAGCCCGGCGGCTACGTCTTTTCTCTCGCAACCGTTTCAACCTGCTGTCCTTCCATGACCGAGACTATGGCGACGGCTCCGGCGATCTCAGGCCCCAGGTTCAGGCATGGCTGGCGCGGGCCGGGATCGACATCGGTTTGGGGCCGGTCCGCCTGTTAACCATGCCCCGCGTCTTGGGCTACGTCTTCAATCCGATCAGCCTCTATTACTGCCATCATCCCGATGAGCGTTTGGCGGCCATGGTTTATGAGGTAACCAGCACCTTCGGCGTGCGTCACGTCTATGTCATTCCTGTGCCGGCGGCCGACCAAGCCAAGGGCCTGATCCGTCAGGGGGCGGCCAAGGCGCTCTATGTCTCGCCATTCATGGGCATGGAGATGGACTATCGGTTTCGCGGCCATGCGCCGGGCGATCAACTGGACATGACCATCGACGGCCTGGACGCCGACGGCGTCCTGATCAACGCCGCCATGAAGGCTTGGCGCCAACCCCTGACCGATCGCGTCATCGTATCCGTCGCTGCGTCCATCCCGCTGATGACGCTTAAGGTCATGGCTGCGATCCATTGGGAAGCGCTCAAGCTCTGGCTCAAAGGCGTCCGACTCACCAACCAGCCCCCGCCAGCGCAAACGCCGGCCACTTACCAAGCGACGGCTGAGGAAAGCCGGCTAGGCCATTGAATAGCGACGACTAGACAACCGAACGACAGTTATTTCGCATAATATATCTTAGGCGATACTTGATGCGAGTCGAAACCGGTACCTTGTTATGCATTCCGTGTGCTCCCTTAAGCACAGGTCTCTGAAACCTAGCCCATTGCTCTGCTTGACTCTGGTTAGAGGTTTTGGGCTTTCTAGAACAAATGAGGAACATTTGTTCGCAACCTGACGCCTTGGCGGCTTTGAAGGCTCGGCTGGAAAGGCTTGAGCGGCTTGGTGATCGTCGGGTCGCCATCGGCGCGCGCGGGATATGTGACACCCCTCTTGCGCCTTTGATCCCAGGGGTCGTGCATGACCTCTATGCCGCGACGCCAGCGGACGCCGTGGCTCTCAACGCTTTCGGATTGGGGATGGCCCAGACCATCAGGGGGGATCGGCCGATCCTGTGGGGCATGCACGACATGATGGCGCAAGAGACGGGGCGCCCTTACGGGCGTGGCCTGCATGAAATGGGCCTGTCGGCCCGTGACATTCTGCTGGTGCGGACTCGCGACGTGCACACCCTGCTGGCCGTGGGTGAAGAGGCTTTGCGCTGTCTCGCCGTGGGCGCGGTGGTGTTGAGCGCCTGGGGCGAAGCGAAGGCTTTCAGCATGACGGCCAGCCGACGTCTGGCGCTGGCGGCTGAAACCGGAGGGGGAACACTGTTTCTGGCGCGCGCCGCCGCCGCGCCCTGCCCCAGCGCCGCCGAAAGCCGATGGTCTGTGGCCTCATCGGCCTCGGTCCCCCTGGAAGGCGGAGCGCCGGGCCGTCCGTCTTTTTCCGTGACCCTGCTGCGGCGGCGGGGCGGCGGGCAGACAGGAACAAGCATCGTGGAGTGGGATCGTGAGCAGAGATCATTTCAGCCGCCCCCGCCGTTACCTGGCGGTCTGGTTTCCTTGGCTGGCCAGCGACCGACTGCTGCGCCAGGAGGCGAAAGACGATACGCCGCCTGACCATACCTCGCCCTTGGTTCTGACGGAAAAGGTCAAGGGCGCACTGAGGCTGGCCGCTGTCGATCCATCGGCCGCACGAGTGGGGCTGACGCCTGGACTGAGCCTGGCCGACGCCCGCGCACGCACGCCGGATCTGCGTGTCGTCCCGCATTTGGCGGATGCTGATGCCGCCTTTCTCGAACAGGTTCTGGAGGATTTCGACCGCTTCACCCCCATGATCGCGCTTGATCCTGCGGATGGCCTGATCCTGGACGCAACCGGCTGCGCGCATCTGTTCGGCGACGAAAAGGGGCTGCTGCACGCAGTCCAAGCTCGCGGCGAGCACTTCGGCCTTCAGACCCGGTGCGCCCTGGCTGCAACGCCGCAGGCCGCGCGCGCGCTTGTTCGCTTCGGTCCCGGCGGCCTGTTCGAACCGGGGCAGGATCGCCAGGCTGTCCGCCGTTTGCCGGTCGCCGCGCTGGAACTGCCCGACAAGGACGAGGTGGCTTTGCGCCGCTTGGGCTTGAAGCGACTGGGCGATCTGGACGACCGGGCGAGCGCGCCCTTGGCCGCGCGATTTGGCGTCGGGTTCCCGAACCGATTGGCGCGCATCCTGGGTGAAGAGGACATTCGCATCGTCCCTCATCGTCCCCCCGCTCCCGTGGTTGTCGACCGGGTTTTCTTCGAGCCGATCACGACTCTGGAGGATATCGACCGCATCCTGTCCGACCTGCTGATCGAGACCATGACCCAGTTGGACCAGATCAGCCTGGGCGGCCGCGCCTTCGAGGCGGGCTTCTATCGCGTGGATGGCGCGGTGCGGCGCATTGTCGTGCGCACGGGGCGACCGACACGGGATGAAAAGGCGATCCTGAGGTTGTTTCAGGAACGGATCGCGGCCTTGCCCAATCCGCTGGATCCCGGATTCGGGTTCGATCAGACGCGGATGACGGTCGTGTGGACGCAGGTCCTGACACCGACTCAGCAGGGACTAGAGGAGGACGCGCCGGGCGAAGAGTCCCTCAGCCTGCTGGTGGATCAACTCACCGCCCGGCTGGGTCCCGAGGCGGTGATCCGGTTCGAGCCGTTCGCGTCCCATATTCCAGAACGCGCCTCGCGACGGGTTCAGGCCTCGGCCCGGTCCGGCGACGGCGACTGGCCTGACCTGGACCCGGACGATCCGCCCTTGCGCCCCTTGCAGCTGTTCGATCCGCCTCAGCCGATCGAGACCCTGGCCGAAGTGCCCGACGGTCATCCGTTGAAGTTCCGCTGGCGTCGCGTTCTGCACCAGGTCACACGCGCCGAAGGGCCGGAGCGGATCGCTGGAGAATGGTGGCGTGCGCCGGGACAGCGCACCCGCGACTACTATCGCGTGGAGGACACGGACGGCCGCCGTTTCTGGCTGTTTCGTCAAGGCGAATACGGCGTCGATGAACAGCAACGTTGGTTCATCCATGGCCTGTTCGCATGATCGAACCTGATCCTTCTGGCGATTACGCCGAACTGGCGACGACGACCAACTTCTCGTTTCTTCACGGGGCCTCATCCCCCAAACAGATGGTGGCGACGGCGCTCCTGCGGGGTCATGCCGGCATGGGCATCGCGGATCGCAACACCGTCGCCGGCGTGGTCCGCGCCTGGAGCGCGCTAAAGGCCTTGCGAGAACATGGTCTTCTTCCGCCTGACTTTCGACGAGAAGGCTCGGGGCCGGGTGAAGTCACCGTCGATGAAGACCACACCATTGATCCGGCCCTATCCGACCAGGTCAGGCGGCGCGCCCAGACCTTCAAACTGATCCTGGGCGCGCGTCTGGTTTTCAGCGACGGCGCGCCCGACATCCTCGCCTATCCCGAAACCCGCGCCGGATGGGGACGTCTGACGCGGTTGCTCACGCTGGGAAATCGGCGCGCGAAGAAAGGCCAGTGCGAAATCGGTCTTCACGATTTGCTGGCCGCTCCCGAAGACATCCTGCTTATCGTCATGCCGCCCGATCGGCTGGCGGGGTTTGAGGCCACCTTGTCTCGGATCGCCCAGGGCGCGCCCGGTGCGGTCTGGTTGGGCGCCGCCATGCTCCGAAAGGGAGATGACCGCCGCCGCCTCGCGCGATTGCAGGCCATGGCTCGAAACACGGGCGTTCCCCTGCTGGCGGTCAATGACGTGCTGTACCACGCGCCGGAGCAGCGTGACCTACAGGACGTCCTGACCTGTATCCGCGAAAACACCACCCTGGAGGTCGCCGGCCACCGGCTGTTAGCCAATGCGGAACGCCATCTCAAAACCGCCTCCGAGATGAAACGGCTGTTCAGGGATTACCCCGCCGCAGTGCCTGAGACGACCGATTTTCTGGCGCGCGTGATGTTCGATCTGAAGGCGCATCTCAAATACGAATATCCCCATGAGCCCATACCGCCGGACAAGACGCCTGATGATTGGTTGAGTCATTTGACGTGGCGCAATGCCGGAATGCGTTATCCCGACGGCATTCCCGAAAGCGTGCGCGCGACGCTGGAAAAGGAGCTCACCTTCATCAAGACGGCCGAATACGCTCCCTATTTCCTGACCATCCACCGCATCGTCCAGAAGGCGGAGAACTTGGGCATCCTGTGTCAGGGACGGGGGTCGGCGGCCAATTCCGCCGTCTGTTACGTGCTGGGCATCACCAGCGTGAACCCCGCGCAGCATGATCTTCTGTTCGAACGTTTCCTGTCATCCAGTCGCGGCGAACCGCCCGACATTGACGTGGATTTCGAACACGAGCGGCGCGAAGAGATCATCCAGTATCTTTACCAGGATTATGGGCGACATCGCGCGGGCATCGCCGCCACCGTTATCCATTTCCGCCCCCGCAGCGCCATCCGTGAAGTCGGCAAGGTTCTGGGGCTCAGCGAGGATGTGACCGCACGTCTCGCCGCCAGTCACTGGGGCAGTTGGGGCGCGGATATCACCCAGGCTCATGTCGAACAGGCCGGCATGGACCCCGCCAATCCAATGATTTCGCGCGCGGTGAAGATGGCCTCGCGCCTGTTGAACTTCCCCCGTCACCTCAGCCAGCATGTCGGCGGTTTTGTCCTGACGCGGGGTCGGCTGGACGAGATCGTGCCCATCCACAATGGGGCCATGCCGGACCGCACCTTTATCGAATGGGACAAGGACGACATCGACGACCTGGGTCTCATGAAGGTGGATGTCCTGGCGCTCGGCATGCTGACCTGCGTCAGAAAAGCCTTCGATCTGATCCAGGCGAACCACGCCAAGACCTATGCCTTGCACACCATCGAAGACGACCAGGAGGATGTCTTCGCCATGCTGCGGAAGGGGCATTCGATCGGCGTGTTCCAGGTCGAAAGCCGCGCCCAGATCAATATGCTGCCACGCCTGAAACCGGAAAAATTCTACGACCTCGCCATCCAGGTGGCGATCGTCCGACCCGGCCCGATCCAGGGCGACATGGTCCATCCCTATCTGCGGCGGCGCGCCGGATTGGAAGAACCGGACTACCCCCGGCCCGGGCTCGAACATCCGCAGGACGAGTTGGAGTCCATCGTCAAGAAGACCCTGGGCGTGCCGCTCTTCCAGGAACAGGCGATGAAGATCGCCATGGTCGCCGCCCAGTTCACGCCCGAACAGGCCAACGGTCTTCGCAAGGCCATGGGCACGTTCAAGGGCGAAGGCGATCTGGAGCGGTTCGAGGGCCTGATGGTCACGAATATGATCGCGCGGGGTTACGACGCGGACTTCGCACGCCGATGCTTCAATCAGATCAAGGGGTTCGGTTCCTACGGATTTCCCGAAAGCCACGCCGTGTCCTTCGCCCGCCTGGTCTATGTCTCGGCCTATCTCAAATGTCGCTATCCGGCCGCCTTCGCCTGCGCCTTGCTCAACAGCCAGCCGATGGGCTTCTACGCGCCGGCTCAGATCGTGCGCGAAGCCCATGAGATAGGGGGCGTGGAAATCCGGCCGATCGACGTGGCGTTCAGCGACTGGGACAATGCCCTGGAGCCGACCTCGGGCGAGCCGGCTTTGCGCTTGGGGCTGCGTCAGATCGACGGGTTCAGAGAGGATTGGGCGACAGCCTTGGTTCAGGCCAGGATCGGGTCGGCTTTCCGCGACGTGGAGAACCTTGCGCGACGCGCCGCATTGCCGACTGCGGCGATGCGCAAGCTTGCGGACGCGGACGCTTTTCGCTCCTTGAATCTGGGGCGGCGAGAGGGGTTATGGGCCGTCCGCCGGCTTCCAGACGACGCCCCCCTGCCCCTGTTCGCCGCGGCCGATGCGCGAGAACTGGGCGACGAGCCCGATTGTCGCCTGCCGCAGATGTCGTTGGGAGAGCATGTGGCGGCCGACTACCAGACCACGCGCCTGTCGCTGAAGGCGCACCCCATGCACATCCTGCGCCCGACCTTCAATGCCGAAGGCGTTCTGACGTGCCAGGCGGCGGAAGCCCTTAAAGGCGGAACCCGGGTTCAGGTGGCCGGCGTGGTTCTGGTGCGTCAAAGACCAGGCAAGGGCAATGCGATCTTCGTGACGCTGGAAGACGAGACCGGGATCACCAATGTCGTCCTATGGGCGCGTATGTTCGAACAGTTCCGACGCGAGGTGATGTCCGCGCGCCTGATGCTGGTCGAGGGCGTCATAGAAAAGAGCCCGGAGGATGTGGTCCATGTCGTGGTCCATAAGGTCTTTGATCGATCCACCGAGTTGGAAACCCTGTCGCAGGACCGGCAGACCAATATTCAACTGGCCCGCGCCGACGTCGTGGCTCACCCTCAGCAGCCTCGCCAACCCACACACCGCCACCCGCGAAACATCCGCATCCTGCCGGGGTCGCGGGATTTCCACTGACCCGGCCGCCGCTCTGCTAACTTGGAGGGAACAGGTCGTTCGCCGCCTTCAGACTATGCGGCAGTCCGATATCGATGAAGGCGCCGGTCCTGGTTTCCGCCCCGAGCAGGCCGTCAGCGCACAAGGTGGTCAGAGTGTCTTTCTCCAGCGAGGCTCGGCCGCGCACATCGGCGAAGACATCTCGCCTTAGACGATAGACGCCGCCGTTGATGACACCGGCCGCCAGGTCGGCGCGCGGGCGGATGGCGACGACCCGGCCCTCGCGGATGTCGAGGGTTTCGTAGCGATCCGCCGGCGAAACATCGCGTGCGGCGACTAGGCCGGAAAATCCGCCGGACAGCCGCAGGCTGGACCACTCGAAATCAAACCAGGTGTCGCCGTTGACGAGCAGAAAATCGTCGCGCAACAGCGACACGGCGTGCGCGACTGCGCCAGCCGTATCGAGCGGCTCCGGCTCTATGGAAAGCCGCAATGGAACGCCGCTCCATTCCCCCGCATAGGCCTTGATCGCCACATGCCGATAGCCGGCCAACAGGACCAGATCGTCGAACCCCTCGCGCACGGCCTTGTCCAGCAAGTGTTCTATGAAGGGGCGTCCCCCCACCGGCAACAGGGGTTTGGGCGTGTCGAGGGTCAGGTCGCCAAGGCGCGACCCTCTGCCCCCGACCAGAAAGACGGCCTGCCCTGCGCTCATCGCGGCACGCTCCAGGCCTCGGCGCCGTCCAGGGTGAACTTGACGGCGCTGGCCGCACCGCCCGCCTCGTTCAGCGCTGCGGTCAGCCGATAGCGGTTTTCGGGGTCGGTGCAGAACATCAGAAAGCCGCCGCCTCCCGCCCCGGACACCTTGCCCCCCCACGCGCCCTCGCGCAGAGCCAGGTCGAACAACTGATCGACCTTGGGCGTGGCGATGCCGGACGCCGTCATCTTCTTGGCCTCCCACGAGCGCATCAGTACGCGGGCGACGCGGCGCATGTCGCCTTCCAGGACCGCCTCCTTCATCGCTGTTGCGTCCTGTTTCAGGCGATGCATGCCGTCCAGAACGCCGGCGTCCAGATCGGTGAGCCCCCTAACCTGCTCGTTGATGATGGTTTCGGACCGCCGCGACTGGCCGGTGAAACAGACGACGAGGGAGGATTCCAGCTCGTTCAGATAGGCGCGCCGGACGCGCAACGGGTTCACAACTACCCGTTCGTCGGCGAGAAACTCGATGTAATTCACGCCGCCGAAGGCCGCTGCATACTGGTCCTGTCGCCCGCCGGACAGCCCCAGTTCCACCCGCTCGATCCGATAGGCCAGCCGCGCCACATCATAGGGCCCGAGCGGCAAATCCAGCGCCACCCGAAAAGCCTCGACCAACGCCACGACCAGGGCCGACGACGACCCAAGACCCGAACCGGCCGGCGCGTCCGAAGTGGTGGAGACCGTCAACGGCGGCGTCGCTCCGCCCAGCCAACGTTCGGCGACGTGACGATAGACCGCACGGTGAAGCCCCAGATCACCCCCATCGACTGGCGGCATGACCGGGTCCATCACCTCCTCGACGCCGATATCACGCGCCCGGAAGGCCAACCGGCCTTCGGGATTCGCATCGATGTGGGCGAAGGCGAACCGGTCGATCGTGGCGTTCAGAACCGCGCCGCCGAACTGATCGCAATAGGGCGACAGATCGGTGCCGCCGCCGGCCAGGCCGAGCCGCAGCGGCGCACGCGCCCGCACGCCCCAGTTCGGCGTTTGCCCGGCACGCACCATTACAGGGGCGTTTCGGCCATCTGGCGCGAACCGGTTCGGTCGATGCCATAGCGCAGACGGGGCATGTTATGGCTGGCCATATAGGCCTCAAGCTCAGCGCCGTCGCCGGGGTGGAAAAGCATCAGGAAGCCGCCGCCGCCGGCGCCGATCACCTTGCCGCCGGTCACGCCCATATCGCGCTTCACATGGTCATACAGGTCGTCGACGGCGGACCAACTGATCTTGCCAGACAGCTTTTTCTTCTGGCTCCAGTGGTCGTCCAGCATACGGCCCCAGCCGTCGAGATCCCCCGCCATCCAGGCGTCCCGGATGCGGTAGCCCAAATCCTTGATGAACCCCAGACTATCGCTGACCGTCTCGCGGCGCGGGGCGGCCTCGGACAACATGGCCGTGTGCTGATCGGCCAGAACCACGGCGGCGTCGCGGCGCAGGCCAGTGTAATAGATGTGGGTGTGTTCGATGAAGGCCGCCTCGACCTCAGCGTCCAGATCGACCCGTTTGACCACCACCAGACCGTCCGGCGCGATGTCCAGCGTGGTCAGGCCGCCAAAGGCCGCCATATACTGGTCCTGCTTGCCGATGCCCTTGCTCAGGACACGGATCTCCAGATCGCAGGCTTCCTCGGCCAGGGCCTGAGGCGACGGCTTCTGGCCCTTCAGACCGTGCAGGGCGTTCAGGAAGCCGACCAGAAAGCTGGACGAGGACCCCAGCCCCGTACCGCCTGCGATATCGGCCAGCGACGCAGTCTCAAGCCGGTCGTCAAACCCGTGCGCCATCAGGGCGGCGCGCACCAGTTCATGCTGTACCCCGGTCGCGCGCGGCGACACCTCGGGCTGGGGGCCATACACCACCACCCGGTCGTCGAAGGCCGGACGATGGGCGACGACACGGATGTATTTGTCCAGCGCCATGCCGAAAATGAAGCCGCCGTCGTTGCGGTAATAGCTTTCCAGATCGGTGCCGCCCCCACCCAGGGTGACGCGCAGCGGGGTGCGGGTTGTGATCATCGGGCGACGGCTCAGGCGGCAGGAGCGGCGACGGGTGCGATCTGCTCCCAGTGGCCCTTGTGCAGCGCCAGGGCCGGATGGGACACCAGCAGGTGCCAGACCACGGCGGCCAGACCCTCGACCAGCGGCGTGATCAGTTGCGGATCGACCGTCGGCACGATGACGCAGGCGTCAGCGGCCTCGGCCGTATAGCCGCCGTTGCGGCCGACAATGCCGGTGACCATAGAGCCGCGGGTTTTGGCCAGCTGGATCGCGCGCACGATGTTGGCGCTGACGGGCGGTTCGATGCTGCCGCCGCCGACAGAGAAGATCAGCAGGCCGTCTTCGGGCTTCAGGCGGCTGGTCTCCAGCCAGGTCGACAGGGTGCCTTCCCAGCCCTCGTCATTGATGCGGGCGGTCAGTTCCGAGACATTGTCGGTCGGGCAATAGGCTTCAAAGCCGCAGATCTTGCGGAAGTCATTGGTGGCGTGGCTGGCGTGGCCAGCGCTGCCGCCAACGCCGATGAGAAACAGGCGCCCACCGCGCTCGCGCACCTCGGCCAGGCGCTGGGCCATGGCTTCAACGGCGTTCCGGTCGATGGCGGCCATGGCCTTTTCGGCAGCGGCGAAGAAATGGTCGGCGAACATGGCTGTTTAGTCCTGAAGGGCGGGCGCCGGATCGGCCGGCGTGGTTTGAAGAATCCAGGCCACGGCCTGATGAAGATCGGCGGCGACCACATCGGCCCCGGCCTGGCTGTTGTAAGGTCGCGCCAGCAGGGCGGTCCGCGACCCGGCGGCGCGGCCGCAGGCGATGTCTCGGTCCATGTCGCCCACCATCCAGCTGTCGGCCAGATCGATGTTCCAGCGCGCCGCCAGGTCCAACAACATCCCGGCCCTGGGCTTGCGGCAATCGCACAGGTCGGCGTTGTCGTGCAGACAGGCCCGGACCTCGTCCACCGGCACGGATCGGACCAGGGCGGCGTGGATGGCGTCCAGCGCCTCGGCGCTCATCTTGCCGCGTCGCACGTCGGGCTGATTGGTAACGACGAAGGTCAGATAGCCCGCCTGGCCCAGCGCTCGCACGGCCTCGGCCGCTCCGTCCGCGATCCGCAGTTCGTCCACGGTGCGCGGGGACGCCGGCTTGCCGTCGCGCCACACCACGTCGTTCAGAACGCCGTCGCGGTCCAGGAATATGGCGGGACGACCTGACATGATTACAGGGTGAAGCCCGCCGCCACCGCGTCGGCGCGGAACATGGCCACGGTATCCAGCGAGAGGGCGTCCAGATCCCTGCCCGCCATGTCCAGCTTCTTGAGAATGTCCGGCGTGGCGGTGATGATGTGGCAACCGCACTCCGCCGCCTGGAAGACGTTCAGCACTTCGCGGGTAGAGGCCCACAAAACTTCGGCCAGCGGCTTGCGCGCGGCCATGGCCACGGCGGCCCGCATGACCGGCGCAGGATCGACGCCAGTGTCCGCGATCCGCCCCGCGAAGACCGAGAGTATGGCGGGCGTGTCGTCGGCCAGGATTTCGATCGCCTCGGCCACCTGCTCCAGCGTCAGCATGGCGGTGATGTTCAGCTTCACGCCGTCAGCGGCAAGAGCGCGCGCCATCGGGAGGCTGGACTGACCCTTGGTGTTGGTGATCGGAATCTTCACATAGACATTGTCGCCCCAACTGGCGATCACCCGCGCCTGGCGATCCATTTCTTGGAAGTCGTCGGAGAAGACTTCGAACGACAGCGGCATGTCGGGAATCAGGGCGATCAATTGCCGCGCGAACTCGGCGTAATCCTTGACGCCCGCCTTGAACATCAGGGTCGGATTGGTCGTGAATCCCGTGACCATGCCCTGCGCGTGAAGGCGCGAGAAATCCGCCAGGCTGGCCCCGTCTCCGAACAGCTTCAGCCCCGCGATCAACGGCATCGGCGGCGCCTTCGAGACGATGGGTCGATCGACCTGGGTCAGCATGGGGAAATCCTTCGGAAAACGGTTCGGCCCTGCATCCTCCAAGATGCGTGCCGTGGGCCGACTATATCGGCTGCAAAACGACGCCCCCTTAATCGAAAAGGTTAAGGCTCGCCATGGTTGTCAGACGATTGTCTCATCGATGAAGCCCACCGGCCGGCGCCACGTCAGCTTGCCCAATCCATGCTGTGTCAGCAGTCGCCACCTGAGGCGAGAGGTCGAGCGGTCCTCCCCCGTCAGCCAGGACAGGGCGCCGCCGACGGCCGTTTGTATTAACCCTTTTCCGAATAATTCAGCCCGCGCCAGGGCTGGGCGCCGCGCCCCATCGACGTAGATCGAGACATAGTGCTGCGTTTCGCGACGGGTGCGGATGAGCCGATAGGGGATGGCCGTCCGATTTCGAAACACCACTTCTGTGACGCGAGCACGCGCCGCCCAGACGATGCGCCGCCCCTGACGATGCAGCCGCACGAACAGCTCGGCGTCCTCCCCGCCCGCATAGCCGAAGGCTTCGCGCATGGCGGCCTGGCCGTCAGGAAAACACCGCTTCACATCGAAGATGGAATTGCCGGTGCCCAGGCCATAGCGCGGCCGCCCGGACGGTCCGGTCAGTTCGATCTCCGCCAGATCGGCCAGACCCAGGTCGCGCACAAACTGGCGGCCTTCGGGATCATAGGCGGGCGGCGCCCCATCCTCGAACACCGCGAAACGGGGACCCACAGCGATGTCGGCGTCCGTGGCTTTCAGCGCACCGACCAGGGCGTCGGTCCAGTCGGGATCGGCAATCTCGTCGTCGTCGATGACCGCCAGCCAGCGCCCGCGCGCTTCCCTGAATCCGCGATTTCGCACGGCGGCCATGTTTCGGGTCAGGTCCGAAATGTAGCGGATCGGCCAGAGCGAGTTGGGCGCCAACGACTCGACCACCTTCTTCCCTGCCCCGCCGGGATGGTTGTCCACCACGACGATCTCCAGCGCCAGACCCAGGCTGTTCGTCTGGGCCAGACAGGACCGCAGCGTCACCTCCAGCCCCTCGGGCCGATCATAGGTCAGTATGGCTAGCGTCAGGTCGGGCGCCGCCTCGCTCACGCCGATTTCTCCGCGATGAAGCCGATAGGGGCGCGCCAGGTCAGCTTGCCCAGGCCCTTGGCCATGCCGATCCGGTGATCGTAGCGCTGCTTGCGATCCAGAAACTCGCCCGCGGCGACATAGAGGCCGGCGTGCACCGTCGTCTGCGCCAGGCCGAGCAGGGCCACCTTGGCCTTGGTCAGGAGTTTGTTGTCGCTCGTATCGATCCGGCACACGGCATAGTGCTGCGAGCCGCGCTTCATGCGCGTGATCATATAGTCCGGCCGCGCGCGGCTGGTCTCGATGAACTCCCGAACCACGGCGTCGGGACACCATACGAAGCGCCGCCCCGCCATCGCCAAACGAAAGAGCAGCTGGGTGTCTTCGCCATTGGCGTCGCCGAACGCCACGCTGAACGGCTCTGCCCCCTCCAGGCAGGTTGCGACCCGGAAGGCCGCATTGCCGCTGCCCAGGCCCTTGCCGCGTTTGCGCAGCCGACCGAACATATGGATCTGCTCGTCCGCCGGCATCTGGAAATCGAGCGTATAGCGCCAACCAGCGGGGTCCCAATCCGGCGCGCGTCCGCCCTCGAACTCTGGCAGTTTGGGGCCAAAGGCGGCATCGGCGCCGGTGCGGTCCAGACAGGTCGTCAGGGCCGCCAGCCAGCCGGATTGAGGCTCTTCGTCGTCGTCTATGAAGGCGATATAGCGGCCTTGCGAGGCGGCGATGCCCTTGTTTCGGACAATGGAGATGTTGCGTCGCGGATCGGCCAGATAGGTCATGGCCACGCCCGTCTCGACCGCCAGCCGCTCGACCAACCCCCGCGCCAGTTGAGTGGGGTGGTTATCCACGACGATGATCTCGAATCCGCCCCAGTCCCCGCCCTGAACAGCGCAGCCGCGCAACGTCCGCTCCAGCAGATGCACCCGATCATAGCTCAGGATGACGACGCTTATGTCCACGCTCATGCGCCGGTCCCCCGCAGCACCACCCCGGCCGTGCGGATCAGGATCCAGACATCGAGTCCCAGCGACCAGGTCTCGATATAGCGGATATCCAGCCGCACCCATTCGTCGAAGTCGTTGATCCGATGGCGCCCCTCGACCTGCCACAGACAGGTTATCCCGGGCTTGACCGCCATCTTGCTCATCTGGAAGGGGGTGAAGCGCGCGTATTCATGCACGCGCGGCGGGCGCGGCCCGACCAGGCTCAGGTCGCCCTTCAGTACGCTCCACAGCTGCGGGAACTCGTCCAAGCTATAGCGCCGCAGCACGCGTCCCAGCGGCGTGACGCGCGGGTCATTCTCCATCTTGAAGGCTGGCCCCCGCATCTCGTTCTGGGACTGCAGCGCCTCTTCCTGGCGATCAGCGTCGATCCCCATGGTTCGGAACTTATAGCCTCGAAAACGGCGGCCGCCCTGCCCGACCCAGTCCACGCCATACAACGCCCGACCAGGCGAGGTCGCCCTGACCAGAAGGGCGATGGCCAGCAGCAAGGGTGACAGGACCACCAGCAGGACGGCTGAAATTCCGATGTCCATCAGCCGTTTCAACGCCAATCCCAGGCGCACGTCACGGCCGCCTGCCAGACGCGGCAAAGCGGGTTTTTCGTTCGACAATGGCAAGGCGGCGTCGCTCATGCCGCCCCTATATCAAGAACCACGCCATGTCGCGCGTCGCCGTTATCGCGGCAAGCGAATTGCAGTTTGCCGCGATGCAACGCAGAACGGTCGCATCATGAACAGCCTGTCGCCCAACAGCCGTCTTCAGCCGCAGCCCGAGGTGCGCTTCGCGGGCCTGCGGTTTCATCGGATGACGACGGACCAGACAGTCGCGGCGTTGGCGGCGCGTCCGGCCGACCTGCCCTTCGACCTCCTGATCACGCCAAACGCCGAACACGCCTGGCTGCGCCGCAAGGACCAGGCGTTCGACCGCATCAGCGCTCGCGCTTGGCTCAGCACCAACGACAGCCGCGTGTTGCGCAAGGCCGCCGCAATCGGTGGTGTGGACCTGGGGTTCGCGCCAGGATCCCATGTGGTCGAACGATTGTTCAAGACCGTGATCGGCCCCGCCGACCCCATCACCATCATCGGTGGAGACGCCTCGGTCATCGCTGACCTGGTCCGTCAGTTCGGCTTGACGCGCGTCGCCCATCATAATCCGCCGATGGGCTTCATCCGCGATGCCGAAGCGGTTCAGACGGCGGTGGAGTTCGTCGTCGCCCACCCCGCCCGCTTCATCTTCATCGCCATGGGCCCCCCACAGTCGGAAAAGCTGTGTTTGCGCATCATGGAGGATGGGCGGTCCACGGGCCTTGGCCTTTGCATCGGCAGTTCGATCACAACCCTGATCGGCCGCACCCCGCCCGCGCCCCGTTGGATGGAGGATCGGGGACTGGTCTGGCTTTATCGCCTGGCGCGCGAGCCGGGTCGTCTGTGGCGCCGCTATCTGGTGCGTGGTCTCTACGGGTTGGGCCTTGGCCTGATCGACTCCCTCGCCTACCGCCTGCGGCTCAAGTCCCCGAGTCCGCGTGGCTGACGCCGCGCGCATTCAGGATTGGCAGGGACGTCTGGATCAGGACGCGCGTCGACGCGGCGCGCAAGCCGACCGCGCCATCGCCCTGTGGGCCGGCGCGGTGCTGGTGTTGATGCTGCTCTATATCTGCATAGGCCCCAATCCCTATCAGCATGAGATTGTCGTCGATCCCCTGACCGGCGGGGCCGAGGCGTCGCCGGTGAACCGGCTCGTCTGGCTGGGACTGTTCGGCCTCTCGGCGCCGCTGCTGTGGTTCCGTCGTCGGGCGCTTCCGGCCATGCTGTTGAAGCTGCTGCCCCTTTTGCTCCTGTTCGCTTGGTTTGTACTGACGACTCGCTGGGCCCTGGACCCTGCGGTCTCCACGCGCCGCCTGATCCTCTATGCGATCAATCTCTTGATCTGCGTGGCTATTGCAGTCGGTTTGGACGACAGTCGACGACTGCACCTTGCGATGGCGACGGGGTGCGCCGTGCTGGTGGGCGTCGACATCCTGTCCTGGGTCGCAGCACCCGGCGTGTCGATGACGCCGCTGGGTCTGGCCGCCATCCATTCGCACAAGAACACTCTGGGCGCGGTCATGCTGCTGGCGGGTTTCGTCTGTGGAACCTACGCCTGGTCTCGGACTGACTGGCGGGCGCGCGCCTTCTGGTGGGGCGTCACTGTCCTGGCCCTGGTGCTGCTGGTCGCCAGCCTGTCCAAGACCAGCATGGGCCTGTTCGCCGCCCTGGCCTGCGCCACGCCGGTCATCGTGTCCCTGATGGCGCAGCGCCGCATCGTGCGATGGGGTCTGATCGCCATAGCCGCCTTGATGGTGGCGGGGGTCGCTTTCGGCTGGCTGGCCTATTGTCTCGTTGTCGGCGCCGATCCCTGGGCGCCGTTCGCCGGCATCACCTTCACCCAGCGCACCGAAGTCTGGGCCTTCGTCTGGGACGAGTTCGTCAAGCGGCCGATTCAGGGTTGGGGCTTCGGCTCATTCTGGGACATCAACCCGACCGTCCAGCCCAGCCTGCAGACCGACGCCTGGTTCGCCCAGCCCGACGCCTATACCAACGAAGCGCACAACGGCTTCCTGGACCTGGCGGTCACGACCGGCATGATCGGTCTGACGGGGGCCGTCATCGTTCTCCTACGCTGGATCGTCGGCGGTCTCATCCTGATCCGAGACGCCGTGAGCGGGGATCGCGGACGGCTGGGCGCCGCCATTCTGCTGGGCGTCTTTCCGCTGATGGTGTTCGGCCACAACTTCATGGAAAGCAGCTATTTCACCGCCAACTCCATCTTCGGCACGGTGCTGCTTCTGTTGGGGGTTGAAATCGAGCGACGCTTCATCCGCGCCTGAGACGGCGGATCAACACGACCAGCACCGCCAGCATCGCCGCCGCCTCCAGCGCCTGGCCGGCCGCCGTGCCCAGGATCGCGCCGGCCGGTCCCAGCCGGCCGATGCCCCACAGCACCCCGACCGCCGCGACTGCCGAGGCCGAGGCGTTAGCGATGGCCAAGGCCTTGAACGCCTTCAGAATCTGTAAGCCCGTGCTGACCACCACCTGAGTGAAGCCGAACGCCACGCTGAGCCCCCACAGCGGCAGCATCCATCGGGCCTCGGCGTATTTGCCGTCGAACGCCAGGCCGGTGATCGTGGGCCAGGCCGCCCACACCAGACCCGCCCAGACCAGGGCGAAGGTCGAGCCGGCCATGGCCGACATCGTCAACAGCCGAACATAGCCGCGCCAGTCGTCGACCTCTCGCCGCGCCACCAGATCGCTTCTTGCCGCCATGCTCCAAGACGAGGCCAGCAGAGGCACGGGCCGCAGGAACGTCTGGCTGAACGACAGGGCCGCCAGCACCCCGGGCCCATAGGCGGCGCCGATGGCGAACACATAGAACCGAGCCAGAACTTCGGTGCTGGACACCCCCAGAAAAAGCCAACCGGATTGCCGGCCATAGGCCACATAGCTCGGCAAGGCGCCCACCAAGCCGACCCACAAACCCCTGCTGGCCCGAGCCAACCCGACCAGACCCACAACCGCATAGGCCGCGCCCATCAGGGCCAGCACATGTTCGGCCTGCAGGGGCCGAAACACGGTCGACCCCAACGCCAGGAACGCCGCCGCCCCCGCCAGCACAGCCCCTGTCTGAACCGTCGCCCCGCCCGGTTCGCCTCGGCTGAATAAGGTCAGCCTCACATATTGCTGCAACAGATAGGCCGGCACGAAAAGCACCGCCGCCCAGGCCGCGAACGGCCCGTCGCCGGTCATCAGCTCGACCGCCAGGGCGACGCTAGCCGCGACCGCCACCCAGAAACACAGTGTGGCGCCCAGCATCAGCCGCTCGGTCGCGAACCGGGTGGCGTCGACGCCCCTGCCGTTGGGCAGGACCTGCAGATGCGCCACGCTGACCGCGTTCTGCACGCTGGCCAGCACATAGGCGACCGAGAACCACAGCACGCAGGCGCCGAACTGATCGGGCGCCATCACCCGTCCCAGGGCCAAGGCGACGCCCAGGTTCAGCAGCGAGAACAGCCCCTGTTCGACGATGGCCGTCAGATAGGGCGACGCGCGGCCGATCCGCCCCGCCAGCCTCCTCATCGGAAGCGGTTCAGATCGTAGCTGAAGCCGAAGTTGAAAGGCAGGATGCCATTCAGATATTGCCGGACGAACAGATTGACCTCCGCAATGGCGCTACGCGGCACGAAGATCAGATCGCCCGGATGCAGCAGGAAGTCCTGGCGCGGGTCGGTGTTCAGCAGGGCCTTGGCGTCCACGATCCGCGACGCCAGCCGGCCGTCCGCCACGCGCCGCAGCACAACCACCTTGCCCGTCCCCGCCGTCTCGGCGAATCCGCCGGCCGCGAAGATAGCCTGGGCCGTGTTCATCTCGCCGCGTATCTGAACCACGCCCGGCGTCTTGACCTCGCCCCCCACATAGATCTGCGACGCGCCATAGGTCGACACGCTGATCTGGACCTGCGGATTGCGCAGCACCCCGGCATAGGCTTCCGTCAGCCTCTGGCTGGCGTCGCGCACGGTCAGGCCGCCGACCGGCAACGGACCGATCACGGGAAACACGCCCTGGCCGTCCGGCCCCAGCACGACGTCGGCGTTCAGTCCGTCCTCGACCAGAAAGCCCAGCCGCAGGGCGTCGCCCGCCGCCAGCCGATATTGATAGTCGTCCTGCCCCCAGGGCGCGAAATCATAAGGCTGGGCCTGCCCCCGCACGCCGCCGCCCGAAGCGCAGGCGGCCGAAAACAGCACCAGGGCGATCGCGATCGTGCGCCAGACGGCCATCGGGGTTCCTTGTCGCGGACCGACTCGCGCGCCGCCGCCTGCGCCATCTTTCTGTTTTTCACCGACAATGCCAAGGCCGGACTGGCGTTGCGCCTACGACTCAGGGCTTTATGAGACAGGCTGACCGGCAGCCTCGCCCCCGTCGGCGGGATCGTCCTGCTCCAGAGCCGCGTATTGACCGACCAGACGCTGAAACTCGAAGACGACCAACGCCCCAGAAACGCCGGGGCGGCGATCACGATTCGCGAGTTGGCGACGCCTGTCTTCTATCACTGGCGCAAGGCGCTGATCGCGTTCCTGATCCCCGTTCTGCTGGCCCTGGCCGCCGCGACCCTGGCCCAACCGATCTACACCGCCCAGTCACGCCTGCTGATCCTGCTGGGCGACGACTATGTGTTTCGCCGCTCGGTGGGCGAAGACGCGACCGGCAATCCGCAGACCTTCGACCGCGCCCAGATCGTCCATGCCGAAATGGAAATCCTGGGCTCGCGTGAAATCCGCGAGAAGACCCTGACCGACATCGGCCTGACGCGCGTCTATCCCAAGGCGAAAGCCGGCCCGGCAGGCATGAACGCGGCTCTAGAGCAACTCGGCCGCGACCTGACGATCGAAAACGTACCCCAGTCCAACACCATCGAGGTGCGTCTGCGTCATAGCGATCCCAAGGTGGCGGCCGACTTCGTCAATCGCCTGGTTCAGAACTACATCGCCAGCCGCCGCGAAATATTCCAGCGCGCCGACAGCGCGGCCGTCAACGATCAGCAGCGCGGCCTGTCCGATCAACTGGCCGCAACCGAGGCCCAGATCGCCGACCTGTCGAACCGTTACGCCATCGGCGACTACGATCAGGAAATCCAAGGCGTGCAGTCGCAGCAGACCGCATTGACCGCTCAGTTGGCCGCTCAGGACCAGTTGATCGCCACCGCCGCCGCACGCGCCGACCGGCTGGCCCAGCAGTTGCGCAACGCCTCGGCCCAGATCGCGCTGAACACCGACGACACCCGCTCTCAACAGGTCACGGCCCTGACCGACAATCTGATGCTGCTGCGCGAGCGTCGTCGGGTCGCCGCCGCCCGCTATGCCGACGGCTATCCGCTCGTGGTCGAACTGGATCGTCAAATCACCGACCTTGAAACCCAGATCGCCGCCGCGCCCCCGTCGCAGACGACTCTGGTCCGCAGCGGCCCCAACCCCGTCAGCCAGCAGATCGAGACACAACTGGCCACCACACGCGGCGAACTGGCCGGTCTGCAGTCGGGACGCGCACAGCTGTCCGACGCCCTCGGCGCCGCGCGCAGCCGCCTGGCCAGTTTGGTCGAGATCGGGCCGCGTTATCGCGAGTTGACGCGCCAGCGCACCCTGACCGAAACCGCCTATCGCAGCGTTTCCGAGAACGCCGAGGATTCGCGGCTGCAAAGCTCAATCGCCGGCGCAAACGCCAATGTGCGTGTCATCGAGGCCGCCCAACCGCCGACCAAGGCCCGCACCGGCCGGCTGCTGATCCTGGCGGCAGGTCTGGTCGTCGGAAGCCTGGCGGCCCTGGCCGTCATCATCGTTTCGGCCGCCGCCTCGCCCGTCATACTGACCCCGCGCGATGCGGAGGTGCGTCTGCGCGCCCCGGTCCTGGCCACCGTGCCGCTGGGCGACGACGACGACAGCCCCCTGCCCCGCTGGCGCCCGCTGACGTCGCGGCTGACGGCGGATCAGGCGGCTTTGATCCTGCGGCGCTTGCGGGAAAACGCCGATGGCCAGGCCGCGCTAGCGGTGATCGGGCCAGAGGACGGCGTGGGCGTCACCAGCATCGCGCTGGACCTAGCGATGGCCTCGGCCTTCCGATCGGGTGTCGAGACCCTGCTGATCGACGCCGAACCGCGAGAGGACGCCAGCGTCGCCATGGCCATTCACGGCCTGGGCGGACGACTGACCAACATCCCCGACAGCCCCTATGTGTTGCGGGTCGAGGACAGTAATCTGTACGTCACCACGCCGATGACGCGCACCGGCTCGAACATTTCCGAGGCGCGCTGGCGCAACTTTGTCGATGGGGTTAAGGCGCGGTTCCCGGTGGTGATCGTGGACACGCCCTCGCTGCACCGATCCTCCGCCGCCCTGCTGCTTGCGCCGCTGACGGACCTGTCGCTGGTGGTGATCGAGGCGGAGGAGACGCGCACGGCCGTCGCCGCCAATCTGATTGAACGGGTCACGGCGGCGGGCGGGACGGTGGCGGGCGTCATCCTGAACATGCGCCGCTTCCACATCCCCCGCTTCATCTACACCCGCATCTAGCGCAGCGCCGCCAGGGCGCGGGGCAGGATCTCGCTGAGGTCGTCGGCGATCAGGCCCGGTCCGAACCGGTTCGCCGCATCGCTATGGATCCAGACCGCCGCCGAGGCCGCCTCGAAACTATCCATCCGCTGGGCCGTCAGGCCGCCGATGATCCCGGCCAGCACGTCTCCGCTGCCGGCGGTGGCCAGCCAGGGCGAGCCGTTTGGATTGAATCGCACCCGCCCGTCCGGCGCCGCGATCAGGGTCTGCGAGCCTTTCAGCACGATCACCGCCCGCGCTTGCTTGGCCGCCTCCGCCACGGCGGCCTCGCGTCCCTGTTTCAGCAGGCCAGGAAACAGCCGCTCGAACTCGCCCTCGTGCGGGGTCAGGATGTCGTCGCGGTCCAGCAAACCGATCAACTCGACCGTCCGTCCCTTGAAGACCGACAGGCCGTCGGCGTCGATCACCAGCACCGCCCCTGTCCCGGCCAGTGCATGGATGTTCGCCACGGTCGCCTCGTCGGCGCCGGCCGCCGGGCCGACCACGATCGCATCGGCGCTGCTCGCCTCGCGCCCCAGCGCCTCCGCCGAGGGGAAGGGCGTCAGCATGATCGCCTGAATGGCCGGAGCGATCACCGCTGCGGCATCGGGCGGGCAAAGGATTCGCACTACGCCCGCGCCCATCCGCAGTCCCGCCCGCGCCGCCAGCCGCGCCGCGCCCGTGTGATGCGCTCGACCCGACACCACCACTAAACGCCCCCGAGCATGTTTGTGCGTCTCTGCGCTCGGCCAGGGCAGAAAACTGCGCCATAGCGCGGGGTCGTTGGTCTGCATTGTCCGCCTTCCGATTATCCGTGGCTCTTCTGCGAAAACTGCTTGCTTTCAGCGCCCTTGGTGTGTCCCATTCAGGCCCGAGCGCCGCTGCATTTCGTGCGCCGCTCAGGGGTCGCCATGAAGAAGATCGAAGCCATCATCAAGCCCTTCAAGCTGGATGACGTCAAAGAGGCACTCCAGGATGTGGGCGTGCAAGGCATGACTGTGCTGGAGGCCAAGGGATATGGCCGCCAGAAGGGCCATTCCGAACTGTATCGCGGCGCCGAATACGTCATCGACTTCCTGCCCAAGATCAAGATCGAGGTTGTCGTCGCCGACGACATGGCGCCCGCCGTGGTCGAGGCTATTCAGACCTCTGCTCGCACGGGCAAGATCGGCGACGGCAAGATCTTCGTGTCCGACGTCGCCGAGGTGATCCGCATCCGAACCGGCGAAACGGGCGCACAGGCCGTCTGACGTTGACTACCCCTCCCCGGCCTCGGCCCTCGGGTCGTGGTCCGGTTTCCTCCCCAAACGATAAGAAAACAGGACTTCCGAGAATGAGCGCCAGCAAGATCCTCAAGGAGATCAAGGAAAAGGACGTCCAATATGTCGACGTCCGTTTCACCGACACGCGCGGCAGGCTGCAGCACGTCACCTTCGACGTCGATCTGGTCGACGAGGACTTCCTGACGGAAGGCACGATGTTCGATGGCTCGTCCATCGCCGGCTGGAAGGCCATCAACGAGTCCGACATGCTGCTGAAGCCGGACCTGACCACGGCCTACATCGATCCGTTCTACCAGCAGACCACGATGTTCCTGTTCTGCGACGTGCTGAACCCCGACACGGGCGAGCCCTATAACCGCGACAGCCGCTCCATGGCCAAGAAGGCGCTGTCCTATGTGCAGTCGTCGGGCGTGGGCGATCAGGTCTTCTTCGGCCCGGAAGCCGAGTTCTTCATCTTCGACGACGTGCGCTGGTCTACCCAGCCGCACGACACCGGCTACAGCTACGATTCGACGGAACTGCCCGCCAACACCGGCGCCGAATATGCCGAAGGCAATATGGGCCACCGCCCCGGACCCAAGGGCGGCTATTTCCCGGTCAATCCGGTCGATTCCGGCCAGGACCTGCGCGGCGAAATGCTGGGCGTCATGCGCGACCTGGGCCTGCAGCCCGAGAAGCACCACCACGAGGTGGCCCCGGCCCAGCACGAACTGGGTCTGAAGTTCTCCGACCTGCTGACCATGGCTGACCGCCTTCAGCTCTATAAGTACGTCATCCACAACGTGGCCCACGCCTACGGCAAGTCGGCGACCTTCATGGCCAAGCCGATGTTCGCCGACAACGGCTCGGGCATGCACGTTCACATGTCGATCTGGAAGGACGGCAAGCCCCAGTTCGCCGGCGACCAGTACGCCGGCCTGAGCCAAGAATGCCTGTGGTACATCGGCGGCATCATCAAGCACGCCAAGGCCATCAACGCCTTCGCCAACTCGACCACCAACTCCTACAAGCGTCTGGTGCCCGGCTACGAAGCCCCGGTGAAGCTGGCCTATTCGGCGCGCAACCGTTCGGCCTCCATCCGCATCCCACACGTCTCCTCGCCCAAGGCCAAGCGTCTGGAAGCCCGCTTCCCCGATCCGATGGGCAACCCCTATCTGACCTTCGTAGCCCTGCTGATGGCCGGCCTGGACGGCATCGAGAACCGCATCGATCCGGGCGCGCCCGCCGACAAGAACCTCTACGACCTGCCGCCGGAAGAGCGCGGCTCGATCCCCGAGGTCTGCGGCTCGCTGCGTGAAGCGCTGGAGAACTTGGACAAGGACCGCGCCTTCCTCAAAAAGGGCGGCGTCATGGATGACGACTTCATCGACAGCTACATCGAGCTGAAGATGGAAGAGGTGATGCGCCTGCAACTGCATCCGCACCCGGTCGAGTTCGACATGTACTACAGCTGCTGATCGCAGGATCGGCGTAAAAAGACGAAGGGCCGGGGATCGCTCCCCGGCCCTTTTTCATGTCTCGGATTGGCTGGGGAAACGCCACGCCCTCGCCGCTCTATCGGATCGTCAGGCCATCTCGGCTTCCAGCGCGTCGGCCTTCTTGCGGCGCAGTTCGATCAGCCGCACGCACCAGATCGAAACCTCGTAGAGCAGCACCATCGGCACGGCCAGCATCAGCTGGCTGATCGGATCAGGCGGGGTCACGACGGCGGCGACCACCACGACCGCGACGATGGCGTAGCGGCGGCCCGACGACATCAGCTTGGAATTGATCAGACCCGCCATCCCCAACAGGGTCATCACGACCGGCAGCTGGAAGCACAGGCCAAACGCCAGAAGCAGCGCCGTCACCAGGTTCAGATAGTCCGACACCTTGGGCAGCAGATTGGCCGCCACTCCGTCGCCCACGATCTGCTGGCTCAGCGAAAACCACATCACGAAGGGAAGCATGACGAAATAGACCAGCGCGGCCCCAAGCAGGAACAGCAAGGGCGCCGCCACCAGGAACGGCAGGAAGGCGCCGCGCTCGTTGCGATAAAGCCCCGGCGCGACGAAGCGGTACAACTGCCAGGCCAGTACGGGGAAGGCCACGAACACCGCGCCGAACCCGGCCAGCTTCATCTTGGTGAACAGGATTTCCAGCGGCGCCGTATAGATCAGATTGACCGTATGGCCGTTGACGTGCGGCAGGGGCTTCAGCCCGGCCGTGCCCAGGATCAGGTCCAGCGGCGAGACGTGACCATGTGGGCCGACCGACGAATAGAAGGCCTGGGCCGCCACGAACGGCTTGACCAGAAACAGATAGATCGGCTCGGAAAAGGCGAAACAGCCGATGAAGCCGACCGCAAAGGCGACGACGCAGATCAGAAGCCGCCGACGCAGCTCGATCAGATGGTCCATCAGAGGCGCCCGCGACGCCTCGATCTCGGCTTCGTCACGATCGGACAGGGTCAAAGATCGACAGCCTTCTTGCGCGCGCCCTTGGGCTTGGCGGCCTTGGCCGCAGCGGTCTTGACGGTCTTGGTCGCAGCCGGTCTGGCCGCCTTCGGTTTATCCGAGGCCGTCTTCGGCGCCTTGGTCTTGGCGACAGTCGGGGGCTTCGCCGCAGCCTTCTTCACAGTCGGCGTGCGCTTGGCCTCGGGTGCGAGAGCGGGTTCAGCGTTCACCGACGCGCCGACGTCCGGCCATTCGTCCGCCGCCGGCGTCATCACCGGCGCTTCGGGCACGGGCGCCGGCCGGGGCGTCGATGTCGTCGGCGCGGTCAGTCCGGCGTTGATGTCCTTGAACGCCGCGTCGGCCTCGGGCCCCAGCGGATACATCGCCCCCTGCCCGGTCCGCAGCGCCTCGACCTCCTTGCGCAGGTCGTCCAACTCGGACTGGCGCGCCATTTCGTCGAAGCTGGTGCGAAACTCATTGGCCATCGCGCGCGCCTTGGCCACCATCTGGCCGACGCGACGCATCAGGATCGGCAAATCCTTTGGTCCCACCACAAGCAGGGCCACGATGCCGATCACCACTAATTCGAAACCCCCCACTCCGGGGGCGAGCCCGCCCATGCGTCAACCCTTACAGATGACGGCTAGCGCTTCAGCTCTTCCTTTTCCGCCTCGGTGCGCGGCAGCGAGCTGACGCCCTCGTGCGGACCGTCCTTCTTGTCCTCGTCCTTCAGTCCGTCCTTGAAGGCGCGGATGCCCTTAGCGGCGTCGCCCATGATGCCGGACAGCTTGCCGCGCCCGCCGAACAGCAGGGCGACCACGACGATGACGATGGCCCAGTGCCAGATGCTCATGGAGCCCATGGCGTATTCTCCTCGCGGGGATCGGTCATCCGATCCCATCCACTCTTATTCGACCCGCATATAGGCGCAGTCATGGCGTCCCGCCAAGGGAGGCTGTAGGCCTGCGCGACCATGAGTCCCTCCGATCACGTCATCATCCACACCGACGGCGCCTGCAAGGGCAATCCCGGACCTGGCGGCTGGGGCGCCGTGCTTCAGGCAGGCGGCGGCCACGAAAAGGAACTCTGGGGCGGCGAGCCCAACACCACCAACAACCGGATGGAGCTGATGGCCGCCATCATGGCTCTGGAGGCCCTGAAACGGCCCTGTAAGGTCGAGCTGCATACCGACAGCAAGTATGTGATGCAGGGAATCACTGAATGGATGCGCGGCTGGAAGGCGCGCGGCTGGCTGACGGCGGACAAGAAGCCGGTCAAGAACGCCGACCTTTGGCAGCGACTGGACGCCGCCCGCACGCGCCACGACGTCAAATGGCGCTGGGTCAAGGGCCACGCCGGCCATGAGCTGAACGAGCGCGCGGACCAACTGGCGAATCGCGGCGTGGCGGAGCTGAAGGGCCGTTAGGTTCAACTGCACATCTGTGGGCCCAGGCCTGGTGGTCACTGCCGGGCTGTTTACAGCGAAGAACCTGGAACCCAGGGGCACGCCCGGACTGTTGGACAGACCTAAAGCCTGATGCACGACTTCCAGGTTTCGGATTCCGCCTTCGGACGCCCTTGGAATGACATTAGAAAGCTGAATGTGGATCGAACCTTAGACGACCTCGACTTCCTTTTCCGGCTCGGCCGGTCGGCGGCGGATGCGTGATCCGCTCATGACCGCGCCGAACAGGGCGGCTGTGGCGGCGATCTGGAAACCATGCCGCACGCCGCTCTGCGGCGCGGCCGACAGCAGAAAGGCCACGACCACGGCGCCCATCGACTGACCCAGGACGCGCGCGGTCCCCAGCGCCCCGCCCGCCGCACCAGCCCGCTCACGCGGGGCCTCCGACAACATGGCGCGATTGTTGGGCGACTGGAAGAAACCGAATCCAGCTCCGCACAGGGCCATGCGCCAGACGATGTCGAAATGCGACGATTCGGCGTCCAACAGGCTCAGCGCCATAAGCCCGCAGGCGAACAGCGTCAGCCCCACGGCCCCAGCACGCCGGCCGAATATCGGTCCGACAAGGCTCCGGCCAGCGGCGCGGCGAACATGGTCCCCAGCGGCCACGGCGTCATCAGCAGCCCCGTCTGCACCGCGCTTAGTCCAAGCGAGCCCTGCAGGAAGAAGGGCAAGGCAACGAAAGCCATCATCTGGGCGGTGAAGGAAATGATCGACGTCGCCACCGACAAGGCGAACATCGGTCGCGCCAGCAAATCGAGCGGGATCAACGGCGTCTTGCTGGGCTTCTCGTGTCGAACCAGCAGGACGCCCGCCGCCAGCCCAAGTCCCGTCAGGCCGAAGCCGAAGATGGACGCCTCGCCATGCGCAAGCGCTTGCATCCCGGTGATGACGAAGCCGAAGGCGGCCGCGCTCAACAGGGCGCCGACGATGTTCAGCCGTCGCTTGTGCAACGGATTGTGCGGCAAGGTGAACCCCGCCATCGACACCGCCAGGACGCCCAACGGAATGTTCAGCGCGAACAGCCAACGCCATTCGCCGACGCTGAGAATCGCGCTGGCGATGGTCGGGCCGGCCGCGGCGGCCATCGACACGATCACCGCATTGATACCGACGGCCCGCCCCAGCATTCGCTGCGGATAGGTGAAGCGCACCAGGGCGCCGTTCACGCTCATGATCCCGGCCGCGCCGAATCCCTGCAGAACCCGCGACAGGCTGAGGGTCAGGATCGAATCGGACAGGGCGCAGGCGATGGACGCCAGGGTGAAAACCGCCAGCCCGATCTGGGACACACGGCGATACCCCACGATCTCGCCCAGCGACGCCAGCGGCAGCAGGGCCACGACGATGGCGATCTGATAGGCGTTGACGATCCAGATCGAGGCTGCGGCCGACGCCTGCAGATCGCGGGCGATGGACGGCAGGGCGACGTTGGCGATGGCGCCGTCCAAGACAGCCAGGGTGATGCCCAGGCCGATGGACACGATGGCCCAATAGCGCCGAGGCGTGGGCAGGCCGTCGGCTGCGACATACTGGCTAGTCATCCCACGCCAACGCGGGCGACCGCGTAACGGTTCAGACGCTGGCCTGAACCGTCAGGCGAGAGCCGTCGACGCGCTTGACGACGACATCCTGCCCCTCTCCCGGCGCCTCGCCCTCGATCTCGGCTGACCATTCGGCGCCAGAGACGAAGACCCGGCCCCGTCCATCGACAAAGGCCTGGACCACCCTGGCCTTTTGGCCGATCAGGCGGCCGTCGCGGTCGTTGATGTCGGGACCGTCGGGATTGGCCTTGGCGATCAGTCGGCGCGACAGCAGGGTCGAGATCACGGTCAAGAGGGCGAACACCGCGACCTCGCCCGGCAGGCCCAGCCGCACGCCCGCCGCCGTCATCACCGCGACGACCCCGGCCGAGACTGCGGGCCACAGCAGCCACTCGGTCGAGAACATCGCCTCCACCGCAAGCAGCAGCACGCCAACAGCAAGCCAGATCCAGAACGGCTGGGCGACATAGAAATCGGCGAGCGCGGTCATCGATCAGCTTCCTAAGAAATCAGGCGGAGGGCGGGACGCTGCCTTGCGCGGGGCGACGCGGCGGCGCGGGGCGTGCGGGCGCGGCCGTGGGTCCGCTCTGCTGCTTGGCCAGGCCGACCATCTCGCCGATGCCGGCGATGGTGCCGACCAGGGCGCCCATTTCGGCGGGCACGATCACGGTGCGTTGCTGCGGGCTGCGGGCCAATTCGGCGAAGGCCTCAACGTATTTCTGCGCCACGAAATAGTTGATGGCGTTCACGTCGCCGCGCGCGATGGCTTCCGACACCATGGCGGTGGCGCGGGCCTCGGCCTCGGCCTCCCGCTCGCGGGCCTCGGCGTCGCGGAAGGCGGCTTCCTTGCGGCCCTCGGCCTGAAGAATGGCGGCCTGTTTGGCGCCCTCGGCGCGGGCGATGGCGGCGGACTTCTCGCCGTCGGCCTCGGTGATGACGGCGCGGCGCTCGCGTTCGGCCTTCATCTGGCGAGCCATGGCGTTGGTGATGTCTGTCGGCGGGGTCAGGTCCTTGATCTCGATGCGGTTGACCTTGACGCCCCAGGGCTCGGTGGCCGCATCGATGACGTGCAGCAGGCGGGTGTTGATGCTGTCGCGCTGGCTCAGAACCTCGTCCAGCTCCATCGAACCGACCACCGTCCGCAGGTTGGTCATGCATAGTTGCGAAATGGCGTAGGGCAGATCGTCGACGCGATAGGCGGCGCGCGCCGAGTCCATCACCTGGATGAAGACGATGCCATCCACCTTCACCATGGCGTTGTCTTTGGTGATGACCTCCTGGGTCGGGACGTCCAGCACCTGTTCCATCATGTTCATGCGACGGCCGACCCGCTCCACGAACGGCGTCAGGAAGCCGATGCCGGGGCTGAGGGTCTTGGTATATTTGCCGAAACGTTCGACCGTGAATTCACGGCCTTGCGGCACGATCTTGATCACGCTGATCAAGAGCACGATGGCCAGCAGCAGCACGACGCCGGCGAAGATGGTGGTCACGTCCATTCGGATCCTCCCTGAGGCGGCAAGCCTACCCGCTGCGCGCGAGCGGCGCTACAGAAACCGGCGGCCCTTGTTGTCAGGCGCCGTTTCGCCGCCGCCAGGCGCCGATCCGCGTCGCCACGTCGCGCTCTATATCGCCGTAAAACAGATTGTAGGGCTCGATCTTGCGCCGATCCGCCCAGCTTCCTCCGGCGGTCAGGAAATCGGCGTCAGGCGCGCTGTGCCACAGCAGGCCGCCGCGACATTCGGTCGAGATCAGCCGCCCGGTCAGGGCCGGCCGCGCGCCCCATTCCAGGCCGGTCGCGTTGGTTGCGCCGCTGTGCTGTCGCGCTTCGGCGCGCGGGTGGGCGGCGGCGCCGGTGACGGGATTGACGCAGATGGACGGGGTCTCCAAGCCTACCAGTTCGCCCCGGTCGTTCCACTCCAGGGCGCGACGAAGGGCGCGACGGGCAGCCGAATCATCGCCGTTCTGCACCGACATCCAGGCAACCAGACAGCCGGTCTGGTCGGCGGCGTCGCAGGGCGCGATGCGTCCATCGAACATCTCGCGGCTCACCAGCGTCTCGATCAAATAGGCGGCGGCCAGACGCGCCTTCAGCGCCGGATGCGCCTGCAGTTCCTCACGCACCAGACGGGCCGCCAGTTCGCCGCCCTGCTCCACCCCTGCAATGATGATGGGCCCGTTCGGATGGTTCTGCAGCCACAGATCGAAGGCCCGCTTCACGTCCCCATAGGCGAAGGCCCTGGCCTCGCGTGCGTCGTCGCGCAGCGTCAGCCGGGTATAGAGGCTGGCCTGTCGATACAGCGGCGCGCTGACCTTGGCCTCGCGCGCGAACGGCGACGCATAGTTCGGCAGCACCACGCGGCGCATATAGGCGTTCGCCCGCGCGTCATCGATGGCCCCGTTCCAGCCCGAACCGCCATCGAACGTCGTCGGCATGACGAAGAACACCGAGGCCTGATCCGACCTTCCGTCGTCCTGCAACGCCCAGGACAGGGCCGAACGATAGTCCGGCTCGGCCGGCGGCTCATAGGTCTGGAACGGCACCTGCGGGTCCAGTCCAGCCCGCAGGATATCGCCGCTCCAGACGGCGACGGCGGCGGTCATCACGAAGACGGCGGCGAACCCCGCATAGCCGACCCACTGCCTGAAGGTCAGCCGGCGCATCAGCGGTACGGGTCGGCCGTCGACAGGAAGTTCTGCACGTAGCGTCGTACACCCTCTTCCAACGGCGTGGACTGCCCCTGGAAGCCGGCGGCGCGAATGCGGTCCATGCGCGCTTCCGTGAAATACTGGTAGCGATCCCGGATCGAGACCGGCGTATCGACATAGTCGATGGACGGGGCCTTGCCCGCGGCGGCGAATGTCGCCCTGGCCAGGTCCGCGAACGAACGCGCCTGTCCCGACCCGGCGTTGAACACGCCCGAAACCTCAGGCGATTGCAGCAGGAATTCGATGATGTCGACCACGTCGTCGACATAGACGAAGTCGCGCATCTGGCCCCCGTCCGAATAATTCGGATTATGCGAGCGGAACAGGGTCACGGCCTCACCTGCCTGCACCTTGGGCCAGATCTGGGCCACCACCGACTTCATACCGCCCTTGTGTCCCTCGTTCGGGCCATAGACGTTGAAGAACTTGAGCCCGGCCCACTGACGCGGCGCCTGGCCTCGGTCCGCCTGGCGCGCCGCATACTGGTCGAACAGCATCTTCGAATAGCCATAGGCGTTTAGCGGCCGAAGCTGAGACAGTGACTCCGCATCGTCATCGTCGTTGAACCCCGTCTCTCCGTCGCCATAGGTCGCCGCCGACGAGGCGTAGATCATCCGCGCGTCACGGATGGCGCACCAATCCCACAGGTCGCGCGACAGGGTGAAGTTGGTCCGCAGGATCAGGTCCGCATCCGGCTCCGTCGTTGAAGAGATCGCGCCCATATGGACGACGGCCTCGATCCGCTCGGCGTGGCGTTCCAGCTGTTCGAACAGCTCTTCGGGCGACCAGAAGTCGGCGATAGGATGTTTGGCCAGGTTCTTCCACTTGGCCAGATCGGCCGTTTCCAGGCGATCGCAGACCACGACGTCATAGGCCGTCTCGGCCGTCAGGCGCGCCACGATGTTGGAGCCGATAAATCCGGCGCCGCCGGTCACCACGATCATGCGCGGGGTCATTGCTCTTGTCCTGTCGCCGGCGCGGCCGGGGCGCCGGTTGTCATCTTCTCTATGGTCCGCGTGGTCGAGAAGCCGTCCTTGAAATCGGCCAGCTTGACCTCTCCGCCCCAGCTTTCAACCAGATCGCCGCCCACTACGCCTTCGCGCGTATAGTCCGAACCCTTGATCAGGACATCAGGGCGTAGTCTTTCGATCAGCGCCAGCGGCGTCGGATCGTCGAAGCTGGTCACGCGATCCACGCTGGCCAGGCCGCCGATGACGACCGCGCGGCTGTCCAGGTCGTTGACCGGCCGTCCCTCGCCCTTCAATCGCCGGACGGAGGCGTCTGTGTTCAGCGCCACCACCAGCCGGTCGCACCAACTGCGCGCCTGGGCCAGATAGGCGACATGGCCCCGGTGAAGAATGTCGAAACAGCCGTTGGTGAAGCCGACCTTCAGCCCCTGACGCCGCCACGTCTCGACGTCGGCGTCCAGCTCGTCCAGCGGCGTGACCTTGGCGACGGCGGCGCTGGCGTGCTGGCTCACCTCGGCCTCGATCAGCTCTGCCGGCGTAACCACGGCGGTCCCCGCCTTGCCGACCACCACGCCCGAGGCCAGGATGGCGAACTGCACCGCCGTTTCCAACGAAGCGCCCGCGCCCAGCGCCAGGCCGATGGCGGCCAGACCCGTGTCGCCGGCCCCGGACACGTCGAACACCTCGCGCGCCCGGCCGGGGAAATGCTTCACCGGCGCGCCCCGCCGGGCCAGGCTCATGCCCTTGCCGGCGCGCGTGACGATGACGGCCTTGGCGGTGGTGGCGGCCAGCAGGGCGTCGAGCGCCGCCTCCACCTCCGCGTCCGTTCCAACCGGCAGGCCCGTCGCCGCCGCCAGCTCCGAAGCGTTGGGCTTGATGACGTCCACAGCGCCGTAACGGGCGAAGTCGCGCCCTTTTGGATCGACCACGACAGGCGCGCCCGATCCCTTGGCCGCCTTCAGGGCCGCAGCGATCAAGGCGTCGCCTACGACGCCTTTCGCATAGTCTGACAACAAATAGACAGACGCTTCGGAAAACGCGTCGGAATCCTCTACCCTGGCCGGCGCCGCCTCATCGTCCAGCCGCAGCAGTTGCTGCCCCGCCGAGACGAACCGCGTCTTGACGATCGTCACAGCCCCGGGAGGCCTGACCAACACGTCTTCGATGCCGGCTTCGGCGTCGATCAAAGCGGTCAACTCCGCCCCCGCCGCATCGTCTCCGACCACGGCGCCCAGACGCGCAACGCCGCCCAGCGCGGCGATGTTGCGCGCCACATTGCCCACGCCGCCAGGCATGGCGACGGTGCGCGCGGTCCGCAGCACTGGGATCGGCGCTTCGGGCGAAATGCGGCTGACTTCGCCATAGACGTAGCGATCCAGCATCAGATCGCCGACGCAGGCGATCTTGAGACCGCGAACGCGCTCCAGCAGGCTCTGCAGGGCGGCCAGATCCAGGGTGTCAGACATCCGCACGACCTAAAGGATTCACGCCGCCCGCGCCACCGGCGCCTTGGCTCCCAGCTTGATGGCCAGGTCGTCGAAGGCGATCAGTTGCGCGGCCAGGGCCTCGAACTGACCCAGCGGCACCATGTTCGGGCCGTCCGAGGGCGCGTGGTCGGGATCGGGATGGGTCTCGATGAAGACGGCGTCCACGCCCACCGAGACGGCGGCGCGCGCCAAAACCGGCACGAATTCGCGCTGACCGCCCGACGACGTGCCCTGTCCACCTGGTTGCTGGACGCTGTGGGTCGCGTCGAACACGACCGGGCAGCCGATGTCGCGCAACACCGGCAGCGCCCGCATGTCGCTGACCAGGGTGTTGTAGCCGAAGCTGGCGCCGCGTTCGCAGGCCATGACGTTCGGATTGCCCGCGCCGACGACCTTGGCGATGACATTCTTCATGTCCCACGGGGCCAGGAACTGACCCTTCTTGATGTTGATCGCCTTGCCCGTGGCGGCGGCGGCCAGCAGCAGATCGGTCTGGCGGCTTAGGAAGGCGGGGATTTGCAGCACGTCCACCACCTCGCCCACCGGCCCGCACTGGGCCTCGGAATGGACGTCGGTCAGGGTCGGCAGGCCGGTGACATCGCGAATCTCGGCGAAGATCGGCAGAGCGTCCTTCAGGCCAATCCCGCGCGCCGCGCTGGCGCTGGTGCGGTTCGCCTTGTCGAAGCTGGTTTTGTAGATGATGCCCGCGTTCAGCCGCTCGCCGATTTCCTTCAGTTGGTGCGCCGTTTCCAGCGCGTGCTGGCGGCTTTCCATCTGGCACGGTCCCGCGATGAAGGCGATTCGTGCGCCGCCGCCGATGACGACAGGCGTCCGAAGACCTTCGGACAACGTAATGACAGCGTTGGGTCGGCTCACGGGTACGGCTTTCTGCATTTAGAGGGTCTGCGTGCGTGACTGCCGCAAACCTGAGGCCATCAGTTGGCGCTCGTCGGCGATGGGCGCAAGTTATCACGGAGTTCGCCTGCTTGGCCAATAAGCCTGTCATTCTCTGGTTCAGGCGCGATCTGCGGCTTCAGGACAATCCAGCCCTTAACCATGCGGCCGGGACGGGTCGGCCCATCCTGCCGATCTTCATTCTGGACGACCATTACGACCGGCCTATCGGCGCGGCGTCGCAATGGTGGCTCAACAAGTCCCTTCGCGCCCTGGACGCCACGCTGAAGGATCGCGGAACGCGCCTGATCCTGCGCCGTGGCCGCGCTGCGGCCGTCTTGCAGGCCTTGATCGCGGAAACCGGCTCCGACGCCGTATTCCTGAACCGCCTGTTCGAGCCGGAAGCCTTCGAACAGGACGCGGAGATCGCCCATGCCTTGAAGGCCAACGGCGTCGAATGCCGGGGTTTCAACGGAACTCTGATGTGTCGGCCGGGCGCCGTTCTGAACGGATCGGGCAACCCGTACAAGGTCTTCACCCCCTTTCTTAAAACGCTGCTTTCGACGTCGGAGCCGCCCCCGCACACGACAGGTCCACGGCGAATCGAGACGCCCGAGCGGATCGCCAGCGACGATTTGGACGACTGGGGCCTGCATCCAACATCCCCCGACTGGTCCGGCGGCTTCGACTGGACCCCGGGCGAGGCGGGCGCGTTGGAGGCGCTGTCGACCTTCCTTGCCGGCGGCTTGGCGACCTATACGAAGGATCGGGACTTTCCCGACCGTCCCGCATCCAGCCGCCTTTCCCCGCATCTGCACTGGGGCGAGATCAGTCCGTGGCGCGCCATCGAACGCGCCCGCCAGGCCGCCGAGGTCGGCAAGGCCTCACCCGCCGAGGCTGAAAAGTTCGTCGCCGAAGTCGGCTGGCGCGAGTTTTCGGCCCATCTGCTGCATCAGTTCCCCTACATCGTCGATCGCGCCTTCCGGCCCGAATACGACGCCATGCCGTGGCGCAACGACCCAAAAGGTCTACAGGCTTGGCGATGCGGCCGAACCGGCTATCCGCTCGTGGACGCCGGGATGCGCCAACTTTGGACCACCGGCTGGCTGCACAATCGCGTGCGAATGATCGTCGCCTCCTTCTTGATCAAACATCTGCTGATCGACTGGCGCGAAGGCGAGGCCTGGTTCTGGGATACTCTGGTGGACGCCGACCTGGCCAGCAATGTGCAGAACTGGCAGTGGGTCGCGGGTTCGGGCGCCGACGCTTCGCCCTATTTCCGCATCTTCAATCCCATGGCCCAGAGCGAGAAGTTCGATCCTAAAGGCGGCTATGTGCGTCGCTGGGTTCCCGAACTGGCCCGCCTGCCCGACCGCTGGCTTCACGCCCCTTGGACGGCGCCGGCCGAGGTGCTGCGCGATGCGGGGGTGCGTCTGGGCCACGACTATCCCAGACCCATCGTCGAGCACGAGAAGGCCCGCGCCCGCGCGCTCGACGCTCTAAAAACCGTCACCGGTCGCGGCGACGATCCAAGCGATCGCGATTGACCGACATGTCCTCCAAGCCGAAAGTCTATGCATGAGCGTCGCCAGCGCCGATCTCGAAACCGTCTTCCGCCAGACCCCTCGCGTGTTTGCGATGATGCTGCGCCTGCTGGCCAGGAACTGGACCTTCGGCCGGTTGACCGTCCAACTGCCGAACGGCGAGGTGCATGTCCTGCAGGGCGACCGGCCGGGGCCCTGCGGCATTCTGAACGTCAAGGACTACCGCTTCGCCCGCCGCGTCCTTGCCGCCGGCGACATCGGGTTCGCCGAGGCCTATATGGCCGGCGAATGGGACAGCCCGCACCTGGCCTCCCTGCTGGAGACGCTGGTCGACAACTACGATCACATCCGCCGCCTATTCGACGGCAACTGGCTGATGATGGCGGTCAACTGGCTGTCTCATCGCAGCAACCGCAACAGCCGCGCCGGGTCCAAAAAGAATATCCACGCCCACTACGACCTGGGCAACACCTTCTACGCCAGTTGGCTGGACGGCTCGATGACCTATTCCTCGGCTCGCTTCGGCCGTGCGGGCGAACCGCTTGAGGCCGCCCAACGCGAGAAATACGCCGCCCTGGCCCGGATGATGGACATAAGGCCCGGCATGACCGTGCTGGAGATCGGCTGCGGCTGGGGAGGCTTCGCCGAGTTCGTGGCGCGCGACATCGGCGCCAGGGTCACGGGCATCACGATTTCAAAGGAGCAGCACGACTTCGCCAAGGCCCGACTGTCGAACGCCGGGCTGTCGGAACGCGCCGACATCCGGTTGATCGACTATCGCGACGTTCAGGGCCGCTTCGACCGTGTCGCCTCCATCGAGATGTTCGAGGCGGTCGGCAAGGAATACTGGCCCGCCTATTTCGGCAAGATTCATGATGTCCTGACCCCTAACGGCGTGGCGGGCCTTCAAATCATCACCATCCAGGACGCCCTGTTCGACGAATACAACGCCCGCACCGACTTCATCCAGAAATACGTTTTCCCCGGCGGAATGCTGCCGTCCGAAGAGCGTCTCGCTCCGGTGACAAAGGCTGCAGGCCTGACCTGGCAGGCGGTGGAGCGGTTCGGGAAAGACTACGCCGAAACGCTCAAGCTCTGGGACGAGCGGTTCCAGGCGGCATGGAGCGACATCAGCCGCATGCGCGGTTTCGATGAACGTTTCCGACGTCTATGGCGCTTCTACCTGGCCTATTGCGAGGCGGGTTTTCGCTCGGCCCGCACCGATGTGATCCAACTGACCCTGGCGCGCGCATGAGCTTTCTGATCTCGGTCGAGGACCTGGCGGACCGGCTGGGCCAGCCCAATCTGCGGATCGTGGACGCCAGCTGGCATCTGGACGGCCGCGACGCGCGCGCCGATTTCCAGCAGGCGCATATTCCGGGGGCCGTCTTCTTCGACCTGGACGCCGTGTCGGACCGCGACAGCCCCCTACCCCATATGATGCCTACGCCAACGGCCTTCGCCGAAGCGGTCGGCGCGCTGGGCGTGGCGGCGGACGACCTGATCGTGATCTATGACACGGCTGGTCTGTTCTCGGCGGCCCGCGTCTGGTGGATGTTCAGGACCATGGGCGCGCGCGACGTGCGGGTTCTGGATGGCGGCCTGCCGGTGTGGCGATCTCGTGGGTTTGCGCTGGAGCAAGGCGACGCTGCCGCCCAGCCCGCCGCGTTCGATGCAATCGAGGCGCCATCCGCCGTCGCCGGGCTGAACGATGTTCGAGACGCGCTTAAGGGGGACGCTCAGGTCATCGACGCGCGGAGCGCGGGCCGGTTCGCGGGCAAGGCGGCCGAACCACGCCCTGGCGTTCGCAGCGGCCATATGCCGGGCGCTCTCAACCTGCCCTTCGGCCAATTGCTCGATTCAGACGGCAAGATGAAGCCCGGTGACGCCCTGGCCCAAGCCTTCGTCGACGCCGGGGTGGATCTGGCCCGGCCCGCGATCACCACCTGCGGCTCTGGCGTGACCGCCGCCGTTCTGACGTTGGGCCTAGCCGAACTGGGCCGGCCGTCGCGCCTGTACGATGGCTCCTGGTCGGAATGGGGCGGGCGCATGGACACGCCCGTCCAAACCGACTGATCCCTTCAGGCCGTTTCGTGTGTCAGGCCGCGTCGAGCCGCGCCAGGCAGGCCCTCCGCTGCGTTCAGGTCTTGTGCGTCCGAGGTATCGACCTCGCCGCGCGACACAACGGTCGCCAGCACCAGATCGCCGGTCACGTTCAGCGTGGTGCGGCACATGTCCAGGAAACGGTCCACGCCCAGGATAAGGCCGATGCCTTCGGGCGGCACCTTCACCATCACCAGGATCATGGCCACCACCGGCAGGGAGCCGGCCGGCACGCCCGCCGTCCCTACGCCGCCTAGAATGCAGACCAGCATCACCACCACCTGCTGGGTGATCGTCAGGTCGATGCCGAAGAACTGGGCCAGGAACAGCACCGTCACCCCCTCGAACAGGGCCGTGCCGTTCTGGTTGGCGGTGGCGCCCACGGTCAGGACGAAGCGGGCGATCTTGCGCGGCAGCTTCAGCTGCTCCTCCGCCGCCTTCAGCGACACGGGCAGCGAGGCGTTGGATGAGGCGGTCGAGAAGGCCACCACCATCGGTTCGCGCACGCCCTTGAAGAAGGCGATAGGCGAACGCCCGGCCAGCAGCCAGATCACCAGCGGATAGACCACGAACATATGGATCGCCATCGCACCTACGGCGACGCCGACGAAGGCCGCCAGCCGGACCAGCAGATCCCACCCGAACAGGGCCGCCAGGTTGAACATCAGGCATGCGATGGCCAGCGGAGCCAGTTTGATGAACAGGTTGATCAGGGTCATGGAGACCTCGAAAATCCCCTGGATCACCTCCTGCAGCCGATCCGTCGCCGGGCTCTTGGCCATGACCAGGCCGATGCCGAAGAACAGGGCGAAGACCATCAGCGGCAGGATGGCGTTCTCCGCCGCCGCGGTGACCGCATTGGACGGCACAAGGTCCAGGAAGAAGTCGCCCAGCTGGATCGAACTGTCGCGACCGGTCTGAACGATGCTGGCCGCCCCGTCCTTGCCCTGGGCCAGCAGTTGCTGCGCCACCGCCGGATCGACCCCGCGACCGGGCTGGAAGACATTGACCATCACCAGGCCGATGACCACGGCGATGCTGGACACCACGATGGTCAGCAACAGGGTCTTGATGCCCGCGCGGCCCAGGGCGCTGAGGTCGCCCATCTCGGCCACCCCGACCACAAGGGCCGAGAACAGCAGCGGGATCACCATCATGAACAGCAGGCGCAGGAATATCTGACCGATCGGTCCAGTCACATTGTCCGTCAGCCAGACGACCCAAGCCGTATCGGCGCCGACGGCCAGATTGACCAAAAGCCCCCCGACCAATCCCACGGAAAAGCCGATCAGCATCAGCCAATGCAGCGCGAGGCCGCGTTTCGTCTCGGTCATATTTCCCCCAGGAAGCAATGCTGCTTTCGGCGCTTATCGGATCGGCAGCCCATAGATCAAGCCGGCTGGACGCGCGTTCCATTGTGCGTTCAAACCGCGGTCCAGGTCGAGCGCCGATTGCGAACCCAGATTCCGCTCGAAGATCTCGCCATAGTTCCCAACCGCCGAGACCGCATCCCTGGCCCAGGCCTTGGACAGCCCCAACATCGGGCCGAAATCGCCCTCCGCGCCCAGCAATCGCCGCACACGCGGGTCGCTCGCGGTCTTGGCCAGGTCGTCGGCGCCCTCGCGCGTCACGCCCAGTTCCTCAGCCAGCATCAAGGCGTTCAGCGTCCATCGCACGGTCGCGGCCCAGCGCTCGTCGCCTACCTTTAGCACCGGCCCCAGCGGCTCCTTGGACGCCACGTCCGACAGGATCACATGTTCGGTGGGGTTGCTCAGCACTGTACGCGCCGCGGCCAGAGCCGAGATATCCGCGCTGAAGGCGTCGCAATCCTCGCGGTTGTAGGCGTCGCGCGCCGCCTCTTCGGTATCGAAGACCACAGGCCGGTATTCGATGCCGCGCGATCCGAAATAGTCGGCGGCGTTGGCTTGGGAGGTCGAACCGGACTGAACGCAAACTCGCGCCCCCGTCAGCTCCGTCGCGCTGTTCAGCTTCAGCGAGCGCCGGACCAGGAAACCCTGACCGTCGTAATAGTTGACGCCCGCGAAGACAAAGCCCTCCCCCGCGTCACGGGTCATCGTCCATGACGAGTTACGCCACAGCACGTCGATCCGCCCGTCGTTCAGGGCGGCGAACCGGTCGGCGGCCGACAGCGGCACGAACCGCACTGCATTAGCGTCGCCCAGCACCGCCGCAGCCGTCGCGCGGCAGAAGTCCACGTCGAACCCACGCCACTGGCCCCGATTGTCGGTATAGGCGAAGCCGACCAGCCCCTGGTGAACGCCGCAGTTCAGTCGCCCGCGACGCTTGATCGCCTTCACGGTCGGGCTTTCAGGCAGGGCGGCGGGGCCGCTCGCTGAAGGCGCCGCGGCGGTTTCGGGGGCGGCGGGCGACGCATCCTGGCGTCCACAGCCGGCGGCCAGCAGCACCACGGCCATCGTCCCGATCATCCAGCACCGCATCGCGTTTGGTCCCTCGCCGCTTGCGCCCATGCAGGCTTTAGAGGCCTTTAGGCCCTGAACCGCAACCATGGATTCCCCATGCCGACGCATTCGGACCGCACCCGCCTGATCGCCTCCGCCACGCGCCGGGGTGAGGGCCGCCGCCCCGTCAATCCGCCGCTGGAACGCGCCTCAACAATGCTCAGCGACGCCGCCGCCGTCATGCGCGACGAAACGGAAGGTCCGACCTACGGCCTGTCGGGAACCAACGCGGCGCGTCAGCTGCGTCGCGCCCTGGCCGACCTTGAAGGCGCCGACGAAGCCTTTCTGGTCCCTTCGGGTCTGGCGGCGGTCACCGTTCCGCTTCTAGCCCTGTTGCGACCCGGCGACGAGGTGGTGACGACCGACGCCCTCTATGGCCCCACGCGACGTTTCCTCAGCCGCTATCAGGCCGCGCGCGACGTCACGACCCGCTTCCTTCCGGCCGACGCCGATGCGGCGACCATAATCGCGGCGGTGGGCGACCGGACGCGCCTTGTGCTGATGGAATCGCCCGCGTCCCTGACCTTTGACATGGTCGATGCGGCGGCGGTGGCGGCTAGCTGTCGCGCGCGGGGCGTGCTGACCATCATGGACAACACCTGGGCGGCGGGCCTGGCCTATCGTCCCCTCGCCCAGGGCGTCGATGTCAGCGTCCAGGCCGTGACGAAATATGTCGGCGGCCATTCCGACGTCTTGATGGGCGGCATCGCCGTCAACGCCCCCGCCTGCCGCCGCGCCATCGCCGACGCCATCGAGGATCTGGGCTGGCACGTCTCGCCCGACGACGCCTGGCTGGCGCTAAGGGGCCTTCGCACCCTCCCGCTGCGCTATGCCGAACAGGCGCGTTCGGCCCTGAGGGTCGCCGAGTGGCTTCAGGCCCGCCCCGAGATTTCGCGCGTTCTCTATCCGCCCCTGCCCGGCGCGGCCGGTCATGACCTCTGGACCCGCGACTTCACCGGCGCCGCCTCCCTGATGAGCGTGGTGATGAAGGGCGGCGACCCGGCGGCGGGCGAGGCCTTTCTGGACGCCTTGACCCTGTTCGGCCTGGGCTATTCCTGGGGTGGGTTCGAAAGCCTGATCACGCATGAGACGCACCAGATGGCCTATCGCGCCCATCCTCCGAAGCTTGAGGGTGAACTGATCCGGCTGCACATCGGGCTGGAGGACCCGGCCGACCTGATCGCCGATCTGGAGGTCGGCCTGGGCGCCTTCCGCGCCGCGCTCACCCTTCCTTAAGCGCGACAACGGACTGTCCGTTCGTGCGCGCATCGCCAGCCCAGGTCCCGAATGATTCGCCGCCGCTGTGGGAGCAGCTGGCCGCAGGCTTCGTCGTCTTCATGCTTACGGGCGCCTTGATCGCGCCTGTGATCGCGCCGGACCAGGCCGAGACGCCGGTGCTGCGACTGATCTGGCTGCCGGTTTACGCCGTCACGGCCGGCCTTCTGGTCTTCCGCTTCGACAAGGCGATCCGCGCCTGGCCTGCCTGGTTGATGGTCGGCGCCTTGGTCGCCCTGGCCTACGTCTCTCAATACTGGTCGATCGATCCAGAGGTCACGGATCGCCGCGTCATCGCCATGGCGATCAACAGCGCCTTCGCCGTCTATCTGGGGGCCGTGTTTCGCGGCGCCGCCCTGCCGCGCGTCCTGATGCACACCTGTCTGGTGATGGCGGTGGGCAGTCTGATCATGGTGTTCGCCTATCCAAAGGTGGGCGTGCACCAGTTCGACAACGCCGGTCTCTGGCGCGGCCTGTGGTACGAGAAGAACCAGATGGGCCTGGTCATGGTCGTCGGCTCCGTTTCGGCGGCGGCCTGTCTGGCGGCCGACCAGATCGCCGCCAACGGACGCAAGCCCTGGGCCGCGTTGCTGACGCTGGCCCTGACGACCCTGCTGGTCTTGGCGACCCAGTCCAAGACGTCCCTGCTGTGCCTGATGATCGGCGTCGGCATGGTGGGCGGTTGGTGGGTCTTGAAGCAGGGGGGCGCGGCCGTGACTATCGTCTCCTTGTGGGCCGCTGTGGTCGGGATTGTCGGCGGCGGCTGGGCGTGGCACGTCGCCTCGGCCTCCATCCTCCAGGCCCTGGGAAAGGACCCTTCCCTGACCGGACGAACCCTGATCTGGGAGGCCCTTATGCGCAAGGTGGCCGAACGCCCCTGGACCGGATACGGCTTCAGCGCCTTCTGGGGCGTGGACTCGGTCCCGGCGCGCGAAATCCGCATCCAGACCCAGTGGCCCGTACCCAGCGCCCACAATGGCTGGATCGACCTTCTGGTCCAGTTGGGCTGGCCCGGCGCGATAGCAGTCGGGGCCCTGATCGTCATCGCCGTCGTCATGATCCTGGCCCGCACCAACGGCCTGGGCGCGCGCGAAGGCTATTGGAGCGTCGGCTATCTGTCGGTCTTTATCGCGCTCAGCCTGTCGGAAAGCGTGCTGCTGAACCACGCCAGCCTGCCTTGGTCGCTGATGCTGGCCATTCTGACGCGCGCCGTAACCTTCGATCCGCCGCCCGTGCGCGCGCCGCTTGCTCGACCGGCTTTGCGGGCCTACCAGAACCGGCCCCGAATCGCCTCAGACTATGTGAATGGCCGCCGACCTCTTCGCTTTTGACGACGAACCCGAAGCTCGCAAACCCGAGCCGCCTCAAAAGGCGTCGCAGCCCGCTGCGGCGATGCAGCCTCAGACTGCGCCCGCGGTGGTCCCCACGCCTGCGCCGCCCGCTGTTCAAGCCACGGCGACTACGGCGGCCGCCACCGGCTATTCCGCTTCGTCGATCGAAGTGCTGGAGGGGCTGGAACCCGTCCGCAAACGCCCCGGCATGTATATCGGCGGCACCGACGAACGCGCTCTGCACCATCTGTTCGCCGAAGTCCTCGATAATGCGATGGACGAGGCCGTGGCCCGCCACGCCAAACTGATCACCGTAGACCTGGACGCCGAGGGCTATCTGTCGGTGCGCGACGACGGGCGCGGCATTCCGGTCGATCCCCACCCGAAACATCCCGGCAAGTCGGCGCTGGAGGTGGTGATGACAGTCCTCCACTCGGGCGGCAAGTTTTCGGGCAAGGCCTATGAAACCTCTGGCGGTCTGCACGGCGTCGGCGTTTCTGTCGTGAACGCCCTGTCGGAACATCTGGACGTCACCGTCTGGCGCGACGGGTTTGAGTGGAAGCAGTCCTTCTCGCGCGGCCACGTCCTTGGTCCCATCCTGCAGGTCCAGCCGTCGAAGAAGAAGGGCACCCTGATCCGGTTCAAGCCGGACGACGAAATCTTCGGCATGGGCGCGGCCTTCAAGCCCGCCCGCCTGTTCCGCATGGCGCGGTCCAAGGCCTATCTGTTCCGCGGCGTCGAGATCAAATGGACCTGCGCGCCGGACCGGATCACCGACGCCACCCCGGCCCAGGCCCTGCTTCACTTCCCCGGTGGTCTGGCCGACGCCCTGACCGACCGCATCGGCCAGCTTGAGACCGTCACCCCCACTTTCGCCGGCCGCGCCGAACGTCAGGGCGAGGCCGGCGCCTTTGAATGGGCCGTCACCTGGTCGCCCATCGGTTTCGGTGAGTCTGACGGCTTCATCCAGTCCTACTGCAACACCGTCTCGACGCCGGATGGCGGCACGCACGAGGCGGGCTTCCGCGCCGCCCTGGTCAAGGGCCTAAAGGCCTATGGCGAGCTGACCAACGAGAAGCGCGCAGGCATCATCACCGCCGAAGACGTCATCGCCAACGCCGGCGCCCTGATCAGCGTCTTCATCAGAAATCCCGAGTTCCAGGGTCAGACCAAGGACCGCCTGTCCTCGCCCGAAGGCGCGCGTCTGGTGGAGCAGCTTCTGCGCGACCCGCTGGACCACTGGCTGACCGAAAGCCCCAAACAGGCCAACGCCCTACTGGGTTTCGTCGTGGACCGCGCCGAGGACCGCCTGCGCCGTCGCAAGGACAAGGAGGTCCAGCGCGCCGCCGCCACCCGCAAGCTGCGCCTGCCGGGCAAGCTGTCGGACTGCAGCCGTCAGGCCGCCGAAGGCACCGAACTGTTCATCGTCGAAGGCGATTCGGCCGGCGGCTCGGCCAAACAGGCGCGCGACCGCACGACCCAGGCCATCCTGCCGCTGCGCGGCAAAATCCTGAACGTCGCCTCGGCCACCGCCGACAAGCTGCGCCAGAACGTCGAACTGTCCGATCTGGCCCTGGCCCTGGGCGTCCAGCCCGGCAATCGCTTCAACATCGATGACCTGCGCTATGAGCGGATCGTCATCATGACCGACGCCGACGTGGACGGCGCCCACATCGCCGCCCTGCTGATCACCTTCTTCTATCGCGTCATGCCCGAGACAATCCGTCAAGGCCGCGTCTTCATGGCCCTGCCGCCGCTCTATCGGATATCCGCCGGCCCCCTGAGCGAATACGCCCGCGATGACGCCCACCGCGATGAACTGCTGGCCACCGTCTTCAAGGGCAAGAAGACCGAGATCGGCCGCTTCAAAGGCCTAGGGGAAATGATGGCGTCCCAGCTGAAGGAAACCACCATGGACCCGAAGAAGCGGACCCTGGCGCGCATCACCGTTCCCGACGCGGAATCCAGCGTCGAGGATCTGGTCGAACGGCTTATGGGCAAGCGCGCCGACGCCCGCTTCCAGTTCATTCAGGAAAACGCGCAGTTCGTGAAGGAAGAACTGGACGTCTGACGCCATCGCGGCCCTTCCAACGCACGGCGACGCCTGACACAAGGAGGCATGAGCATGACCGCCCCCTCATCCGCCGTCCTCGACGACCTGAAGGCCGCCCTGGGTTCCGGCGGCTGGACCCAGGACCCCGACGTCGTCGCGCCCTTCCTGACCGAATGGCGCAATCGCTGGACCGGGAACACGCCGATCCTGCTGACCCCGCGTTCGACGGAGGAGGTCGCCCGCGCCGTGGCCATCTGCGCGCGCGAGGGCGTCGCCATCACCCCCCAGGGCGGCGGCACCGGCCTGGTCGGCGGCCAGATTCCCTTCGGCGAAGTCCTGCTGTCGCTGAAGAAGTTGCGCGCCATCCGCGACGTCACCCCGCTGGACGACGCCATGACGGTCGAGGCCGGTCTGACCCTGTTGGAGGCGCAACAGGCGGCGACGGCGGCGGGCCGCTATTTTCCGCTCAGCCTGGCGGCCGAGGGATCGGCAACCATCGGCGGCGTGATCTCGACCAATGCGGGCGGCACCCAGGTTCTGCGCTACGGCATGATGCGCGATCTGGTGCTGGGGGTCGAAGCCGTCATGCCAAATGGCGAGGTCTTCAACGGCCTGAAGCGGCTGCGCAAGGACAACACCGGCTATGATCTCAAACATCTTTTTATCGGCGCGGAGGGCACATTGGGCGTGGTCACAGCCGCCACACTGAAGCTGTTTCCCATCATGCGGTCGCGCGCGGTGGCCATTGTCGGTCTGGAGACCGCAGCCGCCTCGGTAGAACTTCTGGCCCGCGCCAAGGCCGAGACCGGCGGCGGCGTGGAGGCTTTCGAACTGATGAAGCGCCTTGGCATGGAGCTGGTGCTCAAGACCATCCCCGACACCCGGGAACCGCTGGAGTCGACCCCCGAATGGTACGTCCTGATCGAGATCGCTTCAGGCACGCCCGGCGGCGCCGAGGCCCAGCTTGAACGGCTGCTTGAGGCCGCCTTCGAACAAGGCCTGATCAACGACGCCGCCCTAGCCCAGAACGACGCCCAGCGCGCCGCCTTCTGGCGTCTGCGCGAAGAACATTCTGCGGCGCTCAAGCCTGAGGGCGGCGGCTGGAAACACGATGTCTCGGTCCCCATCAGCCGCATCGCCGACTTCATCGACGAAGCCTCCGCCGCCGTCGAACGCTTCCATCCGGGCGCGCGAATCTCAGTCTTCGGCCATGTCGGCGACGGCAATCTGCACTACGACATCCTGCCGGGCGTCGGTCAGGATATCCCCGCCTTCATCGGGCGCTGGAAGGAAGGCTCCCAGGTCGTCCACGACGTCGTCGCGCGCTACGACGGCTCGATCTCGGCCGAACACGGGCTCGGCCGGCTCAAGACCGATGAAGTCAAACGCTACAAGACGCCGCTCGAAATCGAAACAATGGCTGCCATCCGCCTCGCGATTGATCCCAGGCGGATAATGAACCCCGCTGTCCTGTTCTGATCGGCGATCATCCCTGTCATTCAATTCCAATTAAATGCCGCAAGGCTAAGCTTAGGCTCAGGACTCATAGCTAGAAGGTGGCCGCGAGGGCTATGGCGGACAGGAAGACGTTCGGGCAGCGATCATAGCGCGTGGCGACCCGTCGCCAGTCTTTCAGCCTGCCGACCCGAAGGGCGGCGCGTAGCAGCCAACATGATCTCAATGCGGTTGCGCCGTTTGTAGCGGCGCTTGTCGTAGCGGATCGGTTCGGTGCGGGTTTTGCGGCCTGGGATGCACGGCGTGATCCCCTTGGCCTGCAAGGCGTCCCGGAACCAGTCGGCGTCGTAGCCCCGGTCTCCCAGAAGCCACTGGGCGCGTGGCAGGCTGTCCAGAAGAGCGGCAGCGCCGATGTAGTCGCTGACCGGTCGCATACCTTGCGGTAGTGGCGCGCCCGGCTTAGCGGCTGCGCCCGGTTCAAATCGTGTGCGAACCGGCTTATGTCAGCCGCGCTGTCACGGAGGCTGCCTTGCTGATCGTTCTTTCCCCCGCCAAGCGACTAGACTTCACCCCGGCCGACCCGGCCTTGCCCGGCTCTGACCGCCGCTTTCTGGAAGACACCGACAGTCTGGCCAAGACCGCCCGGTTGCAGACCAAGGCTGATCTGCGCCGGTTGATGGGGATTTCCGACGATCTGGCGACCCTGAACGTCGAGCGGTTCAAGGCCTTCGAGCCCGAATCGACCGGCGGCGTCCAGGCCGCGTTCGCGTTCGCCGGCGATGTTTATGAGGGGCTTCAGGCGCGTGAGCTGGACGCCAAGGCCCTGGACTTCGCCCAGGCGCACGTCCGCATCCTGTCCGGCTTCTATGGGCTGCTGCGTCCGCTTGACCGAATCCAACCCTATCGGCTGGAGATGGGTACGCGGCTGAAGACCCAGCGCGGCAACAGCCTCTACGACTTCTGGGGCGACCGCATCTCCAAACAGTTGAACGCGGACGCGGCCGATCAGGCTGATCCCACCCTGGTGAACCTGGCCAGCCAGGAATATTTCGGCGCCGTGGACGCCAAGGCGCTGAACCTGCCGGTCGTCACGCCGCAGTTCCGCGAGGAGAAAAACGGCGAGACCCGCATCGTCTCCTTCTTCGCCAAGAAGGCGCGCGGCGCCATGACCCGTTTCGCCATCGACGAGCGGGTGGAACGGGTCGAGGATCTGAAGGCTTTCGACCGCGACGGCTACCGTTTCGACAAGGCCGCATCGACCGGCAGCGACTGGATATTCATCAGGTCGCGAAATTCTTGATCAACGGCGCGTCATGCCGCTAGTCTCGACCGAAAGATCATAAAGGGCGGACCCATGTCAGAACGGCCTCACTCCTCGACCCAAGATCAGGCCTCGCTGCTTCGCCAGATCGGCGACCTGTCCGGTCAGGTCGCGGTCGTCACCGGCTCGACTTCCGGCATCGGTCTGGCACTGGCGCGGGCGGTGGTGGCGGCGGGCGGCGACGTGGTGCTGAATGGCCTGGGCGATCCGCTCGAAATCGAACGCGCCCGCGCCGATCTGGAAGGCTCGTCCGGGCGGCGCGTCCTCTATCATCCCGCCGACATGACCCAAGGCGACCAGATCGCAGATATGGTCGCCTTTGCGCAGCGCGAGCTTGGTCGGCTGGACATCCTGGTCAACAACGCCGGCATCCAGCATGTCGAATCCGTCGAGAACTTCCCTGCCGATCAGTGGGAGAAGATTATCGCCATCAACCTGTCCTCGGCCTTCTACGCCACGCGCGCCGCCATCCCGATCATGAAGGCGCAGGGGCGCGGTCGGATCGTCAACATGGCCTCGGCCCACGGCCTGGTCGCCAGTCCGTTCAAGTCGGCCTATGTGGCGGCCAAGCATGGGATCGTCGGCTTCACCAAGACCGTGGCGCTGGAACTGGCGCGCGACAACATCACCTGCAACGCCATCTGCCCCGGTTTCGTCGAGACCCCCATCGTGTCGAAACAGATCGCCGACCAGGCCCGCACACGCAACATGAGCGAGGAGCAGGTGCTGACCGACGTGATCCTGGCCGCCCAACCGACCAAACGGTTCGTGACGACCGAGGAACTGACCGGGATGTTCCTCTATCTGGTCAGCGACCTGGGCGCCTCGGCCAACGGCGCCAGCTTCTCCATCGACGGCGGCTGGACCGCGCAATAGGGTCTGACAGGCAGGGGCGGACGCGGGGGCGATATGGCGATCTTCAGACGCAAGCCCCCCCAACCGGCGGACGCGACCGCTCAACCATCGGGCAAACGGCCGATCTGTCTGGCGCTTCAGGGGGGCGGCGCGCACGGCGCCTTCCAGTGGGGCGTGCTGGACCGGCTGCTGGAAGACGACCGCCTCGACATTCGCGCCATCTCGGGCGTTTCGGCCGGCGCCATGAACGCCGCCGCTTTGGTCTCGGGTCTGGCGGCAGGCGACGCCCGCGCCGCCCTGGACAGGCTGTGGCGCGAGGTGAACCAGTCGGGCGGCCGCAACGTCTTTGGCGACAGCGCTATCTGGAACGCCGCCCAGCCGCCGGACTGGATGAAGGACAATCCCTTCTGGCGCGCCGGCGAGACGCTGGCCCTGTCGATGAGCCCCTATGAATTCAACCCCCTGAACCACAATCCCCTGAAACGGGTTCTGAAAGCCGCCGTCGATTTCGGCGCCGTTCAGGCGACCGACATAAAGCTGTTCGTCGCCGCGACGGCGGTGCGTCAGGCCAGGGCGCGGATATTCACCGCCAGCGAGATCAACGCCGATGTCCTGATGGCGTCGGCCTGCCTGCCCCACCTGTTTCAGGCGGTCGAGATCGAGGGCGAGCCCTATTGGGACGGCGGCTATCTGACCAATCCGCCACTGTGGCCCCTGACGGGCGAGGATACGCCGGACGATGTGCTTCTAGTCACATTGAACCCCATGACGCGCGAGGAAACGCCGCGCAGCGCCGCCGACATCATGGATCGGCTGAACGAGATTGTCTTCAACGCCCCCCTGGTCGCGGAACTTCGCGCCATCGCCATCGCGGGCGAGATGATCGGTCAGGGTCAGATCGACGTGGGCGGCCAAGGGCCATACCGCCACGTTCGAATGCACGCCATCGAGGCGGATCGCTGGCTGTCGGACCTGTCGCTGCGCACCAAGTTCAACACCGAATGGAGCTTCCTGAACGATTTGAAGACGCGCGGCCGCGCCGCCGCCGACGAATGGCTGGACAGTTGTCTGGGCGCCGTTGGGCGCCATGCTAGCGTCGATATGCAGGCCCGATTCGGCTAACCGACGAAGCCGGCGGCCCGTCTCAGACGATCGTTGATGGCCTCTCCCAGGCCCTTTGGCGGGATCGGCGAGACGGCGATGCCGACCGGGCGTGTGCGATCCGCCTCGCGCAGCAACCTAAACAGATTGGCGGCCGCCTGCGCCAGATCGCCGGCGGGGCTCAGACTCCAGCGCGCCTCGCCCACGCCGGGGCCGAACCCCAGCAGGATTTCGCCTGGCCTTGCGACGTCCGCTGCAATCCGCACCGGGGCGTCCGGCGCATAGTGCAGCGCCAGCCGTCCGGGAGAACGGCGCCCCTCCCCGCTGTCGGCCAGCGGCCCGACCACGGTCTCGATCTGGGCCCGGGTCACCGCGCCGGGCCGCAACAAGGCGACACGGCCGTCCAGCACCGACACGACCGTGCTTTCCAGCCCGACCTGACACGGCCCGCCATCGACGGCGGCGGCGACGGCGAAGCCGGTTTCCTCCAACGCATCGTCGAAGGTCGTCGGGCTGGGCCGTCCCGAACGGTTGGCGGAGGGCGCCACGACAGGCCCGCCGAACGCCGCCAAAACCGCCCGAGCCATCGGGTGGGCCGGAACCCGGATCGCCACGCTGTCCAGACCGGCGCGTGCTAGGTCACAGACCCGCGCGGCGGAACGAACGGGCGCGACGATCGTCAACGGTCCGGGCCAGAAGGCGTCGGCCAGAGCCTGGGCCGTGGCGCCGAACACCGCGATCTCGGCCGCCGCCGCCGCTTCGGCGACATGCGAGATCAGTGGATTGAACCGTGGCCGCCCCTTGGCTTCGAAGATGGCCGCGACCGCCTTCGGGTCGCCGGCGTCGGCGCCCAGGCCATAGACGGTCTCGGTCGGCAGCAGGATCAGGGCCCCGGCCTTCAGGGCGTCGGCGGCCTCTTGCGGAGTCGCCCTCATGGTCTGCGCGGAATCAGCGGGATCATCCGGTGCAGCACATTGTCCCGGTCAATGAACTGATGCTTCAGCGCCGCCAGGACGTGCAGGGCGATCAGGACATACAGCCCCTTCACCGCCAGACCATGGATGGCCATCAGCCCCCGCGCCGCCTCTCGCCCCCCGCCGATGGGCAGCAAGGGCCATTCGAACAGGCCGAACCATTGGATGGCGCGGCCGCCGGCCGAAGACGCCAGCCAGCCGGTCATTGGAATGACGATCAGCGCCAGATAGAACAGCACATGGGTCGCCCGCGCCGCCACCCTCTGCCAGCGCGGCAGGTCGGACGGCAGGGCGATGGCGGGATGGGCCAGACGCCAGCCGATGCGCGCCAGCGTCAGCGCCAGGATCGTCAGACCCAGCGACTTGTGCAGCATGACGAACTGGCCCGACAGCGGGCCCTCGGTATTCTCGTGCGCCGTGATCAGCAGCACTTGGATCAGGACCGCCGCCGCGATCCCCCAGTGCAGGACCAGGGACACGATCGAATATCGATTTCGCGGTTCGCCCATGGCTTCCCTTCCGTGACGGCACTACGTCACCTTGCGCAGAGACGAGGCGCGTCGCCAAGACGCTTGCGACACCCCGCCTCGACGCGGCACTTAGGCCGCAAAGACGATTGAGGAAACCCATGACCTACCGCGCGCCCGTTCGAGACTTGGCCTTCACCCTGGAAGCCGTCGCCGGCATGGCCGACGTCGCCGCGACCGGCGCCTTTCCCGACTACGACGCCGATGTCGCCGCGGCCGTGATCGAGGCCGCCGGCCAGTTTTCCGAAGAGGTGCTGGCGCCCCTGAACCGCATCGGCGACCAGCAGGGCTCGACCTACGCCAACGGCGCCGTCACCGCCGCGCCGGGTTTCGCCGACGCCTATCGCCAGTTCGCCGCCGGCGGCTGGACCGGCCTGTCCGCCCCGGCCGAGGCCGGAGGCCAAGCATTGCCCAAGGCGCTGGAGCTGGCCGCCTATGAGACCGTGCACGCCGCCAATATGGCGTTCGGCCTGTGTCCCATGCTGTCGCTGGCCGCCATTGAGGCGCTGGAGCAGGTCGGCACCCCGGAGCAGAAGTCGAAATATCTGACCAAACTAGTCAGCGGCGAATGGACCGGGGCCATGGTCCTAACCGAGCCGGGCGCCGGGTCGGACCTGGGCGCCCTGACCGCCACCGCCACGCCGAACGGCGACGGCACCTATGCGCTGAACGGCCAGAAGATCTTCATCACCTGGGGTGACCACGACGCCACCGACAACATCGTCCATCTGGTCTTGGCCAGACTGCCCGACGCGCCCAAGGGGCCGAAGGGGATCAGCCTGTTCCTGACGCCCAAGTTCGCGGTCAAGGACGACGGAAGCCTGGGCGACCGCAACGCCTTCCGCCCGGTCGGGGTCGAGCACAAGCTGGGCATCCACGCCTCGCCCACCTGCGTCATGAGCTATGAGGGCGCGACCGCCGAGTTGGTCGGACAGCCCAACCAAGGCTTGGCCCACATGTTCGTGATGATGAACGCCGCCCGCCTGGCTGTCGGAGTCGAGGGCGTCGGCGTCGCCGAACGCGCCTATCAGCACGCCCTGGCCTATGCGCTGGAGCGTCGTCAGGGCCGTTCTGTCTGGACGGGCGAGGCCAATGCGCCGATCTTCGATCACCCGGATGTGCGCCGGATGCTGGGTGTCATGAAGGCCAAGATTTCTGCCGCCCGCGCCATCTGCCTGTCCACCGGCGTCGCCGCCGATCTGGCCCGACACGCCGCGACAGAGGAGGAGCGCCGCCGCTGGAAGGGTCGCGAAGACCTGTTCACCCCCATCGCCAAGGCCTGGTCCACCGACGTCGGGTGCGACGTGGCCTCGATGGGCGTGCAGGTCCACGGCGGCATGGGCTTTATCGAGGAGACTGGCGCGGCCCAATACTATCGCGACGCCCGTATCGCCCCGATCTACGAAGGCACCAACGGCATCCAGGCCATGGACCTGGTCGGGCGCAAGCTGTCGATGGACGGCGGGGAATCGGCCAAGGCCCTGATTGCGGACATGAAGGCGACGCTCGCCGACCTCGGGGCGCTCTATCCCGGCAAGCCCGTCGAACGGTTCGCCACGGCCATCGAGGCGGTCGAGGACGCAACCCTCTGGCTGTTGGACCAGAAGGCTGACGCGAATGCGGCGGCCGACGTTCTGGCCGCCGCCGACGCCTATCTGAAACTGCTGGGCGACGTCGTCGGCGGCTGGATGCTGGCCAAAGGCGCGTTGGCGGCCAAGGCCCGGCTCGACGCCAAGGACGGCGATCCGGCCTGGCTGCAGGGCAAGCTGGACCTCTACGAAATCTACGCCGCCAATGTGCTGGGCCACGTCTCCAGCCGCCTGGCGGCCGTGGGCCAGGGCGGCGCCCTGCTGCAACGCCTGTCGGTCGAGGCGCTGGCGGGCTGAACCGCGTGGCGCCTCATTGACCTTCGTCGTCGGAGGCCCGCAAGGTGCGGCCTTGACCTTCAAATGCAGGGAGCGACCGATGAACCGTCGGCAAGTGATCATGTCCACGGCAGCCACGGCCCTGGCCGCCTCGGCCGCCCCTGCCCTCGCCCGCCAACCTGCCGGAGCCTCGATGCCCCAACCGCCCGTCGCCAAGAAGATACCTGTCGTCATCGAACAGTTGGGCCGCACCCGAACCGATGACTATCAATGGATGAAGGACGACAACTGGCAGGCGGTTCTGCGCGACCCGACCCTGATCAAGGCCGAGGTCAAGGAGCATCTGACGGCCGAGAACGCCTATCGCGAGGCCATGATGGCCTCCACCCTGCCGCTGCAGCAGACGATGTTCGCCGAGATGCGCGGTCGCATCAAGGAAGACGACAGTTCGGTGCCCGCGCCCGATGGCGGCTGGAACTACTACGTCGAATACAAGACCGGCGATCAGCACCCCCGCTACATGCGAGTAGAACGCCAAGGCACATGGATGGTGGACGGCCAGCCGGTGACGAAGAATTTCGTCATGGCTCCGACCCCGCAACTGCTGCTGGACGCCAATGTCCTGGCCAAAGGCAAGGCCTATTCGGAAGTGTCGGCCGCCTCCCACAGCCCCGACCACGCCCTGTTCGCCTATGCCGAGGACGCCCAAGGGTCCGAGGTCCACAAGATTTACGTCAAGGACATCGCCACGGGCGAGGTTCTGCCTGATGTGATCGACAGCGCCACCGGCGACTTCGTCTTCTCGCCCGACAGCCAGTGGATCTTCTGGACCAACCGCGACGACAACGGCCGCCCGGACAAGATCTTCCGTCGCCCTGCGCGCGGCGGCGAAACCACACTGGTCTATGAAGAGGCCGACGACGGCATGTTCATCGGCGTGGGCCGCACCGCCGACGATCAGTTCATCCTGATCGGCATCCAGAACCAGGAAACGTCGGAAGCCCGTTATATCCCCGCCGCGACACCGACCGCCGAGCCGGTGGTGCTGGAGCCGCGCGTCGTCGCCGTTCGCTATGACGCGGATCACTGGGGCGACCGCTGGGTGATCCGCACCAACGCCGACGACGCTATCGATTTCAAGATCGTCCAGGCCCCGAGCGCGACGCCGTCGAAGGCGAACTGGACCGATCTGGTCGCCCACACGCCCGGCCGCTTCATCGAAGGTCTCGACCTGACCTCCGCCCATCTGGCCCGCCAGGAACGCGCCGACGCCAACACCCGGATCATCATCCGCGACCGGGCCGGCGCTGAGCATGAGATCGCGGTGGACGAGCCGGCCTTCGCCCTGTCGCTGGCCGGCGCGTCGGAGTTCGAGACGACGACCACCCGCTACGCCTACAACTCGCCGTCCACCCCGACCCAGACCTTCGACTACGACATGGCGACGCGGGAACGGACGCTGCGCAAGACCCAGCAGATTCCGTCCGGTCACAACATCGAAGACTATGTGGTGGAGCGTCTGAACGCCCCGGCGTCCGATGGACAGCTTGTGCCGGTGACGGTGCTGCGTCGAAAATCGACGCCGGTCGACGGCTCGGCGCCCCTGCTGCTCTATGGCTATGGCTCCTATGGCATTCCCATGCCCGCAAGCTTCTCGACCAACCGGCTGTCGCTGGTGGATCGCGGCTGGATCTACGCCATCGCCCACATTCGGGGCGGCTCCGACAAGGGCTGGGGCTGGTTCCTGGACGCCCGGAAGATGACGAAGAAGAACACCTTCACCGACTTCATCGCCGCCGCCGAACATCTGATCGACCGCAAATACGCGACGACCGGGCACATCGTCGCTCAGGGCGGATCGGCGGGCGGCCTGCTGATGGGCGCCGTCACCAATATGCGGCCCGACCTGTGGGCCGGCGTGATCGGTCAGGTGCCATTCGTGGACGTGATCAACACCATGAGCGACACCTCCCTGCCGCTGACGCCGCCCGAATGGCCCGAATGGGGCAACCCCATCGAGGATGCGGCCGCCTACGACTATATGCTCAGCTACAGCCCCTACGATCAGGTCGCGCCTAAAGCCTATCCGGCCGTGCTGGCCACCGGCGGCCTGTCCGACCCGCGCGTCACCTATTGGGAGCCGGAGAAGTGGGTCGCCAAGCTGCGGCCCGCCACGACCTCGGGCAAGCCTGTGCTGCTGAAGATCAACATGGAGGCCGGCCACGGCGGGGCGGCCGGGCGATTCGACTATTTGAAGGAAGTCGCCCACGACTACGCCTTCGCCGTCTGGGCCGTCGACAAGGGGTGGGAGACGGCGTGAGCGCACCAACGGTTCGCGACGCCCGTCCCGACGACATCGCGGCGATCACCGCCATCTATGCGGAGAGCGTCGCCAACGGGCGAGGCACGTTCGAGCTGGAACCGCCGGACGAGGCCGAGATGGCGTCACGTCTGGCGGTGGTCCAAACCCTGGGCCTGCCCCGTCTGGTCGGCGAAATCGGCGGCCGGGTCGCCGGATACGCCTACGCTGCGCCGTTCCGCACACGCCAAGCCTATCGCTATATGGTCGAGGATTCGATCTACGTCGCGCCTTGGGCGCGCGGACAGGGCGTCGCCGGCGCCCTGCTCGATGCCCTGATCCAGCGCTGCGAAGCGTTGAGCCTTCGTCAGATGGTGGCGGTCATCGGCGATTCGGAAAACGTCGGCTCCATCGCCCTGCATCGGACACGCGGCTTCCTCGACGCTGGCGTCTTCAAGGCGGCCGGCTGGAAGCACGACGACTGGCGAGACGTGGTCTTCATGCAGCGTGCCCTGGGCCAGGGCGGCGATTCATCGCCCGACGCGCCAGGCCTGCCGTTGGTAGACAAGAAGCGCGGTTAAGCCTGCGACGACGCCACGGGCCGGTTCGACTGATCGTCTATGTGCCGCACGGCCTCATAGCCGAGCAGGGCCACACCGATAAGGAACATCAGCCCACCGGCGATCAACACCAATCGGACATGCCGATGCAGGTGGTAAAGCATCTCGCCGATCATCGACGGTCCCACGCGATCTCGGATCGTGCCAAATCGATCCGTTCCGTTCACTTTAACGCAAAAGTCGCGCCTGACGGAATCGCAGGTCCGTGAACGACGTTACATCAAACCAGACGGCTTTGGACTACGGCCGCGCCAATGAAGCTCGCGAACAGCGGGTGGGGCGCGAACGGGCGACTCTTCAGTTCGGGATGATACTGGACGCCGATGAACCACGGATGGTCGGGACGTTCGACCGTCTCGGGCAACACGCCGTCCGGCGACAGACCGGCGAAGACCAGCCCCGCCTTGGCCTCGATCGCTTCGCGATAGTTGATGTTGACCTCGTAGCGATGGCGGTGCCGTTCACTGATGGCGGTCGCGCCGTAAATCTCCGCAATCTTGGATCCCGACGTCAGCGTCGAATCATAGGCGCCCAGACGCATGGTGCCGCCCAGGTCCCCGCCCTGCTGTCGCAGGACGCGCTGGTTGCCCTGCGTCCATTCGGTCATCAGGCCGACGACTGGCTCGTCCGTAGGGCCGAACTCGGTCGAGGACGCCTTGGGGTAGCCTGCCAGGTTCCGCGCCGCCTCGATCACCGCCATCTGCATGCCGAAGCAGATGCCGAAATAGGGGATGTTGCGTTCGCGGGCGAAACGCGCCGCCTCGATCTTGCCTTCCGATCCACGCTCGCCGAACCCGCCGGGCACCAGGACCGCGTGCGCGCCCTGCAGCCGCTCCTCGCACGCTTCAGGATCGCCTTCGAAGGTGTCGGCCTCCACCCAATCGATGTTGACCTTGACGTTGTTGGCCACGCCGCCGTGATGCAGCGCCTCGATCAGGGACTTATAGGCGTCCTTCAGGACCGTATATTTGCCGACCACGGCGATGGTGACTTCGCCATCGGGGTGAAGGCGACGGCGAGAAATTTCCTGCCAGCGGGTCAGGTCCGGCTCCGGCGCGTCCGTGATGCCGAAATGGGCCAGAACTTCGCGGTCCAGACCTTCGCGGTGATAGTCCAGCGGCACGGCGTAGATGTCGGCCGAATCCATCGCCTGGATGACGCCGCTTTCACGCACGTTGCAGAACTGGCCGATCTTGCGCTTTTCCTCGGCCGGGATCGGCTGTTCGCAGCGGCACAGCAGGATGTCGGGCTGGATGCCGATGGATCGCAGTTCCTTGACCGAGTGCTGCGTCGGCTTGGTCTTCATCTCCCCGGCTGTCTTGATGAAGGGCAGAAGAGTCAGGTGGACGAAGCACGACTGGCCGCGCGGGAGGTCCTGACCCAGTTGGCGGATGGCTTCAAAGAAGGGCAGTCCCTCGATGTCGCCGACCGTGCCGCCGATTTCGACCAGCACAAAGTCCACATCCTCGCCCACATCTGTCAGGGCCGGCGTCAGGCAGAAGGATTTGATCTGATCCGTGACGTGCGGGATGACCTGCACCGTGGCGCCCAGATAGTCGCCGCGACGCTCCTTCTCCAGGATGGTCGAATAAATCCGGCCCGTGGTGATGTTGTCGGACCTGGCCGCCGACACGCCGGTGAACCGCTCATAGTGGCCCAGGTCCAGGTCGGTCTCGGCGCCGTCATCGGTCACGAAGACCTCCCCGTGCTGATAGGGGCTCATGGTGCCCGGATCAACGTTCAGATAGGGGTCCAGCTTGCGCAGGCGGACCTTGTAGCCGCGCGCCTGCAGAAGAGCGCCGAGAGCGGCGGAGGCGAGGCCTTTTCCTAGCGAGGAAACCACGCCGCCGGTGATGAACACATAGCGAGCCATGGGGGGACACCTTACTCCATGATTCGCAAACGGCGCATGGCCCGCGGCGAATCGAACTGTTGATCAAAAGAAGAAAGCGCGCCCTGCGGCGCGCTTTCCAAAACTCTGGTCGGGATTTCCGACCCTTACTGGGCGGGTTGCTGGGCCGGGGTCGGGGCCGTCGCGGGCCGGGCGCCCGCTGACGGCAGACTGGCTTCCAGATCGTCCAGCGACGGCGCCGCCGGCTGCGCCGGTGTGGCTGGCTGTTGCTGCGCGGGCTGCTGCGGCGCCTGGCTCTGAGGCGTGGTGGCCAGCGATCCGACGGCGTCGGCGTCGATGCCCGAAACCGAGGCGCGATCCATGTTGCCGACCACGGTCAGCACGATGGTCAAAACGAACAGCAGGGCCGCCAAGATCCAGGTGATCTGCGTCAGCAGATTGCCCGCGCCCCGCGCCGTCATGAAGCCCGAAGGTCCGCCGCCCATGCCCAGGGCGCCGCCCTCGGACCGTTGGAGCAGCACCACCCCCGTCAGGGCGACGGCGACGATGATAATGGCGACGAGCAGAATGGTCTGGAGCATGGTGTCAATCATGTGGGCGCGGATCTGCGCCGATCAAGCGGCGGCCTCTATCATCGAAGCGCGCCGGGGGCAAACCATCCTCAGACGGCCGCCTGGATGATCGGAATGAAATCCGCCGCCGTCAGCGATGCACCGCCGACCAGGGCTCCGCCGACCTCAGGCGCGGCCAGGATGTCGCGGGCGTTATCCGGCTTGACCGAACCGCCATACAGGATCGGCGCGGCGCGCGCGCCCTCCCCCAACCGCCTGACGATGGCGGCGCGGACGGCCGCATGGACCTCTGCGATCTGATCCAAAGTGGGCGTCAGGCCCGTGCCGATGGCCCACACCGGCTCATAGGCCACGGCGAAAGGCCGTTCCGACAGGCTGTCGGACAACGAACCCTCGACCTGCGCGGACACCACGGCGATGGCTTCACCCGCCTCACGCTGCGCCAGGGTCTCGCCGACGCAGACGATTGGTTCAAGGCCTGCAGTCAATGCCGCTTCGACCTTGGCCGAAACCTCGGCGTCCGTCTCGCCAAAGCTCGCCCGGCGTTCGGAGTGCCCCAGGATCACCAGCGTCGCCCCTGCGTCCGCCAGCATCTCGGCCGAAACCGATCCGGTGAAGGCGCCTGACGGCTTGGCGTGGCAGTCCTGCCCTCCGACGGCCGTCGCCCCGTCCTTCAACACGGTCGCCATACGCTCGACCAGCGTCGCGGGCGGACACAGGGCGACCCGACAGGCGCCATCGAGGGTTTTTGCGGCGTCTCGGATCGCCCGCGCTTCATCCAAGGCCCCGGCCAGGCCGTTCATCTTCCAATTGCCGACGATCATCTTCACGGATTGTTTCATGGCCGCCTCTCTAGGGGGCGTAAACCGCGAAGCCAAGAGGCGCGCCGCAATCTCGACATCATGCCATCCTTGCGGGGGCGTGCCCGGCGCGACTATACGCGACAGCTGACGCCAATATCGGCCTGTCCCGGGTTTTCGAATGCTCACCGCCTTCCGCGCCTTCTCTCGATCCAAATGGGCGGCCGCCCTGCTTGTCCTGATCGCGATCAGTTTCGTCATCGTCGGCGCGCGCATGGACGTGTTCTCGAACCTGGGGCCGAAGCATGTGATCGACGCCGGCGAGCGTTCGATGAACGAGGCCGAGTTCAAGACCGCATTCGACCAAGTGCGCGAGCGGCTGCAGCAGCAGGTGGGCCGCCCGTTGACCAATCAGGATCTGGTCGCCGAGAACATCCACACCCGTTTCCTCGCCGAGCAGACCGAACAGCTGGGCTTCCTGAACTGGGCCTGGAAAGCGGGCATCCGCCCTGGCCAGGAACTGGTCGTCAAACAGATCCGCAAGATTCCGGCCTTCTTCAATTCTGTCACCGGCCAGTTCGACCAGCAGGCCTATCAGGCCGCCCTGGCCCAGCAGAACCTGACGCCGGCCATGCTGGAGCAGGACCTGCGTGACCAATACGCCACCGAACATTTCGGCGCCGCCGTCTTCGCCGGCGCCCGCGTGCCGCGCATCTACGGCGCCCTGCTGGCCGGTTCGGCGCTTGAAACGCGCGATGGTCGCTGGTTCGAAGTGACCTCGGCCATGGCGGGCCAGGTTCCCGCCCCGACCGACGCCCAGTTGAACGCCTTCATCCAGGAAAACGCCGAGCGTCTGCGCGCGCCCGAGTTCCGCATGGTTTCGGTCGTGCTGTTCACGCCCGACAACGCCGGCAATGCGCCGATCTCGGAAGATCGTATTCGTGAGCGCTTCGAGTTTAAGAAGGACACATTGGGCAAGCCCGAGACCCGCACCTTCGTCACCTTGACGGCCCCGAACCGCGAGACGGCCCAGAAGATCGCCGCCGCCCTGCGCGCCGGTCAGTCGCCCGCCGACGTGGGCCGCGCCAACAACATCGCCCCCGCCAGCTTCGAGGCCACCCCGCGCGCCGCCATCGGCGACGCCGCCACGGCCGGCGCCGTCTTCGGCCTGCAAGCCAATCAGGTGTCCGATCCCGTCCAGGCCGGCGTCGGTTTCGCCGTCGCCAAGGTCACGGCCATTCAGCCCGCCGCCCCGGCGTCGCTGGAAAGCGCCCGCCAGGAGCTGATCCAGGAACTACGCGCCGAGGATGTGAAGACCCAGACCTACGCCAAGGTCGAGAAGTACGAAGCCGCCCGCACGGCCGGTAAGTCCCTGGCCGACGCCGCGCGTGAAGCCGGCGGCCGCATGGTCGACCTGCCGCCGTTCACAAAGGACGGCAAGCTGCCGAACGGTCAGGCGCTGAACGCCCCGCCGCAAATCTTCGAGACGGCCTGGAGCCTGACCAAGGGCGGCGAAAGCGACGTGGTTCACGCCGGCCAGGGCCAGTATTTCGCCATCCGCGTCAACGACATCCGCCCCTCGGCCTTGCCGACCCTGGCCGAAGTCCGCGCGCCCCTGGCCGAACAGTGGATCCAGCGCGAAACGATGCGCCGTCTGTCGACCAAGGCTGAGGATTTGACCGGCCGCGTCCGCAATGGCGAGGACATCGCCGCCGTCGCCCGCTCGGTGAACGCGCCCCTCACGGTCCGAACCGGCGTGGTCCGCAATCAGGAAACCCAGCAGTCGCTGGGACAGGGCGTGTTGCAGGGTCTGTTTGGCCAGTCCAAGGGCCAGGCCTTCTCGCAGCCGGCGTCGCAGACCGCCTATGTCGTCGGTCGCGTGGACAACATCCATGCCGCCAATCCCGCCGCCGCCGGCCCGCTGGCCGAACAGGTCCGTCCGCGTCTGACCCAGGAACTGGTCCAGGCCATGGTTCAGTCGTCCTTCACCGCCGGCGCCCAGCGTTCCAAGGCCAAGAACGATCCAGCCCAGGCGCTTTCTGCGCTGGGCCTGTCGGCCGACGCCAAGCCCGCCGCCCCGGCGCAATGAGCACGGCGACGCCTGCCGACGCCGATTTCGACGCCTTCGCCGCCGGTCTTCGGGCCGGTCGGCCGCAGGTGATCGTGCGCCGGATCATCGACGATCTGGAAACGCCGGTTTCGGCCTATCTGAAACTGGGCCTGGACCGCCCCTACGCCTGCCTGCTGGAATCGGTGGAAGGCGGTGCGGTCAACGGTCGCTATTCGATCCTGACGCTGGACCCCGACGTGGTCTGGCGTTGCCGGGCGAACGCGGCCGAGATGGCCCGTGGGCAGGCCATCGGCCAAGGTGCCTTCACACCCGAGAGCCTGCCGGCGCTTCAGTCGCTGCGCGGCCTGATCGCGGCCTCGCGGTTCGATCTGCCCGACGACCTTCCGCCCATGGCGGCGGGCCTGTTCGGGGTGTTCGGCTATGACATGGTGCGGCTGCTGGAGCCGTTGGGTGCGCCCAATCCCGACCCGCTGGATTTGCCAGACGCCGTCCTGACCCGGCCGTCGCTGGTCGCCATCTTCGATTCGGTGCGTCATGAGATCGTCCTGGTCTCCGCCGCCTACCCGGACGCGGGACTAGAGCCTGAGTCCGCCCACGACGCGGCGGTGGCGCGGCTCGACGCCTTCGAAGCCGCCTTGCGTGATCCGCTGCCAGTCCGCGCCGCGCCTCAGAAAACCCAGGCGCCGGCCTTCGCCTCGCCGGTGGACGAAGCCGGCTTTGGCGAGATGGTGGCGCGCGCCAAGGACTATATCGCCGCCGGCGACATCTTTCAGGTCGTGCTCAGCCACCGATTCTCCGCGCCCTGGTCGGCCGATCCCTTCGCCTTCTATCGATCGCTGCGCCGCCAGAACCCGTCGCCCTATCTGTTCTATCTGAATTTCGACGGCTTCCAGCTGGCCGGATCCAGCCCGGAAATCCTGGTTCGGCTGAAGGACGGCGAAGTGACCATTCGTCCGCTGGCCGGCACCCGGGCGCGCGGCGAGACGCCCGAGGCGGACAAGGCGCTGGAAGTCGAACTGCTCGCCGATCCGAAGGAGCGGGCCGAGCATCTGATGCTGCTGGACCTGGGCCGCAATGACGTGGGCCGCGTGGCCGCGCCGGGCACGGTGGAGGTGACGGAAAGCTTCGTCGTCGAACGCTACAGCCAGGTGATGCACATCGTCTCAAACGTGCGGGGCAAGGCCGATCCGCGTCTCGACGCCGTCGACACCCTGCTGGCGGCCCTGCCCGCCGGCACCCTGTCGGGCGCGCCCAAGGTTCGCGCGATGGAGATCATCGACGAACTGGAAAGCCAGAAGCGCGGCATCGGCTACGGCGGGGGCGTCGGCTATATCTCGGCCGGTGGCGAGGCGGACATCTGCATCACCCTGCGCACCGCCCTGTTCGCGGACGACCGCATCTTCGTTCAGGCTGGGGCCGGAGTGGTCGCCGACAGCGATCCGGCCGCCGAATACGCCGAAACCCAGCACAAGGCGCGCGCGCCGATGCGGGCGGCCGAGGAAGCCTGGCGCTTTCGCACCGGCAATCGCTAGCGGGTCAGCGTCGTCGTCGGGTCGTCGAACTGGACGCCCGGCCCGACGATGACCACTCCGGCCATCAGCAGCGCCGCCATCGCCGCCAGAGCGGCGGCGCCCAAGGCGGCGGCCGCGCTCGGCGGGCTTTCGACCACGACCAGCCTGGCCCTGGCGGCGGCGATCTTGGCGGCGATGTCTTTTTCTGCGGTCAGTTTCACAGCCGCATCCTGCGTCCATGCGAGTTAAAATGCGCTTTACCGCCGCGCTGGCTTGGCGCGGACGCCTGTCGCGCCTAGAAGCCAAGGCATGATCCTCGTCGTCGATAACTACGACAGCTTCACCTACAACCTCGTCCACTACCTCGCGGAGTTGGGCGCGCCGACGCATGTGGTGCGCAACGACGACCTGACGGTGGACCAGGCGTGGGCGCTGAACCCCGCCGCCGTCCTGCTGTCCCCCGGCCCCTGCGCGCCGGATCAGGCCGGCATCTGCCTGCCGCTGATCCAGACGGCGCCGGCCTCCATGCCGATCCTGGGCGTCTGCCTGGGTCATCAGGCCATCGGTCAGGCGTTCGGCGGCGATGTGATCCGCGCCAAGACCCTGATGCACGGCAAAACGTCGCCCATCCTGCATGAGAGCCAGAGCGTCTTCGCCGGCCTGCCCTCGCCCTTCACCGCCACCCGCTATCATTCGCTGGCCGTCCGGCGCGAAACCCTGCCCGATGACCTGGAGGTCACCGCCTGGACCGCCGACGGCGAGATCATGGGCCTGCGGCATCGCGTCCGTCCGATCCACGGCGTGCAGTTCCACCCGGAATCGATCGCCACCGAACACGGCCATGACATGCTGGCCAACTTCCTCGATATCGCCGGCGTAAAGCGCCTCGCGGCCGCCTGATCGTGGCGGACTGACCATGGCGGAAGGGTTCAAGCCGATCCTGGCCCGGCTGGTCGAGGGCCGACCGCTGACGTCGGAACAGGCGCACGACTTCTTCGCCGCCTGTCTGCGGGGCGAGCCGACCCCGTCCCAGGTCGCAGCCGCCGTCACCGCCATGCGGATGCGCGGCGAAACGGTGGATGAGATCGCCGCCTTCGCTTCGGCCATGCGCGAAGCGGCCCTGACGCTGAATCACCCTTACGAAGTCATCGACACCTGCGGCACCGGCGGGGATGGTCAGCACACCTACAACATCTCCACCGCCGCCGCCCTGGTTCTGGCTGGCGCGGGGCTGAAGGTCGCCAAGCACGGCAACCGGGCCATGTCGTCTAAATCAGGCTCTTCCGACGTGTTGTCGATCCTGGGCGTGAACCTGATGGCCGATCAGGCGCAGCAACGGAAGGCGCTGGACGAGGCGGGTATCTGCTTCCTGTTCGCGCCCGCCTATCACGGGGCCATGCGTCACGTCGGGCCCGTGCGGGGCGAGATCGGTTTTCGCACCGTATTCAATCTTCTGGGTCCGCTTTCGAACCCAGCGTCTGCACGGCGTCAGGTCATGGGCGTCTATGATCCGCGTCTGTTGGAGCCTTTGGCCGATGTCTTGGGGCGGCTGGGCGCGACGCGCGCCTGGACCGTCCACGGGCAGGGGCTGGACGAGCTGGCGACATCCGGCCCGACCGAGGTGGCCGAATGGAGGGACGGCGCCGTCCGACGGTTCCAGGTCACGCCAGAGGACGCCGGCCTGTCGCGCAGCCCCATCGACGCCATTCGCGGCGGCGACGCCGAGGAGAACGCCGCCGCCTTGCGCGCCCTGCTGGCGGGCCAGGCCGGCGCCTATCGCGACATCGTCCTGTTGAACGCCGCCGCCGCCCTGGTCGTGGCGGACAAGGCGGCCGATCTGGCCGAGGGCGCGGTGCTGGCCGCCGCCGCCATCGACGACGGCCGCGCCGCACAGGCGCTAGAGCGTCTGGCCCGCATCACCACGACTCCGCTGGACCCCGAAGCCGACGCATGACCGACGTTCTCGACCGTATCGCCGTCTACAAGCGCGAGGACGTCGCCGCCCGAAAAGCCGCCACGTCTCAGGACGCGATCGAGGCCATGGCCAAGACCGCCTCGGCGCCGCGCGGATTTCGCGCCGCCCTGGAGCGGGTCGAAGAAGAGACGGGTCGCCCCGCCCTGATCGCCGAGATCAAGAAGGCCAGCCCGTCCAAGGGTCTGATTCGCCCCAATTTCGATCCGCCCGCCTTGGCCCGCGCCTATCAGGCGGGGGGCGCCGCATGTCTTTCGGTCTTGACCGACGGCCCCAGCTTCCAGGGCGACGACGCCTATCTGGCCGCCGCGCGCGAGGCCGTCGCCCTGCCCTGCCTGCGCAAGGATTTCCTGGTCGATCCGTGGCAGGTGGCGGAAAGCCGCGCTCTGGGCGCGGACTGCATCCTGATCATCCTGGCCATGATCGACGACAGGCTTGCGGCCGAGTTGCTGGCGGAGGCCGAACGGTTCGGCATGGACGCCCTGATCGAAACGCACGACGAGAACGAGATGGCCCGCGCCTGTGCGCTGGGCGGTGATCTGGTGGGGGTCAACAATCGCTCGCTGCGGACGTTCGAGGTCGACTTGGAGGTCACCGAACGCCTGTCGATGCTCAGCCCTGTGCGCGCCCTTCTGGTCGCGGAAAGCGGAATCTTCACGCCGGATGATGTCGCGCGGGTCTCAGCCGCCCACGCCCAGGCCATACTGGTCGGCGAAAGCCTGATGCGCCAAGCCGATGTCGAGGCGGCGACGCGAGCGCTGCTGGCGGCCTGAGGCACGGCTTTCCTTGGCCCGATGCGGGCCAGCGCGGCCGTTAAGTTGACATTAGGAAGGAACACTTACAGAACATCATCAATGTTCACGGCCCGTTCCGATTCTACGGAGAGGGCGCTTGAGGGCTTGGCGATGCTCACGCGCAAACAGCACGAACTGCTGATGTTCATCCACGAACGGATCCAGGAGACGGGCGTCTCTCCCTCGTTCGACGAGATGAAGGAGGCTTTGGACCTGGCCTCCAAGTCGGGCATCCACCGGCTGATCACAGCGCTGGAGGAGCGCGGCTTCATCCGCCGCCTCGCCCACCGCGCCCGCGCGCTGGAAGTGACCAAACTGCCCGAACAGGCGACCGCCGGCGCGCCGCGCGGCCGGGCCGGGTTCAAGCCCGACGTGATCGAAGGCGGCGCACCGGTTCGCGAGACCGCGCCTATGGCCGCCAACGACACGCGCGATCTGCCGCTGTTGGGCAAGATCGCCGCCGGCACTCCCATCGCCGCCATTCAGCATGAACAGGACCGCCTACCGGTGCCGGAATCCATGCTCGGCAAGGGCGATCACTACGTGCTGGAGATCGAGGGCGATTCTATGATCGAGGCCGGCATACTGAACGGCGATCTGGTGGTGATCCGGCGCGGCGACACCGCGACCAATGGCGAGATCGTCGTCGCCCTGGTCGAGGGCGAGGAAGCCACCCTGAAGCGCCTGCGCCGCAAGGGCGGCTCCATCGCGCTTGAACCGGCCAACCGCAACTATGAGACCCGCATCTTCGGCCCTGATCAGGTGGAGGTTCAGGGCAAGCTGGTGGGGCTCATGCGCCGCTATCACTGACATCGGGGTCGGGTTGGCGCGTCCAGGGACGGTTGCCGCGCACGTCGGTCGTCCAGACCGCGCGCCAGCCGACGCCATCGCGCCATAGTTCGACCGCCCCGCCCTTAGAGAAATCCACCCCGTCCAGAACCAGACGGCCGGCGCAGGATGCGGGAATATCTGGGACGGCGGCGCGGAGTCCGACGACCTCGGCCGTTTCGCACAATGCCGCCAGACGTTCGGGATCGGGCGCCCGCCTGCCCCACCATAATGCGATCGGTCCAGCAACAGGGCTTTGGGGCCGGCACGAGAAGCGATCGCAGGTCCAGCCGTCCATTTCCCGCTTGGTCAGGGCCAGCCCCCTTCGCCGGGACCACAGGTCTGCGGCGAACTCTCGCACGCCTGGCCACACGACGACCGCCGCGCCGTGCCGATTGAAGGCCGCGTTTGTTCCGCCGTCCCCGATCCAAAGGTCAGGCGCCGACGGACGGGGCCAGATCAGCACCGCCGCCGCCAGCGGCAAACCCATCCAGCGTAGCCGCCCGCGCCACAGGCAGATGAACAGCACGCCGACGAAGGCGATGGGCAGAACGACGTCGGGCGCGCTCGGTATGGTTCTAACGGCCCCCGGTAAGCTGGCCGTCCACGACCCGATCGCCAGCATCAGATCGACGCCCCATCCCGCCACCGCCAGGAAGGGGCCGCCCAGCCCCAGGGGTTCGAGCGCCGCACCCAGCGCCAAGGCCGGCATCAAAATGAAGTCCGCCACCGGCGATGTGCCGAGATTGGCCAGCAGGCCATAGACGGCCGTGCGGTTGAAATGCTGCATGGAGAATGGCCCGGTCGCCATGCCGGCGACCAGGCTGGCCGCCACCGCCGCCGTGATCCAGCCGGCGAACCGCTGTATCGCCAGGATCGGCCAGGGTGCGGAAATTTCGCGCGGTCGCTTGGGCCAGGCCTCGACCAAGGCCACCAGCGCCGCGGTCGCCGCGAACGACATCTGAAAGCCGGGCGTAACGACAGCCTCCGGCTGGATGGCCAGCACGACGAAGGCCGCAACCGCCAGGCCGTGCATGGTCACCGCCTGCCGATCCAGCAGGATGGCGAGAAAGGCGATGGCGGCGGTGATGGCGGCCCGCTCGGCCGGCGGCGGCGCGCCGGACACCACCAGATAGACCCCCACCGCGACCAGGCCCGCCAAAGCCGCGACCTTCTTGCCCGAAACCCGCAGCGCCAACCAGGGCCATGCCGCGACGCCAAGGCGTACGGCGAAGAAGACGAAGCCGCCGACGATGGCCATGTGCAGACCCGACACCGACAGGATATGCGCCAGACCGGAATCGCGCATCACATCCATGTCTTCCTGACTGATCCAGGTCTCGTGGCTGGTGGTCATGGCGGCCGCGATCCCGCCCGTCCGCTGGCCCAACCGCGCCACGATGCGCTGAGCCAGGGCGTAGCGCGCGCCGTTCACCGCCATCTCCAGCCGCAGGCGCCACGGCGGGCGGGGCAGGTCCGCCTCGCGCGTCTCTCCCAGCGCAAAGGCGACCCCGCCCATGCCCTGGAAGAAGGCGTTCCGGCCGAAATCGTAGGCGCCGGGGCTGGCCGGCGCCGGCGGCGGATTGAGGATGGCGAACACACGTATGGCCCGGCCCGGTTCGGGCGGTTCGCCCCGCACGGTGGCGCGAAGGCGCACCGGCGTCTGGTCTGGCGCCAGGCCGCGAATCCAGACGGGAGCGATCACCACCCGGGCGCCGCGTTGGCCAGGGCTGTCCACATCGACCACCCAGGCCTCGATCGCCGTCGGCTCGCCGAGCACCGGTGCGATGGGGGCGGCGACGAAGCCAGTGCGCGCCTTGGCCGCCGCCAGGCCGCCCGCCAGACAGGCGATCAGCAGCAGGGGCCATGTGATGCGCCGCGTCATTCCCCGCGCCTTGGCCAAGCCCCAGAACGCAAAAGCCGCGACCGCCGCCAACACCAGCGGCCAGAACGGCGGCTCGGACCGCAGGGCGAAATAGAAGGCGCACCCGCCGCCGAACGCCACCGGCCCCCACAGCCGCCATCGCAGCGCCTGGGCGCCGACCTGATCGGCCAGCCAGGATTGCAATCGCGCGCCGGGGGTAGGCTTTGCCGCATCGGAGCGTATAAGGGCCTCGCCTACGGACCCCTCCCCCATGACCTCACCTTCTTCGACTGTCGTCACCCGCTTCGCCCCCTCGCCGACAGGCTATCTGCATATCGGCGGGGCGAGAACCGCCTTGTTCAACTGGCTGTACGCCAAGCGACACGCAGGGCGTTTCCTGATCCGTGTCGAAGACACCGACCGCGAGCGCTCCACCGATGAGGCCGTCAGGGCGATCTTCGACGGGCTGAGCTGGCTGGAGCTGTTCGCCGACGAGGAGCCTGTGTTCCAGTTCAGCCGCGCCGACCGCCACCGCGAGGTGGTCGATCAACTACTCGAAGCCGGCCACGCCTATCGCGACTTCACCTCCGCCGAGGAGACGGGCCGTCTGCGCGATGAGGCCAAGGCGGAGAAGCGCAGCTTCGAATCGCCTTGGCGCGACCGCGAGCCCACCGTTGACGATCTGGTTCTGCCCCACGTCGTGCGGTTCCGCCGGCCGCAATCGACCACGGTGACGGTGCCCGACGAGGTCCAGGGCGCGGTCAGTTGGTCGACCGACGATCTGGACGATCTGGTCCTACTGCGCTCGGACGGCGCCCCGACCTATAATCTGGCCGTGGTGGTGGACGATCACGACATGGGCGTGACCCACGTCATTCGCGGCGACGACCACCTGAACAATGCCGCGCGTCAGAGCCTGATCTACGACGCCCTGGGCTGGATGCGGCCCGTCTTCGCCCACATCCCGCTGATCCACGGGCCGGATGGCGCCAAACTGTCCAAACGGCACGGCGCCCAGGCGGTGCATGAATACGCCGAGATGGGCTATCTGCCGGAGGCCATGCGCAACTATCTGGCCCGACTGGGTTGGGCGCACGGCGACGACGAACTGTTCAGCGACGCCCAGGCCATCGCCTGGTTCGATCTGGCCGGCATCGGCAAGGCCCCAGCTCGGCTGGACTTCGACAAACTGGCCCACGTCAACGCCCATTGGCTGCGTCTGGCCGACGACGAACGACTGGCCAAGCTGGCGCTGGACGCTCACCTGCAGAAAGGGCACGTCCTGGCTGAGGCCGACGAGGCCCGGCTCCAGCGCGCCATGCCCTTCGTCAAGGACCGCGCCAAGACGGTGCTAGACTTGGCCGATCAGACCGCATTCGTGCTGAAGACCCGACCTCTGACGCTCGACGAAAAGGCCCGCGGCCTGTTGTCTGGCGAGACGCTGGATCGCCTGTCGCGACTGCGCGACCGGCTGGCCCTGTTCCAGTCCTGGGACGTCTTCGCCCTGGAGGCTGAACTGAAGGCCTTCGCCGAATCCGAGCGCGTGGGCTTTGGAAAAATCGGCCCGCCGATGCGCGCGGCGCTTACCGCAGGGTCAGCTTCGCCCGACATCGCACGAACTTTATCCGCTCTCGGTCGCGACGAAAGTCTCGGACGCTTGGATGATGCGCTGCAACAGACTAAGTGATCACCCACAAACCAAAAAGCGCCCGGCGCCTCCCCGCGCCTGGACGTATGATGCAAAGGGGCATTCATGACTGAACAAGCCAAAACCGCCGGCTCGGCGACCCTGTCCTTCGAGGACAAGACCATCGAGTTGCCGGTCCTTTCGGGCTCCACCGGCCCGGACGTCATCGACATCCGCAAGCTTTATGCGGGAACGGGCGCCTTCACCTTCGATCCCGGCTTCACCTCTACGGCGGCCTGTGAATCGGCCCTGACCTATATCGACGGCGACGCCGGCGTGCTGCTGCACCGCGGCTATCCCATCGATCAACTGGCGTCGAAGTCGAACTTCCTGGAAGTCTGCCATCTGCTGCTGCACGGCGAACTGCCGACCGCCGCACAGTTCGAGAAGTTCGAAAACAGCATCACCACCCACACGATGCTGCACGCCCAGTTCGACCGCTTCTTCGAGGGCTTCCGCCGCGACGCCCACCCGATGTCGATCATGGTCGGCACGGTCGGCGCCCTGTCGGCCTTCTACCACGACAGCTTGGACATCCATGATCCGATCCAGCGCGACATCTCGGCCATCCGCCTGATCGCCAAGATGCCCACCATCGCGGCTCGCGCCTACAAATACCACGTCGGCCAGCCCTTCATCTCGCCGCGCAACGACCTGTCGTACGCCGAGAACTTCCTGCGCATGTGCTTCGCCGTGCCGGCCGAAGACTATCACGTCGATCCGGCCCTGGTTCGCGCCATGGACCGCATCTTCACCCTGCACGCCGACCACGAGCAGAACGCATCCACCTCGACCGTTCGCCTTGCCGGTTCGTCGGGCGCCAATCCGTTCGCCTGTATCGCCGCCGGCATCGCCTGCCTGTGGGGGCCGTCGCACGGCGGCGCCAACGAAGAGGCGCTGAACATGCTCAAGGAAATCGGCACGCCCGACAAGATCCCTGAGTTCATTCAGGGCGTAAAGGACCGCAAGTACAAGCTGATGGGCTTCGGCCACCGCGTGTACAAGAACTACGATCCACGCGCCAAGGTCATGCAGCAGTCGGCCTATGAAGTGCTGGCCGCCACGGGCCGCGAGAACGATCCGCTGTTCCAGGTCGCCAAGGAGCTGGAGAAGGTCGCCCTGTCGGACGAATATTTCACCTCGCGCAAGCTGTTCCCGAACGTCGACTTCTATTCGGGCATCACCCTGTCGGCGATGGGCTTCCCGACCACCATGTTCACCGTCCTGTTCGCCCTGGCCCGCACCGTGGGCTGGATCGCCCAGTGGCAAGAAATGATGTCGGATCCGTCGCAGAAGATCGGCCGCCCGCGCCAGCTGTACACCGGCCCGACCGAGCGCGATTACGTGGCCATCGACCAGCGCGGCTGATCGGCAGTCCAGCATCCGAAATGCAGAACGCCGGGGACCTCCCCGGCGTTTTCGTTTGGTCCATCAGACCAGGCGCAGATCCCGGAAACGCGCGGCCAGGTCGTCCAGGTCCCGGTGCATGTGGGCCGCGCCGATGGCGGCGGCGCCCAAGGCCATGTCGTCGCCCTCGACCGCGATGGACAGGGCCAGGCTCTGGTCGATGGGCCCCATAGGATCGGCGGCCTTGCCCCGCGACAGCGCTTCCAGCCGTTCGACGGCGCGCGCGGCGTCCTGGGACCAGGGCGTCAACCGCCCATCCGCCCCCTCGTCATGAAAACCACGGCCCAAGATGACGATGTCGCTGCGCACCCGCCAGAAGGCGCGGGCCAGGGCGGCCCGGTCGGCCGTCTCGCGCTGCACGCCAGGGAAGTCGACGACATTCTTGGCCGCCTGGGCCAGGGCGTCCAGACGCCGTTTCAAATCGGCGTGACGGCGGGTCAACTCGGCCGCATCCTTGGCGTCGCCCTTGGCCACAAGGGCCAGCAGCACGGCGGCTTCGCCCGCCGCTTCGCGGGCCTGAAGCTTGAACGCCTGGCGCGCATGACGCGGAAACAAGGCCAGTATGGCGACCACGCCGACCCCGCTGCCCACCAGGATTTCCATCACCCGATCCAGCGCCAAGGATGCGGGCCCCTCCGATCCCGCGCCCCCGGCGATGACGATGGTCGCCGTCACCGGGGCGATCTTCAACCAGGGGCGTCCGGCTCCCAAGAAGGCCAGCACCGCCGTCGAGACGGCGATGCTGAGGGCCAGGCTCTCCATGCCCGGCGGCCGGACGAAGGCGATCGCCGCGCCGACGAGTGCGCCAGTCATTGTGCCGAGCGCCCGGTCTCGCGCGATCGCCACCACCCCTCCCCCGACGCTGGCCTGCACCACCACAATGGCCGAGATCACGCTCCAATAGGGATGGGGCAGATGCAGAAGGGTGGCCAGATAAAGCGCGGCCGTCGCGGCCACCGCCATCTGCAGCGCCGCCCGCACCTCGGCCGCACGACGGGGGCTGAGGGCGCGGGCCACGGTCAGCTCGGCCCCGCGCCGACCTTGGCCGCGATGACGCGCAGAACGGCGTCGGCGGCCAGTTCCGACGGATCGGGCCCGCCGCGCCCCATCAGATCCAGCGCCGCCGTCTGGCGCCGCGCCTGCGCCTCGGCCATTTCGGGATCGGACAGCAGCCGACCGACGGCGGAAGCCAGCAGGGCCGGCGTCGCCTCGTGCTGAATGTATTCAGGCGCGATCTGGTCGTCGGCGGCGACGTTGAACAGGGTGATGTATTTGGCTGTCACCATCCGCTTCATCAGCTGATACGACAGGCCGTCGATCTTGTAGGCGATGACCATTGGCGCGCCAGCCAAGGCCAGTTCGGTCGAGACCGTGCCGCTGGTGGCCAGGGCCACATCGGCGGCGCGCATGGCGTCGTACTTCTCGGCCTCGTCCACCAGATGCACGCGGAAGGGCCAGGTCGCGATCCGGCCGGCGACGTCGTCGGCCACCGTGCCCGCGGCGATCACGGCGATCTCCAGTGCGGGGTCGATGGCCTTCAGCTTGCGCACCGTCTCCTCATAGACGGGGGTCATGCGCGCGATTTCGCTGGGCCGGCTGCCCGGCAAGACCAGCAGCAGTTTCGTGTCCGCCGCTATGCCGCGTCGCGCGCGAAAGGCCTTCCCGTCAGCATGGGCCATGTCGATATGCAGCGCAGACGAGCCGACCACGGTCGTCGCCAGACCCTCGCGCTCGAACCAGGGCGCATCAAAGCCATAGAGCGCCAGCAGATGATCGACCGCCCCGGCCAGCGTCCTGGCCCGACCGGGACGGGAAGCCCAGACCTGGGGGCCGACATATTTGATCAAGGCTACATCCGACCGCGCGGCTCGGATGGCCTGGGCGACGCGAATGGTGAAGCCCCAGCTGTCGATCAGGACCACGGCGTCCGGCCGTTCGCGCGCGGCCAAGGCCGCTGTCTCCGCGACCCGGCGCCTGACCTTGCCATAGGCGCGCAGACCCTCGATCCAGCCCAAGATCGACAGTTCGGCGATGTCGAACGGGCTGACCACGCCCTCTGTGGCCATTCGCGGCCCGCCGATGCCGACGAAGGCCACATCGTCGCCCAGCCGCGCCCGCAGCGCCTTGGCCAGGCCCGCGCCCAAGGCGTCTCCCGACGCCTCGGCCGCAACCAGCATGATCTTCAGGGGCCGGCTCATTGTTCCTCGCCCCAAACGAACAGGCCCAGCCGGTCCGCCGCCGCGACAATGCCAGGGCGGTCAATCAGGATCAGCCGGCCCGCGACCCCGCCGATGCCCGCCAGTCCCGCCGCCGCCGCCGTCTCAACCGTGCGTGGCCCGATCACCGGCATGTCGACCCGCAGGTCCTGGATCGGCTTGGGCGCCTTGGCCAACACGCCCTTTCTGTCGGCAGTCGAACCCCGCAGGTCGGCCGGCAGATTGGCGACCCGCCCCAGCATGGCGTCCGTGCCCTCTTGAGCTTCGACCGCCAGCACCAGACCGTCGCACACGACAGCCCCTTGGCCGATATCCAGTTCGCCAGACCTTTCAGCGACGTGCAGCGCTTTCTTCAGGTCCGAAAGCTGCTCGGGCGTCGGAGTCAACGCGCCCAAGGCGCCGGGGGCCAGCGTCTCACCGCCTAGTATGTCGTCGGCGCCCTCGACCGCGAACCCCTCCGCCTCGAACACCGACAGTATCTTGCGCAAAAGAGCGTCGTCGCCCTTGGCCGCAGCGGCCACGATGCCGGGCAGCAGGGTCGCGCCCTTGAAGTCCGGCTTCAACGTCTTGAAATCAGGCCGGCTGACGATGCCCGCCAGACAGACCGCGCCGCATTTTTGAGCCTTCAACGCCTTCAGGATCGCGCCGATCTGGGCCATGCCGAAATCGTCGCCCGGCCAACGCGCCAGATGCGGGCCGGCAAACCCGTCCAGCCGCACAACATAGACCGCGCGCCCCTCGGCCTCGCAGCGCTGGGCCACCGCCTGCGGCAGATCGCCGCCGCCCGCGATCAGACCCAGTTTGACGCTCATTCCGCGTTCGGCAGGCACAGCGGCCGCCTGCCGCCCTCGCGGATGAAGGTCAGGATTTCCATGATCTCGGGCAGGTCGGAATAGCGGGCGGCGACACCCTCGAGGCGCCCCGCGAACTCGCCCCCGCCTTCGAACAGTTCGCGATAGGCGGCCAGCAGACGCCGCACCTGATCCTTGCCATAGCCCTTGCGCTTCAGGCCGATCAGATTCAGCCCTCTCAACCGCGCATGATTGCCCCAGGCCGAGCCATAGGGGATGACGTCGCGCGTCACGGCGGCCAGACCGCCGATTATGGCGCCCTGCCCCACCCGTCCGTTCTGATGAACCGCGCACAGGCCGCCCAGGAAGACCTTGTCCCCGACCTGGGCATGACCGCCCAGGGTGGCGTTATTGGCCATGACGACATTATCGCCCACAACGCAGTCGTGACCGATGTGGGCGCCGGTCATGAACAGATTGTTCGACCCGATCACCGTGACGCCCGTCCCCTGCGGCGTCCCCCGGTTGAAGGTGCAGTGTTCGCGGATCAGGTTGTTGCGCCCGATCTCGAGCCTCACGGCCTCCCCCCTGTAGCCATTGTGCTGCGGATCGCCGCCGATGACGGCGAAGGGATGGATCGAGGTGTCCGCCCCGACCGCGGTGTCCTGCTGGATCACGACATGGCTGACCAGCCGCACATTCTCGCCCAGCGTCACGTTCGGCCCGACCGTGCACCACGGCCCTACCTGCACCCCGTCAGCCAGGAGGGCGGACGCATCGACGAGGGCGGTCGGGTGGATGCTCATCAGGCGGCCGGCTCCGGCACCGTCACCACCATGGCCATGAACTCGGCCTCGGCGGCCAGTTTGCCGTCGATAAAGGTCTCGCCCCGGAACTTGTAGGCGTCGCCGCGCGCCTTGATCACCTTGACCTCCATGCGCAACTGATCGCCGGGGCGGGCGGGTTTGCGGAACCGCACCCCGTCGATGGACATGAACATGATGACCTTGTCCGCCACCGCGACATCCAGCGTCTTGGACATCAGCAAGGCGCCGGTCTGGGCCATGGCCTCGACGATCAGCACGCCCGGCATAACCGGGTCGATGGGGAAATGGCCGGGGAAGAAGGGCTCGTTATGGGTGACGTTCTTGATGCCCACGATGGAGGTGCGGGGCACGAAGTCCTCGGCCTTGTCCACCAGCAGGAAGGGATAGCGGTGCGGCAGCCGCCGCATCACCTCGGCGTAATCGATCTTGCCGTCTTCGCTCATCCCTATGATTCCTTCGGGGCCTTCTTGGATGAGGCCTGTTTGGCGAGCCAGACGGTCTCGCGCAAGAACTGTCGGATCGGACGGGCCGGATAACCCGACCAGGTTTCGCCCGCCGGAACGTCAGCCAACACCCCGGCGCCGGCCGCGATACGGGCGCCCTCGCCGATCGTGATGTGATCGCCGATCCCCGCCTTGCCGCCGAAGATGACGTTGTCGCCGACCGTGACCGAGCCGGAAATGCCCGTATTGGCGACCAGCAGGCAGTTGCGCCCGATGACGCAGTTGTGGCCCACCATGACCAGATTATCGATCTTGGTGTTTTCGCCGATGACGGTGTCGTCATAGGCGCCGCGGTCGATGCAGCTGTTGGCGCCCACCGTCACCCCATCCTGAAGGATAACCCGGCCCAGCTGCGGAATGTCCATCACCCCGGCCTGGGTTCCGGTCGCGCCAAAACCCGCCTCGCCGATCCGCGCCCCGGCATACAGTTTCACCCGGTCGCCGATCAGGGCGAAACCGACGCTGACGTTGGCGCCGATCGCGCAGTCGCGTCCGATCTGGACGCCCGGCGCAATCACGCTGTTGGCCCCGATGCGAGAGCCGCGACCGATGCGAACGCCCGCGCCCAGCACGGCGCCCGGCTCGATCACGACGCTGTCGTCTTCGGCCGCCTCCGCGCGCGCGATGGCGGCGTCCAGCAGGATCGGCCGATGCAACAGGATCGACGCCTTGGCCCAGGCGGCCTGTGGCGTGCGGGAAACGATCACGGCGGCGTCCGCCGGCGCCGCGTCAACGGCCTCCGACGGCAAGATCACGCACCCGGCGCGGGTTTCCTTCAGCGCTCCGGCGAACTTGCGGTCGCCCAAAAACGCGATCGCGCCCCCGTCCGCTGAGGACAGGGGCGCGACGGAGGCGATCATGCGATCCCCGCCCCGTTCGACCTCCCCGCCGATCCTGGCCGCCAGTTCGGCGACACTGAGGGGCGACAGGGTTTCGAAAAAGCGGGAATCGGGCATCGAGACTTAGCGCGCGGCCGCCGGCTGAGCCTGCGTCTGAGCCGGCACGGTCATGCGGTTGAAGCTGAGCGTCGGCAGGGCGGTGTTCAGGCGCTGGATGGCCAGATCGGTCACGTCCATGGCCGGGTTCATCATGAAGACGCTTTCGCGGTCCAGCAGCAGGCCGCAGCCCTTTTCCTGATACAGGGCGGTCAGGATCGGGGAGACGGCCTCGGTGATCGCCTGACGCTGCATGCCCAGGGTGTAGCGTAACTCGTTCTCGCGGGTGGCTTCCAGCTGCTGGGCTTCCTGCGCGCGCTGTTGCAGGGCCTGGCGGCGCTGTTGCAGTTGATCGGCCGGAAGGCTGGCGCCCGACGTCTGCAGTTGCTGGGCTTCGCTCTGGATCGCCGTGGCGTAGGGTTGCAGTTCGCCCTGAACTTCCTGGGCCAGTTGCTGCATGCGGGTTTCGACGGCCTGGCCAGCCGACGATTGGGCCAGCAGACGGGCGTTGTAATAGACGCACACGCCGGGGATCACCGGGCCGGGGTTGGCGGGGGCGGCGGACGCCTGTTGGGCCGTGGCCGCCGAGGCGGCGGTGGCGAGAAGCGAAGCGGCGGCGGTCGCCGCGATGATCAGAGCTTTCATGGGATTTCCTCGTGCGGTCGAAATGCCGCGATTAGAACTGGGTGGAGGTCGAGAAGCGGAAGGATTCGGTCTTGTCGTAGTCTTCCTTGGACAGGACCTTGGAGATGTCGAAGCGGATCGGACCCATCGGCGACTTCCAGTGGATGCTGACGCCGGCCGACGCGCGCAGCGACAGTTCGTCGGCGATGTTCGGGTTCACCGTCCCGGTGGAGGTCAGCTTGTAGCGATCATCCAGCACGCCCAGCGTACCGACATCGGCGAACAGCGACGTCTTGATGCCGTACTGCTCGGGCAGATAGTTCGGCACTGTCAGCTCGACCGTGCCGATGGCGTAGAAGTTGCCGCCCAGCGCATCGGTCGTGTTCAGATCGCGCGGCCCCATGCCGGCTGTCTCGAAGCCGCGGAAGCTGTTCCCGCCCTTGAAGAAACGATCGTTGATGCGGATCGGATCGCCGTTCCAGCCGCTGACATAGCCGGTTGAACCCTGCAGGCTGACCACCCAGTTGGGCGTGAACCCATAGTACCAGCTGGCGTCCGCCTCGGTCTTCACATAGTTCACGTCGCCGCCCAGACCGGCCAGATCCTGACGCAACGAGCCAGCCCAACCGCGCGTCGGCCGCACCGGATCATTGGTGTAGTTCATCTGCAGCGTATAGCCGACGGACGAGTTGATGAAGCTGCCCACCTGGTCGCACAGCGCGGACGAACCCTGCCCCACGCCAGAGCAATAGCCGAACGGAACGATGATCTCGTCCGACTTCAGGAAGTAGCGGGTGCTGAGCAGCATATTGCCGTTCAGCGGATAGGAGAGCCGCACCCCGCCGCCGGTCGAGCGGTAATCGTAGGACGAGTATTTGCTCAGGTCATAGCGCGAGTGGAACAGATCAAAGCCCGCGCGCAGGTCGCGGCCCAGGAACTTCGGCTCGGTGAAGCGGAAGTCGACCTGCTGACGCAGCGAACCCCACTCCAGTCGGGCCACCACGTTCTGGCCGCGTCCACGGAAGTTCCGCTCGGAGATGCCCAGGTTTACGGTGAATGAGTCGACCGAGCTGAAGCCCGCGCCGACCGACAGTTCGCCGGTGGGCTGTTCCTGAACGTTGACGTTGATGACCGTACGGTCCGGCGCGCTGCCGCGCGTCTCCTCAACCTTCACGTCCTTGAAGAAGCCCAGGGCGCGCAGGTTGTTGCGCGACCGCTCCATCAGGGCGCGGTTGAAGGCGTCGCCTTCCGTCAGCATCAGTTCGCGCCGGATCACCGGGTCGATGGTGCGGGTGTTGCCGACCACATTGATGCGGTCGATATAGACCCGCTGTCCCTCGGACACGTTGAAGGTCACGTCCACCGTGTCGGTGTCGGGATTGGCCCGATAGGTCGGATTGATCTCGACGAAGGCGTAACCGGCCGAACCCGCCGCAAACGTTAGGGCGTCGACCGCCTGTTCGATCTTGTCACTTTCGTACAGGTCGCCCGAGCGGATCGGGATCAGGCGCTGCAGGAAGTCGGCGTTCAGGCGGTCGTTCTGGGTGACGACCTTGACCTCGCCGAAGTTGTACTTGTCGCCTTCGTTCAGCGTCAGCGTCAGCTGGAACGCCTGATCGTCAGGCTGAAGTTCGGCGACAGAGGAAATGACGCGGAAGTCGTAATAGCCCCGGTTGGTGTAGAACTTGCGCAGTTGCTCCTGGTCGTATTCCAGGCGGTTGGGATCGTAGTTGTCGTTGTTGGAGAAGAACTTCCACCATGTCGACTTCTCGGTGACCATCACCCCGCGCACATCGCGGTCTGAGAAGGCATGGTTGCCCAGGATGTTGATCGCGCTGATGCCGGTCTGCGGCCCTTCGTTGATCTCGAAGATCACGTCCACGCGGTTCTGATCCAGCTGGACCAGCTTGGGCGTGACGGTCGCGGATATCCGGCCCTGCAGGCGATACAGTTCGACGATGGCGCCGACATCTTCCTGCACCTTGGCGCGGGTGTAGATGCCGCGCGGCGCCAGGGTGACCTCCTTGGTCAGCTTGTCCTGCGACAGCGCCTTGTTCCCCTCGAACACCACCTGGTTGATGATCGGGTTTTCCTTGATCTGAACGATCAGGTCGCCGTTCTGCACGCCCAGTTGCACATCGGCGAACAGGCCGGTGCGCGACAGGGTGCGCACCGCGACATCCAGCACAGAGGCGTCCACCGCATCGCCGGGACGGATCGGCAGGTAGGACAGAACCGTCGTCTGATCGATCCGCTGCGCGCCCTGCACGATGATGCGGTTGATCGTGATCGTCTGGGGCGCGGCGATCTCGACGCGCGGAGTCTGTTCGGCGGCGGCGCCTTGGGGAGCAGGTGTGGGCGCCGGCGTTGCGGGCGTGGCTTGCGCCGGTGCGGTCTGCGCCAGGGCGGGTGCGCCGAGGCCTGCGGCGACGGCTAGCGCCAGCAGGCTGGAACGGGCGCTCAATCGAACGGCGGCGCGAGAGGTCATGTCATTCATTCGGGAAACCATCGGGGGCTGGCGTCGGCTCAAGAGACGAGCCCGCCGAGGAATTGGAAGAGGTTGAGCTTCTGTAGGTCGTTCCACGTCGCGAACAACATAAATCCCGCCAAAAGCGCAAGACCTGCGCGATAGCCCATCTCCTGGAACCGCGCCGACACAGGTCGCTTGGCCACGGCCTCATAGCCGTAGAAAAGCAGATGCCCGCCGTCGAGGATCGGAATGGGAAGCAGATTTAGAAAGCCGATTCCGATCGAAAGTATGGCGGCCAAGGTCGTGAGCGTCAGAAGCAGATTGATCGCCATCTGACCGGGCGCCGGGCTGGCCTCGACCGCAGCGGTCGTCAGCGATCCGGTGGCCTTGGCGATGCCCAACGGTCCGCTGAACTGATCGCCGGACTCTCGGCCGGTCACCAGGCGTCCAAGATAGGTCAGGGTCGAGCCGATCACATCACCGGTCTGGCGCACGCCCTCGACCACGGCGCTGACGGGGCCATAGCGGACGTGTCGAACGTCGGCGGCGGTCGACCCCAGGCCCAGACCGATGCGGCCGACCTTGACGCGGCCGGCGACCGGGTCGTTCTCCTCGCGCCGCTCAGGCACCGCCGTCAGGTGCAACGTCTGTGCGCCGCGCTCTACCGTGAACCGCACGGGATCGCCGGTCGACAGCATGACAGTGCGCGTCACCGCGCTGCCGTCCTTGATCGCCTTGTCGTTCACGCCCGTGATCAGGTCGCCGACCTGGAAACCGGCGGCGGCAGCCGGCGATCCCGCCTGCACCTGGGCCACGCGCGCCGGACGCAGTTGGACGCCCACAGCCATGAAGACGATGGCGAAGATTGTGATGGCCAGGATGAAGTTGGCGACAGGCCCGGCGGCGACGACCAGGGCGCGCTGCCATACGGGCTTAAAGTGGAAATAGTCGCGCTCGGCGCCTGGCCCGCTCTGGGCGACGACACGCTGGCGCAGTTCGTTCAGCCCCGCCTGATCCGGCACGCTGGACGCATCCAGATCGCCGGAAAACTTCACATAGCCGCCCAGCGGCAGCCAACCCAGCCGCCACTCTATGCCGTGCCGATCAGTGCGACTGAAGACGGCCTTGCCGAAGCCGACCGCGAAACGATCCACCTTCACGCCGAAGGCGCGCGCGACCAGGAAGTGACCCAGTTCATGGATGGTGACGATAAAGGTCAGCACCAGCAGGAAAGGCACGATGTAGATCAGGATCTGACCCAGGACGCCCAGCATTCGAAAATCGTCTCCCCCGACCGATCAGGCCGCGCTCGCCAGTCCAACGATTATGGAACGGGCCATCAGACGAACCTCGGCATCGACCGACAGGGCCGCGCCGCAGGCGTCTCCAGAGCCGAAAACCATCCCCGCTTTCGTCGCACGTTCAAGGGTTTCGGCGACGACTGCGGCAATATTGAGAAAGGCCAGCGTCCGGTCAAGAAAGGCGAAGGCTGCGACCTCGTTGGCGGCGTTGAAAACGGCCGGCGCCGCGCCCCCGGCCTTCAGCGCCTGACGCGCCAGATCCAGGGCCGGGAAGCGCGCCAAATCCGGCGCCTCGAATGTCAGTCTGCCCAGCGTGGCCAGGTCCAACTGGGGCGCTGGCCAGGCGATGCGGTCCGGCCAGGCTAGGGCGCAGGCGATCGGCGTGCGCATATCCGGCGGCCCCATCTGCGCCAGAGTGGATCCATCCACATATTCCACAAGGCTGTGGATGATCGATTCAGGGTGGACCACCACGTCGATCCGATCCTGCGGCATGTCGAACAGATAGGCCGCCTCGATCATCTCCAGGCCCTTGTTGGCCATGGTGGCGCTGTCGACAGAAATCTTGGCCCCCATGCTCCAGTTGGGGTGGGCCACCGCCTGCTCCGGCGTGATCGCCCCCATATGCTCACGCGGGGTCTGCCGGAATGGCCCGCCCGAAGCGGTCAGGATCAGCTTGGACACCCGCTCGGGCGCCTCCGCCGGAAAGACTTGAAAGATGGCGGAGTGTTCCGAATCGACCGGGATCAGCCGTCCCCCTGCCCGCCTGACCCGCTCGATCAAGGCGGGACCGCAGCAGACCAGGCTCTCCTTGTTGGCAAGGGCCAGGGTCGCGCCCGTCCCCGCCGCCGCCCAGGCCGACTTCAGACCCGCGGCCCCCACGATTGAGGCCATGATCCAATCTGCCGGTCGGGTCGCCGCCTCCACGATGGCCGCCTCGCCGGCCGCCGCCTCGATGTCGGTTCCGACCAGGGCGACCCGCAGGTCGTCCAAGCGCGCCGGATCTGCGGTGACCGCCACCCTGGGCTTCCACCGCCGGGCCTGTTCGGCCAGCTTTTGGATATTGGCGCCGCCCGTCAGGGCCTCGACTTCGAAGGCCCCGGTTCCCGAGGCCTCGGCCTGGGCCATCAGGTCCAGGGTCGAGGAACCGACCGAGCCGGTGGCGCCCAGCACCGTGACGCGACGATGAATCACGCGCCACGCTCCAGCATCAGAAGCAGCAATCGCCCGGCCGCCACCACGACCACGGCGAACATCAGCCCGTCGACGCGGTCGAGCAGACCGCCGTGGCCGGGAATGGTGTTGCCGGCGTCCTTGACCCCGAACCGCCGCTTCAACGCCGACTCCCACAGGTCGCCCGCCATGGTGGCCAGCGCGGCCGCCAGGCCCAGGATGGAGCCCCAGATCACGGTCAAGGCCCCCATATCGACCCAGGTCGTCATCAAGCCGCCGGCGACCGCGCCGGCCAATATGCCGCCGATGAAGCCGGACCAGGTCTTGTTGGGCGAAAAGCGGGGCCACAGCTTAGGCCCGCCAAAGGTCGAACCGGCCAGATAGGCGACGATGTCCGCCGACCAGGCCACCGCGAACACCAGCACGGTCCAATGCAGTCCGATGGGGCTGTCGACGCCGCGCAGCCAGATCAGCAGAACGGCAGGCCATCCCAAATAGAGCACGCCATAGGCCGCATCCAACGCCTCCTGCCCTCGACTGCGGGCATAGACGCCAGCGGCGGCCGCCCCGAACACCAGCATGATGAAGGCCACCGACATCACGCCGAAATGCGCGCTGATCACGGCCGCGACGACGCCGAAGCCGACGGCCCCGCCCATCACGCGCCGGGCGTGGGGCGCGCTCATCGCCGCCCATTCGAACGCCAGAACGATGCTGGCCGCCACCATCAGAGCCAGGAACCAGACGCCGCCGGCCCAGGTCGCAGCCACGGCGGCCGGCGCCAGAACCACGGCGGATGCAGCGCGCAGCGCGATGTCGCGAGGCTTGACCGCCATCAGGCTGTTTCGCGCAAGGGCGGGACAACACGGCCGCCATACCGGCGGTCGCGCCGTCCAAAGGCTTGGATGGCCTCGGCCAGGGCCTTGGGACCGTAGTCGGGCCACAGGATGTCCTGGAAGACCAGTTCGGCGTAGGCGGCCTCCCACAACAGGAAGTTCGACAGCCGCTGCTCGCCCGATGTCCGCACGATCAGATCCAGCGGCGGCGAACCGGCCGTGGTCAGTCCGGCCTCCAGGGCCTGTTCCGTAAGGGGTTCGGTCGTCTCGCCGGCCGCCATCCGCGCCATGTGCCGACGCGCGGCGTCCACCAGATCGGCGCGACCGCCATAGTTGAAGGCGACCTGCAACAGGAACTGGTCGTTGTGCGCCGTCTGCGCCTCGGCCCTGTCGATGATGGCCGCGATGTCGGCGGGCAGCCCTTCGCGCCGGCCCAGTATCCTCAGGCGGACGCCCGCCTTCTCCAGCCGCGCCAGATCGCTGGCCACATAGGTCCGCACCAGACCCATCAGGTCCGACACCTCGTCCTCGGGACGGCTCCAGTTCTCGGTCGAAAAGCCGAAGACGGTCAGGCATTCGATGCCCAGGTCCGGAGCCGCCTGGATGGTGCGTTTCAACGCCTGCACGCCCTCGCGGTGGCCCAAGGCGCGCGGCAGTCCCCGCGCCTTGGCCCAGCGGCCGTTGCCGTCCATGATGATGGCGACATGGCGCGGACCCGCGAGGCTCGGCCCTGAAGAGGCGGCGCTGTCTGCCGTCATCTGTCGTGCGATCCCTTCAGGCCCAAGCCGTTTCGCCTCAGACCTGCATGATCTCTTGTTCCTTGGTCTTCAAGGCCTCGTCGATGCGCTTGATGGCCGCGTCCGTGTCCTTCTGGACCTCGGTCTCCATCTTCTTCTGCTCGTCCTGACTGATGTCGCCGGCCTTTTCGGCCTTCTTCAGGTCGTCATTGGCGTCGCGGCGGATGTTGCGGACCGAAATCTTCTGCTGCTCTGCGTATTTGCCGGCCAGCTTGACCAGATCCTTGCGGCGCTCCTCGGTCAGCGGCGGCACGGGAATGCGCAGGGTCTGACCATCGACAATGGGATTCAGTCCCAGGTTGGCGTTGCGGATCGCTTTCTCGACGGCGACGACCATGCCCTTGTCCCAGACGCTGACGCTGATCATGCGCGGCTCGGGCACGCTGATGGCGGCCACGGCGGTCAGCGGCGAGGCCGAACCATAGGCCTCGACCCGCACAGGCTCCAGCAGGCCGGCGTTGGCGCGGCCGGTGCGCAGGCCGCTGAACTCTTCCTTCAGGGCGGCGACCGAACGGTCCATCCGGTCGCGATAGGTCTTGAGATCGGGTTTTGCCATGGTCTTGGTCTCTCTTCGTTTTTCCTGGTCGTGCGGACGCTTAAGCGACGTCCTGAATGACCGTGAACGTGCCTTCGCCGGTCAGGGTCCGGCGAAGCGAATTGTCTTCCCGGATCGAGAAGACCACGATGGGAATGCCCGTGTCGCGCATCATGGCGATGGCCGAGGCGTCCATGACCCGCAGATCCTTGGCCAGCACGTCCTGATAGGTCAGGGTTTCGTAACGGGTGGCGGTGGCGTCCTTCTTGGGGTCGGCGGTATAGACGCCATCGACGCTGGTGCCCTTCAGCAGGGCGTCGCAGCCCATTTCGGCGGCGCGCAGAGCGGCGCCCGAATCCGTCGTGAAGAAGGGAGCGCCCACGCCGGCGGCGAAGATCACAACCCTGCCCTTTTCCAAATGACGCAAGGCGCGCCGACGGATGTAGGGTTCAGCAATGGCGGCCATCGGAATGGCGCTCTGCACCCGTGTCGAGACGCCGATCTTCTCCAGCGCCGACTGCATGGCCAGGGCGTTCATGATGGTGGCCAGCATGCCCATGTAATCGGCCTGGGCGCGCTCCATTCCTGCGGCCGCCTTGGACAGGCCGCGGAAGATGTTGCCGCCGCCGATGACCAGGCAGATTTCGATCCCCTCGGCGGCGACGTCGGCGACGGCCTTGGCGACCGTGTCCACCGTCTTCATGTCCACCCCGAACGACTGATCGCCCATCAGCACCTCGCCGGAGACCTTCAGCAGGACGCGTTTGTAGCGGAAGGTTTTGGGGGCGTCGGGCATGTGCGGAGGGTCCGTTGGCTGCTGCGCCCTTGAATCAGGCGACTTCTTATAGACGAAGGGCGCGCCGGCCATCAAAGCCGAACGCGCCCTTCTGATACAAAACCCTCACGAATGAGGGGATAGGGGCTTAGTTGCCGCCCATCATGGAGGCGACTTCCGACGCGAAGTCGGGGCCTTCGACCTTCTCGACGCCTTCACCCAGCGCCAGGCGGACGAAGCCGGCCAGATGCAGATTGGAGGAGCCCAGTTCCTTGGCCGAGTTGGCGACCAGTTGTTCGATGGTCACGTCCGGGTCCATCACGAACGGCTGCTTGGACAGCACCACGTCCTTCTGGAACTTGTTGATCTGACCTTCCACGATCTTCTCGATCATGTTTTCCGGACGGCCTTCCTCCTTGGCCTTTTCGATCAGAACGGCGCGTTCCTTCTCGATGGCGGCGGGGTCCAGGTCGTCCGTGTTCAGCGACAGCGGCGCGGTGGCGGCGACGTGCATGGCGATCTTGCGGCCCAGTTCGCGCAGAGCGGTCTTGTCGCCCTCGCCTTCCAGCGCCACCAGAACGCCAATGCGGCCCACGCCCGGCGAAACCGCATTGTGGACGTAAGTCGAAACCACGCCTTCCGACACCGACAGGCGGGCGGCGCGGCGCAGTTGCATGTTCTCGCCGATGGTGGCGATCATGTTCGTCACTTCATCCTGGACCGTCTTGCCGGATTCCAGTTCGGCGCCGTGCAGGGCCTCGACCGAGTGGTGCTCCAGGCCCAGTTGGGCGAACGACTTGGCGGCGTTCTGGAACAGCTCGTTGCGGGCGACGAAGTCGGTTTCCGCGTTGAACTCGATGGCGGCGGCGACTTCGCCCTTGCCGTCTTCCTTGGACGCCACGGCGACCAGGCCCTCGGCTGCGACGCGGTCGGCCTTCTTGGCGGCCTTAGACAGGCCCTTGGCGCGCAGCCAGTCGATGGCGGCTTCGATGTTGCCGTCGTTTTCCTGCAAGGCCTTCTTGCAGTCCATCATGCCGACGCCCGAACGCTCGCGAAGTTCCTTCACGAGGGCGGCAGTGATCTCGGCCATGTTCTTCTCCTTGGGGGATTCGTATGTGGGAACGGCCGGACTGACTTAGCCCGGCCGTGTGTCATTTCGTCAGGCGGCGTTCGAAAACCCGAGCGCCGCCCTGCGGGCCATCAGCCCGTGGCCTTCTCGGTTTCGACCGCGTCGTTGGCTTCCGAAGTGGCGGCCTGGGCCGCTTCATCGGCGACGGCCGGTTGAGCGGCGGCTTCCAGCTCGGCGGCGGCGCCTTCCGTGCCGGCCGGAGCGGCTTCAGCGGCGACCGGCGCCGAGGCTTCGCGCAGCATCGGCTCGACCGGGGCTTCCGAAGCGCCCAGGTCCACGCCCGAGGCCGAGGCGCCAGCGGCCAGACCGTCCAGAACCGCGTCCGCGATCAGGTCGCAGTAGGTCTGGATAGCGCGCGCGGCGTCGTCGTTGCCGGGCACCGGATAGGTGATGCCGTCCGGGTCCGAGTTGGTGTCCAAAATGGCGATGATCGGGATGTTCAGCTTGCGGGCTTCCTGGATCGCGATCGCTTCCTTGTTGGTGTCGATCACGAACATGATGTCCGGAATCGAACCCATGTCCTTGATGCCGCCCAGCGACAGTTCCAGCTTGTCCTTCTCGCGCTGCAAGGTCAGCAGTTCCTTCTTGACGCGGCCTTCGCCGCCGTTCTCGAGGATGCCTTCCAGTTCGCGCAGACGAGCGATCGAGCCCGAGACGGTGCGCCAGTTGGTCAGCGTACCGCCAAGCCAACGGTTGTTCATATAGTACTGGGCGCAGCGCTTGGCGGCTTCAGCGACCGGCTCGGAAGCCTGGCGCTTGGTGCCGACGAACAGGACGCGACCGCCCTTGGCGGCGACGTCGCGCACGGCCACCAAAGCTTGGTGGAACAGCGGCATCGTCTGCGACAGGTCGATGATGTGGATGTTCGAGCGCGAGCCGAAGATGTAACGGTCCATCTTCGGGTTCCAGCGGTGCGTCTGGTGGCCGAAGTGGGCGCCCGCTTCCAGCAGGGTGCGCATCGAGAATTCAGGCAGAGCCATGATCGTTCAGTCCTTTTTCCGATCAACGTGGCGCGGGGGATTAAAGGTCGACGACCCTCGGAATGGTGCGTGCCGGGATTTCTCCCCGAATCGCGCCTCACCCGCGTTGCGAAATGCGGGGGCCATGTAGGCGGGATGGCCTCGAATAGCAAGCGCTGCGTCGCGCGCAGCAGAAAGGCGGCCCCTCTCGAGACCGCCTTTCCCGATCAGCCCTAAGGCGTAATCCTTACTTCATCGCATCAAGCAGCGCTTGGGCGCGGTCGCGATGCGCGGTCACCGGGGCCACCAGTTCGCGCGCCAGCGTCGACAGGGCCGGAGCGTCCGTGTTGCCGGCGAAACCGTTAAGCAAGGTCAGGGCCTCGTTATGGGCGGCGACCTGCTGGTTCAGATAGACCTTGTCAAAGTCGCCGGGCGTGGCGGCGTTCAGGTTGTCGATCAGACCCTTGCGGCGCTCGTCCAGAGTGGTCGGGATGGCCACGTTCGGACCGGCGGTCGCGACTGCAGCGCCCAGCTTCTCGCCGGCGGCGGTGTGGTCCTTGGTGATCATGGCGGCCAGCGCCTTTACGTCGGCGTTGGTCGATTTGGCGGCGGCGATCTTGGCCGCTTCCAGTTCGTACATGTTGCTCGTGCCCAGACCGGTCACGAAGCCGTCCACGGTGTTGGCGCCCATGGTCATGGCCGAGGTCTGGCCGACGACGCCCGAAGTCGCGTCCTGGGTGGCGTTGACGGCTTCGCTGGCGTTCTGGCCGGCGCTGTCTCCACCTTGGTTGCACGCTGCGAGGAGAGCCAGCGAGGCGACGCTGGCGATGGCGAGATATTTCATTGGAACAGTCTCCCTATGGACTGACCAAACCCATCACGCGCCCGTGAGGTTCCGAAAAATCAACAGCTTGACCATAAGCTCACGCCTGCAAATCCCTATGCGTCCTCCAGCATGACCACACCCGGCGCGGATTTCAGCGCACCGCGCAATGCGCCGTCCAGGCGATAGCGTCCAGGCAATTTGACCTCGACCTCCCGCCCCTGCTCCAGCCCGGCGATCATCAGCGAAATCTCGCCGCCCTTGCCGATGGCGCCGGATCGGGCGCGCTCCAGCCGGCCCTTCAAGGCGTCGGCGTCGGCGGTTCGGGCCGAGACATGGATACGCAGGCCGATGTTGGCGTCGTCCAGCAGATTGTCCATGCGCGACGCATCGTCGCCGAAGAAACGCACCTCCCCTTCGGACGCCTTGGCGCGGACCCGCACCATGACAGAGGCGCCGGGCTCCAGCACCTCTCGGCATTTGCGCAGTTGTTCAGGCGGGAACAGGCATTCGAACTCGCCCGTCGGGTCCGAAAAGGTGACGAAGGCGAACTTTTCGCCTGTCCGGGCGCTGGCCCGTTCCTGTCTGCGCCGAACCATACCCGCCATCTGGAAGGCTTCGTGCCCCGATTCCGCCAGCGGGATGGCCTCGGCGACAAAGGTGACGCGCTTGCGTTTCAAGGCCGACGTCATCTCGTCCAGCGGGTGGCCCGACAGATAGAATCCCACGGCGGCCAGCTCGTGATCCAGCCGTTCCGGCCCAACCCAGGGTTCGACCGTCTTCAGGCGTGGGCGCGCTGCGTGAGCCTGATCGCCGCCAAACAGCGACACCTGCGACGAGGCCCGCTCGGCCGCCACGCTCTGGCAATAGGCCATCAGCACATCGGCCTGTTCGACCAACTGGCGGCGGTTGGGATGAATGCTGTCGAAGGCGCCGGCCTTGGCCAGGCCCTCCAGCGCGCGCTTGTTGACGCTGCGGGGATCGACCCGTTCGAGGAAGTCGAAGATGTCGGCGAACCGCCCGCCGGTCTCGCGCACTTCGATGACGTGCTTCATCGCCTCCAGGCCCACGTTTCGGATGGCGCCCAGGGCATAGAGGACCGCGCCCTTCGCATCGTCCCACGCCACGTCGAAGTCAGCGGACGAGCGGTTGATGTCGGGCGACAGCACCGGCACCTCGAAGCGACGCGCATCCTGATAGAAGACCGCCAGCTTGTCGGTGTTCGACAGGTCGAGACTCATCGACGCGGCGAAGAACTCGACCGGTTGATTGGCCTTCAGCCACCCCGTCTGGAATGAAATCAGGGCATAGGCGGCCGCGTGGGACTTGTTGAAGCCATAGCCCGCGAACTTGGCCACCAGGTCGAAGATAGAGCCGGACTGGCTCTCGGAGACTGACTTCTCGAGCGCGCCCTTGATGAAGCGCGCTCGCTGAAAGTCCATCTCCTCCTTCTTCTTCTTGCCCATGGCGCGACGCAGCAGGTCGGCCTCGCCCAGGCTGTAGCCCGCCAGGATCTGGGCGATCTTCATCACCTGTTCCTGGTAGATGATGACGCCATAGGTCTCGGTCAGCACCTCCTTCAGACTGGGGTGCAGATAGTCCACCTCGGCCCGACCGAACTTGCGGTCGATATAGGTGTCGATCATCTCCATCGGCCCCGGCCGGTAGAGGGAGATCAGGGCGGTGATCTCCTCGATGGAGCCGCAACGCATCTTGCGCAGGGTGTCGCGCATGCCCTGCGATTCCAGCTGGAACACCCCGACCGTCTGCCCCGACGCCATAAGTTCATAGGTGCGCGCATCGTCCAGCGGCAGCTGGTTCCATTCGGGCGCCGCGCCGCGCCGCTCCAGATAGCCCCGCGCCCGATCCAGCACGGTCAGGGTCTTCAGGCCCAGGAAGTCGAACTTCACCAGGCCCGCCGGCTCCACCCACTTCATGTTGAACTGGCTGGCCGGGATGGTCGAACGCGGGTCCTGATACAGCGGCACCAACTCGGTCAGCGGTCGGTCGCCGATGACGATGCCGGCGGCGTGGGTCGAGGCGTTGCGGTAAAGCCCCTCCAGCTCCAGCGCCGTCTCCAAAAGGGTCTTGACCGCCGGCTCGGCGTCCCTCGCCTCCTTCAGGCGCGGCTCCAACTCGATGGCCTGGGCCAGGGTCACGGGGTTGGCCGGGTTGTTCGGCACCATCTTGCAGAGCCGGTCCACCTGGCCCAGCGGCATCTGCAGCACACGCCCGACGTCGCGCAGCACCGCCCGCGCCTGTAGCGTGCCGAACGTGATGATCTGCGCCACCCGGTCCTTGCCGTAGTGGGCCTGGACATAGTCGATCACCTCTTCGCGCCGCTCCTGGCAGAAGTCGATGTCGAAGTCGGGCATGGAGACACGTTCGGGGTTCAGGAACCGCTCGAACAGCAGGCCGAACCGCAACGGGTCCAGATCGGTGATGGTCAGGGACCATGCCACCAGCGAACCGGCGCCGGACCCCCGCCCAGGCCCAACCGGAATGCCGTGGGTCTTGGCCCATTTGATGAAGTCCGACACGATCAGGAAGTAGCCAGGGAACCCCATCTGCTGAATGATCCCGACCTCCCACTCCAGCCGAGACCAATATTCCGCCTCGGGCACGGCGGGATCGACCTGAGTCAGGCGGACTTTCAGCCCCTCACGCGCCTGGTGAGCCAGTTCGTCCCCCTCTGACCGCCCTGCCCCGGTGTCGAAGCGTGGCAGGATCGGGGCGTGGGTCTGCACCAGGAAGGCGCAGCGCCGTGCGATGTCGATGGTGTTGTCGCAAGCTTCCGGCAGGTCGGCGAACAGGTCACGCATCGCCTCCGCCGACTTGAACCAGTGTTCTCCCGTGATGCGGCGACGGTCCTCCTGGCCGGTGAAGGCGCCGTCTGCGATGCACAGCAGGGCGTCGTGCGACTTCGCCTGGGCGGCCTTGGCGTAATAGACATCGTTGGTGGCGACCAGCGGGACGTCGTTGGCGTAGGCCCATTCCACCAGCCCCGGCTCGGCCCGGCGTTCATCGTCCAGGCCATGGCGCTGAAGCTCGACGTAGAACCGGTCGCCGAACGCGGCCTTCATCTCCGCCAGCGTCCCGACGCCCTCGGCGGTCTTTCCCTGGGCGAACAGCGGGTCGACCGGGCCGTCGGGGCCGCCAGACAGCAGGATCAAGCCTTCGGATCGCGCCACGACCTGGTCCCAGGCCACGCCCGGCTCGGCCATTTCGCCCGCGTCCAGATAGGCCGAGGACGACAGGGCGCACAGGTTCAGCCAGCCCGTCATATCCTGCGCCAGCAGAACAACGGTCGGCGTCTTGGCCCAGCGCGCATTGACCTGGCCGCCGACGCCTACGACCGGCAGGGCGCAGGCCACGATGGGCTGGACGCCGGCATCCTTGGCTGTCTGGCTGAACTCCAGCGCCCCGAACAGATTGGCCCGGTCCGCCACGGCGACGGCGGGCATACCCGCGTCCGCCGCCAGCTTGCCAACCTTGCTGGCCTTGATCGCGCCTTCCAGCAGCGAATAGGCCGACCGAACCCGCAGATGCACGAAACCCTGGCTCTTCATCCGCTGGCTCACTGGCTCTCCGTCTGGGCGACGCAACGTCCGCCTATCATCACCCTAAAGCGAGTCTCACATCCTGCGCCGCGCCACCATGGCAAACCCGATGCGGCGCTGCATCATCCCCAGAAGAACGGCGAACCGATGGTCGCGAGACTGGAAAACAGCGCCTCATCGTCTGAACTTGATTGAACCTATTGATGTTCGTCGACGCATTTCAGACGCCAACGCCCACCGGATCCTTCCTCAGACGGCGGTGACACTGAACGCCAACGTCCAGACCATCCAGACGAAACCGCCGCAGCAGGCCAACGACAACATATCCCTCATCAAACGCGGCATGGCTTTCCCGACCTCGAAAATGTTCTCTCTCTGTTCTATGTTCCCTGTGCGTTCTCGTCAAGCGCAGCGGTGATCGCCGCGACGGTCAGCCGATGCCTGCGGCCTGAAACCGAACGGCTGTCGCCCACGTATTCCTGACCAGACAACAACAGGTAATGGCGATGCGGTTTGGGGTTTCCATTCTGGCGGGAGCGGCTTTGCTGGCGTCGCCGGTCGTCTATGCTCAGTCCCGTGCGCCGGACCTGCGGACGGCGATCTTCGCGGGCGGCTGTTTCTGGTCGGAGGAAAAGGCGTTCGAAGACGTGCCCGGCGTGCGGTCCGCCGTGTCGGGCTTTGTCGGCGGCCACACCGCCAATCCGACCTATGAGCAGGTGGTGCGCGGCGGGACCGGCCATATGGAGGCGGTGCAGGTCACCTTCGATCCGCGCGTCGTCAGCTATCGCGCCCTGGTCGATCGCTACTGGCGCACCATCGACCCGACCGATCCAAACGGTCAGTTCTGCGATCAGGGCCCATCCTATCGTGCGGCGGTCTTCGCTACGGACCAGCAGCGGGCCGATGCGGTCGCCTCCCGCGATGCGGCGATGCGGGTGTTGAGAAAGAGCTTCACCACCCCGGTCGTCGGCGTCCAGCGCTTCTGGCCGGCGGCCGAAGAGCATCAGAACTACGCCAAACGCCACGCCGCCAGCTATCAGGCCTATCGGATCGGTTGCCGCCGGCCGGAACGGCTGCGCGCCATCTGGGGCGACGCCGCCGTCAGTTGATCAATAGGCGTGGCTTTCGGCCGCGCGCTCTTCCAGATGGCCGTCGCGCAGGGCGAAGACCCTGTCCATATGACCGGCCAACTCCATATTGTGCGTGGCGATCAGGGCGGCGACGCCCGTGGTCTTGGCCAGGTCGCGCAGGGCCTCGAACACCGACTGGCTGGTGATCGGGTCAAGGTTGCCTGTCGGCTCGTCGGCCAGCAGCAGGCGTGGACCGTTGGCCAGGGCGCGGGCGATGGCGACGCGCTGCTGCTCGCCGCCCGACAGTTGCGCCGGTTGGTGCGTCAGGCGCTCGCCCAGGCCGAGCGCCGTCAAGGTGACTTCAGCGCGCTTGCGGGCCTCATCCTGCCCCAGGCCGGCGATCCGCATCGGCAAGGCGACGTTGTCGCGGGCGTCGAACTCGGGCAGCAGATGGTGGAACTGATAGACGAAGCCGATCCGGCCCAGGCGCAGCCGGGTGCGCGCGCGCTCGTCCAGATCGCCGACCTGTTCGCCATCGATGGCCACCGTACCGCTGGTCGGCTTTTCCAACAGACCGGCGGCGTGCAGCAGTGACGACTTGCCGGACCCCGACGGTCCGATCAGCCCGACCAGTTCGCCCGGAAACACGTCCAGATCGACGCCCTTCAAAACGGTCAGTCCGCCCTGGGCCGTGGGATAGGTGCGGGTCAGGCCGCGCACCGACAGGATGGGAGCCTTACTCATAGCGGAGCGCCTCCACGGGATCGATGCGCGACGCATTCCACGACGGCGGCAGGCTGGCGATACAGCTCATCAGCAACGACCAGAAGGCGACCCAGGTCACGTCGATCGGATCGACCAGGGCAGGAATGGCGTCCAGCATATAGACGTCGGAATCGAACAGCTTGGTCTGAAGCGCCCACTCCAGGAAATGCTGGATCGCGCCGATGTTCCAGCAGAACAGCAGGCCCAGCAGCAGTCCGGCCAGTGTGCCCGCCACGCCGATCATGGCGCCGGCCATGAAGAAGACGCGCAGGATCGCCGACGGGCTGGCGCCGATGGTGCGCAGGATGGCGATGTCGCGCCCCTTGTTCTTCACCAGCATGACGATGCCGGAGATGATGTTCATGGCGGCGATGGCGACGACCAGGCCCAGGATGATGCTCATGGCCACCCGCTCGACCTTCAGCGCGCCATAGAAGGCGGCGAGGCGTTCGCGCCAGTCGCTGACGACCGAGCCGGGGCCGGCGGCGGCGCGTATGGCGGGCGTCAGGGTGCCGACCTGATCGGGGTCATCGACCTTGATCTCGATGGCGTCCCAGACGCCTTCCTTGCCGAAGAACAGCTGCTGCTGCTCCAGCGGCATGAACATGAAGGCGCGGTCGTAATCGGCGGCGCCCGAACGGAACAGGCCGCCCACGAAATAGGTCTTCTCCAGACCGCCCAAATTGCCGAAGGCGCTGTCGGCGCCGGTCGGCGAATAGACGGTGATCGCGTCGCCGACCCGAATGCCCAGCGAGTTGGCCAGGGCCGCGCCGATCAGGACGCGGTCGCCGCCATAGGCGCCCTTGCCGAAGCTATCGCGCTCCTGCGGCGACAGGCTGTCGAACACATACTGCGTCTTGGCCAGGTCCTGCGGACGAATGCCCTTGACCATCACCCCGGTCGTATAGCTGCCTACGCGGATCAGGCTCTGCGCCTCGTTCAGCGGATTGACGCTATAGACGCCGGGGATGGCCTCGATCTTCTTGAGGACCGCATCCCGATCCGGCGACGTCAGGACCGGCCCCTGAACATACATGTGCCCGTTGAAGGCCAGCATTCGGCCCAGCAGCTCGCTGCGGAAGCCGGACATGATGCTCATTACGCTGATCAGCACGGCGACGGCCAGCATGATGCCGATGAAGCTGATGACGGCGATGGTGGCCACCCCGCCCTCCTTGCGCTTAGCGCGCAGGTAGCGAAGGGCCAGGCCGATCTCCCAGGAGGAGAAGGCGCCGGACGGTTGGGACGGCAGGCTCAAGCGGTCAGCCTTTCGATGGCTTCGGCCAGGGCGACCGAGACCTTCTCGCCGGTGGCGCGGCGCTTCAGCTCGACCACGCCGTCCGCCAGACCTTTCGGCCCGATGGTCAACTGCCACGGCACGCCGATCAGGTCGGCGGTGGCGAACTTGCCGCCCGGACGCTCGTCGGTGTCGTCGTACAGCACATCCTTGCCCAGGGCTTCCAGCTGGGCGACCGCATCTTCGCAGGCGGCCGAGACGGCGGCGTCGTTGGCGCGCAGATTGATGACCACGACATCAAAGGGCGCGACGGCGTCGGGCCAGATGATGCCGCCCTCGTCGTGGCTGGCCTCGATGATGGCGCCGAGCAGGCGCGACACCCCGACGCCATAGCTGCCCATATGGACCTCGGTGTCCTGACCGTCCGGCCCGGCGACCTTGGCCTTCATCGGCGCGGAATATTTGGTGCCGAAATAGAAGATGTGGCCGACCTCGATGCCGCGGGCCGACAGACGGTCGCTTTCGGCGGTCTGGGCTTCGAACTGGGCCTGGTCGTGCATTTCCTCGGTCGCGGCGTACAGCGCCGTGCGCTCGTCGAACACGGCCTGCAGCGCCTCGGCGTCCAGATCGTGTCCGGGCGGCGCCATCTCGACCAGCTTGCGGTCGCAGAAGACCTCGCTCTCGCCGGTTTCGGCCAGAACGATGAACTCGTGGCTCAGGTCGCCGCCGATGGGGCCGGTATCGGCGCGCATCGGCACGGCCTTCAGGCCGATACGGGCGAAGGTGTTCAGATAGGCCGTGAACATACGGTTGTAGGCGGTGCGGGCCGACGCCTCGTCCAGATCGAACGAATAGGCGTCCTTCATCAGGAACTCGCGGCCGCGCATCACGCCAAAGCGCGGGCGGCGCTCGTCGCGGAACTTCCACTGAATGTGAAACAGGTTCAGCGGCAGCGACTTGTAGGATTTCACATAGGCCCGGAAGATGTCGGTGACCATCTCCTCGTTCGTGGGGCCGTACAGCAGTTCGCGCTCATGCCGGTCAGTGATGCGCAGCATCTCGGGGCCATAGGCGTCGTAGCGGCCGCTCTCGCGCCACAGGTCGGCCAGTTGCAGGGTCGGCATCAGCAGTTCGACCGCCCCTGCCCGCGTCTGCTCCTCGCGCACAATCTGCTCGATCTTGCGCAGCACCTTCAGACCCAGCGGCAGCCAGGCGTAGATGCCGGCGGCCTCCTGCTTGATCATGCCGGCGCGCAGCATCAGCTGGTGCGAGACGATCTGGGCGTCCGAAGGGGCTTCCTTCAGCGTGGGCAGGAAAAAGCGCGACAGGCGCATGATCGGGAATCCTAGGCGTAGAGACGGAACAAGGCTTTAGCCGCTGGAGCGGGGCGAAAGCTAGACCGGCTTGCGGTTTAGACTGCAGGCGCGTGCGAGAAGTCCGGCAGCGGCAGCCAGCCGGTGAAGATCAGCACCATGACGAAGGCCCAGACGATCGCCGAGACCCAGGTGGTGGTCAGGAACTTTTTCTTCAGGTTCGGCGTGCGGGGCGCGCCCCATTGGGCGCCGTCGGTCGGCGGCTCGTGGGTTTCCTGCGAGGTGCCGAGCGGCAGGACGGCGAACAGCACCGTCCACCAGACGATGATGTAGATGCCGATCATGGTCAGCGGGCCGATGGGCATGACGGGCCTCTTTGCTTCAGGGATGCGGGCGGCCGACGCCGTAGCGGGCCGCCAGATAGGGGGCGATGGCGTGATCCTGCAGGAAACGCCGCCCGGTCGCCGCGCTGACCTGCGCGTCGGGCCAGTCCAGTTCGCCGTCCAGGATCAGGATCGGACAGCTCTGATGCGCCTCGCCCACCTGTTCGATCACCGGCGGTCGCGGCTTCGCATGGTCCAGATAGACCACGTTCAGCGCCTCGCGCAGTCGCGGATAGAAGGCCAGAACGCCCTCGATATAGGCGCCGGGCGGGCAGAACCACGGCCCGCCCTGATCGTCGTGCCAGTCGGGATTCAGCAGAAAGAGCGTCTCGGCCATGCCTCAGCCTATAGCCGATGCGGGCGGCCTGTCGCGACCGCTAATCTCAGACGCGCAGGACGACGGTCTCGACGATGGGACGGCGATCCCAGACCTGCTGACTGGCCTTCTTCAGCACGCGGGCGATGGCCTGTTCCACCACCATCTCGTCCTCCGGCGCCTCGCCCTTCAGGTTCTTGACCACCTGTTCGACGCGCTCGGCCAGGTCGTCCAGCACATCGCCCAGCGGCTTCTGCAGGTCGCCCGGCAGGCCCACGCTGCGGATGTCGATGTCGCTGACGATCCGGCCGCGCTTGTCCAGGGCGAAGCTGACGATCAGCACGCCGTTGGTCGAGGCGTGCCGACGCTCCTTCAGCGCCTCGCCCTGTTCGGTGACCAGCATCCCGCCGTCGACATACAGGCGGCCGTTCGGCACTTCGTCGATGATCTGTGCCGGTCCGGGCGCCAGACGCACCATGTCGCCGTTGCGCGGCGTGACAGTCTCCTGAACGCCGACCTCCTTGGCCAGGTTGGCGTGTTCGAGCAGGAAGCGTCGAACGCCATGGGTCGGCACCGCGATCTGCGGCCGCGCCCATTCGTACATCTGCTTCAGCTCGTCGCGGCAGGGGTGGCCCGAGACGTGGATGCCGGGGTGATCCTTCTCGGTGTAGAGGCGCACGCCGCGATCCGCGAGCCGGTCCTGCAGATTGCCGATGGCCAGTTCGTTGCCCGGGATCTGGCGCGACGAGAAGATGCAGTGATCGCCCAGGCCCAGCTTGACCGTCGGGTGTGTCCCATCGGCGACGCGCGACAGGGCCGCCCTCGCCTCGCCCTGGCTGCCGGTGCACAGATAAAGGATCTGATCGGCGGGCCAGACGCGGGCCTCTTCGTCCGACAGGAAGGGTTTGACGTCCTGCAGCATGCCGACGTGCTTGGCCGCCGCCGTGATCCGGTGCATCGACCGGCCGGCCAGGGCGACACGACGCCCACAGGCCTCGGCCGCGCGGATCACGCTGTCCATCCGGGCGACGTTGGAGGCGAAACAGCCCACGGCGACGCGGCCCTTCAGGCTGGCGATCAGCTTGGAGATGGCGACGGCGACATCGCCCTCGGACCCGGCGACGCCCGGCACGAAGACGTTGGTGGAATCGCACACCATGGCCAGCACGCCCTCGTCGCCCAGGGCGCGAATGGCGGGGGCGTCGGTCTTGGTCCCGATCACCGGTTGGTCGTCGATCTTCCAGTCGCCGGTGTGGAACACCATCCCCAGCGGGGTGTCGATGGCCAGGCCGCTTGGTTCGGCGATCGAGTGGGTCATGTTGACGAAGGTGACGCCGAACGAACCGATGTCGACCGTGCCGCCCAGCGGAACCTCGATCAGTTCGACCTGATCCAGGATGCCGCGCTCGCGCAGCTTGTCGCGGATCAGATAGGCCGTGAAGGGCGTGGCGTAGATCGGCGCCTTGATGCGCGGCCACAGCCAGCCCAGGGCGCCGATATGGTCCTCATGCGCGTGGGTCAGGACGATGCCCTTGATCGTCTCGCCCTGCAGATAGGTCGGATCGGGCACGATCACGTCCACGCCCGGCGTGGACAGATCTCCGAAGGTGACGCCGACATCGACGATCAGCCATTCACGGTTCGCCTCCGGGCCGAAGCCATAGGCGTTCAGGTTCATACCGACCTCGTCCGAGCCGCCCAGCGGCAGGAAAACGAGTTCGTCTTGGTTTTGCTTTTTCATTCAGTCAGTCAAATGGGCGTTACGACGCCAGATTGCGAGGAGGCCGCGAATGGTCAGGTCGGAATCGAAGTGGTCGATGCTGTCGGTCGCGCCTTCGAACAGGCTGGCGACGCCGCCGGTGCCGATGACCGTCATGGGTCGACCCCACTCGGCCTTGATGCGCGCGACCAGGCCCTCGATCAACGAAATATAGCCCCAGAAAACGCCCGACTGCATGGCCTCGACCGTGCCGCGCCCGATGACGTTTTCAGGCCGCTGGATGGCGATGCGCGGCAGTTTGGCCGCCGCCTCGTGCAGGGCTTGCAGCGACAGATTGATGCCCGGCGCGATCAGCCCGCCCTCGAAGGCGCCGTCGTGCGCCACGATGTCGAAGGTCGTCGCCGTGCCGCTGTCGATCACGATCAGGTCGCCCGAATACAGCAGCTTGGCTCCAATGGCGTTGACCAGACGGTCGGCGCCGGCCTCGCTGGGCTTGGCGATCCGCACGTCGATGCCCAGGTCGACATTCTCACCGATCACCAGCGGCTCGATGTTTAGATAACGGCGCGCCAGGTTGCGCAGATTGAAGATCGACTGCGGCACGACGCTGGAGATAATGCAGCCGGTCAGGTCGGCGACCGCCAACCCCTTCATGACCATCAACTGGTTCAGCCAGACGGCGTATTCGTCCGCCGTGCGGCTGGCCTCGGTGGCGGCGCGCCATTGGGCGATCCATTCCGATCCGTCGTGAACGGCGAACAACGTATTGGTGTTGCCCTGCTCGATGGCCAAAAGCATCAGACGGCACCGACGTTGGGCGCCGAACCGAAGAAGACGTCGCCAGCGGAAATCAGGCGCGCCGAACCATCGGCGAGACGCAGGCGCAAGGCGCCGTCCGGCTCCACGCCCTCGGCCAGACCCTCAACGGTTTCGTTGTCCAAACGCGCGACGCACGGGCCGTTCAACCCGGTCAGGCGACTGGTCCAGGCGTCCAGCACCGGCTCGAAGCCCAGCGTCTGCCAGCGTCCCCACCAGACCGCGAAAGTTTCGGCCAAAATCTCGGCGGCGGCCTCGATGGGCGGCGCGAACGCATGATCTTCCCGCAGCTTTTCGGACATCGCCGCCGCGGCGGTTTCAGTGCCTTCGGGAGCGTGGGTCAGGTTCACGCCGATGCCGATGCCCAGCCAGAGCCCGCCCGACGCATGGACCCCGCTCTCCACCAGGATGCCGGACACCTTGCGTCCGTCCAGCAGGACGTCGTTCGGCCATTTGATGGACACCAGCGCGGGCGACACGAAAACATCCAGCAGATCCGCAACCGCCAACGCGGCGATGAACGTCGCCTGCGCCGCTTCTCGCGGTGTCGCATGAACCCTGATCAACAGTGTCGCGGCCAGATTGCCCGGCTTGTCCACCCAGGCCCGGCCCCGGCGGCCACGCCCCGCGGTCTGACGGCGCGCGATGATCCACTTCGGACCGACCTCGCCGGCCTCCGCCAGCCGTCGGGCCTCCGAGAGCGTCGAGTCGATCTCGTCGAGGATGACCAAGGGGGCGGGCGTCAACGCCCTACCCGTTCCCGAAGCCGGCGCTCGCGGCCTTGGTCAGCGGCTCCAGCCAGGTCAGACCCACGATGACCAGAGGGAAGGCGAAGGCCGCGCAGGCCCAGCCGATCCACTTGGCCTCGACCGGCGCGGCGTCGGTGGCGATGTCATCCACGGGGGCATCGAACCACATCAGCTTGATGATGCGCAGATAGTAGAAGGCGGCGACGACCGAAGCCACCAGACCCGCGGCCGCGACCGGCCACAGGCCCGCATCGGCGGCGGCGCCGAACACATAGTACTTGCCCCAGAAGCCCGAGAACGGCGGCATCCCCAGCACCGACAGCGACAGCACCGTCAGGGCGACGGCGGTCAGCGGGCGGTCCTTCTTCAGACCGGCCAGATCCGCAATGCGGCGGATCGGACGGCCCGACTTGGACAGCGACAGCAGAATGGCGAAGAAGCCCAGCTGATCAATGACGTAAAGGGTCATGAACATCAGCATGGCCTGCAGGCCCTCGGCCGTGCCCGCCGCGACGCCCAGCAGGGCGTAACCGATGTTGGCGATCGACGAATAGGCCAGCAGGCGCTGGATGTCCTTCTGGGCCAGACCGCCGAAGGCGCCGACGACGAAGCTGATCAGCGAAATGGCGATCAGGACCTGCGACCACTGGGCGTGGGCGTCGCCGAAGCCATGCTCCAGCGCGCGGGCGATCAGGACCATGGCCGCCACCTTGGGCGCCGTGGCGAACAGGGCCACGACCGGCGTCGGCGCGCCCTCATAGACGTCGGGCGTCCACATGTGGAACGGCGCGGCCGAAACCTTGAACGCCAGACCGCAGATCAGGAAGACCAGACCGAAGATCAGGCCGGGGCCGGGGTTGTCGGCGGCGAAGGCGGCGATGTCCTCGAACCGCATCGAACCGGCGAAACCGTAGATCAGGCTCGAGCCGTAAAGCAGCAGGCCCGACGACAGGGCGCCAAGGACGAAATACTTCAGGCCCGCTTCCGACGCCTTGACGTCGTTGCGGTGGAAGGCCGCCAGAACATACAGGGCCAGCGAGTGCAGCTCGATCCCGACATACATGGAGATCAGGTCGCCCGACGACGCCATCATCCCCATGCCGGCGGAGGCCAGCACGATCAGGACCGGATATTCGAACTTGGCGATGCGCGTACGCTTCATCCAGCCGTCACCCAGCACGACCGCCACGGCGGCCGACAGATAGATCAGGCTCTTGGCGTAGATGGCCAGCGGATCGGCTACATAGGCCCCGTTGAAGGCGACGCCCCACGGGCCGACGATGGCGATGACCGAGGCGGCGATCAGCAGCAGGACCGACAGGATCGACACCAGCCGGGCGCTCTTGTCGCCGACGAAGGCGCCGACCATCAGCAGGACCAGGGCGCCGACCGCAAGGGTGACTTCCGAGGCGGCGAGATGCAGGGCGGAGGACAGATCAGGCATTATGGTCTCACCCGCCGATCGCGGCGCGATAGGCGCTGGTCAGGGCCTCGACGGCGGGCCCGGTGTAATCGAGGACGGAGGCCGGATGGACCCCCAGCCAGAGCGTGCCGACGATCAGCGGCACGAACAGCAGCAGTTCGCGCTTGTCGATGTCGGTGATGGTCTCCAGCTTCGGATTGGTGATCTCGCCGAACATGACCGCGCGGTACAGGGTCAGGGCATAGACCGCCGAGAAGATCACGCCCGAGGCCGCGACCAGCGCCGCCCAGGTCGAGGCCTGATAGGCGCCCGTCATGGTCAATACTTCGCCGATGAAGCCCGAGGTGCCCGGCAGGCCGACGTTGGCCATGGTGAACATCAGGAAGATGGCCGCGTACCACGGCATCTTGGACGTCAGTCCGCCGTAGAAGGCGATCTCGCGGGTGTGCATCCGGTCGTAGACGACGCCGACACACAGGAACAGCGCGCCTGAAATCAGGCCGTGGCTGATCATCTGGAAGATGGCGCCCTGCATGCCGATGTCGTTGCCCGAGAAGATGCCCAAGGTGACGAACCCCATGTGGGCGACCGACGAATAGGCGATCAGCTTCTTGATGTCCGTCTGACGCCAGGCGACCAGCGACGTATAGACGATGGCGATCACCGACAGGGTGAAGACCAGCGGCCGGAACATCTCCGACGCCATCGGGAACATCGGCACGTTGAACAGGATGAAGCCGTATCCGCCCAGCTTCAGCAGAATGCCCGCCAGGATGACCGAACCGGCCGTCGGCGCCTGAACGTGGGCGTCGGGCAGCCAGGTGTGGACCGGCCACATCGGCATCTTGACCGCGAACGAGGCGAAGAAGGCCAGCCACAGGATCGGCTGAACGGCCGGATCGAAGGCGAAACGCTTCAGCTCGGGAATGCTGGTGGTGCCCGCTTCATGCGCCATCCACAGCATGGCCAGCAGCATCAGCACCGACCCCAGCAGCGTGTATAGGAAGAACTTGTAGGCCGCGTAGATCCGGTTCTGACCGCCCCAGATGCCGATGATCAGGAACATCGGGACCAGGGTGCCTTCGAAGAAGATGTAGAAGAGGAACAGGTCCAGCGAGGTGAACACCCCGATGACCAGCGTCTCCAGCACCAGGAAGGCGATCATATATTCGACGACGCGCGTCTCGACCGACTTCCAGCTGGCCAGGATGCAGATCGGCATCAGGAAGGCGGTCAGCAGGACGAACAGGACCGAAATCCCGTCCACGCCCAGGTGATAGCTGGCGCCGGCGAACCACGGCGCAAACTCCACGAACTGATAGGCGGTGTCAGCCGGGTCGAAGCCAGAGACCAGCACGACCGAAACCGCCAGCACGACCAGGGTCGTGATCAGGGCGATCCAGCGGGCGGCCGGCGCGGTCGCATCGGCCGACTTGGACGTCAGCCGAGCGGCGAAGATCGCCAGGGCGCCGACCAGGGGCAGGAATGTAACGAGGCTCAGGATGTAGGGCACGAGATCAGGCTCCCCACGCGAGGATGGCGAAGGTGAGCAAGCCAGCCACCCCGAGCAGCATCACGAAGGCATAGTGATAGACATAGCCGGACTGGATCTTGGCCAGTCGAGCGGCGGATTTCAGCGACACCCAGGCGGCGCCGTTCGGCCCCAGCCCGTCGATCAGCTTCACATCGCAGACCTTCCAGAAGAAGTTCCCGACGGCGCGGAAGCCGCGCACGAAGACGACGTCGTACAGTTCGTCGAAATACCACTTGTTGTAGAGGAAGCGGTAGATGACGCCGTTCCGCTCGGCCATGCGACGGCCCATGCCTTCGCGGGCGACATAGATCCAGTAGGCGAAGGCTGTACCGATCAGGGTAAGGATCAGCGGCGACCACTTCACCCAGGTCGGGACCGAATGGCTCTCGTGCAGGACGTGATTGTGCGCTCCGGTGAAGATGGCCCCGCGCCAGAACTCGCCCTCGTGATGGCCGATGAAGTGCGGCGCGAAGACGAAGCCGGCGGCGACCGCGCCGACCGACAGCAGGATCAGCGGGATCAGCATGACCAGCGGGCTCTCGTGCGGCTTCAGCGGGCCATGATGGCCATGGTCGTCATGAGCATGACCGTGGTGCGCGTGGTCGTCCGTGACCGGTTCGGAGTGCGTTTCCAGCTGGGCGTGCGAGGCGTGATCATCCCCGTGATGGGCGGCATGATGCGCGTCGCCCTCTTCCTTCCACACCGGCTTGTTGTGGAAGGTCATGAAGACCAGGCGCCACGAATAGTAGGCCGTCAGACCGGCGGCGATGATGCCGACGAAGAAGGCGAACAGGCCGATGGCCGAGTGACCCGAGGCCGCCGAGGCGTAGGCGCTCTCGATGATCGAGTCCTTGGAATAGAAGCCCGCGAAACCGCCGACGCCAGGGATGCCCAGGCCGGTGATGGCGATGGTGCCGATGGTCATGACCGCATAGGTGACGGGCAGGAGCTTCCACAAACCGCCCATTTTCCGCATGTCCTGCTCGTGGTGCATGCCGTGGATCACCGAACCGGCGCCCAGGAACAGCAGGGCCTTGAAGAAGGCGTGCGTGAACAGGTGGAACATGGCGGCCTGATAGGCGCCGACGCCAGCAGCGAAGAACATGTAGCCCAGCTGCGAACAGGTCGAATAGGCGATGACCCGCTTGATGTCGTTCTGGGTCAGACCGACCGTCGCGGCGAACAGCGCCGTGATCGCGCCAATGATGGCGATGATCTGCGACGCGCCCGGCGCATATTCATAGATCGGGCTCAGCAGGCAGACCATGTAGACGCCGGCGGTGACCATGGTCGCCGCGTGGATCAGGGCCGATACGGGCGTCGGACCTTCCATCGCGTCCGGCAACCAGGTGTGCAGGAAGAACTGGGCCGACTTGCCCATCGCGCCGATGAACAGCAGGAAACCGGCCAGGTCCAGCGCGGACCATTGGACGCCCAGGAACTCCCAAGTCGTGCCGGCCTTTGTGGCGATCAGCGGGAACAGTTCGGCGAAGTTGATCGTGCCGTACATCCAGAAGATCGTCATGATCCCCAGGACGAAGCCGAAGTCGCCGACGCGGTTGACCACGAAGGCTTTGATGGCGGCGGCGCTGGCCGTCGGCTTCTTGAACCAGAAGCCGATCAGCAGATAGGACGCCAGGCCCACCCCTTCCCAACCGAAGAAGATCTGCATGAAGTCGGCCGCCGTCACCAGCGCCAGCATCATGAAGGTGAACAGCGACAGATAGGCGAAGAAGCGCGGTCGGCTGTCGTCCTCGGCCATGTAGCCCCAGGAATACAGGTGGACCAGCGACGACACGCTGGTCACCACGATCAGCATTGTCGCCGACAGGGCGTCGATGCGGATCGACCAAGCCGACTGGAAGTCGCCGACGTTGATGAACGGCGCCAGGCGGATGGTGAAAGGCTCCAGATGGCCCCAGGTCCATTGCCCGAACACCGTCCAGGCGACGGCGCACGAGAAGAACAGCAGGCCGGTCGTGACGGCCTGCGACGGGATGTTGCCGATGCGGCGCCCGAAGAAGCCGGCGATGGCCGCGCCCAGCAGCGGGGCGAAAATCCCGAGAATGACGAGGGTATGGAAAGTCACGCTCAACCCTTCATCACGGAGGCGTCGTCGACGGCGATGTCGCCGCGGTTACGGAAGAAAGTCACCAGGATCGCCAGGCCGACGGCGGCCTCGGCGGCGGCGACGGTCAGGACGAACATCGCCATGATCTGCCCGCTGATCTCGTTCAGATAGGTCGAGAAGGCGACGAAGTTGATGTTCACGGCCAGCAGGATCAGCTCGATCGACATCAGGATGATGATGACGTTCTTGCGGTTCACGAAGATGCCGAAGACCCCGATGGTGAACAGGATCGCAGCGACCGTCAGATAGTGGGTCAGGCCGATCATCACAGAAGCTCCTCGGCGCTGACGCCCTCGCCCGTCGCGGCGGGTTTGATCTCGACTGATTTCAGACGGTCGCGGTTCACCTGATCGCCAGGGTTCTGGCGTTTGATATGCGGCTTGTGGCGCAGGGTCAGGGTGATGGCGCCGATCATCGCGATCAGCAGCACGATCCCGGCCGCCTGGAAGAAGTAGACGTAATCCGTGTAGAGCACGCGACCGATGGCCTCGACATTGGTGACGCTGGCGTCCGGCGCGCCTGGCGCCGGCACGCCCGCCGCAGCCCCGCCCTGAACCACGGCGACAGACACGATGATCATCTCGGCCAGCAGTACGGCGGCGATGATCGCACCCAGCGGCAGATAGCGCGCATAGCCCTCCCGCAGCTTCAAGAAGTCCACGTCCAGCATCATGACGACGAACAGAAACAGCACCGCCACCGCGCCCACATAGACGACGACCAGCAGCATCGCCAGGAACTCGGCCCCCAGCAGGACGAACAGACCTGCCGACGAGAAGAAGGCCAGGATCAACCACAGAACGCTGTGCACCGGGTTGCGCGCGGTCACGACCAGAAGGCCGGAAACCGTGGCGACCGCCGCCAGCAGATAGAAGGCTATGCCTTGCAGCATGTCGGGACGAAGCCCCTTTCGTATCGGCCGCGACCCCGTTTGGAATCGGCGACCCGTTTAGCGAGATGCTGCCTAGTTCAAGACCTCTTCCTCTTGAAGAGGTCTTGAACGGCAACTGTAGTGGAACGTGATCTTGTCCGAAAAACCGGTAGCCACTTTTCGGGATCACGCTCTAGCGGTAAGGCGCGTCGAGTTCCAGATTCTTGGCGATCTGCCGTTCCCAGCGGTCGCCGTTATCGAGCAGGCGTTGCTTGTCGTAGAGCAGCTCTTCGCGCGTCTCGACGGCGAACTCCGAGTTCGGCCCCTCCACAATGGCGTCCACCGGGCAGGCCTCCTGGCACAGGCCGCAGTAGATGCATTTGACCATGTCGATATCGTAGCGGGTCGTGCGGCGGCTGCCGTCGGCGCGCGGCTCGGCCTCGATGGTGATGGCCTGGGCGGGGCAGATGGCTTCGCACAGCTTGCAGGCGATGCAACGTTCCTCGCCGTTCGCATAGCGACGCAGCGCATGCTCGCCGCGGAAGCGCGGCGACTGCGGATTGCGCTCGAACGGATAGTTCACGGTCATCTTCGGCCGCGCCATATATTTCAGCGACAGGCCGATGGCGCCGATGACGTCCAGCATCATCGCGCCCTTGGTCGCCTGGACGATACGGGTGAACATCAGCACTTATCCTTGAAAGCAGGCGTCTTCGGCGCGACCATCACGACCCCACCACGAACACGCGCCAGGCCGAGACGATGACGACCGCCACCAGCGAGGTCGGCAGGAAGATCTTCCAGCCCAGGCGCATCAGCTGATCGTAGCGATAGCGCGGCACGAAGGCCTTCACCATTGAGATCATGACGAACCAGAAGACCGTCTTGGCCATGAAGGTCAGCAGGTAGATCGCATAGGCGATCCAGGCCGGCAGACTGTCCATCCATGCCTGCGGCACGCCGGGGTTCCAGCCGCCAAAGAACAGCAGGCTGATCATAGCCGACATGAAGACGATGTTGACGTACTCGCCCATCATGAACAGCAGATACGGGGTCGAGCTGTATTCCACCTGATAACCGGCGACCAGTTCGGACTCGGCCTCAGGCAGGTCGAACGGCGGACGGTTGGTCTCGGCCAGGGCCGAGATGAAGAAGATGATCGACATCGGGAACAGGATCACGACCAGCGGCCAGGTATCGGCGCCGCCGCCGAAACCGTACCAGTTCCAGAACATGCCCTTCTGGCTCTCGACGATGGCCGACAGGTTCATGGTGCCGGCCAGCAGGATCACATTGATGATGATCAGGCCCAGCGAGACTTCATAGGACACCATCTGCGCCGCTGAACGCAGCGAACCCAGGAACGGATACTTCGAGTTCGAAGCCCAGCCGCCCATGATGATGCCGTAAACGCCCAGCGACGACACGGCGAAGATGTACAGAATGCCGACATTCAGGTCCGACACCACCCAGCCGGGCGCAAATGGGATGACAGCCCAGGCCATGAAGGCCAGGATCACGGTGATGATCGGGGCGATGATGAAGACGGCCTTGTCGGCGCCGGCCGGGATCACGACCTCCTTCAGCACGAACTTGATCATGTCCGCGAACGATTGAAGCAGGCCGAAGGGACCGACGACGTTCGGCCCTTTACGCATCTGCACGCCGGCCCAGACCTTGCGGTCGGCCAGCAGCAGGAAGGCGACGGCGATCAGCACGCCGACGGTGATCAGCAGAACCTGACCGAGCGTGATCAGCGTCCATCCCAGCGGGGTGGCCCAGAAGGAAACGGGGTCCATGACTTACTCCGCCGCCAAAGCGACCGGGGCGATCCGCAGGGCGGACAACTCGGCCATCGTCGCGCTGGCGCGCGCTATCGGATTGGAAAGATACGGGTCGGCCACGGCCGACACGAAGGCGCGGTCGCCCAGATCGCCCTTGGCGCCCAGGGCCGCCACGTCGAACGTCGCCGGCGCGGGCAGATAGTCGATCCGGCCGAAGGTCGGATGATCGCCCATCAGCTTGGCGCGCAGTTGCTCCAGCGTGTCGTACGGCAGGGTCTTGTCGACGCGCGCCGACAGGGCCCGGATGATGGCCCAGTCTTCCTTGGCCTCGCCTTTCGGGAAGACGACCCGTTCGGCCATCTGCACCCGCCCCTCGGTGTTGACGTAGAGGCCCGACTTCTCGGTGTAGGCCGCGCCCGGCAGGATGACGTCCGCGCCGTGCGCGCCTCGGTCTCCGTGGCTGCCCAGATAGACGCGGAAGGCGTTTGAGCCGGTCGGATCGACCTCGTCGGCGCCCAGCAGGAACAGCACGTCCAGCGCGTCCGGCTTCAGCATCTCGGCCACCGTCAGGCCGCCCCCGTTTTCACCGGGTTGGGCCGGCACGAAGCCCATGTCCAGACCAGCGACGCGGGCGGCGGCATGGTGCAGGACGTTGAAGCCGTTCCAGCCATCCGTGACGACGCCGACGGTCTTGGCCAGGGCGCCCAGGGCGTTCAGGACGGCCGCGCCGCCCTCCCCGCCCAGCGCGCCGGAACCAACGATGATCGCGGGACGCTCGGCCTTGGTCAGGATGTCCATCGCCGACTTGGGCAGTTGGCCCAGCGTCTGGGTTCCAGCGCCCAGATAGGCGTAGTCGAACGTCAGATCGGCCTGTTCGCCGATGACGCCGATCTCGACGTCGCCCTTCAGCCATGTCTTGCGCAGGCGCGCGTTCAGCAGCGGGGCCTCGACGCGGGGATTGGCGCCCACGATCAGAATGGCGTCCGCCTTTTCAATGCCTTCCAGGCCGGAATTGAACAGCCAGCCCTCGCGTGGGCCATAGCCCAGGGCCGCGCCATCCTGGCGGCAGTCAGTATTTTTCGAACCCAGGGCGCGGAACAGGTCCAGCGTGGCCTTCATCGACTCGGCGTCTTGCAGGTCGCCGGCGATCACGCCGATGCGGTCGGCCGGCGCGGCCTTCAGCTTGGCGGCCACGGCGTCCAGCGCCTCGTTCCACGATGCGGCGCGCAGCCTGCCGTTCTCGCGGATCCACGGACGGTCCAGACGGCGGGCGGTCAGGCCATCGACGACGTAGCGGCTCTTGTCCGACAGCCACTCCTCGTTGATGCCCTCATTAACGCGGGGCAGCACGCGCATGACCTCGGACCCGCGATAGTCGGCGCGGATGTTCGAGCCCAGGGCGTCCATGACGTCGATGGTTTCGGTCTTCTTCAGTTCCCACGGACGGTAGTGATACTGCCACGGACGGTGCGTCAGGGCGCCGACCGGGCACAGATCGTTGACATTCCCCGACAATTCCGACGCGACCGACTTCTCCAGATAGGTCGTGATCTCGGCGTCCTCGCCGCGCGAGATCATGCCGATGTCCGGCGCCCCGGCGACTTCGGTGATGAAGCGGACGCAGCGCGTGCACTGGATGCAGCGCGTCATGAAGGTCTTGATGGTCGGACCCATCGCCTTTTCTTCGACCGCGCGCTTGTTCTCCGAATAGCGCGAGCCGTCGCGGCCATAGCCGACCGACTGGTCCTGAAGATCGCACTCGCCGCCCTGATCGCAGATGGGGCAATCCAGCGGGTGGTTGATGAGCAGGAACTCCATCACCCCCTCGCGGGCTTTCTTGACCATCGGCGTATCGGTGAAGATTTCCTGGCCATCGGCGGCCGGAAGCGCGCACGAGGCCTGCGGCTTCGGCGGTCCGGGCTTCACCTCAACCAGGCACATCCGGCAGTTGCCGGCGATGGACAGGCGCTCGTGGTAGCAGAAGCGCGGAATCTCTTGCCCCGCGCGTTCGGCGACCTGGAGCACGGTCATGCCGGGCTCGAACTCGGTTTCGACGCCGTTGACCTTGGCGACTGGCATCAGCGGGCCTCTTCTTCAGCGGGAACGGCCAGATCGGCGCGTTCCGTCGTCCCATCCGGGAGCGTCTGTGTGATGGTGATCGTCTCGCCGTCCATGACGTAGCGGATCACCGGATCGCCCGACTGGTTCATCCAGCGAACGAGCGTTGCATCGGGCAGATCGAGTGGCTTCCACACGATCAGATCGTTCTCGACGCGGCACTCGGCGCGCATCCGGCCGCCGTCGACCGGCGCCCGCCACGAGGCGCGCAACACCCCGTCCTGAACCCCGTCAAGGGTGATCGCCGACGGCGTTTGGCCGTGTATCTGGGCCAGACCAGCCCGGCACACCCGGCGCAGTTCGCCAACGGTCAGGACCTTCGGCGCGGTTTGCACCCCGTCCGACGTCTTCACCTCGGCCGAGACCTTTTCCGCAGGCGTGGGCGCAGGGTCACGCTCGCCGCAAGCGGCGAGAGCGAAGGCTCCGATCACGATGGCGGGTGATAGGCGCATCCCTACTCCGCGGCGATGGCGTGGCCGGCGAAGTTCGCGCGGCGGCTGCGGTAGTTGGCGATCCGCTCTTCGATCTCGTGACGGAAGTGACGGATCAGGCCCTGAACCGGCCAGGCGGCGGCGTCGCCCAGGGCGCAGATGGTGTGGCCCTCGACCTGGCCCGCGACATCCAGCAGCAGGTCGATTTCCGAAGGATCGGCCTCACCCACGGCCATCCGCTCAAGCACGCGCCACATCCAGCCGGTGCCCTCGCGGCACGGCGTGCACTGGCCGCAGCTCTCGTGCTTGAAGAAGTAGCTGATGCGGGCGATGGCCTTCACGATATCGGTCGACTCGTCCATCACGGTCACGCCGGCGGTGCCCAGCGACGAACGCATCTCGCGCATGGAATCGAAGTCCATCAGGACCGTCTCGGCCTGCTCGCGGGTGATGACCGGGCAGGACGCGCCGCCGGGAATGATGGCCTTCAGATTGCCCCAGCCGCCGCGAACGCCGCCGCCGTGATCCTCGATCAACTGACGCAGCGGGATCGACATGGCCTCCTCGACCACACACGGCGTGTTGATGTGACCCGACAGGGACATCAGCTTGGTGCCGGTGTTGTTCGGACGACCGAAGCCGGCGAACCAGTCGGCGCCGCGACGCAGGATGGTGCCGACGACGGCGATGGACTCGACATTGTTCACCGTGGTCGGGCAGCCGTACAGACCCGCGCCCGCCGGGAACGGCGGCTTCAGGCGCGGCTGGCCCTTCTTGCCTTCCAGCGATTCCAGCAGAGCCGTCTCTTCGCCGCAGATATAGGCGCCGGCGCCGTGGTGGATATAGACGTGGAAGTCCCAGCCGTGGACGTTGCCGTCGCCGATCAGCTTGGCCTCATAGGCCTGCTTGACGGCGGCTTCCATCCGTTCGCGCTCCAGCACGTATTCGCCGCGCAGATAGATGTAGCAGGCGTGGGCCTGCATCGCGAAGCTGGCGATCAGCGCGCCTTCGATCAGCAGGTGCGGATCATGGCGCATGATCTCGCGGTCCTTGCAGGTCGCGGGCTCGGATTCGTCGGCGTTGATGACCAGGTAGTGAGGACGATCCTTCACTTCCTTGGGCATGAACGACCACTTCAGGCCGGTCGAGAAGCCGGCGCCGCCACGGCCACGCAACCCCGAGGCCTTGACGTTGTTGATGATCCAGTCGCGGCCAAGGTCCAGCATGTCCTTGGTGGCGTTCCACGCGCCGCGCTGCTTCGCCCCCTCTACGCCCCAGTCATGGAAGCCGTACAGGTTGGTGAAGATCCGGTCCTTGTCTTCGAGAATGCCGACCATGGCCCTCAGAGTCCTTCCGCCAGACGGCGCTTGTGGTGGCGGGTGCGCATCCAGATGGCGCCGATGACCATCGCCCAGCCAGCCGCCAGCATGAAGTAGGAGACGTTGACCGCCCATGGCCCGACCACGCCCTGACGCGAGATCAGGATCAACATGGCGGCGCCGACGACCATCGCCAGGCCGCCCGCGCGCAACGGACGACCCACGCCCCGCAGTTCCTTGCGATAGGCCGCGCGGCCCTCGTCGGTGTTCAGATCGGGCGGCGACATCAGGCCGGGGCCTTCTCGGCCGGGGCCGGGTCGCTGTTCGGCAGTTTCTTGATCGGCTTGGCGGCCGAGCCGTCATACAGTTTGGCGTCCAGCAGGGTCTTGGGCCCGCCCTCCGGCGCCGCATTGGTGCGACCGACATAGGACCCGCGCTCCGGCGTCTTGCCGGCGGCGAAGTCGTCGATGATCTGGCCGATCGTCTCGGGCGTCAGGTCCTCGAAATAGTAGTCGTTGATCTGGGCCATCGGCGCATTGGAGCAGGCGCCCAGGCATTCTACTTCCTGCCAGGTGAAGCGGCCGTCGGCGGACAGATGATCCTTGGGACCGATCTTCTCCTTGCAGACGCGCATCAGTTCATTGGCGCCGCGCAGCATGCACGGCGTGGTGCCGCACACCTGGATCAGCGCGGTCTTGCCGACCGGCTCCAGCATGAACATGGTGTAGAAGGTCGCGACCTCCAGCACCCGGATATAGGCCATGCCCAGCAGCTCGGCGATGGCGCGGATGGCGGGTTCGGACACCCAGCCTTCCTGCTTCTGCACCAGCCACAGAACCGGGATCACCGCCGACTGACGACGGCTTTCCGGGTATTTCTTGATCCACCATTCGGCCTTGGCCATCGTGTCGGCCGAGAAGGCGAACGAGGCGGGCTGGTCCTTGGCGAGACGACGAACGCTCATCGGTCCACTTCTCCGAAAACGATGTCGAGCGAGCCCAGGATGGCGGACACGTCGGCCAGCTGGTGGCCCCGGTTCATCCAGTCCATCGCCTGCAGCGAGCGGAAGCCCGGCGCCGAAATCTTCACGCGATAGGGTTTGTTGGTGCCGTCCGACACCAGATAGATGCCGAACTCACCCTTGGGGGCTTCGACCGAGGCATAGACCTCGCCCTCGGGCGTCGAGAAGCCTTCGGTGTAGAGCTTGAAGTGGTGGATCAGCGATTCCATCGACCGCTTCATCTCGCCGCGACGCGGCGGCACGATCTTGTTGTTCTCGATCATCACCGGCTCGCCTGGGCAGTTGCGCAGTTTATGGATGCACTGCTCCATGATCCGCACCGACTGCTTCATCTCTTCGATGCGCACCAGATATCGGTCCCAGCAGTCGCCGTTCTTGCCGACCACAACGTCGAACTCCAGTTCGGCATAGCACTCATAGGGCTGCGACTTGCGCAGGTCCCAGGCGATGTCCGATCCGCGCAGCATGACGCCGGTGAAGCCCCAGGCCAGGGCCTGTTCCTTCGAGACCACGCCGATATCGACGTTGCGCTGCTTGAAGATGCGGTTTTCGGTGACGAGGCTTTCGATGTCCTTCAGCGCCGGCGGGAACTCTTGGCACCAGCGGCCGATGTCGTCGATCAGGTCCATCGGCAGGTCCTGGTGGACGCCGCCCGGACGGAAATAGTTGGCGTGCAGACGGGCGCCGCAGGCGCGCTCGTAGAACACCATCAGCTTTTCGCGTTCCTCGAAGCCCCAGAGCGGCGGCGTCAGGGCGCCGACGTCCATGGCCTGGGTCGTCACGTTCAGCATGTGCGACAGGATGCGGCCGATTTCCGAATAGAGGACGCGGATCAGCTGCGCCCGGTACGGAACCTCGATGCCCAGCAGCTTCTCGATGGCCAGGCAGAAGGCGTGCTCCTGGTTCATCGGCGAGACGTAGTCCAGCCGGTCCAGATACGGCACGTTCTGCAGATAGGTGCGCGCCTCCATCAGCTTCTCGGTGCCGCGGTGCAGCAGGCCGATGTGCGGATCGACGCGCTCGACGATCTCGCCGTCCAGCTCCAGCACCAGGCGCAGCACGCCGTGCGCGGCCGGGTGTTGCGGGCCGAAGTTGATGGTGAACTTGCGGTCTTCCATCTCGCGCGCGTGGGCGGTGCGGGTGTCCAGGTCGTCCTCGAACACGTCCACGCCCAGCGGCGCCACGGTGGGGTTTCCGTCAGCCATTACGCCTGGCCTCCCGCCTTTTCGTCGCCCGGCAGGACCGGCGCAGGGTATTCGGCGCCTTCCCACGGCGACAGGAAGTCGAAGGTGCGGAACTCCTGCGTCAGCTTGACCGGCTCATAGACCACGCGGCGCTGTTCCTCGTCGTAACGGACCTCGACATAGCCCGTCATGGGAAAGTCCTTGCGGAGCGGATGCCCCTCGAAACCATAGTCCGTCAGCAGGCGGCGCAGGTCGGGGTGGCCCGAGAACAGCATGCCGTACATGTCGTAGGCTTCGCGCTCGAACCAGTTGGCGGCCGGATAGACGGCGATGATCGACGGAACGGGCTGCACCTCATCGGTCGACACCTTGACGCGCAGGCGCGCGTTCCGGGTCAACGACATCAGGTGATAGACCACCTCGAACCGCTCCTTGCGATCCGGGTAGTCCACGCCGCAGAGATCCAGCAGTTGCTGGAACCCGAACTGATCGCGCAGCGCGGTCATCACCTCGACGATCCGGTCGCGCGGCGCCACCAGCGTCAGTTCGCCAAAGGCCACCTGGGCCTCGACGCCCAAGGCCCCGACCATCTCGGCGCCCAGCGGCGTCAGAACGGCCTCGTGCTGGGCCTGAACAGCCAAAGAGGTCATCGGTCGATGGTCCCCGTGCGACGAATCTTCTTCTGCAGTTGCAGCAGGCCGTACAGCAGCGCCTCGGCCGTGGGCGGACAGCCCGGCACATAGACGTCCACAGGCACCACGCGGTCGCAGCCGCGAACGACGCTGTAGCTGTAGTGATAATAGCCGCCGCCGTTGGCGCAGCTGCCCATCGACACGACGTAGCGCGGGTCGGGCATCTGGTCGTAAACCTTGCGGATGGCGGGGGCCATCTTGTTGGTCAGGGTGCCGGCGACGATCATCAGGTCCGACTGGCGCGGGCTGGCGCGCGGCGCCATGCCGAAGCGCTCGACGTCGAAACGCGGCATCGACATCTGGATCATCTCGACGGCGCAGCAGGCCAGACCGAAGGTCATCCACATCAGCGAGCCGGTGCGCGCCCAGTTGATCACGTCATCGGCGGCGGCGACCAGATAGCCGCGCTCGCCCAGCTCCATGTTCACGGCCTCGAAGAACTTGTCGTGGACCTTAGGGTCATAGCCCTCGACGGTCGAACGCGCGGCGGCTCCGGCCGGAACCAGCGGCGCGCCCGATGCGGACACCAGGCCGGCGGGCTTGGAAGCGGCGACTACTCCCATTCCAGGGCTCCCTTCTTCCATTCGTAGATGAAGCCGATGGTCAGAACGCCCAGGAAGACCATCATCGACCAGAAGGCGAACACCATGCCGGCATGCGACAGGTCGAACATCGACACCGCCCACGGGAACAGGAACGCCACTTCCAGGTCGAAGATGATGAACAGGATCGACACCAGATAGAAGCGGATGTCGAACTTCATGCGCGCATCGTCGAAGGCGTTGAACCCGCACTCATAGGCCGACAGCTTCTCGCTATCCGGGTTCTTCGGCGCCAGCAGCAGCGGCAGCGCGATGAACAGGATGCCGATGAAGGCCGCGACGCCGGCGAACACCAGCACGGGCAGATATTCTAGAAGAAATGCGTTCATTCGAAGAACCTCGTCCGCCGGGGAGAGGCGGGATTCGGCGCTTCTTAGACCCAACAACGTCGCCGTTCAAACCCCTGCGGACATTGGCTTTTCATTGAGAATGGATCGCAAGTTTGCGCGCCATATGTCGCAGGCCCGGCGCTTGCGCGTCTTGCGTGGTCAAAGCCCTATGGCGACCTCTCTCGCGTAACCGAAAGTCATCCGAATGAGCGTCGCCAGCCGCGCCCTGAACGCCGTCGAACGGATCGGCAATCGGCTGCCTGATCCGGTCTTCCTGTTCCTGTGGCTGATCGGCGGCTTGATCGTGCTGAGCCTGATCGGGGCGGGTCTGGGTTGGTCGGCGGTCAATCCCGTCACCGGCGACCGGCTGGCGGCGCAAAGCCTGCTGTCGGGCGAAAATCTGGAGCGGCTGATCATCGGCATGCCGCGCACCCTGGCCGACTTCCCGCCGCTGGGGATCGTCATCACCATCATATACGGCGCCTCGGTCGCCGAGCGGACGGGCCTCTTCGCCACGGCCATTCGCGGCGCCCTGCTGAATGCGCCGCGCGTGATCCTGACGCCGGTCGTGGTCATCACCGGCATGGTCTCGCACCATGCGTCGGACGCCTCCTACGTCGTGGTCATACCGTTGGCTGCGGTGATCTTCGCCGCCGCGGGGCGTCATCCGCTGGCGGGCCTTGCGGCCGGTTTCGCCGCCGTATCGGGCGGATACGCCGGCAATCTGTTCCCGGGCGCCAGCGACGCCCTGATTCTGGGAATCACCGAGCCGGCCGCCCGGCTGATCGACCCATCCTATTCGGTCAACATCGCCGGCAACTGGTTCTTCATCGTCGGCGTCGTCCTCGTCTTCACCCCCATCGTCTGGTTCCTCACCGACCGGGTCATCGAACCGCGCCTGGGGGTATGGAAGCCCGCCGAGGGCGTCGCCGCCCCCGCCGCCAACGAGAAACAGCCCCTGACCGCAGCCGAGAAGCGCGGCCTGGCCTTCGCCGGCCTGGCGGTGCTGGGCATGATGGCGCTGTGGACTCTGATCACCGCCCTGCCCGGCTCCCCCTTCGTGGATCCCGACGCCGATCCGGAGCAGCGGTTCAACCCTCTGTACCGCTCGCTGGTCGCCTTCTTCGCCGTCACCTTCTTCGTAGCGGGCGGGGCTTACGGCGCAGGATCGGGCGCGATCAAGTCGCACCGCGATCTGGTGGCCATGATGCGCGACGGCATCGCCCAGCTGGCGCCCTACATCGTGCTGGCCTTCTTCGCCGCCCATTTCGTGGCCATGTTCAACTGGTCGGGGCTGGGGCCGATCCTGGCGGTCCATGCGGCGGCCGGGCTAAAAAGCATCGCCCTGCCCGCCCCGCTGCTGTTGATCTGCGTGGTCTTCGTCTCTTGCTTCTTCGACCTGTTCATCGGATCGGCCTCGGCCAAGTGGTCGGCCCTGGCGCCCATCGTGGTGCCCATGTTCATGCTCCTGGGCATCTCGCCCGAGATGACGACCGCCGCCTATCGCATGGGCGATTCTGTGACCAACATCGCCACGCCGCTGATGAGCTATTTTCCGCTGATCCTGACCTTCGCCCAGCGATGGGATCCGCGATTCGGCCTGGGGTCGCTGATGGCCACCATGTTGCCCTACGCCGGGGCGTTTCTGATCGCGGGGCTTTGCATGGTGGCGGCCTGGGTCGCCTTCGACCTGCCGCTGGGGCCGGGCGTCGGCGTCCATTACGAGCCGCCCGCCCCCGCCGTCGCCGCTCAGGAGCCTGCAGCGGGCGGCCTGGCCGGTCCGCACAGTCCGCCCCAGGCGGCCGTCGTGGCGCCGTCCACAGCCCCGTCGCGCTGACCGACGTCTTTCTCCGAAAAGGTCGCTTGACGCGCTGGGTCGAGCCGCCTAAACGACGCCCCTCGCCGGGGCGCACAGCCGCTTCGGCCGGGAAACGCGGGTGTAGCTCAGTTGGTTAGAGTGCCGGCCTGTCACGCCGGAGGTCGCGGGTTCGAGCCCCGTCACTCGCGCCACTCTCTCTAGAGATAGAAAGAGTGGCGCACACCGCCTTCCCAAGAAGCTTTCGAAACAGCTCAAAAGTTTCGTCGCAGGTACGCGGGTGTAGCTCAGTTGGTTAGAGTGCCGGCCTGTCACGCCGGAGGTCGCGGGTTCGAGCCCCGTCACTCGCGCCACTTCTTTTTCTGACATCGTTATAAAGAAGTGGCGCGCCCCCGCCTGCGCGGACGGGTCCCGCCCTCGAATTCAGTCGATAACTCAGCGCCGTCATTCCGTGGCGTCCGAAGGACGAACCCGGAACCCAGGGGGCTCGCATCGATGTTCGAATGAACCCAGCGACGGAAACTCGGCCCTGGGTTCCAAGGGCCTGTCCTGAAGACCGTCGTAAGCTCAGTGCAGTTGCAGTCCCGCGTCAGGCGTCATGAAGGTCGCCTCGCCGGTCAGCTGGCCATAGACGGCGCACAGATCCTCGAACACGCGGTTCCACGCGAACTGACTGACGGCCTTTTCGCGCGCAGCCCGGCCGATTGCCTCGATATCGCGCGCAAACAGGGCCTCGACCGCTTCGGCGTAGTCCGTCGCCTCGGCGCGCGCGGCCAGTTGCCCGACCGTATCGTCCACGGTTTCGGCCACGCCGCCGGCGTTGACGCCCACGACCGGCCGTCCGCAGGCCATGGCCTCCAGCACGATCAGGCCGAACGGCTCCTTGTCGTTGGCGTGAACGAAGGCGTCGCAGCTGGCGATGATCTTGGCGACGGCGCGGGGGTCCGTCTCGTAAGGCAGGGAGATGACCCGGTCCTCGTCCGGCATGCCCGACCCGGCGCCGACCAAGACCAAATGATAGGGCGCGCCCAGCTTCTGGACCGCTTCGATCAGCACGTCGACGTTCTTTTCCTTGGCCGGCCGTCCGGCGAAGCACAGCAGGCGCGCGTCCTGGTCCAGGCCCAGTCGGTCCAGCAGCCATTGCCGGTCGCGGCGTTCGGGCCGGAAGGTGTCGATCTCGACGCCCAGGGGGCGGATGACGATATTGTCCACGCCAGCCTCTTCCAACCGTCGGGCGATGAACCGACTCGGCGAAACCACCCGGTCGAACTGCGAAAACAGACGCGCCCAGCGCTTCTCGACCGGCTTCTTGGCCCATTCGCCGAAATGCAGCGCCGCCAGACCCGCCGGGTCCGAATGACAGAAGCCGACGACGGGGCATCCGACCCGCTGTCCGGCCTCCAGAGCGCCCTGCCCCGGCGTGTAGGGGTCGCCAGCCTCGATGATCGACGGCTTCATCGCGGCGACCCAGGCGCTCCAACGTTTGACCGACGTCGGCCAGCGGTAGCCGTCGCCGAACGGCAGCTTGGTGGCGCGCAGCCGCACCACCCCGTCCGCGCCTGCCTTGTGCCGCGCGCCCGGCACGATCAGCGAATGGCTGACCCCCGGGCGGTTGGCCTCTATCCACGCCTTCTTGGACAGGAGATAGCGTTTCACGCCCCCGGATCGCGGCGCATACAGCATGGTGGTGTCCACCAGCCGCGGCCGGTCGTCCATCGCGGCCGCCTTCAGGGCGCGCAGCGTGTCGGCGACTTCCACGTCCAGCCCCGGAATCAACCGGAGTTCGCTTTCCTGGACGTCGAGGTCGGTCATGCTCATGGGGCGTTCTCGTATGGCTGGGGCTGTCGAACGCCGAAGGGGTTCGTTGGATGCGTCGTCGCGACGCGGCGCCAAGCCTTTCGTCGCCCGTAAACCCGGCCGTGGCAAAGCTCAAGAGCAGCCCCGCTAAATCGCTCCGTATTCGCCGCAAAGCTTGGATTTGTCAGAACGTCAGTCACGGCATAGGCCGACGATCCGGCAGTTGCGGCCTTGTATTCGCCTCAAATTCGATAAACTTGAGGAAGGCTGCCGCAGACCCTGCTAAGGGGTCGCCTGTACCGTTGTGCGTGACCACCAGGGGTTTCTACCGAATGCGTATTCTGCTCGCGAGCGCCGTGGCGATCGCCCCTTTGATGGTCGCCACCGGCTCTCAGGCCGAGATCGTGATCTCAAACGCCCGCACCACGCCGATCCAGACGTCCAACGCGACCGGGACCGGCCCTGACAATATTCGCCTGGCCAGCGGCGGCAGCGTCGCGGTGACATCCGGCGCGGCCGTGACGCTGAACTCCAACCACACGGTCGACCTGGACAGCGGCAGCTCCATCACCATGGACAAGTCGGCCGACGGCTCGACCGGCCTGCTGGTCAACGGCGGCAACACCGGATCGGTCATCGTCGGCGGCGCCATCACCGTCAACGACACCCAGGAAGCGGCTGACGTGAAGGATGTCGACGGCGACGGCGACCTGGACGGTCCCTTCGCCACCGGAACCGGCCGCTACGGCGTGCGCGTGGTCGGCCCCGCGCCCTTCACCGGCAACGTCCTGGTCGAAAGCACCGGCGCCATCACGGTCGAAGGCAACAACTCCTACGGCCTGGCGGTCGAGACCGGCCTGAACGGCAAGCTGCAAAGCCTGGGCACGATCCGCGTGACCGGCGACAATACGGCCGGCATCCGCACGACCGGCCCGGTCTCCGGCAATGTCGAGCTGTCCGGCTCGATCTCGGCCCTGGGGGCCAATGCGACCGGCGTGTCGATCGAGGGCGATGTGGGCGGGGCGGTGAAGATCCACTCCTCCGTCGTCGCCACCGGCTATCGCTACACCACCCCGCCGCCGGCGCGTCCGGCGACGGGCGCCTTCGACAACGCCTCGACCCTGTTCCTGGACGAACTGGACGCCGACGACCTGCTGCAGGGCGGACCCGCGGTGCGCATCGGCGCGAGCGTGGCGGGCGGCGTCCTGCTGGACAAGGCGCTGGCCTATTCCGCCGCAGGCATCGAGGGCGATGACGACGGCGACGGCGTCAAGAACGGCGACGAGGACGACGACGGCGACGGCATCAAGAACCGCGACGATCCCGACCGCAACGGCAACGGCATCCCCGACGCCAGCGAGACGACCGCCTCGATCACCTCGCTGGGCGGCGCGCCCGCCCTGCTGGTGGGTTCGACCACCCAGGCGGTGAATCTGGGCGCCGTCGGAACGGGCGATGCGGCCTATGGCCTGATCAATCGCGGCTCCATCACGGCGTCCGGCCTGTATTCCGGCGTCGAATCGCGCGCCGTGCAGCTGGGCGTCACGGGCGGCCAGGCGGTCAATGTCGCGGGCGGCGTGCGCAACGAGGGCGGCGTGTCCTCCACCGCCGTGGACGCCAGCGCCACCGGCCTGTGGATCGGCTCGGGCGTGACCGCGCCCGCCATCGTCAACACCGGCGCCATTCAGGCCGTGGCCTCGGGCAAGGAGACCCAGAGTGCGACGGGCATTCTGATCGGCGCGGGCGCCAACGTCGGCTCCCTGACCAACACCGGCAATCTGGTCGCCTCCTTCGGCGGCAACCAGGGTTCGGCCGTGGTCATCCGCGATCAGTCGGGCGCTCTGACCCAGTTGAACAACGCCGGCTCCATCATCGGCTCGCTCACCCCCAACACCGCCGACACCAACCCGGTGACGGGAACCGTCACCGCCATCGACCTGTCGGCCAACACCAGCGGCGTCACCCTGCGCCAGTATGGCATTCCCGCTCCCGCCGGCAGCACGGCGGTCGACACCGACAAGGACGGCGTGCCGGACGCCAATGAACCGGCCATCGTCGGCGCGATCAAGCTGGGCTCGGGCGCCGACACGCTCAATATCGAGAACGGCGTCGTCAACGGCGACATCGACTTCGGCGCCGGGGCGGACAAGCTGAACATCAGCGGCGGCGCCGTGGTGACCGGCGCGATCAAGAACGGCGACAACCTGCTGGACATCAACATCGGCAAGGGGACGCTGAACGCGACCCAGACCGGCGCCGTCGGCATCTCCAGCCTGAACGTGGGCGCCGAGGGGTCGCTGCTGGTCAATCTGGACCCGGCCAACGACCGCGCCGGCGGCTTCAACGTCAGCGGCAATGCGACCCTGGCCACCGGGTCCAAGCTGGGCGTGCGCTTCTCATCCCTGCTGGACGGGCCCGAGCGGTTCAACATCATCACCGCCGGCTCGCTGAACGTCGGCCAGATCAACCAAAGCCAGCTGACCGACAATTCGCCCTACCTCTATGTGGTCGAGGCCGGGGTCAATCAGGCCGCCAACACCGTCTATGTCGACGCCCGTCGCCGCACGGCCGCCGAGGCCAGTCTGATCCCGGTCGAGGCCTCGGCCTACGACGCCGTCTATGCGGCCCTGGGGTCCAATGAGACGGTGCGCAACCTGTTCCTGTCGCAGACGACCCGAGACGGCTTCATCGACGCCTATGAGCAGATGCTGCCCGACCACTCGGGCGGTCCGCTGATGTCGCTGTCGGCCGGCGTCGACGCCGTGACCCGCGCCCTGACCGGCCGCAACGCCGTCGCCGCGCCGGGCGAGACCAGCGCCTGGGTGCAGGAGATCAACTTCTATGCCGACAAGGACAAGACCGATTCCTACGGCTTCCGCTCCGAGGGTTTCGGCGTGGCGGGCGGCGTGGAAAAGGGCACGAGCGTCGGCGCGGTCGGCATCTCTGCCGCCTTCACCTCCTCGGACATCAAGGACCCCGAGTCCGAAGCCGAAGAGGTCCTGTCCGCCAACCTCTTGGAACTGGGTCTCTACTGGCGCGCCCAGGGCCAGTACTGGACGACCTGGGCCCGCGCGGCCGGCGGCTACGCCAGCTTCAACGCAGACCGCTCACTGGTCGCCAGCGGCGTCTATCTGAACAACAAGTCCGACTGGCACGGCTGGACCGCCGCCGTCGCGGGCGGCGCCAGCTATGAGCGGAACTTCGGCCGCCTGAACGTGCGGCCGGAAATCTACGGCGAGTATTTCCGCCTGTCGGAAGGCGCCCGCAGCGAGAGCGGCGGGGGCGACGGCTTCGATCTGGACATCGATTCGCGCGACAGCCACATCTTCTCGGCCGTGGCGGCGATGAACATCGGCTACGGTTTCGGCCGCAACGGCTGGATCCGCCCCGAACTGCGCGTCGGCTATCGCCAGAACATCTCGGTGGACGCCGGCGAGACCATCGCCCGCTTCGCCAGCGGCGGCCCGGACTTCATCCTGTCGCCGGACGCCATCGAGGGCGGCGGACCGATCCTGGGCTTCCGCCTGAACTTCGGCAACGAGCTGGGGATGCTGTCGCTGACGGGCGACGCGGAACTGCTGGAGGACTACGTCCGCTATTCGCTGCTGCTGCGGGCCAGCTTCCGCTTCTGATCTGAAGAGAGAGCCAAAAATGCAAAAGGCCGCCGGATCGCTCCGGCGGCCTTTTGTTATGGTAGGCGGCGACGGGTTCGAACCGCCGACCCTCTCGGTGTAAACGAGATGCTCTGACCAGCTGAGCTAGCCGCCCTCAAATCGGAGACGGGCTTATGCCCTTCCCGCCTCAACCGTTCAAGGCGCTTTTCAAGCCTTCCCCTGGACGAAAGCGCGCGGTGCGGGACGCTGGCCGGGCCACGGCGGCGCCGGTCTGGGGATTGCGGGCCACGCCGGCCTTGCGATCCACGGCGACGAAGCTGCCGAAGCCGATCAGCTTGACGTCCTGCCCCTTGGTCAGAGCCTCGGCCACGCCGTCGGTAAAGGCCTCCAGCGCCGATTTCGCCTGGTCGCGGCTGATGTTCGCCGCTGCGGCCATGCGGCCGATCAGTTCTGCCTTGGTCATCCTGCCCTCCAAGCCGAATCACTAAAGGCCAGATCGCCGGTGGCGTCAAAAACGAAAACGCCGCCGGGTGTTGACCGGCGGCGCTTCCTCTTCAACCCGGCGTCAGTGACTGACGGTCGTGGCGGGTCCGTCCAGCGGCGGCACGGGGGCCGGCAACGGCTCGGCCGCCTCGTCCCACTCGACCGGGGTCAGGGTGCCGACCAGGGCCCACTTCAACGCCTCGTCCGCCGTGGAGATCGGCACGATTTCCAACGCCGACTTCACATTGTCCGGCACGTCGGCCAGGTCCTTCTCGTTCTCCTGCGGGATCAGCACGGTCTTGACGCCGGAGCGCAGGGCCGCGAGCAGCTTCTCCTTCAGGCCGCCGATGGCGGTGACACGGCCCCGCAGGGTGATCTCGCCGGTCATGGCGATATCCTTCCTGATCGGGATGCCCGTCAGGACCGAGACCATGGCCACCGTCATGGCGACGCCGGCGGACGGCCCGTCCTTGGGCGTGGCGCCATCCGGCACGTGGACGTGGATGTCGGTCTTCTCGAACACCGGCGGCTTGACGCCGAAGGCCAGGGCCCGCGAGCGGACGTAGGAGGCGGCCGCAGAGATCGACTCCTTCATCACGTCCTTCAGATTGCCGGTCACGGTCATGCGGCCGCGACCGGGCATCTTGATCGCCTCGATGGTCAGGATGTCGCCGCCGAACTCGGTCCAGGCCAGACCGGTGACGATGCCGACCTGATCCTCCTCGTCCGTCTCGCCATAGCGGAACTTCTTCACGCCCGCATAGTCGGCCAGCTTGGCCTCATCGACCGTGATCGACTTGGCGCCGGTCTTGGCCATTTCGCGAACCGCCTTGCGCGCCAGTCCGCCCAGCGCCCGTTCCAGCGAACGCACCCCGGCCTCGCGGGTGTAATAGCGGATCAGGTCGCGGATCGTGTCGTCCGGCACGATCAGCTCGCCGTCCTTCAGCCCATGGTCCGCCAACTGCTTGGGCAGGACGTGACGCTTGGCGATCTCGACCTTCTCGTCCTCGGTGTAGCCCGACACCCGGATGATCTCCATCCGGTCCATCAGCGGCTGCGGCATGTTCAGGCTGTTCGCGGTCGTCACGAACATGACCTGCGACAGGTCGTAGTCCACCTCGAGATAGTGGTCGCCGAAGGTCGAGTTCTGCGCCGGGTCCAGCACTTCGAGCAGGGCCGAAGACGGATCGCCCCGCCAATCGGACCCCAGCTTGTCGATCTCGTCCAGCAGGACGAAGGCGTTGGTCGTCTTGGCCTTCTTCATCGACTGGATGATCTTGCCGGGCATGGAGCCGATGTAGGTCCGGCGGTGGCCGCGAATCTCGCTTTCGTCACGCACCCCACCCAGCGACATGCGGACATACTCACGCCCGGTCGCCTTGGCGATGGACTTGGCCAGCGAGGTCTTGCCGACGCCGGGAGGGCCGACGAGGCACAGGATCGGGCCTTTCAAACTGCCGGTGCGCGCCTGGACCGCCAGATATTCGATAATGCGTTCCTTGACCTTCTCCAGCCCGAAGTGATCCTCTTCCAGGATGTCCTCGGCCTTCTGCAGGTCGATCGGCTTCTGCTTGGCCTTGCCCCACGGCACGGACAGCAGCCAGTCGAGATAGTTGCGGACCACGGTCGATTCCGCCGACATCGGCGACATGTTGCGCAGCTTCTTGACCTCGGCCTCAGCCTTGGCGCGGGCTTCCTTGGACAGGCGCGTCTTACGGATGCGCTTTTCCAGATCCATGATCTCGTCGCGCGCGTCGTCGGTCTCGCCCAACTCTCGCTGGATCGCCTTCATCTGCTCGTTCAGATAGTATTCGCGCTGGGTCTTCTCCATCTGGCGCTTCACGCGCGAGCGGATCTTCTTCTCGACCTGCAGGACGCTGATCTCGCCCTCCATCAGCCCATAGACCTTCTCTAGCCGCTTGGGCACGTCGAAGGTTTCCAGCAGGCCCTGCTTGTCGGCGATCTTGACCGACAGATGGGCGGCGACCGAGTCCGCCAGCTTGGAGGCGTCGGTGATCTGAGGGATGGAGCTGAGGGCCTCGGGTGGCACCTTCTTGTTCAGCTTCACATAGTTTTCGAACTGCTCGACCACGGCGCGCAGCATGGCCTCGGCCTGCGAGGTCTCGCCCGGTTCGTCCTCGATCTCGACGGCCTCGGCCTCGAAATACTCCTCGCGGTCGGTGAAGCGGGTCAGGCGCGCGCGCCCCTTGCCCTCGACCAGCACCTTGACGGTGCCGTCCGGCAGTTTCAGCAGTTGCAGCACCGAGGCCAACACCCCGATGGGATAGATGGCGTCGGGTGACGGGTCGTCGTCTACGCTGTTCTTCTGGGTGGCCAGAAGGATCTGCTTTTCGCCCTTCATGATCTCGTCGAGGGCCTTCACCGATTTCTCGCGGCCGACGAACAGCGGCACGACCATGTGCGGGAAGACGACGATGTCTCTCAGCGGCAGGACGGGCAGGATCTTGGTTTCAGTCATGATGCACATACTCCCGGGCCATTGCGTATCTCCGGCCCGCCGCCACGGTCGCCCGGACAACAGGCCCGGACAGCGCGTGACGACCCGTCGATTCCGACGGCGTTCGGATGAGTATGTGGTTTGAAAGACCCGCGGTTCAAGCGTGACGGGCGAACGGCCCACATCTGCGTGGTCGCAAAGCCGTCTGGAAGGCCAGACGAGCGTCTTCGGCCGCGCTCTTTTCGCATCGAGGGTTAAGCGCAGCGCGGCGCTGGCTGGGATGACATTCCGCCACCCTAGGCGCGCGCCCCCCATTGCATGGAGCGGAGACGCCTGGACCATAAACCCAAGAAAAAGGCCGAGGAGGTCACCCTCCCCGGCCTGCGTATTTCGGTTTTCGGACTCGATCAGGCCGCGCCGTCGGCCTTCTTCTTGGACGCTTCCGAATAGATCAGCAGCGGCTGGGCCTTGCCGTCGATGACCTCGGCGTTGACCACCACCTCCTCGACGCCTTCGAAGGTCGGCAGTTCGAACATGGTCTCCAGCAGGATGCCTTCCAGGATCGAACGCAGACCGCGCGCGCCCGTCTTGCGCGTAATCGCCTTCTTGGCGACGGCGGTCAGGGCGTCGTCGGTGAAGGTCAGTTCGACATTCTCCATCTCGAACAGACGCTTGTACTGTTTGACCAGGGCGTTCTTCGGCTCGGTCAGGATGGTGACCAAAGCGGCTTCGTCCAGGTCCTCCAGCGTCGCCAGAACCGGCAGACGGCCGATGAATTCCGGGATCAGGCCGAAACGCATCAGGTCATCCGGCTCGACGCCCTTCAGGATGTCGCCCGTCCGGCGTTCGTCGATTTCCTTGACCTGAGCGCCGAACCCGATGGAGGCCCCCGCGCCGCGCGCCGAGATCACCTTCTCCAGCCCGGCGAAGGCGCCGCCGACGATGAAAAGGATGTTGGCGGTGTCGACCTGCAGGAACTCTTGCTGCGGATGCTTGCGGCCGCCCTGCGGGGGCACGGAGGCGACAGTGCCTTCCATGATCTTCAGCAGGGCCTGCTGCACGCCCTCGCCCGACACGTCGCGGGTGATCGAGGGATTGTCGGACTTGCGGGAAATCTTGTCGATTTCGTCGATATAGACGATGCCGCGCTGCGCCCGTTCGACGTTGTAGTCGGACGCCTGAAGCAGTTTCAGGATGATGTTCTCGACATCCTCGCCCACATAACCGGCTTCAGTCAGGGTGGTGGCGTCGGCCATGGTGAAGGGCACGTCGATGATGCGCGCCAGCGTCTGGGCCAGAAGCGTCTTGCCCGAGCCGGTCGGCCCGATCAGCATGATGTTGGACTTGGCCAGTTCCACGTCGTTGTTCTTCGTCGCGTGGTTCAGACGCTTGTAGTGATTGTGCACCGCGACCGACAGCACCTTCTTGGCGTGGGCCTGGCCGATGACATAGTCATCCAGCACGTCGCGGATTTCCTTCGGCGAAGGCACGCCATCGGTCGTCTTCTTGAAGCCGATCTTGTGCTCTTCGCGGATGATGTCCATGCACAGTTCGACGCACTCGTCGCAAATGAACACGGTCGGGCCCGCGATCAGTTTGCGGACCTCGTGCTGGCTCTTTCCGCAGAACGAGCAGTACAGGGTGCTTTTGGCGTCAGAGCCGGCTGCTTTGGTCATAGACCCTTATCTCACTCCCGCGGTGCGGACCGAAATGGCCCGTAACGCGCTTCCCTCACGTTGATTCCAGCACTCTGGACGCGAAGGTCTTCAAAAAATGACAATCACCCATCACACGTTCCACGACAACCCCGAAGGCGACGGGGGATTGTTGCAGTGCGTGGATGGATCAGTGTCGACGGGGATCAAGGCGAATGTCTGACATGGGAATTCGCGGTGCGGAGCGCCAGTCCCCTCGTCCCGACCAGCCGATCGTGGCCTTCGATTTCGACGGCACGCTGACGATTCGCGACAGTTTCACCGAATTCCTGCGCTGGCGCGTCGGACCGGGCGGCTGGGCGCTGGGTCTGGTCAAGCTGGCGCCGGCCCTGGCCGCCTATGCCCGCGATAGAGACCGGGGCCGGATCAAGGCGGCCTCGGTGCGCGAGTTTCTGCACGGCGTGGACCGCCACACGCTGGAGGAAGAAGCCGCCCGGTTCGCCGATCAGATCTGGCCCCGCTTCATGCGGCCTGACGCGCTCAAGGTCTGGGACGACTGGGGCCGGCGCGGCGCCCACCGCGTCATCGTGACCGCCTCGCCCGTCACCACGGTCGCCCCGTTCGCGAAACGCCTGGGCACCGAGGCCCTGCTGGGGACCGAGTTCGTCTTTGACGCCGCCGACCGGATCACCGGCGACTTCGCCGGCCCCAACTGTCGCGGCGCGGAGAAGGTGCGGCGGCTGAAGGCGGCCTATGGCGACACCATGACGCTGGTCGCCGCCTATGGCGACACCTCGGGCGACGCCGAAATGCTGGCGATGGCCCAGGAGGCCGGCTTCCGCGTCTTTCGCGAGAAGCCCTGACCTCAGTTGCCGTCGGCGTCGACGTCGAACACCATGGGCTTGCCGCGCGTCGTCGGGTCCCAACCCGCCGCCATGATGGAGGCGACGGCGGTGCGCACCGCATCGACATTAACGCGCTGCTTCTCGACGTCCGGGCGGCCGTTGGGGCGCAGCGGCGGCGGAAACTGGACGATCGCCTCGCGCTTGTAGTCCAGGTGACGCAGCGACACGGCCATCCCCTCCCAGACATTGCCGCCCTTGGGCCGGGGCTGGCGACGCAGCTCCCACACATAGGCCTCGCCATCGACCTCGATCTGGCCGGTCTGATCTCGCGTGAACTGCATGACGGTTCCGATAGCACAAATGAAAAGGGCGCGCCGCGAGGGGCGCGCCCTTCCGGTTTCGATCCGGTCGAATCAGTGGCCAGGCGTCTTCACGCCATCGGCGTCGGCCTGTTCGCGGCGATCATAGACATGGTCCACGATGCCCCAGGCCTTGGCTTCCTCGGCCGACATGAAGTGGTCGCGATCCAGCGTCTTCTCGACTTCCTCATAGGTGCGTCCGGTGTGGTGGACGTAGATCTCGTTCAGACGTCGCTTGGTGTAGCGGATGTCGGCGGCGTGCAGTTCGATATCCGACGCTTGGCCCCGGAACCCGCCCGACGGCTGGTGCACCATGACCCGCGCGTTCGGCAGGGCGATCCGCTGGCCCGCCGCGCCCGCCGTCAGGATCAGGGAGCCGGCCGAGGCCGCCATGCCCATCACCACGGTCGAGACCGGCGATTTGATGTATTGCATGGTGTCGTAGATCGCGAGCGCCGAGGTCACCTGACCGCCGGGGCTGTTGATGTACATGCTGATCTCCTTTTTCGGATTTTCCGATTCCAGGAACAGCAGTTGGGCGCAGATCAACGACGCCATGCCGTCCTCGAACGGCCCCGTCAGGAAGATGATCCGCTCACGCAGCAGACGCGAGAAAATATCAAAGGACCGCTCGCCCCGGCTGGACTGCTCCACCACCATCGGCACGAGGTTCATATTCATCAGTTCGATCGGATCGCGCATGGATGCCTTTTTGGTCTTACGGACTGCGGCCGCAGTGGATGCGACGGCTTTGCATTCAGCATATCGCGTTCGACGCCTGCGTATGCAAGCGCCCGGTCAGCGCGGCTGTGACTCTTCGGGCTCGCCGGCCGACCGGCGACGCCGGGCTTCCAACCTGTCGGACACCGCCGCCTCCTGGGCGCGGGCCGACGCGCGATCCGGTTCGGCTTCATACAGGGCGTGCAGATAGGCGAGGTCCCAGTCCGTCATCCCCGTGACACCCTCCGGCGCATTGAACAGGTTCAGGATGGTGGGCTGATCCGAATAATCCGAACGCGGATCGACCTGGGCCAGCACCACCATGGCGGTGTAATCCAACAGCGCCGGCAACATCACGCCGCTCGCCTTGGCCATATCGATCACGACCGTGGCCGAGCTGAGGTCGTAACGAAGCGGCGAACGCATCCGGCTGAGGTTGCGTGAGGCGATGGTCGGCGGATCCTCTCCAGCGACGCGAGCCGCCAGTTGTCCTGTATCGGCGGATACGGGCAATGAAATATGCCACCAGCGCACGGGCGCATCGCTGATCTTGAACCGTTCCAGCGCCGCAAGCCCCATGTTGGTGTTGTCGATCGGCGGCCGGAATCGACGACGCCAACCTTCGACCAAGGCGGAGGCGACGGCCGGGCCATCGTCGGCGGCGATCACCAGCACATTGGGCGTACACCCCGGCGCGCCGACGCTCACGCCAAGTTCTGTGGCTATATCGCCGATCCGATCCGCCAGCATCTGGCCGTAGGGCGCCTTCATATTGGCCACGCTGACACAGACGGGCGTATTCCACCGTCCCAGTCGGGCGCCGGCCGGCGCGGCGGCGACGCGCTGGACGAACTGCTGCGCCGCCTGCCGCGTCGAACGCCCCTCGACCGTGATGTCCTCCAGGTCCACAGGCGGGGCGGTGGGCGCGGGATCCTGAGCCTGGGCGCCGGATACGAGAAGGGCGGCCAAAAACGCGCCGGGCAGGGACATGGGGATCAGCCTTGGAAAACAAAAAGGGCCCGCATCGCGGACCCTTCAAGCTTTACCGAAGATGATGTCACAACCGCCAGTTAAACGATTGTAATCCGCCGGGCTCAGCCCTCTTCGTCTTCTTCCTTCAGCAGCTCTTCCTTGGTGATCGGTTTGTCGGTCACATCGGCGACGCCCACGATCAGGTCGACGACCTTCTCTTCATAGATGGGGGCGCGCATCTGGGCGGCGGCGTTGGGGTTCTGGCGATAGAAGTTCAGGACGGCCTGTTCCTGGCCCGGATAGTTGCGCGCTTCCTGCAGGATGGCGGCGTTCAGCTCCTGATCCGTGACCTGGACGTTGTTGGCGCGGCCGATCTCGGCCAGCACCAGGCCCAGACGCACGCGGCGCTCGGCGATCTTCTTGTATTCGGCCTTCAGGTCCTCCTCGGACTTGGCGGCGTCGTCTTCCGGCAGGCGACCCGCCGCCTTGTCCGCCTCGACCTGCTGCCAGATGCCGTCGAACTCGGCGTCCACCATCTTGGGCGGCAGCGGGAAGTCGTGGGCTTCGTCCAGTTGATCCAGCAGGGCGCGCTTCAGCTTGAAGCGGGCGGCGCCGGCGTATTGCTGGTCCAGGTTGGACTTCAGCAGTTCCTTCAGCTTATCCAGCGATTCCAGACCGATGCGGGTGGCGAACTCGTCGTCGATCTTGGCTTCGGCCTCAGCCTTGATGGCCTTCACCTTGATGTCGAAGGTGGCCAGTTTGCCGGCCAGATGCGCGGCCTGATAGTTCTCAGGGAAGGTGACCTCGATGGTCTTTTCCTCGCCGACCTTGGTGCCCGTCAGTTGCTCTTCGAAGCCGGGGATGAAGCGGCCCGAGCCGATCACCAGGTCCGCATCCTCGGCGGCGCCGCCTTCGAAGGGTTCGCCGTCCAGCTTGCCCAGGAAGTCGATCGTCAGTTGGTCGCCCTCGGCGGCCTTGACGGTCTTGCCCTTCTTGTCTTCGTAGGTCTTGGCCTGACCGGCCAGTTCCGTCAGGGCCTCGTCCAGATCGGCGTCCGACGCCTCATAGGTAGGGCGTTCCAGCTTCAGGGTCTTGGGATCGACCGGCTCGAACTCCGGCATGATCTCCAGCGACATTTCATAGGCCAGGTCTTCCTGACCGGCGATCACCTTGTCCATGTCGCTGGTCAGCTTCATCTCGGCAGGAGCAGCAGGCCGGATCTTGGCCTCGTCCAGGGCCTTCTGGCTGGTTTCGTTAAGCTCGGCGTTGATGATCTCGCCCATGAACTCGCGGCCGAAGGTCTTCTTGACGTGGGCGACCGGCACCTTACCCGGACGGAAGCCCTTCAGCTTCACCTGAGGGGCGACTTCCTTGACGCGGGCGTCGAGCTTTTCGTTCAGCTCCGCGACGGGAATGGTGACCGCGATCACGCGGCTGAGGCCTTCGTTCGACTTTTCGACGACTTGCATGGTCGGGACTTCTGACGCTCTGGGGCGCATGATCGTGGGACACGACGGGCGCGGAATGGATAAAGCAAGAAGGCCGCCCCGCCCAGGTCATGGGCAGCAGCGGCGCCTCGAAGCCCGCCCTTATGTCGAGAAGGGTCCAAAAGGTCAACGCGGGCGTGATCGCCGCCGGTGGTTTCGCGCATCGGCCGGCCTTATACTGGCGCGATGAGCCAGCCCGCCTCCCCCATTGGCGTCTTCGTCACGCCCGTCACCCCGCTTCAGCAGAACTGCACGACCGTCTGGTGCACCGCGACGAACAAGGCCGCCGTTATCGACCCTGGCGGATCGGTGGATGTCATTTTGAACGAGGTTGCACGGCGTGGCCTGACCTTGGACCAGATCTGGATCACCCACGGCCACCTGGATCACGCGGGCGGCGCGGCGGAGATGCAGGAAAAGAGCAGCGTTCCGATCATCGGACCACAGAAGGCCGATCAGTTCTGGATCGACCGCATCGTCGAAAGCGGCCGGATGTACGGCCTGCCCGACGCGCGTCCCTTCACGCCCGACCGCTGGCTGGAAGACGGCGACACCCTCAGCCTGGGCGAGACCCAGTGGGAGGTGCGCCACTGTCCCGGACACACGCCCGGTCACGTCATCTTCTTCAACCGGACGGCGCGATTCGCTCAGGTCGGCGACGTGCTGTTCAAGGGGTCGGTCGGACGGACCGATTTCCCCATGAGCGACCCGTCCGCTCTGATCCGCTCGGTGGTCGAAAAGCTGTGGCCGCTGGGCGACGACGTCACCTTCGTGCCGGGACACGGGCCGATCTCGACCTTCGGCGAAGAACGCCGCACCAATCCGTTCGTCTCGGACGCCGCCCTCAGGCAGGCGCCGATCCGGCGAGAGCCGGTCGGGCCCGCCTGACGATCAGCGGCGCAGCCACATACCGATGATGACGCCGACGCCCAGGGCGTACAGGGTCGTTCGGATCGGCTCGTCGCGGATGCCGTCACGCGCGTCGTCGATCTGGTGCGAGACCATTTGGCGCACTCGCTCGGCGTCGTCCTTGACCGCCTGACGCACAGAGGTGGTCGGGGCGAAGCTGTCGTCTTCGCCCGAGGCCAGTATGGCGTCCGCTTGGCGATCCAGCCGCTGGTTCAGGCTGTCGTCTTCGATGACGATGTCGTCGGGGGTTGGGGCGGCGATGGGGCTCTGTGTCATGTCGGTCTCCGGGTTCGCAGATCAAACCAGCCGCGACCCACGAAGTTCCCCTGCGGCATGACGGCGCGCCAGTCCGTCGAACGCGGCGTCGCGCCGGGCGTTGTCTCCTCAACAGAAGGAGATGGCCATGACCTATATCGAACCCACGCCCTCGGGCGCCCCCCAGCCCGAAATCCCGCCCGCCCCCACGCCCGAACCCGAAATCCAGCCGTCGGATACGCCGGACGAAGTTCCGCCCATGGAACCCGGCGGCGGCGATGAAGGTGATTCGCGCCCCTATGGCTGATGGCCGAAGTCGAGGCGCGAAGAGATGCTCAGAGCCATGACAGTAAAACAGGGTTCCGAACGGAACCGTCACCGAGTCACTGGGTTCACTTCAGCAAGCGCAACGGCGACACTGAAAGGAAGACCGATGGACAGCCAACCCACCCGACCCTCAGGCGTTTCCAAGCGAGGCTTTGCTTCAATGGACCCCGAACGTCAGCGCGAGATCGCCCGTAAGGGCGGCGCCAGCGTGCCCAGCGAGAAGCGCAGCTTCTCCCAGGATCGCAGCCTGGCCGCCCAGGCCGGCCGCAAGGGCGGCGAGGCGTCGCACGGCACGAAAAAGGATCCGGCGGAAAGCCCGGACTGAGCGGGTTAGATCCCACTCCATATCAAAGGGCGGCCCATCGCAGGATGAGCCGCCCTTTCTTATTGCGACAGTCGCGAAGGCGGCCGATCAGCCGCGCAGAAGCGACAGGGCCACACTGGGTTCCGACGAAACGTCCAGGCGCGACACCGTCCACCCCGCCGCCTCGGCCATGGCCGTAATGGTCTCGGGCGTGAACTTGCGCGAGCTTTCGGTGTGGATCGTCTCGCCCTCCATGAAGCGGAAGGTCCGGCCGTCGATGAAGGCGGTCGTGGGCTTGGCCGCTCGAAGATGCATCTCCATGCGCGAGGCCTGGGGGTTCCAGACCGCCTGGTGCGCGAAGACGTCCAGATCGAAATCGGCGCCCAGTTCGGCGTTGGCCCGGACCAACAGGTTCATATTGAACGCCGCCGTCACCCCTTTCGCGTCGTCGTAGGCGGCGACCAGCACGCCCGCATCTTTCACAAGATCGGTCCCCAGGATGAACAGACTGCCCTCCCCCAGCATCCGGCGCGCCGCGGCCAGGAAGCGCACCGCCTCGTCCGGCTGCAGATTGCCGATGGTCGAGCCGGGGAAGAAGCCGATCCTGCGCCCCTTGGGCAGGTCGTCCGGCAGGGGCGACAAATGTTCGAAATCGCCCAGCAACGGCTCGACCCGCAACTGCGGATAGTCGGCGCCGATACGGTGAGCGGCGTGCGCCAGGGCGCTTTCGCTGATGTCCAGCGGCACATAGGCGCCCAGGTCCGGCACGGCGTCCAGCAGGATGCGCGTCTTCTCGCTGGCGCCCGATCCGAACTCCACCAACACCGCATCAGACCCGAAGTCGGCCGTCAGTTCCGCCGCCCGTTCGCGCAGCAGGGCCGTCTCCTGCCGCGTCGGATAGTATTCCGTCAGGGCGGTGATGTCCTCGAACAGGCGCGACCCCTCCGCATCATAGAACCATTTGGGCGGCACGGCCTTCTGCGGCTGCGACAGGCCGTCGATCATGTCGCGGCGGAAGGCCTCGGACTGGGCGTCGTCCACGCGGGTCGCGGACGGATCGTCGCGACGCGCGGCGGCGTCTTCGGCTAGTCTCAGACCCATGAAGGCCCACCTTTGCTGGGGATAGTAGAAGTTGCGGTACGTCAGGCGCGCATGGCCGGGCGGCGTGGCGAAGGCGCCGCCCCGCAACACCATCTGATTGGCCATGAACTTGCCGTTGTATTCGGCGGCCGTGCCCGGCGTGGGCTGGAAGCCCGGATAGGGGGCATAGGCGCTGGCGGTCCACTGCCAGACCTCGCCCGACAGGTTGGAGAAGGCGTCGCCCTTCGTCGCGGCGGCATGCTCCCACTCCGCCTCGGTCGGCAGGCGCTTTCCGGCCCAACGCGCATAGGCGTCGGCTTCGTAGAAACTGATGTGGCGCACCGGGGCGGCCGGATCGACGGGCGCGCGGCCGGTCAGCCCCATCACGGTCCAGTCCTCGCCGTCGCGCCGCCAGTAGTGCGGCGCGATCCAGCCCTCGGCCTTCACCACCGCCCAGCCGTCCGACAGCCACAGATCGGCGCGCCCATAGCCGTCGTCGGCCATGAACCGCAGCCAGTCGCCGTTCGTCACCAGATCGGCGGCCAAGGCGAACGGCTCCAACCAGACCCGGTGCGCCGGGCCTTCGTTGTCGAATGCGAAATCCGCCCCGTCGTGACCGACGGTGACCAGACCGCCGTCGAGGGCCACGACGCCGCCGCGCGCCGGCTGAAGCGGCTCCGTGCGCGGTTCGACCTCATAGCCAGCCGGATCCAGCGGCGAGCGCGACAGCAGGTTCAGAATATCCATCAGGAACAGCTCCTGATGCTGCTGGTCGTGATGCAGGCCCAGTTCCAGCAGATAGCGATGCTGACCGCCCGACGGCGCCTGGGCCAGCCAGTCGACCATGCGACGGTCGATTTCGCGGCGATAGGCCAGCACCTCGTCGACGGAAGGCCGGGTCATCAGGCCACGCTGATGACGCGCCACCCGCTCGCCCAGCGCCTCGTAGTAGGAATTGAACAACTGCTGGAACCGCGCATCGACCGGCCGATAGGCCGGGTCGTCGCTCAGGATCATCGCCTCGAAGAACCAACTGGTATGGGCCAAATGCCACTTGCCGGGGCTACAATCCGGCATGGACTGGGCCGACAGGTCCTCGGTCGACAAACCCTGCGCCAGATCGACCATGACTGCACGCACGGCTCGGTAACGCGCCACGTCAGACGCAACCCCCGCATCGGGTTCAAAGCGCGCATTCATGCCGGCCGTTCCGTGGCTAGACCGCTCGACGACCCCGACTCAACGCCCTGCCGTTCCTTGATCGTTCCAACGCCATCGACCAGCCAAGGTTCCCAACCGATTGGCCAGAAACGACTTTCGGTCAGCGCGCCGGGCGTCCCCCATGTTTGGCGTATTCCAGCCGTGCGATGGTGCGGTTGTGAACCTCGTCCGGGCCGTCGGCGATGCGCAGGGTGCGCACCCCGGCATACAGCTCGGCCAGAGGCGTGTCGCCCGACACCCCGGCCCCGCCGAACGCCTGGATGGCGTCGTCGATGACCTGAAGCGCCATCTTCGGCGCCGCCACCTTGATCTGGGCGATCTCGGAGCGGGCGTTCTTGGCCCCGACCTCGTCCATCATCCAGGCGGCCTTGAGCACCAGCAGGCGGCACATTTCGATATTGGTGCGGGCGTCGGCGACGCGCTGCTCCCACACCGAATGCTCGGCCAACTGTCTTCTGAAGGCGGTGCGGTTCAAGAGCCGCGTCACCATCAACTCCAAGGCCCGTTCCGCCGCCCCGATCACGCGCATGCAATGGTGGATGCGGCCCGGCCCCAGCCGCCCTTGCGCGATCTCGAAGCCCCGCCCCTCGCCGGCGATCAGGTTCTCGACCGGCACCCGCACATTCTCCAGCACGACCTCGGCATGGCCGATGGGCTTCTCGTCATAGCCGAACACCGACAGCATTCGCTCGACGCGGAATCCGGGCGCATCGACCGGCACGATCACCTGCGACTGCTGGGCGTGGGTCGCGGCCTCCGGGTCGGTCTTGCCCATGACGATGGTCATGGCGACGTTCGGGTGGCCCATATTGGTCGACCACCATTTGCGGCCGTTGATGACGTAGTGATCGCCGTCGCGTTCGATCCGGGTCTGGATGTTCGTGGCGTCCGAGGATGCGACCTCCGGCTCGGTCATCAGAAAGGCGGAGCGGATTTCGCCGGCCATCAGCGGCTTCAGCCAGCGATCCTGCTGGGCCGCATTCCCGTACATATGCAGCACTTCCATATTGCCGGTGTCGGGGGCGTTGCAGTTGAACACCTCGGCCGACCACAGATGGCGGCCCATCATCTCGGCCAGGGGCGCATACTCCAGATTGGTCAGGCCCGCCCCGTGCTCTCCCGGCAGGAACATGTTCCAAAGCCCCGCCTGGCGCGCGGCGGCCTTCATCGCCTCCATCACGGGCGGCTGGCGGGTCGCGTCCTCGCGGACCTGGGCGAAATATTCATGCTCGCGCGGGATCACCTGCTCGTCCAGGAAACGGCGGACGCGGGCGTGCCAGTCCAGGGCGCGGTCGGAATGTTTGAAGTCCATGTCGTTTCCTCTTCCCGTTCGCGCTTCTACCGAGCGCTCGATACGAAAACGGCGCGGCTCCCGATCGGGAGCCGCGCCGCCCTAAATGGTCGTTCAGACCGGCATCAGCGCTTCAGCAGCGGCGCCAGCTTCTGGGCGATCATCATGTCGCCGGCGATCTTCAGCTTGCCCTGCATGAAGGCCATCATCGGGTCCAGCTTGCCTTCCGACAGAGCCATGAAGTCATCCCATTTGATCGAGACGGTGGCGTCGGCGGGCTTGTCCTCGTTCGTCACCGTGTTCGGCGTGGAGGCGCCGTCGATGAAGATCTTGCCCTGGTCGCCCAGGTCGAGCTTGACGGTCTTGCCGAGGCCGGAGTTGTCGCCGACGGCGCCGCGGATGTGTTCGGTGACTTGTGCGAGATCAGGCATTGGGGGCGTCTCCCTGTTGGACGTTGTCGCTATGGGTTAGCCCGCATCGGCGGGGGCGCCAAGATCACGTCGGGGAAGGTTGGATCACTTCTGATCGGGTTCGCGGGCGTAGAGGGCGGCCGCGCCCACGGCGACCATGAAGAAGACGAAGGCCGCGACGATGGCGGCGATGAAGGGAACGGCGGCTTCGGGCATCGGAAATCTCCTTTGCCGAATGTGTGTGCGCGAACGCCCACGGCCGCCTTGATCAAGATCAAATGGTCAGGCGTCGGGGTCGCCGTCGCGAAACCGCCACTTCATCACCAACACGCCCGACGCCATCACCAGGGCGCAGGCGTTGGCGACCGTGACCGGCCAGGCCTGGGTCATCACCCCATAGACGACCCACAGCACGAAACAGGTCACCGTCAGCGAATAGGTCTTCAGGCTGACCGACGACGCATCGCGCTCTTTCCAGATCTTGACCGCCTGGGGCGCGAAACTGGTGATCGAACACACGGCCGCCGCCGAGCCGACGACATTGGCGATCAGGTCGCTCATGAAACGATCTTTCGCGTGCGTTCGCCCTGTCTCGCCATTCTTGACCCTCACCCTCAGCCTTAGGCCCCATTCACCGAAAGCGCGGCGGGGCGAAAGGATGCTCGACCGGCGGATCCGAGCATCAGTCCGCCTTGGGCGCGGCCCGCTTGCCGATCGTGCGGTCCAGGAAGTCCAGATAGGTGCGCCATTGCTGCAGTTGTCTCGGGTCGCCGCGAACGCCGTGCCGCTGGCCGGGATACAGCATCATCTCAAACGGCTGGCTCTTGGCCTGCAGGGCGTCGATGACGCGCGTCGCATTGCCGAAGATGACGTTGTCGTCGGCCATGCCGTGCAGCAGCAATAGGCGGCCGGTCATGTCGTCCAGGCGCGGCAGGATGTCGGTGGCGGCATAGCCTTCCGGGTTGGCCTGCGGCGTGGACATGTAGCGTTCGGTGTAGTGGGTGTCGTACAGGCTCCACTCCGTCGGCGCCGCGCCCGCCAGGGCCGCCGCCAGGTTCGCGTCCTTGTCCGTCAGGGTCAGCAGGCTGAGGAAGCCGCCGAAGCTCCAGCCCATCACCGCGATATGGTCAGGATCGACATAGGGCAGCGTCTTCAGCCATTGCGCGGCCTGGGCCTGGTCCTCGACCGCCGGAATGCCCAGGCGGCGATAGATGCTGGTCTCGAACGCCTGCGACCGATCGCCCTCGCCGCGATTGTCGACGCGGAAGACGATGTAGCCCGCCTCGGTCAGCAACTGGTTGGTCAGCGGCTGCCAGCTCTTCTGCACGCCGGCGCCCGTGCCGGGGCCGCCATAGACCTGCATCACCACCGGGTATGTCTTGGACGGATCGAAGTCGGGCGGCGTGGTCATGCGCCAGACCAGGGTCTGGCCGTGGCTCTGCATCGTCCCGAACTCCGGTGCGCGCAGGCGCGAGGCGTAGGGGGCGAACGGATGGCTGGCGTCCAGCCTGTTCTCCTCGATCCAGCGCACCCGCGTCCCGTCGATCCGGTACAGCGCCGACTGCGGCGGCGTGGCGGGGTCGGAATAGTTGCCGACATAGGCCGTCGCCGGCCCGTTCACCGACACGGTCCACCACCCGCCGCCCGGCGTCACGGCGACCGGATCGACTGTGCGGTTCAGATTGGCGCGGAACATCTGCTGCTCGATCGGCAGTTCCTTGGCGTCCCGCATCGAGGCCGTGAAATAGACGTCGCCGGTCTGTTCATTGACCCCGTCCAGATGCTTGACCGGATAGTCGCCTCGCGTGATCGCCCGCAGCCGTCGTCCGTTGCGGTCGTACAGATACAGGTGCCGCCACCCCGAATCCTCGTTGGACCAGATGAAACGCCCGTCCGACAGCACCCTGAAATCGTCGTTCAGATCGACCCAGGCCTGGGCCTTCTGGCTCAGGATCACGCGCGAGGCGCCCGTGGTCGGATCGACGCTCAGCAGGTCCAGCGTCTTCTGGTCGCGCGACTGGCGCTGGACATACAGGGTCCTGCCGTCGCCGGACCAGTTGACCCGCGCCAGATAGATGTCGGTGTTGGCGCCCAGGTCCACCTTGACCCGCGCACCGCTCTGCAGATCGCGGACATACAGTTCAACCACGGCATTGGGCCGGCCCGCGCGGGGGTAGCGCTGCTCGACCATGGTCGCGCCGCCGCCGGTGATCTCGAAGCGCGGCACGACGTCCACCGGGCTTTCGTCCACGCGGGTCATGGCGATGTAGCGTTCGTCCGGGCTCCACCAATAGCCGGTGTCGCGGTCCATCTCCTCCTGGGCGATGAACTCGGCGGTGGCCCAGGTGATCAGGCCGGCGCCGTCATCGGTGATCGGGGTCTCCTTGCCGCTCGCCAGATCATAGACGATCAGGTTCTGCTCGCGGACATAGGAGACATAGCTGCCCTTGGGCGAGACCTTGGCGTCGATCTCGTCGGCGGGCGTCTCGGTCAGGCGGCGCACCTTGCCGTCGGCCCGATTGGCCAGGAAGATGTCGCCTTCCAGCGGCGCCAGGATATAGCGCCCCTGCTGGTCCCACGAATATTCCACCACGCCGCGCGCGCTGATCCGCATCCGCTCGCGCCGCGCCTTCTCGGCCTCCGACAACTCGCCCGCATCGGGAACCAGGGCCCGCGCGTCGATCAGCTTATAGGGTTCTCCCGCCCCGGTCGGCGCGGCCCACAGGTCCTGCACATCCACATTGTCCGGCCGCGAGCGCAGGAAGGCCACCAGTTGCCCGTCCGGCGACAGGCTGACGCCCTTGGCCACCGGTCCGTTCAGATTGGGGCTGGCGAACACCCGCTCCGGCGTCAGGATGTTGGATGGCGTCTCCTGCGCAAGCGCCGATGTGGCGGACAGGAGGATGGTCGAGGCGAGAAGGACGGTGCGCATGGGCCGGGACGCTAACCGCGCTTCTGCAAGCCGTCACGAGGAAATGTCGTCGCCGGGCGAAACGCTTTTTCTTTCCTGCGACCGGCTCTCAGCTTACAGAGACCGCACGATGACAGACGCCGCCGTATCCCCCGCCCCCGCCAAGGTTCCTGGCAAGGCCAGCCCGTTCAACGAACTTGAGGTTCTGTGGGTCCGCCACTGGACCGACAGCCTGTTCAGCTTCGGCGTCAAACGGCCCGAGGATTTCCGATTCCGATCGGGCGAGTTCGTGATGATCGGCCTGCCGGGCGAGGACGGCGCAAAGCCGGTCCTGCGCGCCTATTCCATCGCCAGCCCCTGCTGGGCCGAGGAGTTGGAGTTCTTCTCCATCAAGGTCGCCGACGGCCCCCTGACCTCGCGCCTGCAAAAGATTCAGCCCGGCGACACCGTCCTGATGGGCAAGAAGCCCACCGGCACCCTGGTTCTGGACGCTCTGACCGGCGGCGAGCGCCTGTTCCTGATCGGCACCGGCACGGGCCTGGCCCCCTGGCTCAGCGTCGCGCGCGACCCCGACACCTATGCCCGCTTCGGTCATGTCTATGTGATCCACACGGTCCGCAGCGTCGCCGACCTGGCCTACCGCGACTTCTTCACCCGCGAAATCTACGACGATCCCCTGATCGGCGACGAGGCCAAGGCCCAGTTGACCTATTACCCCACCGTGACCCGCGAAGCCTTCGCAACGCCGGGCCGGATCACCGACCGCATCAAGTCCGGCGACTTCTTCCGCGACCTGGGCCTGCCGGAGGGGTTCAACCCCGCCCGCGACCGCGCCATGCTGTGCGGCTCCATGGCCATGATCAAGGAAGCCGGCGAACTGCTGGAGACCTATGGGCTGAAGGAAGGCTCCAACGCCGAACCGGCCGACTACGTCCTGGAACGCGCCTTCGTCGGTTGAACGTCTTGGCTTGAGCGGTCTGACCCGCTAACCCACGGCCATGTCAAAGCCCGCCCTTGTCGCCGTCGATCCGCGCGTCGATCCCGCCGAATGCCAGTCGATGGCCGAGGTTCGCCAGGGCGTCGACGCCCTGGACCGCGCCCTGGTCGCCCTCCTGGCCGAACGCCAGCGCTACATGGACGCCGCGGCCCGCATCAAGCCCGACCGCGACGCCGTCTTCGACCAGGCCCGCATCGACGACGTGGTGGCCAAGGTCCTCGTTTCGGCTAAAGCGCATAATCTGTCGCCCGACATCGCCGAACCCGTCTGGCGCCTGCTCATCGACCGCTGCATCGCCCACGAGTTCTCCACCTACGACCGGACGCGCAGCTAAACCCCTCTATCCGCTCATCCCGGCGGGCCCCAGACCTTCGCCAGACCCTTGGACGAACGTCGCGTGGGATCACGGGCCGCTGGTCATCCGGTGCGGTCAGGGATGCCAAGGCGCTGGGTCCCGACTTTCGCCGTGACGAGCGGGAGAAGGACGTGAAATGAGCCTTGGCTGGATCGCGTCCGCGAGGCTCAGCCATCCCAACTGCGAAAACATCCTGTTTCGAAAACAGCTTCTTACGCCCCAGCAGCGTCAATCGACCCAACACCCGGTCCAGGCGCCCTATAATGGCCGTCCGGTCTTTGACATCGCGGCGCGTCTCGTCTGCCGAAATTGCACTCTCTTGCACTTTGCACGCATTTCCGAAGTGCAGTGCAATTCCGGGCAGTCGACGAAGTTGGCCCCACGTGGACACTTGGACTGTTTTTTCCGGGTCCAACTTCCGCCCGGCGGCCTCAGCCCTTCAGGCCGCTCAGCATCAGTTCGTGGCGATAGGCCGCCACATCGGCCAGCGCCGCCTCCAGGGCGTCACGGACCCGCTCGACCGCAGGCGCCGCCAGCCGCTGGTCCGCCCCCTCCGCTTCGGCGCAGGTCGCGGCCAGATCGCGCGCACCGATGCCCGCCGCCGCGCCCCGGATCGTGTGGACCCCGTCGCGCCACCCCTCGACCTTCGGATCCAGCAGCGCCGACCACAGGGCGGCCTGATTGACGAACAGGCCCAGCACCTCCTCGTTGATAGCGCGGTCGCCCCCGGTCATGCCTTCCAGCACCGAGAAGTCGACCGCGCCCGTCAGATCGCGTCGCGCCATCAGGCCGACGGCTCCTCGCCTTTGGCCAGCCGCGAGTTGCGCGACGACCAAAGCAGATAGACGGCCAGGCCGAACAGGTTCCACAGCAGGAAATAGACCTGGGTCGAACCCTTCAGGCTGAAGAAGAAGATGATGCAGCCGATGATGGCGACACCGCCGACCAGGGGCCACAGCGGCGCCTTGAACCGGCGCACGCGGCCCGGTTCACGCACCCGCAGCACGATCAGGCTGACGCCCACGGCCATGAAGGCCATCAGGGTGCCCGCGTTCGCCAGGGACGCCAGTTCGTCCAGACGCATGATACCCGCCAGGAAGGCCACCACGATGGCGGTGAAGATAGTCACGACCGCCGGGACGCCGCGCTTGGAGATCCTGGCCAGGCGGGTGGGCAGCAGGCCGTCGCGCGCCATGCCCAGGAAGATGCGGCTCTGACCGAACAGAAAGGCCAGAAGCACGGTGGGCAGGGCGATCACGGCGGCGGCCGCGATCCACTGGGCGGCGACGCCCTGTCCCAGGCCGCGCATGATGTGGGCCAAGGGCTCGGGGCTGTCGGAGAAGCTGGCGGTGGGCGCCGCGCCGATCGCCGCCGCCGCGACAGCGATATAGAGGATGGTGCAGACCACCATCGAGCCGACGATGCCGATGGCCAGATCGCGCTCGGGCTTCTTGGTCTCTTCCGCCGCCGTGGCGATGGCGTCGAAGCCATAGAAGGCGAAGAAGATGATGGCCGCGGCCGCCATGACTCCCGTCTGGACAAAGGGGGCGCCAAAGCCGTTGGGCATGAAGGGCGTGAAGTTTCCGGCGTCGAAGTGCGGCATGGCGATGGCGATAAAGGCGACCAGGGCGGCGATCTTGACGAAGACCAGCACCGCATTGACGGTCGCGCTCTCGCGCGTGCCCAGCAGCAGAAGCCCGGTCACCACGGCGATGATGAAGATGGCCGGCAGGTTGATCAGCCCGCCCTCGACGTGCGGCCCGACCGACAGCGCCAGCGGCAGATCCAGCCCCAGCCCCGCCAGGAAGGGCACGGCATAGCCGGACCAGCCGACCGCGACCGTGGACACCACCAGCGAATATTCCAGGATCAGGCTCCACCCCACGACCCAGGCGAAGATCTCGCCCAGCGCGGCGTAGGAATAGGTGTAGGCGCTGCCCGAGGCCGGCATGATGGTCGACAGTTCGGCATAGGCCAGGGCCGCGCAGGCGCAGACGAGACCCGCCAGGGCGAAGCTGATCAGCACGGCTGGACCCGCCAGGCCCGCCCCCACGCCGATCAGCGTCAGGATTCCGGTGCCCACAATGGCGCCGACGCCCAGCGCCAGCAGGTGCGGCCAGCTCAAGGTCGGTTTCAGGCCCGGTCCGTCGTGGGGCCTCAGCATGGCGTCGATTGATCGACGCCGGTTCCAGAATGCCATGTGCCTGTTCCCCCCGCCGCCTTGCTGCGGCCGATTCCGTCATCAGCATAAACTGTCGAAGAAAGTTTGCGAAAGCGCTTGCCAACCCCCGAACCGCTGGGTAGTAGGAGCGCCCTTCGGCAAGGCCAATCGCCGCCGAAGACATGACGATCGGTGTGGGTGATTAGCTCAGTCGGTAGAGCAGCTGACTCTTAATCAGCGGGTCCACAGTTCGAACCTGTGATCACCCACCATCGTTCTCATTGAAATCGCTGATGATTTCCTCTTCGGAGGCAGTCTCACCGTTTCAGCCAATCCAGAAAAACGGTGAGAAAAACGGTGGGCGCTAGCCGCGCTGAAATGAGCCGTGGGCGCAGGCCGAGGCGGGTCCCGTCGATAACCTGAACTTATGAGCGGGAGCGCATCGTAGCAGCGCGTCATGCCCGTCAGCACCGCGCCGGGGTGGAGACCGACGGCCCGTCATTTCGCCACCGGGATCTACCGGGTGTCCCTCCCGAGCCAAGCGCGGAAGAATCTCGATGTCAGCGATGAGAGAGCACGATGGCAGAGACGCGAGATCTGATGAACCGCTTCGTTCGAACACCTGAGGCCGGCAGACTTCTGGGGCTCTCAGGCCGTACGCTCGAGAAACATCGCACCAGCGGCACCGGTCCCATCTACCGCAAACTGGGAGGCCGGGTCGTCTACTCTGTCACTGACCTCCGCGCCTGGGCGGACACGGATGTGAGAACCTCCACTACCCAATCTGCGAAGCCGGTTCCGAACGTCTCAGGAGAGGCGGACGCTCGAGCAGCCCTTTGATCCGTTTCCAGAGCGCTACGCCCCGCACGCTATCTCCGGAGCGTTCCGCTAGTCGAATGCCGCCTCAAGCTGCTCAAGCTTGCGTGCGAACGGCGCGAACAGTTGGAGAAGCACATAGGTCTGCGCCCGATCCGCGGGCTTGCCGATCGCGTGCCGTCGCCCGCTTCCGCAGCGGCCTCGAGATCGTCGCCGACAGCGAGATCGACGGCGCCCTGGGGCCGTTGCCGCTGGAAGCGCTGCGACTGCCCCCGGACCTCCCGTCCCACCTCCGACGGATGGGCTTTGACCGTATCGACGACGTCGCGCATCGGCCGCGCGCACCGCTCCAGCTCCGTTTCGGGCCTGAGCTCGGGCGCCGGTTGGACCAGGCTTACGGTCGAACTTCGGAGCCGCTCCTGCCGGTCGAGGCGCCGGAGACGCCGCGCGTCGAACGGGTCTTCGCCGAACCGATCGGCGCACCCGAGACGCTCGAACGCTACGCCGGACAGTTGGCCGAGGCGCTTTGCACGGTTCTGGAGCAACGCGGGCTGGGCGTGCGACGGCTCGACTGGCTCTGCTACCGGGTCGATCACCGGATCGAACCCGTCCGCATCGGTCTCGCCCGACCGATCCGGCATGCGGCGTCAGCCGCACCCGTTCACCCGGCGCGAAACGCCGTGCGACCACCTCGAAGGTGATCTGGATCCGCGTGGGCCGATCCGAATGCACCTGGCCGGTGACCTCATCCCAAGGGTGTTCGACTCCGTCCTCGTCGATGAACCGCTGCACCATGGCCAGCCAGGAAACCTGCAAATGCCCATCGTGGAAGGCCTTGTCGGGCGGCACGATTCCGACGTGATGGGCCAGCACGTTGCGGGCGTTGGACAGCGACCGGAAATGCGCCACATCGGGCTCCGCGTCGCCGAGCGCCACGAGGACCCGGCTCGCCTTGATCGCCGAGTTGGTTTCACGCTCGATCCCTTCCGGGACGAAATCCTCAGGAACCAGCGGGCCGTGCGCAGCGACCTGCCAGGCCCACCAGATCCGATCGAGGAAAAGGTGAAAATGCAGATCAAGGTCGCGTAAGGCCGAATCCGTCACCCATGCGGCGTACTCGGCCTTGGCCTGCGCCTGCTGCGCCTCGGTCAGGGCCGCGCCGAAGATGTTCAAATGGGTCCGTGGCCCCATCAGGGCGTTGAGTTCCAGCTCCCCCTCGATCGGGCGGATCCCCAGGGTGATGAACATCTTGGCGCGACGCACGCCGACGGAGAGGGGCGCTCTGACCTCATCGAGGTCGAGGACCAACTGCCTGGGCGCAGCCTGGGCGTCCGTCACAGCGGCGGAAACTCGACCGCCTCGGGCGTGGGGAAGACGCGCCGGGCGATGAACAGGCCGATGATCTCGGCCTGCGGAAAGCGCTCCGCCAGCTTCATCTTCATCGCCAGATAGTGGGTGCCGTTGGTGAGGACGTCGTCCAGGATCGCGATCCGCACGGGCGGCGGCGCGGCGAGGCTCTCATCGATGCTGTAGGCTTCCAGCAGCTCCTCCAGGGATATGCGGTTCAAGCCCTGCCCGGCTCGCTCGTGCGACGGCACGAAGTCGCCTACCTGACGCACGAGGTTTCGGATGTCGTGGTGAGGCATGGCCTGTGCCACGCGGAGCATGCGGTCGTCATAGTCGGGGTGATCCGGACTCTTGGACGGCGGCACCGGGACCAGGGTGGCCGTTCTCAGCCACTCGACATTGAGGGTCTGCCGCAGCGCCAGCCCACACCGCGTGATGGCGCCGGCTTTGTAGTTGAGCTGGGCCTGGGAGGCGGTCGGCTTCTTCTTCAGATTGTTGATCAGATTGTTGGTCTGACTGAAGCTGTAGTCCCGCCCGCTCGTATATTCCCAGATGTAGAAACAGCGGTCCTGCGGACCGAGATGCCAGTGCGCGCCGACGTTCGTCTCGTCGATCTGCAGGAGCCTCAGGGTCAATCCAGCGCCGTCCAGATGTCGTCCATCCGGGTCACCCGGATCGCGCCCTCGGCCTCGAACCGGGCGGGCCAGGTCAGGCGCGTATCCTTGAAGCAGGAATCGAGAATGAACAGCTTGCGCCCCTGATGGAGGGCCGCGCGGGCCTGGGTCAGGGTTCCGGAGGTCTCACCCGCCTCGACGATGACGGTCGCTTCCGTCAGGGCGCTCATGGTCACGTTGCGCTCGGGGAAGAAGAGCCGGTTCTGCGGCGGCGCCTGGCGCCCGTACCGCAGGACCGGAACCTGCGAGATGACCAGATGATCGGCGGCGATCTGCTGCTGCAGGTCGCGGTTCTCTCGCGGATAATATTGTCCGAGCGGCGTGCCGATGACGGCGATCGTCCGCCCCTTCGCGGCCAGCGCCGCGTCATGGGCCGCGCGGTCGATCCCTTCGGCCAGGCCGGACACCACGGTGAAGTCCCGTTCCACCAGCGCGCGGGCGATCTGGGCGGCGCGCTGACGTCCCTCAGGTGAGGCCTTGCGGCTGCCGACGACGGCGACGCCCCGGGCTTCGACGATCTCCCAGGCGCCCTGATAGTAGAGGAGCTCGACCGGATAGCGCGCGTCGCGCAGCTTCTTCGGATAGTCGCCGGCGTGATTGATCCGCACGCCGAACTGGTGAACGCCGGAGGCCTTAAGCTTGGCGAGCACCTCATCGGCCGCAGCCAAGGCTTGGCCGGGCGGCACGAAATCGGACGGCAAGGCCGTCGGATCCTTGGCGAAGCGATCCGCCAGGGTCTTGAACGTCGCGCCCTGTTCGAGCCACAGCGCCTCATAGGCGCCAAGCTCGAGCTTGGGCGAGATAGCCCCGAGGGCTGGTCCTTCACTGCGACGTGCCAGGTTCATAGAATCGCCGTTCCAACATCCACAGAATGCGTCAGAGGCCGTCAGGCTTCAACTTGACCGCCAATGGCGTCGTGATAGAGCGCTTCGGTCGTGAGAACAAATCAAGAACCCGAAAGCGATCTTTACGCTGAACTCCAGTGTGCCTCGCACTTTTCATTCCTGAGAGGCGCGAGCGCTTGCGAGGAACTTTTCGCCCAGGCCGCCGCCTGCGGCCTCAAGGCTCTGGCCGTCACCGATCGCAACAGCCTCGCGGGTATCGTCCGCGCTCATGAGGCCGCCAAGGCCGTCGGCGTGCGGCTCATCGTCGGCTGTCGCGTCGTTCTGGATGATGGCGCCGAGGTGCTGGTCTACCCGACCGATCGCGCCGCCTACAGCCGGCTCTGCCGTCTGCTGAGCCTGGGCAAGGCCCGGGCCGGCAAGGGCGACTGCCGGCTCGGCTGGAGCGACCTTGCCGATCAGGCCGAAGGTCAGATCGCCATACTGGCCACCGACACGGCAAGTCCGCAGTCGCGATGGCAGCTCGGTCGGCGCCTTGACCCGTCTGGCGGAAGCCGACGCCTTCCTGCCCGCCCTCGGACTGGAGCGACGCGAAGCCCTGTGGGCGATCAAGGCGCTGCGGGATGAGCCGCTGCCCCTGTTCTCGGCAGTCCTCGACGACGGGCCGCCCCAGCCCGAACTCCTCGAACCGGTCCCCGCGTTGCGACCGATGGCGGCCGGCCAGGAGGTGGTGGAGGATTACAGCCACATCGGCCTGACCTTGCGCGATCATCCCGTGGCCTTCCTGCGGGACGATCTGCAGGCCCGCCATGTGATGACCTGTGCGGACGCCTCGGCGATGCGCGACCGCCGGATCACCCGCGTCGCCGGCCTGGTGCTCGTGCGCCAGAAGCCCGGCTCGGCCAAGGGGGTGATGTTCATCACCCTCGAGGATGAGACCGGCGTCGCCAACCTGGTGATCTGGCCGACCCTCTACGAGCAGCAGCGCCGCATCGTCCTCACCTCGAGCCTGCTCATCGTCGATGGCAAGGTGCAGCGGGAGGGCGAGGTCGTCCACATCGTGGCGACACGTCTGCACGACGGGTCCGATCTGCTCGCATCGGTCGGCGACCGGGGCGAGGCCTTACCCCTGCCCCACGGCCGTGGCGACGAAGTCTACCACGGCAGCGCCCCGGACCCGCGCCAGGCGCATCCCAAGGCCCGCGACATCTATATCCCCGACCTCCACCTGGACACGATCCGTCCCAAGACGCGCGACTTCCGCTGACCGCGGCCGGACCGACCGCGGCGCGAATCTCATCCGTACTTGAACCCACGCCAAGCGCCGCGGAGCCGCTGAAGGAGGCTCGGCCGCACCGGTCGCAGCTCGCCAAGAATGTCTCCGATCGCGGTCGTCGTGCTCGTCTGGACCTGGGCCAGTCTTTCGAGCACATGAATGAGACAGACCGCATAGGCCCTGCGCGCGAGGGCCAGGTCGATCCTCACGGACGTCGATCCCGCATGCACAACATCGCCCCGCGCGCTCGACAACGGGTGCGAAATCAACAGCTCACGGCAATCGTTGGAGGAACTCTTGAACTGCCCATCCTGGGTTCTGGCTACCGATCCCCAAACTTGGTCGGCAACAGCGGATTGGGTCACGGCGGTCGCCGCAGCAGTGGGTCTTGGCTACTTGCTCTGGGATCGTCACAGACCTCGCGCGTTTAACTTTTCGACTTGGACCACCTCTCACCGTGCATCCCAAGAGAAAGCGACGCGGCTCGACATCTTCGCGGTGAGCCTTCTCGCTGAGCCGGCTCTGCTTAAAAGGGTGTCTGTCTCGGACGAATATGAACTCGCCTTGAGGCCATTAAGCTACACCGTTGCGAAAGCGAGGGCCGGAGAGGTAGAACTGGATTGGAAGAAATCGGTCAGTTTCACCCAAAGGCCGCGGGTAATTGGCGGCGCAGCTGCAGACGGCAAATATTCACCGATCGCGGCCATATTCGTTCGGCCGCTCAACTCGACGAAACAAGTGACGATCAAGTTGGAATTTTCACGAGCAACAGACCAGCGAGTTGTCATCAAGCGATCAGTACACGCACGGTTAATTCTCCAAACCAAGGTCAAAGCCCACATTTTTCAGACTGACCGGGCTACTTGAACACTCTTGGCCGTGAGTTGCAGTCGCGCCATGAGAAGACTATTGAACCTGGACAGGGAGCGGACATTCGCGAGCCAGTGCCGGTGAACCTGAGGCTCTCGCCGCTGTCGAGGCATTGAACGGCGCAAGTCCACATGCCACCGTGGCGCGAGTGAGGGGGAAAGCGGATGTCTGACAGCTTTGAACTGGCCCCCCAAGAACTACGCCACATGATCGAGGACCACTGGCGCAGTCTCATTCGGCTCGCCGGCGTAAATCCTCAGATGGCAGGCGAGGAAGTGTTCCGATTCGAAGCCCTCATCGAGCAGATGGCGGCAGGGTATCGGCCTTCTGCCGTGAGAAATTTTCGCGACACCCTATGACGTGACCCCCGTTTCTCATCCAGCCATATCGAGAGTCCTTTGGTGATCTGAGCTGGGGTTGGTGGGGTTGGCAAGAGGCCGGTCAGCGCAGCCCCCAACCAGCGCAGCGGACCGGCCGATCTGTCCGGTGAGCGCTTCTGCATAAGCCTGCGGCGTCAGCCACCCGAGCTTCGAGTGCGGACGCTGCTCGTTGTAATCGCGTCGCCACGCCTCCAGCACGGCGCGAGCGTGCGGCAGCGAGCGGAACAGCGTCTCGTTCAGCAGCTCGTCACGCAGCCGCCCGTTGAAGCTTTCGTTGAAGCCGTTCTGCTGGGGCTTGCCCGGCGCGATGTAGTGCCAGCCGACGCCGGTGTCGTCGGCCCAGGCCAGGACCGCGTTCGAGGTGTACTCCGTGCCGTTGTCGCTGACGATGGTGTCGGGCCGCCCTCGCTGCCGGATGACGGCGTCCAACTCCCGCACGACCCGCGCGCCCGACAGCGAGGTGTCGGCCACCAGCGCCAGGCACTCGCGCGTGCAGTTGTCGATCACCGTCAGGATGCGGAAGCGCCGCCCGTCCGTCATCTGGTCTGCGACGAAGTCCAGCGACCAGCGCTGGTTGGGCGCCAGCGGCAGGTCCAGCGGTCGCCGCGTGCCCATCGCTCGCTTCCGGCCGCCGCGCCGGCGCACCGTCAGTTGCTCCTCGCGATAGATCCGCTGGACCCGCTTCCTGTTGACCGCATGGCCCTCGCGCCGCAGCAGCACGTGCAGGCGACGATAGCCGAACCGTCGACGGTCCTGGGCCAGGGCCTTCAGCCGGTCGCGCAGAGCGCCGTCGTCCGGGCGCGTCGCCTGATAGCGCACGCTCGTCCGATCGACGCCCAGAACACGGCACGCCCGCCTTTCGCTCATCTCGTAGGCGGCCTTCAGATGGCTAGCCGCCTCGCGATAGCCGGCGGGCGTCACCACTTTTTTCCCAGCAGATCCTTCAGCGCGACGTTGTCCAGCATCGCGTCCGCCAGCATCCGCTTCAGCTTGGTGTTCTCGTCCTCCAGCGCCTTCAGCCGCCGGGCCTCCGACACGTCCATGCCTCCGAACTTGGCCTTCCACTTGTAGAAGGTCGCCGAGCTGACACCGTGTCGCCGGCACACCTCTGCCGTCGCCACACCGGCCTCCTGCTCCCGCAAGATCCCGATGATTTGCTCTTCCGTGAACCTTGATCGCTTCATTCTGTCCGTCCTTCGTTGGGCGGACTCTAGCTATTCCTGGAGGAGTTTCAGGGGGTCACGTCAACCCGAGCTTCGAGTGCGGACGCCGTTCGTTATAATCGCGTCGCCACGCCTCCAGCACTGCGCGGGCGTGCGGCAGGGATCGGAACAGCGTCTCGTTCAGCAACTCGTCGCGCAGGCGTCCGTTGAAGCTATCGTTGAAGCCGTTCTGCTGGGGCTTGCCGGGCGCGATATAATGCCAGCCGACGCCGGTGTCGTCGGACCAGGCCAGGACCGCGTTCGAGGTGTATTCCGTCCCGTTGTCGCTGACGATGGTGTCGGGCCGGCCCCGCTGCCGGATGACGGCGTCCAACTCCCGCACGACCCGCGCGCCCGACAGCGAGGTGTCGGCCACCAGCGCCAGGCATAGTCCCGGCCGTCTGCGGGAGAACAATCGGGCGGAAAACTCTCATCTGCCAATCCGACGACGAGAGCGACAGCAGCTGCTATTCAAATCCCAGGCCTCAGCCCAGCGCTTCCTCACCACTCACGCCGCTATCTACAACACCTTCTACACTCAGAGACATCTCGTCAGCCGGCCAACTCTCCGCCGTTTCCGTGCCACGGCGGATGCGGCCTGGGCGGCAGCTTTCGCCTAGATTTCGCCGGGATGGGCAAGTTGCGGCCCACGGCGCTTAACCTGACAGTGCTCTCTCGCCACCGTCGTCATCGGCGGTCTGACCACCGCCGATCCTGACGCTCATCGTCCTGCCGGTTCTGGCGGCGATGATGACCAAATCAGCAGAGGGTCGAGGCGCAATGCCAAGGAAACCGTTGACGATTTGGTAACGCCTGACCGGCGATCCGGCTCCGCTATCGGTGGACGTCGCGGAATGTCACGGCTAGGTAGGCGCCATGAAATTTACCGCGCACCAGATATTCGTCGGCGTCATCACCGCCATCGTCGTCGCCGTCATGGCTCCGGTTGTCTGGTTCATCGTCGTGACGATGATGGCTATATCACGCTAGCCCCTCAGGCTCCGCTATCGAGGCCGCTCCGGTTCATCCGGAGCGGCTTTCGTCGTTTCTGGGGCCTTCCAGTATCCGCCCTCCATCCGATAACCCAGCGGGGTCAGCCTGGCTCGCTCCAATTCGGCGTAGGCGAGGACGGCATCAGTACCCAAAGGTGTCCAGCTTCCTGGGCGGGGCGACCGTTTAAGCCGGCCGGGGTTGGGCGAACTTCATCCGCAGGCAATTAAGCGCAGCAGCAAGTCACCATGGGCGCGACATGCACCCTGTAGCGCCTATAAGGTCAAGAGGCGCAACAGCTGCGCGCCAACAGCCAACATGGCCAGCCGGAAGCCGCCGTTGCGATTGCTTGCGAGATCCGTCCCCGCGAAGAGACGAGGCGCTCGGGTTAGCGCCCTCGACTAGGCCGGATTATCGACATCCCGAGGAACTGGCTTTTCCCCCGGTTCAGACGACTCGGTCCGGTCTCGGAACACAGCCGCGCGCGCTAGAAGGATGAGCATCACGGGCGTGGTGACCGTCAGGAAGACCGCAATCAGCACCTCACGCGGCAACCACCGCCCCTGAGCCGCGCCAAAATAGAGCCATGACGCCAGCAGGATGAGCGCCATGCCCAGGGTGGCCCCAAGGGTCGGGGCATGCACGCGATCGTAGAACGACTTCAGCCGCACGAGGCCAAACACCCCGAGCAGGGACAGGCCGGCCCCGGCGACGGCCAGGACCGCGATGATCAGCGCCAACCATTCGGGAATCGATGCCGTGTTCATTCGATAACCTCGCCCCGCATCAGGAATTTGGCCAGGGCGACGGTGGCGGCGAACCCCAGCATGCCGATCACCAGGGCCGCCTCGAAATACAGATCGCTGCCCGTGCGGACGCCATACACGAGAGCGATCAGCATGCCATTCAGATAGAGGGCGTCCATGCCCAGCACCCGATCCTGAGCCCGAGGTCCGCGCACGATCCGAAAGGCCGCGCAGACGAGGGCCAGGGCGAGCAGAAACAGCGCCGCCGTCGAACCGACCTCGAGGATGCGCGCGCTCATTCGAAGATCTCCATCAGCAGGCGTTCATAACGATCCTTGATGGTTCGAACCCAGGTCTCTTCGTCGACGAGGTCGAGCACATGCATCAGCAGGCGACCTCGGGCGCGATCGTACTCGACCCAAAGGGTTCCGGGCGTGGAGGTGATGATGACGGCGAGGACCGCCAGCCCGTAGCGATCCTTCAGATCGAGGGGAATATGGATGAAACCCGACACGCGGCCGGCGCGTCGACCGACCAGGATCTGCCCCACGGCCAGGTTGGAGCGCAGGACGTCGATGACCACCCGGCCCGCCAGAATGGCGATGGCGCCGGGCGCCCTGACGCGCACCGGATCGACCCGCAGGGCCCGCATGACCTGCGGCGCCGCCAGGGCCATCGCGAGGCCCAGGAGGATCGAAGGGGGAGCCAGGCTGGCGCTCAGCAGGATGGAGGCGACGAAGACGCCGGCGGACAGCAGCGGATGCGGGAACAATCCCCTCATCGTCCGGCTCCCGGGAGGACCGCGTCGATGTAGCTGGACGGGTCACCCAGCCAGGCCGCCGTGTGCTCGGCGTAGGCCAGGATGGGCTCGCCGAAGACCGACATCAGAACGCAGGCGCCCAGGAGGCCGAGAATGCCGACGAACTCCGCGGCGCCGACGACCAGGGGCGGCGCGGTCTCGTCGCGCGTCCAGATGGCGGCGACGCCCAGCCGGGTCAGGGCGACCACCGCGGCCAGGCTCGACAGGGCGAGGATGGCCACGACGGTCCACGCCGCGGCATCGCCGGCTGAGACCGCCGCGCGCATCATCGCGACCTTGCCGATGAAGCCCGCCAGGGGCGGCAGTCCGGCGATCATCACGGTGCAGAGGATGACGGCGCCGCCGAGGGCGGCGACGGCCGAAGGGATGACCAGCCCCGGCGCGTTGCGCTCGGTGTCCTCGAACGGATCGCGATACTCGTCATCGAACACGGCCTTTTCAGCGTCGCCGCCTGGATCGCGACCGCGCTCCAGGATCTCCGCGACGAGGAAGAGCGCCGCGCAGGCCACCGTCGAGCCGATCAGATAGTAGAGGGCGCCGCCCAGCCCGGTCGATCCGCCATCGCCCCCGATGACCGACAGGACGGTGCCTGACGACACCATCACGGCGAAGGCCGTCGCCCGGGTCAGATCGCGCGAGGACAGCATGCCGAACACGCCGAAGACCACGGTCGCCACGCCCGCGGCGAGCAGCAGTTCGAGACCGAAACCCGCGGAAGCCCCTGCGTCGGGAGACAAGGCCAGGCTGCTCAGTCGCAGGATCACATAGATTCCCACCTTCGACAGGATCGCCAGGATGGCGGCCGCCGGCGCGCTGGCGGCGGAATAGGTCGGGGCCAGCCAGAAGCCGAGAGGCCAGGCCGCCGACTTGATCAGGAAGGCGACCGACAGCACCGCCGCCCCGACCTGGAACAGGCCCAGGTCCCGCGCCCCGATGCCTGGAATCCGGGCCGCGAGGTCCGCCATGTTGAGCGTCCCGGCGACGCCGTAGATGAGGGCGACCCCGACCAGGAACAGCAGCGACGCTGTCAGGTTTACCGCGATATAGCCCAGTCCCGCGCGGATGCGCTTCTCGCCGGACCCGTGCAGGACCAGGCCGTAGGATGCGGCCAGCATGATTTCGAAGAAGACGAACAGGTTGAACAGGTCGCCGGTCAGCACCGCGCCGTTCACCCCCATGATCAACAGCAGGAACAGGATGTGGAACCGGGGTCCGGCCCGGTCCCAGCGCGCCAGCGAGAAAGTCAGGGCGCCGAGGCCGAGAATGCCCGTCAGGGCCAACATCAGGGTCGACAGCCGATCCGCGACAAGCACGATGCCGTAGGGCGCCGCCCAGTCGCCCAGACTGTAGACCTGGGCGACATCGCCGCCGCCCGCCGCTCCGGTCGCGCTCTCGTGCAAAAGCAGCATCGCCATGACGAGGACGCCGGTCATCACCGCGAGGCTGATCACCGCCTTGAGGATACGCCGACGCTCATCGATCAGCAGCATCCCCGCCGCCGCGGCAAGCGGCAGGACGATGGGACCGATGATCAGGTGGTCCAGCCAGCCGGTCATGCCTCCGGCTCCTGGCCGTCGATGTGGTCGCTGCCCGTCGCGCCGCGGGCCGCCAGCATCACCACGAGAAGCAGGGCGGTCAGGGCGAAGCTGATGACGATGGCGGTCAGCACCAGGGCCTGGGGCGTCGGGTCGTCATAGAGGGCGGGCGTCTCCAGCCCCGCCGCGGTGACCGGGGGCGCGGCGCTCTTCAGCCGCCCCATGGCGAAGATGAAGATGTTGACCGCATAGGAGATCAGGCACAGGCCGACGATGACCTGGAAGGTGCGCGGGCGCAGGAGGAGCCAGACGCCCGCAGCCGTCAGCACGCCGATGGCGAGGGCGAGAACGATCTCGATCATCCCTCTTCTCCGCCGTCCGATGGGGGCTGGCGCCGGGGCTTGCGCAACGACTGGTGGGCCAGGGCGACCAACATCATCACCGTGGCGCCGACCACCAGCACCACGACGCCCAGATCGAACACGAGGGCGCTGGCGATCGGGATGCGGCCGAGGATCGGCAGGTCCGCGTACTGGAAGAAGGACGTCAGGAAGGGGCGTCCGAACAGCCAGGCGCCTGCGCCGCCGACCGCCGCGATCAACAGCCCTACGCCGATCCAGATCGCGGGCCGGATCTCCAGGCGATCCTCGACCCAGCGGGCTCCGGAGGCCATGTACTGGAGGATGAAGGCGATCGACAAAGCGACGCCCGCCGCGAAGCCGCCGCCGGGCAGGTCATGCCCGCGCAGAAAAAGGTGAACGGCGAACAGGATCACGAAGGGAAACATCCAGCGCATCACCACCTGTGGGATCAGCATGGTTTCATTCAGCGTGTCGCCCTCGGTCCGGTCGCCCTGCTTGCGGTCGGACGCGGCCTGGACCTGCTGCTGGGCCGGGTGCGCGACGCTGTCCGCATGGGGACGGAAGCGCCGGAGCAGGACGACCACCGTCAGGCCCACAATGCCCAGCACCGTGATCTCGCCGAAGGTGTCGAAGGCCCGAAAATCAACCAGGATGACGTTGACCAGGTTGCGGCCGCCCGCCAGCGCATAGGCCTGTTCGACGTAGTATCGGGACACCCCGTCGACCAGCGCGGGACGGGTCATGACGGCGTAGGCAGCAGCAGACAGGCCGACGCCCGCCGCCGCCGCGATGACCAGGTCCACCCGGCGCCGCAGCCGGGACCGCTTCTGCAGCCGGTCCGGCACGCGGATCGACTCCAGCCGCTTGGGCAACCATCGCAAGCCCAGCAGCAGCAGCACGGTCGTTACGATCTCGACCAGCAACTGGGTGATCGCCAGGTCGGGCGCCGACAGCCACAGGAACGACAGGCAACTGGCTAGGCCCGCTCCGCCCATCAGCACGACCGCCGCCAGTCGATGATATTTGGCCTGCCAGGCGGCGGCGACCGCACAGACCCCGCCCACCATCCACAGCAGGGCGAAGGCCAGGTCCTGCGGAGCGGCCGGTCGGATCGCTCCGTCGGCGAACACAATGCCGCCCGCTCCGACCGTCGCGACGACCGCGACGCCCAGCGCCAGGACGACGATAACGCGCAACTGCCATTGAACGCCGGATGCGCCGAAGATCGCCAGGCCCGCCTCGGCCGCGCGAAACACTGCGGTCATGGCCTTGTCGAACAGATAGCCGCCGTTGAGCCAGCGGATCGCCAACGGCCCTCCGCCCGCGTCCGCGTTGATGCGCCGTCGCAGCAGGACATAGAGGACCACGCCCGTCGTCAGGGCGATCACGCTGAGCAGCAGCGGCAGGTTGAAGCCATGCCAGATCGCCAGGCTGTAATAGGGCAGCTCGAAGCCCAGTACCGCAACGGCCGCGCTGCGCAGGAAGGGTCCGACGGTGATGGCCGGGAAAATCCCGACCACCAAACAGAGCAGGACCAGGATTTCGACCGGACGGCGCATCCAGCTCGGCGGCCCGTGCGGTACGCGGTCGAGCTGGGTCGGCGGCGGTCCGAAGAACGTCGCGTGGATGAAGCGCATCGAATAGAGGACGCTGAAGGCGCTGGCCACGGTCGCCAGGATAGGCAGGGCGATGGCCAGCGGATGCCCGCCGACGCCGGCCACCGCCTCGGCGAGAAACATCTCCTTGGACAGGAAACCGTTCAGCAGGGGGACGCCCGCCATGGCCGCCGCCGCGACCATCGCCAGGGTCGCGGTGAAGGGCATGAAGCGGAACAGGCCGCTGAGCTTTCGCATGTCGCGCGATCCGGCCTCGTGGTCGATGATGCCGGCGGCCATGAACAGCGACGCCTTGAAGGTCGCATGGTTCACGACGTGAAAGATGGCCGCGATCGCGCCGAGCTCCGTGCCGAGACCGAGCAACAGGACGATGAGCCCCAGGTGGCTGATGGTCGAATAGGCCAGCAGCCCCTTCAGATCGTGCTGGAAGATCGCGGTCCAGGCCCCGATCACCAGGGTTATCAGCCCGGCGCCGCCGACGACGACCAGCCAGAGTGGCGTCTCGCCGAAGATCGGCCAAAGCCGGATCAGGAGGAAGACGCCGGCCTTCACCAGGGTCGCTGAATGCAGATAGGCGCTCACGGGCGTCGGCGCGGCCATGGCCCTGGGCAGCCAGAAGTGGAAGGGGAACTGGGCGCTCTTGGTCAGGGCGCCGACCAGGATGAAGCCGAGGGCCAGGTTCGAACGGGGATCGGCCAGGATCGTGTCGCGTGATGCAAGGACGATGTCGAGATCGTAGCTCCCGGCGATCTGGCCCAGCACGATCATCCCGACCAGCAGCGCCAGACCGCCGAGCGCCGTGATCGTCAGCGCCATGCGCGCGCCCTCGCGGGCCAGGGCGTTCTGGGTCCAGTAGCCGATCAGAAGGAAGGAGAAGAGACTGGTCAGCTCCCAGAAGACGACCATCTGGATCAGGTTGCCGGCCAGCACCAGACCCTGCATCGCCCCCATGAAGGCGAGCAGGAAGGAGAAGAACCGGGGCACCGGATCCTTCGGCGACATGTAGTAGCGGGCATAGAGGACCACGAGCGCGCCGATCCCGAGCACCAGCGCGCTGAACAGCCACGACAATCCGTCTAGTCGGATGACCAGGTTCAGACCCAGCGAGGGGATCCAGGGAATATCGAGACGCAGGACCTCGCCGTCCTGGAACCGGGGCCAGAGGATGGCCAGACAGACGACGCTGGCCAAAGCGACGATCCACGACAAGATCGCGGCGCTCGTCCTCGCGTGACGCGGCAGGCCAGCGGCTGCGATCGCGCCCACGAACGGCAGCACGACAAGGAGGATCAGCAGCAGGCTCACCGTCATATGTTGTCTTCGTCAGCCCTCTGCATCGTCGTCGCGAAGCTTGAAGGTTAAACCACCCCGGTTGGTGGCGTCCCCTGTCAAATGGCCGCGTCGATCCGCCCCCGCGACAGGGACCGGCCAATCCGTTCCTATTAGCGGCCTGACGAAAGGAATGCCTATGGCCCGGACGAAGATCGACTTCCACCAGAGCCGCCAGGACGCAGCCGCTGCGCTGTCTTCCCTACGCGAGGTCGGTCTCAATCCTGGCGACATCGGCGGCGCGTGGCGCGTCGGGGAAGACTCGCTTGATGCGGTGGACGATGCCTCGACGAATGGCCGGGGCCAGTTGATCGACGTCGAGGAGATAGGCCTGATAAGATTCAGCGGTTGGCTGGCCGACGCCGCGCAGGAGGCCGCAGCGCATGACCCCGCCGCGCCGCTGTCGGCCATCTTCGATGACCTGACCGACGACGCCGAACTGCAGCGTGTGCGAGACACGCTCGCATCGGGCGGCGGCATCGTCGGAGTCAGAGCGCGCGATACCTTCAAGCCAGAGCCGGGCTGATCAAATTCCCCTGACCTTCAAGGATGCGAGCCGACGCCCTTTGCCCATCTTTCCGTCTTTGACGCCGCGCTTCGCCAGCGCGATCTGGCATACCATAGGAACCACAAGCCGACGGTCTGAGGTGCTGTTTTAAGTCAGAGACGGATGAAGCTGGCTTCCCAGGCCAAAACGGCAGAATCTGACTCAGAGCGGAGGTTTCAGAGAGTCCGCTCCCGGCGCAGAGTTGGAGCTTGATGGCCCGGACCTGAACGGGACCTCCGACCAAATCCTAATGCCGGTCGGGCGACGTCCAAGCGCGAAATCGATGGCTTCGATGTCGACCTTGAGCTTGACCAAGTCGCGGACGCGTTCGTGGTCGCCGCCCCCCGCGTCGAATGCCGCCGGCCAGACCTTTAACTTCTAGCGTCTCGCGAGTCGCCAGATCGGGCGGCGACCGCCCCGTTATCTGCGGTCATGTGGGGCTATTTCAGGTCGGCAATCGCTTCGCCGGCCTTTTCCTCCTCGAGGAGGGCAGCGTTGTCGGCGTTGGCGGACAGGCGAACCTGATCGCCTTCGATCTCGGCAACCAGACCGCCGGAGAGGTAGTGGTGGTGGTCGCTGTGCGACCCGCTGTCGGCTTTGGTGAGCTTGATCCGGTCGCCCTCGACCTTATCGACTGTGCCCAGGTGGACGCCGTCAGCGCCGATGACTTCCATATGCTCTTTGATCTGCGAGAGGTCGGTCATGGCGGATATCCTTCTAACTGCCACAGCTAACGGGGACTGGCCCGCGACGTTCCCCGAGAGGTGAACGGTCGCCGCAGCGGGAGCGGCTGGCGGGGCTTTACGATGGCGATCGGCTCAACTCAGCCCAGCTAGAACCGCAGTGGGCTTCTCATCTCGGGGAGTGACGGTTGCGCCCAAGGCTGGAAATGGCGACGCAAAGTCGCATTCTCGCCGCCCCGTCGGCCATCGCCGCTCGATCAGTCTGACCAGGGCGCATTCGGAGGTCGTCGGCCAAGCGCCGAAAGTGGCAATATCGTCCCGATGTGGTTGGCGCTATTGCAAAGCTGCGGCATAAATGCCGTGATGGAAGTGAGCCTCAAATCTCAGATGATCGCGCGCTGGCGAGGTATGGCGACCCAGTGCCGTGAGACGCTCGCCTTCTGGCGGGAGAATAACTTTCGCGTCGTGGTGAAGGGCATTGATATCACGGATGCGGAGCAGGCCGCGACCGAAGCTCGGATTGCGCACCTGGAAGGTTTAATAGCTGCAGTTGAGGGCTCCGACCCGCCGTCAATCGAATAGTCGGCGCTGGAACTTTGCGGCAGGTCAACCCGCGCTCGGCCTCGGCCACCTCGATGGCTTTTGCAGATAGCCTGGACGTTCTCTGAGACTTGTCTGCGAAGTAGGCAAGCGCCGAAAAAGGGCCTCTGGCTCACGCGTCAAATGTCGCGTTAGCGGCTTGGTCCGAATAAACACTTATGGCGCCGAGCTGGAGTGTAGCGAGCCCAACATCTACTCGCAGTCCGGGTCCGCGAATGGCGCTTATGCCATGCTGGCGTATTCGCGCCTCGTCGGCTTCCGCGCGAGGGTCGGGACGTCCGCCACCGAGGCATGCTCGAACTAGCAAGAAAGGGAACCATTCAGTTCCCTTCGGTGTTGTTGGTCGCAATGTTCAGGAAAGCGCTGGGCCAAGCGCCGCAACCGGCGCCGGGACATGGGCAACAGACGAGGTCAGGCTTTGAAAGCACCGCTTCTCTATTCGTCCGACATCGAGACGATCGCCGAGGATGAAGAGCGCCTGACGGCCGAGATCGTCGAGCAGATGGCGGCCGGAAACCGCTGCGCTTTCGAGCACCACCGTCACGCGATCCGCGACGCGCACGCCAAGTCCCATGCCGTCCTGAAGGGCACGTTGACGGTCCACGACGATCTTGCGCCGGAATTGCGGCAGGGCATCTTCGTGCGCCCAGCCACGTATGGTGTGGTAGCACGGCTGTCGTCAGCGCCTAGCGACATTCATTCGGACGCGATCCCTGCGCCGCGAGGCTTCGCGATCAAGGTAATCGGCGTAGAAGGAGAGCGGTTGTCGCCCGATATCGGGGGCGCCAACCAGGATTTCCTGATGGTGAACTTCCCGGTTCTCGCCTTTGGTACCATCGCCAAATACAAGCTGATGCTGAGCCTTCTCGAAGCAAATGCGCATGCGCCCGACACCTTCCAGCGGCTGATCGCGGGCACCGCACGGGGTGCCAAGAAGACAGTGGAGGCGTTGGGGATGACGCCTGGGGCGACACTCGAGGGTTTGGCGCGCGACAACCATCATCCGCTCGGCGAGAGCTATCATACGCAAGGTGCTATCCGCTTCGGTGACCATGTCGCCAAGCTGGCGCTGTCCCCAGCATCCGATAACGTCCGAGCCTTGACGGGACAGCCGGTGGGCAAGGCGGATTTCTCCACGATGCGGGATGTTCTGGTGGAGCATTTCGCCAGCCAGGGCGCGGAATATGCCCTGTCGGCGCAGCTCTGCACCGATCTGGCGGAGATGCCGGTCGAGGATGCGGCGGTACGCTGGGACGAGAAGGTGTCGCCGCATCGCCCGATCGCGACGCTGCGGTTCGCAGCACAGGACGCCTACGCCCCGGCACGCCAGGTGTATGGCGACGACGTCCTGTCGTTCAATCCATGGAATGGCGTAGAGGCGCATCGCCCGCTCGGCCAGATCATGCGCATCCGCCGGGCGGCTTACGAACACTCCACCAGCTACCGCCATCGGATGAACGCGCGCCCCCGGATCGAGCCTGTCCGGCTCGATGACATTCCCGATTGAACAAGCAGGAGGTCGTGATGACCACAGACAAAAAGGACCCGCGCCTCGCGGACGAGAGCAAGCTTCAGGAAATCCGTCGCCGGGTGGAGGAAGTCGCCGCCGATGCACCCCACCTCGCCAAGATCGCGCTCGAGGCGATGATCCGCAAACATAATCCGGACTTGAAGGGCAGCGCCCGGTCGGCCGGCCGCGCCGGCAAGCAATCCGGCAACGTGTCCGAACTCACCGCCATCGCGACGCTCAAACCGGGCGGCGCGGAGCGCCTGCGACGGATCTTCGATCTCACCGCCGGCAACATGGACGGCGCCCAGCGCGTCTCCACCCTGCACGACATGCGCTTCGTCTTTTTCGACGATGATACGCGCATCCTGTTCGCGACCGCTTACGATGGCGACTGGGATGCCTACATCAATGACTTTGCGACCAAGATCCCCGAGCTCATGGACCTTCTGTTCGCCAACGTCGAAGGCTGGCCGGGGATCGACAGCCCCAAGGTGAAGGATTTCATCGCCGACCACCAGATCGACGCTGCCGGCTGGTTCGTTGCCAATCCGCAGGTGACGGTGGTCGACGTACGCCGCTACCAGCGAATGGAGAAGGCGCTCAACGTGTTTCTCGATGCAGAGGCCGCCAACATGGGCATCGACCCGACGACCAAGGCGGCGCTCGGCCAGCTTACAGACGCTATCTCCAAGCCGGAAGGGGTGGATTACTGACATGAGCGTTCTGGCGAACCTGAAGGCGCGCTTCAGCCGGGAGCGGGTCAAGCTGCAGCTCGACGACATCCAGGCCCTGATCCTGCGATCGCGGCCCGAGCCCTATGTCGGCCTCCACGCCATGCTGCACGTCGATGAGGCAGAAGGCGGTCGCGATCTCGTCCGCAGGCTCGCGCCGCACATCCCCGCGGCCGACGCTTGGACGGACGACATGGACGCTTGGACCGGCGTCGCGATCAGCCATGCCGGCCTGAAGGCGCTGGGCGTGCCAGAGGCATCGCTGAAGAGCTTTCCCCTGCCGTTTCAACAGGGCATGGCCGCCCGAGCCGAGCAACTGCGCGACTTCGGCGCGAACGCACCCGACCGGTGGGAAGATGCCTTCCGGCCCGGCACCTGCCATATCGCGCTGACGATCTATGCCCGCGACGAAGCCGCGCTGGAAAAGGCGATCGAAGTCGCCATGACCGCGTTGGAAGCCTCGCATGGTGTCACGCTCGTCGGCACGCACAGCTTCGGGGCGGATGCCGATGCCAAGAATCCTTTCGGATTTCGCGACTCCATTTCGCAGCCGACAGTGGCGGGCGGCGGGGTGGACCCGCGGGGCGACGAGCGCGCGATCGCGGCGGGCGAGTTCATCCTAGGCGAAAACAGCGAGACCGGCGCGCCAGTCGCAATGCCCGAACCGGGCCCACTCGGCCGCAACGGATCGTTCGTGGTCCTGCGCAAATATCAGAGCGCGGTTGGCGCCTTCAACGATTTCATCCGTGCCAACGCCGACAGCAAAGCCGACCAGGAAAAGCTGGCGGCCAAGATGTTCGGCCGCTGGCGCAGCGGCGCGCCGCTGATCCTGGCACCGGATCATGACGACGAGGCGCTGGGGGCGGATCGATCACGCAACAACGACTTCAATTTCGAGGAAGATCCCAAGGGACTGGTCTGTCCGCATTCAGCGCACATGCGCCGTCTCAACCCGCGCGACAGCCAGTTGACGATCCTGACCGACGTCAACATTCACCGCATCATCCGGCGCTCTTCCACCTTCGGCGCCAAGTGGACTCCGGAGGTGACGGCGGCCGACGATGCGAATGGCGATCGCGGCATCTTCTTCATCTTCATCAGCGCGCGGGCGTACGATACGATCGAGTTCCTCCAGCAGGAATGGATCAACCGGGGCAACTTCATCGATCTTGGCACCGAAAGGGACCCGATCGTCGCGCTGCACGAGGAGCCCGGGACCTTCACCATTCCGCAGGAGCCGGCGCGAAGGCGCGTCAACGGCGTGACCACCTTCAACCGTCTGATGGGCGGCGAATATCTCTTCATGCCGTCGCTGACGGCGCTCCGGTGGATCGGTGAAGCAGGCTGGCGCTGATCCGTCCGGCGGGCCGGGGGGGAGCTCGCAATACCGTTCGCATCGGCATGCGATCACCGTTTCGGCGGACGCGATCGACGAACTTGGCCACGTCAACAATGCTGTGTACCTGCAGTGGGTGCAGCAGGCGATAACCGCGTATTGGCGCGCGGTGGCGAGGAAGGAAGATGTCGATCGGCTTCGCTGGATTGTCGCTAGTCACGAAATCTTCTATCGAAAACCGGCCTATCAACGCGATAGTCTCATCGCGACGGTTCAGATTATGAAGCACACAGCGTCGCGAGCATGGTTTTCGACGCATATCGGCAGGGACGGCGAGACGGTCGCCGAGGCGCACTCGACGCTATGCTGTCTCGACGCCAGCTCGGGTCAATTCGTCCGCATCACTCCGGATCTGGCGCAGCCGTTCTGCCTGTAACAGGTCCGAACCTTTAAGGGGCGGTTATCCCTCGCAGGCGGGATTAATCGCGTGTTGTGTGGCAGCCCATGAGCAGACTGCGTAACGACCGCTCATGCTCGGCCTCTGGACGGCACCTGAACGGCTCGAGCGGGCGTCGCCGATGCTGACCGGGACCGATCGAAGCTCGGACTCATGAAAGGAAGGGCCGCAATGGGCGGTGAAAAGACGATGCCCATAAGCCAACGCGGTCGAATAGGCCGGCCGAGTGCCGAAGAGGCGGCCAGTCTGGAAGACCGGATCCTGACCGCCACCTGGGACTTGCTGCTTGCAAAGGGTGCCTGCGAACTCTCGATCGAACGGATCGCACGTGCGGCTGCTGTCAGCAAAAAGACGATTTACACGCGGTTCCATGACCGCAGTGATCTTTTGATGCGTCTCCTGCGGCGCAAGCTGGAACTGGAAGAAAGTGGACTTCATGAGGACGTGGATGCGAAGGACTTTCGCGATGCATTCTGCAGCGTCGGGATGCGTATCTTGGCCTTCTTGATCAGTCCGGAGCGTCAGGCGATTGCAGCGGTGCTGGCGGAACTACCGGACGCGCGGCATTTTGCCTGGATCTCTACCTACACTGTCGGTCTACGCGCGATTGATACGTTGCTAACACATCCGGGAGCCGCGATCGCGCTAGCGGGCCTCGATCTTGCGACCTTCCGTCATGCTTTGTTGCAATGTCTGATCGGCCGGGCGGAGAAAATGCTGCGTGCTCCTGAGTCAGATCAGCCTATGAGCGAGGATTGGATGAAGGCCTTGGCAAAGCTCTTCATACGGCATGATCCGTAATTGCGGTGACTGCCCCGGGCCAATAGCCTTGGCAGCCAGGACGGCTTGACAACGTGGGGTAACACCTTCGGCGGCAAACTAAGGCCCGCAGGGGCGGCCCCATATGAGCCGCGGCACGCGGCGGGGCCGAGCACGACCGCCCGCCGCTTCGACCGGCCGCGTCCGGGCCAGCGACTGCGCATGGTGTCGCTAAGCGGCGCCGTCGAAGCGCCTTGGCGCATGCCCGCAAGGTACGATCTCTTCCTGCGCGCCACCGTCGCAATCACCCGGCACGCCGAGGATCTGCGGACCGCGTTCCGCGGGCATCGTCTTCAACGTGCCGGCCAGAAACCGGGACGACCATACCGGGGAGCACAGCTACCTGATGGATGCTCAAGGCCAATGGCGGCTCGCGAAGGCCTATGACCTATTCGGCAGGTCCCGGCCGCGAGCACTATCTCGATATCGAGGGGGGGGGGAGCCGCAACCCCACCCGCGCGCAGGTTCATGGCCTGGGTCGTCGCCACAGCCTCTCCAACCGCCTGATCGACGTCATCATCGATGAGGTTCGCGCCGCCGTGGCCGATTGGCCGCGCGCAGCTGAAGACGCCGGCGTGACCCGGGCCTCTCGCGCTGGCCGTCCACCGGGCGGTCGACACGATGTGCCAGACCTAGTCTGTAGGCCGACTGGGTGACGTGGCTGCCATCTGCTGTCCGGTCACCCGCACCCGCCGTCGCGAACCGGCGTCAGCTTAGCGTCAGACTGCGCATAGGTCCCAGCGCTGGGCATGGCGCCGAAGAGCGGACGGTCCGAACGTCCCCAAGGAGTCAGAAGCGGTCGATCGAAGCCAGGCGACCCACGGCGGCGCTTACACGATGCTGCCCAAAAAGAGCTGCGAGCAGATGAGAAGAGATGACATCAGATGGCACGCTGTCAGCCTCGGAGACCCGCCCTCGCTGTGTTCTCTGTGGGGGCGCTTTCGTTGACATCGTAGGGGTCACTTGTTCAATCCCTGTCGCGTCCACCATTCTTTTCAATGGTTAGCCTACCGCAGCTCGCGAGCACTGGCCGGAAAATGGCCGGATATGCGTTCGTAAGCCGTAGATCGCGGTGGCTTAAGCCGCTGGGTCATTAAGGGTCTCCCTGATCTCGATCAGCAACCCCGCACAGACGTGGGCGGTTCCCCGCCGGCGTTCACGTTAGATTTGAGGAACGCCCGGCCCCGACACCGCATTTCAGCTGCGACCCCTCAGAGGAGCCAAACCTATGTCTGACAACGGACTTTCGACGGACGCCGAGGTGGCTTCGCCCGCCTTCGTCGATAAGAAGAATGTGGACGGCGAGCATTCGGCGACCAGCATCCGCGCCGCCCTAATCAATCGTCCGCGTTCGGAGCTTTACGCCTTCTGGCGCGACTTCAACAATCTCCCGGCCTTTACCGAGAACGTCCGCGCCGTCGAGGTTGTCGACGCCACCCGGTCTCGGTGGACGATCGCGGCGCCCGGCGGCGGCGACGTCGATCTGGAGTCGGAGATCACCGAGGACCGCCCGGACGAATACATCGCCTGGCGATCGACCGAGGGGTCGGACATCGACCACGAGGGCTGGATCGAGTTCAGGGACAACGCCTTCGGACGCGGCACCGAGGTCCGCGTCTTCATCAGCTACGACCCGCCCGCCGGCGCGCTCGGCAAGGTCGTCGCCAAGGTGATGCAGCGCGAGCCGCGGATCCAGGCTCGCCGCGAGCTGCGTCGCTTCAAACAGCTGATGGAGACGGGCGAGGTCTCGACCTCCAGGGCGCCTGACGCCGCGCCCCGCGCCGCCCGCCATTTCTGATTTCCCATTCGAACGAAAGACCGACGCATGCGCGCTCTCACCTGGCACGGAAAACACAATGTTCAGGTCGACACCGTCCCCGACCCCCAGATCGTCAATCCCCGGGACGCCATCATCAAGATCACCGCGACGGCGATCTGCGGCTCGGACCTGCATCTCTACGACAGCATGATCCCCGGCATGTCGAACGGCGACATCCTCGGGCATGAATTCATGGGCGTCGTCGAGGAGGTCGGCCCGGCCAACACCACCCTCAAGCGCGGCGACCGGGTGGTCGTCCCCTTCGTGATCGCCTGCGGCAAATGTTTCTTCTGCGATCACAAGATGCCGGCGGCCTGCGACAACTCCAATCCGGCCGAGAAGGCCGACGCGTCGGAGATCGCCTATGGCTACGCCATGACCGGGGCTTTCGGCTATTCGCACCTGACGGGCGGCTACGCCGGCGGCCAGGCCGAATACGCCCGCGTCCCCTATTCCGATTACGGTCCGATCAAGATCCCCGACGGGATCGAGGACGAGCGGGTGCTCTTCCTCTCCGACATCTTCCCGACGGGCTGGATGGCGGCCGAGAACGCCCAGATCAAGCCAGGCGACACAGTGGCCATCTGGGGTTGCGGCCCGGTCGGCCTGTTCGCCATCAAGTCGGCCATCCTGATGGGCGCCGGACGCGTCATCGCCATCGACCATCACCCACGCCGTCTCGAGCTGGCCAGGCAGAACGGCGCCGAGGTCCTCAACTATCACGAGGTCAAGGTGCGCGAGGCCCTGATGGAGATGACGGCCGGCATCGGTCCGGACAGCTGTATCGACGCCGTCGGCATGGAGGCGCACGGCTTCTCGCCCGACAACATGGTCGACGCCATCAAACAGGAAACGAAGATCCTCGGCACGGATCGGCCCCACGTCTTGCGCGAGACCATCATGGCGGTGCGCAAGGGCGGTACAGTTTCGGTCCCGGGAGTCTACGGCGGCTTCGCGGACAAGTGGCCGATCGGCGCCTTCATGGAAAAGGGGCTGACCCTGAAAACAGGACAGACCCATGTGCAGAACTATCTTCCCGACCTCCTGCAGCTGATCCTCGACGGCAAGATCGACACGACGGATTTGATCTCGCACCGGCTGCCGCTCGAGCAGGCCGCCGAGGGCTACAAGAACTTCAAGGAAAAGCAGAACGAATGGACGAAGGTGGTCCTGCTTCCCCACTGACGTGACGCGGCCGGCTCGTCGCGGCGAGCCGGCGCGTCCGATCGTCCTCGTCGCCGTCAGGACCCATGCCGAACCTCAGGCCACTCGTGGCGCAGACCATCGTCATCGTCGGAGCCGGTTCCGGCATCGGCCTTGCCGCCGCGAAAGCCGCCGCCCGGCGGGGCGCGCGCGTCTTCCTGATTTCCCGGAACGGCCCGGCCCTGCAGGCCATCTGCGACGACATCGCTTCAGACGGAGGCGTCGCCGCCTTCGCCGTGGCGGACGTCGGGGACGCCCAGGCCCTGTCGGCGGCGGCCGATGCGGCCGTGGCCGCCTTCGGCCCCTTCGACAGCTGGGTTCATGCGGCGGGGGTGGCGATCTACGCCCCCTTGCTGGAGACGCCGGCGGACGAGCACGAGCGGCTGTTCAGGACCAACTACTGGGGCGTGGTCAACGCCTCCCGCGTCGCCGTCCCGGCGCTCCGTCCTCGAGGCGGCGCCTTCGTCGTCGTGGGATCCGTGGCGTCGGATATCGGCACGCCGGTCCTGGGCGCCTACGCCGCCTCCAAACACGCGGTGAAAGGCTTCATCGATTCCCTTCGGATCGAGCTGCTCGCCGAGCGCGCCCCCGTCAGCGTCACCCTGGTTAAGCCCAGCGGGATCGGCACGCCTCTCGCCGAACATGCGGCGAACCACCAGGGTGCCGCCGCCAAGGTCCCGCCTCCCGCCTATTCGCCCGAAGTGGCCGCACGCGCCACCCTCCATGCCGTTCAGCACCCCCGGCGAGAGATCATCGTGGGCGGCGTCGGCGCGTTTCAGCGTGCGGGCGCGATCCTCGCGCCTGGCCTGGCGGACCGGATCTCGAGCCTCGTGCCGCCTCTGCTCCGGGATCGCCGTCGGCCGGCGAACGTCTCGAACAATCTTGACCATCCGCGCAGCGACGGCCGCATCCGCTCGCCGTCCGAGCCCTCGATCCCGTCCAGCCTCTACACCGGCGCCGTCCTCCACCCCGGACTCGCACTGGTCGCCGCCGGTCTGGTCGCCGGCCTGATCTGGGCGCTCGGCGGCGAGACGGGGCGCGCCCCTCGCCAACGCTGGCGAAGGCCCTGACCGCTTCCTATCTAAGCGACGAATAAAACAGAGGAATAGCGAAGCCATGGCCGGCGGATGGACGCGCGACGGCGCGGTTCTCGACCAGATCGAAGACACGGTGACCGACGGGGTTCTGACCGCCCGCGCCCGCATGCCGGTCGGCGAGGGCACGCGCGATTGCGTGGAATGCGGCGAACCGATTCCGGACGCACGGCGCCGCGCCCTGCCCAGTGCGCGAACCTGCATCGACTGCCAGTCGGGACGCGACAGCCGTGTGGTCCTCGTCGGCATCAACCGGCGGGGCAGCAAGGATAGTCAACTGCGCTGAACCCTGGATCAGCGCGTCTGATCGGGAACCAGAGGAGACGCCATCGATCCGAGGTGATCGCCCAGCCGGCGTACGCAACCCGCATGCGGTCCCCTTTCGATCCGGAAAGCTTCAGGGTCCGCGTCGGGGCGCAGGGGATAACCGGCGGCCCCCAGCCGCCGCAGAAGCGCCTCGACCTCCTCCTCGCCGGCCGCGACGGGCGGATGATCAAGATCGACGATGTCCATGACGCGCTCGATCATGGCCCGACCCTCGTCGCGCAGCAGAACCGCCTGGCCTCGCCAGTCCGGTCTGTCGATCAGCCGTTCGACGATGAGGGAGAGATCAAGCATCGCGCCGAGGGCGGCCGGCCAACCACAGGCCGTGCCGGCGGAGCGGAAATAGATCAGCGATGGGTGGGAGGCGTGGCTCTGCGCCGTCTGCGCACACCAGGTGCGGGCCTCCCGCATCAGATCGCCGAGGTCGTCGACGCAGCCCAGGTCAGCGTAGCGCTCCAGAAGGCCGAGCCCGCTCGGCGGCTTGCCCGCCGAGGTCATGAGTTTGAGCACCGCGGTGTCGCGACCCGCCAGCGCCTCCTGCAGCTGAAGCAGATAGGTGACGGACAGGGTGACCACGGCGAAGCCGCAGAACCCTGACGCCATCACCACCCACCGCGCCCATCCCATGGCGTCCGTTTCGCTCAGCCCGACGGTGACCAGGCCGCTTCCCGCGACGAAGAGGGCCTGGGGGAAGCTGGGCAGGGCCGGCTCGAACGAGAAGGCGAAGGCGTGAACCATCAGCCCGAAGCCGAGGGTCAGGAACGCCATCCACAACACAAAGGCCTTGACCAGAGCGGAGGGCGCGAAGGCGGTGGAGATGCCTTGGGCGGGCGTGCGGCCCCTGCGCCAGAGCGGCAGGCTGAACCGCACGATACGGCGAAGTATCTTCAGCGCGCCCCCTGTGCGGCCCGGCACGACGGCCGTGTCCACGACATCGCGCAGGGTCAGAAAGGCCAGCAGGAGCCCGGCGGCGAACTCGGCGACGCCGAACGCCGTCAAGTCATGCGCTCGAAGGCGTGACGGAGCGCGGACGTCACGCGGGCTCTTGCGGCGGCCGGTCGTTCGGGGGCGCTGAAGGCAGTAAGCCGAGGACGTAAAAGCCGCGATCGGCCAGCCGCCGGACGAGGTCCATCAGAACCGCGTCCGGCGTTTCGTTGGCCTCGCTCTCGTTCGAGCGAGACACCGTCAGGCGGCGGGCTTGAGCGCCTCGGCGTTCACGGCCGCGTCGGCGATCTTGGTGAGGTCCTCGTCCGTCTTGGACTCTTCCTGCAGGGTTTCGTCGAGCAGGGCCGCAGCGTCCTTCAGCCCCAGCACAAGGGCCCAGCGTTTCAGCGTACCGTAGCGGGTGATCTCATAGTGTTCGACCGCCTGGGCGGCGGCCAGCAGACCGGCGTCCAGCGCCGCTGTGCCCTTGTACTCCTCGGCGATCTCGTCGCCCTCGGCGAGGATGCCTTCAATGGCGTCACAGGTCTTGCCGCGTGCCGGCTTGCCGATGATCTCGAACACCTGCTGCAGGCGTTCGATCTGGCCTTCCGTCTCCGACTGATGCTTTCCGAAGGCGGCCTTCAACTCGGGCGCCTGGGCCGCGCGCGCCATCTTGGGCAGCGACTTCAGGATCTTCCGTTCGGCGTAGTAGATGTCCTTGAGCGTGTCGTGGAATAGTGTGTCCAGCGTCTTCTCGGCCATAATCAGTCTCCCTGTCGGCGGGACAAAAACCACATTGCGAGCGCGCGGTTCCTGTGTTGCAGACCGGACGTTGAAACCGCGCGAGCCGGGGGTCGTTTCCGGACCGTCGAAGCATGACGAGGGAAAGCGGTGAGAAAGGGTCGACCGACGCTCCGGGACTAGCGGCGCCTCTGCCCGGCGACTGGGTCGAGGCGCTGCGGAAGGTGCTGGTTCCGCTCGACGCACAGGGCTGCAAGGTCGCTTTCGCCGAGAGCTGCACCGCAGGCCTGGCGGCGAGCGCCGTCTCCGGAATCGAGGGGCTTGGCCATGTTCTCGACTGCGCCTTCGTCACCTATTCGGACAATGCGAAGACCCGGTTGTTGAATGTCGATCCCGCCGTGATCGCCGACATCGGCGCAGTGTCGCAGCCCGTCGCCCGCGCCATAGCGGAAGGCGTGCTTGAGCGTTCAGCGGCCGACGTCGCCATCTCGGTCACCGGTTTCGCCGGGCCGGCGGGGCCGCAAGACGAGGAGGGGCTTGTTCATTTCGCCCTGGCCCGAACGGGGCTGCCGACGCGCTGCCGCGTTGAGCATTTCGGGGCATTGGGCGTCAATCGGGTGCGCCTCGCGGCGCTCGGCGTCGTCATCGAACTTCTCGGCGAAGCTACGCAACGATGCTGACTGCCGGCTAATCCGGCTACCACCGACCGCGGTCACCAGAGCGCCGTTCGCTTATTGTCCAAGTGAGTACGTCTTTGCGCCAGTTGCTTGGTGCCGGATTCCAGACATTCAGCCGAGCCGGTCGATGCCAGAAGCGGAGGTCGCATCGGAGACCAAATCCAAAGCCAGCATTTTAGCTTGGATTGGCCGCTACACGGCAATGAGGGCGGTTTGTGATTTGTGAGAAGTTTACTGTTGGGCGGCTTTAAGCTGCCCGCCAACGCTTGGTCTTGTCACGACCCCGGCCAACAAGCCCCCGCCTTGCAGTCAAAGGCAGGGGCCGCTCGGAGCCTCAGTCCCGGACCTCACCGCTTTGGTCGGTAAGCTTGTACGCCAGAACCTGTGCGTCTTCGATCTTCGGCAGGCCGTCGAGCAGTTCCGGTGTTTTGGCGACGAGTGCACGGCCAACCTTTCCTGCCAGATGAGCCAGCCTCCCCGCGTCTCCCGGAAAGGTGTCGAAGATGGCGAAGTCGTCGTGGCCGAAGCGGACCGCATACCATGTTGTCGTGTCCGGCTCCTCCTTCACAGCCGCCAGCCCGTCGCGCAGGAAAGCCTCTAGATCAGCCTCCTTGCCAGGCTTTGCGCGCAGTCGCACGAACAGGGCCTTATTCACGGGTGGACGGGATTCAACATCGGCCATCTCGGTCTCCTTTCAAGTCCTTGGGCGTCACGCCAACGTTCCGACACGGTATTGGCTGCGTCAGGCGCCAAAGTCGTGGCAGATCGCCCTAGACGTGATGACTATCCGTCCGACATTTCTCGAGCGCTCGGTTCCTCGCCCGGATGGTAGCGAGGCCTGGGCTGGGGCAGGAAGAAGAAGGCGACCGACAGGCGGGTCACGGCCACGCCGACGCGTGGCCCGAAAGCAGAGATCGGGACCGCAGTGATCTGGGTGATCGCGCAAGCCCGTAGCGGCGCGTCATCTCCTGGATGAAATCCGCCGCGAGCCGCTCGTCCATCGTCCGTTGGCCCACTACGCCGTAGAACCATTTGGCCATCCAGGCGCAGGCGATAAGGGCGACGCCGGTTGTGAACACCACTGACGCGACGGGCTCGAACGCTGTTTCGAGATGGAAGACCCAGATGCGGATCGGGTAAGGGACGACGACGATCGCCAGCAGGAACAGAAGGTTGATCGCGCCGAACCAGTGATCGCTCCGGGCGTAGATCCGCCCGGAATAATGGTGTTGCAGCCAGTAGGCGCCGATCACGACATAGCAGAGCAAAAGGGCCAGATGCTCGCGCCACTGCTCCGTCATGGCATGGACCAGATCGGTGTAGCCCTGCTGCCCTTGAGGCGACCCCGGCACCTTGATCTCGACGATCAGCAAGGTCAGGGCGATGGCGAAGACCGCATCGCTGAATCATACAAAGCGGGTCAGGCCGCGCTCCGCGCCATGTGTTTTCGCATGAGGGCGTGACGTCATCGGGGTGAAATCCCTTCGCTCTGATCCGACGGGCCCGTTGGCCCGCGGAGCGCACGATCTAGGTAGAGCGCCGTGCGGCTGACTCGTGATTCCGCGACCTTGGCCGGCGGGCCGGTGGCGACGATCCGCCCGCCTTCGTCGCCGGCGCCGGGGCCAATGTCGATCACCCAGTCGCTTGCGGCTGCGACCTTCATGTCATGATCCACCAGGATGACGCTGCTGCCAGCATCGACCAAGGCGTTGAGCTGGCCCAGCAGGCGTTCGACGTCGGTCGGGTGTAGGCCAGTAGTAGGCTCGTCAAGTACATAGAGCGCCCCGCCGCGCTGGGCGCGTTGCAGTTCCGTCGCCAGCTTCACCCTTTGCGCTTCGCCGCCCGAGAACTCGGTCGCGGGCTGTCCGAGGCGGAGATAGTTCAGCCCGACCTCGCGCAGCACCTTGAGCGAGCGGCAGACGTTGGGTGCGTCGCCGAAGAAGTCCCAGGCCTGCTCGACCGTGAGCGCCAGCACCTCGGCGATGGTCTTGCCGTTGTAGGTGATCTCGAGCGTCTTGGGATTGTAGCGGGCGCCATGGCAGTCGGGACACGGGGCGTAGACGCTGGGGAGGAACAGCAATTCGACCATGACGAAGCCCTCCCCTTCGCATCGCGGACACCGGCCCTTCGCGACGTTGAAGGAGAATCGTCCGGCGTCGTAGCGGCGCTTGCGGGCTTCGGGGGTGGCCGCGAACAGGGCGCGGACGTGGTCGAAAAGCCCGGTGTAGGTGGCGAGGTTGGAACGCGGGGTGCGGCCGATCGGCTTCTGATCGACCTCGATCAGCCGCCGAACTCCTTCCAGCCCGCCGGCGATCCGACCTTCGGTGGGGACAGCCGTCGCGTCCTCGAGTCCGGCTTCACCATCCACGTCATCCCTGGCCGAAGGCGCGGCGCCGAGAGCGCCGGCGACCAGCTCGACCAGCGCCTGGCTCACCAGGCTCGATTTCCCCGAGCCGGAAATGCCGGTGACCGTGGTCATGACCCCGAGCGGAATGTCGCAGTCGACCTGCTTCAGGTTATTGCGTGAGACGTTTTCCAGCCGCAACCAGCCGGCAGGTTCGCGCGGCCGGCTCGTGACGTCGCCGCTTTCGTCGAACAGATGTCGCCTTGTCTCCGACGCGGCGACCTTGGCGAGGCCCGCGATCGGCCCGCTATAGAGGATCTCGCCGCCGTGCTCGCCGGCGGCGGGCCCGACATCGACAATCCAGTCGGCGCGGCGCACGACGTCCATGTCGTGCTCGACGACGAACAGTGAATTGCCGACGGCCTTGAGACCATCGAGGGCGCGCAACAGCGCCTCGGTGTCGGCGGGGATGAAGGCCGGCGGACGGCTCGTCCATGACGTAGACGACCCCAAACAGGTTCGAGACGACCTGGGTAGCGAGCCTCAAGCGCTGAAGCTCGCCCGGCGACAAGGTCGGAGTGCTCCGCTCCAGGGTCAGATAGCCCAGGCCGAGGTCGAGCAACACCGAGAGCCGACGGCAGAGATCTGCGGCGATGCGCTCGACCACCAAGGCTTTCTCCGGATGGCTCTGGCGTAACGCCCTCAGCTTGCCGGCCTTCGCCTCGGCATAGGGGGCGAAGGTCTTGGAGAATTGTGCCATGGGCAGGCCGCTCATCTCGGCGATATCGAGCCCCTCGAAGTGGACCAACAGGGACTCTCGACGCAGTCGCTTGCCGTCGCAGACCGGGCAAGGTCGGCCGATCATGAAGCGCGCCGCGCGCGCCTTCATCATTGCGCTCTGAGTTGTGGCGAAGCTGTGGATCACATGGCGTTCGGCGCTCGAGAAGGTGCCCATATAGGCGGGCTCGGTCTTGCGCTTGATTGCGTGCTGGATCTCCTCGTGGGTCCATCCGGGATAGACGGGAACCTGAGGCTGCTCCTCGGCGAACAGGATCCAGTCGCGCGTCTTCCTCGGCAGGTCGCGCCACGGCCTGTCGACGTCGACGCCTAGGCTGATCAGGATGTCTCGCAGGTTCTGGCCGCCCCAAGCCAGTGGCCAGGCGGCGACGGCGCGCTCGCGTATGGTCTTGGAGGGATCAGGCACCATCGAGCCCTCGGTGACCTCGTGGATCCGTCCGAGACCTTGGCATCGCGGACAGGCGCCTTCGGGCGTATTTGGGGAGAAGGATTCCGCTTCGAGATGCGGCTGTCCGGGCGGATAGTCGCCGGCGCGAGAATAAAGCATGCGCAGAAGATTGGAGAGGGTCGTCACGCTGCCGACCGACGACCGCGTGGTCGGCGAGCCCCTCTGCTGCTGCAAAGCCACCGCAGGCGGCAGGCCCTCGATCAGATCGACCTCCGGCGTCTCCATCTGGTGGAACAGGCGACGGGCATAGGGCGACACCGACTCCAGATAGCGGCGCTGGGCCTCGGCATAGAGGGTGGAGAAGGCCAGCGAAGACTTGCCGGATCCCGACACGCTTGTGAACACGACCAGAGCGTCGCGCGGGACATCGACGTCGATGTTCTTGAGATTGTGCTCTCGCGCGCCACGAATGCGGACGAAGCCGGCGGCCTTGGGGTCTCGCATGCAAAAATCCTGACCTTCTCTTAGTCCCGCCCAGCCCGTTCGGTTGCATGGGACGGCAACATTCCGGGTCCTCGTCATGGATGGCTGGGCGTCGGACGCGATTAGCTGAAGGCGAAAGGCGGTCCCGGGCGTTCGCTTCAAAGACCAAGCCCAGGAGACCGACATGCGAACCGTGACGCTTCCCGACCACACAGAAGTCTCTGCCCTCGGACAGGGGACCTGGCGGATGGGCGAAGACCCGCGCCGCGGCGAACAGGAGATCGCCGCCCTTCGCACCGGCATCGACCTCGGCATGACCCTCATCGACACCGCGGAGATGTATGGCGACGGCGCGACCGAGACCTTGGTCGGTGAAGCCTTGGCCGGGGTTGGCGATCAGGTCTTCCTGATCAGCAAGGTGTATCCGCAGCATGCCGGGAGAGGCCGCCTCGAACGGGCGTGCGAAGCCAGTCTGAATCGCCTGAAAACAGACCGCCTCGACCTCTATCTGTTGCACTGGCGCGGCTCCGTGCCGCTCGCCGAGACCATCGAAGGCATGAATGCCCTCGTCCAAGCCGGGAAGATCCGGCGCTGGGGCGTAAGCAACTTCGATCATACGGATATGGAACAGCTGTTTCGCGCTGGCGGCGAGACCTGCGCGACCGACCAGATCCTCTACAATGTGACCGAGCGCGGCGCGGAGTTCGACCTCCTGCCGCTGCTGAACCGACACCTGATACCGGTCATGGCTTACAGCCCGATCGGCCAAGGCGCGCTGCCGGCGTCCCCTGCCCTATCGGCTGTCGCCAGGCGTCACGACGCCACGCCCTACCAGGTCGCCTTGGCATGGGTCCTACGCGATCCGCGGGTCATCGCCATCCCCAAGGCTGGTGATGCGGCGCACGTCGCGGACAACCGCCGCGCCCTGGACCTGGCGCTGACGCGGGACGATCTCGCCGCCATCGACGCTGATTTTCCGGCTCCAACCCGCAAGACGCACCTCGCCATGCTCTGACGAGTGCCTGGCGAGCTTTGCAAGTTCGGCCAAGCGCCAGAAGCGGTCATTAGATCAAAGCCTGAAAGCGGACTTCAATTCCCGCGATGCCGCAGGGCGTCGACGATGATCTGGAACGCCAGGAGGTTCTGCCGCCGGCTGGGGTAGTAGAGGAAGTAGCCGTCGAAGGGCGGCGACCAGTCGTCCAGAACCACCTCCAATTTATCTAAGGCGATCGACGCCTCCGCCATGCTGTCCGGCACATAGGCGATGCCGAAGCCGCTGATCGCCGCGTCGATCATGGCGTAGGAGTTGTTGAAGGTCAGTTGGCCGTCCACCCTGACCCTCAACTCCTTCCCGTCCTTCTCGAACTCCCAGGCATAGAGGCCGCCGGCGCTTTCCTGGCGCATGTTGATGCATCGGTGGCGGACCAGGTCCTGCGGATGCTTGGGCCGCCCATGGCTAGCCAGGTATTCGGGCGAAGCCACCGCCACGAGGCGCCAGTCAGGTCCAATACGGACCGCGATCATGTCCTTCTCGACGCTTTCGCCGAGCCGGACGCCGGCGTCGTAACCCTCCTCGACAATGTTGCGGAAGCTGCTGTCCAGCAGCAGTTCGACGCTGATGTCCGGATAGGCCTGGAGCACGGGCTTCAGCTTGGGCCAGACTACGGTCTGCAGGGCATGGTCGGACAGGGTCAGCCGGATTGAGCCGGACGGTTTGTCGCGAAACGCCGTAAGCGCCGCGATCTCCTCCTCGATCTCGCTCATGCGCGGGGCGACGGTCTGCAGCAGCCGCTCGCCCGCGACGGTCGTGGCGACGTTGCGTGTGGTCCGCGTCAGCAGACGAATGCCCATCCGGGCTTCAAGCTGCTTGATCGCATGACTGAGCGTCGACTGCGCCACGCCGAGCCGCGCCGCCGCCTTGGTGAAGCTGCGCTCCTCGGCGACAGCCTGGAACCAGGTCAGTTGATTGAAGTCGGTCCGTTCCACGGGCGGTCTCCTCCTCGGCGCTGCGTCAGACTATTCGTTCATATCGATTAGTTCATGCCGATTAGGACGACTAATCGCTTTGTGCGTTCGCCGATAGAAGTTCGGCCATGATCGAAGTCGCCCTCACTACCGATACGACCGTCAAGCCCGCCGCCGCCTGGGGCGCGGTCCTGTCTATGGCCCTGTGCGTGGCGATGCTGATCGCCTCGGAATTCATGCCAGTCACCTGGGCCTCCGGCCGTTTCCTGAAAGGCGATGTCGCCCGCCTTCTGCGGCTGCCAGCCCTGCTGATGGGCGGCTGCACGCTCGGACTTCTGTTCCTGGGCGGATCACCGTTCGCGGCCGGCGTGCTGCTGGCGCTGTGGGGCGCAAATAACACCGCCATGTCGGTGATCTGGATGACCTGGATGTCCCAGAACGCCGACGACGCGCCGGAAGCCGCAGGCAGCTTGATGGTCGCCGCCGTCCAGGCCTCGATCCTGCTCGGCGCTGTGGCGGGCGGCTGGCTGCTGGACGGCTTTTCGATCCGGGCGACCTTCATCGGCAGCGTGGTCCTGGCCGGGGCAGCGCTGGTCCTGATCGGCAACGGCCGCAGGCTGCTGAAACCCCGATGACCGACATGAACGAGGAGATAGCCATGACCACCTCAGACACGAGCCGACGCAACCTTATGAAACTGACCAGCGCCGGCGTCGTCGCCGCAGCCGCCGGGTCGCTCTTCAACACGTCCAATGCAAAGGCGCAGACCATGCCCGACGACTGGGACAAGCTTTTCCCCAAAAGCGAAATCGTCGACCACCAGAAGGTCACGTTCAGGAACCGCTACGGCCTCACGCTTTCGGGCGACCTCTATCTGCCCAAGGCTCGCAGCGATCAGCGCCTGGCCGCGCTGGTCGTCGGCGGGCCGTTCGGCGCGGTGAAGGAACAGTCATCGGGCCTCTATGCCCAGACCATGGCGGAGCGCGGCTTCGCGACCCTGGCCTTCGATCCGTCCTTCACGGGGGAAAGCGGCGGAGAGCCGCGCAACATCGCTTCGCCCGACATCAACACCGAGGACTTCAGCGCAGCGGTCGATTTCCTCGGCCTGCATCCGTCCGTCGACCGCGAGCGCATCGGCGTCATCGGCATCTGCGGTTGGGGCGGCATGGCCCTGAACGCCGTCGCCGTGGACAAGCGGGTCAAGGCCGTCGTGGCCAGCACCATGTATGACATGACCCGCGTCATGTCCCGGGGCTACAATGACAGCGTGACCGCCGAAGAGCGCGCGCAAACCCTGGAGCAACTGAGCCGGCAGCGCTGGCAGGATGCAGAAAACGGCGCGCCCGCTTATGGCCCGGCCATGAACGAGCTGAAGGGCGGCGAAGCCCAGTTCCTGGTCGACTATCACGACTATTACAGGACGCCGCGCGGCTTCCACCCGCGCGCGGTCAACTCGAACGGCTCGTGGACGGTCACCAACCCGCTGTCCTTCATGAACATGCCGCTCCTGACCTACATCAAGGAAATCTCGCCGCGCCCGATCCTGCTGATCCACGGCGGAAAGGCCCACTCGCGCTACTTCAGCGAGACCGCCTATGCCGCTGCGGCTGAGCCGAAGGAACTGATGATCATTCCCGGCGCCAGTCACATCGATCTCTACGACCGCCTGGACGTGATCCCGTTCGACAAACTCCAGTCCTTCTTCGAGCAGCATCTTGTCTAAGGGCGCGGCGTTATGATCACGCGTCGTCCAATCCGGCTCGTGATCGGCCTGACGATCGCCGCACTGTTCCTGCCCGTCGCGCCGACGGCCGCACAGTCGATCAAGGAGGCCCCTATGATACTCCACCGCAACGGAACCCAGCCCTCACAGAAGGGGCCGGCCGAGTGGTTCACCGGCACGGTTCGTATTGATCCGCTCAACACCGCGCCTGCCCCCGCGCGTCACGGCGCCGCCAGCGTGACCTTCGAGCCCGGCGCGCGTTCCGCCTGGCACACCCATCCGCTGGGTCAGACCCTGGTCGTGACGTCCGGCGTCGGCTGGACCCAGTGCGAAGGCGAACCGATCGTCGAAATCCGCGCCGGCGACGTCGTCTGGTGTCCGCCCGGCCATCGCCATTGGCACGGCGCGTCACCGACCACAGCCATGACGCACATCGCCATCCAGGAGGCCCTGGACGGCAAGATGGTCGAGTGGATGGAGCATGTGACCGACGACCAATACCTAGCTGGACCGCCAACAGCGGACGGCGGGCGCTGAAATCATGCGGGCCTGGAGACAGCCGCTCGCCTTGCTGGCCGTCGCCGTTCTCGCCGCCGCCTGCAGCGGGCCGACGTCCGACGCCTCGGCCGGTGAGCCGAGCCGTTCGGAGCAAACCGTGGATGAGCCGATGAAGATCAGAATTATCGCCGCCGATCAGACGTTCACGGCCGTGCTGGATGACAGCGAGGCGGCGCGGGACCTCGCCGCCCTCCTGCCGATCGAACTGACGCTGAGCGACTACAACCGCACGGAGAAGATCGCCGACCTGCCGCGCGCGCTTTCCACGGCTGGCGCGCCCGAGGGCGTCGCCCCCGTAGCCGGCGACATCGCCTACTACGCCCCCTGGGGCAATCTCGCGATCTTCTATCGCGACTTCGGCTACTCGCGCGGCCTGGTCCGCCTGGGCCGCCTCGAAGGCCACATCGAGGCGCTGGCCAAGATCGACGCGCCCGTCCGCATCGAACTTATTCCTCCCCGAACCTGATCAGAAGGCGAAACCCATGCTTGCCACTGTCCTTCACGGCCCCGGCGACGTCCGCTTCGAAGATGTCGCCGAACCCCAAAACCTCAAGCCCACCGACGCCATCATCAAGCTGACGGCCACCTGCATTTGCGGTTCTGACCTCTGGCCCTATCGCGGCCTCCAACCGCTGGAAGGCCCCATGCACATGGGCCATGAATACTGCGGCGTCGTGGTCGAGGTCGGGGCCGACGTGAAGACCGTCCGCCCCGGCCAGTTCGTGGTCGGCTCCTTCTGCATCTCGGACAACACCTGCCCGCATTGCCGCCACGGCTTCCAGTCCTCCTGCGAGCAGCGCGAGTTCATGTCGGGCGCGCAGGCATCCTACGCCCGCGTGCCGCTGGCCGACGGCACCCTGGTCGCCACCGAGACCATCCCCGACGACGATCTGATCCCCAGCCTTCTGGCCGTGTCGGACGTTCTGGGCACGGGCTGGTACGCCGCCGACGCTGCACGCGTTCAGCCCGGCTCGACGGTCGCGGTCGTCGGCGACGGCGCGGTCGGACTGATGGGCGTTCTGGCGGCCAAGCAGATGGGCGCCGAGCGGATCATCGCCATGAGCCGCCACAAGAGCCGCCAGAACCTGGCGCTGGAATACGGGGCGACCGACATCGTCTCCGAGCGCGGCGACGACGGCGTCGCCCGCATCAAGGAACTGACCAAGGGCGTCGGGGCGGATTCGGTTCTTGAATGCGTGGGCACCAACGAATCCATGCACCAGGCGATCAACTGCGCCCGACCCGGCGGCGCTGTCGGCTTCGTCGGCGTCCCCCACGGCGTCGAACTGAACGGCGAGTTCCTATTCTTCGCCCAGAAGAGCCTGATGGGTGGCCCGGCCCCGGTGCGCCGCTTCCTGCCCCACCTGATGGACCTCGTCCTCAGCCGCAAGATCAATCCCGGCAAGGTCTTCGACCTGACCTTGCCGATTGAGGACGTGGCCGAGGGCATAGCGGACGTTAGCTGCCAAGCAGCCGATGACCACGGCCAAGTCGGCAAATATCATTTTGACATTTTTCGGACACGTTCACGGCCAGTCAACTAAACGCTCTCATCTTGCCTGGATGCGAGATGAAGACTGGACCGATATTGCACGCCGCCGCGTCCGGGAGTTTCCCATCCGGCTGTTATTCAGCGTGGGAATCGCGGCAGCCGTCTTTCTACATGACGCGGCAGCGTGGCCGGTCATTTGGTTGATTGCGACAGTCGCCGCGCAACTCGCCACGTCCTGGATAAGCGCGCCGATGCGTAGGGAGGGGTTTGTCGCACCCCACTGGCGTAAACAGCTTTTTGTCGCGTCTGTCGTTGTCAGCACCACCGTGTTTGCGAGCGTCGCGCCGTTGGCATGGTTCATGGAAGGTTGGCAGGGGCGAGTGCTCGCCGTCACTGTGCTTGCGGGTGGGGTGATGAATGTGCGGTTGCACGCCAGTTCCTCCGCCGCAATGGTTTGGGCTGCTACGGCGCCGTTTGGCCTGCTGCTTGTGGCCTTGCCTCTGATTTCGCTGGTGACCGAGCCGGGCAAACCGACCGCTGCCTTCGTCTGTCTCGCCAATTTCATGTACTTGGCTCATCTCGCTGCGGCGACGCGACGGGGACTGGCGGACAGCAGGGCCGTATCGGCATCGCTGGATCTCGCGGAAAAGACGTCTGAAGCGTTGAAGGCCGCAGCTGAAAAAGCGGGGGCCGCTAACCAGGCCAAGTCGGAATTCTTGGCGAACATGAGCCATGAGATACGCACGCCCCTTAACGGGGTCATGGGGGTGGCCGGCGCACTGGCGCGTACGAATCTTGATTCAAATCAGCGTGAAATGGTCCACTTGATCGAGGGGTCCGCGAAAACTCTAGAGACGCTTCTCACGGATATTCTCGATCTTGCGAGGGTCGAAGCGGGAAAGCTCACCGTCTTGGCCGAGCCCTTCAACGTGGCTGACGCCGTCAATACCTGTGCGGCGTTGTTCGACCCTCAGGCCCAGGCAAAGGGGCTGGACCTTCAAGTCGTCGTCCATCCCGACGCTGCTGGCGCTTACATAGGCGACGCCGTGAGGGTCAGGCAGATCATTGCCAATCTGCTGAGCAACGCCGTCAAGTTCACACGCAGCGGGAGCATCCACCTGACAGTGGCCGCGAAACCTGACGCCTCTCACACCCGCTTCACCATTAAGGTTCGAGACAGCGGCATCGGGTTCGATGCGACCGCGCAAGGAAAGCTGTTTTCCAGGTTCGAGCAGATTGATGGGTCAATCACCCGGAGCTTTGGCGGGTCAGGCCTGGGTCTGTCGATTTCCCATGCACTGGCGGGTGCTATGGGAGGGCAGCTGACCGCAGATGGGGCTCCCGGACAGGGGGCGACCTTCACGTTGATCCTGGATTTAGCCAAGGCCCCTTCAAATACTCAGGCCGTTCGAGCCGACGAGGAAGATCAAATCGAAGCTGCGCCTTTACAAGGCGTCCGCATTCTTTTGGCCGAAGATCATCCCGTCAATCGCCGTGTCGTCGAGCTTATCCTGGGCGCGGCCGGGGCCAGTCTGACGTCCGTCGAGAATGGCGCCGACGCCGTCAATACGGCAAAATGCGAGACCTTCGATCTGATCCTTATGGATATGCAGATGCCGGTTATGGACGGCCTCACTGCCATCACCAAAATCAGGGCGTTAGAGGCAACGGGCGAGGTCCTCACCACACCGATCTACGTGCTTTCGGCGAACGCAATGCCAGAAGATGTCGCGAAGTCTATGGCAGCTGGAGCCGACGGGCATATCTCCAAGCCGATAGAGGCGACACGTCTATTGGACCAAGTGTGTCAGGCGATCACGGCAGTTCGGTCAACTGAGCTCGCCAACGTCGCCTGACAACCCCTGGCTGACGTCGACCGCAACTGCTTTCCGGACTGGGGCCAACGTCCGCTTTCGGCCTCTGGACTGAAATCGACCCTAAGCAGACATATTCCGCCAGGGACCACGGCGGCGCAACCCAAGCGGAAGTCGCCAAGACACTATTCCACGATCCTGACGTCGGCTTCGAACCTCGGCGGGATAGTCGGGTGGTTACGACAGCGCTTCGTTCATGTCTTGCAGCAGCCGTGTGAGGGCTGCGATCTGGTCTGGTCTGATTGGAAGTTGCCGGACGACTTCGCGTCGTACCGAGAGTAGCTCCTGACGAAGTCCCCCCGCCTTTGTTGTCGCCTGGACCCACACCCGTCTCTTATCGCGATCGTCGCGTTTACGGGTGACAAGCTCTGCATTCTCCATGCGTTTAATGAGGGGGGTCAATGATCCCGTCTCCAACGAGATCCGATCTCCCAAGTCGCCCATGGTCGTCGGGCCGTCGAGTTCCCATAGCGCGATAAGGACCAGATACTGCGGGTGCGTGAGGCCAAGCGGAGCCAGGAGCTTTCGGTAAAGCCGCGTAATGAGACTACTGCTCGTTTGGAGCGCCAGGCAGAGCTGTTGATCGACATGAAGCTCCGACAAATCGTCGGGTTCTGCAAACTGTCGCGTTGAGCTCATCAGGCCGATCCGAGAGGGAAAGGGTCAACGCTAACACTGCGGCCCGCAATTAAATCAAGTTTGATACCATCACTGTTAAGGTTCTTGTCTGAATATGAGATCGGCCCTCTCGGGAGCCGATTGGAGATGATGATGTTCGGCTTCGGATCAAAGACTCGCACAGTGCAGCAGGCTGTTGAGGCGGAACGGCGCAGCATGGTGGACGCCTTGCATCGCTCCCAGGCGGTGATCCAGTTCGATCTGGATGGAACGGTACGCGAGGCGAACCAGAACTTTCTGTCGTTCATCGGCTATGAGCTCAGCGAGATCGTCGGACGCCATCACCGGATGTTCGTCGATCCGGCCGAGGCGCAGACGCCGGCCTATGCCGAGTTCTGGCGTCGATTGAACGCCGGCGAGTTCGTGGCGGACAAGTTCGTACGCTTCGGCAAGGGCGGCCATCGGGTGGTGATCGAGGCCAGCTACAATCCGATCCTGGACAGCGACGGGCGTCCCTACAAGGTGGTCAAGTTCGCCACGGACGTGACCGCCGTCGAAGAGGAGCGCGAACGCCGGGCCGAGGCGGACCGTCAGGCCGCGCAAGTTCAGGCCGCCGTAGTCGAAGGCACAGCCAGGGGGCTGTCGGCCATGGCGGCCGGCGACCTTTCCTATCGCATCCAGGACGACTTTCCGAGCGACTACGCCGTCCTGCGCGACAACTTCAACCAAGCCATGGCGACGCTGGATCAGGCGCTGGGCGTAATCGGCGTCAACGCCGGGTCGATGCAGTCGGGCGCACAGGAGATCGGCAGCGCCGCCGAGGATCTGTCACGCCGCACCGAGCAGCAGGCCGCCAGTCTGGAAGAGACGGCCGCCGCGTTGGACCAGATAACCGCCACCGTGCGCAAGACGGCTGAGAACGCCCAGGCTGCCGACACTGTCGTGACCCAAGGCCGGACCCAGGCCGAGACCGGCGGCGTGGTGGTCCAGAAGGCCGTCGCCGCCATAGGCGAGATCGAACGCTCGTCCAATGAGATCAGCCAGATCATCGGCGTGATCGACGAGATCGCCTTCCAGACCAATCTCCTGGCCCTGAACGCCGGAGTCGAGGCCGCCCGTGCGGGCGAGGCCGGTCGTGGCTTCGCCGTCGTCGCGTCCGAAGTACGGGCCCTGGCGCAGCGTTCGGCGGAATCGGCCAAGGAGATCAAGACGCTGATCTCGGCCAGTTCCAGCCAGGTCAAGGACGGGGTGGTTCTGGTGCGTCAGTCGGGCGAGGCTCTGACCGGCATTGCGGGGCGGATCGAAGAGATCACGACCCTGATGAGCGAAATCCGCGCCTCGACTCAGGAGCAGGCGGTGGGTCTGGCCGAGGTCAACACCGCCGTGAACCAGATGGATCAGGTCACTCAACAGAACGCGGCCATGGTCGAGCAATCGACCGCCGCCAGCCTGAGCCTGAGCCGCGAAGCCGCCGAACTGGCCGAACTCGTCGGCCGCTTCGAAACCAGCCAAGTCGCCAAGGCGCCGACGCCGATCCACAAGGCCCAGGCTCGCGTCGAAAGCTTCGCCCGCGCTCATACCGCCCCTTCGCGCGCCCGTATGGCGCCAGGGCGTAATGGCCCGGCGCTGGCGGTCGTGGCGTCGAGTTGGGAGGAGTTCTAAGAAAAAAGCCGCTTCCGGCATAGATCGAGCCCTTACCTCCATAATGTGCCGCACATTGAATGAATGCCCTGGGTCAGCGGAGGACTGACCGCAAGCCATAGCCAATGGCCGCTTCCCACCCGTTGCAGACGCTCACGGCGTCTGCTTGTGTAACGGCTAGCTGGCAAGGAAATCCAGATGTCGTCCGCACTCCCCGACGTAGATCGGTGGGCCAAGGCACCCGCAGTTTTCTCGATAGTGGCCACGGCGTTAGGGGGAGTGTTGGCTACGTTCTGGTGCTTGATCGCCGGGTTATGGACATTCAGCACGGCTGAATACGGTGCATTTGCCGGAATAACGACCATCACAGCTGTTCTGCTCGGAACCCCAGTATTGGGTTTCCAATTGGCTTCGAGAGGCAGGATGATGTGGTCGTCGGTTGCGACCCTGCCAGCCCTCTTCCTCTATTGTGCTACGCTGATCGCCGTCGTTTGGTGGTGACGTCCGCTTTCCACAGTTCTGAGACATAGGGCAGTCCGCTTTACGGCGGGCCGCCCCAAGCCTGCTCAGAGGTCGATCTGCTCTGAAATCTCCAGCGCGTCGTCGACTTCGATGCCGAGATACCTAACGGTGCTCTCGAGCTTTCCGTGCCCGAGAAGGAGCTGGCAGGCGCGTAGGTTTCCGGTCTTCTTATAGATCAAGGCCACCTTGGTCCGTCTAAGGCTATGGGTGCCATAGGCGCTGGGATTCAGGTCGATCATTCTCACCCAGGTATCGACCAGCCGGGCGTACTGCCTGGTGCATATGTGCTCTCCATCCCGGCTGCGGCTGGGGAACAGCCAGTCGTCACGCCGTCTTCCTCGGCGCTCCAACCAGTGAGCCAGAGCTTCCCTCGCGGCCTCCGTGATCTCGAACGGCACGGGCCGACCGGTCTTCTGCTGGATGATCGTCGACCGCTGCCGAATGACGCCGCCTTGAGCAATATCGCCCAGACGGAGTTTTACCAGATCACAGCCCCGCAGCTTGGCGTCCAATGCGATGTTGAACATCGCGAGATCTCGTGTCGATCCAACGGACTTCAGGTGCTGACGGATCGCCCAGATGTGCTTTGGCTTAAGTGGGGCCTTCGCACCGGTCATTCGACCAGCGTTCCAGGGTTTGCGGGGTAAACGAAACAGATCGGGCTGGCTCATGGCCACCTCCCACGATCAACACCCCCCTCCTCAAGATACGCTCCAAACAACGCTGATGCGCCAGAAGCGGCCACTGTCGGCGTTGCAAGAACGCGACTTAGAAGCTCGACGTGGGTTTGGTTACTGGTGACGTGACCCCCGTTTCTCATCCAGCCATAACGAGAGTCCTGGGTTGATCTGAACTGGGGTTGTCGGGGTTGGCAAGAGGCCGGTCAGCGCAGCCCCCAACCAGCGCAGCGGACCGGCCGATCTGTCCGCTGAGCGCTTCTGCATAAGCCTGTGGCGTCAACCACCCGAGCTTCGAGTGCGGACGCCGTTCGTTATAATCGCGTCGCCACGCCTCCAGCACTGCGCGGGCGTGCGGCAGGGATCGGAACAGCGTCTCGTTCAGCAACTCGTCGCGCAGGCGTCCGTTGAAGCTATCGTTGAAGCCGTTCTGCTGGGGCTTGCCGGGCGCGATATAATGCCAGCCGACGCCGGTGTCGTCGGACCAGGCCAGGACCGCGTTCGAGGTGTATTCCGTCCCGTTGTCGCTGACGATGGTGTCGGGCCGGCCCCGCTGCCGGATGACGGCGTCCAACTCCCGCACGACCCGCGCGCCCGACAGCGAGGTGTCGGCCACCAGCGCCAGGCATTCACGCGTGCAGTTGTCGATCACCGTCAGAATGCGGAAGCGCCGCCCGTCAGTCATCTGGTCGGCCACGAAGTCCAGCGACCAGCGCTGGTTCGCCGCCAGTGGCAGCTCCAGCGGTCGCCGCGTCCCCATCGCTCGCTTCCGACCGCCGCGTCGACGGACCGTCAGTCGCTCCTCGCGATAGATCCGCTGGACCCGCTTCCTGTTGACCGCATGACCCTCGCGCCGCAGCAGGACGTGCAGGCGGCGATAGCCGAACCGGCGTCGCTCCTGGGCCAGGGCCTTCAGCCGGTCGCGCAGGGCGCCGTCGTCCGGGCGCGTCGCCTGATAGCGCACGCTCGTCCGATCGACGCCCAGCACACGGCATGCCCGCCGCTCGCTCATCTCGTAGGCGGCCTGCAGATGACCAGCCGCCTCGCGATAGCCGGCGGGCGTCACCACTTTTTTCCCAGCAGGTCCTTCAGCGCCACGTTGTCCAGCATCGCGTCCGCCAGCATCCGCTTGAGCCGAGCATTCTCGTCCTCGAGCGCCTTCAACCGCCGAGCCTCCGACACGTCGAGCCCGCCGAACTTGGCCTTCCATTTGTAAAAGGTCGCCGAACTGACCCCATGACGCCGGCACACCTCCGCCGTCGCCACACCGGCCTCCTGCTCCCGCAGGATCCCAATGATCTGCTCTTCCGTGAACCTTGATCGCTTCATTCTGTCCGTCCTTCGTTAGGGCGGACTCTAGCTATTCCTGGAGGAGTTTCAGGGGGTCACGTCACCGTCCACGCCGGAGGATCAGAGGCCGGGAAGGATTCAAGACTGGCTTCGATAACTGGATCGAATTCCGCCTGTTCTTGCGACGGCAGGTCCACCGAGCCTTCCTGATCGACTGCGCGTCGGAGTCGGTGGTCCGTGCGATCCCGATCCAGGCGGGACGGTATGCGAAAGGCGTTCGGGGCGTCGGCTCCCTTGTAGAGGCGATGCCGCTCCTCTCCCCGCCAGCGGTCAGGCGCATGCCGGTGAGCCACGTCCTCACGCACGAAATAGCGCCAGTTCTGCCGCTCCGCGAATTCCACAGCGCTTTCGCGGTCGGGAAATTTCAGCCGGATCGAACGATAGGGATCGTTGCTGGAGGTATATCCCATCAGCGGCTCGACCTGCGGCGGCCGGGACGGCTCGAACTCGAGAACCCAGTAGTTGGGCCGAGGCGCCGATGTCATCGCGGAACGGGCAGGACGGTAGATGATTGCCGTCGGCACGTCCCAGGATGGCTGATCGGTTCCGGGAATTTTCGGCGGGAATGGTGGGCGATTATGGCCGCGCATATCAGTTGTCCCGGGTGTCGGTGGATACGAGAAGTTGACGTTCGAGATCGTCGAGTTTTTCCATTCGCCTCGAATTCAGGCGAACGGCGCGTTCGGTGTTCTGCGAAGGAAAGGCAGCAGCGTGCAGGACGTCCGACCGCATCGCTATCGTGAGATCGGCGACGGCATTCATCACGCCCTCTCCGTCCCCGTCCGAGAGCGTGCCGTCAGCAAAACCGGACTGCAAGCTCTCCAGTACCTGCTCGAAGCTGGACACGACCCCTGCACTCGCGACCACAGCCAGCTTGTGGCTGAGAACACGCAGTTCATCGATCAGCTTCGCATCGTGCCTTGCGGTTTCCACGATCTCTGCGACCTTTTCGATACAGGCCATGTAAATGTCGCATTGCTGCTGGAGGATGATGACCCTTCCTTGCGAAGCTCGAGATCGGTCTGGCGATTGAGAAGCGCCGCGGTCAGAATGATCGTCACGACAGCGCCGAGGAAGATGAGCGTCATCTCCTGCGCGAAAGGCAGTATGTCTTCGGCAAGATACATCGAACGAAAAACGAAAACGATTCCGATGCCCAAGGCAGCGGCCGCAGCAGCAAATGCCAAGTCAGGCAGGCGGTTCGACATCAGCACCCCGCATTTTCGGTGTCAGGTGGCATGCACGGCTTTGCATCGGCGTCCGGCGCCTCTGCGTCCCGGTGCCGCGGGAAGATTGGCGTCGGACCGCTGCCGAACGGATTGAAGCCGGTGCTCAGGCAACGGTCGAAGATCGTTTCGTCCCATCGGGTGAAATCGTGCTCCTCGCCGGCAAGTCGCTCGTCATCCACCACAGGGCACCTCACGCCTTTGCCGATGGGGGAGCGTCATCGAAGGCCGCACCGTCCGAACGATCCGCCTTGCGAAGCCGTAGCCCGAGGAGGATCATCATCACCCCGAAGACCGCGGCGTAGAAGCCGATCAGCCAGCCGAGCGCGAGGAAGCTTTCGACCGGGCGCGTCAGCAGCATCCAGGTCACGACGACACCGAGAACGACCGAGAGAAGGCCGCTTAGGATCAGCCAGATTTCGCCGTTGATTTCCTTTCGCAGGCGGATCGCTGCCGCGATCTCGAGGGCACCCGAGAACACGGACCAGAAGGCGATGCTGGCCCAGAGGAATGTCGCAAGCACAAGCGTCGCGACAAAAGGCGAGACAACTACGACGACGCCCGTGGCGATGCCCAGAATGCCGCTGAACATCAGCCAGCCCCAGCGTTCGCCCTTGCGGATTTTACGTATCGCGGCGACGAGGCCGAACACGCCGTCGGCAAAGGCGAACGCGCCGAAGACCAGCGTGAGCGCCAGAAGCGCTTCCGCAGGCATGACGAAGGCTAGCACTGCGATGATCAATGCGAGCACGCCGCGTAACACGAATGCCCACCAATTCCGGGACAGGCTGCACAGCATGTCTTGCATCTTGTCGGTCGGGTTTTCATACGCTGTTCTCATTGGTCCATCTCCTGTTCCTGTTTCAACTCAGTTTTCTGCGTTTGTCTCCGCGCCGGCGAGCGCGGCAGCCACGCGGCGCCGGTACTCGACTGGCTGGGGCAGGCGCTGCGTCAGGGCAATTTCCCGTTCGATGGGCGCGCGCCCCGATGCCTCGCTGATCAACCCCGCTTCGACAAGCTTTCTGCGCAGTGTCTCGCCCGCCTTCTCGGCGATTTCTTCGACCTCTGCTTCGGAAAGGCCGAGGAGGTCCGCCGTCTCCGCAAGCGTGGCGTCGTCTAGGTGGAGCCGATAGAGAACGCGGCGTTCGACCGACGGAAGATCGGCGATTGCCCGGTGCAGCGTCACGGCGATATCATGACGATCCACTTCGGTCTCGGGGTCTGTGCCGCCGTCGTCGGCGATGAGGCCCTCCAGCATCAGCACTTCGTCGGGCTGGTAGAACTCGAACATCGCCTGATCCGCCTCGGTAGGCTCCCCGGCAGGCGCCTCGGGCGCTACGTAGATCGAGGCGGCATCCTCGGGCACCGCGCGGCGCGCAGCCTGCGCCTCGGCCTCGACGGTCTCGAAGGCCAGCTGCGTCAGCCAGTCCCGGACGGAGAATTCGGTCGGCCGCCGCTCGAAGCGGTCGAGCCCCTTGAGGATCGTCGCATCGACGATATCGCCAACGCTCAGGTAGCCAGCCGGTACCGATCCGCTACACTCGAGATAGGTCAACTCGCGCCTGACTGTATCGTAGACCGTATCGAGATGATCCTCGATCAGGTCGAAGAAGAGTTGGCGCCGGTCCGCTTCCGCCGCATCCCGCGCGGGCGGCAGCGGGGCGCCGATCCGGCGCCGGCGGGCGGGACGCTTGTATTCAGACTCGTGCTTGAGCCGCGCCACATGCCGATCGACCTGGTGGCGCAGGTCGGCAAAGGCCTTGCGCAGGACAGGCTCGATCTCGAATCCATCTTCCCGCGCCGCGATCACGCCCGACGGAAGTTGCAGGCGCAGGCTGACCTGGATGCGCGTCTTGACGCTCGTCTGGGAGGCGACGACTTCGAGCCGGACGAGATCCTCGCGGAAGCGTACAAGATGCGGTTCAAGTTGCCGCACCTCTTCCTCGATGACCTCAGGCGCGCGCTGTTGGCCGTGCCGGTCGAGATTGCGGAATGATCTGATGACGTTCATGCCGTGGACCTTCCTATAACTCTCCGAAGAGATGGTCCGGCGCGACCGATATCGCGCCGGGCCAGTCTTTTGTGCTGTCACTCGGCGGACTTGTCGTCCTTGGACTGCACCTCATCCCCAACGCTGGGCGTCGGAACGTCCGTCTTGTCTTCGGCGACTGCGCTGGACTCGCCGATCCCGGCTTGGGCCGGATCGTCCGGGCTGTCTTCACCGGTGTCCCTTGCGATCTTTTCGAACACGACCTTCTGATCGTCCGCTGACCAGGCGACGCGGACCTTGTCGCCATCCACGATCCGCCCCGAGAGCAGTTCGCGAGCCAACTCGGTCTCCAGCTCCGACCGGATCAGCCGGCGTAGCTCGCGGGCACCGAATTCGGGACGGAAGCCGACCGCGCCGAAGTGATCCACGACGCTCACATCGGGTTCGAGTTCGACGCCCTGGGTGAGGGCGGTCCGCTTCACCCGGTTGAGCTGCAACTCGACGATCTGGCGGATCTCCGACTGATTCAGCGAATGAAAGACGATGATCTCGTCGATCCGGTTGATGAACTCTGGCCGGAAATGACCGCGCAACACCTCCATCAGTTCGGATTTCTGCTTGGCCTCGTCGAACTCCCTGCTGCCGCGTTTCGTGAGGTTGCGCTGGATGATGTCCGAACCGAGGTTCGAGGTGGCGATGATGATAGTGTTAGTGAAGTCCACCACGCGGCCCTTGCCATCTGTCAGGCGGCCATCGTCGAACACCTGAAGCAGGATGTTGTAGACATCGGGATGCGCCTTTTCGATCTCGTCGAAGAGCACGACCGAGTAGGGCCGACGGCGCACCTTCTCCGTCAGCTGCCCGCCTTCGTCGTATCCGACGTAGCCCGGAGGTGCGCCAACCAACCGGGCAACCGAGTGGCGCTCGCCATACTCCGACATGTCGATACGGATCATCGCATCCTGGTCGCCGAAGATCACCTCGGCGAGCGTCTTGGCCAGTTCCGTCTTGCCAACCCCGGTTGGCCCGAGAAACAGGAAGGTCGCAGTCGGACCGGAACCTTCGCGCAGACCCGCACGCGCCAGGCGCACCGCATCGGCCACGGCGCGGATCGCTTCTTCCTGGCCGATGACGCGCTCGTGCAGCTTCTCCTCGAGCTTGAGGAGTTTGTCCTTCTCCTCGGTGGTCAGCTCCGTGACCGGAACGCCGGTGATCTTGGAGACGATCTGCGCGACGTGATCGGCGCGCACCTCGGCGGTCGCCGAAGCCTGGTCGCGCTTCCAGATTTCCAGAAGCTCGTCCAGCTCCTTCTGCTTCTGCTCCAGCTCCTTCTTCAGTTCCGCTGCTCGGTCGAATTGCTTGCGGGCGGCGGCATAGTCCTGCTCGCGCTTGATCTGCGCTACCTCGGCCTCCAGCTCCTGGACGTCCACGGGGCGCGCTGTCGCGCTGATCTTCACCCGTGCGGCGGCCTGGTCGATCAGGTCGATCGCCTTGTCAGGCATGAAGCGGCCAGTGATGTAGCGGTCCGAAAGCTCGGCCGCCGCGACGATGGCCTCGTCGGTGATCGTCACCTTGTGGTGCGCCTCCAGCGTGTCGCGCAGACCGCGCAGGATCATGATGACCTGAGCTACCGTGGGCTCCTCGACATAGACAGGCTGGAAGCGGCGTTCGAGCGCCGCATCCTTCTCGATGTACTTCTGGTACTCGTTGAGCGTCGTCGCACCGATCAGGTTCAGCTCCCCCCGCGCCAGCGCCGGCTTGAAGGTGTTAGCGATGTCGAGACCACCTTCGCCGCCGCCCTGGCCGGCGCCGACGATGGTGTGGATCTCGTCGATGAACAGGACCAGGCTGTCCTTCTCCTCGGTGATCTCCTTGAGGATCTTCTGGACTCGCTCCTCGAACTCGCCGCGATACTTCGACCCGGCCACCATCGAGTTGATGTTGAGCTCGACCAGCCGCTTGTCGCGCAGCGCCTCGGGCACTTCACCCGCGACGATCCGTTGTGCAAGTCCCTCGACGATGGCGGTCTTGCCCACGCCGGGCTCGCCGATCAGCACCGGGTTGTTCTTTTTGCGGCGGGCCAGCACTTCGATCGTCGTCTCGATCTCGCGGGCGCGGCCGATGACGGGATCGAGCTTGCCTTCGCGGGCGAGCTTCGTCAGGTCACGGCTGAACTGGTCGAGATCGGGCGTGCTGGAAGGCGCCCCCACGCGGCCCTCCTCGGCTCCCTTGCCCACGACCTTGGTCACCTGCTGGCGAAGCGCCTGCGGCGTCAATCCGTATTTGCGCAGGATCGACGCGGCCAGGCCTTCACCTTCCTCGGCAAGGCCGATCAGCAGGTGCTCGGGACCGACATAGGAATGGCCGAGTTCGTTCGAGGCGATGAAGGCCCGGTTCAGCGCGTCCTTCAGGCGAGGACTGACGCCGACTTCGCCTTCCGTCTCGGCCTCTCCACGCTTCGCTTCCTTCTCGATCTGGCGCCGCAGATCGTCCACATCGACCTTGAACTGTTCCAGGATCGTCTTGACGACGTCAGACGAGGTCAATGCCAGAAGCAGATGTTCGGTATCGACCTCGCTGCGCCCGAATTCCCCGGCCTTCTGTGCGGCATCCTGCAGCAGCTTGTTGCCCTGTTCGCTCAGCCGGTCGGCGATGGTGCGTCCGCCGCCGCGCCGCGATCCACGCCGCGGCGCGCCCTCGCCGAAAGTGGCGTCGACGACAGCGTCATCGCCATCACCCATAGAGCCGAGCGTGCCGCCTCGCAGCGGACTGTCACCAAAGAGGCTGCCGAAACTGCTCTCGCCGAAGAACTCGTCAAGAAGGGAACGCCGTCCGAACAGGGACTCCAGTGGCGAGGCGCTGCGCCCCGACCGGCGCGCCATTTCGCTGTAATGCTGGTCGCAAAGCTCCATGTTCTGAACCCTGCCGTTCACCGAGGCGCGCACACGCGCCGTCGCCGGGCGACCGCAAATATCGCAAGCTCCTTTTGCCATTCGTCTTCTCCGCCTTCATTATCCAGTCAGGCGCCAGTGACAGTGTCACGCAGCGACCTGTTGCTCGTTGCAGGAGATCCTGCGCCGATTGCTCGAGAAGATCCAGATTGGTTTCAAGAAAGGTGAGGGTGCGCTTGAACACGCCATCCACAATGTCGCGCACCTTCGCGTCCATCCGCTCAGCAGTGGCGTCGCTGTAGCGGCGGTTAAGCCAGGACGACTGGTCGCCGGTGCCGAGAAAGCCGGGCCGATCGGTGTCGTAGCTGACATGCCCGAGGTCTTCGTCCATCCCGTACCGCGCGACCATGGCGCGGGCGATGTCGGTCGCCTTGACCAGATCGTCCGCCGCCCCGGTCGAGACATGATCGTAGATGATCTTCTCTGCTGCGCGCCCGCCAAGCAGGACTGCGATCTTGGTTTCGAGTTCCTCCCGCGTCATCAGGAAGCGGTCCTCGGTCGGGCGCTGGATGGTGTAGCCGAGCGCGCCAATCCCGCGCGGTATGATCGAGACCTTGTGCACCGGGTCCACCCCCGGCAGAGCCATCGCCACCAGCGCGTGCCCCATCTCGTGGTGCGCCACGATCTCGCGTTCGCGCGGATTGAGCACGCGGTTCTTCTTTTCCAACCCGGCGATGATGCGTTCCACCGCATTGTTGAAGTCGTCCATCGTCACCGCATCAGCCTTGCGGCGCGTGGCGAGCAATGCTGCCTCGTTGACGAGATTGGCAAGATCCGCGCCGGAAGAGCCGGGAGTAAGAGCTGCGACCTTCTCGGCATCGACGTCTGGGGCGAGCGTCACTTTCTTCATGTGCACGTTCAAGATCTGCACACGCCCCGTCTTGTCGGGCCGATCCACCAGCATCTGACGGTCGAAGCGTCCCGCACGCAGCAGCGCGGGGTCGAGAATCTCGGGTCGGTTGGTGGCGGCCAGGAGCACGATGCCCTCTGAAGGGTCGAAGCCGTCGAGCTCGGTCAGAAGCTGGTTCAGCGTCTGCTCACGCTTATCATGGCCACCGGCGATCTAGCCGGAGGAGCGCGGCATCCAAGAGCGTCGAGTTCGTCGATGAAGATGATTGCCGGGGCCGATTTCCGGGCCTGCTCGAACAGGTCGCGCACCCGTGCGGTACCGACGCCCACGAACATCTCGACGAACTCTGATCGCGAGATCGAAAAGAAGGTCACGCCGGTCTCGCCTGCCACCGCGCGCGCCAGAAGCGTCTTGCCGGTTCCCGGCGGCCCGACGAGCAATATGCCTTTGGGGATATGAAGCCGCCAAAACCCTGCTTGTCGGCGAACTTGCGGAACAGCAGCATCCAGATTTCGAAGAAGACAAGCGCTGGCGCCACCCAGGAAATTAGTGTGCCGAAAAAAGTATTCTGAGGAACGCCCGTGATCTCGACGCCGGAGCGGTCGATCCGCTGCAGGATCCCGGGATCCACGACCGTCGTCACGAACTGGCTCTTGCCGTCGACGAGTTCGGTGAAGGCGCCGGTGATGGTGTCTGACCCGACCGCGACCGACGCGATCCTGCCGTCCTCGAGATAGGTTTCGAATTGGCTGTAGCTGATGGGAGCCACGGATTGCCAGCCGGCGATCAGATCCTGGATGAAGATCACGGCCATGAAAGCCATCACCCAGTATCAGATGTTGTATTCGGTCTTCTTTTCCATACGGCTTTTCCTTTTCCCTAGCGCCCGAGCCGCGCCCTGATCCGCTCGAGCAGCGCCAGCAGAATGCGCCTCTCGTCCGCCGTCAGATCCTGCAGGATCTCATCTTCGAGCGCCGATTGCCGCGGTGTGAGTTCCTCCAGCATCGCCCTGGCCTTTGGCGTTGCCGTGACGATCTGCGCCCGTCGGTCGTCGGGTGACGCCCCCCGCTCTACCCAACCGCCCCGTACCATGCGATCGACGAGCTGGCCCGCAGTGGCCCGGCCCACCTCCAGCCGCCCGGCCAGATCGCCGATGGTCAGCCCGGGCGAATCCTCGACATGTGCCGCCCCCATCCAGGACAGGCGGGTCAGGCCGCTGTCGCTGATCTCGTTGTCGATCCGCTGCTGGATGAGCTGCGCGACCCGGTGGATCGTCGTCCCGATCAGGGCAAGATCAGAAGTGATCAAGGGTATCTTTCCTCCGTCTGCATGAGCAACAGGATAGACTGCGGTCCACCCAAAGTGCAATGCAAGCATCATATCTGCTTGCATAATAAATGGATCCGCCTAGCTTGATGGGCGGTCTCCGAACCGACATCCAGCCGGCACCGTTGCCCGGTCGGACCATGCCGCGGTTCGGGGGCATCGATCAGCAACAGGAGGCCAGCAATGCTCTTCCGACATATCTGCGCCGCAGCGATCCCTTCGCGCTGATGCGCTCCATGATGCGCGATCTCGACCGCGGCTTCTGGCCCCCGTCCCGCGCGGCGTTCCCGGCGGTGAATGTGTGGCAAGGCTCCGAGGCCGTTGCCGTCACCGCTGAACTTCCCGGCATCGAACCGGGCGACATTGAAATTTCGGTCAAGGACAACGTCCTGACGCTGTCGGGCGAACGCAAGCTGCCCGAGGTTCCCGAAGGTGCGCGCTGGCACCGCAACGAACGCGGTTATGGCAAGTTTTCCCGCGCTATCCGCCTGCCATTCACCGCTTCGGATGACAAGGTCGAGGCGAAGATGACGAACGGCGTATTGCGGATCGTCATCTCCCGGCCCGAGGCAGAAAAGCCTAAGAAAATCGAGATCAAGGCAGCCTGAGAGGAGCTGGAACGATGAGCACCGACATCACGCAAGCCACCGAAAAGACGCCGACCGACACGCCCGAGACCATCGGTGGCGGCCGCGTCTACCGCCCGCTGACCGATATCGTCGAAACCGATCAGGGCGTCTCCATGATGCTGGAAATGCCGGGCGTCGGATCGGATGACGTCGAGATCACGCTTGAAAACCGCGTGCTGACGATCCGCGGCAAGGTTGAGCCGATGCGGCCAGAAAACCTGGAACTTGCCTATGCCGAATATGGCGAGGGGGATTTCGAGAGGGCTTCACGCTTTCCGAGGGTTTCGACCCCGACAGGATCGAGGCCGAGATGCGCGGAGGCGTCCTCACTTTGACGCTCCCCCGAGCCCCTGAAGCGCAGCCAAAAAGGATCGCCGTCAAAGGCGCCTGAAAATCGAAGGAGACACCATCATGCAGATCAAGGACCTGATCCCCTGGGCGCGCAAGGACGGCGCGCCAGACGCCAAGAGCAGCGAAGACAACCCGATCGCGACGCTCCAGTGCGAAATGAACCATGTGTTCGAGAACTTCTGGAACCGGGTCGGTCAGTTCGAATGGCCCTGGGGCAGCGGCGAAGCCAAATCTGACATGGTTGAGACCGACAAGGCGATCGAAGTGTCGATCGAGCTGCCCGGCATGGAGATGAAGGACATCGAGGTGACGGTCAACGATGACATGTTGACTGTGAAGGGGGAGAAGAAGATCGAGCGCCAAGAGGAGAAGAAGGGATACTATCTCTCCGAGCGCAGCTACGGCGCGATCTACCGGACAATTCCGCTTCCCCCCGGTGTGGATGGCGAAAAGGCGCAAGCATCGTTCAAGAACGGGGTTCTGACGATCAAGCTGCCCCAGACTCCCGAGGCGCAGGCCAAGGTCAAGCGCATCGAGGTCAAGAACGGCTGATTTGCCACATTGGGTGTCGCCGGTTTGCGGCGTCCCCTCCGCTCCGTGCGATATCGCACCGTCTGGCGAAGCCCCGGGGAGCTTGTCTCTCCGGGGCGGCTTTCGAGGGGCAATCATGAAAGACTTGCAACGATCCGGGCTGACCCGTGAACAATGGTCGGCGATGACGCTCTACGAGAAGTTCGAGCAAGGTGTCATCTTCGTCCTCAGCGTCATCATTGCGGCGATCGTCGTGGCGTCGGTCTGGGCGCTGATGCGCGAAGTCGTGAACCGCTTGGTTCTCGGGGCATTCGACACTCTCGATTACGCCACCTTCCAGGTGGTGTTCGGCATGATCTTCACCGTGGTGATCGCGCTCGAGTTCAAGCGCTCCCTTCTTGTTGCGACCGAACGCAGCTTCGGGATCCTCCAGGTCCGCACGATCGTGCTGATCGCGCTCCTCGCCATCGCGCGCAAATTCATCATCCTGGACCTCGGCGAGACGGAATCATCCAGGATTGCCGCACTCGCGGGCGCGGCGCTTGCGCTCGGCGCTGTCCACTGGCTGGTGCGCGATCAGGACCGGCGCGAACTCGGAGGCGACGAGACGCGATGACCGCGGCCTCCGCCAGCCCCCGCCTGGTGGGTCAGCCGATGCGTTTCATGGCGCCGTCAGCGAGGCCACGACGGTTGGCTTCGCGCGTGTAGCGTTCGACTTCTTTCAGGCTCTGATGGCCCGTGATCGACATGATTTCATGTGGAGAGCAGCCCGCTTCGGCCAGGCGCTTGGCCGCCGCCTTGCGCAGTCCGTGCGCCGAGCAGTGCGGCAAGCCTGCGATCATCGCAGCTTTCTTGATCCAGTTTCCGAAGCCTTTTTCCGAGTAGGGTTTGCCGTCCTGCGTGGTCAGAACAACTAGGTGTCCGAGCTTGTGGACGGCAAGCGACGCCTGAAGCTGTGGATGCTACGGAATGTCCACGGGCTGGCCGGTCTTGTCCTGGCGCACGATCACCCGGTCGCCGGCGATCTGGTGGACGGTCATCTGCCGCACGTCGCCGGATCTCTGTGCGGTGTAGAGCAGGAGGTCGAAGCCAAGGCGTTGTTTTGAACCGATCGGCCACCCGGACCCTACCCTTCGCATCGATCTCCAGGCAGTGGCAGTGAACCTTCACTAGCAGGCCGGTCTTGGTCACGGCATCGCGTTCAACCAAGCCCTTTCGCGGGCGCTCAGTGGTCCAGCTACAAGCGGATATTCCGGACCGCCGCTTTGAGTCAGAAGCGGTCGTCTGGCGGCCGCGTGTTCACTTCCCCTTCGCTCTGCCACCTCGACCAGACAGGATGGCGTCCGCCTCACCCTTGGGCGATGATCCGCTCTCGACAATTCGCGGATGTTCCGGGCTCTCGTTCCGCCCGCAACTGGTCACCGAAGCGGGGAGAGTTCGCGGATCAGATCGACGAGCAGCCGTAACGCGGTCGGCACCTGTCGACGCCCGGAATAGTAGATGTGAAATCCGGGCCCCATCGATGCCCAATCCTGAAGGACGAGCCGCAAGGCGCCGTCATCAAGATGGGGCCGAAGGATAGGCTCGGCGCCGTAGATTATTCCGACACCGCTCAGGGCCAGGCTGAGCGCTGCGTGGCATTCGCGAAATGCATGGGATTCACGGGTGCAAAGCCGCCGCCCGTGCCGACCAGGCCACCGCTGTGGCGGAACAGACCGCCGATCAGACCTGCAATCCCTCCACCAGTTCCGGACGCCTGTCGTGCTTGGCGACTTCTCCCCAGATGACCGCCGACACACTCGAGCTGAATCCAGATTCACCCGGTTCACGCAGAATCTGGACAGCAGCGCCCACGCGGGCTGCGGCCGCGACTCCACCGTGCGCCTCCGCGCTCTTCAGCAAAGCTGCAATCAGCGCCATGTCGAAGTCGGGCTGCCGTACCTGCGGCCCGGCTTCGGTGGTCATCCAGTGGAGGTCTAGCAGAGCGCCGATACGGTCCAGGGCGCCCACGACCGTAACCTCAACGATGCCCGTCGCCGCAACACGATCCATCAGCGGCGCTCTTGAGCGAGTGCGGCGACGGCGCTGAACGGCAGCAGTACGGCAGCGATTTTGCTCCAAACGATCGCGTCATCGCCAGATGCACGCAGAGTGTTAAGGGCGACGCCAAAATCCCACAACTGCTGCGGTTTCACATCGTCGCGGGATGCGATGGCCGTGAGTAAATGCTGCCGAAACGCCGACACCCGATGCCCATCGATGAAGGGGCGTCCTCCGACAACTTGCAAATAGTCATCGAGCACGCCAGCTAGGTCCGGAGCCAATCGGCAGACCACGTCGGCAATCACCGCATGCGCCTCCAGCGGCGTCATTGCACAGCACCTAACGCGGCCTGAACGCGAGTTGCGATGTGGGCGACATTGATCGTCAGCACTGAAGCTACGGCACCTTCCGCATCGAGACGCATCGGATCGGGATAGAGGTCCCTGCCGAACCGCCACACTCGACCATCATTGCTAGTTCGTGCCCAAATCGGGATCGCCCGCAACTCGCCGGTTTCAGGATCCGGCCGGCGGGTGACCTCGATCAGCCACCGCTCGCCATCCGCGATACGCGGCAGATTGGCTCCAAGGCTGATTGGATAGGTGCCTGCGATCAGATCCACGACATTGCGGCCGTTCCGCAAAGTGGACTCCAGCATGGCCACATCAGCGGAGGTCACGCCCTGATCTAGGGCCTCCGTAAGTATGGCGGCGAGAACAGCTTCCTCGACATTGATCAGGTGATGGCCCTGTCCATTGCGCGCCGCCGACCGCAGATGACCGCGCTGATGCAAGCCACGAAGCTGAACCAGGACGCGCTGTGCATCAGGCCGGTGCGAAACCGTGGCGATCGCGTCGGCGGTTTGGGAGAGCGAAAATGACATTTGGAGAGCGCCTGAAGGACTGCGTTAAGTCACTGAAACAGACTTTCCGGACGCCATGTCAATAGTACTGAGAAAACAATATGAAGCTTAAACGCAATATTCAGAATGATAAACGTCAATAGAAATGAGACATCTATCAACAAAAAATACCTATACTTGATTTTCTAAAGCAGATCGCTTAGTCATCGATCGTCCCCGCGAGGCTGGCCGGCCTGAGAAGCGTGGGGGCGCCGTTATGCAGGCGGATGCATAACGGTCGGGAATGGGGTCATCACCTTCCCAGGTAGCGGGCGGCAGGAAACTTCCGATCTGTTAGGTCAGATAGTCAAATCGGTAACTCCTTGTGGGAAAGCCGGCGGCCTGCGCGATGCGGCCGCCGGCTTTCTTGCATTTCGGGTCATTGTTTGAGTGACGATTGTCACTAATCAAGTTGCATTGACGACGATTATTATTCGTTCATCATGAATCACGCAGCAAATGACTTGCTGCCGGGAGTGGAAACCCGCTAGGAGCCAAGTTCAGTCACCCCGGTGACTGAGCCGGGCAGTTGATGGGCGGGCGCAAACCCGGCCGCCGTCCTAGCGGTTTTTCACCCCAGCAACTGCCCGGCACCCGAGTGAAAACGGAGTCCGGCGCGAGAACTAGGACCGAATACATGCTCGAAGCTCAGCAACCCCATGCCTTGGCCGTTTTGCCCTTCGTCGTCATCGAAGATGGGCGGCCGGTTACTCTTTGGCAGGCGAGATCAACGGGCGATTACGCTGCCGACAACGCCGTCGGCGCCGCACACGCCGACGCACTAGCCGCCCACATGTCCGCGACTGATAACCCGACCCTACTAGGCATGGTCGCTCGCAACATCCCCGATCAAGATGCCTGGACGGGTGTCGAAGTCGGCTTTTTTCACCGTCTCGCAGAGCTAATGCAGGGATCCCAATGGAAAGCTCAACTCGCCTGATCCGATTGCCGGAGGTGGCTGATCGCGTCGGTCTTTCAAAGCGAGAAGTCTATCGCCGCATCCAACAAGGGCGCTTTCCACGTGGGCGCCGCATCAGCCACAAAGTTTCCGTCTGGATTGAAGCCGACGTCACAGCATGGATCGCTGACGCACTAGATATTGGGAACGAAGACAGAACATTTCTTCGTTAATCCACCGGTTTGGCGGCACCGAAGCGGATTTCCCTCTTTCACGGACCGCGAAGCGTGGGATGGTGTTGATGCCGCTGTGATCGCAGGTCGCCCTGTCGCCGGAAGTTCCGACGACAGGGCATCTTGGTCCACGATGCAGCGGATGGCTCCGCAGCGGACGGCAGGGAGAAGGTTGAAGCGCTCCCTGCCGTCTAGGACGGTGCACTGCACCGGCCCGGTGATCAAGCAGATCGTGGTCACAGTGACCTAGAACAGTGGAAAAAGCGCACGCCGTGCGCGCGCTGCTGTGAATTCACGGCGCGCAAAGGGCCAAGGATACCGCACCGGCTAGGGCCGGCGCCCCTTCATTCGGATAACCGATGGGATCACCTTCACCAGGTTCTCAAGTCGAGCAAGCGCTCCGTCATCAGATGACCGATCGTGCAGCCACTCTTCAGCGGCACGGCAAACCAGCTCGACGAACATCTCCACTGAGATGTTCAAAGTACGCGTTTGCTCATCTAGCCCGAACCGCCATGCTGAAGGGGGTCCGATAAATCGAATACGGTTCATCACCCGGTCCGGGTTCTCGAGGCGGTCCGTTCCCGCATGCAGATAGGCATTCCGCAAAGCCCAAGCGTCGCGACCAGGGAGATAGGTATGCGCCACCCAGTCCTCATCGGGATCCGGCCGAACCCAGAATGAGGGTGCGATATAGTGATCCCACCAACGGATATAGCGTGCGCGGGATTTTCCGATGCCTGGATCGTCTACGGAGGCACATATATCCGGGAATGTGAGAACCATTGGCAGCGCCGCGTACCAATTATCAGCAGCCGCGGCCTCACGGGCGGCCGCGATGAAGTCGCGAAGGTCTCCCGGGTGCTCGCTCAAGCCTTCTTTAGCACTTTAAATATGATCCGGATCACGCGGATGTACAAAGCCAGACCGACGACTGCTGTGGCAACCCAAAGCGCTTTATAAGCTATCACGCCTCGGATTTCCCAATCGTCTGGTCCGATGCTTTTCCAGTCAATGAAGAAACCTAGCGTCACGACTACTAGGAAGAATAGGCCGACATATATCGCGGACCGTATGTAATCCATAAGCTGGACGGAATAACCTAGCGTCTGGATCTTCTTGTAAGTTGGTGAACTAGAGATCGACATGATGATTGCTTTTGCCGTCGCCAGAAAACCAACTAGAACTGATGCGAAGGTGCCCGAAGCCCCCAACAACCCTGCCGGGTCAGCGGGGAACGCCCCGTTCAAAATTCGCCACCAAACGATCACGACGACTGCGCCGATTACGTAAGGTCCGATCCGCTCTCTGAAGGCGGACGTCATTCGCCAACCGGAAGCTGATCTGTCTCAGTCCAGAGCTGCAGTGTTGACCGGAGTGCCTCCCATCGATCCTCGCGGGCGTACCGTTCACCTCGGGCAATGCGGAGGGGCACATCGCGCGAAAGCTGCTCTTCGATAAGGTCGATTTCTTCGATAGGTTCTCGAGGGGCCACCCGGCCTTTGACAACAGCCTTCTGAACGCTGTCTCCCAGCCGTCGGATGTCAGTAAGCAAACCTTCAACGCCTTGATCGCCCAACGCGCTGTTGCGTGGCGCCGCCGCCTTGAAGCTGAGAGTCACAGTTTCGGTCCCTTCGGGTACAACGTGATCGATGATCTGCCCAAGCGCTCGGCCACGGATGAAGTCATGCTGTGTGGCCCCAGGCACGTTGATTTGGACGGAGACCTCTCGATAAATCCCAAGTTCGCGAAGGCGATCATACCCGTCCGGATTAAGATGCATCCCCCAAGTGAATCCAAACCGATCAGGATCGATACCGTCTGCAACGCGAGCGCCCGCCACGGCCATGTCTGCTGATCTTAAATATTCTTCGATGGCACTCACCTTCGGGCCGTGATGGTTATATTGCACCGCTGCATAGCCAGTTTGCATATCGACAACGACAGCGGTGTCTTCTCCGAAGTGCTCGCCTTCAGCCAAATCGATATCTCGTATCGGTTGGTCAGGAGCCATCCTCCCCGGCCCATGCCCTATGCGTCGGTGGGCGAAGTCCAGCCAGAGAATGCGTTCACCGACCCGTATGTCCTCAAGGCGGATATCGAACCGACCACCAAACTGACGACCAGGCAGGGGCCGCTCGGCGATCCACCCGGCAACCTCCGCTAATGGCCGCGCTCCTAGCTGATGGACTCTGTACGCTTTGATCTTCATCGATTCCCTCCCGAGCTGAGAGGTTTGCTATCCTGCGATGTGGTCAGTCAATAACCGAGGTACGTCAAACCCGGTCGCAGGTTACCGCCACCGATCAATCCATTTTGGCTGTGATTGATTAGGGGGCGATTTCGGACGTTCAACCCGCGACGACAATTCCTCTGCACGATGGTCTAGATTTACGTTGACCAAATGGCGCGCTGCCCAGGCGTAGACCGCGCCGTCCAGGGTTTCGGCGCGCTTGCCCTTGATACGTTCGAACCGAACTTCCGACCGGCCGCGCGACATACGAACGACGCGCCGTTCTGAGGTGAGTTGCTCGAAGAAGACGGGCCCTAGCGCCTCGGAAAATCTGACGCCCTGCCCTCGCTCCAGTCGTGCAAAGAGCGCGGATTTCACGGCGTCGACGCCGACAAGCCAAAGTGGGTGCCCCCCACTCTTCGATTTCTCGATGAATGGCCTGGTGAAACCGGGCAGGCCTTTGATGCTGACGATGCGCCGGGCAAACCGTGAGCGGGTGAAGCCGTGCACGATCTCGACGTGGCCGCCCGAGCCGGAGTCGATCACGGCGGCGTCCACTCGGATAGTGCCGCCGTTCGGATGAGACCAGGTCGAACGCAGCATGGCGTCGAGATCCGCCCAAACTGACTCGCCATCGACAGGGCCAATGAAGATCTCATGGGCGAGGAGGTAAATGTCCGTTCGCCCATGCCCCATGACCACCGCTTCCAGTCTATCATTTTGGACATCCACCCCCACGGTGATGAACAGGACATCAGCGGGAAGCGCGGCCAGGCTGAAGGGCTCTCGCCGTCCGCACAACTCATCCTCATCAAGGGCGTCACCCTCGATCTGCCATGGCTCCGCAAGCACGGTGTTGACGAACGCTTGCAGCGTCTCAGGGCTCTTCTTTGCCTCCAGGAACTCAGCAACGAGGACGGACCACCGGTGCGCGTAGTGCGGCGAGTTCAACGCGTTGATCCTGAAACCGGCGTGACCTTTCACCTCCGGCGCCGTCGCGCGCCACCGGCCGGCCGCCACCATCGCAGCCTTGGCGCGCTCATCCACCACGCAGCCTGACAGCGGACAGACCCAGTGCGCGGACGCAGGATCTCCCTCATCCCACTCGATGTCCCCCCACTTAATCTCGGAAAACTCGCCGCACGACGGGCATGGCACTTCGTAGATGCGTTGATCTGATTGGCGATAGGCGCGCGTGATCGGACCCGAGTCGAACACTGGCGTGCTGCCCGCGATGATCTTGCGGTTTCGGCCGAAGGTTTTGGTCCGGGTTTCGGCGAGCGCGATGGGATCGCCCTCGTCAGTCATCTCATAACCGTCGATCTCATCCATCGCCAGGATCCGCACGGTGTGACCACGAAGGTTCCGCGCGGCCCTCGCACCCACGAACTTCAGCGATCCACCGGGAAACCGGCGGTCGTACATCGTGCTGCGGTCCGCTGAATCTTCCGAGGTCAGCATTCCACGCAGCGCGGGCGACGCATCAAACACTTCCTCAAGATCGACGGCGAACCGCCTGGCGTCGTCGGAAGTCGGTTGAAGCGACATGATGAGCGTGGGGGCGTTCGCGACGTAGTTGGCGATGACTCCCTGGATCAAGGCTGTGTATCCAATGCGAGCGGACTTCAGAACGGACACCCGTTCAATCTCGGGATCATCCAGGGCGTCGCAAATGCCCCGCTGATATGCCCATAGCCGCATCCGGCCCGGCAACGCGGACGCCGAGTCGGGCAGATAGATGGTTTGTTCGATCCAATCAGCCGTACTGATCATCGGCGGCGGACGGAGAAGCGTGAGCGTGTCAGAACGCAGACGCACCAGGGTTTCACTTGTCATCGGCCATGCCCTCCAGCGCTGAGTGGATTTCGCGATCGATTATGCTGATGTCGTGGGGCGTGAGCGCCGGCAGTACGGCGCCGACACGGGCTGAAACGGCGAGCATGCCAGCGCGAACATCGCGGACGACGCCGCCCCATTCCTGTTTGACGGCTGCGACGGAAACCAACTCGCCACGGAGCGCTGCGTTTTGCAGCTCGATCTTCTCGGCTGCTGCCCGTTCTTTCCGGACCCGCTCAATCTTCAGTTCGTCTGTTTGCCCCTGAGCGACGGCCCGCTCTCGGAGGTGCTTGCAGTAGGATTGAACTTCGTCAGGCAGAAGAAAACCGAGCCGCCGATTTCGTGTGGTTTTGTGCAGCACGCCATCGCGCACTAGGTCACGGACGCGGCGCGATGTGACCCCGATCAGCGCCGAAAACTCGGCCTCCGAAATCCAGCCCTCTGACAAGGTCGAAGGGGCGGATGGCTCCACGGTGCGGAGCGCCTCGCCAATGCCGCTCAGCGGAGCGGAAACCGGGTCTATTGGCGGTGCCAGAAGGTCGATCTCATCATCCACCAGCATGGGAAGCCTCGAATGAAAAAATCTGATCAGACTGGAATGCCGCGCTTCTTTGCCCCCCCGATGGCCACCCGGCAGCGAAGGACCCGCCAGCCGATGCACCAGGGCGATGGTTTAAATCGATGATCTGAGCGAGCGACGCCGACGACCGGCGACCGCATCGATTTAAATCCATCTTTCGCGGCCATCGAAGGCGGACACTGGGGGCTCCCCCTAAAGGGGGAGAGCCTACCCGTGCTGCCCGCCCCACTCGGCATGGCAACCCGGACTGTCCGCCCTTGTCCGCCCCTTTGTCCGGGCTGTCCGCCTTAGTCATCGAGGCCATCGCCTTCGCCTCCATAGATGTAATCATTCAGTGGGTTACGCGACACAATGAAGTCGTCACGCACGATTGTCCGCCCCTCCCTGGCCAGTTCCGCACTTGCACGCCTGAAGGCCCGCTTTCGGTTCTCTATGTCCTCTGAGCCCGATACGGCGCGGCCTGCGACGCATGCGTCACGCCATTCCTGCTCAGTCACCTTGACCCGGACAGACCCGGACAAGGGCTCGTTGTCCGCCCCTTGTCCGGCTTCCAGTTGCTTCAAAGCATCCAACGCGGCGACAGCGGACGGCGAGAGCTTGGCGACAGGCTCAGGTGATGCGCTCAACTCATCGACCAGGGCAGCCGTGATCGGATCGCCGTCCTCATCCTGCCCAAGGGTTTCGGTGCTGATGGTGAAAGCGATGTCGCTTTCGCATGACCCGTTGCGGTTCTTCGTCAGCTTGGCCCGAACTACGCCAGTCTCATCTTTCGAGACGTGCATACCCATGAATAGGGCTCCGTTCAGCAGGCTGCTCCCGCGCGGCGTCTTGCCCTCGGCTTTGGTGTCGTGGTGAATGAGGATTACAGCAGCGCCCCATTGAGCGAGCATCTGCGCGACGGCAACGACGCGGCCCATCCCTTCGGCGGTGTTTTCCTCAAGCGCGGGAAATGCCATCGCGAGCGTGTCGATGAAAACCAGCTTAGGCCGCTGCGCTTCCACCGCTTCCAGCAAAGCAGCGAGGTCGGGAGAGTCCTTCACAAGGAGATCGCTGACGCCATCCACCAAGGTGAAGTCTGGGGCGTCACCGTGGCGCATCTTGAGCGCTGTCACGCGACCTCGCATGCCGTGAGCATCTTCAGCAGCCACATAGAAGACCTTGCCGGCCTTCGACCGCATTCCGAAAACCTCTCGCCCTTGCGCCACGGCATATCCGATGTGGGGGCCTATGAGCGACTTCCCGGCGCCTGGTGCCCCGAAAATGGAGCTGATGTCGCCAGGCGCAATCAGACCCTTCAGGATGTAACCGCGCGAGGGTGTCGCCGCACATTCCGCTGGCGAGAGGAAGGTCAGTCGAGAGGTGCCCGCCGGCACCTCCAGCTTGAGCTTGGCGCCCCATCCATGAGCTTTGGCCAGATCGAAGAGCGACCCGATGCCGACCGACCGACCTCGCGTGTCGACAAAGCTACGCCATGTGCGACGTTGATCCTTCAGATCGAACTTCTCCGATCCGCGTGACCATTCGGCCCAGACGTCGAATGCCTCCTCACCGCCCCGCCCTTCAGCATGCAGCGCCATGCCGATGCGCAACCAGTCCTCGCGGTCATCGGCCGGGATATGCCACAGCGCGTCTTTGATCCGCTCCCATTCCGGCGTGAGGAACGCGGACAGGTCGTCCTCGTCATCTTCCATGGCCACCGGCGCAATCGATGCGATCTCGGATAGCAGGTCGATATCATCGGACGATGGGCGGCCGTATCGGTCCAGAGGTTTGATGTCGGCTGCCGCGTCGATCGGCCGCCCGTCTACCAGATGCACCGCATGGGCATCGCCATTGCCGACGGCGCCAAAATAGTAGGCTTGGGAACGGGTGAACGACTCCTTGGCCAGAATGCCGCCAAGCGCTCCATTCAGACGTTCGGCCAGGTGATCTCGCTGCTCTGGTGAAAGGGCGGCGGATGCGGGCGCCAGAACGCGCCAGCGAGGGGCTGCATCCGTGTGCGACGGCGTCGTATAAACCAGCGCCGCAAGATTGGCCGCCTTGAGCATCGCACAGGCTTCGGCGACGCTCACTCTTTCAGCGTCGTAATCACCCTCGACGCCATCAACCTCGATCAGGTTGAGGTCGCTGCGGAGAGATCCTTTCAGCGTCCGGACATTGCCGAACGACGCCAGCTTCAGCCAAGGCAGCTCCGCCTTGGATGTGGCGCGCGTCTGACGAACCAGGTTCGCGAGGTCACGCAGGCTCATGCTGTCTCGACTTTGCCGCGTCGCTCCCGCCGTCTTGAACTTTGTCACCGTGAGCGGGCGATCCAGCGGCGACAGATCGGCGGTTTGCAAATCCGCGAGAAGGTCATATAATTCGACCTGAAGCTGCCCAGCTTCCTCAGCTATTGCGACGCCGTTCCGGGGACCAGCCGGGGCGGCGTTTCGCGTTTCCGGTGGTCCGCTGGACCTGTGACTTGGCCTAACAAACTCGAGCAAATCCGGCAGGGATTCGGTTGGGCTTTCTGACCTAACTGATTGAATTGACACAGGCGTTTTTGCCTCCGGTTGGGAGGAACTCAGTAATATCAATGGACGTTGGGGACTCTTAATCAGCGGGTCCACAGTTCGAACCTGTGATCACCCACCATCGTCTTCCCATTTGGAAAATGACGGGCTTTGACCGGCCGCAGCGCCGCTTCGGCCGGCGCCCCATCGCCCGGGCGACTTTCCCCACGTCGATTTGGCGCGGCGCCTCAGCGCTTCGCCGGGATCTGCGGCGGGAAATCCAATTCGAAATCGGACAGGCCCGGCGCCACGCCGAAGGTCGCCTCCCCGTCCCGGCCGGCGTAGCGGTCCAGCAGCGGCGAATAGGCGTAGAAATGCATCTTGCGCCGCGCCACGTCGAAGCGGACGAACCTCAACCATCCGCCGCCGCCGTTGGCCGAGGTCGCCTGGCCGTCCGGCCCGACCGTATTGGCCTGATAATCCTGAAGCACCTGATAGACGGGATGGCCCGCGTCATTGCGGTCGATCCTCAGGTTTTCACCCAGCGAGACGCCGTCGACCGCAGGCAGATAGGCGTGTCCGCTCAGCACCAGGAAGATCATCGGGTTCTTGCGGATGAAGCGATCCCACACCTGATCCGGCGACAGGTGATCGGTACCGGCGAAGCTGTTGGCGGTGCTGTCGCTGCGCTGGGTTTCGCCGGTCTTGCTGGGCGACAGCCATTCATGAGTGGTGACGATGACCGGCAGGCCGGGATGGGCGTCCACGACGCCCTGCGCCCAGTCCAGCACGCTGGCGGGCGGGTCCATCTCCAACGACAGATTCAAATACCGCTGCCCGTCGCCGACGAAGGTCTGCCAGCTGTTCAGCCCGTTGGCGGACGCGCCGCCATACCAGTCCCGGCCGACGAAATGAGGCGACGTCGACCCGAAATAGAAGCCCCAGGCGCGACCGCCGGACAGGGGCCGCGATGCGCCCGGTCCGCCCGGCTCGGACCACCAGGAATAGTTGTCGTAGTCGTGATTGCCCGGCGACATCCCGAACGGAACGCCGCTGCGGCTCAGGACTGAAACGGCGCGGTTGGCGATGTCCCACTCAGCCCGCGTGTCCATGATCCGCGCCGGGGCATCGCCCACGGCCGGGATGCGGAAACGCCCGTCGCCGTGCTGAACGATGTCGCCGACGAAGGTGACGAAGGCGATGTTCTTGGCCTCGCGCTGATCGACCAGATACTGCATCTCCAGGGCGAAGGTCTCTTCGCCGCGCGGCTGTGCCATCGTCACGTCGGAATAGTTCTGGGTGTCCGGCACGACCGCGACGGTGAAGTCCTGGGCGCGGGCGCCCACCGCCAGGCCCAGCCACGACGCCGCCAGCATCGCCCCCAGGGTCACCATCCAGCGCGGCGTCGTCATCGGTGCGTCTCCAGAATGCGGTCTCTTATCACGCACGGCCCCTTTCCGCTCGGGTGCGGAAAGAGGCCGCCGAGTGGGGTCAGAAGGCGTAGCTCACAGTGGCGAACACCTGACGCGGGGCCGATGCGTGGAAGACCACGATGCTGCCCGTCGCATCGTCCGGCGCGAAGACGCTGCCGTCGAAGTTTGAAGCGTAGCGCTTGTCGGTCAGATTGGTCACGTTCACCGCGAACTTGACCCCGGTCGCCCCGATTTCGCTCAGGTCGTAGCTGAGGCCCAGATCGAAGGTCGTATAGCCGCCGAAGCCTTGGTCGTTGGTGTAGGTGTAGAACCGCTCGCCCGTGTACTTGCCCATCAGTGAGCCGGAGAAGCCGCGCCAGTTCACCGTGACCACGCTGGACAGCATCTCCTTGGGCGTATCGATCTGCTGCTTGCCGGCCGTCGCCTTGACCACGCAGGTCGTGGTGCACCAGTTCAGATCGTCGTCATAGGTCGTCTTGCTGTAGGACGCTGAGTTGTACCAGCTGAACCAGGGGGTCGGCTTCCACAGCACGCCCAGTTCGACACCCGTGCTGGTCACGCTTCCTGCGTTGTGGAAGGAGTTGCCGCAGCCGGGGTTCTGCTGCTGGTTGGTCGGGCACGGATTGTATTGCAGCAGCCGGTCGTCGAACTTGACCCGATAGGCCGCCAACGCGATCTGAAGCGGCCCGCTGATGTAGCGGTAGCCGGCGTCGAAGCTCTTGGAGGTCTCGGGCTTCAGATACTGGCCCTGCAGGTCCCAGAGGGCCTGCGACACTGACTGCGGCCCTAGTTTGAAGCCACCCTGGAACATGGCCATGTTCTCGGCGTAGCTGGCGTACAGTTCGTGGCCCTCGGCGACCTGCCAGTGGACGCCGATCTCGGGCAGAAAGTCGTCCTTGGCCGTCAGGCTGCCGCTGGCGAACTGGCTGGAGGCGGGCGGCGGGGTCGCCGCGACGCCGTCGATCGCCTTGGCGTCCGACTTCGCGTAGGTGCTCTTGAAGCCGAAATCGATCGTCACCGCGTCGTTCAGCAGCGACAGGGTGTCCTGGATGTAGAACTGGCGCGTCTCCCAATCCGTCTCCTGCACCCATTGGGCGCGGGCCGGCTGACCGCCCAGATAGTGGGCCAGGCTGAAGGGGCCGGTCACGTCGGTGCGGATGTAGCGCGCGGCGCTGGAGGTGTTTTCTTCGAACCAGAAGCCCGCCTGGACGTGGTTGGGACCGAAGACCCAGCTCAGGCCGCCCAGCACGCCTGAGCGATCAATGGTGTAGCGCGTGTCGCGGATCTGAACCGGCACGTCGTCGGCCGTGGTCGTCGTCCCTTGAGTGGACCAGCCGGTGATGAAGTTGTTGCCCGCGCCCTTGTCCGTGTGGCGATAGACCTTGGCGTTGATCTTCAGATTGGCCGTCAGATCATAGTCGCCTGCCAGATAGTAGAGGTCGTCGTTGCGCAGGATCTGACCATTGGTGAAGGTCACGTCCGAGTTCTTCTGCGGCGCGGGCGCCGGAACGCATCTGGCCGTCGCCGTCGGATTGGTCACGCCGCAATAGGCGACGCCCAGATACGACTGCCAGTCGGGCGCATAGCCGGCCCAGTCCCAGCCCAGCCGGTTCAGCATGTCCTTTGACAGATAGGCGTCGTCCGCCTGGTTGGTGCGCGACAGGTCGGCGAAGGCGGTGATGGCGCCGCGATCGAAGCGGTACATGGCCTTACCGTTGAACTGGCGCCCCCAGGACGTCTTGTAGGCGCCCTGGTTCACGAACAGGTCCTGCTCGCTGTACTGGCCGGACACATAAGCCGAAAACCCGTTGTGCTCGCCCGTGTCCACACGCAGGAAGCTGCGCTTGGAGGCCTCGCTGCCGAAGCCCTGGCTGGCGGCCAGGCCGAACGAACGGCTGGGATTGCGCGAGGTGTAGATCAGGGCGCCGCCCAAATTGCTGGTGGATGGAATGGCCAGGCCCGCGATGCCGGTGGCCAGGTCGGCGCGGCCCAGGTTCTCGGAAATCAGCGCGCGGCTGATCGTCAGCCCGTTGTAGTTGTTATAGGCGCCGTCGCCCAACGGCACGCCGTCCAGCGTATAGCCCAGGTGGGTCGTGTTGAACCCACGCACCTGCAGGGTCAGGGACTGCTCGTTGACGCCCAGGGCGTCGATCGACTGGGCGCTGACGCCCGGCAGGAAGTTCAGCGCCTTCTGGACACTGGTTCCCGGCGGCAGGGTTTCCAGATTGGCTGGCGTCAAGGTCGAAACCGAACGGGTCTGGCCCGAGCCGACCACCACGATCTCGTCCAGCTGATCGACCGACGACCGCTGCACGACCTGATCGACGGCCGGGTCGGGCGCCGCGGTTTCCGCTACGGCGGCCCCGGCCCAACCCGACAAGGCCGTGCCCGCAAGCAGGCTAGCCAAACTCAGACCCTTAAAACGTGACACCATGACGCATATCCCCCGTTGAGGGGCCCGCGTCTAAGCCGCTGCGGATACGATACGGCTACGCTTTCGTTACAACTTCGAGACAGGCTAAAGTTCAGTCCGCCGCTTCAGAAGGGGTGCGCCCTCATCGCATCCCGGCGCAGATTCTGGCGCGGTCGTTGCTCCAGCATCCGTCCGCGAATGTGACCGTGCCGAGCGGATCCGCCGCGCGCGTATCGTCGGGGTCGGCGTTCCAGGTGGCGTCGGCCGCGCCGTCGCCATTGGTCGTGACGACGGCGAAATGCGACTGCGCCGGCTTGCCGTTCGACCAGGCGTTCATCGTGTATCCGCCATCGCCGAACGGGAAGACCAGACACGGCCCCTGAACCCGCACCTGACCATCGACCGATAGGTAGCAGGCCTGGGTCGATGAAGCCGGCGGCGTCTCGCTCGCCCTTTGGGTCGTCCCGTCCTCGATTGGCTTGGGCGTCGGTGCGGGGGTGGTCGATTCGGCGCGGGGCTGGCCCGGCTGGCGGTCGCAACCCGCCACGACGAGAAATCCGCACAACGCGACGATGGACGCCGCCCATCCCAGCTTCGTTGGTTGCATGTCCGCGTCCCTTCACGACCTCGATCAACGGCAGAACCCCGAACGATGGACGGCCGTTCCGCCGAGGGCGCCTCGAACCCGACAAGCGGGCGGGGTTGGATTTCGCGGCGAGCGGCTTAAATGCCAAGGCCCCTTCGGATGGGGTCTCTGCTGAACGGACGCACGCCATGGCCGACTACGACTACGATCTCTTTGTCATCGGCGCAGGTTCCGGGGGCGTGCGCGCGGCGCGGCTGACGGCCCTGGATGGCAAGCGGGTCGCGATCGCGGAAGAGTTTCGGGTCGGCGGCACCTGCGTCATCCGCGGCTGCGTGCCCAAGAAGTTCATGGTCATGGCCTCCGAAGTCAGCCACGCGCTGGAGATCGCCGAGGGCTATGGCTGGTCGTTCGCCGACGCCACGTTCGACTGGCCCAAATTCCTGGAGGCCAAGGACGTCGAGATCGCGCGGCTGTCGGGCATCTACGCCGCCAATCTGGGCAAGGCGGGCGTGGAACTGGTGCATGGGCGGGCGGTGCTGAAGGACGCCCATACCGTCGAGATCGTCGGCAAGGACCGCAGCATCACCGCCGAGAAAATTCTGATCGCCACCGGCGGCCGGCCTTGGAAGCCGGAGGATCTGCCCGGCATCGAACACGCCATCACCTCCGAGGAAGCCTTCCATCTGCCGGAGCTGCCCAAGCGCATCCTGATCGCCGGCGGCGGCTATATCGCGGTGGAATTCGCCGGCATCTTCGCCGGACTGGGGGTGGAGACCACCCTGATCTATCGCGGCCCCAACATCCTGCGCGGGTTCGACGACGACGTGCGCGCCCATCTGGCCGGCGAGATCGAGAAGCGCGGCATCAAGGTCATCCTGGGCTGCCAGCACGAGAAGATCGAAAAGACCGAGGCCGGCCTGGTCAACCACCTGCAAAACGGCATGAAGCTGGAGACCGACGTGGTCATGTTCGCCACGGGCCGCGTCCCCTACGTCAAGGATTTGGGCCTGGAAACCGCCGGCGTGGAGCTGACCGACCAAGGCGCGATCAAGGTCGATGCGTATTCCAGAACCACGGCAGACAATATCTGGGCCATCGGCGACGTCACCGACCGGATGAACCTCACCCCCGTCGCCATCCGCGAGGCGCTCGCCTTCCATCAGACCGTCTATCGCGACACCCCCCAGCACTTCGATTACGAGGCCGTGGCGACGGCCGTCTTCAGCCAGCCGCCCGTGGGTGTCGTGGGGCTGAGCGAAGCCGAGGCGCGGCGGTCGTGCTCGAACGGCGTGGACGTCTATCTCACTCGTTTCCGCCCGATGAAATACGCCTTCACCGGCTCGGACGAGCGGGTCCTGATGAAGCTGGTGGTCGACGCCGACAGCCAGCGCGTCGTCGGCGTCCACATCGTCGGCCCCGACAGCCCGGAGATGATCCAACTGGCCGCCATCGCCGTGAAGGCCGGTCTGACCAAGGCCCAATGGGACGCGACCTGCGCCGTTCACCCGACCATGGCCGAGGAACTGGTGACGCTGAAGGAGAAGCAGTCGTCGGCGACCTCCGCCGGCTGAACCTTTACGGGCGAGGCCGCTCGCGGAACCGCTCCAACAGATCAAGGCGCGCGCTGAACGGCACGGGCGTCACGGTCGGTCCGGCGTTGCCGAAGTTCATCAGGCGGGTGTCCCCTGCCCTGGCCTTCGGCCATTCCGGGCGACCCACGCCGTTCGGATCGCCCGAGCGCGCGAAGGCGGTCCAATAGCCCATCATGGCGTCAGACGCCTTGCGATCCCGATCCTCGACTGGATACGGCAGGGTGTTCAGCGTGCCGAACACATAGGGCCGTTCAATCGCGTGCGTCGCACCGCCGTGCGGCTCTGGATTCTGCGGCGACGAGACGTCGAACCGATAGAGCCAGGCCGGATGCCCGGCCTTGTTGTGCAGCCGCGCCAGCATCCGCGCCGGTTCGGAAAAGACCAGGTCGGTGACGACCAGCTTGTCGAACGCCTCCAGACCGCCATAGGCTTGGACCGCGTCGGCCCGCTCCAGCCAGGTCATGTCGTCGTCGACCTGGCCATAGCCGTTGCGGTCGGTCGGGCGCATCCACCAGAATTCGGCGCTGTTCGTGCCGATGATCAGCGGCACGGCCGCCTGACGCCCGGCCTTGAAGGCGGCCTCGACCGTGGACGGCACGACGCGACCGTCGATCAAGGTCAGGTCGCCATTGGCGAACACCGGCGGCGGCGTCAGGAACAGGTCCGCCGGCGCCGCGCGCAGATCCGCCGCCGTGCGAAGACCCGCGCCATAGGCCCAGACCTCGCCCCTCTCGCGCGCGGACGGAGCGCCATGCGGCCCTTTGCGGTCCAGCGGAGTCTGCAACTCGCGCCCCAGTCCCGACTGGACCACGGCCCGGTCGAACAGGCCCCGCGCGGGCGGCGAGATCATCAGCCGGGTCACGATGGCCCCGCCCGCCGATTCGCCGAAGATGGTGACGTTCTTGGGGTCGCCGCCGAAGGCCGCGATATTGGCGCGCACCCATTTCAGCGCCGCGGTCACGTCCATCAGGCCATAGTTCGCGGCCGCCTCGCCCGCCGGCCGCTCGGCCGCCAGGGCCGGATGATCGAAGAAGCCCAGACGTCCCAGCCGATAGTTCAGTGTGACGACCACCATGCCGCGCCGGGACAGGGCGGCCCCATCATACAGCGGCGCGGTGCCCGAACCGTTCACCATCCCGCCGCCATGGATCCAGACCATCACCGGCGCCGGCGGACTGGAGCCGGCTGGCCGCCAGACGTTCAGGTTCAGACAATCCTCGCTCATCGGCAAGGGGCCGACGCCAGGATCCCCGCTGGGCGGCGCCTGGATGCAGATCGGCCCATAGGCGCCGGCGTCGCGCTGACCCTGCCAGGTCGGCGCGGGACCGGGCGGCCGCCACCGGCGCGCGGCCGTCGGCGGCGCCGCATAGGGAATGTTCTTGAAGGAAACCACGTCGCCGTCGGCGCGTCCGGTCAGGACGCCCTGCGAGATGCGGACGGTGGGCTGGTCGGCTGCGGGCGCGATCATGAGCGAGAGGGTGGCGAAGACGCCGGCGATTGTCATCCTCGCTGATTAGCAAATCCTGGCGACGGGCCAATGATCTTGCGGTCACAATCCCTGAAATCTCTCTATCGAACCGTTTCACGCATCGTGCGTTATCGCCAAGCTAGCGGGGTAGGCGTTGAACGATCCGAAGACATCAGACAGCCTGACGGCCGCCCAGACTGCGGCCCTGGGCGCGGCGTTCGAAAGCTCGCCCAATCCCTATGTGCTGTTGACGCCGGATTTGCGGATCGTCGCCGTCAATCGCGCCTACGAGGATGTGACAGGGGGGCGGCGACAGGACATCGTGGGCCAGCCGCTGTTCGCCGCCTTCGATTCCGGGCCAGGGTCTGACGCACCGGAAAACGTGCGCCAGGTGCGCGATTCGCTGGAAAAGGCGCGCGATACACGTCAGCGCGACCATCTGGCGGTCGTCCGCTTCTCGGTCGAAAAGACGCTGGCCGATGGGAGTGTTGGCTTCGTCGAACGGGTGTGGAGCGCGACGCACACGCCTGTGCTGAATGCGGCCGGAGAGGTCGAGCTGCTCCTGCAGCACACCAGCGACGTCACCGACCTGTCGCCTGAGATCAGGCCGGAAGAACCAACCACGGCTCTGGACGCCATCGTAGGCGGCTCGGTCCTTCGCCGCGCCCAGTCGGTGCAGGAGGACAATCGCCGCCTTGAAGGCGAACGCAATCGCCTGGTCGAAATGTTCATGCAGGCGCCGGGTTTCGTGGTCATTCTGTCCGGCCCGGATCATCGGTTCCAGATGCACAACGACGCCTATGGCCAATTGATCGGCCATCGCGACATCGCTGGAAAGCCGGTGCGCGAGGCCCTGCCCGAATTGGACGGTCAGGGCTTCTTCGACCTGCTGGACAGCGTCTTCGTCACGGGCGAACCCTACGAGGGCCGCGAAAGCGCCGCTCGCCTGCAACGCACGCCCGATGGTCCGCTGGAGACGGTCTATCTGAACTTCATCTATCAGCCGATCCGGGACGGATCAGGGGTGGTCGTCGGCATCTTCGTGCAAGGCCACGACGTCACCGCCAATGTCCTGGCCGCCCAGCGCCAGAAGCTGATGATCGACGAACTGAACCACCGGGTGAAGAACACCCTGGCCACGGTCCAGTCCATCGCCATCCAGACCGCTCGGTCAAATACCGATCCAGCCGGGTTCGCCGAGACCTTCCAGTCGCGGATCATGTCCCTGTCCCACACCCACAATCTCCTGACCCGAAGCCATTGGGAAGGCGCCGACCTGCGCGCTATCCTGCAGCATGAAACCGAAGCCTATGGTCCGACACGGATCAGTCTGATCGGTCCGCCTGTGTCTCTGGAGCCGTCGGTGGTTCTGTCGCTCGGCATGATCTTTCATGAGTTGGCGACCAACGCCGCCAAATACGGGGCCTTGCATACACCTGAGGGACGGGTGCTGATCGATTGGGCGCTGGCCGATCAACGCGATCGCAAACTACGCCTGACCTGGCGCGAAATGGGCGGGCCGAAAGTTACGGTACCGGACAGAAGAGGCTTTGGTAGTCGCTTGATTGAACGAAACATTCGCCATGATCTGGCGGGAGAGATCGATCTGGTCTACGCCCCTGAAGGATTGATTGCAGAGCTTACGATTCCGCTCGACAGGACCGCCGCAAAATGACCCAGCCCCTGACCGGCCGCCGCGTCCTGATCGTGGAAGACGAATCGCTTGTCGCCATGCTGATCGAGACCATTCTGGAAGACATGGAATGCGTGCCGGTCGGCCCCGCCTCCACTATTGACGAGGGTCTTGCCCTGGTGCGCGACGCCGAAGGGTTGGACGCCGCGCTTCTGGACGTGAATGTCGCCGGCCAGCAGATCTTCCCGGTCGCCGAGGCGCTGAAGGCGCGCGGCGTGCCGTTCGTCTTCTCAACCGGCTATGGCGAGGGCGGCCTGCCCGACGAATGGCGCGGCCAGCCCACCGTGCAGAAACCCTTCACCGAAGCCGCCATCCGCGACGCCCTGATGAAGGTCATCGGCCTCGCCGAGGTCTAGGTCGGCATCCGCCGGGGCGCGAACCAGCCGACATCGGTCAGTTGAACCGAGCCTGCGACCGCCAGCACCTTCAACGTATGGCTGATCAGCCGCCTGGCGCGCGGCCGACTACCTTCGAACTCGTCGACCAGATCACCCGGCGACATGGGCGCCCCCTCCTTTCGCAGAATGGCCAAGAGGCTGGACGCCAGGACGCCGGGTTCTTCGGGCAGCAAGACCTTTTCGCGAGAGGTCGGCAGCGTCGGTTGTACGGGCTTGGTCGCTTTGGATTGTCGGACCTTGTCCACCTGATAGACCGGCCGAACAAAGGCGACCTCGCCCGCCGCCTCCTGTTCGGCGCGGGCGTGGTTCAAACCGATCAGGCGATCCACGATCTGAGCGTCTGTCAGATCGTCCGGCCAGCCATAGGCGCGCGACACCTGCTGATCGAGACGCTGGTGCAGATGGTCGATCAGACCGATGCGCGCAGACTCCTGAGCCTCCCGCTCGACCTCGGTCAGGGCGTCGCCCTGCCCTATGCGCGCCCGGTCGTTGTAGAGGCCGGTCATGGTACGAACCGGGCTGGCGCTAAGAACGGATGCTCTCAGGGCATCCAACTCTTCAGCCAGCACGGCGATCTCTGCGGCCGCCGCTCCGGTCAAATCAGGCAAGGGAAAGGCGTCGAAGCAGACGCCCTTCACATAGACCGCCTCGCGCTCGTACTCGCCAATTCGCCCGGCGTTGGCGGCGAACCAGGCGCGGTGGTGACGCGACGACAACACGCCCAGAACCGCCGGATCATCGCTGGCGATCACCACCAGCTTGTTGTCCGGCAGGACGGATGCGTCCAGGAACCGGAACCAGCGATGTTTGGCCGTCTCGACCGTGACGATGTAGCGGCTCAAGCCCTGCAGCGCGGCGCGAAGGTCGCGCCGGGGTTCGCCGAAAATCCACCAGTTCTCGCGGTATGACGCGCGATTGTTTCGATCCCGTTCCGGCTTCACCGCCTCAATCAGATGCTGGAACAGCAAAGGGTGGCGACGCCTGGCCTCGCCCTCGTCCCAACCGAAGAAGTCGATGACCTGCACGCCCCTGGGCCGATCCGCCAGATCGCGACCGTTGCGATAATCCCGAACCGGAGACGGCGCATCCGCGTCCGAACCGGCCAGCAGCGCCTTTGCTCGTTCAGGCGTGACCTGAAATCCCGCGCCCATCAGCTGAACGCCGCGATAGGCCAGGCAGGCGTTGGCCTTGAGCGGGCGGACCTGCGCCAAACGACTGTCCAGCATCAGGTCGGCGCCGATGTCGCCGTGCCGTTCCTCAAACGTCACGGCGTCGGGATCGACAGGTCGCAGCCACCGGCCGTGGCCATCCGGCTCGCCCCGCTCGGCGACGGACATGGCGATCCTGACGTCGGCGCATCCTGCGCCCCTGACCCACGGATGATCTGGAATGGCGAAGACCAGCCTGATGGGCGGCGTAGCGCGCAGATGGTGCTCCAGCACGCGGCGCGAAAAGGTCTGGGTGATCGAGTTGGTGGTGATGAACCCGAACCGGCGCAGGATCGACCCCGGCTGCGTCAGGATTTCAGCCGCGCGATCCCACCAGGCGGTCACGAAGTCCGCCGACAGGAACCGCCCGCCTCTGATCGTCGCCAAAGCGTCCACATAGCCGTCGCCCAGTTCGCGTCTCAGACCCTTGCCGCCGATGAAGGGCGGATTACCGACGATGAAATGCACGGACGGCCAGGGCGTCGGGCGCGGATCGACGTAGGTCTCGGCCTCTCGCACGCCCGCTGCCTGGACCGGCGCCGCCTCAACGCGGGCATAGTCCAGCAAGGCGTCGGCATGCCGGATCGTGCGAAAATTCTTCAAAATCGGCTCGGACGGCGAGGAGCCGCCGGTCGCCTTGAAATACCATTGCAGATAGCCGATCCACATCACCATCTCCGCGATCCAGGCGGCGTTGGCGTTCTTCTCTATGCCATAGAACTGCTCCGGGCTGACGACCTGGCCCTGGAAGGCCAGAACGCCCTGGTGTTCGCCCATTTCGCCGAGCGTGCCGAACACCTCCTCTTCCAGCTCCTTCATCATCCGCATGGCGACATAGAGGAAGTTGCCGGTGCCGCAGGCCGGATCCAGAACGCGCGTCTTGCAAAGCTGCGCATGAAAAGCGTGAAGCCGGCGGCGCGCCTTCATGGTGTCGCCCTGGACGAAATCGGCGACCGCCTCGGCCTCCACGGCCTCCCAGTCCGCCCGTAACGGCTCCATGATCGTGGGCTCGACCAGCCGCTCGACAAAGGCGCGCGGCGTGTAGTGGGCGCCAAGCTCCGCGCGTTCAGCCGGGTCGAGCGCCTGTTCCAGCAGTGTTCCGAATATGGCCGGTTCCACATCGGTCCAGTCGCATTTCGCCGCCGCGATCAGCGCCGCCAGTTCATCCTCTGTGATCGGAAGCGTTTCTACCGTCTTGTACAGCCCGCCGTTGAACCACGGCACAGTCTGGCGCGTGGCGACACAATAGCCGCCCTTTTCCATCGTGATGAACAGGTCGCGCGCGCCCTCATGAAAGCGGTCGGCCGTTCCCCTGTGGCTTTGGAGCAGGTCCAGGAAGCTGCGGTGGGTTATCAGTTTCACACTGTCGGCGAACATGGCGAAGATGCACTGCATGACGAACCGGGCGGTCTTGGCGGCCTGGGCCGTGCGCTCCACCCGCCCGAGCCCGAACTGGCGGCGGTTGTTGATCGACTTGACCAGCCAGGCGAGCGAGGTCGCGATGTCCGTCGTAACCTCCGCGGATCGCGCGGCGGGGTCCAGCGACATAGGATCGGTCCAGACTCGACGCAGCCGCTCGCGCACGTCAGGCGAGCGCAAGTGTTCCAAGGTGATGCGGTGGCCAGCCCGGTCGGGAAACGGCGCGTAGATCTTGCCCTGTCTCGCAAAATCGGACCACAGCTCGATCGAGCGCCCGACGTCGACGGTGATCAGGAAAGGCGGCCATTCGTCCAGCGCCTTGGCGTAGTTTTCGGCCTGGCGTTTGGCGATACGCATGACGCGGTCCAGCGCCTCCTGCGACGGCGCGCGAGACCTGGCGGCCGGCTTCGAAAGGAGCGCCAGTTGGGCGGCGGGATCCAGCGGTCCCCCGTCTCGGCGTTTGCGCGACTGCTTGGCCTCGAGAACGAAGCAGCCACGCTTGGCGCAATCGATCCAGCCCGTCGTGGTCAGTCCGTTGTCGTGAAGGAACTGGATCGGGCGCTCGAAACAGTAGTCCAGATCGCCGGCGCGCTCATCGTCCGGGGCTGGCGCGCCGATCAGGCGGCAAAGCTGGATGATGAAGGTTTGATAGTGCGCGCGCTCGCTGATGGGGGCGGCGGACCAGTGCGCGATGAAGGCGTCCACATCGTTCGATTGTTCTGCGAGCATACAGACAATCTATGGTTATCCTCACGCACAGCGCAACCTAAACGCGATTTCCCTTGAGATAGCGCTGGTTCAGCAACGGCTTGCCAAGCCAGTAGCAAAGTTCGGCCGGGCCGGAGACGTCCCAAACCGACAAGTCGGCCGCCTTGCCCGATTCCACCGTTCCCGCCTCTTGCAGCATCCCGAGCGCTCGGGCGGCCTCTCGCGTCGCCCCGGCCAAAGACTCCTCAGGGGTCAGGCGGAACTGGACGCAGGCTAGGGTCATGGCGGCGGTCATGGAGGCGACGGGCGAGGTGCCAGGGTTGCAATCCGTGGCGACGGCCATTCGCACGCCATGGCGGCGCAGCAGATCGACCGGCGGCGCCTGGGTCTCGCGCAGCATCAGGTAGGCGCCGGGCAGCAGGACCGCGACGACGCCGGCGGCGGCCATGGCGGCGACGCCCTCTTTCGTCGCGTGTTCAATGTGATCCGCCGACAACGCCCGATGACGCGCGGCCAAAGCCGCCCCGCCGCCGTCCGACAACTGGTCGGCATGCAGCTTTACCGGCAGGCCCAGGTCGCACGCCTTGTCGAACAGCCGCGAGACCTCTTGGATGGAAAAGGCGATGGGCTCGCAATAGGCGTCCACCGCGTCGACCAGACCCAGCGCATGGGCGGCCGGCAAGATGTCGCCGATGGCCAGGTCGACATAGGCGGCGCGGTCGTCGCGATATTCGGGCGGCACAGCGTGCAGGCCCAGATAGGTGGTGCGAACACGCACCCCGCCTTCGCGCCCGATCCGGCGGGCGACGCGCAGCATCTTCAGCTCAGTGTCGCGATCCAGGCCATAGCCGGACTTGATCTCGACGGTGGTCACGCCGGACGCCTTCAGGCCCGCCAGGCGGCGCATGGCCGAGACGAACAGATCGTCTTCCGTCGCCACCCGCGTCGCCTTGACCGAAGAGGCGATGCCCCCGCCTGCGCGGGCGATCTGCTCATAGCTGGCCCCCCCCAGCCTTTGTTCGAACTCGCCCGAACGATCCCCGCCGAACACCAGATGGGTGTGACAGTCGATCAGTCCCGGCGTGACCCAGCGTCCATCCAGGCGGTCGGTCTGTGCGGCGTCAATGGCCGGGAGGTCGGCGCGCGGCCCGACCCAGGCGATGCGTCCATCCGCGATCGCAACCGCCGCATCGGTCACCGCGCCATAGGGAGGTCCGCCCTCGACCATGGTCGCGACATGACAGTCGATCAGCAGGCGGTCGGCCTTCATCGGCGGATGTCCTTCATGTGCGCAGGCGAAAAGCGGGCGACCAGATCGTAGCGGTCGCCGGGAAAGGTCTGCCATACGCGCGTCACCCCCTGCCCGTCCCGCCATGTCCGTCGCTCGACGCACAGGCAGGCGGCGCCGGGCTTCAGGCCCAACAGGCGCGCGGCCATGGCGTCGGCCTCGATGGCGGAAATGCGGTTCTCCGCCTCGGTCCAGGGCTGTGACTTCAGCAGCCAACTGCCGGGCGAAAGCGTCTGAAAATCAACGTCGACAGCCTGTGGCGCAGCGGCGAGCGCGATCAGCCGATGCTCCAACGCCAGAGGCGCCCCGTCCGCGCTGTGAAGGCACGTCAGGTCCAGAAGACGCCCGCCAGCGGCCAGTTCCCCTTCGTCGTCGTCCCGGGCGTTCCGCTCCACCCGATCCAGCAGCGCATAGCCATAGGCCTGACCGCGCGCCGCGACCTCGGCCTGCAGATCAGGAATGGCCAATACGGCGGCATGGGCCTTGGGCTGGGCGACGAAGGTGCCAGCGCGGCGGCGGCGCGTCACCAGCCCGCGCCCCGCCAGTTCGGAGATCGCCTTGGAGACCGTCATGCGCGAGCAGTCGTAGGTTTCGGTCAACTCATGCTCGAACGGAATCCGGTCGCCGGGCGACAGATCGCCGGACAGGATGCGGCGCTCCAGGTCGGCATAGATGCGTTGGTGCAGCGTCATGCCGCCGCCTCGCCCAAGATCCGCAGCAGGGCCTGGCGGTACCGGCTCTGAACCGCGTCGCGAGCGATATGGCGGCCGTTCTTCACCACCTCGCGTCCCGCCCGCCAGACCGAGCGGATCGCGCCGGATCGCGGCGCGCCGAAAATCCAGCTGTCCAGAACCGCATCGCCGTCGCGCCCGACGAAGGCGACCCCGTCCACATCCAACGACACGATATCGGCCCAGGCGCCCGCGATCAGACCGGACTTGACGCCCCCCGCCTGCGCCCCGCCCGCCAGAGCACGGTCATAGAGGGCGCGCCCCGTCGAGCGTCGCGGGTCGGCCATGACCCCGCGACCCCGTCGCGCCAGCCTCTGGCTGTATTCGAGCATCCGCAGCTCGTCGGACACGCCGATCTGGACGTTGGAATCCGTGCCGACACCAAACCGCCCGCCTCCTTGAGTGAAATCGACGGCGGGAAAGACGCCGTCGCCAAGATTGGCCTCTGTGATGGGACACAGGCCGACCACGGCATGCCGATCCATGATCCCGCGCCATTCCACCTGGGTCACATGGGTCGAATGGATCAGGCACCAGCGCGGATCCACGGGCGCATTGGCCAGAAGCCATTCGACCGGACGTGCGCCCGACCAGTCCAGGCAGTCCTGAACCTCCTTGGTCTGTTCGGCCACATGAATATGGATCGGCCCATCGCTCGCCAAGCCCGGCATCGCCGTAAGTTCGTCCGGCGCGACTGCACGCAGACTGTGGGGCGCCACACCCACCACGGCGCCCTCCATGTCGGCGGTCAAAACGTGGCAACGGCCAACCAAATCGGAAAACCCGTCCAGATCGGTGAGAAACCGCCGCTGGCCGTGCGCGGGCGGTTGGCCGCCGAACCCGGCGTGGGCGTAGAAGACCGGCAGCAGGGTCAGGCCGATCCCCGTCGTCCGGGCCGCCGCAACGATCCGGCCGGCGATCTCGGCGATATCGCCATAGGGCGCGCCCGACGGATCGTTGTGCAGATAATGAAACTCGCACACGCGGGTGAAGCCGCCTTCCAGCATCTCCAAGAAGGCCAAGGCGGTGATGGCCTCGATCTCCTCAGGCCCGCCGCGGTCCAGAAAGCGATACATCAGCGCGCGCCAGGTCCAGAAATCGTCGTCAGAAGGCCCACGCGCCTCGGTCAGGCCCGCCATCGCCCGCTGGAAGGCGTGGCTGTGCAGATTGGTCATGCCGGGCAGAGCGACGCCGCCGCCCGTGTCCGCCGGCTGGCGCGCCACGCCGGTTTCGACCCTGGCGATCCGCCCGCCCGCCAGCCCGATCCGCACCGCTTTCGCCCAGCCGTCCGGCAGCAGGGCGGCCTGGAACCAGAGGCTGCGATCCACAGGGTGCGCTTCAGGGGTCACTGGACAGGTCCGCATCTCTACGATCAATATGTCTAGACATACCACGACGGATCGATTTGGCGAGGGAGGCTGGAGCGGATGAAGGACTGGCTGACCATCCACGAGGGTTCGGCGCCGCTGGTGATCGGCCTGCCGCACACCGGGATCGATATTCCGCCCGAGATCGAGGCGCGAATGACCTCGCCCTGGCTGGCGCGTAAGGACGCGGACTGGTGGGTCGATCGGCTCTATGACTTCGCGGCCGACATGGGCGCGACGATGGTGCGGACGGCGATTTCACGCAGCGTCATCGACGTGAACCGCGATCCCTCCGGCGCCTCACTCTATCCCGGCATGACGACGACGGGCCTTTGCCCAACCGAGACCTTCGACGGCGAACCGCTGTATCGCAACGGCCAGGCCCCTGACGCCGACGAAATCGCAATGCGACGGGCGGCCTGGTTCGATCCCTATCATGCCGCGCTGCGGGGGCAGTTGGATCGGCTGCGCGCGAGCGGCCCCGTCGTCCTCTATGACGCCCATTCGATCCGTTCGGTCGTGCCGCGCCTGTTCGAGGGCGAACTGCCTCAGTTCAATATCGGCGACAACGACGGATCGACATGCGCGCCGGAACTGACTCAGGGCGTCGAGGCCGCCTGCGCGATCAGCGGCTTCAGCCTGGTCGTCAACGGCCGATTCAAGGGCGGCTGGACCACGCGCCATTACGGACGACCGAGCCTGGGGATGCACGCCATCCAGATGGAGTTGGCCGACCGGGGCTATATGGCCGATCCCGCCGGGCCATTGTCGCCCGACAACTGGCCCAGCCCCTATCGGCCGGAACGCGCGGAGCCGATGCGGGACCATCTGCGCCGCGTGCTCGGCGCCTGCATCGCCTTTGCGGAAAGCCAGAGATGAACACGCCGAACACCCGCATCGTCCGCAGTCCGCGCGGGCCGGAGATGACCGCCAAGACCTGGGCCGCTGAGGCCGCCCTGCGGATGCTGATGAACAATCTGGACCCGGAGGTCGCCGAGCGGCCCCAGGACCTGGTCGTCTATGGCGGCATCGGCAAGGCGGCGCGCGACTGGGCCGCCTTCGACCGCATCGTGGAGACCCTGCGCGCGCTGGAGGCGGACGAGACCCTGCTGGTGCAGTCAGGCAAGCCCGTTGGCGTGTTCCGAACCCATGCCGATGCGCCGCGGGTGCTGATCGCCAACTCCAACCTGGTGCCGAAGTGGGCGACCTGGGAGCATTTCGGCGAACTCGATCGCAAGGGGCTGATGATGTACGGTCAGATGACGGCCGGGTCTTGGATCTACATCGGCACGCAAGGCATCGTGCAGGGCACCTACGAGACCTTCATGGAGGCCGGACGCCAGCATCACGGCGGCGACTGGTCGGGCAAGTGGATCTTGACGGCAGGCCTGGGCGGCATGGGCGGCGCCCAGACCCTGGCGGCGACCATGGCCGGCGCCTCGTGCCTCGCGGTCGAATGCCAGCGCAGCCGGATCGAGATGCGGCTGAAGACCCGCTATCTGGACGTCATGGCCGAGACTTTGGACGAGGCTTTGGCCATGATCGAGACAGCCAAGGAAACCGGGAAACCGATATCGGTCGGGCTGTTGGGCAACGCAGCCGATGTGCTGCCTGAACTGGTGCGGCGCGGCGCAAGCCCGGATTTGGTGACCGACCAGACCAGCGCCCACGATCTGGTCAACGGCTATCTGCCGTCCGGCTGGACGATCGCGCAATGGGAGGATCGGCGGGTCAGCGACCCGGCCGCGGTGGCGGCGGCCGCGCGCAAGTCCATCGTCGCCCATGTTCAGGCCATGCTGGGTTTCCAGGCGGCGGGCGTTCCGGTCGTCGATTACGGCAACAATATCCGTCAGGTCGCCTTCGACGAAGGACTGAAGAACGCCTTCGACTTCCCCGGCTTCGTGCCCGCCTATATCCGCCCGCTGTTCTGCCGGGGGATCGGCCCGTTCCGCTGGGCAGCCCTGACCGGCGACCCGGAAGATATCCGAAAGACCGACGCGGCGATGAAGCGTCTGTTTCCCGACAATACAGGACTGCACCGCTGGCTGGACATGGCGGGCGAGCGGATCGCCTTCCAGGGCCTGCCCGCTCGCATCTGCTGGATCGGCCTGGGGGACCGCCATCGCGCGGGCCTGATGTTCAACGAGATGGTGGCGTCCGGCGAACTGTCCGGCCCCATCGTCATCGGCCGCGACCATCTGGATTCCGGCTCGGTCGCCAGCCCCAACCGGGAGACGGAGGCGATGATGGACGGGTCGGACGCAATCAGCGACTGGCCTCTGCTGAACGCCCTGCTGAATACGGCCTCGGGCGCGTCATGGGTGTCTCTGCACCACGGTGGCGGGGTCGGCATGGGGTATTCCCAGCACTCGGGCGTCGTCATCGTCGCCGACGGCACGCCGGAAGCGGCCATGCGGCTGGAGCGCGTCTTGTGGAACGACCCGGCCACCGGCGTGATGCGTCATGCCGATGCGGGGTACGAGATCGCGCGCAACGCAGCCCGCGAACACGAACTGAACCTGCCCAGCCTGAAGGCCTGACGATGACCACCCTGACCATCTGCGAGGCGCCCCTGACCCTGGCCCAGCTTCGCGCCGTGCTGGACGGCCCCGTGACGGTTTCCATCACGCACCCCGCCTGGACCGATGTGGAAAGGGGCGCGGCGACGGTGGCGGCGATCGTGGCCGAGGGGCGCACCGTCTATGGGGTGAATACCGGATTCGGCCTCTTGGCTAACACCAACATTGCGCCACAGGACCTTGAAACCCTTCAGAAGAACCTGGTTCTGAGCCATGCCTGCGGCGTTGGCCCGCTACTGCCGGATGCGGTGACGCGTCTGCTGATGGTGCTGAAGATCGCCTCTCTTTCGCGGGGCGCCTCGGGCATCCGGCGCGAGACGCTGGAGGCGTTGGTCGCCCTGGTCAACGCCGGCATCCTGCCCTGCATTCCGTCCAAGGGATCGGTCGGGGCGTCCGGCGATCTGGCCCCGCTGGCCCATATGTCCTGCATCCTGATCGGCGTGGGCGAGGCGCGGGTGGACGGCCAGACGCTGGAGGCCGAAACGGCTCTGGCGCGCGCGGGGCTGACGCCGCTGACGCTGGGCCCCAAGGAGGGTCTGGCCTTGTTGAACGGCACCCAGTGTTCGACGGCGCTGGCCTTGGCGGGCCTGTTCGCGGCCGAGGCGGTTTTCGCGGCCGGCCTGGCGGCGGGCGCCCTGTCGGTCGATGCACTGAAGGGGTCCGACGCCCCCTTCGATCCGCGCATTCACGCCCTGCGCGGCCAGCCCGGCCAGATCGCCGTGGCCGCCGCCTTGCGACGACTGATCGACGGTTCGGCCATTCGCGACAGCCACCGCGACGACTGCGCCAAGGTGCAGGACCCCTACTCCCTGCGCTGTCAGCCTCAGGTCATGGGCGCGGTACTGGACGTGCTGAAGACGGCAGCCGCGACGCTGGAGCGCGAGGCCAACGCCGTCACCGACAACCCGCTGGTCTTCATTGAGGACGGCGACGTAATCTCGGGCGGCAACTTCCACGCAGAACCCGTTGCTTTTGCATCCGATCAGATCGCTATGGCCCTATGCGAGATCGGCAATATGTCCGAGCGTCGCACGGCCATCCTGGTCGATCCGAAGATGAGTGAACTGCCGGCCTTTCTGGTCAAGGAAAGCGGCCTGAACTCCGGTTTCATGATCGCCCAGGTCACGGCCGCCGCCCTGATCGCCGAGAACCGGATGGTGGCCCATCCGTGCAGCGTGGACACGGTCCCGACCAGCGCCAATCAGGAGGATCACGTCTCCATGGCCACCCACGGCGCGCGCCGTCTGCTGGACATGGCCGAGAACGCGGCGACGGTGGTGGGCATCGAACTGCTGGCGGCGGCGCAAGGGATCGAGTTTCACCGCCCCCTGACCAGTTCGCAGGCGCTGGAGCAGGTCTTCGCCATCGTGCGCGAAGCCGCCGCCCCCTACGCCAGCGACCACTATTTCGCGCCCGACATCGCCCGCGCCACCGACGGCGTTCGGGCGGGGCGTTACCGGGCGTTCGCCGACGACCTGCTGCCGTCCGCCTGAGCCCCGCCCCGCCCCGCCTGGGCGCCTGGGCGCCTGGATCAGCCGCCCAGAACGCCCAGGTGTTCCATAAGGATCATCGTGCCCAGGCCGATCAGGGCCACGCCGCCCACGATCTCGGCCGCCTTGCCGAACTTCAGGCCCACGGCCCGGCCGATCAGCATGCCGATAGTGGTCAGGACGAAGGTGGTGAAGCCGATCGAGGCGGCGATCACCCAGATGTTGGCGCCGATGAAGGCCAGGCCCACGCCGACCGCCGCCGCGTCGATGCTGGTGCCGATGGCGGTGGCGATCAAGGCCCACGGACCCGAGCGACGGGGGGCGGCGTCCTCGTCGCCGTCGCGCGGCTTGGCGCCTTCCCAGATCATCTTTCCGCCCACGATCAGCAGCAGGGTGAAGGCGATCCAGTGGTCGATCCGCTCGACCAGACCGGCGGCGATGATCCCCAGCCCCCAGCCGATCAACGGCGTGATGGCCTCGATCATCCCGAACACCAGGCCCGCCTTGACGGCGGCCGGCACGGTCGGTCGGTGCGACGCACCGCGCCCCACGGCGGCCGCGAAGGCGTCCGTGGACATGCTGAGGGACAGAACGGCAATGGCTCCTGGGGTCATGCGAAATACTCCACCGGGCAAGCGACAGCGGTCCCCACGCCGGCCGGTGCGGCGGTGGAACACGCTGGTCTCGCTAGGCGGTGGTCCGCTGATCGCGCCACGCGCCGAAGCGCGAGTGTGTTGACGCGATCCCGACGATGCGACGCCGGAAGCTACTCCCCAACAGGAGGCGGCGCTCTACACGACCCGATGCGCGCTTGGCAACCGCTCACGATCAGTCGAAGGGTCGCAAGGGGGCGCGGCGTAACGCCGCCAGATTGGCGGAGTCGGTGCAGAAACAGACGGTTCGCAGCTGGCGCACCACCTGCTGAAAATGTTCGACCACCGCCTCCGAAGAAGTCGTGGCCGCCGCCAGAACACCCGCCGCCTGGCCCACAATGTCGGCGCCCAGCCGAATCGCCTTGGCGGCATCCACTCCGTCACGAACGCCGCCCGAACCGATGATGACGGCCTCCGGGCAGGCGCGCCGCACATCGACGAGGGCCTGGGCGGTCGGCGCGCCCCAGTCGGCGAAGACGGCGGCGTGCGCCTGATCGAACGGGTCCGAGGCCCGTTCGCCCTCGACCAGAGCCCAGTTTGTGCCGCCCGCGCCCGCCACTTCTACCGCCGCCGCGCCCATGTCGATCAACCGGCGGGCGGTGCGGCCGGACAGGCCCGCGCCCGTCTCCTTGACCACCACCGGGGCGTCCAGTTTCAGGATCAGCGCCTCCAGCGCCGCGCCCACGCCCCACCAGTCACGGTCTCCCTCAGGCTGACAGGCCTCCTGCAGGGGGTTCAGATGAACGACCAAGGCGTCGGCGTCGATCATGTCCATGGCCCGCCGCGCCTCGTCCAATCCGAAGCCGCGCGTCAGCTGGGCCGCGCCGATACTGAACAGGATGACGGTATCGGGGGCGCGACGACGCAGGGTCCGGTCCAGCCCCCCGCTGTCGTCGTTCTTGATCGCCGCCCGCTGCAATCCCACCGCCAAGGCGACACCCAGATGCTGGGCCGCCTCGGCCAGGCGGGCGTTGATCGCCTCTGACCGGCTGGGACCGCCGGTCATGGCGCAGATTAGCAGAGGCGCCTTCAGCCGCCGGCCCAGAAAGTCGGCCCCCAGGTCGATCTTGTCGTGATCAAGGTCCGGCAAGGCCTCGTGGACGAAATGCACCCGGTCGAAACCGGCGGCGCGCGCATGACGTGCCCGCCCCGCCAGAACGACGTCCAGATGCTGTTCCCTGCGGTCGGGCGCGGCGGCGTCGCTCATGAGGGGACTACTCGGACGGCGTCTGGCTCCGCGCTTCGCTGCTGCGGCCGCCCGTCGCGGGCTGGCGTTCCACCGTCAGGGCGTAGGCGCCCGTCTGATTTGCGCCATAGGCGCGGGCGCGCACCAGATACCAGCCGTCGTCGGGCGCCGTCCAATCCAGCTTGGCGTGAGCGTCGGACAGGCCGTCATCGTCGGTGGCCAGGCTGGAAAAGTCGCCGTCGTCGTCCTGGCGGCCCAGGTCGATAAAGGAGTCGAAGGCGTTGGAGACCATGGTCAGCCGCAGCTTCTCGTCCTTCTTGGCCTGGAACCGATAGGCGTCGAAATAGGCGCCTTCGTCCGTCAGGGCCGACGTATCCTTCAGCACGCCACGCACCGTGGACCCCACCAGCAGGCTGCCGGGTCTGGGTTCGGGCCCGCGATCCGACAGTTCGAAGGAATAGAGCCCTTTCTCCTCTGCGCTCAGCGGCATGGCGCGCACTACATAGTCGCCGTCTTCCGGCAGGGTGAAGGTCAGGCGTGAATCCGTGCCCTCGGCCAAGCCGTCGTCGTCGCTGGCCAAGGCCTCGAAGGCCTCGCCCGCCTTGCCGATCTCCAGATAGGCGTCGAAGTCGCCGGAGCGCAGTATGGCCTGAACGCGCTGCCCCTTGGTCCCGGTGAAGACGTAGGCGTGATAGCGTTTGCCATCGTCCCCTTGGGGGCTCGCATCGCTGATCTCGCCCTCGGCCGTCTGGCCGAATACGGCCGGCGTCGGAGGCGGCGGCGGCGCCGTTTCGGTCAGTTTCAGCGTATAGTCGCCCTCGGCTTCGTCGCTGAAACCGCGCGCCTCGATGATGTAGTCGCCGGCCGCGTCCAGGGTGCGGCCGATGCGGGCGTCGGTGCCTGAGCCCGCGCCGTCGTCGTCCTCGGCCACCAGACCGCCGTCGGAGGCGCGGCGCAGCGTCAGATAGGCGTCGAAGTCGCTGGACTTCATTTCGATGGCGACACGCTGACCGGCCGTTCCGGTGAAGCGGTAGGTGTCGGCGCGCTGCCCATCGTCGTTGGTGGCGCTGTCGTCGCCCAGTTCGCCTTTGATCTCGTCGCCGACGGCGATGGGCTTGGACGGCGGCGCGGGCGGCGCCTCGGCCAGCCCCAGCGCATAGCGACCCAGGCGTTCGTCCACGCCCGTCGCTCGGATCACGTACTCGCCGGCCGACGGAGCCGTGAAGACGAGGCGTGAGTTCAGCCCGCCGCCGGGCGCGTCGTCGTTGTTGGCCAGTTCGGTGAAGTCCGGGCCGTTCATACGGCCGACCCGCACCAGCGGATCGATGTCGCTGGAGTCCAGGGTGATGACGAACCGGTCGCCCGCCGCCGCTCGGAAGGCGTAGGCGTCATAGCGTCCGCCGTCCTCCTGCTCGGGATCATGGTCCGTCAGTTCTCCGCTGACCGTCGCGCCGACGCGGATGCCGGTCGGGCGCGGGGCGCGGGGCGCGGGGGGACGTTCCTGCAGCGACAGGCGATAGTCGCCGCCGTCCAGGCCGCTGAGCGTGCGCGCCCTCAGCACATAGACGCCGTCCCGCTCGGGCGTGAAGCGCAGGCGCGCATTAGTGCCGTCGCCCAGGCCGTCGTCGTCCTCGGCCAACGCCTCGTCCATCGCGCCATCGGCGTAGATCGCCAGATAGGCGTCGAAGGCGTCGGAGCGCAGCACGGCCTCTAGTCGCTGGCCGGCGCGCGCCTGGAAACGGTAGTCATCGTAGCGATATTCGTCGTCCGCCGCCTTGGCGTCGCCGTCCGTCAGTGCTCCGCTGACGCTGGCGCCGATCCGCAGCGGCTGGGCCTCCTGGGCCAGGGCGTGACTTGCGGCGCCGATCAACGCGATCAGGCTGACGGCGGCGGCGAGAGAGGGACGGCTCATGAATTTCTCCAGCTTTGGACCGGGATCATAGACGCCGAACCGGCGCGGCTGTAAATCGCCACCATCTTGATTTCCCCGCCAAACGGAGCTGCCATGTCAGCCGAATCCACGCCCGCGACCCTGATCGACGGCAAGGCCTTTTCGGCGACGCTGGTCCAGCGGGTGGCAGCCGCCGTCGAGCGGCTGGGGGCCGAACACGGCGTCAAGCCTGGCCTGGCGGTCGTCATCGTCGGCGAGGATCCGGCCAGCCAGATCTACGTCCGCAACAAGGGCGAGACGACCCTGCGCGCCGGGATGCGATCCGACACCCACCGCCTGGCCGAAACGACCAGCCAGGACGAGCTTCTGGCCCTGATCGCCCAGTTGAACGCCGATGCGGGCATTCACGGCATTCTGGTGCAGTTGCCCCTGCCCGCCCACATCGACGCGACCGTGGTGCTGGACGCGATCGACCCGGACAAGGACGTGGACGGGTTTCATGTCGTGAACGCGGGCCGTCTGGCCGTCGGCCTGCCGGGGCTGGTTCCGTGCACGCCGCTGGGCTGTCTGATGCTGCTGAAGGATCAGTTGGGCGATCTGTCGGGACTGAACGCCGTGGTGGTGGGCCGCTCCAACATCGTCGGCAAGCCGATGGCGCAACTTTTGTTGGGTGAAAGCTGCACCGTCACCATCGCCCATTCGCGCACCCACGATCTGCCCGCGGTTTGCCGCGAAGCCGATATTCTGGTGGCGGCGGTCGGACGGCCCGAGATGATCCAGAACGATTGGATCAAGCCCGGCGCCACGGTCATCGACGTGGGCATCAACCGCGTGCCGTCCGCCGATCCGGCCAAGGCGGCGGAGGGCAAGACCCGTGTCGTCGGCGACGTGGCCAGGACGGCTGCGGGGGTCGCCGGTCGCATCACCCCGGTTCCTGGCGGCGTAGGCCCCATGACCATCGCCTGCCTGCTGGCCAATACCTATTCGGCCGCCTGCCGCATCAACAATCTCCAACCGGAGCCATTGGACGCTTGATGCATTCCTGCGGCGGGTCAATATTCGACCCGACGGCGATCTGCGCCGATAGGGAGATGTCATGGTTCGCCTTAACGCGCGTGCGCTGGCCTTAACGGCCGCCCTGTTGATCACCCCGGCCGCAGCGGGATGCGGCTACAACACCATTCCGACCAAGCAGGAACGCGCCGAGGCCGCCTGGGCCGATGTGCAGAGCCAGTATCAACGGCGTGCGGACCTGGTGCCGAACCTGGTCGCCACGGTCCAAGGCGCGGCGATCCAGGAACGCACGACGCTGACGGACGTGATCAACGCCCGCGCCCGCGCCACATCGGTCAATGTCTCGGCCGACGATCTGGATAATCCGCAGGCCTTCCAGCAGTACCAGGAAGCGCAAGGCCAGCTGTCGGGCGCGCTGTCGCGCCTGCTGGTCACGGTCGAGGCCTATCCTCAGCTTCAGGCCAACCAGAACTTCCTGACCCTGCAATCGCAACTGGAAGGCACCGAAAACCGCATCCAGATCGCGCGCCGCGACTACAACGAGGCCGTTCGCGACTACAACACCACCCTGCGCACCTTCCCGCAGGTGATCTGGGCCAAGACCCTGCATGGCGGGTCCAAGCCGATGCAGCTGTTCACCGCGACCGCCGCCGCCCAGTCGGCGCCGCAGGTCAACTTCAACCTGAACGCCCCGCCGTCCAACGCCTCCGCACCCGGCGGCGGCGCGCCCGCCGTCGCGCCCGGTTCCACCCCGCCGGCCCAGTGACACGCCTGCTCACGCCGGGGCGACGTCCGACCGACGTCGCCGGCTGGTTGATCGGCCTGGCGGTCCTGCTGCTGTTCGCCGTTCCGGCGATGGCGCAGTCCAAGATCGACTTTCCGCCCCTGAGCGGCCGCGTGGTTGATCAGGCTGGTTTGCTCGATCCCGCGACCGAACAGGCCCTGACCGAGAAGCTGCAGACGCTGGAAGCCGCGACCACCGACCAGCTTGTCGTCGTGACCGTCAGCAGCCTCCAGGATCAGGAGATCGAGGACTACGGCTATCAGCTGGGTCGCGCCTGGGGCATCGGTCAGAAGGAAAAGGACAACGGCGCCATGCTGATCGTCGCGCCCAATGAGCGCAAGGTCCGGGTCGAGGTGGGCTATGGGTTGGAGCCGATCCTGACCGACGCCTTCTCTTCCCAGGTCATCCGCAACGACATCCTGCCGTCCTTCCGCGACGGCGACTACAAGACCGGCGTGGTCAAGGGCGTGGATGCGCTGATCGCGCAACTGTCGCTCGATCCCGCCGAAGCCCAGGCCCGCGCCCAGGCCGTCGCGGACGAACAGGCCAAGGACAAGGGCGGCTCCATCGCGCCTCTGGTGATCGTCGCGATCATCTTCCTGTTCATGTTCTTGGCCGCCGCGCGATCCGGTCGCGGACGGCGCAGCGGCGTCGGCTCCGTCCTGCTGTGGGCGGCGTCCGAGGCGCTGCGCGATTCAGGACGCGGCGGCGGGGGTTGGGGCGGCGGAGGCGGCGGCTTCGGCGGCGGGGGTGGATTTGGCGGAGGCGGCGGCGGCTTCGGCGGCGGCGGCGCGTCAGGAGGATGGTGATGCAGATCACGGACAACGACCGCGCCCGCATCGCAGCGGCCATCGCCGGCGCCGAGGCCCAGACCTCGGGCGAAATCTTCTGCGTCGTATCGCGGCGCGTCTCGTCCTATCTGGACGTCAGCCTGGCGTGGGCGGCGGGCGCGGCCCTGATCGCTCCCATCGTCTTCGTCCCCTTCGTTCTGGACCTGCGTTGGCCCGGCGGCGGCTGGGAGGCCGCGCATCGGGCGGCCGAGGCGGCGAGCACCGGACAGACCCTGGCCATATACGCCCTGTCGCAGGCGGTGGTGTTCGTGAGCGTCTTCCTGCTGACCCGCATTCCCGCCCTGCGCCGCCTGTCCACGCCGGCCGGCGTGCGACGCGGACGGGTGCGAGAAGCGGCCCTGCAGCAGTTCCTGGCCCACGGCGTCCATGTCACGCGCGAACGCACCGGCGTCCTGATCTTCGCCGCCCTGGACGAACATCAGGTCGAGTTGATCGCTGACGAAGCCATTCACGCCGAGGTGGAAGAAGCCGACTGGGCTCAGGCGGTGGACGCCCTGACCCGCGAACTGCGCGAAGACCGGCTGGTCGAGGGCTTTTCAGCCGCCGTCGCCCTGTGCGGCCAGGTGCTGGCCAGGCACTTCCCGCCGCGACCGGACAATCCCAATGAGTTGCCGGATCATCTGATCCTGTTGTGAATCGTCGTATCGGGGTCGCATTCCGGGGCCAGAAGGCCTAGGCCCACGTCGAAGCCAGACGCCATAGCCCCCCCATGCCCCGCCTTCTCACCTACAATGTTCACCGCTGCGTCGGCACAGACCGTCGTCTCGATGTCGACCGTATCGTCGCCGTCATCGGCGAATACGAGCCGGACATCGTCTGCCTGCAAGAGCTGGATGTAGGCCGGTCGCGGACCAATGGCGTGGATCAGGCGCGCGCCATCGCCGATGGTCTGGCCATGACCTCGCGCTTTCACCCGGCGATGCGGGTCGAGGCGGAACTGTATGGCGACGCCATCCTGACCGCCCATCCTGAACGGCTGATCCGCGCCGACGCCCTGCCGACCGTCACAGGCATTCCCGGGCTTGAGCCGCGCGGCGCCATCTGGTCCGAGATCGAGATCGACGGTGTGGCCCTGAACGTCTTCAACACCCATCTGGGTCTGGTCCCGCGCGAACAGCGCCTGCAGGCGGCGGCCCTGATCGGGCCGGGCTGGCTGGGCGGCTGCGCCGGACCGATCCTGTTGGCGGGGGACTTCAACGCCACCTCGATCACCCGTCCCTATCAGACCCTGTGCCGCACTCTTGAAGACTGCCAGCGTCAACTGGGCGTCAAGCCCAGCGTCAAGACCTTCCCCTCGGCCTTTCCGGCCATCCGTATCGACCACTGCTTCGTCAGCCCGCACATTCGGATACGCGCAGTGCGCTCGGCCTTTTCGCCGCTGGCGCGGGTGGCGTCGGATCATCTGCCGCTGATCGTCGATTTCGACGTGGTTCAGCCGGGCGCCTGACCGCCTTCGGAGATCGGTCGCGTCCGGTGCGAGCGGTTCAGCCGCTTCCAGGGCCGCCAGGCGTCGGTGGAGGATGTAGGATCGCCCAGCTGCCATTCCGCGAACATCCGCTGGATGCGGGTAGGCGGCTCCGAACCCAGCGGCTTCAGTCGATCCGTCTCGAAGCTGCAGATCGCCTGGCCGACCGAGCCGAACACCGCTTCCACCGCCGCATAATCCTCGGTCGCGACGCCCAGCCAGTGGGCGATGGTGCGATGGCGGTGGGCGGTGATCGCCGCGCGCCCCGCCGCGTCTGTCGGTTCGGCGGCGATGTCGCATTCGGTATCCAAGCCCATCGAACGGTTGTTCAGATTGGTGGACCCGATCCTTATCAGCCGGTCGTCGATGATCGACATCTTAGCGTGGACGATGATGCGGTCGCCGTCCTCGGTCAGGGGGGCGAAGGCGAAGAAACGGTTGAACTTGTCCGCCTGCTCCAGCCGGTAAAGCACCTCAGCGCGGGCCGTATCCATCGTCAGGCTGTCGAACCAGCTGGGGCTCTTGGCGGTTGAGACGACGATGATCTGCGGCCCGTCCGGCTCGGCCAGACGCTGCGCCAGAGCGGCGGCGATCACCGGCGATGTGAAATACTGGTTCTCCAGATAGATCAGCCGTTTGGCGCGCCGAATGGACTCCAGATGCAGGGCCTCGCTCTCGCGCACCTCGTGCCGACCGGCCCATTTCGGCTCGGTGCGGGCGATGCCGACCGGCACGTCCGTCATCTGGACCGGAACGTCGTCGGGCCACGGATCGCCGTCGACCTGATCGGGAATGGTGCGTTCCCACGTCGCCTTGAACCAGCGTTCGCGCGCCAGATCGGCCAGCGCCCGCGCCGCCGGACCGTCCATAACCGACATCACTTCGTGCCGCGCCTTGCAGATGACGCCGCTGGGCAGGGCGCGGCGCGGATCACCGTCCAGATGTTCGTCGGAGTCCCAGCGGTCGGTCGAGATGTCGCCCCCGCCGCAAAAGGCCAGCTTGTCGTCGATCACCACCACCTTCTGATGGTGGCAGGCGCCGATGGGGCCGGGCGAATCCAGACGGAACTCCACCATCCGCTTGCGGAACCAGCGCTGAGCGCGATGGGGATAGAAGCCCTGCGACGCCGCGATCAGCAGGGGCGATTTCCAGATCAGCAGCCGCACGTCCAGATCGGGCTTCTTCTTGACCAGCAGTCTAAGCTGGCGTCCGATCTCGGCGCTCTTGTCGCCCGGCCGCGTTTCGGGATCCAGATGGGTGCGCGGATCGAACTGCCAGCCCAGAAGGACGATGGACCGTTCCGCCTTCTGGATGGCCGAGGATAGGGCGTCGAAATAGGCCTCGTTCTCCATAAGCACGGAGAACCGATGGGCGACGGCCGAGGTCCACAGACCCGGCCCCGGCTCCAGCAAACTGCCGTCGTAACTATCGCCGCCTTGCCCCATGCAACCCCTCTGCCTGATTCGCGTGACACGGTGTCGGAGCGCCTAGGTTCTCCGTTTCATGCGCTTGGCGTCGGGTCAATCTTTCAGAACGCAGGCCTTAAGGCGGGATTGTGACGTTCGCCGATCTGAGGCATAAGGCGCATGGCCATTCAGGCCGCGAGGGAGGGTGGAATGCAGGCGCTGGTCGAACTGATCGCCGGCTTCATCGCTTTGCTGGCCGCAGCCGTCCTGTCGCAGTTCGGCGTGGACACGCACACCACCAACCATTCCGACCGCGAGGTCCATCGCGTGGCCGAGTGTCGCGACGGCGCCGCTTCGTCCACGGTCATGGTCGAGAGCAGTCGCGGCTGCTGACATAGCGGCCTGTTCGTCGGTGATCGACAGCTTACGCGCGCCAGCAGGTTCCGTCTGCCTCATTCCTGTTCTAGGGTCTGGACGGCGCTGTCGGACGCCTGCGTAGAGATCGAGTTTTTGAACTGATGAAGTCTCCCAAACGGCCGCCGCTGAAGCTGACCGACGAGGACGTGGTCGCGCCCGTCGATGCGCCGTCCATCGAGGAGACGCCCGTCGCCGACGCTTCTTTCGAACCAGAACCGTTGACCGACGCAGATCTGGAAATCGTGCAGCCCACGTTCGAAAGACCGATGTCCGAACGGCGTCGTCGTCGCCTGCTGGAAGAACAGCGTCTGGCCGAAGAACGCGCCGCTAAGGCCCAGCACGCGCCATCGCCCGAACTGACCGCCGAGGTCGAGTTGGCCGTCGCGACCGGCAAGCCCCCGGCCCCGTTCGAACTGTCGTCGCCTCCAGCCGTGAAGCCGCTCGCAACCAAGCGCGCCAGCGAGCCGTCCGGCCGCCACGCCTATCTGATCGCCGGCATCGCCTCAGCCCTTTGGATCGGCGGGGTCGCCTCCTGGGCCGCCTATGAGTTCGGGGCCGGCGGGGCCGAGTTGGACCCGTTGCGGATCGCCATCTACGCCCTGATCGCCTTGGCCCCGGCAGGCTTGGCCATCATGCTGGCCCATGCCGTGCGGCAAGGTGCGGGACTGGCGGCCGAGACCCGTCGCGCGCGGCAACTGGCCGAGGCGCTGGTGGCCCCGACGGCGCTGGCCGCCCAGCAGACCGGCGACGTGCTTCAATCCCTGCGATCCGACATCGACCACGCCGCCCTGGCGGCCGAGCGGGCGCGCGCCGACATGGCCCTGCTGCGCGAAGCCTTGGCCGAGGAGACGGCGCGCCTTAACGAGGCGGCTGACAACGCCGGCCGCACCGCTCGTCGCCTGGCTGAGAACCTGGGTCGCGAACGCGATCATATGCAGACGCTTGGCCTTCACTTGGACACTCAGGCGACCGGGGTGATCGACGCGGTCGAACGCCAGTCGCGCATGGTCGCCGACGCCTCGGACCTGGCCCAGGCCCAGTTGCGCGAGGCCGAGGCCGCGCTCGCCGCCCGCGCCGCCGATCTGGCGGCCGCCGCCGGCGAGGCCCAGGACGCCGCTCGCGTCGCGGCGGACGATCTGGCCCGCCAGACGATCCGGCTGGAGAACGCCGGCTCTGGCGTGGCCGAACAGATTCAGTCGGTCGAAGAGGGCCTGGGCCAACAACGCGCCTCGCTGGTCACCGCCGCCTATGCGCTGCGCACCGATCAGGAGGATTTCTCCGCCCAGGTCGAGAGCCAGCGCGCCCAGTTGATCGAACATCTGTCCGCGACCCGCAGCGCCGCCGGCGACCTGGACCGCACGGCCCAGACCTCGGTCGACGCCCTGCGCGATCTGGTCGAGGCCGCCGCCGACCAGTTCCGCGCCTTGGTGGACATGTCTCAGCGCGAGGCTGACGGTTTCGATTCCGCCACCAAGGTCGCGCTGGACCGCTTCGAGGCCTTGGCCGCTGAGGCCCGCGACGCTCTGATGGAGGAGACGCGCCGCGCCCTGGAGCAGATGCGCGCCACCGCTGAGGACTCCCGCGCCGCCGCCGCCGACGCCGCCGAACAGGCCCGTCTGCGCGCCGACCGCCTGGGCGAAACCCTGTTCGATGCGGCGCAGAAGGCCGATAACGCCGCCGACGCCCGTATCGAGGACGCGCGCCGCATCGTGAGCGAAACGTCCGGCATGGTCGAGGAGGCCGGCGAGCGGATGGTCAATCGCCTGGAGACCCTGGTCGGCCGCCTGAACGAGGCCCTGTCCGAGATCGACACCGCCGTCGCGGACATCGACGAGCGCGCCGCCCGCCTGCCCCAGGAAGCCCGTGTTCGCGCCGAGGCCGTGCGCGCGACGGTCGAGGACGGCCTGGCGTCGCTGTCCGCCGCCTCGCGCAAGGCCGCCGAGGACACCGAGGCCCTGGATCTGGGCTTCCAGGAGCGGGTGCGCCGCAACTACGACATGCTGACCGAGGCCGTTCGGCTCATGGGCGTCGTGTCCGGCGACGCCTCCCCTGCCCGTCGTCGCGAGGCGCCCCCCGAACCCGAACGCGTCGAACCGCGTGCTGCTCGGACGCCGGTTCCGCAGCCTGTCGAAGAGCGCAAGTTCGGTCTACGCAGCCGCTTGCGGCTTGAGCCGACCGAAACCCCGCGTCCCGTGGCCGACGAACGCCTGGACTGGAGCGACCTGGTCGCCCAGGATGACGGTGACGAGCCGCCCCTGAACCTGGACACTCCCGCTGCGGCGGCCGGCCCCACGCCGGCAGAGGCCGAGGCCCTGTCCGAGCGGGTGATGGCCGCCATTCGCCGTATGGGCGTCGATCCCAACGCCCTTCTCCCGCGCTCCCGTGTCGAGGAAGCGGCGCGCGCCATCGGCAAGGGCGACCCGGACGGCGGCCGCCAGATCGTGCGCCGCGTGGCGCCGGCCGCCGTTCGCAGCGTGTCGCGCCGGGTGCTCAGCGACGCCGAACTGCGCGCCGACGCCGAACGCTATGTGCGCCATTTCGCGGGCGGCCTGGCTGCTTCGGCCCGCGCGGGCGATGCGGCGGCGGTTCAGACCGCCCTGGCGTCGGACGCCGGACGCGCCTTCATGCTGCTGGACGCCGCTGTCGGCGATCTGGGCTAGGGAGCGACGGGACTTGACGATGCCCTCCAGTTGCCGCCACTTGCGGGTCACCGAACTGTCATGGGCATGGCGATGGCCGGCACGATGAGTGAAATGGACAGGGCGGCGGACGCCGACACCCGAAACGGCGACCGCCGCCCCGGCATCATCATCTGCGCCTATGAGGGCGAGGACACGGGCTGGGATTTGGTCGAGGACCTTTCCGGCGAAATCTGGAGCCCGGCGGGCGCACGCGCCGTGCCCATCGTCGGCAACGATCCCGACGCCCTGGCCTCGACCCTGGCGGCGCATCTGGGCAGCGGCGACTGCCGCGCCGTCCTGCTGGTGGGCCGCACGCACAAGGGTCAAGGCTTCCGGGTCCAGATGCGGGCCGAAAACCGGACGCTGGATCACAAGCATCGCCTGTCCAGCACCGGCCCCGGCGTCGCCCGCGCCACGGCGCCGGTCGCCGACATCGTGCGCGCCCTGACCGCTGCGGGTCTTGAAGCCGACGCTTCGTCCGAGGCGGAAGAGGACGCCGGTTCCTATCTGCTCTACCGGGTGCTGGCCGATCTGCCGGATGGGCCCTTGACGCCCTCCATCGGCCTGCTGCGCGCACCTGCCCCCGCCAATGAGGCCGCCGTGCGCAAGGGCGTCAAGGCCGCCGCCTCGGCCATGGCCAGCCACCTGACGCCCCTGCCCCGCGCCGGGTGAACGAGCGAAAGACAGGGGTCGATCTACGGTCTAGGTTGGCCAGATGATCGTGAGTCGCAAACTGATCCTCTTCGCCGCCCTGAACGGCGCCATGGCGGTCGCCGTCGGGGCCTTCGCCGCGCATGGCGCGGGGCCGCAGATCAAGACCCTGCTGACCACCGGCGCCCAGTATCAGTTGATCCATGCGGTTCTGGCGGTCGCCGCCGTTCAATGGCAAGCGGGCGGGCGGTTGACGTCCGTGGCCGGCTGGCTCGCGTCCGTCGGGGGTCTGGTCTTCTGTTTGTCCCTGCTGCTGATCGCCTTCCTCGGCGTGCCGGCCTTCGGCGTGATCGCCCCCATCGGCGGGGCGCTGATGATCGCCGGATGGCTGTGCCTCGCCTTCGCCGCCCTTCGTTCCTGACCGTTTCGTCCGAGTAGAAAGACCCCTGCATGGCCTTCCCCGCGCCCGCTGATCCGCGTCGCATCCTCTATCCCGAGGTTGAGGCCTATGCCTCCGGCTGGATGAGGACCGAGGGCGTGCACGAAATCTACTATGAGGAATCCGGCAATCCGCACGGCGTGCCGGTCATCGTGCTGCATGGCGGCCCAGGCGGCGCCGTCAATCCGGGAATGCGCCGGTTCTTCGATCCGGCCGTCTATCGCATCATCATGTTCGATCAGCGCGGTTGCGGCCTGTCGCGCCCCCACGCCTCGCTGGAGGACAACACCACTTGGACCCTGATCGCGGACATCGAACGGCTGCGAATTCTGTGCGGCGTCGAGAAATGGGTGGTGTTTGGCGGATCGTGGGGTTCGACGCTGTCGATGGCCTACGCCATCACCCACCCCGAGCGGGTCAGGGCGCTGGTCCTGCGCGGCATCTTCCTGCTGACGAAGAAGGAGTTGCACTGGTTCTATCAGGACGGCGCCTCGATGATGTTCCCCGACGCTTGGGAAAGGTTCCTGGAGCCGATCCCCGAGGCCGAGCGCGGCGACCTGATGGCGGCCTATTACAAACGACTGATCGGCGACGACGTGGCGGAACGCGAGCGGTGCGCCGTCGCCTGGTCAAGCTGGGAGGGCGAGACCGTCAGCGTGGAAGGCCCCAACGCCCGGCCCGAGAAGTTCGCCGAGCCGGAGTTCGCCGTGGCCTTCGCACGGATCGAGAATTGGTTCTTCACCAACGCCGGCTTCTTCGAGGAGGACGGCTGGATCCTGAAGAATGTGGACCGGATGCGGCATATTCCGTGCTGGATCGCCCAGGGTCGGTTCGACGTGGTCACGCCGATTTCCGGCGCCTGGGCCCTGCACCGCGCCTGGCCCGAGGCGCATCTGAATATCGTCGATGACGCCGGTCACGCATCGTCCGAGCCGGGCATCGTCGACAGCCTGGTGCGCGCCACCGACTGGGCCGCGACCGCCTGAAGCCGATCTCAGGTCAGAGAACCAGGGCCGCCCCGTCGATCACGGGGCGGCCCTTTCGCTTGCGGGATCAAAACCGTCTGGAGCCGCGCTCGTCCAGGCTCCAGGCGCCCGGCCCGGCGGTGAAGACGTAGAGGAAGACAAGGCAGAACAGGATGGCCGCATCGCCGCCATTCACCGCCGGCATCGGGTCCCGGGGGAAGTGGAACATCCAATAGGCCACCGCCATCTGACCCGAGGCGATGAAGGCCGCAGGTCGGGTGAACAGACCCAGCACCAGAAGCACGCCCGTCACCAGCTCGATGGCTCCGCCGATGCCGAACAGGGAAAGCAGGTCCTGCTGGCCGGGTTCGGCGCCCGCCGGGAAGCCGAACAGCTTGACCAGGCCGTGGGCGAGAAACAGCAGACCGGCGACGATCCGTAGCGCCGCCAAGGCTCTCGCCGACCATGCGCTTGCTTGGCTGAACATTGTCTTTCCTCCCGTTTGCATGCGTTGGCGCGATGCGGATTTCACGGCCGGACCGAGGTCCGACCGTGAAGCTTGATCCGAAAATCAGGCCGCGTCCACCAACACGATCTCGGCATCCGACAGGGCCTTGACCGTGATGACGTCTTCCTGGGCGATGGCGGCGCCGTCGCGCGCATTCAGGCGAACGCCATTGACCTCGACCTCGCCCTTGGCCGGCACCAGATAGGCGCGACGCGCCGCGCCTAGCGGATAGTTGGCGCTGTCGCCCGCATTCAGGGTCGCCGCCACGATCCGCGCATCGGTGCGGATCGGAAGGGCGTCGTCATCGCCGTCGAAGCCGGACGCCAGGACTACGAACTGCCCGGCCCGCTCACCTTTCGGGAAGGGCTTGGCGCCCTAGCTGGGCGCATCACCGCGCCGCGTCGGTTCGATCCAGATCTGGAAGATTCGCGTCAGCTCAGGCTCGGCATTGTACTCCGCATGGCGGATGCCGGTGCCGGCGCTCATCACCTGGACATCGCCCGCAACCGTGCGGCCCTTGTTGCCCAGGCTGTCCTCGTGGCTGATGGCGCCGTCGCGGACATAGGTGATGATCTCCATGTCGGCATGGGGATGGGGGGGAAAACCGGTGCCGGAGGCGATCTCGTCGTCGTTCCAGACACGCAGATTGCCCCAGCTCATACGGTTCGGATCGTAGTAGTTGGCGAAGGAGAAATGGTGTTTGGCGTTCAGCCAGCCGTGGTTGGCGCCGCCAAGGGATTCAAACGGTCTGCGCTCGATCATCGGTGGGGTCCTTTCGCGTCGGAACCGTCCGACGCCTTTGCTTGACGACAAGATAGAGATCGGCGACCGAACAGAAATAGAAACCAACGAAACTCATTGTTTCCCTTCGCATAGGCCGCAGCATGTCACGACTGCCCGATCTGGAAGCCCTGGCTATCTTCGCCAAGGTGGCGGAAACCCAGTCCTTCTCAGGCGCGGCTGAAAGCCTGTCCCTGTCCAAGGCCACTGTGTCCAAGGCGGTGACTCGGCTGGAGCAGCAGCTTCAGACCACCCTTCTTCACCGGACCTCGCGCCGGTTCGCCCTGACGGACACAGGCCGGACCCTGGCGGGACGCGCGGCCCATATGCTGGCCGAGGCGGAAGGGGCGGTGTCGGAGGCGCTGGACATGTCGGTGACGCCCCGCGGACTGGTGCGACTGGCCGCGCCCATGTCCTTCGGCATGGCCTATGTGGCCCCCGCCCTGCCCGAGTTCCTGGCGACCAACCCAGACATCTCGATCGACCTGCATCTGGCGGACGAGGTGATTGATCTTGTCGGAGGCGGCTTCGACTGCGCCCTGCGGATCGCCGCCCTGCCCGATTCCTCGCTGACGGCGCGCAAGCTGAGGCCGGTTAAACGCGCTCTGGTCGCCTCGCCCACCTATCTGGCGCAGCGGGGAAGGCCTAGCCACCCGAACGATCTGAACCGCCACGCCTGTCTCTGCTACGCCTATATGCCGACGCCCGACATCTGGCGGTTCAGCAACGCGGCGGGTGAAGAGGTCTTGGTGCGGCCGCAGGGACCGTTGCGAGCCAACAACTCGGACGCCCTCACGGCGTCGCTGTGGGCGGGGCTGGGCATCTTCCCCCAACCGGACTTCATCTACTGGAGGGATGTCGCGGGCGGCCATCTGGAGACGGTCATGACCGACTGGAGCCTGCCGCCCATCGCCCTTCACCTGGTCGCGCCCAACAGCGGCCCGAGACCCGCGCGGGTCACGGCCCTTATGGACTATCTAGCCGACCGGTTCAGCAAGCCGCTGTGGCCAGGCGATACGGTCGGCCGATAAGGCGTCAGCCGCACTTCACCTGCTTGACGATGTTGGTGGCCTCATCGAACACGAAGTTCACCCGGTTCTCGCGATAGTCCATCGTCGCCGCGCAGGTGGTGCACAGGACGCGGAAGGTCTGGCCGCTCGGCGCGGTCGGAATGGTAGAGCGATTACGCCCGACGTAGCTTTGATAGTCCTCGACCTTGCACGCCTTGAAGGCGGGTTCCGATCCGTTCGTCGGCGGCGTCGCGGTCTGAGTCGGGGCGCAGGCCGAAAGCGCAAAGGCGCCGGCTGCGAACAGCGTGCTAGCGATGAGTTTCATGATCCGTCCCTTCCATGTCGGCTCAGCCGCAGCGAACCTGTTCGATGATGCCGGTCTGCGCATTGTAGAAGATGTTCAGGCGATAGGCCGAAAAGTCCTGTTGCACCGGGCAGGTCGTACAGGTCACGCGGCGATTGACCACCTCGACGGGCACGGGAATCTCGGTGCGCGACTTGCCGACCAGATATTGCATCTCGCCAGCCTTACAGAAGTCTTGCGTCTGCCCGGTCGGCATCCGGCTGCCGACAGGCGGGTTCAACTGCGCCTGCTCGACCGCGCGTGGGGCGGGCGCCTCGGACACCGGCGTCGAACAGGCCGCCAGCAGGCCCAGCGCGATCAGGCCGCCTTTTCCCAGCGCCCTTCGTCCGACTGTTTCCAATAGGCCAGATTGGCGCCCTGATCCTTCAGCGTCTTCCAGCGGCTGCGGGCGTGCTGCAACGCCGGTTCGTCCCGCCCGTCGAAAATTATGAAGCATCGTTCGAACCCTTCCGTTGCGCCCATGTCTGCATCGTCGAAAATGAACAGCGCCTGAGCGCCGTTCAGGTTCTCCCCTGTCTCGCTCAACAGCACGGGCTGACGGTCGGCATGGGGCTGATCGGCCCGGCCGTGCGGCAGAAAGCTGTCTTCGCGAAACGTCCAGAGCAGTTCGTCCACATCGTCCAGACGATGGGAATGCGACGACTTCACCATGGCGCGCCAGCCCCGCTCAAGCGTCTTCTCGAGCAGGGTCGGCAGCACCTGATCCAGCGTGGACCGCTCCAGGTGGTAGAACCAGATTTCGGGCTCGCCGTTCATCCGGCCCTACCGATCCGACGATCAGGCTTCGTAGGTGTCGGCCACCATGCGATCCAGGGTGCGCACGGCGAAGCCAACGCCGCCCTCGGGCACGGTTGGGTTGGGGCTCTTGTTGGCCCAGGCGGTCGGGGCGATATCCAGGTGCGCCCATGGCACGCCGTTGGTGAAGCGTTGCAGGAACAGAGCGGCGGTGATCGAGCCGCCCGCGCGTCCGTTTCCGGTGTTCTTCACGTCGGCGATCTTGGAATCGATGTGCTGCTCATAGATGGCCGGGATCGGCATCCGCCAGAAGTTCTCGCCCACCTTCTTGGCCGCCGCCAGGATCGGATCGGCCACGTCGTCGGAGTTGGAGAAGACGCCGGCGTAATCCAGGCCCAGGGCCACGATCATGGCGCCCGTCAGGGTGGCCAGGTCGATCATGAACTTGGGCTTGAAACGCTCCTGCGTGTACCAGAGCGCGTCGGCCAGGACGAGGCGGCCTTCCGCGTCGGTGTTGATGACCTCGACCGTCTGGCCCGACATGGACACCACCACGTCGCCCGGACGCTGGGCGTTGCCGTCCGGCATGTTCTCGACCAAGCCCAGAACGCCCACGGCGTTGACCTTGGCCTTGCGGCCGGCCAGGGCGATCATGGTTCCAGTCACGGCGGCCGCGCCGCCCATGTCCCACTTCATCTCCTCCATGCCGTCGGCCGGCTTGATGGAGATGCCGCCGGTGTCGAAGCAGACGCCCTTGCCGACGAAGGCGATGGGCTGACCGCCCGCCTCGCCGCCCTTCCACTGGATCACGGCCAACTGGCTTTCGCGACGGCTGCCCTGGCCGACGCCCAGCAGGGTGCGCATGCCCAGCTTCTCCATCTCGGCCTCGCCCAGGATTTCGACCTCCAGGCCCAGGCTTTCCAGCGCCTTGACGCGCTTGGCGAACTCGGCCGGATAGAGGACGTTTGCGGGTTCCGACACCAGGTCGCGGGCGAAGATCACACCGTCCGCCACGGCCGACAGCGGCTCCAGCGCCGCCTCAGCCGCGCGCAGGTCGGCGGTGACGACGCGAACCGCCGTGATCGACGGAATCTTGTCGGCCTTTTGCGTGGTGCGGTATTTGTCGAAGCGGTAGGCCGCCAGACGCGCCGCGAAGCCCGCCCGCGCCGCCTGCTCGGGCGTCAGGTCCGATGCGTCGATGGTCAGCACCTCGGCGCCCGACAGCTTGACCGCCGCATAGGCCGAACCGCCGAAGGCCTCGACCGCCAGATCGTCCAGCTTGGCCTTGTCGCCCGCGCCGATCAGCAGGACCGAATCCGCGTCCACGCCCGACGGGGCGGCGATCAGCAGGCTTTGGCCCGCCTTGCCGGTGAAGCGGCCCTTCGTCATCGCCTTGGTCAGGGCGCCGCCCGCCTTGCCGTCCAGCGCCGAACCGGCCGCCGTCAGGGCGCGGTCTTCGAACACGGGAACCGCGACAATTTCGGCGGCGTCCACGGCGGCGACGAATTCGATCTTCATTCAACCAACTCCAGCCAGGCCCCACCCGGCGTCTGCAAAGACTAAAAGACAATGGCGCGTCCGCTTGTCGCCGACGCGCCGTGATGTGCTACTAGATGCGCCTCAATGTCGCCGCCTGCAACCGGGCGAAGTCCATCCGCCCATGACCCTGATTCAAAGATACCTTTTCCGCCAGATCCTCTTCCCGGTGGTCGCCGCCTGCGCGGCGCTGGCGGGAATCGGATTTCTGAGCCAGAGCCTGGACCAACTCCAGGTCATCGTCGAGCGGGGCCAGAGCGTGTGGATCATGGTCAAGCTGACGCTGCTGGCCCTGCCGCAGCTGCTGGCGGTGATTCTGCCCATCGGCCTGTTCGTCGGCGCCCTGATCGCCTTGACGCGGCTGCAGCGGGAGCAGGAGCTGACGGCCAGCTTCGCCGGCGGCATGACCCGGTGGCAGGTGATCTCTCCCGCCGCGCGCATCGCTGTTCTGGTCGCGCTTGTCACCCTGCTGGTCAATGTCTTCCTGCTGCCCTGGGCCCAGCAGGAGGCGCGACGACAGGCGTTCGACATCCGAACCGACCTGGCCGCCCTTCTGGTCGAAGAGGGACAGTTCGTTCAGGGGCCTGACGGCCTTACCGTCTATGTGCAGCAGATCGAACAGAACGGCCTGCTGAAGAATCTGTTCGTCTATCTGGATGACAAGGACAAGGTTACGACCTGGAACGCCGCAGAGGCGCGGTTCAGCCGTGACGCCGCCGGCACGCCGGTCCTGACCATGATCGACGGCTCGGCCCAGCGCTATTCGTCGGGCGGGGTTCTGGAGACGCTGTCGTTCGGCCGCTACGACTTCTCGCTTGCCCCGTTCGTCGGCGTGACCGACACCCTGCGCTTCAAGCCCACCGACCTCTATCTGCGGCAGTTGCTGAACCCTACGGCCAAGATCGTGGAGGTCGCAGGCACACGTGGCGAGCTGTTGGCCGAGGCCCATTCGCGTCTTTCCTCGCCCCTCTACGCCCTGGTCGCAATGGCGCTTGCGCTGTCGGCCGTTCTGGGCGGATCGTTCAGCCGCACCGGCTATACGCTGCGGATCGCCAAGGCGGCCGCGCTGTTCCTGCTGCTGCGGGTCATCGGCTACGGACTGGTCGCCGGCAGCGCCTGGAACGCCAGTTTGAACGTGCTGCAATATGTCGTGCCCATCGTCGCGGTCGCCATATCCCTGCGGGTCCTGTTCCGCGCCCTGAAGCCGCGTCGCAGCCGTAGCGCCCTCGTCCTGCGCGATCTGAAGGCGAGGTTCGCATGACCGCCGTCACCCCGCGTTTGACCGCGACGGTCCGCCGTTCGCCGCACATCCCCCGCCTGGGCGTCATCGAACGCTATGTGCTGGTGCAACAATCGAAGTCGCTGGCCGTAGCGCTGGCGGTGATCGCCGCCTTGGTCATGCTGATCGACTTTGTCGAAGTGTCGCGTGGGCTGGGGTCGGATCAGGACCTGTCGGCTGTACGCATCTTCGGCCTGGTGCTGCTGAAATCGCCCTCGGTGATCCTGCAACTCATGCCGTTCGTCTTCCTGTTCGGCACACTGTCGGCCTTCATTGGCCTGAACCGGCGAAGCGAGTTGATCGCCATGCGTGCAGCAGGCGTTTCTGCGTGGCGGTTCGTGCTGCCGGCGGCCGGCATGGCCTTCGTCCTGGGCGTGGCGACGGTGACAGTCCTGGGACCGCTGGCCTCGGCCGGGGACGGCCTTTGGCAGCGCGAACGCGCCCGCATCTCGGGAACGGCGCCCGGCGGCGATCCGAACGCGGCGATCTGGCTGCGCGAAGGCGACGACCAGCGCCAAATGATCATTCGCGCCGGCCGCCAGGATCGCGCCAACGCCCGCCTGCTGGACGTCAGCTTCTTTATCTACACCACCGCTCCCGGCGGCGGTCGGACATTCTCGGAACGGATCGACGCCAAGTCCGCCTCGCTGAACGCCGGAAGCTGGCGGCTGACCGATGCGGTCGGAGCCCAGATCGGCCAGCGCGCCGTCAGCTATTCCAGCCTGACCCTGGTCTCCAGCTTGGCCGACGAGGAGGCGTTCGAACGGTTCGCCCGACCGCAGTCGACCCCCTTCTGGTCCCTGCCGAACCAGATCAGCCGGATCGAAAACGCCGGTTTCACCTCCACCGCCTATCGATTGCGATTCCAGCAGCTTCTGGCTACGCCGCTGGTGTTCGCCGCCATGTCGATTTTGGCGGCGGCCTTCTCGTTGCGCTTGATGCGGCTAGGCGATCTGGCGCGTATGAGCGGGGCAGCCGTGGTGCTGGGCTTCGCCTTCTTCTTCCTGAACCAGTTTTCGTCGGCCATGGGATCGGCCGAGGTCGTGGCGCCGTTCGTCGCCGCGTGGCTGCCGCCCGTTCTGACGGCGCTCGCAGCCTTTACCTTGCTGTTCTATACCGAAGACGGCTAATCGGGCGCTCGCTTCTCAGAATACGGATGGCCTATGCAGGGTGATCGCCACGATCGGCGCCGCAACGCTTTCAGAGCAAGGCTTCTCGCCGGCGCCGCCTTGGTCGCCTGCGCGCCCCTGGCCACGCCGGTCTTCGCCCAGGCCGATGCGCGCGCCACTCCGCCTGCGGTGCAGATCTCCGCGCCGTCCGATGGTCTGGGGCCGAACGCCGTCTATGTGGACGCCGACAACGCCCAGCGTGTCGGCGACGCCATCGTGGTCAACGGCACGCCCGAGAACCGGGCCTACGTCCGCACGCGCGGCCATGTGCTGCGCGGCGAAAGCCTGTCCTACGATCTGAACGCAGGCTCAGCGACGGGCCAGGGCGATGTCGAGGCCATCGCCCCTAACGGCACGGTCGTCTACGCCAGTCATCTGGAGCTGGACCAGAACCTGACCACGGGCGTCGCCGTGGATTTCGCCACCCGGCTGCCGAACGGCGCCAGCCTGATGGCCGCGACCGCGGTGCGCCGGAGCGAGAATGTCAACGAGCTGAACTACGCACGGTTCACCCCCTGCCCCATCTGCGACGACAATGGGCCGCGTCGTCCCACCATCTCGATCCAGGCCGAGCGCGTGGTTCAGGACGAGCAGCTTCGCGCCATCCTGTACCGAAACGCCGTCTTTTACATCGGCCCCTTGCCGGTCTTCTACACGCCCTTCTTCGCCCACCCCGACCCCTCGGTCGAGCGGGCGTCCGGCGTGCTGGTGCCCATCGTGAACTTTGACGAGGGTCGGGGCGTGTCGGTGGAAATCCCTTACCTCCACGTCGTCTCGCCGTCCGAGGACTGGTTGATCAGTCCCCAGATCAACACCAAGGTCGCGCCGCTCCTAAACCTGCAATGGCGGCGTCGGTTCGCCAACGGCATGATCGTGGCGCGCGGCGGCTATACCAACGAGCGGAACTTCGGCGACTTCGACATCGATGGCGACGGTCGGCTGGAGAGCAACGTCCGCTTCGGCGACCGCGAGAACCGCAGCTATCTGCTGTCGCATGGCGAGTTTGATCCCGACGGGCCCTGGCGATTCGGCTTCACGGCCGAGCGGACCTCGGACAAGACGCTGTTCGACCGCTATGACGTGCGCTCCCCCTATCAGGACAACGGTCTCTATTACGGGGATCGGCGCCGCCTGATCAGCCAGATCTACGCCGAGCATCAGACCGACCGTTCCTATGTGTCGGTCGCCGCCTTCTCGATCCAGAGCCTGCGCCTGGACCCAGCCTTCGCGGCCACCGACTTCCGCGACGCCAACGGCTTCAAGGTGTTCGAGGACGATCACACCCTGCCCCTGGTCGCGCCCCTGATCGACGCGCGGTGGGAACCGCATGAACTGGTCATGGGCGGAAGGCTGCGGCTGAAGGGTTCGGCGGTGTCGCTCTATCGCGACCGTTTCGTCGGCGCGCCGATCCTGAACCCCGAGATCGTGCCGCCGGTCACGGAGGGCCTCACCGGCGTGGACAGCCGCCGCGTCACCGGCCAGCTGGAATGGCGGCGCACCGTCATCCTGCCGATCGGCGTGCGGGTCGAGCCGTTCGTGGACACTCGCGTCGACCTGTATTCCATGTCCGACCTGCCGCCTATGATGGGGATCGACAGCGACGCCACGATCAGCCGCTCGCGCCTCAGCGCCGGAGTGGACGTGACCTATCCGCTGATCAAGCGCGCCGGAGACGCCGACATCATCCTGGAGCCGGTCGGCCAGTTCTCGGTATCCAACAAGGTCAATCTAGACCCGCGAATCCCGATCGAAGACGCACAGGTTCTCGAACTGGACGAATCCTCACTGTTCCGCATGGACCGCTTTTCCGGCTACGACCTGCTGGAAGGCGGCGCGCGTCTGACCGCCGGTGGGCGCGCCACGATTCGCTGGTCCGAGGGACGCAAGGCCAGCCTGTTCATCGGGCGCAGCTATCGCTTCCATCAGCAGGACGACTTCAAGACCTCCATCCCCGACGCGCCGGCGCGCCTTTATGATCCCACCGGCCTGGCGTCCGAAACCTCCGACTGGGTGGTTCAGGGCGACTTCTCACCATCGGATCGGATCCGCAGCTGGTTCCACGCCACCGTAGACGGTTCGGGCGAGGTTCGGCGGGCCGAAGCGGCGTTGGACGGTCGCTGGGGGCGGCGCAATCAGGCTATCGTCAGCTATATTCTGGACCAGTCCAACCCAGTCGATGGCCCGTTGAACCGAAACTACGAGTTCGTTCAGCTGGCGGGCCAGCAGTTCCTCTATCGCAACTGGGGCTTCGCCGTCGCCGGCATCGCCGATCTGGACGAGAACGAGATCACCCGGTCCGAAGTGGGCATGCTGTTCGACGACGACTGCTTCCGGTTCGAACTGGGCTATCGCCGCGACAATACCCGCGCGCGGCCCGGCGGACCGTCAGAAGGCATCTATGTGCGCCTAAACCTCGCCACTTTCGGAGGTTCAGGTTATGGACAGGGCGACATGCGTTGAGCATGACGCTTTACGGGGCGCGACCGCCTGCCCGTCTGGCTGGCGGACCGCTGTGAGGAATCAGGACGAGCAATGGGTTTGATGCGTTATTCGACGGGGGCTGCGCTCGCGGCGGTCCTGCTCGCCGGTTCGGCCCATGGCCAGGCGGCCCAGGCCCGCCCGCAGGGGGCCGCCCAAGCTCCGGCTCAGACGTCCGGCCAAGGCGTCGCCGCCGGCGCGCCCAATCCGGCGGCCGAGGAAGCGCCCACGACGGCGCGCGCCGAGCCTCAGTTCGAAATGGCCGACGGCATCGTCGCCACCGTCAACGACAAGATCATCACCGGCTATGACCTGCGTCAGCGGATGCTGATGCTGATCGCCTCGTCTCAGGTGCAACCGACCGAGCAGAATCTGCCCGCCATCCAGCAGGCGGCGCTGAACGCCCTGATCGAGGATCGCCTGAAGATTCAGGAGATGGCCAAGTTCGAGAGCCTGAAGGTCACCGACGAAGAGGTGGATCAGGAAATCGCTGAAATGGCCCGCGCCGCGGGCACGACCCCGGCCAACTATCTGCAGTTCCTGCAGCAGGGCGGCATCCAGCCCGCCGCCTTCCGCGAGAACCTGCGCACCCAGATTGGCTGGAGCCAATTGGTGCCCGGCCGTTTCAACAGCCGCGCCCGCGCCAGCAGCCTGCAGGTCGATCAGGAACTGCGTCGCCTGAACGAAGCCGCCTCCAAGCCTCAATTCCTGCTGGGCGAAATCTATATCGACGCCGCCCGCGTGGGCGGGCCGCAGGCCGCGCTGAACGGCGCGCGCCAACTGGTGCAGCAGATCATTCAGGGCGCGCCCTTCCAGGCCGTGGCCCAGCAATTCTCCTCGGCGCCGTCCGCCAACGCGCGGGTGCCGGGCGACGCGGGCTGGGTCGTGCGTGATTCGCTGCAGCCGGCCGTCCAGACCGTGGTCGATCAACTCCAGCCCGGCCAGTTGTCCAACCCCATCGTCGTCGATGGCGGGGTCTATATCCTTTATCTTCGCGACAAGCGCGACGGCGCCTCGACCAGTCTGGTCTCGCTGCGTCAGGTCATGGTCGAACTGCCCGAGACTGCGTCCGAAGCCGACGTCGCCGCCGCCACGCAGAAGCTCCAGGCCATGCGCGCGGGCCTGACCTGCGACAACATTCTGTCGCAAGCTCGCGCAACCGAAGGCGTGATCGGCGCTGACCTGGGCGAATCCGACGTGGCCAATCTGGCGCCCCAATTCCAACAGTTCGCCCGCACCGGCGAGCTTGGCGCCGTCTCCACCCCCATCCGCACGCCGCTGGGTCTGCACCTGGTCGCCGTCTGCGGCCGTCGCGTCGGTGGCCCCGAGGCCCCCAACCGCCAGCAGGTCGAAAACCGCCTGCGGGCGCAGAACCTTCAGGTTCTGGAGCGACGCTATCTGCGCGACTTGCGCAGCGACGCCCTGATCGAGTTCAAGTGACCGGATCGGTCGCGCCTCTGGTCCTGACGCTGGGCGAGCCCGCCGGCGTCGGGCCGGAGATCGTCGCCGCCGCCTGGACCGCCCTAAGACACGAACCGCTGGCCTTTGCGGTCATCGGCGACGCCGACCTGATGCGCGCCCAAAACGTGCCGGTGGTCGAGGTCGGCGCGCCCGGCGACGCCGCCGACCGCTTCGCCCGCGCCCTACCCGTCATTCACCGTCCCCTGCCCACCCCGGTCGAGGTCGGTCGCCCGGATCCCGCCAACGCCCTGGCTGTCGCGGACGGCATCGAGGAGGCGGTCGGATTCGCCCTGTCCGGCGAGGCGTCGGGCGTCGTCACCGCCCCCATCGCCAAGGCGCCGATGTACGCAGCGGGCTTTCGCTTTCCGGGCCATACGGAGTTCATCGCCGAACTGACCGCCGATGCGCCCTATCCCGGAACGCGCGGCCCGGTGATGATGCTGACGGCGCGGGACCTGCGGGCCTGTCTGGTGACCATCCATGTCGCCTTGGACCAGGTGCCGGAACTGGTGACCGCCGAGCGCGTGGCCCGCACCGCCCGAGTCGTCCATGAAAGCCTGAAGCGGGACTTCGCCATCGCCCGTCCCCAGCTGGCCATGGCCGCCCTGAACCCCCACGCGGGCGAAGGCGGCGCACTGGGCCTTCAGGAGATGGACATCCTGATCCCGGTCGCTCGACAACTGCGTGCCGAGGGTATCGACATCACCGATCCCAAGTCCGCCGACACCCTGTTCCACGACGCGGCGCGCGCCACCTATGACGCGGCCATCTGCATGTATCACGATCAGGCCCTGATCCCGGTCAAGACCCTGGACTTCTGGGGCGGGGTCAACGTCTCCCTGGGCCTGCCCATCATCCGCACCTCGCCCGACCACGGCACCGGGTTCGACATTGCAGGCAAAGGCCTGGCCCGCCCCGACAGCCTGATCGCCGCCATCCGTCTGGCTTCGGAGATGGCGGTGGCGCGCGCCGCGCGCTAACAGACCGTCGTGACCGACCAACCATCCCTCCGCGAAACCCTCGACGCCCACGGCCTCTCGGCCAAGAAGAGCTTCGGCCAGCATTTCCTGCTGGACCTGAACGTCACCCGCAAGATCGTGCGGCTGGCCGGTCCGTTCGAAGGCCGCGCCGTGATCGAGGTCGGCCCCGGCCCCGGCGGCCTGACCCGCGCCCTGCTGGAATCCGACGCCGGTCCGGTGCTGTTGGTCGAGAAGGATCCCCGCTTCATTCCCCTGTTGTCTGAACTGGACGACGGCTCCGGCCGCCTGACCATTGTCGAGGCGGACGCGTTGAAGGTGAAGGAGGCCGATCTGGTCCCCGGCCCCGCGCACCTGGTCTCCAACCTGCCCTACAACGTCGGCACGGCCCTGCTGATCAAATGGCTGACAGGCCCCTGGCTGCCGCACAGCCTGACCCTGATGTTCCAGAGAGAGGTCGCCGAGCGTGTCGCCGCAGCGCCGGGCGAAGACGCCTACGGCCGTCTGGCCGTCATTTCTCAGGCCGTCTGCACCGCGCGCGTCGTCATGCACCTGCCAGCCGCCGCCTTCACCCCGCCGCCCAAGGTGGCCTCGGCCGTGGTGCATCTGGTCCCGCTGGACGAACGCCCCTCTCCAGAACGCCTGAAGAAGCTGGAGCGCGTCACAGCCGCCGCCTTCGGCCAGCGCCGCAAGATGCTGCGTTCCAGCCTGAAGCAACTGGGCGGCGGCGCCCTGTGCGAAGCGGCCGGGATTGAGCCGGACGCCCGGGCCGAAACCATCGACGTGGCGGGCTTCCTTCGCCTGGCTGACGCGCTATCCTGAGTCTTTGACATGACCGTCGAACCCTTCCGCGCGATCTCCGTCAGCCGTCTGGCGCATCAGTTGAAATCCGAAGGCCGCTCGATCATTCACATGGAGTTCGGCCAGCCGTCGACGGGTGCGCCCGCCGCCGCCATCGCCCGCGCTCATCAGGTGCTGGATCAGGACGCCATGGGCTATTGGGAAAGCCCGGACCTGCGCGCCCGCATCGCGCGCCTGTATGACGACCGCTACGGTGTCACGGTCAACTCCGACCGCATTCTGCTGACCTGCGGCGCTTCGCCGGCCCTGGTTCTGGCGCTCAGCACACTGTTCAAGCCCGGCGACCGCATCGCCCTGGCCCGCCCCGGCTATGTCGCCTATCGAAACACGCTGCGCGCCCTGCATCTCGAGCCGGTCGAGATCGCCTGCGGCCCCGAGACCCGGTTCCAGCTCACCGCCGCCCAGCTCGAAGCGCTCGATCCGGCCCCCGCCGGCGTCATCATCGCCAGCCCGGCCAATCCGACCGGCACCATCATCCCCGACGCCGAACTGGCCGCCATCGCCGACGTGTGCCGCCAGCGCGGGATCGCCGTTGTCTCCGATGAAATCTATCACGGCCTCAGCTACGTCGGCCCGACCTCCTCCATGCTGCAGTTCGCGCCGGACACCGTGGTGATCAACAGCTTCTCCAAATACTGGAGCATGGCCGGCTGGCGCCTGGGCTGGCTGCTGGTCCCACAGGCGCAGGTGGACGCTGCTCGGGCCTATATCGGCAATATGTTCCTGACCCCGCCGTCGCTGAGCCAGCACGCCGGGCTGGTCGCCATGGATGCCGTCGAGGAGCTGGAAGGCCACATCCAGACCTACGCCCGCAATCGCGATCTGATGCTTCAGGCCCTGCCTTCCCTCGGCTTGCAAAGGATCGCCCCGCCGGACGGCGCCTTCTACATCTGGGCGGACATCGGCCATCTGACGGACGACAGCGTGGCCTTTTGCGAGCAGATTCTGCGCGATACCGGCGTCGCGACGGCGCCCGGGGTAGATTTCGATCCCGTCGATGGTCGCCGCTTCATTCGTTTCAGCTTCGCGGTCTCGACGCCCGAGATCGAGGACGCGTTAAGCCGCCTGCGTCCTTGGTTCGCTGCGCGGGGCAGAGCTTAAGTCTGCCGACGTCGCGCGGTGAAGCGCGTCGTACAGGCGCTTGGGCTCCAAGGGCTTGGGCAGCCAGTCGGTCATGCCGGCGGCATAGCAGGCCTCGACCTGTTCCGCCTCGGTGCCGGCGCTGAAGCCGATCACAGGCACGCCCGCGTTCGGACCGTTGGAGGCCCTTAGGCGCCGCGTCGTCTCATTACCGTCGATGCCCGGCATGTTGACGTCCATCAGCACCACGTCGAACGCACGTTCCGCTAGCAGCGACAACGCCAGATTACCGTCCGAGGCGGTCGCCAGATCGACCTCCAGCGGCTGCAACACCAAGGCGATGGTTCGGCGGTTGATCTCGTGATCATCGACGGCCAGCACGCGGATGCGACGCGCCAGAGCCGGGGCCGCGTCCTCAAAGCCGTCGTTCGCCTCCGTGGGCTGGCCCGCTGGCAGATCGACGCACAGTGTGAAGGCCGCCCCCTCGCCCGGCGCGCTCCGCACCGTCAGGTCGCCGCCCATCAGCCGCGCCAGCTCACGGCTGACGGTCAGGCCCAGCCCTGTCCCGCCATAGGTGCGCGCCACCTCGGCGGACCCTTGCTCGAAGGGCGAGAAGAGCCGGTTCATGGCTTCAGGCGTGATGCCCGCCCCCTGATCGACGACGGTCAGCGTCAGGCAATGATGATCGCTGCCGTGCGGCGCGGCAGCCTCCAGTCGGATCGCCCCTGCAGGCGTGAACTTGATGGCGTTGGAGATCAGATTGTTGACGATCTGACGCAGGCGATAGGGATCGCCACGCAGCCAGACGGCTTCGCCGTGATCCAGCGCCAACTCCAGAACCAAGCCCTTTTCGCTTGCCGGCGCGCTCCAGAACCGGGCGGTGTCACGCACCAATTCTCCAAGCTCGAAATCCCGGCTCTCGATCATCATCGCCCCAGCCTCCATCTTGGAGTGGTCAAGCAGATCGTTCAGCATGCCGGTCATCAGACGCCCGGCGTCGATGATCAGTTCGGCCGTCTCTTCCCGCTTCTCTGGCAACTTGCCATCTCGGATGACATGGGCGCCCGCCAGTATGGCGCTGACCGGCGTGCGCAGTTCGTGGCTGACGATGGCGGCCATGGCGGCGCGGTCGGCCATGGCGGTCTGCGCCTGCTCCAGGCGTGTTTCAGCCTCTGCGCGCGACTGAACCTCGGCCTGCCGTGTATGATACACGCGCCAATAGATGTTCAGCATCATGCCGGCGAACAGGGCGGCCGATAGGGTCATGACGGCCACGCCCCGCGTATCGCCCTGGACCAGCTTGATCACCGGCATCAGGGCCAAGAACAGCAGATACGGACCGCCGCCGATGAAGAAGAGAAGGCGCGAGCCGATGCCTGATGCGACATTGGTCAACAATCCCCCGGCCAGGGTCAGGGCCGCCAGGGTCACCAGCGCGGGGTGGTTGGTCGTCCAGATGATCAAAGCCATCCCCCCGAAAAGAGTGGCCATCAGGGTCGTGGACATCAAGGCCAAGCCGACCGACAGACGGTTGTTCGACGGTGGATCCCGCCGGAACGGAGCCATGGCGCAGAACTCGAATCCCTGCACGATCAACGCCGCGGCCAACCAGACGGGAATCCATGACGCCATGCCGCCGCCGTACATGGCCCAGGCCATCACAACGGCGAGCAATAGGCGCACCGGCGCTTGTTTGGCCCGCTCCTTGGCGCTGCCCGCCAGGATCGGTCCTATGGAATCCAGAGATGTCATGAGCCCCCCGCTGTCCCGACCTTAGACGGCAGAGGGCGAACAGGACGTAAATCATCGTCGCGGCTTAAGGGTTCTTCCCTATGACCGCGTTTACTCTCCGCTGCCTTTCAGCGTGGCACACCACGGTCAGTAGCGTAGCGTTGAGTGCCAACGCCGCAGACTCCGGTCTGCGGCGTTTTCCTCAGACCGCCTCGCGCAGCAGGGCGGCCTTGTAGTCGCCGACCCACAGGTTACGGAAACGGCGCGAACGCTCGGCGTGATAGATGTGGGCCAGTTCGGCGTAGGATCGGTCGAAGTCCTCGTTGACCAGAACATAGTCGAAGGCGTCGCAGTGTTCGATCTCGCCCTTGGCGTTGGCGACGCGGCGCTCGATCACGTCCTCGGCGTCTTGGGAGCGGGTCACCAGACGGCGGCGCAGCTCTTCCAGGCTGGGCGGCAGTATGAACACGCGCACGGCGTCCTCGGGGCATTTCTCGGCCACGTCGCGGGCGCCCTGCCAGTCGATATCGAACAGGACGTCCCGACCCTCGGCCAGAGCGCGGTCGACCGGCCCGCGCGGGCTGCCATAGCGATTTCCGTGGACATCGGCCCATTCCAGAAAGGCGTCTTCGTCGATCAGGCGCTGAAACTGGTCATGCCCGACAAAGTGGTAGTCGCGCCCGTCCACCTCGCCCGGCCGTATGCCGCGCGTGGTCATGGACACGGACAACTCCAGCCCCCCGTGATCCGCCATCAGTCGGCGGCAAAGCGACGTCTTGCCCGCGCCCGAAGGGCTGGCGACGATCAGGAGGACGCCCCGGCGGGGCGTGCGTTCATTCGACATTCTGGACCTGCTCACGCAACTGTTCGATGACGGCCTTGAGCTCCAGGCCGATTCCGGTGAGCGCGGTCGTAGCCGATTTCGAGCACAGCGTGTTGGCCTCACGCATGAATTCCTGCATCAGGAAGTCGAGTTTCCGCCCGGCGGGCGCTGAAGCCACAAGCTGGCGCGCCGCCGCGACATGAGCGGTCAGCCGATCCAGCTCCTCGCGCACGTCCGCCTTGGTGGCCAGAGCGGCCGCTTCCAGGAAGACCCGGTCTTCCAATCCTGGCGCATCGGGGGCCAGTTCGCTGATGCGGCGTGTGAACCGTTCGCGGATCGTTTCGACCTGCGCCGCCGCTTCGCCTTCGGCCTCGGCCGTGAGGGTTTCGATCCTGGTGATGAAATCCTCCAGCACGGGAGCCAGAAGCGCACCCTCCTGCTGACGCGACACCTTCAAGGCGTCAAGCGCCTTCTCGACGGTCTGGGCCATGGCGGCTTCCAGCACCGCCCGCGCCTCGGGATCGTCAACCTCTTCGGGCGTCTCGATCACGCCCCTCAACGCCAACAACCCGTCCGCCGACGGCGGCGTCGCGCCATCCTCGGCCAGTTCATTGGCCAAGGTCAGATAACGCGCCAGCACGGCGGCGTTGATGGCGACCGACGCTTCACCGGAGTCGGTGCGTTTGGCCTGCAGGCCAATGCTGACCTGACCGCGTGCGAACCGCGCCTGTCCCGCCGCCTTGGCCGCTCGCTCGACAGCGTCGAAGCCATGCGGTGCGCGAAACCGGACCTCCAGGTTGCGGCCGTTGACGGACCGGGCCTCGACCGACCAGGTCCAGCCGTCGCCGGCGCCGTCCGCCCGACCGAATCCCGTCATGCCTGATAGCGCGGTCATCTCGCCCCCTGACTGGCGCCGGGCGGCAGGGTGATGGTCGCCTGCCCCGTCGCGGATTGTTCGGCCGCTGGCGTCATCGGCGCCGGGTTGGTTCCAGGAACTAGGGGTGCGGGCTCCTCTGGCGGCAAGCCCGCCTTCTGACGCTCGATCTGGCGCCAGCGGGCCACGTTGCGCTGATGCTCGTCATAGGTCAGGGCGAAGGCGTGGCCGCCCGATCCATCCGCAACAAAGAACAGGGCGGGATCCGCCGGTGGGTTCAGCACGGCCTTGACCGCCTCCACACCCGGATTGGCGATCGGCGTCGGGGGCAGGCCGTTGATCTGGTAGGTGTTCCAAGGCGTCGCGGCCAGCAGTTCGGAACGCCGGATGCCGCGCCCCAGCGGCCGCCCCTTGGTGATGCCGTAAACGATGGTCGGGTCGCTCTCCAGGCGCATTCCGGCGCGCAATCGGTTGGAGAAGACCGCCGCCACGCGCGGCCGCTCGGCCGCCAAGGCGGTTTCCTTTTCGACGATGGAGGCCAGGACGACCGCCTCTTCCGGCGTGCGCGCCACGGTCGCGGGCGAACGCTGGCTCCACAGCAAACGCAGGTTCTCGCTCGCCGCGCGCTGCATCCGGTCGATCACCGACTGGCGCGTATCGCCGCGCGCCACCTCATAGGTGTCGGGCCACAGACTGCCTTCTTCAGGCGTGTCCGCGACCGTGCCGATCAACACCGGCTCCTTGTTCAGAATGTCCACCGCCTGAAGCGAGGACCACCCCTCTGGCAGGGTCACGAAGTGACGGACAACCCGCCCTTCGACCAGCAGATTCAACACCCCGGCCAAGGACATGCCCGAGGGCACTTCATATTCCCCGGCCCTCAGCCGACGATCCGCCCCGGTGAGGGTCGCCGCCGCACGGAACAGGTCGGTCGAACGGATGACGCCCTCGGCCTTCATCTTGGCGGCGATGGCGGAGACGCCGGAACCGCTGGCCAAGGTCACGACCGTCTTGTCGCCCTGCCGCGCCGACGGACCGGGCGCATAATAGACCGCCCAGACCGAGATCAACGCGACCAGCAGGAACAGGCCGAAGGTCGCCGATGCGGTCAGCAGCGAGACCGCGAACCCCGACCGTCCGCTCGACTTCTCGCCCCGTCCCCGTCCGAACACCTCAGTCCACCTTCTTGAAGATGACCGAGGCGTTGGTGCCGCCAAAGCCGAAGCTGTTAGACATGGCGACATCGATCTTCATCGGTTTGGCCTGGTTGGGCACCAGGTCGATGGGCGTTTCCATTTCGGGATCGGTCAGATTGATCGTGGGCGGCGCGATCTGGTCGCGAATGGCCAGGACAGAGAAGATGCTCTCAATGGCGCCCGCCGCGCCCAGCAGGTGTCCCGTCATCGATTTGGTCGAGGATACCGCCACGTTCGGCGCGTGATCGCCCACCAGCCGCTCGACCGCCTTCAGCTCGATCCAGTCGGCCATGGTCGATGTGCCGTGGGCGTTGACGTAATCCAGATCGGACGGCTGCATTCCGGCTCGTTTCAGCGCCATCTTCATGGCGCGCAGGCCGCCGTCGCCGTCTTCGGACGGAGCGGTGATGTGATAGGCGTCGCCGCTCATGCCATAGCCCACGACTTCGGCGTAAATCTTGGCCCCACGCGCCTTGGCGTGCTCGTACTCCTCCAGCACCATGACCCCGGCGCCCTCGCCCATGACGAAGCCGGCGTGGCCCCGGTCATAGGGCCGCGAAGCCGTCTCGGGCGTGTCGTTATAAGCCGTGCACAGCGCCTTGCAGGCCAGGAAACCGGCGATGCCGATGGGCACGATGGAGCTTTCCGCCCCACCGGCCACCATCACCTCGGCGTCTCCCAAGGCGATCATCCGCGCCGCGTCGCCAATGGCGTGGGCGCCGGTGGCGCAGGCGGTCACGACCGAATGGTTGGGGCCCTTCAGCCCATGGCGGATCGAAATCTGGCCCGACGCCAGGTTGATCAAGGCCGAGGGAATGAAGAAGGGGCTGACCCGTCGCACGCCCTGTTCCTTCAGGACGATGGCCGTCTCCGCGATGGGCCCCAGGCCGCCGATGCCGGACCCCACCATGACGCCCGTGGCCTCGCGGTCCGCCTCGGTCTCCGGTTTCCAATTCGCATCGGCCAGCGCCTCGTCTGCGGCGGCGATGGCGTAAAGGATGAAGTCGTCGACGCGCTTCCGGTCCTTGGGCGACATGATCTGGTCAGGGTCGAAGTCGCCTTCGCCACCGCCGCCGCGTCCATCAACGCTCGGCACTTCGCCAGCGATGGTGCAGCCATAGCCTTCGGTATCGAAGGCGGTGATAGGGCCGATGCCCGACCGTCCCTCGACGATGCCTTGCCAGCTCTTCTCGACGCCCCAGCCCAGGGGTGTCAGCAGACCGATGCCCGTAACGACGACGCGGCGCATGGTGCGTGCTCCTTCAGCTCCAAACTTTCCCCGACGGAATCACATGGGGATTCGTCGCGGTCAGAAACAGTAAAGGCCGCCGGGCGTCTCCGCTAGGAGCGCCGGGCGGCCCTTTGAACCGTCAGCCTTTCGGCTTCCCGTCGGAGGCTGGGATCAGCCCGCCGACTTTTCGTCGATGAACTTGACCGCATCGCCGACCGTTTGGATGTGCTCGGCGGCGTCATCCGGGATCTCGATGTCGAATTCTTCTTCGAAGGCCATCACCAGCTCGACGTTATCGAGCGAGTCGGCGCCCAGGTCGTCGATGAAGCTGGCCTTTTCCGTGACCTTGTCCGGATCGGCGTCCAGGTGGTCGATGACGATCTTGCGAACGCGCTCGAGGGTGTCGGACATCAGTGTCTCTCTGCCTGTTTGAAATCGCCGTAGAGGCGGGGGTAGCTCAGAAATCGCCGTCTCACGGCAGCGAAGGCGACGCAAGCCCGAAAGCCCGAACCGCCGTTGCATCAAGCCCTTTAGCACAGGCTTTCGGGCTGGAAATAGTCTGTTGCGCGTCGTGATGACGGCGACGAGCCTTAAATCATCGCCATGCCGCCGTTCACATGCAGGGTCTGGCCCGTGACATAGGCGGCTTCGTTCGACGACAGATAAACGGCGGCGGCGGCGATCTCGTCGCCCGTGCCCAGGCGCCCGGCGGGAATCTTGGTCAGGATGGCTTCGCGCTGCTGATCGTTCAGCACATCGGTCATCGGCGAGGCGATGAAGCCCGGCGCGATGCAGTTGACCGTGATCCCTCGCGAGCCGACCTCCTGGGCCAGCGACTTGGAAAAGCCGATCATGCCGGCCTTGGACGCCGAATAGTTGGTCTGGCCCGGATTGCCGGTCACGCCGACCACCGATGTCACGCCGATGATTCGGCCCGAGCGGCGCTTCATCATCCCCTTCACCGCCGCGCGGGTCAGGCGGAAATAGCTTTCCAGATTGATCTGGATGACCGACTGGAAATCCTCGTCCTTCATCCGCATCAGCAGGCCGTCCTTGGTGATGCCCGCGTTGGCCACCAGGATGTCGAGCGGCGCGCCCGCCGCCGTTTCCGCCGCAGCGACCAGATTGTCGACTGATTCCGGGTCCGACAGGTTGGCGGTGGCGAAGTGAGCGCGTTCGCCCAGTTCCTTGGCCAGATCGGCCAGAACCGCCTCACGCGTGCCCGACAGCACCACGGTCGCGCCCTGGGCGTGCAGCGCCCGCGCCACCGCCCCTCCGATTCCGCCCGTCGCGCCGGTCACCAGCGCGGTCTTGCCTGCAAGATTGAACATTCGTCCTCTCCTTCTTCCGTCATCCTCGGGCTTGACCGGAGGATCAGGCGCCGTGCGACGCCGATATCTATGTCAGCGCTCGCTACTAGCGCCGAAGTGCGGATGGTCCGATCCTCGGGTCAAGCCCGAGGATGACGGCATTGGGTATGGTCAGACGCCCTTGGCGAAGGCTTCCAGATATTCCGGGCTGTTCAGCGCCAAGCCTTCAGCGTCCGGCGCGATCCGCTTGGCCATGCCGGTCAGAACCTTGCCCGAGCCGATCTCGACGAAGCGCGTCACGCCGCCCCCTCCTTGAGAATCCGACGTCGCCATCCACTCCATGCTCTCGCGCCAACGCACGCGGCCGGTGACTTGCTCGACCAGCAGGCGACGGATGACTTCGGGGTCGCTTTCCGGGCGCGCCAGAACATTGGCGACCACAGGCACGACGGGCGCCAGGATCGTTGCCGAAGCCAGGGCCTGAGCCATCTCGTCGGCGGCGGGCTGCATCAGCGGGCAGTGGAAGGGCGCCGAGACGTTCAGCGGGATCGCCCGCGCGCCCAGTTCCTTGGCCTTTTCGATGGCGCGGTCGACCGCCGCCTTCTCGCCGGAGATGACGATGTTGCCCGCGTTATTATCGTTGGCGACCACGCAGACGCCCAGTTCCGCACCCGCCGCCGCAGCGGCCTCCGCCAGCGCCAGATCGGTCTTTGGGCCGATCAGAGAGGCCATCGCCCCCTGCCCCACCGGCACGGCGCGCTGCATGGCCTGACCGCGCAGCTTCAAGAGCCGCGCCGTGTCCGACAGCGAGATCGCCCCCGCCGCCGCCAGCGCCGAGTATTCGCCCAGCGAGTGACCGGCGACATAGGCCGCCGTCGAAACGTCGAAACCGAACTCGGCCTTCAGGGCGCGGATGGCGGCGACCGACACGGCCATCAGGGCCGGTTGGGCGTTCTCGGTCAGGGTCAGCTGATCCTCTGGCCCTTCGCGCATCAGCACCGACAGCTTCTGGCCCAGGGCCTCGTCCACCTCGGCGAAGACATCGCGAGCGGAGGCGAAGGCGTCGGCCAGTTGCGCGCCCATGCCGACCGCCTGGCTGCCCTGGCCCGGAAACAGAAGTGCGAGGGTCATCGACCGCTCCCTGAATCGTTCATCAAGGCGCGGAGCCGTAAGCCCTCGTTTCCGTCAGGGCAAGCGCCGGTTCACGACGCGCGACGCGCAGAGACCTCGATCCGAACCCCGACCATTTTGGACACCCAATCCGCCGCAGCGTCCGAGGCCATGCCGAGATCGAGCGCCGTCCGATCCAGCTCCAGCGCGCCTTCCACCTTGGCCACGCCGCCGGATTCGCTGAACCGGAACGGCAGAACCACGGGGATGGTGGTGGTCTTGATGCGCAGGTCGCCCGCCGCCTCATAGCGGTCGCCGCCCAGGGATCGGAAGCGCGTCGCCTCGAAACGGGCGACCGGATATTGCGCTGGATCGAACCATTCCGCGCCCTGCAAAGAGCCTTCCTGCGTTGGATCGCCCGTCCGCGCGGACGCGGTTTGGACAAGCACAACGGCCTTCGATCCCGCCAGATCGGCCGGGTCGAACCACACCTGGCCATCCCATTTGTCGAATCGACCTTCGAATCGTTTCCCGGCGTGCGTTCCGGTGAAGCGGATGCTGGAGACGGCCGCGTCGATGGTCCATGCGGCCGCCGTGCCTGGCGTGACGGGGGCCTCGGGCTTCGGCTGAGTTGAGACGACGACAGGCGCCGGCGCGATCTCGGCCAGTTGGCTTTCCGTCAAGGCATAGGGCCGGGCTGCGATGGCCCCAGCGACGGCGACGGCCAGAACCAGGGCGACGCCTGCCGCGCGCTCGGCCCAGACTGGCGCCGGTGGAGGAGCGACAGATTCATCGGCATGACCGGACTTCAGACCGGGAACCATATGACCCAGCACGCCGTCCCTATCGACGAACTGATGCTTCAGGGCGGCGCCGACGTGCAGCACGATCAGCACAACCGCGCCCCAGGCCATCAGCGAATGGGCGCCCATAGCCTGAAAGGCCAGCGCCCGCCGCATCTGGATCGACAGTTCGGCCACACCTGGCAGGTGCGGAATGGGGAACAGGCCGAACCAACTGGTCGCCACCTCCAACGCGCGATCCTGCGACACCGCCCAGCCTGCGGACACATAAAGCCAGCCTGTCAGAGGCAGAGCCAGCAACAGGGCGTAGAAGGCCACATGGGTCGCGCCCGCCGCAAAGGCCTCCCACCGCTTCATCGTCCTGGGCAAGGCGGGCGGCCGATGCGTCAGCCGCCAGACGATCCGCACCACTGTCAGCGCCAGGATCAGAAAGCCGATCGACTTGTGAATCTGAAATACCCGATAGGCCAAGGCCTGACTGTCGGTGTTGTCGATCGCCGATGTCATCCACAAACCCATAGGGATCATCGACAGGATCAGAAGCGCGATGGCCCAGTGCAGGGCGATGGCGACGGATGAATAGCGGGTGCGGGCTTGTGACATGGACACTTGGACTTGAGTGCGACGTAAAAAGAGCGGCGACCGAAATCGCCGCTCTCTCGCTCTGGGTCTCAGGACGCAGGCGCGGCCGGAGCGACTTCCTGGATGAATTCGCCGTCGAAGCGGATAGTCACCTCGTCGCCGATGGGACCAACCGCCATGCCGAACGCGGAGCGCTTGAACCGCCCTTCGGCGGCGAAGCCGACGGCGGGCACGTTGGCGAACGGATGACGGTCGATCTCGCCGTTGAAGGTCGCGTCCAACGTCACCGGATGGGTTTGACCCAGGAAGGTCAGGTCGCCCGTCACCTGGGCCGTACGCGCGCCCGTCTTTTTCACCGACGTCGAGACGAAGGTGATGGCGGGGAAGGCCTTGGCGTTCAGCCAGGTAGGATTGTTCGCCATGTCGTCGTTCCAGCCGGAATAGGCCGAACCCGCGTGCGACGCCTTGTAGTCGGCGGGATAGGCCGCATTGACCGAGGCGGGGTCGATGGTCGCGGTGATCTTGGAGTTTTCCAGGTTCGCCGGGTCGAGCGTCAGTCTGGCCTCGAATTTGTCAAACCGCGCGGTGTAGTGCGAGATCGTATTGTGCAGCAGCGACCACTGCAGCGTGGCATGGGTCGGGTCCAGCACATAGACGCCGGCCGGCGCCTTCACCGACACCGGCGCTTCGGCCGACGCGTTCGGGGCGGCGGCAGGCGCTTCGCCCGGCTTGTTGCACGCGGCCAGCAGGGCCAGCGCGGACACGGCGGCGAGGGTTGCGATCTTCATTTCCGGCTCCATCCGAAAGTTGGTTCAGATGATCTAGGCCAGATGAAACTGATACGCAACAACTACTGTTTCGAATGAGTCTGGTGTCGGCTAGGAAGACCCCCGCCGCTTCAGCAGGCGATCACGCGCGGCGTTGACGCGCGTCGCCAGCCCCTCGGTGCCGCCCTGGTCCGGATGGGCGCGGGCCATGGCGCGCTTCCACGCAGCCCGGATTTCGGCCTCGTTCGCCCCTGCTCGCACGCCCAGCACGGCGCGGGCGTCGGCGTCGCTAATCGGCTCGGAGCGAACGACGGATCGTATTCGCGACGACCAAGCCAGATAGAGGCCAGCCCCGGCCAGCGCCGCCGCGGCCAGCCATGCGCCGCGAAACGCGGCCAGAGCGCCGCCCGCCAGCAGGACCGATCCCAAAAGGGTAGCCGTGACGCGCCAATGCGCCCGGCCGCGCCGCTCGGTCTGGCGACCCAGCCGAACCAGGGCCCAGACGGCGATGGCCGCCAGGGCGAGCCCGATCAAACCCATCGGGTCGTCAAACCGTCAGGCCGCCACGTCCAAAGGGGCGATCACCTGCTCCAGCCCCATGGCCATCATCAGGTTGCGAAGCTCCTGGCGCGCCGCGACGTGCGCCAGCGACACCGCCACGGGCCGGATGTCGTTGGACAGATCCGCCACGGTCAGGCCGAAGGGAAACAGTTCACGATAGATGACCCGGTCGCGCAGGCCCGGCCCGACGCGGAAACCGACCCGTTTGGCCAGTTTGGTCATCCGCTCTTCCAGACGCTTGCGGTTGCGGGCCTCTGCGACGGCCAGGCGATTGGTCACCACCAGCCAGTCGATGGTCGCGTGCCGCCCCTGAGAGATGGCCCGCTGCTTGCGCGCCTCCCAGACGCTTTCCGAATAGATGGACGGCTTCAGCAACTCCAGCGACACCGGATCAACCTCGCCCAGCAGATCGAAATCGACGAAGCTGTCGTTCATTGGCGTCACGATCTGATCGGCGCGGGCGTGGGCGGCGCTGGACACCGCCGTATCCCCGCCCGGGGTGTCGATCAGGATGCAGTCCACGCCTTGGGCCACAGCCTCGTCGAAGGCGCGTTCGAAGACAGCGATCTGTTCGGCGACATCGGTCTTGGCCAGGGCCTTGCCGTCGCCCATGTCCGGGATAAAGGGCTGCGGCAAGGCCTGTTCGTTCGCCGCCAGCCAGGCCAGGCGATTGTGGAAGAAGCGTTGCATCGACCGCTGGCGCAGGTCCAGGTCGATGATCGCCACCGTCCGCCCCGCATGCAGCAGGCCCGCGACGATGTGGATGGCCAGGGTGGACTTGCCGGCCCCGCCCTTTTCGTTGCCGAGAACGATCACATGCGGCTGCGTCATTCGAGGGAATCCTCTGTGCCGACCGGCGCGACTCAGGCGCGGTCCAGTTCGACCTAGAGTCGGCCGCCGCGCGCCAAACGTCAACGGAACCTTAACGCAGACCTGTGGATGGCGAAGAAGGCGGGTTCAGCTGTTGCGTGCGCACCAGGCGTCGGCGACGGCGGCGGCGCGGCAAACCGAAGCGGCGGCCTCGGTCGGAACCGGGCCGACCTTCAACCGCGTCAAGGTCCGACCCTGAACTTCCACGGACTCGAACGCCGGCGCCAGGCCGGCGAAATCGGCGGACGCCTTCAATCGCTCCCAGGCCTGGCGCGCCGCGTCAGGGCTGGAATAGGCGCCCAGTTGAATGGTGCGGCCCATCGGCGTCGGACGGCGCAAGCCGGCGTCATGCATCAAGGAGGGCGGCTTCGCTGCGCCGGCTTCACGAATTGGAATAGCCGTTGCGGTCTGAACCGCCGGCTGAACCACCCGAATCACGGCGTCGCGCAGGCTGGCGTCATCGGCCACGCGGCGAACGCCGGCCTGATCGTCGCGGGCGTCCCACATGGCGTGGGGGTCCATCACCGCGACCTTCATGGCGCTGAACTTGACCGGCCGCAGGCCAGCCGCCTCGGCCGATTGCGCCCGAGGAGCGAGCCGGTCGCCGCCTGGCGTCAGCGGCACATCGACCGCCGCGACCTGATCCGCCAGGGCTCCGAACCTATGGGGATCGCTGTTCGCGGCGCCGCACCCCGACAGAGAGGCGGCGCCGACCACGACCGCAATCAGCGCCGAGGCGATCAGAACTGGACGGGTCGCTTCTGCGGGCGTCATAAGCACGACCCTAGCGCCCAGTCTTTGAGGTCTGGTGCATCAACAGGCTTAAGCGGAAAGGTTAATCGCTTCATCATGATGGACGCTCCTCCCCTGCCCGTCGTCCGCACCGTGGCCGACCTGCGCGCGACCGTTCGGGACTGGAAACGACAAGGCCTCAGCGTCGGCATGGTTCCGACCATGGGCGCCCTGCACGAAGGTCACCTGACCCTTGTGCGAGAAGCGGCCCAGCGCGCCGATCGCGTGGTCGCCTCCAACTTCGTCAATCCGACCCAGTTCGCCGCCCACGAGGACCTGGACAAATATCCCCGCCAACAGGATGAGGACGCACGTCTGCTGGCCGGCGCCGGCTGCCACCTGATGTTCGCGCCTGCGGCGGCGGAGATGTATCCTGAAGGCTTCGCCACCAGTATCGCCATGGCCGGTCCCGCCCTGGGCCTGGAGGGCGATTTCCGGCCGCAGATGTTCGGCGGCGTCGCCTTGGTCGTGACCAAGCTGTTCAACCAGGTCCAGCCGGACGTCGCCGTTTTCGGCGAGAAGGATTATCAGCAGCTGATGGTCATTCGTCGCTTCGTGCGCGACCTGGATCTGCCGGTCGAGATCGTCGGCGCGCCGACCGAACGGGACGGCTGGGGCTTGGCCCTGTCGTCGCGCAACGCCTATCTGTCCGAGCCCGAACTGGCCTCGGCGCGGCAGTTGAACGGCATACTGTTCCAGGCTGCTGCGGAGGCCGCCTCCGGCCGTCCTCTGCCCGGGATCGAGCGTGAAGCCTACGCCGCAATCCTAAAGGCCGGTTTCGAGCGAGTGGACTATGTCGCCATCCGCCGCGCCGAGGATCTCGGCGCCTTCCGCAACGATGTGGTGGATGCCCCTGCGCGCATCCTGACCGCCGCCTGGATCGGCAAGACCCGACTGATCGACAATATGGCGGTCTGAAAAACGAAGCGGGCCGCATCCATCGCCGGATGCGGCCCTTTTCGACATATCAGCCGATCGCGCCGACGCACCCTTCCGCGTCTCCCGGCGCCAGTTCAGCGTCGGTCATGGCGATGGTCCAGCCATGGTGCGTATTCAGGCCCCAGCGCCGGGCGCCCCCGCCGTCGCCCGCGTCCCCGCCCGCCGTCACGATGACGCGACGGCCCTTGGGCAGGGCCGGCGGATCGATCTTGCCGACCGCCAGCGAAGTCGGCGTCTCTCCGCCGTACCCGTCGAAGACGCTGAGCATCGACCATTCGCGACGCAGGCCCATCCACCAGGCGTCTTCGGTGTTGATGGCCAGGACGGCGACCCCATGGCCCTCGGCTGCGAAGGCCAGCGCCTTTTGCGGATCGCGCACCATCTTGATGTCGGCCGCCGCGCCGAACCGCAGGCGGGCGCCGTCGAACGCCCGCGTCGGCTCGATCGGGGCCCAGACCTGGACCTGCAGTCGCCCCTGGCGCGCCAGGCCCCAGCCCACGATCTCGCGCCACAGGTGCTCGACCGCCTCGGCGTTCTCGGGCTGACATTTTGACAGCATACGCGCCAGCACCGTCTGCTCGCGGTCGGGGCGCAGTTTGGTGTGGGGGCCGGTCGGGGCGTCCTTGGCGCGGCCCACGGTGGCGGCGACGGCCAGACGCTGTTCGAACAGCGCCAGGATCTGGTCGTCGATCCGGTCGATCTCGGCGCGCAGGGCGGCCAGGGCCTGCTGTTCGGGGGTCAGGTCGGCCATGTCAGGCCAGACTTGCTGAATGTTGGAATTGGGCATGGGATAGGGCTTTCGGCATTCTGAATTTCGATATGTGCAGGGGCGAACAGCCGCTCTGATCCAGAGCGGTCGCCGGTGAAGCAGTCAGGGACGGAGTGCGCCCGACGCCTCAGCCGGCGTATCGAAAGCCGTAAAAGCCGTAGCCGAAATAGAGGCCGGACACCGCGCGCGAACGGTCGAACGAAACAGAGAGGGCGCGCTGGCGGGACATGGTCCGGTTCCGGTTAAGCGGATCGTTTTGCGATCCGTGCAGGCTTAAGACACGCAAAGACCGTGCGCCGTCAACCCTCGGAAGCGCTCAGAAGGACGAAGCGCGTGCGATTATCGCTCGAATCCTGCAAATCGTTGCGCAGGATCGACAGACCATACACCTCTGCGGCCCCAGCAGCCGCGATGGCGGCGCGGGTCGGATCTCCGGCCTCGGCCACATCGCGCGCGGCGCCGGCGGTGTCGAAATGTTCAATCACCGCCATGTGCATTGTCTTCAGCGTCTGCTCGCACTGGGCCAGGGCGATGGGGTGGCTCTCGACTGTGCGGATGTCGGACAGGCGGGCGCCGGGCAGTCCCATCAGCGCATGACGGATCGGCCGCCACACCTCCGCGACCGGCTCTATTCCCAAGGCGCGCACCAGGGTCGCTGCGGGCTCCACCATGCCGATGGTCGAGTTCTCGACAGGAATCAGGGCGCAGCCGCAGTCGCCGGACGTCATGGCCTGAAGGGCGCCTTCGAAGGTCTCGAACGCCACCGCCTCATCCCACGGACGCAGGGCCAGACACGCCTCGTGACTGAAGGCGCCCGGCGCGCCCTGATAGGCGACACGGCCGGGTTTCTCGTCTTGGTGGGCAGGCGTATCCATGTCCGTCACTCTCCGGGAGCGACCCGAAAAGCCCTTTGTCGTTGCCGGTCGAACAGACAGCGGCTCCATGTCCGCGCCGTGACCGCATCCGGTCGTATCTGCGGCGCCATTCCCTGCCCGACAAGCGGAATACATCGCCGGGGCGCGCCATCAAAACCCACGTGGAGCAAGGGCGACCATCGCGACGGCCGCCCGCTCTGCTTCATTCGGTCAGGCGGCCTCGGATCGGCTGACACGACCCGACTTCAGCCGTTCCGCGACCAGGAAGGCCAGTTCCAATGCCTGATCGGCATTCAGACGCGGATCGCAATGGGTGTGATAGCGGTTGGACAGATCGTCCTCCGTCACCGCCTGGGCGCCGCCCAAGCATTCGGTGACGTTCTGGCCCGTCATCTCCAGGTGTACGCCGCCGGGGTGGACGCCCTCGGCCTCCGCTACGTCGATGAAGGTGCGCACCTCGCCCAGGATGCGATCAAAGGGCCGCGTCTTGTAGCCGTTGCCGGCCTTCAGCGTATTGCCGTGCATCGGGTCGATGGACCAGATCACCTTGCGGCCCGACGCCTTCACTTCGCGCATCAGCTTGGGCAGACGCTCGCCCACCTTTTCGTGACCGAAGCGTCCGATCAGCGTCAGACGGCCCGAGATATTGTCCGGGTTCAGCGCGTCGATCAGCGGCAGCAGGTCGTCGGCCGTCATGGTCGGCCCGCACTTCACGCCGATGGGGTTCTTGATCCCCTTCATGAACTCGACGTGGGCGCCGTCCAGCTGACGGGTGCGTTCGCCGATCCACAGCATATGGGCGGAGGTGTCGAACCAGTCGCCCGAACCGCCGTCCAGCCGCGTAAGGGCGCTCTCGACGTTCAGCAGCAGGGCTTCGTGGCTGGTGAAGACCTCGACTCGGCTCAGGTCGGGATGGGTCTCGGGCGTGACGCCGACCGCCTCCATGAAGGCCAGGGCTTCCGTGATCTTATCGGCCAGTTCGCGGTACTGGGCGCCTGCCGCATTGTCCCCAGCGAAGCCCAGCGTCCAGCGATGGATGTTGTACAGATCGGCATAGCCGCCGCCCGCGAAGGCGCGCAGCAGGTTCAGCGTCGACGCCGATTGGTTATAGGCCCGGATCAGGCGCTGCGGATCGGGCGCGCGCTCTTCGGGCGTGAACCCCATGCCGTTGATGATGTCGCCGCGATAGCTGGGCAGTTCGACGCCGTCGATTGCCTCCAGCGGCGACGAGCGCGGCTTGGCGAACTGACCAGCGATGCGGCCGACCTTCACCACCGGCTTGCGCCCGGCGAAGGTCAGCACCACCGCCATCTGCAGGATCAGGCGGAAGGTGTCGCGGATGTTGTCGGTCGAGAACTCCTTGAAGCTCTCGGCGCAGTCGCCGCCCTGAAGCAGGAAGGCGTCCCCCTGCTCCACCTGCGCCAGTTTCGACGTCAGGCGGCGCGCTTCGCCGGCGAAGACGAGCGGCGGCAGGGCGCGCAGTTCGTCCTCAACCACGGCAAGAGCCTTGGGATCGGGATAGTCCGCCGGCATGTGCAGGGCGGTCTTGGTTCTCCAGCTTTCGGGGGTCCAGCGTGTCATCGTGCAAGAATAGGGCTTTCAGCGCCCTCAAACAACGAAAACACGAATGGCTTTTGCGTCGAGACTTAATCGTCGGCCGGCTGCGCTTTCTTGGCCGCAGCTTCGTTCCGCCGCTCGGCCTTGGCCGCCGCCTTTTCCGCCGCCTTGGCCGCCGCAGCCTTCTCGCGCTCCTGGCGCTCGAAATTATAGTTGGGCTTGCGGGCCATCAGGCATCCTTTCGTAAATCGCGTCGCCTACAAGGTGACGACAGCACGCGGTGGACGCAATGCGCCAAATCCATCCGTCGCCGGATTGACGTCAGAGCAGGCGTTCCTGCCGCGTCACGAACTTGGTAAGGGAATCGAGTATAATAAGAAGGCGAGCGAGCGGGGTCATGATTCAACAACGCCGCGGCGCCGAACCTGTTCTCCAGCGCGAGCCTTGGTCGCACCTGATACGCGCAGCGGCGGCGGGCGAATATCGCCGTATTGGCCCACTTTCACACCTGGCGCCCAGGTCGAAGCAAAGCCGATGACGCAAACTCTATTGCTCGGCGGGGTCGAGGCGGGCGGCACCAAGTTCGTGTGCGGCGTCGCCGATGGCGATGGCCGAATTTTGGAGCAGGTCCGCATTGCGACGACGACTCCTAGCGAAACCCTGGCCGCTGTCGACGCCTTCTTCGCCAGAGCGGCGGCGGTCCACGGCCACCTGGCCGCCTTGGGCGTCTGCAGTTTCGGGCCGCTGTCGCTCCGCCTGGATGCGCCCGACTATGGTGCGATCACCACAACGCCGAAGCCAGGCTGGAGCGGCGCCAACCTCCTGAGCCATCTGCGGCGCGCGGCGAACACGCCCACGGTCCTGACCACCGACGTCAACGGCTCGGCCATCGGCGAAAGGTTGTTCGGCAGCGGACGCGGGCTGGACAGTTTCTGCTACGTCACCGTAGGCACGGGCGTCGGGGTGGGCGTAATCATCGACGGGCGGCCGCACGGCGGGGCGAACCATCCCGAGGCGGGGCATATCCGAACGCCGCGCGCAGCCGGCGACACCGCCTTCGCCGGCGCCTGCCCCTTCCACGGCGACTGTCTGGAGGGCTTGGCCAGCGGACCGGCCATGCGGATGCGGTGGGGGGCGCCTGCGGAAACCTTGCCGATAGACCATCCCGCCTGGCTGATGGCGGCCCACTATGTGGCAAGCCTGTGCGCCAACCTGACCTATGTGATCAGGCCCCAACGCATCATTATCGGCGGTGGCGTTATGCAGCCGCACCTCTACGATAGGGTCAGACGCGCGCTGGTCCAGCAACTGGGCGGCTACGACGCCAGCGTGCGCGAACTTGTTATGGACGACTACATAGCCGCCCCCTCAGCCGGCGCTTCCGCAGGCCTTTATGGCGCGCTAGCCTTGGCTTACCGCGAGGCGACAGGCGATTGGCCGACCGGCTGGATGATCTAGCAGCCGATCCCCGTCAAAGATCTTTGGCGGGGCCAGTCGGTTCGTCCGGTTCGACGTCCGCGTCATTATCGATGAAATTTATGCGCCGTCGCCCTTCGAACACGCTGGAAACAGCGAACAAGGCGCCGGCCAGAATCACCGCGCCGAAGAACAGGATGATCAGGTTCATGGTCGTGAAACGCGCGGCCTGACGGCGAGTTCACCGTGGTGAACAGCCTCTCAGGCTGGAGGCTCGGTCATGTCGGGAAGATGGTGGATGCGACAGGGATTGAACCTGTGACCCCCTCGGTGTGAACGAGGTGCTCTCCCGCTGAGCTACGCATCCATGCCTTGCGGAGGCGGCGACATAGCCCGGTCGCCCGCCGCGCGCAAGCGTCCGTTTCAGATTCCAGCGGCGCGAACGGTTTCCGGCGTCTCGGCTTCCGGGTCGCCAGGCAGCCAGGCTACGTGACCGTCATAGATGTCCTGGTTCAGTATGCCCTCTTCCTTGGCCACCAGCACCGGCACCAGCATCTGGCCCGTGACGTTCGTCGCGGTGCGCATCATGTCGATGACCCTGTCGATGGCGACGATATAGCCGATGCCTTCCAGCGGCAGGCCGGCGGTCGACAGGGTCAGGGTCAGCATGACGATGGAGGTTCCCGGCACCCCCGCCGTGCCTAAAGACCCCAGCACCGCCGTCAGACCGATCAGCACATATTGGGTCAGGGTCAGGTCGATCTTGAAATACTGGGCGATGAAGATCGAGGCGATGGCCGGATAGATCGCGCCGCAACCGTCCATCTTCACATTGGCGCCCAGCGGCACGGCGAAGGCGGCGTAGGCTTGAGGCACGCCCAGACGTTCGACCGTCTGGCGCAAGGTAATCGGCAGAGTGCCCAGCGACGACGATGTCGCAAAGGCCGTCTGCTGGGCCGCAAAGGCGCCGCGGAAGAAGCTGGTCACCTTCAGCCCATGGACCTTCAGGAGGCCCGAATAGACGATCAGGATGTGGAACAGGCAGGCGGCGTAGATGGCGGCGATAAACTTCAACAGCGGCAGCAGAGCCTCCCAGCCATAGCCGCCGACCACCGAGCCGATCAGGCCGAACACGCCGATGGGCGTCAGTTGGATCACCCAGCGCGTGATGCGGAAGATGATGGCCGCGCCCTCGTCCACCAGCCGCCGCGCGCCCTGCGCCCGGTCTCCCAGCGCCACCAACGCCATGCCGACCAGGGCCGAGAAGAAGATGATCTGCAGCACCTTGCCCTCGGCCAGGGCGGCGAACGGATTGGTCGGCACCACGCCGATCAGCACCTCAAGCGGCGTGGGGATCACGCGCTCCTTGACCTCGCCCAGCGGCAGGTTCGACAGGCCGACGCCCGGATTGATGATGTGCCCGAAGGCGAAACCGACCAGTACGGCCAGCAGCGAGGTGATGGCGAACCAGACGATGGTGCGTACGCCCAGCCGGACGGCGCCGGCCCCCTCGCCCAACTTGGCGATGGAGCTGGCGATGGTGAACAGCACCAGGGGCGCCACCACCATGCGGATCAAGTTCAGATAGACATCGCCGATCGGCTGCAACCAGACCTCGGCCCGCTCCCTCAGGATCAGCCCGGCGACGATGCCCAGGATGAAACCGGCGGCGGTGCGCTGCCAGAGCGGGATTTTCAGGAAGCGAGCGAACATGAGGGGCACTTTCGACGGGGTGCGCCAATCTGTCCATCGCCAGGGCGATCCGCAACCGCGTCGGCGATCATTCTTCGAGAGATTTGCTGACGGCTGCGTTCAGAATTTCAGCGCTTTCGAGACGTAGAAGTCGGACAACAGGCCGTCGACGGCCTCTTCCACATCCTCGAAATCGTCGATCAGCACGTCCGCCCCAAGGGTCTCTACCGGAACCGGCGTGAAGCCGAAGGTGACCAATATGCAGGGCATACCCGCGTCCCTGGCCGCGCCTGCGTCGGGCGCGGCGTCGCCGACCATGATCGCTCGCTCGGGATCGCCTCCGGCCAGCGCCACCGCTTCCTTCAGGTGGGCGCCCGACGGTTTGCGCGCGCTGACCCGATCCGGGCCGACGATGGCCGCGAAATGCGGGGCGAGGTCCAACTTTTGAAGAAGCAGTTCGGACAGGTCCGAACGCTTGTTGGTCGCCACGACCAGAAGGGCGCCACGCGCCGTCAGCCTCTCCAGCGTCTCGACCACCCCTTCGAACGGCTGGGAGCCGTCCGCGATATGGGCGGCGTAATCGACCAGGAAGCGCTCGAACAGCTCCTGCGATTGCGCGCGCTCGACCGGCGCCCCCGCCGCTTCGAACCCGTGCACCAGCAGCGCCCGCGCGCCCGAGCCGATCAGGGTGGAGGCCGACTCCATCGCCACCGGCGGCAGACCTTCTTCGACCAGCAGCCGATTCAGGGTCCCGATCAGATCCGGCGCAGAATCGACCAGCGTCCCATCCAGATCGAAGGCGATGGTCCAGCCTTCCAGGTCGCGATCGGTCATCCACATCTCCCGCTGGCCCGCCGAATGGGCTAGATCGCGAGACGACTAGCCTTCGGGACGATTCATGACCAGCCAGACACGCGCTCGCGCCGCCATCATTCTCGCCGCCGGCCAGGGAACGCGCATGAAGTCGCCCCTGCCCAAGGTGCTGCATCCCGTCGCTCACCGCGCCATGCTGGACCACGCCATCGACGCGGCCGAGGGATTGGGCTGCGAGCGGATCGTGGTCGTGGTCGGGAATCACTCGCCGGAAGTCCGCGCCCATGTCGTCAAACGGCTGGGCGAAGCCGCCATCGCTGTTCAGGACCCGCCGCTTGGCACCGGCCACGCCGTTCGCGCCGCCGAACAGGCCTTGGACGGGTTCGACGGCGAGGTGGTGGTCACCTACGGCGACGTACCGCTGCTGAAGGCCCGCGACATCGAGCCTGTGTTCAATGCCGAGGGCGTAACTGTCATCGGGTTCGAGGCGCGCGATCCCGGCGCCTATGGCCGGCTGATCCTGGATGGCGACGCTCTGCTCGCCATCACCGAGGCCAAGGAGGCGTCCGCCGAGGTGCTAGCCGTCACCGCCTGCAACTCCGGCGTCATGGCCGCGCCGGCCGCCCTGCTCTTCTCGTTGCTGGCGCATGTGACGAACGACAACGCAAAGGGCGAATACTATCTGACCGATGTGGTCGAGCTGGCGCGCAAGGGCGGCCATCCGACCCGCGCCGTCTTCGCCGCCGAGGACGCGGTGATGGGCGTAAACTCCCAGGCCGAACTGTCCCAGGCCGAGGCCCTGTTTCAACAGGTTCAGCGCGAGACCTTCCTGGCCGCCGGCGTCACCATGAGCGCGCCCGACACCGTCCACTTCGCCTGGGACACTCAGGTGGACGGCGGAACTGTGATCGAACCCTTTGTGGTGTTCGGCCCCGGCGCCGTGGTCGATGGCGGCGCGCGCATCCGCAGCTTCAGCCATATCGAGGGCGCCCGCGTCGGTTCAGGCGCCGAGATCGGACCCTACGCCCGCCTGCGCCCGGGCGCCGATCTGGCCGAAGGGGTCAAGATCGGCAATTTCGTCGAGGTGAAGAACGTAAGCATGGCCAAGGGCGCCAAGGCCAACCACCTATCGTATCTGGGCGACGGGACCGTGGGCGCGGGCGCGAACATCGGCGCCGGGACGATCTTCTGCAACTACGACGGCTTCAACAAAGCCCGAACTGAGATCGGCGCCGGAGCCTTCGTGGGCTCGAATTCCAGCCTGGTGGCGCCGGTCCACATTGGCGACGGCGCCCTGATCGCCTCGGGATCGGTCGTGACCGAGGACGTGCCGGCCGACGCCCTGGCCTTCGGCCGCGCGCGCCAAACCATCAAGACCGACGCCGCCGCCGCGTTCCGCGAGACAGCCAAAGCCAAGAAGGCGGCGGCCAAGGCCGCCCAGTCCAAGAGCGATCCGTCCAAATGAGCGACATCCAGAAGAAGAACGCCGGCGAAGCGGCCGCCGCCCATGTCGAGGCGGGGATGATCGTGGGCCTGGGCACCGGCTCCACCGCCGCCTGGTTCGTCAAGGCGCTGGCGGCGCGCAACCTGTCCGGTCTGCGCTGCGTGCCGACCTCGGAAAAGACCGCCGACCTGGCGCGTGAACTGGGCCTGACGCTGTCCACGCTGGAGGACACGCCGCGCATCGACCTGACCGTGGACGGCGCCGACGAGGTGGGGCCGGGCCTGGCCTTGATCAAGGGCGGCGGCGCGGCCCTGCTGCGCGAGAAACTGGTGTGGGAGGCATCCAGCCGCTGCATCGTCATCGCCGACGCGGCCAAGGTGGTGCCGGTCCTGGGCGCCTTTCCCCTGCCGATCGAGGTCGTGGCCTTCGGTCACAAGACCACGGCAAACCGCATCGCCGACGTCCTGATCGACCACGACATCAACCAGCCCGCCCGGGTGCGTCAGGCGGATCGCGGCCTGGTCCGCACCGATGGCGGCAATCTGATCTATGATGCGGCGTGCAAGGCGATCAACGATGCGGTGCGGCTGGCCGACGACCTGAAGCTGATCACCGGGGTCGTCGAACACGGCCTGTTCCTGGATTTGGCCGATCTGGCCATCATTGGGACCGACGACGGCTTCGAGGAACGCCTGCCCTAATAGACGCCGCGTCGGCTCAACACGGCGGGGACGGTGCGCGCGAGGATGGCGAGATAGACGCCAAGCGTCAGGTTCCGGACCAGCCAGACATCCATCGCCACGCGGCGACGGTAGGGCACGTCGTTGCGGCCGGACACCTGCCAAAGCCCCGTCAATCCGGGGCGCGCCGCGCAGTAGTCGGCCAGCCGCCGCCCATACAGCATCGCCTCGTCCATCACGATCGGCCGTGGCCCGACCAACGACATCTCGCCTCTCAGCACGTTCATCAACTGGGGCAGTTCGTCGATGCTGGAGCGTCGCAAGAATCCGCCTAGGCGTGTCACGCGCACGTCGTGGCGGAATTTGCGCGACGCCCGCCATTCCGCGTCAATCAGGCCAGGAAGCCGCGCCTCCGCATCTGGCGCCATAGTGCGGAACTTCAGACAGTCGAACGAACGCCCGCCCTGCCCGATCCTTTGCTGCCGGAACAGCACGGGACCGCCGCATTGCGTCCAGATCGCCAAGGCGGTCGATACCATCAGGGGCGATAAGAGGAGCAGCGCGCCCCCCGCCAGAACGACATCCAGCATGCGAACAACGCTGGCGCTGCGCCATCGGAACGCCGGTGCTCCGGTGCCGCCATCCGCCAGCGGCGCGGATATCGCCTCCACACTCGACATCGGAACGGCCTCCTTCAGCGGATCATCACCTTGAGTTGATCCTGATGCAACTCAAGGCACCGCGAACGAAGCAAGATGCATTGACGGCTTTGCGTCAAACCACCATAGGTTGCGAATGCAACCGTCACCCGCCCCTGGCGATCAAAGGCCCTGGATGGGCCAGCGACACGCCCGCGTCCAGTCCGTCGGACCCCGTTTGTCGGGCCGTTTGACGGTAGCGATACTGGCGGGGTTCAGCATCCTGCTCTGGGCGCTGATCGCGGGCGGCGTTTATCTGATCGTCGGCATCCTGCTTTAGTCAGTCGCCGTTCCAGGCCGTCAGAGCGACAGGTGATCGTCGGCCGCCAGCCTGCACGGTTCCTGAAATGACTACGGTCCGATCGCCCAGGTTTCGGCGTGCGGTCGCCAGCGCGCCCTGATCAATGCGCGCTTCAATCTCGACCTGTCCCTGTGGCGTCACGCCGGTCATCCGCACGGCGGCATCCGTTATGCGATAGGTCTCCGGCAGAACCCGCATTTCGCCCTGAGGCCCGTTCAGCATCAAGATCAGGGGCGGCGCGCTGCGATCCCCAGCCTCCCAGGCCGCGAACGCCGTCTCTTGGCCGATGAACAGCGAGGCGACGGCGGATCCAGCGGCTTCAGTTGGCCGGTACTCGCCCGACATATCGCCGCTGAGGTCGTGACGAAACACGGCGGGGTCCCCGCCGCCCTGCGGCCGAGGATGGTCCTCGCGGCGTTCACAGGCGCCGACAGCGACCAGAGCCAGCACAGCAACAGTTGCGAGCAGACGCCTCATCGGTCCAGCGCCTTGTCCAGGGCGTGAAAGCCCGCGATGGCCAGTTCGGTCGCATTGGTGAAGACCGCCGGATCGATCCGCTCGAAGGTGTCGCTGGGCCGGTGGTAATCGGGATGATAGTCGACGCCCATGTAGAGGAACGGCACGCCCGCCGCGTGGAAGGCGGCGTGATCCGACGCCTCGACCCAGTTGTTCTCGCCCGTGTCCTGCGGCGTGTCCTTGCCGAAGGCGAAGGACACCGCCCCTTGCGCCGGGGTCGGCTCCAGTATGCGGCGCAGATCGGGGTGCTGATAGCCGCCCGTGACCCACAGATGTCCATCGGTCTCCGCACGCGCCGTCATGTCGAAGTTCAGGTTCAGGCTGACGGACGACAGCGGCACGGGCGGCGCCTTAACGAACTCCCGCGCGCCCAGAAGCCCCCGCTCCTCTCCGTCCAGGGCCACGATCAGCACGCTGTGCTCCGGCGGATCGGCCTTCAGCCGCCGCGCCAACTCCAGCATCGTCGCCACGCCCGACGCATTGTCGTCCGCGCCGCGATAGATCTGGCCGTCGTTCATGCCGACATGATCGTAGTGAGCCGTCACCACGATATAGCGATCCGCCACGCGCGTTCCGGGGATCAGGCCGACGATGTTGACGCCGCTGAACCGCTTCACGCCCTCGCGCGTACGGCCCGGCGCCTCGAAGGGTTGAAGCCGACCGAAGGATGCGGGCTGAACCCCCATCGCCTCCAGCCGCGACACGATATAGGCCCGCGCCCGCTCTCCGCCCGCCGAGCCCGTATCGCGCCCCTGCATGTCGTCGCCGGACAGGATACGCACATCCTCCAGCAAGGGACTGTTGACGACGGGCGCCGGCGGCGCGCTGGCGACGGTTGCCGGCGGAACCGGGGTGCAGCCGCCGATCAGCAGAGCGGCCAATAGAAGGGAATAGGCGGTCGGGCGGATCATGCGAACTCCGTGAAGGCCGCGCGACCCTAGCGGCAGCCGAACCCCGCGTCAGCCGTTCGTTCGCAGTCACGACGATGCACGCGACCGCCGACAGATGATAAGGCACACGAATGGCCCCGACGAATCCTTCGCTCCCCGCCCCTGAAGACCTGACGCCCGATGCGGCGGCGGACGAACTGGCCTGGCTGGCCGCGGAAATGGCGCGTCACGACGCCCTCTACGCCGAGGCTGCGCCCGAGATTTCCGATGCGGACTATGACGCCCTGCGCGCCCGCAACGCCGCCATCGAGGCCGCCTTTCCCGATCTGATCCGCGCGGATTCGCCGTCGAACAAGGTGGGCGCCGCCGCCTCCAGCCAGTTCGCCGAGGTGCGCCATGGCGTACCCATGCTGTCGCTGGACAACGCCTTCGACGAGGGCGAGGTGCGCGATTTCGTGGCCCGGATCGCCCGCTTCCTGAAACTGCCGGCCGACGAACCCATCGCCTTCGTGGCGGAACCCAAGATCGACGGCCTGTCCGCCAACCTGCTCTATGTCGACGGCAAGCTCAGCGTCGGCGCCACGCGCGGCGACGGCCGCACCGGCGAGGACGTCACCGCCAATCTGAAGACCATTGCGGCGGTGCGCCAGACCCTGGACGGCGACGGCTGGCCCGACAGGATCGAGGTGCGCGGCGAGGTTTACGCCCCCAACGCCGCCTTCGACGCCTTCAATGCGGCGGCCGAGGCCGAGGGACGGCGCACCTACGCCAATCCCCGCAACTTCGCGGCCGGATCGCTGCGACAGAAGGATGCGCGGATCACCGCCAAACGCCCCCTGACCTTTTTCGCCTACGCCTGGGGCGAACACTCCAGCGACTTCGCCGCGACCCAGTGGGAGGCCCTGCAAAAGCTCAGGGCCTGGGGCTTTCCCGTCAACGACCGCTCGCGCCGGGTCGAGGGCGCCGAGGGGCTGATCGCCGTCTATCGGGAGTTGGAGCGCGACCGGGCCGCCCTGGGCTATGACATCGACGGCGTGGTGTACAAGGTCGACCGGCTGGACTGGCAGCGCCGCCTGGGCTTCGTCGCCCGCAGCCCCCGCTGGGCCATCGCCCACAAGTTCCCGGCCCAGCAGGCGACCACGGTGCTGGAGGGCATAGACATCCAGGTGGGCCGCACAGGCTCTCTGACCCCCGTCGCTCGGCTGCACCCGGTGACCGTGGGCGGCGTGGTCGTGCGCAACGCCACCCTGCACAACGAGGATGAAATCCAGCGTCTGGATGTCCGCATTGGCGACACGGTGCGCCTGCAACGCGCCGGCGACGTGATCCCTCAGATTCTCGGCGTCCAATTGGATCAGCGACCGGCCGACGCCGTTCCCTATGTCTTCCCCGATCACTGCCCGGTCTGCGGTTCGGAAGCGGTGCGGGAGGGAGACGAGGTCAAGCGGCGCTGCACCGGCGGGCTGATCTGCGACGCCCAGATCGTGGAGCGGTTGAAGCATTTCGTCGGCCGCCGCGCCTTCGACATCGAGGGGCTGGGCGAAAAGCAGTTGGTCGCCTTCCATGCGCGCGGCTGGATCAAGGAGCCCGCCGACATCTTCCGCCTGGCGCGCGACGCGGATCGGCTGGCCGAGCTGGAGCGGGACGACGGATACGGTGAGACCAGCATCCGCAACCTGGTCGCCGGCATCGAGGCCCGGCGCGTGATCTCGCTGGACCGGTTTTTGTTCGGCATGGGCGTGCGCGACATCGGCGAACAGACCTCCATCGTTCTGGCCCGCGCGTTCGAAAGCTGGTCGGCGCTGAAGGCCGCCTGTCTTCAGGCCGCATCGGGCATTCCATCCCCGGCCTGGCGCGCGCTGGCCGGGGCCCACGCCATCTCGCCGCGCGTCCTGGCCCTGATGGCCGAGGCGACGCCGCCCTCCGCCGATCCCTGGCCAGAAGCCACCCTGGACATGAAGATCGCCCAGGCCTTTCCCGGCATGGCCGCCCCGGCCCGACGCGCGTTGGCGACACTGACCGACGACTGGTCGGGCCTGGTCGAACTGGCCCGCGTAGCCCGCCAGGAAGGCCCCTCCGAAATGCTGAACCAAATCGCCGGCGTCACCGGCGTCGGGCCCGTCGCCGCCGAGGCCCTGGCCCATTTCTTTCACGAGCCTCACAATCTTGAGGTCGTCACCGCCCTCGAGGACGAACTGACCCAGATCGTCGACGCCGAACGGCCCCAGTCCGACACCGCCGTGGCGGGCAAGACCGTGGTCTTCACCGGCGCGCTGGAGCGCTTCACCCGCGACGAGGCCAAGGCTCGCGCCGAAAGCCTGGGGGCCAAGGTTTCAGGCTCTGTATCCAAAAAGACCGACTACCTCGTCGCCGGTCCAGGCGCAGGGTCCAAGCTGAAGGACGCCGAAAAGCACAGTGTCCGGGTGCTGACCGAGGACGAATGGCTGGCGATGATCGACTGACCTTTTCGGAGACCGCGCGCGAACTCGCCGCATCTTCAGCCTAACTTGACCTAAGGTCCGGTTTTCATTGGTTATCCCCGTCGTTTTCAGCCTTGTTTTGAACCGAAAGCAGGATCAACCTGCGGCTCAATGATCGACGCCGATCGATCGAAGACAGGGCAACAAAGGAAACACGATGAAGATCAAGATTTTGATGGCCGCCGCCGCGCTGACCGGCGCGCTCGCCACGCCCGCCCTGGCCGGCGACCCCACGGGCTTGTGGCAGACCCCGACCAATGGCGGGCAGGTTCGCATCGCGCGGTGCGGTCAGGCCCTCTGCGGCACGCTGGTGACGTCTGATCACATCCGCACCGACGGCAACGCCCGCGATGAGCGCAACCGTGACGCCGCTCAGCGGAACCGCACCCTGCGCAACCTGCCCATGTTGACGGGTTTCACCGGTGGGCCGACGGAATGGCGCAATGGCTCGGTCTATAATCCGGCCGACGGCGGCACCTATCGCGGCACCATCACCATGACCAACGACAATACCCTGCGCCTGCGCGGCTGCATCGTCGCTCCGCTATGCAAGACCCAGACCTGGACCCGCATTCAGTAGGTCTCGTCTCCAGACAGACGAAAGGCCCGGCCGGAGCGATCCGACCGGGCCTTTTCATTTCCGATGCCTGGCGCTCAACGATTCAGGGCCGCCCGCGCCGCCTCGGCATAGCGATGCCCGCTGGCCGCGCCCTTGGGGAAGACGGCGTCGATGCGGGCCAGGTCTTCCGGCGACAGCACGAGGTCAACGGCGCCCGCATTCTGCTCCAACGTCGCGATGCGGCGCGTGCCGGGAATGGGGACCAGATCTTCGCCCTGCGCCAACACCCAGGCCAGGGCCAGTTGGGCGGCGGTTACACCCCTATCGGCCGCGATGGCCTTGACCGCCTCGACCAGATCCAGGTTCTTCTGGAAGTTCTCGCCCATGAAGCGGGGATTGCTGCGTCGGAAGTCATCGGCGTCCAGATCATCGACAGACTTGATGTCTCCGGACAGGAAACCGCGTCCCAGCGGGCTGTAGGGCACGAAGCCGATGCCCAGGTCGCGGGTCATGGCGAACAGTTCGTCCTCCGGTTCACGGCTCCACAGCGAATATTCCGTTTGGAGGGCCGTGATCGGATGGGTCGCGTGGGCCTTGCGCAATGTGTCCGGCGCCGCCTCCGAGAGACCCAGGAAACGAACCTTGCCCTCTCTGACCAACTCGGCCATCGCGCCGACGGTCTCTTCGATCGGCGTGTTCGGGTCCACGCGGTGCAGATAGTAGAGATCGACGTGATCGACGCCCAGACGCCGAAGGCTGCCTTCAATGGCGCGCCTGACGTTCGCTGGGCTGCCATCCGTCATCAGGCGGCTGCGATCCTCGTTGTAGTTGATGCCGAACTTGGTCGCGATGAAGGCCTGGTCCCGACGCCCCTTGAGGGCTTGACCGACCAGAACCTCATTCGTGTGCGGCCCATACATTTCGGCCGTGTCGAAAAGGGTGATCCCCAGATCGAGAGCGCGATGAATGACAGACACCGACTGGGCTTCGTCCGCGGCGCCATAAAAGGCGCTCATGCCCATACAGCCCAGGCCGATGGCCGAAACCTCGGGTCCGTTCGGGCCCAGCTTGCGCATCTTCATTCGCGCTCTCCTGACGATGTTGGGGATCGGCCAATGCGCCGATGGTCAGGAGATGGTTGCTGCACCGGCCGGCTTCAAGCCTGACCGCGCTTTGCAATGGTACCGCCTCTCAGGCTTGAACTGAGGACCTCCGGTTCCACAAACCGGCGCTCTAACCAACTGAGCTAAGGCGGCCCGCTCATCGCGAGGCGCGTTCTCTACCGGGCCTGACCGATGCGATCAAGCGACTTCGTGCGATTTCGTCAGGAGATTTCCGTCCACTCCCGACCAAAAGAAAACGCCCCGGAGATCGCTCTCCGAGGCGTTTCGTCTTGATCGCTTTTTGGCTCAACCGAGGTTGAACGGAACCCGCACGCGGAAGGTCGCGTCCTGCGCGGCGCCGTCGACGGTCCGCGGGGACAGTTGTCCACGCTGAACCACGCGAACAGCGGCGCGACCGAAGCCCATGCCGGCGGGCTCTTCCGAGATCACCTGGCAGTTGGCCGGAGACCCGTTGGAGCGCGCGGTGCACTCGACGGTGGCCGATCCGCTGATCTCACGTTCCAGCGCGCGCGCCGGGAAATCGTCAGCCGTGGGACGCGGCTGGCGCGCCCATTGGACGTTCGTGATCGTCGACGGACGGACCGGAGCCGGCGGAGCAGGCGGCGGCGGCGGTCCGGGAATGTTCACGGGCGGACCCGTGTATTCCACCCGGTCTTCCTTCTTCGTCGGCGTGATATTCACCGGCGGAGGCGGCGTGACGTTCGGAACCGGCGCCGGCACGCGCACCTGAAGCTTAGGCGGGGGCGGCTGATCCGTCGGCGGAGGCGGCGGGGGCGGCGGCGGCGGAGGCGGTGGAACCGGCTCGACCAACTCGACCTCGACGGACTCGTCGACGTAATTGAATTCCTTCAGCTTAAACTTCGATTGCTGCAGGAAGAAGATCAGCAAGGCGAACAGGATGGAGACGACCAGCAGGCACACGATCAGCACGGGGTAGGAAACCCCCATGAAGCCCTTGGCCTTTGGTACGTCGTAACGACTGCGATGATATTCGACGTCTGTCATACTATCTCCGCGCTCTAGCTCGTCGCCTGGTCTTCGCCGACCAGTGCAACGCTGTAGAAGCCGTTATCCTGCAGCGCATTCATGACCTGCATGAAATCGCCGTAACGGGTGTTCTGGTCGCCCCGAATGAAGATCCGCTCATCGGCCGGGTTCCGGGATCCGATCTGCTTCAGCAGATCTTCACCCAGGGATCCGACGTCGGTCTTGAAGTCGCCCACATAGACGTCGCCGTCATTCTGGATCGAAATATAGACCGGCTTGGGCGGGTTCGGGGCCGCCTTGGCGACGGCGATTGGCAACTCGACGGGCACCGACACGGAAGCTAGCGGAGCCGCCACCATGAAGATGATGAGCAAGACCAGCATGATATCAACGAAAGGCGTAACGTTGATATCGCTGTTGGCCTCGACCACATTGCCAGCGCCGCCCGATTTAATCTTGGCGGCCATCCGTCTTACGCCCCCTTGTCGAGCTGACGCGAGATGCCGTTCAGCAGCTCAGCGGCGAAGCCGTCGGCGCGCGTGCCGTAACCAGCGATGCGGGTGTTGAAGTAGTTGTAGAACACAACGGCCGGGATAGCGGCGAACAGGCCGATACCCGTGGCCAGCAGGGCTTCGGCGATACCCGGCGCAACGACGGCCAGGTTGGTCGTGTTGGATTCCGCGATGCCGATGAAGGAGTTCATGATGCCGTAAACGGTGCCGAACAGACCGACGAACGGCCCGATGGACCCGACCGACGCCAGGAACTGCTGGCCGCCCGACAGACGCTTGGCCAGACCGGATTGAACGGCGGCGACAGCGGCTTGAGCGCGACCCAGAGCCGAGTCCAGGTGATCGCCGGTGACCGACAGGCCAGACTGACGCGACAGTTCGATTTCCTCGGTGGCGGCGGCGGCCATGTCGGCCAGCGGGTTGCCGTCGAACTCTTCCTGGGTAGCTACGGCGCGCATATCAGCGATGGTGCGAGCGCCGCGGAAGTTCTCGAGGAAGGTGTCCGTCTTGCGGTTCAGCGAACCGAACTCGAACAGTTTGATCAGCAGAAGCGTCCAGGACAGGATCGAGGCCAGAAGCAGGCCGGCCATGACGACCTTAACGACAACCGTGGCTTCCATGAACATGGAGATCGGGGTGATGCCGCCGCCGTGGTGACCGCCGCCAACGGCTTCGTTCACCGTCGCGGGATCGGCCGGGGTAGCGGCGGGGGCCGCAGTCGAGGCAGCCGGGGTCGGCTCGGCCGGGGCCTGGGCCAGAACCGGCGAGCTCGCCATCAGCGCGGCGGCGCCGGCCATGGCGAGAAGGATGTTCGTCTTTTTGCTGTTCAGCATAGTTCGCCAGTTCCTGCTTGGTCTGACTCGTGGAACCAAAGGTGCGGCCATAGTCAGCGACCGCCCCCCAACCTGAAATGTTTCCTTCAGCGCACCCCGTCCCCCTCGAGGATCAAGATCCGCTGAAATCTTTGGTGGAGGCCGATGCGGTCGCCCGCGCCGCCTCCGATGTACGAACCGCCGCAGAGCAACTCCTCGACCGTTCGCATTAACGCCTTCGTCGGAAGGCGTCTCAACCCCTTTGAAGAACCCTTACCGGAGCGTCAAGGGACAAGGACGGCTTTTAACTCCGCAAGAGCGCGAGAGAAAAGTTTCGCCCACGGCACGCATTGAAGCGTTGCCGCGCGACATTTTGATGAAGGGCGCACGTCAGTTAGAGCAAGCTTGTTCCAAAGCGCGATCCCTCGGCTGTTTCTTGCCGGAATTGCACAAATCGCGACGGATCGTCCCTGCCGACTTCGCACCGGCCTTCCGAGATGAAGCGCGAAAGCGTGCTTAAAGCAGGCTGAGCAAGGGGTGGCGATTTGAGAAATAAAGAATGGTGCCTGGAGGCGGGTTCGAACCACCGACACGCGGATTTTCAATCCGCTGCTCTACCAGCTGAGCTATCCAGGCGCCGACGCGGCGTCGCGAGAGGCGGGTCTATAGGGGAGGCTTTTGCGCCTGTCCAGCGCCCAATCCATCGTTTTCGTCATCATCTTCGGCGCCCTCGTCCAAGGCGGCGGGAATGGCGTAGGCGCCGCTGAACCAGCGCTGCAGATCCACCTCGGAACAACGGCGCGAGCAGAAGGGCTTGTACTTGGGATCAGGCTGGGCCTTGCGGCATATGGGGCAGATCGACATCGCTCAGATTTCTTCTATATGGCCACGCCCGGCGGCGATGGCGGCGTCCGGCCGAACACCGGCGCGAGGCCCTAGACGTTCGGCCAGCGGAGCCGCAATGGCCGCTTCCTCAGGCGTGCAACGTGCGACGATGCGGGGCGCGGCCCTGTCGGACAAGAGATGTCGCCGCAGCCTGCGCACCAACGACAGCGCCCGGGTCTGAAGCGAAGGCCGGCCATCGGCGTCCAGAAGCACGTCCTCCAGCGGCGTTTGGCGCCACGGCAAAGATAGCTCCAGCAAGCCGAACCGGCTGACGGGGCCGAACACCGCCTGCGCCTCATGGCCGAAGGCGGCGCGAACCGCCTCGGATTGGGCCGCCGCGTCGCGCCCGTCTCCGATAAGATCGACGATCACCAAGCCGCCCCAACGACGCAGGCCGATCAGGCGCGCCGCCTGGTTCAGCCCTTCCCGATTCGCCGTCGCCCTGGCCTGCTTGGGGTCGCGGCCGGGCGTCGGAGCATGATCGATATCGATGGCGATCAGGGCGCGGGTGCGCTCCAGCGAGAGATCGAGGCCATGCGTCGGAAACTGATGCGTTCGCGCGAGCGCCTCCTCCTCGGCATCAATGACCGCGTCGATGGCGGCGATCCCGGCGACTGATTCCTCGCCAGGCGCGAGCCCGCGCAGCTGGTCAGCGACCCTTGGCGCTTTCTGGATCAGGCGCGGCGCCCCCTCCCCCGGCCCCAGACGTCGAACGACGGCGCCCTTGCCGGATCGCGGTTCCGCTGACACGACGACTTCGAGCCTTTGCCCCTGTGTGAGGCGATCATTGCGATTGAAGGGAAGGAAGGCCGGCGCCCCGGCGCCCAAATCGACGAAGGCGCCGCGGAGGCCGGGACTGACCTCGACAACCCGCCCAATCGAACGGGCGCCGAGTCGCGTCTGCGCCACGTCGCTTTCACGCTGAATCAAAAGATGGGTGAACCGGCCGTTTCGCAGGATCGCGCCGCGCGTCTCGCCCGGCGTTTCGTCGAGGAAGACCTCGACCTGTCCACTCACGGCCGCCAACCGACGCCGTGCAGCAGTTGAACGGCCTCATACAATGGCAGGCCCATCACGGACGGATGGCTGCCGACGATTCGCTGAACGAAGGCGCCGGCCGGCCCCTGGATGCCATAGGCGCCCGCCTTGCCGCGCCAATCTCCGGTGGCGACATAGGTCGCGATCTCGTGGTCGGACAGCGGCTTGAAGGCGACGCGGGTTTCGCTGACGCGCGAGGACAGTTTCCCGTCCCGCACCACGGCGACGCCCGTGAAGACACGGTGATTGCGCCCGGACAGGAGTTTCAGAAAACGGGTCGCCTCCGCCTCATCAGCCGCCTTCTCCAGAAAGCGGCGGCCGACCGCCACCACCGTATCGGCGGCGATGACCACCGCGCCGGGCCGACGCATCGCGACCACCTGCGCCTTGGATGTAGCGAGACGTTCTGCCAGACGCGGCGGAGTTTCGCCTTTCAACGGCGTCTCGTCGATATCGGCAGGATCGATATGGTCGGGTGCAATGCCGACCTGCGCCAGCAATTCGATGCGACGCGGGCTGGACGACGCCAGCACAAGTTCAGGACGGGCCCCAGACACGGAAATGTCGGCCTGCCTTTACTTGAATCGGTAGGTGATGCGACCCTTGGTCAGATCGTAGGGGGTCATTTCGACCAGCACCTTGTCGCCGGCCAGCACGCGGATGCGGTTCTTGCGCATCTTGCCGGCGGTATGGGCGATGATCTCGTGGTCGTTCTCAAGCGTCACGCGGAAGGTGGCGTTCGGCAGCAGTTCGCTGACGGTGCCGGGAAACTCGAGCAGTTCTTCCTTAGCCATGCGGCCTCTCACGCCCGTCTGAAATGCGTTCAACCCCACGCCGGGCGGGCGCGAGGGGCGGAATGGACGGGCCTAATGCCCGAAAACGCAGAGATAGTCGAGGTCAGCCGCGACGGTATAGGGCGCACAGCAGCGTAAACAGCCGCCGCGCGGTCTCGTGATCGACCACAATCTTGCCGTCCAGCCGCGACTTCAGCTGTTCGGCGCCCTCATTGTGTAGACCGCGCCGGCCCATATCGACCGATTCGATCTGGCTGGGCGACGATCCCCGCAACGCCTCGTAATAGCTGTCGCAGATCAGCAGATAGTCCTTCAGCACGCCCTTCAGCGGCGTCAGACTGATGGCGTAGGTGCGCGTGAAATCCTCGCCGTCGATGTCGAACACCAGACGATTGTCCTGGAGCGACAGCTTCAGCCGATACGGGCCGCCCGGTGCACCCTGGGGTTCGAAGCTGTTCTTCTCCACCAGATCGAAGATGGCGACGCGCCGCTCATGCTCAATCTCGGCCGTCGCGGCCGGCAGGGTCGCGGCGTCCAGTTCCACGGAAGCCAGCCTGTGCGGACCGTTCATGCCGCATTCCCCTTGCCCAGCTCCAGGACGTCCAGTTCGTGACCGTCCAGATGAGTCGGGGCGATCCGCGCTGGCCAGCGTTCCGAAATATCCGTGACCACAGCGTCCAGGCATTCAACATCGACCCGCAGGTCGCCGCCGCCAGCGAACATCATGATCACCTTGCCGCCGGGCGTCTCGGTCGGAATGAAGTCCAGCGCCAGCAACTCCAGAGAAGCGTCGGGGCTGCGCGACAGACGACGGCTCTTGACCGCCAGCACGTCTCCGAACTGCATGGCGCACATCACCCGCGTCCCGCCGCATTCCCAGCAGAAGCGGCTGAAGGCGATGGTCAGGGTGCGCGCCTGCTTTTCCCAAACGATATCGACGGGCCGCAGGATGGCGTCCTGCAGCGCGGCGGAAATGATCTGAAGATCGTCGGCGTCCTCCGCCAGCAGGCGCAGCGGCTCCACCGGCGTGCTGGGAACGGGCGGAACCGCGTCGATCTCAGTGCTCATCACCTGTTCCCTTGATGCGTCGGATGTCGGCGCCGCACGCGCCGAGCTTTTCCTCCAAACGCTCGAACCCGCGATCCAGATGATAGACGCGTCCCACCGTGGTTTCACCCTCAGCGACCAGACCCGCGATCACCAGGCACATCGAAGCCCGAAGATCGGTGGCCATCACCTGGGCGCCGTGAAGAACCTCGACGCCTGTCACCTGGGCCTCGCCCGCATGAACGGAAATCTCGGCGCCCAGACGCGCCAGTTCCGGCACGTGCATGAAACGATTCTCGAAGATGGTTTCACGCACCGTGCTGACGCCCTCGGCGGTCGTCATCAGGGCCATGAACTGCGCCTGCAGGTCAGTGGCGAAGCCGGGATAAATGGCAGTCTCGACATCAACGGCCTTCAGCCGCTGCTGGGGATCGCGCTTGATCAGCACCCCGTCAGCGGTGGGCGACACCTCGACGCCCGCCTCGATCATCTTGTCCGTCAAAGACGATATCAATTCGGCGCGCGCCTTGGTTAGGCGCACCTCTCCCCCGGCCATGGCGGCGGCGACGGCGTAGGAACCCATCTCGATCCGGTCGGGAATCACCGACCAGGTCGCGCCGTTTAGGGAAGAGACGCCGGTGATGGTCAGGACATCGGTGTCGATGCCGTCGATCCTGGCGCCCATCGCCGTGAGGCAATGCGCCAGATCACCGATCTCGGGCTCACGCGCCGCGCGACGCAGGACGGTCGTGCCCTGCGCCAGCACCGCCGCCAGCAGGGCGTGCTCGGTCGCCCCCACGGAGACGAAGGGGAATTCGATCTCCGCGCCGCGCAGCCCCGTGGGCGCGCGAGCGGTCACATAACCCTCTTCCAACTCGATCTCGGCGCCCAGGGCCGTCAGAGCCTGCAGGTGAAGGTCCACCGGACGCGCGCCGATGGTGCAGCCGCCCGGCAGCGAGACCTTGGCCTCGCCCGTGCGCGCCAAGAGCGGCCCCAGCACATTGAACGAGGCCCGCATCTGGCGAACCAGATCATAGGGCGCGAAGGTCGAGGTCAGGTCCTTGGCGTGGAATAGGCTCTCCTGCCCGTCGGCCCCGTCGCGCTCGGTCACCTCTACGCCGAACTGACGCAGCAGCTGCCCCAGGAACCGGGTGTCCGCCAGACGCGGCATATTGGTCAGCAGCAAGGGCTGATCCGTGAGGATCGAGGCGGCCATCAGCTTGATGGCGGAGTTCTTGGCGCCGCTGACGGGAATGTCCCCGAAAAGCTGGGCGCCGCCGTGAATGGCGATGCTGTCCATGTGATCCTTAGGCGCACCCGAAGGAAACGCTTCGGGGGGAGGGTTCTGTAGCAAGCCGTCGGGCGCTTGCCAAAGGGCTGGGCGGCGACGCGCCGATGACTTTCAGTTGCTGTCTCTAGGCGCCGCGGGGGTCCGGGCCGGCGCCTTGCGCCGTTTCAGATTGGCGCGAAGGGCGGCGGCCATACGCATGGCCTTCTCGGCCTTGGCGCGCGCCGCCTCGGACTGAGCCGGTTCAGGCGCGACAGCGGTCGATGGAGCGGCCTCGGCCTTGGCCGACGATTCGACGCACGGGGGCGCAGCGGCGGCTGGCGGCGTAACGGCGTCGTGCGGAGAGCGAGTCATGAGCCGCAGAATGCCGCGATCACGGGCCATGTCCAAACTTTCTTTCAGATCGTCAAAAAGCCGCTTCCCTCCCCGGAAGGGTTTGGCTATACGGCCGCTTCCTCAGTCGGGGCCGCCGTAGCTCAGTGGTAGAGCGCATCCTTGGTAAGGCTGAGGTCGTGGGTTCGATTCCCCCCGGCGGCACCATCTGAGAACTGAAAAGGCCCGGCTTTCGCCGGGCCTTTTTGCATTCGGGATCTGTTGTTCCGGTCCGTTCAGTCGAAGGCGGACATTCGGCCTCGGTAGGGATCGCGTTCATCCGAATCGCGATCCTTGCTCCAGCTGAAGCCCATCGACAGCGACTTGCTGGTGGTGTCGCCGCCGTAGCTCCGAGCGCGCACGCCGTAAGGCGAATAATAGCCAGCTCCCGCCAATCCATAACGGCCCGGATAGCCATAGCCATAGCCCCACGGCTCGTTGCGCGCCTCGCGATAAGCCAGGTCCAGCCGTCCGTTCTCGCCGACCGGCATGGAGACCGCCGCGCCATAGGTTCGATAGCCGCCGGTGCCGATACCCGCCTCGACCATTCCATGCATCTGGCGGTCGTCCTGAGGACCAGGCGCAGGCGCCTCTTCGAAGCTGGCTCCCGGCGTGCGGTTCGAAATCCAGTTCTGGATCTGCTGTTCCGTGGTCATGCCATGGGGTTGCGCGTCCTGCGCCGTCGGGGCGGAGAGTGCGGCCTGGGGGGCGGCGTTCATGGCCTGGGCCAGGGTCGGGGCGTTCGTTGGGGCGGTCGCGACCACGCCGTCCGGGTCCTCGCCAGGCGCCATCAGGGCCATGCTTGCCAAGAAACCTGCAATCAGCATTTCGCCTCTCCCTTCGACATCATCCTAGCACGGCGAATACCGCGATGGTCAGGCGATTCCATCGCCGCGCCCCAGAGGATCCGGCAGCGGCTCTCCTTCCGCGACGAACGAGAGGGCCACGGAGTTGATGCAGTAACGATTGCCAGTCGGGGGCGGACCGTCGGGGAAGACATGGCCCTGGTGGCTGCCGCACCTGGCGCATTGGGTCTCGATGCGGATCATGCCGTAGCTTGTGTCTCGGATTTCGTGAACGTGGGTCGCGTCCACCGGCTCGGTGAAGCTGGGCCAACCCGTGCCGCTCTCGAACTTGGTGCGGCTGCGGAACAGCGGCAGGCCGCACTCGCGGCAACAGAACACGCCGGCCCGCTTTTCGCCCAGCAGCGTACCGCAGAACGGCGCCTCGGTGCCGTGCGACAGCAGGACGCGCTTCTCTTCGGGGTTCAGGTCCGCTTCCAGCCGGGCGCGTTCCTCGGCGTCGGGCGGCGTCAAATCGTAGCCCGAAGGCGAGTGCAGGATTTCGGTGTGGGCGGCGAGATCGGTCATGGTCTGCAAATGGGAAGGGGCGGGCCGAGGTTCCACCCCTGCCCGCCCTTGCGCCTCACACAACGATGCGAAGATTACTGGAACAGCGTTCTGACCCAGGCGCGCACGGCCGCTTCGTCGGTCGCGTCGCCGGTGTAGGCCAGACCTTGGGCCGGGGCGAAGGGCGCGTCATTGCCGCGCTGGCGCGTCGTCCAGGCCTTATGGCCATAAGTCAGCTCGGCATAGTTCGACGGCAGGCGCAGCACGGTGGGCTCGATGAAGATCGAATCCTCGGCCGTGACCGATCCTGCCAACCGCACGTTCGGAAGGCGCGTCAGCAGGTCCAGCGTGTCCAGGCAGCCGCTGGTGCACCCGCCGTCCACCAGAACCACCACCGGCCCGGCGACCGGGTTGGCGGCGCCCGTGTCGGCCACGGACGGACGTCCCGGCAGGGTGAAGGTCGCCTGATTGGCGGCCAGGGCCGAATCGAAGGCGGCGACGATGGCCTGGGTCTGTTCGATCACAGGCCCGGATTCGGCGACGAAGCGGGGATCGGCCTGCATCCGGGTCAGGGTGTCGACGAACCACTGACGGTTGGCCTGGGTGGCGCGATAGGTGATCGAGCCGGCCTCAGGCTGGCGGCTGACGGTGAACTCGGGCGTCCAGATGCGGTTGGCCAACCCATAGCCGCGCCCCGTGGCGTTCAGCGATGCGCCGTTCGCGCCGCGCAGGTCGATGACCAGGCCTTGCGGCCCGCGAATGGCGGGAAGCTGCGCCTCGACAGAAGCGAAGAAGGCGTCCCAACCGGCGTCGTCCGCCAGGGTGTGGACGTTGATCCAAGGCCGCCCGTTCACCGTCTCGATCGACAGCGGATTGGCGCCGGGCACATAGACGGTGGCGCGATAGGCGGCCTCAAGGCCGGCGGCGTCGGCTGGCTGCGGCTGCATCTGGAAATCGCGGTCGCGACGGCCGACCTTGAAGGTGCACAGCGACGGCACGCCTCCGGTGAAGGGATTGTTGCGGTTCCACAGCAGATAGGGCGCGGTGCGGACGCGACCGGCCTCGGTGGTCAGATCGCCTTCCCAGCGGTCCAGCCGCTCCTCGGCCAGCTGGGCTGCGGTCTTGTCGCCGCACTTGACCAGGGTCGCCCCGACCGGCGGAAGGTTGCGCACGCCAGGCTTGGCGTAGGAGACCACATATTCGCCGTTGCGCCAGGCCGTGGCCACGCCCGGCCAGCTGGTGGCGAAGAACGGCCCCAGACCTTCATAGGTCGGGCGGATGGCGATGTTCGAATCGCGGAAACCGTTGGCGTAGTAGCGCATCAGATAGGCGTGGCTGTCGCCGCTGTTGACCTGCCCCACCTTGCCTTTGGCCTGGGCCAGGCCCGCGTCGATCCAGCTGCGGAAGGCTTCGCCGGGCGCGCCGGGAATCACGGCGGCGGGATGGTTCGCAGCGAGGGCGTCGTGGGCGGCCTGGAGATCCTGCTGGGCCAGGGCGCGGAAGTCCTGGGCGACAGCCGAGCCAGCAGCGACGGTCAGCGACAGAACGGCGGCCGATGCGGCGGCGATCATGCGGTTCATGGGGTTTCCTGCGGTCTTCTCAAAGGTAAACGCTTGGACAGCGTTAAACCCCATGCGTCCCGGGCTTGCCAAGCCCGCACGACCTGATTTCGCCGCATTGTCACATGCGACCCAGGGATGCAGCGCGGCTCAGACCGGCGCGCTCGCGGTCGTCACCGGCCCGAACAACGAAACGAAGCTGCGCCGCAGCGCCGCGTCCGCCTCGTCCAGCGTGGCCAGGACGCCCAGATCGACCAGACTGGTCACGCCATGCTCCTGAATGCCGCAAGGCACAATGCCGCCGAAATGATCCAGGTCCGGTTCGACGTTCAGACTGATCCCATGGAAGCTGACCCATTTGCGGACCTTGACGCCGATCGCCGCGATCTTGTCCTCGCGCGACCAGCCGGGCCCTTTGCGCTCCACCCAGACCCCGACCCGGCCCGGCCGAACGTCAGCGATGACGCCGAAGTCGGACAGGGCGCCGATCAGCCACAGCTCCAGTCCGCGCACGAAGCAGCGCACGTCCCTGCCCCGTCGGTTCATGTCCAGCATGACATAGCAGACCCGCTGCCCCGGCCCGTGATAGGTGAACTGCCCTCCGCGCCCCGTGCGGTGGACGGGGAAGCGGCCGGCGTCCAGCAAGTCCTCGTCCTTGGCCGAGACCCCGGCGGTGTAGAGCGGCGGGTGTTCCAGCAGCCAGACCATCTCGGACGCCTCGCCCGCCGCGATGGCCGCGACCCGCGCCTCCATGAAGGCCTCGGCGGCGGCATAGTCGACATAGCCGTCGGACACCGCCCATTCGACGGGCCGGCCGTCGTCGAGGCGCAGTTTCTGAAGGGACGAACTTAACGGCTCAGCAAGCATGAGGCTTCAATGTGGGCGCGAAGGCGTTTCCGCAAGGGACGGCCTTTCCGTGACCGAGAGCTTTTCGTGACCCAGATCAACGCCGTCGATGTCGAAATCTCAGTCGTCCTGGGGCGTTCGGTGCTGCCGATGTCGCAACTGCTGCGCATGGGACGCGGCGCGGTGATTCCTCTGGACGTGGCTGAGGGCGACGAGGTTTGGATCCTGGCCAACAACTATCCCGTGGCGCGCGGCGAGATCGAGATTCGCGACGACCGCATCGCGATCACGGTCACCCGCCAGGCCGATGTCTATGACTTCATGGCCGGGTCGGCCTGAAATCGGCGCCTTCAATACGCCGCTCAATTCGCCCTTTCCTTTTCCAACGGCTTCGTCTATTCGCCGCCGCTCCGATGCGAGCGGTCGTGGCGGAATTGGTAGACGCGCAGCGTTGAGGTCGCTGTGGGGCAACCCGTGGAAGTTCGAGTCTTCTCGACCGCACCATCTGGCTAAACAGGGCGATTCATCGGCTAACTCCGGCTGGACACACTACCAAGGAAGGCGACAACGTGAGCACCACGGACAACGCCTTCGCGCCAGCCGAAGCGCCTGATACCGAAGACCACGCCGCCCTGGACGAGGACTATGTCCTCACCCCGGCCTTCGTCGAAAAAGTCGTGGACGCCGCCGACGACGGCGACGGGATGCGGCTGCGTTCCCTGCTGGAAGACCTGCACCCCGCCGATGTCGCCGACCTGATGGGCTTCCTGACGGCCGAGCATCGCGCGGTCGTGGTCCTGTGGCTGCCGCCGGAGCTTCTGGCCGAGACCCTGCCGGAACTGGACGACGGCATCCGCGAGGAGGTGCTGGAGCGCGTGCCGCATGGCACCCTCGCAGAGGCCCTGCAGGAACTGGACTCCGACGACGCCGCCGCTGTCGTGGAGGATCTGGAGGACGATCAGCGCGAGCGCGTGCTGGCCGCCATGCCCGAGGTCGACCGGGCCGCTATCGAAAGCAGCCTGGGCTACGCCGAGGAATCGGCCGGTCGCCTGATGCAGCGCGAAGTGATGGCCGCGCCCCAGTTCTGGAGCGTGGGCGACACCATCGACCACATCCGCAAGCAGGGCGACGATCTGCCCGAACTGTTCTTCGACATCTATGTGGTCGATCCGGTCAACCGGCCGGTCGGCGGCGTGGCCATCAGCGCTCTTTTGCGCGCGCCCCGCAGCGCGGCCCTGACAGATCTGATGGAGCCGGTGAACGAGATTACCGTCGATCAGGACCAGGAAGAGGTCGCCTATATCTTCGAGAAATACCACCTGATCTCGGCGCCGGTCGTCGATGCCGGCGGTCGGCTGGTCGGCCAGATCACCGTCGATGACATCGTCAACATCATTCAGGAAGAGAACCGCGAGGACATCCTGCGTCTGGCCGGTGTTGCCGACGAGGATCGCGGATCGTCGGTGCCAGAGATTGTGCGCGGTCGCGTGCCCTGGCTGGCCATCAACCTGGCCACGGCTGCGGCGGGCGCCAGCGTCATCGGCCTATTCGAGGCGACCATCCAGCAGATCGTGGCCCTGGCCGTCCTGATGCCCATCGTCTCGGCCATCGGCGGCAATGCGGGCACCCAGGCGCTGACCGTGACTGTGCGGGCGCTGGCGACGCGCGAACTGAACTCGGCCAACGCCATGCGGACCTTCCTGCGCGAACTGGTTGTGGGTCTGGCCAACGGCCTGATCCTGGCGCCTCTGATCGGCGTCGCTGCCGGATTCTGGTTCCGGGACGAGGACTGGAAGATCGGCCTGGTCATCGGCGCGGCCATGATCCTGAACCTCTTGGTCGCCGCCATCATAGGGGTGCTGACGCCGTTGACCCTGTCCAAGCTGAAGTTCGACCCGGCCGTGTCTTCGGCCGTCTTCGTCACGGCGACCACCGATTTCTTCGGCTTCCTGATCTTCCTTGGTCTGGCCACACTGGTCCTGCTCTAGACCGGGCGCGATCCAGCGTCCGGCGCGGCCCTTGCTGAGGACGGTGCGAACGCCACGCGCCTGTCTTTAATTGGGTCACCTGTGTCCGACGTCCTAGCCAAACCGACCAGAGTCTCCCGCGAAGGGGTCCTTCTGATCAAGAGCTTCGAAGGGTTCCGCCCTCGGGCCATGCTCCGTAGCGACGGCCGCTGGGTCATCGGCTATGGTCACACCCATTCCGCACGCGAAGGCGCGGCGGTGTCGGAGGCTGAGGCTGAGCTTCTGATGCAGTACGACCTGTTGCCGGTGGTCAAGGCGGTGGCCGACCATGTGAAGGCGCCCCTGAACCAGCACCAGTTCGACGCCCTGGCCAGCTTCGCCTTCTCCATAGGCGCAGAACGGTTCGCGACCTCGGACGTGGTGGCGCAACTGAACGCCGGCCAGGCGGGACAGGCCGCCGCCGCGATAAGCGCTTGGGCGGACGACGCCGCCGCCGAAAAACCCACGCGCCGCCGCTCGGCCGAACACGCCCTGTTCAACGCCGCGCCCGGCGCCCCCGTCACCCTGGCCGATTTGCTGGCCGCGCCTCTACCGTCTCCTTTCGAGACATCGCCGACCGCCCTGCCCGCCGTCGACGGCGCTCTGGACGAGACCGTGGCGCCCTTCCCTGTGGTCGAAGAGGCCGCCGAAACGACTGCGACGCCCGCGCCGCTGGCCCAAGCGACCTATGCCGCCAAGACCGTCGGCCCTCTCGCCGAAATCGCCCCCCTGACCAGCCAAACGGTCGAAGCCCCCCCTATCATCGCGGCGAACGACCTGCATGATCCGCTGATTGGGCAGCCGGTCGAGAACGCACCGACCGGATTCGCGCCCGAACCTTCCAGCGTCGTGCTGACCGCCCCCGGTCTGGCCGCCGAAGCCACAGCCGCCGCCGCGCCTACACCCGCCGATCCCGCCCTGACGGCGCTCGATCCCGACTTCACGCCGCCCGATCAGGCGCTGGGGGTGCGCGAGGTCGTGGCCCGCGCCAAGGCGTCTCGGCGCGCGGGTTTGGGCGAACTGGTCACCTTCTTCGCCATGGGCGCGCTGGGCATGGTGTCGCTGGGGGTCGCCGCCGCCGCCTTTCAGCGCGCTTCGGCCACGCGTAGCGGCGACACGGCGACGGTGGCCTGGGTCCTGGCTCTGATCGCGGTCGCCTGCATCGGGGTGTCGGCCTACAACCTCTATCGCCGCTGGGGGCGTCCCGACCGCTACTGACGGCGCTTGGCGAAGACCCGTGCGCAATGCTACCCCGTTGCGCATGAGCATTCCCTTCGCGCCCCAATCCATGGAATTCGGCCTTGGCGAAAACGCCGACGCCATTCGCGATACCACGGCCCGCTGGGCCGCCGATCGTCTGGCCCCTCTGGCGGCCGAGATCGACGAGAAGAACGAATTCAAGCGCGAGCTGTGGCCCGAGATGGGCGACCTGGGCCTGCACGGCATCACCGTCGAGGAAGAGTTCGGCGGCCTGGGCCTGGGCTATCTGGAACACGTGGTGGCGATGGAGGAGGTCAGCCGCGCCTCCGCCTCGATCGGCCTGAGCTACGGCGCCCACTCCAACCTGTGCGTCAACCAAATCCGCCGCTGGGGAACGCCTGAACAGAAGCAGAAATACCTGCCCAAACTGATCAGCGGCGAACACGTCGGCTCCCTGGCCATGTCCGAGGCCGGGTCGGGTTCGGACGTCATGTCCATGAGGACCCGCGCGGATCGCAGGGGCGACCGCTATGTTCTGAACGGAACCAAGTTCTGGATCACCAACGCGCCCCACGCCGACACCCTGGTCGTCTATGCCAAGACCGATCCCGAGGCCGGATCAAAGGGTTGCACCGCTTTCCTTATCGAAAAGGGCATGAAGGGCTTCAGCGTCTCCAAGAAACTGGACAAGATGGGGATGCGGGGCTCGGACACCGCCGAACTGGTTTTCGAGGACTGCGAAGTGCCGGAAGAGAACATCATGGGCCCGCTCGGCGGCGGCGCGGGTGTGCTGATGAGCGGCCTGGACTACGAGCGCGCTGTTCTGTCCGCCGGCCCCTTGGGCATCATGCAGGCGGCGCTGGATGTCGTTTTGCCCTACGTCCGCGACCGCAAGCAGTTCGGCAAGCCGATCGGCTCCTTCCAACTGATGCAGGGCAAGGTGGCCGACATGTATGTCGCCCTGAACAGCGCGCGGGCCTATGTCTACTCGGTCGCTCGCGCCTGCGACGCCGGGCTGACCACACGCTATGACGCGGCGGGCGCGATCCTGCTGGCGTCGGAGAACGCGGTGAAGGTGTCGCTAGAGGCCGTTCAAGCACTGGGCGGCGCCGGCTACACCAAGGAATGGCCGGTCGAACGCCTGGTTCGCGACGCCAAGCTCTACGACATCGGCGCGGGCACCAATGAAATTCGTCGCTTCCTGATCGGGCGGGAACTGCTGGGCGGCTGACGGCTTGTCTCCGCCAGAGGAGACATCCGATGCCCGCAAAATCCGCAGCCCAGCAAAAGGCCGCCGGCGCCGCCTTATCGGCCAAACGCGGCGACACGCCCAAATCCAAGCTGCAGGGCGCGTCCAAGTCCATGGTCGACAGCATGACCGAGGGTCAGTTGGAGGACCTGGCGCATACCAAGCGCAAGGGAAAGCCAGACCACGTGGCGGAAAAATAGTCGCATTTCGTGATTATTCGACCGCGTCGCCCTTCTGTAAGTGGCGGTGAAACCGTTGCGCGCCTAGATGGCTCGAACCTTTCAGCCGAGCGCCTTTCCTGATGCCCGCCCCACCGCCTGAAAACGACGACCTGCGGCGTTTTTCCGACGTTCTGGAGGAAATTGGGGAGAGTCCCGATCCCAAGCTGAAGCTGGAGGAACTGGTCGCGGCTTTCGGCGAACGCGGCTTCGGCGCCATGATCCTGATTCTGTCGATGCTGGCCCTGCTGCCTTGGCCGCCAGGCGGCAAGGCGGTGTTCGCCGTGCCGATCATCCTGATGTCTCTGGAGCTGGCGTTTCAGCGCGACGCCATCTGGCTGCCCCGTTGGGCGCTGAACGCCTCAATCAGCCGTCCAGCCTATCGCGCCGGCGTGTCGCGCATAATGAAGGTGGTGCGCTATGTCGAAAACCTGACACGGCCGCGCATTCCTTTCCTGACGGGCGAAATCGCCGACACCGTAACGGGCCTGGTCTGCGTCGTTCTGGCGCTGATTATGGCCCTGCCCATACCGTTCGGCGACGCCCTGCCCGGCATCGCCTTGGTCTTCTTCGCCCTGGGCATGATGCAGCGGGACGGCGTGGCCATCCTGCTGGGCGCCGCCGCGTCCGGCGCCTGCGGCCTTTACCTGTTCCTGATTTGGCGCACGGTGATCGAGGTCACCCACCATGCGGCAAGCTGGATGGCCCAGATCTTTCACTGACCGGACAAAGCAAAAGGGCCGCCGGATCGCTCCGACAGCCCTTCATTGCCTGATCGCAGAGGATCAGGCCGCAACGTCAGTCTGAAAGGATCAGACCAGGGCCTTCCCGAGGCCCAGGGTCGCGGCCGTCGCTCGCGATTGATGACAATGAGACACTGGATCACCTCCTTTCGACTGTTGAACAGGGAGGTTGAACGTAAGCCGTCTCAGCGCCTTGCGCCAATAGGCTTCGCGTTTTCGTGAAGTCGCCTTCAGGCCGCCTGCGCGGCGCCGGCCAGGCCCTGCATGATCATGCGATTGATGTCGATCAGTTCCTGGAACGTCTCCTCGCCCCGCATCACCGCAGAAGAGTGACGATTGACGAACAGGCTAAGCGAAATGATCTGGGCCCGGACGGGATTGGCCAACGCATTGCCGGAGTCGCTGCAGTCGCCGGCCAAGGCCGACCACAGCCGCCGATTCCAATCCAGGGCGTCGATTCGGCCGGCGATGTCCGAGGGATCCAGCGTGGAGGCGTGAACCAGCGCGCGCGTGACCTGACCGAACAAACGGTACTCCAGGTCGCGCGGGCTCTCAGCCCTCGCTGTCGCCGCTGTGTAGGCCTGAAGCGACATTCAGCACTCTCTCTTCATACTCGACAATCTTACGCGCCGACATCAGGGCCTTATAGTATTCGCGCGCCAGCACGTGACGCGAGGCCGACACACACTCCGCCAATATGTCGGGGTTCTGCGTCGCGCCCATGAATTCTGTGATCCGAAGCGCCAGTTCGTCGTAGAATTTGGCGGCCCCGCTCTCATCCAGATACATCATCATGATCGGGAAATAGATGCGGCGTGCGGGCGTGACGACGTCCTCGGCCTGCATGATGTCCTTTTCCCGCAGCACGCTGGCGCGGTTCTGCAGGATCAGCACGCCGCGACGGTCGCCGTTCTGAACCACGGCCCCGTTCAAAACGAATTTCTCGCCGGGTTTCAGCGACAGCTTCAGGGCCATTGAGGACCGACTCCAGGCAGCGTCCCCAAGGACAGGCTTGATAGGCTCAACCCTACCCCCTCATCGGTTAACCATCTCTTGTGCGACAGCGCGACGGGAACACCTATCGCCGACACGGCGTTTGCCTGTGACAGAGGAGGCGACCATGCCGGACAACGATTATCAGGACGATCAGGAACAGTCGGAGACCTTCGACGAAACCCACCTGGACGACGAGGGCGACGGCGATTTCCTGCTCGACGAGGCCGATCAGGTTCTGGATGTCACCCAGGCCGAAGGTGACGCCGACGAAGAGGAATTCGACCCCGACGCCGAGATCGATCTGGACGACCAGCTCGCTTTGGATGGGATCGAACGCGAGGCCGACGCCCTGCTCGGCGTGGATGGCGAGAACCGCAGCCAGCTGGACGCCGACGGGGACCCTGCGTCCGCCCCCGACGAGGTCGAACTGGTCTATTCCGGCTTGATGGAGAATGAACGCGGCGCCCAGGCCAGCGCCGCCCATTGGGAAGCCAAACGTCTGTCCGACGACGATATCTCCGACCTGGGCTACGGCCCGGACGGCGATCAGGACAGCGCCGCGCGATAACAGAGAGGATCAAGCCATGGATCACGAAAAAGCCCGCAACGACGCCCACTCCGACGCGCCCCACGCCAAGCGTACGGAAGGCCAGGTCGAGAAGCCCGATCAACTCGACAAGATCGACCAGTCCGAGAGCCGCCAGGAAGCCCTGGTCGACGAGGGTCTGGAAGAGACCTTCCCCGCCAGCGACCCGGTTTCGGCCAAACGCATCACCTGATCGCTGTTCACGTCGATGGCGATACGCTACCCACTTCGTGGAAACACGGAGTGGGTTATTTCATGAGCCGTTTCGAAGGCACCGACCGCTATATCGCAACCGACGACCTGAAGGTGGCGGTCAATGCCGCCGTGGCGCTGGAGCGTCCGCTGCTGATCAAGGGCGAGCCGGGCACGGGCAAGACGGTTCTGGCCTATGAGATCGCCAAGGCCTTCGACGCCCCGCTGATCACCTGGCACGTCAAGTCCACGACCAAGGCCCACAACGGCCTATATGAATACGACGCCGTCAGCCGCCTTCGCGACAGCCAGCTGGGCGAAGAGCGCGTCCATGATGTCCGCAACTATCTGAAGAAGGGAAAGCTCTGGGAGGCCTTCACCGCCCCCGTGCGGCCCGTCCTGCTGATCGACGAAATCGACAAGGCCGACATCGAGTTCCCGAACGACCTGCTTCAGGAACTGGACCGGATGGAATTCTACGTCCAGGAAACCGACGAGACGATCCGCGCCGAGGTTCGGCCCATAGTCATCATCACATCGAACAATGAAAAGGAACTGCCGGACGCTTTCCTGCGTCGCTGCTTCTTCCACTTCATCCGGTTCCCCGACGCCGACACGTTGTCGGCCATCGTCGAGGTCCACTTCCCCGGCATCAAGCCGCGCCTGGTGTCAGAGGCGCTGAAGACCTTCTACGAAATCCGCGACACGCCGGGGCTGAAGAAGAAGCCGTCCACATCCGAATTGCTGGACTGGCTGAAACTGCTGCTGGTCGAAGACATCGACGCCGAAACCCTGCGCGAAAAGACACCCAATCGTCTGATCCCGCCGCTTCACGGCGCGCTTCTGAAGAACGAGCAGGACGTGCATCTGTTCGAACGGCTGGCCTTCCTGAACCGACGTGAAGGCGCGCGTCCCGGCGGTTAACCCCGCCTTACCGCGATTTCACTGGAACGACGAACCACAGCGCGCAGAATAGGGACCAAGAGAGGTTCGACCATGCGTCATGTCCTGATTTGTCTTGCCCTCGCGACCAGCTTGGCCGCCTGCGACGGCGAGAACTCGGTGCAGATCACCACCACCCAGTCCAGCGACGATCAAAAGACCGGCGTTCTGAAGGTGATCGACACCCTGCAATGCCCGGACAATCTGGGCGTCCTGACCCGAAAGGGTTTGGCGGCGGCGGGCGGCGCCAACTGCGTCTATGGCGGTCCAAAGGGGTCGGATGTCGTCCTGCATCTGGTCCGACTGGACGGCCGCCCGGTCGATGACGTCCTGCGCGACTTCGAAGACCGCGTCAGCGCCGAACTGCCGACGACTTCCGCCCGACTGGCCCCCTCGCCTGCCGCAGAGGCGGCGCCGGCCGCCGCCGCGAACGGCGAAGAGACCGCTTCGGTTCAGGCGCCGGGCGTCAACATCCAGACCCGGGGCGAGGACGCCTCGGTGCGCCTGCCCGGCCTGCGGATCGAAACCCAGGGCGACAACGCCAGCGTCCGCATCGGCGGCATCAACATTCGGTCCAAGGACGATCAGAACACCCGCACCGAAACCTCGACGGTCAGCGTGGACTCCAACGAAAAGTCGACGCGCGTACGAACGCGCGCGCCGGGTGCAGCGACGCGCATGACCTACATCCTGTCCGACGACCAGCCCGCAGCCGCCGGCTGGCGCCGCGTCGGGTTCGAGGCGCGCGGCCCCGCCGGCGGCCCCATCGTCATCGCCGTGGTCCGTTCCAAGGACCGTCGCGACGGCGGGGTGTTCGACGACGCTCGCGATCTGGTCGCGCTGAACGTCGGCCGCTGAGGCCGCCCGAAAACCGCATCACGGTGCGGGATAGTTGGCCGGATCGATGGGCGACGCTTGATCCCGGCGCGTCTTTGCGCCACCTGACCGTCCCGTAAGCGATCAGGACACGTCCCTTGGCCGAGCGCCCCCCCAAGAAGAACGCCCCCCGGGCCTGGCAACGCATGCTGTCGGGCCGCCGCCTGGACCTGCTCGACCCCTCGCCCTTCGATATCGAGATCGAGGACATCGCCCACGGCCTGGCTCGTGTCGCACGCTGGAATGGCCAAACCATCGGCGAACACGCCTTTTCGGTCGCTCAGCACAGCGTGGTGGTCGAGGAGATCGCGGCGCACATCAAGCCAGGCCTGGACCCGAAATGGCGCCTCGCCGCCCTGCTGCACGACGCCTCCGAATATGTGATCGGCGACATGATCTCGCCCTTCAAAGCCGCGCTGGGCTCGGGCTACAAGGATTTCGAGGCCAAGCTGGAGGCCGCAATCCACCTGCGCTACGGCCTGCCGCCCAAGACGCCGCAGACCATCAAGACCCTGATCAAGAAGGCCGACAAGGCCTGCGCCTTCTTCGAAGCAACGCAGTTGGCCGGTTTCACCGAAAAGGAATCCCTGGGCTTCTTCGGCAGCCCGCCCGCCGGCTACAGCCTGGTGATCGAGCCGCAGCCCGCCCCTGTCGCCCAAGCGCGCTATCTGGAGCGTTATCGCGTCCTGGCCGGAGCGGTCGGCCTGATCGCCGCCGATGACGCCTGGCACACGGAATAAGACCATGACCCAAGGGGCGGAGGACGGCGTTCGCATCGGTCTGTCGGCGGTCGTCATGACGCTCCAGGCCCGGCAGGCCGTCGTCCTGACCACCCCGGCCGAGGACGGCGCCCGCGCCCTGCCCTTCGGGCCCTTCGACCCCGCCCGCGATCGCACGTTCGAGAGAGCCCTGCGCGATTTCGTGACCGCCCAGACCGGGTTTCGCCTGGGCTTCGTCGAGCAACTCTACACCTTCGGCGACGCCGGCCGCGCCTCGCCGCGCGCCACACCGGGACCGGGCCGCCATCGCGAGGTCTCGGTCGGCTATTTGGCCCTGACGCCCGACGCCGCCGAAGGCCAGACTCACGATGCGCGCTGGGACGCCGTTTTCGACCATTTTCCTTGGGAGGATCGCCGCCTCCCGGCGCGGCCCGATCTTGGCGAACGCTTGATCGCCTGGGCCGACGGCGACGAAGCGCGCCTGACCCGCGCACGCAGCCTGTTCGCCCTGACGCCCGATCACCGCTGGAACGAGGAGCGGGTGCTGGAACGCTACGAACTGCTCTACGAGGCGCGCCTGGTGTCGGAGGCGTGGCGCGACGCGGGCCAGCCCGCGCCTACGTCCCTGCCCGGTCGCCCCATGGCGTCCGACCACCGCCGCATCCTGGCCACCGCGCTCGGCCGCCTGCGCAGCAAGCTGAAATACCGGCCCGTCCTGTTCGACCTGACCCCCGGTCTGTTCACCCTGTCGCAGTTGCAGGCCGGGGCCGAAGCCGTATCGGGCCTTGGCCTGCACAAGCAGAACTTCCGCCGCGGGGTCGAACGCACGGGCCTGGTCGAACCGACCGGACAGATGTCCTCCGCGACGGGCGGCCGCCCCGCCGAACTGTTTCGATTCAAGGGCGTGGACGACCAGACCGGCGCCGCGCCCGGCCTGTCCCTGCCGGCGCAAAGATAGCGTCGGATTTCTTTCACAGACCGCTTGCGAACCGCAGCGGCTCCGATTAGAGAAGCCCCTCGCTCGACCAAGCGATATCGGCGCCGCGGAGAGGTGGCAGAGTGGTCGAATGTACCGCACTCGAAATGCGGCGTGCCTGGAAGGGTACCGTGGGTTCGAATCCCACCCTCTCCGCCATTTCCTATTGATTAATTTGACGAACTAGCCCCGCACCGGGGGCTACCCATCAATGGGAAAATCACCCTATCGAGCGCGGATCATTATTCGCGGATGGCTCGTAGGATCGTGATCTGACGATCACATCCATCTGTTCGACTTCGTGTGCTCGGCCCAGAAGCTCGGGATAATAGAACGAGTCGACGTCCGTAGCTGATATCTGCGCATCCAACCCTAAATCCTGAATCATGGCTGAGATGATCAAAAGGTGCCGCTCCACAAGAGTGCCTTGATTGAACGGCTTTGCATTAGCCGCGGCCATGAAGCGCGTGAACGCCTCACGCACTTTAGGGCTCGCGGAGAATACCGTCGGAATAGAGTTCAGAGCGGCGACCGACTGCGCATATGCGATCGTGGCGCGATATTGAATGAGTGTTTCGAGCACCGCCATCTTGCGTGACCGCGCATCGCTTTCCTTCCGCCTCTCTTCAGCAAATCGAGCGACCGCATATGGAACGCGCCATGCTGCTGTTGCGCTCGCTGCGGCCGCAAGGAATGAGAGGCCGGCCGCGACCACAGCCAGTTCTTGGGGTGTCATCGTGTATTCGCCTTTGCAATGCGCCGAGAAGGCGGTGGCGACCATAACTGTGCCGGTGATGGTTCATCGAGCTCATGGGTGCACCCCTGAAGCGAAGATGCGCGACCGAGACACGAAATGCGAGTCAGATACGACAAAGCCCGTCCCCTTACGGTGACGGGCTTTCTTATGTCATCCTGACCATGGGCGTAGAAACCCGGACTGAAGATAGGTCGCGATCCGTAGGCGCGGAAAGCCGACGGAATGCGGAGCTTGGCAGCTCTCGCAACGGTAGAGGCTGGCGCCTCTGACCGACCGACATCCTATTTCGGGAGGCTGGCGCCATACAATACCCTCGAGGGAGAATCGTCAGGCCTGTCTCTTCAGCAGGTTTATACCCTCCCGATACCAAGCGGTCCCTTGGTGATGGCCTTAGAAAGCCTGAACCTGAAGAGCAGACCTATGACACACGCTGTAGCCCTGACGGGCCATTGGAGCGGCCTAAGAGCCGTTCCGAGCACCTTACGCACCCAAGCCACCGCAGACGCCTAGCGATCGGCCTGGAGCGGCTGGGCGGCCTCTATGAGACCATATCCCAGCGAGCGGCCGGGCACGGGATCATCGGCGAGGGCTCAATGAAGTGTTCTGGATCGCTCGGATGGGGACTGCCTGGCGAAACCTGCATAGCCACTTCGGCGCCTGGAATTCAGTTTATCGCCAGTTCAGGCTTTGGACGCAGACGGAGCTCTGTGATGTGATGCTGCAGGCGTCGAACGTGAACGGCGAAGGTCGCGCCAGCACGAAGATGATCGATTCCACCATCATCCCCCGACCGCAAGGCTGAGATGACGCAAGGCGCGACGCCTCGCTTCACCGGCAGCCGTCTAGTCCCCCAATCGGCCTCAAGCAGCGCTGCGCGCAGCAGGTCAAACAAAAAGGCCCGGCGGTTTCCCGCCGGGCCTTTCCGATATCAGCAGAGCTGAGATCCAGATTACTTGATCTGGACCTTGGCGCCGGCTTCCGTCAGCTTCTTGGCGACTTCGTCGGCGGCTTGCTTGGAGACGTTCTCGACGACGTTCTGCGGAGCGCCTTCGACCAGGTCCTTGGCTTCCTTCAGACCCAGGTCCGAACGGACGCCGCGGACTTCCTTGATCACGTTGATCTTCTTGTCGCCGCCGTCGACCAGGACGACGGTGAATTCGGTTTGCTCTTCGGCGGCTTCAGCCGGAGCGCCGCCGCCGGCGGCCGGGGCAGCCATGGCGACCGGAGCAGCGGCGCTGACGCCCCACTTTTCTTCCAGCAGCTTGGAGAGTTCAGCGGCTTCCAGAACGGTAAGCGCGGACAGGTCTTCGACGATCTTGGCGAGGTCGGCCATTGTCAGTTTTCCTTCGGAGGATGAGGTTTAGAGAGTGATGCAGAGATGAAAGGCGGGGCCGCTTACGCGGCTTCCTTGGTGGCGTAGGCGTTGAACACGCGGGCCAGCTGACCGGCGGGTGCTTGCAGCACGCCGGCGATACGGGTCGCAGGCGCGTTGAGCAGGCCGATGAGTTGACCGCGAACCTCGTCGAGCGTCGGGAGCTTGGAAAGAACTTCCACGCCCTTAACGTCAACGACGGTTTCGCCCATGAAGCCGCCGATGATCTTGAAGCGATCATTGGCCTTGGCGAACTCGGTAGCGACCTTGGCGGCCGTACCGGGGTTCTCGGAGTAGGCGATGCCCACCGGGCCCTTGAACAGGCCGTGGTAGTCGCTGCCTTCTTCGGCTTCGAGCGCCTTCAGCGCCAGGCGGTTCTTGACCACCTTGAACGCGCCGCCTTCTTTGCGAAGGCGACCACGCAGGTCTTCCATTTCCGCAACGGTCAGACCCAGGTTGTGGGTCACGACCACGCTGCCGGCCTCGGCGAACACGCCCTTCAGCGTTTCGATAGACTCGGCTTTTTGAGCGCGATCCATTGCGGTCTCCAGTCTTGGTATTCGCCGCCAGGCTTATTCCCGACGACGGATTGGCCAAAGCGCGCCGCATCGCTGCGAAACGTTCGGGCCGGTCGTATTGTCCGAAGGATGCGTCTGACGGCGTCCGGCCCGGATTGCGGGCTGACATCGGCAAGGTCGCGTCCCCATCTCCCCACGGCGTCAGAGGGCTCTCTGACAGTTACGGCCTGGGTGACCCCCACGCCCCGAAGTTCTCGGACAGGACCGTCAGAAGATGAACCTCCGACGGGAAGCGGCGCTCTTACAGCGGCGCCGACAGGAAATCAAGGCGCGGATCGCGATGGCCATGTACGGGCGATCATCCAGCCCTGCGCCGAGTTTGTGCGTCTGGCGTTTCGGGCGGCGGGCGTCGAGCGACAGGGGCGTCTTCCACCATCACCCGGAACCGGACGATCAGCGCCTGGACTTGGCCGCCGTCGCCGTGTCTTCGCCGCAGTCGAACCGGGCGCAGTATTTGCTTTCGAACTCCGCCAGAAAGGCCTCGCCCACACTGGCCTTGACGTCCTGCAGGGCGACGCTCAGGGCCACGGTCTTGGCGGCGACGGCGCGACCGGCGGCGCTGCGATAGAAGTCGATCTGGGCCCTCAGTTCCTCTTCGGTGTAGATTGTGGCGTAGGTGGGCGCCATGTCATCCATGATCCGCACGATCATGCGCGACGCCATCGTCGGCATGTTGGCCCGCACCCAGGCGCCCTCTTCGCTGTCCTTGCCATCGACCTTGCCCATCTGCTCCATGATGGCGCGCTCGAACTCCTTGGCGAAGTTCGGACCGACCGACAGGCCGATCAGTTCGCGCGCCAGCTCGCTGCGACGCGCCACGGCCGCATCGTATGGCGCCGGCTCGACGCGCGTGACGACGACGGTCTCATTCTGCGATCGCGCCTGAGCCTGCGCTTGCGCCCCGGTGATCGCTGCGGTCGCGGCCAGGCCGAGCGCCAGCCCCAGCGCGAGATGTGTTCGAATAGTCATGACAGCCTCCCGCCCGTCTTATCGCGGGCGCGCAGCCGGGCTGACCAGCGAAAATCGACCGGCGGTTGTCTAATCGTCCACGGGCGTGGCGTCGAAGTCGCGGATCAGCGTGGCCAGGTCTGGCTCCTGAACCAGGCTCGCGGCCTCGTTCAGGCTCATCCAGCGGCGTTCACGCTGGTGCGCCTCGGGCCAGGCGCCCATCTGGATCAGCACCTCCAGCGGATAGACCGACACCACGCATTGGCGCACCCCGCCGTCCTTCGTCCCCTTTGCGTAGCGGAAGACGCCGATGGACTGGCTGTCGATGTCGCCCTTGACCCCCGCCTCCTCCATCGCCTCCTGTGCGGCGGCCTCGGGATCGGTTTTGCCGACCATCCGCCCGCCCTTGGGTATGACCCAACGTCGGGTCTCGCGCGAGGTGATCATCAGAATGCGCCGCTGGCCGTTCTCCAGCCGCCAGGGCAAGGCCGCCACCTGACGAGTCTCGGACCGAGCCGTGCGTTTGGAGCCGGAGCGCGCCAAGATCAGGCCTTGCCGCCGCGCGGATTGGATCGGTCTTTTGGGGTCACGTCCTTGCTCCTCGACGACGGCGGCCGTTCGGCGCGCTCTCGAAACGGGATCGCACCGGCTGCGTCAAGTTGTCAGCGCACGGACGACCGGATTATTTCTCCCCCGGCGCCCTGGCGTCGGGGTCGCCCAGCACGTCCTGGCGATACAGCATGGTCACGATGGTATGCAGCACCAGGGCCAGCGGAGTGGCGAACAGCACCCCTAGCGGACCAAACAGGGTTCCGATCCCGACCACGGCGAAAATTCCCAGCACGACCGGCAGATTGGCCACATTCTTCTGCACCAACGGCGTGATGAAGTTGCTCTCCAACTGCGAGATGACGATGTGAACCACCACGGCCAGAACCGCCGTGTGCCAGCCTTGGGTCGCCCCCACCAGCACAGAGGGAATGGTCGAGACGATCGGCCCGACGATGGGCACGAACTGCGCCAGGCCCGTCAGCAGCCCCAGACCCAGGGCCGACGGCACGCCGATGATGGCCAGACCGATCCCGGTCAGGGTGCCGACCAGCACCATCGAGAACACTTGCGCCTTCAGCCAGCCCTTCAGCGCCTTGCCGCAACTGTTCAACACCTGGCGCAGCCGTTGGCGGCGGTCCAGCGGAAAGACCGACAACAGCCCCTCGCGCGACTTGGCCGGCTCAATGGCCAGGAAGACGCCCGCCACCAGAACCAGCACCATGGTCGTTAAGCCGCCCGCCATGCCGATGGCGAACTTCTGCGCGAACTGCAGCGCCTCGCCTGCCCGGCTACCCAGATTCTGAAGCTGCTCGAATACCTGGGCGGCATAGGGCTGGGCCTCGATCCAGGTCTGCACCTGCGCCCAGCCAACCGGGATGATGGCCGCCAGCGTGGTCACCTGCTCGGAAATCTGCGCGCCGAACAGCGTCAGGACGCCCGCCAGCACGCCGATGACGATCAGCATGGACAGGAAGACCGCCAGCGGATCGGGGAGTTTCAGAAACCGCACCAGCGGATCGGCCAGCGCCCGCAGGATCACCGCCACGACAATGGCGCCAAAGATCAATAGCCACAGGGTCTTCAGCGAGACGACCAGTTGCACGGAGAAATAGGCCGAGACCAGGACGATGGCCGCGAACGCCAGACGCCCCTTCCACGGATCATGATCGCCCGACGCCGCACCGCTCCTGGATTTTCCGAAACCAAACATGTCGCCCCCTTTATGGTCGCGACAGGAACGCAGGCGGAGCGTGGCCGTTCGCCCGCGGCGATAAAAAAGCGCAGAGGCCGCTCAGTGGGTCTCTGTGGGTCTCCGGTCATAGTCGGCCTGGGCCGCCGCCACCTCGGGCATCCGGGTCTCGGCCCAGTCGATCATCGACTGCATGGCGGCCATCAGCGTCATTCCCAGCGGCGTCACCGCATAGGTCACAGACACCGGCACGGAAGCGACGACCGACCGTGACACCAGCCCGTCCCGCTCGAGCGACTTCAGCGTCTGGCTCAGCATCTTCTGCGACACCCCGTCCACCCGCTGCTTAAGCGCGTTGAACCGGATGGGCCCCTGCCCCAGCACGATCAGGACCAGGGTGCTCCACTTGTCCGCGATACGGTCCAGCAGTTGCCGGGTCGGGCAATCGGCGGCGAACACGTCCCCGCGCATCCAGGTTTCATCCAGGTGACCAGGTGAGGAAAAGGTGCCGTCTTGCATGGTCGAGCTCCATACCGCACCTGGTATCCATTGGAAACCCAAAGGAGCCTTCCATGAAAGTCGCAGTCCTCGGCGCCAGCGGCCGCGCCGGATCCGAAATCACCAAGGAACTGGCCTCTCGCGGCCATTCGGTCACGGCCATCGCTCGCAAGCCCGACGCCATTCCCGCCGCCTCCGGCATCACCCCCATCGCCGGCGACGCCTCCGATCCGGCCGCCCTGATCGCCCTGATCAAGGGGTCGGACGCCGTCATCAGCGCCCTGCACTTCGATGTCCCCGCCGAAACCCTGCTTGGCGCGCTTAAGACCGCCGGCGTCCCACGGCTGCTCGTCACCGGCGGGGCGGCCAGCCTGGAGGTCGCGCCTGGCGTCCTGCTGTTCGACACGCCCGAGTTTCCGGCGGAGTGGAAGCCCATCGCCAAGGGCGGCATCGATTTCCTGGCCCACCTGCGTCACGAGAAAGAGATAGACTGGACCTTCTTCTCGCCCGCAGCCCTGATCGAGGAAGGCCCCCGCATCGGCGCCTATCGCACCGGTGGCGACCAGCTGATCGTGGATGACAAGGGCGACAGCCGGATCAGCTTCGCAGACTACGCCATCGCCATGGTCGACGAACTGGAGCAGCACCGCCACAGCCGCGCCCGCTTCACCGCCGCCTACTGACCATGACAAAGGCCCCGGAGATCGCTCTCCGGGGCCTTCATCTTTTCGGCCTAGCGCGACGCGCGACGCGCGGCGCGGCTTGAGCCTATCAGGCGCCCAACGAGGCCGGGTCGACCTTGAAGCCCGGACCCATCGTCGAGGACAGGCTGATGCGCTTCACATAGGTGCCCTTGGCGCCCGACGGCTTGGCGCGGACCAGAGCGTCCACGATGGCCTTGACGTTGGCTTCCAGGGCGTCCTGGGTGAAGGACACCTTGCCGATGCCGGCGTGGACGATGCCCGCCTTCTCGACGCGGAACTCCACGGCGCCGCCCTTGGCGTCCTTGACGGCCTGGGCCACGTTCGGGGTCACGGTGCCGACCTTGGGGTTCGGCATCAGGCCGCGCGGGCCCAGCACCTTACCCAGACGACCGACCAGGGCCATCATGTCCGGCGACGCGATCACGCGGTCGAACTCCATGAAGCCGCCGGCGATCTTCTCGTACAGATCTTCAGCGCCGACGTGTTCGGCGCCGGCTGCGGTGGCTTCGGCGGCCTTGGCGTCCTTGGCGAAGACGGCGACGCGGACGTCACGGCCCGTGCCCGACGGCAGGTTCACCACGCCGCGGACCTGCTGGTCGGCGTGACGGGGATCGACGCCCAGGTTGACGGCGATTTCCAGGGATTCGTCGAACTTCGACTTGGCGTTTTCCTTGGCCAGCTTGATGGCGTCGGTGAACGGCAGCAGGTCTTGGGTGACGCCGGTGCGGGCCTTTTGAGCCTTGGTTTGCTTAGCCATGGATTAGCCCTCCACCACTTCCAGGCCCATCGCGCGGGCGGAGCCTTCAATGATCTTGGCCGCCGCGTCGAGGTCGTTGGCGTTCAGATCCTTCATCTTCTTCTCGGCGATTTCGCGCAGTTGCGTCTGCGTGATCTTGCCGGCGACTTCACGGCCGACCAGCTTGGAGCCCGACTTCAGGCCGGTGGCCTGCTTCAGGTACCAGGTCGCCGGGGGCGTCTTGGTGATGAAGGTGAACGACTTGTCCTGATAGACGGTGATGACAGTCGGAAGCGGGGTGCCCTTGGCTTCCTTCTCGGTGCGCGCGTTGAACTCCTTGCAGAAGCCCATGATGTTCACGCCGCGTTGACCCAGGGCCGGGCCGATCGGGGGCGAAGGCGTGGCCGAACCGGCCGGCACTTGCAGCTTGATATAGCCGAGAATCTTCTTGGCCATTGGTCTCTCCTATGAATGACCCGGCGAACGAACGCAGGGCCGGTGAGCCGTGGTCCGGCATGGCTGCCTCCCACGGATTTGCCGCTCCGCAGGCCAGGGCCCGCCGAGCGAAGGCGCGCGTGTAACAGAGGGGGGCGGGAAAGGCAAACAGGACCGGAAACCGCCAGACGCTGGGCGACGCCTGCCGCTAGCTCGCGCTTCAACCGGAGCATGCCCATGACCTACCTCATCCGCCCCCTGCCCCTCGCAGCGTTTAAACCGCTGTTCCAGATGAGCGACGACGCCCTCATCGCTCTCGGCGCTCGCCGCATGACCGCGCAAACGACGCACAGTTGTCCCTGCCGTGTCAGCCTTATGGACGCCGATCCGGGCGATCTCCTACTGTTGGCGAACGTCCGCCACCTGGACGCCCCGTCCAGCCCCTATCGCGCAGAGGGGCCGGTGCTCGTGCGCGAGACAGCGGTCCAGGCCAGCCCGACTCCGGGCGAACTGCCCGACCAGTTGACCCGTCGTCTCCTGTCGGTCCGAAACTATGATGCGAACTGGATGATGACCGACGCAGACGTGGTGGAGGGCGTCGACTTGGCGGCCTGGTTGCGGGCCGGATTCGCCCGTCCCCAAACGTCCGTCATCCATATCCACACTGCGCGCCGGGGCTGCTATCTGGCCGCCGCCGTGCGCGCCTGATCCCGCCGGAAAACAAAAAGGGCCGCCCGGCAATCCGGAGCGGCCCCTCAATCCTGTATCGGAGGCAGACCTCAGCCCGCGACCTTCTCCACCTGGGCGTATTCCAGTTCGACCGGCGTGGCGCGACCGAAGATCGACACGGCGACGCGCAGGCGGGCGTGTTCCTCGTCCACGCTCTCGACCGAGCCGTCGAAGCTGGCGAACGGGCCGTCGATGACCTTGACCTTCTCGCCGATGTCGAAGCGGATGGTGGGCTTGGGACGCTCGACGCCCTCTTCCACGGCGCCGATGATGTTCTGGACCTCACGTTCCGAGACCGGCAGGGGCTTGGTGCCGCCCGCCGCGCCCAGGAAGCCGGTGACCTTCGGCGTGTTCTTGACCAGGTGATAGGCCTGGTCCGTCATCTCCATCTTCACCAGCACATAGCCTGGGAAGAATTTGCGTTCCGAGTTCACCTTGCGGCCACGACGGATCTCGACGACGTCCTCGGTCGGAACCAGGATTTCGGAGAAGGCGTCTTCCAGGCCCTGCTGCTTGGCCTGATCGCGCAGTTGCTCGGCGACCTTCTTTTCGAAGTTCGAATAGGCGTTGACGATGTACCACTTGTGGCGCGGATTGGCGGGCTTTGCGGGCGCTGCATCGGTCATGGGCGCGTCTTTCTCAGGATCCGAGAGCGATGATGTAGCGGAAGGCGTAACCCAGGCCGGTGTCCACGATCCAGAAGAAGATCGAGGCGATCAGCACCATGATGAAGACCATCACCGAGGTGATCCAGGTCTCCTTGCGGCTGGGCCATACAATCTTACGGCCCTCGGCGCGGACCTGGCCGATGAATTGACCAGGGCTGGTGCGGGGCTTCTTGGGCTCGGGCGAATCGACCGTGATGGCGGCGGCGGCTGCAGCGGCCTGGGGCTTTGCAGTGCCTTGCGGCCGCTTGCCGGGAGTTTTGGCCTTGGCCATCAGTTGCTCTTCACACAATTGTTCCTGTCGCCCCAGATGGGAAGTCCCATCCGGAAGCGACAGGGGGGATTGGCAGGAGTTGGGGGACTCGAACCCACGACCCCCGGTTTTGGAGACCGGTGCTCTACCAGCTGAGCTAAACTCCTAGACAATCGCGCGAACCGTCCGGCCCGCGCGTTCGCCAGAGGGGGGCGTATGCCCCACACCGCCCGCCTTTTCAAGGGCGATGTGAGGCTATCCCCGCCAATGCGACAGCTAGTCTTCCAGATGGGCCGCCACGGCGTCGCGCTCGTCCTCGGCCTTGATCAGTTCCTTGAAGATCAGCTTGTCGATTCGGCGGTCGTCCATGTCCACGACCTCCACTTCGAATCGCCCGACCTGCAGGACTTCCCCCTCGTCCGGCACGCGCGAGATCTGATGTAGAATCAGGCCGGCGACGGTGTGGAAGCCGTCGTGCTCGCCGAAATCCTCGCCCAGGGTGTCGGCCAGATCGTCCAGGTCCGTCTGACCGTCCACCAGCCAGCTGCCGTCGGCGCGTTGATGAATCCAGGCCTGCTCCTCGTCATGCCCCTCGTCGAAGTCGCCGGCGATCATCTCCAGGATGTCGGTAGCGGTCACCACGCCTTCGAAGGCGCCGTATTCGTCGACGATGAACGCCATGTGGACCCGCGACCCCTTCAGAATCTCCAGCGCCTTAAGCACCGAGGTCGACTGCGGAATGAAGGCGGGCTCGGCGACCAGCGGCTCGACATCGATCTTGCCCGTGGTCAACAGGGCGTCCAGCAGGTCCTTCTTGTGGACCAGACCCAGCGGGTTATCGACGTCGTTCTCGCGCGCCACAACGATGCGCGAATAGGGGCAGGTGCGAATTTCCTCGCGAACCACGTCTTCGGGGTCGTCCAGGGCGATCCAGAACACTTCGTGACGCGGCGTCATTGCCACCCGCACCGGACGATCGCCCAGGCGCATGATCTCCTCGATCATCTCCTGCTCTTCCGGCTCGATCAGGCCGGCCGAAGTGCCTTCGGCCAGGATGGTGGCGACCTCTTCCTGTGTCACGTCCGAGCCGTCGCGATCCTTGACGCCCAGCAGCTTCAATATGCCCGAGGTCGAGGCGGTCAGCAGCAGGACGAACGGCTTCAGCACGATCGCCAGGCCGGAGATCGGCCCGGCCATCTTGGAGGCCACCGTCTCGGGGAAGATCAGCGCTAGGCGCTTGGGCACCAGTTCGCCGATGATCAGCGACACATAGGTGATGCACACGACCACCACGGCCGTGGCGAAGAATTCCGTATAGGCGGCCAGCGCCGGGAAGGCGACTTCAAGGATCCGATCCAGTTCCCCCGCGATGGTCGCCTGGCCATAGGCTCCCGCCAGAATGCCGATCAGGGTGATGCCGACCTGCACGGCCGACAGGAACTGCGTCGGCTCCTCCGACAGCTTCAGCGCCGCCCGGGCTCCCCGATCTCCTCTTTCCGCCCGCGCCTGGAGTTTTGACCGTCGGGAGGAAACGACCGCCAATTCGGTCATGGCGAACAGGCCGTTGAGCACCACCAGGAGCAGAACGACGGCAATAGCGATGAGTAACATCTAGGGGTTTTTGGAGACCAGCGCGGCGCAACATTCGGCGTCCGCGGCGCTACATTAGGGCAGGAAGGCGGCCAGCGCCACGTTTTCCTTCGCCCTTCAGCTCGTCCGCCCCGCCTCGACCGAACCATAAGGCCCAGAAACGGGCCGCCCGCCCGCATCATACTGGGTCGCACAGGCGCTCATGCCGATCACGGTGCCGATGAAAAGACCCAGTCGAATGGCGCGTCGCATGTGGTTACCGAAAAGTTAACATCCTTTCGAAGCCAAACGCCAAAATCTCGTGGCTCACAACCCCCGACATCCGTAGGGCGAGCAAGTTGGCCAGCTTTTTCGCCGTTAAGCGGAGAGTATCCGAAGAAGGACCAATACCCCGACAACGCCGCCAACGACCAACCAGCTACGCCAGGTGGTCTCGCCACCATCTGCTCCTTTCAGGCGACCGTTGCGGGTATCCAGGACGAAGCTCACGCCGTTAAAAGCTCGGATCTTCCGCAGGAATGCAAAATAGTCCTGAGCGTGCTCCACTGGGACGACGCTTTTGGCGACATCGACCTCGATAAGGTGTCGCGCGCGGGCGCTGTCCAAACATTCAAACTTCGAAAACCCCCTGACCCCAGGTCCCGTAAACGCCTTTTCCCAAGGTGTAACATGCGGCTTTATGGGAAAGTTGAAGGTTCGCTCGGTGCGCACGATACGAGGTGCGCCGATGTGAATCGGCTGATCGCGCCGCGCGCGCTCGGTGGCGGTGAGCGTGGGCCCGACCACGTCGTCCACGGATTCGAAGCGCACGCCCGTATCGTCGCCATCGTTCACGACGAAGGGGCGGCTCACACTGTAATGTTCGATCAGTTCGATTTCATTGGCGTTGCGATCATCGGTCCACGTCAACGGGTGAAGCTCGGACAGTTCGCCGTAGTTATTTTCCAGTCCTTCGCGCAGCCGACGACTTACGCTCTCGAACCCTTCGTTCTCGCCCCATCGGCGCATGTCGTCGGCGCGCCAGCTTCGATAGACGCTTCTGAGCTTTAACTCCGCCGGATCGGCCGCCATCCGCTTGAACGTCCACGCCTCGAAAACCTCAAGCACCACCTTTTTCCCTGGCTCTGGAATCGCATCGAGCGATGCGTTTTCGGTCAAGGGCAAAGCCCATCCACCGCCCGCCTGAGTAATGCTGTCGGCGGTTCCCGCTTGGGGGGCCATCGTCGCGTCCAGCCATCTGACACGCCCATCCACCTCAGCGCGCACGATGCAATGGTCGAAGGCCGTCGCATTGGGCAAGGCCTCTTTCAACCCACGTCCGGTGACAGTGTTTACAAGTGCTGGACACGCCTCGACGCCTAGTCGACGCAGGATCACGGTCAGGAGGTATGAGGCGTCTTTGCAGTCTCCATAGCGACTGGCCCAGATGTCTGAAATGGCTCTTGGTTTGAACCCGCCAGCGCCTATCCCAACCGAATGATAGCGGAGCAGTCTCTGTACGAAACGCAACGCTTCGACCATTCGGTCTTCTCCGCGCGGATAACGTGCGGCCAGCTCTGTGATCGCCGCATCCAGCTGCGTCGGCAAGATCGCGGGCGGCGAATAGAAGTCGCGGAACAGATCGGCGATGTCTGACCAGACCAGACGATCGCCGATGTGCACTTCCGTATGGCCGATCCACCACCCAGGCGTATCGAGATCGTAGACATGCCGCGCCACGTCGAACGTATGCCAACGCCATTGGCGCACGTCCCCTTCGATCGTCTCTTCCAGGTCTGGCGGCGCACAATGACTGCAGTGGACCAGAATGCGATTGACGGGGGCCTTGACGCGACACTCCACCTCTAAAAGAGGAGCCGCCCACTGCAGGCTCTGGCGACGGCTGAACCGCCCGGCCAGCACAGGATTGGCCCCGACGATGGTGTAGCATGTCTCGACGATATCGCCGATGCGAACATCGGGAATAATCATATGAGCCGTCAGACGACCGTCATAGATCGCCCGCTCGAGGTTCAACTCCCGGCGCAAGAGCTCGAAAGCCGCCGGACTGGCCGCCTCCCGTCGAACGCCTTCCCTCAGCACGCTTGCCGTGTGTACGATCACACGCTCGAAGGCTGGATCGAACACGATCTCGAAACTGGCTGTTGGCTGAAGACCATCGCTGCCTGTCACCTGCTGCACTAGCCGAGAACTGAAGGCTGGAACGGGTCCGGTCAGGTCGCTCAAGCTTTCCAACAGGATATAACAGACGCCACGCTCGCTCAGCGCGAAGGGATCGCGCCCCCGCAGATCGACCGGCCTAGCCCCAAAACCATGTCCCGGCGGCGCGAACGTCACCAGTTCGCCTTTCGCGACTTCTCCCTCAAACGCCATCTGTGATCGCCCTCCGATCACACTATGGCGTGTCTCGCCGCAAAGCAAAAGCGGCCCCCGGATCGCTCCGGGGGCCGCTCTGTACGCTACTCGGTCAGCCGGTGGGCTGGGTGGTGTCGTCGATTACTCGACGATCTTGGCCACGACGCCGGCGCCGACGGTGCGGCCGCCTTCACGGATGGCGAAGCGCAGGCCCTGGTCCATCGCGATCGGCGTGATCAGCTCGACGCTCAGCTCGGCGTTGTCGCCGGGCATGATCATCTCGACGCCTTCCTTCAGGTGCACGATGCCGGTCACGTCCGTCGTGCGGAAGTAGAACTGCGGACGATAGTTGGTGAAGAACGGCGTATGGCGGCCGCCTTCTTCCTTCGTCAGGATGTAGGCTTCGGCCTGGAACTTGGTGTGCGGGGTGATCGAACCCGGCTTGCACAGAACCTGACCGCGCTCGACGTCTTCGCGCTTGGTGCC